>NZ_LAXE01000001.1:4075639-4119363 GCF_003122645.1 Bradyrhizobium sp. SUTN9-2
ACAGCTTACGTCTGGCCCCGCAGCTTCTCCGCAGCCTTCGGCGCAAAATAGCTCAGCACACCGTCGGCGCCGGCGCGCTTGAAGGCGAGCAGGCTTTCCATCATGGCACGGTCGCCGTCGAGCCAGCCGTTGTTCGCGGCTGCGGCGATCATCGCGTATTCGCCGGAGACCTGATAGGCGAAGGTCGGCATCGCAAACGTGTCCTTCACGCGGCGGACCACGTCGAGATAGGGCATGCCGGGCTTCACCATCACCATGTCGGCGCCCTCGGCGATGTCGAGCTCGACCTCGCGCAGCGCTTCATCGGTGTTGGCGCTATCCATCTGATAGGTGCGCTTGTCGCCGGTGAGCGTCTTGGCCGAGCCGATGGCGTCGCGGAACGGGCCATAGAAGGCGGAGGCGTATTTCGCGGCATAGGCCATGATCTGCACGTCGAGCAGGCCGGCGCGGTCCAGCCCCTCGCGGATCGCGGCGACGCGGCCGTCCATCATGTCGGAGGGCGCGATGATGTCGCAGCCGGCTTCGGCCTGCACCAAGGCCTGACGCACCAGCACGGCGACCGTCTCGTCATTCAGGATCTTGCCGTCGGAGATCAGGCCGTCGTGGCCGTGGCTGGTGAAGGGATCGAGCGCGACGTCGCAGAGGATACCGATCTCCGGAAACTCCTTCTTGATCGCGCGCACGGCCTGGCAGACCAGGTTGTTCGGGTTGGTGGCTTCCGAGCCTTCCTCGTCGCGCAGGGACGGATCGGTGTAGGGAAACAGCGCGATGCAGGGGATGGTCAGCTTCATCGCGCGCTCGGCCTCGCGCACGGCCTGGTCGACGCTGAGGCGGTCGACGCCGGGCATCGAGGCGACCTGCTCGCGCTTGTTGGTGCCGTCGATCAGGAACAGCGGCCAGATCAGGTCGTCGGTGGTGAGGACGTTCTCGCGCACCATGCGCCGGGCCCACTCGGCCTTGCGGTTGCGGCGCGGACGGACGGTCAGATCGAGGGCATGCGGCACTGC
The DNA here is from genome assembly GCF_003122645.1 of Bradyrhizobium sp. SUTN9-2. Taxonomy (NCBI): domain Bacteria; kingdom Pseudomonadati; phylum Pseudomonadota; class Alphaproteobacteria; order Hyphomicrobiales; family Nitrobacteraceae; genus Bradyrhizobium; species Bradyrhizobium sp. SUTN9-2. The sequence continues at coordinate 4,076,647 of NZ_LAXE01000001.1, forward strand.
CGTGCTGTCCCGGCGCGAAACGTCGCGCAATTCGATCGGACGTCCGTATTTGATCGCCATCACTCTTCCTCCGGCTGGAATTATTCTTATACCAGCTCGCATGGTTCCCGTCACCGCGGCTTGACCTGCCGCAAGGCAGATCTGAACCTGACTTGGGCAGCCGATTGATTTTGCGGGCCGAAGCAGCCAGAAGGGGCCATGTCCGAGATCTCCACCCGCGATGCGGCCCAAGGCGGCGCCAATGCCAGGGACGCTGCCCGTGACACTGCCCGAGAGAGCGCGCTCTCAGTGGCGGCGATCTCCTCGGAGCGCTCGGAGTCCGACGACAATGTCTGGACCCGACGGCTGGTGCTGTTCCTGCGGGTGATGGCGCTGCTCTCGATCCTGAAAGGCCTCTATCACTGGGCGCAGGTCACGGGCTTCGTCGGCGGCGAGGACGAGGCGTTCGAGAACCAGTCGATGGCCTGGCAGGCCGCGACGGTCTACTTCGCGGTGATCGAGCTCGTCGCCGCCGTCGGCCTCTGGCTGGCGACGCCCTGGGGCGCGGTGGTGTGGCTGACGACCGTGGTGTCGATGGCCGTGATCGAGCTGATGTTCCCGGGAATCTACGGCGGCAGCCTCGTCGTGGTCGGCATCGAGGTCTTCATGCTTGCCGCTTATCTTGCGCTCGCCTGGATGGCCGCGCGCGAGCGGCCGCCGTAGCGCGCAGAGATTCACGCTCACGCTCTCGTGCCCCGGACGCAATGCAGCACGCCGAAGTTTGCGGCGTGATGCGTTGCAGAGCCGGGGCCCATCTTTCCGATATCTCGCTTTTGGCTTCTGGGATCCCGGGTCTGCGCGCCGCTTGCTGCGCTTGTCCGGGACAAGAGAATGTTGCGTTTGGTTGACCGCTGGTTGCCTAAAATTCGCGGTAAGTTTTCATTGACCAGCCGGTTCCGCCACAGCTCTTACGCGTGCGTTTCGAAACGGGGCGGGGCTGTTCTGGAATGCGACAACAGCGGCGGACGGAGGGTGAACAGGACCTTGCGAAGGTCAACAGAGGCTTTCAAAAAGTACTTGTGGCACAGGCTTAATGCGCAATTCACTGTCTTAAATTCATGATCTCTTTATTCTCTTATTTAAGCCGATCTTCAAACGCCCCTCTTAAGTTGCACCTATCAGACGGGACACAAGTTTCGTCGAATAAGTGTCGATAAAAACGACAACAGGGGAAGTGTCATGATGAAAGCCGTCGCAACTGCGGCAGATACCGCAGAGCGCGTCTCCGGCCAGCAGGGTTCGGTGCAGTCGCTCTATCTGGAAGCTTTGACTCTGGTGGAGCGGCTGCATCGCCGGCTCCTCGACGTGATCAAGGACGAATTCGATCGCCGCGGCCGCGCGGACATCAACTCGGTCCAGGCGCTCTTGCTCTACAACATCGGCGACAAGGAGCTGACCGCGGGCGAATTGCGCACGCGCGGTTACTATCTCGGCTCCAACGTCTCCTACAATCTGAAGAAGCTCGTCGAGCTCGGCTTCCTCGATCATCAGCGCTCGCGCGTCGATCGCCGCTCGGTGCGCATCCGCCTGACCCCGCAGGGCCAGGAAGTCCGCCGCATCGTCGATGCGCTCTACCAGAAGCACGTCAAGACGGTGGAGCAGGTCGGCGGCATCTCCGGCGACGAGTTTGCGACCCTCAACAAGTCGCTGCACCGCCTGGAGCGGTTCTGGACCGACCAGATCCTCTATCGCCTCTGAGTTCTAAAGGGATCTGGGCGAAGCCGGCCCGCAACAAGACCGGCAGCCCTCCCGAACGTGCCTGACTTCCCCAAGCGCGCTGGTCCGGAGTTGCCCCGGACCGGTGCGTTGATATTTTTTTGCACCTGCGAAAAAATCCCCCCGGCAGCCAGGAACCAGTTCCGGGCTCGGCGCTTATCTTCTTCGGATCGGAGAAACGGCGATGCTGGTCGAGCGCGGGCTTCGGGTGATGAACGTGGAACTCGTCAGCGAGGCCTACGCCATCGCCGCGAACTACCTTCGCCGCTCCGGCGCAATCCCGGACACTCTCGTCACCGACGACCGCCTGCTTCACCTGATCGTCAAGCTGCTCCAGCAGGGCGAATTCAACAAGATCAGGCTGGCCAACAGGGCGATCGCCCGGTTCCAGGCGCAGACCGAGGCCAGAGCGGTTGCCTGATCAAAACCCCCAAGATCCCGACCAACCAGAGGATGCCATGGAAGCTGCCATCGACCGCATCATGCAGACCTACGACCTGCTCGCCAACCGCACCGCGGCGGCCAGCGCCGAGGCGCGTGAAAAGGTCACGAACTACCTCAACATCCTGATGGAAGCCGGCGAGACCGACACCCATAGGTTGACGGTCTGCGGCCTGACCTATCTGCGCCAGCTCGACGGCAGCGTCGACCCCGTGAAGGCGGGGTATACCGGGCTGTAAAACGACGCCGGCTGCCCCGGCGGCAGCTGGCAAGAAATAAGGCCCAAAGCGGCCCCACCCGGATATTGACGGGGAGCGGATCTCGCAAGACCGCTCCCGGGCTGAAAACCTCCAATCCCACCATATCTTGCATAAATATCAGGCCCGACCCGCAAATGCTTGGCCGCGGTCGGCCGATGTGGTAGATCGCGCGTGCTTCCGACCGCCACACCAGACCCGCCCGTAGCCCGCCAAAAGGCTGCGGCGGTGGAGATATTCGCGAGATGACCGCACCCAAGTCCGCCTCCGCGCCCGATTCGTTTTTCACCGCCTCGCTCGAGCAGGCCGATCCGGAAATCGCTGCCGCCATCAAGGGTGAGCTCGGTCGGCAGCGCCACGAGGTCGAGTTGATCGCCTCCGAGAACATCGTCAGCCGGGCCGTGCTGGAAGCGCAGGGTTCGGTCATGACCAACAAATACGCGGAAGGTTATCCGGGCGCGCGCTATTACGGCGGTTGTGAGTGGGTCGACGTCGCCGAGAACCTTGCGATCGATCGTGCCAAGAAGCTGTTCGGCGCCAGCTTTGCGAACGTGCAGCCGAACTCCGGCAGCCAGATGAACCAGGCGGTGTTCCTGGCGCTGCTGCAGCCCGGCGATACCTTCATGGGCCTGGATCTCGCCGCCGGCGGCCATCTCACCCATGGCTCGCCCGTGAACATGAGCGGCAAGTGGTTCAAGGCCGCGCACTACACCGTGCGCCGCGAGGACCAGATCATCGACATGGATGCGGTGGCCAAGCAGGCCGAAGAGGTCAAGCCGAAGCTGATCATCGCCGGCGGCTCGGCCTATTCGCGCGCCTGGGACTTCAAGCGTTTCCGCGAGATCGCCGACAGCGTCGGCGCTTACCTGCTGGTCGACATGGCGCATTTCGCTGGGCTCGTCGCCGGCGGCGTGCATGCTTCCCCGGTGCCGTATGCGCACGTCACCACCACCACGACGCACAAGTCGCTGCGTGGTCCGCGCGGCGGCCTGATGCTGTGGAATGACGAGACGCTGACCAAGAAGCTCAACTCGGCGATCTTCCCGGGCCTGCAGGGCGGTCCTTTGATGCACGTGATTGCAGCCAAGGCGGTCGCCTTCGGCGAGGCGCTGCGTCCGGATTTCAAGGTCTACGCCAAGAACATCGTCGAGAACGCCAAGGCCTTGGCCGAGACGTTGAAGGGCCATGGTCTCGATATCGTCTCCGGCGGCACCGACAATCATCTGATGCTGGTCGATCTCCGGCCGAAGGGCCTGAAGGGCAACGTCTCGGAGAAGGCGCTGGTTCGCGCCGCCATCACCTGCAACAAGAACGGCATTCCGTTCGACCCGGAATCGCCCTTTGTGACCTCGGGCATTCGGCTCGGCACGCCGGCTGCGACCAGCCGCGGCTTCGGCGTGGCCGAATTCCAGCAGGTCGGCGGCATGATCGCCGAGGTCCTCAATGCGATCGCGCAATCCTCCGACGGCAAGGCGCCGCTGGTGGAGGCTGCGATCAAGGAACGGGTCAAGGCGCTCACCAACCGGTTCCCGATCTACCAGTAAGGCGCCGCATGATCCGGAAAAGTGGGTACCGGTTTTCCGAAGAGATCATGCGAAAATAAAGGTCACACGGATGCGCTGCCCGAACTGCAACAGTCTCGATACGCAGGTGAAGGACTCGCGTCCGACCGAGGACTCGTCCGTGATCCGCAGGCGGCGCGTGTGCGTCGCCTGCAATTTCCGCTTCACCACCTTCGAGCGCGTACAGCTGCGCGAGCTCACGGTGATCAAACGCAACGGCCGCCGCGTGCCGTTCGATCGCGACAAGCTGATGCGCTCGGTGCAGATCTCACTTCGCAAGCGGCAGGTCGAGCCGGAGCGCGTCGAGAAGATGGTCTCCACCATCGTGCGCGAGCTCGAGACCGGAGGCGAGGCCGAGATCTCCTCAGAGGTGATCGGCGAGACCGTGATGGAGCATCTGCGCACGCTCGACGACGTCGCCTATGTGCGCTTTGCCTCGGTCTACCGCAATTTCCGCGAGGCCAAGGATTTCGCCGACGTGCTCGGCGAGCTCTCCGGCGAGGAGGAAGCGCGGCTCGCCGCGATCCGCAAATGATCTTCCGCATCCTGGAAGACCAGTTCGCGCAGAAGGCCCGCGAGGCCAAGGATGCTGATCGCCGTTTCATGGAGCTGGCGCTTGCGCTCGGTCGGCGCGGGCAGGGCCGGACCTGGCCCAATCCGGCCGTGGGCGCCGTCATCGTCAAGGACGGCGTCATCGTCGGCCGCGGCTGGACGCAAGCAGGCGGACGTCCGCACGGTGAGCCCGAGGCGTTGCGGCGGGCGGGCGAAGCAGCGCGGGGTGCCACGCTCTACGTCACGCTGGAGCCGTGCTCTCATTTCGGCAAGTCGCCGCCTTGCGCCGATGCTGTGATCGCCGCCGGCATCAAGCGCGTGGTGGCGGCGATCGAGGACCCCAATCCGGAAGTTGCGGGCCAGGGCCATGCGCGCCTGCGCGCCGCCGGCATCAATGTGGACGTCGGTCTGTGCGCGGCGGAGGCCGCGTTCGACCATGCCGGCCATTTCCGCCGCATCCGGGACCAGCGTCCTCATGTGATCCTGAAGCTCGCGGTCTCGCCTGACGGCAAGATCGGTGCGGCCGGCGGCAAGCCGCTTGCGATCACGGGGGAGGCGGCACGCAACCGCGTGCATCTGCTCCGCGCGCAAAGCGATGCCATCCTGGTCGGCATCGGCACGGTGCTGGCGGATGATCCGCAGCTCAACTGCCGCCTGCCGGGCATGGCGGCGCGCTCGCCGGTGCGTGTGGTGCTCGACCGGAGCCTGCGCATTCCCGCATCGAGCCAGCTGGTTCGGTCCGCGCGCGAGACGCCGCTTTGGGTGATCGCGTCCGAGCTTGCGGAAGCGGCCGCCGCGACGCGCCTTGGCGCGGCCGGTGCGCAAATCATGCGCATGCCTCCGGGGAGTGCATCCGGGCTCGATCTTTCGGCCGTGCTGCATGCGCTGGCGGACAAGGGCATCACACGGCTGATGGTCGAGGGCGGCAGCCGCGTTGCGGCATCGTTCGTCGCGGCCGATCTCGTCGACGAGGTCTGGCTGTTCCGCGGAGCGGAAGCGGTCGGCGAAGGCGGCGTCGATGCGCTCGATGCATTGCCCCTGTCGAAAATCACGCAGTCGCCGGCCTACAAGGTTCATGCTAGCGAGACCTGCGGCAAGGATAACCTCACCATCTACGAGCGCGCGTAATGTTCACCGGCATTGTCACCGATATCGGCGAGATCGTCAGCTTCACGCCAACGGCGCCGGGGCAGCTGCACCGGCTGCGGATCGCCTGCCGCTACGATCAGAGCACGATTGCGGACGGCGCCTCGATCGCCTGCAACGGTGTGTGCCTGACCGTGGTTGCCTCGGGCGTTGCGGATGGCAGGGACTCCAAGCAAAGGACCTGGTTCGACGTTGACACCGCGGCCGAGACGCTGGCGCTGACGACGGCCAAGCACTGGAAGGTCGGCACCAGGCTCAACCTCGAGCGCGCGCTGAAGATCGGCGATGAGCTCGGCGGCCATATCGTCGCCGGCCACGCCGATGGCATTGCAACCATCGTCAGCCGCGAGGACTTGCCGGATATGGCGCGTTTCGTGCTCTCGACGACGCGGGAGCTGGCCCGGTTCATCGCCACCAAGGGCTCGATCACGCTCGACGGCGTCTCGCTGACGATCAATACGGTTGCAGACGTGACCTTTTCGGTGCTGATCATTCCGCACACGCTCGATGTCACGACGATCGGCAGCTGGAAGGCCGGGGATGAGGTTAATATCGAGGTCGACCTGATGGCCCGCTACGCGGCGCGGCTGACGGAAATGACGGTCTCTTAGAACTTGGCTTACCTGCTTCCGGCGACTACATAGCGCCGACCCCTTTCGAAACGGATTGAACGATGGCAGACGCGCGGCGCGCACCCCTGAAGGACCAGACCGACATTTCCGGCGCGCGCGCGCTGATTGTCGAGGCGCGGTTCTATGACGATCTCCAGGATGCGCTGCTGGACGGCGCGGTGGCCGAGCTGAAGGCGGCCGGCCTGACCCACGACGTCATTACGGTTCCCGGTGCGCTGGAGATCCCCGCGGCAGTCGCCATCGCGGTCGATGCCGCGGCGGCGAACGGCAGGCCCTATGATGCGGTGATCGCGCTCGGCTGCGTGATCCGCGGCGACACCATTCATTTCGAGATCGTCTCGCAGGAATCCTCGCGCGCGCTGATGGACCTCGCCGTGGCGCGGAAGCTGCCGCTCGGCAACGGCATCCTCACCGTCAACACCGAGGCGCAGGCCTGGGCGCGGGCGCGTGCCAGCGAGCTCAACAAGGGCGGCGATGCCGCGCGCGCCGCGCTTGCGATGCTGCGCATTAAACGCCGCCTGGCGCGGGCCTGAAGCCATGGCCGATAACACCAAGAAGCCGACCGGCGTTGTCGAGAAGAAGGCGAACCGGCGCGGTGCGGCACGGCTCGCAGCCGTGCAGGCACTGTACCAGATGGACATCGCCGGTGCGGGCATCAACGACATCTTTGCCGAATTCGAAAGCCATTGGCTCGGCAACGAGGTCGAGGGCGAAACGTATCTGCCGGCGGAAGCCGCCTTTTTCCGCGACGTCGTCTCCGGCGTCGTCCGCGACCAGAAGAAGCTCGATCCTCTGATCGACGAGGCGCTGTCGAAGGGCTGGCCGCTCAAGCGGATCGAGGCGATCCTGCGGGCAGTGCTGCGGGCAGGAGCCTATGAGCTCCAGCATCGCAAGGACGTGCCGGGCCGGGTGGTGGTCTCCGAATATGTCGACGTCGCCAATGCTTTCGTCGACCGCGAGGAGACCGGCATGGTCAACGCCGTGCTCGACCAGATCGGCCGGCAGTTTCGCGGCGACGAGTTCGGGCGGGGGTAGTTTCCCGCGAGGGCGGTGAAGTGATGCGAGACGACTGCCCCATTCTCCGTCGTCATCACCCGCGAAGGCGGGTGATCCAGTACGCCGCGGCCTATCGGGCTAACACGACTGTCTCTCGAATACTGGATCGCCCGGTCAAGCCGGGCGATGACAGCGGTGGATGGGGCTGACGCCGATGGAAACCACACAAAATCCCTCCGGCGAAGACTCCCTCATCGCGCGCTATTTCAAACCGCTGGCGACCGATCCCGGCGCGTTCGGGTTGGTCGACGACGCGGCGGTGCTGTCCTCGTCCGGCGAGGACATCGTCGTCACCACCGACGCGGTGGTGGAGGGCGTGCATTATCTTGCCGGCGATCCGCCTGACAACATCGCGCGCAAGGCGCTGCGGGTGAACCTGTCCGATCTCGCGGCGAAAGGAGCGACGCCGGCAGGCTTCGTGCTGACGCTGGCGCTGCGCAGCAAGGAGGATGCCTGGCTGCGTCCCTTTGCGGACGCGCTGGGCGAGGATGCGAAGACCTTCGCTTGTCCTCTGCTCGGTGGCGACACGGTGTCGACGCCGGGCCCGCAGATGATCTCGATCACCGCCTTCGGCCGTGTGCCTCAGGGGCGGATGATCGGCCGCACCGGCGCAAGGCCGGGCGACCGCGTCCTGGTCACGGGCACGATCGGCGATGCCGCGCTCGGCCTCGACGTGCTCAAAGGCGGGGCTGCCGCCAGCGCGCTGACCTCCGATCCCGCGGCACGGGATTTTCTGGTCTCGCGCTATCGGGTGCCGCAGCCACGCAACGTGCTGGCGCCGGCCCTGCGCGATCATGCCACCGCGGCGATGGACGTCTCCGACGGCCTCGCCGGCGATCTGACCAAGCTCTGTGCCGCCTCCGGGGTCGCGGCTTCGGTCGACGTGACGAGCCTGCCACTCTCGGCCGCGGCAGCCGGCCTTCGCGCCCGCAACGTCGCGTCTGTCGAGACGCTGCTTGCCGGGGGCGACGACTACGAGGTGCTCTGCACCGTTCCGCCGGCACAATGCGAGACGCTGATTGCCGCGGGGCAGTCCCTCGGCGTTGCCGTGACTGCAATCGGTACCATCACGGAGGGGCAGAAGCCGCTGCGCTTCCTGGACGGGCAGGGCCAGGATCTGCTTTTGACGCGGCTGTCCTACAGCCACTTCTAGGAATTGCTCCAAACCGGCATCTGAGTTCTCAGCGCTTGGTCCTAAATACCTGCCAAGATCGGCCTTTTCGGGCTGATCCGGCGTTGCACCCTCAATGTGATTTTGGCAAGCTCGCGGCCGACTGGAGCCGTCCCTTAAGGGCAAGGGGGCGGCTTTGTTCAAAATCAAGGCGCTGCACCGCATGACGGACAACAAAAGGCGCCGGGGGTACATCAAGGATCTGAGGCAAACATCACATGACAGCATTATGGTTGATAGTGCTCTGCGGAGCGCTTTCCGTCGCCTACGCGATTTGGGCGACGTCTTCGGTCTTGGGCGCGGATGCGGGGTCGCCGCGCATGCAGGAGATCGCAGGGGCGGTGCGCGAAGGCGCACAAGCCTATCTCCGGCGGCAATACACCACGATCGGTATCGTCGGCATCGTCATCTTCGTGCTGCTTGCCTATTTCCTCGGGCTCTATGTCGCGATCGGTTTCGCCATCGGCGCGATCCTGTCCGGCGCTGCGGGCTTCATCGGCATGAACGTCTCGGTCCGCGCCAATGTGCGCACCGCCCAGGCCGCGACGACGTCGCTGGCCGGCGGCCTGGAGCTCGCCTTCAAGGCGGGCGCCATCACCGGCCTTCTGGTGGCGGGTCTGGCGCTGCTCGGCGTGACGCTCTATTTCGGCTTCCTGGTCCATTCGCTGAAGCTCGCGCCGGATAGCCGCGTCGTCGTCGACGCCCTGGTGGCGCTCGGCTTCGGCGCCTCGCTGATCTCGATCTTCGCCCGTCTCGGCGGCGGCATCTTCACCAAGGGTGCGGACGTCGGCGGCGACCTCGTCGGCAAGGTCGAGGCCGGCATTCCCGAGGATGACCCGCGCAACCCTGCGACCATCGCCGACAACGTCGGCGACAACGTCGGCGACTGCGCCGGCATGGCCGCCGACCTGTTCGAGACCTATGCGGTGACCGCGGTCGCCACCATGGTCCTGGCGGCGATCTTCTTCGCCAAGACGCCGATCCTCGCCAACATGATGACGCTGCCGCTCGCGATCGGCGGCATCTGCATCATCACCTCGATCATCGGCACCTTCTTCGTCAAGCTCGGGCCGAGCCAGTCGATCATGGGCGCGCTCTACAAGGGCCTGATCGCAACGGGCATCCTGTCGCTGATCGGCATCGCCCTGGTGATCTACTACCTGATCGGCTTCGGCAAGCTCGAGGGCGTCAACTACACCGGCCTGGCGCTGTTCGAGTGCGGCGTGGTCGGTCTCGTCGTCACCGCCCTGATCATCTGGATCACCGAATACTACACCGGGACCGACTATCGTCCGGTGAAGTCGATCGCCCAGTCCTCGGTCACCGGCCACGGCACCAACGTGATCCAGGGCCTCGCCATCTCGATGGAAGCGACCGCGTTGCCTGCGATCGTCATCATCGCCGGCATCCTGGTCACCTACAGCCTCGCCGGGCTGTTCGGCATCGCGATCGCGACCGCCACCATGCTGGCGCTGGCCGGCATGATCGTCGCCCTCGACGCCTTCGGCCCCGTCACCGACAATGCCGGCGGCATTGCCGAAATGGCGGGACTGCCGAAGGAGGTGCGCAAGTCGACCGACGCGCTCGACGCGGTCGGCAACACCACCAAGGCGGTCACCAAAGGCTACGCGATCGGCTCCGCTGGTCTCGGCGCCCTGGTGCTGTTCGCGGCCTACAACGAGGACCTCAAGTTCTTCGTGGCCCGCTCCGCGCAGCATCCCTACTTCGCCGGCGTCAATCCGGACTTCTCACTGAACAATCCCTACGTCGTGGTGGGCCTGCTGTTCGGCGGTCTGTTGCCGTACCTGTTCGGCGCGATGGGCATGACCGCGGTCGGCCGTGCGGCCGGTGCGATCGTCGAGGAGGTCCGTCGCCAATTCCGCGAGAAGCCGGGCATCATGCAGGGCACCGACAAGCCTGATTACGGCAAGGCGGTCGACTTGCTCACGCGCGCGGCAATCAAGGAGATGATCATCCCCTCGCTGCTGCCGGTGCTGTCGCCGATCGTCGTCTACTTCCTGATCTATGCGATCGCGGGCGGCGGCGCGGCCGGCAAGTCGGCGGCATTCTCGGCCGTCGGCGCCATGCTGCTCGGCGTCATCGTGACGGGCCTGTTCGTCGCGATCTCCATGACCTCGGGCGGCGGCGCCTGGGACAACGCCAAGAAGTACATCGAGGACGGTCATTTCGGCGGCAAGGGCTCTGATGCCCATAAGTCCGCGGTGACCGGCGATACCGTCGGCGATCCCTACAAGGACACGGCGGGACCTGCGGTGAACCCGATGATCAAGATCACCAATATCGTGGCCCTGCTGCTGCTGGCGATCCTGGCGCACTGAGCGGCGCTGACGCGACAAGAGAAAACCCCGCGGCGTGAGCCGCGGGGTTTTTGATTTGGCGATCCGACGCTCTCCCGACGTCATTGCGAGGAGCTCTTGCGACGAAGCAATCCAGCATCGTTCCGCAGAGACAGCCTGGATTGCTTCGCTTCTCTCGCAATGACGTGAGAGAGACCTACTGCACGTCCATCTGCAGGCCTTCCTTCTGGATGATGCCGGCGAACTTCTTCGTCTCGGCGTCCACGAAGGCGGCGAACTGCTCGGGCGTGCCGTAGTCGGCGCGGGCGCCCATGGCGGCGATCTGCTTCTTGACGTCCTCGCGCTCCAGCATCGCCTTGACCTGGAGATTGAGCGCGCCCAGCACCTCGGGCGAAGCGCCCTTCGGCAGGAAGACCGCGAACCAGGAGGACACGTCGAAATTCGCCAGCTCCGGCGCGCTCTCGCGCATGGTCGGCAGGTCTTTGGCGAGGTCGCTGCGCTCGGGCGTGGTGACGCAGAGACCGTTGAGCGTGCCGCTCTGCACCTGAGGCAGGGTCGGATAGAGATTGTCGAACAGGATCTGGATGTCGCCGGCAAGGGCGGCCTGGAGCGCGGGGCCGGCGCCGCGGAACGGGATGTGCGTCATCTTCAGGCCGGTGAGCTGGAGAAACCAGGCGCCGGTGAGGTGGGGGCTCTGGCCGACGCCGGAGGAGGCGTAGCTGAGCTTGTCCGGATTGGCCTTCAGATACGCGATCAGCTCGGGAATCGTTTTGATGCCGGTCTTCGGATGCGCCGAGACGATGTTCGGAATCCGGATCATGTTCGAGACCGGCTGAAGCTGGTCCGGCTTGTAGCTGAGGTTCTTGAAGATGCTGTAGGCGATCGCGTTCGGGCCGGGGTTGCCGACCAGGATGGTGTGACCATCCGGCTTGGCGCGCACGGCCTCGGCGGTGCCGATCGTGCCGCCGCCGCCGGAGCGGTTTTCCACCACAGTCGACTGACCCCAGGCGGTTTGCAGATGCGCGGCCAGGAGGCGGCCCATCACGTCCGTCGAGCCGCCGGCCGCGGCCGGCACGATGAGACGAACGTTTTCAGTGGGCTTCCAGTCGGCAAGGCTCGATCGCGGTAGAATCGCTGCGGCCGAAAGGCCGGCAGCACCGGCGAGCACACGACGGCGGGACAACAAAGGCTTATGCACGAATCCACTCCTGCTTTTTGCTTTGCGGGAACCGTAGGGAACGGCACGTGCGACCGCAAGTCGCGCGCGACGACAAGTGCCGCGCAGAGAGCGGCACGACGACGCAGGCGTAAGCCCATATACCTTGCGATGGAATTAAGCGGCTTCAGGCGACTCGTTCGACGCGCATTTTCGACGCGAAGCGACAAGCCGCTTCGATCGAATCCTTCGACGGCCTCAGTTGAAGCTGAGCAGCTTGAACAGCGGGGTAAGGTAGCTCATCTCCTGACCCGACGTCGGCGTGGTGCGGCTGATGAAGTCGAAGATCTTGCCGTCCTGGAGACCGTAATTCGCAAGCCGGCGCACGCGCCGGGTCTTGTCGAAATAGACTGCGATGACACGCTGATCGACCACCTTCTGGTTCATGAAGGCGACCGGGCGCTCCGAGCGCTGCGAGATGTAGTAGAACACTTCACCGTCGAGGGTCGCGACCGTCGAAGGCGTGCCCATCACGATCAGCACCTGATCCTGGCTCGCGCCGATCGGAATCTGCTCGAGCGCGCCGGGCGGCAGGATGTAGCCTTTCTGGAACTGCTCGCCGGTGCAAGCTGCAAGGGCCACGCCGATCACGGCGGTGGCCGCGAGCATGCGCAGGCCGCGCCAACAGGCATGAAGGCCGCGCCGCATATCCGCGCGCAGGCTGATCTGGTTCGTTGTCGTCATAGCGGAACTGATTCCGTCCCCTTGCGTCGCGCGAGGCGCTGAAGTACCGGGCTGGGCGTCTGAATGCAACTCGCGCGCGCCCGCTTGCGGAAACCACAATGCTTTGGCCGTTCAATCACTTCAGGAAACCCCGGCGAACCCCGCCCGGCACCATTGAGGCCATCTATGGCATGATCGTGACGCAGGCGCGAGAACCCCTGTTTTACCGGGTCTTGGGTGTGCCCGATACGGTTAACGGGCGTTTCGACCTGTTGCTGCTGCATCTCTGGCTGCTGCTGCGCCGTCTGCGCGCGGTTCAGGGCGCCGCGGAGCTGTCGCAGGCGCTGTTCGACCGCTTCTGCGAGGACATGGACGACAATCTGCGCGAGATGGGGGTGGGCGACCAGACCGTGCCGAAGCGGATGCGGGCCTTCGGCGAGGCATTCTACGGCCGCGTCCAGGCCTACGACCAGGCGATGGAAGCCGGCGGCGAGGCGCTGGCAGCGGCGATCTGCAAGAATATCTTGAATGGGACCGGCTTCGACCAGGCGGAGCGGCTCGCGGCCTATGCGAGGGCCAGCGAGGCCGATCTTGGCCGGACCGACGAGGCCGCGCTGCTGCGCGCGTCCTTCAAGTTTCCCCGGGCGCTGTCACAGGATGTCACGCCATGAGCCGACCAGATACCGAGCGCGATCCCTGGCGGGCGCCCGTCATCGTTGCGCAAATCCCGGACGGCGGGTTGCATCGCGAGCTCGAGGCCTCAGTGGCCGAGCGGCAGGCGATGGCGGAGGTCGCGGGCTTGCGCGAGATCCTGTCCGCCCATGCCAGCTTCGATGTCGTGCCGAAAAGCGGGGGGCGGGTCCAGGTCACGGGCGTGGTTCGTGGCCGGATCGGCCAGACCTGCGTCGTCACGCTGGATCCGATCGAGAGCGAGATCGAGGAGGAGGTGGACCTGATGTTCGCCCCCGAGGCCGAGGCGCGCCGCCTGGCCGATCTGATCGAGGAGGGGCAGGACGACGAGGCGCCGCCCGAGGTTGCCGACCCGCCCGAGCCGATCACGGGCGGCATCATCGACCTCGGCCGGCTCGCCACCGACGTCCTGTTCCTGGCGATCGATCCCTATCCACGCAAGGAGGGGGCCGTGTTCGAGGCGGAGGTCACCGCTCCCGACCCCGAAGACCATCCCTTCGCCGTGCTGAAGGCATTGCAGGACAAGAAGAAGGGCCAATGAGGGGCATTTTGGCTCGCGGGCTGCCTTGCCAGGGGACGCGAGCGATTTGCCTCGATGGTTTGAGACAGCTGTTTATCTGTCTGATTTCAATGGATTTCTCGCGAAATCCGCGCCCGGCGGCCGGATTGCCCCGAATGCAAAAGGCTGGGGGCAAGAGGTTGTTTCGGGGGTACAAAACGCTATTGTCGCGCCCCGGTCCGGGTGCGGCGTGGCGCTTGGCCGGCCGCCGTACCGGTGGCGAACCCATTTTGCGGCCCCGCTGATCCCAAGACCGCACCAGACCAGGTTTCCAGGACTTACATGCCAAGCAAGGTTCGCATCGCGCTGGACGCCATGGGGGGCGATGTCGGCCCCGCCGTGGTCATTCCGGGCGCCGCCATCTCGCTTGGCCGGCATCGCGACACCGAGTTCCTGCTGGTCGGCGACCGCGCCAGGATCGAGCCCGAGCTCGACCAGCACCCGAAGCTGAAGGCCGCCTCCAAGATCATCCATACCGACGTCGCCGTCAGCATGAAGGACAAGCCGAGCCAGGCGCTGCGGCGCGGCCGCAAGACCTCCTCGATGTGGCTCGCGATCGACGCGGTCAAGAAGGGCGAGGCGGACGTCGCGATCTCCGCCGGCAATACCGGCGCGCTGATGGCGATGGCGCGCTTCCATCTGCGCACCCTGCCGGGCATCGACCGGCCGGCGATCTCGGCGATCTGGCCGACCCTGCGCGGGGAGTCCGTCGTGCTCGACCTCGGCGCCACCCTCGGCGGCGATGCCCACCATCTGGTGTCGATGGCGGTGATGGGCGCGGCCAAGGCGAGCGTGCTGTTCAACAAGACCCGGCCCACGGTCGGGCTGCTCAACATCGGCGCCGAGGAGATCAAGGGCCACGAGGAGATCCGCGAGGCCAGCGAGATCCTGCGGGCGCGGAACCTGCCGGAGCTCGACTATATCGGTTTCGTCGAGGGCGACGGCATTGGCAAGGGGCTCGCCGACGTGATCGTCACCGAAGGCTTCAGCGGCAACATCGCGCTGAAGGCGGCCGAGGGAACCGCACGGCAGATGGCGGAATTGCTTCGTCACGAGATGCAGCGGAGCTGGATGTCCAAGCTCGGCTACCTCTTCGCGCGCAGCGCCTTCCAGGCCCTGCGCGACAAAATGGACCCCAACAAATCCAATGGTGGCGTGCTGCTGGGACTGAACGGGGTGGTGGTCAAGAGCCACGGCGGAACCAACGCCGAAGGCTTTGCCTATGCGATCGATGTTGGCTATGAGATGGCTCACTACGATCTCCTGAACAAGATCAATCAGATGCTCAACCGCGAGGGTGGTGCACTCAAATTCGTGCAGCCCGCGCCGGAGGATGTTTCGTGACTCAGATTCGTTCGGTCGTGCTGGGCTGCGGCTCTTATCTGCCGGAGCAGGTGGTGACCAACGCCCAATTGGCGGCGCGCATCGATACCTCCGACGAGTGGATCGTGCAGCGCACCGGCATTCGCGAGCGGCACATCGCGGCCGAGGGCGAGTTCACCTCGCACCTCGCCATCAAGGCGGCACAGGCGGCGCTCCGCGATGCCGGCGTTGACGCGCAATCGATCGAGCTGATCGTGCTGGCGACCTCGACGCCCGACAACACCTTCCCCGCGACCGCCGTCGCCGTGCAGCACGGCCTCGGCATCAATCATGGCGCGGCCTTCGATCTGCAGGCAGTGTGCTCGGGCTTCGTGTTCGCGCTCGCCACCGCCGACAATTTCCTGCGCACCGGGGCCTACAAGCGCGCGCTGGTGATCGGCGCGGAGACCTTCTCGCGCATCCTCGACTGGAACGATCGCGGCACCTGTGTGCTGTTCGGCGACGGCGCCGGCGCCGTGGTGCTGGAGGCGCAGGAGCAGCCCGGCAATGCCGCGACCGATCGCGGCATCGTCACCACTCACTTACGATCCGACGGCCGCCACAAGGCAAAGCTGTTCGTGGACGGCGGGCCGTCCTCGACCCAGACCGTCGGCCATCTGCGCATGGAGGGCCGCGAGGTCTTCAAGCACGCGGTCGGCATGATCACCGACGTCATCGTCGATGCCTTTGCGGCGACAGGGCTCAATGCCGACGGCATCGACTGGTTCGTGCCGCACCAGGCCAACAAGCGAATCATCGACGCTTCCGCGCACAAGCTGCACATCGCGCCGGAAAAGGTGGTGCTGACGGTGGACCGTCACGGCAACACCTCGGCGGCCTCGATCCCGCTGGCGCTCTCGGTGGCGCGCAAGGACGGCCGCATCAAGAAGGGCGACATGGTCCTGCTGGAGGCCATGGGTGGCGGCTTTACCTGGGGCTCCGCGCTGGTGCGCTGGTAAGCCACACCGATAAAATTTTGCCGGAATCCGCGCCGATTATCGCGACGTGTGCATTGATGTGCGGTGTTGACCGCCGTATCGTAAGCTCATAATTTCAGACAAGAATTGTTCGCCGTGAGGTGGGGCAGGGCGATGAGCGAGACCAGCAAAACCGTAACGCGTGTCGATCTGTGCGAAGCCGTCTACCAGAAGGTGGGCCTGTCGCGCACGGAATCGTCTGCCTTCGTGGAACTCGTGCTGAAGGAGATCACCGACTGCCTGGAGAAGGGCGAGACGGTGAAATTGTCCTCGTTCGGCTCCTTCATGGTGCGCAAGAAGGGCCAGCGCATCGGCCGCAACCCGAAGACCGGCACCGAGGTGCCGATCTCGCCGCGCCGCGTCATGGTGTTCAAGCCGTCGGCGATCCTGAAGCAGCGGATCAACGCCCAGCACCGTACCAACGGTGACGCCACCCAGGCTCAAGAAGAGGCGTAACCGCCTTTCGGAAAGGACTGGCCTTTGGACAAGGCGCCGGATGCGTTCCGAACCATCAGCGAAGTAGCGCAGGAACTCGACATTCCGCAGCACGTGCTGCGGTTCTGGGAGACCCGCTTCTCCCAGATCAAGCCGATGAAGCGCAGCGGCGGCCGCCGCTATTATCGCCCCGACGACGTCGACCTGCTCAAAGGCATCCGCCGGCTGCTCTACGGCGAAGGCTATACCATCCGCGGGGTGCAGCGGATCCTGAAAGAGCACGGCGTCAAATCGGTGCAGGGCCTCGCCGACAGCGCGGCCGCGGTCTCCTTTGGCGCCATCGAGGACGCGATCGGCGCGAGCCTGATGGAGCCCGAGGACGAGGCCCCCATCAAGGGCATCACCGACACCGACGATGACGACTATCAGGGCGATGAAGAGGAAGGCATCGACTTCCGCTTCACCGAGGTCGACGACGAGGAGATCCTCACCACCTTCCGCAAAGGCGGCGCCGCCGTGCCCGCCGGCCCCAGCGCGCTCGACCGCGAGCGGCTGGAGCGGGTCCTCGGCGACCTCGTCGCCTGCCGGGAGATGCTGGAGCAGGCCCTGAAGGACGGCTAGGGCCGGGGCTGCGGGCTTTTCGGGCAGTTCCGGCCTGCTTGGGCGGATACACCAAAATGCCGCCGCCTCGCCTTGCGCAAAGCGGCGATCCTAGCTAATGGAACGGCATTCGGAGCGTGGCGCAGCCCGGTTAGCGCACTAGTCTGGGAGACTAGGGGTCGGAGGTTCAAATCCTCTCGCTCCGACCATTTTTTCCAAAGCATCTGTCGGGTGGATGATTGTCGGCGCGGATCCTGCTCCGGGCCGCGCGGGATATCTGTGGCCAGAAGCGGGCCTGCGGCGGGCGGTACGTCAAAACGCCGAAAAACAACCCCATGCACAGTAGCGATGTCATTGGAGCATATGGTTTTTCCGAATCCACGCGTCGGACGGGGCAATGAGCGGATCGTCCGGGAAGGATAATGACGATCGAGCTGTCGTTTAGAGGCCAATCTTGACCATCCTCCTCGCAATTCCGAAACCGTTCGTGTCGATAGGAGTTTCGGTACGCGGCATCAGGACGCTTCCATTTCGGCGAGGGCAACATGTTTCAGGTATCGTGGAGCGAGATCTTCGTCCCGACGCATTCCGTCATGGAAATGATCGTGCGGGGCACCATCATGTATCTTGGCATCTTCACTCTGATGCGGTTCATTTTGAAGCGGCAAACCGGCGGGCTCAGCATCCCCGATGTGCTTCTCGTCGTCCTGCTGGCGGACGCGGCGCAGAATGGCATGGCGGGTGAATACCGCTCGATCACGGAAGGTATCGTGCTCGTTGCCACCATCATTTTCTGGAATCTTGCCATCGACTGGGTCGGGTATCACGTGCCTTTCGTGGAGCGGCTTGCGCGGCCGGCGCCGCTCCTTCTCATCAAAGACGGGCAGGTCCTCCGCCGCCACATGCGGCAGGAGCTGGTGACAATGGATGAGTTGATGAGCAAACTTCGCGAGGAGGGCATAGCGAGCCCCGCGGACGTGATAGAGGCCTATATCGAGGGCGACGGCAATATCAGCGTGAAAAAGAAGGAAGCCTGACGGCCTTGTCTGCCCGCCGACATGTCGGCGTTGCGCAGCATTGGCGATAGACTACTTGTTATCCTGCGAGGTTTCCGCAGGCTTTCCAAAGGGCACATTCGCTGAGGTTGCGCCACCTACCTCAACTACCCGCCATCCGCGTGGTTTCGCCCACCCGCGTCCGCTCCATCGCCGCGGCGAGTACTTGAGGGGTCATATCCACAAGCGCGTCGGGTTTACAATATCACCGCCCTTCAAAGGTCATCCGCTACAACACCTCGGCACGAACCTGAGCTACGCCGCGATTCGTAATCCCCAAGCTGCGCGCGGCAGCGAGCGAGAGATCGAGGACGCGGCCACGAATGAACGGGCCTCTGTCGTTGATGGTGACGATGACGCTGCTTCCTCCATGGGTCACGCGGACCTTGGTGCCGAACGGCAGGCTGCGATGCGCCGCCGTGAGGTGATTCCGATTGAATGTCGAACCGCTCGCTGTCTTGCCTTTGGAATATGAATAATAGGAGGCCTTTCCCGAAAAGACTCGATTGAAAGATCGCATGCCCGAGCGATCAGCCGATGGCTCTTGTGCGGTTGGAGGTGGCGCCTCAATCTGATCCTTCTTCGGCTGTTCGGGTCCAGCAGGCGCCGGCTCTGCCTGAGCCTTCGGAATGATGGACCACCGGTCATGGAAATCCTGTGCTGCAGCGCCGTTCGCGTTCAATCCGATCCAAGCAGGGACTGTCGCAATCGCCGCCATTCTGACGAGAAGATGCATTGTCGGCCTCGTGAACGATTGAAGATCAAGCCGACAATGCAAGCTCAGAGGTCGCGTTCCTCAAGACGCGCAAAACCGTGATGACATACCGACATCGCGGAGCATAATAATGATTTAATTTGTCAAAATTAAATATATTTAAATATTTAAATTAGCGAGGCGAGTTAGCGCGCGACGACTGACGCGGTCGCGTCCCGGCGGAGGATGAGTGGCGCAAATACGATCAGCTTTGGACGCGAGCAGTGCGATCGTCATCAGGCCAGATGCGAAGCTCAAGAAGCATCGTGCGGAGCTAGATCGCAAGTGCCCTGGCTTGTCGCCCACCCAGCTCAAATACCCCACCACCATCCTTGTCGTCTCGTCCACCAGCACCTTCACCAATTTTCTCCGACAGCATCTCGGCTGCGTTCAGCGCCGTGTTGTGCGCGATGGCTTCGATCGTGCTCACGCACATGAACGCTGCGAGCGCGGGGTCGAGCTTGCGCATCTCCTTCCGGTGACGTTCGAGATAGGCGCGCACGAGGGCGTGGATTTCGTGGCTGTAGGCCTCGACCTCGGCGAGGTGGCCGGAGCGGGGGATCTGCTCGGCGAGGACGCGGTGCAGATTCGGGTCGATGGAATGGGCCTCGATCGCGATCTTGACGGCCGGCGCGGTTGTCAAACTTCCCTTAACGGCTGCTGCTGCGTACCCGTCCCGCAAGCGACCTGCGGCACCGTTCCGGCGGCGCGCACTACAAGATGCTCAAGGGGGCCGGTGCTTTCCGGCGCCCTCTTTCCATCCACCGGACTCTCATGTGAAGGTTTCTCTACTCGCTTTGACCAGGATCTGTAGTAGGCAACCGCCGTCATGATCGCGATTCCCGCAGCTCCGACGAGCAGTTGAGCGAGGATGCCGTTCCCTGCCAACTGCAGGATGAAGTACCCGATGAAGGCCAGGAGAATGCCGACACAGAACACTTCGAGGGACTGCTGGCCGCACTTTACCAGGGGTCGCAAGATGGTGGCTTGTAGCCCGCGCGCATCGATCGGTATGAACCGGGCACCAAGGATAATCAGCACCATCAAATGAAGATAGCGGTAGGGCGCCAGATTGGTCTTGTCGTTGGGATTGAAAAGCTCGAACAAGGCAGGCGCAAACAAGGCCCGGAGCTGAGGCTGGTGAGCAGCTAACGTCATGATCGCCGCAAAAATCAAATAGGCAACCGCAACAACCAGCACGAACCTGGACCGCAGCAAGAAATGCAGACGCCCCGCACCGGTCAACGCGAGCCATGCGCCCGTGACAAACAGAAGCTGCCACGCCAGCGGATTGAAGTACCAGCTTCCCGACGGATAGGAAGGCAGGTTCCAATGGAATTGCCGCGCAGCCAGATATAACAGCACCGACCCGATCATGGCGGCGTCGGGAAATCTCAACATCAACCAGAGGATCGGAGGAAACAGGCCCATCAAGACGACGTACAGCGGCAGCACGTCCAAATTCAGAGGCTTGTATCGCAGCAAAAGCCCCTGCGTCATCATCTCGATCGGCGCGCTGGTGACCGGTCCGGCGTTGAACAGATCGATCAGATCAGGCGCGTTGAACCTCTCCGACAGGAAATGGATGAAAGCCAGGTAGATCATGAATAGCACGATATGGGCGGTGTAGATTTGCCATACGCGCCTGAAGAGCCTGCTCGTTCCGAACACAAAGCCTCGCTCCATTTTTCGGGTATAAACGAGCGCCGAGGTGTAGCCGGAGATGAACACGAACAGGTCGGCCCCGTCGCTGAATCCATAATTTCGGAACGAACACCACACCAGCACTGTGCCGGGCACATGGCCGAGAAACATCGCCCAGTTGGCGAGGCCGCGAAACAGGTCGAGACGCAAATCACGTTGCGGTGGTGGCAGCGCAAGCGCGAGCTTCATTCTGCTTTCCGTCGTGTCACGATTCACGATCGATGTCCGCGCCCCGGCACTCCGCCGGGATCGCTCACGCTAGATGGCAGGCAATACAACACCCATATGACAATGTTGGCGCGCTGAGGCCCGCGGGATATTGACCTGAGTCAAGCGGCCCGCCGAGAGCCCCGGTACTATGCATGGTAACTTGGTCCCGAACAAACGCGGTGCGCTTTGTGTCATCGGGCCTGGCGAAGTGGGCGCTTCCTCGATCCGTCGTGTTCGGACATTACGGTGACAGTGCTGGACTGCATTCTGGCGCGCCTCTCAGGGCGCAGGACGCTGCCTCATCCAAATGGGCGCGCTGTCGCCGATTTCCGTAATCTCAGGCTCCGCTACCTCAAATACCCCACCACCATCCGCGTCGTCTCGTCCACCAGCACCTTCACCATCTTCTCCGACAGCATCTCTCCGTTCAGCACGGTGTTGTGCGCGATGGCTTCGATCGCGCTCACGCACATGAATGCTGCGAGCGCGGGATCGATCTTGCGCATCTCCTTGCGGTGGCGTTCGAGATAGGTGCGCACGAGGGCGTGGATTTCGTGGCTGTAGGCTTCGACTTCCGCGAGGTGACCGGAGCGGGGGATCTGCTCGGCGAGGACGCGATGCAGGTTCGGGTCGATGTGATGGGCCTCGATCGCGACGGTGACGAGGCGGTGCACTGCCATCTCGATCGGCAGGTCGGCGACCTCCGCGAAGGCGGCGCGGACGACATTCATGATCGCATCATTGTGGCGATCGATCACGGCGGCGACGAGGGCCTCCTTGCTGGGAAAATATTGGTAGAGCGAGCCGACGCTGACGCCGGCGATCTCGGCGATGCGGTTGGTACTGGCCTTCTCGAAGCCTTCCTTGACCAGAATGCGAGCAGTTGCCTCGACCAGCGCGTCGACGGTGGCGCGGGATCGCTCCTGCGAGGCATTTTTCCGGGGTGTTGTGGACGGTTTGCGGGCCACGGACTTGTGATCTGAATGCGAGTAGGAAAAGCGAGTGAATGCTCGCATTATATCGACCAATGGCGGCGGGTCGGCAACCCTCTTCGTCGCCGGGTCGAAACAGCCGGATGGGGATGTGGCGATGAGCGTTGCGAAACTTGTATCGGCCTTCCAATTCTGTCCGGGCGGCTGCGTATTCGGCGCGCGGGCGCCGCGCGATCCAGCACCAAGCCTGCAAAGCCGGGCCCTCAACCTGCTGCTGCGGCAGCTTCCCTACAAGCAGCAGCTCGCATCCGCCGAGGCGGTGCTGGCGCGTGTGCAGAAGCTGGCGCTGGCGCCGGCCTCTCACGAGCCGATCGGGGTCGGCAACGTCGAGGTGACGCTGACCAAGATGGGCGGCTGGCCGGTCTACTACACCGAGCCGGCGTCAGGCCACGAGGGCTGCAACTACGTCATGTTCCTGCATGGCGGCGGCTACATCAACGAGATCGCGCCGGCGCATTGGCGCTTCATCGGTGAGATGACGCGCAAGGCGCGAATCTGCTGCGTCGTGCCGATCTACCCGCTGGCGCCGCGGGCGACCGCCAAGGACGTCGTGCCGGCGACGGCCGAGCTGCTGCGCATGCTGCTGGAAGACGCGGGCGATGCAAAGGTGACGGTCGTCGGCAATTCGGCCGGCGCTGGCCTTGCGCTCGCCGCCTGCCAATGGCTGCGCGATCGCGGTCATCGGCAGCCGAGCCGGATGCTGCTGATCTCGCCCGCGGCCGATGCCTCGGTCAGCCGTCCGGAGCAGGTTGCGATCGCGGCGCGCGATCCGATCCAGGATATTCCGGGCATCGTCGAGGCGGCGCGGCTCTATGCCGGCGAGCTCGAAGTCGGCCATCCCTTCGTCAGCCCGCTCAACGGCGGCTTCCACGCGCTCGCACCGATGACGATCTTTTCGGGCACCCGCGATCTTCTCTATCCCGACAGCGTCGATCTTGCCGCAAGGGCGAGGGCGGTGGGCGTGCCGGTCGAGCTGCATCTATTGCGCGAGCAGCCGCACAACTTCGCGCTGATGCCGACGCCGGAAGGACGGCGGGCACGCGCGATCATCTTGCGTGAAGTGGCTTAGAGGGAGGGCGTGATCATTGTCACAGAGCGCTGCCGTGATCGGTCTGGCGCTGTGTCCGCGCGGAGGGAATAAGCGGCCCCCGGGCGTTTCCTCTTGGATTGAACGTTCTGGTATCCGTGGTCTCGGTACCAGTGGTTTTGCGGGGCCTTAGGCGTGGCCCTTGATCTCATAGTGACCCGGCACGCATTTGTAGCGCTCGAGGCGCCAGTTCGCGTGATAGATCGGATGCTCACCCATCCACTTCGCGAGAGGCGCTTGTGCGCCGATCGCGCACTGCATCAGCGAAATTTCGGGTGTCATGTTGCTGTCGGTCACGATTTCCTCGACGCAACTGCCTGAGCTGGCTGCGCCCAGCCGGCAAAGCACGGCAACGACGGTCACGAACATTCCTATCACCTCGTTGGTTGTTTCTGACCACGAAGAGGATGCAAGCGGAGTGCCAGAGCCTGTGACACGCAAACAACACGCTGGCCTGGCCGACTCAATCCAGCGTCCACCCCCATTTGGCGATTCGGATTGTAGAAAAATTGCCATTAACCCGAAGCCGGACAAATACGGGGAACCCGCTGGAAAATACTCAGGAATGATCGATTATCCGGGCCGTGTCGCCTATGAGCCACTTCACAAGGCCCGCGCGCAACATCGCGCGTAGTCCGCCCGCCGAAATTACCGAAGGCGAAGAGGGCAGCGCACGGCTTTTACCCGCGGATGTCGCGCTGCTACAGTTTTGCGCGCGCCGCGGTCAGCGGCGCCGTGACCAAGAAACACACCGACAAGGGGAGGGACCGAAGTCCCATGAAGGATTTTGCTGGAAAGATCGCAGTCATCACCGGCGGCGGCACGGGCATGGGGCGCGAGCTCGCGCGGCAGCTCGTGGCCGAGGGCTGCAACGTCGCCATGTGCGACATCTCGGATGCCGCGATGGCCGAGACCAAGCGGCTGTGCGAGGCCGAGAAGCTGCCGCAGGGGCTGCGCGTCACGACGCACGTCGCCGACGTCGCGATCGAGGACCATCTGAAGCGTTTTCGCGACGAGCTCGCCGAGCAGCAGCAGACCGACAGGATCCATCTGTTGTTCAACAATGCCGGCATTGGCGGCGGCGGCAGCCTGTTCACCAACACCCGCGAGCAATGGGAGCGCACCTTCAACATCTGCTGGGGCGGCGTCTATCTCGGCGTGCGCACCTTCCTGCCGATGCTGGTGGCCGCGGACGAAGCCCACATCGTCAACACCGCCAGCGTCAACGGCTTCTGGGCCTCGATCGGCATGAACCAGGCGCACACCGCCTACAGTGCGGCCAAATTCGCAGTGAAGGGATTCACCGAAGCGCTGATCAACGATTTGCGCCTGCATGCGCCGCACGTCAAATGCTCGGTGGTGATGCCCGGCCATATCGGCACCTCGATCGTCTCCAACTCGCGCAAGGTGCAGAGCGCCGACGGCTCGGAGCGGCTCAATGCCGATGAGGTCGCGCTGACCCGCAAGCGCATGGTCGCGGCCGGCGTGCCGGATGCCGACGGGATGTCGGACGAGGACATCCAGGCGGCGTTCGCCGAGCGCGCCCGCAGCTTCCTGGAGGATGCGCCGACGACGGCGGCAGAAGCCGCCAAGATCATCCTCGACGGGGTCAAGGCGGAGCGGTGGCGCATTCTGGTCGGCGAGGACGCCAAGCTTCTCGACGAGCGCGTGCGCGCCGCGCCGGAGCAGGCCTATGACCGCGCCTTCTTCGAAAGTTTTACGCAGGAGGTCGGCTGGCGGCTTGGTTGAGGCCGCTGCCGGGGCGCCCACCCATCGCACCCGAGGAGGCACGTCAGCGCCGTCTCGAAGGAGAGGCGTGCGCGCACGCCGCGGCTAGGGGTCATATTCTTTAGCGCGCCCAGCAAGGCGCGCCGATATGGCTATGATGGTCGTCATGGCAAGAGATACTTGGACAATTCTAAGTGCCAGCTCCCGCCAATGTTCGTCGCGCACCATGATCTGTTGCAATGTCACGCATCCGTCATGACGTTGTTCAAGCGATGTTGATCTCACATGCCTGTAATGACGCGCGCGCCGGCTTGGTCGGCGACTTGAAATGGTTTAGTCAATCGGGGTAACGCGACGATTAGAGCGTAGCTCCCAATGATGCCCGCATGCCTCTCCGACGACTGGACCTTTTGCCCGGAGCGAGAGGACATTTCAGCTGAGTTCACGCGGCTGCTCGCGGCGGCCCAGGAGGGCGGCGCCACGATCGCGGAATGCCTGATGATCGCGCGGCAGCTGAAGCGCGGCGACGACCGCTCCTGGCACCGCGAGTGGAAGAAGCTGGCGCAGACCAATCGGCAGCGCGCGGAGACCGCGTTCGCGGAGGGCCACCGCGCCAGTGCGCAGCGCAATTGGCTGCGCGCCATGAACTATTATGGTGCCGCAGCGATGCCGCTCGATCCCGCCGACGAGCGCCGCTGGGTCGCCGTGCTGGCCATGCAGGAATGCGCGCGCCGCTATCTCGCCGCGCGCAGCCCGGCCGGCGAGGTGGTGACGATACCCTGGCTCGACGGGCACTCGCTGCAGGGATACTTCCTGCCTGCGCCATCGGGGAAGGAGCCGGCGCCGACCGTGATCTGCATCGGCGAGCCCGGCCACCGCAAGGAAGAATTTCTGTTCAAGCTCGTGCCGCACGCGCGCGAGCGTGGCTTCTCGATGCTGGCGCTCGACCTGTTCGGCGACCAGCGCGACGATTTTCTCGAGGCGCTATTGCGGCGCCAGGATCTCGAGAGCGCGATCCCCGGCGTCATGGATTATCTGGAGATGCGGCAGGACGTCGATTTCGCGCGGGTCGGGATCATCGCCGATGGCTGGGGCTCGTCCTTCGTGGCGCGCGCGGTGCTGCAGGAGCCGCGGCTTGCCGCCGCCGTCTGCGACGGCGGCCTGTGGGATCTGCACGAGCGGGCCTTTTTCGCCAGCCGATTCGCGATGAGCGACGTCAGCATCGTCCCTGTGCCGCATGCGCCGCTGATGGCCTCCAGCGCCGACTGCCCGGTGCTGATCACGCTCGGGGAGGACGGCTGGCTCAAGGCCGACCGGGCGCGTCAGCTCGTCCGGAATTCCCGGCTCGGCAGCTCGGATGTCACGCTGAAAGTGTTCACCGCGGCGGAGACCGGCGCCGCGCAGGCCCATGCCGACAATCCGAGCCTTGCCAACGAATATATATTCGACTGGCTGGAATCGCGGCTCCGTGGCGCGGGGCGGATCTAGCGGCGAGCCGTCAGAGGTCCAGGCTGAGGCGGACGCAGGCCTTTTCCAGCCGGGTCTTCAGCGTCGCGAGCTTGGTGGTGAATTCGGCGAGCTCGGCCTCGTCGAACTCCTGGAAGACGAATTCCTTGATGGTCTTGTACTGCTCGTTGAGGCTCGCCAGGTGCTTCTGCGTTTTCTCGGTCAGGGATAGCCGGACCACGCGCGCGTCGGTCGGCGAGGGGCGGCGGCGCAAAAGGCCCTTCTTCTCCAGCAGCTTGGACTGGGTGGTGACGAAGGACGGATCGACGTGGAGGAGCTTGGACACGACGTTGACCGGAATGCCGTCGTCCTTGTCGAGGTCCGAGATGGCCATCAGGATCAGCCATTGCGGTCCGCTGATGCCGAGCGTCCTCGCCCAGAACTGACGCAGCTCCTCGAGATACATGTTGATCGACGATATCTCCCAGGTGAATCGCCTGATGATATCCAGGTTGCCGATGGTGCGCAGGCGCGCGCCTTCCTTCCTCGTCGCGGACACAGCGTCACTCCCGCAAGCTGATTCTCTTTCCGGCTCATTTTCGGCGGGCATAGTCCACGCAACTCTGCTCTGACGCAAGTGCAGAGCAGGGTAATGGTGTCACGAAAACTACAAATATGACCCGATCAGGCTTTTTGGCTCAACACCGCTGTTGCGTTGCGGCCACAGGGTTAGTGAAACCACAAAGCTGATCTAATAAACTATTTTGATTAACGGAACGGCGCGGGCATATTGATCCCGACGGTGGGGGGTTCTCGATCGTCCCGTTGCAGGTGGTTCGCTCACGTCCCTCGCGAATGCAGGTACGTCCGAAAACGCGAAGCGGCCGAGCGGATTTGATGAAGAGACGGGGATCTGGGGGGCCTCACGGTCCGGTCTCCGTGAAATGAGCAACTTGGAGGTTTTAAATGAAAGTGGTGAAGAGCCTTTTGCTCGGCACTGCGGCGGGACTGATCGCCGTTGGTGGAGCTCAGGCGGCTGATCTTCCGGTCAAGGCCAAGGCAGTCGAATACGTGAAGATCTGCTCGCTCTACGGCGCGGGTTTCTACTACATGCCGGGCACCGATACCTGCATCAAGTTTGGTGGTTACATCCGCGCTGACATGCTTCTCGGCGGCGGCGGCGACTATGGCTTCAGGAACAGCTCGAGCAGTGTGAACGGCGGGTCCAACAACCGTCTGACCAACTACTACTACAGCCGCGCTCGTCTGGACTTCAACGTCGATACCCGCACGGCGACCGAATACGGCGTTGTTCGCACCTACGCCGACCTGGTCGTCAGCTACGACTCCACGAACGTCACCGGCAGCAACCCGTCGGCGTTCTCGACCAGTTCGGCCTCGCTCGGTCTCTACCATGCGTTCATCCAGTTCGCGGGCTTCACCTTCGGCCGCACGGTCTCGATCTTCGACGCTCCCTGGCAGAGCTATCCGGCCGGCGGCCCCGATACCCTTCCGGGCGGCTCCAACCACGTCAACGGCGTGAACCAGGTTGCCTACACGGCTGACTTCGGCCAGGGCATCACTGCTTCGTTCGCGCTGCAGGACGAGACCTCGGCGAACAATGGTCAATCGAACCTCTGGAACGTGTCGTCGGGTACGGCGGCGCAGTTCGTGACCGGCGTCTATGGCGCCAGCGCCTGGGGCGGCACGCGCATGCCCGAGGTGATCGGTCAGGTTCGTGTCGACCAGGCCTGGGGTCTGGCGCAGATCTCGGTCGCGGCCCATGAGCTGCATTCAGCCTATTACGGCGCGACTGAAGTGACCGGTCATCCCTCCGACAAGTGGGGCTGGGCCGTGCAGGGCGCCTTGTCGATCAAGAACATCCCGACCGGCGCGGGTGACGTCATCAACCTGCAGGCCGTCTACACCGATGGTGCGACCCGCTACAACTTCCAGAGCCTGTTCCCGCAGAGCTTCTTCATGTTCAGCGGCAGCGGCAACGGCGCGTATCAGAGCACCGGGTTCGCCGGTCTCGCCGACGGCGTGTTCGGAACCGGTACCGGCATCGATACCGTCAAGACCTGGGGCTTCCGTGGCGGTTATACCCACAACTGGAGCCCGAACTGGGCCAGCGCCATCTACGGTGGCTACGCCCAGCTGAAGTACGGCAACACGGGCAAGGCCCTGATCTGCACCAACTTCGCCGCAATCGGGTTGGCCGGTTCGACCTGTAATCCGGACTTCAACTTCGCGGTGGTCGGTGTGAACACCGTGTGGACCCCGGTCAAGGGCCTGGCGTTCACTGCCGACTTGAGCTGGTCGCGTCTGGACCAGAAGTACTCCGGCTTCATCGCGAGCCCGGGCATTGCCAGCGCTGCGAAGCCGGCGGCCGTGTACGAGCTGAAGGACCAGGACTCGGTGAGCATGCTGCTGCGCGCTCAGCGCAACTTCTGATCATCGATCGCGCAAATCGATCGGAGACCCCCGGCGGGAAACCGCCGGGGTTTTTCATGGGCAAGAGTTTCGGAAAATCGAATGCCGTTGCGGAACACGAAGGCGAGCCATGCGATTCCGTCGCGTCAAACTTATTTACTTACTTGAGCTACTAAGCTATATCACTGCCAGCCAGATACGAAAGTTGTGGCTCTTAGCTTCATGCTAAGCCTCCAGAAACCTCCGGCGATGCCCCGCCGGAGGTTTTTTGTTGTCCAGATGCCCGCAACGTCAGCCGCGTATCACGCGGGTGCGCGCCGGCGGCCGGTAGGCGAGGCGGCTGTGGCCGGCGCAATAGGGCTGGCCGTCCGGCGCCGTGTTGCCGCAGAAGCAGAAATCGGCTGCGCCCGGCGTCGAGATCGGCCAGCGGCAGCGATTCTCCGACAGCTCCAGCAACGAGCAGCGGTTGGCCTCGTCGATTGGGCCGGCAAACACCGGCGCATCGGTCTCGCCATAGATCGTGGCGAGCATCTCGTATTGCAGCCGCGGCACGGCCTTGCGCATCCGCGCCGGCGCCAGGCCTTTGTCCTGGACCTTTCGGTCGTCGACCGTCCGGCCGCGCGTCAGATTGAGCCGCGACAATTTGCCGATCACCGCGTTGCGGCTGACGCCGATGTCGGCGGCGATCTCGCGACAGGAGAGGCCGGCCTCGAAGTGCTGCTTCAGGAGTTCGATTCGTTCGTCGGTCCAGGTCGGTGAGAGAACAGGCATTTGTCGGCGATCCCAGGTTGCAGATGTCGGCCATCCGCGGTCTCGAGATCCGTCCGCCTCACGTACCGAGCGCGCTCACGTCCTGCCATTGTCGCGGATCGACAGAAGACCGTCTTTGATGGCGAGACGGATGCCTTCCTCGATCAATGTCCGTGCGACGCCGGGAACGCTGGTGCCGTGGGTGCCCTGTCTCACCAGCTTCTCCAGATACGCGATGGTCGAGAGCGCCAAGGTTACGGGAATGCGGTCAGTCTCGGCTTTTTCGGTGGCCATGGCCCGAACGCTAGCCTCTTACTCGGGTACATAAAAGTAACGATTAAGACTCTATTTAGGTTCGGGGGTGGAAGTCAAATCAGCGCTGGGGCGGAAGCTCACGTGATTGGAATCGCTTGAGAATCGGACACATCACGACGCGCCGCCGGGAAGACCGGGCGGCGGCGTGATGTCGGCAGGTCAGGAAAGGGCGCGGCGGCTCAGCCGTGCACGATCGCCTTTTCGATCATGCAATGGATGCCTTTGGCGCCGTTGACGGTCTGGGTCACCCGGAGATCGGCGGCGAGGCTGCACAGCGTGTAGGCATCCTCGCGCGACAGATTTCGCGTTTCGCCGAGCAGCGCGATCATGTCGCGGAGCGCGCGCACCACGCATTGGTCGAGATCGGGGTCCATCCCCATGGTCATGTAGTGCGCCGGCGTCTCGGCGCGGGGGTAGTCGAGCTTCAGGTCCTTGCGGAGCGTCAGGCGGAAGCGGCCCTGCAGCGCGGTCTCGATCGCGGTGACGCAGACCTCGCCGTCGCCCTGCACGCCATGGCCGTCGCCGCAGGAGAACATTGCCCCCGGCACGAACACCGGCAGATACAGCGTCGCACCGGCTCCAAGCTCCTTGTTGTCGAGATTGCCGCCCATCGCGCGCGGGATCAGCGAGGAGATGCGGCCCCAGCCAGGCGGTGGCGATACGCCCATCACGCCGAAGAACGGCTTCAGCGGCAGGTCGAGGCCCCACGGCATGCGGCCGACCATCCTGGCACGGTCGAGCGGAATGTTCAGGATCCGCGTCTCGTGGAAATCGTCGGGTAGGGTGCCGGACAGCGGCTTGATCATGTTCCAGCCCCAATCCTGCCGGAGCTGCACGTCGAGGATCTCGACCGCGAGCACGTCGCCGGGCTCGGCCCCTTCGATCGCGATCGGACCGGTGAGGATGTGGCCCGGCAGCATGCGTTCGCTCCTGGCATGAACCTCGTGCATCTCGGGCGGAATGTGAAACCTGTCGCGATCAGGCAGCATGTCGGGACCGCCGCTGATGGTGTCGACCGTCACCTCGTCGCCGCTGGCCACGGTGAGGACGGGCTCGAGTGCGGCTTCGAAGAAGCCCCAATGGCAGGTTTCGGGGCTGGAATGCAGGTGATGATGGGTCATTTGCCGCGTCCGGTTGGTTTGATCGGTCCGGGCTTGACCCGGCGATCGATCCTCTTTCAAGAAGGATTTCCGAACAAGGCCGTGCCGGCCAAGCCCGCGCATGGCAGGCACGATCATTCCAGCGAGGCTCCTCTGTTTTTCGCTCTCTCCAAGACCATTGGCGTCGCGCTGCTGCCGATCAATCTTCTGGTCGAGCTCGGAATTGTATCTGTCGTGCTGATGGCGACGCGCTTTGCCGCGTTTGGCCGCCGGCTTGCCGTGACCACGCTGGTGCTGCTGGCGCTCGCAGCGTTCTCGCCGCTCGGCAATCTCCTGATCTACCCGCTGGAGTCGCGCTTCCCGGCGTGGGACGCCTCGCGCGGCGCGCCCGACGGCATCATCGTGCTCGGCGGCTCGGTCGACACCGATCTGTCGGCGGCGCATCGCACGCCGGTCGTCGCGCACGCGGCCGATCGTCTGTTTGCGCCGGCCGAGCTTGCGCGCCGCTACCCCAATGCGCGCATCGTCTTCACCGGCGGCTCCGCGAACCTGGTGTCGAGCGAGGCCAGGGAGGCCGACTATTCCGCGCCGATCCTGGAGAATCTCGGCATCGCGAAGGACCGCCTGATCCTCGAGCGTAACTCCCGCAACACCTGGGAGAATGCGATCTTCACCAAGCAATTGGTATCGCCAAAGCCCGGCGAGCGCTGGCTCCTGGTGACGTCGGCCTTCCATATGCCGCGCTCGATGGGAATCTTCCGCAAGGCCGGATTTGACGTCGAGGCCTATCCGGTGGACTGGCGGATGGGAGGACGTGAGGATCTATTCTCCTTCACCAACATGGGCGCGGACGGCTTGAGACGAACCGAAGTTGCGGTGCGCGAGTGGATCGGTCTTACCGCTTACCGTCTGATGGGCAGGATCTCCGAGTTGCTTCCGGGACCGGGCAGGGACTAGAACAAAGCCGCAAAACAAGAATACGCGGCGCACCATCGCCGGCGCGGAGGAAGCCATGCAACAGCAGAGTACGGGCAGGATCGACCTTGCCGGCCTCGTCGCCGATCTCAACAGCCTGCTGCGGCTGAAGACGAACGTGATCGGCATGAAGCTGTTCGCGAGCGTCGCAGAAATGGAGGCGATCCCGAAGATCCGCCGCCCGAACGCAATTCACACCACCGATCAGATTGTCAGCATGGCCGCGCGCCTGGGCTGGACCGTCGGCATCACCGCCGACGATCTCGTAGGCGCCCAATGCCGCGCGGTGATCGGTCTTGCGCCGCAGGACGAGAAATGGCTCGCCGGCGAAAACTATGTCGGGGTCTGGCACAGCACGGCGGAGGACGCGCGCAACCGCCAGGCGGCGCTGGACGTGGTTCCGTTCGGGCACTATCAGGCGCTCGCCGTCAGCCCGCTCGCGAGCGGCCGGCTCGATCCTCCCGATATCTGCCTCGTCTATGCGACGCCGGGGCAGATGATCATCCTGATCAACGGGCTGCAATATACCGGCTACAAGAAGTTCGAATGGGGCGTGGTCGGCGAGACCGCCTGCGCGGATTCCTGGGGGCGGGCGCTCAAGACCGGGGAGCCCAGCCTGTCCTTGCCATGCTATGCCGAACGGCGCTATGGCGGCGTGCCGGACGAGGAGATGCTGATGGCATTGAAGCCCTCGCATCTCGCCAAGGCAATCGAGGGCATGAAGGCGCTGGCGAAGAACGGCCTGCGCTACCCGATCCCGCCCTATGGCATTCAAAGCGACGTCCGTGCCGGCATGGGCGTGAGCTACGCGAAGAAGTAAAGGCCGATCATGAGCTCTGCGAAATTCGACATCGTCGTCTACGGCGCGACCGGCTTCACCGGCCAGCTCGTCGCCGAATATCTGGCGGCGCATTACAAGGACGACAAGGCGCTGAAATGGGCGATGGCGGGCCGCAGCCTCGACAAGCTGAAATCGGTGCGCGATGGGATCGGCGCGCCGGCCGACACGCCGCTGATCGTGGCGGATGCGTCGGATGCGGCGTCGCTGAAGGCGATGGTGGCGCAAACCAAATCGGTGATCACGACGGTCGGCCCCTACCAGTTCTACGGCGAGGACCTGTTAGCTGCCTGCGTCGCTGCGGGTGTCGATTATTTCGATCTCTGCGGCGAGCCGGTCTGGATGCGGCAGATGATCGACAAGTACGAGGCGGCGGCCAAGGCGAGCGGCGCGCGCATCGTGTTCTCCTGCGGCTATGATTCCGTGCCGTTCGAGCTCGGCACCTTCTTCGTGCAGGAGGAAGCCAGGCGCGTGTTCGGCGCGCCGGCACCGCGCGTGAAGGGCCGCGTGCGCGACATGCGCGGCACGTTGTCAGGCGGCACGGCGGCGAGCGCGAAGGCGACCTTCGACGCCGTCGCCAAGGATCTCAGCCTCGTCGCCATCCTCAACGACCACTTCGCGCTGACGCCTGATTTCACCGGCCCGAAGCAGCCCAAGGGCAACAGGGCGGTCTTCGAGGAGGACCTGCAATCCTGGGCCGCGCCGTTCATGATGGCGCTGATCAACACCCGCAACGTCCATCGCTCCAACATGCTGATGGGCTTTCCCTACGGGAAGGACTTCGTCTACGACGAGATGGTGCTGACTGGCCCCGGCGAGAAGGGTGAGGCCAACGCCAAGCGCGTGATGGCGGCTAACGCCGAGAAGACCGGACCGAACGCGCCGAAGCCGGGCGAGGGGCCGTCGAAGGAGGAGCGGGAGAACGGCCTGTTCAATCTGCTCTATGTCGCGATCGCCCCCGACGGCCGCATGGTCCGCGCCGGCGTCACCGGAGACCGCGATCCCGGCTACGGCTCGACCTCCAAGATGATCTCCGAATGCGCGATCTGCCTGCTGCGCGATGCGAGCGATGTGCCGGGTGGGATCTGGACGCCGGGCGCAGCGATGCAGCACAAGCTGATCAAGCGGCTGCAGGACAATGCCGGGCTGACGTTCAAAGTGGAGAGCTAGGTTGGCTCTCGTAGGGTGGGCAAAGGCGCAACGCGCCGTGCCCACCATCTCTCGGTGGTGGGCACGCTGCGCTTTGCCCACCCTACGGCACCGTCTCTGTCACGCCCGCCCGCGCATCGTACGCGTACATGAAGTCCATGCCCTTGGCGCCCAGCGGCAGCAGCCATTTCAGCATCTGATTGCGCATCCAGGCGCCGGTGGCGCTGAACTCGCGCTTGTTGTTGCCGTTGCGGCGGGCGATCGCGACGATCTTCTCGGTGCGCGGGCGGCGCTCGGCCTCGAAGGCCTGGAAGGTGGCGCCGAGTTCCTGGCCCTCCTGCATCAGCCGCGCGAAGCGCAACGCGTCCTCCAGCGCCAGCGAGGCGCCCTGGCCGGCATGGGGGCTGGTCGCGTGCGCGGCATCGCCGATCAGAAGCGAACGCTTGCGCGACCATGTCGGCAGGGTCGCGACGTCGAGCGTGTCGGTGACCACGATGTTCTCGGCCGTTTCGATGATGGCGGGGATCGGATCATGCCAGCCGTGATGGAAGCTGTGCAGATGCTGCTTCAGCGTCGCATGGTCGAGCGCGCGGAACGTCGCCGCGTCCATGCCGTGCGCCGGCTGCGTGCTCCACCACATCACGCCGTCTTTCGGATCGGAGCTGCAATAGCCGTAGCCGAAGAAGCCGCTCTGTCCGAACGTCGTTTCGACGTGCTGGCCGATGGATCTGCCGTCGAGCACGGCGTGCGGCACGAAGCCGCCGAAGCCGATCAGGCCGGTGTCGAACGGCTGCGGGCCGTCGGGCACGACCTGGCGGCGCACGACCGAGTGCACGCCGTCGGCGCCGATCAGGAAGTCGCCTTCGGCGGCGGTGCCGTCGGCGAAGTAGGCGATGATCGGCTGGTCGCCGCGGTCCTCGATCTTGATCAGGCGCTTCTCGAAACAGAGCGAGACAGAGGCGCACCAGGCCTTGTCGATCAGGATCTCGTTCAGCGTGGCGCGCGCGATGTTGACGGCCGGCTGGCCGAAGCGCCGCGCCAGGTCGCGGTTGATCGAGCCGAGCTTCTCGCCGCCCTGCGAATAGAAGTTGAAGGCTTCCGCGACCGAGCCGCGGTCGATCAGCTGCTTCGCCAGCCCGATCTCGTCCAGGACATGCATGCCGTTCGGTGCGATCTGCAGGCCGCCGCCGGTCCCTTTCGAATAGGGCCAGGCCTCGTAGATCGCGGATTCGATGCCGGCGCGGCGCAGCAGGATCGCGGCGACGGGGCCGGCGATGCCGGCGCCGATGATCAACGCCTTGCTGGGACGGTGGGCCATGGCTTGCTCCCGACGTTTCCGTGGTGCTAGGAGAAATTACGGTCACTAATTATCTTAGTGACTAAGATATATATTGCCTAAGAGATGAGGTGGGCCTTGTCAAGGACGAAGGCGCGCGCTGCGCTGCTGCAGGAACTCGAGGACGCCATGCGCAGGTCCTCCGCGCAGGGCGTGCTCTACGGACAGACCGTTGCCAACGTTGCCGGAATTGCCAATTCCGATCTCGAATGCATGGACATCCTGTATCTCGAAGGCCGCGTCACGGCAGGGCGGCTCGCCGAGGTCACCGGCCTGACCACCGGTGCCATCACCGGTGTTGTCGACCGGCTCGAAAAGGCGGGCCTAGTGCGGCGCGAAAGAGACGAGAAGGATCGTCGCAAGGTCTTCATCACGGTCGTGCCGGAGGCGATCGCCGGCCTCGGCCAGTATTACGTGCCGATGCAGCAGGCGATGGAGAACGTCTGCAACGGCTATTCCGACGAGGAATTGCGGCTGCTGCTTCGCTTCTCCAATGAAGCATACAAGGGCACGCTCGCGGCGACCGAGGCACTGAAAGGTCTGCTCGACACGCCGCCGGAAAAGCGGCCGGATCTCAAGCTGAAGAAGCGTCCTCGCCGGACCTGAGCTTGTAGGCTTGCGCGGCTGCGATCATCCCCCACACTGCGCCCAGCATCATCCAGAAGTGCCGCCAGTGGTCGGTGTCGATCACGAAGCTTTCGCCGACGGTGCCGAGGAAGGCGGAAAAGATCGCGAGGTAGGCGCGCTGCCACGGCACACGGATGAAGACGTGGCGGAAACCCATGATGACGGTGGTGAAGACCAGCGCGGGATAGCACACGCCGGAGAGCCAGCCGCCGGACATGAAGGCGTTGAGGTAGGAGTTGTGGGTGTCCTCGGGGAAGTAGCGGTTGAATTGCAGTGGACCGATGCCGAACGGCAGATCGAGCGCCATCTCCGCACCCAGGATGTGCCGGCCGAACCGGCCGAAGCGGCCTTCGTCATAGCTCTGGCCGAAGCTCGCGCGCTGCTTGAACATCTCCGCCGTGGAATCGAACGACAGCAGCACGGCGATCAGCGCGAGGCCGAGCACCGCGGCGACGATCGCCATGATGACGATGCGCGAGCGTTGCGCATTGGTGCGGCTGGTCAGCACCATCAGCGCCAGCATGAAGGCGGAGGTCAGCACCAGGCCGCCCCAGGCCGCACGCGAGAAGGCGAGCAGGATCGCCAGAGACATGATGCCGAAGGCGATGACGTTGCGGAATGCCTTGGCCAGTTTATCGGAGACCACGCTCTGAAGCGCGAACAGCGCCGGCAGGATCAGGTAGGCGCCGAGCACGTTCGGGTCCTTGAAGGTGCCGCGCGCGCGGCCGTAGAGCGTCAAGAGCTCGTTGCCGCCGGGAACCAGGTGGAAGTAGCCGGCCATCGCCAGCAGCGAGGCAATCATCGCGCCGACCACGAGGCCGCGGCGCAGCATGTCGAGCCGGGCCTCGGTGTCCTCGGAGATGACCATGGCGAAGAACAATACGGTCACCGCCATGTACCAGGAGGTCGCGATCCAGCTCACCACCTCCGTCCGCTCGTACAGCGGAATCGCGCTGATGGTGTAGCCGACATTGAGCAGGATCAGCATCAACAGCAGCGGCATCAGCACGAGACGCAGGCGCAGGCCGGTGGCGAAAAAGGTGACGGTCGCGAGCAGCGTCGCGATCTCGTAAGGGCTCGGCTCGATGAAGACGATGGCGCCAGAGGCGCCGACCAGCCACACCAGCGCGCGCTGCAACGCCAGCACGCCGGGCGCGGCCGTTGCGGCTGCGTTCACTCCACCGGCTGTCGCCGCATACGCCATCACACGCTCATACGCTTACGCAACTCATGCGCCACAACACAGCCGTCATCGCCCGGCTTGACCGGGCGATCCAGTACTCCGCGGCGCCTATCGTGGAAACCACTGGCGCTACGGAGTACTGGATGCCCCGCCTACGCGGGGCATGACAGAGAAACTCAATACGCGTTCTCGTTCTTGGTCAGCAGCGAGATCGGCGTCTTCAGGAGAATGACGAGGTCGAACAGCACCGACCAGTTCTCGATGTAATAGAGGTCGAACTCGACGCGCTTCTGGATCTTCTCTTCGTTGTCGATCTCGCCGCGCCAGCCGTTGATCTGGGCCCAACCGGTGATGCCCGGCTTGACGCGGTGGCGGGCGAAATAGCCGTCCACGGCTTCGTCGAACAGCCGGCTCTGCAGCTTGCCCTGCACCGCATGCGGGCGCGGGCCGACCAGCGACAGATTGCCTGAAAACACCACGTTGAAGAGCTGCGGCAGCTCGTCCAGGCTGGTCTTGCGGATGAAGCGGCCGACGCGGGTGACGCGCGGATCGTTCTTGGTCACCACCTTCGAGGCGGTCGGGTCGGCCTGATGGTGGTACATCGAGCGGAACTTGTAGACGTCGATGCGCTCGTTGTTGAAGCCGAACCGCTTCTGTCGGAACAGCACCGGGCCGGGGCTGTCGAGCTTCACCGCGAGCGCAACCAACGCCATCACCGGCAGGGCTGCGAGCAGCGCAAGGCTGCCGACAATACGGTCGAACAGCCATTTCATCACCAGGTCCCAATCGGTGATCGGCGCCTCGAACACGTCGAGCGTCGGCACCTCGCCGAGATAGGAATAGGAGCGGGGCCGAAAGCGCAGCTTGTTGGTGTGCGCGGAGAGGCGGATATCGACCGGAAGCACCCAGAGCTTCTTCAGCATCTCCAGGATGCGGGTCTCCGCCGAGATCGGCAGCGCGAACAGCACGAGGTCGACGCGGGTGCGGCGGGCGAACTCGACGATGTCGTCGACCTTGCCGAGCTTGCGCGCGCCGGCGCAGGTGTCGAGCGCGCGGCTGTCGTTGCGGTCGTCGAACACGCCGAGCACGTGGATGTCGGAATCCTCCTGCGCCTTCAGCGCCTCGACCAGCTGCTCGCCGTTGCTGTCGGAGCCGACGATGATGGTGCGGCGGTCGAGCCGGCCCTGGCGCGCCCAGGCGCGGACCAGCGCGCGCAGCACCAGGCGCTCGGCAAT
Organism: Bradyrhizobium sp. SUTN9-2; assembly: GCF_003122645.1. NCBI lineage: Bacteria > Pseudomonadati > Pseudomonadota > Alphaproteobacteria > Hyphomicrobiales > Nitrobacteraceae > Bradyrhizobium > Bradyrhizobium sp. SUTN9-2. The sequence goes on from NZ_LAXE01000001.1 coordinate 4,114,956, forward strand.
CAACGCGGCGAGTCCGAGGAAGTAGAAGGCGGCGAGCCACAGCCGCGAGATTTCGCTGCCGAACTTGGCGAAGAAGGAGATGCCGATGAAGAGCAGGAAGACGAACGACCAGGACGAGATCATCCGCGTCATCTGCCGGAGCTGACCACGGAACAGCTGCACCTGGTAGATGTCGGCAGCCTGGAAGCAGACCACGGCGGCGATGGCGACGGCGATGACCTCGGCTGGATAGATCCAGCTGAACGCCCCCGCGAGCGGCATGACGTAGCCGAGATAGATTGCGATGCCGACGAGGCTCAGCAGCGCGAAATCGGCAAGGCGCACGAAGCCGGCGATCACGATCGGCGAATAGGCGCGGGCGACCTTCTGGTTGACGACGTCGAGCGCGGCAGGCGAGAGCCGGCGACGACGCTCCACGAAGGGCTGGTCAGCAGGCTTTGCCGCAGCGCTGGCCGCGGCATCGAGCATCGAGCGTGCGTTGAGCGGTTCCACGGGCGTTCACGTCCATTCCAGAACCCGCGGCACGGCATTGCGCGCCCGGGCAAGCATACCCTGGCGCTTCGATTATCGAACAAATCGGAAGATTCTCTAAAGCTGGACTTAAGGATGGTTAATGATTGGCAAATGCGTCGCGATAGCCGGCGAGCACGCCCTCGACCATCGCGGCTTGCGAGAAGTGCGCCGAGATGCGCTCGCGCAAGGAAAGTGCGCGTTGCGCGGTGGTTTGCGGATCGTCCAGCGCTGAGGCGATCGCCTCCGCCATGGCCTCGGGATCGCTCGGGCCGAACAGTGCGGGGCTGTCGACGCCCAGGATCTCGGGAATGCCGCCGATCTTGGATGCGATCATCGGAATGCCCGCGGCCCCGGCCTCGATCACGACATAAGGCATGGAATCGCCGCGCGAGGGGACGACGAGCAGCCGCCCCTTGGAGAAGCCGTAGCGCGCCTTGACGTGACCGATGAAGCGGATGGCGTTCGCCAGGCCGAGCCGCTCGACCTGCGCCTTCAGCGCGGCCGTCTCCTCGCCGTCGCCGCCGAGCGTGAGCGTGACCTTCTTGCCGCCCTCGTGCAGGCGCGCCACGGCATCGACCAGCAGGTCGGCGCCCTTGATGTGCCTGAACTCGCCGACATAGCACAGGTCGGTCGCATCCTCGGCGGTGATGACCGGCTCGAATTCCTCCGGCGTCACGCCGTTGAAGACGCAATGCACCACGCCCTTGGGCGTGCCGACGATACGCTGATAGGTGTCGCGCGCAAAGGCACTCTCGAACAGGAACAGGTCCGTGGAGTCCATCAGCGCGCGTTCGAGCCGCGCGTAGAACTCGCCCTTGAAGGTGTTGAGCGGATAATGCAGCGAGCCGCCATGCGGGGTGTAGATCCGGATCGTGGCGTCCGAGCGCCGCCGCATGCGGATGAAGGCACCGGCCTTGGCGCCGTGGCCGTGCAGCACGTCGGGCTTGAGCGTGGCGATGAGCCGCCGCATGCGGAGCCATACCAGGACGTCATCGGGCGACGGCTCGCGGCGGATCGCCATGCGGTGGACGCCGAGCTTCAGGCGCGGCGCAAGCTCGGTCAGCGCCTTGTCGGCGCGCTCGCCGCCGGTGAGGCTGTCGGCGAGGATGCCGACATGATGGCCGCGGTCAACCTGGCCGTTGGCGACGTCGAGGATGTGGCGGAAGATGCCGCCGACCGGAGCGCGCACGGCGTGAAGGATGCGAAGCGGCCGGTCGGGAGAGGGGGGCATGATCAAAACCAGCTCGACGGCAACTTGCCGAACAATTCTCACGAAATAATCGAGATGGATTAAGGGGCCTCGTGGTTAACAAACGGTGACGGGACGACGCGCGCAAGGCGCGTGTCGTCCCGATTAACCCAGCGGCAACCTTAATGGAGTGTAATCGCCCCGGTTGAGGTAGAGTCGCAGCATTGCCCTGCGGGAGTGTTCGATGCGTTTAGCGTTCTGGCGTGCCGGCAAGGACAAGGCTGTGATCGCGCGGGCCGTCGCGAAGTCCAAAGGCGAAGCTGCGCCCAAGAGCGAAGCGAAGGCTGAAAAGCGCGAAGCGGAAGCCGAAAAGATCGAAGCCAAGGTTGAGGCCAAGATCGAAGCGAAGCCCGAAGCGAAGCCCGCGCCCGTCATCGCCAAGCCTGGACAGGTCGAATCCGGCGACATCGACCTGCACGCGCTCGGTGCGGCCCTGGCGCGCAAGCGCGGCTGGGTCATCGTGCCGACGGTGCTGGCGCTCGTTGCCTCGCTCGCCATCGTCAATCTCGTCACGCCGCGCTACAAATCTGAAACCCGGATTCTGATCGACGGCCGCGAGAACGTGTTCCTGCGTCCGAACAGCGACCGCACCGAGGAGCGGCAGGCGCTCGATGCCGAGGCCGTCACCAGCCAGGTGCAACTGGTGCTGTCGCGCGATCTGGCGCGCGAAATCATCAAGAAGAACAAGCTCGCCGAGCGCCCCGAATTCGACCCCGTCCTGCAGGGCATCTCGCCGCTCAAGTCGCTTGCCGCGCTCGTCGGTATCGTCCGCGATCCGTTCGCGATGACGCCGGAAGAGCGCGTGCTCGATTCCTATTACGAGCGACTTTCGGCCTACGCCGTCGACAAGTCGCGCGTGATCGTGGTCGAATTCCAGTCCGCCGATCCCGAGCTCGCCGCGCGCGTCGCCAACTCGATCGCCGACGGCTATCTCGTGCTGCAGCAGGCCGCGCGCCAGGAGCAGGCCAAGAACGCCAGCCAATGGCTGGCCGGCGAGATCGAGAGTTTGCGCAAGAAGGTCTCGGACGCCGAGGCGCGGGTCGAGGACTTCCGTTCCAAGTCCAGCCTGTTCATCGGAACCAACAACACCACGCTGTCGAACCAGCAGATGGGCGAGGTCAATACCCAGCTCAACAATGCGCGCTCGATGAAGGCGGATGCGGAATCCAAGGCACGGCTGATCAAGGAGATGCTCCAGAGCGGCAAGCCGATCGAGGCGTCCGAGGTCGTGAACTCCGAATTGATGCGCCGGCTGTCGGAGCAGAGGGTGACGCTGCGGGCGCAGCTCGCCGAGCAATCGTCGACGCTGCTCGGCAATCATCCCCGGATCAAGGAGCTGAAGGCTCAGCTCGGCGACCTCGACAATCAGATCCGCGATGAAGCCGCCAAGATCTCGCGCTCGCTCGAGAACGACTCCCGCATCGCCAGCGGCCGGGTCGATGGCCTCACCGTGAGCCTCGAGCAGCTCAAGAAGCAGGCGGCCTCCACCAACGGCCAGGACGTCCAGCTCCGCGCGCTGGAGCGGGAAGCCAAGGCGCAGCGCGATCTGCTCGAGACCTATCTTGCCAAGTACCGCGAGGCCAATACCCGCGAGACCATCGACACCGCGCCGACCGACGGCCGCATCATCTCGCGTGCGATTGTCTCGAACACGCCGGCCTATCCGAAGAAGCTGCCGATCGTGCTGATCGCAACGATCGCAACGCTGCTGCTCTCGTCCGGCGTCGTCGTCACCGGCGAGCTGCTGCGCCAGACCGCGCCGGGCGCGGCAATGGGCTCCGCGCAGACGCCGGTGCGCGAGGAGCCGCTGGTCGTTGAGCGGGCCATCGAGCCCGTGGTCGAAAGGGGCGGCGAACCAATGTTGGATCCGGTCTTGGCGGAGCCCGCGCCGCTGCAGCCGGAGATGGCGGCCGATTTGGATACGAGTGAATTCGCCGAGATCGAGCGTCTGGCCGACGATCTGCGTGCCGCGGGCGCTGCGGCCAAGAAGGTTACGGTGCTCGGCACGGCGCCCGGCGAGGCCATCACGCTGTCGACGCTGACGCTGGCGCGGAACCTGGCGCGCGATGTACGCGTCGTCGTGGTCGATCTCGCCGCCTCCTCGCCGACCATTGCCGCAGTCTCCGCCGATGCGCAGGCTCCGGGCCTTGCCGAACTGATGCAGGGCGAAGCCTCGTTCGCGCAAGTCATCACCCGGGACAAGCTGTCGCGGCTGCATCTGGTGATGGCCGGCCGTCCCGGCTTCGACCGCAGCCTGCTGCAGTCGCCGCGCGTCGCACTCGCGATCGACGCGCTGCTGCGGGCTTACGACCACGTGCTGATCGATGCCGGCAGCGCCTCGGACCTGCCGGTCGACCTGTTGACGGCCCATGCCCGCGCCGTCGTGGTGCCCGATGCGTCGATGGCGGCGGATGCGCGCGCGCAGATGTGCGAGCAGCTTAGAGCCGTCGGCTTCAGCGCGGTGGCGATGCTGAGCAAGCCGGTGCAGCCGTCCGATGCCGCCGAGACGCCGCGCGTGGTGGCGGCGTAGGCTTTCTTACCCTCTCCCGTTGTGGGAGAGGGTGGCTCGCCGCGTTAGCGGCGAGACGGGTGAGGGGTATCTCTCCGCGAGTTCACCTTTCCATTCGAGCTCGCGGAGGCATACCC
>NZ_LAXE01000001.1:4119954-4140577 GCF_003122645.1 Bradyrhizobium sp. SUTN9-2
CGCTTCGCGCCACCTTCTCCCACAAGGGGAGAAGGGAAGACAGCCGTGCAAGTGGAAAGAGCTACCCGAACGCCTGCCGTAACCGGCGGGCCATGTCGAACAGCATCTGGTTCTGCTTCACCAGCCGCTTGCCGTGGCTGAGCGAGGACATCGCCATGGCCGCGAGCTTGCCGCGCGAGGTCAGGGGGACGAAGCTGTCGAAGATCGCCTCGTCGTCCTTGCAGAACATCCGCTTGTAATCGTCCGAGCCGATGCCGAGGTCGAGCGAGCGGTAGCCGCGTTCGCCGTAGCGGTCGATGATGTAGCGCATCAGGATCAGGCCGGGGCTGTAGCGGGCGTGCTCGGACATCGTGTAGGTGTTGAACATCATCGAGAAGCGCTCGCCGTCGGCGACGCCGGCGAAGATCGCGATCACCTCCTCGTCGCATTCCAGCGCATGGATGTCGATGACATGACCTTCGCCGCGCGGCGCGAGGCAGGCGCTGCGGACGAATTGCTCGACGCCGGGTTCGGAGAAGACGTTCGGCAGCTTCTGCTCCGCCATCCGAGCCGGCTTGACACGGAAGAACCAATCCAGCAGGCGGATGATGTCTGCGTCCGACGTCGCCAGGTGATAGCGGTAGCCGGCGAGGGACTGAAGCTTCTTCTCCTTGCTCTTGAGGCGGCGGCGGAGGGAATTGCTGATCCGCGAGGCCGGCGGGCCGCCCGGCTCCATCACCAGTCGCGGGCAACCGTTGATCGGGCGCTGCCGCGGCAGGGCGGCAAACGGGTTTTGCTGGTCGTGCCAGCGCTCGGGCTGCTGTGTCAGTGCGAGCACGTCGGCGTGCTCGCCGAGCGGCGCAAGCAGTGCATCGAGATCGGCGCTGGCGGCCTCTGCTGCGAACTCGGCGTTCCACAGGCCCATGTTGAAGGTGGTGTGCTTGCCGCCCATGAAGCCGGCGGTGCGCACGCCGTGGCCCTGCCGCAGCGAGAGCGGCAGCAGCAGGAGCGGGCGCCGATCGGCGTCGCGGGCGATCACAATGAACGGCCGGGCACCTTCACGGGCGCCGACCAGCCGCTGCCAGGGGTCGAGCAGGTCGAAGCGCTGGTAGGGCGTGAAAAGATGGCCACTGGCCTCGAAGCCGCGCCAGACCGCCTCGACCTCGGCGAGATCGGTGACGATGTCGACCTGTGCGATACGGCTCGCTTTCGACCGCGCTGGCGCTTCTGCCGTCCGGCTTTGCATCGCCGCAGCCATGGTCATTCGCGAAACCTGTCGAGAAATCGAAAATACGTATTTCGGCCCGTGGCCGACCTTTGCAAACAAAGGTCAACAAAGGGTAATGACTGGGGCGAGGGAACTGACCGCCGGCGCGCGCGAAGGGTGGGATTTTGGCTTCCGACGACAGATGGTTGGAACGGCTGCGCCTCGAGCTGGCCTGGTTCACTGGCCAGGCCATGCTGCGCAGTCGCGGTGCCGGCGCCATCCTGCGTTTCCGCTACGTGCGGCCTCGGCGGCGCGGATTTCAGCCGCTGCTCGAGCACGAGATTACGCCGCAATTCCTCGATCGCGCCATCCGCGCGCTGAAGCGGTGGAACTACGATTTTCTCGGCATGGACGAGGTCTGCCGGCGCGCGGTGATGCTGCCGGAGAAGCGTCGCTTCGTGGCGCTGACCTTCGATGGCGCCGGCAAGGATCTCATCACCTTCGCCTATCCGGTGCTGGCGCGTCACGCCGTGCCTTTTACGATCTATGTGCCGACCGCTTTTCCCGACGGCGTCGGCGAGGCCTGGTGGCTCGCCCTGGAGCAGGTGATCGCGCGCGAGAGCCGCATCGACCTGATGATGGGCGACAAGGAGCAGCGCTTCACGGTCGCCGACAAGGCCGGGAAGCAGGCGCTGTTCTCGCATCTGGAGAGCTGGCTGCGCTCGCTGCCGCCGGCGGATCTGTCGGCCGCGATCGCCGATCTCTGTACGCGCTACCGGATCGACCTCGCCGCGCTCTCGCGCGAGGCGTCGATGGATTGGGAGGACCTCGCCAGGCTCGCCGGCGATCCGCTCCTGACGATCGGCAGTGCAACGGTGAACTATCCGATGCTGGCCAACATGAAGGACGCGGCCGCACTGCGCGAGATGACGATGGGCAAGGCCGTGGCGGAATCGGCCTTCCAGTGCGAGATCAGGCATTTCGCCTATCCGTTCGGCGACCGCGCTTCGTTCCGGCGCAGCCACGTCGTGATGGCGGAGCAGGCGGGCTTCGCCAGCGCGGCCTCGACGATCCCGGGCATCGTGGAGGCGGAGGGACGGACGAACTTGCGCGCGCTGCCGCGGATCTCCTGGGACGGGCGGGTGCGCTCGCTACGGATGCTGCGCGTGCTGGTGTCGGGCGCCGCTTTTGCGCCGGTGCGGCCGACCGGGAGCGCTACGAGCCAGACCTGAGGCGATCGGGCCGCTGCATCCAGCTCACGATCGGCATCGCCGGCAGCACCCAGCCCATGCCGACCACGACGTAGTAGATCGCCTGCCGCCAGCCGGATTCGGCGATCCACGGCATCTGCGCCGCCGCCATGCCGAGCAGGGCCCAAACGGTGGCCAGCACCAGGAGCAGGATGGCGCCGAGGAACTTGCGGGTGCGGATCGTCATGGCGGGAACTTTAAGGCTTTCGCGTTACTTGCGCTGCGGGAGCGGGGGACTATAAGGGGCACTCAACCGGGTTCAAGTCTCTTCGCCACAGGCTTGGTTTTGTCCTTGAAATGACGACGAATTCCGCCCCATCCGAGCCGCATCGCGCCGTGCGCTGGTGGCTGATCTGTGTGGCCGCGCTGATCGCACTGATGGTGCTGGTTGGCGGTGCGACACGGCTGACGGAATCGGGCCTATCGATCGTCGAATGGAAGCCGGTCACGGGCAGTGTTCCGCCGCTGTCGGAAGCGGCATGGGCCGAGGCGTTCGAGGCCTACAAGAAGATCCCGCAATATCGCGAGCTGAATTCAGGCATGAGCCTGTCCGAGTTCAAGACGATCTTCTGGTGGGAGTGGAGCCACCGGCTGCTCGGCCGCTTCATCGGCGTCGCCTATCTGCTGCCGTTCCTGTTCTTCCTCTGGCGCGGCGGACTGTCGGGTGAGCTGAAGCGCAGGCTGTGGCTGCTGTTTGCGCTCGGCGGCCTCCAGGGGGCGGTCGGCTGGTGGATGGTGGCCTCGGGCCTGACGGAACGCACCGAGGTGTCGCAATATCGGCTGGCGACGCATCTTTCGCTCGCGCTCCTGATTTTCGCCGGGATCGTCTGGACGGTGCGGCGGCTCGAGCAGCGGCCGCAGATCGCGGCGCCGGCTCGGCTGCGGTTCACGAGCGCGGTGCTGCTCGCGGTGACCTTCGTGCAGATCTATTTCGGTGCGCTGGTCGCGGGCTTGCGTGCCGGGCGGGCCTACAACACCTGGCCTGAGATCGATGGGGCGCTCATCCCCTCGGCGGAACGGCTGTGGTTCGAGACGCCGTGGTGGCGCAACATGTTCGACAATGTGCTGACGGTGCAGTTCGAGCACCGCATGACCGCCTACGTGTTGATCGTGCTGGCGCTGCTGCATGCGATCGACGCGGTGCGCTCGCGTGCAGGTGCGGCCGCGAGCGGCGCGTTGTGGCTGTTCGCAGCGGTGAGCGTGCAGGCGGTGCTCGGCATTCTCACGCTGCTCAACCAGGTGCCGATCGATCTCGCGCTGACCCACCAGGCGGTTGCGATCGTGGTGTTGACGCTGGCAGTGATGCAGGTGGAGCGGCTGGCGTCACGGCAGTCTGTGCAGGCGCAGCCGCGCGCGGTCCCCGTGGGTCAGCCCGGCTGATCACCATCAGCCCGGCTGATCAGCAATAGCCGTAGACGCCGCACGCATAGGGCAGGCGCCAGAAATAATCGACCTGTTTCCCGCCGTAATAGGCGCCCTGATAATCGTAGCTCCAGGGGCGGCCGTAATAGCCAGGCAAGGTGTGGGAGCCCGGCAGCAGCGGCGTGCCCGGCAGGTTGCGGATGTAGCTGCCGATGCCGTAGGCCGGCGAGATCAGCGCATCCGGATCGGTCTCGACATAGACCTGAGGTGGGTCCTGCGGCGGCCCGGCCGCGCGCCGCTTCGGCGTCGCCGGCAGATCGGCGGCAATGGCCGCCGAGGCCGTCAGCATCACAGCCAGAGCGGGCACCATCCAGCGCAGCATCGTCGGCTCCGAATCAAAGGGGCGATCCAAGCACGATGTATGAGGCAGATATGGTTAATGAGGGTTAACCGACGGCGGCCAAAACGGCCGCCGTCCTTCCCAGGCGCTACGTCCCCAGCGCCTGTTCCAGATCCGCGATCAGGTCTTCCTTGTCCTCGATACCGACCGAGATCCGGACCACGTCCGGGCCGGCGCCGGACTTGATCTTGGCGGCGTCGTCGAGCTGGCTGTGCGTGGTCGAGGCCGGATGGATCACCAGCGAGCGGGTGTCGCCGACATTGGCGAGGTGCGAGAACAACTGCAGCTTCGACACCAGGCTGACGCCGGCGTCATAGCCGCCCTTCAGGCTGAAGGTGAACACCGCGCCGGCGCCCTTTGGTGCGTATTTGCGCGCGAGCTGATTGTACTTGTCGCTCGGCAGCCCGGCATAGCTCACCGAGGCCACCGCCGGATGTCCCGCGAGGTATTCGGCAACGGCTTTGGCATTGTCGCAGTGCTTCTGCATGCGCAGCGGCAGAGTCTCGATGCCGGTCAGGATCATGAAGGCGTTGAAGGGCGACAGCGCCGGGCCGAGGTCGCGCAGGCCGAGCACGCGGCAGGCGATCGCGAAGGCGAAATTGCCGAAGGTCTCCTGCAGCCGGATGCCGTGATATTCCGGGCGCGGCTCCGAGAGCATGGGGTACTTGCCGCCCGTGGACCAGTCGAAGGTGCCGGCATCGACGATGATGCCGCCGAGCGAGTTGCCGTGGCCGCCCAGGAATTTCGTCAGCGAGTGCACGACGATGTCAGCGCCGTGGTCGATCGGACGGATCAGATAGGGCGAAGCCAGCGTGTTGTCGACGATCAGCGGCACGCCCGCCTTGCGCGCCACGGTCGAGATCGCCTCGATGTCGGTGATGCTGCCGGCGGGGTTGGCGATGGACTCGATGAAGATCGCTTTCGTGCGCGGCGTCACCGCACGCTCGAAGCTCGCGATATCGTCGGGATCGGCCCACACCACGTTCCAGCCAAAGCTCTTGAAGGCGTGCGTGAACTGGTTGATCGAGCCGCCATAGAGCTTTCGCGCGGCGATGAATTCGTCGCCGGGTTGAAGCAGCTGCTGCAGCACCACGACCTGCGCGGCATGGCCGGAAGCGACCGCGAGCGCGGCCGTGCCGCCTTCGAGCGCGGCGACGCGCTCTTCCAGCACCGCATTGGTGGGATTACCGATGCGGGTATAGATGTTGCCGAACGCCTGCAGGCCGAACAGCGAGGCGGCGTGATCGGCATCGTTGAAGACGAAAGAGGTCGTTTGATAAATCGGAGTCGCGCGCGCGCCGGTGGTGGGGTCGGGCTGTGCACCGGCATGCACGGCGAGCGTTGAAAATCCCGGAAGGCGATCGCTCATTTGGGCGTCCTGTTCTTGTGGCCTGAAATTCGCGCGGCATGCTGATCGGCGCCGTGCCCGCCGTCAAGGCGCGGCGTCACATCGGAATCATTTTGGGAACGATCGTGCTGCGCATTGTCGCGTTTGCGAAACGAAGCCTTCGCAATCGCGTCAGCTTTGCTCGCTCTTGTTCTTCGCAGCGCGATCCGATGCGGCGGTGTCGCCACCGCCGACACTCATCCGATTGAGAGACAGCCTCATGCCCTGCGTCGGCGCCGGCGCGCGCTTGGAGCTGAGCGTGCGCGAATTCACGCCCATCCAGGAGATTTCTGACGACAGGCGGCCATATTCGATCTTGGGGCAGCGGTTCATGACCACCTTGATCCCGACTGATTCCGCTTTCGCGGCCGCCGCATCGTCGCGCGCGCCGAGCTGCATCCAGATCACCTTCGGCAGCGGGTCGAGCGTGAGCGCCTCCTCGACGACGGGCATGATGTGGCTCGAGTTGCGGAAGATGTCGACCATGTCGACGGGGCGGCCGATGTCCGACAGTGATGCGACGAACGGCTTGCCGAGCAGCTCCTTGCCGACATGGCCGGGATTGACCGGGATCATGTCGTAGCCGCGCTGCATCAGGTATTTGAACGCGAAATAGCTCGGCCGCACATTGACCGGCGAGGCCCCGACCATCGCGATCGATTTCACGCTGTTGAGGATGCCGCGGATGTAATTGTCGGGATAGGCGTCGTGGTTCATCACTTATCTTTTCTTGTTGGCGGGGGTCATTCATCCCGCCATGTCGGCGTGCGCTTCTCGATGAAGGCGCCGATGCCTTCCTCGGCGTCGCGCGCCATCATGTTCTCGGTCATCACCTCTGCGGCATAGCGATAGGCGTCTGCAAGGCTCATCTCGGCCTGGCGGTAGAAGGCCTCCTTGCCGAGCTTGATCGTGTAGGCGGATTTCAACGCGACCTGTTGCGCGAGCTCGATCGCGGCGCCGAGTTCGGTGCCGGCGGGAACGACGCGGTTGACGAGCCCGATGTCGCGGGCGCGCTCGGCCGTGACAGGCTCGCCCGTCAGCAGCATCTCCATGGCCTGTTTGCGCGGCACGTTGCGCGACAGCGCCACCATCGGGGTCGAGCAGAACAGGCCGATATCGACGCCGGGTGTGGCGAACTTCGCCTCGTGCGATGCGATCGCAAGATCGCAGCTGGCGACGAGCTGGCAGCCGGCGGCGGTTGCGATGCCCTGGACGGCCGCGACCACGGGCTTCGGCAGATGCACGACCGCCTGCATCATCGCGCTGCAGGCCGTCATGATCTGCGCAAAATAAGCCCGACCCCGATCCGGATCGGTGCGGCGCGCGGTCAGTTCCTTTATGTCATGGCCGGCGGAAAAAGCGGGGCCGTTGGCCGCGATGACGGCCGCGCGGATGTGCTTGTCTTCCGCGATTGCGTTGAGGCTCGCATGCAGCTGTCCGATCATCGCCTCGGAAAGGCTGTTGCGCGCGGCTGGTCGGTTCAGCGTGAGCACGGCGACGCTGCCGACGATCTCGCGCAGCAGGATCGGCGGTTGCGGGGTGGGGGCGCGGGCGGCCTGAACGGACATCGAAGCGTTTCCGTTGGATTATTGCATTTGAATGACGCAGCTAACTTAATGTAACAGGGCAAGTGAAGCGAGGGTGGGAACAGCATGGCGGCAGCGAAAATGAGCGTGGCGGAGCTCGAGCAGTTCCTCCGCCACGAGTTTCCCCAGGCCTTCAGCGGCGACGACATCACGATCGAAAGCGCGGACGGACAGACCTGCCTTCTGCGGCAGCGCTACAGCGAAAAGATGCTGCGACCGGGCGGCACCGTGTCCGGCCCGACGCTGATGGCCTTGGCCGATTTCGCCATGTACGTGGTGCTGCTGTCTGCCATCGGGCCGATCGGGCTCGCCGTGACCACCAATCTCAACATCAACTTCCTGCGCAAGGGCCAGCCCGGCCAGGACGTGCTGGCGGAGGCGCGACTGCTCAAGCTCGGCAAACGGTTGGCGGTCGGGGAGGTGAAGCTGCTGTCCGGCACCTCGCCGGATCCGATCGCTCATGTCACCTCGACCTATTCCATTCCAAATGTTTGAGGTTTTCGCGGGTATTATCGTACCATATTTTTAAGGCATTGATTTTACGTAACTAATTTCATCTCTGAGGCATTGACCGTTGCGCCGCTCTTCTCTAGAACCGCGCGCAGTCTGGTGCGGTGTTCGCGCCGATATCTCCCGTCCACGGAAACTCCGACATGAAAACCTTTTCGGCAAAGCCGGCTGAGGTGACGAAGAAGTGGGTGCTGATCGACGCCAAGGGTCTGGTCGTCGGCCGCCTCGCCACCATCGTCGCCATGCGCCTGCGCGGCAAGCACCTCCCGACCTACACCCCGCACGTCGATTGCGGCGACAACGTCATCATCATCAACGCGCAGCATGCGGTCCTCACCGGTCGCAAGCGCGAGCAGAAGACCTACTACAAGCACACCGGCTATGTCGGCCATGTCAAGGAGCGCACCGCGCGCCAGATCCTCGAGGGTCGTCATCCCGAGCGCGTGCTCGAGAAGGCCGTCGAGCGCATGATCCCGCGTGGTCCGCTCGGCCGCGTGCAGATGGGTAACCTCCGTGTCTACGGCGGCGCCGATCATCCGCACGAGGCGCAGCAGCCCGAGAAGATCGATATCGCCAAGTTGAACCGCAAGAACACGAGGGCCGCATAACATGGCCGAATCCATTCAGTCGCTCGACCAGCTCTCGCAGCTCAAGACGGCGGCCGCGCCCGAGGCGCCCAAGCACGAGAAGAAGGTCGACAAGTTCAACCGCGCTTACGCCACCGGCAAGCGCAAGGACGCGGTCGCCCGCGTCTGGATCAAGCCGGGCGCCGGCAAGGTCACCGTCAACTCGCGCGAGGTCGAGGTCTATTTCGCCCGTCCCGTGCTGCGCATGATGATCGAGCAGCCGTTCTCCGTGGCCCAGCGTTCGGGCCAGTACGACGTGATCTGCACCGTCGCCGGCGGCGGCCTGTCCGGCCAGGCCGGCGCGGTCCGTCACGGCATCTCCAAGGCGCTCACCTATTTCGAGCCGGAGCTGCGCTCCGTGCTCAAGAAGGGCGGCTTCCTCACCCGCGACTCGCGCGTGGTCGAGCGCAAGAAGTACGGCAAGGCCAAGGCCCGCCGGTCCTTCCAGTTCTCGAAGCGTTAATCGCTTTTGTCGCATTCGCCGCGAAAGCGGCTTCAATGAGATGCAAAAGGGCGCTGATTTCAGCGCCCTTTTTGTTGTTCGTTTGTATGCAAATTGATGGCGTGTTTCCCGAAAACTTAGGGACCGGCGAAAACCTGAATGGAACCCGCGAGACCTAGCGTCGCCTTCGGAAGGGCGCGCAAATCGGCTGGGCCGATCGCGTAACTGCTATGTTCTAGAGGGGGCCGACATGATGTCGCTCGATAGCATCACGCTCTATTTGGTCGCCACCATGGTCGCCGCACTGCTCGGCGCCATGATGGTGTTTTTCGGCAAGCAGGAGAACAGCCCGGCGCTGAAATGGTGGGGCACCGCCTATCTGCTCGGTGCCGCATCCGTCGCACTATGGACCGCGGCGGGCGACAGGCTGGGGCCGCACATTTACCTCGCACTGAACGCGGTCGGTTTCGTCGCCTGCGGCATGGTCTGGAACGCAGCGCGCGTCTTCCACGGCCGCAACCCAAACTGGCCGGGGCTCGTGCTCGGCGCGCTCGCCTGGGTCGCTGCTGCGACGCTGCTCGATCCCACGGCATCGATGCTGCGCATGCTCGTCGGTGCTGGCATCGTCTCGGTGTACGCGGCGTTGACTGCGAGCGAGCTCTGGACCGAACGGCGCAAGAGCGTGCAACGGCGCTGGCCCGCCTTCGTGATGCCGGTGATGCACGGCTGCGTGTTGATGCTGCCGATCCTGATCGGCAGCTTCCTGCGCCCGCATGATGCCGGCTTCTCCTCGAGCATCTGGGTCACCGTGTTCGCGGTCGAGCTCATTCTCTACGCCGTCGGTACCGTGTTCGTGATCTTCATGCTGGTGTCGGAACGCACCGTCACCGCGCACCGGACGGCGGCATCGACCGATCCCTTGACCGGCATGCTCAACCGGCGCGGCTTCTCGGAGGCCTGTGCGCGCGTGATCGAGCGCGAGGCCAAGGCCGGGCGGCCGGTGACCGTGATGATCTTCGACATCGACCATTTCAAATCGATCAACGACCGCTTCGGCCATCCCGCCGGCGACGAGATGCTGAAGCTGTTCTCCACCGTCGTGGTCAGCAATTTGCGCATCTCCGACCTGTCGGGCCGCATCGGCGGCGAGGAGTTCGCCGCGCTATTGCCATGCTCACTGGAGGAGGGCGTGCTGGTCGCCGAGCGCGTGCGCGAGGCGTTCGAGACCTCCGGCGTCGTGGTCGACGAAGGTCCGGTCGATACCACCGTCAGCATCGGCGTTGCCGGAGGTCCGGCCGGCACCGAGCTGGAGGTGCTGCTGGCCTCGGCGGACACCGCGCTCTACCAGGCCAAGCGCGGCGGCCGCAACCGCGTCGAGGCGGCCGAGGAGCTGCCGCTGTCGCTGGAGAACTGGCGCCGCCAGAGCGCGGCGCGGACCGGCGCATCGCAGGCGCGTCCGGTCACCGCGTGAGCATGCAGGGCGGGCTTGCGGTAAATCTCTGTTTACCATTCGATCCCTACCATCGTGGTCATGGAATCGATCCGTCGACGGAATCCGCAAGCCGCCCTGATGTCGCTCGAAGCCGAAGCTGCCTCGGCCCGCGGCGGTTTCGCCTGTCTGTTCTCCACTGCGGACGAATACGAGAGCGCGCTGATCACCGAGCGTCGTGCGCAAGGCCGCTACACGCAGCAACGCAGCTATTGGCCGTTCGTGTTGTTCGCGGGTTGTGCGCTGATCGTCGCGGGCACGGTCCTGCTGTTCGCCTGACAGGCCTGCATTTCCAGACCGGGCAGGGCGCCGCTTCAGCGCCTTTTTCTTTGTCGCCATCTGCGGTAGACACGGCCATCAACAAAAAGGGTGGAAAGCCGATGATCACCGAGATCGCGCAAATTGACGTCAAGCCGGGCAGCGAGAAGGATTTTGAGGCCGCCGTTGCCAAGGCCAAGGCCGCTTTCGGCCGCTCCAAGGGCTTTCAGAGCTTCGAGCTGCACAAGTCGATCGAGAAGCCGCAGCGTTACCGGCTGATGGTGAAATGGGCGACGCTGGAGAACCACACTGTGGACTTCCGCGGCTCGGAGAATTTCACGGAATGGCGCGGCCTGGTCGGCCAGTATTTTGCCGCGCCTCCCGAGGTCGAGCACACCGAGACCGTGCTGACGACCTGAGGCTTTATCTCGGGAGCATCATCTTATCGGAAAACCGCTCCACACTTTCCGCTAACGCGGTCCTCCGGGTCCGGATCATGCTCTAGGCCGCCTCCGCGAGAGGCGACGCCTCGTAGGTCTTGACATGGTCGATCATGACCTTGGCGATCGCCACCAGCGGGAGCGCCAGCGCCAGGCCCCAGATGCCGAACACGACGCCCAGCAGGATCTGGAACGCGAACAGCGTGGCCGGCGGGATGTCGAGTGCCTGGCGCTGCAGGATCGGCGTCAGCACGTAGCTTTCCATGGCGTGCACGCCCATGAACAGCAGAAATGCCGACAAAGCGGGGATCCAGCCCGAGGCCAGGCTCGCCAGCACCACGATGACGCCGGCGATGATGGCTCCCACCGTGGGGATGAAGGCGAGCAGGCCCGCCTGGATTCCTAGGATGAACGCGCCGGGGATGCCGATGACGGCAAGTCCGATCCAGGTTACGACACCGACCGCGATCATGACGATGATCTGGGCGATCAGCCAGCGCTCGAGCGTTTCAGCGATACGGTCGATGACGATGGCGAAACGGGTACGGTGCCGCGCCGGTGCCAGGAACAGCAGGCCGTCATGATAGACGCTGGGCTGGGCGGCGAAGGCCAGGCCCAGGAACAGCACGATGAAGATGTTGCCGACGCCGTGAATGGTGCCGAGCAGCAGCTTGAGGGTCTGGCTCACGATCGCCCCGCCGCTGGAGGCGAGCGTGCCGGCACTGGGCAGCGGAGCGCGCGAAGGCGTTGCCGGCGCGGGCGTTGCCTCCGAGGAGGTGTTGGCGGCGGGGTCCGAGGCAGCGTTGCCGAGGTCGAAGAAGCTGGTGTCGATGCCGTGGCTCTCGAGCAGGGACCTGACATTGGTGATCTGCGACTTGATGGTCTTGCTCAGCAGCGAGGCCTGTTCGGCAATGGTGGCGCCGCCGAGATAGGCGACGCCCGCGAGCAGCAAAGCGAGCGCGACGCAGACGATCGCAAGCCGGATCGTGTGAGGCAGCTGGACCCGGCGGCCGAGCGCATTGACCAGAGCGTTGAGACCGAGGCCGAGCAGCATGCCGGTGAAGATCAGCAGCAGGGTGGCGGCAAAATACCAGGTGAAGGCGAGCAGCGCGGTGAACAGAACGACACCGATGCCTCCGGCCGCGATCGCCCAGGCCTGATCCCGCGCGAGGTCGGCACGGGAGCGAGATCGTTCATCTGCGGGAAAGGTCACATCGTATCCTGTCTTTGGTGGCTGCAATGGGAGCACTCTTTCGACAAACACGCTTCCGATCAAGAGCAGGGCTATCGCAGATCACTTTTGGCGGCGGCCTGCGCGCACGCCTCGTCCTTCGAGACGGCGCTTCGCCTCCTCAGGATGAGGTTAATCTGGATCAGTGCCTGTTGAAACTGTAGCCACGCACTCCGCCCTCATCCTGAGGAGCCCGCCTAAAGCGGGCGCCTCGAAGGATGACTGCAGGGAAAAGCCCCTCAAATGCGATAGCCCCGAGATCAAGAGCGGCAACGCGCCGGTTTGACGCTGCCGCGCGAACGGTGCAGAGCGGTGGCGAAAAGGAAGTGAGGGGCGCTTGGGCGTTATCAGCAAGTGGGCCGGTCTGCTCGGGCTGTTGGCTTTGCTCGTAGGCGGCGACCAGATCCGGATCAACCGGCCGGACCACAAATACCGCCTAACGGTCGAGGTGACGACGCCCGCCGGGATCAAGACCGGGTCGGCCATTCTCGCTGTCGTGCCCGATCGCAACTATAACCGCAGCGGCCGCACCACGACGCGCGGGGAGGCCGTGTTCGTCGATCTCGGCCAAGGCAAGAACATCGTGGTCTTGCTGGCGCACCAGCAGGGCGCCAAGCTCGACCTCGACGACATCAACTATGTGGCGCTCCGCGCCTATGGCGCCGCGCGCGGCAGCCGGGTGTCGTTCAAGGACATGAGCCGGCAGACCGGCATTGTCCCGGTGCAAGGAGAGCTCATCCCCGTGCTCGTGAGCTTTGGCGATCTCAGGGATCCCAACACCGCGCGCCTTGTCGCCAGCGACAAGGCAGAGGCAATCCTGGGCGAGGGCTATGCGATCCGCGGCTTCTCCGCCGAGGTGGTGCCCAACGGGTTCTGGCCGATCGACTTCGGAGGCGTGCTCGGGGAGCCCGTGACGCGCGGAATCGAGGCCAAGCTTCCCTGGCTGACCGCGCCGGGCGAGACAGCGGCAATTGCGCTGAGGGCCGCGGGTCTGCCCGTGGAGGGCGGGTTGGACGCCCGGGAGGCATTTGCGCGAAAATAGCATTGCCGTCCCGCGATCCCCTCTGTTGAATTTGTTCCATCGGAGGGGCATCTTTGGGGAATCTTCTTATCGGGAGGCGCGGAACGACAGATGAGAAAGCCGGTCGTCGGCGTGATCGGGAATTCCTATCGCGTCGAGAATCGATTTCAGGTCCAGATGGTTGGCGAGCGAAACCTGCGCGCCGTGGCCGAAGTCTCCGGCGGCTTGCCGTTGATGTTCGCTGGAGCCCCCGACATCACGGATATCCCGGCGCTGCTCGATACCGTCGACGGCATCATCCTCACAGGGGCCCGGGCCAACGTTCACCCGACCCGCTTCAACGTCGATCCCTGCGAGAAGCACGAGCCCTACGACATCCACCGCGACGAGGTCGCGCTGGCCCTTTCGGTCGCCTGCGTCGCCCGCGGCATTCCGCTGTTCGGCATTTGCCGCGGCCTGCAGGAGATGAACGTCGCCTTCGGCGGCTCGCTGCATCCCGAGATCCGCGAGATCCCCGGCCGCATGAACCACCGCATGCCCCGGCTCGAGAACGGCGAGATCCATCCCGATCCGACCGTGGTGTTCGCCGACCGTCACGACGTCGAGCTGACGCCCGGCGGCGCCTTCGCCACGATCCTCGGCTGCGAGAAGATCCGGGTCAATTCGCTGCATGGACAGGGCATCCTCGATCCCGGCAAGCGCGTGCTGATCGAAGGCATCGCCGAGGACGGCACCATCGAGGCGATCCGCATCGCGGAAGCCCCGAGCTTTGCCCTCGGCGTGCAATGGCACGCGGAGTACGACCCGCAGCACAATCCGATCAACCGCAAGCTGTTCGAGGCCTTTGGCGAGGCGCTGGTGACAAGGCAGAAGGCGGAGGCGTAGCCGCGGTCGTGTCCCGGAGCAGCTGCAACGCGGAGCGTTGCGGCGCAGAGCCGGGAATCCAGCTTCTGCCACGTTGCGCACTCGGCTTGGACTGAGTAGGGCGGATTAGCCGAAGGCGTAATCCGCCATCTTTAGTTCATGGGGCAGCTGCAATGCCGCCGTGCATTTATTCCAGGTGGCTGCTGGTTCTTCACGGTCAATCTTCATGATCGTAGGCAGCGGCTGCTCGTCGAGCACATCGCAGCGCTGCGCGCGGCCGTTGCAGCGACCCGTCGGGACTATTCGTTCACTATCGATGCGTTTGTCGTGCTTCCGGACCACCTTCATGCGGTCTGGACGCTTCCCCGCGGCGATGCCGACTTTTCGATGCGGTGGAGATTGATCAAAATGCGCTTCGCGAAGTCCCTGCCGAAGACAGAGCCTTTAACCGCTGTACAGATCGCAAGACGGGAGCGTGGCGTATGGCAGAACCGGTTCTGGGAGCACCTCATCCGCGACGAAACCGACTATGCACGCCATATCGAGTATTGCTACATCAACCCAGTCAAGCACGGATATGTGACCCGCGTGTTGGATTGGCCGCATTCGTCATTTCACCGAGATGTCGAGGCCGGACTGTTTCCGGCGGATTGGGCAGGAGATAGCAACGCGGATGGTAACTTTGGCGAACGTGCGTGAGCGTCGCACGCAGTAGGCGGATTACGCCTTCGGCTAATCCGCCCTACGAGGACTGTTTATCCAAGGTGCATCCCGAATTTCCGACGGAGTAAACCAATCAGTAGGAATTGCTCCGTCCTGGTTTTTGCGGCTCTGATTTGTTCTTTGAGAACGAATTGGAGTCAGATGCAGAACGAAAGCTGATGGCCGCTCCGTGGCGCAAAATTTCTCTACCGTGTTGAATCGTAGATGCGCTCAGGCTTTGCCCAGCGAGAGCGCCGCGACCGGACTGCGTCCATCGGTCATGCCACCGGCATCAGCCTCACACCGCCCGCTCCATCCGTCGCGCACGATAGGATTGCGTGACATCAGTGTCAGCTTGCGGAAGCTGCTCTCATCCTCATAGCCGGCAGCGCGCGCGATCGTCTTGATCGGCTGCGTCGTCGATTCCAGCGGGGTGCGCGCGTGCTCGACACGGCTGCGCATGATGAAGGATTGCGGCGGCTCGTGCGTGAGTCCTGGAATTTTCGGTTCAACGTACGCTCGCCGAGGCCGAGCGCGTCGGCAATCCTGCATGGGCATTCCCATTGCGTTGCACAATCGCAATGTTGATCTCCACGCGCAGCATTGAGGTTCATGAGAACAATACCATATGCTCTGCAAGGGAGCCCGTGCCGTGCAGACCATGAAGGCGGCCCTCGTTGCGGCGATCACCGTCGTGGCTTTGAGCTGCTGCCTCCTTCCCAGCTCAGCGGAGGAGAGCAAGCGCGTAGCCCTTGTTGTTTCGATCGACGGGGCGATTGGCCCGGCGTCAGCCAGCTACGTCCGGGAGGCTTTGGCCACGGCGAGCGAACGGCGCGCCGAGGTCGTGCTTCTGAGGATGAACACGCCCGGCGGGCTCAATTCCAGCATGCGCGAGATCATCGCTGATGTGCTCGCCTCGCCCGTCCCTGTCATTGGCTACGTCGCTCCCTCCGGTGCCCACGCGGCGAGTGCGGGGACCTATATCCTTTACGCGACCCACATCGCGGCGATGGCACCAGGTACCAACATCGGTGCGGCGACGCCGGTCCAGATTGGCGGGCCGCTGCCGGGCCTGCCGAGCGGCACACCCGACAAGGATGGCAAAGACAAGAAGGATGGGCCGAAGGACGCGATGACGGCGAAGGCCACGAACGATGCCGTCGCCTTCATTCGAAGCCTCGCCGAGCTGCGCAACCGCAATGCGGAGTGGGCGGAGAGGGCGGTCCGCGAGGCCGCAACACTCTCCGCCAACGGCGCGCTGGAGGCACATGCCATCGATCTCGTCGCGCGCGATCAGGCTGAATTGCTGCGGCAGGTTGATGGCCGTGTGGTGGAGCTCGCAGGCGGCAGGACGCAACGCCTCGCAACAAAGGATGCTGTCGTTGAAGCCATCGAGCCCGGACGGATATCCCGGTTCCTGGCGGTCATCACCAACCCGAACGTGGCGTTCATTCTCCTGATGGTCGGCATCTACGGCCTGATCTTCGAGTTCATGTCTCCCGGAGCCGTCGCCCCCGGAGTTATCGGCGCGATATGTCTGCTGATCGGCCTCTATGCGCTCAATTTGCTGCCGATCAACTATGCCGGCCTCGCCCTGATGCTGGTGGGACTCGTGCTTCTCACCGTCGAAGCCTTCAACCCGACCGTGGTGGTCGGCTTCGGCGGGATCATCTCTTTCGTGCTGGGAGCAATGATGCTCTTCAGGAGCGAGGCGCCTGGATACCAACTGTCCTGGTGGGTGATCGGCACCACTGCGGTCGTGTTCAGCGGCTTTGTTCTGATCGTGCTTGGCTCACTTCGGCGCGTCCGCAAAGCTCCTGCGCTGGTCGGCGCACAGGCCATGCGCGGCTTGCCCGCCGAGGTTCTCGACTGGAACGGGAACGAAGGTCATGTCTTCGCCCATGGTGAGCGCTGGCAGGCGCGCGGCGCCGAAACCTTCAAGCCCGGAGAGACGGTAGAGGTCGCCAATGTCGTCGACCTGACGCTGCTGATACGCCGCACACCCGCCCGGACAGGCGAGGGAGGTACATCATGACGCTGGAATATCTGACGTATGCGGCGCTTGCGCTGCTTGTCATCGTGTTTCTATCCCAGGCCATTCGAATCCTGCGCGAATACGAGCGCGGCGTCGTCTTCACGCTCGGCCGCTTTACCGGTGTGAAGGGCCCGGGCCTGATACTCCTCATCCCGATCGTGCAGCAACTCGTCAAGGTCGATCTGCGGGTGATGGTGCAGGTGGTGCCGCCGCAGGACGTGATTTCGCGGGACAACGTCTCCGTCAAGGTCAACGCCGTCCTGTACTTCCGCATCGTCGATCCCGAGCGCGCCATCATCAAGGTCGGCGACTACATGGCGGCGACCAGCCAGCTCGCCCAGACCACGTTGCGTTCGGTGCTCGGCAAGCATGAGCTCGACGAGATGCTTGCCGAGCGCGACCGGTTGAACGCCGATATCCAGGAGATTCTCGACAAGCAGACTGACGTCTGGGGCATCAAGGTCACCGGCATAGAGATCAAGGACGTCGATATCAACGAAACCATGGTTCGCGCGATTGCCAAACAGGCTGAGGCGGAGCGCTTGCGGCGAGCCAAGGTGATCAATGCGATGGGCGAGCAGCAGGCCGCCGAAAAGCTCGTCGAAGCCGGCAGGATTCTGGCGCAGGAGCCTCAGGCAATGCAGCTACGTTACTTCGCAGCTCTGCACGACATCGCCGGTGAACGCTCGTCGACCGTGGTGTTTCCGCTCCCCACCGGCCTGCTCGACCATTTGATGCCGCGACCTGACAACCCGTAACAGAAAGCGGCGAGGTGCTGATCGCGAGCGGGCGCCCCGGCTCCGGCCGAGCTGCAGCGGGCGTTCACGGCGACGTGGTAGCTGTCGAGCCTCCTCAAACGAAAAGGCGCCTCCTTCCGGAAGCGCCTTTTGCATGTCGCGGATGGTTCAGGCCGATCAGCCCGAATAGTACATGTCGAACTCGACCGGGTGCGGGGTCATCTCGAAGCGCTCGACCTCGGTCATCTTCAGCTCGATATAGGCGTCGATGAAGTCGTCGTCGAACACGCCGCCGGCCTTGAGGAAGGCGCGGTCCTTGTCGAGGTTTTCGAGCGCCTCGCGAAGCGAGCCGCACACGGTCGGGATCTGCTTCAGCTCTTCCTTCGGCAAATCGTAGAGGTCCTTGTCCATCGCCGGACCCGGATCCATCTTGTTCTTGATGCCGTCGAGGCCGGCCATCAGCATCGCGGCGAAGCCGAGATAGGGATTGGCGAGCGGATCGGGGAAGCGCACCTCGACGCGCTTGGCCTTCGGCGAGGCGGTGTAGGGGATGCGGCACGACGCCGAGCGGTTGCGCGCGGAATAGGCGAGCAGCACGGGGGCCTCATAGCCCGGGACCAGACGCTTGTAGGAGTTGGTCGACGGGTTGGTGAAGGCGTTGATCGCCTTGGCGTGCTTGATGATGCCGCCGATATAGTGGAGGCAGGTCTCCGACAGGTCGGCGTACTTGTTGCCGGCAAACACCGGCTTGCCGTCCTTCCAGATCGACTGGTGCACGTGCATGCCCGAGCCGTTGTCGCCGTAGACCGGCTTCGGCATGAAGGTGGCGGTCTTGCCGTAGATGTGCGCGACCTGGTGGATGCAGTATTTGTAGATCTGGATGTGGTCGGCCATCAGCGTCAGCGTGTCGAACTTCATGCCGAGCTCGTGCTGGGCGGAAGCGACCTCGTGGTGATGCTTCTCGACCTTGACGCCCATCTTGGCCATGGCGCCCAGCATCTCCGAGCGCATGTCCTGCACCGAGTCCTGCGGCGGCACCGGGAAATAGCCGCCCTTGGTGCGGACGCGGTGGCCGAGATTGCCGCCTTCATATTCGGTGTCGGAGTTGGTCGGCAGCTCCGAGGAGTCGAGGCGGAAACCGGTGTTGTAGGGGGTGGAGGAGAAGCGCACGTCGTCGAACACGAAGAACTCGGCTTCGGGGCCGACGAACACGGCGTCGCCCACGCCCATCGACTTCACCATCGCCTCGGCCTTCTTGGCGATGCCGCGGGGGTCGCGGTTATAGGGCTCGCCGGTGGTCGGCTCGAGCACGTCGCAGGTGATGACCATGGTGGTCTCGGCGAAGAACGGGTCGATCGTCGCGGTCACCGGATCGGGCATCAGGCACATGTCGGACTCGTTGATCGCCTTCCAGCCGGCAATCGAGGAGCCGTCGAACATCGTCCCTTCGGCGAAGATGTCTTCATCGATCATGCTGACGTCGAACGTGACGTGCTGCCACTTGCCGCGCGGATCGGTGAAGCGCAGGTCGACGTACTTCACGTCGTTGTCCTTGATCGATTTCAGGACGTCTTTGGCGGTCTTCATGCATACCCCTTATGGCTCTGCGGGTCGGTTTCCAGGTGAGCAAGATTGTTCTCGCTTTTGGCGAGTTCGCGCGCGACCGCACAAACGAAATCAGGCCGCCGAAGCAGCCTTATTTCTTGTCAGAGTGTCGCAAAATGCGGGATAGCACCCGGTTCAGATAGCGTCCAGCCCGGATTCGCCGGTTCGGATGCGGATCGCCTCTTCGATGTTGGAGACGAAAATCTTGCCGTCACCGATGCGGCCGGTCTGCGCGGCGCGGCGGATTGCGTCGATGGCGCGCTCGACCAGATCGTCGCCGATCACGATCTCGATTTTGACCTTCGGCAGGAAGTCGACGATGTATTCTGCGCCGCGGTAAAGTTCGGCGTGACCCTTCTGCCGGCCAAAGCCCTTGGCCTCGGTGACGGTGATGCCCTGCAGACCGACTTCTTGAAGCGCTTCCTTCACCTCGTCGAGCTTGAATGGCTTGATGATGGCTTCGATTTTCTTCACTGCGCGACTCCCGGCCTTTCGATCCAATAGCAACGTCTTCGTCAGGACGCGCATTTCTCAACGCACGATCTTGTCTTCTCTGTGCCGGGATCCCTGACCCGTCCGGCAACAACGGCCGGCCACGCCCTTCAAGATGTCAGTGAGCACGACGAACCGAAGCGGCTTCCTCGAAAGCAGGGTCTATGCCAAGTTGCAAATGCCCTGATTATCGGAGCGTTATCAGCCTTTTAACGAGCATCTCTGAGTGATGGTGCCGACCTGCACAAAATACCGAAGACCGCAAAATAGGCAAACGGTTCAATATATGTGCATTTCGACGTTCCCACCGCCGGATCAGCGCAAAAGATGCCTGTTCAAGAGGCGTTTGTACTAGGAAGTGGCATGGAAGTTCTGACCAACGCCGAAATGCAGCGCGCCGACCAGCTTGCCATCGCGGCCGGCACGCCCGGTTTCAAGCTGATGCTCAGCGCCGGCCAGGCGGTCGCCGAGGCCGCCCATGCGCTGGTGGAGGAGGGGCCGATCCTGATCGTCGCCGGCCCCGGCAACAATGGCGGCGACGGTTTCGTGGCCGCGGCCGAGCTCGCCGCGCAGGGGCGCGAGGTTTCGGTGATCCTGATGTGCGAGCGGGACCAGCTCCAGGGCGATGCCGCCTCGGCCGCGCGCGGCTGGAAGCACCCGGTGCTGCCGTTCAACCCGCAGGCGATCGGCAGGCCTGCGCTGATCATCGATGCGCTGTTCGGCGCCGGCCTCAGCCGCACCGTGGATGGCGAAGCGCGCGCCATGATCGAGGCGATCAACGCCAACGGTGCCCCGGTGCTGGCGGTCGACCTGCCGAGCGGCATCAACGGCACCAGCGCGGCCGTGATGGGCGTGGCGGTGAACGCCACCGAGACCGTCACCTTCTTCCGAAAGAAGCCGGCGCATCTGCTGTTGCCCGGGCGCATGCATTGCGGCCGCGTGCGCGTTGCCGACATCGGCATCGATGCGCAGGTGTTGGAGGAGATTGCGCCGCAGACCT
>NZ_LAXE01000001.1:4140707-4208422 GCF_003122645.1 Bradyrhizobium sp. SUTN9-2
CCCCGTCGACAGCGCGATCGAGTTCGGCGAGCTGCTCGGCGACAAACGCTACAACACCTGCATCATCGGCCCCGGTGCGGGCATCGGTGAGCGCACCTGCGATCTCGTCCACACCGCGCTTACCGCGCAGCGGCATCTGGTGCTCGATGCGGATGCGCTGACCAGCTTTGCCGCAACCCCCGAGCGCCTGTTCGAATCGATCAAGTCCTCGCAGGACAATGCGGTGGTGCTGACCCCGCACGAAGGCGAGTTTCCGCGCCTGTTCTCCGACCTCAGCAACAAGCATCCCGGCCGCTCCAAGCTCGAGCGCGTCCGCGCCGCCGCCGAGCGCTGCGGCGCCGTCGTGCTGCTGAAGGGCCCGGACACCACAATCGCCGCCCCCGACGGCCGCGCCACCATCGCCGCCAATGCGCCGCCCTGGCTCGCCACGGCCGGCGCCGGCGACGTGCTGTCCGGGATCATCGCCGGGCTCCTGGCGCAAGGCGTGCCGGCGTTCGAGGCCGCCAGCATCGGCGTCTGGATGCATGGCGAGGCGGGAAGCGAAGCTGGGCCGGGCCTGATCGCGGAGGATCTGACCGAGACGCTGCCGGCCGTGCACCGGCGGATCTATGACGCGCTGGGCATCGAATACTGAACGTTCACTCCACCCCGTACCAGCGCACCAGCCGCGGCGCGGCCCAGTCGGTCACGACGGATTCGATCAGCCAGCGTCCGGGCGAGGTCGCGGCGAACGCGATGCGCTGGGTCTGGCCAGGCTCGATCGCGAGCGTGTCGAGCCAATAGGGCTTCCAGCCGTCGTCGAGCTTGTCGAGCAGCCGGAAATGGTGGCCGTGCAGGTGAAACACGGTGGTGACCGGGGCGGGGTTCTGCAGCGCCAGGACCACGGTGCGGCCGGTCTTGGCGCGGAAGGCAGGGGCGGAGGCGGTGGAGAAGGTCGCGGGCCGTGCCCAGCCGGCATCGGCCGTACCGAGCGCGACATCGAACCGCAGGGCGCCTCTCAGCTCGAGCTTCTCGGGCAGATCATTCGGCGGGAGCGGTTGGGGCGGCGGCAGCGGAGCGCGCTCCAGCTTCCCGGAGACAGTCAGGTGTCCGACCTGGCGCACCGCCTTGCCGTCATGCAGCATAAACGGGGCCGAACTGGCCGCATCCACGAAAGCGTCGGCCCGCGCACCCGGGGCCAGCACCAACGCGCCGTTGCGCGCGGGGAACGGCTCGGCCGGCTGGCCGTCGAGGGCCATCACACGGACTTCGTGGTTTTCCAATTTGATTGCGAGAACAGAGCGTTGCGAGCCGTTGATGAAGCGTAGCCGCAGCCGCTCGCCCGCCGAAGCTGAGAGTTCGAATGAAGTCTTGCCGTTGATTGTGTAAAGCGGCGTCGTGTCCTTCGGGTCCTGGCCCGGCGGGACCGCGGTGCCATCCGGCCGCAGGCGCCATTCCTGGATCAGCAGGAGCTCATCACGATCGACGGCGACCGGGCCGGTTTCGGCCACGATGATCGGAAGCCGTGCGGGCTGCTGCAGGCGGTGCTCGAAGAGGCGGAAGTCGGCCAGCAGGGTGCCTGCATTAGGCACTGAAATAATTGATGTTTCTGTCGCATCCGGCGCTGCCGGGGCGCGGCCGCGGAGCGGGTCGGCGGCCATCGGCGCCTGGAGGCTGTACCAGACTGGCGCAATCGGCACAGGGAGGTTGTTGCTGAAGACCACCTGGCAGCGGTCGAAACGCTTGAGACGCACGTCTCTGAGGTGGCTTACGGCGGCCAGCTCCCAGATTGGTGTAGCCGGCTGACCCGGTCTCAAAGCCAGCGTTGCCGGTCTCGCCTGCAGCGCGAGCTGGGCCGTGACGGATGGGCCTGCACCGCCCACGATCAGCCCGGCTGCCGAGGCCCCTAAGCCGGCCATAACCTCGCGCCGATGGGGAGCATGGATCCGCGTTGTCATGGCACGATCCGGACCACGCCGTGCTGGATAAGTCCAGCCGCAGTGCCTACTTGAAGCTTGCCTCCATCAGGCCATTTTTTTGCTGCGAACAGTCAGGCACATGCTATAAGCCCGGCCGCCCGCGGCATCGCGGCCGGTCTTGATGCGAATTCACGCGGGCGTGGCGGAACTGGTAGACGCGCTGGATTTAGGTTCCAGTGACGAAAGTTGTGGGGGTTCGAGTCCCTCCGCCCGCACCAAGCGCTTATCGCGTTTGCACGGATTACGAGGCCTGCTTCCGCGCGGATGATCATCCGCCTGGAGCGGGTCCGATGAACCACCGGTGTGAAGGCGTTTGCCTCGCGCCGGATCGATTAACGACAGCGTCCCGGCGCGCGACGTGCCGGGGCCGAACGAAAAGAAGATTGGACGCCATGCAGGTCACAGAAACCCTCTCGGAAGGTTTGAAGCACGAGTTCAAGATCAGCGTTCCCGCGTCTGATCTCGACGCCAAGGCCGGCGCCAAGCTCGTCGACCTCAAGGACAAGGTCCGTATCAACGGCTTCCGTCCGGGCAAGGTGCCGGTCTCGCATCTGAAGAAGGTCTATGGTCGCTCGGTGATGGCCGAGACCATCGACCAGACCATCCGCGACACCAACACGCAGCTGTTCTCCGAGCGCGGCTTTCGCCTTGCGACCGAGCCGAAAATCACCATGCCGAGCGAACAGGCCGAGGTCGAGGAGCTGCTGAGCGGCAAGACGGATTTGACCTACACGGTCGCCATCGAAGTAGTGCCGGCGATCGCGCTCGCCGACTTCAAGAGCTTCCAGGTCGAGAAGCCAGTTGCTGATGTCACCGACGCCGATGTCGACGAGGCGATCAAGCGCATCGCCGATTCCAACCGCACCTATGCCGCCAAGGGCGAGGGTACCAAGGCTGAGTCGGGCGACCGCGTTACCATCAACTTCACGGGCCGCATCAACGGCGAAATCTTCGAAGGCGGCACCGGCGAGGGCATCCAGGTCCTGATCGGCTCCAACACCTTCATTCCGGGCTTCGAGGAGCAGCTCATCGGCATCGGCGCGGGTGAGACGCGCACGCTGAAGGTGTCGTTCCCGAAGAACTACATGAACGACAAGCTCGCCGGCCAGCCGGCGGAGTTCGAGACCACCGCGACCCTGATCGAGGCGCCGCAGGACCTTGCGATCGACGACGAGTTCGCCAAGTCGCTCGGCCTGGAATCGCTGGACAAGCTCAAAGAGGCCGCGCGCGAGCGCCTGACCGCCGAGTTCGCCACCGCCACGCGCCAGCGCGTCAAGCGCGCGCTGCTCGACCGCCTCGACGAGGCGCATCGCTTCGAGGCGCCGCCCTCGCTGGTGGACGAGGAGTTCAGCCTGATGTGGAAC
Source organism: Bradyrhizobium sp. SUTN9-2 (assembly GCF_003122645.1). Classification (NCBI taxonomy): domain Bacteria; kingdom Pseudomonadati; phylum Pseudomonadota; class Alphaproteobacteria; order Hyphomicrobiales; family Nitrobacteraceae; genus Bradyrhizobium; species Bradyrhizobium sp. SUTN9-2. Next base: position 4,144,030 of record NZ_LAXE01000001.1, read on the forward strand.
TCGGTCAAGGCCGAGATGGACTCCGCCGGCAAGACCTTTGCCGACGAGGACACCACCGAGGACAAGGCAAAGGAGGAGTATCGCAAGATCGCCGATCGCCGCGTGCGGCTTGGCCTCGTGCTCTCCGAGATCGGCGAGAAGAACAAGATCACGGTGACCGATGACGAGGTCGGCCGCGCCGTGATCGAGCGCGCGCGCTCGATGCCCGGCCGCGAAAAGGAGGTCTGGGACTTCTACCGCAACAACGCCCAGGCGTTGGCCCAGCTTCGTGCGCCGATCTACGAGGACAAGGTGGTCGACTTCATCCTCGAGCTCGCCAACGTGACCGAGAAGAAGGTTTCGCGCGAGGACCTCTACAAGGACGACGACGCGGAAAAGACCGCGGCCTGAAGGGTTTGAGATAGTCCGCTATTAAGGATGATGAGCGAAGAGGCCCAGCTAGCCAGGTGGCCGGCTGGGCCTCTTTGTGCGAATCAGCTTCAACTGCCCCACGGATTAAGCCTTAATGCGCTGCGCACTTGTCAGAAGCGAAATGGGCTATATCTGTCGCTACGCCTTTCTGCTTCTTACCCAAGTTCCTGCATCACAGGACGTCCATTCGCCTTCCGGCAAATCCAGCCAAGCTGGCAAGCCAGCCCGGCGATGTCCGTCTCCGAAACCCTAGGTGACTCATGCGCGATCCGGTTGAAACCTACATGAACCTCGTGCCCATGGTGGTCGAGCAGACCAACCGTGGCGAGCGCGCCTACGACATTTTCTCGCGCCTTTTGAAGGAGCGCATCATCTTCGTGACCGGCCCGGTCGAGGACGGCATGTCGACGCTGATCGTCGCGCAGCTCCTGTTCCTCGAGGCGGAAAATCCGAAGAAGGAAATCTCGATGTACATCAACTCGCCGGGCGGCGTGGTGACGTCGGGCCTTGCGATCTACGACACCATGCAGTTCATCCGCCCGCCGGTCTCGACCCTGTGCACCGGTCAGGCGGCTTCGATGGGCTCGCTGCTGCTTTGCGCCGGCGAGAAGGACATGCGCTTCTCGCTGCCGAACGCGCGCATCATGGTGCACCAGCCCTCCGGCGGCTTCCAGGGCCAGGCAACCGACATCATGCTGCACGCCCAGGAGATCCTGAACCTGAAGAAGCGGCTCAACGAGATCTACGTCAAGCACACCGGCCAGACCTACAAGTCGATCGAGGATGCGCTGGAACGCGATAAGTTCCTCACTGCGAACGACGCCAAGGAGTTCGGCTTGGTCGACAAGGTGATCGATAAGCGCGCCGAGGAGCCGGCGCCGGCGAAGGCCCCGTAGCACTACTGAAGCGTCACGACGAGCCCTCGGTTTGCCGTGGACCCCTCAGGGCAGCGTTCACGTTAGGTGCGCGTGCGCACGGCGCAAAACGCGGTTTTGCGCCCTGCGACAAGCAGAAAGTTCCGCTTTCGTGCTTGTTTTTCGTGGCAATCCAGCAACGCCGGGGTGTTTTCCATCACTTCGCCCGTGCCAAGACCGGAAATCACGGTATTGTCACGGGTAGCCGGCGACCCCCGATTAGCGAATTCTTGATAGTCGGGTGACAGCATGGTTGGCTACGATTGATCGGCTATGATCGCGGGAGAATCGAGCCACCGTGATTCGCACGGAACGTAGTAAAGCGTAGGATCTTTTTTGGTACGGAATTTGCTCTACTTAAGCTTCATGCCGACCATCGTGTCGGAATGGAGCGATCGAGCGGAACGGGATCGAACCGCGGACGGAGATATGAATGAGTAAGGTCGGCACGAGCGACTCCAAGAACACGCTATATTGCTCGTTCTGCGGCAAGAGCCAGCACGAAGTCCGCAAACTGATCGCGGGTCCCACGGTCTTCATCTGCGACGAGTGCGTCGAGCTCTGCATGGACATCATCCGCGAGGAGAACAAATCCTCGCTGGTCAAGTCGCGCGACGGTATTGCGACGCCGAAGGAAATCTGCAAGGTGCTGGACGATTACGTCATCGGCCAGAGCCATGCGAAGAAGGTCCTGTCGGTCGCGGTGCACAACCACTACAAGCGCCTCAACCATCAGACCAAGCACAACGACGTCGAGCTCGCGAAGTCGAACATCCTGCTGATCGGTCCGACCGGCTCGGGCAAGACGCTGCTCGCGCAGACGCTCGCCCGCATCCTGGACGTGCCGTTCACGATGGCCGATGCGACGACGCTGACCGAAGCCGGCTATGTCGGCGAGGACGTCGAGAACATCATCCTGAAGCTGCTCCAGGCCGCCGACTACAACGTCGAGCGCGCCCAGCGCGGCATCGTCTACATCGACGAAATCGACAAGATCAGCCGCAAGTCCGACAACCCCTCGATCACGCGCGACGTGTCGGGTGAGGGCGTGCAGCAGGCGCTGCTCAAGATCATGGAAGGCACGGTGGCTTCGGTCCCGCCGCAGGGCGGCCGCAAGCATCCGCAGCAGGAGTTCCTGCAGGTGGATACCACCAACATCCTGTTCATCTGCGGCGGCGCCTTTGCCGGCCTCGAGAAGATCATCTCGGCGCGCGGTCGGTCGACCTCGATCGGCTTCGGCGCCCAGGTGCTCGCGCCGGAGGATCGCCGGACCGGCGAGATCTTCCGTCACGTCGAGCCTGAGGACCTCCTGAAGTACGGCCTCATCCCCGAGTTCGTCGGTCGTCTGCCGGTCGTGGCGACGCTCGAGGATCTCGACGAGACCTCGCTGAAGAAGATCCTGACGGAGCCGAAGAACGCGCTGGTGAAACAGTACCAGCGGCTGTTCGAGATGGAGAACATCGAGCTGACCTTCGCCGACGAGGCGCTTGGCGCGGTCGCCCGCAAGGCGATCGAGCGCAAGACCGGCGCGCGAGGCCTGCGTTCGATCCTCGAGGCGATCCTGCTCGAGACCATGTTCGACCTGCCGGGCCTGGAAGGTGTGGAAGAAGTCGTGATTTCCCGCGAAGTCGTGGAAGGCACGGCGCGTCCGCTCTACATCTATGCCGATCGGTCCGATCGTGCCGTCGAGAACGCCAGCGCCTGATCTGACGGCGCTGGAAAGCTCCAATCGTCTCCTCGAGTTGGCTGCGGAGCCGTGGTTCCGCAGCCGGTGTTGCGTCGCTTGCCGCGTTGCGTAAGCGCCTGATGGCGCGCGTTTTTCAATGACTTGACACCCCCCGGGTCGATAGCCACCTAATGTCGGCGGCGAGCGAAAATTCTCTTCAAGATTCGCCTCAGTTCCGTTCCGGCGAGCCGGTCCAACTTGTAGAGGACCGACCGGTTCTGCGGATCACCTCGGCACCTTGTGGCGGTTGCGCATGATCGCGGGCTGCGTGCAAGGGGGCAAAGCAAAAGGAAAAGGCCATGACCAATCCAAAACCCCGGCCAACAATCGTTCATGGCGAAGCACACGCCTATCCCGTGCTGCCGCTGCGCGACATCGTCGTCTTCCCGCACATGATCGTTCCGCTCTTCGTCGGTCGCGAGAAGTCGATCCGCGCACTCGAAGAGGTGATGAAGAACGACGCGCTGATCATGCTCGCGACGCAGAAGAACGCGTCCGACGATGATCCGGCGCCCGATGCGATTTACGAGACCGGTACGCTTGCCAGCGTGCTGCAGCTCCTGAAGCTTCCCGATGGCACCGTGAAGGTGCTGGTCGAAGGGCTCGAGCGTGCGCGCGTGGCGAAGTACACCGACCGCGCCGACTATTATGAGGCGACCGCCGTCGCGCTTGCGGACACCGACGCGAAATCGGTCGAGGCGGAAGCGTTGGCGCGCTCGGTCGTGTCCGACTTCGAGAGCTATGTGAAGCTCAACAAGAAGATCTCGGCCGAGGTCGTCGGCGTCGTGCAGGCGATCACCGATTTCGCCAAGCTCGCCGATACGGTCGCCTCGCATCTCGCGGTCAAGATCGCAGATCGCCAGGGCATACTGGAGACGCTGTCGGTCACCACGCGCCTGGAGAAGGTGCTGGGTCTGATGGAGAGCGAGATCTCGGTGCTGCAGGTCGAAAAGCGCATCCGGTCCCGCGTCAAGCGCCAGATGGAGAAGACCCAGCGCGAGTACTATCTCAACGAGCAGATGAAGGCGATCCAGAAGGAACTCGGCGACGACGACGGTCGCGACGAGCTCGCCGATCTCGAAGAGAAGATCTCGAAGACCAAGCTCTCCAAGGAAGCGCGCGAGAAGGCGCAGCATGAATTGAAGAAGCTGCGCCAGATGTCGCCGATGTCCGCGGAAGCGACCGTCGTGCGCAACTATCTGGATTGGCTGCTGTCGATCCCGTGGAACAAGAAGTCCAAGGTGAAGAAGGACCTGGAGCAGGCGCAAGCCATCCTGGACTCCGATCACTATGGGCTGGAGAAGGTCAAGGAGCGTATCGTCGAGTACCTCGCGGTGCAGTCGCGCGCCAACAAGCTGACGGGGCCGATCCTGTGCCTGGTCGGGCCTCCCGGCGTCGGCAAGACCTCGCTCGGCAAGTCGATCGCGAAGGCGACGGGGCGCGAGTTCGTGCGCGTCTCGCTCGGCGGCGTGCGCGACGAGGCCGAGATCCGCGGTCACCGCCGCACCTATATCGGCTCGATGCCCGGCAAGATCATCCAGTCGATGCGCAAGGCGAAGTCGTCCAATCCGCTGTTCCTCTTGGACGAGATCGACAAGATGGGCGCCGATTTCCGCGGCGATCCGTCCTCGGCGCTGCTCGAGGTTCTTGACCCCGAGCAGAACGGGACCTTCAACGACCACTATCTCGAGGTCGACTACGATCTGTCCAACGTGATGTTCATCACCACCGCGAATACGCTCAATATTCCGGGGCCCCTGATGGACCGCATGGAGATCATCCGGATCGCGGGCTACACCGAGAACGAGAAGGTCGAGATCTCGCGCAAGCACCTGATCCCGAACGCGGTGTCCAAGCACGGCCTGGACCCCAAGGAGTTCTCGATCGACGACGAGGCGCTGCTGCTTCTGATCCGCCGCTACACCCGCGAAGCGGGCGTGCGTAACCTGGAGCGTGAGCTCTCTACACTGGCCCGCAAGGCGGTGAAGGAGCTGATGATCTCCAAGAAGAAGTCGGTCAAGGTCACCGAGAAGACTCTGGAAGAGTTGCTCGGCGTGCCGAAGTACCGCTTCGGCGAGATCGAGAGCGAGCCGCAGGTCGGTATCGTCACCGGCCTTGCCTGGACCGATGTCGGCGGCGAGCTGCTGACGATCGAAGGCGTCATGATGCCCGGCAAGGGCAAGATGACGGTCACGGGCAATCTGCGCGACGTCATGAAGGAGTCGATCTCCGCGGCGGCGTCCTACGTCCGCTCGCGCGCGATCAACTACGGCGTCGAGCCGCCGCTGTTCGACAAGCGTGACATCCACGTGCACGTGCCGGAGGGTGCGACGCCGAAGGATGGCCCGTCCGCAGGTGTTGCGATGGCCACCGCGATCATCTCGGTCATGACCGGCATCCCGGTCCGCCATGATGTCGCGATGACCGGCGAGATCACGCTGCGCGGCCGCGTGCTGCCGATCGGCGGCCTCAAGGAGAAGCTGCTGGCTGCGGCCCGCGGCGGCATCAAGACGGTGCTGATCCCCGAGGACAACGCCAAGGATCTCACGGAGATTTCCGATGCGATCAAGGGCGGCATGGAGATCATCCCGGTCTCGCGCCTCGATGACGTCGTCGCCAAGGCGCTGGTGAAGAAGCCTACGCCGATCGTCTGGGAAGAGGACACCAAGGTGACGGTGAAGCCGGACGGCGATGAAGCCGCCGGCGGCCTGACCGCTCACTGAGATCGCAGCTCGAAAATGATGATAAAACGGCGCCTTCGGGCGCCGTTTTTGTTTGGGGAAGGGGAGGAGGCAATGCACGTCGATGGGCAATGCCATTGCGGGAAGGTCGCGTTCGAGGCCGAGGTCGATCCGGAGGCAGTCTCGGTCTGTCACTGCACCGATTGCCAGACGCTGACCGGCTCGCCGTTCCGCGTGACGGCCATCTGCACCAAGGCCGATGTCCGCCTGACCCGTGGCTCGCCCAAAATCTACGGCAAGCGCGGCGACAACGGCCGGATGCGCTTTCAGCATTTCTGTGCCGATTGCGGTTCCCCGCTGTTCACCAGCGGCGAGGGCGACCAGGCCGACGATTGGGGCATCCGTTGGGGCTCGATCCGCCAGCGGGATGCGCTGCGGCCGGTGAGACAGATCTGGTGCCAATCGGCAGCGGTGTGGATCGACGCCGTGCCGCTGCTGCCGGGGCGGCCGCAGGATTGAAGTTGGCTGGCCGAGCCCGCCTTCGCCCGTTGGGCTTCGGCGCGGCAGCCTTCGATCGCTTCGCGCTTACGACCTTGCTGTGCTGGCTTGCCGAGCCGTAGCTCGCGAAGCGAGCGAAGGCTGGTGGGCGGTCACGGATTCGAACCGCGGACCCTCTCGGTGTAAACGAGATGCTCTAACCAGCTGAGCTAACCGCCCAATGGCGCCTCTTTAGCGCCCCGGCGGGGGCCGAAGCAAGGGCCGAGCGCGCCCGACCCGGCTGCAATTGCCGGCCCGGTGAGAGCTTTCATGCCGGACACGACCAACCCTGCAGCAGGTCCGCTGCAGGGCAATCTTTCTCGCAGCGCGATCTCGACGTAAGGCCGAGGAGCCAGCGATCATGCTGCGGGTGTCAGGCTGTCTTGGTGAACATCGTCAGGACGCCGTCGACGATGTTGATCGCGACGACTTGTGCCGAGCTCAAGCCCTTGGCCTTGAGCACGGAGGCGGCCTGCGGTGTGGCGTCGATGGACTGCCGAAGCGACTGGATGTCCGTCTCGCTCGTATGCGCCACGAGTTCATCGACCTTCGCGCGCACGGCCGGCTGCAGTTCCTTGACGTCTACAACCTGTATGCTCCGGATCACAGTGCTGGATTGCGTGGACGATTGCTCCGTGTCGGATTGCGACGATGCGCCCTGTGCCTGCACCAGGGCAGGTGTTCCCAGCGAGAGAGCTGCAACGAGGACGGATGCCGTGAAGCTGCGCATGGTCATGCCTTTTCCAGTTTGAGGAAGCGCGAACCTAGCGCGGAAATCTAGTTGGCATCTGATTCCGATGTGGCCGTTCGGTGAAACAATGCGGCCGCAATGCGCGCGGATGAGACGCTTGCGTCGGGTCCGGAGCCCAAAGCGCAACTCTGTTCCAGACTTTCATATTGACCGAATGCAGAAAGCAAAAGCCCCGGACGAACCGGAGCTTTGCCTTAGCGACGACCAGCAGTGGGGTGATCAGTACTTCGCCACGACGGGGCCTCCGCCCCAGTTGAAGCGATAGACCAGCTGGCTGCGAACGGCGTGAACCCATTTCTCGGAATCGATCGACGCTCCAACGGACAGACCCGTTGCCGTGTCGCGGACGGCGTTCGTTGCGGTGTCGAATTCAGAGAACCGATATTCGGTCTTCCAGAACAAGCCCGGCACGATCTTCAGCGCGTGTTCTTCGCCGGCGCCGATGAACCAGCCCCTGTAGGTACGCTTGTCCATGAACACGCCGCTTGGTCTTCCGAACGGCGCAGCGTTGAGGGTGAAATCGGTACGGTCAAAGCTGGCTTCGGTATAGCCGACTGAGAAATAGGTTAGGAGGCTCGGGGTCGCCAGCCAGCCGAGCCGGCCGCCGCCCGCCCAGGCCGAGCTCATCTTCTCTTCGCCCACGACCCCGAAGCGAGGCGGGCTGAGCTGGCCCTTGAGGCTGCCGATATCGTAGTCGCCGAATGCGCCGACGACGAAGGCCGCGCCCGCTGCCGCAAACTGGTAGTCGCAGCCGCCCTGCACAGTCCCGAAGAAGCCGCGGCCTCCCGTCGTCGCTGTATCGCTGAAGCGGGTTCTGGTGGGACCATCGATGTAGGTCGTGTTGTCCTGATTCCAGAGCCCATAGCCGCCGCCGCCGCCGACGTGGCAGCCGGTCCAATTCGTGAGCGGCGTGGGGGCCGGAGGCGCCTTCAGATAGGCAGGAGACGTCACATCGGCGGCGGGGCCGCTCGAATTGAAGCGGTAGACCAACTCGCTGCGGACAGTGTGGACGTACTTCTTCGAATCCTCGGAAAAGCCGATCGGCAATCCGCTCGCCGTATCCCGGATCGGATTTGTGCCGACATTGAAGTCGGAGAAGCGGTATTCCGTTTTCCAGAAGAGACCCGGCAGGAAGCCGAGCGCATATTCGGCGCCGGAGCCGATGAACCAGCCATCGTAGGTTCGCTTGTCCTGATAGAGGCCGGCCGCAACTCCGAAGGGCGGAAAGTTCAGATTGAAGTTCGTGCGGTCGAAAGTCGCTTCGGTGTAACCCGCCGAGACATAGGTCAGCAGGCTAGGCGTCGCCAGCCAGCCGAGCCGGCCGCCGACCGCCCAGGCCGAGCTCATTTTCTCGTCGCCAACCATCGAGAAGCCGGAGGGAGTGAGCCGCCCGGTTAGACTGGCGAAATCATAATCACCGAAGGCGCCGATCACGAAGCGCTCGCTGGCCGCCGCAAACTGATAGTCGCATCCCGCCTGTACCGTCCCGAAGTACCCGCGGCCACCGGTGGTGATCGTATCGGCATTCTGAAAGCGGAGCGGACCGTCGACAAAAGTCGAATTTTCCTGATTCCACATGCCGTAGCCGCCGCCGCCCGCGACATAGCAGCCGGTCCAGTTGACGAAAGCTGCGGCGACAGCCGGTGGCTTGGCGTATTTGCGCGGAAGGTCGGCTGCCAATGCTGATCCGGAAAACGTCACCAATGCCACGAGGGCGGGCGCAACCTGCTTCATTCCAAACATTCCCATTCCACCAGACCGCGGCCAAGCGACCCCTCGCCAAGCCACAATCGACTCCTCGGGACAAACATACGAAGTTTGATTCAGAATGCTGTTGCAGGAAGGCTACAATCGCGGAAAGTGTGCGGCTCGCCTGTGCATATCCAGCCGCGAGCCGGGCTTTTCGCGACACAGCGTTTCTGGTGTCGGTCTCGTGGGAGCAGAGGGTGCGAGCCTTGGCCCTTCGAAGGGACCGGATGGCGTCCAGAAGAACCTCTTTGCTAGCAGAGGGTTCTGACGGTTCGACGCGTGCAGTCCAGTGCTGCGGACATCGACAGTTTTCCGAAAGTCAGTCTCTGATCGGACGCGGCCCGGACGGGCCGGTACGCGCCGACGCGGCAATCCGTCGCGCGACCTCCAAGGCGCTCTCACACGTGCCTGACGTTAGGGCGCCCGCTTTTCGACCGAACAGGCTTCTATGATAGAGCAAGAATAGATGATGGAGCCTTGAATGGAACGACCCGCCGGGCACGCAGAGAACGCCGACCAGATCGCCTATTGGAACGGGCCGAGCGGGCAGCGCTGGGCCGATCGCCACGCGGCGCAGGAGAAGCTGCTCGGCCCTATTGCCGACGTGTTGATCGACCGCGCCAAGCCGAAGCCGGGCGAGCGCGTTCTGGATGTCGGCTGCGGCTCCGGCGCGACGACGTTTGCCTTCGCAAAGGCGATGGCGCCCGATGGCTTCGCGCTTGGCCTCGACGTCTCCGAGCCGATGCTGGCGCAGGCGCGGGCGCTCGCGCCGAAGGGCCTGCCGCTCGAATTCGTGCTGGCGGATGCGACCGTTTATCCGTTCGAACCGGCGAGCTTCGATCTGCTCGCTTCACGCTTCGGCGTGATGTTCTTCGCCGATCCCATCGCGTCCTTCGCCAATCTGCGTCGCGCGCTGAAGCCGGCCGGCCGGCTCGCCTTCGCCTGCTGGCGGGAGCCGAAGGAAAATCCGTGGGCGATGACGCCGCTGATGGCGGTCTACAAGCACGTGCCCAAGATGCCGCCGGTTGGGCCGGAGGAGCCGGGCCCGTTCGCCTTTGCTTCGGAAGAGCGCGTCATGCGCATCCTGAAAGGCGCAGGATTCGCGGACGTCGCGATGGAGCCGCACAATCTGGCGATGGACATTGCTATCGGCGGCGGGCTCGAGGCCGCCGTCGACGGCTCTCTCCAGATCGGTCCCGCCAGCCGCGCACTCCAGGGCCATCCGCCCGAGACTTATGAAGCTGCCAAGGCTTCGATCCGCGAGGCGCTCGCGCCGTTCCTGAAGGAGCAGAGCGTGGCGCTCCAGGGCGCGATCTGGATCGTGACGGCGAAGGCGGGGTAGGGCGCAGCGCTCTCCACCGTCATTGCGAGCGAAGCGAAGCATCCAGAATCCCTCCGCGGAGACAATCTAGATTGCTTCGTCGCAACGGCTCCTCGCAATGACGATGCGGAGGCAGAGTCGCCTCACACCACATCATCCGGCGCGAGCGCGCAGCCGTTGTCGGGATGCGTCTCGACCTGGAGCGTGGTGTGGCCGATGCGGAAGGATGTCTTGAGGAGCTCCGTCGTCTGCATCAGGAATGCGTCGTCGCTGCCTGCGGGCATAACGAGGTGGCAGGTCAGCGCCGTCTCGGTGGTCGAGATTGGCCAGACGTGGAGATCGTGAATCGCCGAGACGCCCGGTCGCGCCAGCAGGAACGCCCTGATTGCGGCGAGGTCGGTACCCTTGGGCGCGGCCGCCATCGACATGTCGATGGAGCCGCGCAAGAGGCTGGTCGTGCTCCAGAGGATGGTGGCGCAGATGATGAGGCTGGTGATGGGATCGAGCCAGAGCCAGCCGGTCCAGATGATCAGCGCGGCCGAGACCACGACGCCGAGCGAGACCGCGGCGTCGGCGGCCATGTGCAGATACGCGCCTTCGATGTTGATGTCGTCCTTGCGTCCGCCAGCGAACAGCAGGGCGGTGAAACCGTTGATGAGGATGCCGATGCCGGCGACCACCATCACGGTGACGCCTGCGACCGGCTCCGGCTCGCGCAGGCGCAGGATCGCCTCCCAGCCGATCGCGCCGGTCGCGACCAGCAGGAACACCGCATTGGCCAGCGCCGCCAGGATGGTGGAGGCGCGAAAGCCGTAGGTAAAGCGGCCTTTGGGCGCGCGGCGGGCTGCGATCGAGGCGCCCCAGGCAATGACGAGGCCGAGCACGTCCGACAAATTATGGCCGGCATCGGCGAGCAGGGCGGTGGAGTTGCCGACATAGCCGTAAACCGCCTCGGCGACGACGAGCGCGATGTTGAGCGTAATGCCGAGCGCGAACGCCTTGCCGAAATTGGCGGGTGCATGGACATGGCCGTGTCCATGACCATGATCGTGTGTATGGCCATGCGCATGCGAGTGGCCCGCATGATCATGGTCGTGATAACCGTGGTGGTCGTGGCTGCCCAATTCTAGCGCTCCGCAGACGCCGCCAAATCAGGGGCCATTGTAGGCGTTTCATCTGCCACGTCACGGCGGAACAGCACGTACAGCGCCGGCAGCACCAGCAGCGTCAGCACGGTCGAGGAGAGAATGCCGCCGATCACCACGGTTGCGAGCGGCCGCTGCACCTCGGCACCGGCGCCGGTGGCGAGCGCCATCGGCACGAAGCCGAGCGAGGCGACGAGCGCCGTCATCAGCACCGGGCGCAGCCGCGTCAGCGCGCCTTCGCGCACGGCCTCCGCGACCGAGCGTCCCTCGCTGCGCAGACGCTCGATGAAGGCGATGATGACGAGGCCATTGAGAACGGCAACGCCGGATAGCGCGATGAAGCCGACGCCGGCGCTGATGGATAGCGGAATGTCGCGCAGCAGCAGCGCCGCGACGCCGCCGGTCAGCGCCAGCGGCACGCCGGAGAACACCAGCGCCGCATCCGCCGCCGATCCCATGCCCATGAACAGCAGCAGGAACACCAAGAGCAGCGCCACCGGAACCACGATCGTCAGCCGCTTGGTGGCCGAGACCAGCTGCTCGAACTGGCCGCCCCAGCCGATCCAGTAACCCGGCGGCAGCTTGACTTTCTCGGCAACGGCCGCCTCGGCCTCCGCGACGAAAGAGCCGAGGTCGCGCGCACGGACATTGGCCGTGACGACGATGCGCCGCTTGCCGTTCTCGCGGCTGATCTGGTTCGGCCCCGGCGTCGCATCGACGGTGGCGACCGATGACAGCGGCACATAGCGCATCTGGGTGAGGGGCGAGCTGGCCAGCGCCGTTCGAACGGCGCTGCCGGTTACCGCCTCCTCGGCGGGCGGCAGCGGGATCGGGATCGCCCGGATCGCCTCGAGATTGCCGCGCAGGTGCTCCGGCAGGCGCACCACGATGTCGAAGCGGCGATCGCCTTCGAACAGCTTGCCGGCCGACTTGCCGCCGACCGCGATCTCGACGATGCCCTGCACCTCGGCGACGCTGAGGCCGTAGCGGGCAAGCGCCTGGCGATCGAGGCGCACGGTGAGGATCGGCAAGCCCGAGACCTGCTCGATCTTGACGTCGCTGGCGCCGCGGATGCCGCGGATCGCGGCCTCCACCTGCTTGGCGGCGCCTTGCAGGATGTCGAGATCGTCGCCGAAGATCTTGACGCCGACATCGGTGCGGACGCCGGAGATCAGCTCGTTGACGCGGAACTGGATCGGCTGGGAGATTTCGTAGGCGCTGCCGGGAATCTCGTCTGCAGCATGCTCGATGGCCTCGACCACCTCCGATTTCGACTTGCCCGGATCGGGCCATTCGGCGCGCGGCTTCAGCATGACGTAGCCATCGGTCTGCGCCGGCGACATCGGGTCGGTGGCGATCTCCGCGGTGCCGATGCGGGTGAAGAACTCCTTCACCTCCGGAATCTGCATGATGCGCTTTTCCAGCGCCTTCTGCAGGTCCAGCGACTGCGTGAGGCTGGTACCTGGAATCCGGATCGAGGCCAGCGCGACGTCCCCTTCGTCGAGACTCGGAATGAACTCGCCGCCCATGCGCGAGGCGGCGATGCCGCTCGCGGTCACGATGAGCGCGGCGGACAGGGCGACGGCGAGCCGGTTATCGATGGCAAAGCGGAGCAGGGGGAGGTAGGCGCGCTTCGCCGCGCGCATGAATAGGTTTTCGTGCTCGGACACCTTGCCGGTGACGAAGATGGCGACGGCCGCCGGCACGAAGGTGATGGAGAACAGCACGGCCGCGCCCAGCGCCATCAGCACCGTCAGCGCCATCGGCGTGAACATCTTGCCCTCGACGCCGGTCAGCGTCAGCACGGGCAAATAGACCACGGCGATGATCAGCGTTCCGAACAGGCTCGGCTTGATCACCTCACTCGACCCGCGCAGGATCGCGCGCAGCCGTTCGGGCGTCGTCAGCAGCCCGCCTTTCTCGCGCTGAGCCACCGCCAGCATGCGCAGGCAGTTCTCGACGATGATCACGGCGCCGTCGACGATGATGCCGAAGTCGATCGCCCCCAAGCTCATCAGGTTGGCGCTGACCTTGGTCTCGACCATGCCGGTGATCGTCAACGCCATGGACAGCGGAATGACGCAGGCCGTGACCAGCGCGGCGCGGAAGTTGCCGAGGATCAGGAACAGCACGGCGACCACCAGCGCCGCGCCTTCCAGCAGGTTGTTCCGGACGGTGCGGATGGTGGCTTCGACGAGATCGGTGCGGTCGTAGACGGTCCGCGTCACGACGCCCTCGGGCAGCGATTTGGCGATGTCCTCCAGACGGGCTGCGACGCGGCGGGCCACGGTACGGCTGTTCTCGCCGATCAGCAGCATGGCGGTGCCGAGCACGGTCTCCTCGCCGTTCCAGGTCGCAGCGCCCGTGCGCAAATCGCGCCCCTCGGTGACAGCAGCGACGTCCCTGATCCTGACCGGATTGCCGCCGCGCGAGCCGATGACGATGTCCTGGATTTCGCTGACAGTGCCGACCTGGCCCGGCGAGCGAACCAGATATTGCTCGCCGTTGCGCTCGATATAGCCGGCCCCGACATTGGCGTTGTTGGCGGCGAGCGCGGTCATCACGTCGCGGAAGCCGAGCCGGTAGGCCATCAGCTTGCCGGGATCCGGCAGCACGTGGAATTGCCGCTCGAAGCCGCCGATCGTGTTGACTTCGATCACGCCCGGCACGTTGCGAAGCTGCGGTCGGATGATCCAGTCCTGCACGGTGCGCAAGTCGGTCAGCGAATAGTCGCGGTCGCCCTGCGTCTTCGCGCCCGCCTTGGCCTCGACGGTGTACATGAAGATTTCGCCGAGGCCGGTCGAGATGGGACTCATCGCGACCTCGACACCCGCCGGCAGCTGGTCTTTCACCTGCTGGATGCGCTCGCCGACGAGCTGCCGGGCGAAGTAGATGTCGGTGCCGTCCTTGAAGACGACCGTGACCTGGCTGAGGCCGTAGCGCGACAGCGAGCGGGTGTAGTCGAGCTTTGGCAAGCCGCCCATCGCAGTCTCGACCGGGAAGGTGATGCGTTGCTCGGTCTCGAGCGGCGAATAGCCGGGAGCGCGGGTGTTGATCTGGACCTGGACGTTGGTGATATCAGGCACGGCGTCGATCGGCAGGCGCTGGAAATTCCAGGCGCCAAAGGCGACGGCGCCGAGCGCGAGGACGAGGACCAGCCAGCGCTGCTGCAGCGAGACGGCGATGAGACGCTCAATCATGCTCGGCCTCGCCCTTGCCCATCTCCGCCTTCACGACGAAACTGTTCTCCGCGACGTAATGCTCGCCGGCCGAAAGCCCGGCCTTGATCTCGACATGGCGCGGATCGGAATCGCCTGTTTCGACCGGGCGCGCCTCGATCTTGTCGCCGTCCTCGCGCACGAACACGATGGTCTTGTTCTCCAGCGTCTGGATCGCGCTGCGGCGCACGGCAACCGCGACATTGCGCGCCGCGAGGATCAGCCGCGCCGTGACGAACAGGCCGGGCCGCAGCCGTCCGTCCGGATTTGGCAGCACCACGCGCGCCAGCGCGGTCTGGGTCTCGCTCGAGCCGATCGGTGCCATGTAGGAGATCGTGCCCTTGATCTCGCCGCGGCCGTCGTCGGGATCGATCAGGACCTCGTCGTTGAGGCGGACGCGGCGGAGGTCCTGGCGGTAGATCGACAGGTCGACCCAGATCGTGGAGAGGTCGGCGACCACGAAGGCCGGCTTCTGCTCGGAGGCGTATTCGCCGAGCGAGATCTGCCGCTCGATGATGGTGCCGGCAATCGGCGCCTTCAGCTCGTAGACGGTGAGGCTCTGGTTGCTCTCGATCGCGGCGAGCAGGTCGTCCTTGCCGACCTTGTCGCCGATCCGCTTCTGGATGGATTTGGCGAGGCCCGGAAAGCGCGGCGTCACCTGCACCACGGCTTCCTGGTTGGCGCGCAGGATGCCGTTGAAGGCGAGCGTGTCGGTCAGCGTGGCGCTGGCGGCTTCCGCCAGCGTGACGCCCGCGGCCGCCAGCTTGACGTCGGAGATGCGGATGCGGTCGGCGCCGTGCTCGTCCTGCTCGACGCGATCGTTCGGCTTCTTATGTTCGGAATGCTCGGCGTGTTCGCCGTGCTCGGTGTGCGCGAGCTTGTCAGGAGCGAGCAGGGAATAGCCGTAAGCGCCGAGCGCGGCGGCGACGATGGCTACAAGGATGGTGGAGGACGTCTTCATCGCGCGCTCTCCCGGGCCAGCGCAAAGGGATTGCCGACAAGGCCTTCGATGATGGCCACGCCGGCGTGGAAATTCTGCAGCGCCTCCTGCTCGCGCAGCCGCGCCTGGGTGACGCTGGCCTGGGCGTCGAGCACTTCGAGCAGGGTAAAGCGGCCTTGGCCATAGCCTTGCGAGATCGCCTCGGAGGCCTCGACGGCCTTGGGGATCGCGGTCTCGCGTAGCACCGCTAGCTCGCGCAGCGATCCCTGCAGCGAGTCATAGGCGCGGCCGGCGATCACGATCAGCGCGTTGCGGTTGGCCTCGCGCTCGGCTTTGGTCTTGGCGAGGCTTTCCTGGGCCGAGAGGATGTTGCCCTGGTTCTGGTCGAACACGGGGATCGGCACGGAGACGGTCAGCCGCGCCGCATCGTTGCCCGTTTCGTTGAAGTGGCGCCAGCCGGCCGCGATCCGCACGTCCGGATAGGGCCTGAGCCGCGCCAGTAGCAGCTCGGCATTGCGCTGGGCGTAGACTGCGGTCCAGCGCACCAGCTGCGGATTGGCGTCGATGGCGGCAACCACGGCCTGGAACGCCGGCGGCCGCCCGGTGGTGTCGAGCCGACCGGACACCTCGCCGAATTTGGTGGCGGGATCGCCCATCAGCACCGCAAGCTCGCGCCGGGCGCTCGCCAGCGTCGCCTTGAAGCGCTCGCGGTCCGCCTTCACCAGGGCGGAGGCGACCTCGGCGCGGCCGGTCTCCGCGGGCGAGGAGGCACCGGCCTCGACACGGCGGCGCAGAAGCGGCGTCAGGCGGTCGATCGCGGCGATCTGCTCGTCGAGGATCTGGATGCGCCGCTGCGCGCCGAGCACGCTGAGAAAGGCGATCGCGGTCTCCGACAGCACCTCCAGCCTGATCGCCTTGCGCTGGATCGCGGCGACCTCGACGCCGGCTGCGCCTGCGGCAATCCGCGCCTCGCGCTTGCCGAACAGCTCGAAGGCCTGGCTGATCTGGAGCGTGGTCTCCGCCGAGCGCGTTCCGCGATATCTGCCGGAGCCGAATGAATCGTCCTGTTCGTAGGACAGTTCCGGATTGAGCAGGGCGCCCGCCTGGATACGCTGGCCGGTGGCGATGCCGACGTCGCGCTCGGCTGCCGTCAGGCGCGGGCTCGCCGCCAGCGCGCGCGACAGCGCGCTTCGCATCGTTAAAGTCTGGGCGTGAGCCGGTGCAAGCGCCGATGCTGCAATCAGACACGCTGCCGCGCACGCGAGGCGCGCGGCCATTCCCCTGCAAAACATGAAATCGACCTGTGAAGGATGAACCTAATGGGCGCGCCGCGCCCGACCAATCCGTTCAGGCAATAGGTCTGGGAGGGGGAGAGTCGGTATCGGGCACAATTCCGGCGAGGCGGGGGGCCTGTTGCGGGCTCGGTGCCGACACGAGCGCGATCGCCGCGGTCGATGGTGCCGGCTGTGCCACGGTCAGCGAAAAGCAGCCGTGGCAATGATGTCCGCCGATGGTCTTGTGGTCGCCATGGCCGGTAGCGCCATCGAGGACCGCGGCGATCTCCGAACCGCCGCGGGGCGTGGTGACGTCGATGTCGTGCGCGCCGTGCAGAGCGCCCGCGAGCAGATAGACCGCCGCGATCAGCACGGACAGCAGCCCGCGCGGAAAACGCGAGCGGCGGGATCCTGAGGGCTGACGGTTTGCGAGCACGAGTTCACTCTGGTTGCGGTCTGTGCCCGGCCTAGCATGGGTGCGGGAACAGTGTCGACCCGCAACATTGTTACGTCCCTGGAACAATTGCCGCAGCAGTGCATGCGGTGCCAGCGCCTCTCACTGGCGGACAATGACGTGCCGATGCGGCGCCATGGTTTCGAACGCGGGGGCCGGAGCGTCGCTGCCATTGTCACCTTCCATGGTGATGACCGCCCGACAGCTCGCTTCCATAGCCCGTTCCAGCCATTTGATGGCTTCGTCGATCCATTGGTCGTGGTGCTCGGGATCGGCGAGGGCCTTCTCCCGGAATGCATTCGCCTGATGCAGGCACGCCGTTCTGCGGTCCACGCGCCTCTCCTGATCCGGAGGTTCCGCCCCGATCGCATCATTGATGATCCCGGATCCGGCGTCGTTAACATACGACAGGAGGAAACCTGCCGGCCGCAACGCGGAAAGGCCCCAGCCGGACGAGCCGGCTGAGGCCTCATGTGCTCACAATCTCTATCCCTAGGACTTGGACAGACAACCCGCATCCTCCAAGTTCGTTCCATACGATCTGTCCAATTTGGAACGTTCCTCATACCTCGCGATTAGCGAGAGAAGAAACTGAGGAGGACGGACAATGGACGGACTGATTTATCTGATCGGCTTGATCGTCGTCATCATGGCGATCCTGTCGTTCTTCGGCCTGCGCTGAGAGCGCCGCGATGACGGTCGAGACTCTGATGCGGGAAGAGGTCATGGAAGGCGGCTTGGCAGTTGAGGCGCCTCGAACCATCCAGTGGAGCTCGGTGTTCGCGGGCGCGCTTGCTGCGAGTGCAATGTCGTTCATCCTGATCGGTTTTGGTGTCGCGGTCGGCCTCGGTGTCAGTTCGGCCTCGCCGAGCTGGCGCGATGCGTCGGCGGCGCTGGCGCTACTCTCCGGGCTCTATCTGATCATCCAGGCGATCGTCAGTTTTGGATTTGGCGGTTACGTCGCCGGCCGGACCACCCGGTCCGAGCCCGCGCTCGCAACGATCGAGGATGACGGCGAGCGGCGGGACGGGCTTCACGGGTTGACCGCCTGGGCGCTGGCAGTCCTGGCCGGCGCCGCGCTGCTGGCCCTTCTCGGCGCTGCCGCGATCGACCGTTCCCCGATGCGCAGCTCGGCGAGCAACACCTCGGCCGCCGAGCCCCTGTTGAGCTATGAGCTCGACAAGCTGTTCCGCGCGCCGCGCCGCGCTCCGAACACCGACCTAAGGGAAGCGCGCGCCGAAGCCGGACGTATCCTGATGACGTCGTCCAGCCACAGCGGCGTCGCCGCCGATGACCGGACGTACCTCGTGCAGCAGGTCGCCGCGGTCACGGGACTGGCGGCCCCCGACGCCGAAAAGCGCGTTGACGCCCTGATCGCAGACGCGAAGACGGCGATCAACCGCGCGCGGCGCAACTCGATCATCGTGGCGTTCTCGGTCGCAGCCGCGACCCTGATCGGCGCCGCAGTGGCCTGGGCCGCGGCGGTTGCCGGCGGACGCCATCGCGATGGAGAGCCGTTGCCGAACTGGATGGCGAGCGCCAACCGCTTCCACCGCAACCCGCGCGCAATGCCAGTGCCGTAGGCCCCTCAACCAAATGGAAATGGCCGGGCGCAAGCCCGGCCATATTCGACTCTTCAGGAAGCGTCAGGCCTTCTCTTCCCAGATCATCGCCAGATGCACGATGGTCTGCACCGCCTTCTCCATGTCCTGCCGGCTGACCCATTCGAGCCGCGAATGGAACGCGTGCTCGCCGGCAAAGATGTTGGGGCAGGGCAGGCCCATGAAGGACAGGCGCGAGCCGTCGGTGCCGCCGCGGATCGCGGTGCGCATCGGGCGCAGGCCGGCGCGGCGGATCGCCTCGATGGCGTATTCGAGCACGTGCGGGTGACGGTCGATCACCTGCTTCATGTTGCGGTACTGCTCCTTGACCTCGAACGTGTAGGTCGAACGCGGATAATCCTTCATGACGTCCTTGACGATGCCCTCGAGCAGCGCCTCCTTCTCCTTTAGCCCCTCCTCGGTGAAGTCGCGGACGATGAAGGAGAGCGTCGCCTGTTCGAGCGCGCCGTCGATGCCGATCGGATGCAGAAAACCCTGCTTGCCTGAGGTGGTCTCGGGCGAGCAGCCCTCCTTCGGCAGGCGCTCGACGATGGCGGCGGCGATCTTGATCGCGTGCTCCATCTTGCCCTTGGCGTAGCCGGGATGGGCGCTGACGCCGTTGATGGTGATGGTGGCGCCGTCGGCCGAGAAGGTCTCGTCCTCGACGCAGCCGGCGCTCTCGCCGTCCATGGTGTAACCGAAATCGGCGCCAAGCTTGTTCAGGTCGACATTATCGACGCCGCGGCCGATCTCCTCGTCCGGCGTGAACAGGATCTTGATGGTGCCGTGCTTCACGTCGGGATTGTTGATGAAGAAATGCGCGGCATCCATGATCTCGGCGACGCCGGCCTTGTTGTCGGCGCCTAATAGCGTCGTGCCGTCGGTGGTGATGATGTCGTTGCCGATCTGGTTCTTCAGCGCAGGGTGCTCATTGAAGCGGATCACCTGGCTGGTGTCGCCGGGCAGGACGATGTCGCCGCCGCGATAGTTCTTCACGATTTGCGGCTTGACGTCCTTGCCGGTGACGTCGGGCGAGGTGTCCATGTGCGAGCAGAAGCAGATCACCGGCACCTTCTTGTCGGTGTTGGCCGGGATCGTTCCGTAGACGTAGCCGTAATCGTCGAGATGCGCGTCCACAACGCCCATGGCCTTCAGCTCGGCAGCGAGCACGCGGCCGAGATCCTTCTGCTTCTCGGTCGACGGCGAGCTGGGGGATGCCGGATCGGACTGGGTGTCGATGGTGACGTAGCGCAGGAAGCGCTCGGTCACGGTATGCGAAAAGGAGAGGGAGGACATTCTGGTCAAACCGCCGGGTGTTCTTGAAGCTGGCGGTATATCAGAAAAGCGGGCCGTGATGCGGCCGCAACGGGCTCTGGGTCACGCTTTAGGGCCTCAGATCGCCTCCTTCAGCTCCTTCACCGGGCGGAACGCGACCTTCCTGGTGGCCTTGATGTGGATCGCTTCGCCGGTGGAAGGATTACGGCCGGTGCGGGCGGCGCGCTTGCGGACCTGGAGGATGCCGAGGCCGACGATGCGGACCCGGTCGCCCTTCTTGAGGTGCTTGGTGATCAGATCGACCATGTCGGTCAGGACGGCCTCGGCATGCTTTTTGGAGACATCCTGGCGCTCGGCAATGTCGGCGGCGAGGTGCTTGAGCGTGATCGTGGCGGGCGCGGCTGCCTTCTTCGCAGAATCCTTCTTAGCCGGATCCTTCTTAGCCATGTCTGGCCTCCTCGATCTTGCAGGTCGTCCAGAAGGGAGATGGCCCCTGACCCGCAAGTTCCCGGAGGCGTAGACGATTCGGGACCGGACTGACTACGCCGCCGGCGTTACCGAGGGCCGCGTTCGTGTGTGCCAGCAGTGGAATCCGCTGGTTTGAGCTGTGGATGCAACATCCTTGACTTCACCAGATCGGGCCTTTAAGTCCCCCCTCGTTCCGCAGACATTGCGTGTCACGCGGGAGTAGCTCAGTTGGTTAGAGCGCCGGCCTGTCACGCCGGAGGTCGCGGGTTCGAGCCCCGTCTCTCGCGCCATTTTTGGCAGATAGATCAAATAGTTGCTGTCTTTTGCAGCCAAAAGCGCCGCTTGGACTGCTGTTTCATCCCGATCGCTTCCTCCCCGCCAGAATTCGTCTATTTCGGCTTGGACTCCTCGATATGCGCGAGGATGCGCCGTGCGTCGGTGCTGCCGGCCTGCGCTGCCTTGGCCAGGAGCCGCCTGGCCGCGGCAAGGTCCCGTCGGCCGCCGATTCCGTTGGCGTTGCACCGGGCGAGATTGACCAGAGCTTCGAGTCCGCCCATCGCGGCGCCCCTCTGGTACAGCGCCCGAGCCAACTTCAGGTCTCGCCTGGCTCCCAGTCCCTTCTCGGCAAGCTCCCCCATCCTGTTGATGGCCGTTGCATCGCCGAGCTCGGCGGCCCGCTGGTACAACGCATAGGCCTTTGCGGGATCGCTGGCCGCGCCGATTCCACGCTCCTGCTGTAGGCCGAGGCTGACGAGTGCTGGCGCAATCTTCTTCTCGGCGGCCATCTCATAGTAGAAGCGCGAGCGGGCGGGATCTTTCTCGACGCCGTTGCCGTTCTCGTACATCAATCCGAGCTCGTAGAGCGCACGTGCGTTGCCGAGCTCGGATGCCGCCTTGTAACTCGCCATCGCTCCTCCGTAATCGCGCATGGCGAACAATGAACGCCCGAGCTGGTAGTGCAGGCGGTCCACCCCTGGAGACCGCTTGACCGCCTCCGCGCACGCCGCAACCGCGCCCGCCGCCTTTGTATCGTCGCGCGTCTCGCCTTGGTCGGCGCGTCCCCTCAAATCCGCGAGCCCGGCAACGGCGTTGTCGCAGTGCTGCATGACGGCGGTATCGTCCTGGACGACTTGCTTGACGGGATGGAGATAGATCTTGTCCTTGGAAAGCTGACCATACATGTAGGGCGTCTGCTTCCGGTGCGTTGCCTGCCGAACCTCGTCGCGAACGTTGCGAAACACAAAGTTGATCTCGAGGTCGGCCTGCCGGAGGTATTTCAGCAGCGCCGCAGCGAAAGGGCTGTTGCGGCCTTCGCCTTCTTCCGCGGTCCGCCCCGGCTCCGCCGGAAAGAACACGAGCGTGTTGCGGATCGGTGCGCTTCCGGGTGAGGTCAGGGAAGAGCTGCTGCGGCGGCCATTCGGTATCGCAGGGAACGGGTTCTCCCGCATGGCATCCAGGATAACCAGACCCAGCCTGCGAGCCCGCCCTGCGGCAGCGGTCACCGCAGCCAGGGGAACGGTCTCTGCGTTGGCCGACTCAGGTGTCGCAAGATGCGCATCGACGGGGATCAGGTAACTGCCGACACCGGCAGCTGCACTGTATCCGGCAAAATAGAAGACCGCGATGTCCGCAGCGGCGGACTTCTCGGTGAAGGCGACGAGCCCCGCGCGCAGATCGTCGAGGGTCGTGTTCTTGCGCAGATCGACGTCGAAGCCGAGGCCGGCGAGACCCGCGGCAATGTCCTCGGCATCATTGACGGGAGAGCCGAGCGGCGGCGCGTTCGCGTAGCTCGCGTTTCCAATGACCAAGGCGACACGGCGGTTGGAAGCTTCTGCTTCGGCGTCGAAGAGAAGCCCGATGGCAATGAACAGTGCCAGCCAGCGCAAGTTGGAGTCGCGTCCCTTAGTCGATGCCCGAACGGAGCTGCCGCCTCATCCAGTCGCGGTCGGTGAGAAAATCGAGGCCGAGCAGACCATAGTCGACGCGCAGAAACCCGTCCACTCCAGACGACACCGCCGCGGGAGTCTGCCGCGCGACCTCCTGCGCCATCACGCCGACATAGAACCTCGCATCGCCCTTGTATCGATAGCGATAGAGGCGGAGGCCAGTATCGGTCCAGCCGAGTGCCGTAATGTCCTCCTTGAGGCGGATGTCCGATGGAATGGTGACGCGGCTCGCGGCATTCGAAGCGGCAGTCGAGGCCGCTCTGCTGGCCGCGCTTGATGCAGCGCTCGAGGCTGATCGGCTGGCAGCGTTCGACGCTGCGGCTGATGCCGCCTGCGATGCCGCCCGGCTTGCTGCGCTCGACGCGGCATTGCTGACCGCAGTCGAAACGGCATTGCTGACCACGTTGCCGACGACGTTGCTGACGACGCCGCTGACCACATTGCCGACATTCTGGTTCACGCGTGCAACCACTCGCCGATATTCGCGATTGCGAACCTTCTCCTCTTCCGAGCGGGTGTAGGCGGAAACCAGCAGCCCGCGCCGGCGCGCCTCGGTCACCGCGTTGATCATGCATCCCTTGGGATTGCCCTTGGACCGGCAAAGCTGGAATTGAAGCTGGACGTAGTCCGGGTATTTTTTGATGGATCTGGCGCACGCCCCGGAATCGCCGTCGAAGCAGGCGTTCACGTCGCTATCGTGCGCTGATTGCAGCATCAGTTCGGTGGAATTGACCGGTCGCAGGGCAAGGTCGCTGCCCGGCGGAAGGCGGTTATGGCGCGAGCTCGGATAGCGCTCGGCAAACCGGCCAACCACGCTCTTGTCGCGTGATTCCTTCAGGACGTCCCATGCCTTCTCGACTGCCTCCGAATTGCCGGTGGTCGTCTCGGCCGAGGCGAGCTGATAGCTCGCCGGTGGCGGACCGGGCATGTCGATCTGCCCGGTGGCTTGGCCCGGCTTAGCCGACTTCTCGAGCGAAGCCAGCGCGACCCGGGCGCTCTCGACATGCTCGCCAAACGGATAGAGATCCAAATAGGCGCGGTAGGCCGCGAGCGACTTCTGTCGCTCGACGATCTTCCAGGCGTTCGTTTCAGCTGTCTGCAACTGCGCAATGCGCTGGTCGATTTCGGCCCTATGCGCGCTCGCCGGGAATTGCTGGGCGAAACGGCGCAAGGTCGCGATCTCGTTGGTCGAGCGGACGAACTCCCAGGCGAGCTGCTCGGCATCTGCTCCACCATCGCCGTTTGCGACCGCGGCGTCGCCGTTGAGATAGATGTCGCCCTTCGGCAGCGTCCCGTAGATTGCCGGCTCTTGTGTCCCGGTCTCCTTCCAGACTTCGTCGTGCACGATCCGGAAGAGATAGTTGATCTCGAGTTGCGGCGTTTCGACATGGCGCAGGAGCGAGCCGGAGTAGGGGCTATTCCGCCCGGTCCCATCGCTCGCCGTCGTGCCGGCAGCGGCCGCAAAGGCAACGAGCACGTTGTCGCTCACCTCGACAGGGGCAAGACCGCGCGTGTCGGCCGCGAAAGGCGTCGGGGAACGGGGTGTGCCGGACACTGGCGCGGCTGCCTTCGATGGCCGCGACGACAGCGCGCGTCCCGCGGCGGCGACCTTCGTCGTTTCAAACGGGTCGTTGCGGCAGGCGTCGAGAACCACGAGGCCGATGATCTTCGGCATCACGGAGATATCGATCAGGGTCTCGAGATTGATCGCCTCGGCATAGACATCGATCTCGGACTTGATTTCGGCATCGACCGGAATCAGCCAGTTCTTTCCGTCCATTTCGACGCCATGGCCTGCGAAGAAGATCACCGCCTTGTCGGCCGTCTTCGCAGCATTGCCGAATTCGATGAGGGCCTGCCGGAAATGATTGTAATCGAGGTCGGCGAGGTGCCTGACGGAATATCCCAGACGACCCAGCGACATCGCCATGTCGGCGGCGTCGTTGGCCGGGTTGATGAGTTTTGGGACCTTGCGATAGTTGCTGTTGCCGACAACGAGCGCGATCCTGTCTCCAGCGGTCGCCTGCAGTATTGTCGAAACGAGCATCGACAACGCTACGCAGCCGAGAACGGCGATCCGGCGTGCCAGATCCTGCAACGTGAAGAGGGGACGCAAGCTGGCGAGAACGAAAATCCCGAAATGGGCAGGCATCGGCAGAAACTCAGAGAATGAAAAATCGCAGAAACGGGCTAAGGCGGCTTGTTCGTGGATTTTACATCAAGGGATGCTGGATGACGACATCAAAGGCCTCCGTGTTCAGGATTTCGTGAACCGGGAGTGGCGATGCTTCGACCAAGAGGCTGCACGTAGCGAGCGGTGAAACCAGTCGCGCTGCGCTGGTGTTGATGGCGCAGGCGGCCGAGGCCGGCGACATCTTCGGAGACTGCGGATGACCAGGACAGTCAAGTTCGCCCGTGCGCCAATTCTGGCCCTGCCGCTGCTCGTCGCTTTGTGCAGCGTGGCCCGCTGCAATGATCCGGCCGAGTCGTCACGCGACTCGATCATCCAGAACGTTCGAGAGGACGTGCGACGGCACATCCGGGCACGGGAAGCAGGCAAGCCTAAGAAAAGTCCGGAGCTGAACCAGGCGGCAACGCAACGTGGGGCCACGAAGAAGCGAAACCGCTCGACGGTGGAGTAGAGGGATATCGGCGCGACCCCTGCGTTGGGTTGCTTCTCGTATCCGGGAGTGTTGCTCGGCGTGCAGCGCGGCCTGGGAAAGTGTTGCAAATGAGCATCAGCTGGGCGCGCTTGATGGAGCCGAACCCCCAATTCAGCCAATCAGGGGAAGACGCCGCGGGTGCTTTGCAAATAAATTCGGCGCCTGAAGCTTGCGGGAATTTACCTCCCGCCAAGGCTCGGGGCTGAACCAGCAGGGGGCTGATCGAATACCATGAGGGCAGGAATTTTCCGCCGCGGCTTTGCCGTGGCCGTACCTTTTTTGCTTAGTCTGTTTGCGACGCGACCGGTCTCCGCACAGGAGGTCAATGTTCCGCAGCAAGTCATCAACAACACCGTTCAGAACATCATCCAGAACGTCCGCGACCAGATTCAGCATCGCAGGGTCGTTGCTCCTCCTGGAATGCTGCGCTTCAGCGGCGAGGAGTCGGATTTCGACCGTCGTGATCCGTTCGCCGCAAGCGGTGTCAGCAATCCGTTCGGTGCCCTGGCCTACGCCAAGGCTCCGGCACTTGCAGCGCCGTCCCCGGCGACCTGGCTTTACGGCGCGAACCTCGTCGGCAGTGGCGACAGTGCGCAATCGAGCGGGGTCCAGGTCAGCGTTGCGACGGTGACCGGCGCAGTTGATGTGACCAAGATCGGTATCTTCACTGCAACCGACGCGCTGACCTTCATCGGGACTGGTTCGCACTCGTGGGCGCACACCTTCACGAACGGCGGACTGACGACCGACGGTTCAATTCCATCGACTTCCGGCACCCTTTCCTATCTCAACGGCGGTTTCTCGACTGACTTCACCGCGCTCGCGAGCTGGACTCGCACCACATCCAATCTTCCCCTTGCCGCGACCGCGGACGGCACCGGCATCGCCTATACCTGGAACGGCCAATACCGGTTCGACTTCCCCTACACCGTGTGGTTCGAGCCCACGGTCGGCGTAACCTATTCGGAGAGCTATACCGCCAATTTCGGCAGCAAGACGGGCGATTCAACCGAATTTCACGGTGGCATGCGCGCCGGCTTCGAGACGGACTGGCTGGGCTTTAAGATCCAGCCGTCGATCTCGGGTCAGTACTACAGGATCGTCGACGCGAGCGGCGCCGGCGCCGTTGGAGGTGCGGTCCCCGTTGCGGCCGGCGTGATCGGTACTAATGGTCTTCGCGGTTCCGCAAAGGTCAACGTGCTCTGGACGCCGCAGCTGTCGTCCTACCTCGAAGTTCATGGCAGCAGCATCACCTTGCCGGACCCCCTGCTGCCTGGGGTTGGCGGATTCGGAACCTCGATCGCGGGTACTCAGGCCGGCCTTCGCTATACCTGGTAGAGTGATCTCGAAGACGGATGCCCGCCGTGCCCGGCGGGCATCTTCTTGCGCTCCTCTCGCGCCTGGCGGAGGCAACATCCCCGCGGCGCCGTCGCATGGGTGAAACCGAACGAAAAGGCCGCCCGAAGGCGGCCGTTTGGTATCAAACCGGACCTTTTCGGTTGTTCAGCGAATCTCGGACGTGCCCGCGCTGGTCACCACCACCGGCTTGCCGGCCTTGATGACCTGGGTGGACTGGGCGGTCTGGCTGTAATCGGCATGGGTGCGGGCCGCAATCCCGAAGCCGGCCACGGCAATGCCGGCCACCAGCGCCACCACCACGATCTTCAGGTGGGTCGCACGATCAGCAGAATGAATTGAGTGGTTCATCTGAGCCTCCCGACGGGCTTTGCCGTCGTCTACGGGCTCATCTTCTAAGCGCCGTATGTTTCCGGATGGTTTCGCGGGTTCCGCAAAATGGTTTCATCTCGCCCGGCCGGCAAGTTTCATTCGGACGGCCGCGCTGGGCTGGTCTGGGGCGCCGTTTGGCCGCCTGATCGTCTTTCGGTGATCGCCGCCGAAGCCCGCTGATGTTGCAGCAACATACGGAAATATTAGAGCATTTCTAAGAGTCCTTCTAAGAAGCATTCAATTAGGGAATTCCCGCGCCCTCACATAAGCGTCATCGCGAGCGCATGCCGTTCCGGGGACAGGCGGCATGACGCATCGAGCATGCAGCTTTGGGGTGGCGCGTTGAACAGTCTTGGAATGCTGCGGTCGGCCGTGTTGGCGACCGCATCCGCTTGGGTTTTGATGCCTCAGGCATCGCTTGCACAATCTTCCGCGCAGAGTGGCGCGCAGAACATTCCGCCGGTGACGGTCACGGCGCCGGAAGCGCGCCGCCGCACCGCGGCGACGCCTCAGCGCCGCGCGACGCGGATCTCGGCGCAGACCCCTGCCTCGAACAGGCCGCAGCCACGGCGCGACGTCGGCTTCGTCGAGACGCCGCGCGGGCCGGTGAATGGCTATGTCGCCGGCCGCAGCTCGTCGGGCACCAAGACCAACACGCCGATCATGGAGACGCCGCAGGCGGTGTCCGTCATCGGTGCCGAGCAGATCCGCGACCAGAAGCCGAACAAGCTCGACGAGGTTCTGCGCTACACCGCCGGCGTGCGGGCAGGGACTTTCGGTACGGACACGCGCAACGATTGGTGGCTGATCCGCGGCTTCAAGTCCGAGGACATTGGGCTGTTCCTCGACGGCATGCAGCTGTTCTACACGTCCTATGCGAGCTGGAAGCTGCAGACGCCCAACATGGAGCGTGTCGAGGTGCTGCGCGGTCCGTCGGCGGTGCTGTATGGCGGATCGAGCCCGAGCGGCATCGTCAACGTCATCAGCAAGATGCCGCCGGCCGAACCGATCCGTTACATCGAGACCGGCGTCAACAACTTCGGCAACGCCTATGTCAGCTTCGACATGGGCGGTCCGGTTGCGACCAGTCCTGATAACGGCAAGCTGTTCGCGCGCGTGGTCGGCCAGGTCCAGAACGGCGGTACGCAGGTCAACTTCACACCTGACAACAACTACTTCATCGCGCCGTCGGTCACGTGGAAGCCCGATGCCGACACGACCTTCACGGTGCTGGCGTCGGCCTCGAAGCAGGATACCCGCGGCATCAACTTCCTGCCCTATCAGGGCACGGTGACCAGCGCGCCGTTCGGCAAGATCCCGACCAGCTTCTTCGTCGGCGATCCCAGTGTCGATAAGTTCACGCGCGAGCAGGAGATGCTCGGCTACCAGTTCGAGCGTCATCTCACCGACGATGTGACGTTCCGTCAGAACGCGCGCTTTGCGCATGTCGACATCACCTATCGCGGCTATGTCGGCAACGGCTGGGACAACATCAACACGGCGACGATGGGCCGCTATAACTGGTATGCGAAAAACACCGCGAATCAGGCCAATCTCGACAACCAGCTGGAGTATCGTTTCAACACCGGCGCCGTCAGGCACACGATGCTGTTCGGTGTCGATCTGCGGGGCTATCAAATCGACGATTACCAGGCCTTCGGGTTCGGTGTGCCCTCGATCAACATCTTCAATCCGGCCTACGGAGGAGCTGAGGTTCCGCTACCCGGCTCGCCGTTCCGCAACTTCCTCATCACGCAGAAACAGGCTGGTACTTACGTTCAGGACCAGATGAAGCTCGGCAATTTCACGCTGGTGCTGAGCGGCCGCAATGACTGGGTCGAGACGACGCAGGAAGCCCGGGACACCGGCGCCACCGTCGCCAGCCGCGACGACAGCAGGTTCAGCGGCCGCGCCGGGTTGATCTACAATTTCGACAACGGCATCTCGCCTTACGTCTCCTATTCAACGAGCTACAATCCAATCATCGGCCTTAATGCGTCGAACCAGCTTTTCCTGCCGGAGACCGGTAAGCAGGCCGAAATCGGCGTGAAGGTCGCGCCGGTCGGATTCGACGGCTATTTCACCGTTTCGGCGTTCGACCTTGTCCGTCAGAATGTCCCGACAACGGTGCCGGGCAGCGTTCCGCTCCTGCAGAACCAGACTGGCGAGGTGACCTCGCGCGGCATCGAGCTCGAGGCGGTGGCCAATGCCACGAAGGAGCTGAAGTTCATCGGTGCCTTCACGGCCTATAATCTCTTTGTGAGCAAGGATCTCGATCCGACGCTCGTCGGCAAGACGCCGACCAACACGCCCGAACTCCTGGTGTCCGGCTGGGCCGACTACACCTTCAAGGACGGACCGCTCGCGGGCTTCGGCTTCGGCGGCGGCGTACGTTACATCGGCTCGTCCTGGGCCGATACCGCCAACACGCTCGAGGTTCCCGCGGTCGTGCTCGGCGATCTCGCGCTCCACTATGAATGGCAGAACTGGCGGACGGCGCTCAACGTGATCAACCTGACCGACAAGATCTACGTCGCGAGCTGTGCGTCGGCCACGTCCTGCTTCTACGGCGACCGTCGGCGCGTCACCGCCAGCGTCTCCTACAAATGGTGAGGGCAGGCGAGGGCAGGGCCGGAAGGCTCTGGGACGAAGCGCAACCGATCGTGACGTTCGCTCGGCTCCACCTGGGCGTCCGCTGATCTGCGGTTACGATGAGCTCGCGGGCCATGCCCCCCGGCCCAAAGCTCATCCGGGCGCGGCGCGAGCGACCGGCAGGTCGCCGCCGCGCCCGCGACCGGCTTGGAGCCAATCGCGGGCACATTCGCCGGACGAGCCCCGGTCCTGTGATGACGCATGGCTCCTCCGATTACTCTGAGCTGTGGACAGGTCTTTCCTGCACCTGAGGCGGCCGCACCAGCATGGGTGTCCTGGCCGCGCCGATCGGCAAATCGGTCGCCGCGATAACGGGGGGAAGTTGCCCCTGCGGCGCTGCGCTGCCGCACCAAAAACCGGAGCATTCGGTCGATTAGCGCGCAGCGAATAGCTGGCTCGGCCCGAGCGCCGCAATCTCAGAACGGCTGACCTGCGAGACCGTGGCAGCCCTTGCTGGGTGGGGCGATCTGCTCCATACCAGCCGCGGGGTGATTCCGGGATTTTCACCGTTCTGGGGGCGGCAAAGGGCCCGAAAAGAGCGTGTCTTGCGCCCATTGGTGCACTGCGCTAAGGCTCAGAATAATTCCAAATCGGACGAATCCGTGGCTGTCCCGAGGCTGCGGGAAAAGGGCTCGCCAATGAGCGGCATTCTGCAGAACTATCTTCCACTCGTCGTCTTTATAGGGGTAGCGGGCCTGATCGGCCTCGTGCTGCTGATCGCGCCGTTCATCGTGGCGTTCCAGCAGCCGGATCCTGAAAAGCTGTCGGCCTATGAGTGCGGCTTCAACGCCTTCGACGACGCCCGCATGAAGTTCGACGTCCGCTTCTATCTTGTCGCCATCCTCTTCATCATCTTCGATCTCGAGGTGGCGTTTCTGTTTCCCTGGGCGGTGGCGTTCGGCAAGCTTGGCGCGACCGGCTTCTGGTCCATGGTGGTGTTCCTCGCCGTGCTGACGGTCGGGTTCGCCTATGAATGGAAGAAAGGGGCCCTCGAATGGGATTGAACCCGTCTACACAGTCCGCAGGTCCGGTGATCGCACCGGCCCCGAAGGGCATTCTGGATCCTTCGACCGGCAAGTCGGTCGGGGCCAATGATCCGTTCTTCCTCGAGGTCAATTCCGAGCTGTCCGACAAGGGCTTCTTCGTGGCCGCGACCGACGACCTCATCACCTGGGCGCGTACCGGCTCGTTGATGTGGATGACCTTCGGTCTCGCCTGCTGCGCGGTCGAGATGATGCAGGTCTCGATGCCGCGCTACGACGTCGAGCGCTTCGGCTTCGCCCCGCGTGCCTCGCCGCGTCAGTCCGACGTGATGATCGTGGCGGGAACGCTGACCAACAAGATGGCGCCGGCGCTGCGCAAGGTCTACGACCAGATGCCCGAGCCGCGCTACGTCATCTCGATGGGCTCCTGCGCCAATGGCGGCGGCTACTATCACTATTCCTACTCGGTCGTGCGCGGCTGCGACCGCATCGTGCCGATCGACATCTACGTGCCGGGCTGCCCGCCCACGGCGGAGGCGCTGCTCTACGGCGTGCTGCTGCTGCAGAAGAAGATCCGGCGCACCGGCACCATCGAACGCTAAGGTTTTACGTCATGGACGACGCCAAGCTCGACGCCCTGGGGCAGACGATCGTTAGCGCGCTTCCGGGCGCCGCGACCGGTCACTCGGTGGCCTTCAGCCAGCTCACCGTTGACGTCGAGGCCGCCAGGATCGTCGAGGTGGTCAAGTACCTCCGCGATGACCCGAACTGCCGGTTCGTCAACATCACCGACATCACGGCGGTGGACTATCCGGATCGCGAGAAGCGCTTCGACGTCATCTATCACTTCCTGTCGCCGACCTTGAACGCGCGCATCCGGCTCAAGGCGCAAGCCGACGAGACCACGCAGGTGCCCTCGCTGATCGACGTCTTCCCGGGCGCCGACTGGTTCGAGCGCGAAGCCTACGACCTCTACGGCGTGTTCTTCGTCGGCCATCCCGACATGCGCCGCATCCTCACCGACTACGGCTTCGAGGGCCATCCGCTGCGCAAGGATTTCCCGCTCACCGGCTTCGTCGAGGTCCGCTACGACGATCAGGAGAAGCGGGTGGTGTACGAGCCGGTCCGGCTCAACCAGGAATTCCGCAAGTTCGACTTTTTGTCTCCTTGGGAAGGTGCCGACTATCCGGTGCTTCCGGGCGATGAAAAAGCGGGGCCGAAGGTCTGATCATGAACGAGCAACCGCAGAATCTTCGTAACTTCACGATCAACTTTGGTCCGCAGCATCCTGCGGCGCACGGCGTGCTGCGCCTCGTGCTGGAGCTGGACGGCGAAGTGGTCGAGCGCGTCGATCCGCATATCGGCCTGCTTCACCGCGGCACCGAGAAGCTGATCGAGCAGAAGACGTACTTGCAGGCGATCCCTTATTTCGACCGGCTCGACTACGTCGCGCCGATGAATCAGGAGCACGCCTTCTGCCTCGCCGCCGAAAAGCTGCTCGGCATCGAGGTGCCGCGCCGCGGCCAGCTGATCCGCGTGCTCTATTGCGAGATCGGCCGCATCCTCTCGCATCTGCTCAACGTCACCACGCAGGCGATGGACGTCGGCGCGCTGACTCCGCCGCTGTGGGGCTTCGAAGAGCGCGAGAAGTTGATGGTGTTCTATGAGCGCGCCTCGGGCAGCCGCATGCATGCGGCCTATTTCCGTATCGGCGGCGTGCATCAGGACCTGCCGCAGAAGCTGGTCGACGACATCGAGGCCTGGTGCGATCCGTTCCTCAAGGTCGTCGACGATCTCGACCGTCTGCTCACCGCCAATCGCATCTTCAAGCAGCGCAACGTCGACATCGGCGTGGTGCCGCTCAAGGAAGCCTGGGAATGGGGTTTCTCGGGTGTGATGGTGCGCGGCTCGGGCGCGGCCTGGGACTTGCGCAAGTCGCAGCCCTATGAGTGCTACGCCGAGATGGATTTCGACATTCCGATCGGCAAGAACGGCGACTGCTACGACCGCTACCTGATCCGCATGGAAGAGATGCGCCAGTCCGTGCGCATCATGAAACAGTGCATCCAGAAGCTGAACGCGCCTGACGGTAAGGGCCCCGTTGTCGTCGAAGACAACAAGGTCGCGCCGCCGCGCCGTGGCGAGATGAAGCGCTCGATGGAAGCGCTGATCCACCACTTCAAGCTCTACACCGAAGGCGTTCACGTGCCGGCCGGCGAGGTCTACGCTGCGGTCGAGGCGCCCAAGGGCGAGTTCGGCGTCTATCTCGTCGCCGACGGCACCAACAAGCCCTACAAGTGCAAGATCCGCGCGCCGGGCTTTGCGCATCTGCAGGCGATGGATCACATCTGCCGCGGCCATCTGCTGGCCGACGTCTCGGCGATCCTAGGATCGCTCGACATCGTGTTCGGAGAGGTCGATCGGTGATGGCGCAGGCGCCAATCCAGTTTGACCGTGCCTCGGGGGCCCTTGAAGGGGCCAACCTGTGGGAGCGGACGGCTGCCTTGGCGCTGGTGACGGGATCGAAGATCTCTTCGCACTTCTCGCATATGGGCTACATCGCCTGCGCGAATTTGCTGCGCAAGACGCTGCCCGAGCGCAACATCGCGATCAGGCTCAATCCCGACGCGGTGTTCGAATTCCCTTACGGCGACGGCTATTGGAGCAAGCTGCTCAACCGCTCCTACATTTACGAGGACGAGCTCGAGCTCTTGTTCGCCGATTCCATCGACGTCGACTACACGCTGCTCGATTGCGGCGCCAATTACGGTTATTGGTCGGTGCTGGTCTCGAGCAAGCCGTTCGGCGCGCACAAGGCGATCGCGATCGAGCCGTCGGGCCAGAACTATTCGAAGCTCGCCAACAATGCCCGCATCAACGCTGGCCGCTTCGAGACCATGAAATGCGCCATCGGCGCGGCGCGCGGCACCGCGCGTCTGTCGGGCACCAAGCACGAAGCCTTCAGCATCGCCGGCGATCAGTCGGCGGGCGGCGAAGAGGTGCCGGTGATCGCGCTCGACAATTTGATCGAGGACGGCAAGGTCGCGGCCACCGGCAAGTACCTGATCAAGCTCGACGTCGAAGGCGTCGAGATCGAGGCGATCAAGGGCGGCGTCCGCCTGCTGCAGACCGACAGCGTCATCATGTGCGAGGAGCACGGCAGCGACCGCTCGCACGCAGTGTCGCGCTTCATCCTCGAACAGACCCCGCTGAAGCTGATCGTGTTCGATCCGCGCAGCAACCGCATGGAAACCGTGACCGAGCTGTCGATCCTCGACCGCATCAAGGTCTCGACCCACGTCGGCTACAACGTTTTCGGCACCGCAAGCGCATTCTGGCAGGACAGGATCGAGGCCATGAACGCCAAGAACCTGGATACCAAAAATCTGAATGCCAAGAATCTGAATGCCAAGTCCGCGCGCCGCATGCAGTGAGAGATTGAAGAGATGTCCGTTCGCCGATTAGCACCGAAGGAAGTCCAACCCGCGAGCTTTGCGTTCACGGAGGAGAACCTCGCATTCGCCCGGCAGCAGATCGCGAAATATCCCGAAGGCCGCCAGGCCTCCGCCGTCATCGCCATCCTCTGGCGTGCGCAGGAGCAGAACGAGGGCTGGGTGTCGGAAGCCGCGATCCGCGTCATCGCCGACATGCTCGACATGCCCTATATCCGCGTGCTGGAGGTCGCGACCTTCTACACCATGTTCCAGCTCGCCCCCGTCGGCAAGAAGGCTCACGTCCAGGTCTGCGGCACCACCCCGTGCCGGCTGCGCGGCGCCGAGGATCTGATCCACGTCTGCGAGCATCGCATCCATCACGAGCCCTTCCATCTCTCCAAGGACGGCAATTTCAGCTGGGAGGAGGTGGAGTGCCTGGGCGCCTGCGTGAACGCGCCGATGGTGCTGATCGGCAAGGACACCTATGAGGACCTGACCAAGGAAAGCTTCGGCAAGGTGCTCGATGGCTTCGCTTCGGGCAATCCGCCCAAGCCGGGTCCGCAGAACGGCCGCCAATTCTCGGCGCCGATGACCGGACCGACCACGCTCAAGGAGATCACCTGATGCGTGATCTCGTCGTAACCGGAGGGACCGCGGCCGTGAAGAAATGGGGCTTCGTCGCCATGCACGCCGCGATTGCGGCTGCCTTCATGTTCCTGCTGCAGCGTTACTTCATGAACGCGTCGCAGGAGACCAGTCTGCTCTGGGCGCTGTTCTTCGCCGTCTGCGCCGCCGGACTTGCCTACAAGCAGTCCATTCGTTGATCGGAAAGCACTGATATGCTCGAGGACAAGGACCGCATCTTCAAGAACCTCTACGGCCTCCATGATTGGGGGCTCGAGGGTGCGCGGCGTCGCGGCGCCTGGGATGGCACCAAGAACATCATCGACAAGGGCCGCGACTGGATCATCAACGAGATGAAGGCCTCGGGCCTGCGCGGCCGCGGCGGCGCCGGCTTCCCCACCGGTCTCAAGTGGTCCTTCATGCCGAAGGAATCGACCGACGGCCGTCCCAGCTATCTCGTCGTCAACGCCGACGAATCCGAGCCCGGCACCTGCAAGGACCGCGAGATCATGCGGCATGATCCGCATCTGTTGGTCGAGGGCTGCCTGATCGCGAGCTTCGCGATGAACGCGCATGCCTGCTACATCTATGTCCGCGGCGAGTTCATCCGCGAGCGCGAGCGCCTTCAGGCCGCGATCGACCAGGCCTACGAGGCCAAGCTGATCGGCAAGGACAATCTCAACGGCTGGCCGTTCGACCTCTACGTCGCCCACGGGGCCGGCGCCTATATCTGCGGCGAGGAGACCGCGCTGCTCGAAAGCCTCGAGGGCAAGAAGGGTCAGCCGCGGCTGAAGCCGCCGTTCCCGGCGAATGTCGGTCTGTTCGGCTGCCCGACCACCGTCAACAACGTCGAATCCATCGCCGTTGCGCCCGATATCCTGCGCCGCGGCGCGGCGTGGTTCGCCGGCATCGGCCGCCCGAACAATGTCGGCACCAAGCTGTTCTGCATCTCCGGCCATGTCGAGCGGCCCTGCAACGTCGAAGAGGCTATGGGCATCCCGTTCCGCGAGCTGATCGAGAAGCATTGCGGCGGCATTCGCGGCGGCTGGGACAACCTCAAGGCCGTGATCCCCGGCGGCTCGTCGGTGCGCATGGTGCCGGCCGAACAGATCATCGACACGCCGATGGATTTCGATAGCCTGAGCAAGCTGCGCTCGGGCCTCGGCACCGCCGCGGTGATCGTGATGGACAAGTCGACCGACCTGATCCGTGCGATCGCCCGCATCTCCTATTTCTACAAGCACGAGAGCTGCGGCCAGTGCACGCCGTGCCGCGAGGGTACGGGCTGGATGTGGCGCGTGCTGACCCGCATGGCCGAAGGCCGTGCCCACAAGCGCGAGATCGACATGCTGCTCGAGGTCACCAAGCAGGTCGAAGGCCACACCATCTGCGCGCTCGGCGACGCCGCGGCCTGGCCGATCCAGGGCCTGATCACGCACTTCCGCCACGAGATCGAAGCGCGCATCGACCAATATTCGCACAAGGCCGATGTGGACGACATCGGCGTCCGCGATCCCGTGAACATGGTCGCGGCGGAGTAAGAGACATGACCAAGCTCATCATCGACGGCAAAGAGATCGATGTCCCCGCCGAATACACGCTGCTTCAGGCGTGCGAGGCGGCCGGCGCCGAGATTCCGCGCTTCTGCTATCACGAGCGGCTGTCGATCGCCGGCAATTGCCGGATGTGCCTCGTCGAGGTGAAGGGCGGCCCGAAGCCGGTCGCGAGCTGCGCCTGGGGCGTGCGCGATTGCCGTCCGGGCCCCAAGGGCGAGCCGCCGGAGATTTCGACGCGTTCGCCGATGGTGAAGAAGGCACGCGAAGGCGTGATGGAATTCCTCCTGATCAACCATCCCTTGGACTGCCCGATCTGCGACCAGGGCGGCGAGTGCGACCTGCAGGACCAGGCGATGGGCTATGGTGTCGACACCAGCCGCTTCGCCGAGAACAAGCGCGCGGTCGAGGACAAATATCTCGGCGCGCTGGTCAAGACCTCCATGAACCGCTGCATCCAGTGTACGCGCTGCGTCCGCTTCTCGGCGGAAGTCGCCGGCGCGCCTGAGATGGGCGCCACCGGCCGCGGCGAGGACATGGAGATCACGACCTATCTGGAGCACGCGCTGACGTCCGAATTGCAAGGCAACCTCGTCGACATCTGCCCGGTCGGCGCGCTGACCTCGAAACCCTATGCCTTCGCGGCGCGCCCTTGGGAGCTCGGCAAGACCCAGTCGATCGACGTCATGGACGGTCTGGGCTCTGCGATCCGCGTCGACACCCGCGGCCGTGAGGTGATGCGGATCCTGCCGCGCATCAACGAGGCCGTGAACGAGGAGTGGATCTCCGACAAGACCCGGCACGTCGTCGACGGCCTGCGTACCCAGCGTCTCGACCGGCCCTACATCCGCGAAGCCGGCAAGCTGCGCGCCGCGAGCTGGACCGAGGCCTTCGCGGCGATCGCCGCCAAGGCGGCGCGCACCGACGGCAAGCGCATCGGCGCGATCGCCGGCGACCTCGCCGGCGTCGAGGAGATGTTCGCGCTGAAGGATCTGCTCGCCAAGTACGGTTCGGGCAATCTGGCGGTGCAGGGCGGCGACGCCTTCGATCCCGCGCTCGGCCGCGGCTCCTACATCTTCAATCCGACGCTAGCCGGCGTCGAGCAGGCCGACGCGCTGCTCATCATCGGCGCGAACCCGCGGAAAGAGGCGGCCGTGTTCAACGCCCGCATCCGCAAGCGCTGGCGTGCCGGCGGCTTCAAGGTCGGCGTGATCGGTGCCAAGGCCGACCTGACCTATGATTACGACCATCTCGGTGCCGGTACCGAGACGCTGGCCGAGCTCGCGGCCGGCAAGCATTCCTTCATGGACGTGCTGAAGAACGCTGAGAAACCGATCATCCTGGTCGGTGCGGGCGCGGCCGCCCGTCACGACGGCGCCGCCATTCTCGCCGCCAGCGCCAAGCTCGCGCTCGATGTCGGCGCAGTCAAGGACGGCTGGAACGGTTTTGGCGTGCTGCACGAGACCGCCTCGCGCGTCGGCGCGCTCGACATCGGCTTTGCCGCAACCAGCGGCGGCCTCAATGCTGCGCAGATGACGACCTTCGGCACGCTCGACTTGCTGTTCCTGCTCGGCGCCGACGAGATCAAGGCGCCTGACGGCACCTTCGTCGTCTATATCGGCACCCATGGTGATCGTGGCGCACACCGCGCCGACGTCATCCTGCCGGCGGCTGCCTACACCGAGAAGTCCGCGATCTACGTCAACACCGAAGGCCGCGTGCAGATGACGGGCCGCGCCGCGTTCCCGCCGGGCGAGGCCCGCGAGGACTGGGCGATCATCCGCGCGCTGTCGGAAGCGCTCGGCAAGAAGCTCGGCTACGACTCGCTTGCGCAGCTGCGCCAGGCGATGTTCAAGGCCGTGCCGCATTTCATCCATCTCGACCAGATCGAGGCCGGCTCGGCCGACCAGATCAAGAAGCTGGCGGGCAAGGGCGGCTCGCCCGAGAAGGCGCCGTTCAAGCCTCTGGTCGAGGACTTCTATTTGACCAACCCAATCGCGCGTGCGTCCGCCGTGATGGCGGAGTGCTCGCGCCTCGCCTCCGGGCAGATGCTGACCGCAGCGGAGTGAGCGTGATCTGATGCAATTCTTCGAAAGCGCATTCTGGACCGGGTTCCTCTGGCCGCTGATCATCATGGTCGCGCAGAGCGTCCTCGTGCTCGTCGTCCTGCTGGTCGCGATCGCCTACATCCTGCTCGCCGACCGCAAGATCTGGGCGGCGGTGCAGATCCGGCGCGGCCCGAACGTCGTCGGCCCGTGGGGCCTGCTGCAATCCTTCGCCGACCTGCTCAAGTTCGTGCTGAAGGAGCCGATCATCCCGGCCGGCGCCAACAAGGGCGTGTTTCTTCTTGCTCCCTTGGTCTCATGCGTGCTCGCGCTCGCCGCCTGGGCCGTGATCCCGACCAATCTCGGCTGGGTGATCGCCGACATCAATGTCGGCGTCCTCTTCATCTTCGCGATCTCGTCGCTGTCGATCTACGGCATCATCATGGCCGGCTGGTCGTCGAACTCGAAATACCCCTTCCTCGCCGCGCTGCGCTCGGCGGCGCAGATGGTGTCGTACGAAGTCTCGATCGGCTTCGTCATCATCACGGTGCTGCTCTGCGCCGGCACGCTGAACCTGACGGCGGTGGTCGAGGCCCAGCACGCGCGCGGTCTCGCCAGCCTGATCGGGCTGCCGCAGCTGACGATCCTGAATTGGTACGTCTGGCCGTTGTTCCCGATGTTCGTGGTGTTCTACGTCTCGGCGCTGGCGGAAACCAACCGTCCGCCCTTCGACCTCGTCGAAGCCGAATCCGAGCTCGTCGCCGGCTTCATGGTCGAGTACGGTTCGACGCCGTACCTCCTGTTCATGCTCGGCGAGTATGTCGCAATCGTCACGATGTGCGCGCTGGCGACCATCCTGTTCCTCGGAGGCTGGCTGCCGCCGGTGGACCTGCCGCCCTTCAACTGGGTGCCGGGGATCATCTGGTTCTCGCTGAAGCTGTTCTTCATGTTCTTCCTGTTCGCGATGGCGAAGGCGATCGTGCCGCGCTACCGCTACGATCAACTGATGCGCCTCGGCTGGAAG
Source organism: Bradyrhizobium sp. SUTN9-2 (assembly GCF_003122645.1). Lineage (NCBI taxonomy): Bacteria > Pseudomonadati > Pseudomonadota > Alphaproteobacteria > Hyphomicrobiales > Nitrobacteraceae > Bradyrhizobium > Bradyrhizobium sp. SUTN9-2. Next base: position 4,183,147 of record NZ_LAXE01000001.1, read on the forward strand.
GTGTTCCTGCCGCTGTCGCTGGCGATGGTGATCGTGGTGGCCGGCGTGCTGCATTTCGCCGGCATCGCGCCGAAGTGAGGGCCGTCATGGGTATCAACGTCAACGCCACTGCACGCTCGCTTCTGCTGTCGGAATTCGTCTCGGCGTTCTTCCTCGCCATGCGTTATTTCTTCCAGCCGAAGCCGACGCTGAACTATCCGTTCGAGAAGGGCCCGATCTCGCCCCGCTTCCGCGGCGAGCACGCGCTGCGCCGCTATCCGAACGGCGAAGAGCGCTGCATCGCCTGCAAGCTGTGCGAGGCGGTCTGCCCGGCGCAGGCCATCACCATCGAGGCCGGCCCGCGCCGCAACGACGGCACCCGCCGCACCGTGCGCTACGACATCGACATGGTGAAGTGCATTTATTGCGGCCTCTGCCAGGAAGCCTGTCCGGTCGATGCCATCGTCGAGGGCCCGAATTTCGAGTTCGCGACCGAGACCCGCGAGGAACTCTATTATGACAAGGCCAAGCTGCTCGCCAACGGCGACCGCTGGGAACGCGAGATCGCCAAGGCGATCGAGCTCGACGCGCCGTACCGGTGAGGTGAGGGCATGATCCTTCCCGCGCTGTTCTTTTATCTCTTCGCCGGCGTCTGCGTCGCCTCGGCCGTGATGGTGATTGTCTCGCGCAATCCCGTGCACTCCGTGCTGTACCTGATCCTGGCCTTCGTCAACGCCTCCGGCCTGTTCGTGCTGATGGGCGCCGAGTTCCTCGGCATGATGCTGATCGTCGTCTATGTCGGCGCGGTCGCGGTGCTGTTCCTGTTCGTGATCATGATGCTCGACGTCGACTTCCTCGAGCTGCGCGAGGGCTTCATCGAGTACCTGCCGGTCGGCCTCGTGATCGGCGGCATCTTCATGTTCGAGTTGCTGCTCACCGTCGGCTTCTGGGTCATCAATCCCGGCGTCTCCAAGACGATCACGGCGGCGATCCCGGCCAACGTCAGCAACACCGAGGCGCTCGGTCTCGTGCTCTATACGAAGTACATCCACTACTTCCAGCTCTCGGGCATGGTGCTCCTGGTCGCCATGATCGGCGCCATCGTGCTGACGCTGCGCCACAAGGAGAAGGTCAAGCGGCAGGACATCAACGTTCAGAACGCGCGCACGCCCGACATCGCGATGGCGGTGCGCAAGGTGGCGCCGGGGCAGGGGCTCTCGGACGCGGATGCGGCGGAGTGGGTGAAATGACGATCGGGCTCGGACATTATCTGGCGGTCGGCGCGATCCTGTTCACGCTCGGCATCCTCGGCATCTTCCTGAACCGCAAGAACATCATCGTCATCCTGATGTCGATCGAGCTGATCCTGCTCTCGGTCAACATCAACCTCGTGGCGTTCTCGAGCTTCCTCGGCGACATCGTCGGCCAGGTCTTCGCGCTGCTGGTGCTGACGGTCGCGGCTGCCGAAGCTGCGATCGGTCTCGCCATCCTGGTGGTCTATTTCCGCAACCGCGGCTCGATCGCGGTTGAGGACGTCAATCTGATGAAGGGCTGAGCGCATGATCCGGAAAAGTGGACGCCGGTTTTCCGATCAGATCATGCGGAAAGAGTAAGTCATGGTTCAGGCAATTGTCTTTCTGCCTCTGCTGGGCGCCATTCTGGCTGGCCTGATCGCGCTGTTCGGCGCGCATGCCCGCAACCCCTCGGGCGACGAGCTCGAGCATCACGGCGACCACGGCCATGGCGCGCATGCCCATGCGTCCGACAAGATCAACGAGGATGCCTCCGTCATCCACGAGAGCCATCACGACGACGCTCACGACGATCACAGCCATGGCCCGACCGAGCCGCCGGCGGCGGGCTCGCGCGCGGCTGAGCTGATCACCACCGGGCTGCTGTTCGTCTCGGCGGCCTTGTCGTGGATGACGCTGGTCGACGTCGGCTTCATGCATCACGACTACAGGATCCAGTTGCTGCCCTGGATCTTCTCCGGCGATCTCCAGGTCTGGTGGACGCTGCGCGTCGACACGCTCACGGCGGTGATGCTGGTGGTGGTGACGACCGTGTCCTCGCTCGTGCACCTCTATTCCATCGGCTACATGGACGAGGACCCGAACCGGCCGCGCTTCTTCGGGTATCTCTCGCTGTTCACCTTCGCCATGCTGATGCTGGTGACGGCCGACAATCTGGTGCAACTGTTCTTCGGCTGGGAAGGCGTGGGTCTCGCCAGCTATCTCTTGATCGGCTTCTGGTACCAGAAGCCCTCGGCGAACGCCGCCGCCATCAAGGCCTTCGTGGTCAACCGCGTCGGCGACTTCGGCTTCGCACTCGGCATCTTCGCGGTCTTCATGCTGGTCGGCTCGACCGATTTCGAGACCATCTTCCACGCCGCACCCGGTCTCACCGGCAAGACCATCAACTTCCTCGGTTGGCACGCCGACGCGCTGACCCTGACCTGTCTGCTCCTGTTCATGGGCGCGATGGGCAAGTCCGCCCAGTTCCTGCTGCACACCTGGTTGCCGGACGCGATGGAAGGTCCGACCCCGGTGTCGGCGCTGATCCACGCCGCGACCATGGTCACCGCCGGCGTCTTCATGGTGGCGCGCCTGTCGCCGCTGTTCGAGCTCGCCCCGACCGCCCAGGCCGTCGTGATGTTCTTCGGCGCGACCACGGCGTTCTTCGCCGCGACCATCGGCCTCGTCCAGAACGACATCAAGCGCATCGTCGCCTACTCGACCTGTTCGCAGCTCGGCTACATGTTCGTGGCGATGGGGGCGGGGGCCTATTCGGTCGGCATGTTCCACCTGTTCACCCACGCCTTCTTCAAGGCGCTGCTGTTCCTAGGCTCCGGCTCGGTGATCTACGCGATGCACCACGAGCAGGACATCCGCAACATGGGCGGCCTCTGGAAGAAGATTCCCTACACCTATGCCGTGATGGTGGTCGGCACGCTGGCGCTGACCGGCTTCCCGCTCACCGCCGGCTACTTCTCAAAGGACGCGATCATCGAGTCCGCCTACGCCTCGCACAATCCGTTCGCGGTGTACGGCTTCCTGATGACGATCATCGCCGCCGGCCTGACCTCGTTCTACTCCTGGCGCCTGATCTTCAAGACCTTCCACGGCGAGCCGCATGACGAGCATCATTACGATGCCGCGCATGAGGCTCCGCTCTGGATCCTGATCCCGATCGGCGTGCTCGCGGTCGGCTCGTTCGTCGCGGGCCTGCCGTTCAAGGAGCTGTTCGCCGGTCACGGGGTCGAGGAGTTCTTCCGCGAGTCCGTGAAGATGAACCCGCACATCATCGAGGAGATGCACCACATCCCTCAGACCATCGCCTTCCTGCCGACGGTGATGATGGTGTTGGGCTTCCTCGTCTCCTACCTGTTCTACATCCGCCGGCCCTACCTGCCGGTCGAGCTCGCGAACACACAGCCGATGCTGTACCAGTTCCTGCTCAACAAATGGTACTTTGACGAGCTCTACGACTTCATCTTCGTCCGCCCGGCGAAGTGGATCGGCTACCAGCTCTGGAAGAAGGGCGACGGCTTCATCATCGACGGCTTCGGCCCCGACGGCGTCTCGGCCCGCGTGCTGGATGTCACCCGCAACGTCGTCAAGATCCAGACCGGCTATCTCTATCACTATGCATTCGCCATGCTGATCGGCGCCGCCGGCCTGATCACCTGGTTCATGTTCGGCTTTGGAGGCCAGTAAATGACAACCTGGCCCATTCTTTCGGTCACGACGTTCCTGCCCCTGGTCGGCGCGCTGATCGTCTATCTGAGCCGCGGTGACGACGAGGCGGCGCGGCGCAATTCGCGCTGGATCGCGCTCTGGACCACGCTGATCACCTTCGCGGTGTCGGTGATCCTGGTCATGCGCTTCGACCCCAGCAACCCCGACTTCCAGTTCGTCGAGAAGGCGAACTGGCTCGCCACCGGCATCACCTACCACATGGGCGTCGATGGCATCTCGCTGCCGCTCGTGATCCTCACCACCGCCGTGATGCCGTTCTGCATCATCGCGAGCTGGAAGGCGATCACCAACCGCGTCCGCGAATACATGATGGCGTTCCTGATCCTGGAAACGCTGATGATCGGCACCTTCTCGGCGCTCGATCTCGTGCTGTTCTATTTGTTCTTCGAGGGCGGCCTGATCCCGATGTTCCTGATCATCGGCGTCTGGGGCGGTCCGCGCCGGGTCTATGCCTCGTTCAAGTTCTTTCTCTACACGCTGCTCGGCTCGGTCCTGATGCTGCTCGCCATCATGGCGCTGTACTGGAACGGCGGCACCACCGACATCCCGACCCTGATGCACACCGCCGTGCCGCGGTCGTTGCAGACCTGGGCGTGGCTCGCCTTCTTTGCCTCCTTCGCGGTGAAGATGCCGATGTGGCCGGTGCACACCTGGCTCCCCGACGCGCACGTGGAGGCACCGACCGCGGGCTCTGTGGTCCTGGCCGCGATCCTCCTGAAGATGGGCGGCTACGGCTTCCTGCGCTTCTCGCTGCCGATGTTCCCGCTGGCCTCGCACGACTTCGCGCCGCTGGTGTTCACGCTCTCGGCCATCGCCATCATCTACACCTCGCTGGTGGCGCTGATGCAGGAGGACATGAAGAAGCTGATCGCGTACTCCTCGGTCGCGCATATGGGCTTCGTCACCATGGGCATCTTCGCCGGCACCATGCAGGGCGTCGCCGGCGGCGTGTTCCAGATGATCTCGCACGGCATCGTCTCCGGCGCGCTGTTCCTCTGCGTCGGCGTCGTCTACGACCGCCTGCACACCCGCGAGATCGCGGCCTATGGCGGCCTCGTCAACCGGATGCCGCTCTATGCGATGACCTTCATGGTGTTCACCATGGCCAATGTCGGTCTGCCCGGCACGAGCGGCTTCGTCGGCGAGTTCATGACGCTGCTCGGCACCTTCAAGGTCTCGATCCCGACCGCGTTCTTCGCCAGCTTCGGCGTGATCCTCTCGGCGGCCTACGCACTATGGCTCTATCGCAAGGTCGTGTTCGGAGCGCTGGTCAAGCCGCAGCTGGCGAGCATGAAGGATCTCACCTTGCGGGAGTGCGTCATTCTATTCCCGATGATCGCGCTGACGATCCTGTTCGGCGTCTATCCGAAGCCGGTGCTCGACATGTCGGCCGCTTCGGTCCAGCAACTCGTCAACAATTACAATACCGCCGTGACGGCCGTGAAGGCCGCCGCACTGCTCCAGTGATCGGGCAGGTCAGGATATCGCCATGAGCTTTTCGACTGCAGGTTATCAACTGGCGCCGGTGCTGCCCGAGCTCGTGCTCGCGGTCGGCGCGATGGCGCTTCTGATGCTCGGCGCCTATCGCGGGCAGGAGACGACCAAAACCGTCACCTCTCTGGCGGTGGTGCTTCTGATCGTGGTCGGTGCGCTCGTCTACATGCAGCCCGCGGGCAAACAGGTGACGTTCGGTGGCAGCTTTATCGTCGACGACTTCGCCCGCTTCATGAAGATCCTGGCCCTGATCGGCTCGGCCGTGACGCTGATCCTGTCGACCGAGTTCCTGTCCGACCCCTCGCGCCGGATTTTCGAATACGCCATCCTCGTGCTGCTCTCGACGCTCGGCATGATGGTGCTGATCTCGGCCGGCGACCTGATCTCGCTCTATCTCGGCCTCGAATTGATGTCGCTGGCGCTCTACGTCGTGGCGGCCTCGAACCGCGACAACGCCAAGTCGACCGAAGCCGGCCTGAAGTACTTCGTGCTCGGCGCGCTGTCCTCGGGCATGCTGCTGTACGGGGCGTCGCTGGTCTATGGCTTCACCGGCACGGTGAGCTTCACCGGCATCGCCGCGGCCGCGACGGTCTCGAATGTCGGCCTCGTGTTCGGCCTCGTCTTCCTGCTCGTCGGCCTCTGCTTCAAGGTCTCGGCCGTGCCGTTCCACATGTGGACGCCTGACGTCTACGAGGGCGCGCCGACCCCGGTCACCGCCTTCTTCGCGTCCGCGCCGAAGGTCGCCGCGCTCGCCGTCTTCACCCGCGTGACGCTCACCGCATTCCCCGGCATCGTCTCGCAATGGCAGCAGATCCTGGTGTTCGTGTCGATCGCCTCGATGGCGCTGGGCTCCTTCGCCGCGATCGGCCAGAGCAACATCAAGCGCCTGATGGCCTATTCCTCGATCGGCCACATGGGCTTCGCGCTGGTCGGCCTTGCCTCCGGCACGGTGGAAGGCGCGCAGGGCGTGTTGATGTACATCGTGATCTATGTCGCGATGACGCTCGGCTCGTTCTCCATCATCCTCGCGATGAAGCGCAACGGCCAGGCCGTGGAGCAGATCAGCGATTTCGCCGGCCTGTCGCGCACCAATCCGCTGCTCGCCTTCATGTTCGCGATGCTGCTGTTCTCGCTCGCCGGCATTCCGCCGCTCGCCGGCTTCTTCGCCAAATGGTACGTCTTCGTCGCCGCCATCAAGGCGAACCTGTTCACGCTCGCCGTCATCGGCGTGCTGACCAGCGTGGTCGGCGCCTACTATTATCTCGCGATCGTCAAGACGATGTATTTCGACGAGCCGGCCGGCCGGGTCGATCCGGTGCGCATCGAGGTGCGGACGGTGCTGGCGGTCGCTGGCCTGTTCAACCTGCTGTTTGCGCTGTTCGCGGGGCCCGTGGTGAGCGTCGCCTCCGCCGCGGCAAAGTCGTTGTTCTAGGATGACCTTCGCGCTCGGTCCTCGCGCATCGGCTGCGGGCTACAGGCTCGCGGCGTTCGAACGGACCGGCTCGACCAATACCGAGGCGATCGAACACGCCAGGGCCGGCGAGCGCGGCCCGATGTGGTTCGTCACGTCCGAGCAGACCGCCGGCCGCGGCCGGCGCCAGCGCGCCTGGATCGCGCCGCGCGGCAATCTCGCCGCCAGCATCCTCGAAGTTATGGACGTCGCCCCCGCCGTCGCCGCCACGCTCGGCTTTGCCGCAGGGCTGGCCGAGGAGGCGGCACTGGAGAAGGTGAGCCTCGAGGCCGCGCTCCGTCTCGGCGAAGGCCGGCCCCGCTACGCGCTGAAATGGCCGAATGACGTGCTCGCCAGCGGCAAGAAGCTGGTCGGCATTGGCCTTGAGGCCGAGGCCGTCGGTGGCGGCCTTGCCGTCGTGGTCGGCATCGGGACCAATGTGGTCGCCGCGCCCGAGGGCACCCCGACGCCCGCGGTGTCGCTGGCCGCCCTCGGCGTCCAGATCAGCGCCGAGGAGCTATTCATGGCGCTGTCGGATACCTGGGTCGAGTTCCGCGGCATCTGGGACAATGGCCGCGGCTTTGCCGAGATCCGCAGGCTCTGGCTGGAGCGCGCCGCCGGCCTCGGCGAAAAGGTTGCCATCCACACGGGAACCATGACGCTGGAAGGTGTTTTTGACACGATCGACGACACCGGCTGCCTGATCGTCCGCACCGCGGAGGGCCGCCTCGTGCCGGTTGCGGCCGGCGAGGTGTTCTTCGGCCCCGTCGCCTCGGTGGGAGCAGCGTGATGGCAAGGCCGGACGAATTGGTGTTTGCGCCGCTCGGCGGCGTCGGCGAGATCGGCATGAACCTGTCGATCTACGGCCTCGGCAACCGTCACCAGCGCGCCTGGCTTGCGGTCGATCTCGGCGTCTCCTTCGGCGATGAGGAGCATCTGCCCGGCATCGACCTGATCATGCCCGACATCTCCTTCCTGGAGAAGGAGCGCAAGAACCTGATGGGCCTGGTGCTGACCCACGCCCATGAGGATCATTTCGGCGCCATCATCGACCTCTGGCCGAAGCTGAAATGCCCGATCTACGCCACCAGGTTCAGCGCCGCGCTGTTCGAGGCCAAATGCGCCGCCGAGCGCAACGCGCCCGAGATTCCGGTCACCGTGGTGCCCTCAGGCGGCCGTGTCGTAATCGGTCCGTTCAACGTCGAGTTCATTCCGGTCGCGCATTCGATTCCGGAAGCGCATGCGCTGGCGATCCACACCGACGCCGGCATCGTGCTGCACACCGGCGACTGGAAGATCGACCCGACCCCGACGCTTGGAGCCGCGACCGACGAGAAGCGGCTGCGCGAATTGGGCGAAGAGGGCGTGCTCGCCTTGATCGGCGATTCCACCAATGCCGTTCGCGACGGCCGTTCGCCCTCGGAGGCCGAGGTCGCCCGAACCATCATCGACCTCGTCAAATCCGCCAAGGGCCGCGTCGCGGTGACGACGTTCGCCTCCAACGTTGCTCGCGTCAAAGCGGTGGCTGACGCCGCGAGGGCCGCGGACCGCGAGGTCGTCGTGGTCGGCCGCGCCATGGAGCGCGTGGTGCAGGTCGCGCGCGAGACCGGCTATCTCGAGGGCGTGCAGAATTTCCGCTCGCCCGAGGTCTATGGCCACCTGCCGCAGGACAAGGTGCTGGCGCTGTGCACGGGCAGCCAGGGCGAGCCGCGCGCCGCGCTGGCCCGCATCGCCAATGACGACCATCCTGAAATCACGCTGAACCGCGGCGACAGCGTCATCTTCTCCTCGCGCACCATTCCCGGCAACGAGAAGGCGGTCGGCTCGATCATCAACAATCTGGTGCTGCAGGGCGTCGAGGTCATCACCGACCGCGACGCGCTGGTCCACGTCTCCGGCCATCCCCGCCGCGACGAGCTGCGCGATATGATCTCCTGGGTGAAGCCGCAGATCCTGATCCCGGTCCACGGCGAGGCCCTGCACCTGCATGAGCACGCCAAGCTCGCCCGCGCCGCCGGCGTGCCGCGCGTGCTGGTCTGCCGCAATGGCGACCTCGTCAAGCTCGGCCCCGGCGATCCCGGCATCGTCGGCGAGGTGCCATCGGGGCGTCTCTACAAGGACGGCACGATCCTGGAAGACTCCAAGTCCCGTGCCGTCGTGGAGCGGCGCCGCATGGGCTTTTCCGGCTGCGCCTTCGTCGCCATCGCCATGACCGCGCAGGGTGAGCTCGCCGGTGATCCCGAGCTCGATCTGGTCGGCATCCCCGAGAAGAACAGGGCGGGCGAGGCCTTCGACGACATCGTCTTCGATGCCGTGATGTTGACCATCGAAGGCCTGCCGAGGGCGCGCCGGCGCGATCCGGACGCCTTGGCCGAGTCGGTGCGACGCGCTGTCCGGGCCGTGATCAACGAACATTGGGGCAAAAAGCCCCCCTGTCTGGTACATGTACTGACGGTATAGGGAGGGGAACATGTTGGGCCGGCTCAACCATGTCGCGATCGCGACCAAGGATGCGGTCAAGGCCGCGAAGATCTACGGTGCGGCCTTCGGCGCCCAGATTTCCGAGGCCGTGCCGCTGCCCGAGCACGGCGTCACCACCGTGTTCGCGACCCTGCCCAACACCAAGATCGAGTTCATCGAGCCGCTCGGCGAGGCCTCGCCGATCGCGAAGTTCATCGAGCGCAATCCCGACGGCGGCATCCATCACGTCTGCTACGAGGTCGTCGACATCATCGCCTCGCGCGACACGCTGGTGAAGGAGGGCGCGAGGGTGCTCGGCGACGGCGTGCCGAAGATCGGCGCCCACGGCAAGCCGGTGCTGTTCCTGCACCCCAAGGATTTTTCCGGCGCCCTCGTCGAGATCGAGCAGGCATAGGGCCGCGTCATGGCCATCCAGATTTCAACCTGGCTCGCGATCTATTTCGTACTCTGGTGGGTCATGCTGTTCGTGACGCTGCCGTTCGGCGTGCGCAGCCAGCACGAGGACGGTGTTGGCGCGCCCGGCACCGATCCCGGTGCTCCCATCCTCACCCGCATGGGGCACAAGCTGATCTGGACCACGATCATCTCGGCAATCGTGTTCGGCATTGGCCTTGCGGCCTATCATGCCGGCTATCTCTCGATCGAGCGCCTGTCGAAGATGATGGGAATGCCGTTTTAAGTTTTGATTGGCGTTGTTATGGGGTCAAAAATGACATTTCAGCGTATCGTCATTGCGCTTCTGGTGCTGATCGTCGCAGGGCTCGGTGCCATCGGCTATTTCGAATGGCGAATGGCGGCGCAGGTGCGCACCCTGAAGGCGTTCGTCGAGGGCTATGTCTTCAACGAGGCCGTGCTGGCCTGCGAACAGGCCAAGAGCTCGACGCCGTTCAAATGGAACGGCGGCAAGAGCACCTCGGTGATCGGCCTGAACTCGGTCAAGACGGACAAATACACGGTCAGCGCCAGCTACACGCTGGTCGCGGACAGCGTCTATTGCGACTACGATCCGATCAAGAGAAAGGCCGACATCGGCTCCAGCTTCCTGGAGCGGGAGACTTTCTAGCTAGATCGCGCGGCGCTGCCGGCCGGCGAAGAGACCGTAAACGAACAGCACGATGATCGCGCCGACCACGGCACCGATCAGGCCCGCACCCTCGCCAGGGCGATACCAGCCCAGCGCTTGCCCAAGATACGAAGCGACGAAGGCGCCGACGATGCCGAGGATGGTCGTCAGGATGAACCCTGAAGGTTCGTTGTCGCCCGGCATGATGAACTTGGCGATCACGCCGGCGAGAAAGCCAATGATGATGGTCCAGAGAATGCTCATGAGTACACCTTTTCGAGTTGAGCCGCTGCTTCTATGCGTCGGGCAGGCGTCCATCCGGCGTGTATTTGTCGATTGCGGAAGGAAGCTCGCGGCTTAGCCGTGAGACGATCTCCTCCTGGGAAAGCCCGGTCTGCTGCGCGAGCTTTTCCAGGACATCGCTGCCGATGGCCTGCTTCAGCTCCGGCGGGGAGATCTCCTTGTTGGGGCCCGGCTTCACCCATGAATCGGCGATCTCGCCCTGCCCATTCTGGTTGAATCTCTCCAGGAGCTCGCCAATCCCGCCGTTGAGCAGGCCCCCGATCCCGCCCGCGCCAAGCATACCGCCGAGACCGCCGAGCACGCCTCCGAGCGGTTGCTGGCCGCCCGAGGACGAGCCGGCGCCGGCGCCTTTCAGCAGCTCCGCCAGCTTGTCGCGGTTCTGATATCCGGCGATGGCCAGCATCGCCAGCAGGGCAGTCATGGAAGGCATTCCGCGGCTCATCGCTAGCTCCTTTTAGTAGGTCAGAAACCCAAAACCGTCTCAGCCTGCTTGGGTTCCTCAATCGACCAATCGGAGCTCGCGACCAAGCGTCCCAGCTTGGCCGCCACCAAAGCACTGGGTGGCAGACAACGTACATTGTGGCTACGATCCGATGAAAAGAATGGCCGGATCGGCTCGAGCTTGCCAGCATCGGGAGTAGCGATCCGGCCCAGACATGGGATGGGATCGCAATGACCGGGGACCGGGCAGGGGACTATCGGATTTTGCACGAGGCGGACTTGCGGGACTATCTCGCGGGCTTGCCTGATATCGCCGCGCTCCTTGGCGGCGAGGCGTCCTCCTGGGCGATCACCGAGGTGGGCGACGGCAACCTCAACCTCGTCTTCATCGTCAAGGGCGCGCGCGGCGGCATCGCCGTGAAGCAGGCGCTGCCTTACGTCCGCCTCGTCGGCGAGAGCTGGCCCCTGCCGCTGTCGCGCGCCCATTACGAATATCTGGCGCTGTCGCGCCAGGCCCAGCTCGCGCCCGGCCTGGTGCCGGCCGTGCTGCATCACAACGAGGCGCTGGCGCTGACGGTGATGGAGCTGCTCGAGCCCCACATCATCATGCGAAAGGGCCTGGTCGCGGCAACGCGCTATCCGCGTTTCGTCGACGATATCACCACCTTCATGGCGCAGACGCTGTTCTTCACCTCAGACCTCGCGCTATCGGCGGCCGAGAAGAAGGAGGCCATCGCGGCCTTTGCCGGCAACCACGCCCTGTGCAAGATCACCGAGGACCTGATCTTCACCGATCCCTACCGCATCGCCGAGCAGAACCGCTGGACCGCGCCCTATCTGGACGGCCTTGCCGCGAACCTGCGCGAGGACTTGGAGCTGCATGTCGCGGTCTCCCGGCTGAAGCTGAAATTCATGGCGAGCCCGGAAGCGCTGATCCATGGCGACCTCCACACCGGCTCGATCATGGTCACGGACGGCCAGACCCGGGTGATCGACCCGGAATTCGCATTCTACGGTCCCATGGGCTTCGACGTCGGTGCCGTGCTGGCCAATCTCCTGATGGCCTATTTCGCTTCCGCCGGCCACGAGCGCGCGCGGGGCGAACGGGCGGCATTCGAGGCCTGGGTGCTGGAGACGGTTGAGCAGGTCTGGACCGAGTTTGCCCGAAAGTTCCTCGATCTCTGGCGGGCGGGAGGCACCGGCGATGCCTATCCGGTCTCGCTTTTCGCCGGCGAACAGGGTGCCGCGCGGTTGGAAGCCGAGCGACAAAGCTACATGCAACGCCTGTTCGCCGACACTGTCGGCTTCGCAGCCGCAAAAATCATCCGCCGCATCTTCGGCCTCGCCCACAACATCGATTTCGAACTGATCGAGGACCCGCGCACGCGGGCGGTCAGCGAAGCCCGTGCCGTGCGGCTGGCGAGGGCGATGATGGTGGAGACGGCGTCGTTCCGGACCATCGCGGATGTGACGAATGCCGCGCGAAAACTGCGGGACTGGATGCCGGAATTGTCGGGCTGAACCGGCCTCATGAGGAGCCCGCCCACGCTCCGTGATTGCGAGATGAGAGATCGTCCCCGGAACGTTAGTAAAGCCGCATCGGCAGCAGGACGCCGTCCGCGCCGGCCAGCAAACCCCAGGTCTCGTTGGCCGCGACCTCGAACTCCCGGCTCGCTGCCGCTCCGCCGTCCACCTTGAGGGTGACCTTGTACCTGCCGGGCGGCAGATCGAGCTTCTGGCTGACCGGCAATTCGCCTGCGGCACCGTCAGAGTTCGCCAGTTCTTCGCCGGCGTGCGCCGCCAGATTGACGGCCTGGTCGGCGACGGTGATCACCGCCGCTTCATCCGTCTTGTTGCCGAGCATCAGCCTCACTTGCCCGGGCTTCGGCAGGAGGCCGACGGTCGCCGAGGCGAGCTTGCGCCTCGACAGATCGGCAATTGTCTTGTCGTCCTGACGTGAGAGCCGGAGCAGGACCGGTCCCTCTCTCGTCAGGAACGTGATCACGGCCCGGTCCGGCTCTTCGACGGCACCTTCTTTCTCCGTCCAGCCACGCTTGCCGAGTGCGTCGCGATAGAAGCCGAGCACAGAAGCGAAATCGCGCGGCGTCTCGGCGTAGATCGACTGGATCTGCGGCGAATCCTTCGCCGTCGTGAGGGCCCAGCCTTCGGGCAGCGGCAGGCCGGTATGCTCGGAGAGCTTGGCTTCGAAACGCGCTCCCGCACCGCGTGCCATCATCCCGACGGGGATGCTGAGCAGTCGATCGACGAAATTGTCCAGAGTGTCACGGCTCCGGACCGCCCACCAGGTCTGGTCGACATTGTCGTTCAAGCGGGAGGTGCTACTCCAGCCGAACTGGATAGTGTCTGTCGCGCTCTCGCCACCGAGGCTGGCCGCGACCGGGCGCGCCAGCACGGCCGTCGCGGCGACCAGACCGGTGGCGAGCAGGGCACCTAGCGTTCGGCGTTTCATTTTTGCGCCATCCCTTGGGGCTCAGATAATGATTCTGAGCTTGGTCGCGTCGATCACGAAAAATGTTCACCGATCCCGGTGGCCCCATGACGCACCGCGTCAATGCCCCCGCGGACTGCCTCAGGAACCGGCATCATTTGCCGTCAAAACGAAGCTTGCTTTCGGCAGGCGACGAATGATCAAATCACTTATCGGAATACGCCTGCGTCGGGGGGACACATGATGTTCAAGACCATCGCGATCGTTGCCGGTTTGGGACTGGCGCTCGCCGCCACAGCGGAGGCGCAGACTCCGCGCAAGGGCGGAACCATCCGCATGACGGCGCCCTACGGCTCGAGCTTCACCAGCCTCGACATTCACACCACGCAGCGCGCCCAGGACGAGATCTACGCCAAGGCCCTGCACCGTTCGCTCTACATCTGGAATTCGGCGGAAGGAAAGCCAGTGCTGGAGCTCGCCAAGGAGGGCGTGGTCTCGGGCGGAGGCCTCGTTCACACCTTCAAGCTGCGCGACGACGCCTATTTCCACAGCGGCCGCAAGATGACCGCCGACGACATCATCTGGTCCTACAACCGCATCATGGACGGCAGCAAAGCCTATCCCGGCGCGCGTTACGTCCGCGTGATCGAGGGCGCGGCAGCAGTGGAGAAGGGCCAGGCCAAGGAGATCTCCGGCCTGAAGAAGATCGACGACTTTACCATCGAGATGAAGCTGACCGAGAAGGTTGATCCCGGCTTCTACTTCTTCACCGCGCTGACCTCGATCTATCCCGCCGACGAGGCCGCCAAGGAAAGCTTCATCCAGAAGCCGATCGGTCTCGGTCCGTTCAAGTTCGTGGAGCACGTGCCGGGATCGCGCATCGTCCTGGAGCGCTGGGACCGGTTCTACAAGCCCGGCAAGCCCTATGCCGACAAGATCGTGGTGTCGGTCATGGGGGAGGCCGCGGCGCGCGACGTCGCCTTCCGCAACAAGGAGATCGACACCTCGGTGCTGGGACCTGCGCAGTACGTCGCCTACCAATCCGACGCCGACCTCAAGGGCACCATCGTCGAGGTCGCCGAGGTGTTCACGCGCTACATGGGCATGAATCCCGCGGTCAAGCCGTTCTCCGACAAGCGCGTGAGGCAGGCGATCAATTACGCCATCGATACCGATTTGATCATCAACAAGCTGGTCAAGGGCAAGGCCTACCGCGCCACCAGCTGGCTGCCGCTGACCTCGCCGGCCTACGACAAGGCGATGAAGCCTTACCCCTTCGATCCCGCCAAGGCCAAGCAATTGCTCACCGAGGCCGGCTACGCATCCGGCTTCGAGTTCGAATGGACCACCAGCCAGAATGAAAGCTGGGGTCTGCCGATCGTCTCGGCCGTCATTCCGATGCTGGACAAGGTCGGCATCAAGGCCAAGGTCAAGCAGGTCGAGACCGCGGTGCTGGCCGAGGTGGTTCGCACCGGCGACTATCAGGCCTTCATCTATTCCCAGGCGAGCGGCCCCGATCCTCAGGCCGCGCTCAAATGCTTCCATTCGGCGACGCCGCAGGCGGCCTGTAACTACACGACCTACAAAAATCCCGACTTCGACAAGATCCTCGATGAAGCCGGACAGGCCGACGATCCCACAAAGCGCATCCAGTTGCTGCAGAAGGCCAATGCGCTGCTCTACGAGGAGGCGCCGGTCTGGTTCTTCAACTACAACAAGGCGGTCATGGCGGTGCAGCCCTGGTTGAAGGGAATTCAGCTCAACGCGACCGAGCTGACCCACCAGAACGTCGAGGACCTCTGGGTCGACGAGACCTCGCCCGCGAAGTGACACGCGCGCTCCCGCCTAGCGCGACGGGCGAGGGAGGGAGCGGGGAAAAGTTGAGATGCTCGCGTTCCTGATCCGCCGCGTCCTGCAGACCATCCCGACCGTGCTCGCCGTGGTGCTGCTGGTGTTCGTGCTGTTCAGCGTCGTTCCCGGCAGCATCGTCTCAAGCATGAGCGACGACAGTGATCCGCAGGTCGAGCTGCGCATGAAGAAGCAGCTCGGCCTCGATCAGCCCGTCTATATGCGTTTCGGCACCTACATCGCCGGGCTCGCGACCGGCGATTTCGGAACATCGTTCCGGACCCGTGAGCCTGTCACGACCATGATCGCCAAGCGGGCATGGCCGACGCTGCAGCTGATCTTCGCATCCATGGCGTTTGCGGTACTGCTCGGCGTGCCGCTCGGCTTCGTCGCGGCCTTGCGGCCGGGCAGTCTCGTCGACACCGTCTCGATGATGCTGGCAGTGTCCGGCCTGTCATTGGCCAAGTTCTGGCTCGGGCTGCTCTTGATGTACCTGTTCGCGCTCAAGCTCGGCTGGCTGCCGAGTTTCGGCTACGGTGACGGCAGCCTCAAATACCTGATCCTGCCCGCCGTGACGCTCGGCGTCTCGCCGATGGCGCTGCTGGCGCGGACGACGCGCGCTGCGGTGCTCGAGATCATGACCGCGGATTTCGTCCGCACTGCGCGCTCGAAGGGCATGAGCGAGACCAGGGTCGTCAAGTGGCACGTGATGCGCAACGCGCTCGTCCTCATCCTCACGACCATGGGCCTGCAGTTCGGCGCGCTGATGGGGCAGGCGGTCGTGGTCGAGAAACTGTTCTCCTGGCCGGGCATCGGCTCGCTGCTGGTCGACAGCGTGCTCCAGCGCGACATTCCCGCCGTCCAGGGCTCCATCCTCGTCGTGGTGATGTTCTTTCTCGCGATCAATCTGTTGATCGACATGCTCTACGGCGTGATCGATCCCAGGATCAGATACGCATGAAGCTCCGCGCCAATCTCGTCATCGGGGGAGCGTTGTTCGCGTTGGCGATTGTCGTCGGCCTGCTCGCGCCATGGCTGGCGCACACCGATCCCGTCATGGACGCCAACCTCATGAATGCGGAGGAGCCGCCGAGCTGGACCTGGTGGTTCGGCACCGACGCGCAGGGCCGCGACATCTATTCCCGTGTCCTCTACGGCGCGCGCGTCTCGCTGACGGTCGGCATCGTCTCCCAGCTCATCAACAGCGTCATCGGCGTGGCGCTCGGCCTCAGCGCCGGCTATTTCGGCGGCTGGTGGGACGATGTCGTCAATGCCCTGACCAATCTCATGCTCGCGATCCCCTCGCTGATCTTCGCGCTCGCCATCATGGCGGTGCTCGGTCCCGGCCTGACCAGCCTCTTGATCGCGCTCGGATTGACCAATTGGTCGTTCACCTGCCGCCTCGCACGGGCCTCGGCGCTGTCGCTCCGGAGCCAGGGCTATGTGCAGGCGGCAACCGTGCTCGGCTACGGTGACGTGCGCATCATGATCACGCAGCTCCTGCCGAACATGCTGGGACCGATCGTCGTCATCGGCACGCTGGGCATGGGCAGCGCGGTCCTGTCCGAAGCCGCATTGTCGTTCCTCGGCCTCGGCGTCCGCCCGCCCTTTCCGAGCTGGGGCAGCATGCTGTCGGAAGCGCGCGAGCAGATCACGACGGCGCCGTGGCTTTCGATTTTCCCGGGCCTTGCCATCTTCCTCACCGTGCTCGGCCTCAATCTGCTCGGCGATGGCCTGCGCGACATCCTCGATCCGCAATCGCGGAGCCGGCGCACATGACAGGCAGCCCGCTGCTCGAGGTCGAGGATCTCCGCATCGATCTCGATGACGGATTAAGGCGCGTTGCTGCGGCCGAAGGCGTTTCATTCCGCATCGATGGCGGCGAGACGTTCGGCCTCGTCGGCGAGTCCGGTTGCGGCAAGAGCATCACGGCGCTCGCTTTGATCGGCCTGCTGCGGCCACCCTTGTCGATCGGCGGCGGCGTCATCCGGTTCCAGGGCCAGGAGATCCAGCACCTGTCCGCTGCGAGGCAACGGCAACTGCGCGGCAATCGCATCGCCATGATCTTCCAGGAGCCGATGACGGCGCTGAACCCGGTCTCGCCGGTGGGGCGGCAGATCGCCGAGATGTTCGTGCTGCACAAGGGCAAGAGCTGGCGGGAGGCCAACCAGCTGGCTGTCGAGGCGCTCGCGAGCGTCCGCGTCCCCGCGCCGGAGCGGCGCGTGAAGGACTATCCGCACCAGCTGTCGGGCGGGATGCGCCAGCGCGTGATGATCGCGATTGCGCTGGCCTGCGGTCCGGACCTCTTGATCGCCGACGAGCCGACCACCGCGCTCGACGTCACCGTGCAGGCGGAGATCATCGAGCTGATGCGCAATCTGTGCGCCGAGCGCGGAACGGCGATCCTGATGATCAGCCACGATCTCGGCCTCGTTGCCAATGTCTGCCGCCGCGTCGCCGTCATGTATGCCGGACGCATCGTCGAGGAGCGCGGCTCGGCCGACATCTTCCGAGCGCCCTCACATCCCTATACGCAGGGCCTCGTCGACTCGCTGCCGCGGCTCGGCAGCCGTGCTGCACTCGGCCGCAGCAGGCTGAAGGAGATCGCGGGCGTCGTGCCGGCGATCACGCGCTTCCCCGATGGCTGCCGGTTCAATCCGCGTTGCGCGCAGGCGACGGATATTTGCCGAACCACCGCGCCTCAGACGGAAGGACTGGAGGCGGGCGGTTTCGTCCGGTGTCACCACCATGCATGAGCCAAAGGGGAGAGCGGATGACGATGTGATCCTCAGCGTGGAGGATCTCGCCGTTCATTTTCCGCTTGGAGGCGGCCTGCTGGGCCGCGGCCGTCGGCTGCTCCGCGCCGTCGACGGCGTCGACCTCAAGCTGAAGCGCGGCGAATGCCTCGGCCTCGTCGGCGAATCCGGCTCCGGCAAGTCGACGGTCGCATTGTCCATTCTGGGCCTGCTGACGCCGACGCGCGGCCGCATCGTGCTGGACGGGCAGGTCGTCACGAACCGGCAATCCGGAGACCGGAAAGCGCTCGCCCGCATCGTGCAGATCGTGTTCCAGGATCCCTACGCCTCGCTCAATCCGCGCCAGACCGTTCGCCGCACGCTTGAAGATCCGCTGCGCGTGCACGGCGTGACCGCGAAAAGCGAGATCGAGGACCGCCTCGCGACGATGCTCAGGCACGTCGGCCTGCGTCCCGAGCAGGCCGACCGCTACCCGCATGAATTCTCCGGCGGCCAGCGCCAGCGCATAGGGATCGCCCGCGCCCTGATCCTCAACCCGAAGATCGTCATCTGCGACGAGCCCGTCTCGGCGCTCGACGTCTCGATCCGCGCCCAGATCATCAATCTGCTGCTGGAGCTGAAGGAGACGCTCGGCCTGTCCTACATCATGATCAGCCATGACCTCGGCGTTGTCGAGCACATGAGCGACCGCGTCGCGGTGATGTATCTCGGCCGCATCGTCGAGAACGGCAACTGGCGCGAGATCTTCGAGCGCCCCGCGCACCCCTATACGCAGGCTCTGATCGCGGCCATCCCCGATCCTCTGCGCCATGCGCCGCTGGCGACGACGGGCGGCGACCTGCCCAATCCGCTCAACCCGCCGAACGGCTGCGCCTTCAGCCCGCGATGTCGTTACGCCGAGGCGGTGTGCCGGAGCGAGCCGGGACCGGCGCTGGGGACGCGGGCGGATGGGCATGCGGTGCGGTGCTGGCGGAGTGAGGAGATTGCGGGGCGGATGGCGTTAGTCTCGACCGAGGGCTGATGCGCCGAAGGCGCGTCTGGGCACACGCAAGGTAGCCAATCCGATCATAACAGACCAGAATGGTGGACCTAATCGGATGATGGACGAGACCGTGATGGATTCGCCGCAAGCAGGACCCTTTGCACCGTTCGAATGGATGCTCGCTGCACGCTATCTACGCGCCCGTCGCAAAGAGGGGTTTGTCTCAGTCATCGCGGGGTTTTCCTTTCTCGGAATCTTGCTCGGGGTCGCCACGCTGATCATCGTCATGGCGGTGATGAACGGCTTTCGCACCGAACTTTTGGGCAAGATCCTCGGGTTCAACGGGCATATTGTGGCGCAGCCGCTGGAGACCCCTTTGACCGACTGGAAGGATGTCACCGAGCGCATCGGTCAGGCGCAGGGCGTTCGGTTGGCGGTACCGGTCGTTGACGGCCCGGCACTGGCATCGTCGTCAAACGCTTCCGGCGTTTTGGTGCGCGGCATTCGGGCGGCGGATCTCGTTCAGCTTCCCTCGATAGCCAATGACATCAAGGAGGGCTCACTTGAACATTTTGACGAGAGCCAGGGCGTCGCCATCGGCCAGGGTCTTGCCGATCAACTCTCGGTCCGTGCCGGCGAAAGTATCACGCTCGTTGCGCAACGCGGCGCAGTCACGCCTATGGGTATGATGCCGCGCGTCAAGAAATATCGAGTCGCGGCTGTCTTCGAGATCGGGATGTCCGAATACGACGCGGGCGTCATCTTCATGCCGCTCGCAGAAGCGCAGGCCTTTTTCAACCGCAATCAGGACGTGACCGCGATCGAGGTTTTCACGGCCAATCCCGATCGGATCGACCTGTTTCGCAAGTCGGTAGCGGAAGCGGCTGGTCGACCAATCTTCCTCGTTGACTGGCGACAGCGAAATACGACGTTCTTCAACGCGCTCGAGGTCCAACGAAATGTGATGTTCCTCATCCTCAGCCTGATCGTCTTAGTGGCCGCGCTGAACATCGTGTCCGGTCTGATCATGCTGGTGACGGACAAGGGCAGCGACATCGCGATCCTCAGGACCATGGGCGCCTCACGGGGTGCGATCATGCGGACGTTCATGATCACTGGCGCTTCGATCGGCGTGGCCGGGACGCTGATCGGCTTCGGCGTCGGGCTTCTCGTCTGCAGGAATATCGAAGCGGTCCGGCAATTGATGTCCTGGCTGACGCGTACCGAGTTGTTCCCGCCAAAGCTCTATTTTCTGTCAAAACTGCCGGCGGAGATCGATCCCTTGGAATCCGCAGCTGTCGTGACCATGGCGCTGACCCTGTCATTCCTCGCAACGCTCTATCCGTCGTGGCGAGCTGCGCGGCTCGACCCCGTCGAGGCTCTGCGACAGCGGGGTTAGTGCAGAGGCTATATGGTGGGCGTGTTGTGGGGTGGATACGTCGCCTTCTGGTCCAACTCTGACCTCGGTGAGGCCGGCTTCGGTGCGGGGGGCACTTTGAAGCCGATGCCAATCGGGAACAGGGAAAGCTTGAAGAGGAATTAGCGGAGCTTGGCTAATGAGTGTCGGCACAAAACTTGGTTGGGCCTTCTTCGGGCTACTTGTGGTCTTGCTGTTCGGCTACGGGTTGACGCGCGGGATATTCGTGGGGTCGATGACAGAATACCAACCGAGCATGGGTGGTTTCTACACCTACAATTGCCGCTATCTTTATCCGGACGGCGTGAGGCTGAGGTTCGGGGGCGGGACGGGCAAGAGTCCGGACGAAGCTATTGACAGCTCCAGCGGCGCCTGTCCTCTCCTTGAACATTGAGCGATGCGCACGATACATTTTGCGACGACCTCATCAAAGCGACCCAATGCGTCGTCGAGCGACAGCCTGACGTATGCTCCGAACACAGGTTCATGGGCGAGAGACCGGATTGTCCCAAGCTGCCGCTATAACCTTCAGCCCCGTCAGCTCCCGACGCCGCCGACCAGACGCGGGCGGCGATTTGCGAGCGGCTTGGCCGCGGGCAGGGCGCGCAGCCACGCGCGAAAACTGACGATCTCCGGACAATCCGCCGTGCCTTCCGGCGCAACCAGCCAATCACCTGCGCCTGATCCCTCATCGATCCGTTCGCAGCGATAGCCCGGATGGTGGCTTACGCCGCGGGCGATCAGGAGATCCACCTTGCCCTCGACGAGCTCGTGCAGGCCGGCGGGCTGCAGCACGCGCAAACCGATCTGTGCATGTGCGCTGCGAAACTCCGCAAGTTCGAGGCGGCGCAGGTCGTAGCTGCCGTGGACGCCCAATTGCAGCAGCACCGCGCCTGCCGGCTTCAACTGCGAGGTCGCCTCGGCTAAGTGGCGGAAGCCTTCGGATATCCCGGGCAGATAGGCCCGGCCGGCCTCGGTGAGGATGAGCTGCTTGTGCAGCCGCTCGAACAGCTGCACGCCGAGGCGCGCCTCCAGCGCTTTCACCTGCTGTCCCACGGCCGCGGGCGTAACGTGCAGCTCGTGCGCGGCCAGCTTGAAGCTGAGATGGCGCGCGGCGGCCTCGAAGGCGCGGAGCGCGTTGAGCGGGGGCAGGGCGTAGGTCATCGCAGCGCACTTTGACACCGATAAGCTGCGGCCTTGCAATAGATTTTCTTGCGCTGAACCGCAGCAATGATGCTTTGCGCAGCAGGGAGGCCGCCGGCTACGGTTGGCCCGCAAATCCGGAGAATCGCCATGTCACCAGCTCACATCGTCAGCCACAATCCCGCGACGGTTCACCCGCCCGTCGGCGGCTACTGCATGGGCCTGGAGCTGAAGCAGCATCGCCGCCTGCTGTTCATCAGCGGCCAGGTGCCTCAAAATTCCGACGGCTCCGTGCCTGACGGCTTCGAGGCGCAATGCGAGCAGGCTTGGCGCAACGTCAGGGAAGTGCTCGCCGCGGCGGGCCTTGGCATTGAGCACCTGGTCAAGGTCACCACGTTCCTGACCGATCGCAGCCAAGTCGTCGCCAACCGCGCCATTCGCCGCGCGGTGCTCGGGGAGCACCAGCCGGCATTGACGGTCGTGGTGGTCGAGACCGTCGACAGCAAATGGCTGTTGGAGATAGAGGCGATCGCCGCGGAATGAGGCGGCGTCGTCGATATGCAATGAGCCAATCATATCAGGTGTCCAATGGCTGAGATTCATCCGTTCTACCAAACGCATCGCCACGCGATGGAGGCCGCCATGCGCGAGCGGATAGACCTTGCCGAAGCGATGCTCCGCGAGCGAACGCATCTCTCCGACGTCGACGCAATCAGGCAGGAGGTGATGGACGAATTTCAGATCGTCCTCACCCAGATGCCCTATGTCGGCGGCGCGGCAAGCCGCATGAGCGATTTCTTCATGCGTCTGACCGGCTTCATGGCCATCAGCCGGGTGCTGCGGCGCCACGGCGTTCCGGTGCCGGTGATCGGCGAGATCGAGCGGGAAACCTACAAGGCCCAGCTGCTGAGGGCGCCAGAAGCCGAGCGTCTCGCGGCTGGGCGCCAGTTCATGTCACGGGAGAACCAGGCCTTGATGCGCGAACAGGCGGCAAGAAGCGTTACACAAGCTCACCAAGCGGAGTTTCCGGAAGATTTCGTCTACGATTTCGTCGAGCCGGGCCCGCAGGACACTTTCGAATTCGGCATCGACTACAAGGCCTGCGGCTTCTGCAAGCTTGCGGCCTGCCATGGCGACAAGGAAATCCTGCCGAACATCTGCGGCCTCGACTTCGTCGCCTATGCTGCGCGAGGCATCCGCCTGGAACGGACCCAGACGCTGGCGGGCGGCGCAACCCACTGCAATTTCCGCTTCTCGCGATTGCCATCGAATGCCAAGACCGGGAGTTAGACCGCACCCGCGATATAGCTGATCCCGAATCCACGTCGTCATTGCGAGCGCAGCGAAGCAATCCAGAAATGCATCCGCGGAGAGAGTCCTGGATTGCTTCGCTGCGCTCGCAATGACGGGGACGCACCCGATGACGGGGGACGCACCGGCCTTTCAAAGCCGGCTGCCGATGATGCCACTATACCCCTGTTTTGCCCGACGGAGCAAATCGACTTCGCCAAATCCGCAATTTAACGACACCCGCCGGCAAGTCGTTGATTCCGCTAGCCCGGGCTACTGTGCATGGGGTTGTTTTCGCACTTTTGTTTTGCGGCCGACTACTCCGCCGCTTTCTCCCTCAAGCGCTGCGCATAGACGTTGATGACCAGCGCCGCCAGGAGGATCAGGCCGCGGATCAGGATCTTCAGGAAGCTGTCGATGTTGACGTGGTCGAGGCCGTTGTTGAGCACGCCGAGCACGAACAGCCCGACGATGGTGTTGCCGATGCCGCCGCGGCCGCCGAACAGGCTGGTGCCGCCGACCACGACGGCGGCGATGGAATCGAGCAGGTAGGTGTCGAACTCGTTCTGCTGCGCACTGCCGAAATGGGCGACGCCGAGCATGCCGCCGAGGCCCGAGCACACCGCCGAGATCACCATGACCGCACCGAGGATCAGCTTGACGTTGAGGCCCGAATACTCGGCCGCCTCGCGATTGCCGCCGACCATGTAGACGTAGCGGCCGAAGCGCGTATAGGTCAGCACGAGATGGCCGGCGAGCAGCATGATGGCGGCGACGATGACGATCCAGGGGATGCCGCCGATCGAGCCCGAGCCGAGCGTCGTGATCAGGCTCGGCACCTTGTAGGCGATCTGGCCGCGCACCAGGAGCGCGGAGATGCCGGCGGCGATCTGCATCATCGCCAGCGTCATGATGAAGGAGGGGATGCCGATCACGGTCAGCCCCAGCGCGTTGACGAGGCCGAGCAGGGCGCAGAGCAGGAGCGACAGGATGATCGCGACCGCGCCGGGCAGGGGAATGTTGGCGATATTGACGTAGGATTCCTGCAGCGTGAAGTAGGCGACCGCAATGCCCGTGACGTTGGCGATGCTGGCGACCGACAGGTCGATTTCGGCGCAGAGGATCACGAAGGTGAGGCCGACGGCGATGATGCCCGTCACCGACACCTGCGTCAGGATGTTGCCGAGATTGTCGAGCGTCGCGAAGGAGGGGCTGGCGAAGGCGAAGAAGGCGGTGAGGAAGATCAGCGTCAGGAACGGGGCGATGTTGCGCATCTGCGAGCGCAGGAAGGGCGCAAGGCCCCGTGCCCGTTGTCCTGTCGCCAAAGCCGTCTCGCTGCTCATGTGCTTCTCCGTCACGCCGCTTCCAGCAGGCGGTCCTTGCTGACCGGCTCGTTCTTGAATTCCCGCACCAAGGCGCCGCGCTTGAGCACGAGGATGCGATCGGCCAGCGACAGCACCGTTTCCGGCTCCGTCGACAGCACGATGATCGCGAGCCCCCTTGTCCTGAGGTCGCGGACGATGTTGATGACGTCGTTCTTGGCGCCGACATCCATGCCGCGGGTCGGCTCGCACAGCACCAGCAGCTTGGGCGGATAGGTCAGCCATTTCGCGAGCGCGACCTTTTGCTGGTTGCCGCCCGAGAGCATGCCGAGATCGAGGCCGACCACGGGCGGCCTGATCTGCAGCTGCTCGACCTGGCGCTTGGCGATGTCGCGCTCCTGCGCCGGCTTGAGCAGCAGCGAGGAGATGCGGTCGAGAATGCTGATCGAGATGTTCTTGTAGACCGGCTCCTGGTGGAACAGCATGTCGCGCCGGCTCTCCGGCACCAGCGCCACGCCGGCGCGCCGCGCCGCCGCCGTGCTGGCGAAAGTTTTCGGCACGCCTTCGACTGCAAGCGTGCCGCCGTCCGGCTTCAGCTTGCCGAACAGGATGCGCGACAGCTCCTGCTGGCCGCAGCCCATGAAGCCGTAGATGCCGAGCACCTCACCGGCCCGCGCCTCGAACGAGACGTCCTGGAGGCTGCGGGACAGCGACAGCTGATCGACCCTAAGAATCACCTTGCTGTCGCTCGGCTGGGGCAGCATCAGATCGTCGGTGTAGCTATGCTCGAGCGCCTCGCCGCCGCGGCCGATCATGGCCTCGATCAGCGCGCCTTTGCTGGTCGCGGCGCTCGCCGTCTCCGCAACCTTGCGGCCGTTGCGGAACACGGTCACCGTGTCGGACACCAGCAGGATGTCCTCGATGAAATGCGAGATGAAGACGATCGCAGTACCTTGCTCGCGCAGCCGCCGGAGCGTTGTGAACAGGCGCTCGACCTCGGGCGGGGAGAGGGCGGAGGTCGGCTCGTCCAGGATGACGATGCGCGCGCCGGAGAACAGCACGCGAGCGATCTCGATCAGCTGCTGCAGCCCGATCGGAAG
>NZ_LAXE01000001.1:4208766-4238668 GCF_003122645.1 Bradyrhizobium sp. SUTN9-2
GCTGCTCGCCCGCCTCGCGCGCCATCCGCCGCCATTGCACGAGGCCGAAGGCGTTGGTCGGCTGGTTGCCGAGGAAGACGTTCTCCGCGACCGTCAGGTCGGGCGCGACGCTGAGCTCCTGGTGCACCATGGCGATGCCGGCGGCGTGCGCATCGCGCGCCGAGCGAAAATGCATCTCCTGGCCGTCGACCAGGAAGCGGCCGGAGAACTCGGTGTGCACGCCGGCGATGATCTTCATCAGCGTGCTCTTGCCGGCGCCGTTCTCGCCGACGAGACCATGGATCTCGCCGGGATAGAGCGCGAAGTCGACACCACGAAGCGCTTCGACGCCGCCGAAGCTCTTCGTGATGCCCTGCAGTTCCAAGATGGGCTGTTGTCCCACGCTCATGAAAGATCTGGACGCTCAGATCAGGAAGTGATCCTGCATCCACTGCATTCCGGCGGCGTTGGCCTTGGTTACAACCGGACCGTCGGTGACGACGTTCTTCGGGATGCCTTGTCCGCTCTTCTCGCCGCCGACCACGGCGGAGACGCCCGCGACGATCGCGCCGCCATGGATGCGGCAGGACGGATTGCGGACGGTCGCGAACATGCGGCCTTCGCTGACCGCCTGGATCGCCGGCGGCATGGCGTCGACCCCGCCGATCAGGATGTTGGTGCGATTGCGCGCCTTCATGATGTTGGCGGCGGCCAGCGCCATGTCGTCATTGTGGAAGAAGGCCGCATCGATCTGCGGGTATTTGGTCAGATAGGTCTCCCAGAGACGGGCGGTCTTCGAGACGTCCCAATCGGCCGGCTGGGTGTCCAGCACTTCGATGCCCGGGAATTGCTTGACGACCGAGTTGAAGCCCTTGGCGCGGCCCTGCGCACCGGTGTGGCCGAGCGCGCCCTGCGTCATGATGATCTTGCCCTTGCCGCCCATGGCGTTGCACAGCGCCTGTGTCACCGAAGCGCCCATGAACTCGTTGTCGGGAGCGAGGAAGGAATGGACGTTGATCTGATCGAGCGGCGCGATCAGCGTGTCCATGTCGATCACAGGCGTGCCGGCATCGATCATCTTCTGCACCGGCTGGGTGAGGGTGCCGATGCCGAAGGCCTGGATCGCGACGAAGTCCCATTTCTGCGAGGCCATGTTGTCGATCGCCGCGCGCTGCTTCACCGCATCGAGCTGCCCGTCGAACCAGGTCACCTCGACATTGAACAGCTTGCCCCAGAATTCCGCCGCCTGCTTGCCTTGCGCGCACCAGGTGGCCTGGAGGCCGGCGTTGGAGAACGCCGCCTTCAACGGCTTCTCGCTGCGTCCGACTGCGGCCAGTGCGGGGTTTATGCCCATGCTGCCGAGGATGGCAGCTCCGGCGCCGGCGGCCGCAGCCGCCTGAAGAAGATCGCGCCTGGTCGTCGAGAAATCTTTCGTCCCGGACATCGCTCGCTCCCATATATTTTGTCGTCGGCGCGTCATTGGTAGCGCTACCGATCTCCGAAAGTCTCTCACAAGAGTTGTTCGCACTCAATCTGCATTCAGCCGCAGTGTCGTCGCAGCCCGCGCGTTGGTGCAGCGCAAAGCGTCAGATGGCCGCGGCGGCGAATGCGTCGATCTCGGCGAGCAATGTATCCCAGGACTGCGCGATCTCGGGCGTCCATTCATCGCCGAGCAGATCGCGGAGCGCATCCCTGATGACGGCGAAGAACGCGTTGAACAGCTCGCGCGGCGTGCCATAGGCGTCGTGCGAGGCGACCTCGCACGCGATTAGCCGGAAATGCCCGCGGCGCTCGCCGGCGAAGTCGAGAATCGCCTCGATCGTCAGCGCCAGCATCGTCCCCTTCACGAGGTCACCGCCGTCCGTGCGGAACATCGCCTGCGTTTCCGGATGGAGGTCGAACAGACGTCGATAGACGAACGGCGTGAGGTCGGCGCAGCGCGAGGCCGCACGTTCGAAGCTGTTTTCGATGAGAAGAGAGGCCGCGTTCATCGACGGTTCAGCGCCGCGGGCAAAAAAAAGAGCGGGGCCCTGGCCCCGCTCAAAAATTGTGTCGACCCTATTATCCCCGATCTTAAGATTTGATCTTGATTGACGGGGCGACGCTGCGTTTTGCGCGCCAGGGGCTCCTCCCGAGACTTGGACCACCAGGCCTCGACCTCGCGGTCAGCGCCTGAGCAAGAGGGATGCTAGATCAACTTTTCTCACTTGTCATCATTTTCGGCAACGAATGTTCAAAATAGGAGCAGCTGACGAAACGTTCGGGCTTCTGCCTACCTAAACATATGACAGATATAAGAAATTTGTGGATGGCCGGGCAGGTTTGCCTCAGATACCGGCCGGGCTCGGGTGTAGGGCGGTCCGGCCACAGCTTTCGAGCAATTTGCGCGGGACCAAGCGGGCGGCGGAACTGGCCTCGACTCGGCTGCGCCCGAGTGATTAGTTAGCGCACGAACGAATGGTCCGGCGGATGCGCGCACGCCTGCAAAAATTTCTGCCTCTGGTCCTGCTCGCCCTGGCGATGCAGGTGCTGGCGCCGATCGCCGCCTGTCTCGCGGCCGGCCAGGCTGCGGCCGATCCGTTCTCTGCAGGCGTCATCTGCCATAGCACAAGTGAGCAGGGCGGCCCGGTTGATGAGACCGGGACACCGGCCGCAAAAGCTGGCGCATGTGCGCTTTGTTGCCTCGCGCACGCTGACGCTTCGCTTGACGCGCCGCCCCATGCGGCGTTCTCAACTCCCGTCCGCCCCATCGCCCGCATCGTCTGGCACGTGGCGAACGCGCCCGTCCTCGCCGCCATCGACGGTTCGAGCGCTTGGGCGCGCGCTCCCCCTCGCATTTCCTGATCCGCGAAACCTTCAGCTCCGCGCCGGCTTCGGCCGTGCCGGGATCGCTATGCACCGGCTCTCTGCCGGCATCAGGAATGACCTCATGCCTCGTACAGGCTTCTTTCGACTGCTTTCCGCACGCAAAATTCTGCTTGCCTCAGCTTCTGCCCTCGTTGTGCCATCCAACGCAATCGCGGAGGAAAACCGACGCGAGCTTCCTCCCGTCACAGTCGACGCGCCGCGGGAGAAACGGGCCTCACCAGCCCGCGCACAGCGAACGCCCGCGCGATCAACGCGGGCCCACGCGCCCGCAACTGCGCGTCCGCAACCGACGGCAGCTTCCGAAGGGACCCCTGGCCCTGGTGCCCTGGCGGTTCTCACCGCCCAGCAGGCACTGAGCGAGATCAACCAGACGCCGGGCGGCGTAGCGCTGGTCGCAGCGGAGGCCTACCGGAATTCGACTCCCGCCAGCACGATCAAGGATGTCCTGGACTACGTTCCCGGCGTGTTTGCGCAGCCGAAATGGGGCGACGACACCCGGCTTTCGATCCGCGGATCCGGCCTGTCGCGCAATTTCCATCTGCGCGGCGTGCAGCTTTACATGGACGGCATCCCGATCAATACGGCGGACGGCTACGGCGATTTCCAGGAGATCGACCCGACCGCCTACAAATACGTCGAGGTGTACAAGGGCGCGAACGCGCTGCAGTTCGGAGCCAATTCGCTGGGAGGCGCCGTCAACTTCGTGACGCCATCGGGACGCGACCGATTTCCGAATGGAGTCTCGCTCGACGTGGGAGCCTTCGGCTTCAGGCGACTGCAGGCCAATGCAGGAGGCGCCAACGGGCCGTGGGATGGTTTCGTCACCGCATCGACGCAGGCGACGGACGGCTTCCGCGATCACAGCTTCGGCTCGGGCAACCGCGTGAGCGGCAATGTTGGCTACCAGTTCTCGCCGGATTTCGAGACGCGATTCTATCTCAACGCCAACGAGGTGCGGCAGCGCATTCCAGGAACCGTCACCAAGGCGTCTGCCTTGACCAATCCGGAGGCCGCGGCTCCGGCGAACGTTGCGCTGGACCAGCAGCGCAACATCGACACGATCAGGCTGGCAAACAAGACGACGATCCGATTCGACGACACCAGGTTGGAGTTCGGCGCTTTCGGCGTCGACCGGCACCTCATGCATCCGATCTTCCAGTGGCTCGATTATCGCTACAAGGATTATGGCGGCTTCGCGAAGGTTACGGACGACCGCATCATCGGCGGTTACCGCAACAGGCTGGTTGCGGGCGTCAACCTGTTGAACGGCAGGATCGACAACCAGCAGTTCGCCAACATTGCCGGACAGAAGGGGGCATTGCTGTCGTCGTCGATCGATCGCTCGGAGAACACCTCGGTTTACGTTGAGGACAGCTTCTACTTTCTGCCGAATGTCGCCGCGATCGCCGGCACGCAATTCCTGCATGCGACCCGCAATCGGCAGGACCGGTTTCTCAGCGACGGCGACCAGTCGGGAGCAACCCGCTTTGATCTGTGGTCGCCGAAGGCGGGCCTGCTGTGGCAGATCGACCCGACGTGGCAGGCCTTCGCCCATGTTTCGCGGAGCGCCGAAGTGCCGAGCTTCGGCGAGAGCGCGCGCGGTCCTGGCATTCCGACGATTCCGTTCACCAGCACCCGCCCGCAGATTGCGACGACCTACGAGATCGGGACGCGCATGCGACGGCCCGACTATTCGTGGGAGTTGACCGCCTATCGCGCCGATATCCGCGATGAGCTGCTGTGCCTGTACAGCGCGTTCGGCAATTGCAACGTGACCAATGCCGACCGAACCTTCCACCAGGGCGTCGAGGCGGGGGCAGGGGCAGCAATCTTCCGCGATATCTTCGTGACAGGAGGCGCGCCCGACAAGGTGTGGCTCAACCTCGCTTATACTTACAGCGATTTTCGCTTCGACAGCGACACGGCGTTCGGCAACAACCAGCTGCCCGGCGCGCCGCGTCACTATTTGCGCGCCGAGTTGCTCTATAAGCATCCGACCGGGTTCTATGCTGGTCCGAACGTCGAATGGGTGCCGCAGGCCTATTTTGTCGACAGTATGAACACGTTGACGACCGAGCCGTATGCACTGCTCGGATTGAAAGCGGGCTTCGACAATGGCGGGCCGTTCTCCGCCTATATCGAGGGTCGAAACCTCACCAACAGGACCTACATTGCAAGCGTCAGTATCATCGATCGCGCCACCGCGACGTCGGCGTTGTTCGAGCCAGGTGCGGGCCGGGCGGTCTACACCGGAATGAGGTATCGATGGTAAAGCGCACTGAGGCTGCCGAAACCACCAAGACCGACCGTGCTCGATCAGATCAAAGCCGAGGGAACCAAATGAACAGGATCAATCTATCACTTCTCGCCGTCGCCATGCTGCTCGGCACCAGCGCGAGGGTCGCAGCCGAGGACGTCAAGGCCGGCGATCTCGTCATCTCGCAGGCCTGGAGCCGGGCGACGCCGGGCGGCGCCAAGGTCGCCGGCGGCTATCTGACCATCGAAAACAAGGGGAGCGCCGCCGACAGGCTGGTCAGCGTGTCCGCCGATATCGCAGGCAAGGCCGAGATTCACGAGATGGCCATGGACAACGGCGTGATGAAGATGCGCGCGCTCGACAAGGGACTGGCGATCGAGCCCGGCAAGACCGTGAAGCTCGCCCCCGGCGGCAATCATTTGATGCTTCAGGAGCTGAAGGGGCCGTTCAAGCAGGGCGACAAGGTGCCGGTGACGCTTCAGTTCGAGAAGGCCGGAAAGGTCACCGTTGCCCTCGACGTCCAGGGCGTCGGCGCGCAAGCACCGGGCGGTGGGGGGCACTCGGGTCACATGGACATGAAGAAAATGCCGGATCATTCGGGAATGAAGATGAAATGAGACTGTTCTGGACTCTCGGGAGACCGAATATGTCGAAGCGATGCTGCCTGATTCTGATTGCCGCGGTCGCCGCATCACCAGTGGCGGCGCATGTCTCTCTCGAGACCAAGCACGCCACAATCGGCGCGTCCTACAAGGCGGTGTTCACCGTGCCGCATGGCTGCGCGGGCTCGCCGACGGTGAAGCTCCGCGTGCAGATTCCGGAAGGGGTCATCGCGGTGAAGCCGATGCCGAAGGCCGGCTGGACCATCGACGTCGTCGAGGGCAAATATGCGGGGGAATACGACTATCACGGCAACAAGCTCTCGTCCGGCGTCAAGGAGGTGGCGTGGTCCGGCGGTAAGCTGGCGGACAAGAACTATGACGAGTTCATCATGCAGACGGTGCTGACCGACAAGCTGAAGGCGAACACGACCTTGTACTTCCCAGTGGTTCAGGAATGCGAGACCGGCGTTCGTCGCTGGATCGAGATCCCAACCGAGGGGTCAAGCCATTCGCATGAGGGCAAGTCGCCGGCGCCTGGCGTCAAGCTCCTGCCGAAACCCTGATGCGCCTCCTCGCAGCGCTCGCGACGCTGCTCTTCGCTGCGGGCTTCGCGAGCGGTGCGCTCGCGCATGCGGCGCTGATCTCGGTCGAGCCGGCGAGCGGCAGCACGCTCGCGACCGCGCCCAAGGTGGTGGAGCTGCGGTTCAACGAACCGGTAACGCCGGGCGCGATCCGGCTGATCGACGGGACGGGCAGGGCGCGGGACGAGACGCGCGTCAGTGCGTCCGGCGACACGATTTCGATCCAGATGCCGGCGGATCTGCCTGAGGGGACCGCGGTCGTCAGCTATCGCGTGGTCTCGCAGGATGGCCATCCGATCGTGGGATCGGTGATGTTTTCAGTCGGCATGCCGTCGGAGACGAAGCCGTCCGCGAGTACTGACCATTGGTTGGCCGCGCTGATCTGGCTGGCGCGCGTTGGCCTCTATCTCGGTCTGTTAATAGGCGTCGGCGGTGTGTGGTTTGCGCGCTGGATATCATGGTCTCTGGTCGGCATGACCGTGCCGCGCATGGCGCTCGCGGTCGGCCTTTCCAGCGCGGTGGTGTCGCTCGGTGCGCTGGGTCTCGATCTCCTCGGCCTGCCGCCGGCGGCGCTCGCGACGGCCGCGCCTTGGAAGGTCGCGGTGGCAACCAGTGCCGGCCGCGCGTTTCTAGTTGCTGCCGCCGCGATGCTGTTCGCTTCGCTGGCGCTCCGCAGCGCATGGTCTTCGCGTGCTCTTGCGATCATGGCCATGGTCGGTGTGGGCCTGTCGCTCGCCATGAGCGGGCATGCCGCAACGGCGCCGCCTCGAATGATGATGCGACCGGCGATGTTTCTTCACGGCCTGTGCGTTGCGCTGTGGATCGGCGCTCTTGCTCCCCTGGCGGCATTGCTGTCGAAGCCGACGCCGGCAACACTCGCCGTCGTGAAGCGCTTCTCGGGCATCGCCATGCCGGCGGTCGGCGTGCTGGCATTGACGGGCCTCGCCCTTGCGATTGTTCAGCTCGAAAAATTTTCGGCGTTGGTCGAGACCCGCTATGGCCTCATCCTCTCGATCAAGCTCGGCCTGGTTCTCATGCTGCTCGCACTTGCGGCGCTCAACCGCTTCCGCCTCACTCCGGCACTCGCCCGCGATCGTGGAGCCCAAGCCATCCTCAAGCGCTCGATCCTCCTCGAATGCGTGATCGCCCTCGCCATCTTCGTCGTCGTCGCCGGCTGGCGCTTCACGCCGCCGCCGCGAACGATCATTCCGGAGACGCCTTTGGCGATCCACATCCACGGCGACAAGGCGATGTTCCAGGTGCTGGTGTCGCCTGGAAAGGTCGGCAAGGACGATTTCGTGCTCCAGCTCATGACCGGCGAGGGGACGCCCCTGGCGGCCAAAGAGGTGACGTTGACCCTCAGCCTGCCCGAGCGCGGCATCGAGCCGATGGAGCGGGACGCCTTGCTCGGACCGGATGGCTACTGGCACGTGCGCAAGGTCGAGCTGCCCTTCGCCGGCCGCTGGCGTGTGCGCATCGAGGCGCTCGTGAGCGATTTCGAGAAGATCACGCTGGCGGACGAACTCGAAGTGCCACCGCCCTAGGCTCACCGGCTTTGCTGAGCACGGTGCTCCTGAAGTCAAACCTGAAGGCAACGGAAAAATGACAGGTATTTCGAAACGTTTGCGGCTTTTCCTCATTCCCGTCTTGTGTTTTCGCTCCCAATCCGGTTTCACTGCAGGCGATCACTGATTCCCAGAGTATTACCATGCGGTTGTCGCGGTTCTTTCTGCCCATCCTGAAGGAAAATCCGAAAGAGGCGGAGATCGTCTCGCATCGGCTGATGCTGCGTGCCGGCATGATCCGGCAGGAGGCGGCGGGCATCTATGCCTGGCTGCCGCTCGGCTTTCGCGTGCTGAAGAAGATCGAGCAGATTGTGCGCGAGGAGCAGAATCGCTCCGGCGCGATCGAGGTCTTGATGCCGACGCTCCAGCTCGCCGACCTCTGGCGCGAGAGCGGCCGCTACGACGCCTACGGCCCGGAGATGCTGCGCATCGCCGACCGCCACAAGCGCGAGCTGCTGTACGGACCGACCAACGAGGAAATGATCACCGAGATCTTCCGCGCCTATGTGAAGTCCTACAAGAACCTGCCGCTCAATCTCTATCATATCCAATGGAAATTCCGCGACGAGCAGCGTCCGCGTTTCGGCGTAATGCGCGGCCGCGAGTTCCTGATGAAGGATGCCTATTCCTTCGACCTCAACGAGGCCGCGGCGCGCGTCGCCTACAACAAGATGTTCGTCGCATACTTGCGCACCTTCGCGCGGATGGGGCTGAAGGCGATCCCGATGCGCGCCGAGACCGGCCCGATCGGCGGCGATCTCAGCCACGAGTTCATCGTGCTCGCCGAGACCGGCGAATCCGGCGTGTTCATCAATCGCGATGTGCTGGACCTGCCGGTGCCGGGCGAGGACGTGGATTATGAGAGCGACCTGACGCCGATCATCAAGCAATGGACCTCGCTCTATGCGGCGACCGAAGACGTCCACGATGCCGCGCGGTTCGAGCAGGAGGTGCCCGTGGACAAGCGGGTGAACACCCGCGGCATCGAGGTCGGCCAGATCTTCTATTTCGGCACCAAATATTCCGAGCCGATGAAGGCGCTCGTGGCGGGGCCTGATGGTGTCGACGTGCCGATCCATGGCGGCTCGTACGGTGTCGGCGTCTCGCGCCTGCTGGGTGCCATCATCGAGGCTTGCCATGACGATGCCGGCATCAAATGGCCGGAAGCGGTGGCACCGTTCCGCGTCTCGATCCTCAACCTGAAGCAGGGCGATGCGGCCGTCGATGCGGCCTGCGAGAAGCTCTATGCCGAGCTCACGGCCAAGGGCGTCGACGTGCTCTATGACGACACCGATCAACGCGCCGGTGCCAAATTCGCCGCCGCCGACCTGATCGGCATCCCCTGGCAGATCATGATCGGGCCGAAGGGGCTCGCCGACGGCAAGGTCGAGATCAAGCGGCGCAGCGACGGCACGCGCGAGACCATGTCGCCTGCCGACGCGGTTGCAAGACTTGTGGGCTGAGAAGGCTGATCGGCTGAATATTGTTCATCGCGCGATATCGCGGCCGCCAATCCGGCCACAATTGACCCCGAATCATGGGATTATCGAGCGATGGATGAGACCATGACCGAAACCGTGCAAACCGCGCCTTTCGCGCCCTTCGAGTGGATGCTGTCGGCGCGCTATTTGCGGGCGCGGCGGAAAGAGGGATTCATCTCGGTCATCGCCGGGTTCTCCTTTCTCGGCATCATGCTCGGCGTTGCGACGCTGATCATCGTCATGGCCGTGATGAACGGCTTCCGCAAGGAGCTGCTCGATAAGATCCTGGGCCTCAACGGCCACATCCTGGTCCAGCCCCTGGAATCGCCGCTGACCGACTGGAAGGACGTTGCCGACCGCCTCAGCCAGGTCGAGGGCATCCGGCTCGCGGCGCCGGTGGTTGACGGTCAGGCGCTGGCGTCATCGCCTTGGAACGCCTCGGGCGTCCTGGTGCGCGGCATCCGCTCCGACGATCTCAACAACCTCACCTCGATCGCCAAGAACATCAAGCAGGGCTCGCTCGAGGGGTTTGACGAAGGGCAGGGCGTTGCGATCGGCCGGCGCCTCGCCGATCAGCTTTCGCTGCATGCCGGCGACAGCATCACGCTGGTGGCGCCGAAGGGCGCAGTGACGCCCATGGGAACGACGCCGCGCATAAAACCGTACAAGATCGTCGCGGTGTTCGAGATCGGTATGTCCGAATACGATCTCGGCTTCGTGTTCATGCCGCTTGCCGAGGCGCAGGCCTATTTCAACCGCAGCAACGACGTCACCTCGATCGAGGTGTTCACGACCAACCCCGACAGGATCGACGCCTTCCGCAAGGCGGTGACGGAGGCGGCGGGCCGGCCGATCTTCCTGGTCGATTGGCGGCAGCGCAACTCGACCTTCTTCAACGCGCTCCAGGTCGAACGCAACGTGATGTTCCTGATCCTGACCATGATCGTGCTGGTTGCCGCGCTCAACATCGTCTCCGGCCTGATCATGCTGGTGAAGGACAAGGGCAGCGACATCGCGATCCTGCGCACCATGGGCGCCTCGCAGGGATCGATCATGCGGATATTCCTGATCACGGGCGCTTCGATCGGCGTGGTCGGCACGCTGGTCGGCTTCTGCGTCGGCCTCGTGATCTGCGTCAACATCGAATCGATCCGGCAATTCCTCTCCTGGCTGACCTCGACCGAGCTGTTCTCGCCGGAGCTCTACTTCCTGTCGAAACTGCCCGCCGAGATCGACGTCGGCGAGACCACGGCCGTCGTCATCATGGCGCTGACGCTGTCGTTCCTGGCGACGCTCTATCCGTCGTGGCGCGCCGCGCGCCTCGATCCCGTCGAAGCGCTCCGGTACGAGTGAGGGACTGATGGAGCAGCAGCAGGGGGCAGAAGATGTACCGGTCATTTATCTCCACGAGATAAAGCGGCAGTACTTGCAGGGCGAGGTGCCGCTGACGATCCTCGACGGCGCCAAGCTGGCGCTGTGGGCCGGCCAGTCCGTCGCCCTGGTGGCGCCGTCGGGCTCGGGCAAGTCGACGCTGCTGCACATCGCGGGGCTGCTGGAAGCCCCCGATTCCGGCGAGGTCTATGTCTCGGGCGCACCGACTTCGCAACTGCCCGACATCGAGCGCACCCAGCTGCGCCGCACCGATATCGGCTTCGTCTACCAGTCGCACCGGCTGCTGCCGGAGTTCTCGGCGCTCGAGAACGTCATGCTGCCGCAGATGATCCGCGGCCTGAAGAAGTCCGAGACCGTCAAGCGTGCCAAGGAGATCCTCGGCTATCTCGGCCTCGGCGACCGCATCACCCATCGTCCGGCTGAGTTGTCCGGCGGCGAGCAGCAGCGCGTCGCCATCGCCCGTGCAGTAGCCAACGCGCCGCGCGTGCTGTTTGCGGACGAGCCGACCGGCAATCTCGACCCCGGCACCGCCGAGCACGTGTTCCAGGCCTTGATGCAGCTGGTCAAGGCGACGCGCGTGTCGATGCTGATCGCGACCCACAACATGGAGCTCGCCGGCCGCATGGACCGGCGCGTCTCGCTGTCGAACGGCCAGGTGGTCGAGCTCGACTAAAGAGCTCGAAAACAACCCCATGCACAGTAGCCAAGTGCTTGGTGAGACTTCCGAAAAAAATCGAAGACGGCGGTCCGTCGCCGCCTCACAATTCAGGGCCTGATCACCGTCAATTTGAACGGTCCGCCATTGGCGGCAGCATGCGCCACGGCTTCGTTGGCGTGGTCGAGATCGAAGGTCTCTGTCTCGTACTCTTCCAGCCGCAGCAGCCCGGCACGCACCAGTGCGATCAGGCGGCTGGCCGCATCGGGCGGATACATCCAGACGCCGTGGATGCTGATGCAGTTGCGCATGATCCAGGGGTAGGGCAGCTCGAGGCCCGGCCCGCCCGCCATGCCGACGCCACCCATCAGCACGACGCGTCCGTAAGCGCGGACCGTCATGACTGCCGCGCGCACGACAGTCGGGCTCACCGAGGGCGGCATGATGTCGAAGACGCAGTCGATCGGCCCCGGTGCGGCGCGCTTCATCGTCTCACGGTCGTCGTCCTCGTCACCCGAGAGCTTGACCGGCTTCACCCGCGCCCCGAAGCGGCGGACGAGGTCGGCGAGGATCCGTTCGTTGCGGCCCGGCGCGACCACGCAGGCTGCGCCCATCGCCAGCGCGACGGAGACGGCGGCGCTGCCGAAATTGCCGGTGGCGCCGCTCACCAGCACGGTCTCGCCCGGGCGAAGGTTTGCCGCAAGGAAGCCGCCATAGGGCACCAGCAGCGTGCCCAGCGCGCACCATTGTGTCGCCTGCTCGGACGTGATCGGGCCGAGGGGTTTGACGTTCTCGGTCGGCACCCGCATCTGCTCGGCGAAGGAGCCGTGGCGAAAGTGCTGTTGCAGGCGCATGCCGCCGGGTCCCGCGGCGGTCAGGCCCTGCAGGGCGATATCCGGCGCCGCGGCGTCATCGCGCGAGCGCACTGTCGGATCGCAGAACACCCAGTTGCCGACGGCAAGCCTGGTCGCGTCCGGACCGATCGCGCGCACGCGGCCGATGCCGCCTGGGCCTGGAATGATTGGCAGGTCGAGCGCGTAGTTGCGCGTCCCGTCGAAGACCTCGTTCATGTAGGACAGCACGCGCGTCGCGACGACGTCGACGATGACCTCGCCGGTGCCGAGCACCGGTTCGGGGACAGTCTCGATCGCCAGCGGCGAGCCGAAGGATTTGAGTACGGCAGCTTTCATGATGTTCACCTCGAGGTCGGGTGAAGTCCGTATGCGCTGCCCTGGCGGAAGTCAGCAAGGCCTGGTATTATCCTAGTATTTCATAGGCCCTCCATCGCCGGGACACCCGCCATGGTCGATCCACGCCGCGTTGAATTCGGGGACTTCCTGAGGTCCCGCCGCGAAAAGCTGTCGCCGAAGGCGGTCGGGCTTCCGGTGGGCCGGCGCCGGCGCACCGCGGGGCTGCGCCGCGAGGAGGTTGCGCAGCTCGCCGGCATCGGCGTCGACTGGTACATCCGTCTCGAGCAGGGCCGCACGGTCAGCCCGTCCGTGACCACCGTGGATGCGCTGGCCCGGGCCCTCCGTCTCAGCAAGGCCGAGCACGCCCACCTCAAGGCGCTGGCGCGCGAGCCCGCAAGGAGCCCCTTCACCCGCGAGATCGTGCCTCCGCCCATTCGTCGCATGATCGAGAGCCTGCATCAGCCGGCCTACATCACCGGCCGGCGCTGGGACGTGCTGGCCTGGAACGATGCGGCCGAGGAGGTGTTCGGGTTCGGGCGATTGCCGGAGCAGGATCGCAACACGCTGCTTCTTATGTTGACGAACAAGCAGACGCGAAAATCCTATGGCGCCGGCTGGACCGACGTAGCCAAGGCGATGGTGGCGATGTTTCGCGCCAATCACGACGTCTGGGCCGGCGATCCCGCCTTCACGGAGCTGCTGACGCGGCTGCGCGAGAGCAGTCCGGAATTCGTCGAATGGTGGGAGGCGCACGACGTTCGCAGCACCATCTCGGGCCGCAAGACCATGAACCATCCGACCAAGGGCGTGCTGCACTTCGAGCACACCAGCTTCCAGGCCAATGACGATCCCGCGTTGAAGCTCGTGATCTATACGCCGGTCTAAGCCGCCTTTGAGAGCGCGCTTCCGCCGCATCACGCCACGTCGGCTAAGCAGCATCCGGAGCACCCCCCTTGCGCCGGGGAACCTAAGGGCAATCCTACGGTTACCGTTTCATCGGTGTGCAGGTGGAGCGAGGGACGTGTTCGGGGATGAGCGATGACGACAACGACCGGGATGCCCTCGGCCGAACGCAACGCCGTCTTAGCCGCCCTCGGCGACCATATTCGAGAGATCGGCAGCCCCGACGATCTCGCCTATGCGGCGGCGGAGCTGCTGGGCCGCAGCCTCAATGTCAGCCGGGCAGGTTACGGCACCGTCGATACCTCCGCAGAGACCATCACCATCGCGCGCGACTGGAATGCGCCTGGGATCTCGAGCCTGGCCGGCGTGCTGCGCTTTCGCGACTATGGCAGCTATATCGAAGACTTGAAGCGGGGTGAGACGGTCGTCTGCGCTGATGCTGAAAAGGACGCTCGCGTCGGCGACCGCGCCCGAGCTCTCGAGGCGATCTCGGCGCGCGCATTCGTCAACATGCCGATCTCCGAGCCCGATGGGGTCGTGGCGCTGCTCTACATCAACAATGCCACGCCGCGCGAATGGACCCCGGCGGAGCTCGAGCTCATCCGCGAGGTTGCCGAACGCACCCGCACCGCCGTTGAACGTCGCCGCGCCGAGAGCGCGGTGCGCCAGAACGAAGCGCGGCTCCTCTTCCTGGACGCTCTCAACAAGGAAACGGCCAAGACGCGCGATGCAGACGGCGTCATGGCAGTGACGACGCGAATGGTCGGTGAGTATCTCGGCGTCTCCAACTGCGCCTATGCCGACATGGATCCTGATCAGGACGGCTTCACCATCCGCGGGGATTGGGCTGCCCCCGGTGCGATGCACATAGTGGGGCACTACAGCCTTGCCGACTTCGGCGAGAAGGCGGTGCGAGAGCTGGGCGCCGGCCGCCCCCTCATCATCAACGACAATCTGAAGGAGATCGCCCCCGAGGAAGCCGCCACCTTCCAGCGCATCGGCATCGGTTCGACGATCTGCATGCCCTTGGTGAAGGAGGGGCGCCTGACCGCCTTGATGGCCATTCATCACCGTGGCCCGCATCTTTGGACGCCGCGCGAACTTGCCTTGCTCACCGAGGTGACGGAGCGATCATGGGCGCACATCGAGCGCGTCCGATCGGAGCAGGCGGCGCGCGAAGCTGCCGAGCGGCTCGTCCTCGCCAACAAGGCCGCCGGAATCGGCACCTGGGACTACGATCCGGTCAACGACATTCTTCGATGGGATAACCGCTGCAAGGAGGTGTTCGGTCTCTCACCGGATGCCGAGGTCAGCTACGAGGGCTCATTCCTGAAGGGCATCCATCCCGACGACAGGCAGCGCGCCCATGAGGCCGTCTCGACCGCGTTACAGCCCAATTCTCCGGGAAGCTACAACATCGAATACCGCACCATCGGTATCGAGGATGGTGTCGAGCGCTGGATCGCCGCAACGGGTCACGCGATCTTTTCTGACGGCCACGCCACGCGATTCATCGGGACCGTGCTGGATATATCCGCGCAAAAGAAGACCGAGCGTCATCTGAGGATCCTCAACGACACGGGAGCGTCGGTTGCCCGCGAACGCGATCTCGAGAGGATCGTGCAGATCGTGACGGATGCCGGCGTCGAGCTGACGGGCGCCCAGTTCGGAGCCTTCTTCTACAACGTCCTGGCCGCGGACGGCGGCAGCTACATGCTGTATTCGCTGTCCGGCGTGCCGCGATCCGCTTTCGAAAACTTCCCGATGCCGCGCGCCACCGCCGTGTTCGAGCCGACCTTCAAGGGCACGGGCGTGGTGAGGTCGGACGACATCCTGCAAGACCCGCGCTATGGCAAGAATGCGCCGCGGAAAGGCATGCCCGAGGGCCATCTTCCGGTCCGGTCCTATCTGGCGGTCCCCGTGATCTCGCGCAGCGGCGAGGTGCTCGGTGGGCTTTTCTTCGGTCATGCGGAGGTCGGTCGATTCCACGAGGAGCACGAATCCGCATTGCTCGGCATGGCCGGCCACGCCGCGACCGCGATCGACAATGCCGGGCTGCTGACCAGGCTCGAAGCGCTCAATGCCGAGCTGGAGCAACGTGTCGCCGACGAGATCGCCGAGCGCATGAAGGCCGAGGAGCAATTGCGGCAATCGCAGAAGATGGAAGCCGTCGGGCAATTGACCGGGGGGATCGCCCACGACTTCAACAACATGCTGGCCGTCATCCTCGGCAGCTTGAATCTCGCCAAACGGCGGCTCGGCAAGGGCGAGCTCAACATTGACCGCTTCTTGGATAGTGCAACGGATGGTGCGAACCGTGCCGCCACGTTGACGCAAAGATTGTTGGCGTTCTCGCGGCAGCAGCCTCTTGCGCCCGAGGTCGTGGACATCAACAAGATGGTCGGTGAGATGAGTGAGCTGCTCGAGCGCTCGCTCGGCGAGCTCGTCCGTCTCGAGACGGTCCTCGCGGCTGGCCTTTGGCGCGTCAAGGCAGACCCTGCCCAGCTCGAAAGCGTTCTCGTCAATCTTGCTGTCAATGCACGCGATGCCATGCCTAAGGGTGGCAGGCTGACGATCGAAACCGCCAACGCCTCGATAGATCGGAAATATGCCCGCGAATACGCGCTGCAGCCCGGGCAGTACGTGCTCATTGCGGTGACGGACAACGGCACGGGCATTGCGGCGGACGTGCTGGGAAAGGTCTTCGATCCGTTCTTTACGACCAAGGTCGTCGGCAAGGGGACTGGACTTGGCCTTAGCCAGGTCTACGGCTTCGTGCGGCAGTCGGGCGGTCAT
This sequence comes from Bradyrhizobium sp. SUTN9-2, assembly GCF_003122645.1. NCBI lineage: Bacteria > Pseudomonadati > Pseudomonadota > Alphaproteobacteria > Hyphomicrobiales > Nitrobacteraceae > Bradyrhizobium > Bradyrhizobium sp. SUTN9-2. The sequence goes on from NZ_LAXE01000001.1 coordinate 4,225,036, forward strand.
GTCAAAATCTATTCGGAGGTGGATGTCGGTACGACCGTGAAGATCTATCTTCCACGGTTCGCGGGCCAGGAGCCTGTCTCAACTCCGTCGCACGGCGTGCCACATCCCGGTGCAAGTCCGCAGAGTGAGACCATCCTCGTCGTCGAGGACGACGAGCGGGTCCGCGGCATCTCGTCCGAAAGCCTGCGCGAGCTTGGTTATACCGTCGTCGAGGCCGCCAGCGCCCGGGAGGCGATCGGCAAGATCGAAGGCGGTTTCGTTCCGGATCTGCTGTTCACAGACGTCGTCATGCCCGACATGACCGGTGCCGAACTCGCGGCCGAGCTGTCGAGACGATACCCGGATCTGAAAGTGCTGTTCACCACCGGCTACACGCGCAACGCGATCGTCCACAATGGCGTGCTCGATGCCGGCAAGCATTTGCTGTCCAAGCCCTTTGCGATCGAAGACCTGGCCGCCAAGGTCCGCTCCCTGCTCGACGAGGGGTGAATGAATGTTGCGCGTTGAATCGTCCCCGGCGATGTCCGATGGCATTTCAAGGCGACGGAGCGGGCCGAGGGTTTGTGCTGACGGTCAGTTGGGGGGCGGGCGTCCAAGGGCTCTCGGGCCAATGAACTGCCTGCCAGGGAGCCGCTTTCCCAGGCGTCGTCGGCCAGGAGCTTGTCGGGCCCGGCGTCGGCAATGCGCAGGATGCCTTGAGCCGAGCCCATTGTGACGGCAGGCCCGCCAGGTCGAGCTCGAATGTCATGATGTCCGTCCTGTCGTCCGCGATCGGCGTGCTTTCGCGGACATGCAGGGAGCGGGAGGCCAGTATCGCCTTGACCATGTCGGGGTCGATGTTGCTGCGCCAGACCTCGTGCTTGCCGGTCCGCAGCGGAGATCCTCCGGCCGTCTTCTCCTTGTCGGCATCCGCCGTGATCAGGATCGTGCTCTTGCCGGTGGCGGTTTCGTCGACCTCGGCCGCAAATGTCAGCGGTGCGCCCTTGCTGCTTTCGCAAGACAGGCGCAGCTCCATCGTTCGGAACGCGGAGCCGTTCGCCTTCTTTGCGGTCGCGATCTTGCGGACGAATGGCCGGGCCTCTTTCTCCAGCGACCAGTTTGTCTCAGCGAGCGGTCGCATGTCGATGCCGAAACCGTGGAGCTCGGATCGCGTCAGCACGTGCAGGCTTTCGAATTTCACCGTCCGGATCAGCGAATCGAGCTCGCGACCAATTCCCATCGCGGCGATGAACGCGGCGCGATCGCGATCGGCCGCCAAGAGCCGGCGGCGCCTGTATTCCGCGACCGCCGCCGGATCGGGCCGTCCGTCGAAGGCGAGCACCAGCTTGGAATTATGGACCGCTATTGTGGCGTCGGGGGCGACCTCGCGCGATGCCGCCCCCAGAAACAGGTATGCGCAGGCCGAGTTGCACATGGCACGGGTCGTGGTGAGTTCGGCCTCGACCTCGCCGCTCGCGTTCTTGAGCTTCAGGCAAGCGGCGTCTCCCTGCGTGCCCGCGGCGCAGGCGGTCGCGATCGTGCGGCCAACCCTGGCAACCGCCTTGCGGCTGCGCAGCAACCGCGCGATCGCGTAAGACTGCTCGACGTTGCCGCCGGGCGAATGGAGATAGATCGGACGCTGCAGGTCCTTGACGGTGGCAAGGAAGCGGCGAATGCGCAGCGCAGCCTCGCGATCGATTTCGCCCTCGATGGCAATCCAGCGATCGCAGCCCGGGCCACATGCATCGGGTGGCCCCTTGGCGAGATAGATCGTCAGCCTGGAGGCGAAGCCGGCTTTCTCGACCGGCGTTGCTTCGGCTCGCAAAGTGCCCGGAAGCAGAAGCAAGGCAAGGAGGAGCAGGATACGGACATGCATGCAGCAAGCGACCACGCACGGCGAGGAAGAGGTTCGACCCTATATGAGAAACGCCGTTATCACAACTTTTGATGGGCCGGCCGGTGCACGCTTATTTCGTTCACCGGCCACCGCCAGCAACGCATCCATGCGCGGCGTGCTATCGTCCGTCAGTCAAGATCACGTCAGACGATCGATGATTTGCAACAGTCGATCGCAGGACGCCTCAATTCGTTTGAGCGGAGACGTTGCCACGCCGAGCAAAAGTCCCGGGCGCACTGGTCCGTTCGACGCATACCAGAGCGACAGCGGCGTAGGCGCAAGTCCCATCCGTGCTGCTTCCCTGGCGATGGCCAGGTCGGGTGCTCCGTCCGCCAATTGCAGCACCGCCGCCAACCCGGCAAGCGCAATGTTCGCAGTGCGCGCGCGAAGGTACTTCAGCAATGCATCGCCTTGTGCAGCGTAAACCCGCTTCGTGCGCCGAAGATGCCGCAGATAATGGCCCTCGCGCATGAAGTCGGCCATCGCGCGCTGCACCGCCGGCCCAGGCGCGGGCGCAAGGCACGCAGCAGCTTCGGCAAATTGCGACGCCAGGGCGGCCGGTGCGACGACAAAGCCCAGCCGCAGGGCAGGCGTCACCGTCTTGCTGAAAGAGCCGATGTGAATGACGCGGCCGGCGCGGTCGAGCGATGCGAGCGCCGGCGTCGCCCGGCCCTTGAGCTGAAGCTCGCTGAGATAGTCATCCTCGATCACCCATGCCTTGCTTTGCGCTGCCCAGTCGAGCAGCCGTGAGCGCCGCACAAGCGACAATGTGGAGCCGAGCGGCGCCTGCTGGCCCGGTGTCACGACCACCAGTGCCGCATCAGGAGCATGTTTCATGCCGTAATCGACATCGATGCCGTCCGCATCAACGGGGATCGGCGCAACCGACAATCGCGCGAGCGCGAGACCCTGCCGGGTAAAGGGAAAGCCAGGGTCCTCCATCCAGGCGTTCTTCTGCTCGAGTCCGAGGACGCGGAGCGCCAAGCCAAGGCCGCCGCTGAAACCGGCAGTGACGATGATCTGGGACGGCGCGCATTCGATCCCGCGCGCCAGCGCGAGGTAGGCCGCGATCTCGCGCCGCAACGCCAGCTCGCCGCGTGGATCCGGGTAGATCGCCGGTGCGCTCACCTCCGCCCGAACTGCCTGCGCGCGCATCCGCGCCAGCAATGTCCCGGGAAGGGTCTCCTGCGCAGGCACGCCCATCTGGAAGATCGCGGGCCCCGCCGTCAGCTCCTGGTACATCTCCATGAACGAGCCGGGCGACGGGGCGCTGTCCCGCCTTACTGGGAACGGGGGCCTGTCGGCGACATGGGTTCCAGTCGCGCGGCTTGCGACGATCAGTTGGGCGGATGAGAGCTTTTCGTACGCCACCCGTACGGTGCCGCGGGCGACGCCGAGTTGGGCGGCGAGATCCTGCCAGGAGGGCAGGCGTGCGCCGGGGGCGAGAACGCCGCTTTCGATCGCGGTCCTGATCCCCTTGTGGATCTGCTCGGCCAGCGGCGTCTTTGCAGATCGATCGAGCTCCAGATGCAGCGGCCTCGTCATGCCTGCGTGGTACACGAGTTTTGTACGTTCTTGGTGCTTTTTTGTGGACCAGTGCAGGGGCACCTAAGGGGGCAAGAGGGAGGGTTCATCCCCCGATCATCAAGGAGCAGGCAGATGAGCGAACGGCTCAACTACAATCACGTCGCACCGGCAGGTATGAAGGCGCTGGGCGGTGTCTACGGCTACGTCATGCAGAGCGGACTTCCCGCGACGCTTGTCACCCTGGTCTATCTTCGCGTGTCGCAGATCAACAATTGCGCCTACTGCCTCGACATGCATACACGCGACCTGCTGAAGAGCGGCGTGAAAATCGAAAAGATCGCGCTGGTCCAGGCCTGGGCCGAGGCGGGCCATCTTTTCGACGAGCGCGAGCGTGCGGCTCTCGCATGGGCCGAGACGATCACCCGCGTCGCCGAGACCAACGTCCCGGATGAGGCCTATCAAGCCGTTCGCAAAGTCTTCAGCGAGCGCGAGCTGGTCGATCTCACGATCGCGATCAGCCTGATGAATGCGTACAATCGCATGTCGATCAGCTTTCGAAATACGCCGCAGGCCGCGCTCGAGGAGGCCGCCTGACCCGAAGGGAATCAGCCGAAACAGAAAGCAGGAACCTGAAAATGACGAGAGTGATCTCCGGCGTCAAAATTCCCGACAGCCAACTGGCTCGCGAGGCCGCCGAGCTGGTGCGCAGTTACGAAGACGAGATGTTGTTCAACCATTCCGTTCGCGTCTACGTGTTCGGCGCGATGACGGGATTGCGCCAGAAGCTGAAGTTTGATTCCGAGCTTCTCTATGTCGCGGCCCTGTTTCACGACCTCGGCCTCGTCGATCACTACCATACCGCGACCAAGCGGTTTGAAGTCGACGGTGCCGATGCAGCGCGCGAGTTTCTGCGGGCACGCGGCATCGCTGATTCCCAGGCCGATCTGGTGTGGGAGGCCATCGCCCTGCACACCACGCCCGGCATTCCGCAATATATGAGACCGGAAATCGCGCTCACCAACGCAGGCGTTCTGGTGGATGTGGTGGGCATCGGGTATGATCATTACACACCGGAGCAGCGCGAGCAGGTGATCTCGGCGTTCCCGCGCGGTGACTTCAAGAACGAGTTCGTGAAGGTACAGACCTGCTCGGCGCTGAAGAAACCGCAGACGACGTTCGGGACGGTCAACTTCGACTACATCGCAGATCACGATCCGAGCTTCCAAAGGCCGAACGCGTGCACGCGGATCCGCAATGCGCCCTGGCAAAGCTGAGCAGACGCAGCGCGCTCATCGCAGGGCTATGGCATTTGAGAGCTGTTCAGCCGTTCCTGCGACCATCCTTCGAGATGCCCGCTTCAGGCGGGCTTTTCAGGTGAAAGACGGTGTGTGAGGCTGCAGCTTCCAAAAGGCACTGTCGCTGATTGGCCTCATCACGCAGACGACTCTGATCGCGTATGGGGTGTCGCTTTGTCCGGCGAAGTACGCGCGGAGGCGAGCTAGCGATTGACGCGCCCACGAATGTGATGAAAGCGAGCGAAAAGATGGCGACAATTTGGATGAGGAACTTGTTCGCATTCGCCTCTTCCATCACGCGAATGTGCGCGCGACGATGTTGCGCGCGCATGCAGCTTGTCTCGCCTCGTCAACATTGAAACTGCTGCGAAACCCCTTGTTTGATGGGGTGTCCGCGATGCTTGATTAACATTCGTTAATGAGCAAAGTCCTTTCGATCACACTGTGGCGCCGCGGCTACAGCAATTCCGTCGATCGCTGTTATGACGACCCACGGCCGGGGGGCCCACTACTGAAGAAACTGGAACGGGAATCAAATGAAGAAGAATTTGTTGCTTGCAGCTGTCAGCCTGGTCGCGCTTGGTGCGACTGCGCCGGCACTTGCGGCTGATCTCGCGGCACGGCCCTACACCAAAGCACCGCCCGCGGCGATCGCTGCGGTGTACGACTGGAGCGGCTTCTACATCGGTCTCAACGGCGGCGGCGGTTCGGCTGACACGTCGTGGGATCTGGTCGGCTTCGGTCCGGAAGGCTCCCACAATTCGACCGGCGGCACCGTCGGTGGCCAGATCGGTTACCGCTTTCAGTCCGGCCAGTTCGTGTTCGGTCTCGAGGGCCAGGGCAACTGGGCCGACTTCTCGGGTGACAACATCAGCGCAATCACCGGTTTGCGGAACCGGACGCGCGTCGATGCGTTCGGTCTGATCACAGGCCAGGTTGGCTATGCCTGGAACAACGTCCTGCTCTACGCGAAGGGCGGTGCGGCGGTCGTCAGCAACAAGTACGACGTCTACAGCGTCGTGACGGGTGCGAATCTCGACCGGGCCGACGAGACCCGCTGGGGTGCCACGGTTGGCGCGGGCCTGGAGTTTGGTTTTGCTCCGAACTGGACGGTCGGCGTCGAGTACAACCACATCTTCCTCGGCGACCACAACGTCACCTTCGCCAGTGGCGCTGTCGAACGCATCGGGCAGGACATCGACATGGGTCTCGTCCGCCTGAACTACAAGTTCGGCGGCCCGATGATCGGCCGTTACTGAGACTGACCGCTCCACGTGAGCGGCTGACGAAAGCCCCGGCCTCGGCCGGGGCTTTTTTGCTGTTTGTCTTCAGCGAGTTAACCATCTCCTTTCGGCGGCTTCCGGATCGCTTGACTCCATAGAACGAAATGAGAACAATGTTCTTCATACGTTCCAACAAGGGAGCCGGCCATGTTCAGGGTTTTCGTGGAAGAAGCCGCCGCACTGGCGTCCATCACGCTGTTCGTCGGGATGATCGCGATCTGGGCCCAGGTCATTCCGCAGCTGTAGGCCGGCTTTCTCCGACCTCTTGGGGAAAAGCGGGACGACGCGCCCAAGCGGCCGCTCCGGCGTGGACTCTCAAGCTGTGAGACCCCACCATTGAGAGGCGAGTCGGCCGCGAGTGCATGATGCCTTGAGGCGCCGGAGACCGCTCCATCTCATCTGCAAGAGGCCGTCACGCGACCATGCCGAGCGCCGGATCTGTTCACCTTCACGTTCACTCGGCCTATTCGCTGCTCAAGGGCTCGATCAAGATCGCCAAGCTCGCCGAGCTTGCCAAGAAGGACCACCAGCCGGCGCTGGCGCTGACCGACACCGACAATCTGTTCGGCGCGCTGGAGTTCTCCGACAAGATGGCGAGCTCCGGCATCCAGCCGATCGTCGGCTGCGAGCTCGCCATCGATTTCGGCGATCAGGATCCCAACGCGCGCAACGCGATGGGACCCTCGCGCGTGGTGTTGCTCGCCGCGCAGGAGCGCGGTTATCGCAGCCTGATGCGGCTGAACTCGCGCGCGTTCCTGGAATCGCCGGACAGCCATGCTCCGTTCATCAAGCTCGACTGGCTCGAGGGCGAGACCGAGGGCCTGATTGCGCTGACGGGCGGGCCGGACGGGCCGATCTCGCTGGCGCTCGCCGGCGGCATGGCCGAGCTCGCCGGGGCGCGGTGCGAGCGTCTGGCCGCTCTTTTCGGCGACCGTCTCTACATCGAATTGCAGCGCCACAACGCCGAGAAGGAGCGGCGCGTCGAAGGCGGCCTGATCGACATCGCCTACGCCAAGGGACTGCCGCTGGTTGCGACCAACGAGCCGTATTTCGCGACCACCGACGATTACGAAGCACATGATGCGCTGCTTTGCATCGCCGGCGGCCGGCTGATCGCCGAGACCGACCGTGTGCAGCTGACGCCGGATCATCGCTTCAAGACGCGCGCCGAGATGGCGGTGCTGTTCGCCGACATTCCGGAGGCGCTGGCCTCGACGGTGGAGATCGCCGAGCGCTGCTCGTTCCGGCCGATGACGCGCAAGCCGATCCTGCCGTTCTTCACCGTCGGCGCCGCAGCGAGCTCGGATGCCGCCGCCGTCGAGGCGGCCGAGCTGAAGCGCCAAGCGGAGGAGGGGCTCGCCAACCGTCTGCGCGTGCACGGCCTCTCTCAGGGCACGACGGAAGAAGACTATAACAAGCGCCTGGCGTTCGAGCTCGACGTCATCATGCGCATGAAGTACGCGGGCTACTTCCTGATCGTGTCCGACTTCATCAAATGGGCCAAGGCTCACGGCATTCCGGTCGGGCCGGGCCGCGGCTCCGGCGCAGGCTCGCTGGTGGCGTGGGCGCTCACGATCACCGACCTCGACCCGATCAAGTTCGGCCTGCTGTTCGAGCGCTTCCTCAATCCGGAACGCGTCTCGATGCCGGACTTCGACATCGACTTCTGCCAGGACCGCCGCGGCGAGGTGATCAGTTACGTGCAGCAGCGCTACGGCCGCGACCAGGTCGCGCAGATCATCACCTTCGGTACGCTGCAGGCGCGCGGCGTGCTGCGCGACGTCGGCCGCGTGCTGCAGATGCCCTACGGCCAGGTCGACAAGCTGACCAAGCTGGTGCCGCAGAATCCGGCGGCGCCGGTGACGCTGGCCGCCGCGATCGAGAGCGAGCCGAAGCTGCAGGCGTTCCGCGACGAGGATCCCGTGGTGGCGCGCGCCTTCGACATCGCCCAGCGTCTCGAAGGCCTGACCCGCCACGCCTCGACCCACGCGGCCGGCATCGTGATCGGCGATCGCCCCTTGAGCGAGCTCGTGCCGCTCTACCGCGATCCCAAATCCGACATGCCGGTGACCCAGTTCAACATGAAATGGGTCGAGCCGGCGGGCCTCGTGAAGTTTGACTTCCTCGGCCTGAAGACGCTCACCGTGCTCGACGTCGCCTGCAAGCTGCTCAAGCCGCGCGGCATCGATGTCGATCTCGCCACGCTGCCGATCGACGATGCCGAGAGCTATCAGATGCTGGCGCGCGGCGACGTGGTCGGCGTGTTCCAGGTTGAAAGCCAGGGCATGCGGCGGGCGCTGATCGACATGCGCCCCGACCGTTTCGAGGACATCATCGCGCTGGTCGCGCTCTATCGGCCGGGCCCGATGGCGAACATCCCGACCTATTGCGCGCGCAAGCACGGCGACGAGGAGCCGGAATATCTGCACCCCGTGCTGGAGCCGATCCTGAAGGAGACCTTCGGCGTCATCATCTACCAGGAGCAGGTGATGCAGATCGCGCAGGTGATGTCGGGCTATTCGCTCGGCGACGCCGACCTGTTGCGCCGCGCCATGGGCAAGAAGATCCGCGCCGAGATGGACAAGCAGCGCGACATCTTCGTCGCGGGGGCGGTGAAGAACGGCGTGCCGAAGGGGCAGGCCGAGACCATCTTCGAGCTGCTCGCGAAATTCGCCGACTACGGCTTCAACAAGAGCCACGCGGCGGCCTATGCGCTGGTGTCCTACCACACCGCATACATGAAGGCGCATTATCCGGTGGAGTTCATCGCCGCGTCCATGACGCTCGATCTGAACAACACCGACAAGCTCTCCGAATTCCGCTCCGAGGCGCAGCGGCTCGGCATCAAGGTCGAGCCGCCGAACATCAACCGGTCGGGCGCGACCTTCGAGGTCGGCGAGAACACGATCTACTACGCGCTCGCCGCGCTCAAGGGCGTCGGCATCCAGGCGATCGAGCAGATCATCGCGGAGCGCACCCGGGGCGGCCTGTTCACCTCGCTCGCCGATTTCGCCGCGCGCGTCTCGCCGCGCGCGATCAACAAGCGCATCATCGAAAGTCTCGCCGCCGCCGGCGCCTTCGACACGCTGGAGCCGAACCGGGCGCGCGTCTTTGCCGGTGCGGATGCGATCCTCGCCGCCTGCCAGCGCGCGCATGAAGCTGCGACGATCGGCCAGAACGACATGTTCGGCATGTCGGCGGATGCGCCGACCATCATGCTGCCGCAGGTCGAGCCATGGCTGCCGGCCGAGCGGCTGCGCCGCGAATACGACGCGATCGGCTTCTTCCTGTCGGGACATCCGCTCGACGATTACGCGACCGTGCTGAGGCGGCTGCGGGTGCAGAGCTGGGCCGAGTTCTCGCGCGCCGTGAAGACCGGCGCCACCGCCGGCAAGGTTGCCGCGACCGTGGTCTCGCGCATGGAGCGGCGTACCAAGACCGGCAACAAGATGGGCATCATGGGGCTGTCCGATCCCACCGGCCATTTCGAGGCGGTGCTGTTCTCGGAAGGCCTTGCGCAATATCGCGACGTGCTGGAGCCGGGCGCGGCCGTGCTGCTGCAACTCGGGGCCGAGCTTCAGGGCGAGGACGTCCGCGCCCGCGTGCTGCATGCCGAGCCGCTCGATGATGCCGCGGCCAAGACGCAGAAGGGGCTGCGCATCTTCCTGCGCGACACCAAGCCGCTGGACTCGATTGCCAAGCGTCTCGCCGGGCCCGAGATGGCGGCTTCCAACGGCGGCGCGCCGAAGGTCGGCAGTCCCAGCATCGCACCCCGCGGAAACGGCGACGGCGAGGTCTCGCTGGTGCTGATGCTCGACCTCGAGACCGAGGTGGAGATGAAGCTGCCCGGCCGCTTCAAGGTCTCGCCGCAGATCGCCGGCGCGATCAAGGCGGTGGCAGGCGTCGTCGACGTGCAGCAGCTTTAGCTTCTCCGCCACGCGTTCCGGTTTTTGCAAAGTCGTCATACTGCATCGGTTGCAACCCTGCGCTGATTCCGACTAGCATGTCCCCGGGGAATGGAATGGGGCGTGTGATGCTGCGACAGGTTGCGTTGTTGTTGGCCGTTTGTGCCATGCTGACGGGGTGCGTCAGCAATCAGGTTGGGACGGACTTTGCGTCGGTGTCGAAAAAGGTTGGTCCTCCGCGCGCGGGGCACTCGCGTGTGGTGTTCCTGCAGGACAAGAGGAGCGGCTTGAGCATGGCCATTTGCGCCTGCGAGGTGAAGCTCGACGGTGCGCCGCTCGGAAAAGTCGTGGCCGGGAAATATGCCTATGCCGACCGGCCTGCCGGGCGTCACGACGTGCTGCTCACCGAGCTGATGTTTCCGGGCGAGACCAAGCGCGAGATCGTCATGGAGGCAGGCCGGACGCATTTCTACCTGATCAAGAGCAGCCCCCGGCACGATGCGGCCATGGGCGGCGCCGTGCTCGGCGGTTTGGCCGGACTTGCGGTCGTGTCCGTCGCGACGGCGGGCGAGGCCAATCTCGGGCCGGGCGAGCTCGTCGCGCTGGATGAGGCAACCGCGCGGACGAAGCTCGCGGAGCTGGAAGCCGTCGAGTAGGGCGCGCGGTACGACGACGTGCCTCTGATCGCGCTGGCGCAGGGGCTCTTTGGCGGGTTGATCTCGAATGCATGCAGGCGGACGCATGTTCGTGCAATCGTCGGGCGCGGAATGACCGGCCTTTCGGCTTGCAGCATAGCGCGCGGTGCAGCAATCATCGGTTGCATCAACTAACATTTGTTATTTCTTCATATCGGCGCACCTATCTTCGCGACGCTTCATTCGTCCACTGACCCGAGGAGACGTCACATGTGCGACAAGTGTTCTGACACTCTGCATCACCAATCTCTGCGCCAAGACATCGCGCCGTCGCGGCGATCGGCGATGCTGTTTGGCGCCGCCGCGTTCGGCATGACCTTCGCCGGTGGAGCTTTCGCCAGTGGCGCCTTGGCCAAGGACGCCAAGCAGCCGCCGAAGCCGCAGAATGTGCTGTCGCCCGACGCGTCGCTGAAGCGGCTGATGGAAGGCAATGGGCGCTACGTCGCCGGCGTGTCGCGACGTCACGATTTCAAGCACGAGCGCGAGGCGCTGGCCGGCGGACAGAATCCGTTCGCGGCCGTGCTGAGCTGCGCCGACTCGCGCATCGCACCGGAATATGCGTTCGACGCGGGGCGCGGCGACCTCTTCGTCTGTCGCGTCGCCGGAAATTTTGCCGGCACCGAGACCATCGCAAGCATGGAATATGCGGTGGCGGTGCTGAACACACCGCTGATCCTCGTGCTCGGCCATGATGCCTGCGGCGCGGTCGACGCGACGCTGAAGGCGATCAAGGACAATACGTCGCCGCCGGGGCACATTCCCTCGTTGGTCGATGCGATCGCGCCCGCCGCAAAGGCGGCGATGCAGCAGGGCGGGGACGTGCTCAACAAGGCGATCCGGCAGAACGTGGTCGACAACATCGCCAAGCTGAAGACGGCTGCGCCGATCCTCAATGCGGCCGCGGAGCAGGGCAAGCTGAAGGTCGTCGGCGGCATCTACCGGCTAACCACTGGCACGGTCGATCTGATCGCCCAGGGCTGAACGGGCCGAGGAGCCTTGTGCCGCAGTGCGGTCGCGAGGCTTGCAGGCCTCACGTGGAGGTTCGAGGTTTGACGTGAGGTTTGGCGTGGAGGTTTGAGTTGGGCGGCGGCGCCATGCCGCCGCCTCAATCCGCGCTTTTCGTTCAAGTGCCATTCAGCTGGCCGCGCGCCTGATATGCGGTATATGCGGTGGCCACCTCAACGACAAAAGCAGGCACAAGCCATGCGTGGGACGCTCAAAGTCTTCCTCTGCCTTCTCCTGCCGATGGCGGTCCTTGCCGCAGGCGCGCCGCATCAGGCGCGTGCCCAGCAGCAGGAAAAGCGTATCGCGCTCGTGGTCGGCAATGGCGCCTACGCCAAATCGCCGCTGGCGACCACCGCGAACGATGCCGGCCTGATCGCGCAGACGCTACAGGCGGCCGGCTTCGACGTGGTCGGCGCGCGCGATCTCGACGGCGACACGCTGCGCAAGAGCTTGCGCGATTTCATCCAGAAGGCCCAGGCGTCGGGCCCGGGCACCGTCGCGATGATCTATCTTGCCGGCTACGGCGTGCAGCTCGCCGGCGAGAACTATTTCATCCCGGTCGATTCCAACATCAGCCGCGACACCGACATACCGACCGAGGCCCTGCGCATCAGCGACTATGCGCGCCAGCTCGCCTCGATTCCACTCAAGGCCAATATCGTCGTGCTCGACGCAGCCCGTGCGCAGCCCTTCATCGAGGGCGGTCAGCCGATCGCGAGCGGTCTGGCGCTGGTCGAGCCCGAGGCGAACATGCTGATCGCCTTCAATGCCGCGCCCGGCACGGTGGCGCCGGAGGAGCCGGGGCCCTACGGCATCTATGCGCAGTCGCTCGCCGAGATGATCCGCACCGGCGGCCTGCCGCTGCCCGAGGTGTTCGACCGCGTCCGCCTGCGCGTCAACGAGGCCTCCAAGGGCGCGCAGGTGCCCTGGAACGAGCAGAAGATCTCGGCGCCATTCTCGTTCTTCGAGCGCGCGCCCGATGCGCCGCCGCCGCAGGCTGCGCCCGACCAGGTCGCCGCGATCCGCGGCAAGCCGATCCGCGATCTCGGGGTGCAGGACGCCTATGCCGCCGCGCTCGAGCGCGACACGCTGGCGGCCTATGAAGAGTTTCTCGCGGCCTATCCGAACGATCCCCTCGCCAAGCGCGTGATGGCGATCGTTGCCGCGCGCCGCGAAGCCATCACCTGGCGGCGGACCTACCGGACCGACACGCCGGAGGCCTATTGGTCGTATCTGCGCCGCTATCCGCGCGGGCCGCATGCGGCGGATGCGCGGCGCCGCCTTGCGATCCTCACCGCGCCGCCCGAGCCGCCGCCGACCTTCGCGATGATCGACTACGACGTGCCGCCACCGCCGCCGGAGGAGGTGGTCTATGTCGATCGCCCGGTGCTGTATTTCAGCGATCCCGATTTCGGCTTCGCGCCGCCACCGCCGCCGCCGGTCTATTATCTGCCGCCGCCGCCGCCGGATTTCGTCGTGCTGCCGCCGCCGCTGCCGGTGGTCGGTCTGTTCGTGCTGCCGCAGCCGGTGTTCGTGCCGATCCCGGTGTTCGTGAGGCCGCCGGTCTATGTCGCGCCGCCGCCGAACAACATCATCTACCAGAACATCCACAACACCACGGTCATCAACACCGTGATTAACCGCCCGCCGGCGCCGCCGCCGGCCGCGGGGCCGGCGCTCGGATCTGGGATCGGACCTGGCAATCTGGCGCCGGCGGTTGCCGGCCGCGCCACGCCGGCAGGTCCGGCCGTGCCGCAGGCGGTCGTTCAGCGTGCCGCCCTGATCCAGCAGGGCAAGGCGCCGATGCCGCCGAGCGCGACCATCCAGCCGACGGCAAGGCCGGGTATCGCGACTCCGGCTCCGGCCAATGTCGCCCCTGGCACGACAGCGCCGCCGCCCGCCGGCGCCAAGCTGCCGCAGGCCAATACTGTGCCGCCGCCGGGAGCTCCCGGCAGCCCGCCAGCCGGAGCGGCGCCCGGAGCTGGGACGCCGGGAGGCACACCCAGTCCGACCGCAAACGCTCCCGCCGGCAGCGCCGCTACAACCC
>NZ_LAXE01000001.1:4239616-4321165 GCF_003122645.1 Bradyrhizobium sp. SUTN9-2
CCGGCCCGCCACCGAAGAGCTGCCCCCCGGGCCAGCCCAGGTGTTAGGAGGCGCGAGGGGCAGGAGATGCCGGGATGCGACAGCAGCCTAGAGGCGTCCCCAAAGGCCGTTATTTCCTTGCTTCTGGCCGAAATGGCGCTATATAGCGCGCCATCTCACACGGAAACATGGCTCACAAGGCCGTCCGGTGGCAACCGGGGCGTGAACGCTCCGTTTTGCTCACACGTTTCCGGAGGAACCAACCGGAGAATTAGAACGATGGCACTGCCCGATTTCACTATGCGTCAGCTGCTCGAAGCTGGCGTGCACTTTGGTCACCAGTCTCACCGCTGGAATCCGAAAATGGCTCCGTTCATTTTCGGCACCCGCAACAACATCCACATCGTCGACCTCGCCCAGACCGTGCCGATGCTGCACCAGGCCCTCCAGGCCGTCAGCGACACGGTGGCCAAGGGCGGCCGCATCCTGTTCGTCGGCACCAAGCGCCAGGCGCAGGACGGCGTTGCCGACGCGGCCAAGCGCTGCGCGCAGTATTTCGTCAATTCGCGCTGGCTCGGCGGCACGCTGACCAACTGGAAGACGATCTCGGCCTCGATCAAGCGCCTGCGTCACCTCGACGACGTGCTCTCGGGCGGCGAAGCCAATTCCTACACGAAGAAGGAGCGCCTGACGCTGCAGCGCGAGCGCGACAAGCTCGACCGCTCGCTCGGCGGCATCAAGGACATGGGCGGTCTGCCCGACCTGATCTTCGTGATCGACACCAACAAGGAAGACATCGCGATCCAGGAAGCCCAGCGGCTCAACATCCCGGTCGCTGCGATCGTCGACACCAATTCGGACCCGAAGGGCATCACCTATGTGGTGCCGGGCAATGACGACGCCGGCCGCGCCATCTCGCTGTACTGCGATCTCGTCGCGCGTGCGGCGATCGACGGCATCTCGCGCGCGCAAGGCGATTCGGGCATCGACGTCGGCGCCTCGGCCCAGCCGGTCGCCGAAGAGCTGCCGGCGGCGTCTTCGAGCGGCTTCCAGGGCCTTGCGGGTCCCCGCGGCACTGCCGACGACCTCAAGAAGCTCCCGGGCGTGTCGGGCGCGATCGAGAAGAAGTTCAACGACCTCGGCATCTTCCACTATTGGCAGCTCGCCGAGCTCGACCACGACACCGCGCACACGATCGGCGAAGAAGTCGGTCTGCCGAGCCGTGCGGATGCCTGGGTGGCCAAGGCCAAGGCGCTGACCGCGGAAGCGGAATAGTCAAAAAGAGCGATGGGTTGGCCGGATGGGATCCGGCCACCATTTCAGTTGACGCGAATTCCTGAGATGGACCGCGGCGGGGCGATTCGATGCCGCGCCGCGGCAAACCGGCAGGCACAAAGGATTTTCAACGATGGCAACGATCACAGCTGCGATGGTCAAGGACCTGCGCGAATCAACCGGCGCGGGCATGATGGACTGCAAGGCCGCGCTCACCGAAAACGACGGCAACATGGAAGCGGCGCAGGACTGGCTGCGCAAGAAGGGCCTGTCCAAGGCCGCCAAGAAGTCGGGCCGCGTCGCCGCCGAGGGCCTGATCGGCGCGCTCACCAAGGGCACCAAGGGCGTCGTGGTCGAGGTCAACTCCGAGACCGACTTCGTTGCGCGCAACGGCCAGTTCCAGGGCCTGGTCAAGATGATCGCCCAGGTCGCGTTCGACGTCGGAGCGGACGTCGAGAAGATCAAGGCCGCCAAGGTCGGCGACGTCACGATCGAAACCGCCATCAATGATGCGATCGCCACCATCGGCGAGAACATGACGCTGCGCCGCGCCGCCCAGCTCGAGGTGAGCCAGGGCGTGGTCTCGCACTACGTCCATGGTGCCGTCATCGAAGGCGCCGGCAAGATGGGCGTGATCGTGGCGCTGGAATCGCCGGGCAAGGCCGATGAGCTCGCAGCGCTCGGCCGTCAGATCGCGATGCACATTGCGGCCGCCAACCCGCTGGCGCTCGATCCGTCCGGCCTCGATCCGGCCGTGGTCAAGCGCGAGAAGGACGTACTGGCCGACAAGTACCGTCAGCAGGGCAAGCCCGAGAACGTGATCGAGAAGATCGTCGAGTCCGGCCTCAAGACCTACTACAAGGAAGTCTGCCTGCTCGAGCAGGCCTTCATCCACGACACCGGCAAGTCGGTGGCGCAGGCGGTGAAGGAGGCCGAGGGCAAGGTCGGCGGGGCTGTGAAAATCGCGGGCTTTGTGCGCTATGCTCTCGGCGAGGGAATCGAGAAGCAGGAAAGCGACTTCGCGGCCGAGGTCGCCGCGGCCAGCGGCAAGAAGTAAGCGCCGGAAGTTCCTTCCGGCGTGCCGCCGGAAGCGGCGCCCGGACAAGGAAAGTGCTCATGACTGATCCGGTCTATCGTCGCGTCGTGATCAAGTTGTCCGGCGAGTATCTCGCGGGACGGCAAGGCTTTGGCATCGATCAGCCGACCGTCGACCGGGTTGCGGACGATCTGATCGCGGCCCGCCATCTCGGCACTGAGGTCGCGGTCGTGATCGGTGGCGGCAACATGGTCCGCGGCGTCGAGGTCTCATCCCGCGGGGTGTCGCGCACCACCGGCGACACCATGGGCATGCTCGCCACCATGATGAATTGCCTCGCGCTGGAAGCGGCGATCGAGCGCAAGGGAACGCCGGCGCGGACCCTGTCGGCCTTCGTCATGCCCGAGATTTCCGAGCTGTTCACCCGCACTGCGGCACACAAATACCTGGCCGAGGGCCGCATCGTGCTGCTCGGCGGCGGGACCGGCAATCCGTTCTTCACCACCGACACGACCGCGGTACTGCGGGCCGCCGAGATCGGCGCGCAGGCGGTCCTGAAGGCGACGAATGTCGACGGGGTCTACTCGGCCGATCCGAAGCAGGATCCGACCGCGACGCGGTTCGACCGCCTGACGCATTCGCAGGCGATCGAGGGCGGTTACAAGGTGATGGATGCGACCGCCTTCGCGCTTGCCCGCGAGACATCGCTGCCTATCATCGTATTCTCGATCGCGGAGCCGAGCTCGATCGGCGCGATTCTGCGTGGCGTCGGCCACGGAACCATCGTCGCCGGCTGACGGCTCATCTGGCGCGCCGAACGGACGGTGCGGAGCGGTCGCCGGGATTTTGAAGGAGAAACGTGATGGCCACGGGTAATTTCGATCTCAACGAAGTGAAGCGTCGCATGCAGGGCGCCGTCGCCTCGCTCAAGCACGAGCTCGGCGGCCTACGCACGGGACGCGCCTCCGCCTCGATGCTCGATCCGGTGCAGGTCGAGGCTTATGGCAGCCACATGCCGCTCAATCAGCTCGCCACCGTCAGCGTGCCGGAGCCGCGGCTGATCTCGGTGCAGGTCTGGGACAAGTCGATGGTCAAGGCCGTCGAGAAGGCGATCGTGGATTCCAATCTCGGCCTGTCGCCCGCGACCGAGGGCCAGGTGCTGCGCCTGCGCATTCCCGAGCTCAACGAGGAGCGCCGCAAGGAGCTGGTGAAGGTCGCGCACAAATATGCCGAAGCCGCCAAGGTCGCCGCGCGCCATGTCCGCCGCGACGGTCTCGACGTGCTCAAGAAGCTCGAGAAGAATCACGAGATGTCGGAGGACGACCAGAAGCGTCACGCCGACGAGGTGCAGAAGGCGACCGACGGCACCATCGCCGAGATCGACCAGTTGCTGGCCGCCAAGGAAAAAGAAATCCTCACCGTCTAAAGCGCGATGAGTATCATCATCGCGCTTTAGACTATTGTTCGCGCATGATCTTGTCGGAAAACCGCTTCGCACTTTTCCGGATCATGCTTTAAGGCATCGCCTTCATGTCCAACGCCGCCGCGCCCGCAACGGAAGGACCCGACAGGTCCGAGGCGCCTGCGCATGTCGCCATCATCATGGACGGCAACGGGCGTTGGGCGGCCGCGCGCGGTCTGCCGCGTGCGGAAGGGCATCGCCGCGGCGTCGACGCGCTGCGCCGCGTGGTGCGCGCCTCGCACGAGCTCGGCATCCGCTATCTCACCATCTTCTCGTTCTCGTCGGAGAACTGGTCGCGCCCGGCAAGCGAGATCGGCGACCTGTTCGGCCTGCTGCGGCGCTTCATCCGCAACGACCTGGCGAGCCTGCATCGCGACGGCGTCAAGGTCCGCATCATCGGCGAGCGCGAGGGGCTCGAGAGCGACATCTGCGCCTTGCTGAACGAGGCCGAGGAGCTGACGCGCGACAACACGCGCCTGACGCTGGTCGTCGCCTTCAACTACGGCTCGCGGCAGGAGATTGCGAAGGCGGCGCAGAAGCTGGCCCGCGAGGTCGCCGAGGGCAGGCGGGATCCTGCCACGATCGACGCCGAGACGCTTGGCGCGCATCTCGATGCGCCCGACATCCCGGACCCTGATCTCATCATCCGCACCAGCGGCGAGCAGCGCCTGTCCAACTTTCTGATGTGGCAGGCCGCCTATAGCGAGCTCGTGTTCGTGCCGATCCATTGGCCCGACTTCGACAAGGCGGCGCTGGAAAGCGCGATCGCCGAATTTGCCAGGCGCGAGCGCCGTTTCGGCGGCCTGGTTGCGAAGACCGCCTCGTGAACGAACCCGATCCTGCATCGGCGGGCGCCAAGCCTGCCCCGAGCAATCTGGTGATGCGGGTCCTCGCAGCGCTGGTGCTGGCGCCGCTGGCCATCGCGATCGCCTATGCCGGTGGCTGGTTGTGGGCGCTTCTCGTCACCCTGGTCTCGATCGGGCTGTTCGCGGAATGGCTGATGGTGGTGGGCGCAGCATCGGCCGCGCTGACCGGGGCAGGGACGGTCGTGATCGCCATGATGGGAGCCTCCGTCGCTTTCGGCGCGCTCAAGACCTCCGTCGTCACCGGCCTCATTGGCGGTGCCATCGTGACGCTGATCGCCCGGGGCAAGTTCTTGTGGGCGGCGAGCGGGTTTGCCTATGCGGCGGCGGCGCTGCTGGCCTCGATCCTGGTGCGCAAGGATCTCGTCAACGGCTTCTCCGCGCTGATGTTCGTGCTGCTCGTGGTGTGGGCGACCGACATCGGCGGCTATTTCGCCGGACGCAGCATCGGCGGCCCGAAATTATGGCCACGCGTGAGCCCGAAAAAGACCTGGGCCGGCGCGCTCGGCGGCTTTGCGGGGAGCCTTGCGGTCGCGGCCGGCTTCGCCGCCTGCGGGATCGGAAAGCTGGTTCCGCTGCTGCTCGTCGGCGCCGTCCTGTCGGTGGTGTCGCAGCTCGGCGATCTCTTCGAATCCGCCGTGAAGCGGCGCTTCGGTGTCAAGGATTCCAGTCACTTAATTCCCGGCCATGGCGGGCTTATGGACCGCCTGGACGGTTTTGTCGCCGCCATCCTGGCGGCCTGGTTTATCGGCTTTTTCCGCCATGGTGTGCATAGCGCCGGAAGCGGTCTTATGGTTTGGTGAGGATATGAGCGCCGTTCCCTTGCGTAACAACAGGCTTGCTGCGTCCGAGATTCGCAGCGTCACGGTCCTCGGTGCCACCGGCTCGATCGGCGACAGCACGATGGATCTCTTGCGCGCCTCGCGCGAGCGCTACCGTGTCGAGGCGCTGACGGCGAACGGCAATGTCGCGGCGCTCGCCAAGCTCGCCAAGGAATTCAATGCACGCTATGTCGCGATCGCCGACACCTCCAAGCTCGCCGAGCTCAAGGCTGCGCTCGCGGGCACCAGCACCGACTGCGGCGCCGGCGAAAGCGCCGTGATCGAGGCCGGAGCGCGTCCGGCCGACTGGGTGATGGCCGCGGTCAGCGGCGCTGCCGGGCTGAAGCCGGCGCTCGCCGCGGTCGATCGCGGCGCGCATGTCGCGCTCGCCAACAAGGAGTGCCTGGTCTGCGCCGGCGACTTCTTCATGCAGCGTGCGGCAAAAGCCGGCGCCTGCATCCTGCCGGCCGATTCCGAGCACAACGCGCTGTTCCAGGCGCTGAGCTCAGGCAATCGTGACGAGCTCGTCCGCGTCATCATCACCGCCTCCGGCGGCCCGTTCCGGACCTGGAAGCCCTCAGACATCGAGCAGGCGACGCTCGAGCAGGCCCTGAAGCATCCGAACTGGAGCATGGGCCAGAAGATCACGATCGATTCGGCCTCCATGATGAACAAGGGGCTCGAGGTGATCGAGGCGTCCTACCTGTTCGCGCTCTCACCGGACGAGATCGACGTGCTGGTTCATCCGCAGTCGATCATCCACGGCATGGTCGAGTTTTCCGACCGCTCGGTGGTGGCCCAGCTCGGCGCGCCCGACATGAGGACGCCGATCGCCCATTGCCTCGGCTGGCCCGATCGAATCAAGGGCCCGGCGGCCAAGCTCGACCTTGCCAAGATCGGCCAGCTGACCTTCGAAGCGCCGGACTTCGAGCGCTTCCCCGGACTGCGGTTGGCCTACGAATCGCTCCGGACCGGGAAGGGCGCGACCACCGTCTACAATGCCGCCAACGAGGTCGCGGTGGCCGCCTTCATCGGCGGCAAGATCCGGTTCGGGGCGATTGCCCGGCTGGTCGAGGCGACCCTCGAGGATTGGATCAAAGGCGGCAACCAGGCGCCCCTGACCTCCGCAGACGATGCAATCTCTGTTGACCATGTTGCGCGAAATAGGGCTGCCGCCCTATTGCCTCAAATTGCCTTAAAGGCATCCTAGTTGGTTCGGGACCAGGGCCTTGCGGCGCTGGGTGAGGGAATTCGATGATCGACTTTTTCGTCCATAGTTTCAATACTTTGAGCCATGGGCTCCTCGGCTACGCGGTTCCCTTCCTGTTCGTCCTGACCATTGTCGTGTTCTTCCACGAGCTCGGCCATTTCCTGGTCGCGCGCTGGGCGGGCGTACGCGTGTTAACCTTTTCGCTCGGCTTCGGCCCCGAGCTGGTCGGCTTCAACGACCGCCATGGCACCCGCTGGAAGATCTCGGCGATCCCGCTCGGCGGCTACGTCAAGTTCTTCGGCGACGAGAGCGAGGCCTCGACCCCGTCGGCCCAGACGCTGGCGGCTATGTCGGCCGAGGAGCGCGCCGGCAGCTTCCACCACAAGAAGGTTGGTCCCCGGGCGGCGATCGTCGCGGCCGGACCAATCGCCAATTTCATCCTGGGCGCGCTGATCTTCGCCGGAATGGCGCTCTATTACGGCAAGCCCAGCACGATCGCCCGGGTCGACGGTGTCGTCGCCAACGGCGCGGCGGCTGCCGCCGGCTTCAAGGTGGGCGACGTCGTCATCCAGATCGACGGCAAGCCGATCGAGAGCTTTGCCGACATGCAGCGAATCGTTGCGATGAACGCCGGTTCGGCTCTTACCTTCCAGGTGAAGCGCGACGGCGCCGTCGTCTCGCTGACCGCGACCCCGGCGCTGCTGGAGCGCAAGGACCCGTTCGGCAACAGCCACCGTCTCGGCGTTCTCGGCATCGAGCACAAGTCGCAGGCCGGGGAGGCCTCGACCACCCCGGTCGGCGTCGGCGAAGCGCTCAAGATCGGCGTCGAGCAGGTCTGGTTCATCATCACCAGCACTTTCAAGTTCCTGGGCTCGCTGTTCGTCGGCCAGGGCAATCCGAACGAGGTCAGCGGCGTCCTGGGAATCGCGAAAATGTCGGGGCAGGCGGCCAGCGCCGGGTTCCAGTTCGTGATCAATCTCTGCGCGGTGCTGTCGGTGTCGATCGGCCTTTTGAACCTGTTCCCGATCCCGCTGCTCGATGGCGGCCACCTGATGTTTTATGCGGCCGAGGTGGTCCGGGGCCGGCCTTTGTCCGAGCGGACCCAGGAAATGGGGTTCCGAATCGGGCTTGGCCTGGTGCTGATGTTGATGGTGTTTGCGACCTATAACGACATCCTGCGGATGGCAGCTTCCTGATAGGGGCTTTTTTGTGGCGTTGCTGTTGAGCAACGTCTTGGAATGAAATTGAAATTACGGCGCTTTCGGCCGTTTGCGGCGTCGGCGAAATTGGCTACAAGCGGCCTGAACTTGGGGAATCTCCGGACCGGCGTTGGGGTTGGGTCTGGCAGGGAATGATAAGGGCGCGTTGCGCGATGAAGTTTGGACTGCGACTCCGGGGGGGCTTGCTCGCGACCCTGATCTTGTTCGGCGCGCCGGTGGTTGCCCCGGTTGGGGCTGTTTTCGTGTCTTCGTCTGCGCTCGCCCAGACCGTGCAGTCGATTTCCGTCGAAGGGAATCGCCGCGTCGAGGTGGAGACGATCCGCTCCTATTTCAAGCCGGGTCCCGGCGGCCGGCTGGATCAGGCCGCCATCGACGACGGCCTCAAGGCGTTGATCGAGACCGGCCTGTTCCAGGACGTCAGGATCAACCGCGGTTCCGGCGGCCAGCTCATCGTCTCCGTGGTGGAAAACCCGGTGATCGGCCGTATCGCCTTCGAGGGCAACAAGAAGATCAAGGACGAGCAGCTCACTGCTGAAGTCCAGTCCAAGGCCCGCGGCACCTTCTCCCGCGCCATGGTGCAGTCGGACACGCTCCGTATCGCCGAAATCTATCGCCGCTCCGGCCGCTACGACGTGCGCGTCACGCCCGAGATCATCGAGCAGCCGAACAACCGCGTCGACCTGATCTTCACGGTCGAGGAGGGCGTCAAGACCGGCGTCCGGTCGATCGAGTTCGTCGGCAACAATGCCTTCTCGTCCTACCGCCTCCGCGACGTGATCAAGACGCGCGAGACGAATCTGCTGAGCTTCCTCGGCAGCGGTGACGTCTACGATCCCGACCGCGTCGAAGCCGATCGCGACCTGATCCGCCGATTTTACCTCAAGAACGGCTTCGCCGACGTGCAGGTCGTCGCGGCGCTGACCGAGTACGATCCGGAGAAGAAGGGCTTCAACGTCACCTTCAAGATCGAGGAAGGTCAGCAATACCGCGTCGGCGCGGTGGATTTCCGCAGCAGCATTCCGAACTTCGATCCGAGCTCGATGCGCGCCTATTCGCGCCTCAATGTCGGCTCGCTCTACAACGTCGAATTGGTCGAGAAGTCGGTCGAGGAGATGCAGATCGAAGCCTCCCGCCGCGGCTATGCCTTTGCCGTGGTCCGGCCCGGCGGCGACCGCAACTTCGAAGCGCACACCGTGTCCGTCGTGTTCAACATCGACGAGGGCCCGCGCACCTATATCGAGCGCATCAACCTGCGCGGCAACACCCGCACGCGCGACTACGTGATCCGCCGCGAGTTCGACATCTCGGAAGGCGACGCCTACAACCGCGCGCTGGTCGACCGTGCCGAGCGGCGCCTGAAGAACCTCGACTATTTCAAGAGCGTGAAGATCACGACCGAGCCGGGCTCGTCGAGTGACCGCGTCATCCTGATCGTCGACATGGAAGAAAAGTCGACCGGCGACTTCTCGGTCTCGGGCGGTTACTCCACCACCGACGGCGCGCTGGCCGAAGTCTCGATCTCCGAGCGCAACCTGCTCGGTCGCGGCCTGTTCGCCAAGGCTGCGGTGACCTATGGCCAGTATGCGCGCGGCTACTCGCTGTCGTTCGTCGAGCCGTACCTGCTCGA
The DNA here is from genome assembly GCF_003122645.1 of Bradyrhizobium sp. SUTN9-2. Taxonomy (NCBI): domain Bacteria; kingdom Pseudomonadati; phylum Pseudomonadota; class Alphaproteobacteria; order Hyphomicrobiales; family Nitrobacteraceae; genus Bradyrhizobium; species Bradyrhizobium sp. SUTN9-2. The sequence goes on from NZ_LAXE01000001.1 coordinate 4,249,110, forward strand.
CTACCGCGTCGCGCTCGGCCTCGACCTCTATCAGCGTGAGCAGAAGTCCAACAGCTACATCTCCTACGGCACCAAGACGCTCGGCTTCTCGCCGCGCCTCGGCTTCTCCTTGCGTGAAGATCTCTCGCTCCAGGTGCGCTACTCGATCTATCGGCAGGAAATCACCCTGCCGGGCTACCTGGCGAACTGTAACAACGTGGTTGGTTCGGCGGCCTTCAATCCCAGCCCGGCCTTCTCTGCTGCCACCGGTATACCTCTGGATCCGTCCACCAACGGCCTCGGCTGCTACAACGATGGCGAAGCCTCGCTGCCGGTGCGCAAGGAGCTCGCCAACGGCAAGACGCTGACTTCGGCGCTCGGCTACACGCTGACCTACAACACGCTGGACAACAACAAGAACCCGACCGACGGTCTGCTCGTCGACTTCCGGCAGGACTTCGCCGGCGTCGGCGGCGACGTCTCCTATCTGAAGTCGGTCGTCGACGCGAAGTACTACACTCCGCTCGTGTCCGACATCGTCGGCCTCGTCCGCTTGCAAGGCGGCATGCTGAACAAGATCGGCACCGATCTGCGCATGCTCGACCACTTTCAGATGGGCCCGAACCTCGTCCGCGGCTTCGCCCCGAACGGCATCGGTCCGCGCGACTTGAACCCGTTCGGCACGCAGGATGCGCTCGGCGGCACCCAGTATTGGGGTGCTTCGTTCGAATTGCAGATGCCGTTCTGGTTCCTGCCCAAGGAAGTGGGTCTGAAGGGCGCCGTCTATGCCGACGCCGGCGGCCTCTACGACTACAAGGGACCGACGAGCTGGACCACCACCAACGAGGTCAATGCGCCGGGATGTATCCCGTCGAGCATCAATCCCTCGAGCACGGGGACCTGCACCGGTCTCGTCTATGACGACAGCAAGGTCGTTCGCTCGTCGGTCGGTGTCGGCGTGATCTGGCAGTCGCCGTTCGGACCGCTGCGCTTCGACTACGCCGTGCCGCTCAGCAAGGGCAAGTACGACCGCACGCAGGAATTCCGGTTCGGCGGCGGCACCACGTTCTAATTCGATCAGCACGGCACGATCCGGATCACCGGAACCGGTTTCGGAAAGGGATCGTGCCGATCCAGGACATGAGGCATGATGCGGCCTGACCGCTTCATGCCGAAGCCGGACCGCGACGGGGTGGAATGGCGCAGCCGATCTTCTTCACAAAGCCGCCTGCCGCAGCGTTGGCCGACATTGCCACGCTGACAAAGGCGCAGCTGGTCGACCCCGCGAGGGGCGGCCACGTCATCACGGGCCTTGCTTCGCTCGACGAAGCTGGCCCGATGCATCTGGCGTTCTTCGACAACCTCAAATACGCCGATCAGCTCAGGGCGACCAAGGCGGGGGCCTGTCTGGTCAGTCCGCGCTTCGAGGCCGAGGTGCCCGAACATGTGGCCGTGCTGCGGGTGGCGCAGCCATTCCGCGCCTTTGTCCGGATCGCGCGGGAATGGCACGCCGACGCGCTGCGGCCGCAATCCTGGGTCGGCAACGACGGTATCGCGCCATCGGCCATCATCGATCCCACGGCCCGGCTCGAGGACGGCGTGGTCGTCGACCCCCTGGCCGTGATCGGCCCGGACGTCGAGATCGGCAGTGGCACTGTGATTGGCGTCGGGGCGGTGATCGGTCCCGGCGTCAAGATCGGCCGGGATTGCAATGTCGGCGCCCGGACCGCTATCCAGTGCGCCCTGATCGGCAACAACGTGCTGATCCATCCCGGCTGCTCGATCGGCCAGGACGGCTACGGCTTCATCTTCTTCGGCCCGGAGGGCCATCTGAAGGTGCCGCAGACCGGGCGCGTGCTGATCCAGAACGACGTCGAGGTCGGGGCCAACACCACGATCGACCGGGGGTCCTTGCGTGACACCGTGATCGGCGAGGGGACCAAAATCGACAATCAGGTCCAGATCGGCCACAATGTGACGATCGGCCGGCACTGCCTGCTCGCGGCCCAGATCGGGCTCGCCGGCAGCCTGACCGTCGGCGACAACGTGGCGCTCGGAGCGAAGGTTGGCATCAACAATCACCTCAAGATCGGCGACGGGGCGCAGGTGACGGCGATGAGCGCGGTCAAGGACGACATCCCGCCGGGCGGCCGCTGGGGCGGGCACTTCGCCAAGCCGACCAAGCAATGGTTCAAGGAGATCATCGCGGTGGAGCGGCTGGTACGCGACAGCAAGGCCGATCCGAAGGACGAGGGACGGGAATGACGGCGGAATCACCTGTTAAGTTCGAGTTGGTGGACATCAACGCGATCCTCCAGACACTGCCGCACCGCTTTCCGATGCTGCTGATCGACCGCGTGATCAACATCCGCGCCGATTACAGCGGCATCGGCATCAAGAACGTCACCTTCAACGAGCCGGCGTTCCAGGGACATTTCCCCGAGCGTCCGGTCTATCCCGGCGTCATGATGATCGAGGCGATGGCGCAGACCGCGGGCGTGATCGGCATCAAGTCGGTCGAGGGCACCGAGAAGCCGCGGGCGGTCTATTTCCTCACCATCGACAAGTGCAAGTTTCGCAAGCCGGTACTGCCGGGCGACACGATCGAGTATCACATGCGCTCGCTCGGCCGCCGCAAGACCATGTGGTGGTTTCACGGCGATGCAAAGGTCAACGGTCAGGTCGTTGCCGAAGCCGACGTCGGCGCCATGCTGACCGATTGAGCGGCACTGGGCTCAGGTGCAATCGTAGCGGCTGCCGGTCGTCTCCCGCCTGATAGTCCGGTTGAAGAACTGGCCCATGGAGGGCGCGCCGAGGAGGCGCTCGACGGTGTCGGCCGTCACGCCGCAATAGCGGTGATAGGCGCCGTTGCTCGCGACGATCAGGTCCTGCTGCGCGCGATCGTAACAGACCCGCTGAAGCATCGTGCTGCGGGTGATGTCCCGGCACTCGAATGTCCGCAGATCGACCAGGCGGTGTTCGCCGGTCTCGACCGCCTCCGACACGATCGGAGTATCCGCGAGCTGCGCCAGCAGAAGGATCAGGGCTCTGACCACGATCGTTGAAGCTCCGCATGAACCTGACGACGGGACGGGAAGGCCGCCTCATCCGGCACTTGAAACACGGCGAGATGATACGTCACTGGACAGATCGGGCATAGTCGCGCTAACCAGCCGAAAACCGAGCGACTTCAATACATAACCCGACCTTCTTGACGAGTAAGATTGGCTTGATGAGCAAGATTGATCCCACCGCGCGGATCGCGGACGGCGCCGTGATCGGCGAGGGCACCGAGATCGGACCCTATTGCATCATCGGCCCGAACGTCGTCATCGGCGCGAACTGCAAGCTGATCGGGCATGTGCACATCACGGCGCAAACCACGATCGGCGACGACTGCACCATCTATCCGTTCGCTTCGCTGGGCACGCCGCCGCAATCGCTCAGCTATCGTGGCGAGCTGACGCAGCTCAGGATCGGCGCGGGCTGTACCATCCGCGAATCCGTCACCATGAACGCGGGTACCGTCGCTGGCGGGGGCGTCACCTCGGTTGGCGACCGCGGCTATTTCATGAACTGCAGCCACGTCGGCCACGACTGCCATCTCGGCAACGACGTGATCTTCGCGACCTCGGCAACGCTCGGCGGCCATTGCGAGATCGGCGACTTCGTCTTCATCGGCGGGCTGTCCGCCGTGCATCAGTTCACCCGTATCGGACCGCAGGTCATGGTCGGCGGCGTGTGTGGCGTGCGCGACGACATCATTCCGTTCGGTCTCGTCAACGGCCAATATGCCGTGCTCGAAGGCCTCAATCTGATCGGCATGAAGCGTCGCAAGTTCACCAAGCAGCGCCTCGCCACCGTGCGCGCCTCCTACCAGAAGCTATTCCATGGCGCCGGCACCTTCGCCGAGCGGCTGGAGGCGGCGCGGCCGCTCGCGGGCGAGGACCCCGCGATTGCCGAAATCCTCGACTTCATCGGCAAGGGCAAGCGCCCGCTCTGTCTTCCCGCCATCGCGAAGTGATCTTGGAGTGATCTTGGGATGGCCGCGGGCACGACATCGGCGGCTTTGCAGGTTTCGTCACCGGTCGGCATCGTCGCCGGCGGCGGTGCCATGCCGTTCGCGGTCGCCGAGTCGCTCGCCGCGCACGGCATCACGCCGGTGCTGTTTCCGCTGCGCGGGGCCTGCGATCCCCAGCGAGTGGAGAAGTTCCGGCATCGCTGGATCTCCGTCGGCCAGCTCGGACGCGCGATGCGGCTGTTCCGCGAGGAGGGCTGCCGCGACCTGATCTTCATCGGCACGTTGGTGCGGCCTTCGCTGTCCGAGATCCGGTTCGACTTCACGACGCTGCGCCTGCTCGGCAATGTCATCCGCGCCTTCCGCGGCGGCGACGATCATCTGCTGTCGGGTGTCGGCCGCATCCTCGAGCAGGACGGCTTCCGGATGGTCGGCATCAAGGACGTTGCGCCGGATCTGCTGATGCCCGAGGGCTGCATCAGCCGCGCCTGGCCGAGCGATGCCAGCAAGGCCGACATCGCACGCGGCCGGGCGGTGCTGACCGCGCTCGGCCCGTTCGACATCGGCCAGGCCGTGGTCGTGATCGATGGCCACGTGGTGGCGGTCGAGGACATCGAGGGCACCGACGCGCTGCTCGCCCGCGTCGCGAGGCTGCGCGAGGAGGGCCGCATCCGCGCCGCCACCGGACGCGGTGTGCTGGTGAAGGCGCCGAAGAGCGGCCAGGACCTGCGCTTCGACCTGCCGACGATCGGTCCGCGCACCATCGAGGGCGTCGCGGCTGCCGGCCTTGCCGGCATCGCCGTCATCGCGGGCAACACCATCGCCGCCGAGCCGCAGACGATGATCGCGCTTGCCGATGCCAAATATCTCTTCGTCATCGGCCTGCCCGCGTGATGTCGCGTGATCCCAAGCGGAAGATCTTCCTGATCGCGACGGAGGAGTCCGGCGACAGGCTCGGCAGCGCCTTGATGAAGGTGCTGCGCCAGCGCCTCGGCGACGGCGTGCAGTTCGTCGGCGTCGGCGGCCGCACTATGGCGCGCGAGGGCCTGGAATCGCTGTTTCCGATCGAGGAGCTCTCGATCGTCGGGTTTGCCGCGGTGGTGCAGCAATTGCCGAAGATCCTGCGGCTGATCCGGCAGACCGCCGACGCAGTGACCGAGGCCGCGCCCGACGTGCTCGTCATCATCGACAGCCCCGACTTCACCCATCGCGTCGCCCGCCGCGTGCGCGCGCGCAATCCCGCGATCCCGATCGTCGACTACGTCTCGCCGCAGCTCTGGGCATGGCGGCCAGGACGGGCGCGGACCATGCTCGGCTATGTCGACCACGTGCTCGGCCTGCTGCCGTTCGAGCCCGAGGAATACCGCAAGCTCGGCGGCCCGCCCTGCAGCTATGTCGGCCATCCCCTGATTGAGCAATTGGGCTCGCTGCGGCCGAGTGCGGAGGAGCAGGCGCGCCGCGACAGTGAGCCGCCGGTGCTGCTGGTGCTGCCCGGCAGCCGCCGCAGCGAGGTCAGGCATCATCTCGACGTGTTCGGCGCAACGCTCGGTCGCTTAAGGGGTGAGGGCTGTGCGTTCGAACTGATGCTGCCGACCATGCCGCATCTCGAAGCCACCATCCGCGAAGGCATCGCGAGCTGGCCGGTCAAGCCTCAGATCGTGATCGGCGAGAACGAGAGGCGTGCGGCCTTCCGCATCGCTCACGCCGCGCTGGCGAAATCCGGCACGGTGACGCTCGAGCTCGCGCTGTCGGGCATTCCGATGGTGACGGCCTATCGCGTCGGCGCGATCGAGGCGTTCATCCTGCGACGCGCGATCCGTGTCTCCTCGGTGATCCTTGCCAATCTCGTGATCGGCAAGGATGTCATTCCCGAGTATTTGCAGGAGGAATGCACGCCGGAGAAGCTGGCGCCGGCGCTTCGGGACGTGCTGACGGAGTCTCCGCTGCGCCGGCAGCAGGTCGAGGCCTTCGCCAGGCTCGATCAGATCATGTCGACCGGCAACACATCGCCGAGCGTGCTCGCCGCCGACATCGTGCTCGCAACGATGCGCCAGGGTCGGCGAACGAGCCAGGGTGTTTCATAGAAGTCTGCTTGAGCCGCCCCCTCCAAAGCGTGAGCTGCCCTCCAAAGAGCAGACGCCAAGAAACGCAACAGCGAAGGCGTGAGTTACGCTAAAGCGACGTGGATCACTCCTGTTGCGAAGGCAGACTAAAGTGAAACGCCGCCCCCTGTGGTTCATTGGCACCAGTCCAAAGTCGTCCTCCGTGCGCCTCGATGATCGATTGGCAAATCGACAAGCCCATGCCGGTTCCGTCCGGCTTGGTGGTGTAGAAGGGCTCGAACAGGCGGTCAACGATTGCGACGTCAAGTCCAGGTCCGGTATCCCGTACGGCGACAACAACGAGATTTGAAGCATCTGCAGCCGTGCTGATCCGCAGCTCTCGTCCGCCAACGTCGACACAGTTCATTGCCTCGATCGCGTTGAGGATCAAATTGAGAACCACCTGTTGCAGCTGAACGCGATAGCCCTTCACGAGCGGCAAGCCCGGAGCGAGGTCGGTCTGGATCGAGACATCATGTTTGAGCAGCTCGCTACGGGCGATGGTGATCACGTCCAGGATTGCACCATTGACATCGACGCTCTCCTTCGGCGCCGGAGCTTTCTTGATCAAGGAACGGATCCAACTGATGATCTCGCCGCCTCGCTTGGCTTCTGTGACGATGGATACGAGCGCCTGCTGTGCCTTTTCGAAATTCGGAGATTGTGTTCCTAGCCAGTTCAGTGCGGCCTCTGCGTTGCAGAGCACCGCGGTGATTGGTTGGCTTAGTTCGTGTGTCACCGAAGCCGTGACCTGGCCCATTGCCGCCGCGCGATTGGCGTGTGTTAGTTCAGCTTGCATCTCGCGGAACGTCTCGGCGGTTCGCTTGCGTTCGGTGATGTCGCGGCTCAGACAAATGATTCGTGACTGTCCGACTTCGCAGAACTCGCGCATACGAACTTCGACGGGAAACACAGTGCCATCCTTTCGGCAATAGCGCCTCTCGAGCGTAGCGATGCCGCCGGCCTTGAGACGCTCGCGGTTGCGACGCCAAGTCGCTTCATCCATCTCCAGATCGAACAAGGCCGCAGTTGCCCCAACCAGTTCGGTCCGGCTGTAGCCGAGACTTTCGCAGGCATTCCGATTCACATCGAGAACGTGACCATCTTCACTGTGCAGCATGAACGTATCGGTCGCGTGGTCCACGAAGGTACGGAAACGGGCCTCGCTCTCGATCAGCGCCTGTTCGGCGCGCTTGCGCTCCGTGATGTGGCGCCCCACACCTCGGTAACCCACGAAGTTCCCTGTCTTGTCAAAGATGGGCAGCCCAGAGACGGAAATATAGCGCTTGCCGCCGTCGGGCATCGGCCGCGCGAGCTCGAAATCGCGAAACGGGAGGTGAGCGTCGAGTATCTCCCGGTGTTTGTGCCAGCCATCTGCGTCAGGTTCGAGATACGGGATCTCCCATCGTGTCCTGCCGATCTCGGAGACCGGCGGCTCGGGAAGCGTCTCGGCGAACTCTTGGCGGATGAAGCGATGCTCCGCGTCCGTTTCCCAGTACACATCGAAGGAGAATTGCACCAGCGTGCGAAAGCGCTCCTCGCTCTCGCGCAGTGCCTCCTCGGGGCGCTTGCTCTCATTCGAATCGAGGGCGACCGACGGCACTTCAATCGCATGTTGCATGATCATCTCTTGCTCACGCGTGATGGATCAATCGACAGATTTCTCGTGCCGGATCGCGTCCCCCCCCGGAGCCGATCAAGATCGATCGGGAGTATGCCTTTGGCGACTATACTCCCGTATACAGGGCTTCTCTATAGCGACATGGCTGTGACGACCCCGAGCCGAAACAACGCGAGCTAAAACCCGGTTCCATCAACGTATGCGTGTGAGGTGGGCCCTGTTTCTGGCTCGCGGGTGGCCGACGCTCATTTGCAAAGTAACGACGCGGCCGACATGGACGGGAGGGCAAGGACGTTCGTGGTGAGCTCTTAACCAGTGTTTCTGACCGCCTCAGCCAGAATGGCGTAAAGCTGCTGCCGGCTGAATTCCTTTGGCAGCTCCCTCTCTGCTGTACTCGGCGACACCCTCCGCGCGATGGGACGGGCGCAGGCGGCCGACGACGGCCTCAGCTTCGGGGCCGGCCTTATCTGGGGCTGCGCTGTGGGCGGCTTGTGGCCGCGCTTCAGGCCCAGACGGTTCAGCATACCGCATACCGCGTTACGACTGCAGCCGAGATGGCGCGCAATCTGCGCCGCGCTCTGCCCCGCGGACCAGAGCCTTTTGAGAAGCGCTATGTCTTTCGCATCCCAGCCCATGAGAGATAGTATAACGGCGACTGCCAGACACCGGCTAGTCTAGTCTTCGTCCGGCTCGCGCACGACCGCCGGTTCATCGGCATCATCTTGCTCATCCTCGTCTTCGTCCTCCTCGTCTTCATCCTCCTCGTCTTCATCGGGATCCCTGGGTGGCATCACGATGCGCATCCGCATGAGCAGTTTCCTGGCTGTGGTGGAAAATGCTTCGGAGGTGTGTTGCTTCATGGCATTGTGCTCCTCGAAAATTAGCGCAGTCGCCAGATTCTTGGCCGGCATATGCCGGTGCCGGGGCGCGACCGCCGCAAACGCGATGCAGGTCGGGTAGACTGCACGATCAGCGGGCGGCGGGCCATGCAACAGGCAGCGTTTTCGGCTACTTGATGCCCGAGGACCCATTGGGCTCTAAGTTCACCAAAACCTCGCCGGCAGCGATTTCAGGAACTCCAAGATCGAGGTCGGGTAGACTGGCTTGAACAAATGCCAGTATCTTGGCGTTCGCTGCGTTGGCGCTTTCGCGGTCGTCAAATATCATCACCGCGATACCGACACCGTCGCCCGCATCCAGCACATGGTAAGATTTGAATCCCCGCGATTGTCTTAGGATCTCACCGACGCCGCTCTTGGCGCGACGAGCGGCGTCGGCGACCGAACGAACCTTACTGTACTTGCGAATGACCATGTACATGGGGCCACCACGCGCCATACGCTCCTTCGCATCAAAGCATTTCGGTCCCGCTCGGACTAGTGCCAACTTCCGGGATGGGCCACAGCGTCCGGCTGGCGGACCGCAACGCGCCTGTCCAATGAGCCGTCCTCGCCCGAAGCGGCGAGGTGCTGAGGCTCAGGAGCCCTCGAACTTGAACGATACGTTGAGCTTGGCGCGATAGGCCTCAACTTTTCCCTTGTCATCCAGTTGCATATCGAGCTTGACGACCTCTGCAATGCGCAGATCTCGGAGAGATTTAGCAGCTTGCTCGACTGCGTTAGCGGCCGCCTTCTCCCATGAGTCGCTGCTGGTACCGACCAGTTCAATGACCTTGTAGACGCTATCGGGCATGTCCGTCCTCCCAATCGCTAGGAGCAGGAAGTCTAGCACTGGGATCTCGACGCTGATACATCTCGGGATGCCGCGGAAAGGGTCCGATTGGCTGTCACTTTCCTGTTCGACCCAAAAGAAGAACTCGGGTCGTCCTGTCGGAAATTATGTTCGCATTTTCAGCCCGAACGAACGCGGACAGGTATCTTCTTCGCGCTCTCCGGCTTCCGAGTATAATTTTGCGCGCCTAAGTCGTCATTGCCGCCAAGGTTCCGATCCATGAAGCGATGGCACCGCGTAAGCATCAGCAGCTTGGTGATTGCCCTGAGTCTGGTGTGTGCCGGGGCCCTGGTGGTCAATCAATCGCACGTGCCATCAGAAGCCATAGCCTCATCGGTCACACGTACTCCGGAGCTTATTGAGCGTGCGTGGCACCTGCCCGTGGCAGCAACATTTGAACGACACGTTGATTGGCAGTCAAATGGCTCTCGCTGCGGACCTGCCGCTGTTGCTAACGCGTATCGGTCCCTTGGCGAGGCGGCAAGGACGGAAGGCAAGGTGTTGGCCGGGACGTGGAGTTGCTGGACAGGCGTATGCATCATGGGGCTCACGCTTGACGAACTGGCCAACGTCGCCCAGTCCAACACCAGCCGGAAAGTTACTGTCTTGCGCGATCTCAGCGAAAACGAGTTTCTGGAGCATCTCCGTCGCTCCAACGATCCGCGGCGACGCTACATCGTGAATTTCGATCGCGCTCATATTTTTGGTGCTGGTAGTGGACACCATTCCCCAATTGGGGGCTATTTCGAAGCCGAAGACCTCGTTTTCGTGCTCGATGTCAATTTCGATTTCCAGCCGTGGCTAGTCGAACGGAAGCGGCTGTTCGACGCTGTAAATACGTTTGACGGCGATAAGAAGAGGGGACTGCTGTTCATAGAGTAACATCCCGCTCCAGGTCTCGCACCGTGGCCCTTAGCCGGATAATTTGAGGCAGCTTGGATGTCGGCTATCGGCGGTGGACAGAACGCGGAGGCCGTCCTTGCCTCGACTGACGCTTGTGCGCCCTATGACGGCCCGCCACTTGCCCCCGGGGTCTCGCTCCACGCGTACACTGAGCGCGACATACTGACCCCGGGAGGACATTTGGGCGGCAACCAGGCGGACGACACGCTAACCCGGGACCGCATGCGACCCGTGAATTGGCCACTTCCGGCGCCCGCGCAACTCGCCGTAGACGCAGAGCAGGCTGAGTGTTCTATTTCGGAGTGCCGGTCTGGCTACCCGAACCCGTGGTCTGCTCACTTCCCGGTCGGCCCGGAGGATGCGCCGAAGCGGCCGGCTTGTCTTGATCGGCCACGTATCCGGACTCTCCGGAGTTGCGGGTCTTGATCCCTTTGTCCGCATCGCGCTGCATCTGCTCGTTGGGCTGGCCAGCCTTGAGCTCCCGGTCCACGTCGCGCTTCATCTCCTCCTTGGTTTGCTCACTGGGTGCGGCCTTTTGCTGTTGGGCCGTTGCTTGGAAGCTCATTGCGCTTCCGGCAACTACAATCAATGCGAGAATTGCTGTTCGCATGCTTCTCCTCCACGGCTTGCTCCGGCCCCTAAACGCGCGAACCTCCCAAGGTTTCCTAGTTCCAATCACTATTGTCGAACGTCACGTAGGGCTAAGCAAAGGGCACTCGAACGGTCTTATGCGCACCGGCCTAGGCGAGTCCGCCATCAACCCTGAAACACTGGCTGGTGATGCGCTGGCTTTCGTCGGAGGCGAGGAACAGTGCCATATTGGCAATGTCTTCGGGCGTTACCGCATCGGGCACCGCCTGGCGCGAGCGTATCTCGGCGATGACCCGATCGTCCGGATACCACAGCCTGCGCTGGCGCTCGGTGATGACCATGCCCGGCGCGATCGCGTTGACGCGAATGCGGTCGGGACCGACGGAGCGCGCCAGCGAGTTGGTGAAGCCGACGATCGCCGCTTTCGCCGCGGCGTAGACCGGCAGTGCCGGCGCGCCGCGCATCCAGGCGATCGACGACATGTTGATGATCGAGCCGCCGCCGCGCGCCTGCATCTGTGGCACCACCGCTTGCGCCGCGAAGAAGACGTGCTTGAGATTGACGCCGATCATCCAGTCGAACTCGGACGGCGTGACCTCGGCGAGAGCCTGGCGCTGATCGTTGGCGGCGTTGTTGACGAGAACGGCGGCGTCGCCAAGCGAGCGGCGGGCCTCTGCCATCGCGCTGCGCAGGGCATCGATGTCGAGGAGATCGCAGGGCACGAACAGCGGCGCGGGCCCGGACGAGGCCGCTATTTCCCGCACCAGGGCTTCGCCGGCGTCCTTATCGATGTCGAAGAAGGCGACCCGGGCGCCTTGGCCCGCGAAGGCCCGGACGAAGGCGGCGCCGATGCCGCTGGCGCCTCCGGTGATCAGCACCACGCTGCCGGCTAGGCTGGAATAGGTCGTCTTCGTCATGCGATCAGGCGCTCCGTCTCGGGGTCGAACAGGCAAATGCGGCGGGTGTCGAGCGCGAAGGCGGCGGACGTGCCGGGCGCGGGGCGGATATCCGGCGAGACTCGTGCCATCGCGGGCTCGCCGCCGAGCCGCAGGAGCACCATCGTCTCGGCGCCGGTGGGCTCGACCAGCTCCACCGGCGCCTCGACGAGGACAGGCGCTTCGCTGGAAAACGTGCGGCTCCCCTCAGCGATGCATTCCGGCCTGATTCCGAACACCACCTTGCGCCCGACAAAGGGTGCTGCGGCGTCGTACCCCGTAAGGCGCAGACGAAGCTCGTCGGGCCTTCCCGCGCCGATCACGACGACCGGACCGTCATTTTCGGCCTCGAGCCGCGCCGGCATGGTGTTCATCGGCGGCGAGCCCATGAAGCGTGCGACGAACAGATTGGCGGGATAGCGGTACACGGTGTCGGGATCGGCGAATTGCTGCACGCTGCCCTGATGCATCACGGCGATCCGCGTCGCCATCGTCATCGCCTCGATCTGGTCGTGCGTGACATAGACGATGGTGGCGCCGATGCGCTGATGCAGGCGCTTGATCTCCATCCGCATCTCGACGCGCAGCTTGGCATCGAGATTGGAGAGCGGTTCGTCGAACAGGAAGAGCAGGGGATTGCGCACCAGCGCGCGTCCCATCGCCACTCGCTGGCGCTGGCCGCCGGACAATTGCGAGGGCTTGCGGCCGAGCAGCGGCTCGATTTGGAGCAGTTTTGCGACATTGCTGACCGCAGCGTCCTGCTCGGCTTTGGGAACGTGACGGCATTCCATGCCGAAGGTGATGTTCTGGCGCACGGTCATCGAGGGATAGAGCGCGTAGGATTGGAACACCATGGCGATGTCGCGGTCCTTCGGCGCGACGTCATTGACGACGCGGCCGCCGATTTCGATCGTTCCCGCGCTCGGGCGGTCGAGCCCGGCGACGATGTTGAGCAGGGTGGACTTGCCGCAGCCGGACGGGCCGACCAGCACGGTGAACTCGCCGCTCTCGATGTCGAGCGCGATGTCCTTCAGCACCTCCAGATTGGCGTAACGCTTGGACAGGGCGCGAATGCTCAGTGCTGCCATGACAACTCCATCATTTCACGGCCCCGGCAGTCAGGCCGCGGACGAAGTACTTGCCGCCGAGCAGGTAGATCAACAGCGTGGGCAGCGCGGCGATGATCACCGCTGCGCTCTGCACGCCATGCTGCGGGATATCCGCGACGGCGGCGGACAGCGCGATAAGCGCTGCGGTGACGGGCTGCTGCTGGCCGGTGGTGAACGTCACGCCATAGAGGAACTCGTTCCAGATATGGGTGAACTGCCAGATCACCGTGACGATCAGGATGGGACCTGAGAGCGGCAGGATGATGCGCCAGAAGATGCGGAAGAAGCCGGCGCCGTCGATGCGGGCGGCCCTGATCAGTTCATGGGGAATGGCGACATAATAATTCCGGCAGAACAGCGTGGTGAATGAGAGCCCCTGAATGGTGTGAATCAGCACGAGGCCGGTCAGGGTGTTGATGAGGCCGACGTCCCGCAGCACGATGGTCCAGGGCAGCAGGCGCATCTGCTGGGGGAGGAACAGGCCAAGCGTCACGATGCCATAGATCCAGTTGTCGCCTCGGAAGCGCCAGAGCGACACGGCGTAACCGGCGATTGCGCCGAGCAGGGTGGAGAAGATCGTGGCGGGAATCGTGACCAGCGCGGAGTTCAGCATGTAGGGCCGGATGCCGGCGCAGGTCTCGGCGACACAGAAGCCGCTCCAGGCTGCGGCGTAGTTGCTCCAGGCCAGATGCTGCGGCCAGCCGATCATCGATCCCTGCGCGATCTCCTCGTTGGTCCGCAGCGAGTTCAGCACCACGACCACGAGCGGCGCGAGCCAGGCCGCGGCGATCAAGAAGACGGCGAGATAGATCAGGATCCGGGTCGGTGCGAAGCTGCGGTCAGGCATGGGCGCCTCGCCGTCGCTGGATGTATCGCCACGCCGCATAGGGCAGCAGCACCGCGAGAAGAATGAGCAACATCAGCACGGCCGCCGCCGCGCCGCGGCCGAGCAGGCTGCGCTGGAACATCAGGTCGTAGACGACGAGTGCCGGCAGCTGGGTCGCGATTCCCGGTCCGCCGTTGGTGAGCGCGCGCACGAGGTCGAAGGTCGAGATCGCGAACTGCAACTGGATCACCACGACGGTGACCGTGATCGGCCACAGCGACGGCAGGATGATACGCCGGTAGGTTCGGACCGGTCCCGCGCCGTCGATCTGCGCGGCCTTGATGATGTCGGGATCGACCGAGCGAAGGCCGGCAAGGAACAGCGCCATGGCAAAGCCGCAGGATTGCCAGATCGCGGCGATGACAATGGTCCAGATCGCCATGTCGCGGTCGATCAGCCAGTCGAACTTAAAGGAGGTCCAGCCGAGGTCGTGCACCAGCTTCTGGATCCCGAGACCGGGATTGAGCAGCCAGCTCCAGACCGTGCCGGTGACCACGAAGGACACCGCCAGGGGATAGAGGAAGATGGAGCGCAGCACGTTCTCGCCACGAATGCGCTGATCGAGCAGGATCGCGAGGATGAGGCCGGTCGCTGCGCTCAGCAGCACGAAAGCGCTGCCGAACAGCAGCAAATTGTCGAAGGCGATTTGCCAGTTGCGCGATGCCGTGACCGCCGTGTAGTTGCGCAAGCCGACCCAGCCCGCAACGGGAACGAGGGTGGACGGCGTGAACGAGATCCAGATCGTCCAGAGCGAAAACGAGACGAGGTGCGCCGCCGACAGCAGCAGCGGCACCCAGATCGTCAGATATTCGGGCAGCCGGCGCACCCATTCGGGAAGCGCCGGCCGGCCCGGTCTCATCGTGGCGGCATTGCTCAACGCGCGCCCTCGACGGCCTCGGCGAGGCGGGTGGCTGCCTGCTCCGGCTTGATCGTCTTGTTCTTCACGTACTCCGTGATTACGTCGATCATCGCCGCGGTCATTCCGTTTTCCTGCGCCATGTTGTGCGCCATGCTGAGGACGGCCTGATTGCTGGCGATGGCCTCCTTCAAGGCCTTCGAGGTTGTTCGTTGCCCGTCCGACCAGCCTTCGCCTGATAGATCGACGTCAGTGCGCACGGGGATAGAGCCGGTGATCTGCGAGTACATGGTCTGGATCGCCGGATCCATGACGAGCTGAGCCATCAGGGTCTGGCCGGCTTGCAGGTCCGCCTCCTTGCGCTGCCAGAAGATGAAGGCGTCGGCATTCAACAGGAAGACCGGCTTGCCGTTGTCGCTCGGGCCTGGCGCAATCATGAAGTCCTCGAGCTTGAATCCGGCATTGCGCAATACGCCCTGCGCCCATCCGCCCATGATCATCATGCCCATGTCGCCGTCGATGAAGCGCTTCAGGTTGGTCGAGAAATGCTGGGCGCCGACGTTGGGGTCCATCCAGTCGGCGATCTTGCGCACCTGGGCGAACGCGGCCTTGATCTCCGGACCCTCGAGGGCCTTCTTCTCGAGATTCATGATGGCCGCGCGATAGGCGAGCGGACTGATGCCCGCGAGAGCCGCCTCGAATTTCTGTCCGTCGTCCGGGCGGGTGCCGCCATTGGCGATGGGAGAAGCGACTCCGCCCGCCTTCATCTTTTCGGCGAGGTCGTTGAAGTCGGCCCAGGTGACGGGGACCTTGTCCGCCTTCGCCTTGTCCATCGCGCGCTTGGACAGGAAGAGCATGTTGGTGCTGTAGATCTGTAGCGGCAGCGCAATCCATTTGCCGCCGGGCTTGTGCAGCTTTGCAAGATCCGGAGCGACAACCTTCTCGTAGCCGGCGGCCGCGACGAGGGCATCGAGATTTACGGTGGGCGCAATCTTCGACCAGGCCGCAATCTCGGGCCCCTTGAGCTGCGAGCAAGCCGGCGGATCGCCGGCCATGATCTGCGCGCGCAGCTTGTTCATCATCTCGGTGGTGAAGCCGGGGACGGGCGAGTGCTGCCAAACGCCGCCCTTCTCCTCGAATTTCTTGCCGAGCGCCGTAATGGCCGCCCCGTCGCTGCCCGCCGACCATTGCGAGATCGCGGTCAGTCGCGGCTTGGCCGCGCCTTGCGCGCGGGCAAGGTGCGGAAATGCGAGCGCGGCAGCAGAGCCAGCGAGCAGACGACGCCTTGTTGTTGTGATCGGCATGGCAGTTCCTCCCGGTGTGAAATCGTTCGCGCTTTATAGGCCGTTTGGGCTCAGCGCATGTCAGGCCGCCTCCGTCGATGCCGCGGGCATGCCGCCACGACTGGCGAGACAAAAGGCGGCGAAGGCGAGCGCAGCCTGCGGATCGCTGCCGGTCGACGGCGGCACGAAAGCGAGGGAGACCTGCGCCAGTTTGCGTCCGCCCAGCAGGCAGGCATCGATGCCATCGACCAGTGCTTGCCGATCCTCTTCAGCGAGAAGCGACGGCCAGCCGCTGATCGCAACGCCGCCGCACGGCTTGACGTTCAGCGTATTGCCGATCGCAAGGCCGAGCCGGAACAGCCGACGGCGCAAATCCTGCCGCACGCGCGATGAGATCGGGACCGTGTTGACCCATTCGTTGCCGAGCTGGAGCAGCTCGGTCTCGGAAACGCCGAGAAGCGCAGCCAGCGCGGGAATCGACGTATAGGCCTCGACGCAGCCGTGATGTCCGCAGCGGCAGCGCGGTCCGTCAGGCCCGAACACCATGTGGCCGAGCTCGATCGGCTGCAGAGCATCGGTCTCGGCCGGATCATCCATCCAGGCGCCGGCGACGCCGTGGCTGACGAGCACGAACAGATGCGTGTCGTTGAACGGGTAGTTTTCCGTGCGGCAGCGGTGAAAGGTGGCATGCGCGACGACCGAATTGGTGAATTCGAGCGGCACGCCGGCGAACATCTCGCCGAACATGTCGCTGATGCGAGCGACGTCGCAGGGAATGATCGGATTGGCCGATATGCTGAGACGGCCGAGGCCGGGAATCGAGACGCCGATCTGCGAGAGGGTGATCCGGCGGCGCCGCGTCCAGTCGCGCAACAACGTCATCGCTTCGCGAAATGCCCGGCCGACGGTCTCGACGTCAGGCGTCTTCGGGAGCGGCACACGCTCGGTGTAGTGCAGCTCACCCGACAGGCCGCCGACCCCGACGCTGAGCCGCTGCGTCGTCAGCTCGAAGGCTGCCAGCGCCACCGCGCCGTCCAGCGACACGAGACCGGTCGGGCCGCCGACGTAAGGGGCAGGGCGCCGCACTTCCTCGATCAGACCCTCGGCCTTCAGGTCGAGCAGGATGCGCGACAGGCTCGCTTCCGACAGACGCACGGCCTTGGCCAGCGGCGGACGAAACGAGCCGCCCGACTGAAGCAGATGAGTCAAAATGGCAGCGCGCGTCTGCCGCCGACTTCTCGGCTGCTCCGGCATTTCCATCCCTGTCGTCATTCTTACTTAGAGTAAGAATGCGCGCGGAGCATTTAGGCTGTCAAGGCGCTTGCCGCCGTGAGCATGGACTTGTTGTTGTGCGTGGCAGCACGAGGGAAAGTGCGGGCGCAAACAAAACGGCGCCATCTTGCGATGGCGCCGCTGCGAAAGGCGTGATGGCCTGACGTTAGCGCTTGTCGATCGGCACGTAATCGCGCTTGGCGACGCCGGTGTAGAGCTGGCGCGGGCGGCCGATCTTCTGCTGGGGATCCTCGATCATCTCGCTCCACTGGCTGATCCAGCCGACGGTGCGGGCGACCGCGAACAGCACGGTGAACATCGAGACCGGGAAGCCCATCGCCTTCAGCGTGATGCCCGAATAGAAGTCCACGTTCGGGTAGAGCTTGCGGTCGATGAAGTACTGGTCGCTGAGCGCGATCTTCTCGAGCTCCATCGCCACCTTCAGCATCGGATCGTCGCCATGGCCGGTCTCCTTGAGCACGGCATGACACATCTTCTGCATGATCTTGGCGCGCGGATCGTAGTTCTTGTAGACCCGGTGGCCGAAGCCCATCAGGCGGACTTCGGAATTCTTGTCCTTCACCTTGGCGATGAACTCGGGGATCTTGTCGACCGTGCCGATCTGATAGAGCATGTTCAGCGCGGCTTCGTTGGCGCCGCCATGGGCCGGGCCCCAGAGGCAGGCGATGCCGGCCGCGATGCAGGCGAACGGGTTGGCGCCCGAGGAGCCGGCGATGCGCACCGTCGAGGTCGAGGCGTTCTGCTCGTGGTCGGCGTGCAGGATGAAGATCTTCTCCAGCGCGTCGGCGAGCACCGGGCTGACCTTGTAGTCTTCGCAAGGCACCGCGAAGCACATGTTCAGGAAGTTCTCGGCAAAGCCGAGGGAGTTCTTCGGATAAACGAAGGGCTGGCCGACGGTGTATTTGTAGGCCATCGCAGCCAGCGTCGGGATCTTCGCGATCATGCGCATGGAGGCGATCATGCGCTGCTTCGGATCGTTGATGTCGGTGCTATCGTGATAGAACGCGGCGAGGGCGCCGACGGCGGCAACCATGATCGCCATCGGATGGGCATCGCGGCGGAAGCCCTGGAAGAAGCGGGCCATCTGCTCGTGCACCATCGTGTGATGGGTCACGCGGTAGTCGAAATCCTTCTTCTGCGCGGCGGTCGGCAGGTTGCCGTAGAGCAGGAGATAGCAGGTCTCCAGGAAGTCGCCGTGCTCAGCGAGCTGCTCGATCGGGTAGCCGCGGTATTCCAGCACGCCCGCGTCGCCATCGATATAGGTGATCTTGGACTGGCAGCTCGCGGTCGAGGTGAAGCCCGGATCGTAGGTGAACAGGCCGGATTGGCCGTAGAGCTTGCCGATGTCGATGACGTCAGGCCCGACGCTGCCGCTGAGGATCGGAAGATCGAAATTCTTGTTTCCGACCGTCAGCGTCGCGGTCTTTGGGCTTTCTTTTGCGTCCATCAGAGGTCCCCGATGTGTGGTGAGACGGGCCGGAGCCGGAGACCCCCAGGGCGACCATGGGGGCAGGCCGGATGTTCCAGAATGTGGGGGAGATGGGTATATTATTGCTATGTGCGCTGCAAGATCGCCGCACGCATGGTCGACTTACGTCGTAGACTGATCCCTAAGCCGGCCGAGGCTTTCCTGGCGTCCAAGCACCTCCAAAACCTCAAATATACCAGGGGACGTCGTCCGTCCGGTGAGCGCCGCCCTAAGCGGCTGGGCGACCGCGCCGAGCTTGAGACTATTTTCCTCGGCAAAGGCGCGCAGCGCCGCTTCCGTGGTGGCGCCGCTCCACGTCTCGACTTTCTCCAGCGCGGAATGAAGCTGGCCGATCAGCTTGCGGTTCTCGGGCGTCAACAGCGCCTGCGCCTTGGGATCCGGCGCCAGCGGCCGGTCGGCGAAGATGAAATGGGCGCCGTCGATCAGCTCGATCAATGTCTTGGCGCGCTCCTTGAGCGCCGGCATGGCCTTGAGCAGCTGCGCGCGCGTGGTGTCGTTTAACTTGGCCTTGATCTCGTCGCGGCTCGGCACGACGTGGTCGAGCACGTCCTCGAACATCTTCACGAGCGATTGATCGTCGGCGTGGCGGATGTAGTGGCCGTTGAGGTTTTCCAGCTTGGCGAAATCGAAGCGGGCGGCGGCGCGGCCGACGCTGCCGAGATCGAACGCGTCGATCATCTCCTCGGTCGAGAAGATCTCCTGGTCGCCGTGGCTCCAGCCGAGCCGGACCAGGTAGTTGCGCAGCGCAGCCGGCAGGTACCCCATCGCGCGGTAGGCATCGACGCCGAGCGCGCCGTGCCGCTTGGAGAGTTTCGAGCCGTCCGGGCCGTGGATCAGCGGAATATGGGACATGCTGGGCAGCTCCCAGCCCATCGCATCGTAGATCTGCTTCTGGCGCGCGGCGTTGATCAGGTGGTCGTCGCCGCGGATCACATGGGTGACGCCCATGTCGTGGTCGTCGACCACCACGGCGAGCATGTAGGTCGGGTTGCCGTCTCCGCGCAGCAGGACGAGATCGTCGAGGTTCTCGTTCTGCCAGACCACGCGGCCCTGGACCTGGTCCTCGATCACGGTCTCGCCGGTCTGCGGCGCGCGCAGGCGGATGGTGGGCTTGACGTCGCTCGGAGCCGTCGCCGCGTCGCGGTCGCGCCACATGCCGTCATAGAGGCGGGTGCGCCCCTCGCTGCGCGCCTTCTCGCGCATGGCGGCGAGCTCTTCGGCGGTGGCGTAGCAGCGGTAGGCCTTGCCATCGGCGAGCAGCTGCTCGGCAACCTCGCGGTGCCGGGCGGCGCGGGCGAACTGGTAGATGACCTCGCCGTCCCAGCCGAGCTCGAGCCACTTCAGCCCGTCGAGGATGGCGCCGATCGCCGCCTCCGTGGAGCGTTCCCGATCGGTATCCTCGATCCGCAGCAGCATCTTGCCGCCGTGCTTCTTGGCATAGAGCCAGTTGAACAGCGCCGTGCGGGCGCCCCCGATATGGAGGAAGCCGGTCGGCGAGGGAGCGAAGCGCGTGACGACGGAATCGGACATTCTTGGCAGGGCCTATGCATTGGAGGCGGTGGTGTATAGCAGGAACGGGACATAACTAAAGGGCGACGGCGGACCCGGCAGGCCTTGCTTAAGCTCTTGTAAGCTCTTGGCGCGGCCACGCGAATTTGGCAGAAGGACCGCTGATTTCCCTACAGGATTTTCGTAATGACAGAACCGGTGGCATCTGAGGTTGGGCGCGATTTCATTCGTGACATCATCCAGGCCGACCTCGATCAGGGCAAATACAAGGAGATCGTGACCCGGTTCCCGCCGGAGCCGAACGGCTACTTGCATATCGGCCACGCCAAGTCGATCGCACTCAACTTCGGCGTCGCCCAGGAGTTTCCGGGCCGCTGCCACCTGCGCTTCGACGACACCAACCCGGTCAAGGAAGAGCAGGAATATATCGATTCAATCCAGGCCGACGTGCGCTGGCTCGGCTTTGACTGGGGCAAGAACCTGTTCTTCGCCTCGGACTATTTCGACCGCCTGTACGAATGGGCGGAGCAGCTGATCCGCGACGGCCTCGCTTATGTCGACGACCAGACCCAGGAGGAGATCCGCCTCTCGCGCGGCACGTTGACCGAGCCCGGCAAGAATTCGCCGTTCCGCGAACGCTCCGTGGAGGAGAACCTCGACCTGTTCCGCCGCATGAAGGCGGGCGAATTCCCCAACGGCGCGCGCGTGCTGCGGGCCAAGATCGACATGGCCGCGGGCAACATCAATCTGCGCGACCCAGTGCTGTACCGCATCCTGCATGCGCACCATCCGCGCACCGGCAACGCATGGTGCATCTACCCGAGCTACGACTATGCCCACGGCCAGTCGGATGCCATCGAAGGCATCACGCATTCGATCTGCACGCTGGAGTTCGAGGACCACCGACCGCTCTACGACTGGTTCATCGAGAAGCTGCCGGTGCCCTCACAGCCGCATCAGTACGAATTCGCGCGGCTGAATCTCACCTATACGCTGCTGTCCAAGCGCGTGCTGACCCAGCTCGTCCGCGACGGCCATGTCGCGGGCTGGGACGATCCGCGCATGCCGACCATGGCGGGCATGCGTCGCCGCGGCGTGCCGCCGGCTGCACTTCGCGAGTTCGTCAAGCGCATCGGCGTCGCCAAAGCCAACAGCGTGGTCGATGTCGGCATGCTGGAGTTCTGCATCCGCGAGGAGCTGAACCGCACGGCGCAGCGGCGCATGGCGGTCTTGAAGCCGCTCAAGGTGGTGATCGAGAATTATCCGGAAGGGCAGACCGAGGAGCTCGAGGCGATCAATCATCCCGACGATCCCTCGGCCGGCACGCGGAAGATCACGTTCGGCCGTGAGCTCTATATCGAGCAGGACGACTTCATGGAGAACCCGCCGAAGAAGTTCTTCCGCCTGTCGCCTGGCAACGAGGTGCGGCTGCGCTATGCCTATTTCGTCAAGTGTACCGGCGTGATCAAGAACGACAAGGGTGAGGTGGTGGAGCTGCGCTGCACCTATGATCCCGCGACCAAGGGCGGCAACGCGCCCGACGGCCGCAAGGTCAAGGCGACCATGCACTGGCTGCCGGCGGCGGCCTCCAAGCCGGCGGAGATCCGCATCTACAACCAGCTGTTCGCCAATCCGAGCCCGGATGCCTCGAACTTCGCGACCGATCTCAACCCGAACTCGCTGGAGATCCTCGCCGATGCGCGGGTCGAGGCGTCCGTTGCGGAGAGCAATTCGACCGAGCCGATGCAGTTCGAGCGCCAGGGCTATTTCGTGCGTGACAAGGACTCGACGCCCGGCAAGCCGGTGTTCTCGCGCACGATCGGTCTGCGCGACACGTTCGCGAAGGAAGTCGCCAAGGGTTGAGAAGGGCTGAGCAGGACATGAGCAGCGAGGCCGACGCCATCGTTTCCGCCATCATCGCGAAATGGTGCGCCGGCTTCGCGGCGCTCGATGCGGCCGCGCTGTCCTCGCTCTATGCGAGGAACGCGTTCTTCTTCGGCTCCAATCCGAAGCTCTATCGCGGCCGAGATGGCGTCGCCGACTATTTCAACGGCCTGCCGCGCTGGGGGAGGCCGAGCGCGACCTTCTCCGACGTGCACGCCGCGCAGGCCGGCCCTGATCTGATCAACATGGCCGCGACCATCACGTTCGATCTCGCGGGCGAGCGGGATGATCTCGTCGTCAAGATGAGCTGGGTCATCATCCGCGAGGACGGCGGCTGGAAGATCGTCAATCACCACGCCTCGTCGCAGGCGCCGCTGATCTAGCAACGGGCGCCAGCCCGGAGAAAAGTAGGGCGCTCTTCGCCTGTTCCCGATCCGTACCGCTATTCGTGCAGCCGCACGGTCCGGTAGCCTCCGCAGCCGTCGCGTATCGTAAGGTGCAGGGGAATGGCGGAGCCGGGCCGGCCAGGACGGTCCCAGGGAGTTGCCGGGACGTGGCCGGTCGGCCGCGCCGCCCCGGCCGGCGGCTTGGCGCCAGCGGGCCTCGGCATCTGGCCGGCGATCATCGAGACGCTGCGCCAATGGGCTCGGGGCGAGGCCGGGCCTGGCCGGCTGTTGCCGTGGGTGCCGGTCGCCTTCGGCGGCGGCATTGCGCTTTATTTCGCCGCCGATCATGAGCCGGTGCTGTTGGTGGTTGCCGCCACAGCCATCGCGCTGATGCTCGGCGCGGTGCTGCTCCGGCGGAGCCGGCTGTTTGCGCCCGCCATCATGCTCGCGGCGGTCGCGGCTGGTTTTGCCGTGGCGACCTGGAAGACCGCGCGTATCGCGCACACCGTTTTGGCAAAACCGCTCTATTCGGTGTCGCTGTCGGGCTTCGTGGAAGCGCGCGACATCCGCGAGCGCACCGATCGCTTCGTGCTGCGCGTCAGCGCGATGGAGGCGCAGCGCAGCGACGTCAAGCTCGAGCGCGTCCGCCTCTCGGTGCGCAAGGGCACGGCGCCTGAGGTTGGCAGCTTCGTGCAGCTGAAGGCGCGGCTGCTCCCGCCGATCTCGCCGGTGCGCCCCGGCAGCTATGATTTCTCGCGCGACATGTTCTTCCAGGGCATCGGCGCCTCCGGCTTCGTGATGGGCGCGATCACGGCGTCCACACCGCCGGATGGCGGCGGCCTGCGGCTGCGCTATGCCGCCTTCATGCAGGGCCTGCGCGACGCGATCGACGCGCGCATCCGCGCAACGCTCGAAGGCGACAACCGCGCGATTGCGACGGCGCTGCTCACGGGGCGGCGCGATGCGATCACCGCGCCCGTGAACGATGCCATGTTCGTCTCGGGACTCGGCCATGTGCTGTCGATCTCCGGCTATCACATGGCGGTCGTCGCCGGCGTCGTCTTCTTCGCGGTGCGCGCGCTGCTGGCCTTGATCCCGGGGCTGGCGGCCGGCTCTGCCATCAAGAAATGGTCGGCCGCCGCGGCGCTGGTCGCGGCCGCGTTCTACCTGTTGCTGTCGGGCGCGGAGGTTGCGACGCAAAGATCGTTCTTCATGACGGCGGTGGTGCTGATCGCAGTGATGGTCGACCGCCGCGCCATCACCTTCCGCACGCTGGCGGTTGCCGCGCTGATCGTGCTTGCGGTCGCGCCGGAGGCGTTGGTGCATCCAAGCTTCCAGATGTCGTTTGCGGCAACGCTCGGGCTGGTGGCGCTGGTGCAGATCGGCATGCCGAACCTGCTCGCCTCGCCCGATCATTCCGCGACGGCGCGGATCGCGTTGTGGGGCGGCCGCGAGATCGCGATGCTGTTCCTGGCCTCGCTGATCGCGGGGCTCGCGACCACGCCGTACGCCGCCTTCCACTTCCATCGCGTGACCCCATACGGCGTGCTCGCCAATCTCGGCGCCATGCCGGTGGTCTCGGCGCTGGTGATGCCGGCCGGGCTGTTGGGGCTGCTCGCGGCGCCCTTCGGGCTCGACGGCGTGTTCTGGTGGTTGA
The DNA here is from genome assembly GCF_003122645.1 of Bradyrhizobium sp. SUTN9-2. NCBI lineage: Bacteria > Pseudomonadati > Pseudomonadota > Alphaproteobacteria > Hyphomicrobiales > Nitrobacteraceae > Bradyrhizobium > Bradyrhizobium sp. SUTN9-2. The sequence continues at coordinate 4,273,342 of NZ_LAXE01000001.1, forward strand.
TGGGGATCGGCATCGAGTGGATGGTCCTGGTCGCGCGCTGGGTGGTGGCCCTGCCGGGCGCCGTCGGCCGCATTCCCGCCTTCGGGATCGCGCCGCTGATCGCAGCGAGCCTCGGGCTCATCGTGATGGGCCTGTTGCGCACGCCCTTGCGCTGGTCCGGCGCCCTGGTGCTGCTGGCAGCGATCCTCTGGGGACTGTCGGTGCGGCAGCCCGATATCCTGATTGCCGGGGATGGCGCGAGCGTCGCCGTCCGGGGCGGGGATGGGCGCTTGCAGGTGATCCGCGCCAGCAAGGACAGCTTCCTGCTGAAGGAGTGGTTGGCTGCCGATGCCGATCCGCGCGATGCCGGCAACGCCTCGTTGGCGAGCGGGGTGTCGTGTGACGAGTCCGGCTGCGTGGCGCCGCTCGCGGACGGACGACTGATCGCGTTGGCGACGCGTATCGACGCGCTGGCCGATGATTGCAGCCGCGCCGCGCTGGTGGTGACGGCGCGGCCTGCGCCACCCGATTGCGCGGCGATGGTGGTCGATCGGGCGCGTCTTGCCAGTCAGGGCGCACTGGCTCTGACGAGACGCGGCGAGGGCTTTTCGGTGCAGGCGGTGAGGACGAGGGGAGCAAGCCGTCCCTGGCTGCCGGCCGGCGCCGGCGAGGGAGATTTCGACGGCAGCCTCGTGCCGAAGGCGGCCGTGCCCCGCAACCGGGACGCAACGCCATCGGAGGCCGACTTGCAGGCCGACGATTGACGCGGATCACAAATACCAGGCCAGCACGGCGTCAAGCCTTCCGTTGCCGATAACCGGCAGGGCCACCATTCGGCTCAGCCCGGCTGCGCAGGCTTCGGAGCCGGCGATCGAGCCGTCAGAGGTGAGATCGTCGTTGAGCGCGGGCATGCCGGCGGCCCAGGCGCCGCCGATGCTGCCTTCGCCCCTGGCGATGGACTGCGCCGCATAGCGTGCGGCGAGGTCGGTCTGCGCGCTGCAATCGCCGGCGCGAAAGACCAGCGCCGAACGGTCCTCGTTCGGGACCCAGATCTCGAAGCGTCGTGCAATCGGCGTTGCCTGCGCGGAGAGGAATGTCAGAACCCAGGTCTGGTCGGTACCGGTTCGGTAGGGCACGCCGACGCCGAGATTGATCCCGACCTTGGCGGCGTCCTCCCAGCGCAGGAAACTCTTGGCGTCGTGCAAGTCCTTGATGATCAGCGGCAGGCCCGCCTTCCAGGTGCGTCCGGGCAGGCCGAAGCCGCGTGGAAATCTGGTGTGGCGGGAGTTGAATTCGAACATGTCCGCGGTGCCGTAATAGCCATCGACGAGCCCCATCTCATGCGAGAGATCAGGATCGTTGTGCCAGAGTTCGATCGCGCCGACGTGCGCCTCGTCGTCGCCACAGAACAGCACCAGCACGGCTTGCAGGAATTCGCCCGCGAACACCGGCACCGCCACGCCGCAGGTGAGGCCGGCCGCAGCGGCCTGATCGGTCCGCTTGAAATAGGAGTTGGCGAATTTCGTGAGGATGACGGGGTGGCCACAGGTCCAGGCCTTGCCGGGAAGTCCCTCGTCATATCCGAAGTGCAGCTCTTCGCTGACGGCTTTGAACGCGGACAGCCCATCGTCGTAGAGGCCGCCGCCGAATTCCAGCCGCATGCGCGTCCGGTCGGGTACCCAAAGTTCAACGACGCGAATGAAGGTCTTCATCGAGCGTGTCCGCCGCCTCAAACCACGACAGCATCGGTCATTTGGCTGCGGAGCGGACGTTCAAAATGCGGGCAGCACGGCCCAAACTTCGTGCGACGACGAGGCGCGGCGGTGGGCTCGCCGATCGAATGTCCTGAAACACAAACTTACCGGGCTCGCCGGCCTCGGCCGGCGACGGCAATTTCAATCCCGGGCTCGGCCTGTCGGCCGAAGGGCGTCAGCCGATCGGCAGGCGCGTGATCGTGGGCCGCGTGTCGGCGACGATCTGCGGCTTGTGCTCGCGCTCGGGGGCTGGCTGCGTCACCGGCAATTGCAGCACGGTCGCGCGCTGGCCTTCGACGAGCTGCGTCACCAGCACGTATTTGCCGTCGGGGAATTCGATCGCGTCATGATGGCGATCGGGAATGTGCGGGTCGATCTTGCCGAACTTGCCGACGCGAGAGTTCACGGTGCGCGTCCAGATCCAGCGGTTGTCGTAGCGGACGTTGTCGGCGAAAGCGAGCTCCGTCCCCGGCAGCAGACAGACCGCGACGGAGGGATCGGCTTCGGAAGCGAAACCGCGCGTCGAGGTGCCGCGGAAGGTTGTCGTGACGATCGTCTCGCCGACTTCGGCGGGGCGCGTCGCGACGGCATGCAGGCTGTAGTCACACATCGGGTGCTCCTCATGCTGGGATAGCGACCCGCGTCTCTTTCGAGGCGCAGGCCTCTATCAGAGTGGAAGCATACAACGCTCTGCTCGGTTATGGGCAAATCTGCGGCTCGCGTCCGCAGCGCGCGATCACATTATCTTTCCCGGATTCGATAGGAACAAACCTCGCGTCCTTGCATTCGGCCGGAGCTATCAGCACTGCCGGCACAACTCTACCGGCGAAGCAGAAATGGCTGCGCGCCTGCGCGGGGGAATGTCGCGCGGGAAGATGGACCGGACAGCCGGCGCAGAACCAGAGAAACCGTCCAGCCGGAGCGGACAAGTATCCGCTCCGATCCTGGATCGCCGATGCCGATCGAAACGCGCGCGGCGCTTGATGTTTCCCGTATCAGTACTTCCGGTAAAGCCCGATCAGCTTGCCCTGGATCTTCACGCGGTTCGGCGGAAGAATGCGGACCTCGTAGGCGGCATTGGCGGGCTCGAGCGCGATCGAGGCGCCGCGGCGGCGGAAGCGCTTGAGCGTGGCCTCCTCGTCGTCGATCAATGCCACCACGATGTCGCCGGTATTTGCGGTCTCGTTGCGCTGGATCAGCGCCATGTCGCCGTCGAGGATGCCGGCCTCGACCATCGAATCGCCGCGCACTTCGAGCGCGTAGTGTTCGCCCGAGCCGAGCATGTCCGGCGGTACGCTGATGGTGTGGCTGCGGGTCTGCAGCGCCTCGATCGGCGTGCCTGCTGCGATGCGGCCCATCACGGGCACCGCGACCGGGCGCTCGCCCTCGTCGGCGGGCGGGCTGGAGCTCGCGCGCACCTTGCCGAGGTTGCCCTCGATCACGCTCGGGGTGAAGCCGCGGCGATTGCCGGCGGCGGCCTGCAGCTCGGGCAGCTTGATCACCTCGATGGCACGGGCGCGGTTGGGCAGGCGGCGAATGAAGCCGCGCTCCTCGAGCGCAGTGATCAGGCGATGAATGCCTGACTTCGAGCGCAGGTCGAGCGCATCCTTCATCTCGTCGAAGGACGGCGGCACGCCGCTTTCCTTCAGACGTTCGCTGATGAACCGCAGAAGCTCGTATTGTTTGCGCGTCAACATCTCGACCAAAGTCCCCCGGTTGATGTCGTTCGATTCCGACACGATGAAGCCGGCACTAAGCCGCTACATCCTCGAAACAAATCATGAACGGACACTATATGTTCGATATGTGTTCCGCAACTGCTTAATTTATGGTGAACGCGGCCAAGCTCGCGGAATGCGTGTGGCTGGGCGGCTCAGACGGGCAGCCGGAGCACCTCGCAAGGCGTGCCGGCCTCGGCCTTCGGCGCGAACGGTGCGCGCAACAGAAGTACCTGTGCCGCAGCGAGATTCGCAAGAAGGGAGGAGTCCTGATGGCTGACCGGAAGGGCGACGCGCGTGCCGTCGTCGCGCTCCTCCAGCCGCGCACGCAGATAGTCCTCGCGCTGGTCGTTGGCGGCGAGATCGCGGCCCAGCACGGCGCGCTCGCGCCGATGATGAATCGCTGAACGGCCCGACAGGGCGCGAATCAAGGGGACCATGAACAGGAAGGCGCACACGTAGGACGACACGGGATTGCCGGGCAGGCCAATCACGCGCATCGCGCCTATCCGACCGTGCATCATCGGCTTGCCCGGCCGGATCGCGATCTTCCAGAACGCCATCGCGATGCCTTCGCCCTTGAGCGCCTGCTGGACCAGGTCGTGGTCGCCCACCGAGGCACCGCCGGTCGTGATCAGGATGTCGGCGCCGCTCTCGCGCGCGCGGCGGATGCCGGCGGACGTCGCCTCCAGCGTATCGGCGGCAATTCCGAGGTCGATGGTCTCGGCGCCCTCGCTGCGGGCGAGCGCATGCAGGGCATAGCCGTTGGAATAGACGATCTGGCCGCGACCAGGCGTGGTGCCCGGCATCACGAGCTCGTCGCCGGTGGCGAGAACGGCAACCCTCGGGCGGCGGATGATGGCGAGATGCGGATGATTCATTCCGGCGGCGAGGGCGAGATCGCGCTCGGTGAGGCGGATTCCCTTGCGCAGCAGCACGTCGCCTTCGCGGAAGTCGACGCCTGCAGGGCGGATGTGCCGGCCGAAAATGGCGGCTTCCTTGATCGTGACATGTTTGCCGTCGGCAGCCGTGTCCTCCTGGATCACGACGGCATCGGCGCCGTCGGGAACGACGCCGCCGGTGAAGATCCGCACGGCTTCGCCGGGGCCGACGCTTCCCGCGAACGGCCGGCCCGCCGCGACCTCGCCGACGACGGTCAACCTCGAATCGTATGCCGCGTCGGCCGTGCGCACGGCATAGCCGTCCATCGCCGACATCGCCTCCGGCGGCTGCGTGCGCCGCGCCGCGACATCGCGGGCGAGCACACGATGGTAGGCCTCGTCGAGGCAAACCATCTGTTCAGCCAGCGGCTCGACGCCGGCCAACACCGCAGCAAGCGCGTCAGAAACCGGCATCAGGGCCACGGGCGAACTCCGCAACAAATCAGGACTGGGTCGGCAAGTTCTAGCCGAGCGGAGGAGCTGAAGCAAAAGGCCTCCCTTGCCAGCCAGGAATCACACTTCCTTTTGGTCTCGACCCGGCTTATCTTCTGCCAATGACAGAACTGCTCGAAAAGGCGCTGAAGGCCGTGCGGCGGCTTCCTGCGGATAGCCAGGACGAGATTGCACGCGCCATGTTGGCGTTGAGCGACGCCGGAGAGGAGGCTGAGGAAGTCGATCCCGGTCATCTTGCGGCGGTCCTCGAGGGGCTCACGCAGGCGAACCTCCGGCAATTTGCGTCTGACGCCGAGATCGAAGCCGCCTTTCGCCGCTTCGAGCGATGAAGCTCAGATTTACGCAACGCGCGGCCAAGGATCTGATTGAGATTGCCGATTATGTTAGGGAGCACAGCCCCAAAGGCGCATTGCGCGTGCGCGCTGCGATCCTTGAATCCCTTCGAGATCTTGTTCGCTTTCCGCAACTTGGACGACGACAGGAGGTCGAGGGCGTGCGCAAGCTGGTAACGCGGCGGTACCGTTACCTGGTTTACTACCGGCTGGAGGTAGAGGCCGGCGAAATCGTCGTTCTTGCGATCAAGCATCCCGCACAGGAACGCGAGCACTCTGACGTCTGAGCGGGCTCAACTCCGCCGCGGCATGATGCGGAAGGCGAGACAGACCGGAACGAGGATTGCCATGGCAAGGACGAGAATGACCAGCGCCACGGCCAACATCGTTCAACGCCCCGTCGGATCGCCCGGACTGAAATCCGCGACGTCGGGCGGCTTGGGACCCTGATCCTTGTCCGGCAGCGGGTCCGCCTGGGATTTCAGGTCGGCGGCCTTGCTGATCAGCTTGGCGGAGAGGTCAGAATCCGAGGTGGTTCTGGCGAATTCGAGCAGGAGAGAGGCTTGCTTGGTGAGATAGGTCTTGCCCAGCACGTCGATCAGTCCAATGTAGAAGTCCCAACGGACTCATGAGTCCGAAGGGTGGTATTCCGTTCCCGGAACTCTGTATAAAAATGCACAAAGTGATCAGGTTCCACATCTTCAGCAGTTTTTGTTCCGGCAAGTGAGCGCGCTCCGGGCTTTCCCGCGGCTCAGATCCCCAGTGCTTTCAATGCGTTCCCGACATCACGCGGCGAGGTGACATGCACGGCGGTCAAGCCGCGCGCCCGTGCTCCCTCGATGTTCTCGGCGAGGTCATCGAAGAACACGATGCGCTCGGCCGGCACGCCGATCGCCGCCACGACATGGTCGAAGGCCTCGGCATCCGGTTTGCGCAGGCCGATGCTGGAGGACAGATACAGCTCGCGGAAATGGCCGAGCAGACCGGCATATTCCTTCGAGAAATGGTCGACGTGCGGCCGATTGGTGTTGGAGAAGGCGTAGAGCGGCATCTGCTTCGCCGCGCGCGGCAGCAGCTCGGCGATATCAGGCATCTCGCCGGCGAAAATCGCGTTCCAGCCTTCCAGGAATTGCGCATCCGAGATGCCGATCCCGAGCGAGGACCGCAGCGAGGCGAAATAGTCCGCATCGCTGATCTTGCCCATCTCATGCAACCGGTAGGCCTCGTCGCGCACATAGCGCGCGATGATGGCCTCGGGCTGGCAGCCGGCATGTCCCGCCCAGCAGGCGATCGCCTTGGAGAAGTCGATGTCGAGCACAACGCGCCCGAGGTCGAACAGCAGCGCATCCGCGCTGCCGGGAGAGAGCGATGTCATTGCGTCCTTTTCACTTCAGTATGGCGCGTCAGTAACGATAGGGCTCGTGGTCGAACAGCGGGAACGCGCTGAACACGCTGGGCGCGTTGGTGGCGGCCGCCGGATGCAGGCAGGATTTGTCGAGCTCGGCGAATGAGGTGGCGCCCAGGAGGCCGAGGCAGCGCAGCACCTCGTCTTCGAGCAACTCCAGCATCCGCGCGACGCCGGCTTCGCCGGCTGCCGCCAGCGCCCAGCATTGCAGCCGGCCGATGCCGACGAGGTCGGCGCCCGCCGCGATCGCCTTGACGATGTCGGTGCCGCGGCAAAAGCCGCCGTCGACCATGATCCTGGCGCGGCCCTTCACGGCGTCGACGATCTCCGGCAGCACGTGCATGGCGCCGCGGCCGTGGTCGAGCTGGCGTCCGCCATGGTTGGAGACGTAGATCCACTCGACGCCGTGATCGAGCGCGATCTGCGCATCCTCGGCCGTGGCGATACCCTTGAGGATCAGCGGAATTTTGAACGTGTCCTTGATCATCTTCACGGTCCGCCACTCCAGGCCCTTCTGGAAATCGCCGCCGGTGGCGCGCAGGCGGCTCTCGCGAACGTAGCGCTTGGCGATGTCACGTTCACGACGGCTGTAATGGGCGGTGTCGACGGTCAGGCAGAAGGCGGCATAGGCGTTCTTCTCGGCCCGGCTGACGACGTCGGCGACGAAGGCATCGTCGCCGCGGACATAGAGTTGATAGAGACGCAGTGCATCGGGGGCAGCCTCGGCGGTCGTCTCGAGGCCGGGCTCGGACACCGAGCTCAGCATGTGCGCCGCGCCGAACCTGCCTGCAGCGCGCGCGACGCTCGCCGCGCCATCCGGATCAAAGATCTCGAGTGCGCCGACGGGAGCCAGCACCACCGGCAGACGCAGCTTGCGGCCGAACTGCTCGACGCTGCCATCGATCCTGCGCACGTCGCGCAGCACGCGCGGGCGGAAGGCGATCTCGTCGAGCGCCATGCGGTTGCGCCGCATCGTGGTCTCGGTCTCGGCGGCGCCGACGATGTAGTCCCAGGCATTCTGGTTGAGGTTGGCGCGCGCCTTCTGGATGAATTCGTGCAGGTTCTGGAACGGCTCGTCGCTGGCGCCGAGCTCGACGTTCCGTTCCGGCCGGATGCGGGGCGCTTCATTCATTGTTGTCCTCCCGAGAATTTGAAGTCTTGTCGCCATCGCCTATCGCGTCCGGCCCTCCAAAACCATCCTAAAATCGCATAGCTGCGAGGCGTGGGCGGCCTGGACCGGTGTCGTGTTGCTTCGAAACAGTTTCGGAACGTTGCCAAAAGTTTAGGTCAAGGCGAAGGGATTTCTTCGGTGTACCCGCCAGCGCGGCATCCCGGCCTTGAAGAAACCAGAATGGTATTGTGAGAGATGGACTGGATCGCCATTTGCATGGCGTCTCCCAGCCTCAAGAGAAACGCCAAGCACAAAAGGCACCTTCATGCGGAAAACCCTGCTGTTCCCCCTGGGCGCGCTCACGGGAGCGTGCCTGACCCTTCTGGTAGCCAGCCCGCAGGGCGGCGTATGGGCAGCGCGGGCGGCAGTGAGTGCGGGTGATGCTTATTCCCAGCTCAATCTGTTCGGCGCGGTGTTCGAGCGGGTCAAGGCCAGCTATGTCGAGAAGCCGGACAATGCCAAGCTGATCGAGGGGGCGATCACCGGCATGGTGACCTCGCTCGACCCGCATTCGCGCTACATGAACGCCAAGGCCTGGACCGAGATGCAGGAGACCACCTCCGGCGAGTTCGGCGGGCTCGGCATCGAGGTCACGATGGAGGATGGCCTCGTCAAGGTCGTCTCGCCGATCGACGACACGCCGGCTTCGAAGGCCGGCATCATGTCCGGCGACCTCATCGGCAAGATCGACGGCGAGGCCGTGCAGGGCATGACGCTCGAGCAGGCGGTCAACAAGATGAAGGGACCGGTCGACACCAAGACCAAGCTGACCATCATCCGCAAGGGTGCGGATGCGCCGCTCGAGGTTGCGATCACGCGCGAGATCATCCATGTGCGTCCGGTGCGCTTCCGCGTCGAGAACGGCGACATCGGCTATATCCGCATCACCTCGTTCAACGAGCAGACCGCCGACGGCCTGAAGAAGGCGATCGCCTCGGTCTCCAAGCAGGTCCCGCCGGAGAAGCTCGCCGGCTACGTGGTTGATCTGCGCAACAATCCGGGCGGCCTGCTCGACCAGGCCGTGTCGGTGTCGAGCGCCTTCTTGCAGCGCGGCGAGGTCGTTTCGACCCGCGGCCGCAGTCCGGAAGAAACCCAGCGCTTCACCGCCCATGGCGGTGATCTCACCAAAGGCAAGCCGATCGTGGTGCTGATCAACGGCGGCTCGGCCTCGGCCTCGGAGATCGTTGCCGGTGCGCTGCACGACCACAAGCGCGCGACGTTGATCGGCACGCGATCGTTTGGTAAGGGCTCGGTGCAGACCATCATTCCGCTCGGCTCCGGCAATGGCGCGCTGGCACTGACCACGGCGCGCTACTACACGCCGTCGGGCCGCTCGATCCAGGCCCAGGGCATCGCGCCCGACATCGAGATCCTCCAGGACGTGCCGCCCGAGCTGAAGGGGCGGATGGACACCATGGCGGAATCCCAGATGCGCGGGCATCTGTCGGCCGACGGCACCGAGCAGACCGGATCGCAGTCCTACGTTCCGCCGGAAGAGAAGGACGACAAGGCTCTGCACGCAGCCTACGACTTCCTCCACGGCGTTACGGCAAATGCGGTCGCCGCCAAGCGCGCGACGAAGGCTGCAGTGCCGAACTAGATCTTACGACGTTCCGGATCATGTTTCGCCCGGGAGCGGAGGACCGCTTCCGGGCGATTTCGTTTGCAGCGCCGTTTCGACCTAACCGACCTCGCGGCGGCGGCTCTCGCTGCCTTCGCGCCGGGCGAGCCGGCTGCGATGCAGCGCGAACAACTCCAGCATCTTGTCGGCGGGCTTGGCGGCGCTGAACAGATAGCCTTGCATCTCGGAGCATCCGAGCGTGCGCAGCAGGCGCTGCTGCTCCTCGGTCTCGACACCCTCGGCCGTCGTTGTCATGCGACGGGCGGCCGCCAGGTTGACGACGGCTTGAACGATGCTGGCGGAGCCGTCGGGACGGGCGATGTCCTCGACGAAGCAGCGGTCGATCTTGATCTTGTCGAACGGGAAGCGGTGCAGATAGCTCAGTGACGAGTAGCCGGTGCCGAAATCGTCGAGCGCGATGCGCACGCCGATGGCGCGGAGCTGGTGCAGGATGGCAAGCGCGGCATCGTCGTCGCGGATCAGGACCGCCTCGGTGATCTCGAGCTCGAGTCGGCTCGCCGGCAGGTTCGACGTGGCGAGCGCCGCCATGATCTTCAGCGCCAGCGTGCCGCTCTTGAACTGCACCGGCGAGACGTTGACGGCGAGACGGATGTCGTCGGGCCAGCTTGCCGCGTCCCGGCACGCGGTCGCCAGCACCCATTCGCCGATCTCGTTGATCAGGCCGGTGTCCTCGGCGATCGGGATGAAATCGGCGGGAGAGACCCAGCCGCGCTCGGGATGGCGCCAGCGCACCAAAGCCTCGCAGCCGGTGATGCGGTCGTCCTTCAGGCCGAGGCAGGGCTGGTAATACACCTCGAGCCCGCCTTCGCGATCTCCTTGCGCGATGGCGTGGCGCAGGTCGCCCTCGAGCTGGCGGCGTTCGCGGACCTTGGCGTCCATGTCCGGCTCGAAGAAGCGGTAGGTGTGGCGTCCGGCGGACTTGGCCGCGTACATTGCCATGTCCGCGTTCTTCAGGATCTGGTCGAGCGCCGTGCCGTGCTCCGGCGCGAGCGCGATACCGATGCTGGCGTCGCTGGTGAGATGATGGCCCATGCAGTCGACCGGCGTGCGGATGGTTTCGAAGACGCGCGCGACGAGCTCGTTGACCTGATCCAACGACGTTACCGCGCCCTGCACGATGGCGAATTCGTCGCCGCCGAGTCGCGCCACGAAGTCTGCGGGACCCGCACAGCGGCGGAGGTTGGTCGCGATCGATTTCAACAGCTCGTCGCCGACGAGATGGCCGAGCGCGTCGTTGACGCCCTTGAACTCGTCGATATCGATGTAGTGCACCGCGGTCTGCTCGCCGTCGCGCGCCGTGGCCAGCTCCTGCCGCAGATGCTCGTGGAACATAGCGCGGTTGGGCAGGTCAGTCAGTGCGTCGTAATGGGCGAGGTGGGTGATGCGCTCCTCGATGCGCCGGCGCTCCGTGATGTCCTCGTGGGTTGCCACCCAGCCGCCATCCGCGAGCGGCTCGTTGAGGATGTGGATCGAGCGGCCGTCGGCGGTATCGACCACCATGGAGTTGCGGAGATGAATGTCCTTCAGGACGCGCGCGGCGTAGGCATCGACGTCGCCGGTAAACGAGCCGGTCGTCTTGCGATGGGCGATGATGTCGCGAAAGCTCAAGCCGGGCTTCACGATCTCGGCCGACAAGCCGTACATCTCGATGTAGCGCTGATTGCAGACCACGAGCCGCTGCTCGGAATCGAACAGCAACAGGCCCTGCGTCATGTTGTTGACGGCGCGGTCGAGCCGCTGCTTCTCCAGCGTCAGCTGTTCGCGCGAAAGGCGGTGCTGCTCCAGCAGCTTGCGCACGACGGCAATCAGCACGCCTGCGATCGCGAGCGCGGAAGAGGCTGCGATCGAGATCAGAATGCCGATCTGCTCGCGCCAGTCAGCCAAGGCCGCTGCGCGCGTCGTGGTGGCCATCACCAGGATCGGGAAGTGGGGCAGGGCACGGGAGGAGATCAGCCGGTCCTCGCCGTCGACGGGGCTGTTGAAGCGGCCGGCGAAATGATCGAGCCCGAACACCCTTTGATGCTCGAACGGTCCGGTCTTGAAGTTTCGCCCCATCAATTCGCCGGACTGCGGATAGCGGGCGAGCAGTGTGCCGTCGCGATGCAGCATCGAGATCGTCGCGCCTTCGCCGAGCACCACGGAGGCGAAGAATTTCTCGAAATTGGCGGGCTCGATCCCGCGTCCGACCACGCCGAGGAACTCGCCGCGTGGCCCGACGACCCTCCGGGCCACCAGAATGGTCCACGCACCGGAGACGCGGCTGTGCAGCGGCTCGATCAGGACATCAGGTGCATTGGGATCGTACTTGAAAGTGCGGAAGTAGGCGCGATCGGCGACATTCACCTTGGGCGTCGGCCATGCGGTCGACGAATTGATCAGATTGCCTTCGGCATCGATGATGTTGAGACCGCCCATATAGGGCAGCGCCTCGATCTTCGACCGCAGCATCCGGTGCACGTCCTCGCCCGAGAGGCGCTTGCGATACTCCTCTCCGGTGGTAATTCCGGTGGTGCGGACGTAGTCGACGAAACCCTTCTGGATGACGGCGAAATCCTGCAATTGCTGATCGAAATGATGAGCAAGCAGCAGCACGGTGTTTTCCAGCTCGCGACCGGAATTGCGCAGCGCCCGCTCCCGGAAGTTCTGCGCCATCAGGACCGAGCCTATGGCGATGGCCGCGATCAGCAGCGTGCCGCCAACCACAAGCCAGCGGATCGGGCCGCTGCGCACGAAGACCTGGTCAAAGAGACGACTGCCGAATTTCATCTTCATGCTGGATTCGTTGCCGCGCACACGTCAGGATCAATTCAGGACCCTGAGAACATCCGTTGGTTTACGGTGACGGTGTGGAAGTAAAGTTAGGAAGCGCGGTTAACGAGACGTGAATACTCGCGCGCAAAAGCAAACCATGCGCGCGGCGCGAAAGTGGGGCGCTAACGCAAGCCCGCTTCAGGCGCGGTAATGGCCGGATTTGCCGCCGAGCTTCTCGACCAGATGGATGCCCTCGATGCGCACGCCGCGCTCGACGGCCTTGATCATGTCGTAGATGGTGAGGCAGGCGACCGACACCGCCGTGAGCGCCTCCATCTCGACGCCGGTCGGTCCCGTCACCTTCACGGTGGCCCGTACCACGCAGCCCGGCAGCTTGGCGTCAGGCTCGATACCGACAATGACCTTCGACAGGGCGAGCGGATGGCAGAGCGGGATCAGCTCCGAGGTGCGCTTGGCGGCCATGATGCCGGCGATGCGCGCGGTGCCGAGCACGTCGCCTTTCTTGGCGTTGCCGGACACGATCAGATCGAGCGTCGTCTTGGTCATGACGACGCGGCCCTCGGCGACCGCCAGCCGCTCCGTCGCTGGCTTGTCCGAGACGTCGACCATCCGCGCCTCGCCGGAGGCGCCGATATGGGTGAGGGCGGGGCCGGCCTTTGCTTTGGCCTGCTTCGTCTTGGCTGAAATGGTCTTCGCCGGCTTGCGCGCCATGTCAGCGCGTGCCCGCCGCGCGCGCCGTCGCCTCGCGCACGAGCAGCGCGCGCGTCGCCGCCGTGACGTCGGCCTGCCGCATCAGGCTCTCGCCGACCAGGAACGTCGACATACCGACGCGCTCGAGCCGGGCGAGGTCGGCGGGCGTGAAGATGCCGCTCTCGCCGACCATCAGCCGGTCCGAAGGGATCAGCGGCGCCAAGGCCTCGCTGGTCGCGAGCGTGGTTTCGAAGGTCCGAAGATTACGGTTGTTGACCCCGATCATCGGCGAGCGAAGTCTCAGCGCCCGGTCGAGCTCGGCGCGGTCATGGATCTCGATCAAGACGTCCATGCCGTAGGCGAGGGCGGCGTCTTCGAGGTCTCTTGCCGCGGCGTCATCGAGCGCCGCCATGATGATCAGGATGCAGTCGGCGCCGTGTGCGCGGGCCTCGACCACCTGATAGGGATCGAACAGGAAATCCTTGCGCAGCACGGGGAGCGAGGTTGCTTCGCGCGCGGCTACCATGAAGTCGAGATGGCCCTGGAACGAGGGCGTGTCGGTCAGCACCGACAGGCAGGCAGCGCCGCCGGCTTCATAGGCCTTTGCGAGTGCCGGCGGGTCGAAATCGGCGCGAATGAGTCCCTTGGAGGGCGAGGCCTTCTTGATCTCGGCAATCAGCGCGTAGCCGCCGTTGGCGTGCTTTGCCTTGATCGCGCGCAGGAAGCCGCGCGGCGCGGAGGCGGCCTTGGCCTGCGCCTCAACGGTGGAGAGCGGACGCGCTCGCTTCGCCGCCGCGATCTCCTCGCGCTTGTAGCTCTCGATCTTGGTCAGGATGTCGGACATGCGGGAGTTCAGCTCTTGGAGACCGTGACCAGGTGCTTCAGCTTCGCGTTGGCTGCGCCGCTGTCGATCGAGCGGACGCCGATCGCGACGCCCTCCTTGAGGTCCTTGGCGCGGCCGGCCACGACCAGCGCGGCGGCTGCGTTGAGCAGCGCCACGTCGCGATAGGGGCTCGGCTTGCCGTCGAGCACGCTCTGCAACGCGATCGCGTTGGCATCGGCGTCACCGCCTTTGAGCGCACCGGCCTCGCAACGCGGGAGCCCGGCTTCCTCCGGCGTCACCTCGAAATTCCGGATCTCGCCGTTGTGGAGCGCGGAGACGAAGGTCGGGCCGGTGAGGGTGATCTCGTCGAGACCATCGGACCCGTGCACCACCCAGGCGGAGTCGGAGCCGAGATTCTTCAGCACCTGCGCCAGCGGCTGTACCCATTGCCTGGAGAACACGCCGACCATCTGCCGTTTCACGCCGGCCGGATTCGACAGGGGACCGAGCAGATTGAAGATCGTGCGCGTGGCGAGCTCGACCCGGGTCGGGCCGACGTTCTTCATGGCGGGATGGTGGGCGGGGGCAAACATGAAGCCGATGCCGCATTCGCGCACGCAGCGGCCGACCTGCTCCGGCTTGAGATCGATCTTCACCCCGAGCGAGGCCAGCACGTCGGCGGCGCCCGAGCGCGACGACAGCGCGCGGTTGCCGTGCTTGGCCACGGGCACGCCGGCGCCCGCGACGATGAAGGACGCGCAAGTCGAGACGTTGACCGAGCCGGAGCCGTCGCCGCCGGTGCCGACGATGTCGACTGCCTCCGGCGGCGCCTGCACGGTCAGCATCTTCGCGCGCATCGCCGCGACCGCGCCGGTGATCTCGTCCACGGTCTCGCCGCGCACCCGCAGCGCCATCAAGAGCCCGCCCATCTGCGAGGGCGTGGCCTCGCCGCTCATCATGGCATCGAAGGCGGAAGCGGCTTCGTCACGCGACAGGCTGGCGCCGGTCGCCACTTTTCCAATGATCGATTTCAGGTCGTCCATCGCGTGCTTTCAACTCACTGGTTCGCGCCGGTCACCTGCGCGAAGGCGGCCTGATTAATGGTGGTCCCGATGTCGGTTTCAAGCTTGTTGACGTAGGAAGCGACCTGCTCCTCGGTTTGGGCGCGGTCGAGGCTCTCCTTCAGCTTCTTGACCGCGTCGGAGGCAAAGTCGACCGCGGGATCGACGATGTCGGTGACGCGGAACACGATCACCTCGCTGCCGCCGCTCACGGCCGTCTGTCCGATGCCGTCCTTGGCGGTGCGGAAGGCCGCCGCCACGACGGTGCCGGGCACGCCGGCGGGCGAGTCGTCGCGCTTGAAGCCCGTCGCGGTCTCGACCTTGGCGCCGACGGCGGTGGCCTCGTCGGCGAGCTTGCCGCCCGCATCGAGCTTTTGCACCATCTCGGTCGCCTTGGCCTTCAGCTTGGCGGCGATCTGGTCCTGGCGCCAGCGCGCCTCGACCTGGTCGCGGACCTCGTCGAGATTGCGGTCCCGCGAGGGCGTGATGGCGAGCACGTCGTACCAGACATAGCCACCCTTGAACGATATCGCGTCGTTGTCGACGCCGACGTCGGTGTTGAAGGCCTGCGAAACCACGTCGAGGCCCTGCGGGATGTTGGCGACCGGCTGGCCGTTCGGGGCGCGGCCGGAGCGGTCGACGGCCTCGATGGTCACGGCGGTGAGGCCGAGCTTCTGCGCCGCGTCGATCACGCTGGAGCCGCCGCCACGCTCGTCTTCCATCTTGTCGCGGAGGTCGGCGACCTTGACGCGTGCACGCTCAGTCGCGATCTCGCGCTTGATGTCGCCGGCAAGCTTGGCGTAGTCGGCCTCGGCGCCCGGCTCGATCTTGTCGACCCTGACGATCGCAACGCCGAGCCCGCTCTGGATCGGCTGGCTGATCTCGCCGGCAGGCAGCGCGAACGCGGCATCGCCGACGGCGGGCGCGAGCGAAGACTTAGTCACAAGCCCCAGGTCGACGTCGGAGGCGCTCAGCCCGCGTTCCTTGCCGATGTCCTCGAACGACGTGCCGCCGACGAGGCGCTCGCGAGCGGCCTGCGCTTCGGCAACGTTCGGAAAGACGATCTGCTGGATCTGGCGCTTCTCAGGCGTGCCGAGCCGGTCCTTGCGCTGCTCGAACATCTTCCGGGCATCCTCGTCCGAGACCTCGGTCCATTTGCCGATTTCTTCCGGCGAGACCACGACGAAGGAGATCTTGCGATATTCGGGCGCGCGGAACTGGACCTTGTGATCCTCGAAATAGGCGGCAAGCGCCTCGGGCGAGGGCGGGTCGATCGGACCGGCCTGCGCGGCGTCGAGCCGGACGAATTCAATCGAGCGTTGTTCGTTCTGGTAGCGCGTCAGGACGTCGACCATGGCCTTCGGGGGCTCGAGGCCGGCGCCGACCGTGCCGGTGATCTGCCGGCGCAGCGATACCTTGCGCTGCTCGGCGACATAGCGCTGCTCGGTGTAGCCGAAATTGCGGATCAAGGCTTGGAAGCGATTGGGGTCGAAATTGCCGCCGATACCCTTGAAGTTGGGGTCGTTCATGATGAGCTGGCGGATCTGCTCGTCGGATTGGCCGAGGCCGAGCCGGCGCGCCTCTTCGTCGAGCGCGGCCTCGGCAATGGTCTGCTGCAGCACCTGGCGGTCAAGGCCGAACGCGCGCGCTTGGTCGGGCGTCAACGGACGGCCGAACTGGCGGCTGATCTGTTGCAGGCGGTCGGTGTAGATCTGGCGGAACTCGTTGAGCGAGATCTCGGTGCTGCCGATCTTGGCGACCGTGGACTGGCCGAAGCCCTTGAAGATGTCGGCAATGCCCCAAATGCCGAAACTGATGATCAACACGCCCATCACCACGGCCATAACGATCTTGCCGAGCCAGTTCGATGAGGCCTTGCGTATTCCTCGGAGCATTTGGTCCAACTTGTTTGGTCAGGAGGGGAACGGGAGCGCGTCTTAATGCAGATTCCGCAAAAGCGCGTCACCAAATTGATAGATCATCATAAAGTGGCGGCTTTCCCCCCGCAACCTCGCCCCGGGCGACCACTTGAGGCTGCGGCGAAAGGGCCTCTGGTCTCTGGAACTGCAGGAGCACCTCTGCTAGCGCATGAACAAACCTCATTCTGCTGGACATTGACATGACCGACGCCATCCGACCGCTGATCGCGGGCAATTGGAAAATGAACGGCCTGAAAGCCCAGGCTGCTGAATTCGACGCCATGCTCAACGGGGCGGCAGACGTGGCTGGCAAGGCCGACCTGCTGGTCTGCCCGCCGGCGACCCTGGTTGCGGCGTTCGCCGAGAAGGCGCGCGGCAAGAAGGTCGCGGTCGGGGCCCAGGACTGCCACCCCAAGGCCTTCGGCGCCCACACCGGCGATATCGCCGCCGAAATGCTCGCCGATGCAGGCGCGACCGCCATCATCGTCGGCCATTCCGAGCGCCGCGCCGACCACGGGGAGGGAGACGCGCTGATCCGGCAGAAGGCCGAGGCGGCCTGGCGCGCCGGGGCCGTTGCGGTCGTCTGCATCGGCGAAACGCAGGGCCAGCGCGACGCCGGCCAGACCCTGGACATCCTGCGCGGCCAGCTCGACGGCTCGCTGCCAGAGGGCTCGACGGCGGCCAATCTGGTCGTGGCCTATGAGCCGGTCTGGGCGATCGGCACCGGGCTGACCCCCACAGCCAAGGATGTCGAGCAGATTCATGGGTTTATCCGGGAACTCCTGACCATCAGGTTCAAGGCTGAGGGCGCGACGATGCGAATCCTCTACGGCGGCTCGGTCAAGCCCTCGAACGCGGCCGAACTGATGGCGGTGAAGAACGTCAACGGGGCTCTGGTCGGCGGTGCCAGCCTGAAGGCGGCCGATTTCCTTGCGATCGCTAAGGGCTGCCCCTAGCTAAGTCCAAACCGCGGGACCGGGCCCGATCGGGGGTGGCAATGCCACCTCCGATCGTGTAACACCGCGCAACTTCAGGAAAACCCGCGAAGCGCGATCGGCCGCCGTCAGGCGCCGCCCGCTTGTGACGGAAGGATATCATGCAGACCGTTGTCATCGTCATCCACCTCATGATCGTCGCCGTCATGATCGGTGCCGTCCTGCTCCAGAAGTCGGAAGGCGGCGGCCTCGGCATGGGCGGCGGCGCGGGCTTCATGTCGAGCCGCGGCACGGCGAACCTTCTGACGCGGACCACCGCGATCCTGGCCGTCGGCTTCTTCCTCACCAGCCTGTTCCTGTCCTGGTATGCCGGTTACGACCGCAAGCCGTCGTCGATCATCGGCCAGCCCTCGCAGACCCAGCCGGCCGGCGGGTCGCCGATCGCGCCGCCGACCTCGGGCGGCATCCTGGATTCACTGAAGAAGGCTGACGAGCAGCAGCAGGCACCGGCTCCGACCGGTCCTCAGGTGCCGCGCTCGCAATAAAGCAGGGGGGCCATGCAGGGCAGTAGCTACCGTCCTGCATCAACAATCCCCATCAAGGCACTGTCATCACTCTTCGTTTCGGCTCACCCACAGGCCCGCAAAATCTTTGGGGCGGAATACGAATCGCTTTGGCGAATCGTATTTAGGGGATTAGAGGTTAAGTCCCATGGCGCGGTACATATTCATCACCGGCGGCGTGGTTTCTTCGCTCGGCAAGGGTCTGGCTTCGGCGGCACTGGGTGCCCTGCTGCAGGCCCGAGGCTACAAGGTCCGCCTCCGCAAGCTCGACCCCTATCTCAACCTCGATCCCGGAACGATGTCGCCGTATCAGCACGGCGAAGTGTTCGTGACCGATGACGGCGCGGAGACCGATCTCGATCTCGGTCACTACGAGCGCTTCACCGGCCGGCCGGCGACCAAGGCCGACAACATCACGACCGGACGCATCTACCAGGACATCATCTCCAAGGAGCGCCGCGGCGATTATCTCGGCGCGACCATCCAGGTTGTTCCGCACGTCACCAATGCCATCAAGGAATTCGTCCTCGACGGCAACGACGATTACGACTTCGTGCTGGTCGAGATCGGCGGCACCGTCGGCGACATCGAGGGCCTGCCGTTCTTCGAGGCGATCCGCCAGCTCAAGAACGAGCTGCCGCGCGATCACGCCGTCTACATCCATCTGACGCTGCTGCCCTATATTCCCAGCGCCGGTGAGCTGAAGACGAAGCCGACGCAGCACTCCGTGAAGGAGCTGCGCTCGATCGGCATCCAGCCGGACATCCTGCTCTGCCGCACCGACCGCGAGATCCCGAAGGAAGAGCGGCGCAAGCTCGGGCTGTTCTGCAACGTGCGCGAAAGCGCCGTGATCGAGGCGCGCGACGTCGACAACATCTACGCGGTCCCCGAGGCCTACCACAATGCGGGCCTCGACGACGAAGTGCTCGCTGCCTTGGGCATCGCCTCGCGGATTCCGCCGGAGCTGCGCAGCTGGCAGGAGATCAACGAGCGCATCCGCAATCCCGAGGGCAACGTCACCATCGCCATCGTCGGCAAGTACACCGGCATGAAGGATGCGTATAAGTCGCTGATCGAGGCGCTCTCGCATGGCGGCATCGCCAACAAGGTGAAGGTCAATCTGGACTGGATCGAGAGCGAGATCTTCGAGAAGGAGGATCCGGCGCCGTTCCTCGAGCACGTCAACGGCATCCTGGTGCCCGGCGGATTCGGCCAGCGCGGCGCAGAGGGCAAGATCAGGGCGGCGCAGTTCGCGCGCGAGCGCGACGTGCCGTATTTCGGCATCTGCTTCGGCATGCAGATGGCGGTGATCGAGGCCGCGCGAAACCTCGTCGGCATCGAGGACGCCAACTCCACCGAGTTCGGCCCGACCAAGGAGCCGCTGGTCGGCCTGATGACGGAATGGCTGCGCGGCAACGAGCTGGAGAAGCGCTCGCAGGCCGGCGATCTCGGCGGCACGATGCGGCTTGGCGCCTATCCGGCAACGCTCAACCGCGGCAGCCGCGTCTCGCAGGTCTATGGCGGCGCAACCGAAATCTCCGAGCGTCACCGCCATCGCTACGAGGTCAACACCGCCTACAAGGACCGCCTCGAGCAGCACGGCTTGAAGTTCTCAGGCCTCTCGCCCGACGGCGTGCTGCCTGAAATCGTCGAGTACGAGGATCACCCCTGGTTCATCGGCGTCCAGTTCCACCCCGAGCTGAAGTCGCGCCCCTTTGAGCCGCATCCGCTGTTCGCTTCGTTCATCGAGGCGGCGGCGAAGCAGAGCCGGCTGGTGTAGCCGGCTCGGTCTGCCCTGACAAAGTCTTGCTCGCACGTCCGGCTACGCGGCCGCGATGTCCATCCTGCGGCAGAAGCAAGATGCCTTGATCGGCACCTCCGCCCGCGACTGGGCGAGGTCAAGTCGCTGCTTGATCAGCGGCCTCTCGGCCTTGTCGCCACGCCGCATGAGACATTCGTGCAAGCCGTGAAGCGACCACAGATTGTCGGGATGCTGGCAGGCCCGGCTCAGCTTTCCATCCAGGCCGAGATCGGAACGGTACACTGCCTCGGCTTCCTCGATTCGTCCCTGCTCCAGCAGCAGCGCGCCGAGTGCGTGACGCGGTGGCTGCATCCATCCCCACGGCTCGTCATAGGGCAAGGCGTCGCTGAGTGCGACCGATCTGCGCAGCTCAGCGAACGCGAGGTCGTAATTGGCTTTGCGATATTCCAGTTCGCCATTCAACATGGCTTCGGCCACGCCGAGCAGGGCGACGACCTTGTTGTTGTGCACGAGCCGGCTCTCCGGCACGCGTGTCTTCGCCTGAGCGAACAACGCTTTCTCGGCTTCGGCCTCAGTGACGTGGCCAAGCGCTGAATGAGCCACCGCCTTGGCGTAGTGGATCATTGCCGTCACGGAGCAGTATAGCTCGCGATCCTCCGGTAGCTGTTGGGCAATGATGTCGTGCCATTTGCCGAAACGCACGAGAACGTGCTGCTTCATCGTCAAGTAGCCTTCCAGGAAGTCCGCCATGGGGGGCGATTGAATGCGCAGCACTGGCTCGGGCACGGTGGCAATGAGTTCCTCGGCCGCTGCGATAGCGGGGGCGTATTGACCCAGGAACATCGCGCCGTAGATGGCGAAGTGGAAGTTGTGGATGACATAGACCAGGTAGACACCCGGATCGTCCGAATAAGCGAGGAATCTGCGGTCGGTCGCCAGCGCCTTCTGATTGTAGAGCAGGACGTCGTTGTACTGCCCGCACAGCACGTCGAGATGCGTCGGCATGTGGATCAGATGGCCGCTATCGGGGGCGATCCCGCGCAGCCGGTCCCCAGCCCGCATCGCCTTTTGCGGGAAGGGCGACATCTCCATGAGGTGGACGTAGAGATGGAGCAGCCCCGGATGATTCCACGCAGCCGGCCATCGATCGAAAGCTTGTTCGAGCACGGCCCTGCATTCCTCGGTGCCAGCGCCCTTGGTGGGTTCTCCAGACTCAAGGTCCCACATCAGCCACGGCGTCTCGTTCATGATCGATTCGGCAAAGATGGCTCGGACCTCGAGATCTTCGGGATACGTGGCGAAGACCTTTCGCATCTCTCGCGTGAAGGCCTTGTCCCACGGCGCCATGTCCTCGATCGCTTCACGCTGCGGATAGCGCGCCGACAAGGCGCGGATCAGCGCTTGCTCGACCGGGCTCGCCCTCTCCGCCTGCGCGAGGGCGTCCTGCGTCGCATCGTATGATCCCGCCAGCGCCAATTGACGGCCTTGTGCGTCATAGCGGACCCAGGGCAGGTTGTAGTTGGGACCCGCGGCGTAGCCGATGCCCCAATGCGCCATCGCGCAGCTGCTATCGAACTCGAGCGCCTTGCGAAAACATTTGATCGCCTCGCCGTGGTTGAATCCGAACACCCAGTTGAGCCCTCGGTCAAACCAGAGCTGCGCATCGGGCGAAGTCGTGGTGATTTTGCGGCTGTAGGGTCCGAGATCAAAATAGGTCATTGCCTTCGCCCCCTTTGATCGCTTCGGTCGTTTTGCCGATTGCTCTCGGGCCGTCGGCGGCTGATGCGCCCTGACCGAGCCTGCACATTATCAAGAGCGCCGGCCCCGCGCTATCGAGCTATGCGCGGAACGCCATGAGGGGGCCCCGGGTGAGGCTCAAGACAGAGTTGTGGCCAGCGGGTATAACCGCCGCTCCTGCCAGGGAGGGAGCAAGAATGATCTACGAAATGCGCGTCTATCGTTGCGTGCCCGGCCGCCTACCGGCATTGCTCAAACGGTTCGAGACCGCCACGCTCAAGATTTGGGAGAAGCATGGCATCAAGCAGGCCGGGTTCTTCACCACCCTGATCGGCGAATCCAACCAGGAGCTGACCTATTTCCTCGCCTGGGACTCGCTTGCCGAGCGCGAGAAGAAGTGGGGCGCGTTCATGACCGATCCGGACTGGATGAAGGCGCGCGCCGAGAGCGAAGCCGACGGCCAGATCGTCGCCAACATCGTCAGCCAGATCCTGGCGCCGACCGCCTTCTCGGCGGTGAAGTAGCAGGCAGCGGACAGGGAACCCTGGCGCAACCCTGATATTCGGACCGTCCGGGCGGAAGAGGGTTGATCCGACCCTCGTGGCGGCTATGGTCGCGCCGAAACGAGGGATGTGCCTTGAGCTCTTCGAATTCGGCGGCGCCGGTCGTCACCATCGGCAGGGTCAAATTCGGCAATGATTTGCCGATCTCGGTCATTGCTGGGCCCTGCCAGCTCGAGAGCCGCCAGCATGCGCTGGAGGTCGCCTCCGCGCTGAAGGAGATCGCGGAGCGGCTGAACATCGGCCTCGTCTACAAGACCTCGTTCGACAAGGCCAATCGCACCAGCGCGGCGGCGGCGCGCGGGCTGGGTCTTGCGCCGTCGCTGCCGATCTTCGCGGAAATCCGATCCTCGCTCGGCTTGCCTGTTCTGACCGACGTGCACGAAGCCACGCAATGCGCCGAGGTGGCGCAGGCTGTGGACATCCTGCAGATTCCAGCCTTTCTGTGCCGGCAGACCGATCTGCTGCTGGCGGCGGCCGCGACCGGCAAGGTCGTCAACGTCAAGAAGGGCCAGTTCCTGGCACCCTGGGACATGGCCAACGTCGTGACCAAGATCACCAGCGCTGGCAATTCCAACGTGCTCGTCACCGAGCGTGGCGCCTCGTTCGGCTACAACACGCTCGTCTCCGACATGCGCGCGCTGCCGATCCTGGCGCGCACCACCGGCGCGCCCGTGATCTTCGACGCCACTCATTCGGTGCAGCAGCCGGGCGGGAAGGGGACGTCCTCGGGCGGCGAGCGCGAATTCGTCCCGGTGCTGGCGCGTGCAGCTGTCGCGGTCGGCGTTGCCGGCGTCTTCATCGAGACCCATCCCGATCCCGATCGCGCGCCGTCCGACGGTCCCAACATGGTACCGCTGCGCGACTTCGAGGGGCTCATCGCCCGGCTGATGGCGTTCGACGCGCTGGCAAAGAATCCGCGCTGATGCAGCAGAGCGAGGCGCGGCCGCAAGATCACGGCTTGCCGACGGCGCTTTACGTCATCTCAGGCGCAAGCTTTGCCGCTGCCTTGTCGGCCCGCGCGCTCGATCCGGTGCTGCCGCACGTCGCCGAGGATTTTGGCGTCAGCATCGCGACCGCCGCGGGCTTTGCCGCGGTGTTCGCCTTCACCTTCTCGATCATCCAGCCGATCATCGGGGCCGCCGCCGACCTGTTCGGCAAGACCCGGCTGATGATCGGCTGCCTCGCGCTGCTCGGCTTCGCGAACATCCTGGGCGCATTCTCGACGTCGTTCTCGGTTCTGTTCGCAACTCGCATCCTCGCGGGCATCGGCTCCGGCGGCGTATTTCCGGTGGCGCTCAGCCTGACCAGCGATCTCGTCGGTCCCGAGAAACGCCAGGTTGCGATCAGCCGCACGCTCGCCGGCGCCATGACGGGCAATCTGCTCGGCGCCTCGGCCTCAGGCCTGATCGGTGATTTCCTCGGCTGGCGCGGCGTGCTGGCGGTGCTCGGTGTCCTCGTGATCATCGCATCGATCGCGGTCGCGGCCGGCTTTCGTGGCGCCAAGGTCAAGCATCCGCCGAAGACGAGCCTGTCGGCGTTGAAGGCCGGCTATCGCACTATCTTCACCAACCCGAATGCCTATGTCTGCTATTCGGCGGTGTTCATCGAAGGCTGCTGCGTGCTCGGCCTGTTTCCTTACATCGCTTCGTTCCTGTTCGAGCTCGGCCAGACCTCGCTATCGATCGCCGGCATCGTCATCGCCGGCTTTGCGGTCGGCGGCCTGTTCTACACGCTGACGGTGTCGCGCCTGCTGCCTTGGCTCGGCGTGAAGGGCATGATGATCGCAGGGATGACGCTGGTGGCCTCACAGCTCATCGCCGTCGCCTTCGGTCCACGCTGGGAAGTGCAGGCGCTGAATCTCGTCGTGATGGGCTGGGGCTTCTACATCGCCCATGGCTGTCTCCAGGTCTTCGCCAGCGAGCTCTCGGTCGAGGCGCGCGCCACGGCAATGTCGCTGCATTCGTTCTTCTTCTTCATGGGACAGACGGTGGGACCGCTCGCCTATGGCTTCGGGCTTCAGCATGCCGGCAAGATGGCGACCCTGTCTTCGAGCGCCGCGATCATGGTGCTGCTCGGCCTCGTCTGCGCGCGGCTGCTCAAGCAGCGGGCGCCGTCAGACGCCCGCGTCTGAGGCCGCGTCCGGAAGAAGCGCCCTCTCAAAAAGCTTCGCGAGCGGTCTTTGTGGCGCTCAGGCGCCCGCGTGGGCCTCCTGCCAGAGGTCAAGCACCTCGTGACGCGTAATGCCACGGGTGATGAACACGATGCGCGAACGGCGGTCGGCAGCATGGGGCCATTTTGCAAGCGCCACCGGCGGATGGAAGACGTGGTGGACGCCATGAACCGCGACCGGCGTCTCTTCATCGCGAAGATTCAAGATGCCCTTGACCCGCAAGAGGTCCTCGCCCCGGGTGGCGCGCAGATGCGCGAGCCAGCGCGATACGGCCATCCAGTCAAGGGGATCGTCGAATGCGATCATGAAGTTAAGGATCGATGCATCGTGGCTATGATGCTCGTGATGGGCATGACCGTCATCATGATGGGGGCCGCTCTCATGTGCAGCCTTGGCGGCGTCGGCGAACGCCTGCTCGTTGAGCCAGCGCTCGATATCGGCTGTCTTCTTTTCGGGGTCAATGAGGGCTGCGCCGAACAGCTGAGCCGGATCGACATCGCCATGCGCCACGTTCTCGATCCTGGCGCTGGGATTGAGCCGACGAAGCCGCAAGTCCAGTGCGTCAGTATCATTGACCAAATCGCGTTTGGTGATCAGCAGCCGGTCAGCGAGCGCGACCTGCTTCACCGCCTCGTATTGGCGGTCGAGCTGCCGCGCAGCATTGACCGCGTCGACGGTCGTCACCACGGTGTCGAGCCGCAGGAAATGCGAGACCAAGGGGTTGTTCAGCAGCAGCTGAGCGATGGGAGCGGGATCAGCCAACCCCGTCGTCTCGACCAAAATCCTGCGGAACGCCGGTACCTCGCCACGATCGCGGCGCACCAGCAGCGCGCGCAGGGTTTCTTCCAGATCGCTTCGAATAGTGCAGCAAATACAACCACTCGCAAGCACGGCGACTTCGCCGTCCACGCGTTCCACGAGGAGGTGGTCGAGGCTGACCTCGCCATATTCGTTGATGACGACGGCGCTGTCCTTCATCGCGTCGTGGCGCAGCAGGCGGTTGAGCAGTGTGGTCTTGCCGCTGCCAAGAAAGCCGGTGATCAGTGACACCGGAGTCCGCTCGGCGGATTTGTCGCTCTCGAACAGGCTCATCGGCGTCCTCAACCCTGGTCTTATTTTTGTCGCTGGACAACAGCCTAATGGAGGACGAGCATTCCGAAAACAGGATCTTAAGCCCGATCTTAGCGGGCACACCCCGGGAGGAAGCGATGGACGATACCAAAGGCGATGAAGAGAAGGGCGGTGCGGCGACCGATCGGCGGACCTTGCTCCGCACGGCAGGCCTTGCTGGTGCGGCCGGGGCGGCATTCGCAGGTGCGATGCACGGCAAGTTCTCACTTGCACCGATCACCGCGGCCCAAGCCCAAACCCCGGCGATGCCAAAGGGCGTGGACAAGCCTTGGTGGCCCTCGAAATGGGGCAAGGACGACGAGGCTGGCGCGTCGAACCACATCACGCCGGCGAAGGTTCTCGATGCCGTGAAGTGGATCAAGGATGGCAAGATCTACAAGATCGGCCGCGTTTACGAGCAAGGCATGCCGTTGTTCGGCGCCCGCGCATTCTCGTTGCGCATTCCCGGCGGGCCGACTGGCGGCCCGTTCGGCGACAACAAGCTCGTCTATCACGACGAGTTTCTCGCCACCGAAATCGGCCAGACCGGCACACAATTCGACGGACTCGGCCATATCGGTATCCAGTTGGGCAAGGACGGCGACAAGAGCGAGATGCGCTTCTACAACGGCTTCACTGCCGCTGAGATCGGCGACGCCTACGGCCTGAAGAAGCTTGGCACCGAGAAGCTCAAGCCGCTGTTCACACGCGCCCACCTGATCGATATGGTCGCGCTGAAGGGCGGCATGATGGATGCGGGCCAAGAGATCACCTCAGCCGATATCAAGGCGGCGCTAGCGAAGCAAAGCATCGCGGAGAGCGACATCAAGCCAGGCGATGCGATCATGTTCCACACCGGCTGGGGCTCCCTGTGGATGAAGAACAATGATCGCTACAATAGCGGCGAGCCTGGGATCGGCCTCGATGCCGCGAAGTGGATCATCGAGAAGGATCTCGCGCTGACTGCGGCCGACACTTGGGCGGTCGAAGTGGTGCCCAATCCCGACAAGTCGCTCGCTTTCGCGGTTCATTCCGAATTGCAGACCAAGCACGGCATTCTCAACCACGAGAACCTGATCTTCGACGAGTTGATTGCCGACAAGAAGTACCAGTTCGTCTACTGCTTCACGCCATCGCCGATCAAAGGCGCGACCGGCAGCAATGGCTGCCCGATCGCGATCACCTGAGGCGGATGAAAAAGCGTGTGGGCGGGACGTCCCCGCCCACCGCGCGAGCTGCGGAGCGGCGTGCGGCTCGCCTCGCATGGTCCCGGCATGGAATTCGGCGAGATGGCGATCCTGGAGCACAGCCGCAGCGCCGACGTCTTCGCCGACACGCCCGTCACCTGCCTCGAACTGCCGCTCGACAGCTTTGCCGATTACCGCCGGCTGCACCCGGAAACGTCGTTGAAGATCGTGCGCAATCTTGCCGCCATCCTGGCGCGGCGGCTGGTGCTTGCGAATGCCAAGGTGGATTTGCTGAGCGCCTACTGACTATACCGAGACATTGTTTTTCGTTCCCCTGATGCGACGCAGCGCGCCGCACTTGCGGCGTGGTGCGTTGCTGATCCGGGGTCCGGAATTCGTGGCGCTCGGTCCCGGCTGTGCGGGGCGCAGCGTTTCGCGCTGCACCTTGCGCGGAACACGGGTGGGGGCTGTCTCACTTCGTCCACGTCACACTGGGCGGAGGAGGCTAGCTCGCGCAGCTCCTGCGATACTCAGCCGGCGTGACGTTCATGTGTCTGCGGAAAATCCGATTAAGATGGCTTTGATCGGAAAATCCGCTCAAGAGCGCAATTTCCTTCAGGGCGAGCCGATCCTTGCGCAGATGTTGGCGGGCGCGCTCCACCTTGCGGCTCAGGACATAGGCATGCGGCCGCATGCCATAGTGCACCTGGAACTTGCGCGCGAACTGCACCGGCGAGCAGTTGCAGATGTTGGCTAGCTCCTCGAGCGTAATGTTCCTGGAGATGTTCTGTTCGACATAGTCCTCGATCAGCCTTGCATGCGCTGGCCTGAAGCGCCCCTGCGAGCAGGGCAGCTTGAATTCAACCGAGGCGCATTTTCGCAAGATGTGCACGCTCGCCTGAAGTGCCAGCGCATCGTAGCAGAGCCGGCCGCCCGGGCCGCCTTCGGACACTTCCTGCACCATCCGGTCGCCGATCCAGGTCAGCACCGGATCTTCGATCCTGAGCAGATCGTGGAGTTCGACGCCTTCTGACTCGCGGTCGAATGCCTCGCTCGCGGTCTTCGTCATCAGGCTCGGCGAGATGTAGAAATGGCTGACTTCGAGGTCGTTGCTCCAGCGCCAGTTCGAAGGCTCCGCACGTGTCAGCAGGGTTGTGACACCGCGTCCGACGTGATCCTGCTTCCACGCGCCGGTCACACGGCGGTTCATTGACGTGGTGCCTTCGCGATAGACGACGATCAGGAAATTCTCGGACGGCGGCACCCAGATGTCGGACGGCGCATAGCGGAAGACGCGCAACCGAAAGTCAGCCTTGCCCACGGCGGAACTGTCCAGCATCAATTGGCCGGGAGCGTAGCGGGGGAGCTCCTCAACCGTGATTAATTGGCCCATCGCGCGCGACTCCTTCCCTGATTCTAAGGCGCGGTTGACCGCTT
Organism: Bradyrhizobium sp. SUTN9-2; assembly: GCF_003122645.1. NCBI lineage: Bacteria > Pseudomonadati > Pseudomonadota > Alphaproteobacteria > Hyphomicrobiales > Nitrobacteraceae > Bradyrhizobium > Bradyrhizobium sp. SUTN9-2. The sequence goes on from NZ_LAXE01000001.1 coordinate 4,301,466, forward strand.
CTGCTTCTCATTGGCCGAACGGCGGAGACGAGCATAAGCCGGTTTTGCCATTTGCCAAGCGAGCCGCGTTGCCGAACTGCAGAACCGGCAACGGACGTCCGGCTTCGTTCAAAGAATTGTCCGATTTGTTCAAGCTCCAGCCGCCGGAATACTCATAGCTTCCCCCGTCCCGCACTGATGGGATCAACAATGACGCGCTGCACCACCATCCGATCGTATGACGGATGGGGAAGGTCGTGCGCACTCAAAAATCACCGAGGAGGAAGAAATGGCGGAAGCCCTGACCAAATCCAATGGAAGCAACGGTTCGCATGGACCAGCGAGATTCGATGCCGTGGTTGTCGGAGCCGGCGTCGCCGGGCTCTATCAACTCTATCGTCTGCGCGAGCAGGGATTGAGCGTCAGGGGGATCGACGCCGCGTCAGGCGTAGGCGGCACGTGGTATTGGAATCGATATCCCGGCGCGCGCTTCGACTCCGAGGCCTACATCTATCAGTATCTTTTCTCCGAGGAGCTCTACAAGGATTGGAGCTGGAGCGAGAAGTTTCCGGGCCAGCCCGAAATCGAGCGCTGGATGAACTACGTCGCCGACCGTCTCGATCTGCGCAAGGACATCCAGTTCAGTACGACGGTCAAGAGCGCGCACTTCAACGAGGCCACGCAGCGCTGGCTGGTCACGACCGACCGGGGCGACGTGATCGACACCCAGTTTCTGGTCACCTGCTGCGGCATGCTGTCGGCTCCCTACGTATCCTTTCCTGGGCAGGAGACTTTCAAGGGACGGTTGTTCCATACGGCGCGCTGGCCGGAGCAGCCTGTCGACCTCGCAGGCAAGCGCGTCGGAGTCATCGGCAACGGTGCGACCGGCATCCAGGTCATCCAGACGATCGCCGGCGATGTCGGCCATCTCAAGGTGTTCATCCGGACGCCGCAATACATCATCCCGATGAAGAATCCGAAATTTGGGGCCGCGGAGGTCGAGGACTACAAGTCGAGATTCAAGTCACTCACCGAACGCCTGCCGCGCACATTCACCGGCTTTGAATACGACTTCGAGCACGCCTGGGCAGACCTCACGCCGGAGCGCCGCCGCGCGGTGATCGAGGCCTGCTGGAATGACGGTTCTCTGAAGCTATGGATATCCTCGTTCGCCGAGCTGTTCTTCGACCCGGAGGTCAATGCCGAGATCTCCGAATTCGTGCGCGGGAAGATGCGCGAGCGGCTCGAGGATCCGAAACTGTGCGATGCGTTGATTCCTGCCGATTATGGCTTCGGAACGCACCGTGTGCCGCTCGAGCAGAACTTCCTCGAGGCCTTCCATCGCCCCAACGTCGAGATCGTCAGCGTCAAGAGCAATCCGATCGATCGCGTCACGCCCACTGGTATTCAGACCGCTGACGGTACGGTCCATGAGCTGGATGTCATTATCCTAGCGACCGGCTTCGACGCCGGCACCGGTGCCTTGACGCGCATCGATATCAGGGGCCGCGACGGCCGATCGCTGAGGGAGGACTGGGGCAGGGACATCCGCACCACGATGGGCCTGCAGGTTCACGGCTATCCCAACCTGTTCACGACCGCCGTTCCGCTCGCTCCATCGGCTGCGCTGTGCAACATGACCACGTGCCTGCAGCAGCAGGTCGAATGGATCGATGACTGCATCAAGTACATGCGCAGCAAGGATCTGAAGGTGGTCGAGCCGACAAAGGACGCCCAGGACAGCTGGGTGGCCCATCACGATGAGATCGCAAACGCGACGCTGATCGCGAAAACCAATTCCTGGTACCTGGGCTCGAACGTCGAAGGCAAGCCGCGCCGTGTCCTGTCGTACTGCGGCGGCGTCGGCGCGTATCGACAGAAGTGCGACGAGGTCGCGGTGAACGGTTACGAGGGCTTCGCGATGCAATGAGCGCTCGCGACGCGAGCGTCGACCACATCAAACAATCCAGCACGGGAGGACGATCATGATCATGAATTTTGGCGCGACGGCAGATGCCGTTCTCGACGGCGTCGTCACATCCACGCCGCGCGTGCCCGGCGTTGTCGCGATGGTGACGGACCGCCGGCGCAACATCTATGAAGGCGCAGCCGGCAAACGCCGTCTCGATCGGCCGGCGGACATGACCACCGACAGCGTCTTTGCCCTTTTCTCCACCACCAAGGCGATTACCGGCACGGCCGTTCTGCAACTCGTCGAGGAGGGCAAGCTCGATCTCGATGCGCCCGCGAAGCGTTACGCGAACGAGATCGGAAAGCTGCAGGTGATCGAGGGCTTCGATGCAGCGGGCGAGCCGATCCTGCGTGCACCGAAGCGCGATATCACCACGCGCATGCTGATGACCCACACGGCGGGCCTGAGCTACGATTTCATCAACCACATCTACAACCGGCTGGCGCAGGAGAAGGGGCAGCCCAGCGTGATCACCGCGACCAAGGCCTCCCTGATAACCCCGCTGCTGTTCGATCCCGGCGAGCGCTGGGACTATGGAACAAATCTCGACTGGTGCGGCCAGATCGTCGAGGCCATCGCGGGCAAGCGACTCGGTGAAGTCTTCAAGACACGCATCTTCGAACCGCTCGGGATCGAGGACATGACCTTCGAGCTGACCGATGCGATGCGCCAGAAACTGGCCGGCATCCACGCGCGGAATGCCGACGGGTCCCTGGCGCCGATGGATTTCGAGCTTCCAGCAAAGCCCGAAGTCCATATGGGCGGCCACGGCCTGTACGGCACGGTCGGCGACTACATGCGTTTCATCCGCATGTGGCTGAATGAAGGGGTTGGCGAACACGGCCGCGTGCTGAAAGCCGAAACCGTTCGGATGGCGGAAAAGAACCATCTGGGCGACAGGAAGGTAACGCCGATCACGGGTGTCATCCCGTCACTGTGCAATGATGCGGAATTCTTTCCGGGCCAATCCAAATCCTGGGCGTTGAGCTTCATGGTCAACGACGAGGAAGCCCCGACAGGACGTCCCGCCGGCGCGCTTGGCTGGGCCGGGCTTGCCAACCTGTTCTACTGGATCGATCGGCAGAACAACGTCGGCGGGTTCTGGGCCACCCAGATTCTGCCCTTCGGTGATCCGACATCGTTCATCGGCTATATGAACTTCGAGACGGCGCTCTACCAGAGCCTGAGGCAGCGCTTGGCAAGCTAGGACCGTGCTGCGAGAGCGGCCTCGTCGCTGTCGACCGAGGCCGTTTTCTCTTGATGGTCACACGTGACCGAGCATGCTCTAGCCCCGCCCGCGATAGGGCGCCACGCCTTGCTCCGGCACCCACAGGCCCTTCGGCACGCGGCCGGTCTGCCAGAACACGTCGATCGGGATGCCGCCGCGCGGATACCAATAGCCGCCGATGCGCAGGAATTTCGGCTTGATCTCGGACGCGATACGCTTGCCGATCATCACGGTGCAGTCCTCGTGGAAGGCGCCGTGATTGCGGAAGCTCGCGATGTAGAGCTTGAGCGATTTCGACTCCAAGAGCCACGCCCCCGGCGCGTAGTCGATCATCAGATGCGCGAAATCCGGCTGGCCCGTAACCGGGCAGAGCGAGGTGAATTCCGGCACGGTGAAGCGCACCAGATAATCCGTGCCTTTCTGCGGATTGGGCACGCGGTCGAGTTGGGCCTCTTCCGGCGTGTGCGGCCATTCGACCGCGCGGCCGAGCTGGAGGGACTTTTTCGCCATCGTCGTCAACATCCTGTGGAGCATGATCCGGAAAAGTGGGCCGGTTTTCCGAAAGATCATGCTCAATTAAGCAATAGGAGCGCGATAAGATCGCGCTCCAGAGGATGCCGGGATGGACGCAAACGGGCTCGTCGTCAACCGGCGGCGATTGTCTGGATCATGACGATCCGGTCGTTGCCGGACTCGCAGCCCCATAGCTCGCCCGGACGGCCGTCGAGCTGGCGGACATTGGCGTTGGCCTTGTCGCTGGCGAAGACATTGAACTTTTCTGTGGCGGGATCGAAGCGCACGATGGCGTTGGCGGAGAAATCGGTCAGCCAGACCTTGTCCTTATCGTCGACATAAACGGCATAGGCGCGGGGACGTTCGCCCGGCAGCTTCCAGGTCTTCCACGAGCCGTCGGCGGGATCATGCACCGAGACGTGGCCGCTGTTCCACTCGCTGACCCAGATCCGGCCCTTCGAATCCGACCAGACACGCCGCGACCCCTGGTTCGGGGTCGGCGGTTCGACCACGGTCGCATTGCCGCCCGCGCGGTCGATCTTCGCGATATGGCTGCCGCCGAGGGAGGCGTACCAGATATCGCCCTTGGGCGTGACCGTGATGCCGTAGGGGCCGACCCCCTTCGGTGCCTTGAACACGTTCATCTCGCCGGTCTTCGGAGACAGCCGGCCGTAATAGCCGGACTGGCCGGTGAACCAGTAGGTGCCATCCCTGTCGAACACGCCGGTGTTGAGATTGGCGGAGGCTAACTTTTCCGGCAGGCGGAACAGCGTCACCTTGAGATCGGCAGGGTCGACCCGCGCAATCGCGTTCTGGCCGCCTTCGGTGATCCAGGGCGCACCGTCGGGCCCGACGGTTACGCCGTGTGGGGCTGCGCCCTGGCCTAGGCTGACCGTCTTGAAACGGCCATCGCGTGGATCGAGGCTGCCGAGCAGGCCCTTGCCCTGCGCCGTGAACCAGATCGTGCCGTCAGGGGCGGGCGTGAGATCGTGCAGGCCGATGCCTGGGCTGATCGGGTAGTATCTCGTCCGGAACGGGCCTTCCTGCGCAAAACCTGGGCGGGCGGCGAGCAGCGCGGCGCTCGAAGCAAGAAATTGGCGGCGATTCATGGCGTTACCCCGACTGTTTGAGATTGAGGTTGGGCACGCGGACCAGATGCGGTCGAGCATATTCTGAGGCGCCTTTCGCGTCAGTCGGAGCCGTGCGTCCAAGCGTTCACATTTGCTTGCGGCCCGTGTAAGACCCGCGGCACCGATCAGCCCCAACGAACGGAAGTGGACATCATGACCGCCATCATCGACATCATCGGCCGCGAAATTCTCGATAGTCGGGGCAATCCCACCGTCGAGGTCGATGTCGTGCTGGAGGACGGCGCGCTCGGCCGCGCCGCGGTTCCGTCCGGCGCCTCCACCGGCGCCCATGAGGCCGTGGAACTGCGCGACGGCGACAAGGCCCGCTATCTCGGCAAGGGCGTGACCAAGGCGGTCGGCGCCGTCAATGGCGAGATCTTCGAGGCCCTGAGCGGCCTCGATGTCGAGCAGCAGGCCCAGATCGACCAGATCATGATCGACCTCGACGGCACGCCGAACAAGAGCCGGCTCGGCGCCAACGCCATCCTCGGCGTCTCGCTGGCCTGCGCCAAGGCGGCCGCGAATTCGCTCGACATGCCGCTCTATCGCTACGTCGGCGGCACCTCCGCGCGCCTGCTGCCGGTGCCGATGATGAACATCATCAATGGCGGCGTGCACGCCGACAACCCGATCGACTTCCAGGAATTCATGATCCTGCCGGTCGGCGCCTCGAGCTTTGCCGAGGGCCTGCGCTACGGCGCGGAAGTCTTCCATACGCTGAAGTCCGAATTGAAGAAGGCCGGCCACAACACCAATGTCGGCGACGAGGGCGGTTTCGCTCCGAACCTGCCGTCGGCGGACGCCGCGCTCGACTTCGTCATGAATGCGATCGGCAAGGCCGGCTTCAAGGCGGGCACCGACATCATGCTCGGCCTCGACTGCGCCTCGACCGAGTTCTTCAAGGACGGCAAATACGTCTATGAAGGCGAGGGCAAGACCCGTTCGATCACCGAGCAGGCGAAGTATCTTGCCGACCTCGTCGCGCGCTATCCGATCGTGACCATCGAGGACGGCATGTCGGAAGACGACATGGACGGCTGGAAGGAGCTCACTGACCTGATCGGCAAGAAGTGCCAGCTGGTCGGCGACGACCTCTTCGTCACCAACGTCAAGCGCCTTGCCGAAGGCATCAAGACCGGCCGCGCCAACTCGATCCTGATCAAGGTCAACCAGATCGGCACGCTGACCGAGACGCTCGCCGCGGTCGAGATGGCGCACAAGGCCGGCTACACCTCGGTGATGTCGCACCGCTCCGGCGAGACCGAGGATTCCACCATCGCCGACCTCGCGGTCGCCACCAATTGCGGTCAGATCAAGACCGGCTCCCTTGCAAGGTCCGACCGGACCGCCAAATACAACCAGCTCTTGCGCATCGAGCAGCAGCTCGGCAAGCAGGCGCTCTATGGCGGCAGGGCGGCACTGAAGGCGCTGGCGTAAGCCGGCGTCTCGATCCGCGCGAACAGAAGGACAGGGGAGGATCGACATGAGTGACGGCAAGACCGGACTGGAATTGCGTTCGCTGCTCAAGAAGAGCGGCGAGCTGGAATTGTCTCTCGTGACGGTCCCGACCCCGGAGCCGGCCGACGATGAGGTCGTGGTTCGCGTCGAGGCCACCCCGATCAACCCGTCCGACCTCGGGCTCCTGATCGGTCCCGCCGACATGTCGGCCGCCAAGGTCTCCGGCAGCAAGGAGATGCCGGTCATCACCGCCACGATGCCGGAGGCGGCGATGCGGATGATGGCGGCGAGATTCGATCAGTCGCTGCCGGTCGGCAACGAGGGCGCCGGCACGGTGATACGGACCGGATCGTCGGATGCGGCCAAGGCCCTGATGGGCAAGACGGTGTCGATGATCGGCGGCGGGATGTACACGCAGTACCGCGTGCTCAAGGTCCGCGACGTCATGGAGCTGCCGCCGGGCACCACGGCGGCGGACGGCGCTTCCTGGTTCGTCAATCCGCTAACTGCACTCGGCATGACCGAGACGATGCGGCGGGAGAACCACAAGGCGCTCGTGCACACGGCCGCAGCCTCCAATCTCGGTCAGATGCTCAACAAGATCTGCATCAAGGACGGCATCGGCCTCGTCAATATCGTCAGGAACAAGGAGCAGGCCGACATCCTGCACAAGATCGGCGCAAAGTACGTCGTGGATTCCAGCGCGCCCAACTTCATGGACGATCTGACCAACGCGCTGGTCGAGACCGGCGCCACCATCGCCTTCGACGCCATCGGCGGCGGCAAGCTGGCGAGCCAGATCCTGACCGCGATGGAGATCGCAGCCAACAAGACCGCGAAGGAATACAGCCGCTACGGCTCCAACGTGTACAAGCAGGTCTACATCTATGGCAGCCTCGACACGCGGCCGACGGAGCTGAACCGCTCGTTCGGGCTCAGCTGGGGCGTCGGCGGCTGGCTGCTCACGCCATTCCTTCAAAACATCGGCCCGGCCGAGATCGGCCGCCTGCGCCAGCGCGTGGCATCCGAGCTCAAAACCACCTTCGCCAGCCATTACACCAAGGTTGTCTCGCTCGCCGAGGCGCTCGATCCCGCCAATATCGCAGTCTACGCCAAGCGGGCCACCGGCGAAAAATTCCTCATCAACCCGAACAAGTGATCGCTTCGGTCGGTTATCGACACGCATCAGGCCGCCGCTTGGCGGCCTGATTGCTTTTGATCGTGGCCTGGACGGATCGCAACCGGACCCATTTCCAGAAACGCAGCGTTTCCAAATCGGACCGGTTCATGCACTTGCATCTATTGACCCGGATGGCTTAAGTGCCGTCCCGGCATTTCCGCTCGAGCCTTCAAGGACACCCAATGGCCTACAACATCGTCACGATCGCTGGCAGCCTGCGCAAGGACAGCTTCTCACTCAAGATCGCCAATGCGCTCGCCAAGCTTGCGCCTGCCTCGCTCAAGCTCGAGGTGATCACGCCGGCGGGCATCTCGTTCTTCAACCAGGACCTAGAGGGCGCGCCGCCCGCGGACTGGCTCGCCTTCCGCGAGAAGCTCAAGACGTCGAATGGCGTCCTGTTCGTCACGCCCGAATACAACCGCTCGATCCCGGGCGTCCTGAAGAACGCCATCGACGTCGCCTCGCGCCCCTATGGCAAGAGCTCGTTCCTCGGCAAACCGGTCGGCATCATCTCTAATTCGCCGGGGCTGCTCGGCGGCGTCAGCGCGGCCAAGCATCTGCAGAACATCCTGCCGGGCATTTCCGGTCCGGTCCTCCAGCAGCCGGAAATCTATCTCAGTAGCGTCGGCGATGCCTTCGATGCGGACGGCAATCTGACCAAGGACTCCCTCAAGACGGTGCTGCAGCAATACATCGACGCCTTCGCCGCGCATGTGGCGAAGAATCAGGGCTGAGCTTCCGGCCAAGCCGACGCTCCGTCATGCCCGGGCTTGTCCCGGGCATCCACGTTCTTCGTTATCGCCGGCAAAGCACGTGGATGGCCGGGACAAGCCCGGGCATGACGCGTCATGGAGATAGTGCCTCGTTCTGGCAATTAGCACTTCCTTAACCAACCTGTCCCATCTTCCAAAGATGGTCTCCCGCGCGCGCCTGAAATCGATCCTGACCGGTCTTGCCCTCTATGCGATGGCGGCGGCGATCGTCGGCTATTTCGGCGTCAACGCCTACACCGGCAAATACGGTCTCAACGCCCGCCAGGAGCTCGACCAGGAGATCATCGCTCTGACCAGCGAGCTGGCTCAGCTCAAGCGCGAGCGCGCCAGAAGCGAACAACGGGTGTCGCTGCTGCGGTCCGAGAAGATCGACCCGGACATGCTGGACGAGCGGGCGCGCTTCCAGCTCGACTATGTCCATCCGCGCGATCTCGTTCGAATGATCCCGGCGAACTAGCGGCATCCGCAGCTTTCGAACGCCGCAGGGAAAGTCGCTGCTGACATCCGACCACCACAACTTTGCCTCCTCCTGCGAAGGTCGTAACCCCCGAACCGGGCGGTTCCCTTGACGGCGGCGCCGCGGCGGGCTCATGCCTTTGCTGGCGCGCGCTGAAGTTGACGCAGATCAACCGGGGAGCACCGGCGCGTCCTACAATCGATATCCGGAGGAAACTGTGATGAATGGGACAATGCCCCGGCATCACGCGGCCCGCGTCGAGGCCGCCATAGCGTCAGGCCAGGCGGCACGGTCCGCGCTCGTGGCCTCGTGGCGCCGTTCCTCCCGGTTGCACCATCTCGATCCCGGCGGCCACGCCGCGCCGATGCGGCTGACCGAGGCCGAGCTGCAGCAGGCGCGCGAGCGCATCGCGCCGCTTCTGGCGGCCGCCCAGGGCGCCATGGACCGGCTTTATCAGGCTGTCGGCGCTGCGGGCTGCTGCGTGCTGCTCGCCGATCGCGAGGGCGTGCCGGTCGATCGCCGCGGCACGGTGGCGGACGATGCGACGTTTCAGTCCTGGGGCCTTTGGACCGGTGCACTCTGGAGCGAGGAGCACGAGGGCACCAACGGTATCGGCACTTGCCTCGTCGAGCTGCGTCCGCTGACCATCGATCGCGACCAGCACTTCTTTGCGCGCAACACGCTTCTGAGCTGCACCGCCGTTCCGATCTACGATCACGAGGCGGCGCTCGCGGGCGTGCTCGACGTCTCTTCCTGCCGCGCCGACCGCACCGACGCCTTTGCCAGCCTGATCGCGCTCGCGGCAGGCGAGGCGGCCAGGCGGATCGAGGCCGACCTGTTTCGCAAGGTCTTCGCCCATGCCCGCATCGTGCTGACACAGGCGGCGGATGGAAGCTGCGGCGGCCTCGTTGCGGTCGATGCGGACGATCTCGTGATCGGCGCAACGCGCTCCGCCCGGCTGGCGCTCGGCATCGCGCCCGGCGGTGCGTTGCGGCCGGTGCCCGCGGCCGATCTTCTCGGCGGCGATGCCGCGCGCGATCATCTTGCCGGCGGCCAGCGCGCGGTGCTGCAGCGGGCGCTGCTCCGCGCCGGCGGCAATGTCTCCGCCGCCGCCAAGGCCCTCGGCGTCAGCCGCGCCACGCTCCATCGGAAGCTGAAGCGGTTCGAGCTGAACCACTGAGCTCATCCGTCATTGCGAGCGCAGCGAAGCAATCCAGAATCTTTCCGCGGAGGGACTCTGGATTGCTTCGCTGCGCTCGCAATGACGGTAGGGTGGCCGTGAGCGCTCCATCTCACGCTTACCTCGTCCACGACTGTCGCAGTTCTGCGACAGGTCCGCCCCACCATCGCTTCCGCCCGGGCTGACAGAAAACACCTCCCGCATCATCGTCGGCGCAAGTCGCGAACAGGCGACGACAAGCGCAAACAGCAACATCGGGAGTGATCAATGAACAAGGTGGAATTCCTCAGCGTCACCAAAGTGCCCTTTGCCGAACGCTACGACAATTTCATCGGCGGCAAGTTCGTCGCGCCGATCTCCGGGAAATATTTCGACAATGCCTCGCCCCTGACTGGCCAGGTGGTCTGCAAGATCGCGCGGTCCGACGCGCAGGACATCGAGGCAGCGCTCGACGCGGCGCATGCCGCCAAGTCCGCCTGGGGCCGCACCAGCGTCGCCGAGCGCGCCGCGGTCCTGAACCGGATCGCCGACCGCATGGAAGAGAACCTCGAGCGCCTCGCGATTGCCGAGACCTGGGACAATGGCAAGCCGATCCGCGAGACGCGCGCCGCCGACCTGCCGCTCGCGATCGACCATTTCCGCTATTTCGCCGGTGTCGTCCGCGCCCAGGAAGGCTCGATCGGCGAGATCGACCACGACACCATCGCCTATCATTTCCACGAGCCGCTCGGCGTGGTCGGCCAGATCATTCCCTGGAACTTCCCGCTTCTGATGGCCTGTTGGAAGCTCGCGCCGGCGCTGGCCGCCGGCAATTGCGTGGTGCTCAAGCCCGCCGAGCAGACCCCGGCCTCGATCATGGTCTTCGCCGAGATCATCGCCGACCTGCTGCCGGCCGGCGTGCTCAACATCGTCAACGGCTTTGGCCTCGAGGCCGGCAAGCCGCTGGCGTCGAGCCCGCGCATTGCCAAGATCGCCTTCACCGGCGAGACCACGACGGGCCGGCTGATCATGCAATATGCCAGCCAGAATCTTATTCCGGTCACGCTAGAGCTCGGCGGCAAGTCGCCCAACATCTTCTTCAAGGACGTCACCGCCGAGGACGACGATTTCTTTGACAAGGCGATCGAGGGATTCGTCATGTTCGCGCTGAACCAGGGCGAGGTCTGCACCTGTCCGAGCCGGGCGCTGGTCCACGCCGACATCTATGACCGCTTCATGGAGCGGGCGCTCAAGCGCGTCGCTGCGATCAAGCAGGGCGATCCGCGCGATCCCACCACCATGATCGGCGCGCAGGCCTCCAGCGAGCAACTCAGCAAGATCCTCTCCTATATCGACATCGGCAAGCAGGAGGGCGCCAAGGTGCTGGCCGGCGGCGGACGCGCCGATCTCGGCGGCGATCTCACCGGCGGCTTCTACGTCCAGCCGACCGTGTTCGAGGGCCACAACAAGATGCGAATCTTCCAGGAGGAGATTTTCGGCCCCGTCGTCTCGGTCACGACCTTCAAGACCGACGAAGAGGCGCTCGCGATCGCCAACGACACGCTCTACGGCCTGGGTGCCGGCGTTTGGAGCCGCGACGCCAATCGCTGCTACCGCTTCGGCCGGGAGATCCAGGCCGGCCGGGTCTGGACCAATTGCTACCATGCCTATCCCGCCCATGCGGCGTTCGGCGGCTACAAGCAGTCGGGCGTCGGGCGCGAGACCCACAAGATGATGCTCGATCATTACCAGCAGACCAAGAACCTCCTGGTCAGCTACAGCCCGAAGAAGCTCGGCTTCTTCTGATCGGATCGGAGAGGGCGGCGCCGCTTCGGCGCCGTCCGCTCCGCATGTCGGGATTGGCGTCGTGCACTGTTCTTGATCCGGTCACGAATCTGCGCGCGCGATGGCACTCATAGATTTGTTGCCCGATCAGCGCCAAAGATTTTGCAATATTTCGATCACGTTGCAGTGCGGCATAATGAAAGTCGTGCCATGCCGCCGCGGTGCTTTCCAAGGGCGTTTGACTTGGGTTAGAGAGGGCGAAAGTTTTCTCTGACCCGGAATTCCCATGGCCGCACCCAAGAAAGCCGCCGCAAGCGCTCCACAGGACAAGACCGACGGCGGTTCGCCCCCGGAATTCACGCAGGAGCAGGAACTCAAGGCGCTCCGCGACATGCTCCTGATCCGGCGCTTCGAGGAAAAGGCAGGCCAGCTCTACGGCATGGGTGCCATCGGCGGCTTCTGCCACCTCTATATCGGCCAGGAGGCCGTGGTGGTCGGCATGCAGATGGCCCTCAAAGAGGGCGATCAGGTCATCACCGGTTATCGCGACCACGGTCACATGCTTGCGACCGGCATGGATGCCAACGGTGTCATGGCCGAGCTGACGGGACGCCGCGGCGGCTATTCCAAGGGCAAGGGCGGCTCCATGCACATGTTCAGCAAGGAGAAGCACTTCTACGGCGGTCACGGCATCGTCGGCGCCCAGGTCTCGCTCGGCACCGGCCTTGCCTTTGCCAACCACTATCGCGGCAACGACAATGTCAGCGTCACCTATTTCGGCGACGGCGCGGCCAATCAGGGCCAGGTCTATGAGAGCTTCAACATGGCGGAGCTCTGGAAGCTGCCGGTGATCTACGTCATCGAGAACAACCGCTACGCCATGGGCACCTCGGTCTCGCGCGCCTCGGCACAGCAGGATTTTTCCAAGCGCGGTGCGTCCTTCAACATCCCGGGCAAGCAGGTCGACGGCATGGACGTCCGCGCCGTGAAGGCGGCGGGCGAGGAGGCGGCGGCCTGGTGCCGTGGCGGCAAGGGTCCTTTCATCCTGGAGATGCAGACCTACCGCTATCGCGGCCACTCGATGTCCGATCCCGCAAAATATCGTACGCGCGAGGAGGTCGAGAAGGTTCGCCACGACCAGGATCCGATCGAGCAGGTTCGCAATCGGTTGCTCGCCGCCAAGGTCAGCGAGGCCGATCTCAAGGCGATCGACGCCGAAGTGCGCGACATCGTCAACGCCTCCGCCGATTTCGCCCAGCATGATCCCGAGCCGGATGCCGCCGAGCTCTGGACCGACGTGTACCGCTGAACGCGCGCGCAAGCTTTCTTTGGAGAAGATATGCCAATTCAAGTGCTGATGCCCGCGTTGTCGCCCACGATGGAGAAGGGCAACCTCGCCAAATGGCTGAAGAAAGAGGGCGAGACGATCAAGTCCGGCGACGTCATCGCCGAGATCGAGACCGACAAGGCGACCATGGAGGTCGAGGCGACCGACGAGGGCACGCTCGGCAAGATCCTGATCCCCGAGGGCACCGCCGACGTCGCGGTGAACACCCCGATCGCGACCATCCTCGCAGACGGCGAGAGCGCGGCTGATCTCGCCAAGGCACCCGCAGCGGCGGCGAAGGCTGCGGAGTCCGCGCCGCCGGCCGCAGCAAAGGCCGAGGCGCCCACGCCGAAAGCCGCTCCTGCTCCGCAGGCCGTCGCCGAGCCGGATCCGGAAGTCCCCGCTGGCACCGAAATGGTGACGCAGACCATCCGCGAAGCGCTGCGCGATGCCATGGCCGAAGAGATGCGCCGCGACGCGGACGTGTTCGTGATGGGCGAAGAAGTTGCCGAATATCAGGGCGCCTACAAGGTGACCCAGGGCCTGCTCCAGGAGTTCGGTGCCAAGCGCGTGATCGACACGCCGATCACCGAGCACGGCTTCGCGGGCGTCGGCGTCGGTGCCGCGATGACCGGTCTCAAGCCGATCGTCGAGTTCATGACCTTCAACTTCGCCATGCAGGCGATCGACCAGATCATCAACTCCGCGGCCAAGACGCTCTACATGTCGGGCGGCCAGATGGGCTGCTCCATCGTGTTCCGCGGTCCGAACGGTGCGGCCGCGCGCGTCGCCGCCCAGCACAGCCAGGACTATTCGGCGTGGTATTCGCACGTCCCGGGCCTCAAGGTGGTGGCGCCGTATTCGGCCGCGGACGCCAAGGGCCTGCTCAAGGCTGCGATCCGCGATCCCAACCCGGTGATCTTCCTCGAGAACGAGGTGCTGTACGGTCACACCGGCGAAGTGCCCAAGCTCGACGATTTCATCATCCCGATCGGCAAGGCGCGCATCGTCCGCGCCGGCAGCCACGTCACCATCATTTCCTGGTCGAACGGCATGACCTATGCGCTGAAGGCCGCCGACGAGCTCGCCAAGGACGGCATCGAGGCCGAGGTGATCGACCTGCGCACGCTGCGCCCGATGGACACCGAGACCATCATCAACTCGGTCAAGAAAACGGGCCGGGCCGTCACCGTGGAAGAGGGCTGGGCCCAGAGCGGCGTCGGCGCCGAGATCGCCGCGCGCATCATGGAGAACGCCTTCGACTATCTTGATGCGCCGGTGACGCGCGTGTCTGGCAAGGACGTGCCGATGCCCTATGCCGCGAACCTGGAGAAGCTCGCGCTGCCCTCGGCGGCGGACGTCGTCGAGGCCGCTAAAGCCGTCTGCTACAGGTAGACCATGGCAGGCCCCAAGGAGCAGCCACTGCCGCCAGACGTCATGACCCGCGACGACGCGGTCGAGATCCTGCGCGTGTTCGTCCTGGACGGTGGGCTGTCGATGGCGTTCCAGCGCGCCTTCGAGGAGCCGGACATGTGGGGCCTCCTGCTCGTCGATCTCGCACGTCATGCCGCGCGCGCCTATGCGCGCGAGAGCGAATATACCGAGGAGGACGCGCTGAACCGGATCCTCGACATGTTCCAGGCCGAGATCGAGCGCCCCACCGACACGGGCACCACCACGCCGCGCGGCAAGGGGCACTGACCATGGCGATCGAAGCCTATCATTACGATTTGATGCTGGAGGCGATCCGCGAGGCGGAAGCCTCGATCGCGCAGGGCGGCTTGCCGATCGGCGCGGTGCTGACGCGCGACAACAAGATCATCGCCCGCGGCCACAACAACCGCGTGCAGGAGAACAATCCGATCCTGCATGGCGAGATGAGCTGCCTGCGCGAGGCCGGCGCGATCTCGTTCCACGACACCGTCATGTACACCACGCTGTCGCCTTGCTCGATGTGCGCCGGCGCGCTCGCGCTGTTCAAGGTCAAGCTGGTGGTGATCGGGGAATCCGTCACCTTCGAAGGCTCCAAGGACATTCTCGACAAGTTCGGGATTCCGTGGATCGACCTTGCCGACGACCGCTCCATCACCATGATGAAGAATTGGCGTTCCATCCCTGCCAATGAGCGCCTGTGGCAGGGCGACATCGGCAACTAAACCTGGTCTGTTCGTCGCCGCTGTCGGATGACGACGTTTTGCAAAGTTCTTCTTGAGGTCAGCATGCCCATCAACATCCTGATGCCCGCTCTCTCGCCGACGATGGAGAAGGGCAACCTCGCCAAGTGGCTGAAGAAGGAGGGCGACAAGGTCAAGTCCGGCGACGTCATCGCCGAGATCGAGACCGACAAGGCGACCATGGAGGTCGAGGCGATCGACGAGGGCACGATCGCCAAGATCCTGGTGCCCGAGGGCACGCAGGACGTTCCGGTGAACGACGTGATCGCGGTACTCGCCGGCGAGGGTGAGGACGTGAAGGCTGCAGGGAGCGCCAAGCCCAGCGCTTCGGCCGCGCCGCCGAAGGCTGCTGAGGCTCCTGCTTCGCCGGCTCCCGCGCCTGCGCCTGCCGCACCGAAAGCTGCTGCGCCCGCCGCGGCACCCGCGCAGCAGGCTGCAGCTCCGGCAGCGCAAGCCAATGGTCATGGCGGCCGTGTATTCTCGTCGCCGCTGGCGCGCCGTCTCGCCAAGGAGGCCGGCATCGATGTCGCCCTGGTCGCCGGCACCGGTCCGCACGGCCGCGTGGTCGCCCGCGACGTCGAGCAGGCCAAGTCCGGCAAGGGTCTGAAAGCGCCCGCCGCGGCACCGTCAGGCGCGCCTGCGATCGCGCCGACCATGTCGGACAAGCAGATCCTGTCGCTGTTCGAGCCCGGCTCCTACGACATCGTCCCGCATGACGGCATGCGCCGCACCATCGCCCAGCGCCTGACCGCATCGATCCAGAACGTCCCGCACTTCTACCTCACCATCGACTGCGACATCGGCAAGCTGCTCACTGCCCGCGAGGAGATCAACACCGCCGCGCCGAAGGACAAGGAGAAGAAGCCGCTCTACAAGATCTCGGTCAACGATTTCGTCATCAAGGCGATGGCGGTGGCGCTGCAGAAGATCCCGAACTGCAACGTCAGCTGGACCGAAAGCGGCATGGTCAAGCACCACCATTCCGACGTCGGCGTCGCCGTCGCGATGCCCGGCGGCCTGATCACGCCGATCATCCGGAAAGCGGAGACCAAGACGCTCTCGACCATCTCCAACGAGATGAAGGATTTTGCCGCGCGCGCCCGCTCGCGCAAGCTCAAGCCGGAGGAATACCAGGGCGGCACCACGGCCGTTTCCAACCTCGGCATGTACGGCATCAGCCACTTCACTGCGGTGATCAATCCGCCTCATGCCACGATCCTTGCGGTTGGCACCAGCGAGGAGCGTCCCGTGGTGCGCGGCGGCAAGATCGAGATCGCGCACATGATGAGCGTGACCTTGTCCTGCGATCACCGCGCCATCGACGGCGCGCTCGGCGCCGAGCTGATCGGCGCGTTCAAGCAGCTGATCGAAAACCCCGTGATGATGATGGTCTGAAGCGGCGGCAGAGGGGGCGACCTTGAATGTCCGGACCCGCTGGCCATGGATATCGCTATTGCTCGGAGTCATCGTCGCGCTCCACCCCGTCGGGCTCGATTTTCTTCACTCTGCGTTCTTTGCCGGCGAGCAGCTGGCACGGAACATCGCCCAGCCGATCGTGCTCACTGCGCTTGCCATCATAGTCCTGGTGGTGCTGCTCGAATGGCTGGTGAGGTCTTTTCTGGTCAAGCGCCGCGCCCGCGGCGCTTCTTGAGTTGAACGGGAGCCGCTATGGCCGACACATCCTTCGACGTCATCATCATCGGCTCCGGCCCCGGCGGCTATGTCACCGCCATCCGCGCCGCGCAGCTCGGCTTCAAGACCGCGATCGTCGAAAAATCCTATCTCGGCGGCATCTGCCTCAACTGGGGCTGCATTCCGACCAAGGCGCTGCTGCGTTCGGCCGAGATCTACCATTACATGCAGCACGCGAAGGACTACGGGCTCTCCGCCGAGAGGGTCTCGTTCGATCCGAAGGCGGTGGTGCAGCGTTCGCGCGGCGTCTCCAAGCGCCTCAACGACGGCGTCGGCTTCCTGATGAAGAAGAACAAGGTCAGCGTGATCTGGGGCGCGGCCTCGATCGATGCGCCCGGCAAGGTCACGGTGAAGAAGTCCGACGTCGAGGGCCCGAAGGGCGCGCTAGGCGAGGGGACCTACCAGGCCAAGCACATCATCGTCGCCACCGGCGCGCGGCCGCGCGTGCTGCCCGGCCTCGAGCCGGACAAGAAGCTGGTCTGGACCTATTTCGAGGCGATGGTGCCGGAGCGGATGCCGAAGTCGCTGCTGGTGGTCGGCTCCGGCGCGATCGGCATCGAGTTCGCCTCGTTCTTCCACACCATGGGAAGCGACGTCACCGTGGTCGAGGTGCTGCCGCAGATTCTGCCCGTCGAGGACGCCGAGATCGCGGGCCTCGCCCGCAAGCGGCTGGAGAAGCAGGGCATCAAGATCATGTCCTCGACCAAGGTCACCAAGCTGGAGAAGAAGGCCGACAGCGTCCTCGCCACCATCGACGACGGCAAGGGCAAGCCTGTCACATCAGAGTTCGAGCGCGTGATCTCGGCGGTCGGCGTCGTCGGCAACATCGAGAATCTCGGCCTGGAAAAAGTCGGCGTGAAGACCGACCGCGGCATCATCGTGGTCGACGGCTACGGCAAGACCAACGTCCCCGGCATCTACGCGATCGGCGACGTTGCCGGCCCCCCGATGCTGGCGCACAAGGCCGAGCATGAGGGCGTGATCTGCGTCGAAGCGATCAAGGGCCTCAATCCGCATCCCCTCGACAAGAACATGATCCCGGGCTGCACCTATTGCCACCCGCAGGTTGCATCGGTCGGCTTGACGGAAGCCAAGGCCAAGGAGAACGGCCGCGAGATCCGCGTCGGCCGCTTTCCCTTCGTCGGCAACGGCAAGGCGATCGCGCTCGGCGAGGATCAGGGCCTGGTCAAAGTCATCTTTGACAAGAAGACCGGCCAACTGCTCGGGGCCCACATGGTCGGCGCGGAGGTCACCGAGCTGATCCAGGGCTACGTCGTCGCCATGAATCTGGAGACGACGGAAGAAGAGCTGATGCACACGGTCTTCCCGCATCCGACCCTATCGGAGATGATGAAGGAAGCCGTGCTGGATGCGTATGGACGGGTGTTGAACATTTGAGGGGCGAGCGCGTCGCCCGCCGCCGTCATTGCGAGCGAAGCGAAGCAATCCAGACTGCTGCTGCGGAAAGATTCTGGATTGCTTCGCTTCGCTCGCAATGACGAGCAGAGAGAGCTGTTTGCAGAACAAGAAGGAAATCATCCCATGAACGACAACGACAATCTCACCATCGAACGCCCGACCTTCGTCACCCATCTCGAATGCGCGATGAAGGGCGATCATTACGCGGCCGACGAGGTTCACAACCTCTCCAAGGCCGGCAAGCCGCTTCTGGTCCGCTACGACCTCGCGGGCGTGAAGAAGGCGCTGACCAAGGATGCGCTCGCCCAGCGCCCCGGCGACATGTGGCGCTATCGCGAGCTGCTGCCGGTGCGCAAATGCAAGGACATCGTCTCGCTCGGCGAAGTCACGACGCCCCTGATCCGGCTGCCGAAGCTCGGCGCAAAACTCGGCGGCGGCGAGATCATCGTCAAGGACGAGGGACGGCTGCCGACCGGCTCATTCAAGGCGCGCGGCCTCGTGATGGCGGTGTCGATGGGCAAGGCGCTCGGCATCAAGCACATGGCGATGCCGACCAACGGCAATGCCGGCGCGGCGCTGGCGGCCTACGCCACGTCCTGCGGCATCAAGACCACGATCTTCTGCCCGGCCGATACGCCCGAGGTGAACGTCAGCGAGATCGAGCTGCAGGGCGCGACCGTCTACCGCGTCAACGGCTATATCGACGATTGCGGCAAGATCGTCGGCGAGGGCAAGGCGAAAGTCGGCTGGTTCGACACCTCGACCTTGAAGGAGCCGTACCGCATCGAGGGCAAGAAGACGATGGGCCTCGAGCTCGCCGAGCAGCTCGGCTGGGACGTGCCTGACGTGATCTTCTATCCGACCGGCGGCGGCACCGGCCTGATCGGGATGTGGAAGGCGTTCGACGAGCTGGAGAAGATCGGCTTCATCGGCTCAAAGCGCCCGCGCATGGTCGCGGTGCAGGCCTCCGGCTGCGCGCCGATGGTGCGCGCCTATGAGGCCGGGACCGAGCATGCGACGCGCTGGGAGGACGCACACACCATCGCCTCGGGCATCCGCGTGCCGCAGGCAATCGGCGATTTCCTCATCCTGCGTGCCGTGCGCGAGAGCAAAGGTTTTGCCATTGCCGTCGATGACGACAAGATCTCGGCGGCGCTGAACGAGGTCGCGCGCGAGGAGGGGCTCTTGCTCTGCCCCGAGGGTGCCGCGACCTACGCCGCCTACAAGGAAAGTCTCGCCGACGGCCGGGTCAGCAAGACCGATCGCGTCATGCTGTTCAACTGCGCGACCGGCCTGAAATATCCGCTGCCGCCGGTCACCCGCACGCTCGATCGCCACAAGTCGATTGACTATTCGAAGTTCTAACTTGCTTCTCCCTCTCCCCGTTCTTACGGGGAGAGGGTCGGGGTGAGGGGCTGCTTCCGCAAACACAGTGACAGTTGAGTTCGCGGAGA
>NZ_LAXE01000001.1:4321190-4345497 GCF_003122645.1 Bradyrhizobium sp. SUTN9-2
TTCCGCAAACACAGTGACAGTTGAGTTCGCGGAGACTCCCCCTCACCCGAATTGCTTCGCAATTCGACCTCTCCCCGCAAGCGGGGCGAGGTGAAGAAAAAGACATCACTGGGGAGAAGACAATGAAGAAGGCCTTCTGGGCTGCGCTGATTGCTGTTCTCGCTGTTGCAGGCGCCGCGCGCGCCGACGATTTTCCCTCGCGTCCCATTACCATCATCGTGCCGTTCGCGGCCGGGGGCCCTTCGGACGCAATGGCGCGGGTGCTCGCCGAGCGTATGCGGGTGCCGCTGGGCCAGCCGGTCGTGGTCGAGAACGTCACCGGAGCAGGCGGCTCGATCGGTGTCGGTCGTGCCGTGCAATCGCCGCCCGACGGCTACACCATCTCGTTCGGCCATCTCGGGACCCACGTCGCCAACGGCGCCGTCTACAAGCTCAAATTCGACCTCGTTGCCGACCTCGAGCCGGTGGTGCTGCTGCCGAGCAACCCGATGATCGTGGTCAGCAAGAATGCGGTGCCGGCGACCTCGCTGAAGGAGCTGATCGACTGGCTGAAGTCGCGACCGTCGCCGCCGACCGCCGGCACGGCCGGCGCGGGCTCCGGCAGCCACATCGCTGGCGTCTATTTCGAGAGCGTCTCCGGCATCAAGTTGCAATACGTGCCGTATCGCGGCACTGCACCGGCATTGAACGATCTCATCGCCGGCCAGATCGACATCATCGTCGATCAGACCTCCAATTCCATCAGCCAGGTCCGCGCCGGCACCATCCGCGCCTATGCCGTCACCGACGACAAACGCCTCGCCTCCGCACCCGAGATCCCGACCGCGGAGGAGGCGGGCTTGAAAGGCTTCAACATGACGCTGTGGTCGGGCATGTGGGTGCCGAAGGGCACACCGAAGGAGATCGTCGCAAAGCTCAACGCCGCGGCCGTAGAGGCGCTGAACGATCCTGCGGTGCGCAAGCAGCTCGAAAGCCAGGGTCTCGAGATGACACCGAAGGATCAGCTCACGCCCGAAGCGCTCGGCACGCGGCAAAAGGCCGAGATCGCGAAATGGTGGCCGATCATCAAGGCGGCGAACATCAAGGTGGATTGAACCGGGCGGCGCACTCCTCGCGGCGTCACCGCCGCGTTTGCTGGCGGCGGGGCGCTCACGACGTGGTTTGGTGACCTGGTGCCAGCGCACGGTCCAGGCATTGCATCAGATCCGAGGCGGCGAACGGCTTACCGAGAAAACAGATTGCGCCCGCATCGAGCGCCCGCACACGCACGCCCTCATCCGGGAAAGCTGTGATGAATATGAACGGCGTAGCCGACCCCTGCGCCCGCATTTGCGTCAACAGATCGATTCCGCTCATCAGCGGCATCTGCACGTCGGCGATCACGCACGAGGTGTCGCTCGAATCGGTCGAGCTCAGGAACTCTTCCGCCGAGGCGAATGTGTGGACGTTGTATCCGCGCGATTCCAGGAGATTGTTGATCGCGGCCCGAACGTAGGGGTCGTCGTCAAGCACCGAGATGACCGAAGCCACTGACAAGACGTCCGCTCCTCGCCAGGAATTACGCTTGCCGTCGCCACGGCTAGAACATAAAGGCGCAAGGTGGACCTGCCGGTCACGATTGGAAACTCATACTTAGGTTTGTGCATCGGGCTTGTTCGGGCCAATCCCGAGCGCCTCGCTCATTCTCACCAGATCGGCCAGCGACTTCGCGCCCATCTTCCGCATGATCTGGCCGCGGTAGATCTTGACGGTGATTTCGGCCAATCCGAGCTGGGCGGCGACCTGCTTGTTCATCAGGCCGGACGTCACCAGTGACAATACGTCTCGCTCCCGCGAGGACAGTGACTCGAAGCGTGATCTGACCGTCGAGACCATCCTGTTGAGGTCGCGGCGCTTGCGGTCTCGCTCGATCGCGGCCTGAACTGCGTCGAGAATGTCCTGATCGCGGACCGGCTTGGTCAAAAAATCGATCGCCCCGCTCTTCATGGCCCGAACCGTCATGGGAATATCGCCATGACCGGTAATGAAGATGATAGGCGTGTGGATATTTGCCCTGGCAAGATCGGCCTGCAGCTCGAGGCCGCTCGTTCCGGGCAGGCGGATGTCGAGCACCAGGCAGCTCGGGACGTCTGGCGGCTTGGCCTGCAGGAGCTGCGGCGCCGAGCCGAATGCTTCGACCTTGAGACCGACCGACTCGAACAGATTGGTGAGCGCACGGCGCATGGACGCGTCGTCGTCGACGATGAGGACAAGGGGCTGATCGCCGTCCTTCTGCGGCGGCGAAGAGTCCGCGCGCTCGGTCACGATGCTTCCTCTCGGTGGAGGGGCAAGGTGATCTGAAAAGTCGCGCCGCGCTCCTGGTTTGATATGGCGGAAAGTCGCCCGCCATGGGCCTCGATGATCGATCGACAGATCGACAGGCCCATGCCCATGCCGGAGGACTTCGTGGTGAAGAACGGCGTGAACAGGCGGTCTATCGCCTGTTCGCTGATGCCGGTTCCGCAGTCGGAAACGCTCACCTGCATCGCGCTATCGCCGCTCGCCTGTGAGCGAATCGCCAGCTCGCGCGGGCGATCGTGGACGTCTGCCATGGCCTCGATCCCGTTCATGATCAGGTTGATCAGGACCTGCTGCAATTGGATGCGATCGCCAAAGATCCTCGGCAGTGCCGACGACAGCTCCATGCGGACGGACACGGCGTGGCTGGCCATCTCGCGTTGAACCAGCGCGACGGCCTCCCGCACGACCGCATTGGCGTCGAGCGGAACCATCTCGATGTCAGAACGCTTGGCGAGCGCCCGAACGTGACGGATCACGTCGCCGGCACGCCTGCCGTCCTCGATGATCCACTCGACCGAGCGGCGGGCCGCTTTGAGATCCGGCGGACTGCGCTGCAGCCAGGCGAGGCAGGCGTCGGCGTTTGCGATCACTGCAGCGAGCGGCTGATTGATTTCGTGCGCAATCGAAGCGGTCAGCTCACCCAGTGTCGTGACACGTGTCACATGGGCGAGCTCGGCCTGGGCCTTGCGCAGTGCGTCTTCGGCTTGGTTGGCCCGGATGGCGGCGGTTACGTCCGTGCAAACGCCACGGTAGCCCAGGAAAGTGCCGTCCGGGTCGAAGAAGGGTTTGCCGCTGGTCCGGACGTAGATCGGCTGCCCACTACGGTCTTTGCTGCGGTACACCAGGTCGCGGAACGGGACGTGGGCGTCGAGCGCCGCTCGATGTTGTCGCCATTTTTCGGGCTCGAGAGCGGCGTCGGGCGCAATGTCCCAACGCGTGAGCCCGATCAGGCCGGCGGGGGCGGTGTTGGTATCGGAGTGCTCGGATATCTGGGTGACCCGGTGGTCCGGCCCGGTTTCCCAGAACCAGTCAGACGCGGTTTCGGCATAGTCGCGAAAGCGCTGCTCGCTGTCACGAAGCCTGCGTTCTGCCTCCTTGGTCGCGGTGATGTCGGTTACCGATCCGACGAACTCAACGCGACCGCTCGCATCTCGCGTTGCCCGTGCCACCGCTCGGACGTATTTGATGGAACCGTCGGGCATCACCAGCCGGTATTCGTGATCATAGTCCTTGCCCTCGCGCGCCGCCCGGCCCGTCGTCTGCTGCACGGCGAGCCGGTCCTCCGGATGGATCCGCTGGAGCATGAAGGGGATCGCGGGCTTCGTCCCTTCCTCGCATTCGAAGATGCGATAGGTCTCCTTGGACCAGGTGATCTCGCGGGTTGCGGCCTTCCAGCCAAAACTACCAGTGTGGCTCAATTCCTGCGCCTGGGCGAGATAAGCCTCGCTCTGTCGCAGCGCGTTCTCGGCCTCCTTCCGCTCAGTGATGTTCTCGCAGGCGACCAGCACGATCGGCCCGCCATTGGCTCGCAGCATGGCCTTGGCGTTCTCGCGCACCCATAACATCGAGCCGTCCTTGCGAACCTTCCGGATCTCCCAGGTGTGTGACTGATCAAGGGTCTTGAGGCACAACGCGACACAGGCGCGGACAGTGGCGCGATCTTCCGCGAGGAAGACATCCAGCACGGATCGGCCGATCAACTCCGCCGGCGTGTAGCCCAGCTGCTCGGCGCCGAATGTGTTCACGTTGATCACGGTACCGGCCGGATCGACCATGAAGTACATGACCGGCGTGTGCTCGAAGACCTGCTGCCATTGCTTGACCGCCTCGAGCAAGTCGGCGGCATTGGCATCGGTGCGCTGCTTGGCGGGAACAGTTTGCCTCAAGCAGCCGACGAGGAATTGCGCGGCTGACTTTCCGAACGTCGCTGCCCGGCCAGGCTTCATCGCTGACGCTCCCGGCACTCTCTGCGTGAAGAGGAGTAGAGCACGTTGCGGCCAGAGGAGCAATTCCAGCCAAAGTCGGGTCGGCCGTCATGACGTTCGCCTTTGGACCGTCCGCTCACCGCCAGGTCCATTGCGGCGCCTCAAGGACACCGTGCCGGCCGAGGTTCACGGTGACCGTGCAGCCGGTGCGTCGTGCGCCGTCTCGTTGAACTCGGGCCGCGTGGGCCCGGGCGAATACGGGACAAACTTAGGTATAGCTCCTCCATGCCTAGTCATGTCGGCCATTTTACCTCCGTACAATTGAGCGTTTCGTGCCCGGCGGACTAGCCTCTCGACCATCGGGAGTGTCGAAGCGAACAGCCGAGAAAAGCGCAAGCAACAGAGGGAGACAGCAATGTGCGATATGTCGGTACTTCCTGAGCGTCGCCCATCGGCGTCCGAAAGTTGCTCCTCAGTCAAGGGCTGTGCGGTGTGCGGCGGCAAGTTTGGCCTGATCCGCTACTATTCCTGGCGCACGGCGCTCTGCTCCAAGAAGTGCGTTGATCGTTTCCGCACGCGAAGCGAACGCGACCGCCGGTGGTTGTTTCGGGCCCAGGTCGCATAAGGCTGGATTGGAGAGTTGATCCGGGAGGCCGTGCGTTGAACCGCTCATGCAAGCTCTTCTGCTGGATCGTTCTCATCGCCCCCATCGCGGCCGGCCAGGCACAGGAGACGGGACACGGTGCCGTTCATCGCAAGCACCCACCCCAGGACCAGGCGCTGCACGAAAAGTTCTATTCCTCCTGGCACATGCCTGATAACCCGAGCCTCAGTTGTTGCAACAGCGCCGACTGTTATCCGACCGACATCCAGTACATCGACGGCCAGATCTATGCGCGGCGCCGGGAAGACGGGAGATACATTCTGATCCCACCGCAAAAGGTGGAGCGAAACAGGGATAATCCGGACGGCCGGAATCATCTGTGCGCTCCACCGCCCGCACTGTCTCCGCTCGACAGCGTTTACTGCTTCGCTTTGGGAGGTGCCACATGAGATTCGCTTTCGTGCTGGTCAACGGCCGGACCCCGTTCCGGCAGACCTCGTGCGTGCAGTGCTACGAGCCGATCAGCGGCAGTTATTTGCGCGAGATCGCGACCCGTCTGCCTTACTGCGATCATCAGTGCTACGCGCTGTTCTGCGAGACGCTCGCCAAAGATGGCGTGAGAGCGGCTTCATGAAATTCGTGGTGGTCAATCACGAGCCGCCGTTGCACGCGGCCGCGTGCAGCACATGCTCGCGGTCGCTCCGCTCCGGCTATGTCCGCCATGCGCGGACGCAGCGCCGTTACTGTGACGACGATTGTTACCGGCGCGGCGAATTCTCCACGCTGTTCATGCACTGGCCGGTGCCTGGGCGGACGGAACCAATTGCCGGCAAGGTCGAGCTCGCCGCTGGCAGCATGATCCAGACGTTGACGGTGATGAGTGCCGTCTGGTGCTGGGGCTGCACGATCACTGCCTGGACCTTCGCGAGAGCTTTGACCGGCGCCTATTTGGACAGTCGCGACCCGATCACGATGGAAGGAGGTGACACCTAGAGCATGATCCGGAAAAGTGTGAAGCGGTTTTCCGAAACGATCATGCTCAAACAATAACCTAAAGCGCGATGACGATTCATCCTAATCGCATCGCGCTTTAGCTGCGCGGCTGCACGCGCGTAGAAGCCGCAGCACCGTATTCTTGCAGGCGCCGCGTCCAGCCCCGGCGGCGTCGATCAGGGAATGGGTGCTGCGGCCGCCGCTGGCTCCGTTGCGCTGGCCTCGTGCGTCACCACGCGCTGGTCGCTCTTGCCGGCGATCATGCTGCTGCCCTCGAACCTTGCCCGGTAGACCAGCACGTTCTCCATCACGCGCTGGACGTAGTTGCGCGTCTCGGACAGCGGGATGCGCTCGACCCAGTCGACCGGGTCGACGTTGGGGTCCCGGGGATCACCGCGCTTCTGCACCCATTCGCGCACGCGGCCGCGGCCGGCATTGTATCCGGCGAAGGTCATGATCTGGTTACCGCGATATTCCGAGAACAGCGCGCTGAGCTCGGCGGCGCCCATCTGCGTGTTGTAGACGGGGTCGGAGACCATCCTGTCCCAGTCGTAAGTCAGGCCGAAGCGCTTCGCGGTGTCGCGTCCCGCTTCCGGCGTCACCTGCATCAGCCCGACCGCGTTGGCATGCGACTTGTCGCGCTGCTCGAACGAGCTCTCGGTGCGTGCCACCGAATAGATCACGCTGGTCTCGATCGCCGGTGCGACCTGCTTGTGCTCGGGGATGCCGATGGTCGGGAAGGCGTAATGGTCAAGCGCGAGCCCGCGCGCCAGCGCGGTCTTGCCGACCTCCAGCATCACGCGCGCATCGTTGCGCCGGCCCGCAAGCTCGCCGAGCGCTTCCAGCGCGGCGACGTCGGTGCTCTCTTTGGCGAAATCCTCGGCGTAATAGAACACCATGTCGCGCTCGCCGATGCCGTAGAGCATGTCGGCGGCGCGCACGCGCTCGTCCGCAAGCTGCGCATCGGCCGAGGCCAGCACCGGCGAGGGCGGACGCAGTTCGATGCCGTCGAGGCCGAGCCTGGCGCGGGCGAGCTGGCCGTAATAGGCGGTGTGATAGCGCGCCGCCGCCCGGTAGCTCATGCGCGCGTCGGCCGCCGCGCCCATGGCTTCGGCCGCGCGGCCGCGCCAGTAATGCGCCCGCGACAGCGCGATCGGATTGGACGAGCCAGCGTCGATCGAGGCGAAATGCACCATCGCCGTCTTGGGATCGTCGAGATAGCGTAGCGCGATCCAGCCGCACATGAAGTGATAGTCGACGCGGTAGACCTCCTTTTCCGGCACCGCGGCCGTGTGCACCACGTCATAGGCGATCCTGGCCTTGCCCTGATCGAGCAGCTTGCGCGCCAGCATGCGGCGCTCGCGCCACCAGGCATCGGTGTCCTGCGCGGCCATCATGTCGGGCTTGGCAGCGAGGATCACCTCGGCCGCGTCGTCGATGCGGTCGTTCTGAAGATGCCACTGCGCGCGGCACAGCACGTAACCGAGATCGCGTCGCTCCTCGGCCGCGACGTCCTCGAGCAGATCCTTGGCCTTGCTCGCCTTGCCGGTGACGGCGGCGCAGGCCTTCACGATCGCGAGCGCGTCCTCGCCGAGCCGCTTCGCCGCGCGCCGCGCACCTGCATAATCCTTGGCGCCGAGGCGCTTGTCCATGCGCGCGCGGTGATCGTCGGCGGACAGAAGGTCGCCGAACGCCGCATAGGAGTCCTCTTCGCTCCGCTCGGACAGTTCCTCCGCGCGCCAGGTTTCCCGGACCAGCCGCGCAGCCCTGTCGGTCTCACCTTCGGCGAGCAGGACGCGCGCGAGTGCGAACTTGCCCTTGGCGCTGGTCGGGCGATCCATCGTGAACTTGTGCACGATGGCCGCGTCGGCCTTCTCCTGCCACAGCCGTGCCTCGGCACGGCGGCGGAGCAGGGCGCTGCTCGGCCAACCGGGATTGGCGGCGAGGAAGGCGGCGTAGCGCTTGAAATTCGCGGTGCTGTCGGGATGGCGCAGCATGAACCAGTCGGCGAGCTTCTGTCCGGCAGGGTCCGTGATGCGGTCGCGCGCAGCGCTCGCGTCTTCGGTCTTGCCCTTGCGCGTCAGGTCGATGGCGTCCTTGAGCGCGGCAAGATCGCCGGTCAGCGGCGGCTTGGCCGCGGGCTCCTCGACCGCCTTCTTCGATTTGCGCTTGGCCTCGGCGTGCTTGCCGTGCCGCGCTTTGCCGGCGGAGGCGTGGCGGTGCTTGCCCGCTTTCGCCTCATGCGTCTTCTTCGGTGCGGATGATTTTTGACTGCTCTTCGCCGCAAGCTCGGTGGGAAGGAGGGCCATCGCGGCCACGGCAACGACACACGCGAGCGAGCGTAGGCACTGGTTCATTGGATGGTCCCCCCTGCGAAAACCACTACAAACCAAGGTCCGCGACATGCGGCTTGCGAATCAAAGTACCGAACGATGCGTCGGCATCGTGTCGCATCCTCAGGCTGTCGCAACAATGCGGCAAAATACGGATTGGAACTGGGGAACTTCCGAAGTGACGGAAGAGGCAGTGGCTTTAACCTTTGTTAACGATCTGGACTCGCGCGACGATTGCGCACGGTACAGGACGCCGGAACGGCCAGATTGCGCGTGTTCCCTCGGCGAAATCCGGTGTATGAGTTCCTTATCTTCATCCTTTCAACCTTTGCCCTGTACCTATGCCGATTTTCAACCAGTCGATCCGGCGCAAGATCGTCGGCATCGCGCTCGGATTGATCGTCCTGATGCTGGTCACCTCGATCCTGTCGATGGTGATGTCCAGCCAGGTCGGCATTTTGCTCGACGAGCTGACCAACCGCTACATCCCCGCCTATAGCCATCTGGCGCGCGCGAACATCCGCTCGCTGGAACGGGCGCTGGCGCAGCGGCGGATGGTGATGACCAGGATGGAGGCGCCGTCGGACGAGGAGGCCTACGCGGCGCGGCTTCGCGACTTCGAGGCCTTGGACCGCAATTTCGAGCGGGAGGCCGAGGCCGCTCGCAAGCTCATCAACGCGATCATCGACGACCCCAGGACGTATTCCGACAACGCCGCGCTGGCACGGCTCGACGTCCGGATCGAAAGCTCCGTCACCGAGCTGCGGCGCGATCTGGACGAGGGCAATGCGAAACTGCTCAAGCAGGTTGACGCCAAGGATATGGCCGCGGCCCGCGGCACGCTGGAACACCTCGACACGCTGCGCGATGCGTTCAACCGGAAGGTCGATGCGATCCGCGCCGACATGCTGGCGCAGGTCTATTTCTCGACGTCTCAGGTGATCGGCCGCCAACACCAGACCATCATCGTGTCGGGGGTCGTAACCCTGCTCGCGGCGATCGTCGGCTTCGTGTTTGCGCTGCTGGTGAGTAGCGGCATCACGCGACCGGTGCGCCTGCTGCTGGCCGGCGCCCGCGAGGTCGAGGCGGGCCGGTTCGACAAGCCCATCACCGTCTCGACACAGGACGAGATCGGCGAGCTCGCTGCCGCCTTCAACCGCATGATCGAGCAGCTCAGGCACAACGAGCGCATTCGCGAGACCTTCGGCCGTTACATCGACCCGAAGGTGGTGCAGGGCCTGATCGACCGGCCGGAGGTCGCCATCGACGGTGAGCGCCGGGTGATGACCATCTTGTTCTGCGACATGAGCGGCTTCACCTCGATGAGCGAGGGCATGACGCCGCGCGGCCTCGTCAAGGTGATGAACCACTACTTCACCGTGATGTCTGCTCCCATCAGGAACAATCGCGGGATCATCGACAAATATATCGGCGACGCCATCATGTCCTATTGGGGGCCGCCCTTCATCGAGGAGGAGGAGCAGGGTCTGCTCGCAGGGCTCGCCGCCGTCGAGATGACCGATCAGGTGCCCGCGCTGCAGAAGCAGCTGCCGGACCTGCTCGGCATCCGCGCCATGCCGGCGCCGTGCGATCTTCGCATCGGCATCGCCACGGGCGAGGTCCTGACCGGCAGTATCGGTTCCGAGCTGATGATGAGCTTCACCGTGATGGGCGATGCCGTGAATCTCGCCTCGCGGCTGGAGGCCGTCAACAAGGTCTACGGCACCCGCATCCTGATCTCGCAGGCGACCGCGGACGGGATCGGATCGCGCCTGGAATTGCGCGAGATCGATCGTCTGGCGGTCGCGGGCCAAAGCGCGCCGCAGGCGATCTTCGAGCTGATGGCGAGACCGGGCGCGCTCAGCGATGCGCAAGTGAGCTTGCGCACGCATTATGCCGATGGTCTCGCCGCCTATCGTGCGCGGCGCTTCGACGAGGCCCGCGCCGCCTTCAACGCGGCGCTCGAGGCGGTCCCCGGCGACGGCCCCTCGCGCACGATGCTCGGCCGCATCGCTCAATTTGTGGCCAATCCGCCGGATCCCGATTGGGACGGCGTCTGGCGGCTGGAGCAGAAATAGCCGTGCCTTTGCGGTCGGCACGCCGCGCCGGAAAAAAGATGCTACTCCATAACGATGTTCGCCGTGACCTATTTCCCGGGCTTAGGTTGGGTGTCCATGAGGCGTCTGATGGGGACACGCCGATGACACATCTCGAGGACAGGCTGGAACGGTTCGAGACGCTCAGCGCCGAATGCGAGCTGATCGCCAAGCTCGCCACCGACAGCAGCAAGCGCGAGTTCTATTTGAAGCTCGGGGAACAGTACCGTCAGCTGGCCGTCGATATCCGGCAGGCGATCGCGACGACGGCTGCGGCCTGAGCCGGCTGAAATCCGTTCTTAACGTTTGGCGCGCATCCTTGGAGCAAGCGAGCATCGCCGGTCGGCGACACTCGTTGGTGGGAAGGCCGGGGTTCGCTGCAATGCAGCGCGCCTCGTGAGTGTGATTTGCCATGTCTGACAGGGCAATCCCATGCGCCTCGTTGCAGTGATCATATTCGCGCTCATGACGGCGGCCTGCGATCAGGAGCAGGACATCACCGGCTCGACGAATCCGGCCTGTCCGTTGCGCAACTACAGCTACAATCCACGCGACATGAACCAGTGCGTCAGCGCCTGCAAAACGTGCGACCGCGGCACGACGGTCACCTGCACGACCTCCTGCACCCTCAAGGGCGCCCGCTGAGCACTTTGCGGATGCGCGGAACCGGTAGGGCACTCGAGCCAATGCCGGCGGTGCTGTAGCACCGGAACGATTCACATGGATTAATCATTGAAGGAGGCGGCAGGACGCGGAGTCCAATGGAATGGGTATGCTCGATCCCGGTCGATTTCTGGTGTCGTGCTCGCATTGCGATGCCTGGCCGATGGCGGCCAATGTGAAACGGTCGAGCTGGTCGGCGTCGCCGCACGAGGTCCGCTTCGTCTGCACGCGTTGCCGCCGCGAAGAAACGGCGATCGTCTCGGCCTCCGGCGAATTGACTCCCATCAAGCGCGTCGATGCCCCGCCACGCGATGTCGCTGTCGCCTGGGCCCAGGCGCAACGCTCGCGCGGGCGATCCTGATGTTCGGCATCGCCGTCTCGTCGGTGTGTCGCTTCTCTGTCAATCCCATCTGCGCGAAAATATTCCGCTTTACCGAAATTCGGAAATGGCGTATGTATCGCCCATCCCGGCTCAATCTCGAGGGGCGATCATGAGGTCGTCATTGTCGCGAGCCGGGCTTGCGGTGGACGCGGCAGCGTCGTGTACGAGAGCTGAGGGCAGGGCGGATTGCTCTCCGTGAGCCCGAGGCTTCGTACGGACGAGCGGCGCTGTCAGGTTCGTCGCGCCGGCATTTCGATGGCAACGTGCACAACGCCGTCGAACCCTGCGGCGCCAACGGACCGCGCGTACGGCAAAACCGTGTGGTCCTGGCCGTCGTTGCTACGGTCAAGCTCTGGCGAATGCGGCATTGACGTCAACCGGCGCGGTGCCGGCGACTTTCGCGGGAGCGAGGGAGGCCAGAGGGAACTCGGCTCCCGGGAGAGCGCGGCATAAGCCGTCCGACCATCGCGCAGGGAAGGCCGTGTGTTGGGCTTCACCTGTATGCTGCTGTGCGGTTCTTCCTGCGTGTGCTTTTCGCGCAGCGGACCGCGGGTGCCGCCGGCACCCGGCCTTCCCTGCGCCCTCTTGGCTATGAGGGCGGCGAGATCAAGCAAAGCTCGGGCGAAATGCGCTGCGGGGCCGAATACGCACGTCTGCGTCCACACATTCGGTGTCATCGCCCGGCTTGACCGGGCGATCCAGTACTCCGAGACGCCAGTGATTGAATCGAGAGGCCGCGGCGTACTGGATTCCCCGCCTTTCGCGGGGAATGACAAGTGTTACTTGGAGAACGCAGCGTCGCCTCACACTCCGTCATTGCGAGCGCAGCGACTTGTCCGCGGAAGCCTTTGGCGAAGGCGGAAGCAATCCAGAATCTTTCCGCGGCGGGATTCTGGATTGCTTCGTCGCAAGGGCTCCTCGCAATGACGAGGAGGAGAGAGCGAGCGCTACACTCTCTCGTGCCCCGGACGCAGCGCAGCGTCCCCCCGGCGATGCGAAGCATCGTCCGGTTCGACGATGCGCTGCCGAGCCGGGGCCCATCCATCTGCGCCGTACCATGTCGCCCCTGGGTCCCGGCTCTGCGCCGCAACGCCCCGCGCGTTGCAACTTGTCCGGGACACGAGCGATGCGCATCGCTTCGCGTGGGGCTGCCGCCGACTCACTTCGGGAATGCCCGCCTGTCGTCCAGAGTGGATGTTCTGTGCCTTCCGAAAGATCTCAGGTTGTGGGTCGTCACTTTAGCGAGGTATCGCCGTAAGCAAACCCGTGTCTTCCCGGTAACGATTGTGCTGTCTGTGCAACACCCACATCGGATTTAACCCTTATCACCGGCGGTTCGCATCGCCGCCGCTTTTTGGCCACACCCGAACATGAATAAAATCGCTCTAATGTTTTAAGGGCAGTGGCGGTCTTCGAAGGCGACGAGAAAATCCCAAGGTCGATTCAAATCTTGGCTCTGATTTTTCGGGTCTGAAAGGGTTGGCCGGAGAAGCTGGTTGCGATGGGCGCGAAGATCAACAAGCAAAGGCTGCCGAGCCGTCACGTGACGGAAGGCCCTGCGCGCGCGCCGCACCGGTCCTATTTCTACGCCATGGGTCTGACCACCGAGCAGATCCACCAGCCCTTCGTCGGCGTCGCCTCGTGCTGGAACGAAGCTGCTCCCTGCAACATCGCGCTGATGCGTCAGGCGCAGGCGGTGAAGAAAGGCGTCGCGTCCGCCGGCGGCACGCCGCGCGAATTCTGCACCATCACCGTGACCGACGGCATCGCCATGGGCCATGACGGCATGCGCTCCTCGCTGCCGTCGCGCGAATGCATCGCCGATTCGGTCGAGCTGACCGTGCGCGGCCATGCCTATGACGCGCTCGTCGGGCTCGCCGGCTGCGACAAGTCGCTGCCGGGCATGATGATGGCGATGGTCCGCCTCAACGTGCCCTCGATCTTCATCTATGGCGGCTCGATCCTGCCCGGCAATTTCCGCGGGCAGCAGGTCACCGTGCAGGACATGTTCGAGGCGGTCGGCAAGCATTCGGTCGGCGCCATGTCGGACGAGGACCTCGACGAGATCGAGCGCGTCGCCTGTCCCTCGGCCGGCGCCTGCGGCGCGCAGTTCACCGCCAACACCATGGCGACCGTGTCTGAGGCGATCGGCCTCGCGCTGCCTTACTCGGCCGGTGCCCCCGCACCGTATGAAATCCGTGACGCCTTCTGCATGACCGCGGGCGAGAAGGTGATGGACCTGATCGCCCAGAACATCCGGCCGCGCGACATCGTCACCCGCAAGGCGCTGGAGAATGCGGCCGCCGTGGTCGCTGCATCCGGCGGCTCGACCAATGCTGCGCTGCACCTGCCTGCGATCGCGCACGAGGTCGGCATCAAGTTCGACCTGTTCGACGTCGCTGAAATCTTCAAAAAGACACCATATGTCGCGGATTTGAAGCCGGGTGGCCGTTATGTCGCCAAAGACATGTTTGAAGTAGGTGGCATACCGCTTCTGATGAAGACGCTGCTCGACAACGGCTTCCTGCACGGTGATTGCCTTACCGTCACGGGCCGCACGATCGCCGAAAACCTCAAGAGCGTGAAATGGAATCCGCACCAGGACGTGGTGCACCCGGCAGACAAGCCCATCACCGTGACAGGCGGTGTGGTCGGCCTGAAGGGCAATTTGGCGCCAGAAGGTGCGATCGTGAAAGTCGCGGGAATGTCCAACCTCAGGTTTACCGGTCCGGCCAGGTGCTTCGACCGTGAGGAGGACGCGTTCGAGGCGGTCCAGAACCGCACCTACCGCGAAGGCGATGTCATCGTGATCCGCTACGAAGGGCCGAAGGGCGGTCCCGGCATGCGGGAAATGCTCCAGACCACGGCAGCGCTGACCGGCCAGGGCATGGGCGGCAAGATTGCGCTCATCACCGACGGCCGCTTCTCCGGCGCAACCCGCGGCTTCTGCATCGGCCATGTCGGGCCGGAGGCGGCGGTCGGCGGCCCGATCGGGCTGCTCGAGGACGGCGACGTCATCGAGATCGACGCGGTGGCCGGTACCCTTAACGTAAAATTGAGCGACGCCGAGCTCGCCCAGCGCAGAACCAAATGGAGCGCCCGCGCGACTAACCACACGTCGGGTGCGCTCTGGAAATATGCTCAGCAGGTTGGACCGGCGGTCGGGGGGGCAGTGACCCATCCGGGCGGCGCGCACGAGAAACAGTGCTATGCGGACATTTAGGCGTGCCACAGTTGCGTTTGTGTTGGGGGCGGCTGCGCTGGCCGTGCCGGCGTTCGGCTTCGACGGTTCGCCGGTCAACCCGAAGGACGCCACCATCCCGGTCGTGACGACCTTGCCCGGCGCTGCGGGTGCGGTGCGCACCAAGGTTCCGCCGCAGGTCGCAACCCAGGAAACCTCGCTCAGCGCCTTGCAATATGCCGCCGAGGGCGGCCACCCCATCGCGCAGTGGAAGCTCGGCCGCATGTACGCCAACGGCGACGGCGTCGCCCAGGACGATTTGCGTGCCTTCGAATATTTCAGCCGGATCGCGAACGCGCATGCCGAGGACAGCCCGTCGGCGCCGCAGGCGCAGATCGTGGCCAACGCGTTCGTCGCCCTCGGCCGCTACTATCTGGCCGGCATCCCGAATTCGAAGGTCAAGGCCGACCCGGACCGCGCCCGCGAGATGTTCTCCTATGCCGCATCCTATTTCGGCAACGCGGACGCGCAGTACGACCTCGCCCGTCTGTACCTGAAGACCCCGGACGCCTCGCGCGAGGACTACCGCTATGGCGCGCGCTGGCTTGGCCTCGCCGCGCAGAAGGGCCAGCATCAGGCCCAGGCCTTGCTCGGTCAGATGCTGTTCAACGGCGACCGCCTGCCGCGGCAGGCCGCACGCGGCCTGATGTGGCTGACGCTGGCGCGCGACAGCGCCGGTGCCGACGAGGTCTGGATCAAGGAAAGCTACAACCGCGCCTTCGCCAAGGCCTCCGACGACGACCGCGCCATGGCCCTGCAAATGCTGGAGCAATGGGTGCAGGGGCGTCGGGAGTGATCGGCTGAGGCGGCCTTAAGCCGCCTCGAGATCCAGATCCGCCCACACCGGCACGTGATCCGACGGCTTCTCCCAGCCGCGCACATAGCTGTCGATGCCGACATTGGCGAGCTTGTCGCTGGCCTGCGGCGACAGCAGCAGGTGGTCGATCCGCAGCCCCTGGTTCTTCTGCCAGGCCCCGGCCTGGTAGTCCCAGAACGTGTAGAGCCCGCCCTCGTCGGTGACGGCGCGCAAGGCGTCGCTGAGGCCGAGGCCGAGCAGGGACTGGAAGCTCTCGCGCGTCTCGGTCTTGAACAGCGCGTCCTCGGTCCAGGCGGCCGGATTGTGCACGTCGCGGGCATGCGGGATGACGTTGAAGTCGCCGGCCAGGATCAGCGGGACCTCCTCCTTGAGTCGCTCCTTCGAATAATCAAGAAGCCGCGACATCCATTTGAGCTTGTAGGGATATTTATCGGTCCCGACCGGATTGCCATTGGGCAGATAGAGGCAGGCGATGCGCAGCACCCCTCGCTTCAGCGTCACCACGCCTTCGAGGAAGCGGGCATGGCTATCCTCGTCGTCGCCGGCGAGGCCCGACTTGGTCTCGTCGAACCTGAGCTTGGAGAGCAGGGCGACGCCGTTGAACGTCTTCTGCCCGTGCGTCACCACGTTGTAGCCGAGTGCCTCGATCTCCAGCCGCGGAAAGGCCTCGTCGACGCACTTGATCTCCTGCAGGCAGACGATGTCCGGCTGGCACTCTTTCAGCCAGGTCAGGAGCAGATCGATCCGCTGCCGGACCGAGTTCACGTTCCAGGTGGCTACTCTGATGGGCATTGGCAGGGCTCCGGGCGGGGGTCTTGGTTAGAACAAAATGCAAACGCACCCGTCAAGCCGGCCGCAAAATCTCCCACAAAATTAACCCGGCTTAAGCAGGCCGCAGGCCATTGATCGTCAAGAGGTTCCTCGGATGGATGGCCGGACAAGGCGATGAATCGAACTCAGCCGCGTGACGGCCTGATCGGCGCGTTCCTGTATTGGCTCGGCGGCTTCGAGATCGAGGACGGTCTGACCGCCGATCTCAGCGAGCGCGAGATCCGCCGCATCCGCGCCAAGCAGATCGACGCGGTGACCCAGCTGATCCCTGTGACGATGGCCGTGACGATGCTGAACGTCGCCATCGTGCTGATCCTGTTCTGGGGCAGGGGCTGGAACGACTTCCTCGCGATCTGGGGCCTGACGCTCGCCGCCACCGCTTCGCTCGCGGTGCGCGCGTGGCACAAGTCGCATCAGAACCCGCCGCAGGAGACATCGCCGCACGCGGCGCGGCAGATGCTGCGGCAGGCGTTTTTTCTCGCCGCGATCTGGGGCGCGCTGCCGCTCGCTCTGTTCAGCCGCATCGAGCCGACCAGTCAATTGCTCCTGGCCTGCCTGATGGTCGGCATGATGTCCGGCGGCGCTTTCACGCTCTCGACCTTCCCGCGCGCGGGCCTCGTCTATCTCGCGACCATGACGATCGCCTGCGCCGGCGCGCTCCTCCTGTGCGGCACCGGCCCATATCTGGTGACCGCCGTGTTCCTGCTGCTGTTCGCATTTTTCATGGCGCGTAACATCGTCTCCCAGGGCAACCTCTTCCTCGGCAATCTCAAGGCCCAGCTCGAGCTCGAGCGCCAGACCGAGATCATCTCGCTGCTGCTGAAGGATTTTCAGGAGAACGCCAGCGACTGGCTCTGGCAGACCGATGCAGAGGGACGTCTCGTCGACGTGCCGCAACGCTTCGCGGACGTCGCGCAGCTGCCGCTTCCGCTGCTGAAAGGCGCGCAGTTCGCCGACGTGCTCGACATGCTCTGCCCCGAGGACAAGTCAGCGGCCTACAACATCGTCGGCCTGATGGAGCAGGCCGAGCCGCTGCACGAGATGAATCTCAAGGTCGTCGCCGGCGGCGAGGCCCGGCTGTGGTCGCTGACGGCGAAGCCGGCCCATGATCGTGACGGTCATTTCCTGGGCTATCGCGGCTTCGGGCGCGACGTCACCGAGCGCTGGCGCGCGGAAAAGGCCGAGGCCGAAAGCCGCGCCAAGTCAGACTTCCTGGCGGTGATGAGCCACGAGATCCGCACGCCCATGAACGGCGTGCTCGGTCTTGCCAGCATGCTCCTCGAAACCAGGCTCGATCCGGAGCAGCGCGAGGCCGTCACCACGATCCGCGAGTCCGGCGACAACCTCCAGCGCATCCTCAACGACATTCTCGATCTCTCCAAGCTGGAAGCAGGCCGCTTCCAGTTCGAGGCGATCGACTTCGCGCCGCAGGCGCTGGTCGAGACGGTTGCGACCGTGGTGCGCGCCAGCGCCAAGAGCAAGGGGCTCACGGTCAAGGTCGAGCTCGATCCGAACCTGCCGCCGACGCTCCGCGGCGACGTCGCGCGCATCCGCCAGGTGCTGCTCAATCTCGCCTCCAACGCTGTGAAGTTCACCGACGAAGGCGAGGTGACGATATCGGCGACCTGCCAGGCGCGGCGCGACCTGCTGGCGACCGTCGAATGGACGGTGACCGACAGCGGCATCGGTATCGCGCCCGACAAGCTCGACCTGCTGTTCAGCGACTTCGCCCAGGCTGATGCCTCGATCAGCCGCCGCTTCGGCGGCACTGGCCTCGGCCTTGCCATCAGCAGGCGGATCATCGAGCAGATGGGCGGCACGATCGGCGTCATCTCGACGCCGGGAGAGGGCTCGACCTTCCGCTTCACGCTGGTCCTGCCCTGGAGCCAGGCGCAGGCGTCCGATCAGGCTGGCGGCCGCGACGAAGCCGACGAGCTCCAGGCCCGGATCTCCGGTCTCGACCGGCCGCTGAAGGTGCTGGTCGCGGAGGACGATGCGGTCAACCGCATGGTCGTGAGCAAGATGCTGGGGGCATTCGACATCGAGCTGCGTGTCGTCACCGACGGGACCGAAGCCGTCGCGGCAGCCTCCGAAGGCAATTACGACGTCGTGCTGATGGACGTGCGCATGCCCGACATGGACGGGCTCGCCGCCACCCGCGCGATCCGCGCGCAAGGCGAGCGCTTCGAAGCCATGCCGATCATCGCGCTGACCGCCAATGCCTTCCCCGAGGACATCAAGATCTGCCGCGAAGCCGGCATGTCGGACTTCCTGGCCAAGCCGCTGCGCAAGCCGGCACTGGTCGGAGCGCTCCTGCGGGCGCTGGACGGTCACGTCATGTCGGAGGACGCACCGCTCCAGCCGACGTTGATGCCTGTCGAGGTGGCCTGGACGGACGAGGAAAGGGAGATAACGGGCGCGTAGGCGCGCTAGACCGAGAAGCTCGTCCCGCAGCCGCAGGACGCGGTGGCGTTGGGATTGTTGACGCGGAACGAGGCGCCGATCAGGTCGTCGACGAAATCGACCTGCGACCCCGCCAGGAACGGCTGGGAGGCGGAATCGACCAGCACCACCGCATTGTCCTGCTCGATCACGAGATCGTCGTCGGTGCGGGCGCGGTCGATGTCGAACTTGTACTGGAAGCCGGAGCAGCCGCCGCCCTCGACCGAAATGCGCAGCATCGCGCCCGAGCCTTCGCCCTTGAGGATCTCCCCAATCCGGCGTGCGGCCCGGTCGCTGATGGTCACGGCAGTCGTCATTGCTGGTCTCCGATAGTCCCGGCGTCATACCCAATTCATTTGGTATCCCGCGCCCGACATAGTTAAGTGCCACCATACGCAGAATCAAATGGATAGGGACTAAATTCGCCGTGTCCGTCGGAATGGCAGCCCCCCGCGCGCCCTATGCCTGCGACCCCGATCGCAGCCGCGGCCGGCTGGTCGCCGAGCCTCCGAGCCGGACCCGCAGCCCGTTCCGGCGCGATTGCGATCGGGTGATCCATTCCACCGCGTTCCGCCGCCTCAAGTACAAGACCCAGGTGTTCGTGTTCCACGAGGGCGACCACTACCGCACCCGGCTGACCCATTCGCTGGAGGTGGCCCAGATCGCCCGCGCGCTGGCCCGCCAGCTCGGGCTCGACGAGGACCTCACCGAAACTCTGGCGCTCGCGCACGATCTCGGTCATCCGCCGTTCGGGCACGCGGGGGAGCGGGCGCTGGATGCTTGCCTGAAGCAGTTCGGGGGATTCGACCACAATGCCCAGACGCTGCGCGTCGTGGCTTCGCTCGAGCACCGCTATCCCGAGTTCGATGGGCTCAACCTGACTTGGGAATCGCTGGAAGGCATCGTCAAGCACAACGGGCCGCTGACCGATCGCAGCGGCGCCCCGGTCGGGCGCTACCGCGAGCATGGCGTTCCCGTCGGGATCGCCGACTACGTCAAGACCTACGATCTCGAATTGTGGAGCTTCGCCTCGCTGGAGGCGCAGGTCGCCGCGATCGCCGACGACATCGCCTATGACGCCCATGACATCGATGACGGTCTGCGCGCCGGCCTGTTCCAGCTCGACGATCTCAAGGTGATGCCGCTGACGGCGGAGATCATCGCCGAGACTGCGGCGCATTATAACGATCTTGAAGACGTCCGGCGCGGTGCCGAGCTGGTGCGGGAGCTGATCTCGCACCTGATCGGAGCGGTGTTTGCGGAGACAGGGAAGAACCTCGCGGCCGTGAAGCCGCAATCGGCCCAGGATGTCCGCCGGCAGAGCCGGGCGCTGGTCGCGTTCCCCGCCGAAGTGGCCGAGGAAGAGGCCGCCATCAAACGCTTCCTGTACCAGCACATGTACCGCCACGCGCGGGTGATGCGGGTGATGGGCGAGGCCGAGCAGATCCTGTTCGATCTGTTCGCAAAATACCTGAAATCCCCCAGCGAGCTGCCGCCGGAATGGCTGCTGGGGGCTGAGGCCGACGACGAGGGCGACCGGGCCCGCCGGATCGGCAATTTCATTGCCGGAATGACCGACCGCTTCGCCCTGACCGAGCACCAGCGGCTCTTTGACTCGACCCCGGATTTGCGTTAGGCGGCGGCCATGCCCCAGACATCCTCATCGCTGCATCTGTTCGCCGACGTGCTCGCACGCGTGCACGGCGCCTGCCGCGCGCTTGCGGCGGATTCCAGCTGGCCCGAGGGCATCGATTTCTCCCGCGTCGTCGTCGAGCCGCCGCGCGATGCCTCCCATGGCGACATGGCGACCAACGCCGCCATGGTGCTTGCGAAAGAGGCAAAGGCAAAGCCGCGCGATCTCGCCGAGCAGATTGCCGAACGGCTGCGTTCCGACGCGCTGATCGCCAAGGTCGATGTCGCCGGTCCCGGCTTCATCAATCTGACTCTGAAGCCCGCCGCCTGGGCCGAGGCGCTGCGCACGGTGCTGCGCGAAGGCGCCGATTACGGCCGCATCCGGGGCGGCACCAAGGTCAATGTCGAATACGTCTCCGCCAATCCGACCGGGCCGATGCATGTCGGCCATTGCCGCGGCGCCGTGTTCGGCGACGCGCTGGCGAGCCTGCTCCAGTTCGCCGGCCACGATGTCACGCGCGAATATTACATCAATGACGCCGGCGCCCAGGTCGACGTGCTCGCGCGCTCAGCCTTCCTGAGGTATCGCGAAGCGCTCGGCGAGGATATTGGCGCGATCCCGGAAGGGCTCTATCCCGGCGACTACCTCAAGCCGGTCGGGCAGGCGCTCGCGACGGAGCATGGCGACAAGCTGCTCGCGATGAGCGAGGCCCAGTGGCTGCCGACCGTGCGCGCCAAGGCGATCGCGATGATGATGGACGAGATCAAGGACGATCTCGCCGCCCTCAACATCCGCCACGACGTGTTCTTCTCCGAGCGCTCCCTGATCGAGACCGGCAACAACAAGGTTGCCGAGACCATCGACTTACTGAAGGCCAAAGGCGACATCTACGAAGGCCGCCTGCCGCCGCCGAAGGGCGCGCCGGTCGAGGATTGGGAAGACCGCGAGCAGTTGCTGTTCAGGGCGACCGCCTACGGCGACGACGTCGATCGTCCGCTGATCAAGTCGGATGGTTCCTACACCTACTTCGCCTCCGACATCGCCTATCATAAGAACAAGTTCGACCGCGGCTTTGCCGAGATGATCGACGTCTGGGGCGCCGATCACGGCGGCTACATCAAGCGCATGCAGGCGGCGGTGAAGGCGACGACGTCGGCTAAGGGATCGCTGGACGTCAAGATCGTCCAGCTGGTGAAGCTCTTGCGCAACGGCGAGCCGGTAAAGATGTCGAAGCGGAGCGGGGACTTCGTCACCTTGCGTGAAGTGGTGGATGAGGTCGGCCAGGACGCCGTCCGCTTCATGATGCTGTACCGGAAGAACGACGCGGTGCTCGATTTCGACCTCGCCAAGGTCATGGAACAGTCGCGGGACAACCCGGTGTTCTACGTCCAGTACGGCCATGCGCGCGGCCATTCGATCTTCCGTAACGCGCGCGCCGAGGTGTTCCCGGAACTCCCCGAGGATGCCGGCGCGCGGATCGCATGGCTCGCTGAGTCGGCGGTGGAACGGTTGTCGGACCCCGTAGAGCTCGATCTTCTTAAGCGCATCGCAATTTATCCGCGCATGCTGGAAGCTGCCGCCGCGGCCCATGAGCCGCACCGAATTGCCTTTTATCTCTATGATTTAGCCAGCGAATTTCATGCACTTTGGACGAAAGGGCGCGATTTGCCCTATTTACG
Organism: Bradyrhizobium sp. SUTN9-2; assembly: GCF_003122645.1. Lineage (NCBI taxonomy): Bacteria > Pseudomonadati > Pseudomonadota > Alphaproteobacteria > Hyphomicrobiales > Nitrobacteraceae > Bradyrhizobium > Bradyrhizobium sp. SUTN9-2. Next base: position 4,343,170 of record NZ_LAXE01000001.1, read on the forward strand.
CTTCATTATCAATAATGATGCAGATCTTACAAAGGCGCGATTGGCAATGGTCCAGGGCGTCGTCTCGGTCCTGGCATCGGGCCTCGCCATCCTCGGCGTCCATGCCCCGGACGAGATGCGGTAGTTTGGGGCGAACTACTTAAGGGGAATTCGGGGGTAACCGGCAGAAGCCGGATCGCTTAGACTTGGTTGAAAGCCTTGTGGGTCGAAAGCCGTGCCTTGGTCGAGGGGCGCGCGGCTTTCCCGAAGGGACGCATCATCACGATGGCCGAACGATATCAGGACAGACCGTTTCCTTCCGATGACTATGGTCGCGGCGGAGACCAGCATGGGAAGGCGGATAGCGATCCGTTGGCCGAGCTCGCCCGTCTGATCGGGCAGACCGATCCGTTTGCGGCGCAGTCGCGTCCGCCCGCGGCGCCCGCCCAGAGCTATCAGGACCACGATTACCGCCAGCTCGATGATCAGCAGGACTACGCGGAGCAGGCACCGTCGCCGCCCTCATGGATGCGGCGTGCCAACGTGCAACCGCAGCCGGCACCCGCGCCGGAGCCTGACTATCCGATCACCGTAAGCCCGGTCCACCCGCTGCATCGCTACGCCGCCAAGCCTGCCGCGCCCGAGCCTGTCGTTCATCAGCCCCAGGCCTATCAGGACACCTATCAAGATCAGGCTCATCAAGATCAGGCTCATCAGGAGCAGGCCTATCAGCAGCATGGTCAGGCCTACCAGGAGCAGTCCTATCAGGAGCCGTATGCGCAGCCCGATCCGTCGCGCTACGACGATGCGCTCTATGGTCGGCTGGAGACAGGCGAGCAGGACTATCAGCGCGAGCCGGCCTATCCCGACGACCCTTACGCCGACCAGAGCGACTATCCGGAGGACGAGGTCGAGGAGCCGAAGAAGCAGCGCGGCGGCATGATGACGGTCGCGGCGATCCTGGCGCTTGCCGTGCTCGGCACCGGTGCTGCATTCGCCTACAAGACCTATATCGGCTCGCCTCGTAGCGGCGAGCCGCCGATCATCAAGGCCGACAACACCCCGACCAAGATCGTGCCGGCGCCGACGGACTCCGCGGTCAAGGTACCGGACCGCATGGTCAGCGGTGACGGCACCGAAAAGATCGTGCCGCGCGAGGAGGCGCCCGTCGACGTCAACGCCAAGGCGGGCGGGCCGCGCGTGGTGTTCCCGCCGCTGAACCAGAATGCGAACCCGCCCTCGGTGGCGAGCGTGTCACCATCCACCGTGCCGCCGCCGAGCGCGGGTCCGAGCCCGAGCAACGGCACGCTGCCGAACCATTCGCCGCGCGCGATCAGGACCGTTGCGGTGAAGGGCGATCAGACCGATAGCGCCGTGCCGCAATCGGCCGCCGCCAAGCCGGCGCCCGCGGCGCCGAAGCCCGTTGCCGCGCCGGTTGCGCCCGCCGCGCCGCGCAATCCGCCGACCTCGGCCAATGCCAGCGCCAACCAGCCGATGTCGCTGGCGCCGCAATCGTCCCCGTCGGCCGAGCCGCCGCAGCGGATAGCTGCGACCAACCCGACGCAGATCGCGCCCACCAGCAGCGGTGGCGGCTACATCGTGCAAGTCTCCTCGCAGCAGAGCGAGGATAGCGCCGCCGCATCCTACCGGGTGCTTCAGAGCAAATACGGCAGCGTGCTCGGCTCCCGTTCGCCCGTCATCAAGCGTGTCGACCTCACCGACAAGGGCAAGGGAGTCGTCTACCGCGCCTTCGCCGGCCCCTATGGTTCGGCCGAGGAAGCGACGCAAGCCTGCAACAATCTGAAGTCCGCAGGCCTGTCTGCCTGCTTCGTCCAGAGGAATTAACGGTCGTTTCCTTGACCCCCTCGTGGGGCAGAGTTAATCGGCCGTTATGAGCACGCGGGCCTTCATTACCGGCGTATCCGGAACGGAACTGACCGCCGCCGAGCGGGAGTTTATCCGTGCCGAACGCCCATGGGGCTTCATCCTGTTCAAGCGTAATGTCGCAACACCAGCACAAGTTGCTGCGTTGGTTGCAGAATTGCGTTCGGTCGCGAAGGCCCCCGACGCGCCGGTCCTGATCGACCAGGAGGGGGGACGGGTGCAGCGGCTGGGGCCGCCACACTGGCCGGTCTATCCGCCGGGGGCCGTATTCGCGAATTTGTACGACACTGATTCGGCCCTCGGGCTCACTGCGGCGCGCCTCAGTGCCCGCCTGATCGCAGCCGATCTCGCCGATCTCGGCATCACCGTGGATTGCCTGCCGCTGGCCGACGTGCCGGTGCCGGGCGCCGATGCGGTCATTGGTAACCGGGCCTACGGCACGGAGCCGGGCAAGGTCGCGGCGAT
>NZ_LAXE01000001.1:4345855-4428138 GCF_003122645.1 Bradyrhizobium sp. SUTN9-2
GAGCAGGGCGGCGTACTGCCGGTGCTCAAGCATATTCCCGGGCATGGCCGCGCCACCGCCGACACCCATTTCAAGCTGCCGACCGTCGACACGCCGCGGGACGAGCTGGAGCGGACCGATTTCGCCGCATTCAAGCCGCTGGCTGATCTGCCGATGGCCATGACTGCACATGTTGTGTTTAGCGCCTTCGACCCCGCCCATCCGGCGACGACATCTGCGACAATGATTGCTGACGTGATTCGCGGCGCAATCGGGTTCCAGGGTTTGTTAATGAGTGATGACGTGTCGATGAACGCGCTGTCGGGAAATATCGCCGAGCGGACTCGCGCGATCTTCGCGGCCGGCTGCGACGTGGCCCTGCATTGCAACGGCAACATCGAGGAGATGCGCGACGTCGCCGGCGAGACACCTGAACTGGCCGGTGGGGCGCTGGAGCGGGCGAACGCCGCGCTCGCCGCACGCAAGCCGCCGCAGCCGTTCGACCGCGTGGCCGCACGCGCCGAACTGGATGCATTGATCGCACGGGCAAACACGGCATCGGCATGACTGCAGAAATCCTATCGTTCGAAACCGGGCGGCCCGCAGAGCTCGCCGAGGGTGAGCCGGCGTTGGTGGTGGACGTCGAGGGCTATGAGGGCCCGCTCGATTTGTTGCTTGCGCTGGCGCGGCAGCAGAAGGTCGATCTCGCCAAGATTTCGATCCTCGCGCTCGCCGACCAGTACCTCCATTTCATCGAAGCCGCGCGAAAGATCCGGCTGGAGCTCGCCGCGGACTATCTGGTGATGGCCGCATGGCTTGCCTTCCTGAAGTCGCGCCTGCTGCTGCCGGAGCCGCCGAGCGCGGAAGGCCCGAGCGCCGAGCAGATGGCGACGGCGCTCGCCAACCGGCTGCGCCGCCTGGAAGCCATTCGCGAAGCCGCCAACCGGCTGATGAACAGGCCGCAATTGCAGCGCGACATCTTCGCGCGTGGCGAGCCCGAGCACATCGCCGAGATCAAGCACCCGAAATACACGGCCACGCTCTATGATTTGCTCACCGCCTATGCCGCGCAACGCCAGTCGCGCGTGCTGGCGAGCGTGCATCTGGCCAAGCGCACGGTGTGGTCGCTCGCCGAAGCACGCGCCACGCTGGAGCGGCTGGTCGGCAGCATCACCGAGCAGGACGATTGGGGTGTTCTCGACGACTTCCTGATCCGGCATGTCGCCGACCCGACGCAGCGCGCGACGGTGTTCGCCTCGAGCTTTGCCGCCGCGCTCGAACTGGTGCGCGAAGGTCAGCTCGAGCTGAATCAGAAGGAAGCGTTTGCGCCGATCTATTTCCGGAAGGGGCGCCCAAAACCGGTCCCGGACGCAGCTCCTGCGCCTGATGCGCCGGTCGCTTAAGTGCAAGAAGGAGAATCTGCCATGGCAAGCCTGGCTGAAGTGCGGGTAGAAGAGGCCGAGCCGATGGAGAACGAATCCCAGGCGCGTCCCGAGGAGTTGCGGCTGCTGGAGGCGCTGCTGTTCGCCTCGAATGAACCGCTGGACACCGCGACGCTGGCCAAGCGCATGCCCGAGGGCGTCGACGTCAAGGCTGCGCTCGAGCAGTTGCAGGCCGATTATGCCTCGCGCGGCGTCAATCTCGTTCGCGTCGCCAACAAATGGACGTTCCGCACCGCGGGCGATCTGGCCTGGCTGATGACGCGGGAGAGCACCGAGACCCGCCGCCTGTCGCGGGCCGCAATCGAGGTGCTCGCGATCATCGCCTATCACCAGCCGGTGACGCGGGCCGAGATCGAGGAGATCCGCGGCGTCGTCACGTCGAAGGGCACGCTCGACGTGCTGCTGGAGACCGGCTGGATCAAGCCGCGCGGCCGGCGCAAGACGCCGGGCCGGCCCTTGACCTTCGGAACCACCGAGGAGTTCCTGTCGCAATTCACCCTGGAACAGCTCGGCGACCTGCCGGGCCTGGAGGAGTTGAAGGGGACGGGCCTGTTGGATTCGCGCCTGCCCACCGGGTTCAGCGTGCCGACGCCGTCGGATGATCCGGCCCTGCGGGAGGACGAGGATCCGCTGGAACCGGGCGATGACCTCGATCTCGCCCTTGCGCCTGCGGTCGAGCCTGAGAGCCCGCCAGAAGGCGGCAATGAGGGTGGCAGCGAAGGCGGCGCCGAGGACTGACGTACCGGCGAATTACGGGCTCCTGCGACCAGTTAACACTAGCAAGATTGCGTAGCGCCGACAGCGAATTGGCGCTGCCTTGGTCCTTGTTTTTGAGGTCTGCCAAGCCTAGGTTTCGGTGAGATCGGCCGGGTCCCCGGCCATGCGCGTTTGGAGGGTTGCAGGATGGGTTCACTCAGCATTTGGCACTGGATCTTGGTGATCGCAGTGGTCCTGCTGCTGTTCGGCCGCGGCAAGATTTCGGATCTGATGGGCGACGTGGCTCAGGGCATCAAGGCGTTCAAGAAGGGCATGCAGGACGACGACAAGGCTGCCGAGAAGCCCGAGCCGGCGAAGTCGATCGAGCACAATGCTGCGCCGACCGCGACACGGTCCGACGTCGGCAGCAAGGCCGTCTGAGCCGGAAGAAGCACGCGAGACGCGGGTAGCGGCCCGATCCTGCGCGCAAGGGATTGGGCCGGCTCCGGCTTCGCGTGAACGGAAGACCTCATGTTCGACATCGGGTGGAGTGAACTGGTCCTCATCGGGGTCGTGGCCCTGATCGCCATCGGCCCGAAAGAGCTGCCGGGCGTGCTGCGCATGGTCGGGCAGTGGATGGGCAAGGCGCGCAAGATGGCGGCCGAATTCCAGGGCCAGTTCCAGGAGGCGATGCGTGAGGCCGAGATGGCCGACCTCAAGAAAAGCTTCGACGAGGTCAAGGAAGCCGCCACGGGTTTCAATCCGCTGAGCTCGCTCCAGAAGGACGTGAGCGACGCGCTTCGCATCGATGCGCTGGACAAGCCGGCCGAGACGCCGGCCGCTACTGCCGTCGATCCGCCCGTCACGCCCACGACACCGGAGACCCCGACGCCGTCGACCTTCATGGAAGCCGAAGCGCATGCGGCCGCGAACGAGCCGCTCGCGATTACCCGTGAGGTCGAACAGGCAAAGGTTGCGCAGGACACCGCGCCATCCGAAGCGATCAAGGACGCCAAAGCGTCATGACCGACGCCGATATCGAGGCCAGCAAAGCCCCGCTGATGGACCATTTGATCGAGCTGCGCTCGCGGCTGATCAAGGCGCTGCTCGGCTTTGGCCTGGCCTTCATCTTCTGCTTCTTCTTCGCCAAGCAGATCTACAACGTGCTTGTCTGGCCGTTCGTGTGGATTGCGGGGCCGGAGAACTCGAAATTCATCTACACGGCGCTGCTCGAATATTTCATCACCCAGCTCAAGCTGGCGCTGTTCGGCGCCGGCTTCATCTCGTTCCCGATCGTGGCGACGCAGATCTACAAGTTCGTCGCGCCCGGGCTCTACAAGCACGAGAAGCAGGCGTTCCTGCCGTATCTGGTCGCGACGCCGTTCTTCTTCGTCCTCGGCGCGGCGCTGGTCTATTTCGTCGTGCTGCCGATGCTGGTGCGCTTCTCGCTCGGCATGCAGCAGACCGGCGGCGACGAGACCGCGCAGATCCAGTTGCTGCCCAAGGTCGGCGAATATCTGTCGCTGATGATGTCGCTGATCTTCGCCTTCGGCATCGCCTTCCAGCTGCCGGTGATCCTGACGCTGCTCGGGCGGATCGGCATCGTCAGCTCGACGATGTTGCGCGAGAAGCGCCGCTATTTCATCGTCTTGGCCTTCGTGATCGCAGCCGTGCTGACGCCGCCCGACGTGCTCAGCCAGTGCTCCCTCGCGTTTCCGCTGATGGCGCTCTACGAGGGCTCGATCCTCGCGGTGGCGATGGTGGAGAGGAAAGCGGCCGCCGCACAGGCTGCCACCGGCACTGACGTGTCGACGCCGGCCAATCCGGCGGAGTAGGGCGACCAAGCCCACCGGTGCCATTCCCCGCCTTGTGCGCAATTGCGCACTGGAGCGGGGAATCCAGTACGCCGCGGCCCCTCGGGGAAACACTGACGTCTCTGGAATACTGGATCGCCCGCTTTCACGGGCGATGACAGAATGCTAGGGGAAAGCGCGCCAATGTAAGTTGTCGGCATAAACGTTGACTATTTACGCGCTGATCCAGGACCACAGCCATGCACGACATCAAAGCGATCCGCGACAATCCGCAAGCCTTCGACGCCGGCCTCGCACGGCGCGGTTTGAAGCCGATGTCGGTCTCGCTGCTCGCGATCGACGAGAAGCGGCGTGCGGCGATCCTCGCCTCCGAGCAGGCGCAGGCGCGGCGCAATGCAGCTTCGAAGGAAATCGGCGATGCCAAGAAGGCCAAGGACGAGCCGCGTGCGTCGAAGCTGATGGCCGAGGTCGCCGAGCTCAAGACCACGATGCCCGAGCTCGAAGCGGCGGCAAAAGCCGCTGACGATGAGCTGACCAAAGAGCTGGCCGCGATCCCGAACATTCCGTTCGAGGACGTGCCCGACGGTCTCGACGAGCACGGCAACGTGCAGCATCACGTGTTCGGCAACAAGCGCAACTATGGCTTTGCGCCGAAGCTGCATGACGATCTCGGCACCGCGCTCGGCTACATGGATTTCGAAGCGGCGGCAAAACTCTCCGGCGCGCGTTTCGTCGTGCTGAAAAAGGGGCTGGCGCGGCTCGAGCGTGCCATCGGCCAGTTCATGCTCGATCTGCACACCACCGAGCACGGCTACACCGAGATCAATCCGCCGCTCTTGGTGCGCAACGAGGTGATGTTCGGCACCGGGCAATTGCCGAAATTCGAGGACGATCAGTTCTGGGCGATCAAGGGCGAGCTGCTCGCCTCGCCGGACCATGAGCGGCTGAAGACCGAGCGCCTCGGTCTGATCCCCACCGCCGAAGTGTCGCTCACCAATCTCGCCCGCGAATCCATCCTCGATGAGAAGCAATTGCCGATGCGGCTGACCGCGCTGACGCCATGCTTCCGCGCCGAGGCGGGTGCGGCGGGGCGCGACACTCGCGGCATGATCCGCCAGCACCAGTTCACCAAGGTCGAACTGGTCTCGATCACGACGCCGGAAGTGAGCAAGGACGAGCTGGAGCGGATGCTGTCCTGCGCCGAACAGGTGCTGCAGAAGCTCGACCTGCATTACCGTGTGATGACGCTCTGCGCAGGAGATATGGGCTTCTCGGCGCAAAAAACCTATGACATCGAGGTCTGGATGCCCGGGCAGGGCGAGGGCGGGGCGTTCCGCGAGATCTCGAGCTGCTCGGTCTGCGGCGACTTCCAGGCACGGCGCATGGATGCGCGCTCGCGCGGGCCCGACGGCAAGCCGCGCTTCGTGCACACGCTGAACGGCTCCGGCACCGCAGTCGGCCGCGCGCTGATCGCCGTGATGGAAACCTATCAGCAGGAGGACGGCTCGATCGCGGTCCCGGACGTGCTCCAGCCCTATATGGGCGGGCTGAAGGTGATCGCGCGCGACTAAAGCGTTTTCCCGCGAAGTGGGCACCGGTTCGCGTCCGAAAACGCGGCATGACGAGAATCGCGTTGCGAAGATCGGGCGGCCGGCTATCCTGCCGGCCCGTCCACGCGAACCCTCCCTTCATGGCCTTGCACCGCGACATCTTCTGGGTCGGAAGACAATGGGCGGTGACGGGGGCCGGGATCCAGGCCATCGATCAGCGCCTGCGCGGCGTTCTCGACATCGGGATCGCGCGGCTCTGGGACGATGATCTCGTGCAGAGCCGGCGGGCCAAGCCCGGCGTCAATGCTGCGGATTTCGACAAGGCACTGAGCGTGGCACGCGAACGCTTTCCGCAGGAGCCGACGTCCGACCCGTTCGTGGCGCAGCTGAAGGCGCTCGGCGTCATCGAGACTTCCGTCGTGAACCCGGTCGTGCCGGCGATGCAATTGCGTGCAGAAGGCCGGCTTGCGCGCTTCCTGCCGCAATGGCGCGTTCGCCGCTAGAGCATGATCCGGAAAAGTGTGAAGCGGTTTTCCGAAAAGATCATGCTCAAACAATAACCTAAAGCGCGATGACGATTCATCCAAATCTCATCGCGCTTTAGCCGGACCAACCAAGGGAACCGGCCGCCGGACCGCAATCGTCCGGTTTGCCTGATCGGCGCTGGCCGGATAAGACGGCTCAGACCCGCTTTCAGGAATCGAACCTTCCGCATGCGCATTCTCTGCACCAATGACGACGGCATCCACGCTCCCGGCCTCAAGGTCGTGGAGGAGATTGCGCGCGCTTTGACCGATGATGTCTGGGTGGTGGCGCCCGAGCTCGACCAGTCCGGCGTGTCGCACTCGCTGTCGCTGAACGATCCCTTGCGTCTGCGCGAGGTCGGCCCACGGCACTTCGCCGTGCGCGGCACGCCGACCGACTGCGTCATCATGGGAGCGCGCCATATCCTAGGAGCCAAGCTGCCCGATGTCGTGCTGTCCGGCGTCAATAAGGGCCGCAACGTCGCCGAGGACGTGGTCTATTCCGGCACCATTGCCGGCGCATTGGAAGGCACCATCCTGGGGTTGCCGTCATTCGCATTGTCGCAGGAGTTCAGCGTCGAGACCCGCGAACGGCCGCCGTGGGACACGGCCCGCAAATTCGGGCCCGATATCCTGCGCAAGGTGATCGCCGCCGGCGTTCCGAAGGACACCGTCATCAACATCAACTTCCCATCCTGCGCGCCGGAGGATGTGCTTGGCATCCGCGTCACGCGGCAAGGCAAGCGCAATCTCGGCTTCCTCAGGATCGACGAGCGCCGGGACGGCCGCGGTAATCCTTATTTCTGGATCGGCTTCGAGCGGACCGCGATGCTCGACACGCCCGCCGACGGCACCGATCTCGCGGCGCTGCGCGAGCGCTACGTCTCGGTCACCCCGCTCAGGCTCGACCGTACCGACGAGGCGTTTTCGGAGCAGCTTGGCCTCACCCTGAAATAAAGGTTAGCTGCCGCGAAGCGCAGCCTCGATGGTCTTGCCGAGCGCGTCGAGCTGAAACGGCTTCTGGAGCGCCGGCCGGTCGCGATATTGCTCGGGCAGGCCGGAGGAGCCGTAGCCGGTGGCGAAGATGAACGGGCAGCCCTTGGCCATGATGACATCGGCGACCGGCGAGATGACCTTGCCGTTGACGTTGACGTCGAGAATGGCGAGATCGAACTCGGTGGATTGCGCAAGCCGCATGGCCTCATTGATGTCGCCCGCTTCGGCGGCAACCTTGTAGCCAAGCTCCTCCAGCATGTCTGCGACCATCATTCTGATCATGACCTCGTCCTCGACGAGGAAAACAGAGCGGCCCGAAAGCCCTGTCGCAGTCATGGTTGAGTCCTTGCCCATTCTCGTAAACGTTCGCAGATAACGATAGGCGACGCAATGCGCGTTTCGGCGAACGCAAACCTCGCAAATGGCTTAGCGCTTTGAAGGCCTTGTTGTGGTCAAATGCTGTGCCGAAAGGATATCATGAGTTCCTGAGCCGGAACAAGATTCTCGTCTCGGGTTCTTGCGGTGCAGTACGGCGATCCGCCAGACGAGACGAGCGATAGCAGCAATGACGTCCCACCAGCACCCGCCGGAAAAGATGATGTTTCAGCTCACGCTGAGGCGTCGGGGCATCAGCGATCAGGCCGTGCTGCGGACCATGGAAGAGGTGCCGCGCGAGCTTTTCGTCGACGAGGCCGATCGCGAGGGCGCCTATCGTGACAGCGCGCTGCCGATCGCCTGCGGGCAGACCATCAGCCAGCCCTTCGTCGTCGCCTACATGACCGAGCAGCTCCAGCTCCAGAAGCAGCACCGGGTGCTCGAAATCGGCACCGGCTCCGGCTACCAGGCCGCCGTGCTATCGCGGCTCGCCGGCCAGGTCCTGACCGTCGAGCGCTATCGTAAGCTCGCCGACACGGCACGCGCCCGGCTTGAGAAGCTCGATTGTCACAATGTCGAGGTGATGCTCGGTGACGGTCTCAATCTGCCTCCCAACATCGGCCCGTTCGATCGCATCATCGTCACCGCGGCGATGGAGCAGATACCGGAGAACCTGGTCGAGCGGCTTGAGGTCGGGGGCATCCTGATTGCCCCGGTCGGCCCGCATCAGGGCGTGCAGACGCTGACCCGCCTGGCCCGCAGCGAAACCGGAATCGAGCGCAAGGAACTCGTCGAGGTCCGCTTCGTGCCGGCACTGCCCGGGGTGGCGCGGGAGCTGTAGAATCCCGGATCGGCAGTGCCGCCAACATCTTATTGTGAGGGTTAAGCCGTTATTTACTCGCCGCGTGTTTACTTAAAACACCAGTTCTGTTGCGTACGAGTGAGTAACCATGTCCGCTGTCGCCGAGTTGCTTTACTCGCGCCGCGTGCCGCAGGTCGCGGTGCTGGCGCTGATCTCCTTCAGCTTTGCAGGGTGCAGCGCCGACATGTCGTCGCGGCTGTCCCAGACCAACTTCTCCAATCCTTTCGCCTCCGAGCAGACCGGTTCGGTGCAGCAGCCGCCGCCGCCGCAGCGTGAGTTGCCGCAATATGCGCGGCCGCAGACGCAGCCCGGTTACTACCAGTCGCAGGCTTTGCCTCCGCCCGCGGTATCTGCCCCGCAGTCCTATCCCGTTGCCTCCGGGGGCGGGGTGTCCGGCGGCGGACGCGGCGTCAGCTCATATGCGCCTCCGGCGCAACCGCATCTGGAGACCACGGCCACTGTCCCGCCGCGGTCGGTCGCGGCCGCCCAGCCGGCCGGCGGAACCAAGATCATCGTCGGGACCAGCGACACGCTCGACGTGCTCGCCAAGCGCTATCGCGTCACGCCGCAGGCGATCCTTGCCGCCAACGGCTACAAGGGTCCGCGGGCGCTCTCGCCCGGCCAGCAGTTGATCATTCCGTCTCCTGCGACCGCAGCTGCACCGGCGCCCGCGATGGCCCCGGTCGCGGCAGCGCCTGCGGCGAAGCCGGTTGCTGCCGTCGCGGTACCGCCGAGCACGCACTTCGTCAACCGTGGCGACACGCTCGCCAGCATCGCGCGCAAGAACCGCATCTCGGCGGCAGAGCTCGCCCGTGCCAACGGCATCGATCCGTCGGCAAAGCTGAAGCTCGGCACCAAGCTGACCGTGCCCGGCGCCAAGACCGCCGCCGTCGCGGCGCCGGTTGCTGCGGCTCCGGTCGCGGCTGCACCGGTGGCCGGAACGCTCCAGCCTGTTGCGGCAGCTCCGGCACCCGCGACCAAGATGGCCACTGCCGCCGCGCCCGTGCAGAGCGCGCGGCTGGCCCAGGCCACGAGCAATGTGGAAGAGAAGGCTGCCGAGACGCCGGCGAAGGCTGCGGAGGCCACCGGCGCGCTGCCGACCTTCCGCTGGCCCGTCCGCGGCAAGGTGGTCACGAGCTACGGTGCCAAGACCAATGGCAAGTCCAATGACGGCATCAATCTGGCGGTGCCCGAGGGGACGCCGGTCAAGGCGGCCGAAGATGGCGTCGTCGCCTATTCCGGCAACGAGCTGAAGGGTTACGGCAATCTGGTTCTGGTTCGGCACTCCAACGGCTACGTCACCGCATATGCCCATGCGAGTGAGCTGTTGGTGAAGCGCGGCGATACCATCAAGCGCGGCCAGGTCATTGCCAAGTCGGGTCAATCCGGGGAGGTGGCGTCGCCGCAGCTCCACTTCGAAATCCGCAAGGGATCGAGCCCGGTTGACCCGCTTCAATTCCTCAATGGGGCGTGAGGCTTACGTAGCTTCCGCGCGAACGGTGTCGTCGCCCGGCTCGACCGGGCGACCCAGTACGCCGCGGCCTCTCGATTGACAACAACCGTCTCTGGAATACTGCATCGCCCGCTCCAGTGCGCAAGTGCGCACAAGGCGGGCGATGACAGTTGAATTCGGGGTAACAGCTCGCGCTACTACGCCGTCAGCTTCACACCCAGCCGTCCCGCCAGCTCCTGCACGAACTGCCAGGCGACGCGGCCCGAGCGCGAGCCGCGCGTCGTCGACCATTCCAGCGCCTCGCGCTCGAGCGTCTCGTCGTCGACCCTGATCCCGAAATGGCTGCAATAGCCGCGCACCATGGCGAGATATTCGTCCTGGCTGCAGCGGTGGAAGCCGAGCCAGAGGCCGAAGCGATCCGACAGCGAGACCTTCTCCTCCACCGCTTCGCCCGGATTGATCGCGGTCGAGCGCTCGTTCTCGATCATCTCGCGCGCCAGCAGATGGCGCCGGTTGGAGGTGGCGTAGAGGATGACGTTCTCGGGCCGGCCCTCGATGCCGCCTTCGAGGACCGCCTTGAGCGACTTGTAGGAGGCATCATTGCCGTCGAAGGAGAGGTCGTCGCAGAACACGATGAAACGGAAGGAGGAGGCCCGCAGCTGCTCCATCAGGGCCGGCAGGCTCTCGATGTCCTCACGGTGGATCTCGATCAGCTTGAGCTTGTCGGCCGGTTTGCGCTCCGCGTTGATGCTGGCATGCGCCGCCTTCACCAGTGACGACTTGCCCATGCCGCGTGCGCCCCAGAGCAGGGCGTTGTTGGCGGGCAGGCCGTTGGCGAAGCGCTCGGTGTTCTCCATCAGGATGTCGCGCATCCGGTCGACGCCCTTGAGCAGGAACAGCTCGACTCGGCTCACGCGCGGCACCGCCGAGAGGCGTCCGTCGGGATGCCAGACATAGGCGTCCGCTCGCTTGAACGACTCGGCCTCGACCGCCGGCTTGCCCTGCGCGGAGAGGTGCGCCGCAATGGTCTCCAGGGCGCGGACGATGCGCTCCTGCGGGAGGTCCGGGCCTGCCTTGGTGACCGCCGCCGTGGGGCGTTTTGCCGCGAGGCGGGTGGGCTTGTTGGCAGGGGTGCGGGGGCCTTTGCCGGCCGGGCTTTTGCTATGGTTTTTGGGCATGTCCGAAGTTCCTGAGAACGCAGCCTTATCGGGCCTGACGGGCCGCCGCAAGGTGGCCCAAAAGGGCAGTCTGGCAGCGTTGCAATTGGGGCAATGGCCGCTATAGTCCGCGCGAATTTGACCGAACCGGTCGCCTTTGAGGGCCTGACCGGCTTTCCCCCGTTTTCACGAGGATCGTCCGAATGCTGATTACCCCTGCGTATGCCCAGGCCGCGGCCGCTGGCGACACCAACAGCATGTTGATGTCGCTACTGCCGTTCGCCCTGATCTTCGTGATCATGTACTTCCTGATTCTGCGCCCGCAGCAGAAGAAGGTCCGCGACCACGCCGAGCTCGTGAAGAATATCCGCCGCGGCGACACCATCGTGACCTCGGGAGGCCTCGTCGGCAAGGTCACCAAGGTGGTCGACGACGACCAGATCGAGTTCGAGATTTCCGACGGCGTGCGCGTGCGGCAGATGCGCCAGATGATCTCGGGCGTGCGCGCCAAGGGCGAGCCGGCCAAGGAAAGCGCAAAAGAGAGCGCCAAGGACGACACCGCGGCGAAGTGAGAGCTTCACCGCGAGTCTCAAGTCTCCTGATCTGACAGGTCCAGTCGATGTTGTATTTCACGCGGTGGAAGGCGCTGGGGATTATCCTGACGGCGCTGATCGTGTGCCTCTGCGCGGTCCCCAACTTCTTCCCCGAGGCGCAAGTCAAGAGCTGGCCCGCCTGGGCGCAGCGCCGCATCGTGCTCGGCCTCGACCTCCAGGGCGGCTCCTATCTGCTGCTCGAGGTCGACGCTGCCTATGTGAAGAAGGAGCGGCTCGACCAGGTCCGCGACGACGTTCGCCGGACCCTGCGCGACGCCAAGATCGGATTCACCGGCGGCGTCACCGTGCGCAACGATGCCGTCGAGGTCCGCATCACCAAGGAGACCGATGCGCAGCCGGCGCTTGCCAAGTTGCGCGAGCTGTCCCAGCCGCTGGGCGGCCTGATGGGATCCAGCGGTCAGCGCGACCTCGAGGTGACTGATGCCGGCGGCGGGGTGATCCGCCTGAGCGTCCCGCAGGCTGCGGTGCTCGATCGCCTGCGCAAGACCATCGAGCAGTCGATCCAGATCGTCGAACGCCGCGTCAACGAGCTCGGCACCGTCGAGCCCGTCATCCAGCGCCAGGGCAACGACCGCATCCTGGTGCAGGTCCCCGGTCTTCAGGACCCGACCCGCCTGAAGGAACTGCTGGGCAGGACCGCGAAGATGGAATTCCGCATGGTCGACACCTCCGTGCCGCCGGATCAGGCGCAAGCGGGCAGGGTGCCGCCGGAATCCGAACTGCTGATGAGCGCCTCGCCTCCGCCGACGCCCTACGTGGTCAAGAAGCAGGTGCTGGTCGCCGGCGGCGACCTGACCGATGCGCAGGCGACCTTTGACCAGCGCACGGGTGAGCCGGTCGTCAGCTTCAAGTTCAACACCTCGGGCGCGCGCAAATTCTCGCAGGCCACGCAGGAGAACGTGGGGCTGCCGTTCGCGATCGTCCTGGACAATAAGGTGATCTCGGCGCCCGTCATCCGCGAGCCCATTACCGGCGGCCAAGGCCAGATCTCCGGCAACTTCACCGTGCAATCGGCCAACGATCTGGCCATCCTGTTGCGCGCCGGCGCATTGCCGGCACCGCTCACGGTGGTCGAGGAGCGCACCGTGGGTCCAGGACTCGGCCAGGACTCGATCGAGAAGGGCCAGCTGGCGGCCTATGTCGGCTCGATCCTTGTCATCATCTTCATGCTGCTGACCTACCGGCTGTTCGGCGTGTTCGCCAACATAGCGGTGGCCATCAACGTCGCCATGATCTTCGGCTTATTGTCGCTGCTCAACGCCACGCTGACGCTGCCCGGCATCGCCGGCATCGTGCTCACCGTCGGCATCGCGGTCGACTCCAACGTGCTGATCTACGAACGCATCCGCGAGGAATTGCGCGGCGGCCGCAATGCGATCTCGGCGATCGACGCCGGATTCAAGCGGGCGCTCGCCACCATCCTCGATTCCAACATCACCACCTTCATTGCTGCCGCGGTGCTGTTCTACATCGGCACCGGTCCGGTGCGCGGCTTTGCCGTGACGCTCGGCATCGGCATCATCACCACGGTGTTCACCGCCTTCACCCTGACCCGGCTGATCGTCGCCTGGTGGGTGCGGTGGAAGCGGCCGCAGAGCGTGCCGATCTAGGAGCCTGATCGTGACTCACACCGTTCTCATCGGGCTCGGCGTCCTCATTGCCATCCTCACCGTGGTCTCGGCCCTCGGCCTGCTGCCGTCGCTGCGCATCGTCCCCGACGATACGCATTTCGACTTCACGCGCTTCCGTCGCATCAGCTTTCCGATCTCGGCGGCGCTGTCGATCGTCGCGATCGTGCTGTTCTTCACCCATGGCCTGAACCTCGGTATCGACTTCAAGGGCGGCACGCTGCTGGAGGTGAAGGCGAAGTCCGGCACCGCCGACATCGCGGCAATGCGTACCTCGCTCGACGGCCTGGGCCTCGGCGAGGTCCAGCTGCAGCAGTTCGGCGGTCCGGAGAACGTCCTGATCCGCGTTGCGGAGCAGCCGGGTGGCGACGCGGCCCAGCAGGCAGCCCTGCAGAAGCTTCGTGGCGCGCTTGGCGACAGTGTCGACATTCAGCGCACCGAGGTGCTGGGTCCGCGCGTCGCGGGCGAGCTCCTGGCCTACGGCATGCTCGGCCTGATGCTCGCGATCGTTGGGATCCTGATTTATCTCTGGTTCCGGTTCGAATGGCAGTTCGCGCTGGGCGCCATGATCGCCAACGTGCACGACATCGTGCTGACGATCGGCTTCATGTCGATCAGCCAGGTCGATTTCGACCTGACCAGCATCGCGGCGTTGCTGACCATTCTCGGCTATTCGCTCAACGATACCGTCGTCATCTACGACCGCATCCGGGAAATGCTGCGTCGCTACAAGAAGATGCCGATGCCCCAGCTGCTCAATGAATCCATCAACTCGACGCTGTCGCGCTCGATCATCACCCACGTCACGGTGACGCTCGCGCTGCTCGCGCTGCTCTTGTTCGGCGGCCATGCCATCCACAGCTTCACCGCGGTGATGATGTTCGGCGTGGTGCTGGTCGGCACCTACACCTCGATCTTCATTGCAGCACCGATCCTGATCTATCTCGGCGTCGGCGAGCACCGCGAAGACGCGCCCGATACGGCGACGCCGGCGAAGAAAAGCAAGGCATGATCCGAACCTCATGCCCTTGCAGGCGTTTGCGAGGGCAGTAAGCCCATTCGGACGAAGCTCATGGCCGGCGATCCCAACGCTCCGCATTTTCCGCGCTCGGCGCCGATCGATGCCTATGGCAAGGGCGGCTTCGCCTTTGCCGGCATGTCGCATCGGGGCTCGCTGCTCTGTCTGCCCGACGCGATCTGGGCTTGGGACGTGACCGACCCCGCGAAGATCGACCGCTACTCGCTGGATCGGGTGTTCACGGCGGCCAACAGCATCGACACGCTCCTGGTCGGCACTGGAACGGGGCTGTGGCTCCCGCCGCCGGAGCTGCGTCAGGCGCTCAAGGCGGTGAGGGTTGTGCTGGACACGATGCAGACCGGCCCGGCCGTGCGCACCTACAACATCATGATCGGCGAACGGCGGCGGGTTGCCGCCGCGCTGATCGCCGTGCCATGAGCAACCGGCCATCCGACTCCGCCGCGTTCTGCGCCGATCTCGTGCGCAGCCACGACTTTCCCCGCTACGCCGCGACCCTGTTCGCGCCGGCCGCCGAGCGCCGCGCGTTACTGGCGATCTATGCCTTCAACGTCGAGATCGTTCGCATCCGCGACCAGGTGAGCCAGCCTCTGCCCGGCGAGATCCGCCTGCAATGGTGGACCGACATGCTGTCGGGCCACGTCCATGGCAGCGCCGAAGGCAATCCGGTGGCGGCCGAGCTGCTTCGCGCGATTCGCGATTTCGACCTGCCGGTCGAGTCGCTGTCGCTGCTTGCCGAGGAGCATCAGTTCGATCTCTACAACGACCCGATGCCGACCATGGCCGCGCTGGAAGGTTACCTCGCGGCGACCTCATCGGCGCTGTTCGCCCTGGCAGCGCAAGTGTTGGGACCGCCTTCGGAGGCGGCCGAGCATGTCGCCCGCCATGCCGGGCTGGCGCAGGGTATCGTGCAGGTCATAGCCAATTTGCCGCGCGATGCCGCGCACCGGCAATTGTTCGTGCCGCAGCAGGTGCTGGAGAAGCACGATTGCAGCATGGAAGATGTCTTCGCCGGCAAGGAAACACCCAATCTCCATGCGGTGCTTGAGCAACTGGCGGGTGAAGCCCGGCAGCATATGACCGCGGCTTCATCGCTGCTGGCGCAGCTGGCGCCGCCGTTGCGGCCGGCGTTTCTGCCGCTGCGCCAGGCGCAGGCCGATCTTGAGCGCCTGTCGCGCCCGGGACGCAATCCGTTTAGGTTGCAGCCGACCTCGCGGTTGCGCACGCTCTGGACGCTGTGGCGCGCCTCGCGATCGCGTGAATTTACCAAATAGACGCCGGCTTATCGCCTGGCCCGCCCAAATGCTCTATGCTGTCCTATGGCTGACATGTCCCAAAGCTCGTTCGATCTCAGCGGCCTTCCGGTCGCCCCTGAAGACATTCGCGCCGCCGCCAAGACCGTCCAAGGCGCCGTTGTCGAGACGCCCTGTAGCCACAGCCGGACGCTGAGCAGCATCTGCGGCTGCGACATCTGGCTCAAATTCGAGAACCTGCAGTTCACCTCCTCGTTCAAGGAGCGCGGCGCGCTCAACCGGCTTACCGCGCTGACGGCGGAGGAGCGCGCGCGGGGCGTGATCGCGATGTCCGCGGGCAACCACGCGCAAGGCGTTGCCTACCATGCCAAGCGGCTCGGCATTCCCGCCACCATCGTGATGCCGATCGGCACGCCCATGGTGAAGATCGAGAACACCCGGCATCACGGCGCCGAGGTGGTGGTCACGGGCGCGACGCTGGAGGAGGCGGCCGCCTTTGCGCGCAGCCACGGTGAAGCGCAGGGCATGGTCTTCGTCCATCCTTACGACGATCCGCTCGTCATCGCCGGGCAGGGCACGATCGGGCTGGAAATGCTGAAGGCGGTCCCGGAGCTCGACACGCTGGTCGTCCCGATCGGCGGCGGCGGTTTGATCAGCGGGATTGCCATTGCCGCGAAGTCGATCAAGCCGTCGCTCAGGATACTGGGCGTCGAGGCCTGGCTCTATCCCTCGATGTACAACGCCATTCACGACGGCAATCTGCCGGCGCGCGGCGATACGCTCGCCGAGGGCATCGCGGTGAAATCACCGGGCAAGATCACCACCGAAATCGTTCGGCGCCTCGTCGACGATATTGCGCTCGTCAACGAAGCCGAGCTCGAGCGTGCAGTCGCGACCCTGATCTCGATCGAGAAGACCGTCGTCGAGGGCGCCGGCGCCGCCGGCCTCGCCGCGCTGATGTCCGATCCGTCCCGCTTTGCCGGCGAGAAGGTCGGCCTCGTGCTGAGCGGAGGCAATATCGACACGCGGCTGATCGCCTCCGTGCTCACCCGTGAGCTCGCGCGCGAGGGGCGGCTGACGCAATTGTCGCTCGATATCCCCGACAGGCCGGGGCAGCTCGCCGCGGTAGCGGCACTGCTGGCCGAAGCGGGTGCGAATATCATCGAGGTCTCACACCAGCGGACCTTCTCCGACCTGCCGGCCAAGGCGACGCTGCTGCAGCTTGTCATCGAGACCCGCGATGCCGCCCATCTCAACGAGGTGATGGCCAGGCTCAGCGCATCCGGACTGAGCGCGCGCTGCACCTGAGCACGCGCTAACGTGACGCCAAATCCGCGACGTGGTCGATCAGCCGGTCGATCTCGGCTTGGGTGTTGTAGTAGTGGGGGGAAGCTCGGACGAGCGGCGGCAGCTCGCGGTTCTCGGCATCGATGCGGGTACTCGACGGGTCTGAAGCGCCGATTGTGATGCCCGCCGCCGCGGCGCTGCTGACAATGGCCTCCGCTTCATATCCATCCAAAGTGAAGCTGACGATGGCGCCAGGCTTGCGGCCAAGGTCGTGAATAGTGATGCCGCGAATGGAAGCGAGGCCGCTGCGAAGGCGGCCCGCGAGCAGCCGGCAGCGCTCCTCGATGGCATCCATGCCGATGTCGAGCGCATAATCGACGGCAGCGCCGAGCCCAAGCCGGGCGGCGCAATTATTCTCCCATGTCTCGAAGCGGCGGGCATCGTCGCGGAGCCGATATTCATCGCGCGAGACCCAGGGCGCTGCAAAATGGTCGATCATCGGTGGCTCGAGCTGCTGCAGGAGCGCCCCGCGCACATAGAGAAAGCCGGTACCACGCGGTCCCCGCAGGAATTTGCGTCCCGTGGCCGACAGCATGTCGCAGCCGATGGCCTCGACGTCGACCTCCATCTGGCCGACCGCCTGGCAGGCATCGAGCAGATAGGGGATGCCGTGTGCTCGCGCAATTCTGCCGATGGCCGCTGCGGGATTGGTCAGCCCGCCATTGGTCGGAACCCAGGTGATGGCGATCAGCTTCACGCGTTCGTCGATCATACGTTCGAGTGCGCCGACATCGAACTCGCCCGTCGCATCGCTCGGCACCACATCGATGACCGCGCCTGTGCGTTTGGCGGCCTGAAGAAACGCAACATAGTTGGCGGCGTACTCCGCTTCGGCCGTCAGGATCCGGTCGCCCTCTCGAAATGAAAGCGAATAGAACGCCATCTGCCAGGCAACCGTCGCGTTCTCCACCAGGGCGATTTCATCCGGCGATGCGTTCAGGAGCCGGGCCACTGAGCCGTAAACGGCTTCGAGCCGATCTGACGCGCGATCGGCTGCGGCATAGCCGCCGATCTCGCTCTCGAGATCGATATGTCCCTTCATCGCCGCGACGACGGGCGCGGGCATGAGAGCCGCACCGGCATTGTGGAGATACGCGAGCCGGGAGGCAGCAGGCGTGTCGGCACGAATCTGGTTGATGTCGATCACGTCAGAGCCTCCATCTTCAGGTTCCTCGTAGACACAATGACGCACGCGAACAAGCTCGGGCAAACGACTGTTCCAGCTGGAGCATGCAGATCGGAATGCCTATGCTGATCGGAAGCGCAATCTGGCACGGAATCACAGGGAATACCCAATGGCAAAGAACACGATCTGCCTCTGGTACGACAAGGATGCTGAAGCCGCGGCCCGCTTCTATGCCGAGACGTTTCCCGACAGCGCGGTGAGTGCGGTCCATCGCGCGCCCAGCGACTATCCGTCCGGCAAGGCAGGCGATGTCCTGACCGTCGAGTTCACGGTAGCCGGCGTTGCCTGTCTCGGTCTCAATGGCGGACCCGTCTTCAAGCACAACGAGGCCTTCTCGTTCCAGATCGCCACCGACGATCAGGCGGAGACCGATCGCTACTGGAACGCCATCGTCGGCAATGGCGGGCAGGAGAGTGCGTGCGGCTGGTGCAAGGATAGATGGGGAGTCTCCTGGCAGATCACGCCGCGGGTGCTGACCGAGGCGCTGGCCGCCGGTGGCACGGAGGCCAAGCGCGCCTTCGATGCGATGATGGGGATGACGAAGATCGACGTCGCCGCGATCGAAGCCGCGCGCCGCGGCTGAGACGGTCGCGCCTCAGATGCAGAGGCCGAGCAGCTTGACATGACAGTTGCCGGACTTCGGCTTGCTCGCGGGCGGTACCTCGCGCTTCACCGCGACGACGGGCTCCTTGTCCTTTTTCTTGCCTTTGCCCTTCTCGTAGTCGCCGGCGATGACCATGGCCCAATAGGTGCGCTTGCCACTCGCATTCTTGGCGCTGGCAATGCCGACGCGGGAGGCATTGTGCAGCAACAGGTTCTTGCGGTGCCCGGAGGAGTCGATCCACTGGCCCAGCGTCTTGTCGAAACTGTCGTAGCCGTAGGCGATGTTCTCTGCGGCACGGCCCGCGCCGGCCGGTGCGACGCGGCGATTGAATGGGCCGAGTGTGTCGTGGCTGAGGTCGTCCTTCGCCGCCATCGCGCGGGCCTGATCCATGGCGATGCGATCGAGGGTGGCGTCGCGCACGACGCGGGCCTCACCATGCTTGAGACGGAAGCTGGAGATCAGCTCCGCCGGTGAGTCGGCCAGCGCAGGCGCCCCTGCCAGCAGCACAAGGCCGGCGATCGTTCCGCCAACCATACGATGCATCATCGTCCCCCGAGCGCCCATGATCTCTGCCAACCCTTCCTGATCCAAGCGCTTCTCGATCGCCATTGTGGAGGCTTCAAGGCGCAGATTCCGCGCTAGCTCGTCGGGAGCTTCGCCTCGAAATTGAAGCGGTCGCGCAGGTTCTTGCGCTGCTCCAGGATATCCTTGAGGAAGGCGCGATCCTGCTCGTTCTTCATCATCGGCTCGATCAGGTCGAGCTGGTTCATGGCGACCAGTTGCAGGACCTCGATGCGTGGCTTGCCGCTGGCGTTGCGTGGCAGGGCGTGCACGACCTGGATGTGCTCGGGCGGCTTTGGTCCCTTGGAGGCGGCAAGCTCGCTGCGGAGCTGGCCCTCGAGCGCGGCCTGATCGGCTTCGACGAAGGCGTAAAGCCCGACACCGGAGCGACGGTCGGCAAAGGCGACGATGGCGGCGTCGCGCACGGCGGGATTCCGGCGGATCAGCTCGGCCAGCACCGGCGCGTCGTTGACGAGCCGACGGCCGCCGCCCTCGCGATCGGTGAAGTTGAACAGGCCGCGGGTGATGGCGCGATAGACCTTCTTGCCGGTGGCGAGCCATAGGCTCGCGGCGAACGACTTCCTCGCCAGGATCTTTCGCTCTCGCGGCGTCAGCGCCTCGGGCGCGTAGGAGCGCTTGTGCTTGAGCAGATGCCGGAGGTCCTCATAGGCGAGGATGCGATAGAGCCGGCCGCGGCGCTTGAAGCACGCGGCGAGCTGGAAGTCGGTGACATAGGCGCGGCCGTCGCGGCCGACCAGCCAGTTCTGCTCCTTGGCGAGATCGTTGTGGCAGATGCCGGCGCGGCGCAGCCGACGCAGTGCGGCCTTGGCGGAGCGGAAATAGGCGACATCGCCATGGGGCTTTGCCAGGTGCAGCGCGACGCCGTCGACGAAGCCGCGCACCAGAGCGCGGCGCCCGGCCCAGAGCAGCTCGGGGCCGACGTCGAGGCCTTTGGCCCGCACCAGGGCCTGCTTCTCGCGGGCGAACAGGTGGCGTGCCAGCAGAAACGACCACCATGGCACCTCGTCGAGCCGGCGCAGCACCGCGTCGATCTCGCCGCTTTCGCTGCGGAAACGGCCGCGCTCGACGGTCGAGAACACGTCGCGCTTGAGCATCACGCCTTCGGTCCAGCGCGCCGACAGCTCTGCCGCGTCGTCTTTGGGCAAGCTCATTGCAAACTCACGCGGCGGCGGCAATGCGCAGGTGATCGGCGATCCAGCGATCGAGATCGGCGAGCGCCCGTGCGCTCAGCGCCTGCTTCTTGGCCACCGTCTTCTCGTTGCCGCGCAGCCGCGTGCCGTCGGGCTTCTTCGTTGGCACGCTCGTGAGCGGTGGAAACAGGCCGAAATTGATGTTCATCGGCTGGAACGAGCGCGTGCCCGGCTCGATGGTCTCGATATGGCCGCCGGTGATGTGACCGAGCAGCGATCCCAGTGCGGTCGTAGCCGGCGGGCTGACAAGCGTCTCGCCGCGCGCTTCCGCGGCTGCATAGAGACCCGCGATCAAGCCGACGCTGGCGGATTCCACATAGCCTTCGCAGCCCGTCATCTGGCCGGCGAAGCGCAGCCGCGTCTGTGCGCGCAGCCGCAGCTGGCCGTCGAGCAGCTTCGGCGAGTTCAGGAAGGTGTTGCGATGCAGGCCGCCGAGGCGGGCGAATTCGGCGTTCTCCAACCCCGGAATGGTGCGGAAGATGCGCTGCTGCTCGCCATACTTCAGCTTGGTCTGGAAGCCGACGATGTTGTAGAGCGTGCCGAGCTTGTTGTCCTGGCGCAGTTGCACGATCGCGTACGGTTTCGTGGTGGGATCGTGCGGGTTGGTGAGACCGACCGGCTTCATGGGACCATGGCGCAGCGTCTCGGGGCCACGTTCAGCCATCACCTCGATCGGCAGGCAGCCGTCGAAATAGGGCGTGTTGGTCTCCCATTCCTTGAACTCGGTCTTCTCGCCGGCGATCAGCGCGGCGACGAAGCCCTCATACTGCTCCTTGGTCATGGGGCAGTTGATGTAGTCGGCACCGTTGCCGCCGGGGCCGACCTTGTCGTAGCGCGATTGGAACCAGGCCACCGACATGTCGATGGATTCGCGGTGCACGATCGGCGCGATGGCGTCGAAGAAGGCGAGGGCGTTCTCGTCGGTCAGCTCGCGGATGGCGTCGGCCAGCGGCGCGGAGGTGAGGGGGCCGGTGGCGACGATGACGTTGCTCCACGCGGCCGGCGGCAGGCCCGCGATCTCGCCGCGCGCGATCTCGATCAGGGGATGATCGTTCAGCGCCTTGGTGACGGCCGCCGAGAAGCCGTCGCGATCGACCGCGAGTGCGCCGCCGGCGGGCACCTGGTTGGCGTCGGCCGCGCGCATGATCAGCGAGCCGAGGCGGCGCATCTCCGCATGCAGCAGGCCGACGGCGTTGTTGGCGGCGTCATCCGAGCGGAACGAGTTGGAGCAGACGAGCTCGGCAAGTCCGTCGGTGCGGTGCGCGTCGGTCATGCGGGTCGGCCGCATCTCGTGCAGCACCACGGGCACGCCGGACTTCGCAATCTGCCAGGCAGCTTCCGAACCGGCGAGGCCGGCACCGATCACGTGGACGAGGTTGGATTGGGGTCCTGTCATGGGGCGGACAGGTAGCGCTTTTCGGCGGAGAGTGGAATCGCCGAGATCGAGTTTTCTGCCACCAGATGCGACAACGCCCGCACGAGGCGGGCGCTATCGGTCCGTTCTAGTGAAGGGCTGAAGGATATCAGCCCTGATACTGACCGGCGGCAACGCGCGGGATGTCCGAGCGATCGAGGCCGATATCGGCCAATTCGCGATCGCTGAGCTGGGACAGCTCGGCAACATTGCGCTGATAGTCCCGGAAGGCCTGGATCATGCGGATGAGCGAGAGCAGCATTGGTAGTCTCCTGTAGTTCGATTCAGCCTTTGCTTGAGGCCTCATCGTTGAAATGAATATAGGTGAGAGTGGTGCAGTGCGAAAGTTCCGATGTTGCGATGCAGCTAAGCGCTATGTGCATGGCGTACGTAACGGATGATTAACCGGAAGGCGCTCCCGCCCAGAGCTTGGCCAAGGTCGTCCGGTGTCCGCGATAAGTACCCGTGAAATAACGGGTTTATGTCAAAGATTGATCTAGGTCATCGCGGAAATAGGTTGCCTATAAGCGGCCAGCAAGTTCAACCCAGCAGCTTATCGACTCAAGTCATGCCCGCCTGATTCGCATAGCACGCGACGCTATTGTATGAATATAGATTCACTTTAAGATCCATTGAATACCGAAAATGCGCCCATGAGCGATGCGCTGGCACCGCTACAGGCTAGGCCCGCTTGCCGGGGTTCGGCAGCGGCGATTCGGCGCGGTTCGGCTGAGATCTAAGGGGCGCGTGCGAGCTGTGCGGCAAAATAGGCCACGGTCTTGGAGTAGACCTCGCTCTTGTTCCACTGCTTGAGCACCTCAAAGTTCGGGCTGCCCGGCTGCCAGTCCTTGCCCTTCTGCCAGCCATAGCCGACCAGATAATTGGCCGTGGAGGCGAGCACGTCGGGCACGTTATGCAGGAGATCGCGCTTGCCATTGCCGTCGAAGTCGATGGCATATTTCATCCAGGACGACGGCATGAACTGGGTCTGGCCGAGCTCCCCGGCCCAGGCGCCCTTCATGTCGGCGGGCGCAAGATCGCCGCGCTGGACGATGCGCAGCGCATCCAGCAGCTCGGCGCGAAACTGCTCGGAGCGACGGCAATCGTAAGCGAGCGTTGCAAGCGCGCGGATCGTTGCGAACTTGCCGGTGTTGACGCCGAAATCGGTCTCCAGGCCCCAGATCGCGACCAGGACCTCGCCGGGCACGCCATAGGCCTGCTCGATGCGCGACAGCACCGAGCCGTATTGCTTCATCCTGTTGGAGCCGCGCTCCAAGCGCGGCGGCACCATGCGGCCGGAGAACTCCTCGAAGCTCTGGGCGAAGACCTTTTGCGAGCGATCGCGGTTGAGCACGTTCTGATCGAGCGTGACGCCTGCAAGCGCGGCAGCGATGGTCTGCTGCGAGATGCCCTTCGCCGCAGCGTCGGTTTTGAAATCAGCCAGCCAGGCATCGAAATTGCCCGAGCCACAGGCAACCGCGGCGGGCGCTGGCTGGACTGAGAGAAGGGACGCGGAGACGGCCAAGGCTGCGAGCGCAAGACGAGAAATCGTCGGAGTCATCAGATGAAATGGATTTCCGTGAATTGACCTGACCGGCGGCATAATCTCGGCTGTAACCGCGGCCAAAGCAAGGCGTGCAGCCCTGTCCGAACCGGGGCAGGGCCACACGTCACGAGATTGTCAGACGTCCGTCCGATTCCGCCACGGGAACAGGTTGGCCGGGAAGTCGGCGGCCGGCTTGCGCGGCCGATGCGGCGGAGGCGGGACCGGACGTGCGCCCGGATCGGACGCGATCACCTTGCGGTAAAGGTGCCACGTGGCGTGCCCGAGCAGCGGGACCACAACGGCGAGGCCGAGGAAGGCCGGGAGCGTGCCGAGCGCGAGCAGCACCGCCACGATCAGGCCCCAGGCTGCCATCGGCACCGGGTTTTTCGCGACAACGCGCAGCGAGGTGCTCATCGCCTCGAACGCGCCGGCATGACAATCGAGCATCAAGGGGAATGACACGACGCTGAGGCACAGTGCGGCGAGCGCGAACAGAAATCCGGTGCCGCAGCCAACCACGATCAGCCACCAGCCTTGCTGCGTCGTCAGCACGCGCATCATGAAGTCCGAGAATCCGGTGACGCCCTCGTAGCCGAACGCCGCGATATAGATCGCCTGCGCGGTCGCCACCCAGGTGACGAACAGGGCGAGCAGCAACGTACCGAGGCCGAGCATCGCGCCGAACGACGGCGATCGCAGCACCTCCATGGCATCCCAGGCGCTGGCCGGTTCATAGCGCTCGCGCCGGCTGGAAAGCTCGTAGAGCCCGAGCGCAGCGAAGGGCCCGATCAGCGCGAAGCCCGCGGCGAGCGGAAACAGCAGCGGCAGCACCGAATAGCCCATCACCACACGGGCGAGCACGAGGCCGAGCACCGGGTAGATCACGCAGAGGATGATGGCGTGGCTCGGAACGGCCTTGAAATCCTCCCAGCCGCGCCTGAGCGCGTCGTGCAGATCGGACAATTGTATGGTTCGGATCACCGGTCCAGCCTCATCCGTGGGCTGGGCCATCGTGGGGACATTGCCCTGGTAGAGTGTGGCCATGGTCGCTAGCTCCCTTGCCAAGCGGCTGCATCCGGCGCCGGCAAACGGCGCAAGCGGCCGCCCATTCTCTTGAAATCCCACGATCCCGACCAGACGCGAATTCCGGATGGATCGCGAGCTGAACGGCAAGCATACTCCCAAGTCCGAGTCCTGTCCCTCACGCTTGGGTGAAATTTCGATGCCGCGACGCAATCAATGCGGCGTCATTCTGTCGTCATTTCGCCGCAGATAAGCTGATGCTGCTGTCCGTTCGCGCAACTTCGCGGGCGCGGCGCACCAACTTCGTCTATAAGTGCCACGCAAGGCCCTTCCAACGGATTCCTTTTCGGGGAGCAGACATGAGCATTTTCGGGAAAATCATCAGCGCGATCTTCGGCGGCCAGCCGGCCTCCGCTGCGCCGGCCGGTGGCGCCGCTTCGCCGGGCGCCCCCGCAGGGTCGGCAAGTCCTTCGGCGCCGGCCGTCGCACCCATGGCTGCGGTCGACGTGGCGGCGATCGTCGACAAGGCGGCCGCCGCGCACAAGGGCGAGAAGCTGGAATGGCGTACCTCCATCGTCGACCTCATGAAGGCGCTCGACATCGATTCCAGCCTCGCTGCGCGCAAGGATCTCGCCAAGGAGCTGGGCTACAGCGGCGACATGAACGACTCGGCGAGCATGAACGTCTGGCTGCACAAGCAGGTGATGTCCAAGCTCGCCGCTAATGGCGGCAAGCTGCCGCCGGAGATCAAGCACTGACCGGACCTGGGGTAGTGCCGCAGGGGCCCGCGATCGCCGCGGGCCCTTTTGCATTCAGGCGACCAGATCCGCATCCTCCGGATGCCGATCGAGATAGTCGACGACGAAGCCGCAGCCGGCGATCACCTTCTTGCCGTCGCGCCGGATCAGGTCGAGCGCGCCCTTGACCAGCTCGGAGCCGATGCCGCGCCCGCGCAACGCGCGCGGCGTCTCGGTGTGGGTGATGATTACGGCCGACGGCGTCAGCCGGTAATTGGCGAAGGCGATGTCGTCGCCGACATCGAGCTCGAAGCGGCTCCTGTCCTTGTTGTCGCGTACCGAAGCCGCCATGCGGGGTCCCTCCGAACTGCAGGTGCCTCCTGATCTAGGAGGCTGACACGGCCCTTGCCAAGGTGGGACCAGGGGAGATTGGCGCAGATGAGATATCTGCAAATGCGCGCCGCCCTGACCGCACTGCGGTATGGCCATGGCGCCCGGCGAGCATGGTCCCGCGGCTCCGCAAATAATTCCGATACCGCTCTTGTAAGCCGGAGTTCGGTTCCCACGTCCTTGAAAGGACATACGCCCGAATGCGGCCGGCAGGGTCGCTAGACATTCGGCGTGTCATGATCGCCAGCCGCAGACGTATGCCTCTTCTGCAGGAGGGTACGATGTCGGACTCTGGTTTCTTTAGTACTCATCGAACATGGGAAGACTGGTGTGGGATGCTGCTGGGTGCGGTGATCGTGGCCTCGCCGTGGTTCCCGATCCAGGATCAGGCGATCTCCGGTCACCAGACGGCCATCCTGAACACGGTCGCGATCGGTCTCGTCGTATTTGGCATCAGCCAGCTCGAATATGTCGCCTTGCAGCGCTGGCAGGAGGTGATGACGATCCTGGCCGGACTGTGGCTCATCGCCTCGCCATACGTGATCGGCTATTCCGGTGAGGGATTTCTCCGCATCTATCACACGACCCTCGGTGCGGTGGTGGTGCTGCTCGGCATTCTCCAGCTATGGCAGGACTGGGATATGAATGACCAGGACTTGCTCAAGCACGGACAATAGACCGTAAGTACGGCAGGCCCGCCGGCCACGAGCGGCGGGCCTGTGCACTCACCGTGTCACGAGATCCGCATAGTCCGGGTGCTTGTCGATCCACGCCTTCACGAACGGGCATTGCGGGATCAGCTTCAATCCGTCGGCGCGGACCTGGTCGAGCGCGCCTTGCACCAGCTTCGAGCCAATGCCCTTGCCGCCAAGCTCCTTCGGCACGTCGGTGTGCTCGAAGGTGATGACACCGCCGTCGAGCCGGTAGTGCTCGGTCGCAAGATGACCCTCCACGTCGAGCTCATAGCGGTGATGGGCCTTGTTGTTGATGACGTCGCTCATATCATTGCCTTGCAGCTGCCGGCCTCGCGCACGAGATCGTAACGCGCGGTCCGGCCGGGGTTTCCAATCCGAAGCTGTTCCGTTCAATCGGTCGCTTTGGCGAGCCTGGAATCTTCGGCCTGTGGCTGCGGGCGGAGGCAGCCCTGGCAGATGACCAGGGAGCGGCTGACCCTGGCGTCCTGTTCGGCCTCGATGCCATCCTGCGCCTGCCACCGTTCCTTCGAATGGGGCTGAGCGTCGGCTTGCAACCTGTTGCGCTCGGAGCGGCTGGAGGTTCGTGTCGGCTGCGAGGCGGCGCGGGGCCGGTTGGGATCCTCGCCGGCGCCATCCCAGGCATAACGCGCAGGCTTGACGGCGAGATCGGATGCCAGATGCGCTTGCGGAGTCGCGGCACATCCGGCGAGCGCCAGTGACAACAGAAGGAGGGCAGGCGCTTTGACCATGATGCGGCACTCTGTACGCGAGAACTGAGCGAGGTTGCGTCGATCATGTTTAAGATTTCCTGAACGATATCGTTTGTGGTTGCGACCAACACCAATGCGATATCTGATCCTCCTGCTCAGCTTGCTCGTGACCGGCGCGCGTGCCGACGACGCAAAGCCGTTCAATCCGGCCGATTATCCGCCCGGCGTGCAGAAGGCTGTGCGCTACGCCAACGAGGAATGCGAGAGCCAGCAAGGCGGCGAGGTGACCTTCGCGCATGATACGGTGCGCAGGATCGACCTGACCGGCGATGGCCGCGAGGACTACATCGTCGATTTCCAGGACACCAAATGCGGCGATCGCGAGACGACCTATTGCGGAACCGGCGGTTGCGTCATGAAGATCCTGGTGACGCTGCCGGATGGCAGCGTGCGCGAGGTGTTCGACGGCTACGTGCTCCGCTATAAGATCATGGCCCCGCCAGTGAAGCGCGGCGCCGCGCGCACCATCCGCTTCGATCTGCATGGCAGTTTCTGCGGCGGCTTTGGTCCGCAAGCCTGCTGGAAGACCAAGGCCATCACGGCGACGCCTTTTGCGTTCCAGCAGTAGGCCAAGTCCGCGGCACCCGGCCTTGCAGGGCCGCTGGCGATGGCGATAAATGGGCTGCAATGAACGGACGGCTTGCGTGCCGCCCGTCGTCGAAGAGGAAGCCCGATGCAGCCCCTGCGCATGTCCCGCCGCGTCATGAATCTCGCCTATATGCTGACCCAGAATGCGCGGCGGCATGGCGCGCGTCCCGGCTTCGTCTGGGGGGACAAGTCCTGGACCTGGCGCGAGATCGATGCGCAGGTCTCCGCCCTGGCCGCGGCGCTCGCCGCGCGGGGCATAGCCAAGGGCGACCGCATCCTCGTCCATTCCAAGAATGGCGATGAGATGTTTGTCTCGATGTTCGCCGCGTTTCGGCTCGGCGCGGTCTGGGTGCCCACCAATTTCCGTCTGATGCCGGATGAGGTCAGCTATCTCGCGCAGGCCTCCGGCGCCAAGGCGTTCCTGTGCCATGTCGATTTCCCCGAGCACGCCGCGGCGGTGAAGGACGGTGCGCTGGAGTTCACCTGGAGCGTCGACGGCAAGGCCGCGTTCGGCGAGCGCTCGGTGGCCGATGCGATCGCCTCGCACGCGGGCGCCGTTGTGGAGAATGTCGCCGTCGAGCATGACGATCCCTGCTGGTTCTTCTTCACCTCCGGCACCACTGGACGCTCCAAGGCGGCCGTGCTCACCCACGGCCAGATGGGATTCGTCGTTACCAATCATCTCGCCGATCTGACGCCCGGCACGACCGAGCAGGATGCCTCGCTGGTGGTGGCACCGTTGTCGCACGGTGCCGGCGTGCACCAATTGATGCAGACCGCGCGCGGCGCGCGCACCGTGCTGCTGCCGACCGAGAAATTCGACATCAACGAGGCGTTCCGCCTGATCGAGGCGCATCGCGTCAGCAATCTCTTCACCGTGCCGACCATCCTGAAGATGATGGTCGAGCATCCCGCCGCCGGCAAATACGACCATTCCTCGCTGCGCCACGTCATCTATGCGGGCGCGCCGATGTATCGCGAGGACCAGAAGGCGGCGTTGAAGAAGCTCGGCAAGGTGATCGTGCAGTATTTTGGCCTCGGTGAGGTCACCGGCAACATCACCGTGCTGCCGGCGGCGCTGCACGACCCGGAGGACGGCCCGCACGCCAGGATCGGCACCTGCGGCTTCGAGCGCACCGGCATGCAGGTGTCGATTCAGGACGATGAGGGCCGCGAGCTCAAGGCTAACCAGAGCGGTGAGATCTGCGTGATCGGGCCTGCCGTGTTCGCCGGCTATTACGACAACCCCGAAGCCAATGCGAAGGCGTTCCGCAATGGCTGGTTCCGCACCGGCGACCTCGGCCACATGGACGAGGAGGGTTTTGTGTACATCACAGGACGTGCGTCGGACATGTACATCTCCGGCGGCTCCAATATCTATCCGCGCGAGATCGAGGAGAAGATCCTGACCCATCCCGGGATCGGCGAGGTCGCCGTGCTCGGCGTGCCCGACGCGACCTGGGGCGAGGTCGGTGTCGCCGTCTGCGTTGTCCGAGAAGGCGCGAAGGCGGTGACCGAAGCGGAGATGGCGGCGTTCTTGTCGCCGAAAGTGCCGCGCTACAAGATGCCGAAGCGCTTCTTCTTCTGGGACGCGCTGCCGAAATCGGGCTACGGCAAGGTGCCGAAGCGCATGGTGCGCGACGAGCTCGAGGCGCGCGGGCTGCTCGACCTCGACAAGGCGAGCTGAGCGCACCAGATGCGGAGCATCAAGCAGCCGGGCGCGCCGCTTCCCGAACGCATTCAATGGGTGGAGGCGAGGGGACGCGCTTTCTCGTTCACACTTCAGGCCGGTCTGCCGCTGCTGGAGGCCGCGCGGCGCGGCTTTGCCGCGGAGGGCTTCGCCGGCGGCGTGCTGAATTTTCGCCATGGCGCGCTCGGGCCGTTCGCCTATGTCATGCCGGCGCTGTCGAAGACCGGTGAGAATGCGGCGTTCTACAGCGATACGTTCCGGCCCGCCGGCGTGACGCGTTTGAGGCTCGGCAGCATGACGCTCGGCACGCGCGACGCTGCGCCGTTCTTTCATTGCCACGGACTGTGGACGGAGGCTGACGGCAAGACGAGCGGCGGCCACATGATGCCGGACGAGACCGTCGTCGCCGAGCCGTTCGAGGTCGAGGCCTTCGGTCTCGACGGTGCGATGTTCACGGCCGAGCATGATGCGGAGACCAACTTCAAGCTGTTCGGACCGGTCGCGGCTGCAAGCACCGGCGTGCGCACGACGAGCCGCGCCTTCGCGCTCCGCCTGCGCCCGAACCAGGATTTTGCCGGCGCACTCGAAGCGTTCTGCCGCACGAACGGCATCGCCCGCGCGAAGATCCATGGCGGCGTCGGATCGACCATCGGCGCGCGCTTCAGCCATGGCGGCGTGACCGAGCCGTTTGCGACGGAGCTGGCGATTACGGCAGGGACAATCGCGCCCGGCGCCTCCGGCGCGCTGGAAGCTGCGCTCGATGTCGCCCTGATCGACTACACCGGCGGCGTTGCGGAGGGGCGTCTGATCCGTGGCGACAATCCGGTACTGATGACGATGGAGCTGGTGCTGGAGGCAGGGGACTAGCTCGTCAGCCGTAAGGGAGTGGGTGCAAGATAGCGCTTTTGCAATCCGGATGTTCCTGTCATGTTCCGTTGCGGATGCGAGTAGCGGCAGGACGTCATGGCACGAAGAGGCAATCGAACGATCAACCTTCCAGCGCCGTATCTGAAGCGGGTATGGCTCGACCCGTCGCAGGTTCGCGACCGCGAAGCCTATCCGTTTTGCTTGCCCGTCTTCCCTGATGATTTCGAGCTTAGCTTCGACAGCCCCATCACGATCATCGTTGGAGAGAACGGTACCGGGAAGTCGACCATCCTCGAAGGCATCGCAGCGCTCGCCGGCTATGACGATGCCGGTGGCGGCAAGGGCTACAAGCCGGTCGATCATTCCGAAGCGCGCGAGGAGATGGGCGGCCAACTCTCCAAG
This sequence comes from Bradyrhizobium sp. SUTN9-2, assembly GCF_003122645.1. Lineage (NCBI taxonomy): Bacteria > Pseudomonadati > Pseudomonadota > Alphaproteobacteria > Hyphomicrobiales > Nitrobacteraceae > Bradyrhizobium > Bradyrhizobium sp. SUTN9-2. The sequence continues at coordinate 4,376,266 of NZ_LAXE01000001.1, forward strand.
GCGCTGCGCGCAAGCTGGCTGCCGAAGATCACCAACGGCTGGTTCTTTCGTGCGGAGAGCTTTTTCTCGGTCGCGCGATATCTGGACAAGGCTGCGCGCGACGCCGGCCAGGTCGGTCCCGATTTCTTGTCGCACTCCCATGGCGAAGGTTTTCTGCGCTTCTTCGAGGAGCGTTGCCAGCGCCAGGGCATCTTCATCTTCGACGAGCCGGAATCGGCGCTGTCGCCGGCGCGCCAGATCGAATTCCTCAAGCTACTGCGGCGCATGGAAGACTCCCGCATCTGCCAGGTCATCATGGCAACGCATTCGCCGATGCTCATGGCCTATCCCAACGCGCGGCTGCTGCGGCTCGGCAAATACGGCCTGGAGCCTGTCACGGTGGAGCAGACCGACCATTACCGGTTGATGCGTGAGTTTTGTGTCGATCCGCGCGGGTTCGTGGAGGCGACGCTGGGGGAGTAGGCGAGGGGATCCCCTAACAGTAGCTCTCTCTGTCGTCGTTGCGAGCGCAGCGAAGCAATCCAGAATCTTTCCGCGGCAGCAGTCTGGATTGCTTCGCTGCGCTCGCAATGACGGAGTGTGGAGCAGCAGTGCGCCAACTCCCGTGTCCCGGTCAAGCTGCAACGCGTGAGCATTGCGGCGCAGAGCCGGGACTCAGAAAGCCGCAGCATCGCGGATGCATGGGCTCCGGTTCTGCAGCGCATCACCATAGCGTCGAAGACGCGCGTGAACGCGCTTATGGTGCTGCGCAGCGTCTGTGACACGAGACCGTTATCAATTCGCTGGCGCGGCTTCACATCCTCGCGGCAGAGTCCGCCCGAGCTTTGCTGCATTCGCCACCCTCGAGAGTGCCGAGGGCGCAGGGAAGGCCGGGCGCCGGCTGGCACCCGCGGTCCACTGTGCGAAGCGTGTGCTTGAAAAAGCTGCACAGCGGCATACAGGTGAAGCCAAACATCCGGCCTTCCCTGCGCAGTGGGTTGACGGCTTATGTCGTGCTCTCCCCGGGGAGCGATGCACTATTGCCCCCGTCGCCTTGCGGATGACTGACGGTGCGGGCCCGGTCGGCCCGCAACGTCACCGCAAGCCTTGGCGCACAGACCCCGGGCGCCAGGACCACACGATTTTGCCGTACGCAGACTGCGCCCGTCGTGTGCGCGCCTCGCCTGCTCACGGAGTGATCCGCCCTGCAAACCGCTTGCGCGCGACGCTGCCTGCGTCCACCACCTCCCATCCCGCGTTCGTGACGATCGCGATGCGCCCCTCGGCCCGGGTTGGGGTGACCGCAACATGCGATAATTCCGAATTCGCGTAAAGCGAATTATTTCGGCTTGGCCAGGTTGACCCCGGTCTGGTGTTTTGCCCGTCGACCAACCCAATCAATGGTGTGCATTGGCTTTGCCACCGCCGTGCCACGAACGGGTCTCCCCATGGCCCAAAAATGCGCTAGCATGACCTCAGCGCGTGTTCCAAGTCGCGCAGATTGAGAAACGAGGAAACGAGATGAGGATGAGAAGCGGACCGGCGATCGCCGGGGTGGCGGCGCTGGCGGTGGCGGGGATGGCTCTGATGACCGCCTTCGAGCCGGTCTGGGCCCATGGGCCGACGCGGCAGAAGGTGCGGGAATCCATCGAGATCAACGCGGCCCCCGCCAAGGTGTGGGCGGTGATCGGCAATTTCCAGGACATGAGCTGGCTTCAGCCGGTCACCAAGACCGAAGGCGAGAAGGGCAACGAGATCGGCGCCACGCGCAAGCTGACCCTGACGGGCGGCGGGACGGTCGAGGAGGAGCTCTACAAATACGAGCCCGACATGCAGAGCTATTCGTACCGGATCACCAAGGTCGACGTGAAGGTGCTGCCTGTGACCAATTATTCCTCGACCCTGACGGTCTCGCCCGCGCCTGATGGCAAGGCCAAGCTGGAATGGGCCGGCGCGTTCTATCGCGGCTATCCCAACAACGACCCGCCGCCGGAGCTGAGCGACGAGGCCGCGATCAAGGCCGTGAGCGGGCTGTACAAGGCCGGGCTCGAGGCGCTCAAGAAGAAGATCGAGAGCGGCAGCTGATCGTGCGAGCGCTGGTTCTGGCGGCGCTCGCCGCCAGCCTTTGTTACGCCGGCTTTGGAAGCGCGCGCGCCGACGAGGCGTTCGTCACCAACCAGCTCAGCGAAGATCTGATGGTGGTGGATCTCGCTGGCGCGCGCGGCGTTGCGACCATCCCAATCGGCGGCAAGCCGGCCGGCGTCGCCGTCAGCGCCGACGGGCGCTTTGCCTATGTCACGAGCCCGGATGCCAAGGCGGTGACGGTGGTCGACGCTGCCACGCGGCAGGTCGCCGGCCGCGTCGAGGTCGGCGGCGGGCCGCTCGGCATTGCCGTGGCGCCCGATGGCAAGACGGTCTATGTCGCCGATTGGTACGCGGCCGCGGTGCGGGTGATCGATACGGCCTCGCGCAGCGTTGTCGCGAGCATCGCGGTCGGCGCCTCGCCGTCGGGTCTTGCGGTGACGCCCGACGGCAAGCTGCTGCTCTCGGCGGACCGCGACGACGACAGCGTCTCGGTGGTGGAAACGGCAACGCGCCAACGCAAGGCCGTGATCAAGGTCGGCACCCGCCCGTTCGGCGTCACCATCGATGCCGAGGGCAAGCGCGCCTACACCGCCAATGTCGGCTCCGACGATGTCTCCGTGATCGATATCGCGGAAGGCCGCGAGATCGGCCGCGTGCCGGTCGGCATGCGCCCATATGCGGTGGCGCTGACGCTAGGCCGAGGCTTCGTCACCGACCAATATGGCGGCACCGTCAGCGTGTTCGACCTGGCGAGCCTCAAGCCGGTCAAGCGCATCCATGTCGGCGACTATCCCGAAGGCATTGCGGCGACTGCCGACGGCAAGCGCGTCATTGTCGCCTGCTGGGAAAGCAACACGCTAAGCATCATCGATGCGGCCGAGCTCAAGGTGATCGGCGAGATCAAGACCGGCGACGGCCCAAGGGCGTTCGGGGCGTTCCTGCGCAGGACGGAGTAGTTCGTCACAACCCGAGGCCGTTGCTCCGGCCGGCCGAATTCAAGCGGCCATTCCGCCAGAGCTCAATTGACGTTCTGCGCTTCCAAGATCGTGTTCTCCGGCGCGCCTCGGTCGGTCCAGTCCGGCGGCAGCCCGATTCTTTCTCCGGCCAGGCCTGCCAATCCTGGCGCCCGGCCGAATGTTTCGCAGATCGCTTCCTTGGGCGCACCACCGAGAGAGGCGCTCAATCTGTCGACGGAAGGCGGCGTGGGGACCTTCCCGAACGGGCTCTCCGCGGCAACGAGAAACCTCCCGAAATCGCTTCCGAAAGCCTCGGCCAGGTCATAGGCGTCGCCATCGCTCGATACACGCGGAGCGCTGGTGAAGGAGTTCGCTCCGCGCGCCCAGATCATGGCCGCCTGTTGGTTGCCGCTGCGGTCACGGGCCTCGGCCTCGACGGACAGGCTTCCCAGTCCGATCGGAAGGCGCGGCACCGGAATGGGCACGCCGGGAGCGACGATGGACGGCACGACGCTCGCGACCTTGGAGACGCCGGCTGCCGCCGCATCGGTCGGCGCAATCTGTGTGATGACGGCGCGAACATTCAAGTCCGCAGCCTCCGTGGGAGCTACGATCCGGAAGCGCTCGCTGAGCGCAAGACACATCGCTCTGTTGATTGCGTTCTTGATAAGCCTGCGCTGCTGCGGCGTGAACGGCTGGCTGGCTGCGGTCGCCGTGAACGCGGTCGGCTCGATGCGAGCGGTCTTCGCGGCGAGAACATCAGCCTTGCTGATCCGGAGCTGCGACTTGGTCAAGAGACCATCGGACGGCGTGAGATCGTCGTAGGAGGCCAGCGACCCCGCTCGTTCCAGCGGAGCCGCCGCGCAACCGGCGGCCATCGAGCTCAAGACCGCAACTGCGAGCCACCTCATGGCGAGGGAACGAGACCGGTCGCCACTCCCTGGGCCACGCGCCGGGACTGCGCGACGGGCAGGGGAGAAGGTGCGGCGCCCGGCGCCGAGGCGAGCATGGGCTGCCAGGTCACGTTCCAGCGCGCCAGCGTGGCACCGTTGCCATCGAAAACCAGGTCGAGAAAGGCCAGGGTGAGCTCGGCCGTCGCGAGCTTCACCTTCGGGTTGAGCGCCGGACCACCGGTAAACGAGCGATCGGTGAAGATGCTGTGCGAGCCGCCTTCGAACACGGCAAGCAGCTTGCGCGGTGTGGCAATGGCGTTGAAGACCTCCAGCCGGTCGGCAGCGGGTGAGTAATATCCGGGGATCTGGATGACGTCCTTCGTCGCCGTCACGTGCAGGGTTGGAACGGTGATCCTGCTCAACACCGAGGCAAGATCGGGTTCGCCATAGAATGGAGGGGCCGAAATGACGATGGCGGCGGCAAAGCGCGGGTCGCGCGCCTCGACCCACTTGCCGTCGCGCATCACGCGGGCGCCAACCGCAACAAGCGCCGTGTTCGCCCCATAGGAATGCCCCGCCGCCATGATGCGCCGGCGGTCTACGTGGGCACCATGGGGACTCGACAGCATGCGATCCAGGGCAAAGCGCAGATCCAGGGCTCGCGCCAGCGCCTCGCTCTCGTGAGTGGCACGCTGCAGGCGGTCCACGACGGCGAGGGGATTGCCCGGCCAGAGCGAGGAATCGCTGCCGGCATGCTGAACATGCAGGCTGGCGACGCCGCGGGCCGACCAATATCGCCCCAGATAGCTGTAGCCCCGGCGAGAGCCGCCGAGCCCATGGGAGAACACGATGAGCGGCACGCGCGATCCCGGCGCAACATCCGCCGGCCAGTGCAGGCGCGCCGGAACGGGCCGCGAACGCGCCGGATCGACCCAGTCGAAGTCGACGACCGCGGGGGGCGCGGACTGCGCCCGGGCTGGAGGCGCGGCGAGCGTGGCCGTGACGGCGACCGCCAGCAGCGCGGCACCGAACCGCCGTCGGGTCAGGCTTGTCGCTCCGCTCGCACCGTCCGCGCCATTCGCGTGCGCGGATCGCACATGCTGAGAGGAAGTGTCGCTCAACCCGTTCACCATGAAGGCACCTTGTATGAAGTCGCACCGAGTGTAATCGACGTATTGCACTTAGTGTAATTTTGCAAACTGGTCGATTTCATGGCAAAACAGGTCATGAAAAGTTCATCCCGGAAGGAGGAAGGCCTGCGCGAGCGGAAGCGGCGCGAAACGCTGCATCGTATCGCCGAGCAGGGCCTTAAACTGTTTCTGACCAGGGGCTATGATGCCACCACGCTCGACGCGATCGCGGAGGCGGCGGGGATCTCGCGGCGGACGTTCTTCTACTACTTCAAGTCCAAGGAAGAGATCCTCCTGGCGTGGCAGGATGGTGGTTTCAGCGAGACCTTGCGTGCCGCCGTGCTCGAGCAAACGACCAAGCAGTCGCCGCTCGATGCCGCAAGGAACGGCCTGCTGGAGCTGACAGCCCGCTTCCCGGTCGATTACAAGCAAACAAAAGTGATCGAGCGCCTGATGTCCGCGAACGAGTCGCTTCGCATCCGGCAGCAGGCGAAATACGTCGAGAAGGAAGCTGCCGTGTTCGCGGCGCTGTCCCAGATGTGGCCGCAGCCGCATCGGCAGGCTGCGCTGCGCGTGGTCGCCATGATGTCGGTCGGAGCCTTGCGGCTTGCGATGGACAGTTGGAATCGCGACCAGGGCAAGCGGCCCTTGGCCGTCTACGTGAAAGAGGCTTTTGCGTGCCTGAACCGGGAGATCGGAGCGGGAGCCTCGCGCAAGGCTGCCGGTCGATCCGGCGAGTGAGTGAGGGCCGGCCCGGGCTCTCGATGGAAAAGCAATACGGCCGCGCGGTGGTGTTAAGCCCGCATCGGAGCTGTGACGCCGATCAGCGCCGGCGCGATGTCACGGATGTGCTCGAACACATGGTCGGGCCGAAGCGCCGTTAGCGCCGCCGGTGCCGCATAGCCCCAGCACACCGCGCCGCAGGCGATCCCGACCGCCCGCGCCGCGTCGATGTCGCGGACCTCGTCGCCGATCGAGATCACCCTGCTAGGCGCGACGCCGGCGCGGCGGATGACCCGGCGGAATTTCGCGGCCTTGCCGAACAGCGACGCTGCGCAGTCGAAATGCGAGAACAGCGCTGCGGCGTCCCCGAGCTTCTCGCGCGCATTGGCCTCGCTGTCGGACGTCACCAGCGCCAGCTGCACGCCGTTCTCGGCCAGCGTTCGCAGCATCGTCTCGACGTCTGCGAACAGCGAAATCTCGGAAGCCGACTCCGCCTTCAGACGCCGCGCATGCCGCGCGATCGCCGGCAGCTTCCACATGGGCACTTCGAGCTTGGCGAGGATCTCGCGCGACGAGGCGTGGCGCAGCTCCTCGACATCCTCGTCCTTTACGCGGCGAAAGCCGAAGCGGTCCGCGACGTCGTTGATGGTGCGCAGGAACCACGGGAAGCTGTCGGCGAGGGTACCGTCGAGATCGAATATGGCGAGGGAATAGGGCATGAGGCCGGATTTTGAGCTCGCTGACAAGCGTGAGGTCGCCTGCTAATATTCGTGGAGTTCGAGGACAGCCATGCGACACGAGCGGATCGAAATCAACCCTGCGATCGGCCGTTACGTCGTGGTCGACGGGGTTCGATTCCGATCTCGACCCCTGTAGCTCCCTCACCGCAACTTACGAACATCGACATTGATGTCGAGATCGATCTTCGCCACGCAGGTCTGGGTGCTCTTATGCGAGCCGCCTTCATGCCAGCGGCCATCCCGCGCCCGGGCACCACTGACATTGGCCAGCTTCAGGCAGCGCCATTGCGGCAGCGATCCGCTGCTTTCGCCTGCAAACTGCCAAGCCAGCACGGCTTCGTCACCGGACTTGTCGGTGCCGATGATATGCGGACAGAGCTCGCGACGGCGACCCTCGTAGACGCAAGTCACCTGTTGCTCGGCGAGGATCGCGTTCCGAAATAGCGTATAGGTTCGACTGGCTCATTGCTCCCTCCAGATCGATCATCTGGCCTTGCCAACTACTTGAGTGTAGTGATGCGGGACTGGAAGGGTAACCATGCCGATCAATGACACCCAGCTCAGCAAATTTCTGAGCCTGGTCCTGCGCCACCAGCCGGAAACGATCGGGTTGGTGCTGGATTCGCACGGGTGGGCCAGCATCGACGACCTGATCGCCAAGGCAAATGCCGCCGGCACAAAGTTTGGCCGCGATGATCTGCTGCGCGTCGTCGCAGAGAGCGACAAGAAGCGTTTCTCGCTGTCCCCTGGAACTGATCGCATTCGCGCCGCGCAAGGACATTCCGTCTCGGTTGAACTTGGCTTGGCGCCGCAGGAGCCGCCGTCGATCCTGTATCATGGCACGGCGACACGGTTTGTCGAGGCGATCCTGTCCGAGGGCCTGAAGCCGCAGGCGCGCCAGCAGGTGCATCTGTCCTCCGACGAGGCAACTGCGCAGCGTGTCGGTCAGCGCCACGGCAAGCCGCACATCTTCAAGGTCGATGCCGGCAGCATGCATGCCAAGGGATTCAAGTTTTTTCGCGCAGAGAACGGTGTGTGGCTGACCGACCATGTGCCGCCGGAGTTCCTGGCGTAGCTTACGTCCTGGATTTCCAAACGGTCTCCTCGGTCCAGCCGAGTTCGGCGAATTCGGCGGCTCGCAGCGGCGCTTCGCCTTCCGCGAAGAACTCGTCGAGCTGCGGGGGCGCGACATCCGTTTCGCACAGCATGGCATGCGCCTGTCCGCGATGATGAATTTGATGCTGGAAGAGATGCATGAGCAGCCGGTCGCAGCGCTCGGTTTGAACGCTCGTATCGCGGTTGATCCGGACGAAGGCGTCGAGCCGTTCAGTTGTCAGCGCATCGCAGATCGCAATCAGGCGGTTGTCCATTGCGGCCTGGGCAGCTTTGAGCTCGGCTAACGAGGGGTACGGCACCTCGTTCTTCCAGGCTGCCGGTCCGAGCCAGCCCCCTTCAAGCGCATCGATGTAGAAGAAGTCGATGATGTAGATGTGGTTCAGCGTACGCTGCAGGCTTGGAAAGAAGCCGGTGCGGTGGGCTTCGAATTCAGACTGGGATAGCGCAGCGCAGGCGGCGAGCAGGCGATGGTTCGCCCAAGCGTTGTTGTGGGCGAAGGCGCGGTAGGTTTGGACGAGTCCAGCGGACATGTCGGTTCTTTCCCGATCGAATAGTGGCGGATTACGCTCCGCTAATCCGCCCTCAGCCCCGTGGCTTCGATGCAGCGCAATCTACTCCGCCGCCTCGCTCGCGGTTCGCCTCCGCTTCGGCTTCCGCGCCTTCTCCAGCACGGGAGCCAAAAATTTGCCCGTATAGCTTCGCGGCGCCTTCGCAATGTCTTCCGGAGGTCCCCACGCCACGATCTCGCCGCCGCCGTCGCCGCCTTCGGGGCCGAGATCGATGACCCAGTCGGCGGTCTTGATGACTTCGAGATTGTGCTCAATGACGACGACCGTGTTGCCCTGCGCGACCAGCTCGTGCAGGACCTCCAGGAGCTTCTTGACGTCGTGGAAGTGCAGGCCGGTGGTGGGCTCGTCCAGGATGTAGAGCGTGCGGCCGGTCGCGCGCTTTGACAATTCTTTTGCCAGCTTGACGCGCTGGGCTTCGCCGCCCGAGAGCGTCGTCGCTTGCTGGCCGACATGGATGTAGTCGAGGCCGACGCGGTGCAATGTCTGAAAAGTCTCGCGCACGCGCGGCACCGCCTTGAAGAACTCGGCAGCTTCCTCGACAGTCATGTCGAGCACGTCGGCGATGCTCTTGCCCTTGAACAGCACCTCCAGCGTCTCGCGGTTGTAGCGCTTGCCCTTGCAGACGTCGCAGGTGACGTAGACGTCGGGCAGGAAGTGCATCTCGATCTTGATGACGCCGTCGCCCTGGCAGGCCTCGCAGCGGCCGCCCTTGACGTTGAAGGAGAAGCGGCCGGGCTCGTAGCCACGTGCTTTCGCTTCCGGCAGGCCGGCGAACCATTCGCGGATCGGCGTGAACGCGCCGGTATAGGTCGCCGGATTCGAACGCGGCGTACGGCCGATCGGTGACTGGTCGATGTCGATGATCTTGTCGATGTGCTCGAGGCCCTCGATGCGGTCGTGCGGGGCGGCGCCCTCGCTGGCGTTGTTCAGCTTGCGGGCGATGGCGCGGTAGAGCGTATCGATCAGCAGCGTCGACTTGCCGCCGCCGGAGACGCCGGTGACGCAGGTAAACAGGCCGAGCGGAATTTCCGCCGTGACGTTCTTGAGGTTATTGCCTCGCGCATTCACCACCTTGATGGTGCGGCGGTGATTCGGCGGACGCCGCTCCGGCACCTCGACCTCGAGCTCGCCGGTGAGGTACTTGCCGGTCAGCGATTTCGGGTTGCGCATGATCTCGGCGGGCGTGCCTTCGGCGACGATGTTGCCGCCATGCATGCCGGCGCCGGGGCCGATGTCGAGCACGTAGTCGGCGAGACGAATGGCGTCCTCGTCATGCTCGACCACGACCACGGTGTTGCCGAGGTCGCGCAGCCGCTTCAGCGTATCGAGCAGGCGGGCGTTGTCGCGCTGGTGCAGGCCGATCGAAGGCTCGTCCAGCACGTAGAGCACGCCTGTGAGCCCCGAGCCGATCTGCGAGGCGAGGCGGATGCGCTGGCTCTCGCCGCCGGACAGCGTGCCGGAGGAGCGGGACAGCGTCAGATAATTGAGGCCGACGTCGAGCAGGAAGGTGAGGCGCTCGCGGATCTCCTTCAGGATGCGGCCCGCGATCTCGTTCTGCTGCGCGTTCAGCGCCTCCGGCACGGTCTCGAACCATGCGCCGGCGCCCTTCACGGACAGCTCCGAGATTTCGCCGATATGCTTGCCGCCGACCTTGACGCAGAGCGCCTCGGGCTTGAGCCGAAAGCCCTTGCAGCCCTCACAGGGGACGTCGTGGAAATATTTCGCCAGCTCCTCGCGCGCCCACTCGCTCTCGGTCTCACGGTAGCGGCGGTTGATGTTGGTGATGACGCCTTCGAACGGCTTCTTGGTGTCGTAGGAGCGCACCCCGTCCTCGTAGGAGAACTTGATCTCGTCCTCGCCCGAGCCGTAGAGAATCGCGTTTTGCGTCTTCTTCGGCAGATCCTTCCACTTGGTGTCGAGCGTGAACTTGTAGTGCTTGCCGAGCGCGGTCAGCGTCTGCACGTAATAGGGCGACGACGACTTGGCCCAGGGCGCGATCGCGCCCTTGCGCAGCGTCAGATCCTTCTCAGGGATGACGAGGTCTTCGTCGACATGCTGCTCGACGCCGAGGCCGCCGCAGGCGGGGCAGGCGCCGTAGGGATTGTTGAAGGAGAACAGGCGCGGCTCGATCTCGGGGATGGTGAAGCCGGAGACCGGGCAGGCGAACTTTTCCGAGAACAGGATGCGCTCGGGCCCGCTCTTGTCGTGGATTTTCGCGGTCTTCTTCTTTTCCTCCGCAGGCGCAGCCGCCGCGGGCGCATCGGCGAACTCGACGACGGCAAGGCCTTCGGCGAGCTTTAGCGCGGTCTCAAAGCTCTCGGCGAGGCGCTGGCCGATATCGGCACGCACCACGATGCGATCGACCACCACGTCGATATCGTGCGGGAATTTCTTGTCGAGGCTAGGAGCTTCCGCCAGCTCATGGAAGGTGCCGTCGATCTTGACGCGCTGAAAGCCCTTCTTGAGCCATTCGGCGAGCTCCTTCCTGTACTCGCCCTTGCGGCCGCGCACGACGGGGGCGAGCAGATAGAGGCGGGTGCCCTCGGGCAACGCCAGCACGCGGTCGACCATCTGCGAGACGGTCTGGCTCTCGATCGGCAGGCCCGTGGCCGGCGAATAGGGCACGCCGACGCGGGCCCAGAGCAGGCGCATGTAGTCGTAGATCTCGGTGACGGTGCCGACGGTCGAGCGCGGGTTCTTCGACGTCGTCTTCTGCTCGATCGAGATCGCCGGCGACAGGCCGTCGATCTGGTCGACGTCGGGCTTCTGCATCATCTCCAGGAACTGGCGGGCATAGGCCGACAGCGATTCGACGTAGCGGCGCTGGCCCTCGGCATAGATGGTGTCGAAGGCGAGCGAGGATTTGCCGGAGCCGGATAGCCCGGTGAACACCACCAGCTTGTCGCGGGGAATCTCGACGTCGATATTCTTGAGGTTGTGCTCGCGCGCGCCGCGGATCGTAATTGCGCGCAGGCTGGAGCCCGCGTTCTGTTGTTGGCGCTTCGCCTTGATCACTTCATCCATCCGAGTTGCCCTCAAGGAAGCCCAAAGGTGCGCGATCGCGCCAACAAAAAAGGCGCGCTGCGCCCGGAACCGGGATCGGCGCCGATGGGTATGGCAGCGAACGTAGGAAGAACGGCGGCGGATTTCCAGTGGGACTTGCGAATCGTCAACGGATTGTTGGCGTGCTGGCGGGATCTGGCAGCAGGAACGCGCGGAACCGCTCGCGGAGCACCCAGCCAAAACAAAAAGGCCGGCGCGAGGCCGGCCTTTCGTGACGATGTGACGTCGATCGTGATCAGTACTTCGCGACCACCGGGCCACCGAAGGTGTAGTTGAGTCGAACGGTAGCCATGTCCACGTCCTGCTTGATGCTGTCGGTGCGAGTGGTCACGCCGAGGAAGGTGAAGGTCTCGTTGTGCCTGCCCATGAACAGGTGGTTGTATTCGACAGCGACCGACCAGTTCGGGGCGAAGCCGAATTCTATGCCGGTGCCGACGGTACCGCCCCAGCGCGTTTCGTTCGCGGTGTCGAGCGTGACGCCGCCAAAACTACCAGTGTACTTGTTGTGAGTGACGGCAGCGCCGCCCTTCACGTACCAAAGCACGTTGTTCCAGGCATAACCGACCTGGCCAGTGAAGAGGCCAATGGCGTCGATCCTGGTCTCGTTCACCAGCGGCGCGAGCGCGGCAGGCGAGCTGATGTTCGAACCCTTCAGGTCAGCCCAGTCGCCCTGGGCTTCGAGACCGAATACCCAGTTGGCGGACTGCCAGCGATAACCGATCTGGCCGCCGACGAGTGCGCCGGTCGCATTGTGACAACCTTCGGCCACCGCCGGAGCGACCACGAAGGGGCCGACACTGGTGAGATCCCAACAGTTGCGGCTCCAGCCACCGCCGGCGTTGGCGCCGAGGTAGAAACCGCTCCAGTTGTACACCGCGATCGGTGCCACCGGAGCCTTGGTGTAGGGGCGGGCCGCCAAATCGGCGGCCGAGGCCGGTGCCAACGCGCTGAGTGCGAACAAGCTGGCCGAAGCCAGCAAAAGCTTCTTCATATCCATTCCCCACTTCCATTTCTCATTCCGGTCTTCCGGAAAGCGGAAGAGCAGCGGACTTATGACCCAAGCAACGTCATTGCTTTACACCATTGAAGCCAAAGGTTGTGTCACCTAGAGGTCACATCCCTCCGAAAACGCGAGCGAACGGGCGGCCGCAACAAACAAAAAAGCCGGCGCGAGGCCGGCCTTTCGTGACGATGATGCGTCAGAGACGAAGCTCAGTACTTGGCGACGACCGGGCCGCCGAAGTGGTAGTTCACGCCGACCTGCACGGTGTGGAGGTCGAGAGTGCCGGTGTTGACCGGGAAGACGCCCGAGAAGTAGGTCTCGCCGCCCAGGCTGCGATAGAGGTACTCGCCCTTGACCGACCAGTTCGGAGCAAACATCGCCTCGACGCCCGCGCCGACCGTCCAGCCCGAATGGAACTGGCTCTCCGAGAGGCTCAGAACAGGGGGCGCGCTGACGCTGATCTTGTTGTTGATCCAGGCGTAACCACCCGTGGCGTACAGCAGGACGCTCGGGGAAGCGAGCCAGCCGATGCGACCACGCACGGTGCCGAGCGCGTCGATACGCGAACTGACCGTCGTGGGAACGAGGGCGCCACCAAAATCAACAAGACCGGTCGCCGAGGCGTTTACGTCAGCCCACGCGCCATCAGCTTCGATGCCGAACACGACGTTGGAGGTCTGCCAGTTGTAGCCAACGGTGCCGCCGACGAAACCGCCCTGCATGCGCGGATCATCGGAGCTGTTTTCCCAGGCGCCGCCGCCGACGATACCGAGATAGAAGCCGGTCCAGTTGTAGACCGAGGCCACAGGCGCGGGGGCCTTGGTGTAGGGGCGGGCTGCCAGATCAGCAGCCGAAGCGGGGGCCGCAATGGCGAATACACAGGCCGAAGCCAACAAAACCTTCTTCATTTTCAACTTAATCCCAGTCCCAGTTTCTGTTGTTGCGTTCCGTGGCGGAAGGGCAGCGGACTCAAACGGCCCAACTGACGCCGTCTTTACACCACCAAAGCCGCAAGTTGTGTCTCCGAAAAGCCACAACAGTCCAAAAGGTGATGGTTACTGACTTATTTACGTCCAGGCATGTGCCGAAAAAAAGAAGGGCCGGCGCAGGGCCGGCCCTTCCATTTGCTCGCGAAATGAGAGGGATATCAGTACCTCGCGACCAGCGGGCCGCCGAAGCGATAGTTCAAGCGGACCAGACCCATGTCGACGTCCTGACTGATGCGATCGCTCCCGAAGGCAACGCCCGCAGGCGTCGTGAAGGCGATCGTGCGGTCGCCGAGGAAGATGTGGTTGTACTCGACGCCGAGCGTCCAGTTCGGAGCAAATCCGAATTCCAAGCCGGCGCCAACGGTGCCGCCCCAGCGGGTCTCGCGAGCCGACGCCAGCAGCGTGCCGGCGCCAGGCGTGCCAGGAGCGGCATAGACGTCGTACTTGTCCCCGACTACGGCGGCGCCGCCCTTCACATAGAGCAGCACGTTGTTCCAGGCATAACCGACCTGGCCCGTGATCAGGCCAAAAGCATCGATGTGAGAGCGGTTACGATCACCGGTGACCAAAGCGCTTCCAGGGAAGAGGAGGCTGACGTTGTCCCCCGAGAAGTCAGCCCAGTTGCCCTGGCCCTCGAGGCCGAACACCCAATTGGCCGACTGCCAGCGGTAGCCGATCTGACCACCGACCGTGCCGCCGGTCGCATCGTGACAGCCTTCAGCCACCAGAACGCCCGTGACCGGGGTCACGAAGTCCCAGCACTTGCGGCTCGTGCCGCCGCCGCCGTTGACGCCGATGTAGAAGCCGCTCCAGTCGTAAACCGCGGCGACCGCCGGGGCCGGAGCCTTGGTGTAGGGACGCGCAGCCATATCCGCCGCGCTTGCCGGAGCCGACAGCCCCAATGCCATTGCACTGATTACGCCGAAAAGAATCTTATTCATTGCAGTCTCCCCAAGTTTCGTCCGCTTCATGAAAGTCCCTGAAGCGGCTGATCAGACGCGACACCCATATGAATCAATTCCAAGGCAAAGGTAGCCTAAGGAAAGGGCAGAGTCCGTCTCCGGAAAGCCACACTCGCCAGACTATTGACAGGTTCCATCTTGATGAATGTTAAGAGTTTTTTCCTATTCAAGGGAACTCGAAAAGGTTCCATTCGGGGCTGACGTTTTTCGCGGGACGCGGGAAAATGTCTGCCCGCCCATGATGAAGAACAAATCTGGAACAAACGTGCGCGCGATGCTATATGTGGGGATAACCTTGGGGGTGGCAGGCTGATCGGTGTCCGCAAGCGTATAGGGTCGCCCTAGCGGGCGCAGAGGAACGCGGGCAGCGGATTCGCCCTTTTGAGATTCAGTGGCATTCGGAGTGGAGAGCGGCGATGGCGGGAAGCGTCAACAAGGTCATTCTGGTTGGAAATCTCGGCAAGGATCCCGAAATCCGCCGCACCCAGGACGGGCGGCCGATCGCGAATTTGAGCATCGCGACCTCGGAGACCTGGCGCGACAAGAACACCGGCGAGCGCAAGGAGAAGACCGAATGGCATCGCGTCGTGATCTTCTCTGAGCCGCTTTGCAAGATCGTCGAACAGTATCTGAAGAAGGGCGCAAAGGTTTACATCGAAGGCGCGCTCCAGACCCGCAAGTACACCGACCAGAGCGGCGTCGAGAAATACTCGACCGAGGTCGTGCTGCAGGGCTTCAACTCAACGCTGACGATGCTGGACGGCCGCGGTGGCGGCGGCGGAGGTGGCAGCTTCGGCGACGAGCCGGGCGGCGACTTCGGCTCCTCCGGACCCGTCAGCAGCGCGCCGCGCCGTCCCGTTGCCGCCGGCGGCGGCCGCAACAGCGACATGGACGACGATATCCCGTTCTGAGAGGGCGGGATTACTCGACGGAGATGCGGCGGCAACCTCGGCGCCGCTTGCGCCTCCCCGTCAGGAGACATTCCTAATTGACTGAACGGGCTCGGATTTTCCGGGCCCGCTTCATGTGTGGGGTGAGATTCGTATCAAGCCGGGCAAAACGGGCTGACCGGAGGCCCCTTGACGCGTGTTCAGGCCGGCGTTGCGGGCGTTCATGAAGGGCCGATTCCGGGGGCGTGCAGGGCGCTGTTCCGAAGCCGTAAGTTATTGGAAGAATAAGCGGAAAAAGGACTTTCCGAGGGCGGTCAGGGTGGTTATCCGACCCCGGATGCGCTATATGATTCCCAGACAAACCCTCACCGGATTTCCCCTTGGCTGACGACGATAACAAGCCCGGCGACCAGCCGGCGCACCCCTCGGACATTCGCCCCGTTTCGATCTACGAGGAGATGAAGAAGTCCTACCTCGATTACGCCATGAGCGTGATCGTGGCGCGTGCGCTGCCCGATGCCCGCGACGGGTTGAAGCCGGTCCATCGCCGCATCCTGTTCGCGATGAACAATCGCGGCGATACCCCGGATAAGAAGCACAAGAAGTCCGCCGGTGCCGTCGGCGAGGTCATGGGTAAGTACCACCCGCATGGCGACCAGGCGATCTACGACGCCTTGGTGCGCATGGCGCAGGACTTCTCGATGCGCGCGCCCTTGATAGACGGGCAGGGCAATTTCGGCTCGGTCGACGGCGATCCCCCGGCGGCGATGCGCTACACCGAGTCGCGCCTGACCAAGATCGCGCTGAAGCTGCTCGAGGACATCGACGACGATACGGTCGACTTCCAGGACAATTACGACGGCTCCGAAAGGGAGCCGGTGGTGCTGCCCGCCCGGTTCCCGAACCTCCTGGTCAACGGCGCCGGTGGCATCGCGGTCGGCATGGCCACCAACATCCCGCCGCACAATCTCGGCGAGGTGATCGACGCCTGCGTCGCGCTGATCGACAATCCGGCGCTGACGATCGACGAGCTCAACGCCATCATCCCGGGGCCTGATTTCCCGACCGGCGGCATCATTCTCGGACGCCAGGGCATCCGCAGCGCCTATCATCTCGGCCGCGGCTCCATCGTGATGCGCGGCAAGGTCACCTTCGAGACGCTCCGGAAAGAACGCGAGGCGATCGTCATCACCGAGATCCCGTATCAGGTGAACAAGGCGACGATGGTCGAGCGCATCGCCGAGCTCTACAAGGAAAAGAAGATCGAAGGCATCTCCGACCTGCGCGACGAGTCCGACCGCGACGGCTACCGCGTCGTCGTCGAGCTCAAGCGCGATGCCGTGCCCGACGTGGTACTGAACCAGCTCTACAAGTTCACGCCGCTGCAAACGAGCTTCGGCGTCAACGCCGTCGCGCTCGATTCCGGCCGTCCGCAGACCATGAACCTGAAGGACATGCTGACGATCTTCGTCGGCTTCCGCGAGCAGGTCGTGACCCGCCGGACCAAATACAAGCTGCGCAAGGCGCGCGAGCGCGCGCACGAGCAGGTCGGCCTCGCCATCGCGGTCGCCAATATCGACGAGATCATCAAGGTGATCCGGCACTCGCCGACGCCGGCCGCCGCCCGCGAGACCCTGATGACCCGCGACTGGGCCGCGCGCGACGTCGAGGACATCATCACGCTGATCGACGATCCCCGTCACCGCATCAACGAAGACGGGACGATCCGCCTCTCGCTGGAGCAGGCGAGGGCGATCCTGGAGCTGCGCCTGGCACGCCTCACCGCGCTCGGCCGCGACGAGATCGGCGAGGAGCTGTCCAAGCTCGCCGGCGAGATCAGCGATTATCTCGACATCCTGCGCTCGCGCGGGCGCATCCTCGACATCATCAAGACCGAGCTTGCCGAGGTGAAGACCGAGTTCGCCACGCCCCGCCGCACCGTGATCATGGAGCAGGAGGGCGAGGTCGAGGACGAGGACCTGATCCAGCGCGAGGACATGGTTGTCACGGTCTCGCACGCCGGCTACGTCAAGCGCGTGCCGCTGTCGGCCTACCGGGCGCAGCGCCGCGGCGGCAAGGGCCGCTCCGGCATGCAGACCCGCGACGAGGATTTCGTCAGCCGGCTCTTCGTCGCCTCGACCCATACTCCGGTGCTGTTCTTCTCCTCGCGCGGCCAGGTCTACAAGGAAAAGGTCTGGCGGCTGCCGATGGCCGCGCCGAACGCGCGCGGCAAGGCCATGATCAACATCCTGCCGCTGGAGCAGGGCGAGCGCATCACCACCATCATGCCGCTGCCGGAGGATGAATCGACCTGGGGCCAGCTCGACGTGATGTTCGCGACCACGGGCGGCAACGTCCGGCGCAACAAGCTGTCCGACTTCGTCGACGTCCGCCGCTCCGGCATCATCGCCATGAAGCTCGACGACAACGAGGCGATCGTCGACGTGCAGATCTGCACCGAGCGCGACGACGTGCTGCTGACCGCTGCCGGCGGCCAGTGCATCCGCTTCCCCGTCACCGATGTGCGCGTATTCACCGGGCGCACCTCGATGGGCGTGCGCGGTATTGCGCTCGGCGAAGGCGACAAGGTGATTTCGCTGGCGATCCTGCGCCACGTCGACACCACCTCGGACGAGCGCTCGGCCTATTTGAAGATGCGCCGCGCGGTCGCGGGCGAAGCCGCCGCAGACGAGGCGCCGGCCGATGCCGAGGCCGAGGAGACCTCGGGCAGCTTCCAGCTCCCGCAGGAGCGCTATGTCGAGATGTCGGCGCAGGAGCAGGTTGTGCTGACCGTCTCCGTCAACGGCTACGGCAAGCGGACCTCGTCCTACGAGTACCGCACCACCGGCCGCGGCGGCAAAGGCATCGTCGCCATGAGCGTCAACCACCGCAACGGCAATCTCGTCGCCTCGTTCCCCGTGGAGGAGGCGGATCAAATCATGCTGGTCACCGACAAGGGCCAGCTGATCCGCTGCCCGGTCGAAGGCATCCGCATCGCCGGCCGCTCGACGCAAGGCGTGATCGTGTTCGACACCGCCGAGGACGAGCACGTGGTGTCAGTCGAGCACATCACGGAAGAGGCCGAGAACGGGAATGGAGCGAACGGGGAATAGAGGCTGGCGAATCGGGACTCATCCACCCGCCGTTCCTCGCAGCCGATAGTGCCCCCTGAACGAGATCGCGCCCGTCGGGCCATTCCGACGGGCGCGAGCGTCGCGTAGTCTGCGACGAGACGTCACAAATGTTCCTGGGGTCTTGAGGGACCCGCCCGACGCGAACCTGACAGATCCGATTACGGCGTGCGGTTGGCGGTCACGAGGCGGGCCTCGCGGACGTTGGCCTTGGTGCCGGCGCTACGCAGGCAGGACGCTTCGAAGTTCGGCCAGGCCTGCTGCGAGCAGTCACGGCCGATGCTGCGGATGTCGAGCCGGTCGCTCTTGGCCAGCGGCTGCGGCACGCTGGCTTCGACCTTCGGAGCAAAGCCGGGCAGGAGGGTGAGGGCCGCGGCAACACACGCAGACAGAGCGATCGCTGAAATGGTCTTGATCATGACAGTCCCCTGTGATGCGGCCGCCTACGCCCAGTACGCGGCCCGTCATTCGTTGGCCGGATTAGTAACCATGGCCAGTTTCCGGACGTCTTCGCCGATGTGGGAAATGGTTTCGTTCGCGCTCCGTTTTGTTTCGTGGCCGCCCGAGGACGAAACAAACCGGCTGCCGCTGACGCCCAACGGGACATTTTCGGAGGGGCTGGTCCGGAAACGGGCTAGGAACCTGCCCGGCTTGCCGGTCCGGGCGGGGCGCGGTAGGACGGGGCCATGCCGCGCATCGCCTTCTACCCAGGTTCCTTCGACCCCATCACCAACGGCCATCTGGACGTGGTCCGGCACAGCGTTTCCTTGTGCGACAGGCTCGTGGTCGCGATCGGGGTGCATCCCGGCAAGAAGCCGCTGTTCTCGACCGAGGAGCGCCTCAAGATGCTCGAGGAGGTCTGCGGTCCGATTGCGGCGCAGGCCGGCTGCGTGCTGGAGGCGACGACGTTCGACGATCTGTCGGTGACCGCGGCGCGCAAGCACGGCGCGACCATCATGATCCGGGGCCTGCGCGACGGCACCGACCTCGATTACGAGATGCAGCTCGCCGGCATGAACGAGGCCATGGCGCCGGAGGTGCATACGGTCTTCCTGCCGGCCTCTCCCATGGTCCGCCCGATCACCGCCACTTTGGTGCGCCAGATCGCCGGCATGGGCGGGGACGTCTCGGCCTTCGTCCCGCCGCAGGTCGCGGCACAGCTCAAGGCCAAATTCGCCTGAAAACGGCGCGCTTCCTCTTCTCTCTGATCCGGAGTTGTCATGATCCGAATTCTCGCAGTTCTTGCCGCGCTTCTGTTCGCGGCGCCGGCGGTGGCGCAGCAATTGCCGGCAAATCTCGACAAGGCCAACGCCATCGTCATCGACAGCACCAAGGGCCGCATCGTCATCAAGCTCAGGACCGACATCGCGCCCCAGCATGCCGAACGCATCAAGCAGCTGGCGCGCGAAGGCTTCTACAACAACGTGCCGTTCCACCGCGTCATGGACGGCTTCATGGCGCAGACCGGCGACGGCCAGAACGGCAACGGCACCGGCGGCTCGAAATACCCGAACCTGAAGCAGGAATTCTCCAAGGTGCATTTTGCCCGCGGCATCGTCGGCATGGCCCGGCGCGGCGACAGCGTCGACAGCGCCAACTCGCAGTTCTTCATCATGTTCGCCGACGGCGGCAGCCTCGACGGCCAGTACACCGTGATCGGCGAGGTGGTGCAGGGCATGGACGTCGTCGACAAGCTGAAGAAGGCGCCCCCCGGCTCGCCCGGCGGCTCCGTCACCGATCCCGACAAGATGGTGAAGGTGCAGGTCGCCTCAGACATCAAATAGGCGCGGCCATGGCGCGCCGCGGTGGCAGGCTCCTGCTGGTTGCCGCGGTGCTGTTGCTCGCCACCTCCCGTGCGGCCGTGGAGGCCGCCCAGGTCGACACGATCCAGGACATCTTCCGGCACCTGCGCACCTGCTGGAGACCGCCGTCGCCGGCGAGGGCCCGCCCACTCGACATCACCGTCCTGGTGAGCTTTAACCGGGCCGGAAACATTCTGGGCCATCCGAGGATTACCTATGAATCCGCGGAGGCCTCTGACAACGACCGGCTGCAATACCGGATCGCGGTGATGGAGGCGTTGCAACGCTGCACGCCGGTGCCATTTACCGATGCAATGGCCGGCGCCGCCGCGGGACGTCCATTCGCGATCCAGTTCCGCAGCCGCAAGACGTCACCCGACAAGACTTCACCCCCAACGCAAGAGAGACGAGCATGAGCGTCACCGAAAACACCCTGATCCTCGAGACCACGCAGGGCCCCGTCACCATCGAGATGCGCCCCGACCTCGCGCCCGGCCATGTCGCGCGTATCAAGGAACTGGTCCGTGAGGGCTTCTACGACGGCATCGTGTTTCACCGCGTGATCGAGGGCTTCATGGCGCAGACCGGCTGCCCGCACGGCACCGGCACCGGCGGCTCCGGCAAGAAGCTGAAGGCCGAGTTCAACAAGGAGCCGCATGTGCGCGGCACCGCCTCGATGGCCCGCGCCGCCAATCCCGATTCCGGCGACAGCCAGTTCTTCATCTGCTTCGACGACGCCCGCTTCCTCGACAACCAGTACACGGTGTGGGGCAAGGTCACCGAGGGCATGGAGAACGTCGACAAGATCAAGCGCGGCGAGCCGGTGCAGAACCCCGACAAGATCGTCAAGGCGCGGATGGCCGCGGACAAGGAATAGTCACTCGATCCTCATCCTGAGGAGCGCGGAACGCGCGTCTCGAAGGATGAAGGCCCCACTGCTGCAACCCGGCCTTCATGGTTCGAGACGGCGCTAAGCGCCTCCTCACCATGAGGGTCTGGCTGTGTCGCGCCAAGCCTGCTCATGCGCACCGATCTCTTCGATTTCGATCTGCCGCCCGAGCGCATCGCGCTGCGCCCGGCGAGCCCGCGCGATTCCGCGAGGATGCTGGTCGTCGAGAATGGCGCGCTGCGCGATCAGATCATTTCCGACCTGCCGCAATGGCTGAGGCCCGGCGACCAGCTCGTCGTCAACGACACCAAGGTGATTGCGGCGCAATTGAAGGGCCGCCGCATCGGCCGCGACACCGAGCCGAAGATCGAGGCGACGCTGATCAAGCGCCTCGACGGCTCGCGCTGGCAGGCGCTGGTGAAGCCGGCCAAGAAGCTCGCCCCCGGCGACCGCATCCGCTTCGGCAACGACGGCAAGGTCTGCATGCTCGGCCATCTCGACGCCGAGGTCGAGGCCAAGGGCACCGAGGGCGAGGTGACGCTGTCGTTCTCGTTCCACGGCCCGGCGCTGGACCAGGCCATCGCCGATCTCGGCAGCCCGCCGCTGCCGCCCTACATCGCCTCCAAGCGCACGCCAGACGATCAGGACCTCGCTGATTACCAGACCATGTTCGCGGCGAATGAAGGCGCAGTTGCAGCGCCGACCGCGGGGCTGCATTTCACGCCCGCGCTGGAGCAGGCGCTGCGCGACCGCGGCGTCGGCCTCAACCGCGTGACGCTGCATGTCGGGGCAGGGACGTTCCTGCCGGTGAAGGTCGACGACACCGAAGCCCACAAGATGCACGCCGAGTGGGGCACGATCTCGGCCGCAACGGCGGAGCGGCTCAACGCCGCGCGGAAGACCGGCGGCCGTATCGTTGCCGTCGGCACAACGTCATTGCGGCTGCTCGAAAGCGCAGCGCGCGAGGACGGCACGATCCAGCCATTCGCCGCCGAGACGTCGATCTTCATCACGCCCGGCTATCGCTTCCGCGCAGTCGATATTCTGATGACGAATTTCCACCTTCCGAAGTCGACGCTGTTCATGCTGGTGTCGGCCTTCTCCGGGCTCGCGACGATGAAGCAGGCCTATGCGCACGCGATCGCGAGCGGATACCGGTTCTATTCGTATGGCGATGCGTGTTTGCTGTTTCGAGCGGTCCCGTAGGGTGGATTAGCCGTCAGGCGTAATCCACCGCTTCTGTTTCCGCGGATATGAAAGAGGTGGGTTACGCCCAGCGGCCGCGCTTCGCGCATCCGCTAGGCTAACCCACCCTACGCACCTCCCGTTACGCCATCACCTTCTGCGGCAACAGCTCGGCGATCTGCACGGCGTTCAGCGCCGCGCCCTTGAGCAGCTGATCGGCTGCCACGAACATCGAGATCGAATGGCCTGAGGGGTCGCTGAGATCCTTGCGGATGCGGCCGACCAGAACGTCGTCCTGGCCCGAGGCGTCGATCGGCATCGGGAAGTAGTTCTTGGCGCGGTCGTCGACCACCTTGACGCCGGGCGCGCGCGCCATGATGGCACGGACCTGGTCCTCGCTGATCGGCTTCTCGCATTCGAAGGTGATGGCTTCGCAATGGGCGCGCAGCACCGGCACGCGCACGCAGGTGACGCCGACGGCGATGCTGTCGTCCTCGAAGATCTTGCGGGTCTCCTTGATGACCTTGGTCTCTTCGTCGTTGTAGCCGGTCTCGGGGTCGATGGCGGTGTTGTGGTTGAACAGGTTGAAGGCGTAGGGGTGTGGCATCACCTTCGGCGTATAGACCTGCCCGTTGAGGTTGGCGCGGGTGGATTCGACGAGCTCCTCCATCGCGGCGGCGCCGGCGCCGCTGGCCGCCTGATAGGTCGAGATGATCACGCGCTTGATGCGGTTCTTCTGGTGGATCGGCCACAGCGGCACCAGCGCGGTGATCGCGGCGCAGTTCGGGTTGGCGATGATGCCCTTGTGGTCGCGGATGCGGCTCGCGTTGATCTCGGGGATCACCAGCGGCACGTTTGGGTCCATGCGGAAGGCCGAGGAATTGTCGACCACGACGGCGCCGGCCTTCACCGCGATCGGTGCATACTTCCTGGAGATGCTGCCGCCGGCGGAGAACAGCGCGATGTCGACGCCGTCGAAGGAGCGCTCGGTCAACTCCTCGATGGCCACGCTCTGCCCGCGGAACGACACCGTCTTGCCGGCCGAGCGGGCGCTCGCCAGTGCCTTGAGCTTGCCGACGCGAAAGCCGCGCTTGTCCATGGTGGCGATGAATTCGGCGCCCACCGCACCGGTGACGCCGACAATCGCGACGACGGGATCGTTACTCACTTTGTCCTCCGTTGCATTGAAAATTTAGACAACAAAAAAGCCCCGGACCATCGAGGGCGGGGCTTGCCGTAGAGCTGATGCGTTTAAGTCGACGACCTACGCGCGCACGCCTCCCCGGGCCCCTTCGGCCGTGGTGGTTTTGGTCGTGCGTTTGGTGGTCGTGAACATGGCGGCGACTTATGCGGGAGAGTCTTGCGGCCGTCAATGGCTTTTCGGCCCGGCCGATGCCGGGGGCAGCCTGCCGCTATTTGGCACCCGCTATTTCCCCTTGGCGCCAGGCGGCTCCAGGGTGACCTCCTTGAGGTCGTCGCCGCTGACGACGACGATCGAGAAGTTCAGCCGGCCACGCTCGCGGACCAGCCCGCCGCTGATGGCCTTGCCTGCGGCGGCGCGCTCGGCGACGCGTACGGCATCGGAGAGGCGGTGCCTGATCGCACCCAGCGCTGCGAGGTTGCTGCGGTCCTCGCGGTCGAGCTCGGTGAGGGGTAGGGCCGCTTCCCCGCCGACCAGTTCGCCGGTCGAAGCATTGATGGTGTGGCGCCAGATCCGGTCGTTGTGCAGTGTCTTCACCCGGTAGACCGGCACGCCCGAGCCGCCATCGAAGCTCACATCGGCGGTGGTGGCGCCGGCATGGCGGGCTTCGGCAATCGCCATGGCCTGGCTGATCGTGATCGAGGAGCTGCGGAACCGCTCTATTTCGCGGCTGACTGCCTGGCGGTCCGCTTCGGCATCACCATCTGTGTCGCTGTGAAGCGCGGTCGGCGTGCTCGCGGTCACGACAGCCTGTGCCGGCGCGGCGATAAGCAGTGCGGGCAATGCGATCGCAAGCAGGTGCGAGGTCCATCGTTTGGCAGTCGTCATGCTCGAAACCCTCGGCCAGCGAGTGTGCCGGATGATCGTAAAGAATTCGCGGCCGGCCTTGGGCATCGGCCGGCCGCGGAGCGCCGCGGCAGGCTGTACCCGCCGCGGCGATCGAAGCGGGTCCGGACCTCTTTGGGGCTGGTGAAAAAAGCGGCCCGAACCGACTGTAATGAAACCATACCGTATCGTTTTATTTCGGTCAATGACGCCGCACCGTCGCCCCCTGGGGAAAGCACGCAAGCTCACGGAATTGTCAGCGGGAGGAGCGTCGCCGTGGCGCGAGTTTCGAGGTGTCCTGGACGCGGTCGGCAGGTCCCAGCGCGCCGGCCAGGAACAGCTTGATCGCCGCGCGCATGCGCTTCTCGGCAGCCTTCAGCTCCAGCGCCGTTCCGAACGTCGCCATGCGGTGGGTGTGACCGACGACGACGTCGAGGAACACCTCGGCTGCGATGGTGGTGTCGTCGACATCGAGCGCGCCTTGCGCCACCAGATGGTCGAAGAAGCGCGCCGTGGTGGCGACGGCCTTGAGCCAGCCTTCCTCCTTGCCGAGCTTGGCGACGTCGGGGAAGTTGATGGCCTGCGCCGTCATCATGCGGCTAAAGGCGACGGCATCCGGGCCGCAGGTGAAGGTCAGCATCTCGCGTCCGATCTCGACCAGCCGCTGCTCGACCGGGATGTTCGAGGCGCTGGAGAGCTGCGTCTCCGCCGCCGCCGACAGCGGCGCAAGCCAGCGCTCGATCTCGCGCCTCAGCACGGCCGCGAACAGGCCGCGCTTGTCGCCATAGCGGGAATAGACGGTGGGCTTGCTGACCCGCGCAGCTTCCGCGACCGCATCGAGCGAGGTCGCATCGAAGCCGCGATCAAGGAACAGGCGGGTGGCGACCTCGATCAGCCGCAGATCGCGCTCGATCGCAGCGGTCTTCGTCGGCCGGCCGCCGCGCGATTTCGGCACCTCGCGCCGTGGCGCTGCCGGTCTTGTCCTGGTCGCAGTCAATCCCATGCCCAATGATTCCTGCGCGGTCGTGATATCGGTCATTCGCTCTATATCGCGCAGGAGCGGAGGCGTCATCGCGAATCTGGCCGAATTGGCCATATCGTCAACGGTTTCGGTATTGCCTCGTTCCGTCACGAGGGATCACGGCAGCGTCGAGGTCCAGGCCTGGCCGGATGCAGCCTTCTCGTATCCGTACTGGTACAGCGCCCGCATATAGCCGGTATCGAACCCTTCCGACGGCGGCGCCGGATAGTCGCGCGCGATGTAGGAGAGATGGAAGCCCAGCCGGTTACGCTTGGCGAAATCGTAGGTCGAGAAGATGATCGAGCGCGTCTGCGATTGGGTGATCGCCGACAGGCTGCGCGAGGCGACGTCGATGGTGCCGTTGGAGACGAGCTCGAAGTTGCGTTCGATCTTCTTGTTGACGAGGATGTAGATGTCCACCTTCGCATTGCCGGGCAGACGGCCACTCTGGAACAGCAGAGCTTCGGGCAAGGTCAGCACCGGCGCGGTCACGCCGCCGTCGACATGCATCTCCTGAAACTTGCGGCCCCCGCCTTCGGCATCGATCATGATGGGCGGAAACACCAGGGGAATGCTGGCGGAGGCCGCCATCACGTCGCGAAACAGCTTGAGTGCCTCGGGCGTTCCGACCGCGGCAATCTTGCCCATGTCCCAGATCGCGGTGCGTTGCGTGTCAAGGTCGGTCGTCACCACGAGCAGCCTGCGGCCCTTGGCGTGCTCGCGCGCGACTTGCGCCATGATCTCGGGCCCGACATAGCGTGCAACGAGCTCGCGCAGCCGCGTGTTGCCGAACAGGCCGGATCCGAACAGCACGCGCATGATGCTGGGATCGTTCAGGAGGCTCTCCGCGATGCCGCTGGTGTAGACCTCCTTCAGCGTGTCGTCATATTGCGGTCCGAGAAACGCGAACGGCGCGATCAGGCCGCCGGTGCTGACGCCCGAGACGACCGAGAAGGTGGGGCGGGTTCGGGCCGCGGTCCAGCCGTTGAGCACGCCGACGCCATAGGCGCCGTCAGCGCCGCCGCCGGACAGCGCCAGATAGGTTCTCGTCGCAGTGCTGTTGTCTTTATCGAAGCTGAACTTGGTGACCGGCTCGTCGGCGTAACGCCGGAGGCCGTCGATATCCAGCACGCGCGAGGCGCTGGCTTCAGCGGCTGTGTAGGGCGTGCGGGGCAGGGCGGTGCAGGCGCCGAGCGCCAGGCTGCAGATCAGGACCACCGATCCGATCAGGCCGACGCCAGTCTGCCTGATCCGGTCACGCGAGGAGACGGATGCGTCGGTCGAACACGGAGGGTACGGCATTGTCGGTGGCTGGCGATCACGCATCTACCGCCGCCGGCAAGTTCGCCGCGGCATCTCGTCCAGCCCTGCGCACAAAACTATACTGTATCGTTTCGTTTGACAAGGGCGCGGGCACACTCATCCTTGTGTGGGTCGGTGTCCCAGTCTGATGCACAAACCGGCCCGAGCGCGGTCGGCGGGTTGATCAGCCTGCTCCGACACGCAATAAGCACCGCCATGAATCCCGACAATGACCTTCCCAATCACTTTGAGTTGCTCGCCACCGACGGGGCCGCGCGTACCGGGCGCCTGACCACCCCGCATGGCGTGGTGCGGACCCCTGCCTTCATGCCGGTCGGCACCGCCGGTGCCATGAAGGGCATGCACTGGCGCGAGGTGCGCGATGCCGGCGCCGACATCGTGCTCGGCAACACCTACCATCTGATGCTGCGTCCAAGCGCCGAGCGGATCGCGGCGCTCGGCGGCCTGCAGACGTTCACAGGCTGGAACGGACCGATGTTGACCGATTCCGGCGGCTTCCAGGTGATGTCGCTGGCGGATTTGCGCAAGGTCAGCGAGCACGCCGTCACGTTCCGCTCGCACATCGACGGCGCCAAGGTCGAGCTGTCGCCGGAGCGGTCGATCGAGGTGCAGCGTTTGCTCGGCTCCGACATCGCCATGCAGATGGATGAATGCGTACGATTGCCTGCCGAGCGCGCCGACATCGAGCGCGCGATGCAATTGTCGCTGCGCTGGGCGGAGAGAAGCAAGCGCGCCTTCGCGAGCGCCCCGGATGGCTACATGCTGTTCGGCATCGTGCAGGGCGGCGACGTACCCGAGCTGCGCCATGCGAGCGCGCAAGGCCTGGTCGGGATCGGCTTCCATGGCTATGCGATCGGCGGGCTCGCCGTCGGCGAACCGCAGGCGGTCATGCTGGCGATGATCGACGAGACCGCGCCGCTGCTGCCGAAGCAGCGGCCACGCTATCTGATGGGCGTCGGCACGCCCGACGACATCCTCGAAGCGGTGAAGCGCGGCATCGACATGTTCGACTGCGTGATGCCGACCCGCAACGGCCGGCACGGCGTCGCCTTCACGCGCTACGGCCAGGTCAATTTGCGCAACGCGCGCCATGCCGACGATCCACGCCCGCTCGATGAAGAGAGCTCATGGCCGTCGACGCGGAACTGCGCGCGCGCCTATCTGCATCATCTCGTCAAGGCCGGCGAGACGCTGGGCGCGATGCTGCTGTCCGAGATCAATGTCGCGTACTACCAGTCCCTGATGCAGGGCATCAGGGACGCGATCGCGCAAGGAAATTTCGAGGAGTTCTATCAGCGTACGCGCGCGGACTGGGCGAGGGGCGATATCGCCCCGCGATAGCTCAACAGTCCAAACTCAGTTGCACACGAGCCGCCGCTTCACGGCATGCTTGGTCACGAAGCCGTAGCCGCAATTGTCGCAAGTCCAGAGGTAGCTGATGATGTGGTCCGAGACGTAGGCAGATGCTTCAGCGGCGACCATGGAGTCGGCGCAGACGGGACAGGTCGGCAACTCGCTGCAACGCGGATCACGCCTTAGCACTACGGTCGACATCACTTCAGCAACCGCTGACATCGTGGTGACCTCCCTGCTTTGAGACCTAAGTCTAACATAAGCAGAATCAGTTGACGAGGTCGCAACACAAATGCGTTGGTTTTCTGCTAATTAAAGCTCACGCGATTTTGCGATGCAGCGTATTTAACATGTGCTGCATAGCCGCTTGCGTGTCGCCGCAAGCTGTCCGTAACTGCGCAGGGCCGCGACAGACGTGCAGATCGTCGCCACAGGGAGTTCATCATGGACGTATCGTCCAACACGGGTGCAGCGCACCAACCCGGCCGTGGCCGGATCTATGACTCGATCGTCGATGCCTTCGGCAACACGCCCATCGTGCGCTTGCGCCGGCTGCCCGGCATGCACGACGTGAACGCGACCATTTTGGCAAAACTTGAATATTTCAATCCTGCCGCGAGCGTGAAGGACCGCATCGGCGCGGCCATGATCATCGCGATGGAGAAGGCGGGCATCGTCAAGCCGGACACCGTGCTGATCGAGCCGACCTCCGGCAATACCGGCATTGCGCTCGCCTTCGTCGCGGCCTCCCGCGGCTACCGGCTCAAGCTGGTGATGCCGGAATCGATGTCGATCGAGCGACGCAAGATGCTGGCCTTTCTCGGCGCGGAGCTGGTGCTGACGCCGGCGGCGCAGGGCATGAAGGGCGCCATCGCGGCCGCCGAGGAGCTCTTGAAGACGACGCCGAATTCAGTGATGCCGCAGCAGTTCAAGAACCTCGCCAATCCGGAGGTGCACCGCCGCACCACCGCGGAGGAGATCTGGAACGACACCGGCGGCAGCATCGACTTCTTCGTGGCCGGCGTCGGCACCGGCGGCACGATCACCGGCGTCGGCCAGGTACTCAAGCCGCGCAAGCCGGGCTTGCGTGTGGTCGCGGTCGAGCCGGAGGAGAGCCCGGTGCTCTCGGGGGGACAGCATACTCCGCACAAGATCCAAGGCATTGGTGCCGGCTTCGTCCCTGACATCCTCGACCGCTCCGTGATCGATGAGATCGTGAAGATCAACTCGACCACGGCGATCGAGACCTCGCGCGCGCTGGCGCGGCATGAGGGCATTCCGGGCGGCATCTCCTCGGGCGCCGCGATCGCCGCCGCACTCGAGATCGGCAAGCGGCCGGAAGCTTCCGGAAAGACCATCCTGGCGATCGTGCCGTCCTTCTCCGAGCGGTATCTTTCGACGGCTCTGTTTGAGGGAATCTAGGACATGGCGGATCAACCGAGACGGCCGCGCACGCTGGGCGATGCCAGGACCGAGGCCGAGGCGGCGTTCAAGAAGGTGACGGCCAAGGTCGTCACGGCGCCGCCCAAGCAAAACGCCGTGCCCGGCATCAAGGAGCAGGTCACGCTGCGCATCGACCAGGACGTGCTGGAGTTCTTCCAGGAGGGCGGTCCCGGCTGGCAGGATCGCATCAACGAGGCGCTGCGCAAGGTGGCAGGGAAGTAGACTTCGCGGATGGGCTGTAGCTCCTCATCCTGTGGAGCTTGCGAAGCAAGCGTCTCGAAGGATGAAGGCCCCGCTGGTCGAGGCGCGCCTTCATAGTTCGAGACGGCGCTTCGCGCCTCCTCACCATGAGGATCACAAACGAAAAAGCCCGGCGCGAGCCGGGCTTCTGTCGTCTGGGATCCGTCTCGCTCTCAGCGGCGGAACATGCCGCCCATCATGCCGCCGACGACGCCACCGACGAAGGCCGCACCGGCAGCATCGCCGGGATTGCTGCGTGGCTGGGGTGCCGGTGCCGGCGCGCTGCTCTGAGCCGGGGCGGTGGCGGCGCGCCGAGCCGGCTTCTGGCTGCCGTCGCTCGCCGTTGCCGGGGCAGCCACGATTTCCGAGAGCAGGGCCTTGTGCTGGTTCTTGTTGAGATAACCCGACGAGGGATAGCCGCGCGCAGTCTGCCAGCGCTTGAGCACGGACCGCGTTTCGTCGTTGAAGACGCCGGTCTGGTTGGTGTCGAAGCCGAGCGCCGTGAGTCGACGCTGCACGTCGCGACGCTTGTTCTTGTCGAGACCGATTTGGTCCTCGGTCACTTGGGTAGCCTCATCCGTGAAGGTGGCGGGATCGACGCCGGCATTGAGCGTGCGGGTCGCGGTCGAGGGGCCGCTCTTGATCGCCGCTAGCCGCGCCAGCGCCAGCGCCTTGAACTGGCCGTTCGGGTAAGCGGTGAGGTAGGCATTGAGCTCCTCGGCCTTGTTGGACTCCTTAACCGAGCGCCAGTATTCGAGCTCGACACCGTCCGAGCTTCCGGTCGCCGCCGGCACAATGCCGGTCGCGGTCGGGGCCGCAGCGGCGACCTGGGTGGTCGGCGCCTGATTGAGATAGACGGAGCCGGTCAGGTTGGTGTGGCCCCAGGGCAGCTGGCCCTTGCGGGTCTCTTCATTGACCTGAGCGCGCACCGACGTCATGGCCTGCTGTATCTCGACGCCGGGCTTGGTGATGTTGTCAATCAACGCCCGCGTGAACGGGCTGTTGTTGCCTTCCTGGCCGTCGAGTGCGGTCTGGCCCGGGCCGGTGGCGAACGCGATCAGCGTGCCTTCGCCGGACTTCATCTCGGCGAGGCCGCTCTGGACGTTGACGCTGCGGGTCGCCGAATTCGACTTGATCTTCGCGGCGAACGGATTGTCCCGGCAGGCGTCGAGGAAGACGAGCTTGACCTTGGCATCGCCCATGGTCTGCTCGAGCGTCAGGTCGATGTTGATGGCGGCGCCCAGCTTGACGTCCATTTCCGACTTGATGTCGGCATCGACGGGCAGCAGGTAATTGGTGCCGCTGACGGCGATGCCGTGGCCGGCATAATAGAACAGCGCGATATCGGAGCCTTGCGCCTTGCGGCCGAAATCAAGCAGCTTCTCGGTCATCTGGTCGCGGCTGAGATTGGAGCCTTCGATCACCTCGAAGCCGACATTGCGCAGCGTGGCCGCCATCGCCTTGGCGTCGATCGGCGGGTTCGGCAATTGCGCGACGTTCTTGTAGGAGCCGTTGCCGACGACGAAGGCGACGCGGCGGTCAGCCTTGGCGGCACTGATCGACAGCGCCATGCACATCAGCGAAGCGAGGAGGGTGAGATAGCGCATTCTGAAATCCCCAGAATCGAATTGCAGGCAGCAACAAATCGGCCACGAACCTACACGAAGTGCCCGACTTCGCGCCACCAAAACGGCAGTCCGTTGCGTTCAACCCGCTGCTGTGTGGCCGAATGTGCACGATGGAGTGTCGCTCCAACGTGATCCAAATCACACGGCCACTTGGTTTTGTCGCGCGAGACGGCGCCAGGTTCACCTGGCCCGGGCGGGAACCGACGAAGCGGGCTTCAAATTGAGTAAATTGCCGAACAGGATCAGCGCGGCGCCGAGCACGGTCCAGGCGTCGAGCCGCTCGGAATACAACAGCCAACCGGCAGTTGCAGTCAGTGGAACCCGCAGGAAGTCCATCGGAACCACGACCGTCGCGTCAGCGTAGCGCATCGCGCTGGCCAGGCAATAATGTGAGAACGTGCCGCAGACGGCGATCACGCCGACCCAGCCCCAGACATAGAGCGACGGCCACGTCCAAACCAACAGCGTCGGAATGAAGCCCGCAACCGACTGCACCACCAGCATCCAGAACAGGATCGAGAGCGCGCTCTCGGTGCGGGTCAGCGATTTGACCAGCGCCATCGCGACGCCAAATCCCATGGCGGCGCCAAGCGCGATGAGCTGCCCCGGATTGATCTCCCCGGTCGAGGGGCGGACAATGACGATAACGCCGACGAGGCCGAGCACGATGGCGGCGATCTTCCATGGCGTCATCCGCTCGGACAGGAAGCTCGCCGCGAGGACGGCCGTCCAGATCGGCATGGTGAACTCGATTGCGACCACCTGGCCGATCGGGATCAGTGTCAGTGCGAAGAACCAGCCGAGTTGGGCAACATAGTGCACCAAATTGCGGCCGACATGCTGCGGCAACCGCGATGTCTTGAGCACCTTCCAGCCGCCGGCGCGGTAGATGATCGGTGAGAGCAAGACGAAGCCGGCCAGCGACCTCATTTCCATGATCTGAAAAACATTCAGCTCGCGCGTGGTCTCGCGCCCGGCCACTGCCATGATCAGCATCAGCGACAGCCAGCCGGCCATCCACAGTGCAGCCATCATTTTCGACGGTGTGGTGCTCATCTGCGGCGGATACGGATGGACAGAGGAGGGGCGGCCGGTATCGGCGACATTGCCGCCGTTTGCAACGGCCAAATCTGCGGATGCAGCGATGCTGGGCGGCATGCTAAGGCATCAGCGAACAACGACAAAGATCGGGAGACATTGCCCATGCGCATCTTGCAGCCGGCCGAGTGGAAAAAACCGCGCGGCTTTTCCCACGGCGTCGTGACCGAGGGGCCGGGCCGATGGGTGGTACTCGCCGGCCAAACCGGGGGCGACGAGGCCGGCAGTTACGATCCCGACATGGCAGCCCAGGTCGCGACGGCGCTGAAGCGGATCGTCAAGCTGCTGGGCGAGGCCGGTGCCGGCGCCGAGCACATCGTCCGCCTGACCTGGTACCTGACCAGCCGCGCCGAGTACGAAGCGGCAGGTGCCGGCATTGGCGCGGCCTGGAAGGAAACGCTCGGCCGCAATTTTCCGCCCTCGACGCTGCTCTATATCGGAGGCCTCGTGGACGAGCGTGCCAAGGTCGAGATCGAGGTCACGGCGTTCGTGCCCGGCCCATAAAAAAATCGATCCGGCGCGGGCGCCGGATCGATTGTCGCGTGAGCTAGCGTCTTATTTCGACATCGAGATGTGCGCGCCGCGGAACTGACTGTCCGCGCGCATCGTGACGTTCTGCTTGTTGCCGGACGTCTTGAGAGAGATGTTGGCGTTGAAGCCCGCGGTGGAGGCCACCAGCTCGTAGCTTCCGCCGCTGCCGCGGCCCTGGAGCGAACCGGAGATGTTGCGGCTGGTCTCGGACCAACTGCCTGCAATGGCGCCGCCTTCGGCCTTCACGTTGGCGCCGAGGTTGAATTTGTAGGCATCGCTGGCGCAGGTCAGCGACATCTCCATGGTCGGTCCGATCGGAGCGTATTTGGCCCGGCAGCGGATCCGCTCGGTCGAGCCGTCATCCAGCGTGACCGTGCCACCGCCGCTCCAGCTGCCCGCCAGCGGGGCGAACGGACCCGACTGGGCACTGCTTTCGGTCGCGGCGATCCCAGCCCCAAACAAAACGGCGGCCGCGATCAGAAGCCGCCGGTTCCGGGCGCGAGCCTCAATTGGTTTATTGGCGCGATGCTTCCCACCGCCCGCTGCACGGTATGCCTGCAGATGCTCCATTCCACTTCCCCGATCCGGCGTTGCCGCTGAGTTGACCGTTGGCATATGCACCATTGATCGAAACTTTCACAAGTCCCCCGCTGCCGATGGTGCCGGAAACGTTAGCGCCGGGCGCGGTGATCTTGCCGCCGGCAACCGTCAGCATCGAGCTTGCGGTCGGCTCGCACGAACCGCTCTTGGTCACGATGGTGACTTGCCAATTGCCGTCATAGGGATTCTGGGCGAAGGCGGGGGCGGCGAGGGTGCCAGCGAGAACTGGGGCGGCACAGAACACCGCAATGCGACCAAAACGCATGAATTCGTCCTTGAATGTGTCTGAGTTGTTGACGCTTATTCGAACGAAATGTGACGGAAATTTGTTGCGATGCCAAAGCGAAAATTGTTCCTTTGGGAACAATGGTTTATTTGCGCTTTTGGCTCCAATTTCCGAAGCAGAATCAAGGGCGCCGCACGTTAAGGGTAAACGTCAGGACGACTCGGAAAGAGCTTGCTCCAGGAGACTTCGGCTCAGAGGGCTGGCTCAGAGGATCTTGGCTCAGGAGAGGCTCGGCGCGGAGGTCGCGAACTGCTCGTCCTGGACTTTGGCGGGTAGCGCCTTGTGGACCTTGGCGTAATCGATCACGTCGGCCAGCAGCTTGAGCCCGAGCGGCGCCAGCGCGCGTTCCCAAAGCTCTCGTGCGGTCTCGCCCTTCTTGACGAAGCACCAGTCCTGGGCGGCGATCGCGCCGGCATCCATGCGGTCGGCGAGATGGTAGATCGTGCCGCCAGCGATGGGGTCGCCTTCCTTGATGGTCCATTCCACCGCGGCCTTGCCGCGGTGGCGCGGCAGCAGCGAGGGATGATAGCCGATCCCGCCGAGCCTAGCGGCGGCGAGCGCATCCTTGCCGATCCTGGCATGGCTGTGCGCGGTGATGATCAGATCGGTGTCCGGGGCGATCTCGGAGGCCACCACCAGCTTGGGATTGGCTTGCACCTGCACCTCGATGCCCGCCGCCTTGGCCGCCGCGGCGAGGTGGTCGTCGGCGTCCGCCACCACGACCCGGACAACCGAGACGCTGTGCTCCCGGAGCATGTTCAGGGTGGTCACGCCAAAATGGCGGGAGCCGACGAGGGTAATTCGCATGGGTGTCCGATCCGTCTCGCAACTGCGTCATCCCCCGATAACACGTCCGCATGCCCTGTCACCACCCGCGCAGCGTTTGCGTGGGTTATCAACAATGCGCCGGGTGCCGCTTGCGCGAGCGCCGGGATTGCGCCGTCGAGCCGTCCGGCGCCTTCCAAGCGGGCATGACATCGGCTTGGGAGCGAAGGCAATGCGCAGCGTCGGGTTTTTCGCTGTCGCGACACTGCTGGCGGCCACTTCGGCCCAAGCTGGCGGGCCTTACCCGGCGGTCCCGACCGGCGTTGCGCCATCAGGTGGCGCCGATCTCGGACGCCTACCGTTGCCTGGGGCCCTGCGTCGTGGACGAGAGCCTGTAGCGGGTTCCTGTGTTTCGTTCTTAACAGAGATGCCTCGGATTGGCTGACTCGGATTGGCTGATAAGGGTGCGCCAACCGGGGCTGGTGACATTTCAAACCCGCATCCGTTTTCGACCCCGGCTTTTGGCCGCCGGCGGCCTTTCATGCCCACGACTGACGAAATCATCGAACGGTAACACGATCTCAACCAGCTTGGCGTATCGACGAATCCGTCGCGGATTTGTATTGCGTACCGCGACACCGAAATCGTCCGCCGGCGTGGGCGCGCCGCCGGGCCTTTTCGCCGGGACAGATCTCATGCCGAGCGCGATCGAGCAGATCGTCGACGCCTATGTGCGTCTGAAGAACCGCCGTGGACTCGACGAGCTGATGATGCACAGGCAGCGGCTCGCGGTCGATCTGAAGAGCCGGTCCGGCTATGATTTCAGTTTGCCGATCGGTCAGATCGACGAGGAGATCGCGATCATTGAGGCGGGGCTCAGCCGGCTCAAGTCGGATAAGTCCACGATCTAGACGTCGGCATCGTGCGCGATGCCTGGCGTTGACGCATTGTCGCAGTCCGAGCCCGGTTCATGCGGGGTTCAGGCCAGCCACGCGTCAATTGCCATGTCGTTTCGTGGGACGCGAATCCTGATAGGCTTGTCCCCGTGTTTTGAAGGAATCGTCATGATCGAACTTGCGCTGGCCGGCCTGCTTGCGTTTGCAACCGTGCCTGCGGCGCCGACAGCGCCCATGGTGGAGCAGGTTCAGTTCAGGGGCGGTCCGGGCGGGCAATGTCCACACGGCTACGATTACAACCACTCGAACGGCCGCTGCTATCCCAACGACCGTCACGCGCCGGGTGTCTACACCGGGGGCCACGGCTCGGGCTATGGGCGCCGTGGTGGCCTGTGCCCGCACGGTTACGACTATAATTACTCGACAGGCGAGTGCTACCCGAATCGTGCGCACGCGCCCGGCGCTTACGGTCGCCCTCAATATTACGGACGACGCGGCGGGCTCTGTCCGGACGGCTATGATTACAATTACTCGCAGGGACAGTGCTACCCGCACGGGGCACGTGCGCCGGGCATGTATGGGCGGTAGTCATCGCCGTGCTGAGGCGGGCGCTCAGTCGCGTCGGCCGCCGTCGATCACCGTGAACAGCGGCCGCGCCGGGGTGGGTTCGACCAGCAGCTCCTCTACCAGTGCGGTTGCGGCATCGACATATTTTCGGGTCGGCTTGTCGAGAGGGCGCTTGGCCTCGTCGTCGAGCGCGACTTTTGCGGCCTCGACCAGCTTGCGCATGCGCGCGGCATGGTCGTCGCCCGCGGTCAATGTCGCGCGCGCCAGCGAGCGCAGCACGAACAGCTCGCCCTCGAGACGAAGCAGACGGTCGTTGAGCCTGGTCAGGACGGCGTTGAGGTCGGCCATGGCGTTCGAAGCGGAGGATCCGTCCTGATCTAGCCGCGATCGGTGAACGGAGTGCAAACGGCGCCGGCGCAATTCGGCGGATCCGGCGTCACCGCAGGCGGCTTACCATTCGACGCCGGCCCAGCGCCGCCCGAACACCGGTGGCCTCGTCTTCACGGCCTGCCAGCCGAAGAAGTGGTGCTTGCCGGACCAGGCATGCACGATGCCGCTGCAGATGCCGCATTTGAAGCTGCCGCTGTGAGCCTCGCTGTGCTCCTCTCTGGTCGCGATGTAGTTCATGCCGCAACCGGTGCAGGTGAATTCTTCGATCGTCCAGATGCTGTTGGCCATGACCCAGAATGCGTTTCGGTGACTACGAAGAAAGGTAGTAACCAGCATTTGCAGGGGCGTAAACCGGCGCGGGGAAATCCGGTTAACCCGCGTTAGCCAAGCCGGGTTGGGGGCGGGCGATGTGGTATCCGGCAGCCGGTCGTCTTGACGCCAGATACGTTGCTGGCAATAACGGCTGAGCCCGCAAGCGCGGAAGTTGCGTTCATGCCGCAAGGAAAGCTGTGCCCGTGAAAAGCCTCCGTCAGTTGCTGACGGGCGAGGACGTCATCCAGCTCGTGATCCGCCTCGGCCTGCTCGCCCTGCTGATCATCTGGACCTTCCTGATCATCCGCCCATTCGTGCCAATCCTGGCCTGGAGCGGCGTGCTGGCGGTCGCGTTCTATCCGGCATTCAGCTGGGTCGCCAAGATCCTGGGCGGCCGGCCCAAAACCGCAGCAATAATCCTGACCCTGATCACGCTGGGTATCGTCATCGGCCCGGCGACCTGGCTCGGCATCAGCGCGGTGGACGGCGTGCGTGAGCTGGCGCACCAGCTCGGCACCGGCGACCTCGTGCTCCAATCGGCTCCGGAGCAGCTTAAGTCCTGGCCGCTGGTCGGCCCCTGGCTCTACGAGCTCTGGGATCAGGCCTACAACAACGTTCGGACGGCGGTGCGCGAGGTGGCGCCGTATCTTCAGCCGCTGGCCGGCCCGCTGCTCTCCCTCGCGGGCGACGCCGGCCTTGGCACGCTCCAGTTTCTCGTCTCGGTGTTCGTGGCAGGCTTCCTGTTTCCGCATGGGCCGCGCCTGGTCGCGGCCGGCCGCAACTTCCTGTTTCGCATCGTGCCGGAGCAAAGCGAGCATTTCCTCTCGCTCGCCGGTGCGACCATCCGCGCCGTGGCGCAGGGCGTCATTGGCGTGGCGATCGTCCAGGCGCTGCTCGCCGGAATCGGCTTCAAGCTCGCCTCGGTGCCGAGCGCGGGCCTTCTTGCCTTCATCGTGCTGCTGCTCTCGATCGTGCAGATCGGTGCTTTCCTGGTGCTGCTGCC
Organism: Bradyrhizobium sp. SUTN9-2; assembly: GCF_003122645.1. Taxonomy (NCBI): domain Bacteria; kingdom Pseudomonadati; phylum Pseudomonadota; class Alphaproteobacteria; order Hyphomicrobiales; family Nitrobacteraceae; genus Bradyrhizobium; species Bradyrhizobium sp. SUTN9-2. The sequence continues at coordinate 4,413,853 of NZ_LAXE01000001.1, forward strand.
AGTGATCATCTGGATCTGGACCGCTAAGGACGTCACCACCGCGCTGCTGCTCACCGTGTTCTTCGTCCTGGTCGGCTTCATCGACACCATGCTGAAGCCGCTGGTCATGGGCCGTGGCCTGACCACCCCGACCATCGTGATCTTCGTCGGCGTGATCGGCGGTACGCTGGCCCACGGCATCGTCGGACTGTTCATCGGACCGATCATCCTGTCGGTGGCCTGGGAAATGATGATGGCCTGGATCAGGACCGAGGACCGGGCGGAGGCGGGGAAGGGTTGATCTCGCCCCGCCAGCGCGGTGTCAGCCGCCCATGCCGGTTAGCTCGTGGCTTGTGATCAAGGCGCTTCGCTAACTTGTCTGTTTGACTAGACAAGTTACCATTGGGTCGATTCTGTTTTCGACAACGGCAGCAATGGCAAAGTCTTCCAAGCTGGTTGCCGCCAGGCGCGGCAAGGTATTGTTGGTCAGACGCCGATCGGACGGCCTGTGGATGTTTCCGGGCGGCCGCAAGCGTGCGCGCGAGTCGGAGAAGGACTGCCTGCGGCGGGAGATCAAGGAGGAATTGCCCAAGCTGAAGCTCGGCAGGATCAGCCTCTGGAAGGAAGTGAAGGCGAGGAACAAGCGCTCCGGCCGCAAGATGAGCGACGCGATCTTCATCGCCAAGTCCGCCAAGGGCAGGCTGGCGATCGGCGACAAGAAGGAGATCGACCGCGCCGCCTGGCACAAGCCCCGCGGCATCCGCCTGACGGCGACCTCGCGCTACATCCGCGACCGCCTGTTTCCGCGCAAGCGGCGGCGAAGCTGAGCCGCTAGTCCTCCCGCGCCGCCGATCGCGTCCTGCCAGCAAACCTCCTCGATTGCGCCACCTCCGGCTCGGGTGCGGCGAGCTTCGCGGCCTGGAGCTCCCGCATCTCCTTGCGGACCTGGCGCGCACTGCGCATCGCCCGCTTGATGAAAGGATGCTGCGAGTCCTCGGCGAAGAACAGCACGACTTCGCAGCTCGGACATTGCCTGGAATAGCCGTCCTGCAACCGGCCGGCGCGATCGCGAAACACGTTCTTGCACCGCGTGCACTGAACCTGGACCGAACTCATGCGCGGATGACAATCACTTTGAAATGGATCGTCAGCTGATCCGAAATGTCTGAAGAAAGCTTGAATGCCGGCCTGGCCCGATGCCGCCAGACATCGCCGAGCCAACAAGACGTGTGAACCAGTTCACAAGCGCGCGGCGAAACCGCTGCTATGAAGACGTCATTGCTTAACCGATTCATTTCGAACGAAACGCCCCAGCGTGGCTCCAAGCGCTGGGGCTTTTTCGTGCCTCCATTCTCACAGCCAAGAGCAGATCGAAAGGATCGCGCCGCCGCCTCGAACGTTATCGAGGAGGGGTGCGTTCGCAGGGCAAATCCCATATGCATGGCGCCGAGCTGCCGATTCGAGGGGCAAGGCGGCTCGCATTCAGTTTGCGGCGGTTCAAGAGCAGAAACGGGTCCAAGTGAGGCTTTCCACGAAGGCAAGGGTGGCCAAGAAGCCGCCGAAGAAGAGCAAAGGATCGCAGCGCGCCACGATCTCGTCTTCGTCGCCTCTCGGCATGATGGCCCTTCATCTGCTTGGACAATGGAAGCAGTCCGGACGCAGCGGCATCGTGTTTCTCGCCGAGAGCGAGAACAGGGCGGAGCGGCTCGGCAGCGTCATTCACGCGCTCGACCCCGCCTGCGAGGTGCTGGTGTTTCCGCGCTTGAATACCTTGCCGTTCGATCAACTGGAGCCCTCGCACGAGCTCGCGGGGCGCAGAGCCTCCGTGCTGAGGCGCCTTGCGAAGTCCAAGAAGCCGGTGTTTCTGGTATCGACGGCCGAAGCGGTGATGGAGCGGATGCCGCTGCCGGCCAGCCTGTCGCGCCTCAGCCTGAGCTTGAAGGTGGGCGGCACGTTCTCCGAGCAGGAGCTGGAGTCCCGCCTGCAATCCCTCGGTTACGATCTTGACGATGAGCCGGATTATCCGGGCGGGGCGCTGTTCCACGGCCAGACCTTCGAGATATTCCCGGCGGGCGCGCTGGGGCCGTTCCGGATCGAGCATTCGCAGCACACGATCAAACGGATCGTGGCCTTCGACCCGCATGAGCATAGGATCATCTTCGAGACCAGGGAGCTGCTCGTCGATCCCATGTCGGAGCGGCTCGGCCTTGCCGGCAAAGGCGGCAAGCGCGCCAGCCTGTTCGATTATTGCGCGGGCGCCAGATGGATCGCCGATGCCGGCGTGCCGTCGCATGCCGACGGATGGCTCGATACGATCGAGGAGGCCGCGCCCCGCAGCGAGCGGGAGCGCGAATATCTCGGGCGCAGCGATTGGAAGCGGCTCTCCAAGGGCATCAAGGTGCTGCCGCGGACGGCACCGTTCCAGGCCATCCCGGAATTTTCGAAGCTGACATCCTCCCGGAAGGCGTTGCGTGGCTTCGTCGAGGAGACGCGCCGGGCCGGGTCGCGGCTGATCCTCGTTGCCGCGCACGAGGACGATCTGCGCGTGATGGAGCGGATGAGCGGCGTCAAGGCGGAGCGCTGCGAAGACTGGGAGGAGGCGGCCCGCGGGCGGGGCGGTGAGATGGCGCTGCTCGCCGATCTCGATGCCGGTTTCGTCGTGCCGGCGAAGAAGCCTCTGGTCGTGGTGACGGCGTCCGACGTGCTCGGCAGCCGCGCGCATCATCCGCAGCCGTTGGCGCGCGCCTGGAGCGCGGCCTTCGACCATGCCGATGCGCCGGAGCAGGGCACGGTGGTCGTTCATCTCCAGCGCGGCCTTGCCGTGCTCGACGGCCTGCAGACCGTCAACACCGGCGGGGGCGCGATGCGCGAGATGATCCGCCTGAAGTTCGCCGGCGACAATGCGGTGCTGGTGCCGCCGCCCGATCTCGCCTTGATGTGGCCTTACGCCGCCGAGCTCGGCAGGCTTTCGCTCGATAAGGCGGACGGCAGCACGTGGTGGGCGCGCCGCAGCGAGGCCGAGCGCGAGATCCAGATCGCCGGCAAGGCGCTCGCCAAGCACATCAGCCAGCGCCGGCGGCGGCGCGGCGAAAAGCTGGTGCCGCCGGGATCGGCCTACGAGAAGTTCGTCGCGCGTTTTCCTTACTTCACGACGATCGACCAGGCCCAGTCGATCCGGGACGTGCTGGATGATCTCGCATCCGGCCATCCGATGGATCGGGTGATCTGCGGCGATGTCGGCTTCGGCAAGACCGAGGTCGCGCTGCGCGCCGCAGCCGCGGTGGTGCTGTCGGGCAAGCAGGTGGCGGTCGCGGTGCCGACGACGGTGCTGGCCCGCCAGCACGTCGCGACGTTCCAGAAGCGATTTGCCCCGTTCGGCATCGAGGTCGGCAACCTCTCGCGCGCCACTTCGGGCGCGGCGCTGCGGGAGACCAGGGAGGGCCTGCGCAGCGGCCGGATCAAGGTTGTGATCGGCACACAGGCGCTCACCGGCAAGGACGTCAGGTTCGATGATCTCGGCCTGGTCATCGTCGACGAGGAGCAGCATTTTGGCGCGGCGGAAAAGGCAAAGCTCGCAGGGCTCGCCAAGAACGTCCATGTGCTGATGATGAGCGCGACGCCGATCCCGCGTACGCTGGCCGCCGGCCTTGCCGGCTTCCGTGATCTCAGCGTGATCGCCTCGCCCCCGGTGCACCGGCTTCCGGTCGCGACCCGGATCGCGCCGCTGTCGGATGCGGCGATCGCCTCGGCGCTGCTGCGCGAGCAGCGCCGCCACGGCCAAAGCTTCCTGATCTGCCCGCGCATCCAGGATCTCGATCCCATGCTGGCGCGGGTGCGGGCCGTGGCGCCGGACCTGCGCATCGTCTGCCTGCACGGCAGGTTGGCGGCCGACGAGATCGACGACCGCATGATGAGCTTCGTCGAAGGCCATGCCGACGTCCTGCTCGCGACCAACATCGTCGAGAGCGGCCTCGACATTCCACGCGCCAACACCATCGTGGTGTGCTGGCCGGAAAAGTTCGGCCTCGCCCAGCTGCACCAGCTGCGCGGACGCGTCGGCCGCGGCGGCATCCGCGCCTTCGCGCATCTCTTGACCGAGACGGAGTCCGGACAATCCGAGAAGCGCCTCGCCGTGCTCGAGGAGTTCAGCCGGCCGGGCGCGGGCTTTGCCATCAGCGAGCGCGACCTGGATCTGCGCGGCGCGGGCGATTTGTTCTCGGAGCAGCAATCCGGCCACGTCCAGGTGTTCGGGCCGGTGCTCTACAGCCACCTGCTGAAAATGGCCTCGGAGAAGAGCGACGAGCAGCTGTGGGTGCCCGACCTCAACCTGCCGGTCGGGGACATGCTGCCCGAGAGCTATGTGCAGTCCGAACCGGTGCGGCTCGAGCTCTATGCCCGCGCCGCACGATGCAACGACGAGGACGATCTCGACGACCTCGAGGAGGAAACCTCCCGCCGCTTCGGACCCTTGCCAAAGCTCGCGCGCGACTTCTTCGCCGCGGCCAAGCTCAGGATCGAATGCAAGCGACGCGGCATCATCCGCCTCGACGTCGGGCCTGAAGCTGCGGCCGCGACGTTCCTGCCCGGACGCCTGCGCAAGTCGCGAGGCAAGTCACTGCAACGCGACGGCGACCGCGTCGTCTATCACAGCCCGATGCGCGATGCGCCGTTCGAGCGGGTGGAGGAGCTGTTCGAGCTGCTGGACGAGGGGTAGGGGCTTGCGCGTTCGTCAGCGCTCGCAACTGCGAATTCGTAGCGGAAACCCTGCTCCACCATTATAGTTAATTTGGGCGTGGCGAAGGAGATCGTCCGATGTCACATGCCATTCGTCCAGTGATTGCCACGATTGTCGCAGGCTCATGTCTGTTGGCCCTGGTGCAAGCGGGCGGCGCAAATGCCGGCTCCGCCGGAGCGGGCATGGGAACGGGGCAGGGTAGCGCTGGCGGCTCGGCGCCTTCTGGAATGGGGACGAGTGCGGGCAATGCAGGTCCCTCAGCCCCCCCAGGGATGGGGACGAAGGACATCGCGCCCGGCGGAGATCTGGGCACCAACAGCGAAGCGACCAATTCGAACGTCCAGCCCGCCACGCCTGCGAGGTCGCGGGCGGCAGCTCAGGCCGCGAGAAATGCCGGGGCTGGTCGCGCTCAAAATGGCCTGCCGATCGGCGCAATTGGCAGCGGCACGAGCAATGAAGATCAAAAGGCCGCTGGTTCGGCGTTCTCCCAAAGCAGATTCCGACCGGCAACACAGGCTCAAGGAAACGCCAGTGTTGGTTCAAATAGTCTGTCAGGGAGAGGCTCGAGCCTTTCGGACCAGATCAGTCGGCCGCGAGCCGCACGAGCTGGAGACAAGGTGCTGGATGCCAAGGCCCGGGTCGAGCGACGAACGACTGTGTCGCCCAAACGCGTTACGAGCCCGATAGGACCAGGTTTGTAATCTGCGAGCGACGGGGGAACAGGTCGACTCGGTGCATCGCGCTCTACCAAAGCACATGTGGCGCTCGCGGTTTGAGCGGACGCACGAGCTGTTCGAGCTGCTGGACGAGGGGTAAATCGGAAAGTGCGAAAACAACCCCATGCACAGTAGCTATGTGCTTGTGCGATAAGGCGTTCTGCATTCGGCGCGTCCATCGCGGCCGAGGTGGCCCAAGCAAGCGTGGTCCACGACCCGGATCAGGCCTATCGTGCCGAGTCCGTGCCGGAGGCGCCGTCACTTGGCCGTTGATTTGTCGGGCAAAACAGTGGCATTATGCCAACTTCGGAAAATCCGTTGCTGGCATGGCTGTTGCCGGATGCGCGGCGAGGAGCTTGCGCCGGATCCGTAATCGGCCGGGGGCGCCGGCCCGTCCGCCGGCCGCGCCGCTAACGCGGAATTAATCCAGAAAGCCGACAATTTTAGGCAGTTGTGTATGGGTGCTGCGTAAGCGGATCGTCGCGAGGGCGTTCCAGGGGGCGGCTTCCTGTTGCTCGCTCCATGGGGGTCAGTGCAAATGACCACGTCCTTCGAAACGCCAAGCTTCGCCGAAGAGCTCGACGCCGTCGCCCTTGCAGACGCTGCAGGCGCGCAGGAACCCGCAGGCCCGGAAGCTGAAACGCCGCCAATCACGCCCCGCCGCAAGACGATCCTGCCGCTGGCGGTGTGTGCCCTCGCCATCAACGGCGCGGCGGCCATCTATACGTCGCTCTCCGGCATGCCGTCATTGAATGTTGCCAGCCTCGCCGAACTGCTGCCGCGGCAGGAGGCACCGGCACCGAAACCGGATCCGGTCGTCACCGCCCTGAAGGAGATCCAGTCGGCCCAGCAGCAGCACACCGCTTCGCTGCATGAGAACAACAAGACGCTGCAGCAGAATGCAGCCTTGCTGCAGCAGGATTCACTCTTGCTGCTGTCGCTGCGGCAGAGCATCACGGACGAGCGGGTCGACGTGAAGAAGATCTCCTCGCAGCTGTCCACGCTGATCGCCAAGGTCGACTCGCTGCAGAATGTGATGATGTCGGACGTGACATCGTCCGTTCGCAGAGCGAATGCGCGCTACGGACTATCCGCCGCGATGCGCAAGCGGCTGGTGCGTGAGCCCAAGCCCCTGGGGCCTCTAGGGCCGGTGTCGATCGGAGGGGCTCCGCTGACCGCGCCGGCTGCGGTGGCGGCGCCGGAGAGCTGAGGACGCGTTCTGGCTAGGCCGCTTCCTCCTCGAACGAGGTATAGACCCGGCCTGTGGGATCAACGACCTGAACGTCCCAGCATCCGTCCTCGACCAGCTCCCTGGCCTTTTTGAGGGCCGCGGCGAGTGACGCCCGCTTGAGATTGACGACGCCCGCCGTGTCGAAACCGTTGATTTCAAACATGCCGTTCCTCCGGTTTTGGGGAATCCTACACGTTTCCGGCGCGATGTCAGCGGGTTTGTCAAAGTTTCAGTTGCTGGGCCTTGGCCTCCAACCGTATTCCTGATGGGAAATCGTGGCGGTGATGTCGGCCTCTTTGTCTGCCGAGAGGCGCCAGGCCGCCACTCCGAAGCACAACGTCAGGACCAGGGCCGTCGCAAGCAGAAGCATCGAGACGAAATGGCTCACGCGGGTCACCAGCGGTTGGAAGCTCCGAGAGAGCGAACACGGGCTGCCGATTCGAAAAATACAGACGGGCTGACCTAAAGCCCTGGTTTCCACATCAAGTCACACAGGACCAAAGGCGCTCACGATCCCGATCGTGATCGGGACCAGCGCGACGATCGTCCATAAGGCGGGCGAGCTGGAAGACAGACCGGCGAAAAAGATCAAAAGACCGAAGCCCACAAGGGCCGCCGAGATGGCATAGGCGAGTGCTTTTTCCATCGTTCGATCCACGAGGAAACGGGATGGATTGCGCCTGTAGGACTCAGTGCCGATCGAAACGTTCCCATGCTGATCTGGATTGGCGGTGCATCAGCATCTCCGCAGCTCCGCTCAGCATGTCGACCACCACTGCGGCTTCGAAGCCTGGAGCCACAAAATCACTGGGCCATGTCTGCGCGGATCGGGCACCGGATCCGCGGCGTGCTTCTAAGGCTGAGACGGGTCGGTCCCGGCCTTCCGCTCAACCATCGCCATTTCCACTTGGTCAGCAAGGACCCTGAGGTGGCTTGCGAGCCTGTCGAACACTTCGCGCTTGGCTGGATCGGTAGCCAAGTCGCGGATCAGGGCGCGTTCGGCCGCATCTTTGCCAAGTTTCTCGATCTGCGCCAGATAGTCCTTCATTGGCAATTGGCTTCGTTCTGCGCAAACAAAACGTACAAGCAATGTGCGAAAGCGAGCAGAAGCGATTGCCGAGTTTTCCTAGTCTTCGGTGGCTTTGGCCTTCCCCAAAGGTCCAAGCACCTCCAGCGGCCCCGGCCTCACACCCCAAAAGCCCCCCACGGTCGGGGCCGTCATTGGCGCTAGGCGCGATTTGCGATCGTAGCCGTGGCGCCTGCCTCTGAGCGTTCGCGGATGGAGGAGCCGAGTCGCATCGCACGAGCTGCGACAACGGCGCAGCACTCTTCAAAGGAACTGACTCCATGCCTCTGCATTCCTCGATTGCATGATTTTCCCACTTTTCGGTCGGCTCGTTGACGGACGGGGTACATGGGCACTTTCGATCACACCGCTGTTCTGAAGCAGCGTTTCGATGAGCTTGCTTCTGGGCTTTCCGCATTGGAAGATCTGCGCTCGCGCGTAGTCGCAGCCGAGCAAATGCAAGAGAGGCATAGTCACGCGGGCAAGCCGCCCCCGACAATTCGCAAGGGTGGCAACCCTAAATCGCGATCAGCAGAAACCGATCGGCCAAAGAGGCGCTAGGCGCGGCCCCCGGTTCACGCTTCAGAACAAGGGCCGCCGCTCTGGAACAGCGGCCCTACCGGAGTTACGATAGATCCGAGATGAAACTTGCCAGCCCCGGTAACGACATGTTCGTCCTGGAGGGACGTTCCTGCATCAACAAACGTGAATCCAAAGGAACGGCCCCGGGCGTCCCGGGGCTGGCTGCGGACACACCGAGGCCGCCCGACGCACCACTCAGCGTGGCACGCCGGGTGATATCGTCTGCTCAAACATTCGAGCTGGGTGTCTCAAAAGATACCGTCCAGCATTAAATTTTCGAGCTCTAGGCCAGAACCAGCCCCGACGGCAACGCGAACGGCGGCCGGTGAACACGTTCGAATGCGGCGCCCGAGAAAGGAGGCCGCAACCATTGGGGCCTACCGGTTCACGCTGGCGGACCACCATCGTTCGCCGCACGCGACCTCTCCGCGCGTGAGGGCATCAGCAGAAGTAGCAATTGTTCAGCTCGCTCCTTGGTCAGATTGGCCGCCATATCGGTCCCGATCAGTGCTGGGCCCCTGCGTTCTCGATCGTAGACCATCCAACCCTTGCCGCCCATGCGAATGAAAAATCGGCTGTGCGAAGGAACCTCGTCAGTCAATGAAGCATGCTCCCGATTTGCCCAGCACCTCTCAGCAAGCGGCATTCTTCTTTGTAGCTTCATTCGCATATGTGAATCGTTTCGGGAAAAAGTGGCAATTGGCCGAGTTTTCGTTCACAGTTGAGTGCACTGTCACCGTAGATTGTCAGATCCGGCGGGCGGGCTGCTTGGAACGCCTCGCTTGACTTCACGACCGTGGTCACGCGCCAGCGGTTGTTGAGTTCGTGGGGAAGCCAATGATGTGCGCATCAACCGGCGAAGCTCCGGCCTTCCTGCGTCAGCTCGAAGCTCTCGCCATTTGCGCAGAGCAAACCCGCCTCGACCATTTGCTTGGCAAATGACAGGCTGCACACCGGCTGCGAGCCGCCCGGATGATACAGCCGCGTGCCCCGCGCGATCAGGTGCCCATACAGCAGAGCGAGCCGCAGCGGCCTGACCATCCCGGGCGAGACATTTGGCATTCCTGCCAAAGCGTGCGGAAGGCCCTTCGTTCCTGCGTGGAGTCGGACGACTGACAATTGTCAGTCTGCGGAGCATTGACCGCGGCTGGCTGCAGCTAATCGCCCGCGAGCGACTGCATCGCTTCCAAGAGGCGTTCAAGCCCGAACGGCTTCTGGAGCATGATGCTGCCGGACACCGGACGCGGAGCGGCGTGCGTGTAGCCGGTGGCGTAGATCACAGGCATGCGCGGATTGGATTGCCTGCACTGGATGGCGACATCCCAGCCCGTCAGCGAGCCCGCCAACCTGATGTCGGTGAACAAGAGATCGGGTGTGGCTTCGGCACAGAGCTCGAGCGCGCGCTCGCCGCTATCAGCTTCCATCACCTCGTGCCCGTGAGTCTCCAGGATGTCGACCACCACGTCCCGGATCAGGTCTTCGTCTTCGGCTACAAGAACCCGCAAGTCTCCCTCCAGTCGCGCTCTTCGTCCACGACATGAGGACCCATGCGCAGAAAACATAGTGCCGGCTGGTCGGCGCCGCCTCCGCCAACTCGGGCGACGAGCCAGCGAGACTCAAGCTGGAACGGGTGACCTTTGTTCCTGCCCACCTGCTGAGCCGGACGGCATTTCGATTTTTGCTACTTGATTTTATTGGTGAGCGCGCTGGGGCTCGAACCCAGGGCCGGGAGCCTGGATCGGGCAATGAACCAAGAGCATGCGAGGCGACTATTTCACCGACATGGAGCAGGACGACAGCGACGCTGAGGACGATGATCCGGAGGAGGCGAAGCAGCAGGCTCCGGAAATGTGCCCGTGCGCTTGATTCTGCTCATGCCATAGCGGTTGTCTCACGAGTCTCGAAATCGAACGCTGCCGGGCTCGAAATACATGTCCCGGCAGCGTGTCATTCTCAAACTGAGCGCTGAAATCCCAGTTGGCTTCGACTGTGCAACGGACATGCCACAGGCTTGTGACAGGAGCCCGCCGGTTCGCGCTGGCGGGCCTTTGATAGCTTAATAGTAATGGCGCCTTGGGCGGTGATAATAGTCGCCATAACCGTAATATCCCTGCCGGCCCTGCTGAAACTGTGGCGGCACCGTGCCGTTGGGGTAGCACCGACCGTCTCGAATATCGACGTCGGCGCCGTGGCCGCATCGGACGGGATGTCTACCGTAGCCTCCACCGTAACCTCCGCCGCCGCGATGATAGTACTGCCGCGCAGCCTGTTCTTGAGGAGGGAGGGCTCCGTTCGGATAACACATGCCGTCTCGGGCGCTCAGGTCCCAACCGTGGCCGCATGGAGGCGGGTGTCTTGGCACACCATACTGGACCTGCTGGATGGGTGGCTGAATCAGCCCCGGCACGGGCGGGCCCATAAGTAATGCTGCGGCGAGCACGGAAACGATCATCTGAGAATCTCCATGGGGCGCAGCGTGCCTCAGCACGTATGAACCCGCTGTGAATGGCACGGCTCACGTTGGCGGCTTCTTCGCAAAGCCTAGGGTTAGCACCATAACCACTGCCAAGAGAACCCAGCCGACAATATCGATGGCGGTCATGGCTGCACCCGGCGAGTGTGCACACTGTGTGCAGGCCCCAAAAATCCCCTCAACTCGAAGGGCTGAATTTTGGCTCTAGGTGCTTGATTAGCTTGGTGAGCGCGCTGGGGCTCGAACCCAGGACCCCGTGATTAAAAGTCACGTGCTCTACCGGCTGAGCTACGCGCTCCCATGGCCGCTGATGGCTCGAAGAGATCGCCATCGTGTTCGGACATTCGAGAGGCATGTCTTGCCGCTTCGCCTAGAGATCGCGTCGCGGGGAAAACCGGCTGTTTCCGGATCATGCCTTCGGCCCGCGCTGTGTAGGGGGAGTGGCTGCGGAGGTCAATAGTGCGGGTGGTTGCCGAAGATCGCGGCAGGAGCGGGGATTTGCCTGGGCTATCCGTCGCTTAGGCCAAAATTCTCACCTCGATTGGCGGCCGGTCATCCACGCCGGAGACCACGTGATTCCAGGCACGAGGCCGAAGACCGGCGTGGAGCAGGATCAGTTCGTCTCCCGCCGGACCTCGCTCGGCACCGGCTGCGGCGTGCCGGTCGGGTGGGGCAGCGCGACCGGGCGCAGGCCGATCAGCTCGGCGGTGCGGATCGCGCTGTCGCGCCAGAACTGGAACGAGTTGATGCGGCTGAGCTCGAGGATGGCGATGGCGACGGCGGCGAGGAACGGCAGGCTCTGCAGCACCAAGACGCCGGCGAAGATGTAGATCTCGGTGATCTGCTTGTAGCTGTTGGTGGCGATCAGCACGCCGGCGCCGACCAGGAGCAGGGTGCCGATCACGGCTTCCCAGAACGCCTGGAACTCGATCGACATGCGGGACAGGCCGCCTTTGGAGGTGCGGGCGAAGGCAATGTGCTCGGTGATCAGGCCCTGCGCCACCGCGCGCGACACCGTCCATTGCACGCTCATCGCCGCGATCATGGCGCCCAGCATCTGGCCGGGCTTGATGGCGACGCGGGCGCGGTACATCGACAGGAAGTGCACCAGCGAGACGATGAAGGCGCCGACAATCGGCAGCGTCAGGATCTTGTCGGGAATGGCGATGTCGGCGAAGGCGACGATCGGCACCCAGATGAGGTTGAGCAGCGCCACGACCACGCCGAGGCTTTCGGCGCCCAGCCAGTTCAGCCAGCCGAGGCCATATTCGCGCTTCTGGTCGGGCGTCAGCCGGCTTGCGCCGGGCAGGAAGCGGCGCCAGTGCTTCTTGACGATCTGCAGGCCGCCATAGGCCCAGCGGTGCCGTTGCTTCTTGAAGGCCTCGTAGGTGTCCGGCAGGAGGCCTGCGCCGTAGCGGGTATTCGTGTAGTGGGTGGTCCAGCCGAGCTCTTGGATGGCAAGGCCGAGATCTGAGTCCTCGCAGATCGTGTCGCTCGACCAGCCGCCGGCCATGTCCATCGCGGCGCGGCGGATCAGGCACATCGTGCCGTGCACGATGATGGCGTTGGCCTCGTTGCGCTGGACCATGCCGATGTCGAAGAAGCCGGCATATTCGCCGTTCATGATGTAGTGCATGATCGACAGATCGCCGTCGCGGTGCTCCTGCGGCGCCTGCACGAGGCCGACGCGCGGGTCGGCAAAAGCAGGCACGAGGTCCTTCAGCCAATCGGGCTCGACGACATAGTCGGCATCGAGGATGCCGATGATCTCGGCATCCGCCGCGGTGCGGTCCATCGCAATCCGCAGCGCGCCGGCTTTGAAGCCCTGCACCTTCTCGGCGTTGATGAACTTGAAGCGTTCACCGAGCGCGCGGCAATGGTCCTGGATCGGCTGCCAGAAGGCGGGATCCGGCGTGTTGTTGATGATGACCACGCATTCGTAGTTCGGGTAGTTCAGCCGCGACAGCGCATCCAGCGTCTGCTTCAGCATCTCGACGGGCTCGAAATAAGCGGGGATATGGATCGAGACCTTGGGGCAGTAATCCTCGGGCACGTTCTCGACCGGCTTGTTCTTGGCGATCAGGCGCTGCGGCGGCCGGCCGAAGGCAACCGCGGCGATCTCGTCGATGCGCGCCATCGCGATGAGGACCAGCGGAACAAGGAGGATCATGCCGAGCGTCAGCGCGAAAGCGGAGCCGAACAGGAAGTAGTGGCCGTTCCAATAGGCGAACACGGTCGCGGCCCAGGCGCCGACGCCGTTGGCGGTCGCCGACAGCAGGAAGGCTTGCCTCGCGGTCGCCTTCTCGATCCGCAGGATCGGTAACGACAGCAGCACGCCGACCAGCAGCGCGATACCCATCAGCTTCCAATAGTCGGGGTTCTCGACCGGGCCGGTCCAGGCGAATTTCGGCTCGCCGCTGGCATTGAGGACGCCCCAATACGGACCGACGCCGCCTTCGAAGAATTTCCAGGGCCGATCGAGGGCTTCGACGATGTTGTAGTCCATGCCGAGCGCTTCGGCGCGGGTGACGAAGTTGCGCAAGGTCAGCGCCTGCTGGAACGGACCTGGATCTGCGTTGCGCAAATTATAGCCTGCGCTCGGCCAGCCGAACTCGGCGATCACGATGCGCTTGCCCGGGAACTGATTGCGCAGGAGGTCGTAGCGGTCCACGGCCTGGTCGACGGCCTGATCCGAACGGAAGTTTTCCCAATAGGGCAGCACGTGCGCGGCGATGAAGTCGACGCTGGAGGCGAGGTCCGGAAAATCGCGCCAGATGTTCCAGATCTCGCCCGTCGTCACGGGAACACGGACCGCGCTCTTGACCTTCTTGATCTTGCTGATGAGGTCCTCGACCTTCATCTCGCCGCGGTAGATCACCTCGTTGCCGACCACGATGCCGATCACGTTGCTGTTCTTGCGGGCGAGCTCGATGGCGGCCTTGATCTCCCGCTCGTTGCGATCCTCGTCCTTGTCGATCCACGCGCCGACCGTGACCTTGAGGCCGAACTCGGCCGCGATCGGCGGCACCAGCTCGCTGCCTTCCGTCGCGGTGTAGGACCGGATCGCTCGCGTGAGGGTCGAGAGCTTCTTCAAGTCCGCGCGAATCTTGTCGGGGTCGACCTTGAGGTCGACGACATGGCCCGGTTCGAACGGCGTATAGGACAGGCTCGGCACCAGGCCCTTGAAGTCCGGCGCAGGTTCCCTGTCGCGCAGGACTCCCCAACTGCCTGCGTGGAGCGCAGACACGAGCAACAGAACGGCGGCGACAACGCGCATCGCGGCTAAACCAATAGGGGCTGAGGTGGCAGGGAAGCGGATCCGACCCCGAGATCCGACCAAGTCCGCGGCAAAGGGAGCATATCTCTGCCGCGCGGTTTCACAACTGTCATGGCCTCATGTCCTTATGAGGGCATGGCCTTTTCGAACGACGCGCGGCAGTGCCAACCGTCTCTATGGCCGGTCGTTCCTGAACGGCAGCTGAAACGACCGGAGCGATTTTGGCT
>NZ_LAXE01000001.1:4428163-4474246 GCF_003122645.1 Bradyrhizobium sp. SUTN9-2
CGCGGCTATCCAGAGTTTCGGCCACCTTGGGGTCGATCTGGCCGCCGAAACGGGTCAGGCAGCGGAACGCGGCCTGGATGTGGCCGCCGGGACAGCCGAAGCGGTCGTAGAGGTCGAGATGACGGAATGCGGTATCGAGGTCGTCCCGCCACATCAGCCGCACCACGCGCCGGCCGAGCCAGACGCATTCGGGATTGCCGGCCGGGCCGTTGATGACCTGGGCGGCTTCCGCGAACTCGTCGGTGCGGCGCTGATTCTGGGCGGCGTCCTTGGCGGCGTCGGCGGGCTGGGCTGCTGCCTTGCCCTGTTCGGGGCCCGGCGGACCGCTCTGGGCGGAGGCGCCGCCAGCACCGGTCAGAACGAGCAGGCAGGAGACGGCCAAGGTGGCGGCGAACTGCCGCAGGACCGCATTTCGTGACTCGAACACCCGTTGCCGCATGAATTCCCCAATGTATGCGCTGGCCGTCCGCGTCAGGAGCCCCGCGGACGCGCTAGCTGATGGCGTCCAAATAGGTCTCCAATGCGGCGGAAAAGTCTTTCGGAGTCCATGACCTGTATTTCGAATTTTGTCCAGCAAAGTCACGATCCTAGATCACAGTGAACCGGCGCAGGTAAATTCCTTGGGGGCGCAAGGGATCCACCGGACGTGCCCCCTTGGCAGACGGCGTGCGAGAAGGTAATCGACGGCCCTTCGCGGAGGACGGAACCGATTTCTCTTCGTACGCCACTGGCGCTTCTGCTCGTCTCACTGGGTGCGATCGCTGCCGTGTGGTGGTGGCTTGCCACGCCGATCACGCTCGCGCGCGCCCCGATCGATCCCGCCGACAAGGTTCAATGCGTCTCCTACGCGCCGTTCCGCGGCGAGCAGTCGCCGCTGGACGCATGGACCCATATCGATGCCGACCAGATCGAACAGGACCTGCGCCAGCTCAAGGAGATCACCGACTGCGTCCGCACCTATTCGCTGGAGAACGGGCTCGACCAGGTGCCGGCGGTCGCCGCCAAGGTCGGCGGGATGAAGGTGCTGCAGGGCATCTGGCTCTCGAGCAACCGCACCAAGAACTACGAGCAGGCCGGGCTCGCCATTCGCCTCATCAAGCAATTCCCTGACGTCATCACCTCCGTCATCGTCGGCAACGAGGTGCTGCTGCGCGGTGAGATGACGACGGCGGACCTCGTCGCTCTCATCCGCCTGGTTAAGACCCAGGTCGGCGTGCCCGTGACCTATGCCGATGTGTGGGAATATTGGCTGAAGAACCGCGAGGTGTATGACGCCGTCGACTTCGTCACGATTCATATCCTGCCCTATTGGGAGGATTTCCCGATCAGGGCGAAGTTCGCTGCCGCCCATGTCGAACAGATCCGCGAGCGCATGGCGGTGGCGTTTCCCGGCAAGGAGATCCTGATCGGCGAAACCGGCTGGCCGAGCGCGGGCCGCATGCGCGACGGCGCACTGCCCTCGCGCACCAATCAGGCGCGCGTCGTCTCGGAAATCCTCGGCCTTGCGAAGGCGCAGAAGTTCCGCGTCAATCTCATCGAGTCCTACGACCAGCCCTGGAAGCGCAGGCTGGAAGGCACCGTCGGCGGCTATTGGGGCCTCTACGACTCGGTGCGCAGGAGCCTGAAATATCCGCCGGGACAGCCGATCAGCAATTTCCCGTACTGGAAATGGTACATGGGCGCCGGAATGGGGCTTTCCGTGCTGGTGTTCGCTGTCGCGCTGATCACGCTGCGCCGCCGGCCGTGGACACCGCGTTTCCCGGCCTGGCTCGGCGTCGGCATCTCGGCGACGACCGCCGGAATCCTGCTCGGGATCGGCGCCGACAAGATGTACTACGAGAGCTACGGGATCGGCGGCTGGCTGCTCTGGGGCGCGTTGCTGCTGGCCGGCATCCTGTCGCCGATTTTCTGCGCGCAGGCGATGGTGATCGGCCGCAGCCTGCCGACCTTCCTCGACCTGCTCGGCCCGCGCGAGGGCCGGAAATGGTCGAAGCTCACGGCGGTGCTCGGCCTGACGCTGGCGGTGACCGCGGTGATCGCTTCCGCGACCGCGCTCGGCTTCGTGTTCGATCCGCGTTACAAGGATTTTCCTTACGCCGCGCTGACGATGGCTGTGGTGCCGTTTGCGCTTCTGATGCTGAACCGGCCGCAGATCGGCCAGCGTCCGATCGCCGAAGCGGTGTTCGCGGGGGTGCTGGCGCTGTCCGCCGTGTACGTGCTGTTCAACGAAGGTCGCGACAATTGGCAGTCGCTATGGACCTGCGCGATCTATCTGTTGTTCGCGCTCACGCTGTGGCGGGCGCGGGCCGAGCAAAGCCAAGAATAAGCAGGCCGATCGCAAGGCCCGACAGCACGACATTGTAGAGCACGATGCCGAGGCCGGCGGCGATGAGGCCGACGGTCAGCAGCACGATCGACGGCCGCATCAGGTTCAGCGTCGCAACCACCAGCGCCACGATGCCGAACACCGAATTCTTGAACAGCACGGTCGAGACCGAGCGCGACTTGCAGACCAGGGTCTGAAGCCCGGCGTCGCAGGCGAGCGCTACTTGCGAAAACTCGATCGCGAGATAGCGCACGTAGAGCGCGCAGCCGACGGTGACGAATCCGACCACGAGCAGGAACTGCACCTGGTAGGGCGTGAGGCGGAAGGGCTTCTTTGTCATGGCCGCAATATGGTCGGGAAGGCGCGGCCAGGCAACAGGGCAGGCGAGGTTTCTGTTGATCCGCCCGGGCACTCTCCAGGAACACGCGAGCCTCCCGCTGGTTCTCAACATTGTGTTGCCAACACCGCCTAGGAGTGAGGCATGGACAAGCCGACGCAGGAGCAGCTGAGCGAGCTCAAGAGGCTGAGCAAGGAGGCGCGAGTCGAGGATTGGTCGGACATCGTCCAGTCCAAGGACGAGGCGGAGATGCGCATCCGCGATCTGAAGGAGAAGGCGCGCATGGAATAGGTCATCGCCTGCGCCAAGGGGCGATCAGCAGGCGATCAATTGCGACCTTGCGTGTTCCGGCTCTGCTCCGCCAGCCGGCGCTCGTATTTTTCAGCCAAGGCGAGCAGTCGCTTCCTGATGTGGGGATCGGCCCGCTCGGTCAGTTCGCGGATCAACGCGAGTTGCTCCCGCAGAAAGTTCGCGTCCGTCATCTCCGCTCCGAATCAAGTCCGGTACGGAGTGTGCCGTGTCAGGTTGGTCTCGTTCGTATCATTTGGTACTTGGGCGGAGGCATGAAGCCGCTCACCGGCCATGTGCGACTACCAGACTTACTTCAACCCCAGGCGACGTTCGAGCCAGCTGAGCGCGAACAGCACGAATAACGTGACTGCGATGGCGGCGCCCACCAGCAGCCAGGCGCCCAGCGCGCAGGCGATGCCAAGACCGGCAGCGATCCAGACAGTCGCCGCGGTAGTGAGGCCATGAACCGTCTTGGCCTTGACGTCGTGCAGGATGACGCCCGCACCGATGAAGCCGACGCCGCTCAGCACGCCGGTAACAATGCCTTGGACCACCCTCGAGACTGCATCCGGGTGGTCGCGCAAATTCTGAAACTCGATCACGGAAATCGAGATCAGCGCAGAGCCCAAGGCCACCAGCGCCAGGGTGCGCATGCCCACCGGCTTGTCGTTCATGTCGCGGTCGATGCCGATCACGAGGCCCGTAGCCGCCGCGACGAGTAGCCTCAGCACATCATCCAGTTCGTTCATCAAGACCCGCGTTTCTGGAGGGGCGACGCTTCGCGCACGTCGGACATGGACCTGCGAACTTGCTGCCAAGCGCGGCCGAGGTCCAAGCGTCCGTTGGTCGCATGCTGGCTGCGTGCGCGCCGGGACCGAGGCGTCATTGTCGCCTGAAGAACGACGACAGCGTCGATCCCGCGGACGACGCTGCCGCCTCCGGTTTCGCCGGTGCTGGCGCCGGCTGCGCGGCGGGAGCGGGGGCGGGCTCGTCGCGCTTGGTGCGTTTTGAGGAGTAGCTGCGGCGGCGTTGCGGCTTTTCAGGCTTCGCGCTCGACACAGGCGCCGTTTCGGCTGGAGGGCCAGCGTCCTGGCTCGTCTCCGAACCCTTGTCCGGGACTCTGTCCTGAGTCTTCTCTTGCGTCTTGTCTTGTACCTTGTCCGGACCGCCACGCATCGACAGGCGCTGGCCATCGAACACGGTGGTCTCGCAGTGACGATTGCTCTCGGCGAGACCCGCGCAGAATTTTGCGGCGGCGGCGGCATTGACCAGGGGGCCGGCGCCCAGGCGGAGCTGCATGCCGAGGCCGGTGTTGCCTTCCTTGATCATGATGATCGGCCGCAGCGCTGCGATCTCCGGGTTGGACTTGGTCACGCCGCGCCAGAGCGCGCGCAGGCCGTCGATCGAGTTGGCGCCGCCGAGATCGATCGCAAAGCGCGTCTGCTGAACGGCGATGGCAGGGGATTCGCTCTCGGCTGGCTCTGGCGGCTTGGTTGCTGCCGCCACGATTTCGGCTGCGGCGGGCGCCGGCTCGGCCTTCTGCTCGGCTGTCTCAGGTTGAATCAGTTTCGATGCGGCCGGATCAGGTGGCGCCATGAGGGACTTGGCGGGCACCAGCGGAATGGTCGGCAGCGCCGAAGTCATGGCCGGATTCTGTTGCACGAGCGAGGCGGCGGCCGCGGTCTGCGGCGGCGGGCTCGGCGGCTCCTTCAACGTTTCCTTCTGAGCATCCTTTGGCGAATCCTTCTGAGCATCCTTGGCGGCTTCGCTGCGCGGCTTCTCGCTCGTCGCCGTCGGCGTCGAAGCAACCGGCGCGACATTGGGAGCCGCGGGTGCTGCGTCCTGCGGCTTCGCGCCCGGCGGCGGCGCGGCCGCTTGCTTCGCTATGGCGCCGGTGACGGAATCGAGCCCTTGCTCCAGCACGGTGACGCGCGAATACAGCCGGTCGCGGTCGCTGTTCAGCGTCTCGATCGCGGCGGCGAGCCGGCGCGCTTCGTTCTGGCTCTCCTTGGTCAGCAGCTGCAGCCGGTCGGCCTGGTGCACGAGATCGGCGGACGCAACCTGGTCGCGCCGCCAGCCGAGCTGGGCCTGGTTGGCCATCAGGGCAATGACGACGGCGCCGACGGCCGCCACGCCCCACGAGCCCAGCCGCCACATCATGCGCCGGTCGAAGGCGCTTTCCTCGGCCAAAAGTCCGGAGAACAGCCCGCCGGTCTCCTTGGTGGAGAAAGCGTCCGCCAGTGGGTCGGATTCCTTTGCCATGAATGTTAAGCGCCCAGCCCCGTCCGGCTTCCCCGAATCAATCAGGGAACATTAACAGGAAAAGCGCGCCGCACTTGAATTCCGGGCGTTTGCGGGGGTAGCAAGGCGATAGCTTCCGAGGGCGTTGCCGCCCGTCCGCGCCAATTTGATTCGGCCATAGCTGTCAGGATTTCGATGACCGCCCGTTCCAGCCTCACGATCGTGCTCGCCGCCGGCGAAGGCACGCGCATGCGATCGAGCCTGCCGAAGGTGCTGCATCCGGTCGCGCACCGGAGTCTGCTCGCGCATGTGCTCGCCGCCGCACCCAAGGGAACCGGCACCTCGCTCGCGGTCGTGATCGGTCCCGATCATCAGGCGGTCGCCGACGAAGCCAAGCGCATCCGTCCCGACGCGCTGACCTTCGTGCAGGCCGAGCGGCTCGGCACCGCGCATGCGGTGCTGGCGGCGCGCGAGGCGATCGCGAGCGGCGCCGACGATCTCCTCATCGCGTTCGGCGACACGCCGCTGATCTCGGCCGAGACCTTTGCGCGGCTGCGCGCGCCGCTCGCCCGCGGCGCAGCCATTGCCGCGCTCGGCTTTCGCGCCGCCGACCCGACCGGCTACGGCCGCTTCATCGTCGAGGGCGACCGCCTGGTTGCGATCCGCGAGCAGGCCGATGCCAGCGCGGACGAGCGCAAGATCGATCTGTGCAATGCCGGCGTGATGGCGATCGACGGTCGCCGTGCGCTCGACATTCTCGGCCAGATCGGCGATGCCAATTCCAAGGGCGAATATTATCTGACGGATGCGGTCGAAATCGTCCGCAGGCAGGGATGGGAGTCGGTGGTGATCGAAACCAGCGAAGACGAGGTGCGCGGCATCAACACCAAGGCGCAGCTCGCCGAGGCCGAAGCCGTAATGCAGGCGCGTTTGCGCAAGGCGGCGATGGAGGCCGGCGTCACGCTGATCGCGCCGGAGACGGTGTATCTGTCCACTGACACCGTGTTCGGCAAGGACGTGACGATCGAGCCGTTCGTGGTGATCGGCCCCGGCGTGTCGATCGCGGACGGCGCGGTGATCCACTCGTTCTCGCACATCGTCGAGACGACGCTCGGCAAGAAGGTCTCGATCGGACCCTATGCGCGGCTGCGTCCCGGCACCTCGCTCGGCGACGGCGCGCGCATCGGCAATTTCGTGGAGACCAAGGCGGCGACGCTGGAGGCCGGCGTCAAGGTCAACCATCTCTCCTATATCGGCGACGCCACCGTCGGCGCCAATTCCAACATCGGCGCCGGCACCATCACCTGCAACTACGATGGCTTCAAGAAGCACAAGACGGTGATCGGAAAGGGCGCCTTCGTCGGCACCAACTCCTCGCTGGTCGCCCCGGTGACGATCGGCAATGGTGCCTATATCGGCTCGGGCTCGGTGATCACGAAGGACGTACCCGACGACGCGATGGCGCTGGAGCGGAGCCCGCAAACCATCCGGGAAGGCGGCGCGGCGCGCTATCGCGAGATGAAGACCGGCGGCAAGAAGCCGGAGACGTGAGCGGCGCTATTCTTCGTCGGCGAATTCGGAGAAGATCGCGCGGGTCAGGCGCCAGCCGCGCGGCTTGGCGCGCTTCACCGGCTCGCCTTCGGGATGCTTGATGAAGAGGGGCTTGTTCTCTTTGCCGCGCAGCGGCGGCGGCCAATGCGCAAGGTGCGTGCCCGTGGTCTCGCTGGCGCGCAGATACATCGACGACAGACCCTTGCGGTCGGATGAGCCTTTCATGGCCTGGTTCTCCTGACCGGAATCGTTGGCCAAATGTATTGACAATGAGTTAACTAGCGCGGTTTAAGGCCGGCCAATTCGACGCAGACGACGCAGCGGTCGCGGGCCCGTGCTGTCTCAATCAGCAATAATTATTGAGTATCTGGTTCCCTGCGATTTTCGCTAAAAACCGGGCGTGTCGTTTAGGCGATTTTTCGACGATTTGGGGGATAGTGATCCGCATGTGCGGGATTGTCGGCATTCTCGGGCGCGAGCCGGTTGCAGAGCAATTGGTGGATTCGCTCAAACGCCTCGAATATCGCGGCTACGATTCCGCGGGCGTGGCCACGCTCGAAGGCAAGCACCTGGAGCGCCGCCGCGCCGAGGGAAAGCTGAAGAATCTGGAGAAGCGGCTGGAGGCCGAGCCGCTCAAGGGTACCACCGGCATCGGTCACACGCGCTGGGCCACCCACGGCAAGCCGACCGTCAACAACGCCCACCCGCACGCGACCGAGCGCGTCGCCGTGGTCCACAACGGCATCATCGAGAATTTCCGCGAGCTGCGCGAGGAGCTCGAAAAGAAGGGCACGGTGTTCCACACCGAGACCGACACCGAGATCGTGCTGCATCTCGTCGACGATTTGCTCACGCGCGGCAATAAGCCCGTGGAAGCGGTGAAGCTGACGCTGGCGCGCCTGCGCGGCGCCTTCGCGCTCGGCTTCATCTTCGCCGGCGACAACGACCTCATGATCGGCGCCCGCAACGGCCCGCCGCTGGCGATCGGCTACGGCGACGGCGAGATGTATCTCGGCTCGGACGCCATCGCGCTCGGCCCGTTCACCGACACGATCAGCTATCTCGAGGACGGCGACTGGGCGGTGCTGACCCGCAAGAGCGCCGCGATCTTCGACAAGGACGGCCATGCCGTCCAGCGCGACAAGATCAGGCACGCCGCGTCGACCTCGCTGGTCGACAAGGCCAATTACCGTCACTTCATGGCCAAGGAGATCCACGAGCAGCCCGAGGTGGTCGGCCACACGCTGGCGCGCTACGTCGATATGGCGACCGAGCGCGTCGCGCTACCGGTCAAGCTGCCGTTCGATTTCAAGAACATCCAGCGCATCAACATCACCGCTTGCGGCACAGCGAGCTATGCCGGGTTCGTCGCCAAATACTGGTTCGAGCGCTTTGCGCGCCTGCCGGTCGAGGTCGACGTCGCCTCCGAATTCCGCTACCGCGAGGCCCCCTTGCGCAAGGGCGACCTCGCCATCTTCATCTCGCAGTCGGGCGAGACCGCCGACACGCTGGCGGCGCTGCGCTATGCCAAGGCCGAGGGCGTGCACACGATCGCGGTCGTCAACGTGCCGACCTCGACGATCGCGCGCGAGAGCGAGACGGTGCTGCAGACGCTGGCGGGACCGGAGATCGGCGTCGCCTCGACCAAGGCGTTCACGTGCCAGCTCATGGTGCTGGCAAACCTTGCGATCGCGGCCGGCAAGGCGCGCGACGAATTGTCGGACGAGGACGAGACCAAGCTGGTCCACGGGCTCGTCGAGGTTCCGCGCCTGATGGCCGATGCGCTCACGAGCGAGCTCCAGATCGAGAAATTGGCGCACCGGATTGCCAAGTCGCGCGACGTGCTCTATCTCGGCCGCGGCACCAGCTTCCCGCTGGCGCTCGAAGGCGCGCTCAAGCTGAAGGAGATCTCCTACATCCACGCCGAGGGCTATGCCGCCGGCGAGCTCAAGCACGGCCCGATCGCGCTGATCGACGAGACCATGCCGGTCGTCGTCATCGCACCCCACGACCGCGTGTTCGAGAAGACCGTCTCCAACATGCAGGAGGTCGCCGCGCGCGGCGGCAACATCATCCTGATGACCGATGCCAAGGGCGCGGCGGAGGCGACGGTCGAGTCCCTCGTCACCATCGTCATGCCCGATATGGCAGCAGCCTTCACGCCGATGGTCTATGCCGTCCCGGTGCAGCTGCTCGCCTATCACACGGCCGTCGTGATGGGGACCGACGTCGACCAGCCGCGCAACCTCGCAAAATCGGTGACCGTGGAATAGGCAATCTGGATTTCGATCGGCCGCTCTCTTCCAAAACCTGCTAGAAGACCCTAGCTTGTGGTAGCGACCGACCTGGAACCCGAATGACCCCCCGCGACGACGCGCCTGCGCCTCTTGATCCCGTTCCGGAACCGCATACCGGCCTGATGGGCCGTTTCCGCAATTATTTCCTGACCGGCCTCGTGGTGACGGGGCCGATTGCGATCACCCTCTATCTGGTCTGGTGGTTCGTTACCTGGGTCGACGGCGTGGTGCGGCCGTTCGTGCCGCTGGCCTACCGGCCGGAAACCTATCTTCCCTACGTCATTCCCGGCTGGGGACTGATTGTCGCATTCTTCACGCTGACGCTGGTCGGCTTCCTCGCGGCCAATCTGATCGGCCGCACGCTGGTCGATGTCGGCGAGACCTTTCTCGGCCGGATCCCGGCGGTGCGCGCGATCTATCGCGGCCTGAAGCAGGTGTTCGAGACGCTGTTCTCGGGCAAGGGCTCGAGCTTCCGGAAAGTGGGCCTTGTCGAGTTTCCTTCGCCGGGCATGTGGTCGATCGTGCTGATCTCGCAGTCGCCGAACGAGGACATCTCGCGCAGCCTGCCGGGGCAGGAGGAGCACGTGTCGGTGTTCCTGCCGTGCTCGCCGAACCCGACAACCGGCTTTTTCTTCTATGTCCCCAAGAGCAAGATCATCGAGGTCGATCTCACCGCCGAGGACGCCGCGACGCTGATCATGTCGGCCGGCGTGGTGCAGCCGGGCTCGTCGCCCGATCCGAAGAAGGCGGCCGCGCTTGCGGGCATGGCGAATGCCGCGCGTATCGCCAATGCCTCCACGCTCCGGCCCGAGCCTGCGAAGGCGGAGTAGGGCCATTCCGTTGCGGGATGGTCGCGTTCACGCGGGCGCATTCGTCCTCTGCTAGGCTCAGGTCGACCGAACCTGCCGCTCGGAATTCGACCTGGAGTGCACGATGTCCAAAACCATTGCGATCCTCGCCCCCGGCGCGATGGGCAGCGCGGTGGCCCGCCGCCTCAGCGAGAACGGTGCGCGCGTGCTGACCTCGCTGCAGGGGCGGAGCGGGGCGACGCGCAAACGTGCGGCGGACGCCGGCATGGTCGGCGCCGAGGACGACGCGATCGCGGACGCCGACATAATCCTCTCGATCGTGCCGCCGGGCGAGGCCGTCGCGCTGGCCGAATGGCTGGCGGCGCTGATCGTCAGGCGCGAGAAGAAGCCGGTCGTGGTCGATTGCAACGCCGTCAATGTCGACACCGTGCAAAGAATCGAGGAGATCATCGGCTCTGTGCAGGCGCCGTTCGTCGATGCCGGCATCATCGGCTTTCCGCCGCAGCCAGGTGGCAAGAGCCCGGCCTTCTACATGTCGGGCGAGCATGCCAAGGACGTCGTCGTGCTTGGGGATCTCGGCCTCGACGTGCGGATCGTCGAAGGCCCGGTCGGCGCGGCCTCGGCGTTGAAAATGTCCTATGCCGGCATCGTCAAGGGCCTCGCCGGCATCGG
Organism: Bradyrhizobium sp. SUTN9-2; assembly: GCF_003122645.1. Lineage (NCBI taxonomy): Bacteria > Pseudomonadati > Pseudomonadota > Alphaproteobacteria > Hyphomicrobiales > Nitrobacteraceae > Bradyrhizobium > Bradyrhizobium sp. SUTN9-2. The sequence goes on from NZ_LAXE01000001.1 coordinate 4,438,688, forward strand.
ATCGGCGATGGTGATCGCAGCCACGAAGGCGGGCGCGGCCGATGCATTGCGCGACGAGCTCGCGCTGAGCCAGCCCGCCATCTTGGCGCGGCTCGAAGTCGCGCTGCCCGACATGATCCCGAAGGCCTATCGCTGGGTCGCCGAGATGCGGGAGATTTCAGGATTCCTCGGGCCCGATCATCCGGCCAGCCAGATCTACGAGGGCTTTGCGCGGTGGTTCGAGCATCTGGCGGAGGATGCGAAGGGGGAGGCGGCGGATGCGGAGCTGATGAAGGCGTTTGCGGCGAGCATCGCGCGGAAGAAGGCCTGATCGCGCGCATTCTCGCTCTCTCAACACGTCATTGCGAGCGCAGCGAAGCAATCCAGACTGCCTCCGCGGAAAGATTCTGGATTGCTTCGCTGCGCTCGCAATGACGTGGAGGTTCCGGTGCCTTTGCGTCTGTCACGAACCTAGCGGCACTGCCTCAAAGTTAGCCCGCTCCGATCAACGGGATCGCTTCGTCTCGTTCGTACAGATACATCAGGCAGCGCAGCGCCTCGCCGCGCTCGCCCTTCAGCTTCGGATCCTCCTTGAGGATTCGCAGCGCTTCGTCTCTGGCCTGGGCGATCAGCTGGCCGTGCACCTCCGGGCGCGCGATGCGGTAGCCGGGCAGGCCGCTCTGGCGCACTCCCAGCACGTCGCCTTCGCCGCGCAGCTTCAGGTCTTCCTCGGCGATGCGGAAGCCGTCGGTGGTCTCGCGGATCACTTTCAGCCGCGCCTTCGACATCTCGCCGAGCGGCTCGCCATAGAGCAGGATGCAGGTCGATGCTTCGGAGCCGCGCCCGATGCGGCCGCGGAGCTGGTGGAGCTGGGCAAGACCGAAACGCTCGGCGTTCTCGATCACCATGATGGTGGCGGCCGGAACGTCGACGCCGACCTCGACCACGGTGGTCGCGACCAGCAGGCCGATGTCGTGCGCGGCGAACTGGGCCATGACGCGGTCCTTCTCGGTGCCCTTCATCTGGCCGTGGACGAGGCCGACGCGATCGCCGAAGCGCTTTTGCAGGGTCTCGAAACGCTTGGTGGCGTTGGTGAGATGCTCGGTGCCCTCAGCCTCGGACTCCTCGACCAGCGGGCAGATCCAGTAGACCAGCTTGCCGGCTTCGAGCGCACGGCCGACGCCTTCCATGACCTCGCCGATGCGGCTCATCGGCACGGCGCGGGTATCGATGGGCTGGCGGCCGGCCGGCTTTTCGCGCAGCTCGGAGATGTCCATATCGCCGAAATAGGTCAGCACCAGCGTGCGCGGGATCGGCGTTGCGCTCAGCACCAGCACGTCGACAGCCTCGCCCTTGGACGTCAGCGCGAGGCGCTCGCGCACGCCGAAACGGTGCTGCTCGTCGACGATGGCGAGCGCGAGATCCCTGAACACGACATCGTCCTGGATCAGCGCATGGGTGCCGACGAGCAGGTCGATCCCGCCCTCGGCGAGCTCAGTGATGATCTCGCGCCGCTCCTTGCCCTTCTCGCGGCCGGTGAGGATCGCGACCCGCAATCCCGCGCGCTCGGCGAGCGGAGCGATGGTCTTGATGTGCTGGCGCGCCAGGATCTCGGTCGGGGCCATCAACGCGGCCTGCTTGCCGACCTCGGCGACCGCGGCAGCCGCGAGCAGCGCCACCACGGTCTTGCCGGAGCCGACGTCACCTTGCAGCAGGCGCAGCATGCGCAGCGGCTGCTTGAGGTCTTCGGCAATCGCCGCCGCAGCGTTGCGCTGTGACGGTGTGAGCGCGTAAGGAAGGGCATCGATGATCTTGTTGCGCAGATGCCCGTCGCCGGCATTGCGCACGCCCGCAGGACGGCGCAGCTGCGCGCGGATCAGGGCGAGCGCGAGCTGGCCGGCCAAGAGCTCGTCGAAGGCGAGGCGCGACCAGAACGGCCGGTCGGGCAAGATGTCGGTCAGCTCGACCGGCTGGTGCACGCGATTGAGCGCCTCCGCGATCGGCGGGAAGTCACATCGGCGCAGCACCTCCGGGCTGATCCATTCCGGCAGCGCGGGAAGCTTTTGCAGCGCCTGCGCGATCGCGCGGCGGAGCGAGCCGAGCGCGAGCCCTTCCGTCAGCGGATAGACCGGGTCGATCCCTGACAGCTTCGAGATCGCCTCCTCGTCGAGCACGCGATCGGGATGCACGATCTGCGGGATGCCGTCGTACATCTGCAGCGTGCCGGAGACGAAGCGCTTCTCGCCGACCGGCAAGAGCTTTTCGACAAAGCCCGGCTTGGCGCGGAAGAAGGTCAGCACCACGTCGCCGGTATCGTCGCTGGCGTAGACCAGATACGGCGCGCGCGCGTTGCGCGGCGGGGGCGGGCGGTGACGATCGACGGTAACCTCCAGCGTCACCATGGTTCCAACGGCCGCGTCGCGGATCTTCGGCCGGGCCCGGCGGTCGATCACCTGGCTCGGCAGATGCAAGAGCAGATCGACCAGCCGCGGCGTCTCGCTGCGGCTGAGCAGGTACTGCAACAGCTTGTCCTGCTTCGGACCGACGCCGGACAGGCTGGTCACGGGAGCAAACAGCGGATTAAGCAGGCTGGGGCGCATGAGAGCGAATCTAGGATCGTTTCGGCCCGTCATGCCCCGCTTTATGCCGGGCATCCACGTCTTTTTTCGTAGCCGCCCGCGAGCTCCGGCCATGCCAAATCAAGGGCTGACACCGGGGGTCCAAGTGGCTATATCACCCCCGCCCGGCACGTCCGGGCTTTCTGCGTTTGACTGGATTTGAGACATGACGGGAACGACACGATCGAGCAGCGGGCTGGATGACCGCCGCAAGCGGCTTCTGTTCCGCTGCTGGCACCGCGGCACGCGCGAGATGGACCTGATCCTCGGCCGCTTCGCGGATGCCGAGATCGGCAATCTGTCCGACGACGAGCTGAGCCAGCTCGAGACCTTGCTCGAGGTCAACGATCCCGATCTCTATGCCGCCATCACCGGCGACAAGGTGCTGCCGGCCGACGTCGCCGGCGCGCTGTTTGCCCGCATCAAGGCGTTTCCGATCGCGGACGGCAACGCATGAAGCAGGGAATGAAATCTCCGGCCGAGCTGCTCGCGCCCGGCCGCGCGCTGACGCTCGCCAATGTCGCGGAAGGTGCCGAAGGCCTCGTCGTCTCCGATCTCGCGCGCGCCATCGCGGCGCGGCCGAAGAAGCCGGCGGTCAGCCTTGCGGTCGTCTGCCGCGACGGCGGGCGCATGCAGTCGCTCGAACGCGCACTTAGGTTCTTCGCGCCCGATCTGCCGGTGCTGACCTTCCCGGCCTGGGACTGCCAGCCCTATGACCGCGTCTCGCCGCATGGCGGCGTTCTCGCCCAGCGCCTGACCACGCTGGCGCGGCTGGCCTCGCTCACCGGCAGCGACAAGCCGCTGATCGTGCTGACCACGGTGAACGCTGTGGTGCAGCGCGTGCCCGCGCGCGAGCTGGTCGCGGCGCAGGCGCTGTCGGTCGCGCCGGGCAACGTCGTGCCGATGGACACCGTCGTCGCCTGGCTCGAGCACAACGGCTACAACCGCTCCTCCACCGTGCGCGAGCCCGGCGAATACGCCGTGCGCGGCGGCATTTTGGATCTGTTTCCGGCGGGCCTCGAGCAGCCGGTGCGGTTCGACTTCTTCGGGGACAGCCTGGAATCGATCCGCTCCTTCGACGCGGAGACCCAGCGCACGCTGCTCGATATGCGCTCGCTCGACCTCGTGCCGGTCTCCGAGTTCCAGCTCGTCACCGACACCATCCGAAGATTCCGCATGGGCTATGTCGCCGAATTCGGCGCGCCCGAGCGCGACGATGCGCTGTACGAGGCTGTTAGCGAGGGCCGCCGCCATCCCGGCATGGAGCACTGGCTGCCGCTGTTCCAGGACCGGATGGACACGCTGTTCGACTATCTGCAAGGCGCTGCGATCGCGATCGAGCCGCAGGCCGAGGACGCCGTGCGCGAGCGCTTCAAGCAGATCCTCGACTATTACGAGGCCCGGCGCGAGGCGATGGAGCATCCCGGCGGCGGCGCGATCTACAAGCCGCTGCCGCCCGACCGGCTGTATCTGACCGAGGAGGAATGGAGCAAGCGCCTCGGCGCGATCCCGCTGGCGCGGCTGACGCCGTTCTCGGTGCCGACCGACGGCACCGGCGTAGTCGATGCAGGTGCGCGCAAGGGCCGCGATTTCGCGCCGGAGCGCAACGACAGCAATGTCAACGTGTTCGAGTCCGTGGTCAGCCACGTCATGGCGCTGCAGGCGCAGCGCAAGAAGGTCGTGATCGCGCTGTGGACGGAGGGCTCGCGCGACCGCATGACCTCGATGCTGCGCGACCACAAGCTCGCCCACACCACCAGCGTCAATTCGTGGCGGACGGTGCAGGCGACGCCGCGCAACGAGACCATGCTCGCCGTGCTCGGCCTCGAGAGCGGCTTCGAGACTGACGAGATCGCCGTCATCAGCGAGCAGGACATCCTCGGCGATCGCCTGGTGCGGCCGCGCAAGGCCAGTCGCAAGCTCGACAATTTCATCTCGGAGGTGACGAGCCTCACCGCCGGCGACATCGTCGTCCACGTCGATCACGGCATCGGCCGGTTCATCGGCCTGCAGACGCTGGACGTCGCCGGCGCGCCGCATGACTGCCTCGAGCTGCATTATGCCGCCGAGACCAAGCTGTTCCTGCCGGTCGAGAACATCGAGCTCTTATCGCGTTACGGCTCTGATCAAACCACGGTCGAGCTCGACCGCCTTGGTGGCTCGGGCTGGCAGACCCGAAAAGCAAAACTGAAGAACCGCATCCGCGAGATCGCGGGCGAGCTGATCAAGATCGCGGCCGAACGCATGCTGCACGAAGCGCCGAAGCTGCCGGTGCAGCAGGGCGTCTACGACGAGTTCTGCGCACGCTTCCCCTATGACGAGACCGAGGACCAGCTGGGCGCGATCGAGTCCACGCTGAAGGATCTCGAAAAGGGCCGCCCGATGGATCGCCTGATCTGCGGCGACGTCGGCTTCGGCAAGACCGAGGTGGCGCTGCGCGCCGCCTTCGCCGTGGCGCTCGACGGCAAGCAGGTCGCGGTCGTGGTGCCGACCACGCTGCTGGCGCGCCAGCATTACCGGACCTTCAGCGAGCGGTTCAAAGGCTTCCCGGTCAACGTCGCGCAGGCCTCGCGGCTGATCCCGACAAAACAGCTCAATGAGGTCAAGAAGGGGCTCACCGACGGCTCCGTCGACATCGTCGTCGGCACCCATGCATTGCTCGGCAAGGCGATCAAATTCCGCGACCTTGGCCTGCTCATCGTCGACGAGGAGCAGCATTTCGGCGTCAGCCACAAGGAGCGGCTGAAGGCACTGCGCGCCGAGGTGCACGTCCTGACGCTGTCGGCAACCCCGATCCCGCGCACGCTCCAATTGGCACTAACCGGCGTCCGCGAGCTCTCGATCATTGCCTCGCCCCCAGTGGATCGCTTGGCGGTGCGCACCTTCGTCGCCCCGCACGATCCCCTGATGATCCGCGAGGCACTCCTGCGCGAGCGCTATCGCGGCGGCCAGGCGTTCTACGTGGTGCCGCGTATCGACGATCTCGCCGAGGTCAAGGACTTCCTCGACAAGAACGTGCCCGAGATGAAGGTCGCGGTCGCGCATGGCCAGATGCCGCCGGCCGTGATCGAGGACATCATGACCGCGTTCTACGACGGCAAGTTCGACGTTCTGTTGTCGACCACCATAGTCGAGTCCGGCCTCGACATCCCCAACGCCAACACGTTGATCGTGCATCGCGCCGATATGTTCGGCCTTGCCCAGCTCTACCAGCTGCGCGGCCGCGTCGGCCGCTCCAAGCTGCGGGCCTATGCGCTGTTCACGCTGCCGGCGCAGCAGAAGATCACGGCGCAGGCCGAGCGCCGGCTCACCGTGCTGCAGTCGCTGGAGACGCTGGGCGCCGGCTTCCAGCTCGCCTCCCACGACCTCGACATCCGCGGCGCCGGCAATTTGCTCGGCGAGGAGCAGTCCGGCCACATCAAGGAGGTCGGCTTCGAGCTCTATCAGTCGATGCTGGAGGAGGCGATCGTCAACCTCAAGGCCGGCGTCTCCGAGCCCGCCGCCGATCGCTGGTCGCCCCAGATCACCATCGGCATGCCCGTGCTGATTCCGGAGGACTATGTCAGCGACCTCTCGGTGCGGCTGTCGCTGTACCGGCGCCTGGCCGATCTCGACACCGAGGAGGAGATCGAGAATTTCGGCGCCGAGATGCGCGACCGCTTCGGCGTGCTGCCGGACGAGGTGCGCTATCTGTTCAAGGTCGCCGCGATCAAGGCGTTCTGCCGCCGGGCCAATGTCGAGAAGATCGACGCCGGCCCGAAGGGCGCCGTCATCGTCTTCCGCGACAATTCCTTCGCCCATCCCGAGCGCCTCGTGAGCTTCATCCGCAGCTACGGCCAGGCCGCCAAGGTGCGCCCCGACATGAAGGTGGTGTTCCTGCAGGACTGGGAAACGCCGGAAGAGCGTCTTGCCGGCACCACGGAGATCATGCGACAGCTGGCGCAGCTCGCCGAGAGCAAGAAGGCGGCGTAGAGGCACCGGCCTCACCGCGTCATTGCGAGGAGCCCTTGCGACGAAGCAATCCAGAGTCTTTCCGCGGAGGGATTCTGGATTGCTTCGCTGCGCTCGCAATGACGGTGGTTATTGCGACAGCCCGCGAGAAAGCTAAGACGCCGCCCTTGACGCGTCCGCCGACAGTCGCGCCAGCAAGGACCTTGCCGTATCCGACGGCGACAGCGAGTCCACGCTGACCACGGGATCGCTGCGCATCTCGTGCTTGCCGTTGGAGGTGTGCCGCATCACCGCCGACAGGCGGCGCGCGATCATATGCGCGGTGCGGAAGTCGGTCTCGGCGAACACGACGATGACCGAGCCGTCCTTCTGCGCGGCGCCAAAATCCATCTGCCGCATCAGGCGGCTGAGGATGCGGGCGGCGTCGAGCTGGGCGCGGGGATTGTTGGGATCGAAGGCGAAGCGCGCGACCGACAGGCCGCCGCCGCGGGCGAGCGTCTGCTCGACCGCCTTGGCGAAATCGCGGGCGAAGGCTTCCACCGTGAGCAGGCCGCTGCGCGGATCGAGCCAGCCGCCGGCATCGATCGAGCGCAGCGTGCGGCTCAGCTGCGCTTCCATGGCGTGCTGGCGGATCAAGGGCAGTGCGTTGGCGGCGATCCTCGGCGGCTCGCCGGTGATCAGCTCGAGATTGGGAAGGTCGTAGCTCTGGGTGAGCTGGTGGGCGGTGACGACCACGGGCAGGCTGCGGAAGCGGGTGTCCTCGGCGAGCACGGTCAGAAACGCATCGGTCACGCGCGCGGTAAAACCTTCGGCGAGCACGACGCCGTCGAGATCGCGGGTGTTGAGGTGTTTCGCGGCAGCCTCGATCGAGAGCGCACCGACCACGCCGACGCGTTCGCCGAACGCGACGGAGAGCGCAGGGTAAGCCGCGCCGCGGCCGATCAGGAGCACGGTGGCATCGCGTGCGGGATCGCCCTGCGGCAGCGCGATTTTCACTTCGGGCAGCCGGCGCAGAACCGTTGCGTGTAATGTCCGCACGCGCAGCGCCGCCCGGAGCCGCGCGATCAGCCGGTCGGGATTGCCGCCGCGCGAGGAGAAGGGCAGGGCGTTGTGCGGCAGCGTGCCCGCCGCATCCAGGGCCACGAAGGGCAGGTAAGGCGATTGAGCGGTGATCGTCTTTGCGAGCCGCGTCACATGCGGCTCGTGTCCGGCATGGACCGCAGCGAGAACCGCGGCCGGCTGCACCTCTTCGACCGCGCGCGGCGCGCTGGTCCAGTCGGTGTCGACGACGGGAAAGAGCCGGGCCTCGTCCAGCGCCGCCACGAAGGCGGGGCGTTCGGCATCGGACACAAACAGGATCGGGCCCGCCTGGGACATGTAAAAACTCTGATCGCGCAACAATTTGCCGCCGCAATCTAGTTTGGCCGCCTTAATGCTGCGTCAACGCAGGCGCTGAAACCGCGCCTAGACCGGCCCGGAGCGGTCGCGAAAAGCCTCGACCATCAGGGGGTTAAGCCCGAGCTCGCTGAGCGCCTCGCGGGCGCGGGCATTGTCCTGGGCGCGCCCGGCGAGCCGGTGGCCGGAGAGGCGGTCGGGCAGCGCCGTGAGCAGCGCGCCCTGGCCGAGCCGGCGCGCCCATTCCTGCAGGTCGTTTGAGAGGAAGCGATAGCCGCCGACCGCCATGATGCCGGAGGGCGGCGCTGTGATGCAGATCGCGCCGCTCGGGCGATCGAGCCGCGCGGCATAGCCGGTGTCGACATAGTCGCGCGGCGGCTGCGCCGTCAGCGTCTCGCCGACCGGCTGCGGCGGGGCGTAGGCCGCGATCGGCACCATCGCGCCGCGCAGGCCAAGCGTGCCCTTCGGCGTCAGCAGGATCTCGCCGGCGATGGAGGAGCCGGACTGCTCGCGCGGAGCGCCGTGCGGCCCCGGCATCACCGGCACCGGCATGCCGTCCTCGCCGCGGCGGGCGCCGAACAATCCGGCCTCGCCGAACAGGTAGACGTCGGTCAGCGGCGCATGCGGCGCAATCCAGGCATCGCTCGCCGCGACCTGCTCGGGCGCGCGCCACAGGCCGATGACGTTGCGCAAAGTCGGCATCCGCGCCGCGAGGTCGGCATCGCCGAGCCGCAGCGCGAGCTGCGCCGGCGCGATCAGCACCTCGCATTCGTGCTCGTTGATCTGCTGCTCCAGCACATCGTTCTCGAACGGATGATGCAGCGCCATCGTGCCGCCCGAGAGCAGCCACACCGCGAGCGAGGAGGCGAGCCCTGCGAACGACATCGGCGTGAACGCCGCCATCACGGTCGCGCCCTGCTTGATGTCGGCTTCGAGCGACATCGCAAGGCCGCCCGCGATCAGGCTGAAATGCGGCCGCGGCACCGGACGGAAGCCCTCCGCCGTGACGTCGAAGGAGATCATGGCCGCCTTGCGGCCGTCCTGGATCACGGCGCGCGTGGTGCCGGGCGGGCGCGCCAGGACGTCGTCGAGCGAAGCCATGCCTTCGGGCAGGTCGCTTCCGAAGCCGTAGACGTGCCGGATCGAGAACGCCTCGGCCGCGGCGTGCATGGCGAGATCGGCATAGCTGACGCCGTCGACCGTGCTCATGGTAACGATGGCGCGCGCGGCGGTGCGGTTCAGCGCTGCGGTCAGTTCCGCATGGCGCCAGAGCAGCGGCAGCACGGCGACGACGAGGCCGGCGCGATGGGCGGCGAGCACGGTCAGCACGAACTCGACCGTGTTGGGCAACTGGATCGCGATCACGGAATTGGCGGGCAGGCCGGATTCGACGAAATGCGCCGACAGCGCCTCGATGGCGGTATCGGCCTCGGTATAGGTCATCCGCCGCGGCCGGTGCCCGGTGATGCGTGCCTTGTTGAGCGGATCGAGCAGGGCGGTCGCGTGGGGCTGCCGCATCAGCGTGCGCTGAAACAATGTGTCGAGCGTCGGCGATATTGCTGGCTGGTTCACGGCGTCACTTCGCTTGATGAGCTTGCGGCTGCCCCTTCGACCACCAGGTCTCCGGCAAATAGCCCGAGAGCGAGGTGGTCTTGGGCCGTTCTATCCGATTCCAGCGCGCGATCCATTGCTCCGATACGTTAAACAGCGGGATTGTGTAGAAGCCCGCGATCAGAGCGCGGTCGAGCGCGCGCACCGCCGCAACGAAATCCGTATGTTCACGGGCCTCGAGCAGGGCGGCGATCATGGCATCGACGGCGGGATCCCTCGCGCCCATGTAGTTGCGGGTGCCCGGATTGTCCGCCGCCGCACTGCCCCAATAGAAGTACTGCTCGTTGCCGGGCGACAGCGACTGGTCCCAGCGGTTCTGGATCATGTCGAACTCGTAGGCGAGCCGGCGCTGGTCGAATTGCACGGGATCGACCGAGCGCACGCTGGCCTCGATGCCGGCGCGTCTGAGGTCGCGCTGGAAGGCGAGCGCGATGCGCTCCTGGTCGCGCGTCGTGACCATGATCTCGAAGGTGAAGGGGCTCTTGGTCGCGCGATTGCGCAGCACGGTGCCGTCGAGATCGTAGCCGGCCTGCGACAGCAGCTTCAGCGCGGCGCGCAGCGTGGTGCGGTCGCGGCCTGATCCGTCAGTGACCGGCAGGCGGTAGCTGCCGTCCAGGATGTCGGGCGGCATCCGTGCGGCGAACGGTTTGAGCAGCTCACGCTCGCGCGCATCCGCAGGCTTGCCATAGGCTGATAGCTCCGAGCCGGCGAAATAGCCGGCCACGCGCGAATAGAGCCCGAAGAAATAGCTGCGGTTCACCAGCTCGAAATCGAGCAGCAGCGTCAGAGCCTGCCGCACACGGATGTCGGCGAAGACAGGACGGCGGGTGTTGAACACCAGGAATTCGGACGGCTGCGGCAGGCCGGGCTTGACGGTGTCGCGGATCACCTCGCCGCTTTTGGCGGCTGGAAAATCGTAGCCGTCGTGCCAGCGCAGCGGCTCGTGCTCAACGCGGAAATCGTAGAGGCCGCGCTTGAACGCCTCGAACTGCCCGTTGGCCTCGCGAAAATAGTCGAGCCGGATCTCGTCGAAATTGTAGAGCCCGCGATTGATGGCGAGGTCGCGGCCCCAATAATCGGGATTGCGCGTGAGTGTCACGCTGGCGCCGGGCTTCACCGCCGTGACGCGATAGGGGCCTGAGCCAATCGGCGCCGTCAGCGTCGTTTCCTCGAAGGTCGCGACGTCGATGGCGTGCTTCGGCAGGATCGGCATCAGGCCGAGAATCAGCGGCAGCTCGCGGTCGTTGGCGCCTGTCAGGTCGAATCGGACGGTGAGGGGGTCGGGCGCTTCGGCCTTGGCGACCTTGCCGTAGTATTGCCGGTGATTGGGGCGGCCGCGGTCGCGCAGCAGCTGCCAGGAGAACAGCACGTCCTCGGCCGTGACCGGCTTGCCGTCGGAGAAGCGGGCGCGAGGATCGAGACGGAAGGTGACGAAGCTTCGCTCGTCATTGGTTTCGACGGTCCTGGCGAGCAGGCCATAAAGCGTGAACGGCTCGTCCTGCCCGCGCGCCAGCAGGCTCTCGACCACGTAGTTGCGGACCGGCTGCACCGCCAATCCCCTCACGATGAAGGGATTGAGGCTGTCGAAGGTGCCGAGAATGCCCCAGGTCAGACGGCCGCCCTTGGGGGCATCGGGGTCGGCGTAGGGCATGTGGCTGAAGTCGGCGGGCATCGCCGGCTTGCCGTGCATGGCGATCGCGTGGGCCTCCTCGGCCGCGGCGGTGCCTGCCGACAGCATCCCGGCAAGCGCAAGGGCAAGGGCAAGGGCAAGGGTATAGAGGCGGAGGCCGGGGCCCTCGAAGAGGCGCTGGAACATGAACATCGGCACAAGGTGATTCGAGGACCGTCGGGCGAATCTTATCACAGGGAATTTGATGGGGCTTTCGCGCCAGACCGGCCAAAGACGCTTGTCGGCATTGATCTTTTCGTCGGCCACGTTAAGAAGGCACCCAATCGCGCAACAGCGTCGAGACCGTCACTTATCCGCCTCAATTGACGGGGAGAGAGCCGCGCCCAAGGCGGCCAGGTTCGGCGCTTCGGAGCGGTTCGGGCACTTCCCGTTCAGAAAGGGTTTTCCGCAATGAATTTCCGTTACTTGGCCGCGTCCGTCCGGCCGCGCGGGCGACTTCTCGCCCTGTTGACGGCGACGGCGTTGGCCGTTCCGTTTGCCGCCGAGGCCCAGACCCCTGCGCCGGCCCCCGGCGCCCCCGCCGCGCCCAAGGCCTCCCCGGCCCCGGCTCCGAAGGCGGCTGCTCCCAAGGCAGCTCCCAAGGCTCCGGCGCCCGCAGCATCCCCGCAGGCTCCCCCGCAGCAAGGCGCCCCGCAACAGGGCGCAGCTCAGCCCGCCGATCAGCAGATCCAGCTGATCTATGCGCCCTGGACCAAGTTCTGCCTCAAGGGCCAGGACGCCAATGCCAAGCAGGTCTGCTTCACCGGCAAGGACGGCCGCATCGAATCGGGCCAGCCGGTCATCGCGGCCGTGATCATCGAGCCGGAAGGCGAGCCCAAGAAGATCCTGCGCGTGACGCTGCCGCTCGGCATGCAGCTCGTGCACGGCACCCGCATCATCGTCGACAGCAACGCGCCGCTGCAGCAGCCCTATGTGATCTGCTTCCAGAACGGCTGCATGTCCGACTACGAGGCCACGCCCGAGCTCATCAACAACATGAAGAAGGGCCAGAATCTCGTTGTCCAGGCGATCAATGCCAACGGCGCGCCGCTGACGCTGCCGCTGCCGCTCGCCGGCGAATTCCAGAAGGCCTATGACGGTCCGCCGACCGATCCGAAGGTGTTCGAGGAAACCCAGAAGAAGCTGCAGGAAGAGCTGCAGAAGAAGGCCGAAGAGCAGCGCAAGAAGCTCGAGCAGCAGGGTGGTGGCGCACCGGGCGCGGCTCCGACCGGTCAGAAGTAATCGGGAGCAAATCCCGGACGTGAAAAAAGGCGCTCGGTTCGAGCGCCTTTTTTGCTGGCCGACGATCGGCGACGATCAGTTCAGCGAGGGATTGCGCGGGCGATAGCCGCCGGCCTTGTCCTTGACGAAGATCTCGGCGACCTGGGAATGCCGGACCGGCTCGCCGGAATCGTCCGGCAACAGGTTCTGCTCCGAGACATAGGCGACGTATTCGGATTCCGCGTTCTCCGCGAGCAGGTGATAGAACGGCTGGTCCTTGTGGGGCCGCACTTCCTCGGGAATCGACAACCACCATTCCTCGGTGTTGTTGAATTCCGGATCGATGTCGAAAATCACCCCCCGGAACGAGAAGATCCGGTGGCGAACGACCTGTCCGATCTGGAATTTGGCGGTCCGCGCTTTAATCATCCCCCGTCGATAGACCAGGATTGTGGCCGATGCTAGTGCCCTCAGCTGGAATTAACCTTCGTCTCCGGGGCGGATAGCCCCCAAGCCTTCAGAAAAAACTTCAGCAATGGTCGATATCCTCAATCTGGCGCTGCCTTATTTCGGCTTGATCTTCGTCGGTTTCGCTTGCGGGAAGGTCAAGTCCATCCCGGAATCGGGGCTCGCCTGGATGAACTTCTTCCTGCTCTACGTGTCGCTGCCGGCGCTGCTGTTTGCGATCATGTCGAAGACGCCGTTTTCGGAATTGAATAACCCGCCGTTCCTGGTGGCGACGACGCTGGCGACGGTCGCGGCATTCACGCTGGCACTGGTGGTCGGCAAGCTATTCGGACGGCTGACGCTGCGCGAAGCGACGCTCGCGGGCCTCTCCGGCGGCTACGGCAATATCGGCTATATGGGCCCGGGCCTCGCACTTGCGGTGCTGGGGCCGAAGGCGGCTGCGCCGACCGCGCTGATCTTCTGCTGCGACAGCATCTTCCTGTTCACGATCGTGCCGCTCTTGATCGAGCTTTCTGACCGCGACCATCCCTCGCTCGTCCATGCTTTCGGCGTCGTGCTGAAGCAGATCGTGCTCAATCCGCTGATCATGTCGGCTTGCTTCGGCGCGGCGGTGGCGGCGCTGCATATCGAGCTGCCGGTCGCGCTCGACCGCACCATCACCTTCCTGCAGAACGCGGCCGCGCCGACCGCGCTGTTCGTGCTCGGCGTGACCGTGGCGCTCCGTCCGTTCGATCGGGTGCCGTGGGAGGTGCCGGGCGTGATCGCGGTCAAGCTGCTGATCCATCCGTTCGCGGCGTTCGCCCTGATGCTGGCGTTCGGCCCGTTCGCGCAGCCCTGGGCCGCCACCGCCGTGCTGATGGCCGCGCTGCCGCCGGCGCTCAACGTGTTCGTCATCGCCCGGCAGAACGATGCCTGGATCGAGTCCGCCTCGGTCGCGGTCCTGCTCGGCACCTTCGCGTCGGTGGTCACGCTGACCAGCGTGATGTGGGCGATCCAGACGGGACGGCTGGCGTTTCCTTGATGGTGATGAGATTGGCTTGATCTCTTCCGCGGGCCGGTGCGCTCCCTCTCCCGCTTGCGGGAGAGGGTCGGGGAGAGGGCTCTCTCCGCGTCGGGATTGTCGAGAGTGCAGAAAAAATCCCGTCGCGGAGAGAGCCCCCACCCGGCGCTTCGCGCCGACCTCCCCCGCAAGCGGGAGAGGTTGCACCGAGCCAGCGGTGAAGTCGTCCAACCTAACGCGCTTCGGAGCTACCTGCGCCAGGTCGGCGTCAGGCCTTCGCGCATGGCGAAGCGGCGGAGCGGGCCGATGGCGCCGAGGAGGTGCATGCCGACGGCGCGGACGGGCTGGAGCGGCAGGAAGTCGTTGAGCAAGGAGCGGTTGGCGATGTCGATCGCAAAGGTACGGCTCAAGATGTCCGGACGCCGCGCGCGGTCATAGCGCTTGAGCACATCGTCGGCGCCGGGATCCTGTCCCGCGGCGATGGCCTCGCCCGCGAGCCGGGCAATGTCGGCGGCATCGCGCAGGCCGAGATTGAGGCCCTGGGCGCCGATCGGCGGCACCACATGGGCGGCTTCGCCAACCAACGCGATACGGTCGCGGCCGAAGCATTTCGGACGCTCGATCGCGAGCGGGAACAGGTTGCGCCCCGGCTCCACATTCATCCGTCCCAGGATCGAATGCGACTGCTTCTCGATCGCCGCAGACAGCTCCTCGTCGCTCAAGCCGCGCAGCCGTTCGGCCTCCGCAGGCGCCGAGACCCAGACGATGCTGGAGCGGTCGCCGGGCAGGGGCACGAACACGCAAGGCCCGTGCGGCGTGTGGAACTCGGTCGAGACGTTGCGATGCGGCCTGCTATGGCCGACGTTGAAGGTCAGCGCGGTCTGGTTCAGCTCGCGCCGCGCCACCGCGATGCCGGCGGCCTCGCGGCACAGCGAGTGCCGGCCGTCGGCGCCGACCACGAGGCGCGCCGAGAGAAACTGTCCGGACGCCGTGCGCAGCGCGACGTCGTCGGCTTCGATGACGACGCTTTCGGCCTCGTCGTCGAAGCGGACCAGATTGGGCAGCTCGGCCGCGCGCGCTTCCAGCGCCAGCATCAGCGAGCGGTTGTCGATGTTGTAGCCGAACGCATCGAGGCCGATTTCGTGACAGGAGAAGCGCACCTCGGGGCTGCGGAACAGCCGGCCGGTGTCGTCGACGAGGCGCATGACTTCCAGCGCAGCCGCCTTGTCCCTGCAGCGCGACCAGACGTCGAGGCCTTCCAACAGATCGATGGAGGCGCCGAGCAATGCGGTGGTGCGATTGTCGGCATAGGGAACGCGGCGCGCCACCAGTGCGGTCCGGGCACCCGCCTGCGCCAGGGCGATCGCCGCGGCAAGGCCGGCAGGTCCGCCGCCGATCACGGCCGCGTCATGGAGTGTCGATGCGTCTATCATGGAACGACATTTGACACGCCGGGCGGCAAATTCAAGCCCACCTATATTTCCCTGATTTTATGGCGAATTTTGCGATCGTGCGCCGCAATGGCGGATGTGCAAACCGGTCGCATTCTGATAGCAGAAGCCATGGATATTCAGCAGGATTCCCTGAAGCCGAGACCGGTGATCCGCGCCGCAGCCTTCTCGGTACACATCTTCACCGCCTTCGGCGCGGCAATCGCGCTCCTGGCGATGCTGGAGGCCGTGCGCGAGCACTGGGCGGCGATGTTTCAATGGCTGGGCGTCGCCCTGATCATCGACGCGATCGACGGGCCGATCGCGCGGCGGCTCGACGTCAAGAACGTGCAGCCGAACTGGTCGGGCGACGTGCTCGATCTCGTGGTCGACTTCTGCACCTATGTTTTCGTGCCGGCCTATGCGATCGTCGCGAGCGGCATGCTGCTGCCGGTCGCGGCTCCCTTGCTCGGCATCGCCATCATCGTGACCAGCGCGTTGTATTTCGCCGACCAGCGCATGAAGGCCGACGACAATCATTTCCGCGGCTTCCCGGCGCTTTGGAACGCGGCCGCGTTCTATCTGTTCCTGCTGCATTGGCCGCCGCTGTGGTCGACGCTGCTGGTCGCTGCGCTGGTCGTGCTGACTTTCGTGCCGTTCCATGTGCTGCACCCTGTCAGGGTCGTGCGGCTGCGCTGGCTGACGATGTCGCTGATCGCGATCTGGGCGGTGCTCGCCTTCTACACCCTGCAGATGGATTTCCGCGTCGGCACCGGGGTGACCGTCGTGCTCTGCGCCATCGCGCTCTGGATCAGCTTCAGCGATGCCTTGATCCGGTTGGCGAAATCCCTGGCGAGATTATCGGCGTGATGGAGCTGCTGACCAGCCCGGAAGCCTGGGCCGCGCTGCTCACCTTGACGGCGCTCGAGATCGTGCTCGGCATCGACAACGTCATCTTCATCTCGGTGCTCGTCTCGCGCCTTCCCGAGAAACCGGCGCAGCGCGCCCGCCAGATCGGGCTTGCGCTGGCACTGGTCTTTCGCCTCATCCTGCTCAGTCTCCTGGTCTGGCTGATCGGCCTGACCGCTCCGGTGCTCTCGATTCAGGGCTATGCTTTTTCCTGGCGCGATCTCATCCTGATCGGCGGCGGCCTCTTCCTGATCGCCAAGGCCACACATGAGATTCACGGCGAGGTCGAATCCGATCACGACGCGAGCGAGAAGGACTCCACAGGCAGCGCCTTCTTCTGGGTGATCGTCCAGATCGTGATCATCGACATCGTGTTCTCGCTGGACTCGATCATCACTGCGATCGGCATGGCCGAGGACATCAAGATCATGATCGCGGCGGTCGTGATCGCATGCGCGGTCATGTACGTTTCGGCGGGTCCGGTGGCGCGATTCGTCGCGGAGCATCCGACCACCAAGATGCTGGCACTGGCCTTCCTGGTGTTGATCGGCGTCGCGCTGGTTGCGGACGGATTCCACTTCCACATTCCGCGCGGCTACATCTATTTCGCAATAGCGTTCTCGGCGGCGGTGGAGTTCTTCAACGTGCTGGCCAGGCGCAACCGCCGGAAAGCCGCCAAGTAGTCGCGTTGGGTCGTTCCAGTCGGCGTCGAGTTGACAAGGCGGGCGCGATAGCTTTCGCTCAGCCGCACGAAGAGGAGGTCAGGTGATGACGAAAGCCATCCGTGTGCACAAGGTCGGAGGCCCCGAAGCCCTGGTCTATGAGAGCGTCGACGTGCCGGCGCCCGGGCCCGGCGAGGTGCGCATCCGCCAGCACGCGGTCGGCCTCAATTTCATCGACGTCTATTACCGCACCGGCCTCTACAAGGCGCCGGGGCTGCCCTTCATCGCCGGCAATGAGGCCTCCGGCGAGGTGGTCGCGGTCGGGCCAGGCGTGACGAATTTTCATCCCGGCGACCGCGTCGCCTATTACCACAATCTCGGCGCCTATACCGGCGAGCGCAACATCCCCTGGGAGAAGCTGGTCAAACTGCCCGATCACATCACCTACGAGCAGGGTGCCGTGCTGATGTTGAAGGGGCTGACGGTCTGGTATCTCCTGCACAAGACCTTCAAGGTCGAGCCGCATCATCGCGTGCTGGTCCACGCCGCCGCCGGCGGCATCGGCCTGCTCGCCTGCCAATGGGCGAGGGCGCTTGGCGCGCATGTCATCGGCACCGTCGGCTCGCGCGAGAAGGCCGAGCTTGCGGAGGCCAATGGCTGCGATCACGTCATCCTCTACAACGAGGAGGATTTCGTTGCGCGCGTGAAGCAGATCAGCCGTAACGAGGGCTGCGACGTCGTCTATGACGGCGTCGGCAAGGCGACGTTCCCGGGCTCGCTGTCGTGCCTGAAGCCGCGCGGCATGTTCGTCTCGTTCGGCAATGCTTCGGGCCCCGTGCCGCCGTTCGCGATCGCCGAGCTCAACAATCACGGCTCGCTGTTCGCGACGCGGCCGAAGCTCAACGATTATGTCGGCACGCGCAAGGAACTGCTCGAAGGTGCCGACACGCTGTTCGCCGCGGTGATCAACGGCAAGCTGCACGTGCCGATCAACCACGCCTACGCGCTCAAGGACGCCGCCAAGGCGCATGTCGATCTCGAAAGCCGCAAGACCACCGGGGCTTCGATCTTGAAGCCGTAGCTCTTTCGGCATCGGCGGTTTCGTAGGGCGGGCAAAGGCGCGGAGCGCCGTGCCCACCATCTTCATTGCGGTGAAAAATGGTGGGCACGCTTCGCTTTGCCCGCCCTACAGCACTACGCGACGCGTCTTGCCGCGCCGGCCTTGGTCAAGATCGCGTCGAGACATTCGATCATCTCGGCGATCTCTTCCTTCGTGACGTTCAGCGCCGGCATGAAGCGCAAGCTGTCGACCTGCGGGGCGTTCAGCAGGACGCCGGCCTCGAACGCCTGCGCGACGATGCCGGGTGCGATCGGCAGCTTGAGATCGAGCGCGAGCAACAGGCCGCGTCCGCGCACGCCACCGAGGCCATGCCGGGCCGAGACCTTCTGCAGTTCGCTTTCGAGCAGGAGGCCGGTCTCGGCGACCTGTTTCAGGAAGTCCGGCTTCTTGACCTCCTCGAGCACCGCAAGTCCTGCCGCGCACATGATCGGATTGCCGTTGAACGTGCCGCCCTGGTCGCCGTGCTCGAAGCATGACGCGCGTTCGGTCGCGAGCAGGGCCGCGAGCGGCACGCCGCCGCCGATGCCCTTGCCGAGCGTCATGATGTCGGGCGCAATGCCGGTGTGCTCGTAATGGAAGAGCTTTCCGGTCCGGCCCATGCCGGTCTGAATCTCGTCGAAGATGAGCAAAAGGCCGTGCGCCTCGGTCAGCGCGCGCAGCTGCTGCAGGAACTGATCGGTCGCAGGCCACACGCCGGATTCACCCTGGATCGGCTCGAGCATCACGGCGACGGTGTTGGCGTTGATCAGGGCTTCGACCGAGCCGATGTCGTTGAGCTTGGCCTTCTTGAAGCCCGCGACCTTCGGCTCGAACAGCGGCTCGAACGCTTTCTTGCCCGAGGCCGACATCGTCGCCAGCGTCCGACCGTGGAAGCCGCCTTCGAAGCTGATGATCTCGAACGCGCCGCCTTTGTGCAGGCTGCCATATTTGCGCGCGAGCTTGATCGCGCCTTCGTTCGCTTCAGCGCCCGAATTGGCGAAGAACACCTGATCGAACGCGCTGTGCTCGACCAGCGCCTGCGCCAGCTTCAGGCTCGGCTCGTTGTAGAAGGCCGGGCTCGGCGTCAGCAGCCGCTTGGCCTGAGCTGCGAGCGCGTCGGCGATCGCGGGCGGGGAATGGCCGAGGCAGTTCACGGCCCAGCCCTGCACGAAGTCGAGATAGCGCTTGCGGCTGTCGTCCCAGAGGTAGGAGCCGGCGCCGCGGACGAACACGGTCTTTGGCCGTGCGGTGATGTGCATCAGCGCGTCATACGGATGCGTGGTCATGTCGTACTCCTCTGGAGGCGGGGTGGAAAAAGGGCGCAAAAAGCAGAAAGGCCGCACCTTGCGGGTGCGGCCTTCTCGAAAACTAGCTGAATTCAGTGGTTCAGCGGCGTCCTCGGACATGGCGCACCCTCTCGTCGTCGCGGGAGCGACGGCGGAGCATTTCGGTGCGCTGGTTGGTCCGGGCGTTGATCATGGGGCGCGTCCGTACAGCCGAATGGCAGGACTTGTCAAGCAGGCTTTTTTCAAGATGCACGCCGAGCGTGCATCGGTCAGGTCGGGTGCGCGGCTTCCTCGGCCTCTGCATCGCCCCAATCCGCGTCCGCGATTGCGGTGTCGATCAGCTCGCCCCGCAGCAGCTTGAGCGGCGAATTCCAGTACAGCGCGATGTTGTGGAAGGGGTCGGTCAGCACCTTGAACACCCAGACCAAGCCCGTGGTGACGTCGCGGGTGGCGAAGAGCTGCAGCATGCGCGCAAGTCCGCCGCCGATGCCGATGGCGAGCCAGAGCGCGCCGACATGCCGGACGAAATCGAGGCGGGACGCCGGCGCATCGAACAATCCGAACAGCGTCGGAAAGGCGAACAGCGCTAGCGGCGCACTGCCCCAGACCAGCAGCAGCACGATCTTGCGGGCCTGATTGTAGCCGACCTTGATCGCTTCCTTGTGTTCGTTGCTGACGCCGTTGACGGCGTCATAGCCGTTCGGCTCGAAGAAGAAATGCCCGGTCTGCCGCGTCAGCATCGCGAGCCAGCCGACGATGCCGGCGAGAGCAGGGTCCTTGAACAGCAGGGCATAGCAGCCGAGGAAGATGACGGCGCTGATCAGGTGCAGCGTCTGGTTGACGGTGCTTTGGTGGTAGAAGCGGTAATCGTCGAAGCGCTGCGTGCGCAGCATGTCCGAGAGGCGGCTCATCCTCATCCCTCGCTCGCGTTGAAGACGCGGGCAGAGTTAGGCCGAGTCCGTGACCGCTGCGTGAATGCATTATAGTGTCACATTCCTAACGTGACGCTTACTCCACGCCATAGTGCGAGAACACATCGGCGATGCCGGCGTTGATCGCCTTTGCGGCCGCGATGTCGCGCTCGGCGCCTTCGCTGTCACCGTTCTTGCGCTTCGCCAGTCCGCGGCCGTAGAGCGAGCCGTCGAGCCCCGGCTTGATGCTCAGCGCGGCATCGTAATCGGCGATCGCCGCGTCGAGGTTGCCGAGCTTGAGATGGGCAAGGGCGCGGCTGTCCAGCGTGTAGGCATCGTTGGGAGCCATCTTGAGCGACTGCTCGCAATCGGCCAGCGCCTCCTGCAGGCGGCCGACGATCGCGCGGGTGAAGCAGCGCGAATTGAACACGTCCGCGCGGTTCGCATTCGCTCTGATGGAGCGGTCGTAATCGTCGAGTGCCAGCGCCACGGCGCGCTCGGGCTCGCCACGTCGCCGAAACATTTCGCCGCGATTGGCGAGCGCGTGCACATCGTCGGGATTGGCCTTGAGCAGGGCCGAGCAGCCGGCGAAGCGCCGGTCGTCACTGTCTCCGCCGTCATTTGCGAAGCACCACTGGCGGGCCTGCGCGGCGGATGGTGATCGCGCGTCGGCGGGGGCCGGCAGCGCGAGCAGGGTTATCGTCAGGCCGAGTGCGGACAGCTTGAGGAGAATCCCTGACGTTTCATCGTGTTTCATTGTTTCTCGCGTCGAAACCATTGCGCCTCTAGCGCGTTTGTGATCGAAGGACGCGACTTGGTTCGAACCGAATGCATCACCGCCCAGACCAAGAAGGCGGGACCAACCAGATAGCTCAAAGCCTTGTCCGATACGCCCTATCCGATCGACCTCGACAGCATTCGCGGCGCGTTTCCGCCTGGCATCGAGGCGCCGCCGCTGCTGGTCGACTTTGCGGCCTGGCTGAAGGGGCGTCCCTGGGGCAGCGTCGGCTGCTTCTCGCTGCAGGGCCAATTCTCGGACTCCGCGCCGATCGTCGACGGCAGTTCCTTGCGCGACCGGTTCTCGCTGTTCATGCGCCTGCCTGACGGCTCGGCCGTCGGCGGCTGGTATGGCGCGGGTCTTGATCGTGACAATCCACCGATCGTCGGGCTGGGATCCGAGGGTGACTACGAATTGCTGGCGCCGAGCCTCGATGCGCTGCTGACGAGGCTGACGTCGCAGCAATTCGACAGGGCCTGGAGCGATCTGAAGCCGCATGACGAAGTCGAGCCTCAGACCGTCGAACTTGCGCAATGGCTCGCTGGACAGCCCGTTGGCGACAAGGCGGCCTGTGACGACGGGCCCCCGGAGCTGCCTGATTTCCGCGGCTTCATGGAAAAATGGAGCCGGGACCGCGAGGACTATTGGGCTAACCATCGCATGATGGCCGAACTCGGCTGGCGGCTGGCCGCCCATCTGCCCAAGGGCAAGAATGCCTGGGATAAGACGCGTTTCGAGGTCGCAATCGTCGGCAAGCAATACCAAGCGCGCGTGCTGACGCGCGGGCCGCAGCCGTTCGAGGAAGCCGCTTCGATCGAATCCCTGCTGCGCGAGCTGCGCGAACAGATGTGGAAGGCTCAGCCTGAGCTCGGGTTATGGTATGCGATGAGGTTCGGCCTCTACGCCGACGGCCGCGTCATGCCGAGCTTCGAATACGATGCGCGCCCGACCATCGACGGCGAACCGGCATTGCTCTCCGAGGCGAAAGCCGATCTCGCCCGTGCACCAAGGCCGGAGCGCTGGGTGCCGAAATGGCTGGCGTGATTGTCTCCACACTGTCATTGCGAGCGTAGCGAAGCAATCCAGACTGTTCCCGCGGAGGGATTCTGGATTGCTTCGCTACGCTCGCAATGACGGAACGCGGTCAGAATCCCGCGACGCTGCCGTGCAGATCGTATGCGTCGGCGCGCTCGATCTTCGCCGTGACGATCTCGCCGACGCGCAAGGGGCGGCGGCTGGTCAGATACACCGCGCCGTCGATCTCCGGCGCATCGACTTTGGAGCGGCCCTTGGCGACGGTCGGGCCGACCTCGTCGATGATGACCTGCTGGCGCGTGCCGACCTTGCGCTTCAGCCGGCGCGCCGAGATCTTCTGCTGCCGGGCCATCAGCGCATTGTAGCGCTCCTGCTTGACCTCTTCAGGGACGGGATTCTCGATTGCGTTCGAGGTGGCGCCGGCGACCGGCTCGTATTTGAAGCAGCCGACGCGGTCGATCTCGGCCTCGTCGAGCCAGTCGAGCAGATGGGCGAAATCGGCATCGGTCTCGCCGGGGAAGCCGACGATAAAGGTCGAGCGCAAGGCGAGATCGGGACATTCCTCGCGCCAGCGCTTGATCCGCGCCAGCGTCTTGTCCTGCGCCGCCGGACGCTTCATCGCCTTCAGCACCTCGGGGCTCGCATGCTGGAACGGGATGTCGAGATAGGGCAGCACCTTGCCCTCGTTCATCAGCGCGATGACCTTGTCGACATGCGGGTAGGGGTAGACATATTGCAGCCGGACCCAGGCTCCCAACTCGCCGAGCTCGCGCGCGAGGTCGAGGAATTTGGCGCGGACCTGGCGGTCCTTCCACGGGCTCTCGGCATATTTGAGATCGACGCCGTAGGCTGAGGTGTCCTGCGAGATCACCAGGAGCTCTTTGACGCCGGCGCCGACGAGGCGCTCGGCCTCGCGCAGCACGTCATCGGCGGGGCGCGAGACGAGGTCGCCGCGCAGCTTCGGAATGATGCAGAAGGTGCAGCGGTTGTTGCAGCCCTCTGAAATCTTCAGATAGGCGTAGTGGCGCGGGGTCAGCTTGATGCCCTGCGGCGGCACCAGGTCGAGATGCGGATTGTGCGCCGGCGGCAGCGCGCGGTGCACGGCGTTCAGCACGCTCTCATATTGCTGCGGGCCGGTGATGGACAGCACGCCCGGATAGGCCTGCTCGATCGCTTCCGGTTCCGCGCCCATGCAGCCGGTCACGATCACCTTGCCGTTCTCGGCCATGGCCTCGCCGATCGCCGAGAGCGATTCCTGCTTGGCGCTGTCGAGGAAGCCACAGGTGTTGACGATGACGATGTCCGCCCCGTCATGCTTGCGGGCGAGCTCATAGCCCTCCGCGCGCAGCCGCGTGATGATGCGCTCGGAATCCACCAAGGCCTTGGGACACCCGAGTGACGTGAATGAAATGCGCGGCGCTCTGTCCATGTAATCGCCTGGAGCCTATCTGAATTGTCTGGATTTGCGATCCAAGTAATTGAACCGATGGCGAAATTCAACAACTAACGTATGCGGCGCGCGGCTAAAGCAGTACGCGCGCGTAGTTGGCGTGATCGGCCAGTCACCAGCGACGGTATTACTGACTGACGGTTCCTGGTCTGGAAGCTCATTCGGATCGAGCGAGTGGAGGATCCGAGGTGAATTGCTCGAACACGCCCGTTTTGGTTGTTATTCGGTTTCTTGCTTGATTTCACGGAGCTTAACCACGATGCGCCGCTTCATCTTCGGCTTGGCTTTCGTTACCGTTTCCTATGGCGCCATGTTTCCGGCCCGCGCTGAAGTCGACAAGATCATCCATGTCTGCGATCGGCAGGAACGATTGTGTCCGGAATTCAGGCCTCGCGTGAAGGCACCCGACGGGTGGACGAGGGATGAGGCCGCGAGTCTCAAATACGGTGCATCGATGTTCGTTCCCAAAGGGAAGACATTCGGTAAAGCAGAAGCAATCATCTATGCCGAAGGCCGCTATAACGAGGACCGGACCGAACTGGTTCAATGGATCGCAACGAGTGATAAGGATTGGGCGACGACATCCGGCGACCATGCCAAGATCACCACGCTTCCCTCGGTCAACCCGAAGGTCATCATCAACCGCTACGACAATCCGTCCTTGAAGGACCAGCCGATCGAAGTCATCGCGCATTACGCCGACCGCGACAAGGACGGCAATTCCTACGTCGTGCGGCTAGCGGTCTCCGGCCGCACTGAGGCGGCGGTGCTGGCCGCGGTGCCACTTCTCGACAAGATGATCGTTGGCGCGAAGATTCCGTGAGAGCATGAGTTCTGCTTCGCAGCTGAAGGCTGCGCGAGCGTTTTCTTGCGGGAGGGCGGCACGGAGAGTTTACATTCGTCGTGTCAGGGACGCCCGAGCGACCCGAAGCTGACCTTGGGCGCAGCCGTCTGATCCATATCTAATCTGCCTGATTGACCGGCCTGAGCTAGTCCCAATTGCCCATAATTACAACCCTTTGCAGGGCGATCC
Organism: Bradyrhizobium sp. SUTN9-2; assembly: GCF_003122645.1. NCBI lineage: Bacteria > Pseudomonadati > Pseudomonadota > Alphaproteobacteria > Hyphomicrobiales > Nitrobacteraceae > Bradyrhizobium > Bradyrhizobium sp. SUTN9-2. The sequence continues at coordinate 4,463,193 of NZ_LAXE01000001.1, forward strand.
GGCGTGCTATGGATGAATCAGCTGCCGCGAGTGAGCCATGAGCGCCGAACAGTCGCCCAAAATCGTGATCGTCGACGAAAGCCCGATCCGGGCCGCGATCCTGGAGGAGGGATTGCGCGAGGCCGGGTTCACCCAGGTCGTCCATATCAGCGAGATGCAGAGCCTGCTGGCCCGTATTTATGCGGCGGACCCCGACATCATCGTGATCGATCTCGAAAACCCCAGCCGCGACGTGCTGGAGGCGATGTTCCAGGTCAGCCGCGCGGTGAAGCGGCCGGTCGCCATGTTCGTCGACCAGAGCGATTCAGCCTCGATCCAGGCCTCGGTCGAGGCGGGGGTGTCGGCCTATATCGTCGACGGGCTGAAGAAGGAGCGCATCAAGCCGATCCTCGACCTTTGCGTGTCCCGTTTCAACGCCTTTGCCAAGCTCCAGGAGGAACTGGAGCGCACCAAGTCGCAGCTCGAGGACCGCAAGATCATCGAGCGCGCCAAGGGCATTCTGATGAAGGTGAAGGGCCTGACCGAGGACGAGGCCTATGTGCTGCTGCGCTCCACCGCGATGCGCGAGAAGAAGAAAATCGGCGAGATCGCGCAGTCGATCATCACCGCGTCGGAGATGCTGAAATGACCGTCCCCCTCCGCATCGGGTTCATTCCGCTGGTCGATGCCGCCGCGCTGATCGTCGCGGTCGACAAGGGCTTTGCCGCCGCCGAGGGGCTCGAGGTCGAGCTGGTGCGCGAGGTCTCCTGGTCCAACGTCCGCGACAAGCTCAATATCGGCCTGTTCGATGCCGCGCATCTGCTCGCGCCGGTGGCGATCGCGTCCTCGCTCGGCCTCGGTCACGTCAAGGTGCCGATCGCCGCGGCCTTCAATCTCGGCATCAACGGCAATGCCATCACGGTGTCGCCGGCGCTCCATGCCGCGCTGATGGAGGAGATCGACGGCGATCGCTTCGACCCGATGGCGACGGCGAACGCGCTGGCGAAGGTGGTTGCCAAGCGCCGCAAGGCAGGGGCCGAGCCGCTCACCTTCGGCATGACCTTCCCGTTCTCCACCCACAATTATCAATTGCGGTTCTGGATGGCGGCGGCGGGCGTCGATCCTGACGAGGACGTGCGCCTCGTGGTGCTGCCGCCGCCCTATATGGTCGACAGCCTCAAGAACGGCCATGTCGATGCGTTCTGCGTCGGCGCGCCCTGGAACTCGGTCGCGGTCGATCTCGGCATCGGCCATATCCTGCATTTCGTCGCCGACATTCTGGTCCGTGCGGCGGAGAAGGTGCTGGCAATCCGCCAGACCTTTGCCGACAAGAACCCGGACGTGGTCGCAGCCCTGGTGCGGGCAGCCGTGAAGGCCGCCGAGTTCATCGAGCATCCCGAGAACCGGACCGAGGCGGCGCAGATCCTGGCCCAACCCGAACGGATCGGCGTCGACGCCGAGGTCATCCAACGCACCCTGACGGGGCGCCTGAAGATCTCGCCCGATGGCACCTTCCGCGAAAGCGGCCGCTACCTGCTGGTCGGACGCGAAGGGGCAGGGCGGCCCGATCCGGTCCAGGCCGCCTGGCTCTATGCGCAGATGGTGCGTTGGGGCCAGACGGCGCTCACCCCCGACGGGGTCAAGACGGCGATGGCGGTGTTCAGGCCCGATCTCTACGACGCGGCGCTCGGCAACAGGGCGCCGCTTGAGGCTCCCGCAGCGTTCGGCGCCTTTGCCGGTCCGGCCTTCGACCCCGCCGATATCCGCGGGCATCTCGAGGCCTTCGGGGTCGGGCGCTGGAGGGCCTGATTCGCGGTTGCTTCGCTTTTGAGCATCTAAGATCCTTGGCTAATGTTTGAGCTGGCTGCTCGTATTTCGGGAGAGTTCCCAAGCCAGCAGTTTCCGGGTTCCATCCTAATTATTTGAAACTTCATTGGTTTTTATTTCGACCAAGCTGGCACGCAACTTGAATGTTGCGCTGCGGCCAGCTTGTCATAGGTGCCTGCTGAGCCAAGTCCCGCAGCAACGAAGCTGATCGGACCGTGAGTAACAAAGCCGGCTCCTGAGCCAGCCTGACGTTCCTCGCGGGTCGCGCAATCCGTCGAAGCCACCGAAGGTGGCCGCAGGAGCTTCGTTACACACCATGAAAATCGATACGGTCTCAGTCGACTTTACCGACGAGCAGAAACGCTATCTCGAAGGCTTCACGACCGGCCTGCAGATCAGCCGCGTCGGCCGCGGCCTTGGTGGTGGCGGCAGCGGCAAGGCGAATGCCGAGCCTGTGGGTCCCGATGCCGTGCACATCAAGGCGCAGGACAAGGTGATCGCGTCGGGCAAGAAGCTCGCCGATCAGGAGAAGTTCAAGCGCGACGAGCATCCCTTCGACGCCTATCCGCGGCTTCGCCAGCAGGCGCTCGACAACACCCCGCCGAGCCCGGCGGACAATTTCCGCTGGCGCTATTACGGCATCTTCTACGTCGCGCCGACGCAGGACTCCTACATGTGCCGCCTGCGCATCCCGAACGGCATCATGAAGCATTGGCAGCTGTCGGGCCTTGCCGATCTCGCCGACGAGCTCTGCGGCCCCTACAGCCACGTGACGACGCGCGCCAATCTCCAGCTGCGCGAGATCCCGCCGAAGCACGCGATCAGAATGATCGAGGGCATCCAGGAGCTCGGCCTGTGCTCGCGCGGCTCCGGCGCCGACAACATCCGCAACGTGACGGGAACGCCGACCGCCGGCATCGATCCGCAGGAAATCATCGACACGCGGCCCTATGCCCGCGAGTGGCACTACCACATCCTCAACGACCGCTCGCTCTACGGTTTGCCGCGCAAGTTCAACGTCGCCTTCGACGGCGCCGGCCGGATCGCGGTGCTTGAAGAGACCAACGACATCGCCTTCACGGCCTATGAGGTAAAGGACGGTTTCGGCGTCGAGCCCGGCGTCTGGTTCCGGCTCGGCCTCGGCGGCATCACCGGTCACAAAGACTTTGCGAAATATTCCGGCATCATCGTCAAGCCGGAGCAGGCGACCGCCGTCGCCGACGCCATCGTGCGCGTGTTCATCGAGCATGGCGACCGCACCAACCGCAACAAGGCACGGCTTAAATACGTGCTCGACGCGATGGGCCATGACCGCTTCCTCAAGCTGGTCGAGGAGCGGTTGAAGACGCCGTTCACGCGCGTGCCGGAAGAGGCGTTCGCGCCGCGTCCCGCGGCGGATCGCATGGCACATATCGGCGTGCACAAGCAGAAGCAGGACGGCCTCAACTGGATTGGCGTATCGCTCACGCTCGGCAAGCTCACCTCCGATCAGATGCGGGGCCTCGCCAAGGTGGCGCAAGATCTCGGTGACGGCGAGATCCGGCTCACGGTCTGGCAGAACCTGTTGATCTCGGGCGTGCGCGACGAGAATGTCGAGCTCGCCTCTGCCGCCATCAAGCAGATCGGGCTCGCGGTCGAGGCCTCGCACATCCGCGCCGGCCTGATCGCCTGCACCGGCAATGCCGGCTGCCGCTTCGCAGCGTCCAACACCAAGCGCAATGCCGCCGAGATCGGCGACTGGTGTGAGCCGCGCGTCGCCATGGACAAGCCGGTGAACATCCACCTGACCGGCTGCCATCATTCCTGCGCGCAGCATTACATCAGCGACATCGGCTTGATCGGCGCGCGCGTGCCGATCAATGAGGAGGACACTGTCGAGGGCTATCACCTCTTCACCGGGGGCGGATTCGGTCCCGATGCCGATGTCGGGCAGGAGGTCTATCACGACCTCAAGGCCGAGGACGCACCGAAGACGGTCGAGGCGCTGCTCAAGGCCTATCTCGCCCATCGCGCCTCGCCCGACGAAACCTTCCTCTCCTTCGCGCGCCGCCATGACGGCGAAACGCTGCGCAAGCTTGCCGATGCACAGGTGTCCGCATGAACCAGATCACGCCTCCGCCGAAACTCGATATCATCCCCGCCAGCGCCCCGTTCTCGGATGCGCAGCGCTCCTGGCTGAACGGCTTCTTTGCCGGGCTTTTGTCGCCTGACGTCGCAACGCCGCTGTCGGCAGAGCAGGGCGCCGCCGTCATGCAGGCCGGTGACGGCGACGACGGCGAAGCGCCGTGGCATGACCAGACCATGCCGATCGCCGAGCGGATGAAGCTTGCCGAAGGCCGTCCCTTGCGCCGCAAGATGATGGCGGCGATGGCACAGCAGGATTGCGGCCAGTGCGGCTACAATTGCCACGATTATTCGGAAGCAATCGCGAGCCGTAGCGAAGCGCGGCTCAATCTGTGCGTCCCCGGCGGCAAGGAAACCGCGCGGATGCTGAAATCGCTGTACGAGGAGCTCGACAAGGCGCCCGCGGCCAAGACCACCGACAAGACCACCGACAAGGCCGGCGCTCCGGCGCCGGCTGTGACCGTGACGATCGCAGAGCCCGGCCGCTCGCGGGACAATCCGATCCAGGCGACCTTCCTGTCGCGCCGTCTTCTCAACAAGGGCAAGTCGGAGAAGGAGACCTATCACATCGAGTTCGATCTCTCCGAGGGCAAGCTCGACTATGTGGTTGGTGACAGTTTTGGCGTCTTCCCGCGCAACGACGTCGGCCTCGTCGACCAGATCATCGCGCTGCTCGGCGCCTCCCACACGACCAAAGTCAACGGCAAGACGTTGCGCGAGGTGCTGATCGACGACGTCTCGCTGTCGCCGGCGCCCGACACGCTGTTCGAGCTGATCTCCTTCATCACCGGCGGCGCGCAGCGCGAGAAGGCGCGGGCGCTGGCGCAGGGAGAGGATCCCGATGGGGATGCCGCGACGCTCGACGTGATGGCGGCACTGCAGAAGTTTTCCGGCACGCGGCCGCATCCCGAGGCCTTCGTCGAGGCGCTGGAGCCGCTGCAGCCGCGGCTCTACTCGATCTCGTCCTCGCACAATGCGACGCCGGGAAAGCTGTCACTGACGGTGGACTCGGTGCGCTACGTCATCGGCAAGCGCAAGCGGCTCGGCGTCGCCTCGACCTTCCTCGGCGAGCGGATCAACGAAGGCGAGAAGCTCAAGGTCTATGTGCAGAAGGCGCACAATTTCGGCCTGCCGCAAGACCCGAAGACGCCGATCATCATGGTCGGTCCCGGCACCGGCATCGCGCCGTTCCGCGCCTTCCTGTTCGACCGCAAGGCGACCGGCGCGCCCGGCAAGAACTGGCTGTTCTTCGGCCATCAGCGCAGCGATTGCGATTTCTTCTATCAGGACGAGCTCAACGCCATGAAGACCTCCGGGCTTCTGACGCGCCTGTCGCTGGCCTGGTCGCGCGACGGCGAGAAGAAGTTTTACGTGCAGGACCGCATGCGCGAGGTCGGCCGCGAATTGTGGACCTGGCTCGCCGAGGGCGCGCATCTCTACATCTGCGGCGATGCCAAGCGCATGGCCAAGGACGTCGAGCGCGCGCTGGTCGACATCGTCGCCCAGTTCGGGGCACGTTCGACCGATGAGGCCGTCAGCTTCGTCGCCGAACTCAAGAAGACCGGCCGCTTCCAGGCTGACGTGTATTAGTCGGACGACTCCCTCTCGGGGTTGGGCGTCATCCGATTGTCATCCGTCCCGGTTCCAACTGGCTTCGATTCTAACGAATAAGATTCTCGGAACCTGCTGGTGAAGAGAATTTGCACCTGCGATGGGGGGCCTCCGGAGAACCCCCATCGCTATTTCCGCCACCGTCTTGCCTCGCGCCCTGGTTGATCCTTCATACTCCCGCAAATGGGGCGTTGGAGATCGACCATGCGCGAACTATCGGCGGAAGCCAGGCTGCACTTCTACGCGCGCTCGCTCTCGCGCCGGACCGGGGCGAGCATGCACCACGTTGCGATGTACAGCGCGTTTGCGGTGATCGCGGCGATCGTGTTCGGGACGCTGTCGGTGCATCCGTTTTGATGTGTCTGCGTAGGGTGGGTTAGCCGAAGGCGTAACCCACCACTTGTATGGCTGCAGCAGAAGAGGTGGATTACGCTTCGCTAATCCACCCTACGACACCCACCCTGCTCACGCTCCGCGCTTGAACGGCGCCACCTCGATCCCCGCAGCCTTCAACGCCTGCCGCACGCCGCGTGCGATCTCGACCGCGCCGGGCGTGTCGCCATGGATGCAGACCGTATCCGTGCGCATCTTGATGACCTTGCCTGTGACCGACACCACCGCGCCGTCCTGCACCATGCGCACGACGCGGTCGGCGATCGCCTTGGCATCGTGCAGCACCGCGCCGGGCTTCTTGCGTGAGACGAGGTTGCCGTCATCCTCATAGGCGCGGTCGGCGAACACCTCGTGCACCATCGGCAGGTTGGCGTCTTCGCCGGCCTTCACCAGCTTCGAATTGGCGAGCACGACGAAGATCAGGCTGGGATCCACCGCCTTGATGCCGGCGGCGATCGCCTTCGCCGTCATGTCGTCCTCGCAGGCGACGTTGGAGAGCGCGCCGTGCGCCTTCACATGGGTGACCTTGTAGCCGGCCGCAATCGCGATCGCCTGCAACGCGCCGATCTGATAGGCGACGAGGTTCTCGATCTCGGAGGCCTTGAGCCCTGCGATCGGATGCCGGCCGAAGCCGTGCAGGTCGCGATAGCCGGGATGCGCGCCGACCGAGACGCCGCGCGCCTTCGCAAGCTCCACCGTCCGGCGCATGATGTCGGGGTCGCCGGCATGGAAGCCGCAGGCGACGTTGACCGAGCTTGCCAGCTCGATCATCGCGGCGTCGTTGCCCATCTCCCACGCGCCAAAACCTTCGCCGAGGTCGCAATTCAGATCGACTGTTTTCATGGGTTGCTCTCCGCCTCTGGTCTTGTTGTCGCTTACGGCTCCGCCGTGACCTGCCACGTCCCGGCATCGACCGCGCTCACCGCATAGCCCGCCACGTTAGCATCGCTGAGCGCCTCGATGTTGAGGGCGACGATGTCGGAGGAGCGCAGGCGATCGGGCAGGCTGCGGATCGCTTGCGCGAACTTGCGCGCCTCGTCCTGCGCTTCGGCCATGCTGACCGCCTTGAAACGGAACGCGGTTCCTGCCGAGGTTTGGGCGAGGCGGCCGATATCGGCCGTGATCACGGTTGCGATCTTCGGATAGCCGCCGGAGGTGCCGCGATCCATCATCAGCGCGATCGGCGCGCCGTTGCCGGGCACCTGGATGCTGCCGTTGACCGTGCCGTCGGAGACGATGTTGTGGCCGTGGAGATGCTTGATCGCAGGGCCTTCGAGCCGGTACCCCATGCGGTCGGAGGTCGCCGAGATCTTCCATTCGCTATCCAGGAACAGCGCCTTGTTGGCGTCGTCGAATTCGTCGTCCTGAGGCCCCAGCAGCACGCGGATCGGACCGCTCGCCGGCTTCGGCAGCTCGATGCGCAGCTCCGGTGCACCGCTCGCGGCATCCACAGTGAATTCGTCGCCGGCCTGGAGCGGGCGTGGGTAGGGGCTGCCGAGGCCGGCGCGGGCATTCACGGCGAGACTGCCGAACACTGCCTCGCCCTTGATGGCGCCTTCGATCGCGAGATAGGTGAAGGCGCCGCCGCGGGCAAAGCCGAGCGTCAGCGTCTCGCCATCCTTGAGCGTCACCGAGGTGTCCATCGCGACCGGGCTGCCGGCGATGTCCGCATTGCGCGGCGCGCCCGATATCGCCACGCGCACGGCGCCGTCGCGAGCGGTGAAGGAGGCACCGAACGGGCCGATCTCGATGGCGGCCGCGAACGGCTCGTTGCCGACCAGCGTGTTCGCCGCCGCAAGCGACAGCTGGTCCATCGCTCCGCTCACGGTCAAGCCGTAGCGCTGCGCGCCGTGGCGGCCGCCGTCCTGGACCGAGCTGGCAGGGCCGATGCTGGCAACGACGAGCCGGCTCATGCGTCCACCTGCTCGGCGACGATCTCGCCGGCTTCCGCAGCGCGGTCCATGTCCTCGAATGTCTTGTGGTCGATCGGGTAGAACGTGACGCGGTCACCGGGCTCGGTGAGGAAGGTCGGATTGCGGTGGAGCTGATAGGTTCGCACCGGGGTGCGGCCGAGCAGGTGCCAGCCGCTCGGGGCGGCCAGGCACTGGATGCCGGCCTGAACGCCGCCGATCGAGATCGTGCCTGATGGCGTCAGCAGCCGTGGCGATTGCCGCCGCGACATGTGCAGGAATTTGTCGAGACCGCTGAGATAGGACCAGCCCGGCGTGAAGCCGATCATGGCGACTTTATAGTCGCCGCCCGAATGCCTGATGACGATGTCATCCGGCGTGGTGCCCAACGTCTTGGCGACGTCCTCGAGGTCGATGCCGTGCTCGCCGCCATAGGCGACCGGAACGCGCCAGCGGCGCGCTTTGGTGACCGGCGGCAGCGGCCGGGTGGCGATCGGGAGGATCTTTTCGCCCAGCGCCTCAAAGCCGATCTCGCCGGGATCGTAATGGACCAGCAGCGAGCGATAGGTCGGCACCGTCTCGGTGATGCCGTCGATGGGTGTCGCAGCGAGCGCCTTGTCGAGCGCCAGCACGCGCTGGTTGGCATCGTCGTCGATGGTGCGGCTGAACTCGACCGTGACGGCACTGTCGCCGCTGGGCAGAAGGCGGGGCGGGGGAAGCGTCGCGGCCATTGAGCTGTCAGAGCGCTGTCGTAATCGGGCTTCTCGGGAATGCGGGCTCGACCTTGAGTTCCGCTTGTCCCTGCTTCGCGTAAATGTGCCCGCAAGTCCAATAAATTAATGCAAGGGGAAGCGATAAAGCCTTGTTATCGCATCGCATAACGGCGCTGCGGCCCTGCGTAATTGCTAGCCTCTTGGCCCTTGACGCAAAGCTCGCGGCTCGCAAGATGCGCGCGTTCTGTCCCGCACCTTGGAGCTCGTTCTCGTCCATGTCGCTGTCCCCCGAAGCCCGCAAGACCCTCGCCGGCATCACCACCGCCACCATCACCACGGTCCTGCTGAAGAAGGGCCTGCGCAATGTGTGGATGCGCGGCGCGCGTCCGTTGCGGCCGGGCCTGCCGCGGCTGGTGGGACCGGCCTTCACGCTGCGCTTCGTGCCGGCGCGCGAGGATCTGGCGACGCCGGAATCCTGGTCGTCGCCGATCTCGACCCGCACCGCGATCGAGGCGATGCCGGAGGGCTGCATCGCCGTGGTCGATGCCATGGGCATCACCGATGCCGGCATCTTCGGCGACATCCTTTGCGCGCGCATGGTCAAGCGCGGCGTCACCGCGCTTGTCACCGACGGCGTGGTGCGTGACGTCGAGGGCGTGCTTGGCACCAATTTGCCGGTTTGGTGCGACGGCTATGCCGCGCCGCCGTCGGTTGCAGGCCTCACTTTCGTCGGCTGGGGCGAACCGATCGGCTGCGGCGGCGTTGCCGTCTTCCCGAACGACATCGTGGTCGCCGACCAGGACGGCTGCGTGCTGATCCCGCAGGCGATGCTCGATCATGTCCTCAATGAGGGCGTCGAGCAGGAGCGGATGGAAGCCTGGATCGTCAACGAGGTGAACAACGGCGCGGTGCTGCCGGGCCTCTATCCCATGAACGCCGAAACCAAGGCGCGCTACGCCGCCAGCAAGAAGTAACGGACAAAGGAACGAGGACCCTCATGGACATCACGCTCGCCGGCACGCGGCCGACCCGCCGCGCGCCGAAGGAACACTTCACCGGCACCGTGTGGCAGGACCCCATCAACATGGCGCCGGCGCCTGCACGGCTGAACGTCTCGCGCGTCGCATTCGAGCCGGGCGCGCGCACCAACTGGCACCACCATCCGCTCGGGCAGACGCTCTACGTGATCTCGGGCGTCGGCCGCGTTCAGACCAAGGGCGGCCCGGTCCAGGAAATCCGTCCCGGCGACACCGTCTGGATTCCGCCGGGTGAAGTGCACTGGCACGGCGCATCGCCGACCAACGGCATGTGCCACATCGCCATGCAGGAAGCGCTCGACGGCGTCTACTCGACCTGGCTGGAGCCGGTCACCGACGCGGAGTATGGCGCGGCGGTGGGCTGACTCTCGTGTCCCGGACAAGACGCATCGCCCAAGGCGATGCGTCGCCGATCCGGGACCCAGATCTTCGACCCACTGAGAGCACTGGGTCCCGGCTCTGCGCGGCAACGCTTCGCGCTGCCGCTTGTCCGGGACACGGCACCTAAATCTTCTCCGCGGTCCACGTGCCCGTGCACATGGCGCCGCGCCAGGTGCCGGAGCCGGACGCGCCGCTGAGCCGGCCGAAGCCAACGGCACGCTTGATGCCGGTGCTCAGGGTGACCTTGATGTTGCCGGCATCGGCGACGCGCCCCGACGCCGTCACTGCGGCGCTGCTCGAGGCGATCTGGCCATTATTGATGCCGATGGAGACAGTCGCACCGTTGCCGCAGGCCTGGCTTGATGACGCGATGCGGACGTTCCACGCGCCATCGAACGTGCTTGTCGCAGCGTCGGCCGGCGCGAGCGGGACAGCGATGACGACGGCGGTGGCGAATAGAGCCTTGCGAAACACGTTCATGACACGCCCCTGTGGTTGACCATGCGGGGGACCGTGACACGCGTGCGGAACCGGCGATGTGAGGGCTGTCACGTGCGCAGGGGGCTGTGTGAGCCTGCGCACGCCGGCACGGCAGGGCGCAAAAGCAAAGGGACCCGCATCGCGGGCCCCTTGTCTGCGTAAGAACGATCAGGCGGATCTCAGTTCACCCGCGTCCAGGTCTGGCCGCCGCAGAACATGCCGCCGAAGGCGCAGCCCTGCACGCGCAGCCGGTCGGTGCCCTTCATGGCGATCGTCGAATCGTAGGTCGAGCCCGAGTTGGGATCGAGGATGCGGCCCGACCATTTCTGGTCCTTGCCCGCCTTCATGTTGATCAGCACCTGCTCGCCGTTCTGGTTCGACTTGCTGTCGACCGAATAGCCGCAGAGGTTGGTGCCGCATTGCTCGATGCGGACCTTGCCTTCCTTCTCCTCGGTGAGCCAGACGCCGACCGGCGAATTGAGGTCGCGCGTCGGCGCAGTTGCAGGAGCAGGCGGCACTGCGGCCGCCTGAACGCGAGCGGGAGCAGGCGCAGGTGGCGGAGGCGGGGCTGGCGGAGCCGCAGCCACGGCAGGGGCGGG
>NZ_LAXE01000001.1:4474973-4496019 GCF_003122645.1 Bradyrhizobium sp. SUTN9-2
AGCGGGGACCGGAGCAGCCGGCGCCTGCGGGTCGACCGTGGCCTGCTGCGGGGCCGTCTCGTTCTTCTTGGCCTTCTTGGGCTTATTCTGGCCTGTGTTGTCGTAGACGCCGGGGATCTGCACCGTGCCGCGGTCCGGATCGATGCGGATGGTGCGCCCGCCATATTCAAACGTGTACTGCGCCTGCGCGGCAGTGCTCGCCAAAAGGAATGCGGCCGTGGCCAACAGCTTCCTCATTTCCGTCTCCTGAACAGGTGGTCCCCGCACCGACGCTTACGCGCCGGCTCGCTTGCAAAAAGTGATCTAGATCACTGTCGTTGCTGTGAGTCGTCTCCCGGCGGTTCCGGGTTCAATAGGCCCGGAGCCGGTCCAAAGTTTGGCGAGGCAAAGCGACGGAAGGACACGGCCTTATCCACCAGGCCGGGTAGATCTTCTTGCAGGCGCCGTCTTCCATGGCAATGTGCAGCCACTGGTCGACCGAAAAGCGGACAACTTTTCGGAAGGCAGAAATCGAAGGGAATCCTTGAAGTGACGATCTCGATCTACGAGGCCTCGGTCGGCCTGTTCGTGCCCTATTTGCGTAACCTGTCGGCGCTGCTCGACAAGGGCGTCGCTTATGCCGAGGCCCGGAAGTTTGATCCGGCGATTCTGCTCGGCATGCGCCTTGCGCCGAACATGTATGACCTCGCCCAGCAGGTCGGCGAGGCCTGCCGCCATGCCACGGTCGCGCCGGCCCTGCTGGCGCAGTGCGAGCCGGTGACGCTGCCGGCGCTGGAGCACGACATGGCCGGGCTGCAGGCGCGCATCGCAACGTCCATCGAGTTCATCGAGAGCCTGTCGCGCGCGGAGATCGATGCGGCGGCGGAACGGAGTGTCTTCTTCAGATTGAAGAACGGCACCGAGCTGCCCTTTACCGGGCGAACGCTGCTGCTGACGTTCAGCGTCCCGCAATTCTTCTTTCACGTCACCACCGCCTACGACCTGCTCCGCCACGCCGGCGTCGAGCTGGTGAAGAAGGATTATCTCGGCAGGAAGTGAGGTCTTACGCTTCGCCCTTGCGCTCGTAGTCGGCGAGCGAGCTGCGGCCGGCGATTTCGCTGCGCAGCAGCTCGAAGCGCCTGTTCGCCTCATCTTGTTGGGTGTCGACGAAGCGCACCGCGGCCTCGCTCGTCATGGGACCACTGACCACCGGGGCGGATTGCTCGCCGATGGTCTCGTGGACATAGTACTGGCCGTCATCGCCGCGATGAACCGTCCATTTCAGACGGATCGCGACCATGGGTCCCGGACCAACCTTGCTGTAGCCGTCGGCATCGGTGTGCTCCGGCGCCAGCGGCTGCTCCTCGACCACGGGATGCTCGTCGATCACCGGATGCTCGTCCACGATCGGCGGTTCGTCCGACGCGATGTGCTCACGCTCTCCGGCGACCACGATTTCGGTCTCGGTCTGGCGAATGACGAGAACGGGCTCGGGGTGCTCCAGGATGCTGGCGATGGTCGCCAGCGCGTGGTCGGTCGGGTCGATCTCTGACAAGGGTCCATCCTCCAGCTCGCCGCGCCGGCCAGTCTGTCCCACCGCCGCCGCGTTTCAAGCCCATTACGCGCGTTTGATTAAGGCTGAGTTGGGGCCCGATCTGCACCAAAATGGGACGCTTTCTGGCGTTCCGAAGGCGGCGGGGTGAGCCGCTGACCTTCCATAATCTCAGCCCAGCACGTCCTGGTTGATGACGTTCTGCCTGATGGGATCGCCGTCCAGCACGCTCAAAATATTGCGCGCGGTCTGCTCGCTCATGCGGCTCACCGCCTCGACCGTGACGCCGGCGACATGCGGGGCCATGATGACGTTGGGCAGCGCGAACAGCGCGTTGCCGACCGGCGGCGGCTCCACCTCGAACACGTCGATGCCGGCGCCGGCGAGCTTTCCGGACGTCAGTGCGTCATAGAGCGCCGCTTCCTTCACGATGCCGCCGCGCGCGGTATTGATGAGGTAGGATCTATCCTTCATGCGGCCGATCCTGTCGGCATCGAATAGGCCGACGGTCTCCGGCGTCTTCGGGCAGTGGATGGTGACGAAGTCGGCGTGAGGCAGCGCGGCATCGAGGTCGGTGACCGGCTCGCATCCGGCCGCCCTGATGTCGGCGGCGTCCTTGTAGGGATCGTAGACCTGCACCTTCATCTCGAACGCCAGGCAGCGCTTCGCTGTGCGGCTGCCGATGCGGCCGAAGCCGATGATCAGCACGGTCTTGCCGTAGAGGTCGAACGGCAGCATGCCGAGCCGGTCGGCCCAGGTGCCCTCCTTGACGCAGGAATGCAGCTCCTGCGCGCGCTTGGCCAGCGTCAGCATCATGAACAGCGCCGCCTCCGCAACCGAGGGCGAATTGGCGCTGCCGGCGACCATCAGCGGCACCTTGCGGCGGGAGAGGGCGGGCACGTCGACGGCGTCGTAGCCGACGCCGATGCGGGTTACCACCTTCATGTCACGCGCGGCCTCGAGCTCGGTCTCGCCGAAGGCGGTGGCGCCCAGCGCCACGCCATGGACCGGCGCATGGCTCTTCAACAAGGCCTCGAAATCCTTCGCCGAGATCAGGTTCGGAAACTCGACGAGCTCGATATCGTCCCGCTGGGTGAGGAGGGCGCGAGCCCCTTGCGACAAAGTCTGCGTAACGAAAATCTTCTTCTTGTTGGTCGCCATCGCTCCCCTACCTGCTCGCTTTTCTTGGATCGCGGCGTCACAACACGACGCCGGTCTCCTCATTTAGCAGGTGCATGTTGTTGAGGTCCATCGCCAGGCGCATGGGTGCCCCGTCCTTGGCGCCGGCATTGGGATCGACGCGGCCGCAGACCGGCGTGCCCTCGAGCCCGAAATAGACCAGCGTCTCCATGCCCATCGGTTCGGTGACGTCGAGCACGGTGTCGAAGGTCTCGACCCCGGGCGCCAGATGCGCATGCCACTCCGTGAGATGCTCGGGACGGAGGCCGAGCAGCAGCTTGTCGGTGCGTGGCAGCGCGTTGTAGCGCGCGGCGCGGGCCGGCGGCAGCGGAAAGGCAAGACGATCGGTGAGGCGGATCTGAAGCGTGCCGCCGACGTCCTCGAGCCGGCACGGGATGAAGTTCATCGCGGGCGAGCCGATGAAGCCGGCAACGAAGCGCGTCGCCGGCTTGTGGTAGAGCTCGTTCGGCGTGCCGATCTGCTCGATCTTGCCCTTGTTCATGACAACGACGCGATCGGCCAGCGTCATCGCCTCGACCTGGTCGTGGGTGACGTAGACCGTCGTGGTGCGCACCTTCTGGTGCACCTTCTTGATCTCGATCCGCATCTGCACGCGGAGCTTCGCGTCGAGATTGGACAGCGGCTCGTCGAACAGGAAGACCTTGGGATTGCGCACGATGGCCCGGCCCATGGCGACGCGCTGGCGCTGGCCGCCGGAGAGCTGCTTCGGCTTGCGGTCGATCAGATCGGTGATGTCGAGGAGGCGGGCGGCTTCGGTCACCCGCGCCTTGATCTCGGCCTTGGGATAGTGCTTCAGCCGCAGCCCGAACGACATGTTCTCCGCGACCGTCATATGCGGGTAGAGCGCGTAGTTCTGGAACACCATGGCGATGTCGCGGTCCTTCGGCGGCACGTCGTTGACGATATCGCCGCCGATCATGATGTCGCCGTCGCTGATGTCCTCGAGGCCTGCGATCATGCGCAGCGTGGTCGACTTGCCGCAGCCGGAGGGGCCGACCAGCACAATGAACTCATGGTCGGCGATGTCGAGGTCGATGCCGCGCACGGCTTCGACATCGTCGTAACGCTTGACTACCTTCCGCAAGGAAACGTCGGCCATTTCAGTTCAACCCCTCGCTTTCAACCCTTTGTCGCACCGGCGGTAAGGCCGGCAATGTAGTAGTCCATCAGGAAGGCGTAGATGATGAGCGGCGGCGCGGCTCCGAGCAGCGCGCCGGTCATGATCTGTCCCCAATTGAAGACGTCGCCCTTGATCAGCGTGGTGATGATGCCGACCGGCAGAACGAGCTGGTCCGTTGAGGTCGTGAACACGAGTGGATAGAGGAATTGCGCCCAGGATACGGTGAAGGCGAAGATGGTGGCGGCAATCAGCCCGGGCAGCGCGACCGGAATGAAGATCCGCGTCAGTGTCTGAAACCAGGACGCTCCATCGATGATGGCGGCCTCGTCGAGCTCTTTGGGGATCGAGGCGAAGTAGCCGATCATGATCCAGGTGCAGAACGGGACCGTCAGCGTCGGATAGATGAAGAGCAGCACGTACCATCTGTTGATCAGCTGGACTCCCGTCCAGTCGCCGATCAGCGCGAACATCTTGAATAGCGGAATGAACAGCAGGCTGTCGGGGACGAGATAGGTGAGGAATACGCCGGTGGCGAGTGTCGCCGAGCCCCAGAACTTCATGCGCGCCAGCGCGAACGCGGCCGGCACGCTGATCAGCATGGTGAGGGTCACCACGATGATCGAGACCCACGCCGAATTCCAGAAGAAGCGCAGGAACTGGTTGGACGTCAGCAGCTCGGCATAGTTGTCCAGCGTCGGATGGAACACCCACCAAGGGTTGGTCGCCGCCGAAATCTCGGCGCTGCTCTTCAGCGAGGTGATCAGCATGTAGAGTGGCGGCGTCAGCGAGAAGATCGCAAACAGCACCAGGAAGAAGTAGGACCAGCGCAGCGCCCAGGCGCGGTCGCGGCTCATGCTGCCGTATTTGACGTTGCGGCGCGGTCCGGCCTTGTCGATTGTCATGGTGCTCATCAGGCTTCGTTCCCGCGTTTGTTGACGTCGCGAAGGATGAAGATTGCGGCGACCGCCAGGATCGGCACCATGAACAGCGAGACGCTGGCGCCGAGCGGAATGTCGCTGCCCTCGATGCCGACCCGGAACGCCCATGTCGCAAAGATATGGGTGTGATCCAGCGGGCCTCCCGCGGTCAGGATGCGCACGATGTCGAAATTGGCGAAGGTGACGATGAGGGAGAACAGCGTGGTGATCGCGATGATGTTGCGCATCATCGGCAGCGTCACATACCAGATGCGTTGCCACCAGTTGGCGCCGTCGATGGCGGCGGCCTCGTAGAGCTGATCGGGCACCGATTTTAGGGCGGCCAGATACATGATCATGAAGAAGGGCGCGCCATACCAGACGTTGACCAGGATCACGGCGAAACGCGCCCAGGCGGCGTCGCCGGTCCACGGGATGGGCCCGATACCGAAGAATGCAAGTGTGTAATTGAAGGCGCTGTAGGACGGGTCGAACAGCCAGAGCCAGGCAAGCGTGCTCATCGCGGGCGGGATCACCCAGGGCACGAGCAGCATGCCGCGCCATTTGCGCTGGCCCTTGGCCGGAATGTTGTGAACGAAATGCGCGACGACGAATCCGATCAGGGCCTTGAAGACCACGGCCGTGATAGCGAAGATGCAGGATTGCTTGACCACCAGCCAGAATGTGTCGCGCCTGAACAGGAACTCGAAATTGCCGAAGCCTACAAACTTCTGCATCGACTTGTTCAGCGTTGCCAGATGCAGCGAATAGAAGGCCGGATAGACCACGAGCAGCGTGATCAGCAGGATCAGCGGCAGCGTCATCAGGAACGCCACGGTCGATTTCCGCCTGAGGGCGTTGTGCAGGCTTGCACGTTTACGGGCGCTCGCAGGCCGGGCGACGCCGGGTTGCCGAACTACGGCATCAGCCATGATGCATCTTCCTCGCAGGATCGTTCGCACGGAAGCCGGCGGAACCGGCTTCAGAAATTGAAGCTTGTGGCGGCAGCCAGACCGGGCGGCTCACGTCCAGCGTGAGCCGCCGGTCTCTGTCTCAGCTTCGCATGAAGCCTTCGCACTCACCCTCCGCCCAAGCGAGCGTCGCCTCCATCTTCTCGCCTTGCGCGTAGCGGAGGCACATCTTGGTCAGCGTGGCCTGCGCATAGATCTGCTGGGCGATCTTGGGAGGAGCAGGAGAGGCCGCAATCGACAGCGTCTGGTGATTGTGGGGATTGGGGTAGTGATAAAGGGTGCCCTTCGGCGGCCCTTCCTCCTGCCAGGTCTTCAGCGTCGTCATGTTCGCGTAGGCCGGCAGGTCGTAACCGCCGCTCGCGGCCACGAACTTCTCGATCGATGACGGCTGCGACAGATGCGTGAGCAGGCTCTTCGCCGCTTCCTTGTTCTTGGAGAAGCTCCAGGTCCCCCAGAAATAAGGCAGGTAGGGCGCATAACGGCCTTTCGGACCGGACGGCATGCCGTGGGTCCAGCACTGCTCTGCGACCTGCGGCGCGTCGCGCTTGGCGACCGCCCACGCGCTCGGAGGATTCATGATCAGCGCGCCTTTTCCGGAGATCAGCCACTTATTGTTGGAGGCGTCATCCCAGGCGGCGACGTCGGGCGGCAGGACCGCGATAAGCTTCTTGTAGAATTCGAGCGCCTGGCGAACCGCGTCCGTCTTCACCGTGAGGTCGCCCTTGGCATTGACCAGCTCAGCGCCGAACGACTGGAAGATGGCGCCGGCAGTGTCGGTGCTGTCGGTGGTCTCGCCCAGGCCGATGCCGAAGGGCACGCCGCCTTTTTGGCAGGCCTCGGCCGCCTTCAGGAATGTCTCCATGTTCCAGTTGTCGGCCTTGGGCTGGCTGCCCGCCGGATATATTTCCTGGATATCGATATTGGCGAACTTCTTCAGGAGATCGATGCGGGAGCAGGGCCCCTTGATCTGGCTTCCGATTGTTGCGGGCACCGCAAGCCATTTGTTGCCGGCCCGTCCCAAATATTTGACGGTGCCGTTCACGTCGCCGTTCTGCTTGATGATCGGCTCCATGATGTCATTGACCGGCTCGAGCAGTTCGGCATGGGCGTGCGGCCACCATGTCGGCATCGCCAGGACATCGTGGCCTGACTTCGCCGCCGCCTCGGCCGCGATGGTGAGCTCGATCTTCTTGCCCTGGCTTGTGATGTAGTCGATGGAAATCTCGACCTTCTCCTTCGCCGCCCATTCGTTGACGAGCTCGGTCGAGGCCTTGTTGGCGCCCGGCACCCAATGGTCCCAGAAGCCGATCGAGAGCTTGCCGGCGGCGTAAGCGCCCCGGACATAGGGCGCCGAGATCAGCGCCGCGGAGGACATTGCAGTGGCAGCCACAAATTGACGTCGCGTCAGTGTCTTGCGTGACATCTCGTTTCCTCGCTTGGGTGTTGTTGTTGGAGTTTCCTCTGAGACTTCTTTCTTGAGTTCTTGTTGTCGATTTTCTTGTTGGTGCCGTCGGCCCGCGTGGGCAATTCACGCCGGTCGCAGCAAATTGGTAGCGCGATCAGATCATGATTGATCGCGTCTGTCGAGAAAGCCGAACGGCTCCGCGTCCAAAACTCATGTTGTGCCCGGAAAGGTCGCAACGTCTGGCAAGGCGATAGGGCCGCAGGCGCAGCGCACGGTGTTTTTTGCGACGCACACTTCGCGCCAAACGGCCTCGAACGCTGCCGTGCGCAATTGCGCCTCAGTTTCGCAAGAGGCTGGATAACCGCTTCGCGTGAAAGACCTTTCGGGCGTGGACAGCAATCGGCCGCGTCTGGACCTCGAAGTGGCGGAAACGATAGAGTTGCGCCTGGCGGCTGATCCTCGCTGACAGGCCAGATCGATGATGGAGACGAGAATGATCAAACCGGCGGCACCAGCGCGGCTTCATCTGCGGCGATGCCTGGCGCTGGGGTCTATGCTCGCGCTGTTGCTCGGGGCCGGCGCGGTGGCGAATGCTCAAGGTCTGGTCAAGGGCGTTCAGGAAGGCGCCGCAGCCGGCAACAAGGCGGCAGGTCCGGTCGGTGGTGTGCTCGGTGGCGCCATCGGTGGCGTGGTTGGCGTTTTCACCGGCGTGCTCGGTGTCGGCAACACCAACACCGGCAATCAGGCGCCGCCGCCCAAGGAGGCCGGCAAGGACGCGGCTAAGGATTCCAAGCAGCAGGGCGGGGCCAAAGACAAGGATGGCAAAAGCGCCAAGGGCAAGAGCGCCAAGGCGACCAAGGAGGCGAAGAACGCGCCGCAGGACAACAAGGGTAAAGACAACAAGGAAGTCACGGTTCTGACCCAGCCCGGTGCGCCGCAGCTGACTGCCGAGCAGATCGTCGCGAACAGCGATTCCTACATCGAACGGATCAAGAGCGAGCTGAATCTCACGCCGGATCAGGAGAAGCACTGGTACGGATTCTCGAGCGCGATGCACTACCTCGGGCATAATGGCGCAGAGCGGCTCAACCTGAGGATTGCGCGCGCCAAGCGCGATCCGCCCGACGACATCATCGAGCAGATGCGCAACGAGGCCCAGTTCCTGATCGATCGCGCCGGCGATCAGCGCAACGTCGCCGATGCCGCCGAGCCGCTCTTTTCCAGCCTCGACGACAAGCAGAAGCAGGTGTTCATCCAGGCAATGGTGCGCCTCAGCCACGAGCGCGGACTGGATTGATCAAGTTGAATCGGTTCGGGCGCGTGTGAATTAACGGCGCCCGCCACGAATTCGTGTATCTACAGCGCAATTCGGTTATGCTTAGCTTCGCACGGCTGATTGCGGGGTTGATATGGCGGACGGACTCTCCGTTTTCCTGGTCGAAGACGAGGCGTTGATCCGGATGATGATCGCCGACATGGTGGAGGAACTCGGCCACCACGTCGTTGCGGAGGCAGACAATGTGCGCGACGCCAGCGCCTTTGCCATGACTGCGCAGTACGATCTGGCCATCCTCGACATCAATCTGATGGGCGTCTATGTCGACCCCGTCGCCGATTTGATCGAACGTCGCGGAAAACCGTTTCTGTTCGCCACAGGCTACGGTCCGGAACTGCTGCCGTCCTTGCTCCGTCGTAGGCCGATCCTGCGTAAGCCGATCGCGATGGATCAGCTCAAGGCGATGATCGATTCGATGTTTCCGGAGCCGTCAGCCACTATCCCGAGCTGACCATCGCGCTTTTGCCGCCTGGCGGGAAGAACTCAACCGGCAGGGTTGCGGCCATTCCTCAGCACCCTGGCAATGGTGTGAGCCGTCATGGCCGCGCGATCCGAAGCGCGCTGGGCAGCCAGCTGGTCGCGGGCCTTTTCCTCGATCAGGAGCTCGATGAGCGCCAGCCGCTTGTCTTCGCTGTCCGCTTCGCGCAACAGGCGGTGATAGCGGTGATAGTCGAAACCCGAATCCTGCTTACGCATGTCACGCCCCCGCAACTACGCCACACACGGACAGATTGTTTCTCATCGGGAACAGGTAGGCAAGCACGAACCTGCGTGGAACCGCAGATGTGCCGCAATCAGCTGTGCATGACGGGAACTCGCCGCGGGGGCGCCCTCAGCCAGAATTGTGCTCGGCAAACATCGTCAGGCCGAGGAAGCTCGCATCGGGTTTGATCACGAGCCTGGTCGGGATGTTGCGCAGATAATCCTGGAACCGTCCCTTGGCTTCGAAGCGCGCCCGGAAAGCGGAGGCGGCGAGGAACTCGCGGAAGCGCGGCACGATTCCGCCGGCGACATAGACGCCGCCGCGGGCGCCGAAGGTCACCGCGAGATTGCCGGCGACCGAGCCGAGGATGGCGCAAAACATTTCGAGCGTCGCGCGGCTGACCGGACAGCTGTTCTCCAGGGCCGCCTTGGTGATCCCGGCGGCATCGCGATGCGGCACCTGGACGCCGTCGATCTCAGCCAACGCTTCATACAGGTTTTGCAGCCCCGAGCCCGAGAGGGCACCGCGCTCGATCGAGACATGACCGAGGCGCTGCCGCAAGCAGGCGATCACGCGCTCCTCGCGCTCGTTCTCCGCCGGCAGGGTCGCATGTCCAGCCTCGGTAACGACGGCCAGGCGCGAACCATGGCGGTCGACCAGGCAGGACACACCAAATCCGGTTCCAGGCCCCACGACCAGCAACGGCTCGCCGGCCAGGCCGTCGCCGCCGCCGAGTGGGACCAGGTCTGAAGGCTCCAAGGCAGGCAGGGACCAGGCCACCACCTCGAAATCGTTCAGCACGTGGACGCTGTCGAAGCCGAGCGCGGACTGCAGCTCGTTGCCGTCGATGACCCAGGGACTGTTGGTCATGACGCAGCGATTGTTGGTGACGGGACCCGCCACGGCCAGCACCGCGCGATGGGGCTGCTCGCCGTTGGACCGGCGCGCCAAAACGTCCGCGATGGCTTCGCGCACGGTCGGGAAGTCGGCGACCTTGACATAGTCGATCGGTCCGGTCTGACCGCTCGGGCTCAGCGCGAAGCGCGCATTGGTGCCGCCGATATCGGCGAGAAGAATTTTTCCGGTCTTGCCGATATTCATGGCCTCATCGCCGCCACGACCTTCAGGCCCTGGCAGCCCTGTCCTCCGCTGCTTCGACCCGATCCGCCTGGCGCGGGCGGTGCGAGAATCTGCCCTTGGGTGCGCCTAGTCAACACGGACGAGGTCAAACCGTTGCATCGTGGCGGCCACGGTGACCAATTCGCGCAGCTGCCGCGCGTGCCAGTGGTTGCGAAGCCGCGCGGGAAGGCCGACACTGAGGTGGTCGCCCGGCGCCGTCGCGCCCGGCAGATCGAAATGGGACGGCGATGAAGATTTCCGACCGCGACGTGTTGCTGGTGATCGACGTGCAGAACGACTTCTGCACCGGCGGGGCGCTCGCCGTTCCCGGTGGCGAGAAGGTCGTGCCCGCCATCAACAGGATCGCCCAAAAATTCGCCAATCTGGTGCTGACCCAGGACTGGCATCCGAGCGACCACGTCTCGTTCGCGCCGAACCATGCCGGCAAGCAGCCGTTCGAGACCATCGAGCTCGACTATGGCCGGCAGGTGCTGTGGCCGACGCATTGCGTGCAAGGCACGGCCGGCGCGGAATTTCATCGCGATCTCCACGTGACACGGGCAAGCCTCGTGGTGCGCAAGGGCTTTCGCCGCGGCATCGATTCCTATTCGGCGTTGTTCGAGAACGACCATCGGACACCGACCGGATTGCTTGGTTATTTGCGCGAACGCGAGCTGAAGACCGTCTTTGTCGCAGGTCTGGCGCTGGACTTCTGCGTCCGCTTCTCGGCGGAAGATGCGCGCAAGGCAGGGTTGGAGGTGGCCGTCATCGAGGATGCCTGTCGCGGCATCGATCTCGACGGCTCGGTCGCGTCGACCCATCGGAGTTTTCGGGACCTCGGCATTGCCGTCGTGAGCCTCGAGGCGTTTCTGTGAGGATGTCGAGGTAGCCATGGTGGACAAGACCTCCAAACCGCCACGCAGGTCAGCCCAGGCTCATGATGATCCACGGCTCTGGCCGTTTGCGGCAGCGCAGCTCGCCATGGATGCCTGCTTCTGGTGGCTGGAGCGGGCACCCGAGCAACAGGATGACAGCAGCCTGCCATGGACGACGCCGAGCCGCGTTGCGTTGGAGCTCCCGACGATGGACTTGCGCGATTGCTCGCAGACCCGGTCCGGCCAGCCGGCGCTGGTCTGCGCGCCCTATGCGCTGCACCGGGCCCTGATCGCCGATTTCGCCCCAGGCCACAGCGTGGTGCAGTCGCTGCAAAACGGCGGCATCGACCGGATCTATGTCACCGACTGGCGGTCAGCGACGCCGGACATGCGCTATCTCTCGATCGACAGCTATCTCGGCGATCTCAACGTCGCCATCGACGAGATCGGCGCGCCGGTCGATCTCGTCGGGCTGTGCCAGGGCGGGTGGCTGTCGCTGCTCTATGCCGCGCGCTTTCCAGGCAAGGTGCGGCGGCTGGTTCTGGTCGGTGCTCCCGTGGACCTGTCGATCGAGTCCTCGCTGGCCCGGCTCGCCCGCAACGCGCCCGAGCTGGTCTATGACCAGCTCGTCGCGCGCGGCGGCGGCAATGTCAGCGGCGAGGAGATGCTGCGCTTCTGGTCCAAAACCCCTGACAACGACGATATCAGGACGGCATTGCAGCGGGATCTCTCGGACGAGCAGGGCTCCGAGCTGCTGGCGCGGTTCGACCGCTGGAACACCGAGACGCTCAACCTGCCGGGCACTTATTATCTCGAGATCGTCAACGCGATCTTCCGGGAGAACCGCATCGCCGAGGGCCGTTTCGTCGCGCTCGGGCGCCCGATCGATCTGAAGGACGTCAAGGCGCCGATCTTCCTGCTCGCCGGCCTCGACGACGATGTAGTGCCAGCGACGCAAGCGCTGGCCACCGCGGGGCTCGTCGGTACGCCACCTGCCTTCGTTGCAGCGGCATCCGAGCCCAGCAACCACCTCGGCCTGTTCATGGGCGCGCGCACCCATGCGCATGCCTGGCCCCGGATCGCCGGGTGGCTGCGCGGCGATCTGCCCGGCGTGCTGGCCCGCAGCGCCTGACCTCGCCGGCACTGGACCGGATGGGGCGCAAATCCGTTATGCATGACGGCGGATGGCCTGCACGGGGCCAGATCGATGGGCTAAATATGACCGGAGCTGACGGCTTTGGCCGCCGGCGAGAGATTTGAGGGTACTGCGCTCGATGACGTTCCACTCGATTTACGCCCACGGATTTGCGCGCGTGGCAGCCTGCGTGACCACCTCCCACGTCGCCGATCCCAGCGCCAACGTGAAGGCCGTGCTGGCGGCGGCCAATGCCTGCCATGAGCAGTCGGTCGCGGTCGCGGTGTTTCCCGAGCTGTGCCTGTCCGGTTATGCGATCGAGGACCTGGTGAAGCAGGATCCGCTGCTTGATGCGGTCGAGCGCGGGCTCGCAAGCGTCGTTGCGGCCTCCGCGGGGCTAATGACGGTCCTGATCGTCGGGGCGCCGCTGCGCTTTGGCAATCGCATCTACAACTGCGCCGTCGTCATTCATCGCGGTAACGTCCTCGGCGTCGTGCCGAAATCTTACTTGCCGACCTATCGCGAGTTCTACGAGGGACGGCATTTCGCCTCCGGCGCCGGCATCGCCGGTGAGACCATCGCCTTTGGCGGCCTGCATGCGCCGTTCGGCGTTGATCTCCTGTTCGCGGCCGAGGACGTTCCGGGCCTCACCATTGGCGTCGAGATCTGCGAGGACATGTGGATCCCGGTGACGCCGGCCTCGGAGCTCGCGCTTGCGGGCGCGAGCGTGCTGATCAACCTCTCGGGCAGCCCGATCACGATCGGCCGGGCGCGCTCGCGCGCGTTGCTGTGCCAATCGACCTCGGCGCGCTGCCTCGCGGCTTACGTTTATTCCGCGGCCGGGGCCGGAGAATCCACCACCGATCTCGCTTGGGACGGTCAGACCTCGATCTACGAGAACGGCGTGCTGCTGGCCGAGGGTGAGCGGTTCCGCCAGGGCGGCCAGATCACGCTGGCTGACGTCGACCTCGACCTGCTCCGGCAGGAGCGCGCGCTGATGGGAACGTTCGACGACAACCGGCGGCAGCGCGAGGCGTTTTTCCGCAAGGTGACATTTGCCCTGAAGCCGCCGGCCGCCGATATCGGCTTCCTGCGCAAGGTCGAGCGCTTTCCATTCGTGCCGAGCGATGAGAGCCTGCTCGAGCAGGACTGCTACGAGGCCTACAACATCCAGGTCGCCGGGCTGGTGCAGCGCATGCGCGCCACCGGTACCAAGCGCGTGGTGATCGGCGTGTCGGGCGGCCTCGATTCCACCCACGCCCTGATCGTCGCCGCCAAGGCGGTCGACCTGCTCGGCCTGCCGCGCGAGAACATCCTGGCCTACACCATGCCGGGCTTTGCCACCGGCAGCGAGAGCAAGACCAACGCGCTCGCGCTGATGAAGGCGTTGCAGACGAGCTGGCAGGAGCTCGACATCCGCACCACGGCGACGCAGATGCTGAAGGATATCGGCCATCCCTTCGGCAAGGGCGAGAAGGTCTACGACGTCACCTTCGAGAACGTGCAGGCCGGCCTGCGCACGGATTATTTGTTTCGGCTAGCCAACCATCACGGCGGCATCGTGATTGGAACCGGCGATCTCTCCGAGCTCGCGCTCGGCTGGTGCACCTATGGTGTCGGCGACCAGATGGCGCATTATAACGTCAACGCGGGCGTGCCGAAGACGCTGATCCAGCATCTGATCCGCTGGGTGATCTCCTCCAAGCAGTTCAGCGACGACGTCAACCGGACGCTCGGCTCGATCCTTGTGGCCGAGATCTCGCCGGAACTCGTGCCCGTCGAGGCCGGCCAGAAGCCGCAGAGCACGGAAGCGTCCGTCGGGCCTTACGAACTGCAGGACTTCAACCTGTTCTATACGCTGCGCTTCGGCATGCGGCCGTCCAAGATCGCCTTCATGGCGCTTCAGGCATGGAAGGACGTTGCCAAGGGCGAATGGCCACCGGCCTTCCCGAGCGATCGGCGCCGGGCCTATGATCTGCCGGAGATCCGCCGCTGGCTCGAAGTGTTCCTGCGCCGCTTCTTCGCCTTCAGCCAGTTCAAGCGCTCGGCCATGCCGAACGGGCCGAAGGTCTCGGCCGGCGGTTCATTGTCGCCGCGTGGCGATTGGCGCGCGCCCTCGGATTCGAGTGCAGCGGCATGGCTCGAGGATCTCGAGCGGAACGTGCCGAACTGATCGGGACAACGGATCGGTGGGGATGATCGGATGTCAGCTGGCGATGAAGCGGAAGCGGGTGAGGAGGCCAGGGTCGTCAACGGCCTCTACATCTTCGACATCGAGATGCGGGACGGCAAGCGTGGGCAGGCCAGGGGCGTGGTCGTGCTCAGCGACGGCCGCATCATGGGCGGCGACAGCTACTTCTACTACACCGGCAGCTACACCTTCCGGAACGGCAAGTGGCGGGGCGACATGATCGTCAATCAGCACACCGAGGCGGTCGGCAGGACGCTCGCATTCGGCGGCAGGGAGGTCACCTGCGGCTTTTCCGGCGACTATTTCCCCGGCGGTGCGGAAGTCGAAGGCATGGCGCTGGTCGGCAAGACCAGCGTGACGTTCACGGCGCGGCTGACGCTGAAGGATGCGATGTAATGGCGACTTGATTGGCTCACCTCCACGACTGCGTTCCTGCTCAGGAACCTTCGTACGAACAGAACGTTCGCGTTTATTGTTGCGAATTGTCGAGGAGAGGGACCATGCGTCAACATTTGATGTTATCGACTGCGGCCGTCGGGCTCATGCTCGCATCCGGCCTTGCCTATGCCCAGGCGCCCGGTGAGCGCAGGGACGAGCCGAAACGGACCGAGGAGCCGGCCAAGGGCGCTTCTCCGCAGCGCGGTGGTGCGGCTCAAGAACGCGTTCAAGAGCGCGCGCAAGGCGCCCAAGAGCGGCTTCAGGGCGCAGGCCGCGAGGATCGAGGCGGCGCTGCCAAGAGCGAGGTAAGTGACGACAAGCGCCAGCCGGCGACGGCCTCGGAGCGCAATCAACCGAAGGCGAGGGACCAGGCACAAGACTCTCGTGAGCCTTCGCGCGATCGCAACCGGGAGGCCGAGAGCACCAAGCCCGGACGCGATGCGGGCAAGAGCGGTGCGGAAACCAAGCAGGACAAGGCTGCGCAGGACAAGGCTGCGCCGCAGAAATCAACCGCCGAATCCGAGAGATCCAAGACTGGCCCGACGACTGGTCCGGCTGGCCAGCAGAACGAGCGCACCGGAGCTACAGCCAACCAGAACGAGCGCAACCAGGCCCAGCCGCCGCGCAGTGCCGCCGAGCAGCAACAGAGCAACCAGCCGGCCACTGCGACGGATACCAGCCGCGCGGCACCGACCAACAACGCACAGACCGCGCCCGGCTCCACGGGCACGCAGACCAACCAGGCCAATCAGACCACGCAGACCAACACGCAGGTCAACCAGCAGGCCCAGGTGACGACCGAGAGGCAGGTGCGGATCTCCGAAACGGTGAGCCGCGCACGCCTGGCGCAGCCGGAGCGCAATCTGAACATCTCGATCCGGGTTGGCGAAACGATTCCCTCGCGCGTGCGTCTGCATCGGCTGCCGCCCGAGATCGTCTCGATCGAGCCTGCATATCGGGGCTACGAATATTTCACGACGGAAGACGAGGTCATTATCGTGGAGCCGCGCTCGCATCGCATCGTCAGCCAGGTACCCCGCGATCCGTCGCGGGCCCGGGCCCAAATGGGTGGCAGCACCTCCTCGTCGTCAGGCATGGCGGCGGCCGGCGGAAACACCATGGTGAACTGCCAGATCATGCGACGTGATGCTTCCGGCAACGTCGCCCAGGCGGAGCCGACCACCGTGGGCTCGACTGCGCGCACCGATTCCCTGAGCGTGATCGTCCAGATGCCTGGCGGCGGCTCGTCCACGCCGATCGCTCTCGGCGCTCCCGCGGGCAACATCGTGGTCGCGACGCAAGGGCAGGGCGATTGCACGGTGACGCTGGAGCCGCAGACACGCTAAGCGCCGAAACAAAGAGGCTCTGAAACGACGACGCGCCGCCCGGATGCCCCACCGGACGGCGCGTTGCTGCGTTCAATCTAAAAAGTTTCGAGGTCCGGAGTGCCTAGGAGTCCGGACCTCGTCACCTTGCCCCAGCCTTCAATCCCCCGCCCCATGTGGTCCCCCAACCCCATGTAGCGCGATCAGAGGGTGATGCCCGTGGAAGTGGCCGCCGATCGATGTCCCGCGATGTACGCGAAGGACGGCTAGGATTCCATTCCGGATCACTACGGACACGATGGCGCTTGCCATGTGCCCATTCGGCATCGCTCGGAGCGATCGCTTTTGCTTGAACCGCAGCACGCGCGGGCAGGATGTCCACATCTCGTCCACGCTGCGGAATGCGCATTTCACGGGCCTGTCATTGAACTGGTCTAGCGCTGCTCCCGTCATCGCTGACGACGAAGGAGCATGCCATGTCGAAGCCGGTGCTGGGCGCCGCATTGTCCATCAAATCGATCCCCGCGCATCGTGACTGGCTTCTCGAAAAGCAGCGCGATCTGGAAATCCAGGACTTCTTCCGCGCCGATCTGCTCGATAGCGACTGGCGCGCAACCGCTAGCGAGATCAAGCAGATGCTCACCGGGCACACCGGCCGGCTCGGCATCCACGGTCCGTTCTGGGGCTTCAAGATCGACAGCCACGATCCGATGATCCGCCAGGCCGTAACGAAGCGCCTGCTGCAGGGCCTTGAGGCCGCCGAGTTCCTCGGCGCGACGCAGATGGTGATCCACTCGCCCTTCACGACCTGGGACCACAACAATCTCGATCTCTATCCCGACAACCGCGCCAATATCGTCGAGCGAGTCAAGGCGACGCTCGCCGAGGTGATTGCGCGTGCCGAGACGATCGGCTGCGAGATCGTCATCGAGAACATCGAGGACAAGGATCCACGCGACCGCGTGCGCCTCGCCAAGGCGTTGGAAAGCAGCAAGGTCCGCGTCTCGCTCGACACCGGGCACGCCAATTATGCGCACATCTCCACCGGCGCGCCGCCGGTCGACTATTACGTCGAGACCGCCGGCGACATGCTGACGCATGTGCACCTGCAGGACACCGACGGCTTTGCCGACCGGCACTGGGCGCCGGGCGAGGGCAACATTCCCTGGGTCGCCGTATTCCGCGCGCTAGGACGGCTGACGTCGAATCCGCGGCTGATCCTCGAACTCCGCAACCACGACGATGTCCGCAAGGGCGCGGCGCATCTCGCCGCGCTCGGTCTCGCCGAATAACCGCAATCACAAAGGGCAGCGTCACCTCATGAGCAAGCTCACCCGTCGCAACATCCTGAAATCCGGCGGCGCCGCCGCAAGCACCTTGCTGCTGCCGCGCTTTGCCATCGCGCAAGGCGACAACCGTCCCTCCGTGACCGTCGCGGTGCAGAAGGTCACGAATGCGAACGTGCTCGACGTGCTGCGCGAGCAGTCCAATGTCGGCGAGCGCGTGTTCTTCTCCTCGATCTGGGAAGGCCTGATCTCCAAGAACTGGCGCGGCAAGCTCGAAGCTGTGCCGGGCCTTGCCACCGAATGGCGCCGCATCGACGACCAGACCGTCGAGGTGAAGCTGCGCCAGGGCGTCAAGTTCCACAATGGCGACGAGCTAACGGCGGAAGACGTCGTCTTCACCTTCAGCCGCGAGCGCATGTTCGGCGAGACCGAGGCCAAGAACCGCTCCACCATCAAGGCGTTCGAGAAGATCCCGACGCCGCGTCCGGGCAAGGAGCTGCCGCCGGACGTCCCCGCGGTCGCCCGCCGCATCTGGCCGGACCTGGTGCGCGTCGATGCCGTCGACAAGTACACGGTGCGCTTCTACAACGCGACGCCCGACGTCACGATCGAAGGCCGGCTGTCGCGCTACGGCTCCGACATCATGAACCGCCGCGCCTGGGAAGAGGCGGCGAGCTATCTCGATTGGGCCCGCAAGCCGGTGACGACCGGCCCCTACAGGGTCGTCGAGCTCAAGCCCGACGTCTCGCTGACGCTGGAAGCCCACGACGAATATTGGGGCGGCCGGCCGCCGCTCAAGCGCATCCGCTTCCTCGAAGTGCCTGAGGTCGCCAGCCGCATCAACGGACTGCTCTCGGGCGAATACCAGTTCGCCTGCGACATCCCGCCGGACCAGATTGCCGGCATCGAGAAGAATTCCGCCTTCGAAGTGCAGGGCGGCACGATTCAGAATCATCGCCTTACCGTGTTCGACAAGAACCACGCCGTGCTCGCCAATCCGCTGGTGCGGCGCGCCTTCACCCATGCGATCGATCGCCAGGCGATCGTCGACAGCCTGTGGGCCGGCCGCACCCGTGTGCCGAAGGGTCTGCAATGGGAATTCTACGGCGACATGTTCAACGCCGACTGGAACGTGCCGGCCTACGATCCCAAGCTTGCGCAGGATCTGCTCAAGCAGGCCAATTATAAGGGCGACCCGATCCCGTACCGCCTGCTCAACAACTACTACACCAACCAGGTCGCGACCGCGCAGATCCTGGTCGAGATGTGGAAATCAGTCGGGCTCAACGTGCAGATCGAGACCAAGGAGAATTGGTCGCAGATCATGGAGCGCGGGCCGGCACGCGCCGTACGCGACTGGTCGAACTCGGCCGCCTTCAACGATCCGGTGTCGTCGCTGGTCGCCCAGCACGGCCCCAACGGCCAGCAGCAGCAGATCGGCGAATGGACCAATGCCGAGCTGAACACGCTCTCCGAATTCCTGGAGACCTCGACCGACCGGGCCGCGCGCAAGAAGGCGTTCCGCCGCATGCTGGAGATCGCCGAGCGCGAAGATCCCGCCTACACGGTGCTGCACCAGAACGCGACCTTCACGGCCAAGCCGAAATCGATCAAGTGGAAGGCAGCGCCCGCCTTCGCGATGGATTTCCGCGCCGGCAATTTCGAGGTCTGAAGGTGAAGCCGCTGGTCAGCATCGAGGACTTGCGCGTCGCCTTCAATGGCGTGCCGGTCCTGCGCGGCGTCGACATTGCCTTGCAGAAGGGCGAGGCCATCGGCCTCGTCGGCGAGTCCGGCTCCGGCAAATCGGTGACGTGGCTCGCCGCGCTCG
Source organism: Bradyrhizobium sp. SUTN9-2 (assembly GCF_003122645.1). Classification (NCBI taxonomy): domain Bacteria; kingdom Pseudomonadati; phylum Pseudomonadota; class Alphaproteobacteria; order Hyphomicrobiales; family Nitrobacteraceae; genus Bradyrhizobium; species Bradyrhizobium sp. SUTN9-2. The sequence goes on from NZ_LAXE01000001.1 coordinate 4,494,354, forward strand.
GCCTGTTGCCGCGCCATGCGCAAGTCTCTGGCTCGGTGCGGCTCGACGGGCGCCAGATTCTCGGCGCACCGGCCGCCGAGCTCGATCAGGTCAGGGGCGGGCGTATCGCCATGATCTTCCAGGATCCGGCGAGCGCGCTCAACCCGGTGCTGACCATCCGCAGGCAGCTTTGCGAAGCGCTGGCGCTGCATCGCGATCTCCAAGGCAACGCCGTGAAGGCGGAGGCGCGGCGGCTGCTCGATCTCGTCGGCATTCCCGACGCTGGCCGCCGGCTCGAGGCCTATCCGCACGAATTCTCCGGCGGCCAGGTCCAGCGCATCATGATCGCGATGGCGCTGGCCGGGAATCCCGATCTCGTGATCGCGGACGAGCCGACCACTGCGCTCGATGCCACCATTCAGGCACAGATCCTGGAGCTGCTCTCCACGGTCCGCCGCGAGCTCGGCATGGCCATGGTGCTGATCAGCCACGACCTCGGCGTCGTCGCGGAGAATTGCGACCGCGTCGCGGTGATGTATGCCGGCCGCATCGTCGAGCAGGCGCCGAGCAACCAGCTGTTCGCCGATCCCGTGCATCCCTACGCGCAAGGATTGATCGGCGCGTTGCCGCCGCTCGATGGCCCGCGGCGGCGCCTCACCGCCATTCCGGGCACGGTGCCCGATCCCGCGCACATGCCCGGGGGGTGCGCCTTCGCGCCGCGCTGCGCGCTGGTCGCGGAAGCATGCGGCCTTGCGGCGCCGCCCCTCGCGCCGATCGCGGATGACCGCAGCGTGGCCTGCGTCCGTGCCGAGACCTCGCGCCGCGCGCTGCTCGGGATTGCCGCCGAATGAGTCCGCCGCTCGTCGAGGTCTCCGCGATCTCGCGCACCTATGCGATGCGCTCCGGAATGTTCGGGAGAGCTGCGGCCGTGCATGCCGTCGACGGCGTGTCGCTGACGATTCCAAGGGGCCAGACGCTCGGTCTCGTCGGCGAATCCGGTTCGGGCAAATCCACCACGGGCCGCATCGTGCTCGGCCTCGAGCCGCCTGATAGCGGCGAGGTACGGTTCGACGGCAAGCCGATGGCCGCGCTTGGGACAACGGCGTGGCGTGCGCAGCGCGCGCGGATGCAGATGATCTTCCAGGATCCGCTCGGTGCACTCGACCGGCGGCTGCCGGTCGCCACGCAGATTCGCGAGCCGCTCGACATTCACGGCCTCGGCACGCCTGCGATGCGCGACGAGCGCGTCCGCGAGCTCTTGCACGCCGTCGAACTGACGCCGGCGCATGGTGCGCGCTATCCCGGCGCGCTCTCCGGCGGGCAGCGTCAGCGCATCGTGCTGGCGCGGGCGCTGGCCACCAAGCCGGATTTCCTGGTCTGCGACGAGCCGGTCAGCGCGCTCGACGTCTCGATCCAGGCGCAGGTGGTGAATCTGCTCTGCGATCTCCAGGCGCAGCTGTCGCTGACGCTGCTCTTCATCAGCCACGATCTGCGCGTCGTCAGGCAGATCAGCAACGTCGTCGCCGTGATGTATCTCGGCCGCATCGTCGAGATCGGCAGCGCGGACGATCTGTTCGCGCGGCCCGAGCATCCCTACACCCAGGCGCTGGTCTCGGCCTCGCCCGCGCCGGGCCGCCGCAGTGCGGGCCGCATCGTGCTAGCAGGCGACCCGCCGAACCCGGCCGCG
>NZ_LAXE01000001.1:4496044-4529525 GCF_003122645.1 Bradyrhizobium sp. SUTN9-2
ACCCGCCGAACCCGGCCGCGCGCCCCACGGGCTGCGCCTTCCATCCGCGCTGCCCGCGCGCCATCGCGCGCTGCGCGCGCGAGGTGCCGGCGCTGTCCGCTGTCGGCGGCGACAGGCAGGTCGCCTGCCATCTCGTCGCCGGCGCTGCGACACGGGACGCCGCGTGATGGGACGTTATTTCGCCATTCGGATCGGACGCGCCGCGCTCACGATCGTGCTCGTCGTGACCTTCGCCTTCATCGTGTTGCGGCTGTCAGGCGATCCCGCACTGATGATCCTGGGACCGGAGGCGCCGCCGGAGGTGCTCGCGGCATTCCGCAAGGCTTGGGGCCTCGATGACCCGATCTGGGCTCAATATTTCGATTATTTCGGCGCCATCGCCAAGGGCGAACTCGGCCGCTCCATGCGCGACGGCCGCCCCGCGATCGAGCTGGTCCTGGAGCGCATTCCCGCGACCCTGGCGCTGACCCTGCCGGCGTTCTTCTTCAAGGTCGCGCTCGGCGTTCCCGCAGGGATCTACGCCGCGCTGCATCGCGGCTCGGGAATCGACCGCGCCGTGATGATGACGGCGGTCGCGGGCTTTACCGTGCCGAGCTTCGTGCTCGCGCTGCTGCTGGTGCTCGTCTTCGCCGTGCAGCTGGGCTGGCTCCCTTCGGGCGGGCAGGACAGCTGGCGCCACGCCATCCTGCCGATCGCAACGCTCAGTCTCGGCGGCGCGGCGGTGCTGGCGCGCTTCACCCGCAGCGCCATGCTGGAGGTGCTGGGCCAGCCCTATATCCGAACCGCATCCGCAAAAGGCGTGCCGTGGCGCAAGGTGGTGACCTCGCATGCGCTGCCGAATGCAGCGATCCCGACCGTGACTATCCTCGGCTTCATGGTGGGCACGCTGATCGCAGGCGCGGTCGTGGTCGAGAGCGTGTTCGCCTGGCCGGGAGTAGGGCGGCTTCTCGTCGTTGCGGTTGCCAACCGCGATCTCGCGGTCGTGCAATGCATCCTGCTGCTGGTTGCGATGACCATGGTGACGTCCAATCTGATCGTCGACTTCCTCTACGGCTTCCTCGACCCGCGCCTGCGCAGCAAAGGAGCGCACGCATGACCGACGCGACGCTGAAGGAGACCAAGGCGTTTTCACGCCGCATCAGCCTGCCGGCCATTCCGGTCTCGGTCGCGCTGGCAATCAGTTGGATCGTCGCGATGCTGCTGATCGCGGCCTTTGCGGAGAAGATCGCGCCTTACGGCTTCACGCAGCTCGACCTGCGCAACCGGCTTGCTGCGCCCGGCAATGCCGCGCACTGGCTCGGCACCGACGAGCTTGGCCGGGACGTGCTGTCGCGGCTGCTCGTCTCGATCCGCATCTCGCTGCTGATCGCGTTCGGCGCGACCGCAATCTCGGCCGTGGTCGGGACCACACTCGGCTTCCTCGCCGCGCATTTTCGTGGGTTCGTCGAGCAGCTCGTGCTGATGCTGACCGACTTCCAGGCCAGCATGCCCTTCCTGATCATGGCGCTGGCCGTGCTCGCCTTCTTCGGCAACTCGTTGCCGCTCTTGGTCGGGCTGATGGGCCTGTTCGGCTGGGAGCGCTACGCCCGCATCGCGCGGGGCCTTGCCATCTCCGCCAATGCGCAGGGCTACGCCGCTGCCGTCCGCCAGCTAGGGGCGACGCCGTCGCGGATCTACCTCCGGCACATCCTGCCCAACATCGCCTCGACCTTGATCGTCTCGACCACGCTCGTGTTCCCCGAGGTGATCCTGATGGAGTCAGGCCTGTCCTTCCTCGGCCTCGGCGTGCAGCCGCCGATGACCAGCCTCGGCAACATGGTCGGCTACGGCCGGGAATATCTGACCCGCGCCCCCTGGATCATGCTGGCGCCGGCGACGACCATCGTAGTGACCACGCTGGCCGTGTCGGTGATCGGCGACTGGCTGCGCGATCGGCTCGATCCGACGCTGTAATAGGGGCTCCGACGCCCTCCGCCGTCATTCCGGGGCGCGCCGAAAGGCGCGAACCCGGAATCCATTGTCCCGCGGGTGCTGCCGCCCGATGGATTCCGGGTTCGATGCTGCGCATCGCCCCGGAATGACAGAGAGTGAGCGACGAGCCCCCCGCGCCGGAAGCAGGGGAGCCCTGTCCGACCCAAGTTCCCGTTGCGCGGGCTGCCCCCGTGCGCTATCCGGCCGGAAAGGCCTGAGGTGGCTCCACATTTTCCCGCCCCGGCCGACGCAAACCCGAGGACGGAAACCGCCATGCCAGCCTATCGCTCCCGCACCACCACCCACGGCCGCAACATGGCGGGCGCCCGCGGCCTCTGGCGCGCGACGGGCATGAAGGACGCCGATTTCGGCAAGCCGATCATCGCGGTGGTCAACTCCTTCACCCAATTCGTGCCCGGCCACGTGCATCTGAAGGACCTCGGCCAGCTCGTGGCGCGCGAGATCGAGCAGGCCGGCGGCGTGGCGAAAGAGTTCAACACCATCGCGGTCGATGACGGCATCGCCATGGGCCATGACGGCATGCTCTACAGCCTGCCGTCGCGCGAGCTGATCGCCGACAGCGTCGAGTACATGGCCAACGCGCATTGCGCCGACGGCCTCGTCTGCATCTCCAATTGCGACAAGATCACGCCCGGCATGCTGATGGCCGCGCTCAGGCTCAACATCCCCGCCGTGTTCGTCTCGGGCGGGCCGATGGAGGCCGGCAAGGTCAAGCTGGCCGGCAAGACCAAGGCGGTCGACCTCATCGACGCCATGGTGGCCGCCGCCGATAGCAAGGTCAGCGACGAGGACGTCAAGGTGATCGAGCGCTCGGCGTGCCCGACCTGCGGCTCCTGCTCGGGCATGTTCACCGCCAATTCCATGAACTGCCTCACCGAGGCGCTCGGCCTGGCGCTGCCCGGCAACGGCTCGGTGGTCGCAACCCATGCCGACCGCAAGCGCCTGTTCGTCGAGGCCGGCCACACCATCGTCGATCTGGTCCGCCGTTATTACGAGCAGGACGATGCCTCCGTGCTGCCGCGCAACATCGCGAATTTCAAGGCGTTCGAAAACGCGATGACGCTCGATATCGCGATGGGCGGCTCGACCAACACCGTGCTGCATCTCTTGGCTGCCGCCCATGAGGGGCAGGTCGCCTTCACCATGAAGGACATCGACCGTCTGTCGCGCCGCGTGCCCGTGCTCTGCAAGGTCGCGCCTTCCGTCGCCGACGTGCATGTCGAGGACGTGCACCGTGCCGGCGGCATCATGGGCATCCTCGGCGAGCTCGACCGCGCCGGGCTGATCGACACCTCTGTTACGACCGTGCACGCGCCGACCATGAACGAGGCGCTGGAGCGCTGGGACATCAAGCGCACCAAGAGTGAGACGGTCCGGACCTTCTATCGCGCTTCGCCCGGCGGCATCCCCACGCAAGTCGCCTTCAGCCAGGAGCGCCGCTACGACGAGCTCGACGCCGACCGCGAGAAGGGCGTCGTGCGCGATCTCGCGCACGCCTTCAGCAAGGACGGCGGTCTCGCCGTGCTCTACGGCAATCTCGCGCAGGACGGCTGCATCGTGAAGACCGCCGGCGTCGATGCCTCGATCCTGAAATTCTCCGGCCCAGCGCGCGTGTTCGAAAGCCAGGACGCGGCGGTCGAAGGCATCCTGGGCGGCAAGGTCGTCGCCGGCGAGGTCGTGGTCATCATCTATGAAGGCCCTCGCGGCGGCCCCGGCATGCAGGAGATGCTGTATCCGACCAGCTATCTGAAATCGATGGGCCTCGGCAAAGCCTGTGCGCTCGTCACCGACGGCCGCTTCTCCGGCGGCTCCTCCGGCCTGTCGATCGGCCATCTGTCGCCGGAGGCCGCCGAAGGCGGCAATATCGGTCTGGTGCGGACGGGCGACATCATCGCCATCGACATCCCGAACCGCAGCATCAGCCTCGAGGTCTCCGACGAGGAGCTCGCCAAGCGCCGCGCCGCGGAGGAGGCGAAGGGCGATGCCGCCTGGCAGGCGCAAGGCCGCAAGCGCAACGTCTCGACCGCGCTGCAGGCTTACGCCGCGCTCACCACCAGTGCCGCGCGCGGTGCGGTGCGCGAGGTCAAGCGGCGTCCGAAGTAGGCGGCATCGGCGCCACTGGCCTGGATCGGCGATCTTCGGAACGCCTCGCGGCTCCGTGCGACCACCCGGATGCGCCGTTGGAAGTAGCCGGAACGGAGATCGGGAAAGAACGGCCCCCGCCTCCCTAGGGCGTGGGGCTGGTTGGGGTGGGAGCGGGAGCCGTTTGCTCAGTGGGCACCCGACGTGCGGGCTCGCCCGCCAGGCATCATCAACTTAGTGCATTGTCCACATTTTGCTATTTAATTTTTATTAATTTTGTTTTTATTTTTATTTAATCGTGCCATCCTAAGAAAAATCGTCGAAATCCATTTTTCCGAATCCAGCCGAGGCGGTCGCCGTATCGAGGTTCGTCCGCAAAGGTTCGGATTGCCAATAGCGGAGTTAGCCATGAGTCATTCTCCATCACTCGTGCCGCAAATCACGACAGACCGGGACGTCTATCTTGTGCTCGATGATTTCGGCCGCCGCCTGGGGCGGGCTTGGTGCGAGACGGCCGAGGAGGACGCCAATCGCGCGACCCTGCTCAGACATCTCGCCGAAGGGCAATATCTCCATCCCGCACGTATCGTGGCCTTCAATACTGCGGAGGGATGGTCGCGCGATGCCACCGCTGAAATCGCCGATGAGCTGCGCCGTCGCTTCGTCGAACTCGAGGAGACCGATCCCTCGCTGTTGGAGTTTCTGGAAAGAGCAGCGAGGCGTTGAAAGCTCGAACATGGAACGAGGATGAACTGCAAATTATGCTCGAACGAGTGCCGCGGCGATGTCCGATCGCGGACTCGCTGTCATGCGCACCCCCGCGCAAAACATCCCGCGCGTTAATGCGCGTGGTCAATGAGTTCTTACCGCTCCGCCGCGATCGATCGTTCGCATTAAGGATGCCTCGACGAAGTTCGGCAAGGCAAGGTTTTGCGCCGTATACTCCCGCGACCTTCGCAGATCCGTTTCGGGCAACTGGGGCACCACCGCAATGTCTCGTACTCTCGCTGTCGTTTTCTCAACGGCCGTCGTCGCCATTTCCATGACGGGCGCGGCCTCCGCCGGCTGCTACAATTGCTACACGCCGCCGCCGTGCACGACCTGCTACCAGCAACAATATGTGCCGCCGCAATACCGCACCGTCGACGAGACCGTGATGGTCTCGCCCGGCTCCGTGGTCGCGCACCGCACGCCGGCGCAGTACCGCACCGTGATGGTGCCGCAGACCGTGATGGTCGCGCCGCCCAGCGTCCAGTACGAGCGCATCCCGCCGCAATACGCCACCCGGCAGCGCGTCGAGATGGTCTCGCCGGGGTATTCCTATTACGCCCCGGTGCAGATGAACTGCGCGTCCTGCGGCTACTGAGCTAGACGCAAACAACAAAGAATTTCAGGACGGCGCTCTTCGCGGGGCGCCGCGCTTTCTGTTGCGCGACGCAAAGGTGAGGGAGCCTTTGAACCGCAAGGCCCGGAACGACACGAAACGGCATGAGCTCGTTTCTGGACTCCGTCGAGCGACCGCAACTCGGGCTGGTCGCTGCTTTCGCCGTTTCACTGATATGCGCAGTTGCGGTGGTCTGGTCGGTCGGCTCGACCGATCGCGTTACCTATCTCGGCCCGGACCACGGCCAGGAGCAGACCATCACACAGGTCCGCCTCAAGACGCTCCCACAAGGGAGTTACGTGATCGAACGGGGCGCGATCTACAAGGCAATGCAGGCAGGGTGCCGCTACGACTTGAACTACAGCCCTCAATTCGGGCGCAACGTCAGCGACCGGCAGAGGACCAAGTACATCCGGAGTGCCGTCCTGGTTGATTGCCCGAAGAGCTAGACAGGTTGTGCAGGAAAAGGAACGCGCCGCGCTCCGGCCGGCAAAGGTTTGAGCACTTGCGCCAACTTGGCGTTGCCTTGCGCGGTCGACTACGTTAAGCGACACCCATTCCCGGGACTGGAAGGGTGGCCGAGTGGTTTAAGGCACCGGTCTTGAAATACGCTGGTAATCATACCTTTCGATACCAGTAGGTTAAAACGTGTGCCGGTGCGACTGTATATCGGTCCTGGACCGAACTGATCTGTCCGTTTAAACCTCTGCTGTCCCATCTGATTGGGTCCACGTTTGGGTCCAAAAAGGCCGCATAGGCGCTAATCACTTCTTCAAGAATTCGGAAGCAAATGCGGTAATCGCGGCGGCGACTGACTGATTTGCCTTTTTGGATCTCTTGCGCTTTGCATAGCTGCGCAACAGTACGGCTGGATCATCACCTATTCGTTGCGCGACTGTGTGTACTGGAATTCCCGCGTCTAGCAGCGCGGTCGAATGAATGCCTCGGAGATCATGAAATCGAGTCTTGCCGAAGCTCGGCAGACCCTCCTTCTGAGCTTGCCGTCTCGCGAAATCTGCACGCCGTGCAAATTCCTTGGAGAAGTTGCGAGGGCTGCGTGGCCTAGATAGATCAAAGTCGCTTCCATCCCTGGAAACGTCAGGGAACAAAAGTGCAGTAGTTGGCAGTTTGATTAGCGAAATATCGACTGAAGCACTATCCGGAATTCCTGCCAAAATCCGCTGTTGACGGATTCTTTCTTTGTCGAGCATCGCCAGCGTTGCAGGGTCGAGCTCGATAGTGCGTATACCTCGCTTGGTTTTCGGAGGCTTGAGCCTAAGGCCGAATTTCCGCGTTTGCTCCCAGGCGCGCTCTATTCTCACGGTCCCATTGTCTAGGTCCAGATCAGTCCAACGGAGTGCCAGCAATTCATTTCGGCGAGCTCCCGTGGCGGCGGCGAGCACAACGATGGGATAGAGGCTGGATGCTTCAAACGCGCTGATGAGACGCGCTAACTCGACTTCGTCTAGGCCTTGACCGATCTCATCGCCGTCCAGCTCGTTATCAAGGAACGTGGAGATCTCAGGGTTAGGAATCCGTTCCACCCGGATCATGGGGTTGTTAGCTAAGATACTTTTACGCACGGCAGCAGCTAGGCAGGATCCTAAGACTACATGGACATGATGCGCCGTACGTGGCGCTATCTTGCCCCTTACCTCTATCTGCGCGTACAGCTCATCGACGTCTGAAGCTCGCAGCTTTTGAAGTGTTTTGTCAGCAAGCACTGGACTAACATGCGTTCTCAATAATTGAGCGTATCGCTCTAGGGTCCTCTGGCTTACTTTTCGTCGCCGGCGGCCAGGAGCACCAGCCGCAAGCCATTGTTCAATCCAATCTCCAACCGTCAGCCGAGATGGCTCCACATGGCTCCCGGTATCACCATCGCGGAGAAGCCGCCGCAACTCTTTGCGAGCTTCCGCAAGTGGGCCATGAAATGTTACGGTGTAACGCCGGCCTTCCACGCGATAGCGCAGGCGGAAGGTGTTTTCGGCTCGTTGATCAATCGAGCCTTCTCCGAAAGATCGCCTGGTTCTTCCTTGACCGGCCATGTTTTAACCTCCTAACGACTTCGCGTTCTGCGGCTCGCTTCGAGTTCTTGAAAGAGAGTTTTCTTTGGCCAATCGCTAGCTATTTGCCGCAAATTGTTGCCGATTTCCTCAATCGCCCCACCAGGAAGGCTGGCTTCGACGGTCCGAGAATAGTATCTGCGCTCAGAATTCGTTCGCTTTCCGAAAATGCTGACCTCAGCGCTTTTCATCGGCTGGCCGATGATGTTCACGGTGGCTGTGAGGTCCGGTCGGCGAACTACTACACTCAATAGTTTCTTCGCGAGAGCCTCCGAGGACACGAGCACCTCGAGCGCATCAGCGAATGTCCGAGCACCTGTGAGCGGGCAAAGGCCTTGCTCCGCAGCAGCCCTGCTAAGTGTCTTCGTCTTACTCGCGGTATCGGCCAAGCTGTCCGTTGCCAGCGTAGCAAGCACCAGCTGTGTCACCGTAGCTGGCACAGCACGGATGCCGCTGCCCGGCCCGCGGCCCTCGATCGCCTTTAGCATTTTCGAGCGGACCAAAACTCTCTGACGTTCGTAGAGGGCGTCCGAAGTCAGATCGAGATAGTCAGCCAAGTAGGGCAAATAGCTTTTCAAACTGATCATGACAGCCTTGTACTAGCCGATACGAACGGTGGTGTCCACCACTATTTCATTGCAGCAAGCGTCGGACCGGGGCATAATGGTGTAATCCTACACTACTAAGGAGGCTAGGATGGCTGACGAGTCGAGCCCGGATAAAAGGTTGGTGTACGATGTCCCGGAGGCGGGCGCTCTGCTCGGCTTAGGCAGGAACGCCAGCTACGAGGCGGCGAAGAGAGGAGACATTCCGACAATCCGTATTGGAAAGCTACTTCGCGTTCCTAAAGTCGCATTCGATCAGATGCTCACGCGAGGAAACTCGGAATGAGCATGCGTGAGTGCGCTGATGACTATGAGCGCGTCATCGTTGCTACCAACCCCAATTGGCGAGTGATCGAATGCCGAGATCGAATCCAGTGGATTCTTCAGCGACGCGGCTCGCCAGAAAAGCCACGTAAAGACGATTGGCGGGGCCGCAGCTATTGCCGGTCCAAAGAAGCACTGATCCGCTGTACGCGCGAACACGCAGGCCCGATGAATACAGGGACTGTGGCCACGCTTGCCGCTCTCCCGGGGTGGATCGAGAACTCCAGTAAGGAGACGTTCCTGCCTGCGAGAAAACTGATGCCTGAGGGGTAGAAACACTTGGCTGGTCCTGTTGACGGTCCAGTCAAAGATTGGCGCTGGTCGGAGCAGTCACGGCAGCGGCGCCACCATCGATTGTGATGGGAGTCTACTGTGGGGCGCGATCATAGACAGGGCCCGGTCCGAAAGATGCGAGGGCCGATCGCCGGTGCGACGCTAGCACTGTAAGTTGGCATCGAGGTGATCCGCGGCGTCGCGAGGTCATTGCCCTAAGCGGCGGCAGGCTCCGGCAGGCAAGATCGCGGCGGGTGTAGGGACCAGCTCCGCTAATTTGCGGGGGCTGGTCGTCCTATGCCCGTCACAACGGACTCACCAACAGGCAAGCAAGTACATTGGAATATAAGCGTGCCGGAGAACAACAAGTCGGTTAAAGCATTGATTGATTTACTCTCTCAATTGATGCCCGCGCCCCTCCTGTAAGGTGCAGGTCAACATCCTGGCTGTCGAGCGCTGTTCATCCGCGCCCAGATCCGAAGTTTGCAACTGCTAGACTCCGATCGCTCAGATTCCGGCATGTAAGTACGGGATCGGAGACGACCCCCGGCATCTTGACTAAGCCTGTGACGTCACTGAGGACGGAGCCGATGCGCCTTGCCGGATTTAGCGGTCATGTATGAGGCGCCCACTAGCTGATCGTCACCAGAGCCTTAGTGAAGAAATTTCGCGCCTACGCGGCATCGTTGGCGTTTTTTAGCCCGTGTAAACCGGAGAGGGCGTCGAGATCCCAGTGAGAGAGCAGTTTTGTCTACTTGCGACCTGACAGCGACATTGCCCGGTGGGCAGTTGCGGACTTCGCGAACGAACCGAGGCCACAAAATGGATCAACACGCCTCTGCGCACTAGCGCTACACACGTGAGAGCGCAGGCTTTGATGGCCTGAGACCATAGCTCTCCGCTGCTGAGATCCTACAAAAGGTGGCAACATTCCAAGGCGCGGTAAAGAGAGGATTGTTGAATGTTTTCAACGCAGCTCCTTTCCCAAGCGGGAGGCCGCTTGGGGCCCCCGCTTGGGGCCGCGCTTGGGTCTCTCGGGTGCAGCGTCCGATAACCGTGCTTAATCATGATCCAGACTGAGCTCTGCCTGCTCGCATGGCTAGCCGCGTTAAACAATCGCGTGACTCACTATCGTTGCTTCGGTCTAAGAGCGGCGATTCCATAAAGCAGCCCACAGGTCGGCACTGTGTCACTTAGACCGAATTGATCCACTCTCTGATGGGAGCGGCTATTTGGCCGAGCTTGAATCAAAGCGCCAGCGCGATCATTAAAGTGCATGAACGCGCTCCCGAACCGGGGCCTCTGTACAGTACCAAAAATCCCAGCTGAAATACGGTATGAGCTGACGCGCGTCTGCGCGGTTGCTGACAAGGAGAAGGAGCATGGGCCGAAGAAGAAAGAGAGTTTGTCTTGAAGAAGGACTTTCCCTCAACATCGATTGGCTACGTTGGAATAACTTTTTCGAGGCTGGAAGCAGGATCAGCGGAAAGGGTATTAGCTGGACGTTGCCGGGAAATGTGATTGCCTCCGCCAACATCGAGACAGACATGCGCGGCTCGGAACGATGCTGGCTGGAGATCACGATGAGCGACTTTAAGCAGCGAGTTGAAATAGCGGGGCAGCGGCGCCACTTCGGCGGCCGCCAACTCTATTTCGTCTGCCCCCGCACGAACCGTTCAGTTTCAACAATCTGGAAACCGCCGGGTGCGGATATCTTTGCCAGCCGCGAGGCCTGGGCAGGGCAGGTTGCCTACCTGAGTCAGTTCGGCACGTATATTGATCGCGCGCATATTGGGAAATCGCGGGCGAAACGTCGGTTGTGTGGAACTGACGAGAATCCCGCCGCCCGCAGTTTTCCCGATAAGCCGAGCAGAATGCATGCGAGTACCTATGCCAAATACGCCCGCCGATTCTATGCCTATCAGCAGATTTTAGACCGCGGTCTGGAAGCGCTGATCGTCGAGGACTGACAACTGTTTTCGAAATCAAAGCGTGTATTCATAAGCAACTGATGTTTGGCTTGAGAAGCAAACTGAAAAATGCGCCCAAAGTACCGAAAGTGGCCTCTTGACCCTCAGCTGAAGCGGGCTGAGGCATTTGCGATGTCGGCTAAGGGCGCCAGAGCGGACGAGGGGCTAGAGCTTGCCCGACCGCCGCTTGTGACCCACAGCCGACTTGCCTACGTTTCAAAGAGGCGCTCTCGCCTTCATCAAAACGAACAGGTGAGAACCGGCGGCGATCAGCGAGAAAATGACTATTCCTAATTCAGCACCGTGCACATGCTGCGGTGCATATGTTGAAGCCAGCCAAATGAAGAGCCGGACGGCCGCCATGAAGGCAATCATCCCCCACATGGCGAGCCATTTTGGGGCGTACCAAGCTGGCTCGCCGCTGGGCCCCCATTGCATGGCAACGCGCTCGCTCGCGATACGCGGGCCAAGATAAAGGTTTGCCCCGATGACCACCGCGATAGCGAAGCCAAAGACGTAGTCTGCTGGCACCATGTTTTCCGCCTTCCAAACACCAGCCGAGAATATCCAAAGGCGGAGAAGCAATCCATTCTTGCTTAGATGGAACCGCTCGCCTCTACTTCCTGATGGTTGCTGGTAGATTGATTGGACGCTACGACCGCTTCTGGCTCTAGGCGGACATGACCAAGCACGCCTCGCACGTCCGCTTCCGGCTGCAAAGCGGTCCTCGCCGGCTCCGAAACGACAATTTTATGAGCGCACGCTCTAGTCTTGAGTTGGCGCTACGGGGATCACGAGAGGCCCTGTCGGGGCTTGCGCGTAGAAATCGCTGCCGGCCGTAGTCGCAGACGGGCTACAAAGGTCACGTAGAGGCGATTTGGGCCGAGGAAGGCACTTGCCTTGCTCCTAGGCGAGCGTCCGCTGTACGCGACCAAGCCGCTAGCTCGGGACAGCCCGATTCTCCAAAAAGGTGCAGAGAAACGGGGAGGGAGCATGACTCCGGGGCCATCATAAGTTTTTCCAAGTCGCGTGACGGGGCGATCTTGAACCTTAGGAGACTGTCGGCAGCACGCTGTACCAGCCAACGCCAGTGATGTCGTTGGGCGTCGGATACATAAACCGGTGTCAAGCTTGATCAAGCTGCTCGTTTTCTTAGGATTTTTGCGCAGCGAGGACTCGTTGGGGCCCAAAGCTGGACCCAAGTGGAGAGACGCATAGAGTCGATCCTCTTGGCGTCCGCGGACGCCTTCGGTCTGCGGGCAAACGGATGACTGCCGTTGGAAGAACTGATCATGGACCGGCTGGCAAGCAGCGTCAGGCCCACGCGCGCGCGGTGAGTCTCCTCGTGGCCCAATGCGGGTAGGCTGCCAGAGGTGATTTTTTGAGGTCGACCGTATGCGCGCAAGCTTCTCCTGGTTTGTAGTCTGGCTAGGTTGCTGGTGATCGGCAACTCGGCCTACAAAAGCGTACCGAGGCTTACCAACCCTCAGGGGTCAATGTTGGAAGCCGATGGGGGCAAAGTTCGCGGCTTATCCACAATCCTAGTTCGCGCGGGCATCACCTTTTTTGCCGCTGCACCGGAACACGCCGTCCGCTGCGACCGGTGACTGGCACAGCTCGTTCAATTGCGCGGGAAAAGCCGAGCGCGACCATCGCGGCAACGATCGCAGGCGCACCATCTCGCGCAATTGCGTGGACGTGTCCGGAACGCGCAGGACGACGTTGTAGCGAGTGCTGTTGGCCCATTGGTAGATCGCGGGAGCGCCTAGCCCGGAGAGGCCGCTGGCGGCGAGGCGCGCGCTCTCGGCCTGCGCCGCCTGCAGGCTGTCCGACGAGCTCAGCACCACGATCGGATCGGTCGCGCCGGGCGAGGGGGAGCCCGGCGGAAGTTTGATCGGCGCCATTTCGGGCATATCCGGGCCGGACGGAAGATCATGCAGCGGCAATCGCCCGACTTGCCGAGCGCGCGGGAGGTCAATGAGGCGCAACCGGCCGTCGACGCTGAGCGACGCGAGATAGCGGCCGTCCGGAGATATCGAAAGCCGGGTGATGACGTCGCCATGACCGCGAATCCGCAAGGATTGGGCATTCGGCAGATCGCGGAAATCCCTTGGCAGCGTCACGATCCGGATCACACCGTCATTGCCGGCGATGGCGAAGGCCTCGCCTGACGGGGACAGGGCGGCCGCGCTGACCCGGGACTGCGGACAGGTGGGCAGCAGGCTGCACAGCGCCAATGTATCGCCGAGCGAGGTCGTGGCCTTGAAGCTCTCCAGCGCGCGCAGCGTGCTCGGACCGAGCATACCGTCGCGCGGGCCGGGATCAAAGCCACGCGCCGCAAGCGCCTGCTGCAGTCGCACCACTTCGCCACTGGCGAGCTCGACGGGCGTGGCGGCGAGCTCCTCCGGTAGATAGCGCCGGAAGATCCGCGCCACGTCGCCGGTCGGCACATCACTGAGCCGTGCCAGCGCGAGGCCGCCGCGGCCATAGATCATCAACACATCGCCGTCGGCAGACAGTGAAAGCCCGTCCCGTCCGGCATGGATCGGCACCAGTCGGCTCACCGCAGGAACCGCCGCTTGCCCCGTCGTGGTGGTGGCAGCTTCGGCCATCTCGACGCGCTGGATGCGCGGCGGATTGCTTCCGGCGCCGCGACGAAAGACGCGGATGTCGCCATTGGCCGTGGCCCAGGCGAAAGCTGCATGCGCGGTGACGGCGGTCTGCGATCCCAATCGCGGCGCGATGGCGACCACCGACCGGCCGGCCGGCGGATCGGTCCTCGGGGCCGGCACGCTCGCGTCGGCCCGCAGCGTCCAGAGCGGGCGGGAACTGGAGCTGTCGGTCACCCGGATCGATCCATCGCGATAGCCGATAATGACGGTTTCGTCCGTGCTGGCGTCCGCGACGAGATCGAACAGATCGCGCCTGCGTGCCGATCCGACCGCACTGACGATGCCGTCGGCGGAGCTCGCATCGATGCCGAACGAATTCAATGCAGGCGCCGGACTCAGAGCTTCAACGGCCCGCTTGAATATTGGCGACTTGCTGCGCCTGTTCGACGCGCCGCCGGCGTTCGGGGCCCGCACGGCCGAAGGCAAATCGACGACGGGCAACAGTTGTGGACCGACGGACGCGGCAAGACCGGCGAAGGTGGGCTCGTCGTCGGCGCGGAATAGCGTGTCGCCGTCTGCCGTCGGGTCCAGCCAGACCACATGGGCGTCGGCGTCGAGAGTGTCGGCTCGTCCTATGTCGCGGCGGCTGGACCCGGTCGAGCCGGCCGCAGCATCGCCATTACCAGCGGCGTTCCGCATCCGAAGCGGAAAGATGGTGACGATGGGGCCTTTTGCCCGGGTGAGCACCGCCTCCGGCGTCCCCGAAGCCCTGACCCGATAGAGCTGGCCGAGACTGGTGCCGGCCAGCAGCGTTGCCGCATCGCCAGGCGACCATGCGATAGTGGTGACACGATCGCCCTTTGCCAGGGGAATCTCGGCCGTCAGATCGCGCGAGGCGCCGGCGAGATAGAGGCGCACGCCGAATGCGACGACGATGCAGAACGCGAGGCCGCCGAGCAACCCAGCGGTGGTCAGTAACCGCGCGCGGCGATCGGCCCTCGCTCCGATGAGACTCAACCTGACCTCTTGCGACGGACTTTCCGTGAAATCTGGCTGCACCTGCCTGGTCTCGGACGGCGCGTCCGGCGCCTGGTCAATCTGTGACGTGTCGTGGGCTTGCGATGTCGCCGGATCACCCATCGATTTCCGAAACGGGACATTCTCAGGTTCGATCGGAGCGGACATCGCACCTTCTCCCGCTACTTGAAGGCCGGTGCGGCGGAGGCCGGCGGCGCGGCGTCCGCCGCGGCCTCGGCGTGCTTGCGGCGCCAGAGGCGGATGCGCTCGACGACGAACGCGGTCCCGAACCACGCTAGCGTCGCGGCCCCGAAGCCGAGCACCGGCCACCACGCGCCGTTTGGCAGGGGCGCCGCGCCGAACGCTGGCATCAGCCAGACCGCAACGCCCGCCCATGCCGCGATGAGGACGAGACGGCCCAAGCCCCGCATCAGCCAGGTGCGCTGGGCATCGCTCGCCGCAGTTGCCTCTTCCTGTCGCAGCCTGTCCCATGGCGCTGCGTCCGACTTAAAGGCGATCATCACATTGTCGGGTGCCAGCGGCTGGCCGCGCCAGTCCGCCTGCCAGACCTGCAGGCCGAGCCGCACCTCGCCGCTCTCGCCGGCGTTGGCGGCGGCGAGCTCGTCGATGACGTCGCGCAACATCTTCTTCTCACGGTCGCTGAGCGCGTTGAACGTGGCGGTCCGCAGCCAATCCGGCATGTGGCAGACGCGCAGCCATGGAAGCAGGCAGAGCCGCGCGAACAATTCCTCGGAGAAGATGATCGGATTGGCGGGATGGCCATAGCGGTGCAATCGCGCGCCGAGCCACAGGGTGAGGTCGACGCGGAGCGTGGGATAGACGCCGCAGGCGGCGAGCCAGAAGAAGCCGTGGCCGAGCCAGGTCTCGAGATCCTCGATCAGCGCCTTTTGTTCGGGGTCCGGCGGTGCCAGATCCTGCAGCAGCGACAGGCCGAGCCGCTCTATCGATGGCGGACGCGGCACGGTCTCCTCGGGCGCCAGCAGCGTCCCCGCCAGCAGGCTCCAGGTCGCGATGCGGTCGAGCAGGCCGGCTTTGCGCATCGCCTGGTCGAGCGCGCGGCGCGGACCGGACTGGACCTCATCCGGCGCAAGACCGAGGGCGAGATCGCCCAACCCGGCCATGGTCGCGCGTCCGATCGGCGCATCGAAAGCTGCGGCCAGCCTGAACTCGCGCTCGCCCCATTCGCCGCGCGGCACCGGCGTCAGCAGCATGCGCCGCCGCCACGAGGCCAGCTCGGTCGCGAGGAACGGGTGCGCCTGCTGACTGAACGGATCGATCAGCTCGTCGCCGTCGCTGACGATCACCAGCAGCGAATCGCCGTGCAGCTCGCGCAGCCCGCGCAGATCAAGCGTGCGCAGCCGGCCGCGCGGATTGAGCGCGTCGGCGCGCGAGGTTGCGGTCAGCGTGCGCGGGTCGGGAGCATAGTCATAGGCTGTCAGTGAGACGCCGCTGCGGGACAGCGCGTCGAGAAGGCGCAGCACGCGCGCGCGCTCGTGGTCGTGGCGGTGGCGGCGGTGCACAAGCACCACGATGTCGACCGCCCGGCTGCCGTCGCGCATCACGGTCACGACGTCTCCGGCGGAGGCAAGGCTGGCGCGTACGCTGCGCGGCAAGTCGAGCCGGCTGCCCGGCAGCGGCTCACGTAGGCGCATCAGCCGGCGCGCGGTCTGCGACGCGGAGGGCAATGGCGGCAGGGCCGCGAAAGATTGCAGGATCCGGCTCGTGCCCCACGCGCCCGCCTCTGCCCGTCGAAACGTCGCGTGAGCGACCCGGGTGCGCCGCAGCGCCTCCGCCGCCGCCTCCCGCCGTTTGTTGGAGTTGCCCCAGAACGCGAACACCGATCCGGGCAGTAGTACGAGGAGCGGCAGATAGCGCAGCCATGAGGGCCAGGTCTCGCGCGCCAGCGTGGCCGGCGGTAACGGGTTGGTGGCGATTTGGAAGTCGCGCAGCCAGGCGGCGGAATCGATCGCAGGATCCGGGCTGATCTGCCAGTCGTCCATGATGTAATCGTCGAACGCCGTCAGGCTGGCGCCAGCAGACTGCGCGGCGGCCACCGCCGCATAGTGCCGCAGCGCCATCGCGCCCAACGCGCTGTGCGGGATGGAATTGGCCGGATCGATCGGGTAGACCCGCATCATCTCGGCAAGGACATAGGACGGCGGGCCGAGTTCCGGCGCGGCGCCGCACAGCGCGGCGGCCAGGGCGTATGGTGTGATCTCGTTGCCGTAGCGCGCTGCGGCAACGAGCGTCAGCTTCAGGAAGCGCTCATAGCGCGGCTTCAAGCCGGCATCGGGCAGCGCCGACTGTGCGCCGTTGCCCGCGGGAACGGACGCGTCCGTTGTATCGACGCTCGCCGCCTGCCGCTGCGGCGATTGAGCTGTCAGCGATAGCCACAGAATGACGGCTCCGAGCAAAAGGGCCGTGCCGACCGCCGCCAGCGTCGAAGCGCTCGGCCAACGGCGCAGTTTCGTCATGGTCGCAACGGATGCTGCGGCAATCCGTTGCTTCAGGGGCGGCGTCTCCGGCTTGCCGATGTCCGCGAAGGCTTCCTTCAACAGCTCGGCTGCCTCGCGCGTCTCGGCGAGAACGGGACGCAGATGCGACAGCCAGAACTCGCGCTGGTCGCCATCGGGCACCGCGCCGGCCGCGCAAACGGTAGCGTAGATCTGCAGCGCATCGATCCTTTGTCCTGGCGTCACTCGGTACAGCATCGATCCCATGCCGCCGCGATTGCGCAGCTCCTGATAGCGGCCGATCAGCCGAATCAGAGTTCCCGGATCGAGGTGCAGCTCGGCCATGTCAGCTCGCGACCATTTGCATGGCATCCTGGAACAGCGCGCCGTCGCGCTTCAACTTCACCAGCGCCGGCCTGACCACCGCCAGATCGCTGCTGCCGGCGCCGACCAGCAGGGCGGCGGCGTCCATCATCTCGGCGATACCAGGCTTCTTGTCAGGCTGGGCGTCGCGGAATTTGAGCGTCAGATCGACCAGCCGCGCAGCGATCCCGTTCCCGAGCTTGGGCGGCTGGCCGTCGATCTTGACGCCCATCCGCTGCAGGCGGTTGGTAAGCCCTGCATTAACGATCGCCGCGAGCCGCTTCTCATCCGGGAACGGGATCTCGTGAAACACGCATCGGCGCAGGAAGGCATCGGGCAATTGTCGCTCCTCGTTTGAGGTGATCACCACAAGCGGGCGCAGCGATCGCTCGATCTTGTCGAGGGACGGAGTCTCGGGCGGCGGATCGCCGGGGTATTCCTTGACGCGGAAACTCATCGTCTCGATCTCGTGCAAGAGATCATTGGGGAAATCCTTCGGCGCCTTGTCGATCTCATCGATCACAACCACCGAGCGGCGCGGCGCGGTGTTGCCATCCCACGCCTGGGCGTGCTTGCCGCGCAGCAGCGGCGCTACTGCGCTGCGCGGATGGGCGTTCAGGATCGCGCGTCCCATCGCCTGGAACTCAACATAGTCGCCGACATCGCCAGCCTCGTTGACCTGCGAATCGCGTAACCGCTGCAACGCGTCGTAGGTGTAGAACAGCTCGCCCGCGTCGGATGTCGACTTCACGCTGTGCAGATAGAGATCCGAGATCTGCAGCATCCGCGCCACGGCGTAGCCGAGCTCGGTCTTGCCGACGCCGGGCTCGCCCGAGACCAGGAGCGGCCGGCCGAGCTCGATTGCGACATCGACCGCCGCGACGGCCTCGTCCTCGAGCAAATAGCCCGCGCCGCGGGCCGTCTTCCTGCCGTTCTCGTTCAAGGCGGCTGCGGGCTTCGCACCATTCTTAAGCGCGGACGACAATTCGCCAAATGTCTTGGTCATGGTCACGGTCTTGGCTCCCCAGGCTTGCCGCTCCGATCAATCGTGCCGGCGATGTAGTTGCAGAGGCTGGCGTCGAGGCCCTTTGCGACGATGTCGAGCGGCTTGAGCTGCGTGCCGTTGAACTGGCTAGCGATGGCAGCATTGAATGCGTCATCGGCGGTCCAGGCGGTTTCGAGCACCGCACGCCATTCGTCCAATTCGTTGAAGCCTACTTGGGAAAGCCTGACACAGACGCCGCAATGCGGAGGCGCGCCGGCGCTCCACAGTCCGGCGAATTGCCGGAGCAAGTCGTCGCTGTCCTCGCCGTCCGCGACGATGAAACAGACCACTGCCTGGATGCCGTCTCGGTTGTCACCGAAATGATCGGCAAGCATCGCGGCGAACTCAGTCAGCAGCGGTTCCTCGGTCGCAAGACTCCAGGCGGCATCGATCGTGCGGCTTAGCAGCAGCAGATAGCGGCTTCGCCGATCGAGCAGTTGGACGATGTCGGACAGTTCCTGGCGACGCTGTGCGACGTCATCCTGCTGCGGCCAGACCCCGGGCTGCGGCGTTCGGCTCGGCGCGCTCAGGCCCTTGGTCAGCGCCATCAGCCGCAACTTGTCGATACCATCCGGCCGGCTCTCGAACGACAGGAATTTGAGCCGCTTGATGAAGTGCGAATGGGCGTCGTTGGTGCGGCAGACCACGACGTGCAGCAGCGGGCGCGCGGCCTGCGGAAAGGGGGCCGCAAACAACCGTGCGAGAAATCTGCGCTCCTCGCGCGCGCGGTCCATTAGGCAGAGCGCAGCCTCTTTACGCCGCTCGATCGACTCGGCTCGCTGCCGGGCCAGCACATCCTTGCCCGGGTTTTGCGGCGGGGCCAGGCCAAGGATGTTGGCGGGCCGCTCGTACCTCCGCTCGATGAAGCCAGAGATGCGTCGCAGCGGAATCGCCTGACCGCGGTTTTGCTCGTCGGCCGTTTCGCTAACGCTGGCATTGTGCAAGGCGATGAAGGCAAACTGGAAGGTGGTCGCGAAGCATGGTCCGCCGGACGATCCCCTTCTTGTTATGCCGTTATGGATGTAGCGTGCAGGCTGCCCGGCCGCGACGCGGACACCTGTGAATTCTGCGGAATCGCTCTTCAACGGCTGGAGGATGAAGGCGCCGCCGATCTCATAGGGGTATTGGAGGATCATGAACTTCTGCCCGATTTCGGGGTCGGGCCGGGCCCCCGAACTTGGCAGCGGGATCCATCCGCGCGTGGTTCCGTTGTAGTCGGGAAGTCGGCCCGCCGGGGTGTCGAGCCGAATTATTGCGAAATCGAGCTTATTGTCATCGAATCCGTCGCCTCCGTCGCGGACGTCACCAGGCGATGGCTCGCTCGCCACGAGGATTTCGCGGATGTTGAAGATCGTTTGAGTGTTGCCGACATCGAGCAGGCCGCCGTCTTCGCCGAGGCGATAGTCGAACCGGCACTCGGCGCCCTCGAAATCGGCGCCATCCGCTATCAGTTGCTCGACGACGTGATAGTTCGTCAGCACGAGATCCGGACCGATCAGGGTGCCGGTGCCCGCCTGTGAGCCGGGGGCGCTGACCGCACACACGCAGCGCATCGCGCGCTCGAGGCCCTTGGCGATCGTCTCCGGCTCGGCGCGCTTGTCATTCCCGGTTGCGATCATCACGGGCGGCGGCATGCCATCCAGTATCCTGACATCCGAGGTCCCTCTGGCGAGAGAACTCTTCTCGATAGGATTGTTCGCAAATATTCCGATCGTCCGTTCTTGGTCCGATCGGACAGCGCGCGGGACCTACCGCGCGCCCTGCTATTCGTCGATGATGATCGCGATCCGTTCATGGTCCTGGCTCGCCTCAAACTCGGTCGCGCCGATCGCGCCGGCCATCGATCGGGCCTCGATCCGGAAATGACCGGGCGGCAGCGCCAGACGGAAGTGGCCGGCTTCATCGCATTTGACCGCGATTTCCGGGGTGCCCGCCGTGCCCTGAACGACATAGACGAGCGCATTCCCGATGCCGGCGCCGTGCCGATCGGTGACGCGGCCATGGTGAAGAATCCTCTCATCCGACATGCATCGTTGCGGCCTCAGTCCGCAGGCCCGGCGAGCCAGGCCTGAATTTGCGTCACGACCTCTGGAATGATGCGCGGCGCCGAATTGACCCGGAGATTCATGCTGGCCGGCGTGCCACCGACGCCATAGGCGTGAATGCCGACGACGATCGGCCGGCTAGTCTCGTCCGGGTAGATGTAGGCCGGTCCGCCGCTCTGGCCGCCGGACGTGTCGACATCGTAATAGATCCGCCGCGGCTCGACCGCGCGGATGCGGTTCTTTGCCCAGTACAATTCGGTGCCGCCGCCGGGCGAGGCCGGATACCCGCTGACATTGATGAGATAGTCGAGCAATTCCGCGTCGGGCAGCGCACCGACCCGGAACACATCCTCGGGCGGGAAGACGTCCTGGTCGAGGTGAATCGCGGCGACGTCGTAGTCCGGATCTTGACGCTCGATCCAGGCATTGATGCTGGAAAAGCGTTCGGACGTAAAGCTGTTAAAGGGCTTGCGCTCGCGGTCACGTCCGGGCGTCAGCGTGATCTTGTCCGCCCATCCGCCCATCTGCTTCTTGTCAAACACGCAATGGCCGGCGGTGATCACCGTGCGCGGTCCGGCGAACCAGCCGGTACCGACGAACTGGCCCCAGGGCGCGTCAATCTCCAGCGCGCAGATCAGCTTCCAGGGCTGCTGATCGGTCGACACGATGCGCGTGCGCTCGTCGGCAAACAGTACCGTCTCGAGTCCGGAATCAGGCGGTGGAACGATCGGGGTCTGGCTCTTGCCGATCACCAGCCGGCGCTTGGCGGCGTCCGACAGCGTGGCGCCTTTGGCATCGCCCTCGTCAGCTAGTACCCGCTCCGTGACGGCAGGTGCCGGCTTGCTGGCCACGGCGACAGCGCCGGTTTCCGTGTTCTTGGGGGCGACAGGCTTTGATACGGATGCAATCTGCACGTGAACATCCTCCCTGCTGAAATCGACTTCTCATTATGCGTGCATTTGATCATGAGATCGCGTTGGCAACAACGGAAAGTTTGCCCAATCGCGCCGCACAGCGTGCGCATCGGCATCCGCGGTGGAACTGGATCACCGGCCGCAAATTTCCGCTTCGACGTGGCACAACGTCAGCTTGCATCTCGATCCGTGTTGAGGTTTACTGACTTGCGAAGCTGTCCGCGTGACCGATTGCTGCGGATCCGGCATCTCGATCAGACGTACGTTCGACGCGGCGGCTGACTTTGTGCACTGCCTCTTTATTTTTTGCGGAGCAATTTCTCAGAGCTGAATGATGCAGGCTCAAGATTGTTACGAGCTTGCGACAACCTGAAGACAACTGGAAGTTCAACTGCGGCCCGAGCGGTGGGCAGGCGAGCATGGTGATGTTCGCCTAGCGATTTGCCGCCGCAAGAATCGCAGACCTGACAAAGCGAGCGGCGCTTGAAGTCGTTGGCACTTCAAGTGAGTGGCACTTTGCGACAAGCGTAGGGCTGAAGGAGGACGGCCATGGCACGTTGTCCCTTTGCGGTCTGGATGGAGATCAGCGGGAGCTCGGGCTCCTACACGTCTGGTCCATTCAAGATCGTTCATCACACCACGGAGGGCAGTTCGGCGGAGGGAGCGTTTGGGGCGTTCCGAGCCAATCGCTCCGATCCGCATTTCACCGTCGACAGCAGCAAGATCTATCAGCATATCGATACCGGCAAGGCGGCCCGTGCCTTGCGCAACGCGGCCGGCGGGGTCCAGACCAACCACGATTCCGCCATCCAGATCGAGGTCGTCGGCTTCGCCCATCGGACGAAAGTGATGGCGACGCTGAAGAACGTGCAGAAGCTGTGCAACTGGCTCGAAGCCGAGCACGGTATTCCCAAGGTTTGGCCTAACGGCCTGCCGAAACCGGCGGTCAATGGCCGCGATCCGGGCGGCCACAATCGCAATTCCGCGAACTGGGACAAAAAAGGCGGACATTACGGCCACAGCCAGGTGCCGGAAAACACGCATTGGGATCCCGGCTACACTGCGACCGAAGCGGCCTTCGTGATCGCCGATGCCGGCACCGAATTCATCAGCATCGAAGGGCTTGAAGCGATCCCGCTGGAGGAGGGCCCGGACTTCGCGACTGAAGTCTCGACCATGCCGGACCATTGCGGCGGACACAGCGCAGCGCCGGCCGACGATGCCAAGCCGCGCGGGAAGCCGAAAGTGTCAGCCAGACGGACCTCTGCGCTTGCGCGAGGCAGCGGTAGGACCGCTGCCAAGGCCCGCCGATCATCCGCACGCAAATCGTCGGCGTCTAAATCCAAGCCCGGATCCAAGTCCAAGTCCAAAACCCAATCGACCAGGTCCCGATCGTCCGGCCGCAAGCCGTCAGCAGCCAAGAGGCCGGCGACAAAGACCTCGAAGAAGACGCGCAAGACAGCTGGACGCAAGAGCGGCGCGAAAGCCGCGACGAAAAGCGCGGCGGCGCGATCGTCCAACACGACCAAATCTTCACGGAGAAAATCGCCACGCAAATAGCACGCCGTGATTGTTATCGAACTGGATTGAACGTCGTCCTGCCCTGAGCGGACACATTGCATAGCACGCGGCGCGACTGACAGGCGTGGTGCCGCGCGCCCGACCGATCATATTGGCATCATCGGCGAGCCGTTCGCGGCTTGCATAATTCTTTATTCTTTGGGGGGAACACGCATGGCAGACAAGCTCGACCATTCCGCATTTCTGCGTCATCTGGCGCGCGGGCAGGATCTGACCGGTCTCATCAATGACCGGATGATGGAGCGCGAGGAAGGTGTTCGTGCCGCAACCGCGGATAGCGAATCCGCAGCGATGCCGCCGGACGTGCGCGGCGCCTTCGAGGCGGCGGCCCGGGGCGACCCGCTGTCGCCGGCCCAGCAATTTGCGACAGAGGCGATCATCCTGCCGGAGCTGCGTCCCGCGATCGACGTCATCAACGACAGCTACGGCCAGGTCACCCATCCGCTCTGGACCAAGCTCAGCAACGATGCCGGGATCAAGGCGCGGCTCGAGACCGCCATCAAGTCGGTCGGGCGCATCGAGTTGCCCAACGGGCCGTTACCCTACGCCGGCACCGGCTTCGTTGCCGGTCAGCGCCTGATTATGACCAATCGCCACGTGGCCGAGATCTTCACCCGCGGTCTCGGCGACAGGTCGCTGGTGTTCAAGCCGGGGCTGAGCGCTGGCTTCGATCTGAAGCGCGAGCGCGGCGGCCGCCAGGGCGTCACGCTGACGGTGACGCGGGTGCTGATGATTCATCCCTTCTGGGATTGTGCGGTGATCGAGGTCGATGGGCTACCGGCAACGGCCCAGCCGCTGACGCTGTCCGCCATTCCCGCACCGGAGCTCAGGGATCTCGAGGTCGCCGTGATCGGCTATCCTGCGTTCGATCCGCGCAATCCTGCGGCCGTGCAGGACGATTTGTTCGGCGGCGTCTTTCGCGTCAAGCGCCTGCAGCCGGGCTTGCTGAGCAGCGTCTCCGACACCGCGAGCTTCGGCAAGATGGTGCCGGCGGTCGTGCACGATGCCTCCACGCTGGGTGGCAATTCCGGTTCGTGCCTCGTCGAGCTGACGACCGGCCAGGTGCTCGGCCTGCATTTCGGCGGGGCCTATCGCGATCGCAACTACGCCGTGCCGGCCTCGGCGCTCGGCGCTGACCCGCGGGTGCGCGCGCTTGGGCTGAAGTTCGACGGTCCGCCGCCGACCACCGATCCGGCCTGGGCGTCCTGGTGGCAGCGCGCCGAAGACAGCGAGGCGATTGCGCCCGATCGGCTGGCGCCCGCGCCCCAGGTAAAGCCGAAGCCTGTCGCCGTGGCGGTGAGCGACAATCAAGGCGGCGAGGGCGGCGCTGTCGTCTCCACGGCGGCCGACGGCAGCGTCAATCTGACCATCCCGCTGCGCGTCACGGTCCGCCTCGGCGGCGCGCCGCCGATCGCGGCCGAAACGGTGAGCACCGAAGCTGCGACGGCGGAGATCACCGAGAAGATGGTGATGCCGTTCCGAGACGAGGATTTCTCCCACCGGCCCGGCTATGATGAGACGTTCCTCAACCAGGATGGCGACCGCGAACCCATCATGGTGCCGGTGCCCACGGTCAAGGACGCCTCGGTGGTAGCCAAGACCAAGCAAGGCAAAGACCGGCTGGACTACCAAAATTTCTCGATCAAGATGCATGCGGAGCGGCGGTTGGCGCTGTTCACAGCGAGCAATGTGACAGCCGAAAGGGCGCTCAAGCGGCCGGAAAAACGCAAGAAATACACCCGCGCCGCATTGTCCGGCCTCGGCGAGAACGATCAGGAACAATGGTTCCTGGACCCGCGACTCGACGAAGAGCTGCAGATCCCTGATTATTTCTACACCCGCGACGACGGTGCCTTCGACAAAGGCCATATCGTGAGGCGCGACGACGTTGCCTGGGGCGAGACCTATGACGACCTGCGGCGCGCCAACGGCGACACCTACCACGTCACCAATTGTTCGCCGCAGGTGGCGCCGTTCAACCGTTCGGCCATGGGCGTCGACAATTGGGGCGATTTCGAAAACACCGTGCTGACGCAAGCGGCGAGCGAAAGGCTCTGCGTCTTCGCGGGGCCGGTGCTCGATCCTGACGACGACACGTTTCTGGGTCGCGATGCGCCGCGCTCGCGAATACGCGTCAAGATTCCGTCTCGGTTTTGGAAAGTGATGGTGGCGCGCGTAGAGGACGGGCTCGCCGCCTTCGCGGTGATGCTGGAGCAGAACCTTTCGAAGATGCCGAAGGCGCCGCCCGAGGGCGAGGAGTTCGTCATGCCGGACGAATTCCTGAAATCCGTAGTGCCGCTGAAAGACATCGAGGACTGGACCGGCCTGACCTTTGCACCGGAGCTGCATCAGATCGATCAATACGAGACCATCCGCGGCGGCGAGGCAGCCGCCCGCTCAGGCGCACGCCGCGGCCGTGTGCGCAAGCGGTAGCGAAATGCCTCGCAAGCTCGCGCCCATCGCACGTTTTAGTTCTCACTCTCGATTTCGAAAAAGTGACGAGTTTGCGATTTCGATGAAATGAAACAGGCCGACCCACCTGGCCCGGACGACGGGGCTACAAGTCGGCGAAAGTGACTACCGGCCGTCGTGCCGATCGACACGTGGGTAATCTAGTGCTGTGACGCCGATCGTGCCGTCGGTACGGCAGAAGAAGATGTGGCCATGCGCCTCGACCGAAGGCGGCGGGAGAGTGAAATGTCAAGCCAAGCTGCAGCAGGCAGGAGAAGCAAATGAAAGATACCACTGACACACAAGGACAGACCTTCGATTTGGACACCCGGCCATCGGAAGAAGTAGCGCAAGAGATCGTAAAGGACGCCGATGATCTTCATGTCGATCCAGACGCGCCGCCTGAGGTGACGCTGGAAGTGGCCGTCCGACATTGGCGCGTTGCGAAGTCTCTTGAACGTCTGCGTGCGCAAATCAATGCCGCATTCCCACAGCGCAGCAAAGGAAGCGACGGCACGATCGGCGACGCCAGGCATGCCAGCCGCTCCTCGGATCACAATCCCTGGGTCGTGGACAACGGGACAGGCGTCGTTACTGCCTTCGACGTCACACATGACCCCGGCCACGGCTGCGACGCTGGTCGGATCGCCGAAGCAATCCGCGCCAGCGACGACCGCCGTGTGAAATACATCATCTGGAACCGCAGGATCGCCAACTCGCAGCCGATCGGTGCCGCGCCAGCATGGGCTTGGCGCGCCTATACAGGTCAAAATCCGCACGATCATCATTGCCACATCTCGGTTCGGGCGGAAAAAGCTGCTTATGACGACCCTCGCGACTGGAGCTTCCGGATGCAAGGCGAGCCCGAAGCCGCCGCGGCCGAAACAGACTCGGAAGCAGCTCAGAGGGCGATTGGCGCGGCTCTCGATGCGCTCCCGGGCAACGCCGACCGCCCCCTTCTGCAACGGCTGGTCGATGCGCAGGACGAGGTTTCCGCGCTATTGGCAACATTTGCGCGTGAGGCGCGGCCGGTGCGGGCCGAGGATGCTGAAGGCGTAGAGGCAACGCGCCCGAGCTTTGAGGAGCTCAGGGCGGAATACGAACAGCTGTGGGATCGCTGTGAGATACGTCCCGAGCGCGCCAACAGTGTCGCATGGCACCGCGCGAAGCTGTTGCAGAATAAATCCCGCTACGAACAGGTGAGCGCCGCCACCGGAGCAAAGTGGTGGTTCGTTGGCATCGTCCATGCGCTGGAGGCAAGTTTCAATTTTCAGGGTCATCTGCATAACGGTGATCCGCTCAACAGGCGTACGGTAAACGTTCCAGCCAACCGGCCGCCACGCTGGAATCCGCCGAACGACTGGCTCTCCAGCGCCATTGATGCCATCACCTTCGAAGGCTTTGCCGGACAGAGTGATTGGAGCCTTGCTCGCACGCTCTACCGGTTTGAGAGCTATAACGGCTTCAGCTATCATACCAAGGGCATTAACTCGCCTTACCTGTGGAGCTTCTCCACAAATTACACGCGAGGAAAATTTATTCGGGACCACGTTTACGATCCCAACGCGGTATCCGCTCAATGCGGAGCAGCCGTGATGCTGAAGGTGCTTCAGATGGCGGGAGAAGCATTGAGTTGATGTTAGATTGCCCACCCTCACGCGCCGGCCACGGTCGGCGCGCCTCACGGGGTTTTCGATAAACGACATGCTACGAGCCGCGGCTCACGAGCGAAGGGCAGTCGACGTAGAGATTGCTCTTCTGGTCGTGGAGGCGCGACCACCTTCTTTACGCCCTTCTCGAGCATGAGGTCGCTAATCTCGGAGGCGACCGATCCGCCATACTTTTCTTCGTCCGACGGGTTGGCCGTGATTTTCACGTGAGCCAGGCGCCCTCGTAGCGCAGTGGGAAAGAGCAGGGAGATTCTACCTCTCAGGGCGCACGTTGCAGGCTCTCGAAGAGAGAGAGTGGGAGGATCTTCAGCGCACGCCGCCGAAGCCGGTTGCGCATCCCCCAAACCGCCGGTCGTTCGCCGGCAGCCAGCCTCTCTTCTTGAGCTGCGAATGGACTCGCTCACCGATCTCGCGTGTCGTTTGGGCCGGATTGCGCTTGTCGCCTCTGGTTTTGCGTTAGACCTTATGGTTGTATTGCCTCATTGCTGCTGCCAGTTCGATTTGGAGGGTTTTGTGAGCAAGGGATCTTATACCTACCCGGACCACATTCTTTCGATCTTTCAGTCGGCCGCTGCGCAGATCTCGCGCGACGAGCAGGCGGAAGTCGGCAAGTCTCACCCAGAAGCTGTTCGGACCGGTCAAGACGGATTGCTAGAAGCCGCGACCGAGATTGCCGGCGTCAGGATGCAGGGGAGGGTTGATCGCAAGGCCCATGGGCTGGCGCAGGATGAGATTGAGACCGAGGCGTTGTCGCCCATCGGTCTTGCGAAAGTCTGCGCATCGCTCGGTCTGCAGTATCTCGAAGCGAAGCTTAAAGGCGACCGGGCGACCGCCGAGAGGTTGCAGTCCGAGATGGCCGATTCGAAGTGCGACTTCCGCTGGGCGAGCACGATAGATCAGTACCTGCGCTATTTCGGGCCGAGCGGGACCCGCGCGCAGATCCCGTACGTCACGCCGAAGAAAGCCGGCGAAACCGTAATTCAGATTCCGTCCAACGCGACCATCGGGTTGATCGGTGACTGGGGCACCGGTGCGGATCCGGCGCGTCGGCTCCTGACGCAACTTAAGGCACAGAGGCCGGACATCATTGTCCATTTGGGTGACATCTACTACTCGGGGACACCGCAGGAGTGTGAAGCGAATTTCGAGGACATTATCGACGATGTTTTCGAGCGTCACAAGACGAACATCCCCGTTTACACTCTGGCTGGAAATCACGATCTCTATTCGGGAGGAGTAGGCTACTACGGCCTGATCAAGCGCCTCAACAAGAAGCCTTCTACGCAACCGGCGAGCTTCTTTTGCCTGAGGACGGAGGATGCGAAATGGCAGTTTCTAGCGATGGATACGGGACTGAATGATTATAATCCCTTTACAGTGAACGATGCCGTCACGTTCGTGAATGCCGATGAAGAGCAGTGGCACCGCCGTCGTATCGAAGAGTTCGGCGGAAGTACCGTCCTGCTCTCTCACCACCAGCTTTTCTCAGCCTTTTCGCCGATCGGAAAGGCCGACGACAGCGCTAAACGGGCGGCGTACAACCCGAAACTTCGGCAGACCTTCGAGACGCTGAAGTCTCTCAGAAAGCCAATTCCGGCGTGGTTCTGGGGGCACGAGCACAACCTGTGCATCTATGAGCCGTACATCGGACTTTCGAAGGGGCGATGCGTCGGCTGCAGCGCCATCCCGACGTTCGTCGACGATGATCCTTACGACGTCGTCGAGGGTCTGAACGACCCCCCGAAACTGGTGGAAAATACCAAGTTGTCGGTCGCCGGGAACGTGTTCGGCCACGCTTTCGCGACGCTATCCATTACCAAGCAGGGGCCAATCGAGACCCGATATTTCGAGGATCTAAACGGTAGCTGCAGGATGAGATACTCCGAAAGCATAAGCGGCGATTGAGCACAGACATCGCTGCTCGAACTACTGGGCACTCATGAGGCTAACCATGGTGAATTTCATCCGGGGCGCCACGCGCATCTACGCGCCCGCGTCCGCACGCCCTGATCTCCGTGAAGGCCGTATCACACGCGACGCGAAAAGAGAGGGAGCCGAAGAGCTCGCGCAAGCAACGCAAGCCGAGGAGGGCGTCGCGAAGGGGGACAACTACCTTTCCGCGCTGATCAAGCTAATCCCGTCCGAGATGATCGCCGTTTACAATGCCATCAAGGACAGCGCCGCCACGCACAAGTTCGTCGGAGGTTGGTTTCTGCTTTGCTTGGGCACCTGCATCATTCTTCGCATCTACGCCAACCTCCCCAACAGGACAGACGTCACATTCTGGGACGTCCAATGGCGGAGCGTTGGCTTGTCGGCGGTGGCTTTCTATCTTTGGGCATTCGGCGGAGGACTGGTGACGGAGTATTCCTGGCTCAATATCGAGGCCTGGCTTGCCTCGGCGCTTGCCGCGCTTTTCGGTCTGATAGCGCCGATGATTGCGCCCGGTGACAGCCGGACTTAGTCGAGATCAACTCGTTGCGGTTGATCGCGTGCGACTTGCCAGCTTTGCTTGGCCTCGGGATGTGTTCGGTTAGCGCGGCCTCTTTGCAAGCCGCGAGCACGCGCAACGCGGTCGGGGTAGAGGCGGCGGGTAAAGCTGACCTCGTTGCCTAAGTTGCCGACACCCCGCAGCTGCCAGCTGCCGGGAGTCAATGCAGTTCGGCTTCACCGCTGGAGCTCACTACAAGTCGCTGCAACCGGCGAGCGCCCCCGCTTGGGGGCGGCACATCATACCATCGGGGAGCAGGCCCAGCGGCCTGCCAATCTCACGTGGATTAGTAGCGAGGCTACCAATAGGAGATTACGAATTTCGCCGGAAAGCCGCTCTACGTGCTCTCGTTGCATCTCTGAGGCCCAATCGACGCCAGGCGACCAATTGTCGTGTCGCGGTGGGTCCAGCTATGGGTCCTAGAGCTGCCGCCACTAGAATACGAAAAGCAAATTCAAGCATCTGAGTTGTTTTGGCACCGGTTTGCACATCCGCTGGTAACAAAATGACTGCCGGGTTTGTGCGATCTGCTTCATATAAACGGATAGGCGGATGGTCGACCGGTCGACCCGGGCTTCTCCAGATAACGATCACCGCGGTAACCGCTGTACCCGGTGGCGTTGTCGAGATACTTGTGAATTCCTCCCCAAAGCACTGCGGTACGCATCCGGCGCAGGCCCTCGGCTACGCCGCTTTTTGGCGGAAGGCTGATCGGCGCTTAAGCGGCGTGAGCGACGCCTCGAGGCTTCGACTTCCAAGGCAGCAGTTCGTCAGTGCTCTTGGTCCATGCGAAAGGCGTTCCCGCGCTAGGGTCGCTCAGCCCCTAACAATTTCGGCAACGTGGGCGGAAGAAAACGATCTCGCGTCATCGGCCATCTCGCCTGCGGAGCGCGCGCGCATGATGGTGCCGCTCCGTGTCATCTCGTTCAGGACCTGCCTTTCGGACGGCGGAAGTGACACCCACCAGCTCGGCCGGAGGAACAGATTGTCGGTGTGAATGAACAGAAGCCTTATCAGGGCATCGGCTTTGCGTTCATCTTCGATCGCTGCGAAAGATTCTGCGAGCGCCTTGGCCGGACCGTCATCGGAGCCGATCCAGCCAAAGACGACGATAGTCTGCGCCTGGAACGTGGTCACGGTGATCGTGACGTGATCGAAGTCGACGCCGTCGCGGCCGAGCTGTTGTAGCGGCTTCCCGTGAAGGTCGAATTCCGGATGAAAAGCGCAGCAAGCCACGACTGGAAGGACCTGGTCAAATCGGACGGAGACGAAGTGAAAATCGTCGCGCGCGCCGGATAGCAGTCGCTGGTCGAATTGACCTTTCCAGAGATCCAAGTCGCGCATGCCAATCCTAATGCCGGCGATGACGGGAGCAAGCTGCATTTGAATCATAGCCTGCTTCCAGAACGGCTGGCCGCAGTCTGCTTCGCGTTGAATGTAGGTAATCCTGAGCTGCGCCTCTTTTGCAAAGCGCTCATACGCGATGGCTCGGTAGGAGAAGAGGAAGGCAATGTCCTTGGTCAGCGACAGTGTTTTGCCCTCAATTGGTTTGAAAAGTGTCGTGTCATGCCTGCTGCAGAACCCGGGAAACACGGAGGCATTGTTGACGCCGACCTTACGTGGTTGCGGGTTGCCGTCGGTCTCGATCATCTCTTTCATCGATGGTTTCACGGTTAGTACGTGTCCGGCCTCAGCAATGGCGGCGAGACCGCCCTTCTTCTGTACGGTGTGGGCCTTAGTAATAATCGCACTACAAGGATCGGCGGAAGGATCGGGAAAGGAGCAATAACCGTCCCGAAACTCGGCAATCATCTTGGCTTCCAGCTCGTAGATGTTTACTGGCTTTTGTTGTTCGCGTCGAAAATGGCACCACTTGTATTTCTTGCCCGAGCGGCACCAGCACAGTTCATACGGTCCCATCGTCTCAACCGGTTGGATGAGATCGAGTTTTATCTTTGGCGCAATTAGTGAGGGATGCGGGACCATACTTCAGATATTGTGATACAAAAGACTCAAAGTTGCCAATGTCATCAGCTTGCCACCATTTCCGCCGCTCAGTCGTCAGCTGCCAACTCCGCCGGTGGCAACACCCAGCCATCTGATTGGAGGAAGGTGAGCACGTCCTCATATTTGTCTGTGCGGCGCATGCGCCTGATATGTTGATAGAAGCGATTCCGCGCATCATGGCTCGGTCTGTCAGCGAGGAGCGCGTTGCGCAGCACTCCGAGCATTAGGGTATCCGTGTCGGCTGCGTCCCAGTTCTGTCCGTTTTCGATGATTGCATCCAGGAGGTGATCGAGCTGTTGGCTGCTAAGTCGGCCGGCGAACGGCGCGATCAAATCGTTGAAGTTGGCTTCCGACCCGCGCCAGCTGCTAGAGCTCCTATATTGTTCTAGTGCGTGAGGCCAAAGATCGGCAAGCGGGTGAAAAGCGATCGCGCTCGCTAGGTGCTCCCGGTTGAGCCTCGCAAAGAGCGCCAACAGCGCGGGGCGGAATTGCGGCATGGTCACGCCAGCAAGGACTCGATAATCGATGAGCGTGGTGGGATCTGCATTCTCGGTGGTCGCCTGAAGGGCGGTGCGCGTTGGCTCCTGCAGCTGCGGCCAGAAATCCGGAAAAGCCGCAATGAAAGCGATAGCGCGCGCGCGGTTCGCCGGCTCGAGGGAGTCGATGAGCCTGATGATGGCGAGGGAGATGTCAGGCCAGGCGTGGGCGGCGCGTTCGCGCACCGCGACGAGAGAAGGAATAACCTTACGATGAAGTGGTTCCCATTGCGGGGGTACACCCTTGAGAAGCGACTTTGCAAGCACCGTGCCGAAGTTGCGGACGTTCTGAGCGCGGACGCGCGCGAGATAGCGTTGCTCGACATAGTCGAGGATGCGTTCGTAGGCCGTCGGGAAGCCTGGTGACTGCACATCGACATCATAGAGTTCGAAGATCGCTTTGCCCTGCAGGGGCTCCTGCGACAATACGAGCTCGACTGCATTGACTAGGTGGAGCCGCACAAGCTCCGGCGTTGGTTCGAAGAGTTCCGCCTCGGCCGAAAAAGCCGGGTGGGCGCAGAGATGTCGATCTTCGCGAAGCCGCTCCAGATGTGTTCGGGCGATGCGATTAACGACCTGGGTGTTGGCCGTGGCATCCTCGAGGATGCCTGCCTCAAGTTGAAGAAGCTTCGCGATATCGCCTGCGGCTGTCGCATTATCCCACGATCGAAGAAAAGTGGTTGCGGCCGCATCTCCCAAAGCGCTGAGCTCTCGGTACTTGGCGATCAGATCGTAGACAAGGGCTACCCAGGCAGAGGTGAGGGCGCCACGCAAAGCGCCCGCTTTGTAGGCTTTCACGGCGTCCAGAAAGTACACCTTCGACTGGGGATGCCGTATTCGGGTGAGCAGTATGTCAAGATCTACGAAGCCAGTATCCATGGTTCTCTGCCGAGGGAGTGCGGTATTCAGACAATATTATCTCGCTTCATACGCTACCGAACATCACACGTCTTCACCTTGATGGCGTCGATGCGCAGGCCAACAAGACAGACGTCACGGCCGAGCCGTTCGGCGAATCGGGTATATAGGGGACGTGGTCAATACCCGCGCGCCGGGGACGAATGGTCAATTTGGCAAAGAAATACTACCGGCAACCCCTGGTCGTATTCAAAATAGCCGATATGCTGTCCATTTTAGGAGGCGCATTTGAAGGACGAGCTCACCCCGAGCGAGCTGGCATTCTTATCCAGCCAAAATCTCGGTCCGGACGACGTCTTCGACGCTCGCTGGATGTCTCAGGCTCGCTGGTTCCGGGAGATAAAGAAGGCCGGGAAAACCATCGCTCTTGGCAGCCCCTGCCGAAAAGCAGGTCACAGGCTACGATCTCGAAAGGGACATTGCGCCCAGTGCGACACGAAGGTACTGGCATATGCAAGTCGCTATGATCTGGAGCAGTACATCTACATTGCTGGCTCTTTACGGGCTCGCCTGATTAAGATTGGAGTATGCAAGGATCTGCTACAAAGAGTGAGGCAAATCTCCTCAGAACGGCATGGTGATTCCGCTGATTGGGAAATTATCTATGCCGTTCACATGGCAAGGTCCGGCGAAATTGAAGAGCGAGTGCTCCACAGACTAG
>NZ_LAXE01000001.1:4530624-4533414 GCF_003122645.1 Bradyrhizobium sp. SUTN9-2
CTAGCGAGGTATTCAGTCGAAGAGCATTATTGGAAGAACGGCAGTCTCCAGAAGTCAATTGAGCTCCGACGTTGCTCGATAAGCCAAGCCTTGAACGCGTTAAATGAGGAAATCGAAGGAAAAGATTTCTACTTGGCTATCGATCGGCGAGATAAGTCAGCCTACGAGTTCGTTCAGATGTAAGCCACTCCGCCCTCCAGCCGACTTCGGAGAGGCTTTGCGGCGTTCAGCGGAAGTAGAGTACGCCGCGGCGCGAAAATGGCGACGTTCTTCCCTGAGACCGGTTTATGGCTTGCTGGAAAGCCAGAAGGGCGCTCCTCGGATGGCTCGAAAGCGGCAACTCCGATAGCGCTGGCCGCCGCATACCTCCAACAGACAACTTTTTCAAGTTCCGGGAGGCAGAAACGTTGCGCAGGGAGGATTTCTTATGTCGGGGCTGGTTTGCACCCCGTTGCATGCGAATCGGCTCTACGCGGCTTTTCTGCCGATCATGGGGCACGTGCAGCAAAATTCGCCCTACCGCTAATTCATGGTGAGGGCAAAACTACAGCCGGCACGACTACTCCACCGGATCGCGCCCCCGGAACAGTACATCGAAAGTCTTTGCTGCTAAGAAGGTCTCCGGTTGGTATCGATACGTCGGCTTAGTCGGGGGAAGCAATGAAGGATGGCGCGGTCGCGGGACAACCGCCCGTTCCGCACGTGGGCAGTTTCGTTGGCATTCGAGGTCGGACTTGGATCGTCGAAAGGGTCGAGCAGAAGGGCCGCGTGCAAGCGCTCACCCTGATCTCCTGTGAGGATGATTCTCAGGGCGAGGCGATCGAGCTCGCCTACGCTGCCGAAATTCGGCCTGAAATCCTCGATTTGAACGACTGGTCGCCGCTGCTGGCCAGGACATTCGAGGGGCCTCAGCGCTTAGGTGCCTACCTGCGCTCCACCGAATGGCGCACCGCGACGGCAGCCGACCGCAAGCTGTTCCAGGCCCCGTTTCGTGCCGGCATTCGGCTCGATTCCTATCAGCTGCTGCCGCTCGCCAAGGCGCTCGAACTGCCGCGCGTCAACCTCCTGATCGGCGATGACGTCGGCCTCGGCAAGACCGTCGAAGCTGGTCTGATCGTGCGGGAACTGCTGCTGCGGCGTCGTATCGACACTATCGTGGTCGCCGCGCCCGCATCCATGCTGCTGCAATGGCAGGACGAGCTTGCGCAGAAGTTCGGGCTCGATTTCACGATCGTCGACCGGGAGCATCTCTTGGAGACCCGGCGCACCCGCGGTTTCTCGGCCAACCCCTGGAGCGTCGGCTCGCGCTTCATCGTCTCGCACAGCGTCCTCTCCGATGAGAGCTACACGGGAGGCCTGCGCGAGCTCCTGGCTCCGTTTCGCGCGGGATCGATGTTCATCCTGGACGAGGCTCATCATGCCGCTCCGTCGTCTGGAGCAACCTGGGCGGTCGAAAGCCAGATGACCAAGGCCGTTCGCGACATCGCTTCGCTCTTCGAGCATCGATTGTTCCTCTCGGCGACTCCGCACAATGGCCACTCAAACTCGTTCGCGACCCTGCTGGAGATCCTCGATCCGCAGCGCTTTACGCGCGGCATTTCGGTTGAGGCCAGGGAACTTGAGCCGGTCATGGTGCGGCGGCTGAAGGAAGACTTGCGTCGGCTCGGCCACGCCTTTCCTGAGCGCATCGTCGAGCCGATCGAGATATCGGGCCTGGCGCCGGATGCGCCCGAACTGCGTCTCGCCATGATGCTCGACGAGTACAGCCAGTCATCGGCCGGCGGGACCAGGGCGCGCTTTCTGTTCGCCAATCTGCAGCAGCGCCTGTTCTCGTCGATTGCGGCGTTCCACCGGACGCTCACAACGCATCGAAGGAGCCTCGCCAGGAAGAGCGAGGAGCTCGCTCCTGACACCATCGAGGCGATGCCGGAACTAATCGAAGACAACGAGTCGATCGAAGCAGTGACCCATCATGCCAAGGGCGAGCTCGGCGACCTCAACGCCGCTATCGCCCATGTCGATCGCATGCTCGCCATCAGCGCCGCCGCGCGCGATCTGCCCGACGCGCGGGTTGCCGCGATCCTCGATTGGATCGAGCAACAGATGCTCGACGACGGTTACACCTGGCAGGACCGCCGGCTCATCCTGTTCACCGAATGGGAGGACACGCGCCGCTGGCTGGTCGAGCGCCTCAAGGAGGGCCTGCTCCAGCGCAGCCTTGGTCGCGTTGATCTGGAGGGCCGCATCCTCAACTTTACCGGCCAGACCAGCCTGCAGGAGCGCGATCGCATCAAGATCGCCTTCAACGCCCCGTTTGACAAGGAGCCGGTGCGCATCCTCGTCTGCACCGATGCGGCGCGGGAGGGCCTCAATCTGCAAGCACGTTGCCACGATCTCATCCATGTTGATCTGCCCTGGAACCCGTCGCGGCTGGAGCAGCGCAACGGCCGTATCGACCGCAAACTGCAGCCCTCAAAGACCGTTACCTGTGGCTATTTCGTCTACACCCAGCGCGAGGAAGACCGGGTGTTGGACGCGCTGGTGCGCAAGACCGAGGTGATCCGCAAGCAGCTCGGCGCCTCGGGCGAGGTTCTGCGTCAAACCATCGAGACCACGCTGGCCAGAGAAGGAATCCGCCGCGGCGATGCGGCCAAGTTGGCCGAAAGCATCAGCAGCGCCACGTCAGAGCGCGTCGGCATCGCCGCGCGCGAGCTGGATGACGAGGCCGACAGGCGTGTCGCCCGGCTGAAGGAGGAGGAGCAGCGGCTGCAGCGCGCGCTCGAAACCGCC
>NZ_LAXE01000001.1:4533439-4559814 GCF_003122645.1 Bradyrhizobium sp. SUTN9-2
CGTCGGCGTGGACGGCGCAGACATCCGCCATGTCGTCGAGATCGCCCTCAAGGACGACGGCGCCGCGCTACAGCCGGGCAGCTTCAGCGTGCCCGAGGCCGTGTTGCTCGATCCGGACACGCCGAGTTTTGCCAAGGACCCGAGCTGGGCCTCGCTGTTCGACGAGCTGCGGCCGGGCCGTCCGGCCACGCCGAAAGACAGCGCGCGTTGGCGGCGAGAAACACCGGTGCGCGGTCTCGTTTTCGAACCGCCGACCGTACGCGAGGGCGAGCCGGAGCCGCAAGACGTGGTTCAGCTTCACCTCGAGCACCGTCTCGTCAAGCGACTGCTGTCGCGCTTCGCAAGCCAGGGTTTCCGGAGCAGTATTGGACGGATCACGGCAATCGTCAGCTCCGGCGCGCAGCCGCGCGTGGTACTGCTGGGCCGGCTCTGCCTGTTCGGCCCGGGAGCCCGACGCCTCCACGAGGAGATCATCCCGGTGACCGCGGCTTGGCGCGACACGCGCCGGGATGACAGCCCGTTGACGCCCTTTGCCGAGGCCGGGGAGGCAACGACGATCCAGCAACTCGACGACGCCTTGCGTCGCGGCGTGTCGCCTGCGTCCGGCGTTCTCGATCGTCTGGCTCCGATGGTGGAGCGCGATATCGCCGACCTCCGCCCCCATATCGAAAAGCGTGCCAAGGAGTCCGAGCAGGAGGCCGTCGCCGATCTCGCCGAGAACGGGCGGCGGGAGGCCGAGGCCCTCGCAACCCTGCTGCAACGGCAGATCGACAGGGTCCGCGACGCAATGCGCACCAAGCAAGCGCCGGAAGCGCCCCAGCAGATGGATTTGTTCGGCCCGAGCGACGACGACATCCGCAAACAGCATGAGCGCGAGCTGCGCCAGTTCGAGGCCGACCGCCGCTCCTGGGACGGCAAGCTGCTGCGGCTGCAGCAGGAGTTGGACAGCGAACCTGAGAAAGTCCGCCAGGACTATGAGGTGCAGGCGCGCCGACTGGAGCCGGTCGGCCTCGTCTATCTCTGGCCGGCGACGAACTGAGTACGACAATGACCTTTCATTACCAACAGGACGACACCTCGGAGTGGCTGAACTATCTGCAGCCCGAAGGGTTGGTGGTCGGCGCCAACGTGCTGCGCGAGACTGGCGGCACCCCGATCCGCCAGACCCCGCTCGACACCGAGACAGCCGCCAGCGCGCTCCGACTCGATCCTGAGGCGCCGCGCGAGCAGGACCGGCTGTTCGAGCTGCACGATCCCTGGAGCTTCTTCGAGCAGGTGCTCGGCTGGCCGGCGAAGCTGGTAGCCGGCAACCCGGGCGGACCCGCTGTTGATCCTGCGCTGACCGCGACGGTCCCGGAGCACGAGACCTTGCTGTCGCCGGACTACGCGCTGCTGTGGAACGGCGCGGCGCCTGAGGGCATCCCGGCGCAGGCGCTGGTCATGCTGCATCCGAACCTCGACGCCGACGGCCGCAATCAGTTCGCCTCCGGCGAATGGGAGGCGACGCCGCACCAGCGCTTGGAGCGACTGCTGCGCGAGACCAATGTCGGCGTCGGCATCCTGGTCACGCGCAATGCGCTGCGGCTGATCTATGCGCCGCGCGGCGAAACCGCGGGCTGGCTCACCTGGCCGCTGGCCGCGCTCGGCCGCGTCGAGGGCCGGCCGATGCTGGCGGGCCTGAAACTCTGCCTCGGCCGCAACGCCTTCTTCACCGGCGCGCCGGAGATGCGGCTGCGCAAGCTGCTGGAGGCCTCGCGCGAGGCGCAGAATGCCGTCTCCGAAAAGCTCTCCGGCCAGGTGCTCGGCGCGCTTTATGAGCTGCTGCGCGGCCTGCACCGCGCGGCACCCCACGATATCGAGGCGATCGCGGCGCGCGATCCCCACCATCTTTATGAAGGCCTGCTCACTTTGCTGATGCGGCTGGTCTTCCTGCTCTATGCCGAGGACCGCGATCTGCTGCCGTCGTCAACCGATCCACATCTGAAGCTGCTCTGGGACATTGGCTATTCGATCAAGACGCTTTATGCGCGGCTGCTAGTAGACGAAGCGCTCAACCCCGACACGATGGATGAACGCCGCGGCGGCTGGGGCCAGCTGCTCGCGGTGTTCCGGCTGATCCATGGCGGCCACCCGGATTGGGTGACCGGGCGCGGCGGCAAGCTGTTCGATCCCGACGCCTTTCCGTTTCTCGAAGGCCGTGAGCGCGGCAGCGCCCGCACCGCGGCGACCATCCTGCCGGTCTCCGACGGCACCATCCTGCGCATCCTGCATGGCCTGATGACCATCGAGGGCAGGGGCCTGTCGGGCGAGAGGATCCGCGAGCGGCTGTCCTATCGCTCGCTTGATGTGGAATCGATCGGCTCAGTCTACGAGACCGTGATGGGCTTCACCGCCTGGCGCGCGACTGAGCGCATGATCGCGCTGCGTGACGAGAAGAAGCTGCCGAACTTCATCGGGCTGGACACATTGCTGGCCGAGAAGCCGAACGACCGGCGGAAATGGCTGAAGGAGCGCAGCATCAAGCTCTCGGCGAAGCTGGCCAAGGGCGTCAAGGATGCGCGTGATGTCGCCGCGCTGATCGAGGCGTTCGGATCGCTGGTCGACGAGCGCGCCTCGCCCAAGGCGGTGCCGATCGGGCCCGGCGCGCCCTATCTGCAGCCGACCGAGGAGCGCCGCCGTTCCGGATCGCACTACACGCCGCGCTCGCTCACCGAGCCGATCGTGCGCCACGCGCTGGAGCCGGCCTTTGCTCGGCTCGGCGCCAACGCGTCGCCGGAGGCGGTGCTGTCGCTGAAGGTGCTCGATCCCGCCTGCGGCTCCGGCGCGTTCCTGGTCGAGGCCTGCCGCCAGATCGGCGCGCGGCTGGAGCAGGCCTGGAACACGTACGGCGCGGAGAAGCCGAAGATCCCGCCGGATGAGGATGAGGCGCTGCATGCGCGCCGGCTGGTGGCGCAGAAATGCTTGTACGGCGTCGACCGCAATCCGATGGCGGTCGATCTCGCCCGGCTGTCGCTGTGGCTGGCCACCTTGGCGCGCGATCACGAGTTCACCTTCCTCGACCACGCGCTGAAGGCCGGCGACAGCCTGGTCGGGCTGACGCGCGCGCAGATCCAGGCCGTGCATTGGGACCCCTCCAAGCCGGGCTTGCCGCTGTTCCGCGAGACGATCGAGAAGGCGGTGAACCGCGCGCTCGAAGGCCGCGAGGCGATCCGAAATGCAGGCGACGACGCGCGGCTCGAAGCGCAGGCGGCGCGCTACGAGCGGGTCGTAGACGCCAGCGAACCGGCGAGGATTGTTGGTGATGCGGTCATCGCAGCGCACTTCTCCGCGGACAAGCCCCGCGACCAGGAGAGTGACCGACTCAAGGTGGAAGACTGGATTGCGAGCTCACAGCCGAAATGGGACCTGTTAAGCGCGAAGGGAAAGGCATTTCGGACGAAGGCAGGTTGGCGTCCCCTTCACTGGGAGATTGAGTTTCCTGAGGTCTTCGTCCGCGACAATCCGGGATTCGACGCGATCGTCGGCAATCCACCCTTTGCGGGAAAGGTCACAATTTCGCAGGCATCCGGTCCTCATTATGTTCCGTGGTTGCAGACCTTGCACGAGGGCGCCCACGGCAATGCCGATCTAGTCGCACATTTTTTTCGCACGGCGTTCGCGCTTCTCCGGAGTGGCGGTGCATTTGGACTGATCGCGACAAATACCATTGGGCAAGGAGATACGCGCGCAACGGGGCTCATGACGATCCTGCTGCAAGGAGGCCACATTTATCGCGCGACGAAGCGATTTCAGTGGCCGAACGAAGGAGCCGCAGTTGTGGTTTCGATTGTTCATGTTCAGAGATCGGGAGTTCCAATTTCGCCAGTGCTCGACGATCGGCCTGCAACTCGAATCTCCGCCTATCTCGCAGTCGGAACGCTGGACGGAGCACCCAGCCGGCTTACGTCAAACCTCGGTGTCGCGTTTAACGGCACCAAGATCTATGGCCAAGGATTCCTATTTTCTGATAACGACCAGAGTACGACACCGCTGGCTGAGATGGCTCGACTGCTGAGCCAATACTCAAACTACGAACGGTTCATTAGACCCTATATCGGTGGCGAAGATGTAAATACTTCACCCGAGATAAAGCCGCAAAGATTCGCAATCAACATTACGGATTTCACGCTCTCCGAAGCTGAACAGGCAGCGCCGCATCTCTTAAACATAGTTCGTGAGAAGGTCCTTCCGGAGCGTCTAAAGACGAAGGACAATTCTGACGGGCGCGTACTTAAAAAGGAGTGGTGGCGTTTCTTCCGCCCCAAAACTGAGTTGTACAACGCTGTCCGGCGTAGTGGCGGTGCGATTCTGATTTCAGAAGTCTCTCCCCATTTAGCTATGGCGCCCTTCAACGGGAATGCGATCTTCGCGCATACGTTGAAAGTGCTGGCGATCTCTGGAGGCGCTCCATTCGCCGTCCTACAATCCCGCGTCCACGAAATCTGGGCGCGGTTCTTCTCGTCCACCCTTGAAGATCGGCTACGTTACGCCCCGTCAGACTGCTTCGAGACCTTCCCGCTTCCGCCCAACTACGAGGCCGACGCTGGTCTCGAATCCGCCGGTCAAACCTATCACGATCACCGCGCCATGCTGATGGTCGCGGCGAACGAGGGAATGACCAAGACCTACAATCACTTCCACAACTCTGAGCGGACGGACGATCAGATCTGGCGCTTGCGCCAACTACACGACGAGATGGATCGCGCCGTGCTCCGCGCCTATGGCTGGGACGATCTCGCCAGAGAATTGCGTCCTGAGTTCCTTACCAAAGAGACAGAAAGCGACCACACCTATCAAGGCCGCTACTTCTGGCCCGCGGATCAGCGTGACCGCGTGCTGGCACGGCTGCTGGCGCTGAATGCCGAACGGCATGCGGAGGAGGTGGCGGCAGGCCGAACGCCAGCCGTCCAGGAGCAGGAGGACGACGCCGGCGGCACGGAGGACGAGGGCGCTGGGCCGCTGTTCGAGCGCGATTGAGCCTGCGAGCTGGCTAAACCGCTGATTGCCATCGGCGGCCGGGATGATAAGGCTTGCAGGTCCAAGCCGTTACTTGAGACTTTGGGGGACGCATGACAACAGCGGAGCCGACGCCGCCACAGGAGGGGCCCACCGACCGGCTCTCGGGCCTGCCGAAGCCGGCGACGCCGGTGGGGGTGCGCGAGCGGCTGCTTGATCTCCTGCGTCGGGATCTGGTCGGGCCGCATCCCGATCTCGATCCCGACCTCGCGCGCGAGGTGATCGCCGGTGTCGCGCCCTCGACCTGGTATCTTACCGGCTTTCTCGGGCCGAAGCGCGAGACCGGCGCGGCGCGCACCGGGGCGGTGGCCGGTGACGACATCGCGGCGGAGCAGGAGGCTGAGGATCTCTTGGAAGCGCAGCGCGGCAGCGAGGGGCTGTCTGATGTCACGCAAGGCAAGGGCGATGCCCCGGACGAGGGCAATCCGGAATCGCCCCCGATGCGGTCGTTCCAGCCATCCTCGATCGGGCTGACCGTGCTGCTGCCGCGCGCCGCCAAGGGGTTGCTGGCGCGGGTGAGCTGGGGCGACTACGTCACCGAGCCCCGGCTGGATGACGCGGTGTTCCTGAAGGCGGCGCGCGAGGCTGCCGAGGCGAGCGGCGATGTTCCGAAAACCCCAAGGAGGGATACCCTGGACTGGCGGCGCATTCCCCGCGAGGAGACGCTCGCGATTGCGATCCGTTCCGAAGACGTGCCGCAGCGGATCGTCATTCCCAACAGCGCTGCGCCGATGGCGATTGGCGGCGGGCTCGAACTCGTGGTCTCCGCGCGCCCGATCGACACGGCCGATATCGACGGGGTCAAGCGCGAGCTGCTCGCGGTCTCGGTGTTTCTGGTCAATGTCCGGCCGACGACCATCCGGTTCCGCGACGTCGCATTCTGCTTCCAAGCCCGGCTGCAGCTCGATTTCGCCGCCGGGTTCGAGCGCCGCGACGATCGCGCCTCCTACGATTCGGACGAGGCCGACGAGCGGCTGGCCGACCTGCATTATCACGACGTCTGCTCCTATGCGGTCGGCCACAACACCTCCGGCGACTGGGTCGCGCCGGACGGCCAGCAGCGCGTGACGACCGTCTTCACCAATCCGCTGCCGATGCAGGAGG
Organism: Bradyrhizobium sp. SUTN9-2; assembly: GCF_003122645.1. Taxonomy (NCBI): domain Bacteria; kingdom Pseudomonadati; phylum Pseudomonadota; class Alphaproteobacteria; order Hyphomicrobiales; family Nitrobacteraceae; genus Bradyrhizobium; species Bradyrhizobium sp. SUTN9-2. Next base: position 4,539,599 of record NZ_LAXE01000001.1, read on the forward strand.
TCGAGAAGCTCGGCGCCGATATCGACATCGGCGGTGTCGAGCGCCGCATGGTCGCACTCGCCGAGGCCGCACAGGATGCCGGCGCGCTGCAGTCCGCGCTGTCCGGCCTTCCGACGGCCTACGAGGCATGGGCGAAAGAGCAGGCTGCGCTCGTTCCCGGCATCGATGGCAAACGCCGCCGCGAGATCGCGGAAAAATGTCTCGAGGATATCGCGACCGCGCGCAAGCGCATCGAATCCGGGCTTGCGCGGCTGATCACTGATCCGTACAGCCGCGAGGCCTTCGGCATCATGAACCGGGTGATGGAGCGCGCCAACCGGCAGCGTAGCGCCGCCAACAACAAGAAGCCGCCTGAGCAGCAGAAGCCGCCGACATGGCGCCTGTTCCAGCTCGCCTTCATCCTGCTCAACCTCGACGGCATAGTCGATCCTGTCCATTCCGACCGGCCGATCGTGGACTTGCTGTTCTTCCCGACCGGCGGCGGCAAGACCGAGGCCTATCTCGGCCTCGCCGCGTTCGCGATCGGGCGCCGCAGGCTCAACAATCCGGGCCTTGCCGGGGCAGGGCTCTCGGTGGTGATGCGCTACACCTTGCGCCTCCTCACGCTCGATCAGCTGCAGCGCGCGGCGGGGCTCGTCTGTGCGCTCGAGTTGGAGCGTAAGGAGAAGAAGCGCCTCGGCGACTGGCCGATCGAAATCGGCCTCTGGGTCGGCGGCGCGGCCACGCCCAACAATCTCGGCGATGCCAAGAACAGGAAGGAAGGCACCGCCGTCTACTGGCTGGAGCAGTACAAGAAGAAGAAGGGACCAGCGCCGGCGCCGCTGAAGAACTGTCCATGGTGCGGCGGCGAGCTGAAGGAGCAGGCGTTCTCGCTGCATCCGACGGCGGCGAGCCCGCAGCGGCTCGACCTGCGCTGCTACGAGGTCGACTGTGCGTTTTCCAGCGACGACAGGCTGCCGATCGTGGTTGTCGACGAAGAGATCTACCGACGTCTGCCGGCCTTCATGATCGCCACCGTCGACAAATTCGCCAACGTGCCCTGGGAGGGCCGGGCAGGGGCGTTCTTCGGCCACGTTGAACGCAGCGATGCGAGCGGCTTCTATGGCGCCGCGGTGCCGGGCGGTTCGCGCCTGCCGGCCGAGCTGCTGCCGATCGACCTCATTATCCAGGACGAGCTGCATCTCATCTCCGGGCCGCTCGGCACCGTCGCGGGGCTGTACGAGACCGCGTTCGATCTGCTGGCCTCGCGCAAGATTAATGGCGAATGGCGCGGACCGAAGATCGTCGCCTCGACTGCGACCGTGCGGCGCGCCGGGACCCAGATCCGCAATTTGTTCGGTCGCGACCGCACTGCAATCTTTCCGCCGCCGGGCATCAGCCGCGACGACTCGTTCTTCGCCAAGGCCGATCGCGACACGCCATCTCGCCTCTATCTGGGCATCGCCTCGCCGGGCCGCGGCCCGAAGCTGGTGTTCTTGCGCGCGCTGCAAACGCTGTTGTCGGGGGCAGCGGCGCTGTCGAGTGGCGGGAAGGATGATCCGGCCGATCCGTATCTCACCGCGCTGTGCTACTTCAACGCGCTGCGCGAGCTCGGCGGCGCCCGCCGCATCGTCGATGATGAGGTTCGCGCCCATCTGACGAACTACGGCCGGCTGCGCGTCCGCCGCGAACCGTCAGGCGCTCCGTTTGCCGATCGGGTGCTGCGCGAGATCCAGGAGCTGACCTCGCGCTATTCGACCGATCAGGTTTCCGAGGCGCGGGCGCGGCTCGGACTTTCGGTCGCCGACAAGAACGCCGTCGATGTCGCGATGGCTACCAACATGATCTCGGTCGGTCTCGACATCGGTCGGCTCGGGCTAATGGTGGTGCAGGGCCAGCCGAAGACGGCGGCCGAGTACATCCAGGCGACCTCGCGTGTCGGCCGCGAGAGCGACAAGCCGGGCCTTGTGGTCACGTTGCTCAACATCCACAAGCCGCGCGACCGGACGCATTACGAGCAGTTCCGCGCCTTCCATCAGAGCTTCTATCGCGCGGTCGAGGCGACCAGCGTCACCCCGTTTGCGCCGCGCGCGCTCGATCGCGCGCTGGCCGCAACTCTGGTGGCGGCCCAGCGGCACGTGACGCCGAGCCTGACGCCGAACAAGGCCGTGGACAAAGTGGCGGACGAGCCCACCGCCTATCAGCGTGTCAGATCGGTGATCGAGGCCAAGATGCAGGTGGCGGGCGAGGACGGCGCATCGATCGCACGCTGCCTCGCGCGGCTCGATGAGCTGGAGGACGCCTGGATCAAAATCGCGGAAAAGCAGACTCGGAACGGCGATGAGTTCGCCTATGCCGGCCAGCAGGCGGTGCGGCGGCTGCTGCAGGATCCGTTCGATCAGCAGCCGAACATGGATCCGGAGCGGGAATGGTTCGTCGCCGGCCGCTCCATGCGCGATACCGAACCCGTCTCGCTACTGAAGCTCAGGAAGCCGGACGGCAGCCCTCTCGGATAACGGATTCTTCATGGCCGACATCACTCAGAACTTCAGCCAGCTGCTACTGACCTATGGTCCCGGCGCCATGATGGACCTGCCGGACAATGCCGTGGTCGTGTCAGGTCTCCAGGACTGGGACTACAAGGGCTCCAACTGGAAACCGGTCGAGGAGGAGCGCTTGGTGGCGCTGTTGAAGCAGCAGCTCGGCACCAAGCTGAGCCCGACGTTTTCAGGGCTGCGGCATCCGCCGATGTTTGACGAGGAGCGCCGCGATAGTAACGCGCCCGGCGTCGGCGTGCGCCTGTTTCCCGGCTGGTTCCTGGTCAATGAGGCGCCGTCGAACAGCACGGCGGTGGTGCCGGCTGCTGCTGCGGCGGGCAACGAGAAGCGCCGGCGCATGGTCGAATTCTCTGAGTTGGATGTGACCAGCGGCGGTAAGCTCTCTTACACGGGCACCGGCAGCAAGATCGGGGTGAATCCCATCCGTTTCGTCGGCGCCTGCACCAAGGGCCATCTGCAGGACATCGCCTGGCGCTATCTCACCCACCGCGGCAAGGACCAGTCCTGCCGCAAGCCCCTGTACTGGGTCGAGCGCGGCGTCAGCTCCGATCCTTCCGACATCTCGGTGCAGTGCACCTGCGGCGCCTCGATCAGCATGGCCGATCTCTACAAGCCGCAGTTTCTCGGCAAGTGCGATTGTCACAGCCCATGGCTGACGCCGCGGCGCGATGCGAACGAGACCTGCAACGAGGATTTGCGACTGCTGCCGCGCTCAGCGACCAACACCTACTTTGCGCAGACGGTGACGGTGATCTCGCTGACGAAGTCGAATGACAGGTTGCGGCAGACGATCGCGGAGTACCGCTCAGATATCGATAGTATTCGACATCTGCCTAGCTTCATCGAGTTTCTGAAGTCTGGCTTGCGAACAAAAGACGCTTTCAAAGACTTCTCGAACGAAGAGATTCTGCAGGCCCTAGGCAGCGACAATGGCTCCGGCGCAAATCCGAGCGCGCATCCGCACATCGCCGAGTTCGACATGATTGCGAGCGAGGCGCCGGTGATCGGCAGCGACAGGGCCGGATCTTTCTTCTATGGCGAGACGCTGCCGCGCGACGCGCTCAATCTGCAGGCCCCCTGGGATAGGTTCTTGCAGGGCGTGGTGCGTGTTCACCGCCTGCGCGAAGTGACGTGTCTGTACGGCTTCACTCGCCTGGAAGCGCCGCCCACCACGGCCGAAAGCGAGCTGGACGAAATCCAGCTCGCCGTGGGCGGCGCCGACCTCGCCCGCCACGTCGAATGGCTACCGGCGATTGAACAGCTCGGCGAGGGCATCTTCCTGCACGTCGCGCCGGACTTCCTCAAGGGATGGCTGGAGGCCAAGGAGACTGTCGCCAAAGCGGCGAACCTGCGAGAGCGCGAACGCCGCGACGCCGCCCGCTTCAACCGCGAGCCCATGCATCGCGGTATCGCCTATTGGGCGCTGCATTCGCTGTCGCACGCCTTCATGGCCGAGCTCGCCCTCGAATGCGGCTATCCGCTATCGTCGCTGAAGGAACGAATTTACGCCAGTGGCCCCGCCCAGGCTGATCGGTTCGGTATCCTGATCTACACGTCCACTGCCGGAGGGCAGGGCACGCTCGGCGGCCTCAGCCACATGGCCGAGCGCGCCGGCGAAATGCTCACCCGCGCCACTAGGCGTCTTGCGCTGTGTTCCAACGACCCCATCTGCGCCGAGCATAGCGAGGGAAGCGAGGAATATCCGCTTCAAGGCGCGGCCTGTCATGCTTGCTTGCTAGTCCCCGAGACCTCCTGCGAGGCGCGGAATACCCGGCTCGACCGAGGACTTCTGACCCGAACGGTTCTGGGCGATGGATTTCCTTTGTTGCAGCCAAAGAGGCCGTGATCCCGACAGGTGTTCGCAAGCCGAAAGGGGCGCTCCCCACAGCCTGTGGGAAGAGCGGTGTTAGCGTAAAAGGAGGTGCGAATGAGTCGAAAGGGACACTTCCTGGGGGGCGGGACGCTTCTTGGTCCAAGGGATCCGAAGTGGTTCAAGAAGGGATCGATGCGGACGCCGCCCAACATCAGCGCCCCTAAGCTACCCCGCTCGCCGGCGGAAAAAGCTGCCTTGCAGGCTTTCAAAGAGGAGCGGGAGTCGGGCAGCAGGCTGATTAGAAAGGGCGAGATCGCGCCACCCAAGAAGCGAATTCGCAAGCGCAAGTTCGCCAAACCGAAGCTAACGGAGTCTGCCGAAGCCGCATCCGTCAACGAACCGCACTCCCAGCCTCCGCAGAAGGTGACCGCGATCCATCAGGCTCAAAGACGTGGTTCACCGCGAAAGGTGGCCGTTCAATTCTTTTCGAAGAGACGACCGAAGACCGACTGAGGTTTTGGCATTAGCTCCCGTGGATGAGCCCCAGCATGGCCGCGAGTCCAGGGCTGAGGCCCGGCGGCTGGAACATTGTGAAATGCAATTGAGAATCCGGACGTCGGATATGCAAACCGGCCCTTTTGATCGGCAAAACGATGAGAAGGCTGGCGAAACCCGCGCCGCTCACCAATTTGGACCCAATTTCGGACCCAGATCGCGATATCTTAAAGTTGCGTACATTCGTGAATTTGGACATCCGTTACGTTTTCCGCTTCGCACAACCTGCGAATGGAGGCTGCGTCTGGACCTTCGGTCTTCCATACCGCTGACGAGATAAGGCCAACGATCAGAGAACGAACAGACCGGCGCCAAAGGTGATGGAAATGGGGAAATTGGTTATCTCCTTGATGCCCCGGCTTAACCTTGTTATGGCCGCTCCAGTTTGCGGCCCGCCGCGATGCCTTTAGCGATGGCCCGCGCAACGTTTGGAATAAGCATTCCACCAGAACCGACGTACGGCCCATTAGCTAGAGCAATTTCCAGTGCAAGCTTTTCGTCTTCGTTCGCGTTCTGCTTAAATTCTGCGATGAGCTTTTCAGTGGGGGTCATCGATTGCGCCTTCTGCGGTATGACTTGAACAGGATCGTTCAGGGAGCGTGCGGCACCGGGTGAACTATAGCATCTCATGGGAGGGGGGCCGTTGCGAAATCGAGAAACGCGACCGGCCCGCAGGACGTTTTAGGCTAAATGTCTGCTTTCTTCGTTTCGTCAAAAAATCAAATTTGCGGTCCCACAAAGCCTCCGCCCGTCGTGTCGTCACCCCTTCGGTCACCAAGCTAATTTGTAGCAGGTTCATTTCGTTTTGCGGCGGATGAAGAGCAGGTCCAAACCAGAGAACAGAGCGCCTGACTCGTTCGCTGCGAGCGGTTCTCCAATAGTTGGGATATTGAGCCACTGCCGAAGCAAGTCGCGCTTCCGGACAGGAATATCAAGCTCAATGTAAGCTATGGCTTTCTTGAAAGTTTCTGATTGCGGGATGGCATCAAGATCGATTGCATCACCGCACGCTGCTGCCCATTTTACAAAGGTCCTGCTCGTCACAGACAGCTCTTCAAAGATTGTGCTGTAGCCAATGATATACGAAAACAGAAACGTCTGATTGAAGCTGCGTACACCCCCATTTTGTTGATGGAATCAATCGGTTCACCACCGACGTCGGGGTTACCCGCGCCGCGGAACGCTAAACCTGAATCCACCCTTGCCGAGCGCCAGAACCCGCAAGGGTATAAAAATTAGATACTTGTGATCTCCCGCCTCGACGCCGAGTTGAAATACAGGGGCGGTGGCCAGGACTTCGACCGGGCCGAACGATTTGACCAACCGATCTGCCTGCGGAATGACCTTGCACGACAACCAACTTGTCTCGATCGCGGTTGGTCCGCCAGACCATGTTGCCCTGTCCGAGTATTCTCGAGTACTAGCAATACAGTTTCTCAACTGATTCATATTGGACCTCACGACACTATCGATCCGGTCCTTGTCCGAATTAGATCCTGCCGGCCACGTCAGCAGCGTTGCTATGGCGCCAGGATTTTCAGGACCATCAAGACCACCAGCCAGCAACAAGTTCAGAGCACTTATAAATTCCTCTGGCGCCCTCTGATCGACGGTCGCTCCACTTACGCTAAAAGAGCAGGTCTTTTTGCCTGTTTTAATTGATACCGTTTCCGAATCCTTCACTCCGACAGAAGCCTTGTCGTCGACGGCAGTGCAGTTGTACGTGGATCCTCTCGCGCTATACGGAAATCCAGTCGCAAGAAGACACGTCGCCAACATTGAGAATAAGCGAACCCGGAATGACCCACTCATTATCCGATTCTCCTTCAGGGTTTGGGACAACCGCAACTAGGTGCACCAGTGGCTGCGTTGAGCACTAGGCCTTCAGGGCGGACTCTCACAGAATACAACCTGCCATCTTCACGAAAATCGAGCTGAACGCATTGCGGAAACTTCGCGGCGAACGCTTCTAAAGCTGCAGTCGGATCTGTTCCTCCCCAGCGAAAATTACTGCAACTGACGACAGGCTTTAGCTTTTCGTCGAAATACTCGATAGTTGCGAAGCGCCTTTGGGCCAGAAGCCAAGTCAACTTCGGACGGCTGCAAACCCAGCGGGGAAATGGGCACACTACCCCTGCGTCCCTCACAATTTGGATTATTTGGTCATTCCAGGGAAAAGTCTTCGCCTCATCCGCTCCGAGGTAATAGCCTACTGTGGACCCGTAGATGGCTCGAAGGACCCAGATGACAATGAGAAAAGTTGCAACCACCGAGAGAAGGTATTTGATCTTAAGGATCCATATGAGGCTTACCCACCAAGGTGGTGGTTCAGGCTCTGTATCTCCTTCAACGATGCTTTGGTCACCCGGTATCAGCAGATAGGGTATCCAGAACTTTCGACAAAAGTCAGGCTTCAGGAAATCACTGTGCCTGAAGCCGTTGTGCCAGCGGTCACGAACCCCCGGTCTTCGGAATCCGTAGGTGCCTGCCGATCCAAATCCTGTGGTCAAGCTCTCTGCGATAGCAGGCCATGGATCAGCCGTTCCTATCTCGTTGATAATCTCCCCTTTGAACCGCGATGATATTTGCTGGAACGGAAAGTCGTATCTAACCACGCTGCCACAAAAGATCACTCGCTCAGCCTGCATCGTGAACTTTTGGCGCAGAATCTCTGCGACTACATACGTGCCGAAGCTATGGGCGATTATTGAGAAAACCGCTTTTGGATGACGTTGTCGCGCGAACTCAATCTGCGTCCAGATTTCGTCGATAACCTTGCCGCGGAAGTACTCGACCGGAAGCAGAAAGCGAATGAGATCGAGTCTCATGTAGTTCGTCAGTTCGACCTTCAGCCCTACGCTCTCAAGCGTGTTCCTGACCACACTCTGGTAAAGGGCAAAGTCCCGAATTCCATGCACCAGGATGACGACATGCTCTCGTCGGGGAGCAGCAGCGCTTGTCTCTTGTGGCGCAGGCGGTGCGTCAGGGCCTTCTGAAGGCGCAGCCATCTCATCTCCTGCCGGGAAGTGCTACCTTAAGTCGTAGCAGAGTTCCCGTTGAGATTCGAGTCCCGTGTCCGACTTGCCTGCTTTTCCGGTATCCGGGGATGTAAAAGGACTTACCTAGTGCCCCAAAACGCACGCAGGCGCGGTTCTGTTGCGTCTCAGTCTCATCGTGCCAGCATGAGCCAGCTTGGGAAGTAGCCAGCTCATGTTGTCTGAGCCTTGCGGAGCATCGTGGCTGCCTTTAACGGATGGACCTGAGCAGGTATATCTTCTTCAACTTCATCCCAAAAATACTCCAGGTGCTTCTGTTGCGTCTCAGCGCCCATTCCCGTTGTGCCGCTATCCCCAATGCACGGCCAGTAACGACGGGAAGTTAGGACCGAGGCGCCCGGGGGCAAGGCATCCAACCGTATCCCGGAGGGTCCCTCGGTCGGAGCCTCCTTGCGCCGCTGCTTATGACCTCTGGTCCTTTTGAACTCCAGTCCGGCCGTGATTGGCGCAGCTGGAGTAACAAACGGGAGATAGTCCGATGAAGACGAACCAAAAGAGCCAGAAACCTTACTCGGTTATGGTAGTCGAAGGTGAGGCGACAAGGCCTTCTGGACCAAGATCGGCGCAGCCTGGCCTCACGAGGACGGCAAGGGCTTCAACATCCAGCTCCGTTGCCTGCCCCTGAATGGCCGCCTGGTCGTTCGCGAGCCGAAGGCCGACGCGGGGGCGGGGCGATGAGCCCCGCCGCTACGCGGCTCAACACAGTCGCCCATGGCGACTGTGTTGAGGTGATGCGCCGGATGGAATCCGCATCCGTGGATTTCATCCTCACCGATCCGCACTACCTTTGCCGCTACAAGTCGCGCACGGGTCAGACCATCGCCAACGATGACCGCGATGGCTGGCTTCAACCCGCCTTCGCCGAGATGGACCGCGTGCTGAAGCCCGGCTCGCTGTGCCTGAGTTTCTACGGCTGGAATGCCGCCGACAAGTTCATCGGCGCCTGGCGCGAAGCAGGCTTCCGCATGGTAGGTCACGTTGTCTTCACCAAGCGCTATGCGTCTTCTTCGCGCTTCGTGCAGAGCAAGCACGAAATGGCTTACTTGCTCGCCAAGGGTGATCCTGCCCGTCCGTTGCAGCCGATAAGCGGCCGGTAGGTCAGCAGTTCTTCCGGGGTCACGCAGATTGAGTGTCCCCAAATCGCGCCGCAGGTTGGCGAAATCGATGGTCGTTTCCGCAATGATAGGTTCGAGCTGGGGCGCACCCCAGACGTCGATGTGCCGCAGCACGGTGTCGAACAGGGTTCGATCGTGTCTCTTCGTCCGCGCTCTGCAACTGGTTGCCGATGCGCACGAGGCTGCGGACGCCGGACTCCTGCAAAGGAAATCTGCATCTCAAGCTGCTTGGCCGAGGGAGAGAACCAGTCCGCCACGGCCGACATATCACGGCGCCCTTGAATGCCGTGCAGGCACACATCGTAGATTGCGCCGTGCAGGAGCTGGGCCGCCCGGCCTTCCCAGAACCCTTTGGCTGATTTGGAGTCGGTCGGGACCATCGGCAGCGGGAGCAGGCGGCTGTACGAGCCTCCTTAAACCCGTCTCTTGCAATCTACCGGTTCTGGGTTTGCCTCACCACGCCGCAGGGCGCGCTGCCGCTGAGTAGTCGGCAAGGCATTGCGGGTGGACCGAAAGTAGCTGATTCGTTGTTGACTAGTGGTTATTTGTAGTTGCGCCGTCTCTGCAAGACACTCTGTGCAGTCGTAAACGTCTGTTTTAGAGAGTTCTTTTGGTGAGCGCGCTGGGGCTCGAACCCAAGACCCCGTGGTTAAAAGTCATGGCGTCGTTCGCTGGAAGGTATGGACGCAGCTTTGCGACCGATTGCCTTCCGTTTGCTCGATCGCTCCTAGAAAGCCACATGGGCGTTGATTGCCGGGAGGGCGGTCCTTCAAAGCTGCGCTGCTTAGCTTGCCTAAGTGGCCTCGCTGAGGCCGCATATGGCCAAATGCAGGGTGGGGCGGCTCCGCCGAAGATTAATCGAACACAAGAGCTTTTTTAAGCGAGAAGCAGGAGGCCGGTCTCCGCGAAGAGCTGGGGAAACTGGCAGTCGGGTCCAAAATGGGTCCAAGTTCGCGTTGCGTTCGGAGGCGACCTCGTCTAAGTGCCTGATGCATAAGAGCCGGAAGGGTGGCCGAGTGGTTTAAGGCACCGGTCTTGAAAACCGGCGTGCCCGCAAGGGTACCGTGGGTTCGAATCCCACCCCTTCCGCCAGAAATCGCCATAAGTTCCCCTCGTGGGCTAGCACGCTCCTTGCCAATTGGACGTGCCCGACCATGGAGGCGTGCACCGATGGCACAGCGAGTTCGTATCTTAAAGCAATCCAAGTCCGGTTTGACACATATTGCCCGCGAGCTGGTGAGATTGCTGGACGCGATCGAGGAGCTCGAGGAGCTGAGAGAAAGGGTCCGGCTCGCCGAAGCCGCTCGCGTGTTGCACTAGCCTGCGCTGGAAAGACTGGGGCGCCTCGGCGCGTCACTCCCAAGGTCTGGATTGGCGGCGCCCCGGTGCCGCTCGGGTCATTTGGCCGAGACCCATTCCTAACACCGCAGCCCGACGGATCTGTTCAATCTTCCTCGCTCAAGTCCGGCCCGCGATGTTGGAGAGACGGATTGCGGCGGTGCCGTAGACCCATGTTGCGTTTGGATCTCCAGTCTTCAAGAGGAGGATCGGGACTGGTTGAAATGCAGTGGAAGAAAGCGTTGCGTGCTAGAGCCACGGACACGCGAAACTGCGCAGGAACGCTACTGACTTAGAGAGATTAGCCCGACAGCAAGCTTCACAGCGGGCAACGCATGTTCTTCTTTTTCTCGAACCGGCTGGGATGTCTCGGCTCGCTGCTGATCTCCGGCCTGGTCACGGTGGCGCTGCTCTTCCTGTTTGGACTCATTCGGTTCTGATCATCAGCGCCTGGGATCCGACCGTCATCCTCTTGCGTGCTCCCTCAGGAACTTGGCCTCGGCTCGCCTGTTGTTCGCAGTCTCGAGCACACGGAGAGCAGCCTTGGAAAGCACCATCATTGGAGAATTCGACACGCGCCGCGGAGCCGAGCTTGCGGTTGAGCATGTCGTGCAGGAATGCGGCGTGCCGCGAGGCGACGTCTTCGTCCAGCCCGCCGGCGCCGCGAACACGGTGGGAACACGCGCGGCAGGTCCCGACGTCAAGACAGCGCCCACACCGGAGGGGCGGCAGAAGCTGGAAGGCCTGATCGAGGTTTCCGTCGATTTTCACGGCGATGCCCCTGAGAAAATTGTCGATGTGTTGAGGAGCGCCGGCGCGAAGTTTGTCCGCACCAAATGACGACTTGTGCGACGGGCCCAGAGGACGCGGGACATTCGGCATTCGCATCGAACCGCAGCCGTTGACCGCCTGGAACCCCTTGAGCCTCCAGCGCGTTTAGACGCAAACGCGAATTGCGAGGTCCACCTGCTTCAGAGCGCATCGACACTCACTCCCGGCGACACCGTCTGGCGGCGGTGCAAGGCGCGGCGCGTGGCGGTACTGAATGATGCCGCCGCCTATTTCGCCGCCCTGCGGGAGGCACTGCTGGAGGCGCAGGATGTCGTCTACATCGTCGGATGGGACATCCATAGCAGGACACGTCTGGTCGGAGCTTCCGGACGTGCCGATGATGGCCTGCCTGACGAGCTTGGTCCCTTCCTACGCGCCCTGGTGCAGCGCCGGCCCGCCTTGCGCATCAACATTCTCGTCTGGGACTTCGTCTCATTCTACGCTTCCGAGAGAGAGTGGAGTTCCGCGGCGAAATTCACTGCGGACACCGATGGCCGCGTCCGGTTTCATCTTGACGCCACGCTTCCGTTTGGTTCGGCGCAACACCAGAAGATCGTCTGTGTCGACGGATCACTGGCGTTCGTCGGCGGCCTCGATCTGACGATCCGGCGTTGGGACACGAGTGACCACCGCGCCGACAATGCCATGCGCTGCGACCCTCAGCGCAAGCCATATCCACCGTTCCACGACGTTCAGTGCCTGGTCGACGGGGATGCTGCGGAGCAGCTGTTCGCCCTCGCGGAGCAACGCTGGCGTGCGGCAGGCCAACAGTCCGATGAACGGCGCGCGCCGAGGAACGGTCGCTGGCCGGCAAGCGTGCCTGTCGAGGCCGAGCACTTGCCGGTCGGGATCGCCAGGACCGAGGTGGTCTGTCCTGCAGGCTCGACCATCAAGGAGGTCGAACGCTCCTTCATTGCGGCGATCCGGTCGGCAACGAGCTTCGTGTACATCGAAAATCAATTCACCAGCGCGACCAGGATGGCGCACGAATTGGCGGAGCAGATGTGTCGCGTGCCATCGCTTCGGGTTCTGATCGTCGCTCCGAAACTGCATTCCTCGTGGCTTGAGTCCCAGGCCATGCAGAACGGCCGTGGAGCCTTCATCGACTGCTTCAGCGCAGCTGGCGTGGCCGATCGCATCCGCTTCGTTTATCCGATCTCCCGCAGCGGCAATAAGGAAGCCGCGGTGATGGTGCACAGCAAGCTCATGATCGTCGATGACAGGATCTTGCGGATCGGCTCGGCCAATCTGAACAATCGTTCCATGGGCGCCGACAGCGAATGCGACCTCATCTTTGAAGCTGAATCCGAGCAGCATCGGGATTTCATCGCCTCGGTCCGCCGTCGGCTCATCGCTCATTTCTGCGGTCTCGACGAGCAGGCCGTCACGCAAAACGAGCATCGGCTGTTCGCCCTGCTGGACCAGGTGTCGAAAAAGGGTGGGGCGAAGACGCTGCGAAAAGTGGAGTCCTCGGTTCTGACCAGCTCGCTGGCCACCCTGGTTCAGCCGGTGGCGGACCCTGAGCTGCCTCTTCATCTCGAGCGGGCGGCATCGCGCATGTGGAGCACGAAGACGATCATCGGGATCGCCTCGATCGCGCTGGCGCTTCTTGGACTGACGCTGGCCTGGTCGTACACGTCCCTCAGCGATTACGCCGATACGGGCCGGATCTCGTCGTTCCTGTCTGCCTATTCGCAGTCCGTTTGGGGACCGCCATTCGCAATTGCGGCCTTCGTCGTCGGCGGGCTGGTCATCTTTCCAGTTCTCGTGCTCATTGCTGCGACTGCCGCCGCACTTGGGCCGTGGCTGGGTTTCGTCACCGCAATGGCGGGCGTCTTGCTCAGCGCGCTCCTCCTTTTTGCGATCGGACGGTTCCTGGGCCGAGAGCGCCTTCAGCGCTTGCTGGGACGCCGTGCCGCGCGCATCCAGGAGCGCGTTGTCGGCAAGGGAATCCTGGCCGTCGTCGTCATCCGGATGATTCCGATCGCACCATTCTCGCTGGTGAACGTCGCGGCTGGCGCGAGCACGCTGCCGCTCCGTGATTTCGTGGTTGGAACGCTGCTGGGCATGATGCCCGGCATTCTCGCCATGGCCGTTCTGGGAGCGCAGATCGCCGATCTGGCCAGGAATGCGTCCTGGAGCAGCGTATTGCTGCTCACGCTGGCATTTCTGGGCTGGCTCGGCGTCTGTGCGGGCGCTCAATTCCTCGCGACGTGGCTCGCCGGGAGGCGCTGATGGCGCCGATGCGCTTCATGACGTGGAATGTGCACGGCACGTTCAATCTTAATCCGACGTTCGATCTGGAGGGAGTTTGCTCCATCATCCGCAAATGGTCGCCGGATGTCGTCGCGCTTCAGGAGGTGGATTCCCGATCGCGGTCGGACGATCCGTTCGCGAAGCTGGCGCGCGTCGTCGGCGATCATCGCGTTCATGCCAAGTCGATCGTCACGGAGGACGGTGACTACGGCCAGATGCTCATGAGCCGCTTTCCGTTCTCCAGCGTGCCCGAGATCGTCGACGTGTCGTATCGAGAGCGGGAGCCGCGCAGGGCGATCGCGACGGGGTTGCTGACGCCTTTCGGCGACGTCCGCGTGGTCGCCACTCATCTCGGCCTCAGCATCCACGAGCGTTATGCGCAGGCTCAGGCCGTGGTGAGCCTGGTGAGGCCGGAAAGGACCGTCGTCCTCGGCGATTTCAACGACTGGTTTTGGGTGAAATCGGTGCGGCGCGTGCTCGCGCAGGCCTGCCCGAACCGGACGCGGTTGCGAACTTTCCCATCGCGCTTGCCCCTCATGCGGCTCGACCGGATCTACGCAACGCGTGACAGCCGAATCGAGAAAGTCTGGACCGATCATGCGGCGCGCGCCTATTCCGACCATTTGCCCGTGATCGCGGACATCGCGATCTGACGGTTCCGGCGATCGGAGCGCGGATCTCTGGCCCTCATTGAGAAAAGCGTTGTGGTAGAGGAACTTAGCTACTGTGCATGGGGTTGTTTTCGGACAACTTATGCCCCCGGCCGACGGTCTCGAACGGGACCATGCGGAACTTTTTCCTCACGGCCACGTTCATTCGGCATGACTGAAGACCTTTCCTTCCGACGCAAACCCCTGACTCCCGAACAGCGCCACGCTCGCGATGCGGCTCGGCGGATCGAGGCCGAGAAGGCCATGCGCGATCACGAAGCGGCGCAGAAGGCGTTCTATGCCAACAAGGAACGGCTGAAGGCCGAGCGGCTGGCGCGCGAAGCGGCGGCGGCGAAGGGCTGAGCGAACGCGCTTAGCCGCGCAATTACCAAAAAATCGCATCTGCTGGCGGCCTGCATTGGATTGTCGGCCGCCAATGCCGCTTGGGTGTCTGCTTCCCATCGGCAGGCTTGACGGCGCTTCGCTTCCGGGAGGAAGCTTCTGATGATCCAAAACTGACCTGAACCATGGAGACGTTCGCTCCCAGCAAGTCCGATCCTCATCAGCGACGCAGAATGGAGCTGACCATGACCACGTTCGACAAGCGCGAGCGGGGCTTTGAAGCCAAATTCGCCCACGACGAGGAATTGATGTTCAAGGCCACGGCGCGGTCCAACAAGCTGCTCGGGCTTTGGGCCGCAGGCCAGCTCGGGCTCAGTGGCGATGCCGCTGCAGGCTACGCGGCTGCGCTGGTGACGGACCATCTGGAGAGCCGGACGATGGACCACGTGGTCGGCAAGGTGGCGGGCGATCTCGCAGGCACGGGGATCGCGCGCGAGCAGGTCGCGCAGAGGCTTCAGGAATGTCTGCACCAGGCGCTGGCGCAGCTCGAAGCGGACCGGCAATGACACCCGCTGCCGCGTTCATTCGGCGCGCTTGCCGCCTTCCGCGGGCTGTGCCGTTTCGTGCTACCGTGCCAGCCACCGGAGACGGCGGCGAGCGGGAGGTGGGGGCATGTCACGGGGCAGCTTTGGCAAATGGTCCGGCGCAATCGCATGCGCCGGCGCCATGCTGGTCGCTGCAGGTGGCGCCGAGGTCTCGGCGACACCGCTGACGCCGTTTCGCTACGAGGCGCAGGCCCAGCGTCATTGCCCGCGCGACAAGGTGGTTTGGCTCGACTTCGGCAAGGGCGTTTATTACCGCAAGGGTCAGAAGCGCTATGGCCAGGGCTTCGACGGCAGCTTCGTCTGCCAGAACGAGGCCCGCGGCGGCTTCTACCGCCGCTCGCTGTTGGGCCTGCGCTGAGCGGCGGGTTTCGGCGGCTGGCGGACGCGCCGGCTATTTCGCTGATGGCAGCCTGACCGGCACATGCGGGGAGGTGCTGATGACCCGGGGGCTTCCATCCGGATAGGTGCGGTTGCCGCGGATCAGGGATTCCAAGACCAGGAAGAACTTCTCGGCAAGCATTTGCGTCACCCTCGTTGGTGATGGCCTCTTGCAATTGGTCGAGGCGCCGAACGCAATAATTCAATCAACTGAATGGGAGCGGGGACAGCCGCGCCTGCTGCGCCGCAATGGAGAGAACCCGTGTTGGCCAGGAGGACGTGCGGTTCAGGCAAACGCCAGCGCGACGAGACTCGAGCAGAGCAGCACCAAGCCGCCGGCGGTCAAGGCCAGGAAGCCATCGGATACGAGGTCATGATTACGCATGGGACACCTGCCGCTCTCGTGTTCGATGCGCGAGTGGATCGACCAAGACCGTCCGAACGCGCCGCTTTGAAAGAGGTGATGCTTGCCGTCCGCGCGAGTGCCTTCAGGCCCTCGTGCGGTAACCCTCGAACGCATGGGCCAGGAAGATCCCCGCGCTTACCAGACCCATCAGTGCCGAAACCGTCTCGATCATCGTTAAATTCCAAATCCCGCCCTCGCATCCGAGAGAACGCGGGCGGCCTTGCACAGTCAAAAGAATTTCGGTGAGCGGCGCGACAATGGGGATGGAGTGAGGATTTGGCGCAACAGACTGTCCGGCACTGGCACAGTGCGGGGGCCATCGCCCCGTAGAACAACGGAAAAATGCGAACGTCTCGTTTACCATCCCGGCGTGATCGCCATGGGCTCCCCATTTCCGCCGCGTTCGGGTTGCGTTATCGTTACCGCTTCCGAGACGGTGGTGGGCCGCCTCGGATGAGATGACCGGACAGCGCTCCCCGTAGCCAAAGCGGGTTGGGTACGCCTCCGGCGAAGTGGTATTTGGGGCGCATGGGGATCCATCGGTCAGATTCGGTTTTGCGAGCCGCGCGCGGTGTTGCGGCGGTCGCGACCTGCCTTGCGCTCGCCAACTGCGCCTCCTCAAACAAGTTCGCCAGCCGCGTCGACCCGAAATACGGCGTGTCCTCGAGCCCGCGGGTGGTGGCCTTCGGCGATCCGGTCCCGAAGGGTGGCGGCACCTACCGCGTCGGCAAGCCCTATGTCGTGGCGGGCCGGACTTACGTGCCGGAGGAGGACGTCAACTACCGAGCTGAGGGCATGGCCTCCTGGTACGGCGACAGTTTCCACGGCCGCCTGACCGCCAATGGCGAAGTGTTCGACATGACCTCGCTGACCGCGGCGCATCCGACCCTGCCGATGCCGTCTTATGCGCGGGTGACCAACGTCTCGAACGGCAAGTCGCTGATCGTCCGCGTCAATGACCGCGGGCCTTACCACGGCAACCGCCTCATCGATGTCTCGAACAAGGCCGCCGAACTCCTTGAATTCAAAGGGAACGGCGTTGCCAAGGTCCGGGTCGAATATGTCGGCCGGGCGCCGCTCGAAGGCTCCGACGACCGTCAGCTTCTGGCGACCCTGCGGACCGGCGTCCCGGCGCCATCGCCCTCGATGGTCCGGGTCGCCTCGGCCAAGCCGTTTGTGCCGGAGCTGCCGTCCTCGGCCCGCGGTGCCATTCGCGGCGAGGTCCCGATGCCGGAGGGGCGGCCGTACAATCTCGGCAGCACCTCGGCCGATATGGCTTCGCTCAATGCCACCTCGGAAATGTCAGCCTCGGGCCGCAGCCGGGGCCGGGCGCTCCAGAACGCCCGCGCGGTGTCCTATGACGAGGACGGCCGCTACGCCGCCGACAGCGCGGCCGCGTCGACCGATGGCGCCGCCGAGGCCCGCAGCATCCTGAGCGGCCGCGGCCTCTACTGAGCTGCGCTCTCCGTCAAGAACGTGACGAGCGCCGCATTCACCTCTTCGGGCCGCTCCTGCTGCACCCAATGGCCGGCGCCCTCGATGATCAGCTTGCGCTTCAGATTGGGCAGCACGCGCTCGAGCTCGTTGACGCGCTTGGCCCCGATCAGGCCGGTGATGACGGCGTCCTTCGAGCCTGCGATGAAGAGGGAAGGCTGGTGAATCTGCGCGTCCTGCCAGGGCGCGGTCAGCTCCCAATTGCGGTCGATGTTGCGATACCAGTTCAGCCCGCCGCGGAAGCCGGACTTGCGGAAGGCCTCGGTGAAATAGGCCAGGTCTGCCTCGCTGAGCCAGCCAGGCAGCGGCTCGTCGGCGCCCGCGTGGCCGAGAAAGCCCTTGCCCTCCTGCACGAACATGGCGGCGGTGGGATCGGCGAGGCCCCGCCCGCCGAGGACGATGCGCATGGTGCGTGCGACGTCACGCTCGAGCTCGGCCTCGGCGACGCCGGGCGTCTGGAAATACTGCCAGTAGAAGTTGGTGACGCCGCCCTGGCGCAGCAGGTCGAGCGGCTTGCCGCGGCCCCGGAACGGCGGCGGCACGCTCAGGCCCGCGACCGCCGTGAAGATGTCCGGCCGGAACAGCGCCGCGTGCCAGGCGACCGGTGCACCCCAATCATGGCCGACCACCATCGCCTTGGTCTCGCCGAGGGCCTGGACGAGGCCCACCACGTCGCCGACCGTGTCGAAGATCGAGTAGGCGTTCGCGTCGAGCGGCGCCGCGCTCTGGCCATAGCCGCGCATGTCGGGGGCGACGACGTGAAACCCGGCTTCGGCGAGCGGCAGGATCTGGCGGCGCCAGGAATAGGACAGCTCCGGCCAGCCATGGCACAGCACGACCAGCGGTCCCTGGCCGGCTTCGCGGACGAAAAGCTCGATCCCGTTGGCCTTGATCATGCGGGTTGAGGGCATTCGCTTTTCCGCCTTGTTTCAGGGGTTTGGTCGAAAAACATGAGGCGTCACGATAGGGGCGCAGCGAGAATCGTGCAATCTCGGCGACAAGCGTCCAACCGCGTGTTGTTCGCATCTGTTCCACCTGTTAGAACGCCTCTCTCAGGGCTTCGCCATGGCACTTCGTCTTCCTTTGCTTCGTCGCAACCGGCTCACCGCCGGAACGCTGGCGCGCGGGCTGATCGCGACGGTTTTGGCAGCGGCCATCGGCTGGGGCGGGGCGCTCCTTGCGGCCAACCAGAGCGTCCAGGGCGGCAAGAAAGCGGAAGATGCCGGCTTCGACGGCGATGCCCCGACCGCGATCCTGATCGAAGCCTCCTCGGGCAGCGTGCTGTTCGAGAAGAACGCCGACGAGCTGCGCGCGCCCTCGAGCATGATGAAGCTGATGACCGCCGAGGTCGTCTTCAACGCCATCAAGAAGGGCGACATCAAGCTGAACGACGAGTATCGGATCAGCGAGAATGCCTGGCGCAGAGGCGGGGCCCCCTCGGGCGGCTCGACCATGTTCGCCGCCATCAACACCAAGGTCTCGGTCGACGATCTCCTGCGCGGCGCGATCATCCAGAGCGGCAACGACGCCTGCATCGCGCTGGCCGAAGCCATGGCGGGCAATGAGCGGATCTTTGCCGCCGACTTCATGACCAAGCGCGCCCGCGAGCTTGGCATGACCAGGTCGACCTTCGCCAATTCCAGCGGTCTGCCCGATCCCGGCAACAAGATGACGGTGCGCGAGCTCGGCATGCTTGCCCGGCACATCATCCTGGACTTCCCCGAATTCTACAAACTGTTCGGCGAGAAGGAGTTCACCTGGAACAAGATCCGCCAGCAAAACCGCAATCCGCTGCTCAATTCGATGGAAGGCGCTGACGGCCTGAAGACCGGCTACACCAAGGAAGGCGGCTACGGCATGGTCGGCTCCGCCGTGCAGAACGGCACGCGGCTGATCGTCGTCGTCAACGGACTTGACGATCCCGAGGACCGCGCCACGGAAGCCAAGAAGATGCTGGAATGGGGTTTTCGCAATTTCGAGACCCGCACCCTGATCGCAGCCGAGCAGCCGGTCGGCTACGCCAAGGTGTTCGGCGGCGAGAGCCGGTCGGTCAAGCTCATCGCCAAGACCCCTGTGAAGGTGATGGTGCACAAGAACGGCAGCGACAAGCTGATTGCGCGCATCGTCTATAGTGGCCCGGTGCGCGCGCCGATCGAGGCCGGCCAGCGGGTCGGCGTGGTCAGGGTCTGGCGCAGCGGCAACATCGCGGTCGAGACGCCGGTCTACGCCGCGGAGGCGATCGGCACCGGCTCGACCATGCGCCGCGCGATCGACGGCGCCAGCGAGCTCGTGATCGGCATGTTCCGCGCAGGCGCCGAGAAGCTCTGATCATGAGTGAGAGCGCTGCACAGCGGCCGTCCGGACGGGGACGCTTCATCACCTTTGAAGGCGGCGAGGGCACGGGCAAGTCGACCCAGATCAAGAAGCTCGCCGACCGCCTCAAGGCGGCAAAGCTGCGCATCCGCGTGACGCGGGAGCCGGGCGGCTCGCCGGGCGCTGAAATCATGCGTCATCTGGTGCTGTCGGGCATGGGCAAGCTGCTCGGCCCCGAGGCCGAGACGCTGCTGTTTGCCGCCGCGCGCGATGACCATGTCCGCACCGTGATCCAGCCGGCGCTGAGCCAGGGCGTCTGGGTGCTGTGCGACCGCTTCGCGGACTCGACGCGCGCGTATCAGGGCAGCCTCGGCCAGGTGCCCGATGGCCTGATCAACGCGATGCAAAGGGTGACGATCGGCGACCTCAAGCCGGACCTCACCATCATCCTCGATTTGCCGGTCGAGATCGGCCTGCAACGCGCCGCCGCGCGCCGCGGCAGCGGCACGCCCGACAGGTTTGAGGCT
>NZ_LAXE01000001.1:4559994-4611288 GCF_003122645.1 Bradyrhizobium sp. SUTN9-2
CGAAACCGCCATACCGCATCCGCGCGAGACGTCGCAGCTGTTCGGCCATCGCGAGGCGGAGGCCGCGCTGCTTGATGCCTATCGCAGCGGACGCATTCCGCATGCCTGGCTGATCGGCGGGCCACAGGGGATCGGCAAGGCGACGCTGGCCTATCGCATGGCGCGCTTCGTGCTCACCCATGCGCAGCCGCTGGCGCCGGCCGTGCAGCGCGCCGAAAGCCTTGCGATCGATCACGACGACGCCGTGGCGCGGCAGGTGGCGGCCGGCTCGCATGGCGGCCTGCTGACGCTCGAGCGCACCGCCAACGAGCGCGGCGTGATGCGCACCGTGATCACCGTGGACGAGACGCGCGAGACGATCGGTTTCTTCGGCTCGACCGCCGCGGCCGAAGGCTGGCGCGTCTGCATCGTCGACACCGTCGACGAGCTCAATCCGAACGCGGCCAACGCGCTTCTGAAGATCTTGGAGGAGCCGCCGCAGCAATCGCTGTTCCTGCTGGTGAGCCACGCGCCCGCGCGGGTGCTCGCCACGATCCAGTCGCGCTGCCGCAAGCTGCGCCTGCGGCCGCTCGCGACGAACGATGTGATCGGCGCCGCCGCTTCGGCGGCTGAGCTCGATCCGAACGATGCCGCGCTGCGCGAGGCGGCCGAGGCCTCCGAGGGCAGCGTCGCACGGACGCTGACGTTGCTCGGTGGCGAGGCCCTGAAGCTTCAGCAGCGCACGGCGGCGCTGCTCGCGCGCCTGCCGCAGGTCGATCCGCGCGAATTGCACACGCTCGGCGATTCGCTCGGCACCAGCGACCGCGTGGCGCTTGCGGCCTTCATCGACGGCATCGACCGCTGGATTGCGGAGCGCCTGCATGCGGATGAGGCCAATGCCAACCAGAACCTGCCGCGCCTTGCGCGGCTAGCTGAGGTATGGGAAAAGATCGTCCGCGCCGCGCGCGACACCGAAACCTACAATCTGGAGCGAAAGCCCTTGGTTTTCTCGGTGTTCGGCTGGCTGGCGGACGCAACGCGCTAAAGCATGATCCGGAAAAGTGCGCAGCGGTTTTCCGAAAGATCATGCGCAAAACAATAACGGAACGCCGAGCCGTTTCCAAAATTCGAGAAGCCGGTAAAGGAATTCGTGGTGGCAACGCGAGCTAAGAAATCCGTCAAACGCAAGAGCGGCAAGAAGGCTGCGAAGAAGGCCGTCAAGAAAGCCGCGAAAAAGGCCAAGGCGCGCGCGGCCAAAGCTGCCAAGAAGGTCAAGAAGACCAAGAAGGCTGTCGTCAAGAAGAGCGTGAAGAAGGGCGCCGCAAAGAAGGCCGCGAAGAAGCAGGTCGTCGCCAAGAAGGCGGTGAAGAAAGCTGCCAAAAAGCCGGCCAAGGCTCCGGCGAAGAAGGTTGCGAAAAAGGCGGCTGCGCCTGCCGTGACCGCCGCACCGACTCCCGTCGTGACGCCTGAGAAGCCAAAGGCGCCGAAGCCAAAGGCTCCTCGTTCGCCGAAGCCCGTCGCTTCTGCGCACGTTGCCGCGCCTGCGGTTGCCGCCGCGCGCGACAACATCTTCTACATCACCACCGCGATCGCCTATCCTAACGGTAGCCCGCATATCGGTCATGCCTATGAGGCGATCGCGACCGACGCCCTGGCGCGCTTTGCGCGGCTCGACGGCAAGGATGTGTTCTTTTTGACCGGCACCGACGAGCACGGCCAGAAGATGATTCAGACGGCGGCGAGCGAAGGCATGTCCACCGCCGCGCTCGCGACGCGCAATGCCGGCCGCTTCAGAGAGATGGACGAGCGCCTGGACGTGTCGTTCGACCGCTTCATCCGCACCACCGAGGAGCAGCATCACCGCTCCAGCCAGGAGATCTGGCGCCGCATGGAAGCGAACGGCGACATCTACGCTGACACCTATTCGGGCTGGTACTCAGTCCGTGACGAGGCCTATTACGCCGAGGACGAGACGCGTGTGAACGACGATGGCGTGCGCTTGGGGCCGCAGGGCACGCCGGTGGAATGGGTGGAGGAGAAGAGCTATTTCTTCCGCTTGTCGGAGTACCAGGACAAGCTGCTCAAGCTCTATGCGGATCAGCCCGATTTCGTCGGGCCGGACTCGCGCAAGAACGAGGTGGTGAGCTTCGTCAAGGGCGGCCTGCGCGATCTCTCGATCTCGCGCACCACGTTCGATTGGGGCGTGAAGGTGCCCGGCGACGAAGAGCACGTGATGTATGTCTGGGTCGATGCGTTGACCAACTACATCACCGGCGTCGGTTTCCCCGATGAGAGCGACAAGAACTGGCGCTATTGGCCGGCCGACGTGCACGTCATCGGCAAGGACATCATCCGCTTCCATGCGGTGTATTGGCCGGCCTTCCTTTTGTCGGCGGGCATCCCGCTGCCGAAACGGGTCTATGCCCACGGCTTCCTGTTCAACAGGGGCGAGAAGATGTCGAAGTCGGTCGGCAACACTGTCGATCCCTTCAACCTCGCCGACCAGTACGGCGTCGACCAGTTGCGCTACTTCTTCTTGCGCGAGGTGCCGTTCGGCCAGGACGGCAACTACAATCACGAGGCGATTGTCGCGCGCATCAACGCCGATCTCGCCAACGATCTCGGCAATCTCGCGCAGCGCTCGCTGTCGATGATCGCAAAACAGCTCGGCGGCGTGCTGCCCGAGCCCGGCGAGTTCAGCGACAACGACAAGGCGATCCTGGCGATGGCCGACGGCATGATCGCTGCCTCGCGTGAAGCCATGGCGACGCAGCAGATTCATCAATGGCTCAACGCCGTCTGGGCCGTGGTCGCGGAGGCCAACCGCTATTTTGCGGGTGAAGCGCCGTGGGCGCTCGCCAAGACGGATCCGGCCAGGCAGAAGACGGTGCTCTACGTCACCGCCGAAGTCGTGCGTCAGATTGCGATCCTGGCTCAGCCCGCGATGCCGACCGCCTCCGGCAAGCTGCTCGACAGCCTCGGCATCCCCGAAGCCGAGCGCAATTTTGACATGCTCGGCGGCGCCAAGCGCATCGCGCCCGGTTCGACGCTGCCGGCGCCGATGCCGGCGTTCCCGCGCTACGTCGAGCCGGCGGCCTGAAGGCGTTCGCACGATGCTGGTCGACAGTCATTGCCATCTGGATTTTCCGGACTTTGCGGAAGATCTCGACGGTATCGTGTCGCGGGCGCGAGCCGCCGGGATCGCCCGCATGGTCACGATCTCGACGCGGGTCCGGCGGCTGCAGGACCTGCTCGCCATCGCGGAGCGCTATGACGACGTCTATTGCTCGGTCGGCACCCATCCGCATCATGCGGACGAGGAGGACGGCATCGCGCCGGATGAGCTGATTGCGCTGACCCAGCATCCCAAGGTCGTCGCGCTCGGCGAGGCCGGGCTCGATTATTTCTACGACAACGGCTCGCCGGAGGCGCAGGCGAGGGGCTTTCGCGCCCACATCGCCGCCGCCCGCACCACCGGCCTGCCGCTGGTGATCCATACCCGCGAGGCCGACGAGGACTGCGCGCGCATCCTGGAAGAGGAGGCCGCAAAGGGATCGTTTCGCGCCGTCCTGCATTGTTACACGGGCGGGCGCGAGCTGGCACTGAAGGCGGTGTCGCTCGGGCTCTATATCGGCTTCACGGGAATCCTGACCTTCAAGAAATCGGAGACCTTACGCGCGATCGCAGCCGAACTGCCGCCCGACCGTATTCTGGTCGAAACAGACTCGCCTTATCTTGCGCCCGGCAAGTTTCGGGGCAAACGCAACGAGCCGGCCTACGTGGTCGAAGTCGCAAAAGTGCTCGCCGAGACGCGCGGCGTGTCGCTCGACGAGATCTCGCGCCAGACCAGCGAAAACTTCTTCCGCCTGTTCTCGAAGGTGAAAGCTTGAGACTGGGAGCCACATGACGCTGACGCTGACGATCCTGGGCTGCGGCTCCTCCGCCGGCGTGCCGCGCCCGGCGCTCGGCTGGGGCGCCTGTGATCCCAACAATCCCAAGAACCGCCGTCGCCGCTGCTCGCTGCTGGTCGAACGGACGTCCGAGCATGGCACGACACGCATCATCATCGACACCTCGCCGGACCTGCGCGAACAATTGCTCTCGACCAATGTCGACCACATCGACGCGGTGTTCCTGACGCACGAACATGCCGACCAGACCCACGGCATGGATGATCTGCGCTCGGTCGTCATGCACATGCGCCGGCGCATTCCAACCTATTTCAACCAGTCGACCGCCAAGGACATCCTGTCGCGGTTCTCCTATTGCTTCATCTCGCCCGAGGGCAGCGATTATCCGCCGATCCTGACGCGGCATTCGATCGAGGCGGGAGAAAGCCAGACCATTCTGGGGAAGGGCGGCGCGGTGACGATGACCGCCTTTCTGGTGCAGCACGGCAACATCCCCGCGCTCGGCTACCGCATCGGGGATGCGGCCTACACGCCTGATCTCAATGATATCCCGCGCGAGAGCTGGGAGGCGCTGGAAAATCTCGATCTCTGGATCGTCGACGGCCTGCGTTACACCGGCCATGTCAGCCATTTCAGCATCAACGACGCGCTGTCCTGGATCGAGCGCTTCAAGCCGAAGCGCGCGGTCATCACCAACATGACCGCCGACGTCGATTATGAGGTTATCCGGCAGTCGCTGCCCCCTGGCGTGGTGCCGGCCTATGACGGGCTGCGGCTCGAGACGCACTAAACCCGCGGTGGAAATTCTCCTGCCAGCCGGCATAGACCTTGCTTGCACCGGCCCCATCATGTTGATCTAACGTCTGAAAGACAGGCGTTGGGCAGGGCGATATTCAAACAGGACCGGCAGTCGGATGCTATCGGTCCGTCGAGTCGCCTCGTGTGAGGATGGGGATCGCGTTGGCAGAGGACGAAGTAGCGACTCAGGGACCGGTACGACGCGCGCTGGACCTCCTCTATCTCGGCGCGGGCTATGCCGCGGGCGTCTTCCTGGTCGCGATCTTCGCAATCATGATGGTGATGTCGGTCGGGCGCCAGTTTGCGCTCAACATTCCCGCCGGCGATGATTTTGCGTCCTGGTGCATGGCGGCGATGGCGTTCCTCGGCCTCGCTCACACCTTCAAGCGCGGAGAGATGATCCGCGTCGGCCTGTTGCTGGAGCGCTTGCACGGGCGGACCAAGCAGATCGCGGAGGTCGTGGCGCTCGGCATTGCCGCTGCCTTCATTCTCTACTTCACCCGTCATGCTGTGCAGATGACCTGCGATTCCTGGCGCTTCAACGACGTGGCGCAGGGCGTGGTCGCGCTTCCGCTCTGGATTCCCCAGCTCGGCTTCGCCGGCGGCCTCGTGATCCTCTCGATCGCGCTGATCGACGAGATGGTCAACGTCATCGGCGGCAACCGTCCGAGCTACGAGAAGGGCTCGCCCGACGAAACTCCGGAAGAGTTCGTCGAACGCATCTCGCAGGGCGGTGGGGGCTGACCATGGCCAGTCTCGGCATGATCGAGCTGTCGTTCGTCCTGCTCGGCGTCATGATCCTGCTGCTGGGAAGCGGCGTCTGGATCGCGGTCTCGCTCGGGCTGGTCGGCTTCGTGGCGATGGCGCTCACCACGAGCCTGCCGCTCGGCACCGTGCTTGCGACCACCACCTGGAGCGCGAGCTCATCC
The DNA here is from genome assembly GCF_003122645.1 of Bradyrhizobium sp. SUTN9-2. Lineage (NCBI taxonomy): Bacteria > Pseudomonadati > Pseudomonadota > Alphaproteobacteria > Hyphomicrobiales > Nitrobacteraceae > Bradyrhizobium > Bradyrhizobium sp. SUTN9-2. Next base: position 4,565,612 of record NZ_LAXE01000001.1, read on the forward strand.
TGGACACTGGCGGCCCTGCCGTTGTTCATCTGGATGGGAGAGATTCTCTTCCGCACCAAATTGTCGGAGGAAATGTTCCGCGGCCTGTCGCCCTGGGTGCAGTGGCTGCCGGGACGGCTGACACATGTGAACGTGATCGGCTGCGGCATCTTCGCGGCGGTGTCGGGTTCGTCGGCGGCGACCTGCGCGACGATCGGCAAGATCGCGCTGCCGGAGCTCGACAAGCGCGGCTATGACAAGGGCCTGAGCCTCGGATCGCTGGCGGGCTCAGGCACGCTCGGCCTGCTGATCCCGCCGTCGATTCCGATGGTGGTCTATGCCGTCACGGCGAACGTCTCCGTGCTTCAAGTGTTTCTCGGCGGCTTCCTGCCGGGATTGCTCGTGATCGCGCTCTATTCCGGCTACATCATCATCTGGTCGCTGCTCAACCCGACAAAGGTTCCGCCGCGCGATCCGCCCATGCCGCTCCGGCAGAAGCTGCGCGAGTCCGCCAAGCTCGCGCCCTGCCTGCTGCTGATCCTGGCGGTGTTCCTGTCGCTCGTTCTCGGCTTTGCGACGGCGACGGAGTGCGCGGCCTGGGGCGTTTCCGGCGCGCTGCTGCTGGCTTGGTGGAGCGGCACGCTCACGCGCAAGAACTTCCTCGAGAGCATCATGAGCGCGACGCGCCTGACCTGCATGATCATGCTGATCCTGGCAGGCGCGGCCTACACCACGGCGGCGATGGCCTATACGGGGATTCCGGCCGCGCTCGCCACCTGGGTCCAGGGCCAGCAGCTCACGCCGAGCATGCTGGCGCTGTATCTGAGCATCATGTACATCATCCTGGGTTGCCTGATCGACGGCATCTCGATGATCGTTCTGACCGCTGTCATCGTGCTGCCCATGGTCAGGCAGGCCGGCCTCGACCTGGTCTGGTTCGGCGTCTATCTGATCATCCACGTCGAAATGGCGCAGATCACGCCGCCGGTGGGGTTCAACCTGTTCGTGCTCCAGAACATGAGCGGCCGCGATACGTTCACGGTCGCGCGGGCGGCCTTCCCGTTCTTCGTGCTATTGCTCGCTGCGGTCTTCATCATCACGGAGTATCCGCAGATCGTGACGTTCCTGCCGAAGCTCGCTTTCCCAGACTGAGCGTACCCGTTCTCTAGATCGACTGTGAGGAGAAGTCCGATGATGTCTCGTTTATTCCACGCATCCTTGATTGCCGGCGTTGTGCTGGCCGCGACACCTGCCTTGGCTCAGAGCAAATGGAATCTGCCGGCAGCGTATCCTGCGGACAATCCGCACTCCGAAAACCTGGTCGCGTTCGCCAAGGACGTCGAAGCCGCCACCTCGGGCAAGCTCCAGATCACGGTTCATCCGGGCGCCTCGCTGTTCAAGGCGCCCGACATCAAGCGCGCCGTGGTGACCGGGCAGGCGCAGATGGGTGAGGTGCTGCTGTCGATCCACGAGAACGAAGACCCGATCTTCGGCGTCGACGTCGTGCCGTTCCTCGCGACCAGCTTCCCCGAGGCGACGAAGCTGTATCAGGCCTCCAAGCCTGCGATCGCCAAGAAGCTCGACGCGCAAGGTCTCAAGCTGCTGTTCGTGGTGCCGTGGGCACCGCAGGGCGTCTACGTCAACAAGCCGCTGGCCACGATCGAGGACATGAAGGGTCTGAAGTGGCGCGCCTACAATGTCGGGACCGCGCGGATCGGCGAACTGGTCGGCGCGCAATCGGTCACGATCCAGGCTGCGGAACTGCCACAGGCGTTGGCGACCGGCGTGGTGAACTCCTTCATGTCGTCGGGCGGCACCGGCTACGATTCGAAGGCGTGGGAGTCGCTCAAATACTTCTATGACGTGCAGGCCTGGATTCCGAAGAACTACACTTTCGTCAACAAGGCTGCGTTCGAGGCGCTCGACAAGCCGACCCAGGAGGCCATCCTGAAGGCCGCCGCCACCGCGGAGACGCGCGGCTGGAAGGCTTGGGAAGAGAAGGCCAATTGGTACCTCGGTCAGCTCAAGGCCAAAGGCATGACTGTCGAGCCGCCGAGCCCGGCACTGAAGGCCGGCTTCCAGAAGATCGGCGACCAGCTCACGGCCGACTGGCTTAAGAAGGCAGGGGCCGACGGTCAGGCGGTGCTCGACGCCTACAAGAAGATGTGAGGATGAGAGAGCTTCCGCCCGCCGCAGGCGGGCGGAAGCTTCTTTGGCCGCTGGTCAGGCCGAGATCGCCTTCACCGAGCCGACTTCGTTGCGCAGCAGGAACTTTTGGATCTTGCCCGTGGACGTCTTCGGGATCGGCCCGAACACGACCGCCTTCGGCGTCTTGAAGCCGGACATCTGGCTGCGGCAGAAGGCGATGATATCCGCCTCGCTGGCACTGGCGCCCTCTTTCAGTTCGACGAAGGCGCAGGGCACTTCACCCCATTTCGGATCGGGCTTTGCCACCACGGCCGCGAACAGCACGGCCGGGTGCTTGTAGAGGATGTCCTCGACCTCGACCGAGGAAATGTTCTCGCCCCCGGAGATGATGATGTCCTTGGAGCGATCCTTGATGATGACGTAGCCGTGCTCGTCGAGCACGCCGAGATCGCCGGTGTGGAACCAGCCGCCTTCGAAAGCTTCCTTCGTCGCCTTCTCGTTCTTCAGGTAGCCCTTCATCACGATGTTGCCGCGGAACATGACCTCGCCGATGGTCTCGCCGTCGCGCGGCACCTGCTGCATCGTTTGCGGGTTAATCACGGTGACGCTTTCCTGCAGCGGGTAGGGTACGCCCTGCCGGCGCTTCATGCGCGCGCGCTCGGCGGCGGGCAGGTCATCCCAGCCCGGCTGCTCGGCGCAGACGGAGGCGGGGCCGTAGACCTCGGTCAGGCCGTAAACATGCGTCAGCTTGATGCCGATGCTTTCGGCGCCTTCCAGCACCGCGACCGGTGGCGCTGCGCCCGCGATCAGGCCGACGACGCGGCGGGCCGCATCGCCCTTTGGTGCATCGGGCGCGTTGATCAGCGTGTTGTAGACGATCGGCGCGCCGCACATATGGGTGACGCCGTGTTGCTTGATCAGCTCGAAGATCCTGGTCGGCTCGACCTTGCGCAGGCAGACATTGATGCCGGCGGCCGCCGCAATGGTCCAGGGAAAGCACCAGCCGTTGCAGTGGAACATCGGCAGCGTCCAGAGATAGACCGGATGCTGGCCGAGATTGCCGGCGAGGATGTTGCTGACGGCGTTCAGATAGGCGCCGCGATGATGGGTGACGACGCCCTTGGGATTGCCCGTCGTGCCCGAGGTGTAGCTCAGCGCAATCGCGTCCCATTCATCGCTCGGCGTGATCGGCGCGAAGCCTGGATCGCCTTCGGCGACGCCTGCCTCGTATTCGATCTCGCCGATGCGGGTGCCGCCCTTGAACGATGCATCGTCGACGTCGACCACCAGCGGCTTGGGGCCGGTCATCTGCGCCAGGGCCGCAGTGATGACGCCTGAAAACTCTGGATCGACCAGGATGATTTTCGCGCCGCCATGATCGAGCTGGAACGCGATCGAAGGCGCATCGAGGCGGATGTTGAGCGCGTTGAGCACGGCGCCGGTCATGGGCACCGCGAAGTGCGCCTCGTTCATCGCGGGAATGTTCGGCAGCATCGCCGCGACGGTGTCGCCGACGCCGATGCCCTTGCTCGAAAGCCAGGAGGCAAAGCGCTTGCAGCGCTCATAAGTCTGCGCCCAGGTGAAGCTGCGGCCTTCATAGACCGTGCTGACGTGATCGGGATAGACCGCCGCGCTTCGCGCGAGGAAGCTCAGCGGGCTCAGCGCCACATAATTGGCTTGCGTCTTGTCGAGGCCGATATTGTACGGGTTCTGTCGCTCGCTCATCGACACCCTCCTTAAACCGCATCAAAGAAATCCGATCGAGATCCAGGGGAAGATCGCGACGATGATCAATCCCACCAGCAGCGCCAGCAGATAGCCCCAGATCGGCCTGATGCCTTCGGCCGGATCGACGCGCCCGATGGCGCAGGCGGCATAATAGCCGACGCCGAAGGGCGGGGCGAATAGCCCGATACCCATGGCGAGAATGATCACCATGGCGTAGTGCACCTCGTGCACGCCGACGGCGCGGGCGATCGGAAACAGCAGCGGTCCGAACAGCACGATCGCCGGGATACCCTCCAGCACGCTGCCGAGGATGGTGAAGGCCAGGATCGACACGGCGATGAAGGTCGCAGCCCCGCCCGGCAATCCCGTCATGGCCGCAGCCAGCGAGCGCGAGAAGCCGGATTGGGTCAGGCCCCAGGCCATGCCGGTTGCGGTGCCGATGATCAGGAGGATCGCACCCGACAGCGCGGCGGTCTCGACGAGCATCGGAAACAGCCGTCGCCAGTCGAAGCGGCGGTAGATCAGGAGGCCGACGAGGGCGCCATAGACGATGCCGATGGTGGAAACTTCAGTCGCGGTCGCGATGCCCTCGACCACGGCATAGCGGATCACGAAAGGCAGCGCGAGCGCGGGCAGGGCGACGACGAAGGTCTTGCCGATCTCGGATGCCGTCGCGCGGCGGACGTGGCCCATGTCCTCGTGGCGGTAGCGCCACCACACCAGCATGCAGAGCGTGACGGCGAGCACGACGCCGGGCAGGAGGCCGCCGGTGAAGAGGGCGGCGATCGAGACGCCCGTGACCGAGCCGATCGTGATCAGCACGAGGCTGGGCGGGATGGTCTCGGTCTGGGCGCCGGTGGCCGCCAGCAGCGCGACGAGATCGCCGGGCTTGGCGCCGCGCTCTTTCATCTCCGGGAACAGCACGGGCGCGACTGCCGCCATGTCGGCCGCCTTGGCGCCAGAGATGCCGGAGACGAGGTACATCGCGCCGACCAGCACGTAATGCAGGCCGCCCCTGATATGGCCGAGCAGGCTTGCCAGGAACGCCACCATGGCCCGCGCCATGCCGGTCATCTCGATCAGCAACCCCAAGAACACGAACAGCGGCACGGAAAGCAGGATGAGGTGGCTCATGCCCTCGTCCATGCGCCCGACCAGCACCATGACCGGCGTGCGCGTGGTCAGCGCGAGATAGCCGTAGATCGCAAGACCAAAGCCGAACGCAATGGGAACCCCGGCAAACACGCAGAAGCCGGCGACGCCGACGAAGAAGATGATGAGGTTGAGATTGCCGAGCGGTCGCAGCAATGGCTCGGCCAGCCAGAACAGGCCGATCACGACCGCAACCGACAGGACGGCGGCCGCAACCATGCGGTGGTCGGCCGCGCGCGCGAGCCGCAGCAGGGCAAAGGCCGCCATCAGGCCGATGCCGGCCGGCAGCGCAGCGGCGCGCCACATATTGGAGATCTGCAGCGCCGGCGTCGTGATGTAGCTTTCTTCATAGGCGTAGTCGCAGGCCGGCCACACAATCAGGATCAGGAACGCCAGGGCCGCGGAGGTCGCGACCAGATCGAGATAGGCCCGCATCGCCGGCCTGGCGCTGGCGACGACCGCCGTCATGCGCATGTGCTCGGAGCGGCGGAACGCGACCGCCGCTCCCAGCATGGCGAGCCACAGGAACAGGATCGAGGCGAGCTCGTCCGACCAGATCAGCGGCCGGTGCAGGCCATAGCGTGCGACCACGCCGGCAAACAGGATCACGATCTCGGCGACCACCAGGATCGCCGTGGGGATTTCGACGACGAGGCCGAGCACGCGCTCGACTGAGGCCAGCAGCGAAGGTCGGCGAGGGGACTGCAACGTCACCTCGCCCACAGCTTCGGTCATCTCGATCTCGACATGAGCCATCCTGATACCGACCTCGACGGCCCCAACGTGCTACGACAGCTTGCCGACGGCCTTCTCCAGAAGCTCCCAGGCCTGATCGCCATATTTGCCCTTCCATTCGGCATAGAAGCCGGCGGAGCGCAGCTTGTCGCGGAACGGCGCGATGGCCGGCTGGTTGAAGGCCAGGCCCTTGCCCGCGAGCTCCTGCTGCAGGTTGGCGTTCAGCTTGGCGGTATCTTCACGCTCCCTAACGGCGGCGGCATTGATGTTCCTGGCGACGACGGTGCGCACGTCCTGCGGCAGCTTTTCCCAGGCTCTGCGGTTGGCCAGGAACCAGAATCCGTCCCACATGTGGTTGGTCAGCGAGCAGTACTTCTGCACCTCGTAGAGCTTGCCGGTCGAGATGATGGCCAGCGGGTTCTCCTGGCCCTCGACGATCTTGGTCTGGAGTGCGGAATAAACCTCGCTGAAATTGATCGAGGCGGGCGCGGCATCGAACGCCTTGAACATCGAGGTCCACAGCGGCGACACCGGCACGCGGATCTTGAAGCCCTTGAGATCGTCAGGCCCGGCGATCGGCCTGGTCGACGACGTGGTCTGGCGGAAGCCGTTGTCCCAGATCTTGTCCATGACCTCGAGGCCGGCCTTCTTGATCTCGCCGCGGACATGGGCGCCGAGATCGCCGTCCATGGCCTTCCAGACCGTGTCGTAGTCCGGGAACGCGAAGCCGATGCCGTTGATGGACGCCGCCGGCACCAGGGTCGACAGGATCAGGCCGGACAGCGTGAAGAACTCGACGCCGCCGGAGCGGATCTGGCTCAGCATGTCGGTGTCGGAGCCGAGCTGGTTGTTCGGGAAGATTTGCAGGTCGAACTTGCCGCCTGTCTCGGTCTTGATCGCCGCCGCCATCTCCTTGGCACGGACGTTGAGCGGATGGGTGTCGGGCAGGTTATTGGCGTACTTGTAGGTGAACTCGGCGCTCTGGGCGCGGGCCACATGGGGCGCACCGAGGCCGCCCAGGACCGCGGTCGCGGCGGAAGCCTTGAGAAGCGTGCGTCGGGAATAGCGCGTGGAAAGGACCATGGGTCTGCTTCCTCGGAAGGTTTGTTGTTGTTCTGAGATGCAAACCTATACGGGCGGTCGGCCTTAGGGTCATCTGCGATCTCGCGGATGCCTCGCTTATTGCAGCCGGACAAGGTCACGGCAATATCGGCTTTCGCAGACCTCGACCCGTTTCAAAACCTGAAAAACAACCCCATGCACAGTAGACGTCAAGAGCTAAGACGACGGCCGACGCGCAGACGGAGATACGGGCTTTGGCGAAGGTCGGATGTCAGCAATTCCGCCCAAATGATTGATCTCATTGTACATAAATATATTCCATAATATACCTTATGCGAATTGTGGATTTTGCTCTGGCAACGGCATCCGACCGCTCGCATCGCACCGAGGGCCCACCCTGAGATTCCGTCTGGGACGCTTTCGACGGCCTGCCGGCCACTGTCCTTCGGACAAGCCGCCATGCGATCGACGGCACCCATAGCCACGATTGCCGCAAGCGCGTTACGCCGCCGACAGCGATCGGAGCCAAGCCAATCTCGAGATCGCTTGCTCTGCCAGTCGCTGCAGGCGTTCGAGGTGGGCCGCATCGGTCGCCCGTTCGGCGCCTTCGAGGTAGCCGTCGACGAGCGCTTCGGCGACCTCCAATGGGCCTTTGCGTTCCATGGGCGCCGGAAAGCTTCCCGCACCCACGGCGGCGTCGGCCATCTCGATTGCCTGTTGGCGAATGCCCCTTATCCGGACCGCCGCTGGCCCGCTCAGGCGTGGTTCCATCTCGGCAAGTTGCGCGGCCAGGCGGAGCTCGAGCCGCTGCGCGTCGATATGCGGCGGTCGAGGCTCCGCCGACGTCTCGGCACGGCTCCGTTCGTGTTCGTGGCGATATGCGCGCCGCCTCTCCTTTCGCAGCGCGGCGACATGGCCGAGTTCCTCCCTTGCCATGGCCTCAGACGCCTTCTTGACTTCAGGATCCCGGGAATAGGCTGCCAGGTAGGACCAGAACGCGAAGGCCCGTTCCTCATTGCGCACTGCCATCGCTAACGCGCGGTACGGCGTCAAAAGCCGCGAGGTGTTCACCTCAGCGGCGGTCTCTGCATCGAAGGTCTCGGGCGCTTCCCAGCGCACCAGCGCAGGATCCGGATCCTTGCCGCAGCGCGATTGCGACCATCGTGCGACGCTGTCGACGTGCTCGCGTTCCGCGGCTGCGAGTTGGGTGAATACCGCCGCCAAGTCGTTCTTGTTCTGCCGACGCATCTCATCGGCAAATCCGCTGTACCTGTTCGCGGCCTCCTGTTCCATGGCATGCGCGAGCGCGAACAGCTCATCAAGCGACTGCAAGGTACCGGTCGGCTCGGCTCCCAGGAGAGCCTTTCGAAGCAGAGGCATTGCCGAATTCCTTCGCTGTTTGATCCAGCGCAATGAGGCATCGTGTCCGGATACTAACAAGGCTGTATTGACGCGAGTCAATTCGGCTCAGGCAATGAGCCTGCCAACCCGGCGTCAGCGGCGATCCCGGGACATCAAACTTTCGAAATCGAATGAAAAGCTGTCCTCGTTTGGGGCGGCTGTTCCACCTGTGGTGCTCATGGCCCGGAGTTGTTCCGCAACCGCAAACGATTGGCTCGGCGGCCCGTTGCTCGCCGTCCTCTTTGCGATCTGTGCAACGCTGTGGCTCGAACCCGCATGCGCCGCAGGAAATCTTGCCGGTTATCTTTCCAAAACATCGCCTGCTGACTTCTTCCCAAGCGCCGAGCGGTTCGGACCTCCGCAGGGCGATCCGCCCATCGTGCCCGTCTATCGTGGCGACCAGCTCCAAGGTTTCGTGTTCCTGAACTCCGACTTCGCCAACACCGTCGGCTACTCCGGCAAACCGATTCACTTGCTGGCTGGAATCGACCCCAACGGCGTCATCACCGGCATCAAGCTCGTCGATCACAAGGAGCCGATCGTGCTGGTCGGCATTCCCGAGGCGCGCATCATCGCTGCCGTGAACGCGCTGATCGGCAAGGACATGAAGCCGGTCGCAAGTGGTGCCGAGAGGCCACCGCAGGTCGACATCGTCAGCGGCGCAACCGTCACCGTGCTGGTGATGGGCGACAGCATCGTTCGTGCGGCGTCCAAGCTGATCCGAAGCGGCCGTGTTGGCGGCGGCAACGGCGCGGCGGTTTCAGCTGCCCTGCCCCCGCCATCAAGACGCTGGATCTCGAACACAGCGAAGTCCGCGACTGGGAGAGCCTCGTCGGCGACGGTTCGATCCGCCGGCTTCATCTCGGGATCGGCGACATCAACGACGCCTTTGCAAAATCCGGCAGCGCGGCGGCGACTCAATATCCCGAACCGGGTGACGCGAACGACACCTTCATCGATCTTTACGTCGCCCTCGCGAGTGCGCCCACGATCGGCCGCAGCCTCCTTGGCGAGGATGGCTATCGACGCTTGAAGGAGGGCCTTAAGCCCGGACAGCAGGCGATCATCGTCGCCGGCAACGGCCCCTACTCCTTCAAGGGCTCGGCCTATGTGCGCGGTGGTATCTTCGATCGGATCGAAATCCTGCAGGAAGGCAACAGCACCCGCTTCCGCGACCGGAACCATACCCGCCTTGGTGCGCTGGACGCGGTCGGCGCGCCGGAGTTCAGGGAAGTCGCGCTGTTCGTCACGCCTCCCGAGTTCACGCTGGATCCAACGCAGCCGTGGCAGCTTCAGCTCCTGGTGCAGCGCAGCCTCGGCGGCCGCGACAAGGCATTCCTGACCTTCGACGTCAACTACACCCTGCCCGATAGCTACATACGCCGCGAGCAGCGGGCCGTGACCGTGCCAGAGAGCGCAGCGCCTCCGCCCTCGCAGGCAGCCGTCGCGGCCGCCCCGCCGGCGGAGGCGGACGAGCCACTCTGGATGCGGATCTGGCGATCGAGCACGGTCTCGATCGCCATCACCGCCTTCATGCTGGCCGCCCTCACCGGCGTCTTCTTCTTCCAAAACCTCTTGGTGCGCCGCCCGGTGCTCTACACCTGGGTGCGGCGGGGCTATCTCGCCTTCGTTCTGGTCTGGCTCGGCTGGTACGCCAACGCGCAGCTCTCCGTCGTCAACGTCGTCACCTTCACCAACGCGCTGGTGACCGGCTTCCACTGGGAATTCTTCCTCGCCGCGCCGCTGATCTTCATTCTATGGGCGGCGACGGCCGGCGGGCTCCTGTTCTGGGGGCGCGGACCGTTCTGCGGTTGGCTGTGTCCCTTTGGCGCACTGCAGGAGCTCACCAACACGGCTGCGAAATGGCTGAAGGTGCCGCAAATAACGGTGCCGTGGGGACTGCATGAACGGCTATGGCCGATCAAGTACATCATCTTTCTCGGACTGTTCGGGCTGTCGCTCTACTCCGTCGAGATAGCCGAGCGATTTGCCGAGGTCGAGCCGTTCAAGACCGCGATCATCCTGAAATTCTCACGAAGCTGGCCGTTCGTGGCCTATGCAGTCGCCCTGCTCGTCATCGGCCTCTTCATCGAGCGCTTCTTCTGTCGCTACCTCTGTCCGCTCGGCGCGGCGCTCGCGATTCCCGGGCGCATGCGGACGTTCGAATGGCTGCGCCGCTGGGAAGAATGCGGCTCGCCGTGTCAGCGCTGCGCCAAGGAATGCCCGGTGCAGTCGATCCATCCCGAGGGGCACATCAACGTCAACGAATGCATCTACTGCATGCATTGTCAGGAACTCTATTACGACGACCACCGCTGCCCGCACATGATCCAGGTGCGGCTCAAGCGCGAGAAGTTCGCGGCGATGTCGTCGCCCTCGATGCGCTCCGGCGGCAAGGGTCCCGCGACCGTCATTACCGCCGGTGGCAAGCCCGTTGCCGCATCGGCAGTCCTCTCTCCACCCCCAAACTGAACCCGAAGCCGAGGAGGCAATCATGAGTGAAAACGAAAAAACCAAGGGCGTCAGCCGACGAACCGTGCTCGGAACGACGGCGGCCGCAGCGGGCGTGGGCCTTGCCGGCGGAGTGATGCTGAAGGACGGCGGATTCGTCGCGCCTGCGGACGCGCAGACCAAGAATGCCGCGCCGAAAGCACCGGCAGCCCGGCCGGCCGTTCACAAGACCGAGGTCGCGCCCGGCGAGCTCGACGAATATTACGTGTTCTTCTCCAGCGGCCAGTCCGGAGAGATGCGGGTCGTCGGCCTTCCCTCGATGCGCGAATTGATGCGCGTTCCGGTTTTCAATCGCTGCAGCGCGACCGGCTGGGGGCAGACCAACGAAAGCATCAAGGTTCTGACCGAGGGGATGCAACCTGCGACCCGCGAGTTCCTGAAGAACCGCGGCGGCACCTACCTGAACGGCGACCTCCACCACCCGCACATTTCGTTCACGGACGGCACCTATGACGGTCGCTATGCCTTCATGAACGACAAGGCCAATAGCCGCGTCGCGCGGGTGCGGCTCGACATCATGAAGTGCGACAAGATCATCGAACTGCCGAACCAGCACACCGTTCACGGCCTCCGCCTGCAGAAATATCCGCGCACGGGCTATGTCTTCGCCAACGGCGAGGATGGCGTGCCGCTGCCCAATGACGGCAAGATCCTGGACGATCCCAAGCAGTATCGCTCGATCTTCAGTGCGATCGACGGCGACACGATGAAGGTAGCCTGGCAGGTGATCGTCAGCGGCAACCTCGACAATGTCGATGCCGATTACCAGGGCAAGTACTGCTTTGCGACCTGCTACAACGGTGAGGAAGGCGTCACTCTCGCGGAAATGACCGCCAGCGAACAGGACTGGGTCGTCATCTTCAACATCAAGCGGATCGAAGAGGCCGTGAAGAAGGGCGACTTCAAGGAGATGAACGGCGTGCCCGTGATCGACGGCCGCAAGGGTTCGGCCTACACCCGCTACGTTCCGGTCTCGAACAATCCGCATGGCATGAACACCGCTCCGGACGGCATCCACATCGTGGCGGCCGGAAAGCTCTCGCCCACCGTGACTGTGATGGACGTCCGCAAATTTGACGACCTGTTCGATGACAAGATCAAGCCGCGCGACGTTGTCGTTGCAGAACCGGAGCTTGGCCTTGGCCCGCTGCACACGGCCTATGACGGCAAGGGCAACGCCTACACCACCCTTTTCCTCGACAGCCAGGTCTGCAAGTGGAACATCGACCTCGCCAAGCGCGCGTTCAAGGGCGAGAAGGTCAACCCCATCCTCCAGAAGCTCGACGTGCACTATCAGCCGGGCCACAACCACACCTCGATGGGCCAGACCAAGGAGGCGGATGGAAAATGGCTCATCTCGCTGAACAAGTTCTCGAAGGACCGCTTCCTGAACGTCGGCCCGCTCAAGCCGGAGAACGATCAGCTGATCGACATCTCGGGCGATCAGATGAAGCTCGTGCATGACGGCCCGAGCTTCGCCGAGCCGCATGACGCGACCATCGTCCACCGCTCCAAGATCAACCCCATCTCGATCTATGACCGCGCGGATCCGATCTTTGCGGATGCGGTCAAGCAGGCCAAGGCCGACGGCATCAACCTCGAGGCGGATTCCAAGGTGATCCGCGACGGCAACAAGGTGCGGGTCTATATGACTTCGACCGCGCCGGCCTATGGACTCGATCAGTTCCAGGTCAAGCAAGGTGACGAAGTGACCGTCTTCGTCACCAACATCGACGCGGTCGAAGACCTGACGCACGGGTTCTGCATCGTCAACTACGGCATCAACATGGAGATCGGGCCGATGGCCACCGCGTCGGTGACCTTCACGGCCGACAAGCCAGGCGTCTACTGGTATTATTGCTCCTGGTTCTGCCACGCCATGCATATGGAGATGAAGGGCAGGATGTTCGTCGAACCGAAATCGGTCTGATCGGAGTGACTTCGTGCGACTTCTGTTACGCATGTTTCCGGCGGCGCTGGCCGCCGCCGGATTATCCGGCTTCGCCGAAGCGGAGACCTTGACGGCTGCACCCGGCCAGCCGCTGCAAGCCGTGCTGGATCATGCGCGCGCCGGCGACGTCGTCGAGCTTGCGCCGGGCGAATATCATGGTCCGATCCGGATCGACCGCCCCTTGCAGTTGGTCGGGAGTCGGGACGCTGTGCTCGATGGCGATGGTTCCGGCAACGTCATTACCGTCAGCGCGGCCGATGTGACCATTCGCGGCTTGACCATTCGCGGGTCCGGCCGCGACTTGCAGGCGATGAATTCCGGGATCTTCCTGCAGAAGACGGCCGAGCGCGCGAGGATCGAGGACAACCGGCTGGTGGAAAACCTGTTCGGTGTCTATGTGCATGGCGCCAGGGGCTCGCGGGTGGCGCGCAACGAGATCGAGGGACTGCGCGGCGGGCGTCTCAGCGAGGCCGGCAATGGAGTCTCGCTGTGGAACGCGCCCGATGTCACCATCGCCAACAATACGTTCCGCTATGGCCGCGACGGCATCTTCTCGATCTCCAGCAGCAAGGACCGCTTCATCGACAACCGCTTCGAGCAGGTTCGCTTCGCGGTCCACTACATGTACACCAACGACAGCGAAGTCAGCGGCAACGTGTCGATCGGCAACCACGTCGGTTACGCCATCATGTACTCGAACCGTCTGGTGATCCGCGGCAACAGCTCCGATCGCGATCGCGACTATGGACTTCTCTTCAACTACGCAAACTACGCCGTGATCGAAGGCAACCGGGTCACCGGCGGCCAGTTGAACCCGACGATGCAGAAGCCGGAGGACGGGCCGGCCGAGGAGCGAGGCATGCTCCCGCAGCAGAAGCGGGAGAGCTCTCTCAAGACCGGCCCGGAAAAGTGCGTGTTCATCTACAACACCAACCACAACAAGTTCCGCAACAACTGGTTCGAGCGCTGCGCGATCGGCGTGCACTTCACGGCCGGCTCCGAAGGCAACGAGATCACGGGCAACTCCTTCGTCAGCAACGCCAACCAGGTGAAATATGTCGGCACCCGGCATCTCGACTGGTCGATCGGCGGGCGCGGCAATTACTGGAGCGACAATCCGGCTTTCGACCTGAACGGAGATGGTATCGCCGATACGGCGTATCGGCCGAACGACCTCGTCGATCGCGTGCTGTGGACCGCGCCGGCCGCGAAGGTCCTGATCAACAGCCCCGCAGTGCAGGTGATCCGCTGGGCGCAGGCGCAATTTCCCGCGCTGCTGCCTGGCGGCGTCGTCGACAGTCATCCGATGGTGTCGCCGCCGAACGGCCGCGCAGCGAAGGAAACGCCATGACGGGGATCGTACGCGTCAGCGACGTCACCAAGACCTATGGGCCGGTCAAGGCCGTGCGCGATACCTCCTTCACGCTTGGCCAGGGCGAGCTGGTCGCCTTGATCGGCCACAACGGCGCCGGCAAGACCACGCTCATGAAGCTCATGCTCGGGCTGATCCGGCCGACCAGCGGCTCCATCGAGGTTCTCGGGGACAATCCCGCCGCCGGTGAATTCGCGGGCCGACGGCAGCTCGGCTATCTCCCGGAAAACGTCTCCTTCGACCCTGCCCTGACCGGCCGCGAGACGCAGGCCTTTTACGCCAGGCTGAAGCGGGAGCCGGTTGCCAAGGGCTTGGAGTTGCTCGATGCCGTGGGCCTCGGCGCCGCCAGCCGCCGCCGGGTCAACACCTATTCGAAGGGCATGCGCCAGCGTCTCGGCCTCGCGCAGGCGCTGCTGGGGCAGCCGCGCGTGCTGCTGCTGGACGAGCCGACCACCGGTCTCGATCCGGAGCTGCGGCAGACCTTCTACGACATCATCGCGCGCCTCGCCGCGGCGGGTGCGACCGTGCTGCTCTCGTCGCATGCGCTGACCGAGCTCGAAGAGCGCGCCGGCCGGGTCATCATCATGAACCGCGGCGTCAAGGTCGCGGACGGATCTATCGACGAACTCCGTCGTCTCGCCCGGCTGCCGACCAGGATCCGCCTCAAGGTCGCCGGCCTTTCGCCCAGCGAGATGCCCGGATGGGCTCCGCAAGACGCCACCTGCCGCCGCTTGAACGGCCACCTCGTCGAGATCGACGCCACGCCGGAACGCAAGATCGAGCTGTTGCATCGCGCCACCGCCTCCGGCAATTCGGTCGAGGACGTCGACGTGGTCCCGCCGAGCCTCGACGAGCTCTACGCTCACTTTCTCCGACGATCGGAGCAGGCCTCATGAATATCCTGATCATCGCAGCCAAGGAGATCCATCAGGCGATCCGCAATCGCTGGGTGCTTGCGGCGACGCTGCTGCTGGCCGGGCTTGCCCTGTCGCTGACGTTTCTCGGCAGCGCGCCGACCGGCAATGTCGGCGTGCGCACGCTCGACGTTGTCATCGTCAGCCTGTCGAGCCTGACCATCTTTCTCGTTCCGCTGATCGCGCTGCTGATGTCCCACGACGCCATCGTCGGCGAGATGGAGCGGGGGACGATGCTGTTGTTGCTCAGCTACCCGGTGGCGAGGTCGCAGGTGCTGTTCGGCAAGTTCCTGGGCCATCTCGCCGTTCTCGCCTTCGCGACCTGCCTTGGCTACGGACTTGCCGTGACGGCGCTGGCGGCGACGGGCGGCCGTACCGATGGCGACAGTCTCGTGGCCTTCGTGGCCATGATCGGCTCCTCGGTGCTGCTCGGAGCTGCGTTTGTGGCGATCGGCTATCTGGTCAGCGCGCTCGTGCGTGATCGCGGAACGGCTGCCGGCATTTGCATCGGATTGTGGCTGCTGCTGGTGCTCATCTACGACATGGCGCTGCTGGGCGTACTTGCGCTCGACCAGGGTCGCAGCATCTCTGCGGCCGCGCTCAACGTCATGCTGCTGGCGAACCCGACCGACGCCTACCGGCTGATCAATCTGACCGGCTTCGCCAATGTCAGCACGTTCGCCGGCATGGCCGGCCTCGCCCAAACCACGTCGCTGACGGTGCCGGTCCTGCTGACCGCCCTGCTCGGCTGGACGCTGCTGCCGCTGGGCCTGGCCGCGCTCGCCTTCTCGCGGAGGGAGCTATGAGGCGCCGAACGCTGCTGCTCGCCCTGCTGCTGCCGCTCGCGCTCGCGGGCTGCAACGACAAGCAGGCTGCCAATATCCCGCCGCCGCATCGGATGACCGCGGAGGACATCGGCCACTACTGCGGCATGAACGTGCTCGAGCATCCCGGACCCAAGGGTCACATCTTCGCCGCGAGCTTGATCCAGCCCGTCTGGTTCTCGTCGGTGCGCGATGCGATCGCCTTCACCATGCTGCCGGATGAGCCCAAAGACATTTTGGCGATCTACGTGTCCGACATGGGCAAGGCGCCCGACTGGGACAAGCCTAGCGCCGACAATTGGATCGAGGCGCGCAAGGCGCTGTTCGTGATCGAGAGCCGAGTCAAGAGCGGCATGGGCGGCGACGAGGCCGTGCCGTTCTCGGACCGGGCCGCCGCCGAGAGGTTCGCAAGTGAGAACGGCGGCAGGATCGTCGGCTTCGACGAGGTGCCGCGGGACTACGTCCTCGCTTCCGCGAATGCCGGCGGCGCGGCGCCGGACGAAGCGTCCGAAGGGGCGCCGGGTGACGGAGCGAGGAGGACGCCATGACGCCAATGCTGTCCCGCCGACGCTTCATCCGGATCAGCGCCGCTGCCGCGGGGCTCGGCGCG
Organism: Bradyrhizobium sp. SUTN9-2; assembly: GCF_003122645.1. Classification (NCBI taxonomy): domain Bacteria; kingdom Pseudomonadati; phylum Pseudomonadota; class Alphaproteobacteria; order Hyphomicrobiales; family Nitrobacteraceae; genus Bradyrhizobium; species Bradyrhizobium sp. SUTN9-2. Next base: position 4,581,999 of record NZ_LAXE01000001.1, read on the forward strand.
CTGTCCGTCGGACGTCCCGTTTGTGCCGAGGCCGCGCCGGTCACCTGGCGCGGCACGATGCTCGGCGCGGTCGCAGCGCTGGAGATTCACGACGAAGACCGCCGCCGGGCCGAGCGGCTGATCGCGCTGGCCTGCGCCGAGGCGCGCCGGCTCGAACGGCTGTTCAGTCTCTATCTCGACGATTCCGCCCTGGTCGCGCTGAACCGGACGGGTGTCCTGGTTGATCCGGCCGCCGAAATGGTCGATCTGCTTTCAACCTCGCAGCGCTACGCCACGCTGACGGGCGGTTTGTTCGACGTCACGGTGCAGCCGCTGTGGGAGCTCTATGCCCGCCATTTCGCGCGAGCTGACGCCGATCCGGCCGGCCCTCGCCCAGCCGAGATCGAGGCTGCGCTGGCGCGCGTCGACAGCAGCCGGCTGTCGGTCAGCCGCGACCGGATCGTGATGCCCAAGGGCATGGCCGTCACCCTGAACGGGATCGCGCAGGGCTACGTTACGGACAAGGTGGTCGACCTGCTGCGGGCGCACGGCATCTCGCACAGCCTGGTCGACATGGGCGAGGCCCGGGCGATCGGCGCGCGTCCGGACGGACGCCCCTTTGACGTCGGTATCGCCGATCCGGACGGCGCGGGCCACACCAAAACGGTGCTGCCGATCGTCGACCGCGCCGTCTCCACCTCAGGCGGTTACGGTTGCCAGTTCGATTCCGGGGCGCGCTTCAACCATTTGTTCGATCCCCGATCGGGCGGCTGCGCCCACCGCTATCGCAGCGTGACCACTGTTTCCCGCAGCGCGACTGCAGCGGACGCCTTGTCGACGGCGTTCAGCCTGATGCCGGACGGCCAGATTCGATCGCTGTTGCGGCGTGTCGATATCGACCGCGTGCACGTGATCGACGCGGCCGGCAAGTCGGTCGAATTATTGGCATAATACCCAACGACGACGCTCGTTTCCTTCCGGCGACTTCCCGGTTTGCGACCGCGAAGAAAGTTCGGAATTGTGGGCCAGTTCATAAAAGCTGGAGAGCCGCAGCCGCAGAGTTGATCCGCTCTGGCTCGAGCTGCCGCAACGACCAACTTCGCGACCGAAATGCCTGCATTAAGTCCATGAGCGCATTGGAAACATTGCGAGCCAGATTGCACGTTTGAGGAAGTGAAGCCGTAATTTTCACATTTTGGGAGCGCGCAGCGAAGAGACGCTCGCAGCAGGGGAGCCAAAAACATGCGTCGTGATTTGACCATCAAGACCGGCAGCATGGCCGGCACGTCCGATTTCAGGGTGATGGCTCCGATCAAGAAGGGATTCGTGCCGTCCCTGGATGCGACCACGTACAAGACCCGCGTCAAATACGTGCTACGGGCGCTGAATGGCGGACGCGCCAACGCGTATGAATACGAGCTCGCCCGCGTGCTGACCGATTCCGTTGACCGCGTCGGGCGGATCCACTCGGTGGGCATCGCCGTGCTCGAACCCGAGGACGAATCCGTGGACGGCGTGGACTATGTGCTGCTGACCGCCACGTTCGACGGCTCCTGGGAAGCCTATGTCCGCGTCATCTGGCAGAAGGCCGCCCGGCTGCTCGACCTCATCTTCTGCAATACCGATGGTTATGTGCTCGGATACGAGAACACGTACGAAAACTGGGGTATCTGGCTCAAGAGCAAGCAGACCGAAGCCTATTTCCTCTATGCCACTCCCGACCTGACCGTGGATGACACGCGCTTCCTGCGGATGGAGGAGCGGGTCTATCGGCGCGCCTCTGGCGCCGGCGCCGACAAGATCGTCACGCGGATCAGGATTCCCTCGCCGGAAGACATCGCGCGCCGCTCGATATTCAAGGTCGACGACCAGATCGGCGTCGATCCGACCAATGCCGGCTTCAGCAAACCGCTGACCATCGAAGCTGCCGCCCGACCTCCGTTTCGCCACGGCATTCGCGCGCTGGCGGGGCTCTACCGTCTCGCCGACTTCTATCCGCCGGGGACGCATGACGGGGTGCTTCTGCATCGGGCCGGCCACGAGCTGCTGCCGGAATTTGTCACCATGATCAACCACCCCGCCTACGCGGAAGGCGTCAAGCGCGCCCGCCGGCGCTATGAGGAGGCCCTGAGCTGGTTGATGACGCCGCCCGATGTGGCGCCGGTCCGGCGCAACCTGCCCCTCGCCCCGCCGGCCGAACTGCCGTTGCAGGATCCAGGCAACGTGCAAGGCGGGATTCTGACCCCCTACAATTCAGATCACGGCTGCCTGCTGCTGCTGCAGTTCGCCAATCCGGCCGCACTGGCCGCGTTTCTCGACGTCCTCGAGGTGACGTCCGAAGCCGACGTCCTGACGCCGGGGCAGATCGTCACCAACATCGCATTCACGGTCGAGGGGCTGCGTCAGGCCGGCCTGTCGGACGAAGAGGTGCGCACCCTCCCGGAAGAGTTCGTGCAGGGCATGGAAAGACGCGCCGGCCTGCTCGGCGACGTGCGCTGGAATCATCCCCAGCGATGGCGCCTTCCCGCCAGCAATTGGGCGCTCGGAATCAACGCGCCGGATCTGCCCGAAGGCGACCCGGCGCCGCGCATCAGCATGAGCTCGGTCCATGCCGTCCTTCAGCTCCGCCTGTTGCTGCCCAAGGACGCGCCGCAGACGGCGGCGGATGCGAGAGACGCGTTGATGACCGAGATGAAACGCCTGGTCCAGGACGAGGCAGGTATCAGGCCCCTTTCAATCCAGTGGATGCAGCGGCAGCGCGACAAGAGATCCGGCAACATGCAGGATCATTTCGGGTTCGCCGACGGCAGTTCGAACCCGGTGCTGCATGAGTGCGAGGCCGGCAAGCATTATCCCAATCGGGTGCATCTCGGCGAGATTCTGTGCGGCTATCCGAACATCGCCGACGAGATCGCGCCGTTCGGCGACCCGACCAATCGTGCTCACGCGATGCTCCGCGACGGCAGCTTCATGGCGCTGCGCAAGCTGCGACAGGACGTCGAGCAGCTCGAGGATGTCCTCGCCCGCGCGACGCGACAAGCAACCGAGACGGCCGGAGCGGACGCACCTGCCCTGACGCGCGAGACGCTGATGGCCAAAATGATGGGGCGCTGGCCGACCGGCCATACCGAGGCAGGGCAACCCCTGACCCCTACTCCGCCCCCTGACATAGGCCTCAACGACTTCAACTACGACGCCGATCCGCAGGCCCAATCGTGCCCGTTCCATGCGCACATACGGCGCGCCAATCCGCGCGTCTCGATCACAAAGGCGGATGCCGGCGCCCGGCCCCCACGGATCGTCAGGCGCGGCATGTCCTACGGTCCGCCCGTGGACCCGCAGGCCGCCAAGTCCGGCCAGCAAGCAGAGCGGGGCCTGGTTTTCATGGCCTACAATGCCAGCCTCGGCGAGCAGTTCGAGGTGGTGCAGAGCTGGCTCTCTGGCGGCAACAGCGCGGGTTCGTCCTCGGGGGTAAGCGATCCTTTCCTCGGCCTCGCCGAGCCTGGCCGGCTCCGGCATTTCCGTTTCGAGCATGAAGGCCAAACCATTCGCGTCGCGCTCGACGGCTCAGACCGGCTCCACGACGAACCTCGTCCGTTCGTTCGTCTGGAATGGGGAGCATATTTCTTTGCGCCATCGAAGAAGGCGCTTGCCGATCTAAAGCAATGGGCGGCGAGCCAGGGGTACAAACCGGCCGTGACGTGGTGCGCGGATCAGGGGGAAAAGGAGATCGCGCGTCTGCGCCTGATCGAGCGCCAGCAGGGCGAAGCCGCGGCGATGGCCGCGTGGAAGACAGCGCTCGAAGATCCGGATTCAGCCTCGCATTTCGTCAACGCCTCGATCTGGGCTGCGATCCGCGAGCGCCACGGCGGCGCGCTTCGCACGCCCTTCGGGGTCTTGGTGGCCGACCGCGACATGGTCTACAAGGTGTTCGCCGATTCTGACACGAAGCTGACCATCACCGGCTATCTTCCCCGCATGCTGCGGTCGTTCGGCATCCTCTATCTTGGCCGCGACGCCGGGCAGCCGGACCAGGTCTACGAGCAGGAATCCGAGGCCTGCAACGCCGCGATCATGGCCCTCGACCAACCCGCCGCATTCGAGCTGGCGCGCGCGGTCACACAGAAGGTGCTGGGCTTCATGGTCAAGCAGACGATCGACTATGCCGCCAGCGACGGCGAAGCGAGCTGGGAGCTGACCGTCGACGTGCACGAATTGGTGGATCCGTTGCTCGCCGCCTTCTGCGAAACGTGGTTCGGATTGAGCGAAGACGGGGGCCATTTCCGCCGCGTCGGCTATCGCTGGGATTGGACGCCGGGCGAGCCGCCTGGCTATCCCGGCCATTTCCTGTCGCCTTCGCGCTACATCTTCCAGCCGCACCCGAACGCGACAGTGGAGGCGATCGGCGCGGCACATGGCGACGCTGCGCGCCGTGCGATGGAAGGTTTCCTGACGCAGTTCGGGCCGACAAACGGTCCGGTGACCAAGGCGGTCTATAACTCGCCACGGGGCAACGGCGACATTCCGTTCGTGGCCCGCACGGTCGCCGGCGCCATGATGGGATTCATTCCGACCGTCGACGGCAACCTGCGGCGGATACTGAACGAATGGCTGCGCGAAGGAACGCTATGGGCGTTGCGCGCTCGCTACGCCGGCACGAAGGCAAAGAACTACATGGACGCCCTCAACCGGCTAAGAGACGACTTCATCCCCGCGATGCAACTTCGCGCGGTGCCCGAATTGATCTGGCGGACGGCGGTTGTTTCGCAGACCATCGGAGGGGTCGAGGTGAGGCCCGGAGACGTCATCGTCGCCGGCGCAGTCTCCGCCACCCAGCAAAGTCTCGCCGAAGGTCGCCAGGACATCTACCACGCCTTCGGCGGCAACCGCAGGGTCGCGGGGCATCCGACGCATTCATGTCCCGGAGCAGACCCGGCACTGGCGGTGATGCTGGGTTTCTTCAGCGCACTGGTGGAGACGGAGCTACCCTTGCGGACAGGCCCCATTCCAATGAGCCTGACGATGGACGGAAGGGTTCCCGCGCCGAGCCCACCTCCACCCTAGAGCCGTGTAAGGAAAGGTGCGCAGGGGTTAGACGGCACAATGCCGAGCGAGCTGATCGTTGGCGTAGCCGACGGGTATGCCAATGACGAGCCTGATCGTCTCCTCCGCATGCCAGTGCATGCCGAGCGCGCGCAGCTTCTCGGCGGCTTCCATCATGGTCTGGCGGGCCGCCTCGCCCCGGCCCTGCCCTGCGAGAAGCTCGCCGCGCAGGGCCAGGTTCAGGGCCGCATCGCGCAGCGAACCACGCCAGCCTGCGGAAGTTTCAGCCCGTCGCAACCAGCGCTCGCTAAGGCCGAGATCCTGGCGCAGGGCTGCGAGCTTCGCCAGCGAGCGGCATGCCGCCGCCTCGCCCAGTCGCTCGCCTTCGCGTGCGCGGCGCAGGACATGGGCGGCATACCGCCGCGCCGTCTCGACATCGCCTTCGGCGGTCGCCGCCTCGACGAGCCAGCTATATTGAACCGACGTGTAGAATTGAAAATTGCGCCGCTCCATCCATTCGGCGGCGTTCCGCAACTGCAGCAAGCCATCGGCGTCGCCGGTCGCCGACCAGCGGGCAAATCCCGAGGCTGCCCGGCAATCCGCCAGAAGCAGCAGGCTGCGCGTGTTCTCGGCGATGCGCGCCCCTTCCACGGCGAGTTGCTCCGCCTCCTGCCAGCGGCCCTGCCAGATCAGCGCGACCGCAATCCAGTTGCGCACGGAGTTGACGACCGGGTGGGTCGAGCCTCCGACCAGAGCCATGGCTTCACTGAAACAGGTGTGGGCGCCCTCGAAATCGCCGCGGTCCGCCAGGATACCGCCCTTGCACGACAGCGCGTAGGCCGCTCCGAAGGATATCGCACCATGCCGCCGGCTGCGCTGCTGCTTGGTCGAAATGGCAGCGTCGATCAAGGCGATCGCTTCGTCGTACTGACAGCTTGCAGCCAGAATCTGCCCGAGCGTAGCTTCGATCTGGGCGATCAGGCGACGATCTTCGAGCTTGCGCGCCAATTCCAGTGCCGTCCGTGTGTGGGTCACGGCCTCCCGGAAGCGACCGAACCCGTAACACATGTAGCCGAGCCATTCATAGGCGCTGGCCATTGCGGCGGTCTCGCCGAGGGAGGACGCGATCGCAACCGCGCGTTCGAACACGGAGGTGTCGTCGGTCAGCGACAGCGGGTCGAAGATGTTGGCCATACCCAGCTTGTTGGCCAGCAAGCACCAGCGCAGCGATTGCTCGCGCGAGCGATTGGGCACGCGATCCAGCGCCTGCATCGCAACCTGGTACTGCGCGCTGGCACGATCGAGCGCAAATGCAGCCATGGCCTTGTCGCCGGCACGTTCAGCATAATGGGCTGCGCTTTCCCAATGACCTGCGCCTTGCGAATGGTAGGCCAGAGCTTCCATCGCATCCTCGCGATCAGCCTGCTCGGACCGCGCCAGCAGGGTGTCTTCGATCCGCTTGTGCAATGCCTGACGCTCGTGCAGGCCAATGGTGTCGTAGACCGCATCGCGCGTGATGCCGTGCTTGAAGCGAAGGACGCCGCCCGCTGGATCCGCAAAGAGAAAGTCCGCATCCGCCAATGCCCGCACGATGGCCGGGTCGGGTTCGCTGCCGCAGGCCGAAACCAGCAACCCGTGCGGCACGGTGTTGCCGATAACGGCCGCGGCGCGCACCACCTTCGCCTCATCGGGCGGCAGGCGTGCCAGGCGCGAAGCGACCAGGGTTGCGATCCAGCCCTGTTTGCTGCGCGCTTCGAACGAGGCAGGATCGTTGGCGGCGATGGAATGGCAGAGCTCTTCGATGAACAACGGCACCCCGCCCGCATAGGCATGGATGCGGGCTACGAGGAAGGGATCGGCCTGCGGGACCCAACGTCGTACGGCAAAGTCGGTTTCCGGCCCCTGAAACGGTTCGAGAAACAGGTGCGGCGCGCCGGAAATCCATTCGGTGCCGTCCTCGCGCGGCCGGCTGGCGAGGATGACGCGAGGTCCGTTGGGCAATTCCAGCAAAGCCTGCAGCAATTGGCGGCTCGCGTCATCAGACCATTGCCAGTCGTCGATCACCAGCACCAGCGGGCCATGTGCCGACAGTCCGGTGAAGAACCCGAGCAGATCGCCGACGACGCCATCGACGGTGATGCGGCCGCCACGCGCATCGGCGCCGGCCGACGCCAGTGCCAGGATCGATTCTGCATTCGGACCGAGCTGGGCCGCCCATGGCTCCAGAGCCGCGCGCGCCGTCTCCTTTGCCTCGACGAGGGAGGCGTCCGCTCGAATTCCCAGCGCAGCGCGCAGCATTTGCAGGAATGGTTGCAGAACCTCGGCACCGACGTAACTCTCGCAACTGCCTCGCAGCAGCCTGATGCGCTCGGTGCCGACGTGCCCCAGCACCTCTTCCAGAAGGCGCGTCTTGCCGAGTCCGGGCCCGCCGACGACCACCGCGCAGCGTTGCGCCTGCGCAGGTGCTTCGCTCAGAAAGCGTGTCAGGAAGCCGAATATCTCGTTGCGGCCGATGAAGGGTGTCAGGCCGCGGCGCGAGGTTGCTTCGAAGCGTCGGGTCGCCGTGCTTCGACCCAACACCAGCCTCGCCTGCGGCATTCCCGAAGCCGCCGGGAGGTGGGCGGCGAGCTCGAAGAAGTTGGCATGCGGCCCAAGGGCATCGAGGCTGGCCAGGATCTGATCCGGACCGGCGTGGCGCGACAGGTGCGCTGCCGTGTTCACGACATCGCCGATCAGGTCATACCGGCCGGACTCGATGTCGCCTTGGGTCAGGAGCACGGTGCCGGCATGGATACCCGAATGCATTCGAAGCGGCATCAGCGCCGGCGATACGCCATCGTGGCGCAGCTCTCCGACCCATTCGTGAATATCGAGTGCTGCTTCCGCAGCACGACGACCGTCATCTTCGCCGGATTGGGGATAGCCGAAAATGGCGAGCGCACCGTCTCCCTGCGTTCGGATGATGCGACCACCGTGCTTCGCCACCGCGCGATGCCAGATCTGCCGCAACTGGCTGAGGAGTTCGGAAAGGTGCTCGGACTCGACATCCCGGCCCAGGGCGGTTGATCCGACAAGGTCGGAGAACAGCACCGTCAATCGATGACGTTCACCTTTTGGGTCGCGGGTCTGCGTAATCATCGTCAATCGCAGCCAACTCGTTGACGAACCGCAAGAACGGTCTCCAGCGGGTGCCAGACCGGATGCAGCAAGTATCGCAAAAGGCCATAGTAACTCGCCCAACCCGCAAGTGGAAGCTCGCGGGGATTGCATCCGCCGAATATGACGATCAGGACGACCGCATTGGCCTAACCTATTAAAAAACCTCATGTCTTCCGTTTGCCGACGGCGCGGCGCCGCCTCGCCTGCGCAGGCCAAGGCGTGGTTCAAAGCCGGTGGTTCACAGCCGGAGGATCACGGCGGAGAATATCGAGCTGGCATTCCTAGGGAAGCGGCAGCCGGTCCAGCTGGCTCTGCGCCGTCTTGACGGCGGCCGCATACCAGCTCTGGCTCGGGGCTTCCTTGGCGAAGCACGCCGTGAAGGCGGTCATTGCCTTGTCCTCGCGGGCCATCTCGCCGCGCGGGTCTTTCTTGTCGACGGGCTTTGCCATCATCTGCTTCCAGACCTTCTCGCAGGTCGGGATCGGGGCGGTCTTCACGGCCTCCCTTGCCGCGAGGAAATAGACCTTGTCGCCCTGGATCGCGACGACGTCGATTTCGTCCGGCGGGCCCTTGAGGCCGCCATTGCCGCGCACGCCGAGCACAGCGACTGCGACGCTCGCCCTTGCCGGCTTGGTGATCGGCAGCTCCGCGTAGATCGCAAAGGCGGCGTCCTGGATGGCGTAATAATAGAAGCGGTCGGATTTCGACGCGGCGCCGCTCTCCTGAGGCATGCCGTCGGCGCGATGCTCGCCAAGCCAGTGCTTGAGCAGCCCGGTCGTGGTCACCACAGCCTGCATCTTGTCGCCTTCGGATGCGAAGCTCAGCCCGTCGAGATGGCCGAAGCCGATGTCGTCCTTGAACAGCGTATCGACGTTCGACTTGCCCTCGGCCGGGAGTCCCTTGATCGCGACCGGACCGACCAGGCCGCGCAGCACGCCGGCCAGCTCCTTCAGGGCCGCATCGTGCTGCTTGTAGATCTCGTCGCTCTCCTTGGCATTCGAGAATTTTGCGATGTAGTGGTCGCGCAGGTCGAGATAATGCTGCTCGGGCGCGGCCGCCCCGGCGGGCGCGGCCAGGACGAGCAGGCAGAGCAAGGCAAGCAATCTCATTGCAATTCCGGGAAGACTGGAGAGCGATCTCCATCTTTGTGCCGACGCCGCGTGCCAAGGTTCATCCATTGGCGGAACGCGGGTGCCCTACTCTGCCGGCGTCAGTTGCTCCCGGTTCAGCCGCACGGCCGCCGTCTCCCGCACGCGAACGCGGGCGCGGCGCTTGCGCCACCAGATCACGACGCCGGTGACAGAGAGCGCGGCGACCACGAGGCCCATCACCGAGATCAGGATACGCCCGAACAGTCCGACGATGCGGCCCGAATGCAGCGGAAACTGCGCCTGCACGAAGATGTCGGCGGCGGTGCCGACCCAGGGCAGCCGCTCGCCAATGGGGCGGCCGTCCTCGCTGTCGTAATAGAGCTGCGCCGGGCCGACGCCGCCGGCACCGTGATCGTCGCCGGGATGGAAGAACGCGGCGGCGTAGACGCCATGGGCCGGGCCGTAGCTGAGCGCGCCGACCGGGGTGGTCCAGCCTCGCGCCTTGCCGTCGGCGGCCGCGCGGGCAGCGATCTCGGCGAACGTCATCTTGGGCTCGATCGGATTATCGAGATCGCGATAGGGCCGCTGCTCATAGGGTGTCGGGGTGTAATTCGACACCATCTTCATCAGCGGCGAGAACACCTCGAAGTAGAGGTTCAGCGAAAACGCGGTGAAGGCGATGATGAACAGTACGCCCCAGGTCCACAGGCTGAATGCGCGGTGGATGTCGAAATTGATCCGGTAGGCGCTGCCCGAGGTCTTGATGGTCCAGGCCGGCGCCCAGCGCGCCCAGAAGCCGCGCTCGAGCTGGCGCGCGACCTCAGGCGCCCGCGCGGCCTTGGCGCGCCGGCGCGAGGGCAGCGTCAGATAGAACCCGACGAAGCAATCGATGGTCCAGATGATGGCGATGATGCCGAGCACGCGCATGCCCCAGCGGTCGCTGCCCCAGAATTCCGGGATGTGCATCGTGTAGTGCAGCTTGTAGAGAAACGAGACGAAGTTTTCCCGCGTGACGGGCCAGACCGCGCCCCAATAACGCCGGCCAAGCTCCGCGCCGGTGTTGGGATCGAGGAAGACCTGATTGTAGTCGAGCGGGTAACGCTTGCCGGTCGCGGGATCGATCCGCGGCATGACGAAGAACCACAGCGAGTGCCCCTGCTCCGGCGTCATGAAGAGGTAGACGACGCGCGCGCGGGGATCGCGCTGCTCGATCATCTTGGCAAGCTCGAGCGAGGGAATGGCCGGGCCCTTCGTCGAGACATCGAACAGATGGCTGTTCAGGACGTCGTCGAGCTCGTGATCCCAGGAGATGATCGCGCCGGTGATGCCGGAGAAGAACAGGAAGGCGGCCGTCAGCAGTCCCGCCCAGCGATGCAGTTTGCCGAATATCGCTCTCATCGCTCAGATCTCATTCCCACTGGGCCCGGCCCCTCACTTGCCGGACCGCTTTTCGATTGGACTCGCCGCCGGCAGTTCAGCCGGTGGGCCTTCGGCCTAACGCAGGGACAGTTGCAGTGCGAGAGGTCCGACATTAGAATTTATCGAGACTGGCCAATAAGCTGCGCGACAAAGCGTCCATGCGTGATCGGGTGTTCGCGCAGCCGCGTGCGTTACGGCCAATCGGCAAAATTCAGCGTCGGTCTCGATCGCCCCGCTCTCGCGCGTGCCGCAACGCGCCGACGCCATACGCCCGGTGCCTCGCCGGTGTGCTTGCGGAAAAAGCGGCTGAAATAGGCGGTGTCCGTGAAGCCCAGCGCAAATGCGATCTGCTTGACGGCGATGGTTCCAGCCTCCAGCCGCGCCGCCGCTTCCTTGACGAGGCGCTGCTGAATCAGCTCGCTCGGCGAGCGCTTCAGCTCGCGGCTGCACAGCGCGTGCAGGCGATCCGGCGTGGTGCCGAGTAGCCTGGCGTAATCGCTGACGCGCAAGTGCTGTTGATAGCGCTCCTCGAGCAGCCTGCGGAACCGGCTCAGGATCTCGGTGCTGCTGCTCTCCTCGTTGCGGTTCCCGTCGCCAGCGAACAGGCGCCAGAATCGCAGCACGCACAGCGTCAGCTCCGCCGACATGATCGACGCTGCACCGCTGCGTGCGGGCGTGGCGACCTCGGCGGCGATCGCCGCGATGGAACGCGCGATCGTGGCCGCGAGATCGGCCTCGACCTGCAACGCCAGGATGCCGCCTGCGCCCTCGAGCGCGAGATAGGCCGCCTCTGCCGATGGCGGGAGATAGCGATGCCAGATACCGGCGCGCAATTGCAGCAGCTGCGCCGTCGTGCCTGCCGACACCTCCAGATAGTCGGCGGATCCTGCCGGGAGCCAGACCAGCGCGGGTCCGACCGTCCGCATGGACTTGCCGGCCTGACCGATCTCAGCGGTCCCGCCGCCGGGAAGGCAGAGCAGATGAAAGAACGGACGGGCCGCTTTCGAGGTCAGCGTCCATCGCCGCGCGACGTAGTGCGCCGCGATCAGCTCGGCGCCCACAGGCACAGCCCCACTCGGGGCGGTTGCCGGTGCCGGATCTGGGCCCGCGACGCCTCGACGCACTTGGCCACCGAGACCAGAACCGTCCAATCTTTCACCGGATTTGTCCATTGTGCGAGCAAAGCTTGGGATGCTTGCTAGGTCAAGTCCCGGTGGCGGCCGGCTCAATGATGCCGCCCTAGAGAAAGTCGGGACCAAGGGGAAACGACCACTCACGTCGATGCCGACCATCGCTTGAGTGCAACAGGAGGGAGACACGATATGTTTTCAGCGAACCGTCGAACGTTGCTGCGCGTCGCTGGCCTTGCGGCTCTGGCCGGAACGCTATGGACCTTTCCGTCCACGGCCGATGCGCAGGAGAAGATCCGGATCGGCTACGCCATTTCCAAGACCGGTCCCTATGCCGGCGGCGCCGGCATCACCACCCTGCCCAATTATGAGCTGTGGGTGAAGGACGTGAATGCCGCCGGCGGCATCAAGCTCGGCGACAAGAAGCTACCGATCGAGGTGGTCGAATATGACGACCGCAGCAACTCGGAAGAAGCCGTCAAGGCGATCGAGCGCCTCGCCAACCAGGACAAGGTCGATTTCATTCTTTCGCCGTGGGGCACGGGCCTCAACCTCGCGGTCGGCCCGACTCTGAACCGTCTGGGCTACCCTCACCTCGCGGTCACGTCGGTGACCGACAAGGCGCCGGAGCTTGCCAAGCGCTGGTCGAACGCGACGTTCTGGCTCGGGACGTCGGCCCAGATATCCGAGGGGCTCGCCGATCTGCTCGGCAAGCTGAAGAGCGAAGGCAAGATCGGGGCGAACATCGCGATGGTCAGCATCGCCGACCAGTTCGGCATCGAGCTGTCCGCCGCGGGCCGCGAGGCCTTCAAGAAGCACGGCTTCAAGCTCGGCTATGACAAGACCTATCCGATGGGCACGCAGGATCTCCAGCCTCTGTTGAAGGATGCGATCGCCTCGAACCCGGATGCGTTCGTCGCCTTCAGCTATCCGCCGGATACGATCGCGCTGACCGAGCAGGCGCAGCTGTTGAAGTTCAACCCGAAGGTTTTCTATGTTGGCGTCGGCACCGCGTTCCCGCTCTACAAGGGCAAGTTTGCCGCCAACAGCGACGGCGTGATGGGCATCGGCGGTTGGAATGCCGAGTCTCCGCAGCTGAAGGAGTATCTGGCGCGCCACAAGGCCACGACCGGCAAGGAGCCCGATCGCTGGGCGAGCTCGATCACCTATGCGAGCCTGCAGGTGCTCCAGCAGGCGATCGAAAAGGTCGGCAAGCTCGATCGCACCGCTGTCGCGGCGGAAATCCGTGCGGGCACGTTCGAGACCATCATCGGCAAGGTCAAGCTGAAGGACGGGCTGCTTCAGGAGGTCTGGAGCGTCGGACAGTGGCAGAACGGCGAGTTCTACGCCCTCGCACCGACCTCGCTGCCGGGCGCGCGTGCCGCGGTCGTGCCCAAGCCGCAGTGGCAGTAAGGCTGGTTGGCAGGCCTTGCGTCGGCGAGGCCTGCCTGCCGTCCGCTCAAGGGGACGCCGTTTCATGTTGCTTGTCGACATCATCCTGCCGGGCCTCGTGCTCGGCGGCATGTACGCGCTGATCGCGCTCGGGCTGACGCTGCAATATGGCGTGGCGCGGATCATGAACCTCTCCTATGGAGAGTCGCTGGTCGCGGCCGCCTTCGGCGCGTTCTCGCTCTACGGCGGCCTTGGGCTGAGCCCGCTCGCGGCGCTGCTGCTGGCGGTCCCGGTCGCGATGGTGCTGAACTGGCTGCTATATCGCTTCCTGCTGGAACGGCTGATGCGGCGCGGCAAGGACCGGGGCGCACAGGAGATCGACAGCATCCTCGTCACCTTCGGCGTTCTGTTCGTGATCCAGGGCGCCATGCTGGTCGCCTTTGGCGGCCAGTACTACAGCTACAGCTATCTCTCCATTCCGCTGACGATCATGGGCTCGACGCTTGCCGTCAATCGGCTCGTCGCGCTGCTGTTCGCGGCGCTGGTCGGCGGCGCCGTCTATCTCGCCCTCACCCGCACCCGGATCGGCACTGCGGTACGCGCCATCGCCGTCGATGCCAACGCCGCGCGTCTCGTCGGCATCGACGTCGCGGCCCTGTCGGGGCTGGCGTTTGCCTTCGGCGGCGGCCTCGTCGCCGTCGGCGGTGTGCTGATCAGCATGTTCCTCACCTTCAATGCCGCGATGGGCGTGGTCTTCACGATGAAGGCGCTGGTCGTCGTCATCATGGGCGGTGTCGGCAACGTCATCGGCGCGCTGGTCGCCGGGCTGCTGCTTGGTGTGGTCGAGACCGCGGTGGCGCGGCTGGTCGATCCCGGTCTGACGCTGGCTGCGACCTACGCACTGTTTCTCGGCGTGCTCGTGATCAAGCCCACCGGCCTGTTCGGCAGGGCGGCGTCATGACGGGGCCCGTCCGCATTCTGCTGTGGTGCGCCGGCCTCGCCCTCGCCGCATGCCTCGTCACCTATCCGCTCTATGCCAACGGCTATTATCTCGCGCTCGGCATCAGCGTGCTCTATTTCACGATCCTGGCGACCGCGTGGGCGATGTTCTCGGGCCCGACGCGCTACATCTCGCTTGCAACGGTCGCGTTCTTCGGGCTCGGCGCTTACACGGCTGCGGTGCTCGGCGAGACCATGCCCTGGCCGGTCGTGCTGCTGGCCGCAGCCGGCGTGGGCGCACTCACCGCCGCAATCACCGGGCTTTCGACGCTGCGGCTGTCCGGAATCTATTTCGTGATCTTCTCCTTCGGCCTGGCCGAGCTGATCCGGCAGCTCGTGATCTGGTACGAGGTCAACATCCACAAATCGGTCGGCCGCTATCTCTTCAGTGCGGTGACGCAGGACGTTCTCTACTGGCAGCTGCTGGGCTTGACCGCGGTTGTCTTCCTGGTGGGCTGGATGCTCGGGCGCTCGCGCTATGGGCTGGCCCTGCGCGCCATCGGCGCCGACGAGACCGCGGCGAGCCATTCCGGCATCGATGCCACGCGGATCAAGCTCGGCGTCTTCATTCTGAGCGCGACCTTCATGGCGGTGACCGGCGCGGTGATGGCGCCACGCTGGACCTATATCGATCCAGCCATCGCGTTCAATCCGACCATCTCCTTCCAGGTCGTGATCATGGCCCTGCTAGGCGGTGCGGGCTCGCTGTTCGGGCCCGTGCTGGGCGTCATTCCGCTCGTCCTGCTGTTCGAGGTGCTGACTGCGATGCTGCCCAACCATTTCAGCATCGTGCTCGGCGTCATCTTCGTGTTCATCGTGATGGTGCTGCCGAACGGCGTGATCGGCCTGTTCGGGGCGGGCCGCTGGCGCGTTCCGGCCGGCGGTCCCGCCGCCGCGCCTGCCCGCACGAGCGATGCACCGCTGCTCGCGGTCGACGGCGTCAGCAAATCGTTCAGCGGACTACGCGCCGTCGACGGTGTCAGCTTCACGGTCACGCCGGGCGAGATCATCGGCATCATCGGCCCGAACGGATCCGGCAAGACGACGCTGCTGAATACGCTGTCCGGGGCGCTGCGGCCCTCCTCGGGCACGATCCGGCTGGGCGGCATCGTCCTCAACGGTATGCGCGCGCACCAGATCGCGCGCCTTGGCCTTGCGCGCACGTTCCAGCTGGTGCGCGTGATGCCGGACCTGACGGTGGCGGAAAACGTTGCGGCGGCGCAGCTGTTCTCGACGACGAACGGCTCGGGCGCAACGGCAAGCGAGCTGCTGGACCTCGTCGGGCTCGGCAAGCTGCAGGAAACGCCCGCGAGCGAGCTGACCTATATCGACCAGAAGCGGCTCGAGCTTGCCCGCGCGCTGGCGCTGCAGCCGCGCCTCGTGCTGCTCGACGAATGGCTGGCGGGCCTCAACCCGAGCGAGCTCGAGACCGGCATCGCGCTGATCGCGAAATTGCGCGATCGCGGCCTCACCATCATCATGGTCGAGCATGTCATGGATGCGATTCGAGCGCTGTGCAGCCATTGCATCGTCATGAATGCCGGCAGCGTGATCGCGCGCGGCGCGCCGGAGGCCGTGTTGTCCGATCCAAAAGTCGTTGCAGCCTATCTCGGAGGCGACGATGCTTGAGGTCGCCGCCCTCTCCCATTTCTATGGCAAGCACCAGGCTCTCGCCGACATTGCGCTCGCTATTGGGCAAGGCGAGATCGTCGCGATCCTCGGCGCCAACGGCGCCGGCAAGTCCACCCTGCTCAAGAGCATCGCCGGGCTGGTCAAACCTGCCCCCGGCGCAACGATCCGGTTCGAGGGACATCACATTGGCGAGCTGCCCGCCCACCTGATCGTGGAGCGCGGCATCGCGCTGGTGCCCGAAGGCCGCGGCGTATTCGGCGATTTGACGGTTGCCGAGAATCTGCAGCTCGGCGCCTACCCCGCCCGCGCCCGCGCAGGCGAGGCAGACCGGCTCGCGAGGATCCTGCGACTGTTCCCGCGCCTTGCCGAGCGTATGGCCCAGGCCGTTCGCACCATGAGCGGCGGCGAGCAGCAGATGGTGGCGATCGGCCGGGCGCTGATGTCGAACCCGCTGCTGCTCCTGCTCGATGAGCCTTCGCTCGGCCTGTCGCCCCTGCTCAGCCGCGAAGTGTTCCGTGCACTGGCGGAGATCCGTAGCAGCGGCCTCAGCGTGTTGCTGGTCGAGCAGAATGCGCGGGCGAGCCTCGACATCGCCGACCGTGTCTACCTGATCGAGTCCGGCCGCAACGCCGGCAGCGGGCCGGCCAGTGCGATGAAGAACGATCCGGAGGTCCAGCGCGCCTATCTCGGCAAGGCCCGCGCGGCCCCGTCCCCACCATAATCGCTCAATCCCGCCTGCAACCTTTGGAGTGCATCATGAACGCGATCGACCTTCTCATCGGCGGCAAGGACCAGTCGGCCAGCCATCAGCGTACCTTCCAGCGCCACAACCCGATCTCCGGCGACGTCGCGACGATCGTGGCGGCGGCCTCGATCGACGACGCGATGCGGGCCGCGGACGCTGCGGCCGCCGCGTTCCCGGCCTGGTCACAGCTCGGCCCGTCGGAGCGCCGCAAGCGGCTCAATGCGGCCGCCGACATCCTCGCGCGCCGTGCCGCGGAGTTCACCGCGCTGATGGTCGCTGAAACCGGCGCCACCGCGGGCTGGGCCGGATTCAACGTGCACCTGGCCGAAGGCATGCTGCGCGAAGCCGCGGCCATGACGACGCAGATATCCGGCGAAGTCATACCGACCGACAAGCCCGACAATCTCGCCATGGCGTTTCGCCAGCCGGTCGGCGTCGTGCTCGGCATCGCGCCGTGGAACGCTCCCGTGATCCTCGGCGTGCGATCGGTCGCGATGCCGCTCGCCTGCGGCAATACCGTGGTGCTGAAGGCGTCCGAGATGAGCCCGGGCGTGCATCGGCTGATCGGAAGCTGCCTGGCGGAGGCCGGCCTCGGCGACGGCGTCGTCAATGTCGTGACCAACGCGCCGGAGGATGCGCAGGCGGTGGTCGAGGCGCTGATCGCCCATCCTGCGATCCGCCGTGTCAACTTCACCGGCTCGACCCGCGTCGGCCGCCTCATCGCACTCGCATGCGCCAAGCACCTGAAGCGCGCGCTGCTGGAGCTCGGCGGCAAGGCCCCGCTCGTGATCCTCGACGATGCCGATCTGGACGCCGCCGTGAATGCGGCAGCGTTCGGCGCCTTCATGAACCAGGGGCAGATCTGCATGTCGACCGAGCGGATCGTCGTCGACGACAAGGTGGCGGACGCCTTCATCGCCAAGTTCGCCGCCAAGGCCAGGAGCCTTCCCTTCGGCGATCCCCGCAAGGGCAATGTCGTGCTCGGCTCGCTGGTCAGTGACGCCGCCTGCGAGCGCGTCCGGGGCCTGATCGACGATGCCGTCGCCAAGGGCGCCGTGCTTGCTGCCGGCGGCCACGGCAGCGGCACCATCATGCCCGCCACCATCGTCGATCATGTCACGCCGGCGATGCGGATCTATGGCGAGGAGAGCTTTGGTCCGGTCGTGACCGTGGTGCGCGTGAGCGGGATGGACGAGGCCGTGCGCGTGGCCAATGACACCGAATACGGCCTCTCCTCGGCCGTGTTCGGCCGCGACATCGCCCGTGCGCTCGGCGTTGCCAGGCGGATCGAGGCGGGCATCTGCCACGTCAACGCTCCGACCGTGCATGACGAGCCTCAGATGCCGTTTGGCGGGACCAAGGCGTCAGGCTATGGCCGCTTCGGCGGCAAGGCCGCAATCGACGAGTTCACCGAACTGCGCTGGATCACCGTGCAGACCGGGCCCCGGCACTATCCGTTCTGATCGGCGGGATGCAGGTCCGGTCTCCAAGGCCGGACCGTCCTCGCATTGTGCTCACCAGCGGTAGGTCAGCCTGGCGATGGCTTTCCGCCCTTCCGCGTAGAAGCAGCCCGACATGCTGTAACATGAGGCGACATAGCGGGTGTCGGCGAGATTGGTGACGTTCAGCGCCAGGCGCCAATTGTCCCTGTTGTAGGCCAGCAGCGCGTCGAGAACGGTCGACGATCCCACCTTGAACGTGTTGGCCTCGTCGCCCCAGGTCGCGCCGACATAGCGGATGCCGCCGCCGAACTGCAGGCCGGCGAGCGGCCCGTTCTGCAGCGTATAGTCGCTCCACAGCGAAGCGCGGTTGAGCGGCACCGTCGTTGGCGCCTTGCCGACATTTACCGGATCCTGCGTGACCATGGCGTCGACATAGGCATAGGCGGCGCGCAGGTTCCAGCCATCGGCGAGCGACATCGTGCCTTCGAGCTCGATGCCGCGCGACTTCACCTGCCCGATCTGTTCGTAAAAGGTGGCCGCGGGCACGTACACAGCGACGTTGTCGCGCGTCAGGTCGAAGGCGGCGAAGGTGAACAGCGCGTTCCAGCCGATCGGCTGATACTTGACGCCGACCTCGTATTGGACGCCGGTCTCGGGATTGAGCATTTGCCCGCCAAACCCGGTTGCGAGCAGCGGCAGGAAGGATTCCGAGTAGCTGAAATAGGGCGCGATGCCGCTATCGAAATTGTACATCACAGCGGCTCGGCCGGTGAAGGCCGAGGCGTCCTTCGCGGCCGTGGTATTGGCGATACCGTTGTCGACCTGCGTGGTCACGAAATCCTGGCGGCCGCCAAGCTGGAACGAGAGCCGGCCGAGCTTGATCTGATCCTGCGCATAGACGCCGACCTGGGACTGCTTGACGCCGGTGTTGTCGTACATGGCGCCGATGGCGTAGTCGTAGCTGTAGTTCGGGTTGAAGACGTTGATCTCGGGGGACGAGGTCGTGACGCCGAAGGCGGTGTCGCGGAAGGAGGTGTTGCGATAGTCGACGCCAACCAGCGTGGTGTGGCTGAGAATGCCGGTGGTGAACTTGCCCTGGAGCTGGTTGTCCACGGCGAATGAGTTGATGTAGGAGTTGCTGTAGCTGCCATAGCGCGCGAGCTGCCCTGCGGCCTCGTTGGTATAGCCGCCGCCGTAAAACACCTTCTCCTCATTGTGCTGATAGGCGTAGCGCAGATTTTGCCGGAACGTGACGTTGTCGGTGAAATTGTGCGCGAGCTGGTAGCCGACGGTTGCGATCTCGGTGTTGAATGCGTCGAAGCCCGGCACGCCCGCGAAGAACGAGACCGGGATGGTGCGGCCGTTGTTCGGCCAAACCGTGCCCGAGGCCGGCAGGAACTGAAGGCCCCACCCTGCCCGGTCCCGCTGATAGTTGGCGAGCAGGGTGATGGTGGTGTCCTCGTTCGGCTTGAAGGTGACGGCGGGCGCGATGAAGACGCGGTTGTCCTTGCTGAAATCGACCTGGGTCTCGCCGTCGCGCACGACGCCGGTCAGGCGCCACAGCACCGTGCCTTCCTTGTTGGCGGCGCCGCCCATGTCGAACTGGCCCTGATAGCGGTTGAAGCTGCCACCCGAGATCGAGACCTCGCCGAACTGCTGCGCCGTCGGCAGCTTGGTCACGTAGTTGAGAACGCCGCCTGTGCCGCTGCCGCCATACATCGCGGAGGACGGACCCTTGAGCACCTCGATACGCTCGGCCCCATAGGGCTCGAGGCCATTGAAGTGCACGTAGTTGCTGGAGGGAATCCGCAAGCCGTCGACGAAGAGGCCCGGCATCGTCATGTCGAAGCCGCGGATCTGGAGGCCGCCGAAGCGGGTGTCCGAGCCGCCATTGACGTCGCCGCTGACGCCGGCGGTGTAGCGCAAGGCCTCGCCGATCGAGACCGCGCCCTGGTTTCTGATCTGGTCGGTGGTGATGACCGACACCGACTGCGGCGTTTCGATCAAGGGCGTATCGGTCTTGGTGGCGGTGCCGCTGCGCGTCGCGACGAAACCGCGTACCGGTCCGTTGGCGCGTTCGCTCGTGGCACCGTTCGATGCTGCCGACTGAGTGGGCGCGGCCTGCTGCGCCGGGCCCCGACGATTGGCGCGTGCGGTTCGCGCCGCCGCAGCCCGTCGCGACGACGCAATCGCCGCTGGACGGGTGCGCTGCGTCGGCGCTTCGACGGTGACAGAGGGAATCTGCGTCTGGGCTTGGGCAGAGCCGAAGGGCACGGCGAGAGCGAATGTGCTGGCCGCACCGAGGAAGAGCATCTGGATTTGTCGGCGGCGCGTGTTCTTACGCGAAGAAGGTTGGAAATCGGTCACGTCTGTTGAGCCCCACGCACTGCCGGCTTTGCCGGTATCGATCTTGATGGCCCGCCCTAACTCAGGCGGTTTCGGAGTGCGATAGGAACGGCGTTAGAATTTCTCCAGACGTGTGCACAGCACGTGCGACGCATGCGCTCATGCGCGCTGCTTCTTTGGGATTGGAATCCCTCTAAAATGATTCTGTCAGTGTGTTGGGAGCCCGACCGGATGCGACAGCCGCGTCGCGCAATCAGTGTTGCGACCACAGCCAGGGGTGGGAGCGGATGAAGGTCACGTCCGGTCCGCGTGACAACAGGTCGTGCTCTTCTCGCCAGCCAGCACGCTGCGGCTGTTGCGGTCCGGCGGAAGGTCGCCAGCCGCATTCGCCGCAAAGAATCCGGTTGGCTTCAACACGAAGCCGGCATATTCCACCGGCATGATCGGAAAGTCTTCGGGTTTGCAGACATGGGTGTGGCCGAAGGAGTGCCACACCACGATGTCGGCATCCTCGATGTTGCGATTCTGCGCGGCATAGCGCGGCAGGCCGTCGCCGCCGGCGTGAACGTTGGGATAGTCGCCGCTGGCATATTTCTCGGCCGGATCGAATGCAGTTACCCAGACATGCTTGGTGGCGAAGCCGCCACGCTTGCGCACGTAACTACCCTCCTGGGCCAGCATCAGCGGGCTGGGATTGACGACGAGCTTGTAGGCCGGTGCACCGCCGACCGAGTTGATCTCGTTCGGATTACTGATCTTCCAGAATCGGCCGGTCTCGCCATTGGCGACCGCTGCGGCGTCGCGCTCGCGCGACAGCACGCGCGTGGTGGTGTCGAACACGTTGCCGTGCGGATTGTCGTCGCCCCAGGGCCGCGGCACGAACTCGTGCTCCGTCACCGTGTTAGCGCCGCCGTCGAGATCCATATGCAGGCGGACGTTGAAGAAGTGCTGGTGCGTGGGGCCGCCGAGATTATCGTCGACCATGCCGCCCCATCGGTACTTTTCGCCCGGCCGCACCGCGGCGGTCTGGATGATGCCGGTGAGTTTCGTCTCCAGCTGAATCGTGCCGTCCTGATAGAGATACCAGTAGAAGCCGTAATCGTAATTGCCGACGGTGGCGAAGAACGAGATCACGAGCCGCCGGGATCTCCGCACCTCGAACAGGCCGTTGCGAAACTCGTAGTGCTTCCAGGCAATCCCGTAGTCCTCCTCATGCATGCAGATCGCGTTCTGCATGACGAAGGGCTCGCCCTTGTTGTCGGCAGCAGGCACGTCGAAATAGTGGATGTTGCCGAGGCAGTCGCAGCCCAGCTCCAGCGCGTTGGCGAGCATGCCGAGCCCGTATTCGCCGGCATCGAAAGCCGACTTCCAGAAATGGTTGGCGGTCGGATCGGCATAAGGCACCACCATCTCGGTGACGCTGGCGCGGTGGATCAGCGACCGCTTACGCGCGCCGTCCTGGTAGGCGAGCTGATGCAGCACGAGGCCCTCGCGCGGCGTGAAGCCGACTCGGAAGCTCCATTTCTGCCAGTCGACTTTCCAGCCGTCGACCTTGAAGCTCGGCCCTTCCGGCTGCTCGATATGCAGCGGCTTGATGTCGGTGCGCGGGTTTGGCACCTCATGCGCGCCGTAGTTCCGTTTCTTGCGTGGAATCGGCACGATCGGATCTTCATCCGTGAGCTCGATGATCTTGCCCCCGATGAGGTCGACCACAGCGACAACGCCCTCGATCGGATGGGCGTAGCCGTTGTCCTGAAGGTGCTCGCGAAAATAGCTGACGGCCCGCACGATGCGGGCGCCGCGCTCGAACTCCTTGTCGAAGAATCCGGAGGAGAACGGGTCGACCTGAACCAGCTCGATGTCCTTGTCGGTCAGCCCGCGCCGAACCATCGCCGCCCGCCAAGCGGGATCGGCCTTCACCACGGCATCGCACTTGAAGAACTCTTCCAGCATCACCGGCGGCTGCCCATAGGGCGCCTCGCGATTCGGCACGACCTTGCGGCCGACGATCTCGCCGCGGCCGAGGTCGACGATATGCTCGATCGCCTCGCCCGTGGCGACGTCGAGCGTCAACGCGAAGGCACGGCGTCCCACCTCGCCTGAAGCCAGCTCCTGCTTGGTCGGCTCCTCCAGCCGCACCGTCGGGAAACGGCAGTTCGCCGCTGAGGCGGCCGCCGCCCGCACCAAAGCGCAAGCCGCGGTGATCTCGTCGGCCGTCAGCGGATCGAGCGGATGCGGTGTCGCGGTCTGCGCTTGCGGTTGGGCTTTGGCGGTTTCAAGCATGAGGACGTCCAAATATCAGGCGAGATGTGCGGTGATGGCGCGGAAGGCAGCAAACCAGCGCTGGTCGATCGACACGTCCATCGCCTTGGGCTGTGTTGCGAGCTTGACGATGACGGTGTCGGAGTCGAGGTCGACATAGAGGTGCTGGCCGTGAATGCCGATCGCGGTGAGCGCGTTGCGCGAAGGATCGATGGTGAACCATTTGCTGCGGTAGCGCGCGCCCGGGAAGAACTCGGCGAGGTCGCCATCGGCCCACGCCTTGGGATCACCGTTCTCGCGGATATCGTCGATCCACCAGCCCGGCACCACCTGCCGGCCCTCGACGACGCCGCGGCAGCGGATCATCTCCCCGAAGCGGACGAGATCGCGCGCGGTGACCGAGATGCCGCCGGCAATGCGGCCCATGCCGTGGCTATCGAGTGTGAGAGAGCCGTCCTCCTCCGCGCCCAGGGGCTGCCAGAGAAACTCGGAGAGAATAAGATGGTAGGGCATCCCGCAGGTGCGTTCATACACCCAGCCGAGCACCTCGGTATTGGGCGAGACGTAGTGGAACACCTTGCCGTGCGGCTTGCCGCTGCCGCGCAGCGTCGTCAGATAAGCGCGCTGATGGCTGGGCTCGACGCCCGGCGGCGGCACGTCCCAACCCGAGGAGAACCGATAGCGCGCGAGGTCGCCGGCGGGGTCCTCGTAATCCTCCTCGAACTTGATGGCGACGGCCATGTCGAGCAGGTTGCGGACGGTGCAGCCGGCGTAGACCGATGTCTCCAGCTCCGGCACGTAGCGCAGCACCCTCGCCTCCGGATCGACCAGGCCGCGCGCGGCCAGCACTCCGCCGAGCGTGCCAGCGATCGCCTTGCTGATCGAGCAGATCAGGTGCGGCGTGGTCGCGCTCATGCCGTCGCCGTACCATTCATGGATCAGCGTGCCCTGATGCATCACGAGGAGCGTGTCGGCAAAGGTTTCGCGCAGCGCGCATTCGATCGTGGTCGCTTTGCCATCAGGCCCGGTGAAGCCGAGCTTTGCCAGTTCGCGCGGGGCGCTTCTCATCGGCGTCGGCTGGGCGGAGCGGCGGATCTCTGCGGTCGGCAGCACTTCGCGGGTGTGGGTAAAACCCCAGCGGATCGCGGGAAAGCTACGCCAATTGGCGCGCGTCACCTGAGCCTCGGGTACGGGCGGGCTGCCGCGCATGACATCGGTCGGTCGCATCTCGATCCCTCCGCGAAGCGCCGTCCCAGCGATGTCGGAACGGCAGGACGGAAGCCTGCACGGCGGCGCTGTCAGGCGTTATCGAGATCCGGCAATATTTTGCTGGACAGCGTCTCGGGCCGTGCCAGTCTGGCGCGGGTCCTGCTCGGTGCTGGACTCAAGGATTTCGACGTATTGCCATGGCCTTAAGGGCAACTCTTCCGATTCAAGACTCGGCTGCCGGCTTGCTCCAGGCGAACAGCACGGATGTCGATGAGCATTGCGCAAGCCTCGGCCGCTGGCGGCTGAGCTACGATCAGATCAGCGCCGGCGCGTTCCGGGGCAGTTTCACGCAACTCTCCTTGCCGCGGCTGGAGGTGTTCTGCGAGATCACCAGCCAGCAGGTCCGCCAATATGGCCAGCTTGGCGCCGACAGTTTTGGCATCGGCCTGCCCTGGCACGGCGACGGCGAGCTCAGCTTCAACGGGACCGGTGCCAGCGGCGCCCGCGTCCTCGCCAGCATCGACGCCGAGATCGACATGTGTACCCCGAAGGCCTTCGAGCTGCGCGGCGTCGTTGCCAGCACGGTGTTGATCGCAGAGCTCGCCGCCCGGCTCGACATCGAGCTGCCGCGCACCGCCTGGCACCGGCTGCAGGTGATCGAAATGGCGGAAGCGCCGGTCGCGCGGCTGCGGGCGCATCTGGCCGCCATTCAAGCGACGATCACGACCGCTCCGGCAACGTTCAACGATCCGGCGGCGAGGCAGGCCCTGGAAGACGCCCTCCTCGTCGAAATCATGGACATGCTGCCGACCGCACGTCCGAGCGATCCCGGCCGCAGTGCGGCGGCTCGGAAGCGAACCGTGGATCGTGCCCGCGAGCTGATGCATGGCAGGGGCGATCGCTCGCTCTCGCTGCTGGAGGTCTGCAAGGCCGTCGGCGCCAGCCCGCGCAAGCTCGGCTATTGCTTCCAGGAGGTTTTGGGCACGAGCCCGATGCACTATTGGCGCGCGATGCGACTGAACCGTGTGCGGCGCGATCTCAAGGGCGCCGGCGGCAACGAGACCTCGGTCTACGACGTCGCGGTGCAGCACGGATTCTGGCACTTCAGCCAGTTCTCGCTCGACTACAAGCGTCACTTCGGCGAGCTGCCCTCGCAGACGCTGCGTCGCGCGAGGTGTGCCGCCTGATCGGATTCAGCGATGCCGCAGCCGGCGGTTGACCCGGCGCGCCAGGTAATCGCCGGCGCTCTGGACTATCTGCACCAGTGCGATCAGCACGACCACGACGGCCAGCATCATCTCCGGCATGAAGCGCTGATAGCCGTAGCGGATGCCGAGATCGCCAAGGCCGCCGCCGCCGACTGCGCCGACCATCGCGGAATAGCCGAGCAGGCTGACCACCGCGAGCGTCAGCGCCAGCAGCAGGCCGGGCAGCGCCTCCGGGATCAGGACCTTGAGCACGATCTGAAGGGGCGAAGCGCCGAACGAGGACGCAGTCTCGATCAGGCCGCCGTCGACCTCGCGGATCGCAGCCTCGACGAGGCGCGCGATGAACGGCGTCGAGGCGATGGTCAGCGGCACGATAGCGGCGGTCGAGCCGATCGAGGTGCCGGCAACGAGGCGCGTGAACGGGATGATGGCGACGACGAGGATGATGAAGGGCGTCGAGCGCGTCGCATTGACGACGATGCCGAGCACGCGATTGACGATGGGCGCCGCGAACAGCTCGCCTTTGCGGCTGGTGGCCAGGAAGACGCCGAGCGGCAGGCCGAAGGCGGTGCCGAGCAGCGCCGCGATGCCGACCATGTACAGGCTTTCGAAGGTAGCCTGGACGATCAGGTTGATGAGTTCAGGCGACATAGCCGAGACGCTCCGCCGAGAATTGATATTGAGAGAGCCAGGCGAGCGTCCGCGTCACCGCGTCCTCGCCGCCGGGAATGCCGAGCGTGAGCGAGCCCACGTGCTGGCCGCCGATCTCGTCGATGCGCGCAGACAGCAGCGCGACGTCGAGCCCGAGCTCGCGCGCGAGCCGGGCCACCACGGTGTCGCCCGCCCCTGCCCCGCGCACCTGGATCCGGATCACGGCCTGCCCGCCGGCAGGCTGCTTCGAAACGATTCGGCTCTCCAGCGAGACCGGCAGGCTGTCGCCGATCACCTCGGCCAGGAAGGACTGCGTGATCGGATGTCTTGGCTGCGTGAAGATGTCGGCGACGTGACCACTCTCGACGACGCGGCCGGCGTCCAATACCACCACCTCCTTGGCGAGCTGGCGCACCACGGACATCTCATGCGTGATCAGCACGATGGTCACGCCGAGCTCGCGGTTGATGTTCGCAAGCAGATCGAGGATCGCGCGCGTGGTCTGCGGATCGAGTGCCGAGGTCGCCTCGTCCGACAGCAGCACGCTTGGCCGCGTCGCCAGCGCGCGGGCGATGCCGACGCGCTGCTTCTGGCCGCCGGACAGTTCGGAAGGATAGCGGTCATGCTTATCGGCGATGCCGACCAGCGCGAGCAGCTCGGCGACGCGGGCCTTGATGTCGGCCTTGGTCCAACCGGCGATCTCCAGCGGCAGCGCGATGTTGTCGGCCGCGGTGCGCGAGGACAGCAGGTTGAAATGCTGAAAGATCATGCCGATCGAGCGCTGCGCCAGCCGCAGCTCGCGGCCGGCCAAGGCCGAGATATCGCGGCCGTCGACGATCACGCGGCCCGTGGTCGGCTTCTCCAGGCCGTTGATCAGCCGGACCAGGCTCGACTTGCCGGCGCCAGAGCGGCCGATCACGCCGGTGATGGAGCCGCGCGGAATGGCGAAGTCGATGTCTTGCAGCGCGTTGACGCCGGGCTTGCCGCGATAGGCCGGATAGGTCTTGGAGATGCCGGCGAAACGGACCATCGCGTCCGGCTCGGCGGGCGCGGGTGAAATCGCTTCGAGCGTTTCGATCGGTCGTCCGATCGCGAGCGATTGGCGGGCATTCATGGAGATGGCCTTCATGCACGATAGCTCGGTCACCCACATGCCCAAAGCACACGGGAACCGGTCGCGTCTGCGACGGGGTGAGAATGGCGACGAGGGCTCAATCGAGCGCGCTGCACCGCAGCACGCACCTTCGCTCTTTCTGGTCTTCCTTGCAATCACAGATATTTGGGAGGACTTGGAGGAAGTTTTCCCGATCGCCTCCAGCCGGAGAAGATTATCCGCCGACTATCGGCGCTGTGATCACCGACCCCGGAACCGCGGCTTGCGGCGCGTCAGGAACGCCTCCACGCCCTCCTTGTGGTCCTCGCTGAGGCTGGCGAGCGCGAACTGATCGACATCCATGTGGCTCGCAAGGTCGTCCAGCGCATGCGCGAGCCGGTTGACGGTCAGCTTGGTCATGGCGACGGACAGCGGCGGCTGCGCGGCAACCTTGCGGGCAAGCTCCATGGCGGCATCGAGCGCATGGCCGGGATCCGCCACCTGCTCGACGAGCCCCCATTCATAGGCCTCGTCCGCGCTGATACGCTGGTCGGCCAGGATCACCGCCTGCTTGGTGCGGGCCGGCCCAATCAGATGCAGCATGCGCGGGATGCTCTGCCAGCTCATATTCATGCCGAGCCCGATCTCGGGCACGCGCAGATGCGCATCGCGCCCCATCACCCGGAAATCGAGCGCCACCGCGAGGGCGACGCCGCCGCCGACGCAAAAGCCTTCGATCGCGGCGATGGTGATCTGTTCCATCTCTTGCCAGGCGTGCGTCAGGCGCGGCCCGACCTTGAGGTGCCGCCGCAGCGCGCCGAGGTCCATCTCCTTGCGCGAGCGTCCCTCGGCGTCCTTGAGATCGAAGCCGGCGCTGAAGGCGCCCGAGCTGCCGGTCAGCACGACGACCGAGGTCGCTGCATCGTCCTCGAAGCTGCGCGCGGCCGCCGTGAGTTGGCGCAGCGCCTCCGGCGAGAGCGCGTTGATGCCGTCGCCGCGGTCGAAGCGCGCGACCGCGATCCGCCCCTCCGGCCCGAGACCCTTCTCGATCTTCACGTAATCGGTCACCATCATCTCCACGCTGTTTGCGGGATGCTAGCGTACAACTGCCCTCACGCATACGTGCCAGGACTGCGCTGCAACGAGCCCTCGACAGCCCCTAGCCATTGCGCCTATCTTCCGCGGCATGAGCCAAGATCACGACCATCATCACCACGATCACGATCATTCCGAGCTGTCCGAGACCGAGCTGCGCGTGCGCGCGCTCGAGACGATCCTGACCGAAAAAGGCTATGTCGAGCCGGCTGCGCTCGATGCCATCATCCAGGCCTATGAGACCAAGATCGGTCCGCACAATGGCGCGCGCGTGGTCGCCAAGGCCTGGACCGATCCCGCGTTCAAGACCGCGCTGCTGCAGGACGGCTCCAAGGCGATCGGCACGCTCGGCCATGTCAGCCGCGTCGGCGATCATCTCGTCGTGGTCGAGAACACGCCCGAGCGGCACAACATGGTCGTGTGCACACTGTGCTCCTGCTACCCCTGGGAAATGCTCGGGCTGCCGCCGGTCTGGTACAAGGCCGCGCCCTACCGCTCCCGCGCGGTGAAGGACCCGCGCGGCGTGCTCGCCGATTTCGGCGTCGCGCTGCCGAAGGACACCGAGATCCGGGTGTGGGATTCCACCGCCGAGACGCGCTTCCTGGTGCTGCCGATGCGCCCCGCGGGCACGGAAGGCTGGAGCGAGGAGCAGCTCGCCGAGCTCGTGACGCGCGACTCCATGATCGGCACCGGTTTCCCCAAGACGCCGGGCGCACCGTCGTGAACGGCGTGCACGACATGGGCGGCATGGACGGGTTCGGCAAGGTCGAGCCCGAGCCGAACGAGCCGATGTTTCACGAGGAATGGGAGTCGCGCGTGCTGGCCATGGTGCGCGCGATGGGCGCGGCCGGCGCCTTCAACATCGACACCTCGCGCTTCTATCGCGAGACCTTGCCGCCGCACGTGTATCTGTCGAGCTCCTATTACAAGAAATGGTTTCTCGGGCTCGAGGAGATGCTGATCGACAAGGGCTATCTCACCCGCGAGGAGGTCGCTGCCGGCCATGCGATGCAGCCTGCAAAGGCGCTCAAGCACGGCAAGTTCGACCGCGCCAATGTCGAGCGCGTGATGGTGCGCGGCAAGTTCGGCCGCCCTGCCCCGGCTCCGGCGAAATTCAACATCGGCGATCGCGTCCGCGCCAGGAATATTCATCCAGCCACGCACACGCGGCTGCCGCGCTATGTCCGTGGCCATGTCGGCGTGGTCGAGCTGAACCATGGCTGTCACGTGTTTCCTGACACGGCGGCGATGGAGCGCGGGGAGAACCCGCAATGGCTCTACACCGTGGTGTTCGAGGGCCGCGACCTCTGGGGCGAGGACGGCGATCCCACGCTGAAGGTCTCGATCGACGCGTTCGAGCCCTATCTGATCCGGCGTGATGAGCAGCGCGCTTGC
>NZ_LAXE01000001.1:4611943-4616570 GCF_003122645.1 Bradyrhizobium sp. SUTN9-2
AGCCTGCACGAGCGCGGCGTATTCACCTGGCCGGAATGGGCCGCAGCACTCGCAGACGAGATCAAGCGCGCCCAGGCCGCCGGCGACCCTGATACCGGCGAGACCTACTATCTGCACTGGCTCGCCACGCTGGAGGGCCTCGTCGCCCGCAAGGGCGTCGCGTCGATGGAGACGCTGCACCGCTATCGGGATGCGTGGGACCACGCCGCCGATCGCACGCCGCACGGCAAGCCGATCGAGCTCAGGCCGGAGGATTTTGGTTAGCTGTTGCCTCTCGTTATTGCGAGCGCAGCGAAGCAATCCAGAATCCCTCCGCAGTGGCAGTCTCGATTGCTTCGTCGCAAGGGCTCCTGGCAATGACGACAGAGCGAGCCTACCGTCCCGCCACGTACTCGTTCCACCCCTTCGCCCGCAAACTGCAGGCCGGGCACTCGCCGCAGCCGTAGCCCCAATCGTGCCGTGCGCCGCGTTCGCCGAGATAGCAGGTGTGGGAGTGCTCGCGGATGAGATCGACGAGGCCGTCGCCGCCGAGGTCATGCGCGAGCCGCCAGGTCGCGGCCTTGTCGATCCACATCAGTGGCGTGTGCAGCTCGAACTGCTTGGCCATGCCGAGCGAGAGCGCGGCCTGCATGGCGCGGATGGTCTCGTCGCGGCAATCGGGATAGCCGGAATAGTCGGTCTCGCACATGCCGCCGACGATGTGGCTGATGCCGCGCCGGTAGGCCAGCGCCGCCGCAAAGGTCAGGAACACGAGGTTGCGGCCCGGCACGAAGGTGTTCGGCAGACCGTCCGCGCCCATCGCGATCGCGACGTCGCGGGTCAGCGCCGTCTCGGACACCGCCGCCAGCGTCGGGATCGACAGCGTGTGGCTCTCGCCGAGCCTTGCGGCCCAATCGGCGCGCAGGCCCTTGATGCCGTCGAGCAGGCAGTCGCGGCAGGCAAGCTCGATGGCGTGGCGCTGGCCGTACTCGAACCCCAGCGTCTCCACGCGGGCGAAGCGGCTCAGCGCCCAGGCGAGGCAGGTGGTGGAATCCTGGCCGCCGGAGAACAGCACCAGCGCGGTTTGTGAGGAAAATGCATCACTCATGGCCCGCGCTTTAGCATCGCACGACTTGCCCGCCAATCGGTGGAAATCGGCCAGTTCCGCCGCCTTGTGCTGGGATCGGCGGCCCGCTTTTGGCATAAGGCTCTGTATCCCAGGAGACTGCCCGGCAATGACCCCTTCCCGCGACATTTCCCGCCTGATCGAGATCATGGCGGCGCTGCGCACGCCGGTGACCGGCTGCCCCTGGGACCTCGAGCAGGATTTTTCGACGATCGCGCCCTACACGATCGAGGAAGCCTATGAGGTGGTCGACGCCATCACCCGCGGCGATCTCGACGATCTCAGAGAGGAGCTTGGCGATCTCCTGCTCCAGGTCGTGTTCCACGCCCAGATGGGCTCGGAGCAGAACGCGTTCGATTTCGGTGACGTGGTCCTGGCCATCACCCGCAAGATGATCCGCCGCCATCCCCACGTCTTCGCCGACAAGGACGGCAATCTCGCCTCCTCCCATGTCAAGGAAGTCTGGGACCGCATCAAAGCGGAGGAGAAAGCCGAACGCGCCGCGCGCCGGCCGCCGGAGGAGGCGCCGACGCACAAGTCGCTGCTCTCGGGCGTGAAGGCCGGCCAGCCCGCTTTGACCCGCGCGATGGAGCTGCAGCGCAAGGCCTCCACCGTCGGCTTCGACTGGAACGACCCGCGCGCGGTGCTGCACAAGATCCGCGAGGAGGTCGACGAGATCGAGGCGGCATTGGACCGCAACGACAAGCAGGAGATTGCGGAAGAGACCGGCGACCTCATGTTCGCCCTCGTCAACCTCGCCCGCCATGTCGATGCCGATCCGGAGGCTGCGCTCCGCGCGACGAATGCAAAATTCGAGCGCCGTTTTGCCTATATCGAGCGGGCACTGGAGGCGCAGGGTCGGACGCTCGAGCAGGCGTCGCTGGCGGAGATGGATGCGCTGTGGAATGCCGCGAAAGTGGAGACGAAGGTGACTTCGGAGACGCGAACCGCGTAGTCCAGATGCGCGCCGGCCTCACGCCGGCAGATGTGGCACGGCGTCGAACCTGTTCACCACGATATCCCGCTTGGTCTCGTCCACCCGCACGGTCATGTCGAAGCGGCCCTCGTGCAGCTCCTTCGACAGCACCTCGGCATTGCGGTGCAGCCAGCTGATGCCGGCGCCGTCTGCGGCGTCGATGGAGAGATCGAGCGTTGTCCGTTTCGCCGCGAGCCGCTGCTCGATCGCGGCGAGCAGAGCGTCGACGCCCTCGCCCGACACGGCTGAGACCAGCATCGCCGGATGATCCTCCGGCCTGCGCGCGACGATGTTGAGCAGCTCTTCGCGTTGCTCGGGGTCGAAACGGTCGATCTTGTTCCAGACCTCGATGATGCGGCCGGAATCATCAGGGTTGATGCCGAGCTGGCGCAGCACCGCATCGACGTCGCTCTGCTGCGCCTCGGCATCTTCATGCGAGATGTCGCGGACATGCAGGATGACATCGGCTTCCAGCACCTCCTCCAGCGTGGCGCGGAAGGCGGCGACGAGCTGCGTCGGCAGGTTGGAGATGAAGCCGACGGTATCCGAGAGCATCGCCTTGCCGCCATGCGGCAGGTTGAGCGCCCGCAAGGTGGGATCGAGCGTCGCAAACAGCATGTCGGCCGCCTGCACGTCGGCGCGGGTCAGGCGATTGAACAGCGTCGACTTGCCGGCATTGGTGTAGCCGACCAGCGCGACGACACGATACGGCACGCGTTGACGGCCGGCGCGATGCAGACGCCGCGTCGCCTGCACCTTTTTCAGCTCGCTCTCCAGCTTGGAGATGCGCTCCTGGATCAGGCGGCGGTCGGCCTCGATCTGCGTCTCGCCGGGGCCGCCCATGAAGCCGAAACCGCCGCGCTGGCGTTCGAGATGGGTCCAGGAGCGCACCAGGCGCGAACGCTGGTAGTTGAGATGCGCAAGCTCGACCTGCAGCGAGCCTTCCCGGGTCTTGGCGCGGCGGCCGAAGATTTCGAGAATGAGCCCGGTGCGGTCGAGCACCTTGGCACGCCATTCCTTTTCGAGATTGCGCTGCTGGATCGGCGACAATGCGCAATCCATCACCACGAGCTCGACCTCGAGGTTCTTGATCAGCCCGGCGATCTCCTCGACCTTGCCCTTGCCGATATAGGTCGCAGGCCGGATCTGGGAGACCGGCGCGACGATGGCGTCGGCAATGACGAGATCAATCGCCCGCGCGAGGCCCGCGGCTTCATCGAGCCGGGCCTCGGTATCGCGCAAGGCATGAGTCACCGATTGCACGTCGGCGCTGCCCGCGCGCACGCGCAAGTAGGGGCCGATGACAAGCACCCGCCCCGTCTGCGTAGCCCCTGCCGACCGCGGACGGTCGGCATCCCCGTCGAAATTCCGGGGTTCCAATCAGGTCACTCTCAAGCCGGCTGGTCCTCGCCGCCTTCGAACAACTGAATCGGAGCGCCCGGCATGATGGTCGAGATCGCATGCTTGTAGACCAGCTGCGAATGACCGTCGCGCCGAAGCAGCAAACAGAAATTGTCGAACCAGGTCACGATGCCCTGGAGCTTCACTCCGTTGACCAGAAAGATCGTCAGTGGCGTCTTGGTTTTGCGAACGTGATTAAGGAAGGTGTCCTGTAGGTTTTGTGCGCGGTCTGCCGCCATTGTTTTTTTCTCGCTTTGAGTTTCTTTTTATTGCGCCGGATGCGGCCCTCTTTGTGGAGTTCGGGGCTTCCTCCGGTTGCCGTCCTTCATGAGATCCCCCTCGGAAGGAACAGCGGTTCGATTAGAGGACAGGTCGGGATATTAGGCAAGCCGCTTGAAGCGGCAGGCGTGGCCCTATTGGCCCGAAAAATTACGGAAATCGATGATTTTCTTTGCCTAATCCCGAGATGCCGCCGCAGCGTCGCAGCATTAGCCGACGCCGAGCGCTTTCAACTTACGGTGCAAGGCCGAACGTTCCATGCCAACGAACTCGGCCGTTCGAGAAATATTTCCTGAGAAACGGCTGATCTGTGCAATCAAATAGTCGCGCTCGAACACCTCGCGTGCTTCGCGCAGCGGCAGGCCCATGATGTGCTCGCCATTGTTGCTGGTCGGCATCGCCGGCACCATCGAGCCGACATCCTGCGGCAGCATGTCGGCGGTGATGATGACTTCCGGCCCGCCGGCGGCCAGAATCATGACTCTTTCAACGTTGTTGCGGAGCTGGCGCACATTGCCGGGCCAGACATGCGATTGCAGCACCGCCATTGCGTCCTGACCGATCTGGCGCTTGGGCAGGCCGCTGCCGGCCGAGATCTGCTCCATGAAATAATCGATCAGTTCCGGAATGTCCTCGCGCCGCTCCGACAGTGCGGGCACGCGGATCGGCACCACCGAGAGCCGGTGGTAGAGGTCCTCGCGGAAACGGCCGGCCGCGATCTCCTCCTCGAGATTGCGGGCGGTCGATGAGATGATGCGCACGTCGACCTGCACCTTGGCGGTGCCGCCGACGCGCTGGAACGACTGCTCCACCAGCACGCGCAGGATCTTGTTCTGGGTCTCGCGCGGCATGTCCGCGATCTCGTC
>NZ_LAXE01000001.1:4616975-4651316 GCF_003122645.1 Bradyrhizobium sp. SUTN9-2
GAACAGCGTGCCGCCATGCGCCTCTTCGAGCGCGCCGGGCTTGCGCGGCTGCTCGCCATTGGACTGCTCGACGCCAAACAGCTCATGCTCCATTCGCTCGGGCGTGATCGCGGCGGCGTTGATGACGACGAACGGACCGTCGGCGCGGCCCGAAGCGATATGCAGCGTGCGCGCGGTCAGCTCCTTGCCGGCCCCGGCGGGGCCGACGATCAGGATGCGGCTGTTGGCCTTGGCTGCCCGCTCGATGGTCTGGCGCAGCTGGTTCATGCTGGGCGAGCGGCCGACGAGCTGGCTGGCGCTCGGGGCGAGCTGCTTCAGCTCCTTGACCTCGCGCTTCAGCCGCGAATTCTCCAGCGCTCTGGTCGCGACCAGGATGAGGCGGTCGGCCTTGAACGGCTTCTCGATGAAGTCGTAGGCGCCGCGCTTGATCGCGGCGACCGCGGTCTCGATGTTGCCGTGGCCGGAGATCATCACCACGGGCAGATCGGCATTGTCCTTCTTGACCTGCTCCAGGAGCTGCAGGCCGTCGAGCTTGGAGCCTTGCAGCCAGATGTCGAGAAACACCAAATGCGGCCTGCGATTGGCGATCTCGGCGAGCGCCGTGTCGCTGTCACGCGCGGTCCTGGTGACGAACCCCTCGTCTTCGAGAATGCCTGCAACGAGATCGCGAATATCGGCTTCGTCATCGACAATCAGAATTTCACTTGCCATGGATCGCGCCTGTCTTGTCAGCTGCCTGTTGAGGCTTCGATTTTGGTTGAATCATTGGTCTTTTCAGCCGGCTCTTTGGTTCCGGCGGCCGGCTCTTTTGTTGCCTGGGTCGCGACGGATTCCGTCGCCGTTTGCGTGATGTCGGGCTTGGAGGTTGTCCCAGTCGCGTCGTTGACCGTCGGCACTTGCTCTGTTGTCGCGGACTTCGCGGGTTGCCCCGACACGGCAAAGCGCATGCGCATCCAGGCGCCGCGCTGGCCTGGGCGGAAGTCTGAGGCGTCCTTCAGCTCGATCCGCCCGCCATGGTCTTCCAGCACGCGCCCGACGATCGCAAGCCCCAGCCCGGTGCCCTTGGCACGCGTGGTAACGTAGGGCTCGAGCAGACGCGAGCGCGCGACCTTGGGCAGGCCGATGCCGTTGTCGATGACGTCGATCAGCACGTCGTCGCCCTCGCGCGACACCACGACGTCGATACGCCCCTTGCCGAGCTCCTCGGGCGGGACCTGCTCGATCGCCTCGGTGGCGTTCTTGACGATGTTGGTGACCGCCTGCGAGATCAGGCGCCGATCGAACTGGGCGCGCAGCGGATCCTGCCTGAACTCGGCCTCGATGTCGATTTCGGGATGGGCGACCTTCATCAGGAACACGGCCTGGCGCACCGTGTCGGCGACGTCCTCGCCTTCCATCACGGGCTTCGGCATCCGCGCAAAGCGCGAGAACTCGTCGACCATGCGCCTGATGTCGTCGACCTGGCGGACGATGGTATCGGTGCACTGGTCGAAGATCTGCTTGTCCTTGGTCTCGGTGATGTCCTTGCCGAACTTGCGGCGGATGCGCTCGGCCGAGAGCTGGATCGGCGTCAGCGGGTTCTTGATCTCATGCGCGATGCGGCGCGCCACGTCGCCCCAGGCCGAGGTACGCTGCGCCGAGACCAGCTCGGTGATGTCGTCGAGCGTGATGATGTAGCTGTCATGCGGCTGGTTCTTCTCGGCGCTGACGCGGACCGACAGGTTGCGCTCGGTGCCGTCGCGGGTGATCGTGATCTGGCCCTGCACCAGGCGCTGGGTGCCTTCCCGCGCCGTCTTCATCATCTCGTCGAGCTCGGGCAGCACGTCGGAGAGCGGATGGCCGAGCGTCTCGGCTTCGGAGTGCCCGATCAGTTTCTCTGCGGAGCGGTTGAGGATGCCGACGCTGCCGGACGCGTCGACGCCGATGATGCCGGCGCTCGCGGACGACAGCACCGCCTCGATGAAGCGGCGGCGGCTGTCGATGAGATCGCTGGCATTGACCAGCTCGTCGCGCTGGCTGCGCAATTCCTGCGTCATCTTGTTGAAGGTCTCGCCCAGCTGGGCGAGGTCGCCCTCCGACTGGTGCACCGGCACCTGGACGTGCAGGTCGCCGGTCGAAACTGTATGTGCCGCGTTCATCAGCCGCCGGATCGGCGAGACCAGCGAGTTGGCGAAGTTGAGACCGATCAGCACCGAAGCCATGAGGATGGTCAGCGCGATCACCGCGAACATCAGCGCGAAGGCGACCTGGATACCGAGCCTGCGCGATTCGATCTGGGCGTATTCGGCGACGCTGACCTCGGTCTGCTTGAGCTGATTGACGACATTCGGATCAAGCGGCCTGGCGACATAGAGGAAGGTGTCGTTGAAGGCGCGCAGGCGGATCACCGCGGCAACGAAGCTCGCATCGGGAAGGACCGCGATCTCGGGCTCGTTCTCGTTGACGTTGCTGAGAAAGTCCGGCGCGGGCGGCGAATAAGCGAGCCGCATGCCGGTGTCGGCGGATTCCAGGATGTTGGTGTTCTTGTCGATGATCATCGCGCCCGGCAGGTTGCGCGACGCGGCGCTCGCCGTCAGCATCTCGCGGAACGAGCGGCGGTCCTGGTCGTAGAGCGGCCGGGCATGGGCGATGTCGTTGGCCATGCCGAGAATGTCGCCGCGGATCAGCTGCGCATGGTCCTGCATGTAGGCCCGCGCGATCGTCAGCGAGTTCTGGATCACCTCCTTGGTCGGCCCGGAGAACAGCCGGTCGAGGCCGCGCTCGATGGTGACGTTGGCGACGACGGCGACCAGCACCGCCGGCAGCACCGCCACGATCGAGAACAGGCTGACGATCTGGACGTGAAGACGCGCCGCCGCCCTGCCCCGCCGCCGCGCCAGGATCAGCTGCCAGAGTTCCCGGATGATGATCCCGACCAGCAGCAGGATCGTGGCGGCATTGATCAGATAGAATGTGCGGACCACCCCGGGCGTCGGCTCGATCGTGCTCAGACCCGTCAGGACCAGGAAGGTCAGGAAGGCCGACAACAGCGCCAGCGCGACGGCAAAGGGCGCCAGCCAGCGTCGCACCGACCAGCGCCGGGGCTCTTCCGCTGGGGCCGTGTCAAAGTGTGCGGCCGAGGTATCTGCGCTGGTCATTCCGGCAATGATGCTGAAAACGGGTCCGCGGACGCGCGGATACTGATGTATTCGTACCACATTGTTGCCGAATTGCGACAATTCCGCGGCGTGTTCGCCCTGGCGGACCCGCGCAATCCACAGGCACATGTCGCCTGGGCGGAACGGATTCCCGCCGTCCCGGCTTAATCCGCATGGATAGGATCTTTCTCGCGACGATGGTTTCGGCCGTTCTGCTGCTGATCGTGGCCGCCGACCTCCTGGTCAACGGCCTCGGCCTTCAGCAGCCACCCCTGAACGTCGCGAGCGTGGTGCCAGCCTCCGGCGGACTGGTCAGATAGGCGCAATGGCCGCGCTGCGGCCGACGACCAATTTGAATGTGCGGGCGGAACATTAGAGTCCCGTCAGGACTTGTGCTCACCGCGTCAGCCACAACGGCCAGCGCGATCCGGACAGGCTCAGCTCTGCCTTGGTAGGGGGAGCTGAGCCACCGGTCCGCGCTAGAAAGTCAGCCCCCGCTCCGATACACCTGGATGTCGAGATCCCGGATCTTCTTCCGCAGCGTGTTGCGGTTGAGGCCGAGCAGGTCCGCGGCGCGGATCTGGTTGCCACGGGTGGCGGCGAGCGCGGCCGTGAGCAGCGGCACCTCGATCTCCTTGAGGATGCGGTGATAGAGGCCTGGCGGCGGCACGCCGTTCGGGAAGCCCTGGAAGTGCGAGGATAGATACGCCTCCACGGCGCCGCCGAGATTGTCGACCCCCTGCTGGACCGCAGCCCCCGGGCTGACCGAGGGCGGCGCGAGTTCGCCGTCGATGACGGAGGACGTGATCACGTCCTGCGGATAGAGCGCGGCGAGCCGCCGGGCGAGGTTTTCCAACTCGCGCACGTTGCCGGGCCAGCGGTGCTGCTTCAGCCGCTCCAGCGCCAGCGTGTCGAGCTTCTTCGGCGGCAGACCGTCCTTCTCGGCCAGCGTGAAGAAGTGCCGCACGAGATCCGGCAGGTCCTCGATGCGCTCGCGCAAGGGCGGCAGCCGCAGCGGGACGACGTTGAGGCGGAAGAACAGGTCTTCGCGGAACAGGCCCTGTTGGATCAGCACGCGCAGGTCCTTGTTGGACGCCGCGACGATGCGCACGTCGGTCTTGATCGGGGTACGGCCGCCGACGGTGGTGTATTCGCCCTGCTGCAGCACGCGCAGCAGGCGGGTCTGCGCCTCCATCGGCATGTCGCCGATCTCGTCGAGGAACAGCGTGCCGCCCTCGGCCTGCTCGAACCGGCCGGAGGCGCGGGTGTTGGCGCCGGTAAAGGCACCGCGCTCGTGGCCGAACAATTCGGACTCGATGAGATCGCGCGGGATCGCCGCCATGTTGACCGCGACAAAGGGGCCGTTGCGGCGCTTGCCGTAATCGTGCAGCGCTCGCGCCACCAGTTCCTTGCCGGTTCCGGACTCACCCGTGATCATCACGGTGAGATCGGTCTGCATCAAGCGCGCCAGTACGCGGTAGATTTCCTGCATCGCCGGCGAGCGGCCGACCAGCGGGATCGCCTCCATCTCGGCGTCCTCGTCCGGCGACGAGGTCCGCTCCTTCGGCTCGGCGAGCGCGCGGCCGACGATGGCGATCAGTTCCTTCAGGTCGAAGGGCTTTGGCAGATATTCGTAAGCCCCGCGCTCGGAGGCGCGGATCGCCGTCATGAAGGTGTTCTGCGCGCTCATGACGATGACGGGCAGGTTCGGCCGCATCTTCTTGATCCGCGGCAACAGGTCGAAGGCGTTTTCGTCCGGCATCACCACATCGGTGATGACGAGATCGCCCTCGCCCTGGCTGACCCAACGCCACAGCGTTGCGGCATTGCCGGTCAGCCGCACTTCGTAACCGGCGCGGGACAGTGCCTGATTAAGAACGGTGCGGATGGCGGTATCGTCATCGGCTACGAGAATGCTACCTGCGGGCATCGTTGATCCTCATTTTGCCCCCTGTGACGCAGGCGACGACTTCCCGGCAGAGCCGTCGCGACTGCTTTGATCGGCGTGTTTGACCGATGTGGAATACATCGGCATCAGCACGCGGAAGGTGGTCTTGCGCGGCTGAGATTCGCATTCGATGATGCCCCCGTGATCGCCGACGATCTTGGCGACCAGCGCAAGGCCGAGACCCGAGCCGGTCTGCTTGGTGGTCACGAAGGGATCGAACAGGTTGGGCAGAAGATCGTCGGGCACGCCGGGTCCGTTGTCCTTCACACAGAATTCGAGCGGAAGGGATACCCGCGATTTTTGACCGGGGACTGACAGGCGCACACCGGGTCGGAACGCGGTGGTGAGCTGGATCTCGGCATCGGGCACGTCGATCAGCGCTTCGGCGGCGTTCTTCACGAGATTGAGGAACACCTGGATCAGCTGGTCCTGGTTCGCCAGCACCGGCGGCAGCGAGGGATCGTAATCCTCGACGAAGCGGATGTTGCGGGCAAAGCCCGACTGCGCCAGCCGCTTGACGTGATCGAGCACCGAATGGATGTTGACGGGGCCGCGCACCACGGGGCGCTCGTCGCCGAACACCTCCATGCGGTCGACCAGCGTCACGATGCGGTCGGCCTCGTCGCAGATCAGCCGCGTCAGCATGCGGTCCTCGGACGAGGCCTGCTGCTCGAGCAGCTGCGCTGCGCCGCGAATGCCCGAAAGCGGATTCTTGATTTCATGCGCGAGCATTGCTGCTAGCGCTATCACCGAGCGCGCTGCGCTGCGATGGGTGAGCTGCCGATCCATCTTGTCGGCGATGGTGCGCTCCTGCAGCATCACGACGATATGGCCGGGCCGCTCGGTGAGTGGAGCCACGTGCAGGTCGACCTGGCGGTCGCCGCCCATGCGCGGCGTGCCGAGATCGACCTTGTATTCGTTGACCGGCGCGTTCGAGGAGCGCACTTGGTCGATCAGCGCCAGCAACGGGCTGCCGAACGGCACCAGCTCCTTCAGCGACTGCCGCTTCAGGAATTGCGTGGAGATCTCGAAGAAGGCCTCGGTGGCGATGTTGGCGGCGACGATCTTGCCGTCGGGCCCGATCATAAGCACGGGGTTGGGCAACGCATCCAGGATTGCGTCGCTGTCGGACTGAAGCGGCCGACGATGTTCAGCAGCTGAACTCATGCAGCAGCGCTCCATGCGAAGTCGTCGAAGGCGTCTTGTAGTGAATCGTGAACGAGGCGCGGATCCTCCGAGACCAGGATCTTCTGTCGCCAGGATTTCAGCTTCTCGGCCGGCGCGCGGCTCGCCTGCGCTGCGACGTCGAGCGCCCAGCCCAGATGCTTGCGGGCGTGCCTCAGCCCGATGCGCAGGCCATAGAGCGCACAAACGCCGTCATAGAGCGTGCGGACATAATGCAGCTGCGTCTGGAGCGAGGGCACGGCTTCCTCGGCCCCGCCGTTCAGACGGCGGCCGATCTGGCCCGGCAGCCAGGGCTGGCCCTGCGCGCCGCGGCCGATCATCACGGCGTCGGCGCCCGAGGCGTCCAATGCCGCCAGCGCCTTCTCGTAGGAGGTGATGTCGCCGTTGACGACGAGCGGAAGGGAGGTGGCCTCGCGCACGGCGCGGATCGCATCCCAATCGGCCTCGCCCTTGTAGAACTGGCAGCGGGTGCGGCCGTGCACGGTGACGAGCTTGATTCCGGCGGCCTCGGCACGTCGCGCCAGCTCCGGCGCGTTGCGGCTGCGGTCGTCCCAACCGAGGCGCATCTTCAGCGTCACCGGCACCTTCACCGCCGCGATCGTCGCTTCGATCAGGCTGACGGCATGGTCGAGGTCGCGCATCAAGGCCGAGCCGGACTGGCCGCCGGTGACGTGTCGGGCGGGACAGCCCATGTTGATGTCGATGATATCGGCGCCTTCCGCTTCGGCGATCCGGGCGCCTTCGGCCATCCAATGCATCTCGCAGCCGGCGAGCTGGACCACATGCGGGCCGATGCCAGTGGCTTCGCAGCGCAACCGGGACATCCGGTGGCCATTGGCGAGCTCATCGCTCGCGGTCATTTCAGACACAACGAGACCAGCCCCAAGCTCGGCGGCCAGCCGGCGGACGGGCGAGTCAGTCACACCCGACATCGGCGCCAGGAAGACCGGGGTGGCGACTTCAATATCGCCTATTTTCAACGGCTTAGAGCCTGATACTGCCGAGCCGGTCACAGGGGTCCCGTTGACTGGGCAGGGCCTCATCGCGCCTGCCATGATCTATCTTGCGCACAATTCTTGTGCAGTCAAGCGTCATGCCTACAGTTTAGACAGTTCTGTAGATCTTTCAAGTGCAGTGCAGCAAAATGCTGTTTCCCACAATCCGGGGAAACCCCCTTTTTTTGCGGGCCTGCCGTGCTAGAGGCATGCCGGCAAATCACCCCCTGCTCTTTCATTGGCAATGAGTATTTGAGTCCTATGGCGAAATCACAGCGCACCGCGGTCGTCCTCGTCGCAGCCGGGCGTGGACTGCGCGCCGGCGCCGGCGGGCCGAAGCAATATCGCGAGATCGGCGGCGTGCCCGTGATCCGCCGCGCCATGGAAGCCTTCAGCGGTCACACTGAGGTGTTCGCGGTGCAGCCGGTGGTGAACCCTGACGACAGCGCCATGTTCACCGCAGCGGTCGCAGGGCTCAGACACGAGCCACCGACCAATGGCGGCGCGACGCGGCAGGCTTCGGTGCTCGCCGGCCTCGAAGCGCTGGCCAAGCACAATCCGGACATCGTGCTGATCCACGACTCCGCGCGCCCCTTCGTCTCGGAAGGCGTGATCTCGCGCGCGATCGAGGCGGCGAGCCGCACCGGCGCTGCGATCCCCACCGTTGCCGTCACCGACACCATCAAGGTCACCGGCGAAAGCGGCAACGTCGAGGCCACGCCGGAGCGCGCTTCCTTGCGGATCGCACAGACGCCGCAATCCTTTCGTTTCGACGTCATCCTCGAGGCGCATCGTCGTGCGGCAAGGGATGGACGCTCGGATTTCACCGACGATGCCGCGATTGCCGAATGGGCGGGATTGACGGTTGCAACCTTTGAAGGCGATGTTGCCAACATGAAGCTCACAACTCCCGAGGATTTCGTGCGCGAGGAAGCGCGCCTGGCCGCCCAGCTCGGCGACATCAGGACCGGCACCGGCTACGACGTGCACGCCTTCGGCGAAGGCGACCATGTCATGATCTGCGGCGTGCGCCTGCCGCACACCAAGGGTTTCCTGGCTCATTCCGACGGCGATGTCGGCCTGCATGCGCTGGTCGACGCCATTCTCGGCGCTCTCGCCGACGGCGACATCGGCTCGCACTTCCCGCCGAGCGATGCGAAGTGGAAGGGCGCCTCCTCCGACCAGTTCCTGAAATATGCCATCGAGCGCGTCGCAGCGCGCGGCGGCCGCGTCGCCAACCTCGAGGTGACGCTGATCTGCGAGCGGCCGAAGATCGGCCCGTTGCGCGACACCATGCGCGCGCGCATCGCCGAGATCTCCGGCGTCGACATCTCGCGCATCGCAGTGAAGGCGACCACCAGCGAGCGGCTCGGCTTCACCGGCCGCGAGGAAGGCATCGCGGCGACCGCGAGCGCCACCATCCGCCTTCCCTGGGGCGTCTAGGCCATGGGCGGCAGCGACGCACGCGCCCTCTCCCGCTCGCTGCTCGATCTGTGCCGGATGCGCAAGCTGACGATCGCAACGGCCGAATCCTGCACCGGCGGTCTCGTCGCGGGCGCACTGACTGACATCCCGGGCTCGTCCGATGTCATCGACCGCGGCTTCGTCACCTATTCCAACGAGGCCAAGCGCGCGATGCTTGGCGTCGAGGCGAGCACGTTGGCCAATTTCGGCGCCGTAAGCAAGGAGACCGCGACCGCAATGGCAATCGGTGCGCTTGAGCGCGCCGATGTCGATCTCGCGGTCGCCATTACCGGCATCGCCGGCCCGGGCGGCGCCACGCCCGGCAAGCCGGTCGGTCTCGTGCACTTCGCCGCCGCCGCGCGCGACGGCCGCATCATCCACCGCGAGCACCGCTTCGGCGCCATCGGCCGCAGCGCGGTGCGCGCCCGTTCCGTTGTAGAGGCTTTGCGCATGCTGATGGATCTGGCCCGCGGCCCGCAAGTCGCGGCCAAGCCGCAGCGCACCGCCGCCAGCCGCCTGCGCCCGCGTGTGACGCGCTCACCGCGCCGGCATGTGGTCAAACGCAGGCCGCCACGTCCGCCGCGGGGATAAATCGTCTCAGGCGGCCGTGGCAAGCAGCGCGCTCGCATGATCGAGCACGCACTGCTTGACCGCGCCAGCTTCAGACGGTTTCGCCTTGGCGCTAACCGTCAATTCCAGGATCGGCGCGGCGGGATTGGCGACATCGAGGACCTTGCTGACGGAGACGGCAGGTTGCGCCTGATCGTCGATGCGGGAATCCTTGCGAAGCTCCTTCAGGATGCGATCGGCCAGCGCCGGAACGGCGCCGGCGGGGACCGGAAACGTCACCTTGATCTCGCCCG
The DNA here is from genome assembly GCF_003122645.1 of Bradyrhizobium sp. SUTN9-2. Lineage (NCBI taxonomy): Bacteria > Pseudomonadati > Pseudomonadota > Alphaproteobacteria > Hyphomicrobiales > Nitrobacteraceae > Bradyrhizobium > Bradyrhizobium sp. SUTN9-2. The sequence goes on from NZ_LAXE01000001.1 coordinate 4,626,568, forward strand.
TGCCAGGATAGGCGCTGTGGTTGATGATGGCCGCGCCCCAGACCTGTCCATTCGGCAAAAGGATTTGCGTGTTGTCGGGCGCGACCAGCTCGGTCATGAACAGCGACAGCGATCTCACCTTGCCCGCCTTGCCGGCGACCTCGACATCGTCGCCGATGTGAAAGGGCCGGAACAAGAGCAGCATCACGCCGGCGGCGAGATTGGACAGCGTGCCCTGCAAGGCAAGACCAATGGCGAGCGAGGTCGCGCCCAGCACGGCAACGAGGCTCGCCGTCTGGATGCCGAACAGCTGCAGCACGGCGATGCCGACGACCGCGAGCACGCCATAGCGCGCAAGGCTGCCTACGAACAGCGTCACCAGCGGGTCGACGCGGTGGGTCACGCTGAGGACGCGCGTGACGAAGCGTTGCATCGCGCCGGACAGATACCAGCCGACCGCGAGCAGCAGGACCGCGTAGATCGCGTTCAGGCCATACAGGACAAGCGAAGCTTTCAGCGTGTCGAAATTGATAGTCATGGCGGCTCCAACCCGGTCAGTCGGTTGAGAACGCGCCGCGATGCGAAATGATCCCGGTGGATGCTGATGGGGAGCACGGAGCGATGTTGGATTGGGAGGGCACGCCCGCCGCTCCATTGTCATTGCGAATGGTGGAGAGAGCAGCGCTTATCGCGACTACGTCTGCGCCAGCTTCGGCCGCCCGTAGATCGCGTCCGCCCGCTTCTCGAACGCGGTCGAGAACCGCGCGAAGGCGGCATCGAACATCGAGCCCATCAGCATCGCCAGCATGCGGCTCTTGAATTCGTAAGACAGGAAGAAACCGACGTCGCAGACGCCCTCGCCCTTGGGCTCGAACGTCCAACGATTTTCCAGATTCCTGAACGGACCTTGCAGATATTCGACCAGGATCTTCAGATTGGCGCGGTCAAGCGTCACGCGGCTGGTGAAGGATTCCTTGACCAGCTTGAACGACACCGTCATGTCGGCGACCAGCACCTCGGTGCCGTCGGGTTTCGCCATGCGCTGGCGCACCTTCAGCGCGCTGCACAGCGGCACGAATTCCGGGTAGCGCTCGACATCGGCGACCAGATCAAACATCTCGGACGCGCTGTGGTTGACACGGTGCTTGCTCGAAACTCGATGCATGGTACGTCAGCGGGCGTGAGCTGCCCGCGCAGCCTTCAGTCTCGCGAAATCCTCGCCGGCATGATGCGACGAGCGGGTGAGCGGGCTTGCCGACACCATCAGGAAGCCCTTCGTGTAGGCGATCTTTTCGTAGGACGAGAACTCGTCCGGCGGCACGTAGCGCATCACCGCGTGATGCTTGCGGGTCGGTTGCAGATATTGTCCGATGGTCAGGAAGTCGACGTCGGCCGAGCGTAGATCGTCCATCACCTGCTGCACCTCGTGGCGCTCTTCGCCGAGGCCGACCATGATGCCGGACTTGGTGAAGATGGTGGGATCGAGCTCCTTGACCCGCTGCAGCAGCCGGATCGAATGGAAGTAGCGCGCGCCGGGCCGGACCGTGAGATAACGCGACGGCACCGTCTCGAGATTGTGGTTGAAGACATCGGGCTTCGCCGCGACGACGATTTCGAGCGCCCCCTCCTTGCGCAGGAAGTCGGGCGTCAGGATCTCGATCGTCGTCGAGGGACACGCGGCCCTGATCGCGCGGATAGTCCGAGCGAAATGCTCGGCACCGCCGTCAGTGAGGTCGTCGCGGTCGACCGAGGTGATGACGACGTGGGCGAGGCCCAGCTTCGCCACGGCCTCGGCGACGTTCTGCGGCTCGGCCGCATCCAGTGCATTCGGCAAGCCGGTCTTGACGTTGCAGAAGGCGCAGGCGCGGGTGCAGGTGTCACCCATGATCATGAAGGTCGCGTGCTTCTTGTCCCAGCACTCGCCGATGTTCGGGCAGCCCGCTTCCTCGCACACCGTATGCAGGCCGTTGGCGCGCACGATGTTGCGGGTATCGGCATAGCCGCGGGTGTTCGGCGCGCGCACGCGGATCCAGTCCGGCTTCGGCGGCGAAGCGGAATCGGGCCGATTCACCTTTTCGGGGTGGCGCGGGCGCAGCGGGTTCGAGATGGTATCGACAATAACGACCATGGGGTGTCCGGTCTGTTCAGGTCCTACCTAGTCGGTCTGGCCTGGCATCGCAACCCGGCTCGCCCCGCTTCAGGGAACATGGCAGATATGGGCAATATCTTGCTCTGTTCTCAGGCGATTCTCACCTCGAATGGCTCCAATCTCGAACGCTTCACCACCGCGGCTCGGCAAGCCCCTGAAGCGCGCCTTCTTCGGACGCAGCGTCCATGAGGTCGCGCCCGACCTGATCGGCGCCACCATGCTCGTCGACGGCGTCGGCGGGATCATCGTCGAGGTCGAGGCCTATCACCATACCGACCCGGCGGCGCACTCCTATCGCGGGCCGACGCAGCGGAACCAGGTCATGTTTGGCCCACCTGGCTTTGCCTATGTCTACCGCTCCTACGGCATTCATTGGTGCGTCAACTTCGTCTGCGAGGAGGAAGGCTCGGCCAGCGCCGTGTTGATCCGTGCGCTGGAGCCGACGCATGGCCTGGCTGCGATGCGCCGACGCCGGCATCTGCAGGACGTGCATGCGCTGTGCTCGGGCCCTGGCAAGCTGACCGAGGCGCTCGGCATCACCATCGCGCACAACGCCCTGCCGCTGGACCGGCCTCCCATCGCGCTGCATGCGCGAACCGAGGATGTCGAGGTCGCAACCGGCATCCGCATCGGCATCACCAAGGCGGTCGAGCTGCCCTGGCGCTACGGCGTCAGGGGCTCGAAGTTTTTGAGCAAGCCGTTTCCGAAACAGGCCTAAAGCGCGATGAATCATCATCGCGCTTTAGGTTATTGTTTGAGCATGATCTTTCCGGAAAACCGCTGCACACTTTTCCGGATCATGCTCTAAGACGCCTGCTTCAGCCGCTCCATCGCCTCGAGCAGCTGGGCCTTGCGCGCCAGCGCCGCCTCGCGCTTTTCGCGCTCCTCCTCGACGACCTCCTCGGCCGCGTTGGCGACGAACTTCTCGTTCGCCAGCTTCGACTCGGCGCGCTTGATGTCGGCCTCGGCCTTGGCGATCTCCTTGTCGAGACGCGCGCGCTCGGCGGCGACGTCGATCACGCCCTTGAGCGGCAGCGCGGCGACCTCGCCGCGCACCAGCAGTTGGACAGCGCCGTCAGGCGCGCGGTCGGCGAACGAGATGTCCGACAGCCGCGCCATACGCTTGATGACATCGGTCCAGCGCGGCGCGCGCTCCTTGGTTTCGGCCGAAGCGCCTGCGAGCACCAGCGCCGTCAGCGTTGCCGGCGCGATATTCATCTCGGCTCGCACCGAGCGGATCTGCGTGACGAGGTCGATGACCCAGCCGATCTCGGCTTCGGCAGCCGGATCGGTGAAGTCGGCATGATCGAAGATCGGCAGCACCCAGGCCGGCGAGACGAGCGCATCGGTCGGTCCCGTGGTCGCCGCAAGCATCGCGAGCTGCTCCGGCGTCGGCTCGACCGGCTTCAGCGGCCACGGCGCCAATGCGAGCAGGCCCTCGCGCCTGGCCGTCACCTCCCACAGCTCTTCGGTGATGAAGGGCATGAAGGGATGCAACAGCTTCAGGATCTCGTCGCGCGCCCAGGCGACCATGGCGCGGGTCTCGTCCTTGGCAGGGTTGTCCGGACCGAGCAGCACGGGCTTGGCGAGCTCGACATACCAGTCGCAATAGACGTTCCAGACGAAGCGATAGATGCTGCCGGCTGCATCGTTGAAGCGATAAGCTTCGATCGCCTCGGTCACCTCGCGCGTGGTGTGGGCGGTCTCATGCGCGATCCACCGGTTCAGCGTCTCCTTTGCCTTCGCCGGCTCGAAACCATCAGGCACGGCGCAGTGGTTCATCTCCGCGAACCGGCACGCGTTCCAGAGCTTGGTCGCGAAATTGCGATAGCCTTCGACGCGGCTGGTGGCGAGCTTGATGTCGCGGCCCTGCGCCGCCATCGCGGCCAGGGTGAAGCGCAGCGCGTCGGCGCCGTATTCGTCGATCAGGTGGAGGGGATCGATGACGTTGCCCTTCGACTTCGACATCTTGGCGCCCTTCTCGTCGCGGACGAGGGCGTGGATGTAGATGGTCGAGAACGGTACTTCCTTCATGAAGTGCAGGCCCATCATCATCATGCGGGCGACCCAGAAGAAGATGATGTCGAAGCCGGTCACCAGCGCATTGGTCGGATAATAGCGCTGCACCTCGGGCGTCTCGTCGGGCCAGCCGAGCGTCGAGAACGGCCACAGCGCCGAGGAGAACCAGGTGTCGAGCACGTCCTCGTCGCGCGTGATGAAGCCTTCGCGCTTGTTGCGGTCGAGCGCCATCTCGCGGCCCTGCTCGGGCGTAATGACCTCCTGCTCGACGTAATAGCCGAGCGCGTGGCTGATGGCCTCCTCCTCGGTCTCGGCGACGAACACCTTGCCGTCAGGGCCGTACCAGGCCGGGATCTGATGGCCCCACCAGAGCTGACGCGAGATGCACCAGGGCTGGATGTTCTCCATCCAATCGAAATAGGTCTTCTCCCAGTTCTTCGGCACGAACGTCGTCTCGCCCGAACGCACCGCCGCGATCGCCGGTCTCGCCAGCGTCTTGGCGTCGACGTACCATTGGTCGGTCAGATACGGCTCGATCACGCTGTTGGAACGATCGCCGTGCGGCACCATGTGGGTGTGCGGCTCGATCCGTTCGACGAAGCCGAACGATTCCAGCCGCTCGACGATGCGCTTGCGCGCAGCGAAGCGGTCGACCTTGTGGAATTCCTCGGCGAATTGCGCAGCGCCTTCGGGCAGGTCGCGCAGATAATCCTCGTTGTCGAGGAGATCGAGACAGCCTTCCCTGTCGAGCACGCTGATCCGGCGCAGCCCGTGGCGATTGCCGACCTCGAAATCGTTGAAGTCGTGCGCCGGCGTCACCTTCACAGCGCCCGATCCCTTCTCGGGATCGGAATACTCGTCGGCGACGATTTTGATCTTGCGGCCGACCAGCGGCAGGACGACATTCTTGCCGATCAGCTTCTGGTAGCGATCGTCCTCCGGATGGACGGCCACGCCGGTATCGCCGAGCATGGTCTCGGGGCGCGTGGTGGCGACCACGATGAAGCTCGAGGGATCCTCGGGGTTGAACGTCTTGCCCTCGATCGGATAGCGCAGATACCAGAGGTGGCCCTTCACTTCCGTCTGCTGCACTTCGAGATCGGAGATCGCGGTGAGCAGCTTGGTGTCCCAGTTCACCAGCCGCTTGTCCTTGTAGATCAGGCCCTCGCGGTGCAGCTCGACGAAGACCTTGACGACGGCCTTCGACAGGCCCTCGTCCATGGTGAAGCGCTCGCGCGACCAGTCGCAGGACGCACCGAGGCGCTTGAGCTGGTTGATGATGGTGTCGCCGCTCTCGGCCTTCCACTGCCAGACCCGCTCCAGAAACTTCTCGCGGCCCATCTCGCGACGACCGGGCTGCTGGCGCTCCATCAGCTGCCGCTCGACCACCATCTGGGTGGCGATGCCGGCATGATCGGTGCCGGGCTGCCACAGCACGTCGCGGCCGCGCATGCGCTCGAACCGGCAAAGGATGTCCTGCAGCGTGTTGTTGAGGGCGTGACCCATGTGCAGCGAGCCCGTCACGTTCGGCGGCGGGATCACGATGGTGAAGGGCACGGCATCACGGCGGTCGGGCCGGCCAGCCTTGAACGCAAGGCTGTCCTCCCACACCACGGACATGCGAGTTTCGATATCGGCGGGCTGGTAATTTTTCTCGATCATGGGGCTGCTAGAAAGCCGCGCGAGGGGGCCAAGTCAACGAAAAGTCAACGAAAAGGTCAGGGAAAACGAGGCGGCAACAGCGCTTTCCAGCCCGGTCCGGGGCCCGAATATGACGCCCAAGCCGGGCTTTATGAGGGCCCTTCGGCCGCCCTCAGCGGCCGCCGCGCGAGACCCGCTCGATTTCGGCCTTCACGATGCGTTCAACGAGGCCGGGCAGGTTGTCGTCGAGCCAGGACTTCAGCATCGGCCGCAGCATCTCCTTGACCAGGTCCTCCAGCGTCCGCGCATTGCTGCTGAGCACCGTATGGGCCAGGGAGTTGAAGGCGGATTCGACCGCGGAGACCGTCGATTGCGCGAGGATCGGCTGCTGCGGGGGCAGCGGCGGCGCGTCGAAATCCACCGGCGCGGAGGACGGCGGCGGGGCGGGACGCGGCGGCTCGGCGAATTCGAGATCGTCGCGTGGCTCGACCTTGCGGAAGGTCGGCGGCGGCGGAGGTGGCGTCGGGTCCATCGCCATGTCGTCGGTCAGTTCGAGCACGTCGGGCTCAGGCTCGGGCTCTGGCTCGGGCGCGCGGACCTCCGGCGTAGGTGTGGCCGCATCGAGACCCGCCAGCAACGCGTCGATATCGTCCTGGCTGTTGGATGCGTCCGCCGCGGGCGCCGGCGCAGGTGGCGGCGCCGGCTTTGCAGCCGGCGGCGGTGCCGGCTTCTCGGCGGCGGGTTTAGGCGGAGCGACCTTGGATGGCGGAATGTCGTTCATCGCCTGCGGCTTCGGCGGCGCGGCGGGCGCAGCAGCCTTCTCGGGCTTGGCGGCCTCAGCCGGCGGGGGCTTTGCCTCGTCGTCGGCAATGATGCGCCGGATCGAGGCCAGAATCTCCTCCATCGAGGGTTCTGTGACCTTTGCAGGCTGCGTCATCTCCGACTCCACATCATCAACGCCCTCGCATGCGTTGTTTTACACCAAGCACGGCAGGATTGGCCGGTTCCGCAACGATGGGTCCGCCATTTTCGTCGCCGCAGCCCGACTTGTCCCCAGATCACGGCTCGACGCGCAGCGGTGCGCCCCTGCCCCGGCGTCGAAGCGTTACGCACACGACATCAACGCGGGCGAATCGACCCGCATCATCTTGGCAAGGCTATGTCAGGGATTTTGACGATTGCAAGCAAAGCACCGGTCGACCTCGGCTATTGGCGAGATCGACCGGATGATTACGGGAATCAGCGGCCGTCAGGCGTGCGCACACCCGCCCAGCTGTCCCGCACCTGATGATAGTGAACGCTGGGGTCGTAGGTCGTAGTCGCAAGGCCGAGGACCTGCGGCGATAGACGCCCGACCGCCGCGAGGACGTTATACGATGCGACCACGCGATCGTGCTGCGCGGTCACCAACGCAACGCGCGCGTTCACCAGCGCCTGCTGCGCATTGAGCACGTCCAGCGTGGTGCGCTGGCCGGCCTTGGCCTCCTCGCGGACGCCGTTGAGGGCGATCTCGGACGCCGTCACCTGCGCCTGAGCCGACTGCACCTGCGCCTTGGTGGCCTGCAGCGAGCCCCACCATTGCACAATGGTCGCGCGGGTCTGGTCGCGAGTCGTTTCGAGGTTGAGCCGCTGCTGCGCCAGGTTCTCCTTGGACTGGCGGATCAGCGAATATTCACCACCGCCATTATAGATCGGCACGGTGAGCTGCGCGATCGCCGATGCGGTGTACGAACGCATCTGAATCAAGGATTGTTCGTCGGCCCGCTGGGCCGTTGCCTGAACCGAAAGTGTCGGCAGCAACGCTCCTTCATTGATCTTGACCTGCAGATAATTGACGTCGATGCCGTACATGGCGGCCGTCACGTTGGGGTGCTCGATCAGGCCGAGCTCGATGGCGGAAGCCAGCGTCTGAGGCAGAAACCGATCGACAGGCGAGCCGGGCGCAAGATTCGTGGGCTCATTGCCGATGATGCGACGGTAGTTCGCGCGGGTCGTCGTCAGATTCGCTTCAGCGGTGAGCGCCTGGGTCCTCCCGGCCGCCAGTTGCGCTTCCGATTGGGCGACGTCGGTGCGGGTCACTTCGCCGACATTGAAGCGGTCGCGGGTCTGCTTCAGTGTCTGCTCGAGGACGCGCACGTTGCTGCGCTGGACTTCGAGCGTGGCGGCATCCCGCAGATAGTCCATGTAGGTCGTCGCGGCGCTCAACAGTACGCTCTGATCCATACCGCGCAGCGCTTCACGCGTACCGGACACCTGGCTCTCCGCCGCGCGGGTCCGGTTGGCGGTCTGGTTGCCATTGTAGAGCGTCTGTGTCGCCGTCACGCCAATGCTGCGAGGCACCCTCGTTCCGTAGACTGAGTTGGTCCCCGGGGCACTCTGCAAATCTTGATATGAATAGCCACCGGTCGCTGTCAGATTGACCCTCGGGCGATAGCCCGACAAGGCCTGAGGCACGCCCTCGTCAGTCGAGCGCACCTGGGCACGCTGTGCGTTGAGCTGGGGGTTGTTCTGATAGGCGCGCACCAGCGCGCCCTCGATCGTATCCGCCAAGGCAGGTGTCGGCCCGGCAAGCGCCAGCAGCAGGACCGAAACCGCAGCTCCGGTGAAGAGCTTCACCCCATGCATCCGTGAAATTCCGTTCGTTCTAGCGCCCTGCTCGTGCCCGCGAGCCGGGGTACCGTACCAATGGAGTCGTTGCCCCGCCGCAACATAGGACGCGGTCAAGCGCGACGGAACTACCTGGGGGTGGTTCTCAGTGGAAACTCTTCGCGTGCAGCATCCCGGCCACACTTCTGATTCAGAACGGAATTTGGGGCGGCTTTGGGGCCGTCAGAAGACAAAGGCAGCCGCCCGTTCCAGCCCGGGAAGCACCGGGGCGGCGGCGTCGAATAGGGTCCGATGACCGAATTCGCCGTGGGTACGGGTCACGATCGTGGCGCGCGGCGGCCTCGATTCGGCCGACACCCCCACCAGGCGCCCACCCTCCTTCAGCTGCCCGAGCAGCGCTTCCGGCATCACCTCGGCCGCGCCGTTGAGGAGAATCACATCATAGGGGGCAGCAGCAGGGTCCCCCTCGGTGCAGGCCGCCGCCTTGCAGGCGACATTGGCAAGCCCCTGGGCGGCGAAGGCGTCGCTGGCCTTGGCCGCCAAAGCCGAATCGCACTCGGTCGCCGTGACCTGACGCGCGAGCTTGGCGGCCAGTGCGGCGAGATAGCCGGTGGCGCAGCCCACGACCAGCACGTTGTCATCCGCGCCGATCTCGGCGGCCTGGAGCAGCTTGCCGGTCAGCGCCGGCTTGATCAGGAACCGCTTGGCGGCGCCTTCGCTGACGTCGAGGTCGAGATCGAGGTAAGCCAGCGCCTGCCGGCCGGCCGGCACGAAGGCCTCGCGCGGCACCGTGAGCATGGCATCGAGAACACGACGGTCGGTGACGTCATTGGTGCGCACCTGGCCATCGACCATTTTTTGGCGCGCGGTCGAAAAACCGGACATTTGCGGACCCTGCAATGCGGACGATGCCGCGGAGAAAAATCGCGGCATCTTTTGGAGCATGCTCGGTCAAAACGCAACATAGCGGTTGGCGATGCGCGTTTCGCCCTCCGCAACCTCTCCTGATGGAGGGCCGGGCCGGCCCTATTCGATGGCGACTGCCAGGCGGCCAATGAGGCCAGCGACCTCGTCAAGCCGCGCCGAATCCGGCGCCTCGACTGCGCGCGCGAGACAAGCGAGGCATTCATCGTCGCTGAGCTCGGGGATGCCGGCCGGCAGAATCGAGGGGGCCAAATCAGAACGGTCGACCTTGTTGTCTGGCATGGGAATCAGCTCCGCGAGTGTCCGGCAGATCCACGCTCGACGTAAATTGAGTCGTTTTGGCGCCGTCCGAATGGCGGGACCTCGCCGACGCACAGGTGTTCGAGCGCGATTCCGTGCTGCACCCGGTGCTTCGCTCTAGATTTCAGGCAAAGCACATAGCACGCAGCATTAGGATGCAAGGGCAAGCTTTTGAATTTAGTAAGATTCGGCTCTCCGGACTGGATCCGGTTTTGTTACGGAAGCGTCGGTTTCTCTTGAGCCTTTTAGCGCGCCTCAGCGTCGAGGTTCCCAAATCATTCCCAAGGCCTACCAAGCGTTCACGTTGGAGAGGGACGCGCTGACGGCGCGCAATGATCCAGAGGCCCTTGACCCATATCAAGGGAGCCCGTCGCCCGCCCGCCAACATCCACACATTACCGCCCTTCAGCCCATCGTCGGGCGACCGGGAGTTTCGATCATGAAGGCTGTTTCCGTCGAAGAAGCCGTTGCGATGATCCCGGCGGGCGCCAGCGTCATGGTTGGCGGCTTCATGGGAGTTGGAACGCCGGAGCGGCTGCTCGACGAAGTCGTGCGTCAGAGGAAGACAGGCCTGACCTTGATCTCGAACGACGCGGCCACGCCGGGCAAGGGCGTCGGCAAGCTGTTCGATCAGGCACTGGTGTCGAAGCTGACGGCAACGCATATCGGTCTCAATCCGAAGGCGCAGCAGCAGATGCTGGCGAACCAGATCGCGGTCGATCTCGTGCCGCAAGGCACCTTCGTCGAACGCATCCGCGCCGGCGGGTGCGGTCTCGGCGGGGTGCTGACGCCGACCGGGGTCGGAACGCTGGTGGCCGAAGGCAAGCGCCAGATCGAAGTCGACGGCAAGCCGTTCCTGCTGGAAACGGCGCTGCGGGCGCAATTCGCATTGGTGCACGCCTTCCTCGCCGACTACCTCGGCAACCTCGCCTACGCCCTCACCTCGCGCAACTTCAACCCGGTCATGGCGATGGCAGCCGACACCGTCATCGTGACGGCGGAGCATATCGTCCCGGTCGGCGTGATCGCGCCCGATCACGTCGTCACCCCCGCGCCGCTCGTCGACTATCTCATCACCAACGGGTGACATCATGGATCCCCAGATCATCATCGCCCGGCGTGTCGCCAAGGAGCTGAGGAGCGGTAATCTCGTCAATCTCGGCATCGGCATTCCGACCCTGGTCGCCAATTATGTGCCGTCGGACCTGAAGGTCTTCTTCCAGTCCGAGAACGGATTGATCGGCACCGGGCCGATTCCCGAGCAGGGCATGGCGCATCCGACGCTCACCGATGCCGGCGGACGCCCGATCAGCGCGCTGCCGGGCGCCTCCACCTTCGACAGCGCGATGTCGTTCGGCCTGATCCGCGGCGGCCACGTCGATGTCACCGTGCTCGGCGGTCTCCAGGTCGATGCGCATGGCCATCTCGCGAACTGGATGATCCCGGGCAAGATGGTCCCGGGCATGGGCGGCGCAATGGACCTCGTCACCGGCGCCAAGCGCGTGATCGTCGCCATGCAGCACGCGGCCAAGGGCAAGTCGAAGATCGTGGTGAAATGCTCGCTGCCGCTGACCTCGGCACGCCCTGTCAACCTTGTCGTGACCGACATGGCCGTGATCGGTTTTCCCGATGGCAAGGCGACGCTGCTGGAAACAGCACCCGGCATGAGCATCGGCGAGGTCATGGCCTTGACGGAGGCCGAGCTCGCCATTCCCGACAATGTTCCGGAAATGAAGCTCTGAACAGGTCAACCATGCGAATATTCAGCGACTTCAACGAGATCAAATCCGCAATCGGCACCGAGATAGGCGCCAGCGACTGGATCGAGATCACGCAGGACCGCATCAACCAGTTCGCCGAGGCGACCTGCGACGAGCAGTGGATCCATGTCGACCAGGAGCGCGCCAAGCAGGAGATGCCGGGCGGCAAGACTATCGCCCATGGCCTGCTCTCGCTTGCCCTTGCCCCGCTGTTCATCCGCTCGGTCATCGGCCTGAAGGGGCTGCGCAACACGCTGAATTACGGTGCTGACCGCATCCGATATCTCGCGCCGGTTCCGGCGGGCTCGAAGTTACGCGGCCGGGTCACGATCGCGGAAGCAGAGGACGTGCCGCCGGACGGGCTGCGCGTCAACTACCACCTCGTGATCGAGATCGAGGGCGGCAAGAAGCCGGCCTGCGTGGCCGAATTGATCGCGCTTCACTATCGCTGAATCAAAGAGTCGAAAAACAACCCCATGCACAGTAGACATGGGGCTGATTTGACGGATGTTTCCTGTTCGCCCGGAACCGGTTGCTCCGTCGGGCAAAACACTGGCAATATGTCACCATCGATCATGGGTCCCGGACTGCTCAGCGCGTCAATCGACGATGTGGTGGCCGCCGTCGACGTCGAGGCCCCGCCGGGGATCAGCTTGGCGCCGTGGATGGTGACGCGGCACGTCCTCCGAACCAAGCGCCGAAATAGCCTGCATAAAGTGCCGGCGATTCGAGGTTCATCGAATGCCCTACGCCTGGCACGATGACCAGCCGGCAATCCGGCATCGCTTCGGCCATGGCACGGAGATCGGCCGGCGCGATCCAACCGTCCCGCTCGCCCCACAACACGAGGTGCGGATGCCGGATCTCGGACATACGGCGCTCCAGCTCACGGCTCTCCTTCTCCCGCGTCAGGTTCACCGGCGTGCCGATCCAGATCCCCTCCGATACGCCGAAGGTCTGCTCAATGATCCGATCGAACAGCGTCTGGATCTCTCCCAGCCCCTCGCGAAAGCGAGGGACCATGTTCGGCCCCATGCTCTCCGGGACGAACAGCGAAGAAGCGGCTGTAGCCATCACGGACCGCGTCAGCTCCTTGCTCGACATCATGGCCCTGAATAATCCGATCTGATCGGCATCGAAGGCCATGCCGAGCGGCGTTACCGGATCGAGCGCGAACACACGGCCGAAGCGCTGCGGCTGCTCGAGCAGCATTCTGGCGGCGATGATGCCGCCGGTGGAATGTGTCGCGAGATGGCAATAGCCGATCCCGAGCGTATCGAGCGCCGCCAGCATGTCCTCGGCGTGCTGCCGCATGGAGTAGTTGGAATAGTCGGCCGACGGCTTCGGCCGGTCGCTGTCGCCACAGCCGCGCCAATCGATTGCAACCACACGGAGCCCGATCGGAAACAATGGCGCGGCGAGCTCGATCCAGTCCTTGCTGGCGAGATTTCCGTGGATGAAGACGACGGTGACGTCGCCTCCTCCCCACTCCCGCCAGCCGAGTCGGAGTTCGCCCGCCTGCACCCTTGGCATCGCCGGGCCCTACTTGTTGAGGCCAGCCGTCGGAGCCGCTCCAGGCGGTGTCGGCGCCACTGGCAAGGCAGAGACGACGGCGCCCTTGATCATGCGATCGGTTCCGAGCGGCGATGATGTGTCCACCTCCCCGTTGGTCACGAAATCCACGACATCGGCAGCGTATTCCACTGGATTGTCGGTGTGGATGAAGTGTCCGGTCTCCAGATAGATCTTGAGCATCGGCCGGTTGCCGGCATTGGTCATACGCGTCATGAACGGCGTGACGACGTCGCGGCCGAGGTCCGTCAGGCCGTTGAACGCAGGCGTCGGAATGAACGGCTCCTTGTCGCCGAACGCCAGGAAGATCGGCGCTTTGATCTGGGTGACCCGCTCATAGAGGTTCTTCGGGTCATCCTGCTGGAGCTCAGCACCGATCGTGTAGATGTCGAAGATGAAGACGTTGCACCACTGATCGAGCTCCTTCGGGTTGCCCTTGGTAAGCCCGGCGCGTTGCTCGGTATGGAAACGGGCATATTCGCTGTCGTTGAAGAAGTATCCGCTCTTCGCAGCCGATACCACGCCGGTGTCCGGATCACGTTTCTTGAAGTAGAAGAAGTCGCGGACGTTCTGCTCGCTCCGCGCCTTTTCCGCAGCGAGAATACCGGTCTGGTCCCAGACCTGCTTCCACTTGTCGAAGTCTCGGCCGAGACCGTCGGCGAACAGAGGCGCCTTCTTGTCCTTGGCAATGGTGATCTCGCGCGGATATTCCTCGAGGCCGGACGGCGCCTCCAAGGCGAGGCCCTGCACCGCATCAGGCCAGGTCAGGGCGTAGCCCACGACGAACTGGCCGCCGAGCGAGTGGCCGAGATAGTACGCCTTCTTGACTCCGAGCTGGTTGACCACGAGGTCGTAGATCACCTCGCGCATGTCCTGCATGGTGCGAGCGGGATTCTTGTCGAGATTGCCGGGCCCCGACATGCCGTAATGCGGTAGGTCCGGCACGATCACGCGCAGGCCGCTGCGCAGCGCATACTGCATGATGTTGCCGTAATGGCCGCCGAACGCGCCCTTGCCGTGGATGATGACGAGCACCTTCGGATCCTTGTCGGTGCCGGCATACTCGTCCATGTAGCCGATTTCCCAGGAGTTGCCGCTCTTGTCCTTGGCACTGCCGAATTTGACCGGATAGGGATAGGTCACGTAGGCTTTCCAGAACGACTTCTTGGGATCAATCGTCTGGGCGACGCCGGGCACGCGGTAATTCTTGTCGACGAATTTCTGGGCGCGATCGAGGGCCGCCACGTCATCCATGAAGGCGACGAACTTCGGATCGTTCTTGCGCTGGTTGATGATCGGGAACACGCCGTAGTGCGCGACGGGGCTCTCCTGTGCGATAAGATCAGCGCCGGGCACGCGATCGACAGCCTTCTGCGCCAGCTTGAAGTTGAGCCAGAGGTCGTTGGTGATGTGCATCACCAGCGTGCGAGCCTGAATGCGACCGAGATAGGGATTGACGTTATGGGTCTCGCCGACCCGATTGCGCCAGACGAGATCGACGGCGTCGTAGAGCTTGGCGCGATTAATGACGTTGAGGCCGGCCTTCTCGTTCGGCGGATCCCAATAGAAAATCTCGGGCTGTACCGCCGCCCAGTTCTGGGTCGTGCGGAAGGAAAAGTCATAACCCGTCATGCCAAGGATCGACCAGCCGAAGGCCACGCCCGGCACCGGATGCTTTTCCTTCGGGAGCTTGTAATAGTCGCCCTCGGTCGCCTGCCAGACCGGATCGCCCTGGATCGCGGCTGTCATCATCTGGAAAGTCCAGTTGCCGACCGGGTCGTCGCCATCCGATTGCGTGGTGCCGCCGATCGGCATCAGGGCGCTGACATATTCCGGATGCATCACGCCCCAGACGTAGGTCTGCGTGCCACCCATGGAGACGCCGGTCACCAGCGCGACGCGCGCGACCTTCAGCTCGTCGCGCAGCAGGCGGTAGTTCGCCTGCACCATGTCGTAGTAGCTGTATTGCGGAAACTTGATGCCTAGGCCGTCGGATGGCTTGCTCGCGCCCCAAGTGCCGAGCGGATCGACCATGATGACATAGTAACGATCCGTATCGATCGGCCGGCCCGGACCAATGATGGGTACGCCACCCGACAACGCCGCACCCTTGACCCACTGTTCGTACATGTCGGTGGAATCGCCGGAATAATAGGAATTGATCACGATGGCATTGGTGATCTCGCCGGCCGCGTTGCGCCTTGCGTTGCCGACAGCAATGTATGCCGTGCGCAGCTTGCCGGCCCCGAGCGATTCCAGCGTGACGCCGCCCTCGCCGCCGTTCTCCCATTTGGAGGGATCGGACAGGTCGTACTTGCCGCCAAGGCGGAAGTTGGCGATCTCGTAGGTCTTCTTGAGCCCGTCATGCTGCACCTGCGACGAGCGGCGCGTGAACGGCTGTGCGGTTGCGATCGCCGTTCCGAGCAGCAGCACGATCAGGCTCAACAGGCAACACTTCAACGCATCTCGTCCGGCCATGATGCGATCCTCCCTGGAAGATTTTCCTGAAACGCTAGGCAGGGCGGCCGGGGAAGGTTTGATCTAGCTCAATGGAATTCCACTCGCGGAGATCGAGGATCGCGGGCATCAAAACACCGGCAGTACCCTCGCGATGCCCTTCCTCAACCACGGCTCATATCGGATCCGCTATGAGCTCGACGGTCCGACGGGCGCACCGGCCTATGTTCTCGTGAACGGGCTGACGCAATATTCCGAGCTGTGGGTCACGTATCGCGAGGCCCTATCGGCGCGAGGCTTTCGCGTTGCGACCTTCGATCTGCTCGGCCAGGGCGCCTCCGACAAGCCGAGGCTCTTCATCAGCCAGGACGATCAGGTCGCTGCCTTGCGCCTCCTGATCGACGAACTGGGAGACGGTCCGGTCTTTCTGAGCGGGATCAGCTTTGGCGGCCTGATCGCGCTGCGATATGCGATCGAGCATGGCAAGCGGCTGGCCGGGCTGGTGCCGATGAGCTGCTTTGCGGAGCTGTCGCCGCAACTCTTGCTGCTTGGCAATGCGCTGCGGACCGGCCTGATCCTCGGTGGCACGAGTTACCTCCAGGATCTCCTGTTGCCCATGAACCTCTCGGACCAATGGCTGAAGCCACTGCTGGACAAGCTCGAGAGCGTGAAGCGGCAAGGTTGGCTGGTCAACGACGTCTACGCGCTGCAAAACCTGATGGAATCTTTCCTCGACTTCCAGCCGCTCACGCCGCGCCTGTCCGCGATCGCCGTTCCGACCATGATTCTCAACGGCGAGTTCGATTTCCTGACGCCGCGGGCTCTCCACGAAACATTGCGTGTCGAGATTGAGAACAGCTCATTGGTGATCATCCCCAGGGCCTATCACGCCTTCACGCTGGAGAAAGGGGCACTGACCGCCGATCTGCTGGCGCGCTTTGCCGAAGACGTGCTGGCCGGCCGCTGGCAGGGCAATCAAGCCGTCTGGGTGGCGCCGGACCAGCCCGGCGGCGAGCTCACGCCGTTTCCTGCCGGCTACGATCATCTGCGTGCCATCCCGGTCAAGCGAGCGCTGCCATGAGCGGCTTCCTCGGTCCCGTCGCGCCGGACGGTCGCATTCCACCGAACCAGCAGACGAAGGTCGCAGCATTCCTGATTTCGGCGCACGGCGCCCTGGCTCGGCAATTCGCTTTCATGCTGCCCGCGAGGCTCGACGCGGCATGGCAGACCGAATTGAATGCTCAATTTTATCGCGAGACCGAGATCGTCTCGCTGCTGCTGCGCGCCACGTCCTGGGTGCTGGATCCTTCCCTGGGTTACATGCTCGCCTCCTGGGAGTCCGCCTGGCTGCCTGCACCGGTCGAAGGGATCGCAGACCCTCGCCTTGCCCAAATGATTCACCTCGCAGCGCTTGCCCACGCCGTGCATGCCGGCATACGGCCGGCTGCGATCCTACCGATCGAGGCCAATGCGCAGGATCCTTTTGTTATGGCGCTACGCCGGATCGAATTCGAGAGTGGCCGGCTGTTGCAGGCCCAGATTCTGTTTCTGAAGAGCACAGATCTTGCGCCGCATCGCGACGCGGTCAGTGCGGCGCTCGCGCAGCGTCACGCCGGAGTCCGCAAGCTCTGGCGCGAATTACTCGAGTGCATCGGCATCGGCGTACCGCCGGCATGACAACGCGCGATTGCGCGCTCAATCGATGATGTGATAGCCGCCGTCGATATAGAGCACGCCACCGGTGATCAGCTTGGCGCCGTCGAGCGCCAGGAACGCGGTGGCGTTGCCGACATCGTCGATGCTGACGAGGCTGCGCGAGGGCGCCTTGGATTGCGCCTTGTCCATTAGCTCATCGAACTCCGGAATGCCCGAGGCCGCGCGGGTGGCGAGCGGCCCTGGCGAGATCGCGTGCACGCGGATGCCCTTCGGACCGAGCTCGGCAGCGGCATAGCGGACCGCGGCTTCGAGCGCCGCCTTGGCAACGCCCATGATGTTATAGTTCTCCACCACCATCTGGCTGCCGTAATAGGTCATGGTGAACATCGTGCCGCCGTTCTTCATCAGGGGTTCGGCTAGATGTGCCATCCGCAGGAACGACCAGCAGGAGACGTCCATGGTCTTCAGAAAGCCGTCGCGGCCGACGTCGACGACGCGGCCGTGCAATGCTTCCTTCGGCGAAAAGGCGATGGAATGAAGCAGGAAATCGAGCTGCCCCCACTCCGACTTGATCCGCTCGAATACCGCTTCAGTCTGGCCTTCGACCATGACGTCGAGCGGCAGGAAGATCGGCGCTTCGAGGGCCTGCGCCAACGGCTCGACGTGCTTCTTGGCGCGGTCGTTCAGATAGGTGACGGCGAGATCGGCTCCGAGCGCGCGAAACGCCCTGGCGCAGCCCCAGGCGATCGATTGGTCGTTGGCGATGCCGACGACGAGGCCC
The DNA here is from genome assembly GCF_003122645.1 of Bradyrhizobium sp. SUTN9-2. Taxonomy (NCBI): domain Bacteria; kingdom Pseudomonadati; phylum Pseudomonadota; class Alphaproteobacteria; order Hyphomicrobiales; family Nitrobacteraceae; genus Bradyrhizobium; species Bradyrhizobium sp. SUTN9-2. The sequence continues at coordinate 4,644,413 of NZ_LAXE01000001.1, forward strand.
TTCTTCCCCTTTAGTGCGACCTTGCTGTCCGGAAATACTGGAATCATGACACCCTCTCTTGTCTCGGGTTGGGCGATTGGCCGTTCATCAACAGCGTCAGCGTGTGCTGCGCAATCATGAGCTCCTCGTCCGTCGGGACGACGTAGACCGGAACGAGACTCGTCTTTGCCGATATCAGCCGCGAATGGCGCGTGTTCTCGGCCGGGTCGAGTGCCACGCCAAGCCAGCCGAGCTGCTCCGCCACACGCGCGCGGATGCCGCTCGAGTTCTCGCCGATGCCGGCGGTGAAGACGAAGGCATCGATCCCCTGCAACGCCGCCGCCAGCATTCCGGCGTTGAGGCCGATGCGATAGACGAAATAGTCCACCGCCAGCTTCGCTTGCGGATCCGTGCTCGCCTCCAGCTCGCGCATGTCGTTGCTGAGCCCGGAAAGCCCCTTCAATCCGCAATCGCGATAGAGAAAATCCTGCACCTTCGACGGCGTCATCCCCTTCTCGGACAATAGGTACAGCACGACGCCCGGATCGAGCTGGCCCGGGCGCGTGCCCATCGGCAGCCCATCGAGCGCGGTGAATCCCATCGTGCTCTCGACGCTCAGCCCATTCTTCATCGCGCACATCGACGCGCCACTGCCGAGATGGGCGACAATCACCCGGCGCTTTGCGACCTCTGGCGCAATCTGGGGCAAGGTCCTGGAGATGTACTCATAGGAGAGCCCGTGAAAGCCGTAGCGTCGCACACCTTCGGCGTGAAGCTGGTAGGGGATGGCGTAATGATCGGCCAGCGGACCGTGCGTGCGGTGGAACGCGGTGTCGAAGCACGCGACCTGCGGGATCGTCGGGAAATTGGCCAGGATCGAGCGGATCGGCGCCAGATTGTGCGGCTGATGCAGCGGCGCCAACGTGACGAAGCGTTCCAGACGTGCCACCACGCCATGATCGACAAGAATTGGCCGCTCATGATCCGGCCCGCCATGGACGACGCGATGCCCGACCGCCAATGGATGGATGCGCGCCTCGTTCCGCAGCCATTCCCCCGCGACTTGCATCGCCGCCGGCACGTCCGGAATGGCCTCGATCGGATAGGCCCGGTCCGCCATGGGATCATTGCCTGCCCTGCTCGCCCGCAAGCGCGGACGGCTGCCGATGCCGTCCACCTGCCCCTTGATCAGGCGGCGCAGAACGCCCTCACCCTCGACCGCAAAGACCTGGAACTTGACGCTCGATGAGCCGGCATTGACGACGAGGATGCTGTCCATGGCGGTCACGCCGCGACTGTCGGCGCCTTCTGGCGCCGCGCGTGAGCATAAAGTGCAGCAACTGCGCAGGACGCCATCCGCGCTCTTGGGCTGTCCGCACGCGAGGTCAGGACGACGGGGACGCGCGCGCCGAGCACAATGCCGGCGCCATCGGCCTTGGCGAAATAGGCGAGGTTCTTGGCCAGCATGTTGCCCGCTTCGAGATCGGGCACGACCAGGATCTGAGCACGGCCGGCCACCTCGGACTTGATGCCCTTGATCCGCGCGGATTCGAGGTCGATCGCGTTGTCGAACGCCAGCGGCCCGTCGATCACGCCGCCCGTGATCTGGCCGCGATCCGCCATTTTGCAGAGCGCCGCGGCCTCGATCGTGGATGGAATCTTCGATGTGACGGTTTCGACCGCGGAAAGGATGGCCACCCGCGGCGACTTGCCGAAGCCCGCCTGATTGTAGAGATCGATCGCGTTCTGAATGATGTCCCGCTTGGCGTCCAGATCGGGGAAGATGTTGATTGCGGCGTCAGTGACGAAGATCGTCTCGGCGTAGGCCGGCACATCCATGACGAAAACGTGGCTGATGCGCCGATCGGTGCGCAATCCCCCGACTTTGGCCGTGACGGCTCGCATCAGCTCGTCGGTGTGAAGGCTGCCCTTCATGAGCAGTTCGCCGCGCGCGGCATGGATCAATTCGACACCCCTCGCCGCGGCTTCGTCGCTGTGCGCGGCATCCACGATCTCATAACCCGAGATGTCCAGGCCGAACGTGGCAGCCGTATCGTTGATCTTGCGCTCCGGTCCGACCAGGAGCGGCCGGATGATGCCGGCAGACGCGCTGTCGACGGCGCCGCGCAAGGATGTCTCATCGCAGGGATGCACCACGACGGTCGGCGTCGGCGGGATTGCCCTGGCCGCCGCGATCAGGCGATCATACTTGCTGGGAGACTGCGTGGCCGTCGCATCTGCTGACATGATGTCGCTCCCGATCCTTGCAACTCGCGTTACGACGCCTTCGCCTTGGGATCGAAAGGGGCAACGTTCGACGCCCTTTCGGCACCTTCCGCGGTGTCGAGGCCAAACAGGCCGGCGATCTGCCGCAGCCGGTTGGCGCGCTCGCCGGTGACATCCGCACTGGCCGACAGCACCTGCTCGATCGCCTCGAATGCTGCGCGGCGAACGTTCATGTCGTCAGGCAGCAATTTCGGGATTGCAGCGAGCGCCCCTTCCCGGTCGAGCAGCAGCATGAAGAACTGCTCGCGTACCAGCATCTTGAACTCGGCAAGAGACATGCGTGCGCCGCCATGATCCCGGCGGACCCGGCGCAGAGCCTCGATGCTGCGTTCGTCCACCATCCCCCGTGCCGAGCCGACATAGAGCAAAGCGCGTAACGCCGCTTCACGGAGGCCGCCCTCACCGATCCGCGACTTCAGCTCGGCAATGCGCTTCTCGAGCATGGTGCGATGCTCGGCGGACATCTCACGCCGACGCGACGGCGTGGACGTCGGATCGATCCCGACCGCCGCCTGGAGCGCCGGGGATCCGTAGACGCTGAGGAACATCGCTTCGCTGAGCGCCTCCTGTGAATCGCGCCAGCTGTCGAGGGCGTGAACGACCTGCTTCGAGATCTGCTCCTGGAACGCCAGGAACGGATTGTCCGCAGCGACCGGCTTGCGCTTCTCGGCGGCCTTCTCGGCCAATGATTTCACCGTCGCCATGAAAGGATTCTGGCTGCTGAACAGCTCGTATTGCAGCCGCAGCGGATGCATGTTGTGAGCCCATTCGGCCATCTGTGGCGTCACCATGCGCTTGAGCCATGGCTGGACGAATTTTCGATAGGCCGCCAGGTTGATTTCCGAGATTCGTTTGGCGGTGGCAAAGCGTCGCTCGTCCTCAGGCGAATTGCCGCCCATGGCGCGGATGTCGTCGAGCGTCCGCGCTTCGCAACGCATCACCCACTGGCCGACGACCAGATCCGAACTTGCGGTTTCCTCATCCTTCGCCTCGAACGTCGCTTCATAGAGTCCGGGCGGCAGAACGTCGATGAGGTCGATGTTGCTGGAAAATTCCGCGTGCTCCTTCTTGGCGACGCCGCCGGAGACGAAGATGCCGAGATGGCCGATGTTCTGGTGCACGGTGTAGACGATGGTCTGGCCATAGGCCCTGATCTCATCGACATCGGCATAGCAATCGAGGATCCAATGCAGCGCCTGCTGCGGCGGCGTGATGTTGTCGCCCTCCGAGCAGAACACCACGATCGGGGATCTGATGTTGCGAAGGTCGACCTTCCGGCCATCGGACATTTCGATGTTGCCGGCCGCGAGGTTGTTGCCGACGAACAGCTCATCGACGATGAATTGGATCTCCTCGGCGTTCAGGTTGACGTGGCCGCCCCACCAACGCTCGAATTCGAGGTAACGATCCGCCTCGGTGTCGACCTTGGAATAGACGTTGTATTGCTTGGTCCAGAGCGTATTCGACGGGTTCTGGTTCTCGAAGTTCTGCACCAGCCAAGCACCATCGAACTTGCCGGCGCCGAGATCGGAGGTCAGGGCCGTCAACCAGCTTCCGCCCAACAGCCCGCCCGAGTAGCGCATTGGATATTTTCCATGCACGCCGGCCCAATAGGCCAGCGGCGCGCCGGCGATGATCAGCGGGCCGAATAGCTCGGGACGTAGCGAGGCCAGGATCATGACGGCCCATCCGGCCTGACAATTGCCGATCACGCAGGGCTTGCCGTCGGCATCCGGGTGAAGGCTCATGACCTTTTCGATGAAGATGGCTTCGGCACGCGCGATGCGCTCGATGGTCTGACCGGGCATCGGGTCCGGCAGGAATCCGATGAAGTAGCAGGGATGGCCTGCTTTCATCGCCACCCCGATCTCGCTGTCGGCCTTGAAGCCGCCGATGCCGGGGCCGTGGCCCGCACGCGGATCGACCACGACGAACGGCCGCCGGTTCATGTCGATCTCGACGTTGGCGGGCGGAACGATGCGCACCAGCGCGTAATTGACGGGTTCGGCGAGCTGGCGCCCGTCGATGATCAACTCCGCCGCATATTGCAGAACATGCGGGGCGGTTTGCGCGAGGTGCTCCCTGTACTGGTCCCCGCGCCGGCGCATGATATCCAGGAACAGGATACTGCGCTGTCCCGCATCGACGAGGTATTCGACTGCCGAGGCGACCAGCCCCGACATGGGACCGCCCGGAATTTGCATCTTGTGCATGGACATGTTCTCGACCTCTCCGTCGCCTCGGCCAATTGACGGCTTGGAGCGAGGACGAACGTTGATCTAGGTCAAGATGATCTGCACGCTTCGGAGGCGTCTATCCTGCATTATAGGGCATGAGACCCGGCCGGGCGGTTTTGAAAGAGCGACATCGGCAATGTCCCAAGCTGCAACTTACAGCGTGCAAACCGTGCTGAAGGACAGCACCCCGATCCAGGTCCGCGCGCTTCGCGCCAGCGACGAGGCGGACATGCTCGCCGCCGTCGCGCGTACCGGACCGCAGTCGCTGCAGAACCGGTTCTTCGTTTTGAAACGGCATTTCTCGGAGAAGGAGCGTGCCTTCTTCATGGACGTGGATTTCAGCAATCACGTTGCGCTGGCCGCTCTCGCCGAGGAACAGGGTCGATACGCCATTATCGGCGGCGGCCGGTACGTCATCGTCGAGCCCGGTCGGGCCGAGATGGCCTTCGTCGTGGTGGATGCCTGGCAAGGTCGCGGGGTGGGCTCCTTATTGCTGAGGCACCTGACAGAGATCGCGCGCGAACAAGGCGTAAGAGAGCTCACAGCCGAGGTTCTGTCCGACAACATGCCCATGCGCAGCGTGTTCGCGAAGGCGGGCTTCAAGCCTGCGCGGAGCGACGATCCGAGAACGGTGCGGCTGTCGCTCACGCTTTGATCCCGCGCGCCCGGACTGAGCCTCACCTCAAAGCGATCGTGATCCGACTGATGTTGGCCGCCAGCTCGAGCCCCGCCTTCGGGCCTTGCAGCACCATCGTGACGCCCTTTTCGTTGCGGAGGTGCACACCATTGGCGCCGCCGACCAGCGCAAAGCCGCCGCCGACGGAGCTGTAGTTGCCGGCGAAGTCACTGACCTCCCGGATGCCGGATGCCCAGCCGTCGAGGCGACCGACACTTGCACCGACCGTGATGCCCAAGCTCACGCCGCTGACGCTGAAGGGATAGGTCTTGCCCCGGTACGTCAACACGCCGCTGCCGGCGCCACCGCCGGCCAGGAGGCCCGCCTTGACGATCTTCACTCTGACCTGACCGGTGGCCTGCGCGAAGGACGGCGCCGCCGGCAGGGTCAGCCCGAGCGCGAGCAGGAGCAGCGCGACCAGGCGAAATGCGCGCATGCGCGGCTCAGGGTTTTGCGGCATCGACTTTCTTCCAGGTTTCATCGGGATTGAACAACGTGGTGCGCTGGGCGATGAACTCGGTGCGCTTGCCGAGATCCTTCTGGTAGACGACGCCGTCATGATTGACCAGGAAGGTCATGACGCCCGAATTGCCGTATTCCGCGGGCCAGGCGATCAGGGCGAAGCCGCCGATCATCTTGTCCTTGACGACGTAGTTGAGCGCACCGCCGCGCGCATCCCGCCCCTGCGCTTTGAGAATCCGGAAGTAATAGCCGTGATAGGGCGTCGGCCCGACATCACCGCCGCGATAGCCCTCCTTCGTTGCTTCGGCCGCGAGCGCGCCGAGCGGGCTCGGGTCGCTGTCGTCGCGCCAGAACAGGCCGTCCTTCTTGCCGGGCGAGGAGGAGATGCGCTGCGCGTAGACGCCGACGCCCTCGCCGCGGTCCTTTTCCGCATATTCGTTTTGCGCGTCGACGAAGGCGAGCGCGGTCTGGATCGCGTCGAGCTCGTTGCGGCCGATGCGACGGCGCAGCACCTCAATGCGTCCCTCGTCGGTGTCGAACGCCCAACCCGTCCTGGTGTTGACCAGCGGAATTGGAAACGGAAAATCGTCCGGCCCGAGCATCAAGGTGGCGGTCTTGTTGCCCTCCGCCTTGATGCCGTGCTTGGCGTCGTACATCGCAGTGAAACGCGCCCGAATGTCGTTGTCCGCAATCTCGTCGCCGGACGACACGATGTCCTCCGCATTCCTGCCGAGCACTTTCAAGATCTCTTTCGGGCCGCTCTTGACCGCGGCGGCAAGCGCAGACGCGGCCTCTTCCGGTGTCTTGTAGGATTCCTGCGCGACAGAGGGGGATCCGAGCAGCGCGAGCGCGAGGACGCCGGGTATCAGCGCACGGCTAAACGATTTCATGCCGGTCATGGCATCACCTCCGCAGGAATTTTCGCGCCGCCGGCGAGCCAGTCGCGATAGGTGCGGAACGGCAGCCCGAGTTTTTCGTAATGGACGCGCAGATAGCCGTCGCTGCCGCGGGTCACGGCAGCGGGCATCACCTGCTCGACCTCCTGCGCCATCACGCCGACATAAGCCTTGTCGCTGCCGACGTAGCTGAAGCGATAATAGCCAAGGCCGTTCGAAAGGTGCCCGAGCAGGACGATGTCATGCTTGAGCGCGATATCCGAGCGCCGGCCGCCGCCGCCACCGCCACGGAAGCCGCCTCCGCCGCCGCCGCGCATCGCCATTCCGCCACCGCCGCCGCGGCCGGCAAAACTTGGTCCGCCGCCACC
>NZ_LAXE01000001.1:4651547-4657977 GCF_003122645.1 Bradyrhizobium sp. SUTN9-2
CGTCCCTGCGCTGGGGCGGTCGCCCGCGCCCGGACGGTCGCCACGATTGCCGGCGCGATCACCTGCGCGATCTCCTGGACCGCCGCGATCACCCGCACGATCTCCAGCCCGGTACCCGGCACCCTGGTCGGGACGCAGCACCTGGTTGCCGTCGCGGCCGCGGAAATCCATCCGGTCCGACACGCCGGCCTTCAGATTGTTGTTGCCGAAGCGCTGCTGAACATTGCTGTTGTTGTAGCGCACACCGCCGCGATGCGCCGGATTGTGCTGCCAGCCATTGCCGATATTCGTGGTGCGATGGTTGACATAGACGTTGCGGTTGCCCCAGTTGCAGCCGCCGCCCCAGTAATTGCCCCAGCGTCCGATCGCCCAGGCGGTGCCGAACGCGATGCCAGCCGCGACCACGCCGGCGCCGATATAAGACGGGTAGCCCCAATAATAGGGCGGATACTCCGCATAGGGCCAGCTGCCGTAGACCGTCGCCGGGTCGTAATACGGCACGTACATCGCCGCGGGATCGGCCTGCTGGATCACGACGACCTGCTTGCCTTCCTGAGACTGGACGCTGACCTTCTGCTGCTTGGTGGTGACGAGCTTCTTGTTGTCATAGGCCTTGGTGCGCAGACGCTGGATCGCGTCCATCACGTCGGGCTGCTGGGCGAGGAAGGCATCGCCCAGCTTCTTGGTCCAGTCGAGCTGCTCGCTCATCATCGCGAGGACATCGGCGGTGCTGGCCAGCGCCTTGACGCTGTCGTCCCAGCCCTGCTTTTCCACTTCCGTCTTCAGCGCATCGCCCTTCAGGCTCTTGCGCTCCTTCAGCCAGCGGTCGGCCTGCACCACCTCCAGCGGATAGGTCGAGGCGGCCAGTACATTGGCGAGCAACTCGTCCGGATAAAGCGCGATCGGCGCGACGAGGGCCTCGAGCTGCTCGGGCTTCAGGAGCTCGGCCGCCGGTGCGGGCGGGCTGGCAGGCTGCGCCTGCGGCGCCGGGGCTGCAGGCGTCGTTGGGGTCTGCGCCATTGCGGCGACCGAAGTCGCCATCAACAGCGCCAGCGCCATCAGGGTCTTGCCGCAACGAAACATCACATCCTCCCTCGGACTTCAGTGCGGGAGGATCAAGCCGGGGCGCAAGCATTTGTTGATCGAGATCAACGAAACGGGACATCGCGGCTGCTGCAGCGCAAGATCGAATAATCATTCGATCAGCTCGGCATCCAGCAGAAGCCGGTTCGGCACCGTCAGGCCGAGGGCCCTGGCCGTCTTCATGTTGATGACGAGCTCGAACCTGGTGGCAAATTGCACCGGGAGAGTGCTGATATCGGCACCGCGCAGGAGACGGTCGACATAGCCGGCGCCATCACGAAATTGTTGGGTCAGATCTGCACCATACGACATCAGCCCGCCATTCGACGCGTAGAAACGGACTGCGAAGATGGCGGGCACGCGCCGCTGCGCCAGCAATGCAATGGCCATCGCGCTGTGGGATCCGAAGAAGCCGCCATCCGGCAGCACGACGAGGCCGCCGCCTGTGCGCGCCGCCGTCTCGATCGCTCCCGCCATCTCCGGACCGCTGCGAACGCTCGCACCGGCGATCTTGAGGCCGAGACGGCTTTCCATCTGGTGCGCCGCTTGAACATAGAACGGTCCGTAGGGTGCCGATTCCGGATTGAACAGCAGGGCCGCATGGCTCATTCCCGGCACCATGTCCTTCAAAAGGCCGAGCCACTTCCCGCTCATCGAATGCTCATAGAGCGAAAAGCCGGTCAGATTTCCGGCCGGCCTGGCCAGATTGGCGACAAGCCCCGTCCCTACCGGATCGGAAAGCCCCACGAAGACGATCGGAATTCGTTGCGTTGCATCGCGCAGCGCCCGTGTTGATCCGGTACTGGTCGAGAGCAGCACGTCCGGCGCCGCGGCGACGAGCTCGAGCGCCTCCAACTTCTGGCGCGCCGGATCGGGGCCCGGCCAGCGCACCTCCAGGCGGTAGTTCTGGTTGGCGATCCAGCCTCGATCGGTGAGACCCTGCTGAAAGGCATCCACGCGCATTTGCGCGCCGGGATCACCAGCGACATTGCCCGTCAGCACGCCGACGGCGGGCATTCGGTCCTGGGCTTTCGCCAGGACCGGCAACGCAGCAGCAGCACCAACCAGCGTCATGAAGTCACGACGTCTCATACGCCTCACGCTCGCCCGTCGTACTCGTCATGCGATCGAGAGAGAACGGCTTCAGCGCCGTGATGTTTGATCAAGATCAAGATACCGCCCGCTCAGCGAGCGGTCGGAAGCCTGATCGTGAACAGTGCGCCGCCCGCAGGCTGGTTCGCAGCAGCGATCGTGCCGTGATGGGCCTCGACGATGGTTCTGGCGATTGCAAGGCCCATGCCCATGCCTTGCGGTTTGGTCGTGAAGAACGGATCAAACAGGCTTGCGAGATCGGAGGCGGGTATTCCGGGCCCGGTGTCGGCGATCCTGATCTCGGCCTGATTGCCGGCAAGCTGGGTCGCGACGCTGACCTCCCGCTTTCCGGCGTCCGCATCGGAAATCGCATCCATCGCGTTGATGATCAGGTTGAGAATGACCTGCTGAAGCTGGACCGGATCTCCCTTGACGTGAAGGCCGGCCAGGGCCGGCAAATAGCTCAACGTGATCCGGCGTCCCTGAGCGAGGGCCTTCACCAAATCGATTGCTTCGCGCACTGTATCGTTGAGCTCGATGTGCTTGACCTCAAACGGGGTCTTTTTCAGAACGCTGCGCAGCCTACGGATCACCTCGCTCGCCCGTTGGTCGTCCCTTCTGATGTCGGCGAGGATCTGCTGAATCTCGACAAGGTCGGGCTGAGCGGCCCTGAGCATGAGCTGTGCAGTCTCCGCATTGGTCAGAATCGATCCGAGTGGCTGGTTCAGTTCATGTGCGATCGATGTGGTCAGCTCGCCAACTGCCGAGTAGCGGTTGACGTGGGCGAGTTCCGCCAGCCGCTGACGCGATTCGACTTCGGCGACGCGGCGCCGGCGACGCTCGTGCAGGAGCCCGCTGATGAGTCCGGTCTGGACCAGGAACACAGCCGAGATCATCAGCATCTGCCAGTGATAGCGCTGCCAGATACTCGGCTCGCGAAACAGGATGGTGCTTCCCTTGGGCAGGCGACTCTCGCTGATGCCCCAGCGCTGCAGCTCGCGCCAGTCGTAACGCGGCGCGGCGAAGGCGATCGGCTCATAATTGATGCTCGCCGGTTTCGCGCCGCCAAGAATGCCGATCGCGGCGCTGACGGTCCGCGACGTCGTTTCCCCGATCAAGTGCATCGGTCCCCCGACCGTGCTCTCGCCGAAGAACGGCTCCTGGTAGGAGAAGATCGGGGCGTTGGCGACGGCATGCAGGCTGCGCAGCGCCCAGTCGCTCTCATAGACCACTCCGGCCGCATCGACGGACATCAGCCCCCAGAACAGCGCGGTGTGAGACGGGAGCTTCGATGAGCGCTTCAGGATCTCCTCGAACGACAAATCCGAGTACCAAACGAGTTCGATCCGCTCCGCAAAAGGTTTCAGCTCCCGCTTCAGCTCCTCCGTCCAAAACCTCTCGAGCGGCGAGGCTCCGACCACAATTCCAATCGATTTTGTATCAGGCAGGACCTGAAGAATGTTGTCGAAGGCCGCGACAAAATCGTTGCGGACGGCCACTACGACATCGTTGTCGCAGAGGTCGGTGCGATTAATCAGCCGATGCTCGACCGCGGAGAGGATCAACGGCGCATCGGGGAACAGCCTGGCGCGATATTTCTGCGCAAACCGGGCGGCAGGCGCGCCGATGCTCAAGACGATGTCCGGCACCGCACCTTGGTACAACGAGTGTAGATATTCGACGAACGGCGCCTCGGGACCAGGGTTGTTGAAGCGCGCAGTGAGCAGCGCGTGCTCCTGGATATCGAGCGGCCAGGGCGATTGCCGCTCGAGCTCGGACTTGATGTCGCGCGCATATTCGCTCCACGGCCGGAACTCGCGGCCGAAGGAATGCAGCAACAGCACGCGTTTGAGCTCGCCGCGCCGGCTCCGCTCGACCGCACCGGCTTGCCCAGCCGAGAGGCACTCGGCCACGAGCAGGCCGAGACATAGGAGCGCGGCCACGAGCCGTGGCTTCAGCCGGTCTATGCACGCGCCCCCGCTCATGCTGCACCCTCACAGCTTACGGCAGCTGCTTTCCAGGCAATTCTAGCTGGAATCGCACCATACGGACAGCCCCCGACGCGGGCCTCAGCAGCGCGTGACGAGGCGGCCATAGGCGCCCACGAGTTGCGCGCAGGACGGCGCATAATAGGCGCCGGCGGCCGAAATGGCAGGCGAGGACGACTTTCGGCGACCACGTCTCATCCGTCCTCTTCTCTCGTTCAATGCCCGCCGCTCAGCACGAGCGTCTGGATCGGCAGCAACAGCGCCTGGATCCGCAGCAGCAGCGCGTGCACGAGGCCGACGCCGTCGACGACGTGCAGCGCGATCTTCCGGCTGGTCGAGGTGTCCTTGGCCGAAATCTCCTCGTGATTGCTGGTGTAGGCGTTGACGATGCAGCTCGAGCCCGGCGTGACACCGTCGAGACCGCCCTTGTAGAGCGGCTCCAGGAAAACCAGGATCGTGCCGGGACGGACGGCATTCTGCGGATCGATGAGCTGCTCGCCGGTGCGAAACTGTCCGGCCGCGATGTAGTCCTGCACCGTCGTGATCACCATGGGGATGATGACCCAGGGTTTGGATATGCAGGTCGCTTCCGCCACCATGCCGGTCTTCATGACCTGCGCCTCGATCTGGCCGAAACCGGCCTGGAGCGCCTTGCGGCCCGCGCCCTCCGGAACGAGAACACCGGCCGGACGCATCAGCTGGTTGACGACATCGCCGGGGCGAACCAGGAACTGCTCGACGCGCCCGTCGACACCGGCACGCACATAGGTCTTGTCGAGATCGACCTGAGCCTGATCGAGCGTGGCTTCGGCGCTGGCCTTCTGGGCCGGCAGCAGAACCGAGACCTGCAAGGACGCCGACTGCTTCACCGCGGTCGCGGCGTCGATGCCAGACTGTCGCTGATCGACCAGCACCTGGAGCTTGTCGATGTCACGCTGCGGAACGATGCCGGGATTGCGGCGCTGGAGCTCGGACTTGACCTCGAGCTCGTCTTTGGCCTGCTGGTAGTTGGCCCTCGCTTCGCCGAGCTGCGCCTCGGCCTTGACCACGTCGGCCTGCGCCGTCTGCATGGCGGCATCGACTTCTGCCACCTTCCGCTTGGCGGTCTCGACCGCAGCCTTTTGCTTCGAGCTATCGAGCGTGAACAGCACATCGCCCTGTTTGACGGGCGCGGTGAAGCCGACTTTGACCTCGGCAACACGGCCCGAGCCTTCGGGCAGAATTGGCACGGTGCGGAAGTACAGCGTCGCCGACGATGTCGCCGGATGGAAGTAGAAGATCATGGTGATGAGCGACACCGTCAGCATCAGGCAGGCGGTGATGCCCCAGCGCAGCTCGTACCAGACCGAGAAGAAGGTGATTTCCTTCCCGAAGCGCTTGCCCTGGGCGTAGCGGCGGTACAGGTAGTCCGGAAGGATCGTGACGAGGGAGCAGATCAGCAGCTCAAGCATGACTGCGCTCCTTCTCCTTGGCGGGTCCCGGCTTGTCCGCGGGGGTCGGTGCGACGGCCGCCTCAGCCTGGACTTCCTCCGCATCGGAGGCCGGCGTCGCGTCGGCGATCTTCTCGACGGACCCGGCAATGCTGCGCAGCGGCGTGCCGAAATCCGGAAGATCGATCATTGCGAGGAGCAGTCCGGCGATCCAGAAGATGTGCATGTGCGTGAACAGCGAGATCAGGCCGAGCACGGCGACTAACTCGAACTGCAGTTTATGCGTTTTGTGCGCCATCCGCTCGGGCAGGCTGTGCAGTTTCCAGTAGAGCGTGCCGACCCAGAGCACGGCCCCGATCAGGAATACGCCCATCACCACCATCAGCGTATCGGTCCCGCTCCCCGGTGCGAGGTAGAACGGCAGATGATGCGGTGCCATCGGATGAAGCTGCTCGCTCAAACGTCTCTCCCGGTCAAAACGTCCATGGGCGGCACTGTGTTCGGGTATGTTCGCGTTTGTTTGATTTGAGTCAAGGGAACACGTCAGGGCCAACCTAGCGTCAGCCGCATGCTGATTGGACAACCATCAGGAGCCGCCCGCCATGCCCGGCCTAGACGATCTCATCCCCAGCGCAGCCCAGATTCGTAAGGAAGCCGCCCTCAAGGAAGCCGAAAAGGCGGAGGAATATGTGCGCCTTGCCGCCGCGGCCGAGGCGGAGAAGCGCGCCTTGATCGAGCGCTTGAGCAAGCCCTCGGGCAAGACCGAGGAGGAGAAGATCAAGCTCGCCTCGACCGTGATCCAGCGCGCGGTGCGCAACGGCCTCACGGAAGTGCTGG
>NZ_LAXE01000001.1:4658835-4683296 GCF_003122645.1 Bradyrhizobium sp. SUTN9-2
GACCGGAATTCCCAAGGAGATCTTCCAGCTCTGGACCGATTACCTGAAACCGCGCGGCTATCGCATCGCCTATCAGATCATCGATTTTCCGGGCGGCGTGCCCGGCGACATCGGCGTGACCATTTCCTGGGACGATTAGCAACAGGTGGGATCGGCATGGCGAAGGACGGCCCTGCGGAGCGGATGAAGCGGAAGGATTACGAGAAGGAGCTCGAGAAGCTCCAGGTCGAGCTGTGCCATCTCCAGGACTACGTGCGGGAAAACAAGCTCCGGGTCATCGTCCTGTTCGAGGGTCGGGACGCCGCCGGCAAGGGCGGCACGATCAAGGCGATCACCGAGAAGGTCAGCCCGCGCGTGTTCCGGGTCGTCGCCCTGCCCGCGCCGTCCGACCGCGAGAAGACACAATTGTTCTTCCAGCGCTACATGGAGCGATTTCCGGCCGGCGGCGAGATCGTGATCTTCGACCGGAGCTGGTACAACCGCGCCGGTGTCGAGTACGTCATGGGCTTCTGCACCCCCGCCGAGCACGAGCGTTTCCTCAACCTGTGCCCGCAGATGGAGAAATACGTCATCGACGGCGGCATCATCCTGATCAAGATCTGGCTCGAGGTCGGCATGGACGAGCAGGAGCGCCGTTTCAAGGCCCGCATCGACGACCCGGTCCGACAGTGGAAGCTCAGTCCGATGGACCTGGAATCCTTCCGTCGCTGGTACGATTATTCGCGCGCGCGCGACCTGATGCTGAAGAAGACCAGCACGAAGGATGCGCCCTGGAACATCGTCCGCTCTGACGACAAACGAAGGGCGCGGCTCAACTGCATCGCGCACCTTCTCGGCGCCATCCCCTTCAAGCGCATCAAGAAGGACAAGATCAAACTGCCGAAGCGCTCCGACAAGGGACGCTACAACGACCAGGCCAGCCTCAAGAAAATGAGTTTCGTCGCGCAGCGCTATTGAGCAGCGTCAGGCCGCTAAAGCGCGATGCGATTGGAATGAATCGTCATCGCGCTTTAGGTTGTTGTTTGAGCATGTTCTATTCGGAAAACCGCTACACACTTTTCCGGATCATGCCCTAGGGGCCCGACGCTGCCGTCGATCGCTCAATGGCCATACGACCCCTTCAACTCGATTTCAGGCGGATCGTGACGCCACCGACTGCAGCCGATACTTCCGCGCCGACCCGCGGGCCGCTGAGCTGGAGGATCACGCCATTGCTGTTTTGCAACTGAACGGCGCCGGCACCTGCGGCGATTGCCCCACCCGCTCCTCCCACGGCATAAGAGCCTTCGATCGACGCCGGCCCCTTTAGATTGAGCGCGCGGCCGACGAACTTCGTGGTCGACGCTCCGATGGTGAGGCCCACGCTCATGCCAGACACCGTGAATGGGTATTTCTTGCCCCGGTAGACCAGAACGCCCTCACCGCCACCGGCGCCGACGATGAAGCCACCCTTGGTGAAGACGACCGCGACCTGGCCGGTGTCGGCACGCGCGGACGTGCTAAAGCCGGCAACAGCGGCGAGCGAAGCGACCAGGACGGCGCCGAAGGACAGTTTTCTCATGACGTTTTCTTCCCCTTATTGAGCCAGGATCATCGCGAAGTAGCCGAAGATGGTGAGAAGGATGCCCGAGACGGCATAGCCGACCGGGAATCCGATCCAGGGCACGGAGCTCTGGATCTCGACCGCGGCCTCGCGGCACGGGCCGGAATGCGAGCGCGCGCCGGCAACGCCGCCCATCAGAACCGCCGGATTGATCTTGAAGACGTGGTATCCGATCGCCCACACAATGAACGGCGGGATCGTGCACGCGATGAAGCCGACGATGAAGATCTTGAGCGCGACCGCGCCGGTGAGCTGAGCCAACAGGCCGGCGCCGGCATTGACCCCGACGATCGCGACGAACACAACAAGGCCGAGATCCTCAAGCACGTTTCGCGCCGCGTTCGGCGTATTGCCGAAGAAGCGCAGCCGCGACACGACCGAGGACACGATCACGCCGGACAGCAACAGCCCGCCGGCATTGCCGAGACCGACCTTGGCACCGAAGGCGGGGAATTCGATCATGCCGATGAGGAAGCCGATGATCATGCCGACCGACAGGGTCAGCAAGTCGGTCGAGGTGTTGGCGCGCGCGATGCGGCCCCACATCTCGCCGAGCTCGTTGACCGCCGACTTCAGGCCGACCACCGAGACGATGTCCATGCGCTCCAGCTTGGTCTTGAGACCGGCCGGGATCTGCACCCCGCCCCGCTCGACCTTGGTCACCTGCAGCTGGCCGGCGATGGCCGTGTCGCGGAAGGACTCGAAGGTCCGCCCGACGACGTCCTTGTTGAAGACGACGATTTCCGCCTGGTCCATGGGTATACCGAGCGTCTTGGCATCGGCGACCTCCGGACCAATCAGGCCCATCTTCTCAGTCAGATGCTCGGTCGATCCGCCCAGCGCGACGATATCGCCCTTCTGCAGCACGAGCTCGGGATCAGCCCCCTGCGGCTCACCATTGCGCCCGACATTGACGATACGGTACTCGGGATTGACCGTGCGGAATTTGGCGATGCTCATCCCGATCGTCGCAGGATTCTCCAGCCGGTAGGCCCGCAGACCGAACTGACGGTAGCCGGTCAGGGCGCCGCCTTCGAGATCTTTGACGCCGAACTCCTGCTCATACTTCTTGGCGGCGGCCTTGGCATCGACGCCCCACCAGCGCGGCAGGTATTTGCAGATCAGGATGATGCCGACGGTGCCCCAAATGTAGGTAATACCGTAGGACAAAGCGATCATGCCGGAGGCATCCTCGGGCTTCATCCCGGCAGGCAGTTTCACGACTCCCGACGTGACGGCCTGCTCGGCCGAGCCGATCGCCGCCGACATGGTCTGCGATCCCGCCAGCATTCCGCCAGCCGCACCGGGCGGCAATGCGAAGAGCTTCGCCCCAAGCACGACGAGGGTCAGGCCGATCACACTCGACACCACCGCGAGAAACAAGAATTTGATCCCGTCGCCCCGCAGGCTGTTGACGAAGGACGGACCTACGCGCAGGCCGACGCCGTACATGAAGAGATAGTAGAACAGGCTCTTGGCGAAGTTGTTCAACTCCAGCTTCACGCCATAGCTGGATGCCCAGACCGAGATGCCCGCGCCGACCACGATGGCACCGGCGACCATGCCGAGGCCATAACCCTTGATGCTGGCTCGGCCGATATAGACGGCGAGACCGACCACGAAGAACAGCAGCAGATACGGGTACTGCTGCAAGAACTGGAAAAATGCCTGCATGTTCGTCCCCTCCCGACCTATGACGCGGCCTTGAGCTTCGGCTGGGCGCTGGGCTTTGGCCTGCCGAGCTTGGCCAAGGCTTCCGTCCGTACGAGTTTCAGCCCTTCCTTGGCGTCGTAGCCGTGGATCTCCTTCACATCGAGCTTGCGCATGAAGTCGATCGTCTCCTGGGTGATGACCTGGCCGGGCACCATGATCGGGAAGCCCGGCGGATACGGGATCACGAAGTTGGCCGAGACGAGCTCGGGCCCGGCCTTCAGCCGCCGGTCGATCTCGGGATCGTTGAGGCGGATGTGCTCGCAGCCGGCGACGTCATAGGCCGCGTAGAAGCCGCTGCGGATGTCGCCCTCGTTGGTCTTGGTGCCAGCATCGCCGCGGAAGCTCGGGTGGAAATGCGAGAAGTTCGGCAGATCGGGCACGTCCTTCATGAGGCTCGTCACCCGTGCCTCGAAGGTCTTTCGCGCATTGGCACCGCCCTGGGCCAGGCCGCGGTCGATCTCGCCCGCGATCTCGGCGAGCACGCGAACGAGATGCGCGACGTCGCTGCGAGTGTTGTTGATGTTGGATTGGACCAGCACCGAGTTGCGGGAGGTCTTGTTGACCTGGATGTTGTACTCGTTGGCGAGAATGCCCTTGAACTGCGTGCCGTCATAGCCGGCCGTGCCGCATACCAGCGTCATGCGGGTCGGGTCGAGGCAGAACTCGTCCTCGTCCAGGCTCTTCAGCGTGTTCGCCCAGTTGACGCCGGGGGCGAGGAAGTCGGTGAAGCCGCTCTGGCGGTACTGCGCCGGCACCATGGCGTCGGCACCGAGGATGCGGAAATATTTCGAGATCAGCGGGTTGTTGTTGACCGCCTGGCGGATCGCGAACGCGATCTCGATCGCATTGGCGACGAGGCCATAGCCCTCCAGCTCCATCTGCCGCCGTGAGATGTCAAGGCTCGCGATCAGCTGCTGGTTCGGGCTTGTCGAGGCGTGGGTGAACACCGCTTCCTTGAACTGCTGCTCCACGGTGTGGAATTCGACGTCCTTGACCGAGAGCATCGAGCCCTGGCGGATCGCCGACATCGACTTGTGGGTCGAGTTGGTCTGGTAGACGCGCAGCCGGATCTGTCGGGGGTCCGGGATCAGCCGGGTCTTGAGCAGCACCTCGTCGGACGGGTTCTTGCCGAGCTCGGCCTGCTGCTTCTCATAGGCCGCGACCGACTTGGGATCGCGCATCCATGCCTCGATCTCGTTGGCCGCGCCAAGTCCGGTGCGGCGGCGCAGGAATGGCGAGAAACGCGCGAAGCCGAACCAGGCTTCATCCCACAGGAAGATCAGATCGGGCTTGATGGCGAGGCATTCCTCCATCACCCGCCGTGTGTTGTAGATATGGCCGTCGAACGTGCAGTTGGTGAGGTCGACCATCTTGACGCGGTCGAGCCGGCCATCGGCCTTGGCGCCCAGCAGCGCCTGCTTGATGGTCTTCAGCGGCACCGCGCCGTACATCGAATATTCCGTCATCGGGAAGGCTTCGACGTAGAGCGGCTGCGCACCGGCCAGCACCATGCCGTAGTGATGCGACTTGTGGCAATTGCGGTCGACAATCGCGATGTCGCCGGGCGCGAGCAGCGCCTGCACCGCCATCTTGTTGGACGTCGATGTGCCGTTGGTAACAAAGAAGACGCGGTCGGCGCCGAGCGCCCTCGCCGCCTTCTCCTGCGCCTTCTTGATGTTGCCGGTCGGCTCCAGCATGCTGTCGAGACCGCCGGTGGTGGCGCTGCTCTCGGCCAGGAACAGGTTCGGGCCGTAGAACTCGCCCATGTCCCGGATCCAGTCGGACTTGAAGATCGACTTGCCGCGGGCGATCGGCAGCGCGTGGAAGGTGCCGATCGGACGCTGGGCGTATTTCTTGAGATTGTCGAAGAACGGCGTGTCGTAGCGATCTTGGATGCCTTCGAGGATCGATAGGTGGAGTTCCAGCAGCTCTTCAACGGAATAGAAGATGCGACGGACCACATCCGCCTCGGGATTGCCGGCGAGCTCCTCCACGTCGCGGTTCGAGATCATGTAAAGGTCGAGCTCGGGCCTGACGCGCTTGATGATTTGGGCGAGCCGCAGCGCCGAAGCGTCGGTTTCGTCGTTGAGACCGGCCGAGGCCATGATCGAGCGCAACACCGGTGCATCGTGCCGCGAACGCAGGCCAAAGCCCTCGTTGATGATGACGGCTCCGATGTTCGGATTGAGCATCGTCGCACAGAAACCGTCCTCCAGGCTGCCGACGATCACAGGTTCATAGATGAACGCGTCGACCGGGCGCCGCAGCTTGCGCCATTCCGCGGCCAGCGCCGGCCATTGGCTGGAAGATACGCCGGTGACGATCAGGGTTTCGAAATACGGCCTGCGCGCGCTGTGCGCGCCAAAGGCCGGCGGCGCCAGCTCGGGCGCATCGCCGTTGCCGTCGTCCTTGGGGCTCCAGTCACCGGCATGTTGGCGGAAGGATCGCGTCGCCAGTGCCTGGGCAATTCTCGTCGCAAGGGCGAACGATGATGCACCGTCGCCGGCGACTGCTGCTTCCCGCAGCGCCGCCATGAGGTGCGGACCGGGATAGCCGTGAAATTCTTCGATGATCGAAAGATCGGCCAACGCCGCGTCATAGGCTGTGCGATTGCCGACGCGCGCCCAGGTCTTTGCTGCTTCCACAAGGTCGCGCCAGTCGTCTGCCCGCGCGCCCGGGCCGGAAAAGAACTGGTCGATACGCTTCTGTGCGGGCTTGGCGTCTTTGG
The DNA here is from genome assembly GCF_003122645.1 of Bradyrhizobium sp. SUTN9-2. Lineage (NCBI taxonomy): Bacteria > Pseudomonadati > Pseudomonadota > Alphaproteobacteria > Hyphomicrobiales > Nitrobacteraceae > Bradyrhizobium > Bradyrhizobium sp. SUTN9-2. Next base: position 4,664,880 of record NZ_LAXE01000001.1, read on the forward strand.
ACATCTCTCTCTCCCGATCCTCTAAAGGTGATGCGGATCGTGGGTGCGGCGCGGCTCGCTCCATTGATCCAAGTCAACGGTCGCGTGCATTCTGCGGGCCGACGCCGTGCCGTTCGCAGCGCAACACGAAAAGATCAGGCCGTTCGTTGTGCGACGCTCACCTGATCATTGGCGCGCTCATCTCCCCTCCTGCGAACGTAGCGCTTCGCAGCGCAGCAGCACGATCAACAGCGCGACGACCGGCAGGCCCAGCGCGAGATCGGGGACGCTCTTGGTTGCAAAGGCTCCGGCGGCGGCACCGAAGCCGAACACGACGCACAACGCGATGAAAATGCCCGAGCGGCGCAGCGTTCCGAGTGGTGCGCCGCCTGCTGCGACTGCGAAGACGTTCTCGATGGCCTGACGCATGTTGCTGGTGATCATCACCGTGCTGCACACTGTGCCTTCGACCTTGACGAACATTGCGGCCTGCATCGCTGCCACGGCGGAAATACCGAGCGTTCCAGCCAAATCGGGCAACCTATTGTGCAAGATGCCGATCGCTATCAACAGCAGGATCTCGATCAACGTACTGACCGCGCTGGCCCGCTCGCCCGTTGCGCGGCGCAGCCAGGCTGCGAGCACGATGCCGACCGCGAACGCCAGGATTGGCGGCACGAAGTGCAGCGCCTTCGCCCAGTTGCCCGCCATCGCGTGAATCCACAGGAAGATCAGGTTGGCGGTCTGGGCATTCGCCAACACGCCGTGGATGATCCAGGTATAGGCGTCGATATAGCCGCCGACAAAGGCGAGCAGCAGGACGATCTCGACTGTCTCGTCGCGGCGGATCGCACCGGTTGTGACGTTCAGGGTACTCATGACGGCAATATGGGCTGTCGCGAACATTCCATCGCGTCATAGCCGCCGCCACGTCGCCGCGAAGGCTTGATCTGGATCAAGCAACATCCGGCCGCCGCCAATCAAATCGCGCCAAAGCGCCGGGGGAATGCCATGGAAACCGTCAGGTGGATCATCGCCACCGCACCGGAAATTTTCCTGCTGCTCGCGATCGCGATCGGCACCATCCTCGGCCGCATCAGGATTCGCGGCTTCTCGATCGGAACCACCGCCTGCATCCTGATCGTCGCCGTGCTGATCGGACAACTCGGGAGCTTCACGTTCCCGGCGATCCTCCGGGCGATCCTGTTCAGCCTGTTCGTCTTTACGATCGGTTACCGTTCTGGACCGGAATTCTTCGCCTCGCTGAGCGTGCGGACCTTGGCACAGGTCGTGCTGGCGTTGGTGATCGGCGCCACGGGGCTCGCGCTCGTGCTCATCTTCGCGCGTGTCTTCACGTTGGATACGGGGACAGCGGCAGGACTGACGGCAGGGGCGCTGACGCAATCCTCGGTGATCGGCACCGCATCCGGCGCGCTGGCGCAGCTCGGCCTGCCGAGCGACGTGCTGAAGCAGCAGGAAGCCAACATCGCGGCGGGCTATGCGGTGACCTACGTGCTCGGCTACATCCTGACGCTCCTGTTCGTGCCATTCGTCGCGCCGCGGCTGATGCGGATCGATCTGAAGGCGGAGGCGAAAAAGCTCGAGGCGGAGCTCGCGGGCGGTACGCCGCCAAAGACGGAAAACCTGTCATATCGCAAATTCCAGGCCCGCGCCTATCGCGTCTCGGCCGGCGCTGGTCGTACCATCGGTGCCATCGAGGCGGAGATCGGCGGCCGCACGGTCGTAGAGCGGATCGTGCGCAGCGGGGCCGACATCAAGCCGCAGCAGGATACCGTGCTCGAGGCCGGCGACGACATCGTCATCGCCGGTCCGACCGCCGCGATCGTCGCGGCCAAGCCGATCCTCGGGGCCGAGATCGACGCGGGGGAACTGCTACGCAACCTGCCCGGCAATGTGATCGAAGTGCTCGTTGAAAACCGCCAGCTGCACGGCCGCTCACTGCGCGAAATCGTTGACCGGCTCGGCGACAATGCACGCGGTGTATTCCTGCGTGCGCTGACGCGCATGGGGCGGGAAGTGCCGCTCGGTCCCGATACGCGCGTCTATCTCGGCGACGTCATGACGCTGGTCGGCAGCACCGGCAATATCGCGCGGGCAACGGCGCCAGTGGGACACGCTCTGAATACGAGCGACCGCACGGACATCGCCTTTCTCGCTGCGGGCATCGCAGTGGGTCTTCTGGCCGGCCTTGCCAGCTTCAAAATCGGCACTGTCGCATTGACACTCGGTGGCGGCGGCGGCGCGCTGATCGCCGGGCTCGTCTGCGGTTGGTTGCGTTCGCGCAGGCCGGGCATCGGCGCAATGCCGCCCGCGGCGCAGCAGACCCTGAGCGACATCGGCCTCGGCGGCTTCATCGCGGCGATCGGACTCGGCAACGGCCTTGCCGCCTGGTCGGCGATCCAGGCGCACGGTCTGTTGCTGGTCGGCATGGGCATCGTCGTCACGCTGGTCCCGATGACGGTGGGAACGCTGGTTGCCTATTATCTGCTGCGCATGAATCCGGTCGTGACCTGCGGTGCGCTCGCCGGCGCCATGACGGTCGATGCCGCCGTCACCGGCGCCTGCGACGTTGCCGAGAGCCAGACGCCGGTGCTCGGCGTCGCCGTCCCCTACGCGGTCGGCAATGTCGTCCTCACGGTGCTCGGCCCGATCGTCGTGGCCGCAACCTATTCAGGTTGAGGGAGGCCCGGATGCGACGCGGACCTGCATTGCTCCATTTTTTCGCGATCACCTTGCTCAGCCTTTTCGTGGCCGCATCGCCCACGCACGCCGCGGACGAGGTCCGCATCCAGGAGGAAATCTGGGCGCTGCCCCTGCCGCTGCCGATGTTCGCCTATCTGGTGCGCCCGGTCGGCGACGGTCCGTTCCCGCTCGTCATCATGAATCACGGTGTCTCGCTCGACGCGACCCAGCGCAGCCTTTTCCCTCTGGTCGAATTTCGCGACGCCGCCAAATGGTTTGCGAGGCGCGGCTATCTCGTGGTGGCCCCGGTGGGCAGCGGTTATGGCGCGCAGGCAATCGACATCCCCGAACGCGGAATGTTCGGCCCGTTCTTCTCGAAAATCGGGAAGTGCGCCAATCCCAATTTCCGTGATGCCGGCCTCGCGGTCGCCCAGGTCGATCTCTGGATCATTGACTATCTGGCCGCCGAGAAGCGGATCATCCCGAAGGACGTGATCGTGGTCGGCCAGTCCGCCGGCGGCTGGGCCTCGATCGCCTTGTCGAGCGTGAACCCGCCACAGGTGAAGGCCATCATCGTCTTTGCCGGAGGCCGCGGCGGACGCGTCGACGGCAAGCCGAACAACAATTGCGCGCCCGACCGACTGGTCGAGGCCACCGCCGATTTCGGCCGTACATCGCGCGTGCCGATGCTGTGGATCTACACCGGGAATGACACGTATTTCGGTCCCGACCTATCGAAGCGCATGCACGCTGCCTTCATCGGCGCCGGCGGCCGGGCCGAATATCACCTGATGCCCCCGTTCGGCAACGAGGGACATTTCCTCCTCGGTTCGCCGGACGCGGTTCCGCTCTGGTCGCCGTTGGTGGCGAAGTTTCTCGACGCGCAGAATTGAGTCCGGATCTCGGAGTTGCAGCGATGGCCCGTGCTTTTGATTGTCTCTCTGGTCTCCTGATGGTTGCAGCCGCCGGAGTCGCGACGGTCTTGGCTGTCGCTTCGCTCAAGGCGGCGCAAGCGGAAAAGTCCTCCGAGGTCGCAACACGCGGCCAGCGCGACGCCAGCGACATCAGCTATGGCAGCTGGCAAAAATTGTGCTTCAAGGCCGGCGGCGCGCCGTCCCTCTGTCGAACCTCGATCACTGGCCGGTTCGCGACCGGGCAAACAGCCGTGCGCATTGATCTGATCGAGCGGGAGGACGCGCCCACCGCCCGCCTGCAACTTTTCGTGCCGGTCGGAATGTACCTGCAGCAAGCACCGAAACTGGCCGTCGACCATGGCGCCGCGTTCCGCATTCCTTATACCTGGTGTCTCACCAATTTATGCGTCGCGGCGGACGTCGTGACGCCAAAAATCATCTCGGAGATGGAAAACGGTCAAACGCTTCTGCTCGAACTCGTCGACTCCAATCTTCTTGCGGTGACGACTTCGATTCCGCTCGCGCAATTCGGTTCCGCCCATAAGGGGGCGCCGACCAGGATACTCGAGCAATATGTCGAAGAATGACGGCCGTCGTGGAGCTACAAGACGCGGGCGCGCTGGACCGATTCGATCAAAGACTGCGCCGCAAACGGCTTGATGAGATAGGCGATGCAGCCCGAGGCAATCGCGGCCGAGCGGTTTGCCGGGCTGTCATTGCCGGTGACATAGATCACGGGTGCTTCGATGCCCTTCTCGGCCAGGCTTCGCCGCACCTCGATGCCGGACCTTGCACCCAGATTGATGTCGAGGATGATGCAGATCGCGGTGTGGAACCTGCCATGATCGAGCAAGGCCCCTCCCGTGTCGAACAGGGTTGTGGCGAAGCCGTATCCTCGCAGCAGCCTGTCCATGCTGGTACGCATGGACGGATCGTCATCGACAACGAAGACGGACTCGCGCAGGAGCAAAGCGATTGCCTTTCCGGAACACGACAGTGGGATATCGGATACGACAGCTCCGCGCTCTCGCGTGTGCGTATGTGCATTATTGCACATAGCGCGTCGCGCACTGTCAACACGCCTTGGCATTGTCCTTTGGGACAGGCACGTTCAGGGAACCTCGCGTCTTCCCGGAGCCGTCAGCGTTCGTCCGGATCGAGCATTCCGAGACGCTCTGCGATCGAAACGAGTTCCGCCAGCGAGCGAACCTGCATCTTCTCCATCACTTGATGGCGATGCGCCTTCACGGTGCGTTCGGTGGTCCCCAGCTCATGCGCGACCTGCTTGTTGATCCTGCCGCGCACGATCAGATCGAACACCTGTCGCTCGCGCTGCGTCAGCGTGGCCAGATGACCACGAAACGCATCCAGCCTGCTGGCCTGGGCGCGCGCCGTCCGCTGACTAGCCAGCGCGCGCTCGATCGCTTCGAGCAATTGTTCGGAGGATATCGGTTTGGTCAGGAAGTCTTCCGCACCTGCCTTGATCGCGCGCACGGTCGTCGGCGTGTCGGCATGACCGGTCAGGAAGACGATGGGCAGCATCGACCCCGCCGCAGCCAACCGCGCCTGCAGGTCGGGACCACTCAGGCCCGGAATCCGCACGTCGAGCAGGATACATCCCGCCTGCCCGTCATCCGGCGCCGAGTCCAGGAGCTCCAGCGCCGAGGCGTAGGTCGCGACCTCGTATCCCGCGAGCTTTAGCCGGCGCTCGATCGCGGTCCGAAACGACTCGTCGTCGTCAACAACGTGAACAAGGCCTGGCAACTTCCTACCTCTCGCCCAACTTGATCAGGACGCTCGACGTCCTTGTCGTTCTTCAAAGCGATTTTCTCGTTTGAAGGTCGGAATATCTGCTTCGCAATATGTCGCATCTTCCCTGCGGTGGAGGATTCTCATCCAGCGCAGCAATCACCAGTGCTGTCCTTTGGTACACTGAACCTTGGGACAATGGATAAGAATACTTCCTTGGCCGAAAATCAACTTCGGCGGGAGTGGGATAGCGCGGCGCATTTCCGGCAAAGTATTTCGTCTGACAGACCAATTCGGCGGAAAGCTGAGGAGTTGGCCTATGTTCGTTCGCATCACGACGGATTCCACGCTGCGTCCCAATACCCTCCGCGACCTCGGCATGGCATCTCATTCAAATGCCCTGGTCAATTTAAGCGAATTTTCCTACCGAAAAGGCTCCGAGATCTACGGCGAGAAGGAGCCGGCCGAGTATGTCTACCAGGTCAAATCCGGCGCGGTGCGTAGCTACAAGCTGCTGTCGGACGGGCGCAGGCAGATCGGCGCATTTCACCTCGTCGGCGACATCTTCGGGCTCGAGAACGGCAGCGAGCACCGCTTCACGACGGAAGCCATCGTCGACACCACGGTGCGGCTGATCAAACGCCAAAGCCTGGAAATCGTGGCAGAGAGCGATGCCATGGTAGCCAGAAACCTGCTCAGCATGACCACGAATAACCTCCAGCATGCGGAAGACCACATGCTGCTGCTCGGTCGCAAGACCTCCCTGGAGCGTGTCGCCGCGTTCCTGCTCGAAATGGACAAGCGCCTGACGGCTGCAGACGTTATGGCGCTTCCGATGTCGCGACGCGATATCGCCGACTATCTCGGCCTGACGCTGGAGACCGTCTCGCGGGCTTTGTCGCGGCTGCATGAACTCGGCGTGCTCGGCTTCATCGGCAACACCCAGCGCCAGATCGTGCTCCTCGACCGGCACCAGCTCGCAGGCCTCGATCTGCAGCCGTGAACCGGCGAAATGCCGGTTCGCGATCCGCGATGGTCGCGATCGCCGCGGCTCAGGTGCCCGGCAGGTCCGCGCCGGGTTTTTCCGTGAGCCCGAGATGGTCGAGCGTCCTGAGCAAAACCTCGAACAGGATGGCGGCGGACCAGCCGAACAGAAGAACGCCGTTCATGGCGGTCAGCGGGCCAATCAGCCGCCATTCGGGCACCGGCGTGATGTCGCCGTAGCCGAGCGTGGTGTAGTTGACGAACGCGAAGTAGAGCATGTCCGCGTCGGCGGTCGCCGCGTGCACGATATGATAGGTCGCCGCCCACATCAGAATTTCGATCATGTGGGCGATCTTCAACACGACGGCGATCGTGATCATGACGCTCATGAGGTGCAATCGCGGCCGCTTGGTATGGCGCGGGACGGCACTGCGGGCCACCGTGACGGCGACCACCGTCACGAGCGCGTGGATTCCGATATTGATCACGCTGACGAGCGTGCCGACAAGGAATTGGAGCATCATCGGGGTGAAACACACCTCATTTTAGCCTAGGCCAAGCGTGCCTCGATGGTTTCCTTTGCGACAACGGTTTCCTGATCGACCCGCGCTGACGCAGCGCGGTCGATTCCTGTCCATGCGGTCGCGAGCTCCCAGGCCACCGACAGGATGATCGGCCCAATGAACAGTCCGATGATTCCATGCGCGAGCGTACCACCAATGACCCCGATCAGGATGACCAGCGTCGGCGTCGTCAGGCCCCGCCCCATGAGGAGCGGCTTCAGCACGTTGTCGAGCAGACCGACGACGACCAGATAGACAGTCAAGAGCAGGGCGACGGTCACGTCCTTGTCCACCCATATCCAGACCAGCACGGGGAAAAGAACGGGGCCGGCGCCGATTTGGACAATCGACAGCAAGAGCACGACGACCGCGAGCAGTCCCGCGCTTGGGATCTCTGCGAGCTTGAAGCCGATGCCCGCCAGCAAGGCCTGAAGGATAGCGACGCCGATAATGCCCTGCGCGACGGCGCGTATGGTTGCGCCGGCGAGCTCGAGAAAGTGCTCGCTCCGGCCGGGCACGACGCGCAACAGGAAGCCGCGCAGCGCGGCGACGAGCTGCGCGCCGTGCGGGAGCAGAAAGCCCGCGACGATCACCGACAGCAGGAATTGGAGCATGCCAATTCCGGTGTCACCGGCAAACGACAGCATCACTCCGGCGAGCGGTTTCAAGTACGGCGCCACCTCGCGCAGCGCCGCACGGATGTTCGTGTAGGCCTCGTTCCAGATCGCGTAGAGCTGAGGACCGATCAACGGCCAGCTCCTGATCTGCTCCGGTGCGGCCTGGAGCGCGAGATCGCCACTGCCGATCTGGGCCGCAAGGTCCCGGATTCCTTCGACTGCACTGAGGCCGAGCCACGCGGCGGGACCGATGACGATGCCCAGCGTGATCAGGGTGAGAACGGCTGAGGCTGTCCGGGGACGGCCACCGAGGCGTTGGGCGAGCCAGGCGAAGACGGGATGAAATGCCACCGCCAACACGGCGCTCCAGCTCAAGATTGGCACGAACGGCCGGATCACCAGGAAAGTCCAGAAGATCAGCAACCCGAGCAAGCCCAGCCGGATCACGAGCTGGACAATGTCCTCCGCGGACAGAAGCTGGCGAAGCGTTTTCAAGGGTCGTTGCCTCCAAGCCGACGGACCGCTGCTGAAAAGCTAGCGGGGCGGCCCGCCGAGGAGGCTTGATCCAGATCAAGCCAGGCGATCGGTCACCTAGCGAGATCGGCAACAGGCGCGCAGCCAGTTGCGTCTCGGCGCAGATTGCGCGGTCCACCGCCCGCGAGTGAGAATGCCCCGGTGCTGGACCTGAGCCAGCAGTCGTGAAGTTGACGCCGACGAACGGATTGATCCCGACATAGCTCCGACCGACGGCAAAGCCCATGATCTCGATTGCTGTGCCTGTCTGGAGGCTAATGGCGGGTACGGCCGAGCTATATCGGCCGCTCCGCCCGGCGGCCTGTTCTTTCTGGTCACGACCAAGAGGGCCAGGCTCTGGAGGTATCGGCCGGCTTCCATTCCTTCGTTTCGGACTTGGCGCTCAGGACGACCCGATCAGAGAGTGCCTTTTGGAACTTTATTCCAACGCCGTCGCCGGAATTTGGGGGGATCCCGAGAGGCAATTTGGGGGGTACAAGGCCCCTACCCCCTCCATATCCCCAGCCGCTCCGGACCACGGCGGAAGTGGCAGAACAGAACGAGACGCTGAAACCCCTGATTTTTCAGTGGCTTACCCCTAGGACTTGCTTAGTTCTGGAGTGTTTCGAGAGGCTTGGCAACAGCCTGATGGCTCCCCGGGCTGGATTCGAACCAGCGACCATCCGATTAACAGTCGGATGCTCTACCGCTGAGCTACCGAGGAAAAGGGCGAACCGTTCGTTCGCGCGCGGCTGCGTATAACAAAGCCGCTTGCGCTTGCAAAGGACGAATTCGTCATCATCCGCAACGCGCTCGGAGGGACCTGGAATGGCCGCTCCTCCGGCCCGGACGGGGCGAGGATTATTCCGCCAGGAACGAGGTGGTCTTGGTACCGGGGTCGTAGCGCAAGCGGAGCGCGGTGAGCTTGCAGAGATTGACGTTCTTCCACAGCACGGACTCGTCATAGTTCTTCCAGTCGACCCGGATGTTCCAGACGCAGCCTTCATCGTCGCCGTCGAACTCGACATAAGTGCTGGCCTGGTTCTGCAACACCTTGTCGAGCTCGTTCTCCCACTCGTCCAGCCCGTCATCCGGCGCGTTGAAGCCTAGGAACTTGATGGCATAGCCGGTCTCGTTGACCACGGTGACGTTGCGGGCATCGGCCGCAAGCGACGGCGCGGCGGCGATCGAAAGGGCGATCGCGATCAATCCGGACAGAAAATGCTTCATTGTGAAATTCTCCGATCGAAACAGGTCTCGGCGCCCGATGTCGATCGACGCAGGCGCCGTGGCAAACAAAACGTTGCCTCAAGACTCGTCCGGAGCGAGATCGACCGATTCAAGACACGATCGATCCGCGCTCCGGAACGTTCGCGCGACGCGAGACGCGCCCCGCCTGTTTATCGATTCGAATTCTCCGCAGCAATGAACCGGCATTCATAGTTCGGCGGCGTTTGTTTTCTCCGGCAGCGGCGCCGGCACGGCCGCGCCGTTGCTCTTTCCGGTCACGGCACCGACCAGCGCCTTGACCGGATCGTCGCCAGGCGCAAAGCCGCTCTGGCGCAGGATCTCGTCGATCATCGGACGCAGCGCGTGAACCTTGAGCAGTTCGCCGGCCAAACCTTCGCCGAAGCCGACATTGCCTCCGCTCGCACCGTTGCCGCCGAACGCGCCGCCGGTGTGCAGGATGCGGACATCCTTGAGATTCGCGATCGGCTTCACCATCTCCGCCAGCGCGGATGGCATGGTCTCAATCCGCTTCTTGGCGATCTCGAAATCGATGACGTTGCTGCCGAGCTTGTTCTGCGCCTCGTTCTTCATGGTGATGACGGCGGCTTCCGCCTCGCCGATGTTGCGGACGCCGACCGCCTTGATCTTGTTGGATTCGGCTTCGGCGGTGGCCAGCGTCTTGACGGCTTCGGCGCGATCGAGCGAGGCCTTCTTCTCGGCCTCGGCCGCGACGATCAGCTCGGTCGATTTGCGTTCGGCCTCGGTGCGTGCGGCCAGCACCTGGGTCAGGCGGGCACGATCGGCGACCTCGATGGCGCGCGCGGTGACGACCTTTTCCTCCGCGGAGACGGCCAGCGCCTCGGCGGTCTTGGCTTCGGCGACGGCTTCCGACGTCTCCTTGCTCTTCGCCGCGATCTGGATCTCGTTCTCCTGCGTCGCGATCTGGATCTCGCGCTGGGCGTCGGTCTTGCGCTTGTTGATCGCCAGCTCCGACTCGATCACCGCGGTTTCCTTGACCTGCTTGGCACCCGCCTCCTTCTCGGCAACCGCACGATCGGTGTCGATGCGAGCGTTCTCCTCGGTCAGACGCGCCGTCTGCGTCGCGGTCGCGACCTCGGCGCGGGTGCTCGCCGTCTTGTTGGCGATGTCGCGCTCCTGCGACAGCTCGGCTTCCTTCTTGGTCCGCTCGATCCCGAGGGTCTGCTGGCGCGCCTCGAGGTCCTTTTGCGCGATCGCCACCTCGTTATCGCGCACGATCGCGTTTCGATCGCGGCGGCGGGTTTCGGTGACCGTCTTGAGCTGGGTCAGACCCTCGGCGTCGAAGAAGTTCTCCGGGTTGAAGAATTTGACGTCGGTCTGGTCGAGCTTGGTCAGCGACACCGATTCCAGCTCGAGCCCGTTCGACTTCACGTCAGACTCGACCGTGGACTGCACGTGCTTGACGAAGTCCGAGCGCTTCTCCTGGAGCTCCAGGATACTCATGGTCGCGGCGACCGAGCGCAGGCCGTCGACGAATTTCGCCTCGACCTGGTTGCGCAGCGCCTCGGCATCGTTGGTCAGCGCGCCCAGCGTCTGGCTTGCAAGCGCAATGCTCTCCTCGTCGGGACGGACGCGGACGTAGAACTCGGCAACGATGTCGACGCGCAGGCGATCCTTGGTGATGAGGGATTCCCGCTCCTTGCGCTCGACGGTGAGGCGCAACGTCTTCAGATTGACGCTGGCATAGGAGTGGAAGATCGGCAGGATCATGGCGCCGCCGTCGAGCACGACCTTCTTGCCGCCGAGCCCGGTGCGCACGAAGGCCTCGTCGCGGGTGGCGCGCTTGTAGAGGATGGTGAAGACGATCCCCAGGACGACGATCAGCGCGACGCCGATCACGGCCGGGACTGCGATGTCGAACATGGCTTTCTCCGCTGTGGGACTTGCTAATTGCTTAGAGTGGGGTTGGACGGCTTGAGTTCATCGTCGGCCTTCACCGCGACGAAGCGCGTGCCGTCGCGGTCGACCAGGAGGACCATGGTTCCCTGCGGCAAAGGTCCCGATGACGGCGCCGCGACCGCCGAGACGAAATGGCGGTTGCCGTGGATGTCGGCGACGCTGACGCGGCCGGGCGGCCCCTGGTCGAGCGGGCCAACGACGACCTCCCCGATGCGGCCGACCAGATCGCCGAGGCCGACGACGTAGCTTTCGTCCTTGGGAATGACCCGCGCGATGGTCCTGCTGGCGGCGCGCACCAGCGGAACCGACACCACGACGGCCCCGACCGAGGCGACCGTCGCCGGTAAGGGACCCGCAACCATTCGCGCAAGGTCCTGGATCAGGAATCCGGTGATGGAGAAGGCGCCGAGCAGCAGCAGCAGGAAGATCAACAGCGGCACGCCGCCGACATTGATCCAGGAGATGGCGTTGAGCACGCCGTTGTCGCTGGGGTGAGCAAAATCGATGTTGGTGCCCAGCATCTCGCTCAAGGAGGCCCCGATCAGCATCGAGATCACCTCGACCGAGCCGACGATGACGATCATGGCCGCCGCAATCGCGAACGGCCTGACCTCAGGCGCCATGACGTGTTCGAGCAGAGCGCTCATGACACCGCACTCAGCCGCCCGACTTCAACCGGGCCAGCCTCGCTGCAATTTCCTTGTCGCGATGGAGCGTGCTCAGCTCGTCGATGTCGCTCGAATAAGGAATTCCCGGCGGCACGCCGGTGGCCCGTGCCACTGCCCTGCCCGCCCGCAGCGCCTTCGCGGCAGCGGAGGTGCCGCCGGATTTCCGCGACGACGTCGATGTCTGTGGGCTGGCCTGTGCCTCGCTCTTTTCGAGATCGGCGCGGCGCTGCTCGGCATCCTGGAGCGCCGACAGCACCGCGCGGAGCGATGTGACGCATTGCTCGATCTTCTCGTTGTTCTCGTCGATGGCGCGAGAGAGCACCTCGAACTGCGCCTCCAGGTCCATTTGCCGCGCGATGCCGGCGCGGGCGAGATCATCGCGCCCGTCTGCGATCGCGGCCTCGATCTTGGCGGTCAGATCGGTCATCGCCCGCTCGATCTCGCTGCGGCGCGCGTTGAGGCGATATTCCTCGGCCCGGGCAGCGGCGAGCGCATCGCGCGCTTCGGTCTCGGCGCGCTCGATCTCGCGGATGGCCTGTCCGACCACCTTCAGCTTGTTCTTGCCCTCCGCCTGCTCGATCGCATCGTACGCGATCCCGGCAATCAGGCGCCCGACTCGGGACAGGAAATTGTCGGGAGCGGCAGCGATGGTATCCATGGCGTTCTCCTCCTCTGGCAGGCTGTTCGGCGTGACGCCGTAGTGAACTTCGAAACCGTCGTCGGTGCGGATGAGGCGCGCCGGCACGCTCTGTCCCCAGCCCTCGGCATAGCCGGCGTAGTCGAAGGGCACGCTGAAGCGCCCTTGCACGGTCGCAATCGAAATGGTGGCGGGCCCCTTGATCTTCGCGAGCTTGTCGTCGAGCGGCAGGCGGCGCCCTTGCGCGGCGCGATACTCCGCGCGGTCGCGCAGCCCCAACGTCACCAGCCGCGAAGGCAGCGCCGTCTGTTTGCGGATCGGCTCATAGGCATGGGCATGGAGCAGGACCACATTGGAACCCACATTGTGGATCCGCGCCACCTCGTCGAGGATTTCCATCATGCGGTCATAGGCCTGGAATGTCGCCTCGATGGCGGCCTTGGCGGCCGGGTCAGGGGCAAGCCGGTAACGCAGTGCGGACGGCGCGTTTCGAGGCGATTGGCTCATGGAAAGCACTAAAGCACCATTTTGGTGCTTTTGAAAGGGAAGCCTCGATCACGTTCTGCTGATCCATATGCACTCTGTCGGTTAGTCGCGACGACGAGGGCCTGCGTTCAAGGCGGCCGATCATCCCTAGCGGAAGGCCGATCAAGATTTGATGCACGCTTCGGTTGAAATTTGAGACGAATGCAGTGGAGTTCCGGTAAGCCGTCATTCTCTCGACGCGCCGTTGCGAGGAGCTCTGGCCGCAGCAGCGATCTGCCAGATCGCCGAATCATTCGGTGCGCTCATTTGACGGAGATATGACTATTGCCGACCAAGATCCGACGACGGTACGAAGCATCCACGTCCAGCATCCGCAGCAAATCCACAGCATATTCACAGGGCGCCTGTGACGGATTCGCGAGCCCCGGCGAGGCACTTGCTGCGCACAAGCCCACAAGCCGGGCCGTTTAGCCACCCGCCTGGTCGAACACGGATCGGCAGGCCTCGCTGAGGCTGGCGCGGTTGCGGCGCAGGCAGGCGGTGATGGCGCGGACGTTGGGGATCTCGCCGGCGCAGAGCCGGTAGACGTCGGGGGTACAGGCCCGCCGCTGCTCCGCCGTTCCCTGTGCATGGGCCGCAGAGGCAAACAGCGTCAGGAACAGCCCGACCGTCGAGGCACCCCGCGCCCGGCTCTTCACGCCCGCAAACCGCAAGAACCTCGCCTTCATGACCAGTCTCCCGCTCTGCACTGCCCGCTCCGGCCTGCATTGGCCGTACGGTGCAAAAGGGGTTACGAGAAATAAACCGCGGGGAATGTGATCTCCTTCACGCCCGCTGCGCGGCGGCAGGCACATAGGGTTGCCCCGGGGATTTTCAGGAATCGCTAACCATTCGGGTCCCGATCGCCGCATCGTTAAAATGCGAACGATCGGGTCAATCCGGAAACAAACCGGCTTTGCGACATTGCGCCGTCCGCGTTCTGCGAGGGTGTGATGAGCGAAGCCGAATTTAATCTGCTGCTGGATGCTGTCCGGGACGCCATGGTCTTTGAGGATTTCGGGCCCGTGCCGGTGGAGCAATACGTGCCCCGCTCGTGGAGCTTCGACACGACGCCCAAGGCTGCCAATAACAAGGCTGCCAATGACAACGAGGGCGCCTGGCCCCTCCTGCCCTTCCCCGACGACTGGTACGCGGCCTGCTGAGGCCACTTGAAGTGAACCGATGCGTCCGCCTTTCGGGCGGTTCGGCATGACCGAGCGCCGGGGACCGGCGCAGGCCCGATCAAGTCTTGACGCGTTCCTCGCCCTGCTGCGGCGCCCGGTCGGGTGCAGCCGGCGGGAAGATGCTGTCATAGATCGCGCGCGCCTCAGCAATGAGGCGGGCCCGCTCCAGCTCGGATTTCGGGACAAATCGAACGACGTCGCCCACGTGCTCTCCAGCTCCAGGGTTTGGATGCGTCTCTTCGCAGATGCGAAGTCTATGCCAGGACCTGAATCGCACCTTTCCGCCAAGCCCCGGGGAAACCCGGTGGCTGGCTGGCGCGTGCGGCTCGGCGGAACCGCCTATAAGTCCAAATTTTGCGGAAAATCAGAGACTTGTGATGGAGGCCACGACCAGAATTGAACTGGTGTACACGGTTTTGCAGACCGTTGCGTAACCACTCCGCCACGTGGCCCCGTAAGGGCGGACCAATATAGGGGATCAATGGCTTAGGCAACCCCACGGCCCGCTTGTAGCACAGCGAAATGTCCAGCCGAAATCAGGCGCGCTTGCCGCGCCGGAAGTCGCGCCGGCGGCCCTTGGGCGCGGGCTTGGGTGCCAGTTCCGGCATCTCGGCCTGGACCTCGCGGTAGCGAGCCAGCATCCGCTCGAAACTGGCATGAAGCGTCTCGGCGATATCAGGGCGCCGCTCGAGGGCGGCGAGGATCGTCGCGGCGGCTTCGATGGTCGCGAGGCCGTCGCGGCGCGGCTCCTTGCGCAAGCGCCCGTAGCGAGAGGGACGTGCCGGATTGAGGATCACGCGCTGGCATTTCAGCATCCAGGGATTGCGCCACCACAGCGCCTTGGCCTGGCTCCAGGTGCCGTCGAGCAGCACCACGCCTTCGAGCTTGCCGAGGATCGCGCGCTGGTTCTCCGCGACCTCGCCCTTGCGGTTGAGCGCGACGATCTCACCTTCGGCATCGAGATCAGCCGCGCGTGCCGAGCCGAGATAGAGCACCGCCCAGTGCGAGGCGTTCTCGACCGGCCGTCCCAGCGCCTTGGACAGGCTCGGCCAGGACAGGCCGACCCGCACCGTTGCATCGGCAAAATGCCTGGTCAGCAGCCGCGCCGTGCCGAGCGTCCTGTCCTGCTCCTGCGGATGCTGGAGGATCAGCAGCGAGAGCCGGTTCTCGATCGGCGTGACGCTGTCGCAAATGCAGAGCGGCATCGGCTTCTGGCAATGCGGGCAGTCGGGAATCGGCTCGGCCGGCGCGGCGGTAGTGTCAGGCGGATTGGACATGGCGCCGCTATACGCTTGACGCGGCGCTGCAACAACCTATTCCGCCGGGGCCGCCAGCGGACGCGGCTCGGATCGCCGCCGCAGGCGGTCGATCAGGAGGTAGATCACGGGCGTCGTGTACAGCGTCAGGATCTGCGAGACGAACAGGCCGCCGATGATGGTGATGCCGAGAGGCCGGCGCAGCTCCGTGCCGGGGCCGGTCGCGATCACCAGCGGAATGCCGGCAAACAGCGCCGCCATGGTCGTCATCAGGATCGGGCGGAAGCGCGCCTGGCAGGCCTCGAAGATCGCCTCCGCCGAGGACAGGCCGCGCTGGCGCTCGGCATCGAGCGCGAAGTCCACCATCATGATGCCGTTCTTCTTGACGATGCCGATCAGGAGGATGATGCCGACGAAGGCGATCACCGTCAGCGGCGTGTTGGTGAGCTGCAAGGCCAGCAGCGCACCTAAGCCGGCCGAGGGCAGCGTCGAGATGATCGTGAGCGGATGGGCGAGGCTCTCGTAGAGCACCCCGAGCACGATATACATCGCGACCAGCGCGCCGAGGATCAGGAGCGGCTGGCGACCGCTGGTCCTGGCGAAATCGCCAGCATTGCCGTCGAAGCTGCCGCGAATGCCTTCGGGCATGTGCAACTCGTCGACCGCGCGCTGGATGTTCTGGGTCGCCGCCTGAAGCGGCACGTCCGGCATCAGGTTGAAGGACACCGTGGTCGATGGGAACGACTGCGAATGATAGACGGCGAGCGCAGCGAGCCCGCGCGTCGCGCGCACCACGGCCGACAGCGGCACCTGCGCATCTCCCGCGCCGGCGACGTAGATGCGATCGAGATTGGAGGGGTCGACCTGGAACTTCGGGTCGATCTCCAGCACGGTCATGTACTGGTTGCGCTGGGTGTAGATGATCGAGATCTGCCGCTGTGCGAAAGCGTTGTTCAGCGCGTTGTCGATGTCCTGGACCTTGACGCCGAGCGCGGACGCCTTCTGGCGGTCGATGGCGAGCGTCAGCTGCAGCCCGCCAGGATCGCGATCGCTGGAGATGTCGGTGATGCCCTCCACGCTCTCCAGGCGCTTGGCCACGATCGGCGCCCATTTCTGCAACAGGCCGAGATCGGTGCTGGTGAGCGTATATTGGTAGTCGGAATCGCTCTGACGCCCGCCGGCCCGCACGTCCTGGGCAGCGAACATGAAGAGGCGGATGCCGGGCACGGGATATAGCGCGCGCCTGAGCCGTTCGATCACGACCTCAGTCGACACGTGGCCACGTTCCTCCGGCGGCTTCAGGCTGATGAACATGGTGCCGCGGTTCGAGGTCGCCGGACCCGGGCCCCCGCTGCCGACCGTCGAGCCGATGCCGGCCACGGCGGGATCCTTCATCACGATCTCGGCGAGCCGCTGCTGCAGGCCGAGCATCGACTGGAACGAGGTGTCCGCCGAGGCGCGCGTCGCGCCGATGATGAAGCCGGAATCGTCCGTGGGGAAGTAGCCTTTGGGGACCTTGATGTAGAGCGTCACCGTGAGCGCGATGGTGGGGAAGAACACCAGCAGCGTCAGCAGCGGGAATTCCAGCACGGTGCGCAGGGTGCGGGCGTAGAACACGATGGTGCGCGACAGCGCGCCTTCGATGATGCGGTCGAACAGCGTTGCCGTGCCGGAGGTGGCCTGCCGGATGTAATGGGCGCAGATCATCGGCGTGACCGTCAGCGACACCAGCGTCGAGACCAGGATGGCGAAGGTCAGCGTCAGCGAAAATTCGCGCAGGAGCCGACCGACGACGCCGTCCATGAAGATCAGCGGCGTGAAGGCCGCGATCAGCGACAGGCTGATCGAGACCACAGTGAAGCCGATCTGCTTGGCGCCCTCCTGCGCCGCCCGGAACGGCCGCATGCCTTGCTCGAGGTTGCGGAACATGTTCTCGATCATGACGATGGCGTCGTCGACGACGAAGCCGACGGAGATGGCGAGCGCCATCAGCGACAGGTTGTCGATGGAGAAGCCCGCGACCCACATGCCGGCGCAAGTCCCGGCGAGTGCCAGCGGCACCGAGATGCCGGCCGCGATGGTCGGCGTCAGCCGCCGCAGGAACACGAACACGACGACCATCACCAGGACGGACGTTGCCAGCAGCGTCCATTGCATGTCCAGCACGCTGGCGCGGATCGTGCCGGTCCGATCGACCAGGGTGGAGATCTCGACACCGGCCGGGATCCACTGCTTCAGCTCGGGGATCAGCGCCTTGACCCGGTCGACGGTGTCGATGACGTTGGCATCGCCCTGCTTGGTGATCTGGATCAGAACCGCCGGTTGCCTGTTGAACCAGGCTATCGAGCGGACGTTGCGGACGGAATCCTCGATGTCGGCGACATCCGACAGCCGCACGAAATTATTGCCCGAGCTCTTGATGACGATGTCGCGGAACTCCTTCGCCGTTCGCATCTGCTTGTTCAGCGACAGCGTCTCGCTCTGGCGCTCGCCTTCGAAGATGCCGACGGGGCCGAGCGCGTTGGCGGCGATGATCGCGGTTCGCACGTCGTCAGTGGCGATTCCAGCATTGGACAGCGCAACCGGGTTGAGCTGCACGCGCACGGCCGGCTGGTCGGCGCCGGAGATCGACACGTTGCCGACGCCCGGCACCTGCGAGATGCGTTGCGCCAACACGCTGTCGGCGACGTCGTAGATCGCCGACGGAGAGATCGTCTTGGAGGTCAACGCCAGCACGAAGATGGGTGCGCCGGCCGTGTTCGCCTTGCGGAAACGCGGCAGCGTCGGCAGGTCGCTCGGCAGGTCGACCATCGCGGCGTTGATGGCCGCCTGCACGTCGCGCGCGGCCTTGTCGATGTTGCGGCCTATGTCGAACTGAAGCTGGATGCTGGTCGTGCCGAGGCTCGAGGTCGAGGTGATCTGGTTGATGCCGGCGATCTCTCCCAACCGCCGCTCCA
>NZ_LAXE01000001.1:4683321-4725066 GCF_003122645.1 Bradyrhizobium sp. SUTN9-2
GACCGTCGCCGCCATCACGGACGGATCGGCGCCGGGCCGGCTGGCGGAGACGAAGATGGCGGGAAAGTCGACGTTCGGGACCGAGGCGACCGGCAGGAACCGGTAGGCGACGACACCCAGCAGGAACAGCCCGATCGACAGCAGCGTGGTCGCGACCGGACGGCGGATGAAGGGCTCCGAGATCGATGCCATCACTGCATCCCCTCGGTCGCGCCGGCGACCGGCGGGCCGCCGGATCCAGCCGGCGGCAGCGCCTGCTCGAGGCGACGGTTGATACGATCGAGCGCCAGATAGATCACGGGCGTCGTGTAAAGTGTCAGGAGCTGGCTGAGCAGCAGGCCGCCGATGATGGAGATGCCGAGCGGAAAGCGCAGCTCGGCGCCGGTGCCGCTTTCGATCGCGAGCGGCAGCGCCCCGAACAGCGCCGCCAGCGTCGTCATCATGATCGGACGGAAGCGCAACAGACAGGCCTGCACGATGGCTTCACTGGGCGACATGCCCCGCCCGCGCTCGGCCTCGAGCGCAAAGTCGATCATCATGATCGCGTTCTTCTTGACGATGCCCATCAAGAGGATGATGCCAATCAGGCCGATCACCGAGAGGTCCTGTCCGCACAGCATCAGCGCCAGGATGGCGCCGACGCCGGCCGAGGGCAGCGTCGACAGGATCGTGATCGGATGGATATAGCTCTCGTAGAGCACCCCTAACACGATGTAGATCGTGATGACGGCGGCGAGCAGCAGCCAGGGCTGGCCGGCGAGTGCCTTGGCGAATTCGGCGGCATCGCCGGCATAGACTCCGACGATACTGCCCGGCACGCCGATGCGGGTCTCGATCACCTTTACGGCTTCGACGGCATCGCCGAGCGCCGCGCCCGGCGCCAGGTTGAAGCTGAGCGACACCGACGGGAATTGCGCCTGATGCGAGATCGCGAGCGGCGCCGTGGTCCGCTTCAGCGTCGCCACGGCCGACAGCGGCACCTGGGCATTGGGCGCGCCCGCGGTGGCGCTCGCGGCACCCGGCAGATAGAGCTTCGACAGGATCGAGGGATCGCGCTGATACATCGGCAGCGCCTCCAGCACCACCCGGTACTGGTTGGCCTGACCGTAGATGGTCGAGATCTGCCGCTGCGCGAAGGCGTCGTTCAGCGTGTCGGTGATTGCTTGCAGGCTCACGCCGAGCTGGCCGGCGCGCGTGCGGTCGACATCGAGCTGCGCCCGCAGGCCGCCCTCCTGCGCCTCGGAGGAGACGTCCCGGAACAAGGGATCGCGCCGCATCTCCGCAACCAGCTTGCGCGCCCATTCCGAGACCAGCGTCGCATCGGTGCCGGTCAGCGTGTACTGGTATTGCGAGCGGCTCGACTGGGTCGAGATCTGCACGTCTTGCACCGGCTGGAAATAGACGGTCATGCCGGGGATGCCGGAGACCCGCTCCTTCAACCGGGTCACGACCACGCTGACATCGTCGCGGCGCTCGCCGCGCGGCCGCAAGCTCATGACGAGGCGGCCGACATTGGTGGTCGGGTTGACGGAGCCCGCACCGATCACCGAGACCACGCCGACCACATCAGGGTCGGCCCTGATGGCCTCGGCCGCCTCGGCCTGCCGCCTCTTCATCTCCGCAAACGACACGTCGGGCCCCGCCTCCGTCACCGCCGTGATCGACGCGGTGTCCTGCAGCGGCAGGAAGCCCTTGGGCGCGACGACATAGAGCACCAGGGTCGCGATCAGCGTAACGAAGGTCACGACCAGCGTGGCGCGCTGGCGCTCCAGCACCCACAACAGCGATCCGTGATAGGCGTCGACCGTGCGGTCGATGAAGCGGCTGATCGCGGCCAGTCCCGGCACGGCCAGCTCCTCGTGCGCGTGCTTGAGCAGCCGGGAGCACATCATCGGCGTCAGCGTCAGCGAGACCACCGCCGAGGTTACGACCGCAATCGTCAGGGTCAGCGCGAATTCGCGGAACATGCGTCCGACCAGGCCCGACATGAACAGGAGCGGGATGAAGACCGCAATCAGCGACACCGTCAGCGAGATCACGGTGAAGCCGATCTCGCTGGCGCCCTTGCGCGAGGCCTCCATCGCGCCGTCGCCATTTTCCATGTGGCGCACGATGTTCTCGATCATCACGATGGCATCGTCGACGACGAATCCGGTGCCAATCGTGAGCGCCATCAGCGACAGATTGTCGAGACTGAAGCCGGCAAAATACATGATGCCGAAGCTCGTGATCAGCGACAGCGGCAGCGCGACGCCGGCGATCACGGTCGCGCGCAACGAACGCAGGAACAGCAGCACCACCAGCGTCACCAGCACGACGGCAAGGACCAGCGTGAATTGTACGTCGCGCACCGAGGCGCGGATGGTGACGGTGCGATCGGAGACGATGGTGAGATTCACGCCGGCCGGGATCGCGCGCTGCAGTTTCGGGATCTCGGCGCGGATCTGGCTGACGACGTCGATGACGTTGGCGCCGGGCTGGCGCTGGATGTCGAGGATGACCGCCGGCGTGCCCTGGTACCAGCCGCCGGTGCGGTCGTTCTCGAGGCCGTCGACGATCTGGGCGACGTCGGCAATGGTCACCGGCGAGCCGTTGCGATAGGCGATGATGACGGGCTTGTAGGCTTCAGCCGCCGCGATCTGGTCGTTGGCGGCGATGATGTAGGATTGCTGCGCGCCGTCGAGCGAGCCTTTCGGCCCCGAGACATTGGCATTGGCGATCGCGGTGCGCAGATCTTCCATCGCGATGCCGTAGGCTGCAAGGCGCGCCAGATCGGCCTGGATGCGCACGGCCGGCTTCAACCCGCCCAGCACGGACACGCGCCCGACGCCGGAGATCTGGCTCAAACGTTGCGCCAGAATGGTGTCGGCGATGTCGCTCATCACCCGCAGCGAGATCGTGTCCGAGCGCAGCGCCAGCGTCATCACCGGCGCATCCGCCGGGTTCACCTTGGCGTAGGTCGGCGGGTAAGGCAGCGTCCTCGGCAGCACGCCCGCGGCGGCATTGATCGCGGCCTGCACGTCCTGCGTCGCCCCGTCGATGTCGCGGTTGAGCTCGAACTGCAGCGAGATCTGGCTGACGCCGAACGAGCTCGTCGAGTTCATCGCCGAGAGCGACGGGATCTGCCCGAGCTGCCGCTCCAGCGGCGCGGTGATCAGCGAGGCGATCACGTCCGGACTCGCGCCCGGCAGCTGCGTCGTCACCTGCACGGTCGGGAAATCGACCTGCGGCAGCGCCGAGACCGGGAGTGCGAAATAGCCGAGCAGCCCGCCGATCAGAAGCGCGATGCCGAGCAGCGAGGTCGCGATCGGCCGGCGGATGAAGGGTTCGGAGACACCCATGGGTTATGCCTGCCGCTTCAAGCGGCTGTTGTCGGGATCATGGCTGCTTGGCTCCACTTTCCGATGCCCCCGGCCCCGGCGCCGGTCCCGTCTGCCCCTTCTGGTCGCCTTCACTGCTCTTGCGCTTGGCGCGCAACTCGCCGTCCTTGGCTTGGCCGTCCTTCTGCCCGTCCTTCTGGCCTTCGTTAGCACCATCCTTCTTCTGAGCGTCCGGTGCGCGCGAGCGCTTGCGCGGGGCAAGATCGGCCGACGGAGTCTGGTCATCGCGGCCGACGATCACCTTGGAGCCGTCGGACAGATTTGCGAAGCCCGTGGTGACCACCCTCTCGCTCGCCGACAGGCCGCTCGCGATCACGGCGTCATGCTCGTTCTGCTGGGTCACCGTCACGGGCTTGGCCGAGACGATGTTGTCCGCGCCGATGACGTAGCTGAAAGTGCCGATCGGGCCGCGCTGCACCGCCGAGGTCGGCACCACCAGCGCCTGCGTCAAGGTCTCGACCTTGAGGCGGACATTGACGAACTGGCCCGGCCAGAGCTGGTAATTGGCATTGGGGAATTCGGCCTTGAGCTTGAGCGTGCCGGTGGTCTGGTCAACCTGGTTGTCGATGCCGGTGAGCTTGCCAGTATCGATCACCGTGATGCCGTCATTGCCGAACACGTCGACCGCGAGCGGCCCCTTCGCCGCCGCCGCGTTGACGCGCATGATCTGCTGTTGCGGCAGGCTGAACCACACCGCGATCGGCTGCAATTGCGTGATCACCACGAGGCCCGTGGTGTCGGAGGCATGGATGATGTTGCCCTGGTCGACCAGGCGCAGGCCGACGCGGCCCGAGATCGGCGCCACGATCTTGGTGTAGCTCAGCGTCGCCGCCGCGTTGTCGATCGCAGCCTGGTCGGCCTTGACGAGCGCCTCGGTCTGCGCGACCAGCGCACGCTGGGTGTCGGCCTGCTGCTTGGAGCCGGCGTTGGAGGCAGCGAGCTGCTCGTAGCGCGCGAGGTCGATGCGCTGGTTGGCGAGCTGGGCCTGATCCTGCGCCTTCTTGGCAACCGCCTGGTCGTACTGCGCCTGATAGATCGCCGGATCGATCTCGCCGAGCACGTCGCCCTTCTTGACGTCCTGGCCTTCCGTGAAATTGACCGCGATCAGCTTGCCATCGACCTGCGAGCGCACGGTCACGGTGTTGAGCGCGCGGATCGCGCCGACGCCGTCGAGATAAACCGGCACGTCCTGGATGCGCGGGCTCGCCGCCAGCACCGGCACCGGCAGATCGGGGCGCTGATTGCGGTTGTTCGCCTGCTGCTGTTGCATGACGATCCAGCCGACATAGCCGAGGCCGGCGAGGATCGCGAGCGTGATCAGGGTCATGACGAAGCCGCGGCCGCGCGATCGCTTCGCTGTCCCCTCTCCCGCTCCCTGCTTGGTGTCCGGCTTAAAGAGCATTGACCGGTTTCTCCATTCGCGGCTCCCAGCCGCCGCCGAGCGCCTGGTACAGGCTGACGATGGCCAGAAGCCGTGCGAGTTGGGCCTGCCACAACGCGTCTTCCGCCTGGAACAGGGTCAGCTGGGTGTTGAGCACGGTCACGATGTCGGCGGTGCCGGCGCGCAATTGCTGCTCGGAGAGATCGAAGGCGCGACGCGAGGCGGCGACGACGTCGCGCTGCAATTGCAGCCTGATCGTGGTCTGCTTGATCGAGAACAGCGCGTTGTCGACGTCGGCAAAGGCCTGGATGATGGTCTTGCGATAGGTTTGCAGCAGCTCGTCCTGCCGCGCCTTGGCCAACTCGAAATTGCCGAGGATCCTGCCGCCGTCGAAGATCGGCTGTGTCGCGCTGCCGACGAGCTGGAAGAAGGCCGCATGCGGCTGGAACAGCGAGACCAGCGCCGAGCTCTGGTAGCCGCCATTGCCGGTGAGCTGGATGGTCGGAAAGAATTGTGCCCGGGCATTGCCGATGTTGGCGGTGGCCGAGGCGAGCTGCGCCTCCTGTCGGCGGATGTCCGGCCGCTGCGTCAGCAACTCCGACGGCAGGCCGGGCGTCACGCGCGGGATCGCGATCCGGTCCAGAGAGCCGCCGTGCACGCGCACGCTCTCCGGCGGCCGCGACACCAGCACGGCGAGCGCGTTGACGTTCTGGTCCAGCGTCTGGCGCAACGGCGGCACCAGCGCCTTCTGGTTCGCCAGTACGCTCTCCTGCTGGGCGACGTCGAGATCGGTGCCGGTGCCGGCCCTGCGGCGCTCCCTCACCGCATCGAGGATGCGCTGCGCGCTTGCGATGTTGCGCTGTGAGGTCCTGATGCGGTCCTGCGAGGCCAGCACCTGGAAATAGGCGTTGGCGACGGCGGCGAGCGTGGTCAGCGCGACCGTGTCGCGATCGAAACGGTTGGCGTTCGCCGTCTCCTCTGCCGATTGCAGCGCGTCGCGGTTCTGGCCCCAGAAATCGAGCTGATAGCTCGCGCTCAGCGAGGCCGAATAATTGACGACCTCGCGTCCGCCGATGGACAGTCCCGAAGCGCTCGAGCCCGATGTGCGCGAATAGGTTTCGGATCCGCCTGTCGAGACACTCGGCAGCAGCGCCGCGCCGGCCTGCCGCGCCTGGGCGTCGGCCTGGACGATGCGCGCCACGGCCGCGGCGATGTCGAGATTGACGGTCTGCGCCTCCTCCATCAGCTGCGCGAGCTCCGCAGAGCGGAAGCCGCGCCACCAATCGAGCGACGGC
Source organism: Bradyrhizobium sp. SUTN9-2 (assembly GCF_003122645.1). Lineage (NCBI taxonomy): Bacteria > Pseudomonadati > Pseudomonadota > Alphaproteobacteria > Hyphomicrobiales > Nitrobacteraceae > Bradyrhizobium > Bradyrhizobium sp. SUTN9-2. The sequence goes on from NZ_LAXE01000001.1 coordinate 4,689,378, forward strand.
GGCGCATCGCCCTTGCCGGCATATTTGTAGTGCGCGGGAACGTCGAGCGCGGGATCGGGAAGATCCTGGGTCAGCACGCACGCCCCCGAGCCGGCGGCGAGGCACAGCACCGCAATCCATCGTGCCGCGCGCAGCGTTCCGAATGCAGAACCGAGGGACCGCCGCGAGGCGATCACTGGAACTTGCTGTGTCACATCCACCCCCCGCCGAGCAGATCAAGCCGCCGCAACGCTGCCGGATTAACCGATTCGCGGCGGGATGGTCGGGAGGCTTTGGACGACGCGCTCACAGTGATGATGCTTTCTGCGGAACCTGAGCTTCATACTAGCCGGGCGCGGAACGGCGGGACAGTGCCGCAATTGCGAGATGCCCGTGCCAACGAGGCGGGAGCGAACTGACAAGAATGCGAAAAGCGGCTGTCTCGCAGAGACTTTCTTCATTGCGAAACATTGGGAAAACGTAAGCAAGCTTACCAAGATTTCATGTGATATCGCGGCCACACCCGTTGCTGCAGGGTTCGCTTCGCCTCTCCCGCTGCGGCGGCTGAGGTTCTTACCACCGAGGGACAACCGCATTTCTAGATAATCCCCCGCGAACAGGACACGCGCCCTGTCGCGACCCGTTTCGCCCGTGGCAAGAATTGGTCGCAACAACGTTGATCGGGAGCGCAATCGTTTCGTGCACGGGCCGGGGTTGGGCCATTTCCTACTGCAGGCATATCACTGTTTCCGCGGGCGTTTCGGTCGGGTTCGCCGCAGCGCAAAAGCCTTCCCCTTTGGCCTCCCAAGCACTAGGTTCGGGCCAAAGCCGATCAACCCCTTGGTAGTGATTTTCCCCGACATGACCATTCGCAACGACGTTGTCGAAGCCATCGGCAACACCCCCCTGATCAAGCTCAAGCAGGCTTCGGAATTGACCGGCTGCACCATCCTGGGCAAGGCCGAGTTCATGAATCCCGGTCAGTCGGTGAAGGACCGCGCCGGGAAATGGATGATCCTGGAGGCCGAGAAGCGCGGCGAGCTGAAGCCCGGCGGGCTGGTGGTGGAAGCGACCGCCGGCAATACCGGCATCGGCCTTGCCGTGGTTGCGAGCGCGCGCGGCTACCGCACCCTGATCGTGATCCCGGAGACGCAGAGCCAGGAGAAGAAGGATTTCCTGAAGCTTTGCGGTGCCGAGCTGATCGAGGTGCCGGCCCTTCCCTACGCCAACCCCAACAACTACCAGCATGTTGGCCGGCGGCTCGCCGACGAGCTGCGCAAGACCGAGCCCAATGGCGTGCTGTTCGCCGACCAATGGAACAACCTGGACAACGCCAAGGCGCATTACGAATCCACGGGACCTGAGATCTGGGAGCAGACCGGCGGCAAGGTCGACGGCTTCGTCTGCTCGGTCGGCAGCGGCGGCACGCTCGCCGGCGTCAGCCGCTATCTGAAGGAAAAGAACAAGAACATCCGCATCGCCTGCGCCGATCCGCACGGTGCCGGCATGTACGAATATTTCAGGACCGGCGATCCCAAGGCGACGCCGGGCGGCTCGATCACGGAGGGCATCGGCCTCAACCGCGCCACCGCGATCGTCGAGACTGCCAAGGTCGACGATGCCTATCTCATTCCCGACACCGACGCCGTCAGTGCGATCTACGAACTGCTCCAGCATGAAGGTCTGTGCCTCGGCGGCTCGACGGGCATCAATGTCGTCGGCGCGATGCGGCTTGCGAAGCAGCTCGGGCCCGGCAAGACGATCGTCACCGTGCTGTGCGATTCCGGCAGCCGCTATCTGTCGAAGCTGTTCAACGCCGACTTCATGCGCGCCAAGAACCTGCCGGTGCCGGAATGGCTGGAGAAGCGCAGCAACATCAAGCCGCCCTTCGTCTGATCGTCACGCGCATCCTCGGGCCGAAGGCGCAGATCCACAAAATCTGCGCGGTTCGGCCGGCTTAAGCGACCTCCCCGCTTTCCGAGGCCGCGGCACAATAGTCGCGCCAGAACTTGCGGTAGCCCTCCTCGACCCTGCGCGTGTAGGTTTCGACATTACCCGCGGCCGACGCCGCGATCCGGGCCGGCAATTCCGCACGCAGCCTTGCCAGATGCGCGGGCTGGGCAGCGAATTTGCACGCGATGGCGGCGTAGCCCTCGTCGTCCTCGGCCACCCAGTCGTCGAGACCGACGGCGGCCACGATGGAGCCGCCGGCGCGCGAGGATGCGCCGTGGCCGAGCTTGGCGACGACCGGAACGCCCGCATAGAGGGATTCCCAGGTGCTGACGCCGCCGTTCTGCGGAAACGGATCGAGCGAAATATCGACCAGCGCGAAGGCTCGCAGATGATCGGCGCGCTCGGACGAGCCGAGGCAGGTGATCCTCTCCTCGGCAATCCCGTGGGCGACAAATCGCGCGAGAAGGCCGTCGCGCACCAGGGGATCGTCGAGCAGCGTATGCTTGATGATGATCTTCGATCCGGCCACCTCCCGCATCACGTTCGACCACACGCGAATGGCCTCGTCCGAGATCTTGTTGACGCGGTTGAACACGCCGAAGGTGACGTAGCCGTTGCGGAGCATGGGGAGCTCCGAAGGCGGCACATCGAGGATGGGATCGATCGTGATCAGGCACGGCAGGTCATAGACCTTTTCGGCCAGCAGATGCCGCGCCGATTGCGGAATGAAGACCGGGTCCGCGAGCACGTAGTCCATCGTCCGAAGGCCCGTACCGGTCGCGTGCCCGAAGCCCGTGACCTGGATGGGAGCCGGCTTGCGGGCGAAGACCTGAAGCCTGTTGCCCGACGAGTGCCCGGACACGTCGATCAGGATATCGACCTTGTCGGCCTCGATACGATCGGCCAGTTCTTCGTCGAACATCTGCCAGGCATCGACCCAGCCGTCTGCCGCCGACTTGAATTCGGCTGTGATCGCATCTTGAGTCGGCGAACACGAATAGCAGACGACCTCGAAGCTGGCGTGATCGTGATGGCGCAGCACCGGCAGCAAGCCGAACGCCGCCGAATGATACCAGAATTCGGCGGAAACATAGCCGATCACGATCCGCCTGGCGGGATCGAGCTGCCGGGGGGCGAGCTTCCTCTGCGGCACGCGGGCACCGATCGCTTCGCCCCAGGACCGTCGCGTCGCCTGCTGGATAGTGAAATCGGCGTCGGGGAGAAAGTCCAGATAGTAGATCTTCCGCGCCATCAAGTCTGGATCCGGCGAGATCGCCAACGCGGCGTCGAGATGTTCGATTGCGGACGCGATTTCTCCCTGATTTGCAAAACAGGAGCTCAGCAACGCCAATGCGATCGTGGAACGTGGATTCTGCTCGAGCAAGGTCGTGCAGGCCAGGATCGCCTGTGCGGTGTTTCCCAGGCTGAGCGAGACCTCCGCCTTGCCCCGCAAGGCCATCTCGAACCGGGGTGAAAGCGCAAGTGCCGCATCGAAGTCCGCGGCCGCCTGTTCCAGCCGCGACAGGGACGAATTGAGGCGTCCGCGCTGCGCCAAGATCTTCGCTGAATCGGGCTTGATCGCGAACGCCGCTGCGAGCGCAGCCTCCGCCTCATCGTAGCGCTTGAGCTCGATGCTGACCACGCCTTTGCCGATGAGCGATTCGACGTGGCGCGGCTGAAACAACAACGCGCGGTCAAAGCTCTCCCTGGCGCGGTCAAACCGGAACAGCGCCAGCTCCGCCACGCCACGATTGCAAAGCGCGTCGGCGTAGTCGGGCTTCAGCTTGATGGCGCGCTCGTAGACCTCGATGGCCTGTTCGGGCAGGTTCATCTGGAGCAGGATGTTGCCGAGGCCGGCCAGGGCGGGGGTAAAACTCGGCTTCAGCGCGATCGCTTTCTCCTGACAGGCGCGCGCCGCTTCCAATTTCTGAAGCACGAAGTAGACGGCCGCGAGATTGCTCTGAGCCTCGTGCGAGCGCGGATCGATCGCAATCGCGCGCTCGAGCAGCTGTTGCGCTTCGTCGAGGCGCCCGCCCTGCTGCACGCTGAGGCCGAGCACGTGCGTCGCGTCGAAATGATCCGGAACGGCTTGCAAGATCTGGCGGCAGAGCGCCTCGCTCTCCGCATATCTGCCTTGACCATAGGCGCTCGCCGCGGCGGAGATGACGGCGTCGGCCTGCTTCTTCAATTTCTTCTGCAATCGCGCATTCTGGAATGCGCGCGCGCCGACGCTGCTCTGCAAGGTGTCTCTCCGGAAGATGGCCCAAGGCCGAGTCTAACTGATTCGCGCACCGACCCGGCCGGGCTGCCGGACCAGAAATCCGTCCGGGATATCCCGGGGGTCGCCTGCAGGATGCGGCTCAGGAGCCGCCAGGTGCGTCCGCCCCGCTGACCGCAGCGTCGCCGTGCTCGGCGGCAGCGGCACAATAGTCGCGCCAGAACTTTCGGTAGCCCGCCTCGAGCTCACGCGTGTAGATCTCGACATTGCCGGCGGGCGAGGCTGCGATCTGGGCCGGTAAGCCCGCGCGCAACTTTGCCAGATATTCGGGCTGCGAGGCGAACTTGCGGGCGATCTCGACATAACCGTCGTCATCCTCCGCGACCCAGTCGCCGAGGCCGACGGCCGCCACGATGGAGGCGCCAGCACGCGAGGAGGCTCCAATGCCGAGCTTGGCCACGACCGGAACGCCCTTGTAGAGGGATTCCCAGGTGCTGATGCCGCCGTTCTGCGGGAACGTGTCGAGGGAAATATCGATCTTGTCGAAGGCCATCAGATGGTCGTCACGCGAGGTGGTGCCGAGGCAAGTGATGTCCTCCTCCGCAATACCCTGTGCGATGAAGCGTGCGACCAGGCTATCGCGCAGCAGGGCATCGTCGAGCAAACCATGCTTGAGGATGATCTTCGATCCCGGCACTTCCCGCATGATGCGCGACCACACGCGGATCGCATCATCCGAGATCTTGTAGATGCGGTTGAACACACCAAAGGTGACGTAGCCGTTGCGGAGCATCGGCAGCTCGGAGGGCTTTAGATTGGTGACCGGCTCCATCGTGATCAGGCACGGCAGATCGTGGATCTTCTCGGGAAACAGATGCCGGGCCGATGGCGGAATGAAGATGGGATCGGCGAGCACGTAATCCATAGTCGGCATGCCCGTGCCCGTCGCGTGTCCGAAGCCGGTGGCCTGGATCGGAGCCGGCTTCCGCGCGAAGCATTGCAGCCTGTTGCCGGTCGTGTGGCCGGAAACGTCGATCAGAATGTCGACATTGTCGGCCTGAATACGATCGGCGAGCTCGTCGTCCGACATCTGCCAAGCGTCGACCCAGACGTCCGCCAGCGCCTTGAACTTGGCGGTGTACTCGTCCGCCCCCGGCCAGGCGTAATAGCAGACGATCTTGAACTTGGCGTGATCATGATGGCGCAACACGGGCAGCAAGGTGAGTCCCGCCGAGTGTTGTCGGAATTCGGCCGCGACATATCCGACCACAATCTGCTTGTCCGGATCCAGCGGCCGCTTCGGCAGCGTCCTTTGCGGAATCCTCGAGCCGATTGCATCCCACCAGGACTTTCGCACCGCCTGCTGGACCGCGAAATCCGCCTCCGCAAGGTAGTCCAGCAAGAAGATCTTGCCTCTGATCGCGTCTCCATAGTCCGGTCGGAGCGCCAGCGCGCGATCGAGATATTCAATCGCGGATTCCATATCTCCCTGGTTCGAATAAGCGAAGCCCAGAAGCGCCAACCCCATCTCCGAGCGAGGATTTCGCTCGATCAAGGTCGTTGCGGCCGCCATCGCCTGCGCGGTCCTTCCCATGACGAGGCAGACCTGCGCCTTGCCCCGAAGGGCCAGCTCGAGCTTGGGCGAAATCGCAAGCGCCGCATCGAAATCCGCCAGGGCCTCCTGCAGGTGCTGCAGCTCGTAACTGAGCCGTCCGCGCTGGGCCAGAATTCGTGGCGCGCCTGGCTTGATTGCGAGGGCCTGAGCGAACTTGGCTGCGGCCTCATCGTGGTGCCGCAGCTCCATGCTGACCATGCCGCTGCCGACGATGGCCTCGGCGTGACGCGGCTGAAACAGGAGGGCGCGATCGAAGCTCTCCTTGGCACGCATGATCTGCCCTAGCACGATCTCGACCATGCCGCGATTGCAGAGCGCATCGGCATAATCCGGCTTAATCTTGATGGCGCGCTCGTGCATCTCGAGCGCCTGTTCGTACAGCCCCATATGCATCAGCGTATTGCCGAGGTTGGTCAGCGCCACCGCGAAATTCGGCTTGAGCGCGATCGCCCTCTCCTGGCAGCGCCGCGCCTCCTCGTAATTGCCGAGGTCGAAATGCACGGTCGCGAGGTTGTTGTGTGCATCGTGCAGGCGCGGATCGAGCGCGATCACGCGCTCGAGCAGCTCCCTCGCCTCTTCCAGGCGCCGGCCGTCATGGGCGCACATGCCGAGCAGGTGCATGGCATCGACATGATCCGGAAGGGCTTTCAGGATCTCGCGGCATAGCGCCTCGGTCTCGGCATATCGGCCCTGGCCATAGGCGTTCGCCGCAGCGGCAATGACGGCGTCGGCCTGCTTCGTCAACTTCTTCTGCAATCGCGCATTCTGGAACGCGCGCGCGCCGCCGCCGCTCTTCTGCAAGGTGTATCTCCGGAGGATGCCCTCGGCAGAGTCTAACTGATTCGCGAGCCTGGCCCGCCGGTCACCGAGTCCTATCGCCTCCGGGATTTCCCGGGGCCCAGCGCAATCGTCCTACGCCACCTCCGAGGCGGCGGCGCAATAATCGCGCCAGAACCGGCGATAGGCCGCTTCGACCTCGCGCGTGTAAAACTCGACGTCGCCGGCCGGCGAGGCTGCGATCCGAGCCGGCAGATCCGCCCGCAGCTTTGCCAGGTAGGCCGGCTGCGCCGCGTGTTTGCACGCGATCGCGGCATAGCCCGCGTCATCCTCGGCGACCCAGTCCTCCAGGCCGACGGCGGCAACGATGGAGCCGCCGGCGCGCGACGAAGCGCCGCTGCCGAGCTTGGCGACCACGGGAACGCCGGCATAGAGGGACTCCCAGGTGCTGATGCCGCCGTTCTGCGGGAAGGTGTCGAGGGAAATGTCGACCATCGCGAAGGCCCGCAGATGCTCGGGACGCGAGGTCGAGCCCATGCAGACCACGTTCTCTTCGGCGATGCCCTGTGCCGCGAACCGCGCGATCAGTCGATCGCGCAGCAATGGATCGTCAAGCAGCCCGTTCTTGACGATGATCTTCGATCCCCTCACCGCATGCATCACGTTCGACCACACCCGGATGGCCTCGTCCGAAATCTTGAAGATGCGGTTGAACACCCCGAAAGTGACGTAGCCGTTGCGGAGCATGGGTGGCTCTGAAGGCGGAATGTCCAGGATCGGATCGATCGTGATCAGGCACGGCAGATCGTGTACCTTCTCGGCCAGGAGATGGCGCGCCGATTGCGGGATGAAGATCGGGTCCGCGAGCACGTAGTCCATGGTTTGAAGGCCCGTCCCCGTGGCATGCCCGAAGCCCGTCACCTGGATCGGCGCCGGCTTGCGGGCGAAGACATGAAGCCTGCTGCCGGTCGTGTGCCCGGAGACATCGATCAGAATATCGATGCCATCGGCCTGGATGCGGTCGGCCAGCTCGTCATCGGACAATTGTGCGGCATCGACGAAGACATCCGCGAGAGGCTTGAAGCTCTCCGTCATCTCGTCCTGCACCGGCCAGCAGGAATAGCAGACGACCTTGAACTGGGCGTGATCATGATTGCGCAGCACCGGCAACAGAGAGTATGCCGCCGAGTGGTCCCTGAATTCGGATGCGACGTATCCGATCACGATCCGCCGGTCAGGATCGAGTGGCCGCGGCGCCAGCGTCCTTTGCTGCAGCTTCGCGCCGATCGCGTCCCACCAGTATTTCCGCGCGGCCTGCTGGGCGGCGAAATCGGCCTCCGGCAGGTAGTCCAGCACGAAGATCTTGTATCCGATCGCCTCCGGAAAATCCGGCGCGATCTCGAGCGCGGCGTCGAGGTGCGCGAGCGCGGTCAGGATGTCTCCCTGGTTCACATGGCACGCCGCCAAAAGCGCCAACCCCATCTCGGATTGCGGATTGACCTCGAGCAGCGTCTTGACGCCTGCCATCGCCCGCGCCGTGTTTCCCGCGAGAATGTCGATCTGCGCCCGCCAGCACAGCGCGAGCTCGAGCCGTGGCGATTGCGCCAGCGCCGCGTCGAGGTCCGCGGCCGCCTGCTCCAGCCGGGCTAAACTCAAATTGAGCCTTCCACGCTGCAACAGAATCCGCGGCGAACCCGGCTTGATCGCGAGCGCGGCGTCGAAGGCGGCACCCGCCTGCGCGAAGTGCCGGAGCTCGAGGCTGACCATCCCCCTGCCCGCGATCGCCTCGGCGTGAGATGGCTGAAATGTCAGGGCACGGTCGAAGCTCGCCTTGGCGCGTTCGAACTGGCCCGTCATCAATTCCGCCATGCCGCGGTTGCAAAACGCATCGGCATAATCCGGCTTCAGCCTGATCGCCCGCTCGTGCAGCCCGATCGCCTCGTTGCCGAGGCCGATGTGCAGCAACGTATTGCCGAGATTGGTCAGGGTGATCGGACAATTCGGCTTGAGCGCGATGGCCTTCTCCTGGCAGGCGCGGGCGCCAGCGAATTTCTCCAGCGCGAAATAGACGGCGCCGAGATTGCCGTGCGCATCGGGCGAACGCGGCTCGAGTGCAATCGCACGTTCGAGCAGGAATTCCGCCTCGTCGAGCCGCCCGCCGTCGAACGCGCGCAGGCCGAGCAGGTGCGTGGCATGAAAATGATCCGGCACCTCCTTCAAGATCTCGCGGCAGAGCATCTCGGCCTCATCAGGCCTGCCCTGCCCGAGTGCCTCGATCGCGAAGGCCATGACGGCGTCCGCCTGCTTCTTCAGCTTCTTTTCCAGTCGCGCATTCTGGTATGCGCGCACGCCGGCACTGCTCTGCAAGGTCTCTCTCCGGAGATGGTCCGAAAAGAGGCAAGCCGATTCGGATGGTGCCAGGCTTGCGCTCAGACCGGCGAGGCCACGGGTCGCCGGGCTCAGCGCAGAATCTGGCTCAGGAACAGCTTGGTGCGGGCGTGCTGCGGGGCGGCGAAGAACTCGTTCGGGGTGTTGGCCTCGATGATCTGCCCGGCGTCCATGAACACGACGCGGTTGGCGACCTCGCGGGCAAAGCCCATCTCGTGAGTGACGACCAGCATGGTCATGCCTTCCTCGGCGAGGTCGACCATGGTGTCGAGCACCTCCTTGACCATCTCGGGGTCGAGCGCCGAGGTCGGCTCGTCGAACAGCATCACCTTCGGGTTCATGGTCAGGGCTCGCGCGATCGCGACACGCTGCTGCTGGCCGCCGGACATCTGACCCGGAAACTTGTTGGCCTGGTGCGGGATCTTGACGCGCTCGAGGAACTTCATCGCCGTCACCTCGGCGTCCTTCTTGGGGATGTTGCGGACCCAGATCGGCGCCAGCGTGCAATTGTCGAGCACGGTCAGATGCGGGAACAGGTTGAAGCTTTGGAACACCATGCCGACTTCACGGCGGACCGCGTCGACGTGCTTGAGGTTCGGTCCGAGCTCGATGCCGTCGACGACGATCTCGCCTTCCTGGAATTCCTCCAGCGCATTGATGCAGCGGATCAGCGTGGACTTGCCCGAGCCCGAGGGGCCGCAGATCACGATGCGTTCGCCCTTCTGCACCGCGAGATCGACGTCACGCAGGACGTGGAATTCGCCGTACCATTTGTTCAGGCCGGAAATCTTGACGATGGGCTCGGACATGGTGGCCTCGATCAGTTGCGGCGGTGGGCGTTGAGGCGGTGCTCGACGAACAAGGAATAGCGCGACATGCCAAAGCAGAACAGGAAGTAGATGATCCCGGCGAAGGCGAAGCCGGTGAACGCCGTCGACGGCGTCGACCATTTCGGATCCGCGAACGAGGCGCGCAGCGAGCCGAGCAGATCGAACAGCGCCACGATCGAGACCAGCGAGGTGTCCTTGAACAGCGAGATGAAGCTGTTGACGAGGTTCGGAATGACGTGCCGCAGCCCCTGCGGCAGCACGATCAGCGAGGTCGTCTTCCACCAGGACAGTCCGAGGGCGGCGGCCGCCTCGCTCTGCCCGCGCGGGATGGCCGCGAGCCCGCCGCGGACGTTCTCGGCCTGATAGGCGCCGGTGAACAGCGCGATGCCGATCAGCGCACGCACCAAGCCGTCGACGGTGAAATTGCCGGGAAGGAACAGCGGCAGCATGTAGGTTGCGAAGAACAGCACGGTGATCAGCGGCACGCCGCGCCAGAACTCGATGAAGGCGATCGAGAAGATCCGGATCAAGGGAATGGTCGAGCGGCGGCCGAGCGCGAGCGCGATGCCGATCGGCAGCGAGGTGACGATGCCGGTGACGGACACCACCAGCGTCACCAGGAGGCCACCCCACAGATTCGTCGTTACGATCGGCAATCCGCCGTGATCGAGATCCATCAGCCTGATGACGATGGCGATGCCAATGAAGGTGGCGATGCTCGACGCCAGAGCCCGCCCGCCGGTGCGAACACCACCGCCGAGAACGAAGGCGATCAGGCAGACGATCGCGCCCGTGACGGCGAAATCTGCCCAGACCGGCTGGCCCGTGCCCTGGATATAATCGCGCAGCCAGGTGAGCGGAAAGATCAGCCAATGGATCACCGTGCCGAGCAGCACGATGAGGCTCCCGAGCACCCACAGCAGCGGACCGACCGCGGAGGTCCTGCTCGAGGTGAGCAGCGCCTGTCCGGCACCGACGATGCTCTCGTCGAACAATTGCAGCAGGCCGGCCGTCCAGCTCAGCCCGAAGCCCTTGATGCCTCCGCCGTGCAGCAGGAAGAACGCCACCACCGGAAAGGCGACGAAGAACAGGCCGGCATTCAGGCTCTTCGCCGGCAGCCGCGGAATGAGCAGCGGCAACAGTAGGACCACTGCAAGCAACAGCGTCAAGTTCACCCGCCAACGCTCGGCCTCGGGATAGAAGCCGTAGATCAGTTGCGGGAGCTTCGCCTGGATGTAGGGCCAGCAGGCGCCGACCGCAAAGCCGGCGTTCTCGGCGAGGCACGCGGTGCGGTCCTTACCGCTCCAGACCGCATCGACCAACAGGAACTTGACGGAGGGAACGATGGTGAACCAGAGCAGCAAGGCGCCGACGATCGTCAGCAGGATGTTGGTCGGCGAGTTGAACAGGCGCGTGCGCATCAGGCCGATGAAGCCCGTGGTCTTCACCGGCGCCGGACGCTCGGCGAGCAGGTCCTGGCGGACGAAGCTGGACGAGATGACATCGCTCATGCGCCGAGGCTCCGGCTGACGCGCCACCCGTAGACGCTCATGATCGCGCTGGTGAGGAGCGAGATCAGGAGATAGACGCCCATCGTCATGGCGATGATCTCGATCGCCTGCCCGGTCTGGCTCAGCGACGTGCCGGCAAACACCGAAACTAGGTCAGGATAGCCGATCGCGACCGCCAGCGACGAGTTCTTGGTGAGATTGAGGTACTGGTTGGTCAGCGGCGGCACGATGACGCGCATGGCCTGCGGCACGACGATGAGGCGGAGCGTGGCGCCGCGGCTGAGGCCGAGCGAAGATCCCGCCTCCATCTGCCCCTTGTGAACGGACAGGATGCCAGCGCGCACGATCTCGGCGATGAAGGCGGCGGTATAGGTCGCCAGCGCCACCGTCAGCGCCACGAATTCCGGGATGATGCGTGAGCCGCCGGCGAAGTTGAACCCCCTCAGCTGCGGCAGCTCGAAGGTGAAAGGCAGACCGAAGACCAGCATCGTGGCCAGCGGAAGCCCGAACAGCAGGGCCAGCACGGAAGGCCAGATGCGGATCACCTGCCCGCGCTGAAACAGCGCTCGCCTTGCGTAGACGCGCAGCGCCAGTGAGGCGACGATGCCGAGCGCCAGCACCGCGAGGAACGGCGCGAGACCGCTCTGACCGATCGGGCTGGGAATGACGAGGCCCCGATTGCTGATGAAGGCAATGCCGAACAGGGAAATGCTCTGCCGCGGATTGGGCAAGGCCGCGAGCACCGCCAGATACCAGAACAGGATCTGGAACAGCAGCGGCAGGTTGCGGATGACCTCGACATAGATCTCGCCGACCCGCGACAGCAGCCAATTGGGCGACAGCCGGCACAGCGCGACGATGAAGCCGATCACCGTGGCGAAGACGATGCCCACCACGGAGACCACGAGCGTGTTCAACAGCCCGACCACGAACACGCGCAGGAACGTGTCCGAGCCGGTATAGGAGATCAGGGTCTGATTGACGTCGAAGCCGGCATTGTTCCTGAGGAAGCCGAAGCCGGCGGCGATATGCTGGTTCTCGAGATTGGCCCGCGCATTGGAGACGATCTCGTAGCCGATCCAGCCCAGGATCGCCGCGAAGGCAAACTGGACGGCAACGCCGTTCCAGCCTGCCTTGCCGCCCAGAATGCGCCGTATCTTCAGCGCGATCTGGGGCGGCGGTTTTCGAGCCTCGGTGCTCATGCCGCTGCCGGCCGATCAGGGCTGATCAGCGGATCGGCGGCGCGTACTGAAGACCGCCCTTGTTCCAGAGATTGTTGACACCGCGATTGATGCCGAGCGGCGAACCGGCGCCGACGGTGCGATCGAACACCTCACCGTAATTGCCGACGGTCTTGACGATCCGCACCACCCAATCCTTGGTCAGGCCGAGCTGTTCGCCGAAATTGCCGTCGCTGCCGAGCACGCGCTTCAGCTCGGGATTTTCCAGCTTCGCCTTCTCGTCGATGTTCTTCGAGGTCACGCCGAGCTCTTCGGCGGTGAGCATCGCGAACAGCGTCCATTTCACGATGTCGAACCACTGGTCGTCGCCGTGCCGCACCATCGGACCGAGCGGCTCCTTCGAGATGATTTCGGGCAGCACCATGTGGTCGTTGGGGCTGGCGAGCTTGAGGCGGTTGGCGTACAGGCCCGACTGGTCGGTGGTGAAGACGTCGCAGCGGCCGGCCTCATAGGCCTTGACGGTCTCGTCGTTGGTGGCGAACGCGATCACCTCGTACTTCATGTTGTTGGCCTTGAAGTAGTCGGCGAGATTCTGCTCAGTGGTGGTGCCGGTCTGCACGCAGACCGATGCACTGTTGAGCTCGAGCGCCGAATTCACCTTGAGCGACTTCTTCACCATGAAGCCCTGCCCGTCGTAATAGGTCACGCCGGTGAAATTGGCGCCGAGCGAGGTGTCGCGCGAGATGGTCCAGGTGGTGTTGCGCGAGAGCACGTCGACCTCGCCGGATTGCAGCGCGGTGAAGCGGTCCTTGGCGGACAGCGGCACGAACTTGACCTTGGTCGGATCGTTGAAGATGGCGCCGGCAATGGCGCGGCAGACGTCGACGTCGATGCCGGTCCAGTTGCCCTTGTCGTCGGGCGAGGAGAAGCCCGGCAGGCCCTGGCTGACGCCGCAGGACAGCATGCCCCGATCCTTGACGGTCTTGAGCGTTTGCGCATCGGCGGCTTGGGCGGTGAGGCCGGCGGCGAGAGCAAGGGAGAGAGCCAGGGTTACGCGTTTCATGGGCTTTGGGCCTTTCAAGGTCGTCTCAAGGTCAGGAATGTTGTCTTAGGATCGTCTCTGCCAAGCCAGGTCCTTCAAGAATCCGGCCTTGCAAGAGTCATGCTGGAAAACCTTGCCGAACACTCGCCGATCTCGGGAGGCCATACCTTCATCCCCGCCGCCGGCGCCCGCCATCTCTTGGCTGTGACGCGACGTCCGGTCAGGCAATGGATCGAAGGTCGCGGCAGGCCCCTCAACATGCGGCGACTGAATAGCACCTGCGCATCACAGAACGACTGGCGTTCCGGGTCAAGGGGTTGACGGGACTCTTCTGTGTTCTGTTATTAACGACCGCGGCCTTTCGGTCGGCCCAGGGGCGCGATGCGTCCGGTGGAAACGCGGTTTTGAAAGCAGGCGCATGGATTCTTCGTCCCCCCAAGAGCAGCACGCCGAGACCCGGCTGGTCACCTCCGGCCGCGACACCAAGGCGCAGAAGGGGTTCGTCAATCCGCCGGTCTTCCACGGCTCGACCGTGCTCTATCCGACCGCAGAGGACCTGCACGCCCATCGCGGCGAGTTCACCTACGGCCGTCACGGTTCCCCGACCACCAAGGCGTTCCAGGAGACGCTGATGGCGCTGGAGGGTCCGCAATGCGCCGGCGTCGGTATCGTGCCGTCGGGGCTGTCGGCGATCTCCACCACCCTGCTCTCGGTGCTGAAGGCCGGCGACCACATCCTGGTGGTCGACAACATCTATCGACCCTCGCGCAACTTCTGCAACGGCATGCTGACCCGCTACGGCGTCGAGACCACCTATTTCGATCCGATGATCGGCGCCGACATCGACAAGCTGTTCAAGCCCAACACCCGGGCCGTTCTGGTGGAGGCACCGGGCTCGCAATCGTTCGAGATGCCTGACATCCGCGCCATCGCCGAAGTCGCACATGGGCGCGGCGCGCTCGTCATCGACGACAACACCTGGGCGACGCCGCTCTATCACCGCTCGCTGGACCAGGGCGTCGACATCAGCATGCAGGCCGCGACGAAATATATCGGCGGCCATTCCGACATCATGTTCGGCACCATCTCGGCCAACGCCAAGGCCTGGCCGATGATTGCCGAAGGCATCCGCTTGCTCGGCGTCTGTGCCGGCCCCGACGACGTCTTCCTGGCGCTGCGCGGCCTCCGCACGCTGTCGGTGCGGCTGGCGCAGCATCATCGCTCCGGGCTCGAGATGGCGCGCTGGCTGGCGGCAAGGCCTGAGGTTGCGCGCGTGCTGCATCCCGGGCTGGAGACCGATCCCGGTCATGCGATCTGGAAGCGCGACTTCACCGGCGCCTCCGGCCTGTTCAGCATCGTGCTGAAGCCGGCGCCGCAGAAGGCGGTCGACACCATGCTCAATACGCTGAAGCTGTTCGGCATGGGCTTTTCCTGGGGCGGGTTCGAGAGCCTTGCAATTCCCTTCGATTGCGATGCCTATCGCACCGCGACCAAATGGGAGCCCGGCGGCCCGACGCTGCGTCTCCACATCGGGCTCGAGAGCACCGACGACCTCAAGGCCGATCTCGACCGCGGCTTCGCTGCCCTCAAAGCGGCCATGTGAGCATCAGGATTGGGCATCTCGCCCAGCAACGTGCCAGGCTTCAACAAGCGGAGCCGAACGCTGGATCAGCGGTCCAGCGTCTTCGAGGCGGTGCCGCGGTTCTTCCAGATCAGCATGATGTTTCTGATATAGATGATGGTCGCGAGCGACTGTCCGAGGATGATGACGGGCTCGCGCTTCACGACGCCATAGACCAGCGTCATCAGCCCGCCGCCCATCGAGCAGAACCAGAACGCCATCGGCACCACGCTGTTGCCGGCGCGCTCGCTCGCGATCCACTGCACCAGGAAGCGCGCCGTGAAGAACAGCTGCGCGACCAGGCCGAATGCCAGCCAGAAGTCGAACTTGGCGACGAAGACGTCATAGAGATAATTGCTCAGCGCCTGACCGTATTGAATGATCATGCGTCCACCTCGGTCACTTCTGGCGTCGGCTTCTTGCGGCGGATCAGCCACCAGACGCCGGCGAGATCCATGATGCCGATCCACAGCCGGTCGAAGAAACCATAGTTGGACACACCCGAATGGCGCGGCCGGTCGATCACATCGACATAGGCGATGTCGTAGCCTTCGCGGCGGACCAGGGCGGGAAGGAAGCGATGCAGCCCGTCGAAATAAGGCAGCATCAGGAAAACGTCACGCCGGAACGCCTTCAGCCCGCAGCCGGTGTCGCGCGTGCCGTCCTTCAGGATGGCGTTGCGAATGCCGTTGGCGACGCGCGACTGGAATTTCTTGAAGCCGGTGTCCTTGCGCCCGATCCGCTGGCCGGCCGCGAGACCGACGCGCCCTGCCCCCTTCTCGACCGCCGCGATCAGGTCGGGCAGGAAGGCCGGATTGTTCTGGCCGTCACCATCGAGCGTCGCCACGATCTCTCCGCGCGCCGCGCGCACGCCGCTGCGCACGGCCGCCGACTGGCCGCCCGATCTTGCATGGCGAAGCTGACGCAGATTGCTCTGCTGCTTCATGATGGCGCCAAGCCGCTCGCCGGTGGCGTCGGTCGAGCCGTCGTTGACGTAGATGATCTCATAGGGCCAGCGGCCATCGAGTGCCGCGCCGATCTCCGCGATCAGCGGCGCGATGTTGTCGGCTTCGTTGCGCACGGGAACAACGATGGACACCGAAGGCTGGGACGTCGACAAATCGAGGCTCGTGGTTGGAATTGACCTGCCCAAGGGAACCGGCGGTCCCGGCAGGCAGCCGCTTTTATGGGGCGGATGCCCGGTGGGCAACCCTTTTGAGGCGGTCGGAAAACGTCCCTGAAAGCGGCACGATGGTGCCGTCGGCGCGGATGGCAAATCCGAGCTTTCGGGCCGCGAACCAGTAATGAACGGCCATGGCGCCCACCGTTCCGACCAGAGCGCCGGCGACCACGTCGCTCGGATGATGCGCCAGCAACACCAGGCGCGTCAGCACGATCACGATTGCGTAAGTGAACATGAAGACGCGCAGACGCGGCCACAGTGCCGAGACGGCAAACGCCAGGGCGAACGCGGCCACGGCGTGGCCTGACGGCAGGCTGGCATAAGCCCCCGTCCCCTCGAACGGGACGAAGTTGAACGGATTGGCCTTGCCCCCGACGAACGGACGTCCGCGACCGATGACATATTTCAGGATCTCGGCGACGAAGGCTGACACGGCAACCGACAGAAACAGGAATTGCAGCCGCGTGCCGAAGCCGAGCAGCAGCGCGCGGCGGCTCCCACGCAGCCCGGCCGCGACGAGCGCCAGCACCACCAGCGCGGCCCCCAGCACCGAGAGGATATACTCGTCCTTGCCGAAATCGGTGAGGATGCGGATCGGCCTCAGGCTCGGCGTGCCGCGCGGCGGCATCAGCAGGATCTCGGTCTGATCGAACGCGACCATCAGCACGATGACGAGCGCTGCACCCGCCGCGGCAAGCCACAGCGAATGCCGCGCCAGCTTCCGGGCGGCCTCGGCGCGGCGCGAGTGCGAGGGCGACCGCACAAGCTGCGCCAGCGCGCGCCAGGACACCGCTAGCAATTGCGCAGGATAGCCGGCATGCGCTGCAACGTCGGTCAGAGCCCGCATCCTATTCGGTACCTTCGGAGCGGAAGATCGAGATCGAGATCGCGCGCCCTTGCGAGAAATTATAGCCGTCGATGCGCGCGCCGACCTTGTAGCGCAACCCGATCGCCTCGGCGCGCTGCACGAAGCTGCGCTCCGAGCGCTGCTCGATCAGCGCGAAGCGGCAGCTGCCCTGCCGCAGGAAGTCCGCCGCACCGGAGCCGTCCGTGAGCAAGGTCCGGGTGCCCGCCAGGAAGACGAGGCTCGGCTCGTGATAACCGGCCGCAGCCGCCTTCGGTCCGACGCAGGTGACGTTGCGAAGCGCGCGCGCGATCTCGATGCTGGGAAACAGCGGGGTCAGCGACGGCAGCACGATGCCGTAAATCGTCACGGCGAGCATCAGGCCTGCGACCAGGGCGTTGAGAAACGAGCGCTCGGCGCGGTTGGTATCGAACAGCCACCAGGCGAACAGACCGAAGATCAGCGCGGCCGCGATGAACGGCCAGGCTACGAAAGCGGGCTGCCGCGTCAGTATCACCGAGCCGACCACCGCGATGATGGAGGCGGCTGCGGGGATCGCGAACCACCAGGCCGAGCCGCGCATCAGCCAGGAGCGCGACAGCACGCGCCGCTCCACCGCGCCGGCGGTGAGGATCGCGATCGCGGGATACAGCGGCAGCACGTAATGCGGCAGCTTGGTCAGCACCGCCTCGAACACGATCCAGGACGGGATCAGCCAGGCCAGCAGGAACTGCGCGCCGGGCTCGCGGCGGGCCCGCCACACCGCAGGCGCCGCCATCGCCGCCAGCGGCGCACCCGGCCAGAACGTGATCCAGAACAGCGCCAGGTAAAGTCCGGGCGGTGCGCCGTGCGATTCCTGGGCGCCAAGCTTGCTCAGCATGTCGCCGCCGACGGAGGTGGTGAAGAAGGTCTCGCCCGCGCGCCAGAAGATCGCGACGAACCAGGGCAGCACCAGCACCAGCATCCACATCAGGCCCCAGACAGGCCGCAGCTTCCACAGCCAGGAGGCGTCGCGGTCTTGGATCGCGAGCGCGACGATGGTCAGGCCTGCGAACATCAGGATCAGCGGCCCCTTGATCAGGATGCCCGCAGCAAGCGCGGTCCAGAAGATCGCGGGCCAGCTCCAGGGCGGATGCGTCTCGTCCTCGGCGCGCTGCCAGGACAGATAGGCCCGCGCCATCGCGCCCATCGCGGCAACCACGCAGAGCAGCAGCACGGCGTCGGTCTTGGCCAGGCGCGCCTCGACGCCGAGCAGCACCGAGGCGCACACCATCAGCGCAGCCAGCACCGCGGCACGCCGCGTGACGAAGCCGAGCGCGGCCCAATAGGTCATCAGCACGGCGCCGATCGCGCCCATCAGTGACGGCAGCCGGTAGACCCAGATGCGCAATTCGGCCTTCGGCAGCTTGAGCATCGAGGCGGCTTCGACGGTCGCCGATTGCAACCAGTAGATGCCGACCGGCTTCTTGTAGCGGACGTCCTCCTGAAAGCGGATGTCGACATAATCGCCGCTCTCGACCATCTGCTTGGTGGCCTGGGCAAACCGTGCCTCGTCGCGGTCGATCGGCGGGATGGTGAAGAAGCCCGGCAGGAACAGCAGCAGCGCACACAGCACCAGGAAGCCGACCGCGCGCGGGTGGCTGGCCGTGACGATGTCGAGCATGCGCACGAGCCCGCTGCCCGGATTTGTGGGCGATTTCGACTCGCGGGGGGCACCAAAACGGGGGCTGGGGTAGGTCTCGGCCATTGGTTCCGCTTACGCTGAAACCGCCATGGCCACAACCGCTTAAGGCAGGGTCATTGAATTCGAATGACGACTGTGTCCGCGGCGCCCGTGGCGTCGATCACGGTGAGCCGTGCAAAGCCCGGGCCGGGCGGATCGATCAACCGATGACGGCGGCCGTCGATCTCGCCGAGCGCGGTGCCGTTAACCATGACGGTCATGGGCAGCACGCCGCCGGCGACCTTGACCGGCATAGCCGCGCTCTCCCGGCCACCCGATCGATCGACGTCGATCCGCGAGCCGTTCAGCGGAAATTGGATATGCAGCGGCTGCTCGCCCCCGCTTCGCACCAGTTCGCCGACCGGACGGAACCGCTTCAAGGGCAGCGGCAGCTTCGCGTTGCTTGCGACCAGGGTTCCCTTGGGCGGCTTCGGCAAGGCGGCCAGCGTCTTGCCGCTGCGGGCGAAGGCATCGAACAGGATGGGCGCGGCGGCGACGCGTCCGATCAGGCCGGGAACCGGCGCTCCGTCCGGACGGCCAACCCAGACGCCGATGGTCATGCGACCGTCGAAGCCGACCGACCAGGCGTCGCGATAGCCGTAGGAGGTGCCGGTCTTGAAGGCGATGCGGTTGTGGGCGGCGTTCTCCGGCGGGGGCGTGCCGAGCAGGACGTTGCCGACCTGCCAGGCTGCGACCTGATCCAGCAGCCGCAGCGGCTCCCGATCGTCCCTGGCCGTCACGATCTCGCGCAGCGGCTTGGTGGTCCCGAGGCGGGCAAAGCCGGCATAGAGCTGGGCGAGGTCCTGGAGCGTCACGCCGACGCCGCCGAGCCCCATGGCGAGGCCGGGCGCTTCGTCCTTGGGCAGGACGAGGTTGCCGCCGGCCTGCCGCAGCCGCGAGGTCAGCCGGCTCGAGCCGACGCGGTCGAGCAGCACGATGGCCGGCACGTTCAGCGACAGTTGCAGAGCCTTCCTCACCGGCACGGTGCCCTGGAAAGTCATGTCGAAATTTTCCGGCGCATAGGAGCCGAAGCGGACCGGGCGGTCGTCGATCAAGCTGTCGGGATGGACAAAGCCGTCCTCGAAGGCGAGCCCGTAGATGAAGGGCTTGAGCGTCGAGCCGGGCGAGCGGATGGCGCGGGTCATGTCGACCTGCCCTGCCCGGCTCTCGTCGAAATAATCGGCCGAGCCGACACGCGCGAGCACGTCGCCGCTCTCATTGTCGACCACGACGATGCCGACCGAGATGTTCGGACCCAGCGCAATTGCGCGGTCGCGCGCCAGCGGCTCCAGCACCTTCTGCAAGGTCGCATCGAGCGTCAGCTTGATGATCGGCGCGTCCTTGACCGTCGACTGCGCGGCGTCGGAGGCATGCGGCGCCAGGATCGGCATCGGCCTGCGCAGTTTCGGCACCGGCATCGCCTTGGCCTGATTGGCGTCGTCGGCGCTGACCACGTGCTCCTCGACCATGCGGTCGAGCACGCGGTCGCGCGCCTTGCGGGCTGCTTCCGGATAGCGATCCAGCCGGCGCGTCTCCGGCGATTGCGGCAGCGCGACCAGCAACGCGGCCTCCGCCAGCGACAGCCGCTTCGGCTCCTTGCCGAGGTAGGCAATCGACGCCGCGCGGATGCCTTCGAGATTGCCGCCATAGGGCGCCAGCGCCAGATAGAGATCGAGGATCTGCTCCTTGCTCATGCTGCGCTCGATCTCGATGGCACGCACGATCTGCCGCAATTTTGCGTAAAGCGAGCGCTGCCGCCGCGGCTCCATCAGACGGGCCAGCTGCATCGTGATGGTCGAGCCGCCCGAGACGATGTGGCCGCGCGTTCCCAGCTGCAACGCGGCGCGCCCCAGCGCCAACGGATCGATGCCGCCATGGGCGTAGAAGCGCTGGTCCTCATAGGCGAACAGCAGTTTCAGGTAGGTCGGATCGACATTGGTCCTGGTATCGACCGGCAACCGCCAGCGCCCATCCGCCATTGCATAGGCGCGCAGCAGTTTGCCGTTGCGATCGACGATGGTGGTTGAGACCTGGCGGGCTTCGTCGAGCGGAAGCGGGCCGAGCGAATAGACCCAGCCAACGAAGCCGATGATGGCGAGGATAAAGGTGAGCGCGGCTGCGGAGAGAAGGCGAAAGGCGATCCGCCCCCTCCGTCCGTCATGGCCGGGCTTGACCCGGCCATCCACGCCAACACCCACCGCCGGCGCGGCCGTGGCGGCCCGTGTATGTGGCTCGACCTCGCTCATCTCACTCACTTCGCCGCCCGCACCTCGACACTGCCCGTGCCGGTCCGGCCATAGCGCGAGGGATTGTACATGTCCTCGACATAGGCCTGCGGCAGCACGTATTTGCCGGGCGAGACCGCGCGCACGACATAGGCGAGCGTGAAGACCGACTTGGAATCCGAGGCCCGGTCGACGGCCGCGGTGAAGCGGTCGTCGCGGAATTCGGTATGTTCCGGCTCCTCGCCGTCCTCGATCCAGTCCAGCGTGCCGCTGTCGCCCGACGACACCAGGTTCGGATTATCGATCTCCAGACCCGCCGGCAGATAGTCGGACACCATGATGTGGCCGTACTCGGGCTTGGCCTCGGTGATCTTCAGCACCACCGCAAAGCGCTGGTTCTGCTTGACCTTGCTGATGTCGGCGGGCTTGCCGTCGAGCGTATGGTAGCTGCGCTCGATCTTGAAGCCGTTGGACGCGGCCGGCTCCGGCGTGACCGGCGAACCCGACACCGAGACGACCGCCTGCACCGGCGCATCGCCGGTGTTGGTGATCTTCAGCGGCTTGCCGCCCAGCGTGTCCGCCTTGTAGCTGCGATACAAGGCGGTCCTGACCGGCTGGCCGTCGACCTCGATCGAGAGGTTCTCCTTGGCGAGCGCACGCGCCGCCAGCACCAGCCACGCATTCTCCTGCGTGGAGGTGTAGGGCGTCAGCCCGCGGGCGGTCTCGACCCGCGACACCGCCTGCGTCAGCGTCGCCCTCGGCGCATTGCCTTCACTGGCGAGCGACACCAATGCTGCGGCATCGCGCAGCTGCGAGCCGTAGTCGGTGCGGCCGAATTCCAGCGCGGGCTTCGGCGCAAGGCTGTCGAGCGCCGCGCCATAGACCCGTTCGGCGCGGTTGCGGTCGCCGACCAGGGCGAGCGCCGCCGCAAGCTGCGATTTCGCGATTGGGGTCGCGAGGTTGGCGAGCTTGGTATCGGCGAGATAGCGGAGATCGCCGATCGGAGCTGCGCCGTTACGGGCGAGCACATACAGGCCATAGGCGAGATCGCGGCCACCGTCCTTCTCCGGCTCGTCGGCATTGACGACGGAGTTGCGGATACGGTCGAGCGCGTTCTTGAACAGCACGTCCGGCACCGCAAAGCCCTTCTCGCGGGCGCGGGTGAGGAAGTCCGTCACGTAGGCATCGAGCCAGGCATCGTCGCCGCCGGCCAACCACAGGCCGAACGAGCCGTTCGAGCCCTGGCGGGCCAGCAGCCGCTCGATGGCGTCGCGGATGCGCTGGTCGACCTCGGTGTCCATGGCAAGATGCGCGCCGGCCGCGAGCTCGTTGACATAGAGCAGCGGCATCGCCCGGCTCGTGATCTGCTCCGAGCAGCCATGGGGATAGCGGTCGAGCGCCTTCAGGATCGTTGCCGCGTCGAGTGCGGTCGACAGGCTGGCCGAAACTGAGACAGCGCCGGTGCCCGGCACGAGATCGGAGAACATGTCCGAGGTCAGCGTCAGGCTCTCGCCCTTCGCCAGCGTCCGGATCGAGCGCCGCGCCAGCACCTGCGTCGCCGGCTTGACGTCGAACGCATAGTGACGCACCAGCGCGAGGCCATTGGGGCCCCTGATGTCGACGTCGAGCGTCGCCTGCCCCGCCGCGGTCGCATCGAGCGCGAGCGAGAACGAATTGCGCTGCTTGGCGGCGAGCTTCACCGTGGTTGCGGGATTGCCGGTCATCTTCACCGGGCCGCCCGCCTTCACGCTGATGACGTAGTCGCCGGCCTGGCCCTCCACATTGTCGATCTCGAGGTTGACCGAGCCGCGGTCGCCGTTGAGCAGGAAGCGCGGCAGCGTCGTCGTCAGCACCACGGGATCGCGGATCACGACGTCGGTGTTGGCGCGGCCGAGCTTGGTCGCGGTCCAAGCCACCGCCATCACGCGCGCGGTTCCGGCGAACTCCGGAACATCGAAGCTCACATCGGCCGAGCCGTCGGCGGCGACGGTGACGATGCCGGAATAGAGCGCGAGCGGCTTCTGCGTGGGCGGCGAGCCCTGGAGCTCGCCACCGGCGTCGCCGCCGGACTTGATCTGGCCGCGCGTGCCCGACATGCCGTCGATCAGCTGCCCGTAGAGGTCGCGAATCTCGGCGCTGAGGCGACGCTGGCCGAGATAATAATCGTCCGGCGCCGGCGGCTTGTAATTGGTGAGATTGAGGATGCCGACGTCGACCGCGGCGATGACGACCTTGGCGTCCTCGCCCGGATTGAGCCCATCGAGCTTGACGGGGATCTTCAGCGTCGAATTCGGCCGGATCAGCGAAGGCGGCGACAGCTTGACCTGCAAGGTGCGAGCCTGCTTGTCGATGCCGAACCATTTCAGCCCGATCGCACGGCCAGGCATGCGCTGGGCGGCGGCATCGAGCGGACGGCGCAGCGTCGCCACCACATAGGCGCCGGTGCCCCAATCCTTGCCGATCGGGAGCTTGACCTGCGCGGTGCCTTCCTTGACGTCGATGGTCTGCGTCGTCAGCAGCCGCTCGCCGAGCACGTTGATGGTGAGCTTGCCGGCGCTGCGGACGTTGACGGACACCGTCATGGTGTCGCCGGAGGCGTATTGCGGCTTGTCGATCGAGGTCTCCAGCAGGTCCGGCGTGTCGGCGCTGCCGTCCGAGTACCAGCCGACGTCGAACTGCACCGAGGTCACCGGGCCGTCGGCCTCGTTCGACTTGACGTCGAGCCGGTAGCGGCCGGGCTCCGGCGTGAGCGAGAGCCGCGTCGGCTTGTCGACCGTAACAGTGACGTCGCCGTCGGCGACGCGCGAGGTCGACTTGACCGGCTCGTACTCCCAGTAATTGTTCTGGCGGTACCACTGGTAGCGCGATTCGATCTTCAGGAGCTCGTAGCGCAGGCCGTCGCGGCGCAGCTTCTCGCCCTCCGGCGAGACGAACACGACGTCGAACTCGGCCTTGTCGCCCTCGGTGACGTTCTTGTCGCCGAACAGCGGCTTGATGCCGATCTGCGCCGTTGCCGGCGCGACCGGCAGCACGATCTTGCGCTCGACGGCGCGGCCGCCGGTCTCGACCATGCGGACGAAGATCTGCGCCTCCTGCGGGCGCGTCGAGGCCGGCTGCTTGTCCAGCGTCACCGGGAAGGTCGCGACGCCATTGGCGTCGGCCTCCGGCAGGTTCTCCAGCGGCGTGCGCTCGTTCGAGGTGGTCTCTTCGTCGTCGACGCCGAACTTGTAGCCGGCAAAGCCGGGCCGCTCGGCCGCCGGCGCGATCAGCATGTCGCCTTCGAGCTGCAGGCCCGAAGCAGGTGCGCCATAGAGGAAATGACCGTCGGCCTTAAGCTCCACTGGAGCGTTAGCTTTGATCAGCTTGTCCTTGGCGGACAAGTCGAATTCGATCCGATCGGGGACGTAATCCTCGACCATGAAGGTGGTCTCGCCGACCGAAGCTCCCTTCGGATCGGTGAAGGCGCGCACCCGCCACGTGCCGGTCGGTACGGCCGAGTTGAGCGGCACGGACAGCGTGCGGCCGCCGGCGCCCTGATCTGCCAGTACGGCGCGACGATATTCGACGCCGTCCGGGCGCTCGACCACCAGTGTCATCGGCCCGCCGGTGACGGCATTGCCCTGCCCGTCGCGCAGCAGCGCGGTGAGGAACACGGTCTCGCTGGAACGGTAGACGCCACGCTCGGCATAGACGAAGGCATCGGCGCCGGCGGGCACCGCGCGCCCCGAAACGCCGCGGTCGGACAGGTCGAAGGCCGAGGTCTTCAGGCTCAGGAAGGCATAGTCGGCCTTCTCGCCGGTGACCGTGAGCATCGCCGGCGACAATCCGCCCTCGCCGCGCGCAAGGCCGGCCTCGAACAGCACGTGACCAGCATCGTCGGTCTTGCGCGTCGCCAGGATCTCGTTGTTGCGCGCGACCAGGCGCACCTCGGCCTTGCCGACCGGGTCGGTCGACGCCAGCGAGTTGACGAAGACATGAATGCCGTCATTGCCGGAATAAGCGGCGATGCCGAGGTCGGAGACGATGAACCATTGCGTGGCGAGCTGGTAGTCCTCGTCCGAGGCCCTCGCCGCGGCCGTCATGACGTAGACACCGGGCTGGAGCTCGCCGAGCGCCTGGTCGACCGGGAACGCCGTGGTGACGTCCTGGTTCAGCGTCGTCGCAGTCGCAAGCTCGCCGGTCCAGACCTTGACGCCGCGCTCGTCGCCGAGCTCGCTGAGCTGGTACTTCGACAGCGTCCTCTGGAAATCGCTGTCGACCACCGTGTTGATCAGGTTGCGGTCGCCGATCCGGAAGACATTGATGCTGACCGCAGGCGTGTTGACACTGACGACGGGAATGCCGCGCTGGCCGGTCCGCGGCAGCACATAGGCACGGCTGGTGAAGCGCACGAACGGCTTGCGGTCGCGCACATAGATGTTGAACTCGGCCGATTTCGGCAGCCCCTCCTTCACGGTCGACGGCAAGCCGGCGCGCAGGTTGATGTTGTAGCGCTCGCCGTGCTTCAGCCCGTCGACGCAGAGCTGCTTGCCTTCGGCCGACAGCGCCGGCTTGTCCTGCCCGGCGAGAGCCAGGAACGGCGCGAAGTCGGTGCGCTTGGCGAGCTCCTCGGAGAACTGGAAGCAGGCGCGCGGGCTCGCCGAGTCCGAGTCGACGGTATAGTCGAGCAGCCGGAAGCCGTGCTCGTCGCGCATCTTCTCATATTGGCCGCGGACCTCGGCGACCTCGCGCATGTCGAGCGACAGCCGCAGCGCATCCAGTGCCGGCCGCCACAGCTTGCGGTCGGCCAGCGCCTTGCCGAGCACGGCGAGCGCGTCGGCCTCCTCGCCCGGATTGCCGGCGCGCATGTAAGCGATATAGGCCGCCGTCGAGGCGCGCTCCAGCAGGAAGGTCTGCTCGCTCGAGCTCTTCGGCGAGATCTGGAAGATGACCTTGGCGAGCCGCAGCCAGTTGCCGGCATCCTCGGGCGTGGTCGCGGCGATCTGGCCGAGCACCGAAAGGCCGGTGCGGTAATCATTGCGCCGGAAGGCGGCGTCGGCGTCCGTCTTCAGCGTCGCATTGGTCTTGGCGACCGGCCCCGCCTCGCTCTTGATCTGGGCCTCCAGCTTGATCGCGGAATCGGCGAGGTCGTCGCGTTTGAACGCCTTGTCGGCGGCCTGCGCGGTGACAAGGCCGAGCGCCAGCGCGGCGCAGATTGTGACGGCGCGAACGAGACCGATCATCGAAGACTCCCGGAAAGCGCGGACGAACGCCGCGGCGGCAAATGAAATGCGCGGAAAGGTGACGGACTCAAGGCGATGGAACCAGAAGGTGCAAAGCGTCGCTTTCGCCATGACAGAGGTAAGCCCAGAGGAGACCGGCCAAGATATCGCCACGCACGCCGTCCTGATGGCGCAGCACTACCTGACCAGTCGACCGGCGGCCGTGCCCCGGAAGCTGTTCAGCGTTCCCGGCGATGTGATCCATCGTCCAGTCCGCTGCCGCTCAACCCGGCACCCTGACACCCCACCGTTCCGCTTTGTCGCCGCACTGAGGAAAACGGTTCGGTTCAGACTTGGCGAAACACCAGTTTTTTCATATTGGCATGCTACATGAACGGCCAGCCGCCCAATCCGGGCGGCTCAAGACGGCCGGCTCAAGACGGTCCCGTAGCTCAACTGGATAGAGTAGCGGATTTCTACTCCGCGGGTTGCAGGTTCGAGTCCTGCCGGGATCGCCAGCTCGTTGCCTCGCCGCCGCTCTTCACGAACGCGTGGGTAACCATATGCCGGCCTTTGAACGGCGCCGATCAGCCCTATCTAAGCGCCGGGTGAGACGCGCCCGGTAGGTTTGGGAATGCAGCAATCCGAATTGACGAGAATGGCGATCGCATCTGCGGTCGCGGTCGTTGCGATCTCGTATTTGGCGGTCGACGCGGGCTTGGTGAGCACCAATGCGGTCACGAGGCCCATCAAGGTGGTCCAGGCCTCGATCCTTGGCGCCGCAACGGGACAACGTCAGCCTGCATTTGCAGTTGAGGACTGGGCGCGCCGCGGTCACGACAAGCCGCGACTCGAATATTGCCTGGCGGTCGACTGATCGACGCGCCCGCCCTCCGGTCTATCCACAGCCTGCCCGCTGATGACCCCGCCACCACCGCGCAATGGCCGCGGTGAGATCGTCCCACACCTCCGTCGGCAGGTCCGGCACCGCCACCCGGACGCTGTACTGGTCCGTCGTCGCGTCGTGAAACCACTCGGTCGCGGCGAAATCGAAGCCGAAGCTGCCGGCGTGGCGGATGGGAAAGCCCGCGCGGCGCAATTCGCAGCTCATGTCCTCGGCAGCCTGCCGTGCTGCCGCCTCGTCGAGCGCGCGCCTTCCGCGAAGAGTCACGTAGAGGCCGTGAGCGAAGCGAAGCTGAGCCGAGAGCGCCGGGATCTCGGCGGCAAAGCATCGCGCCGAGCTGCGGCCGTTGCGCAAGATCGCCGCCACGCGCCGCTTCGTCAGGGCCCAATACGCCGCGCTGCCCGCGAAGGGCGGGAAGTGGGCCGGCAATGCCGCGCCGCCGAGCAGCCGCACTGCGTTGCGCGTTTCGAACGCGAGACGTGACCATTCAGCGTCCCCTGCCCGCGGTGGACGCTCATGCCCGCGCACGAAGACGGCCGAGCCGAGGCGGCCATATTCCGCTCCGAGCGAATCGAGCTTGTTGTGGCTTCGCACCAGCACCAGCGCAATTCCGTGTCGCCTGGCCCACCCCACGACGCGCCTGATGCGGCCCGACCTGCCGGCGAAGCACGTCGTATCGAAAATCAGGAGATCGAGGCCCGAGCCGTCACAGCGCAGCACCGCCTCGATGGCGCCGGCGACGGAGCAGGAATCCAGCAGCAGGATCCGCGGCGAGCTCACCCGTGCAAGCGCATCGCCGAGCGGCAGCGGCAAGGGTTCGATCCGCAAATGCGGCATGAAGCTTCGGATCAGCTCCAGCGTCTCGCCATAGCAGCCTGGCAGCACCAGGATATCCGCCTTCGCGACGATCCGCGCGGAGGCGAGCAGCACCGCGGAGATCGCCGCCATCCCCGAGGCAGTGTAGATCGCCGTGCTCGTGCAGCCGCCGTCGAGCTCGTAGAACGACGGACCGCGTACCGTGAGATCGGCCCGCTGGTAGTCGTAACTGAACTCGAACGGCCCGCTGGCGGGATCGGCCGTGTGCGACCAGGCGGTCTCGGTCGCCTTCCACTCGTGTAATTCATGCTCCGCCCTGAGCGCGGCAGTGATCTGGAATTTGGACCTGACGACGTCATCGACGGAACGCGGCGACGCCAAATCGAGCGGGTTTCTCAGGCCGTCGTTCAACAGCCTGAGTTCCCAGTGCTTGCGTTCCAGATAGGCCCGAACGGTCTCCATCGCGCTTTCTTGACAGATCCAATCAGGCGTCAACGTCCGGAAATCCCAACGGGTCCAACGTGCCTGCTGCAACGAACCGGCGCCTTCGCAGTTGAAGCCATGCAAGGAGGACAGCATGGCTGACATCAGAGAGCACATGAAGATCATCGGCAAGGACGGCGCACATGTCGGCACCGTCGATCGTCTCGAGGGCAACCGCATCAAGCTGACGCGCAAGGACAGCCCGGAAGGTCACAAGGACCATCATCACTACATCGACACGAAATATGTCGGCGCCGTCGAAGGCGACGTGGTCAAGCTGTCGGTGAATGCCGACGCCGTCCCGAAGACCGAAGCTGCGTAAAACACTGAGCCCCTGCGGGGGCTTTTTGTTTGTTCACGGTCCGACTCCGCTTCGTTCGCGAGTACGAATCGCGACTGCAATTCGATTGCGCGGAGCATTCGTTAACGATGACTTTCTGCGGAAGGTCGCTGCAATGCGATCGGATTTCAGCGCTGCGGATTGACCGGGAACGAATGCGCGATCCGCGCGTTGGATGACCGAACTGAGTGGTGCCGACCCGCCAGCCCCGGTCGGCTTTGAAGGACCCCGTGCTTGTCCCCCGAGCACGGGGTTTTTCTCATCTCAGCGCTCTCGGGCCAAAGGCCTGCGCCCGGCTCGATGCGAGTGGCCGGCTTGCTCATCGTGCAGATCGCGGGCGAGCTCGTGCCATGCCAGGGCCAGCTGGATCAGCCGTTGCCTGTCGGCACCCTCGGCCTCCGCGGCGCGCTTCATAGCGGCCTCGGCCTCATGTTGCGGATCGTACTCGGTGTACATGCGCAGACTCTAGCCGGCCATCTGGACGAGTGCGTGGCAATTTCGTCCGTATGATTGCGGGGTAACGACCAGCCTTCCTGCACCGGTCTGTGAACCACGTCACAGCCTGTCCGCGACATCTCCGCTAAACTACGTGTCCAGGCTTCATGGGTGATGTCCGGTCATGACACGCAAAGCAGCAACCGAAGTCATCGTCCCGAGGCAGCGACATCGCGCGGACCTGCTCGGCATCGCCTATCTCGGCACCATCGGCGTCGTCATGGTGGCCTGGATCGCGGGCCTGGTCTGGGCCTCGATCGCATTCTTCGATTGGCTCGTGTCCTGACCGACCAAGGCATTGGCCTGCCAGCTGATCGCCGTTTTAGAGCAGGTAGGGCAACGCCTGCGAGAGTTTAATTCCGCCGCAAACGATCATGGCCCAGAGCGCCACGCTGATCTGGATGGCATCCAGCATGCACCACATCCCCCGCGAATCATCCCGTCATTTTTCTTTGAAATTGACGTGAGGGGGCGACGAGCACCAGAGCCAATTCATAGCAACCGCCGGCGTGCAAAAGGATGAGGCGGGCCCGAAGCCCGCCTCCAATGGTCCGACCTGCCTGCAAAACTCAATAGCAGGCGCGGGGATCGGCCTGCACATATTGGCCGTTCGGATAGCGGTAGTAGCAGGTGCCCTGCGCCCAGTAATAGCCGGGCTGGGACGCCGCGGTCGCGCCAGCAATCGCGCCCGTCGCGCCGCCAAGAACCGCGCCTGCGGCGGCCCCGGTTGCATTGCCCGAGATCAGTCCGCCCAGCAGGCCGCCGACGAGCGCGCCGCCGAGCGCGCTGGCGCCGGGATCGGCCGGCGGTGGCGGCGGAGGTGGCGGCGCATAGGCCACCGGAGGCCGGGCGTAGACCACCGGCACGTCGTCGATATAGTCCTCTGAAATGTAGGCGGGCGGGCCGGCCATACGCTGCGGATAATAATACCAGACGCCGCCAACGTCCCACCACCAGCCGGATCGGCCATGGCGGACGTCGTGGCGCCAGCGTCCACCCTCCCAGGCAAGGTTGCCGCGATAGGTGTGTCCACCCCAATCACGTGTGGGAGCAGGACCGCGCGCGACGTGACGTCCGGGCGGCGGACCGCCGGCGTTGTGATCCGCATGGGGCTGACCGCCGGGCTGCGCAGGCCTGGTCGCTTGCTGCGGCGGAGGGCCCTTGCGCATGGGCGGATTGGCCTGTGGCGGCGCGCCTGCTGCCGGCCCGGCCGGCGGTTGGACGACCTCTTGCCGGGACCTGGCCTCTTGCGCCTGCGCCGACAGCGCGAGCAGCGACGTGGCCGAAACCAAGGGGATGAAGATCTTCAGATGTTTGGACGTACTCATGCGTGCTCGCCCCCTGCTCTCTCATGGCCGTGAATCCCGGGCGCGATCGGCGAATCGCCGCGCGCCGGGCTGATGCCGGCCGAAATCACTGCCCTGCTTGATCGGCTAAGTCCCGTTACAAATGATTAAGATCAGGGCATTTTTTCGGCCCCATGGCCATGCTGTAGAGCGCGCCTAGCGAGCCGGCTCGATCACATTGCAATTGCTTCGCCCGGACATCAGACAATCCTGCATCTTGCTGGCTGCCGTCAGATCCCGGGCAAGCCACCAGCCGATGCCGAGGATCACGACCGCGATGATCAATCCTGCCAGCGCGCCGCGGCGGTCGCCGCCGGACGGAGGCTTGGGCTGACGGTTCGGTCGAGGATGGGGCTCCTCGCCCGGTTCGGATCTGGACTCTGGCTTCGACATGGCCGCCTGGTCACGCTGGCGCGCTGGCTTTACCACCTCTGCGGCGTCGCGTCACATCCAGATCGTCCGGTCCAATTCAGCCCCGGGTCTGCTGGATTGCATCCTTGCGCAAGGTTTCGACCGCCGGAATTGCCTCCTGAACGCGCGGTGCGCAACTCGTGAGCACGAATGCGGTCTGGGTGCATTCCCAATCCGCTCCCAGGACCGCACTTTCAACCGGCTTCGGACGAGCCAGCAGCAGCGCGGCGCCGGCCACGCCTGCCAGGGCGATGGCAATCGCGAGCGCCTTCAGGCTTGGTCTTGAGATCGTCATGCCCGTGCTCCGTCTCGTACGGGCGGACGCTAGGCGTCGCCCATGTGCTCCCTTATGAGGGACATCACAATTCGGCAGTTTTTTCGGGCTACGAGAGATCGTCGGGGGGCGATTTTTCGTTGACCTGATCGGCTGCGATTATGGGTGGCTTCGCGACGCGCGCCGATGTACACGCTTCTGCGTCGCGTGGCGCCTGCTATGCCCAGCCGACTTACCAACAGGCACCGATGTAGGATCGAAAGCGAGGAAGACAAGGCTCGTCGATGAGTGGATTCAGGGAACCCGGCTTTGCAGACCGGCAAAAGGCGGCGCAGGACGCCCGCAAAAATCTTTTGAACAAGTTCAAGTCGCAGCCGGGGCCGGATGATCCCGCGGTGGCGGCGAAGCGCGCCGAGCGTGAGGCCCTCGCGGCCAAGCGCGCCGAGGCAAAGGCCGCGCGCGAGGCCGAAAAGGCTGAGCAGAAGCGCCTCGAGGAAGAGGCCAAGGCAGCCGAAGCTGCGCGGATCGCGCGGGAAGCCGAGGAAGCCGCCGAGAAGCAGGCTGCGCTCGAGGCCGAGCAGAAGGCCAAGCGCGATGCGCGCTACGCCGCCCGCAAGGCTAAGCGCAAGTAAAACGCGCTGGTCACGTTCAATTGAACTTGAACTGAGCCATCATTCCGGCGGCCTCAAATGCCGCCGGAATTCGAGAGGACGCGGCCCGCCCAAGGGGCGTTGCGCGATGACGACCCGGGATCAGTTCTTCTTCATCATCCCGTCGTCCTTTTTCATGCCGTCCTTCGACATGTGATCCTTCTTCATGCCGTCGTCCTTGGACATGTGGTCCTTCTTCATCATGCCGTCCTTGGACATCGTGTCCTTTTTCATCATGCCATCATCCTTGCCCATCTTGTCCTGAGCAAAGGCGGCCGGCGCAAACGCGAGGCCTAGCGAGAGAGCGGCAGCCGAGACGCCGAGCACGATGCGGGTGCGAATGGTCATGGTTCATCTTCCTTCGTGATTTGTTTGTCAGCGACGGACGCCGCTATCCTGTCTCGACGGATAGCCGTGTGGCGTTGTTACGCTGACCATCGATAAATTTCTGCGGCCAGCCGCCCTCGTTGATTGGCGAGCCCGCATGGATCGGATGTGCTGCAGCGCAGCACAACCGGCACTTGCCGCGGCACTCTGTCTCGAACTATCAGATGAAAGACCATCGGATGGAGACCGGCTTGGATTGGCCCCGCGGTCGCGAAGAACCCAGTTCAAATCACCTCTGCCAAAAACACTCCGAGAAACGCCCAAAGAAACGCCCAAGGGGATTACATCATGTTCACGCGCCGCCATCTGCTCGCGACCGCCGTCGCGGCACCTGCCATTCTCCGCTTCGGCACCGGCACCGCGCAGGCCGCGACCACGCTGAAGATCTCGCATCAGTTCCCAGGCGGCACTATCGACAAGGGCGATTTCCGCGACCGGCTGTGCCGCATGTTCGCCGCCGAAGTGAATAAGCGCAGCAATGGCGACATTGCCGCCGAGATCTATCCGAACTCCTCGCTGATCAAGACCAACGCGCAGTTCTCCGCCATGCGCAAGGGTGCGCTCGACATCAGCCTCTATCCGATGCCCTATGCCGGCGGCGAAGTGCCGGAGACCAATATCGGCCTGATGCCGGGCCTCGTGACCAACTACGACCAGGGTCTGCGCTGGAAGAAGGAGCCCGTCGGCAAGGCGCTGACCGACTTCCTGGCCGACAAGGGCATCATCCTGCTCACCTGGGTCTGGCAGGCCGGCGGCGTTGCTAGCCGTTCCAAGCCGATCGTCGCCCCGGAGGACGCCAAGGGCCTCAAGGTGCGCGGCGGCTCGCGCGAGATGGACATGGTGCTGCAGACCGCCGGCGCCTCGGTGTTGTCGGTCCCGTCGAACGAGATCTACGCGGCGATGCAGACCGGCGCCTGCGATGCCGGCATCACCTCCTCGACGAGCCTGATCTCGTTCCGCCTGGAAGAGGTCGCGAAGTCGCTGACCTCGGGCGCGGGCGCCTCCTATTGGTTCATGCTCGAGCCGCTGATGATGTCGAAGGCGATCTTCGACAAGCTGCCGAAGAACCATCAGGACATCCTGCTCGCGGTCGGCACCGAGCTCGAAGCCTTCGGCCGCAAGGGCGCGCAGGATGACGACGTCGAGGTCGCCAAGGTCTATGAGAAGGCCGGGGCCAAGGTCTCGGCGCTCGACGCCGCCACCGTCGGAAAATGGCGCGACATCGCCCGCGACACCGCGTGGAAGGACTACAGCGCCAAGACCGCGACCGCCGCAAACCTGCTCAAGCTCGCCATCGACGTCGCAGCATGAGCCACGGTCCGCTTCCGGATCGTGACGACCGGACGAGCGTTGCCGCGGGGACCGGCCCTGCGGCGGCGATCGATCGCGGTCTCGCCGTCCTCAACAGCATCATCGTCGTGTTCGCCGCGATCGCACTGGTCGCGGCCTGCGCAATCCTGAGCTACAGCGTGCTCAGTCGCGCCTTATACAAGGCGGCCAATTACTGGCAGGACGAGGCCGCCGTATTCCTCCTGGTCGGCGCGACCTTCATGACGGCGGCCTATGTGCAGCAGAACCGCGGTCATATCGGCATCGAGGCCTTCGTCGGCCTGCTCTCGCCATTCGCGAACCGGGTCCGGCTCTGGCTGGTCGATGCCGCCACGTTCCTGTTCTGCGCCTTCTTCACCTGGAAGTCGTGGACACTGGCGCACGAAGCCTATGTCGACGGCCAGGTCTCGAACTCGATGTGGTCGCCGCCGCTCGCCATTCCCTACACGCTGATGGCGCTGGGGATGAGCCTGCTCTGCATCCAGATCCTCGTGCAGCTTGCGCTGCCCTTCACCGGAGCCAAGCGGCCATGAGCGTTTTCGGCATCGGCCTCGCCTACGGCATCGTGACGCTGCTCGTGATGTTCTCGGGCATGCCCATTGCGTTCGCGCTCGGCGCGGTCGCGGTGGTGTTCATGGCCATCTTCATGCCCTCGGCCTCGCTCGATACGGTGACGCAGAACGTCTACGAGGAGATGGCCTCGATCACGCTGTTGTCGATCCCGCTTTTCATCCTGAAGGGCGCGGCGATCGGCAAGTCGCGCGCGGGCCAGGACCTCTATTCGGCGCTGCATGCCTGGCTGCATCGCGTGCCCGGTGGGCTCGGCGTCGCCAACGTGTTCGCCTGCGCGCTGTTCGCGGCGATGGCGGGCTCGAGCCCAGCGACCTGCTCGGCCATCGGCTCGGCCGGTATCCCCGAGATGCGCAAGCGCGGCTATTCCGGCGGCTTTGCCGCTGGCATCATCGCCGCCGGCGGTACGCTCGGAATTCTGTTGCCGCCCTCCATCACGATGATCCTGTTCGCGGTCGCCGCCGAAAAGTCGCTGGGACGGCTGTTCCTCGCCGGCATCGGGCCGGGCCTGCTGCTGGTCACGCTGTTCGGCATCTATGCCGTCATCCGCTTCCGCCAGGAATATGCGGCGGCCGAAGCGGTTTACAAGAACGGCGGGCCGGAGGCTGCGATCCTGACCCGCGACGAGTACACGCTCGCCGAACGCTTCAGCGTGCTGCCGCGCGTGATCCCCTTCGTGCTGCTGCTCACCGGCGTCATGGTCGCGCTCTATGGCGGCTATGCCACGCCGTCGGAGACCGCCGGCCTCGGCGGCCTCCTGGCGCTGGCGCTGATCGCTGCGATCTACAGCGTGTGGCGGCCGAGCGACCTCGCGCCGATCATGAAGTCGACGATCCGGGAATCGACCATGCTGATGATGATCATCGGCATGTCGCTGCTCTATTCCTACGTGATGAGCTATCTGCACATCTCGCAATCGGTCGCCGAATCCATCGTCGCGATGCACCTGCCGCGCTGGGAGCTGCTGTTCGCGATCCTCGTCATGGTCGTGGTGCTCGGCTTCTTCCTGCCGCCGGTCTCGATCATCCTGATGACGGCACCGATCATCCTGCCGCAGCTCCGCGCCGCCAATTTCGACATCATCTGGTTCGGCGTCGTCATGACCATCGTGATGGAGATGGGGCTGATTCATCCGCCGGTCGGCCTCAACATCTTCGTCATCCGCAACGTCGCGCCCGATATTCCCCTGCGCGAGGTGATCTGGGGTACGCTGCCCTTCGTGCTCTTGATGATGCTTGCAGTGCTGCTGCTGTGCCTGGTGCCGGGGATTTCGACCTGGCTGCCGGACCTCGTGATGGGGCCGGACGGGAGCAGGTAGAAGCGATCGCCGGCCTGTAGGGTGGATTAGCCGAAGGCGTAATCCACGTCTTCTGTCGCAGCGGAGACGAACAGC
>NZ_LAXE01000001.1:4726365-4731162 GCF_003122645.1 Bradyrhizobium sp. SUTN9-2
ATTTCTCCTTCCGCCGCGACTTCGGCGCGTTCGCCACCACCTGCAGCAGGTCTTTGCGCACGGCCTCGATGTGCCGCTCCAGGAAGCGGCAGGCCTCCTCTACTTTCTGCGCACGACAGAGCGCGATCAGATGGGCGTGCTCCTTCTCGGCAATGCCCATCGACTTGGTGTTGGAGAGTTGTAGCCGCGTGTAGCGGTCGCTGGTCTGCAGCAGCGACAGCACGATCGCGCGCGTGCGCGGCTGCGGGGCGTGGACGTAGAGCGCCATGTGGAAGTCGGCATTGAGCTGGCCCCACTCACTGACGTTGCGCGCCTTGATCGCCTTCTCGAAGCTCCGGTGGATGTCGTCGAGCCCGTCGAAATCCTGCGCGGTGAAGCGCGGCGCCGACTGCGCCAGCAGTCGCGGCTCCAGGATACGGCGGAGGTCGAACACGTCGTTGATCTCGTCCAACGACAGCTCCGAGACGATGGCGCCCTTCTGCGGCACGATGCGCACCAAGCCTTCCGCCTCGAGCTGGAACAGCGCCTCGCGCACCGGGATGCGGCTGACGCCATAGGCTTCGCCCAGCGCGTCCTGGCGCAGCTGCGATCCGGCCGGATAGGAGCCGTCGAGGATTGCCTGGCGGAGCTGGTCGACGATCGCAGCCGACAGGGTGCGATGCTTCAGAGGCTGTTTCATCTGATCGTCCGTTGTCCTTCCCGACTCGTGCGGCCGACGCGGTCCCTGTCTTGCATGTCGAGTTGTCCGGCAAAAGCCGGGGCGCCACAAGCATAATGCCCAGCAAACGCGCGCCCTGCCGCCGAAATGACCGCAAACTCCGTTTGACTCCCAAAATGTATAAATTATACATTTGGCGATCGCACGACAAATCTTCAGGGGGTTGGGGCCTCTTTCATGATCGAGCAGACCATGCCGGCCACGCGCGCACTCAGCCTCCGACGCATGATCGTCCGGATGTCGAGTGCCCTGCTGGCCTGCGAGCGGCTCGCGCTGATGGGCCTGATGTACCTGCTCACCGGCCTGATCCTGGTGAACGTCGTCACCCGCTACTCGCATTTCCCGATCTACTGGATCGATGAATCCGCCGTTTATTGCGTGGTCTGGCTGACCTTCATCGGGGCATCCGCGATGACGCGGCTGAGGCTCGATTTCGCCGTGACCATGCTGACGGAGCGACTTTCCGGTCAGCACCAGAAATTTGCAAAAGTGATCTCGACCGGCCTCGTCGTGGTGTTCGGCGTCGCCCTGATCGTCACCTGCGTGCTCTGGATGGACCCGGTGGGCCTCGCCCGCGCCGGCTTCGACGGGCGTAAGCTCGCCGCCGAGACCTTCAACTTCCTCTACACCGAGCGCACGCAGACGCTGAACTGGCCGACCTGGGTGCTCTATCTGACGCTGCCGATCTTCGCGGTGTCGATGACCGTACATGGTCTCGCCAACCTGCTGGAAGATCTCGAGCTGGTCCCGCGCACGCCGCCGAAGGGCTTCCAGCTCTCCGAGCTCGACGGGGTCAATTGATGATCACGTCAGCAGCCTTCATGGCCTTCATGCTGGTCGGCGTACCGATTGGCCTCTGTCTCTGCCTCGCCGGCCTCGTCTACATCGCCGCCTCGGGCAACCCGGTGCTGTTCCAATCCTATCCGCTGCAGCTGTTCGGCGGCGTCGACAGCTACGGCCTGATCGCGATCCCGCTCTTCATCCTGATCGGCGAGATCATGAATGGCGGCGGCATCACGCGGCGCATCGTCGACATGGCGATGGCCTTCGTCGGCTCACTCAAGGGTGGTCTCGCCTACGTCAACATCCTCGCCAACATGTTCATCTCGTCCATCCTGGGATCGGCGACCGCGCAGGTCGCGATCATGGCGCAGATCATGGTCCCCGAGATGGAGAAGAAGGGCTACGACAAGACCTTCGCGGCCGGCCTGACCGCCTATGGCGGCATGCTCGGCCCGATCATCCCACCCTCGGTGATGTTCGTGGTCTACAGCGTGCTGGCGCAGGTCTCGGTAAGCGACATGCTGATCGCCGGCATCGTCCCGGGCGTCATCCTCACCGTGATGTTCTGCCTCGTCATCGCGCTGATGGGCTACATCTACAACTATCCGCGCGCGGCCTACCAGACGCCGCGCCAGCGCGTGATGACCATCCTGCGGACCTCGCCGACGCTGCTGATCCCGATCGTCATCGTCGGCACCATTCTCGGCGGCCTCGCCAACGCCACGGAATCCGCGGCCGTCGGCGCGGTGGCTGCGGCCCTGGTCGGAAAGTTCTGGACCAAGGAGTTCAAGTTCTCGCAGCTGCCACAGATGATGCTGCGCAGTGCGATCTATTCGGCGATCGTGCTGTTTCTGGTGGCGGCCGCCGCGGTGTTCTCCTGGGTGCTGATCTTCGGCAAGGTGCCGCAGGAGACCGCCGCCTGGATCCAGACCGTCGCCAAGGATCCGGTCAGCTTCATGCTGATCTGCAACGTCATCCTGCTGCTGATCGGCACTGTCATCGACGGCATTCCCGGCTTGATCATGACGGTGCCGATCCTGCTGCCGGTCGCAACCGAGATCTATCACATCGACCCCCGGCAATTCGGCGTCGTCGTGGTGATCAACCTCGTGCTCGGCCTTTTGTCGCCGCCGGTCGGGCTTTGCTTCTTCGTCGCGGCCGCCGTCACCGGCGCCAAGCCCGGCAGGATGTTCATGGTGACGCTGCCCTTCTTCGTCATCGCCTGCATCCTCCTGGTGCTGCTCTCGCTGTACCCATCGCTCTCGCTGATCCTCGTCAAATAGGCCCAAAGGAGTCCCACGATGCCGCTTTCACGCCGCCACTTTCTCGCCGCCAGTGCCGCCGCCTCGGTGTTCGCCCCGTCGCTGGCGCTCGCCCAGGCCAAGGAATTCCGTCTCGGCCTGATCACGCCGAACGGCCATTCCTGGAACAAGGCCGCGCTCAAATTCGGTGACGAGCTCAAGGCCGCCACCAACGGCCGCCTGACCCTGACCGTCTTCCACGCCGGCCAGCTCGGCAACGAGACCGCGATGATGCAGCAATTGCAGTCCGGCGCGCTCGACATGGGCTTCATCCAGGCCGCCGAGCTCGGCTCGCGCGTGCCGCACATCGCCGCGATCAACGCGCCTTACATCGTGCGCTCGACGCCGGCGGTGGCAAAGTTCGTGCGGCATCCGGCGGCGGTGAAGTTGTTCGAGGTGCTGCCGCAGGAGACCGGCACGATCGGGCTCGGCTGGGGCATCACTGGAATGCGCGCGGTGTTCTCCTCCAAGGACCTGAACACGCTCGCCGACATCAAGGGCATGAAGCTGCGCATCAACCCGACCCCGGTCTATCGCGACTTCTATTCCTCGCTCGGCGCGGCGCCGACGCCGATCCCGACGCCGCAGGTGTTCGACGCCATGGCCAACGGCCAGGTCGACGGCCTCGAAGCCGATCTCGAATTCTCCTGGAACCAGCGCTTCGACAAGGTGTCGAAGGTGATCCTGCAGATGAACGCCGTCTTCATGCCGATGGCCGCGGTCGTCTCCGGCCGCGTCTGGCAATCGCTGCCCGTCGCCGATCGCGAGCTGGTCACGAAAACGATCAAGACGACGCTGGACGCGCAGATCGACGAGCTCGCCGGCAACGAGCCCACGCTGATCGAGAATTTCAAGAAAGCACCAATCCCGATCCGCCAGGTCGACGCCAA
This sequence comes from Bradyrhizobium sp. SUTN9-2, assembly GCF_003122645.1. NCBI lineage: Bacteria > Pseudomonadati > Pseudomonadota > Alphaproteobacteria > Hyphomicrobiales > Nitrobacteraceae > Bradyrhizobium > Bradyrhizobium sp. SUTN9-2. The sequence continues at coordinate 4,730,058 of NZ_LAXE01000001.1, forward strand.
GGACACCGAGGCCGTCATCGCCGAGTTCGACAAGATCTGGCTGCCCAAGGCCCCCGTCCTCGCCGAGCTGCGCAAGGTCGGCGCGACGCTCTGATCCCGTTCCCCATCCCTTTCACAAAAGCCGGCGGCTCCAGCCCCCCGCCGGCACATACCCCTGGAGTCAAACCATGAGCCGCCGCGTTGCCTGGGAAGGCGTCTTCCCGGCCGTCACCACCCAATTCCACGACGATCTCTCGCTCGACATCGACGCAACCGCCAAGGTGATGGACGGATTGATCCGCGACGGCGTCTCCGGCCTGATCGTCTGCGGCTCGGTCGGCGAGAACACCTCGCTCGAGCGCAAGGAAAAGGTCGCGATCATGGAAGCGGCGAAGTCGGTCGCGAAGGGCCGCGTGCCCGTGCTGTGCGGCATCGCCGAATTCACCACGGCGTTTGCGGTGGAGACCGCTAAGGAAGCCGCACGCGTCGGCATCGACGGCGTCATGGTGATGCCGGCGCTGGTCTATTCCTCCAAGCCGCACGAGACCGCCGCGCATTTCCGCGCCGTTGCCTCCGCGACTGACCTTCCCGTGATGCTCTACAACAACCCGCCGATCTACAAGAACGACGTTACGCCCGATATCCTGGCCTCGCTCGCCGACGTCGAGACCGTGGTCTGCTTCAAGGATTCCTCCGGCGATACGCGGCGATTCATCGACACCCGCAACATGGTCGGCGACCGCTTCGTGCTGTTCGCAGGTCTCGACGACGTCATCGTCGAGAGCGTCGCCATGGGCGCTGTGGGCTGGGTCTCCGGCATGTCCAACGCCTTCCCGCGCGAGGGCGAGACCCTGTTCCGCCTCGCCAAGGCCGGGCGCTTCGCCGAGGCGATGCCGCTCTACGAATGGTTCATGCCGCTGCTGCACCTCGATGCCCGCCCGGACCTCGTCCAGTGCATCAAGCTGTGCGAGCACATCATGGGCCGCGGCACCGCCCTGACCCGCCCGCCGCGCCTTGCGCTGCTGCCGCAGGAAAAGGCCGAGGTCGAGGCCCTGATGGCCAAGGCGCTGAAGAACCGCCCGCGCCTGCCGGATGTCGGGCTGAAGGCGGCTTGAGGGAAAAGTTT
>NZ_LAXE01000001.1:4733381-4748762 GCF_003122645.1 Bradyrhizobium sp. SUTN9-2
TTAGTCCTACGGCTGCGCAAAGCGCAGTCGCAGGGCGTAACCCACCACTTTCGTCTCCGCGGATACCAAAGAGGTGGGTTACGCCGAGTGATTGCGCCTCGCGCAATCACAGGGCTAACCCACCCTACGAAGCTACGTCGTCGCCCGCTTCTTCTTCGCGTTCAGCGCGGAGGCCACGCGGCTCACGGGCGGCTTGCCGAGCACGCCGCTCATCGCGTTCGTCGCCGCCAGCAGCTTCTCCATATCGACACCTGTCGTGATCCCCATGCCTTCGAGCATGTAGACGACGTCTTCCGTCGCGACGTTCCCCGTCGCGCCCGGCGCATAGGGACAGCCGCCGAGCCCGCCGGCAGCGGCGTCGATGACGCGGACGCCCTCCTCCAGCCCTGCATAGAGGTTGGCGAGCGCCTGGCCGTAAGTGTCGTGGAAATGCATCGCGAGCCTGGCTGCGGGAATGTGGGCCGCAACCGCGCGCAGCATCTCCTTGGCCTTGGCTGGCGTGCCGACACCGATTGTGTCGCCGAGCGAGATCTCGTAGCAGCCGAGCTCGAACAGCGTGCGCGCGAGATCGGCGACCGCCTTCGGCTTGATCTCGCCATCGAACGGACAGCCCAGCACGCAGGAGATATAGCCGCGCACCGGCACACCGTCGGCCTTGGCGCGTGCCAGCACCGGCCTGAACCGCTCGATCGACTCCGCAATCGTGCAGTTGATGTTCGCCCGGGAAAACCCCTCGGAGGCCGCCGCGAAAACGGACACCACCTTGGCGCCCGCGGTGCGCGCGGCGTCATAGCCCTTCTCGTTCGGCACCAGCACGTGGAATTCGGCGCCCTCAACGTGGGCGACGCCGCGCAGCACCGCGTCCGAGCTGGCCATCTGCGGGATGGCCTTGGGCGAGACGAAGGCGCCGACCTCCACGGTGTCCAACCCGGCCGCCACGAGCGCCTCGATGAACGCGATGCGGGCCTCGACGCTGACGGGGGTCTTCTCGTTCTGGAGGCCGTCGCGCGGCCCCATCTCGATGATGCGGACAGGATCGCTCATCTCATTCCCCTGCAGGTTCGACCAGAGCGAGCTCGACGCCCTCCTGCACGATGTCGCCGACTTTGCACTTGATAGATTTCAGCACGCCGGCATAGGGCGCGCGCAGCGTCTGCTCCATCTTCATCACTTCCAGCGTGAGGATCGGCGCGCCCTTCTCCAGCTCGGCCCCCTCCTCGGCCAGCACGGCAACCACCGTGCCGGGCAAGGGTGCTGCGATCTTGTCCTCGCCGACATGCTCCTCGCTCTCGCCTCCGAACGGATCCACCCAATGCAGGTCGAAGCGGCCGTTGCGCGTGCGCAGGTACAGCTCATGGCCATCGATGACCGCTGCCACCGACGATTTGACGCCGTCGAGCGTCAGATCGAAGCCCCCATCCTTCGCTGCGATCGTGAACGCCAGCTCGCGGTCGCCGATCACCAGCGTCGACGGTCCGCTGCCATAGTTCAGCGCGATCTTCTGCTCCGGACCATGGCCGACACGGAAGGCAAAGCTGCGCTGGCGGCGACCGACCGGCTGCCAGCCGAAGGTCTGCCACGGCGAACTCGCCTCCGCATGCGCGGTCTGCCGCTCCTCGTTGACGATGGCGGCAACTGCGGCGCAGAGCTCGAGCTCTCCGGGCGCCGGCGCCGCGGCGGTCAGCACCGCCAGCTCGCGCTCGATGAAGCCGGTATCGATCGCATTCGCCCGCACCTTCGGATGCGTCATCAGCGCCGACAGGAACGGGATGTTGGTGACGATGCCGCGGACGTCGGACTCCTCCAGCCCGCGGTTCAGCCGCTCGATCGCGACGTCCCGCGTCGGCGCCCACGCGATCACCTTGGCGAGCATGGCGTCATAATACGGCGAGACCGTATCGCCCTCGCGATAGCCGGCGTCGATGCGCAAGCCCCCGGTCTCCGCCGGCAACCGCCAGGTCGAGATCCTGCCGACCGACGGCATGAAATTCTTGGTCGGGTTCTCGGCATAGACGCGCGCCTCGACGGCATGGCCGTTGAGCCTGATCTCATCCTGCTTGAGCGGCAGCGCCTCGCCGAAGGCAACGCGCAGCTGCCACTCGACCAGGTCGATGCCGGTGATCAGCTCGGTGACGGGATGCTCGACCTGCAGGCGCGTATTCATCTCGATGAAGAACACGTCCTTGCCGTCGGAGACGAACTCGATGGTGCCGGCACCGACATAGTTCACCGCGCCTGCCGCTTTTCGCGCGGCGGCGCAGACGGTTTCGCGCTGCGCAGCATTGAGCGTCGGTGATGGCGCCTCCTCGATCACCTTCTGATGCCGGCGCTGGAGCGTGCATTCGCGCTCGAACAGCGAGAGCAGATTGCCATGGCTGTCGCCGATGATCTGCACCTCGATATGCCGGGGATTGTCGACGTACTTCTCGATCAACATGCGGTCGTCGCCGAAGGCGGCCTTGGCCTCGCGCTTGGCGCTGACGATCGCCGGCGCCAACTCATCGGCGGACCGCACGATGCGCATGCCGCGCCCGCCGCCACCGGCGGAGGCCTTCACCAGCACGGGAAAGCCGATCTTGTCCGCCGCCTTGGCGAGCGTCGCCTCGTCCTGGGCCTCGCCGTGATAGCCTGATACCAGCGGCACGCCGGCCTTCTCCATCAGCTCTTTCGAGCCGGATTTCGAGCCCATTGCCGTCATCATCCCGGCGGTCGGCCCGACGAAGACGAGGCCGGCGTCATAACAAGCCTGCGCGAACTCGGCATTCTCGGAGAGGAAGCCGTAGCCGGGATGCACGGCCTCCGCTCCGGTCTTGCGCGCGGCCTCGATCAAGCGCTCGATATTGAGATAGCTGTCGCGGGCGCGGGCGGGCCCGAGCAATACGGCCTCATCGGCGAGCGCGACATGCATCGCCTCGCGATCGGCCTCGGAATAGATCGCGACCGTGCGCAGGCCCATCGCACGGGCGGTGCGGATAACGCGGCAGGCGATCTCGCCGCGGTTGGCGATCAGGAGCGTGCGGAAACGCCGGTAGAGTTTTGAGCGGTCCATCACATCACATCCTGAACAGGCCGAATTTCGTCGGTTCGAGCGGCGCATTCGATGCCGCCGAGAGGCCAAGGCCGAGCACGAGACGCGTGTCGGCCGGATCGATCACGCCGTCGTCCCACAGCCGCGCGGTCGCGTAGTACGGGTGGCCCTGGCTCTCATATTGCGCGCGAATGGGCTCGCGGAACTTGTCTTCCTCTTCCCTGGACCAGCTGTCGCCCTTGGCCTCGATATTATCGCGTCGGACCTGGCTCAGCACCATCGAGGCCTGCTCGCCGCCCATCACCGAGATGCGCGCGTTCGGCCACATCCAGAGGAAGCGCGGCGCGTAGGCACGGCCGCACATGCCATAATTGCCGGCACCGTAGGAGCCGCCGATCACGACGGTGAATTTCGGCACCGACGCCGTCGCAACCGCCGTGACGAGCTTGGCGCCGTCGCGCGCGATGCCGCCCGCCTCGTACTTCTTGCCGACCATGAAGCCGGTGATGTTCTGCAGGAATACCAGGGGAATGCCGCGCTGACAGCACAGCTCGATGAAATGCGCGCCCTTCAGCGAGCTCTCGCTGAACAGGATGCCGTTGTTGGCGATGATGCCGACCGGATAGCCCCAGATATGGGCGAAGCCGCACACCAGCGTCGTGCCGTAGAGTTTCTTGAACTCGTCGAACTCGGAACCATCCACCACGCGGGCGATGATGTCGCGCACGTCGAACGGCTTGCGGCCGTCGACCGGCACCACGCCGTAGATTTCCTCCGCCGGAAACAGCGGATCGCGCGGCTGATGCATGTTCAGGTTGGGCCGCGCGGAAGGCTTGAGCGTGCCGACGATACGCCGGGCGATGCCGATCGCATGCGCATCGTTCTGGGCGTAGTGATCGGTCACGCCGGATTGCCGCGAATGCACGTCGGCGCCGCCAAGCTCCTCCGCGCTCACGACCTCGCCGGTCGCGGCCTTCACCAGTGGCGGGCCGCCGAGGAAGATGGTGCCCTGGTTGCGCACGATGATGCTCTCGTCCGACATCGCCGGCACATAGGCACCGCCGGCGGTGCAGGAGCCCATCACGATCGCGATCTGCGGAATCCCCTGCGACGACATCTGCGCCTGATTGTAGAAGATGCGGCCGAAGTGCCGCTCGTCCGGAAAGATCTCGTCCTGCAGCGGCAGGAAGGCGCCGCCGGAATCCACCATGTAGACGCAGGGCAGATTGTTCTGCCGCGCAATGTCCTGCGCGCGCAGATGCTTCTTCACCGTCATCGGGTAATAGGTGCCGCCCTTGATGGTGGCATCGTTGGCAACGATCACGCATTCGCGGCCCGAGATGCGCCCAACGCCAGTGACGACGCTGGCCGAATGCACGTCACCGCCATAGAGGCCATAGGCTGCGAGCGGCGACAGCTCCAGGAACGAGGTGCCGGGATCGACGAGGAGGTCGACGCGCTCGCGTGCCAGCATCTTGCCGCGCGCGGTGTGGCGCTTGCGCGAAGCCTCGCCGCCGCCGCCGGCGACCTCGCTGAGTTTCTCACGCAAGTCCGCGACGAGGCCGCGCATGGCCTCGGAATTGCGTGCAAAATCTGATGACGACGGATCGATGCTGGAATGAAGCGGCATGGTGTTTCCAATGGGGTGAAGGACTTAAGCCGTCTCGGCCATCAGCTCGCGGCCGATCAGCATGCGGCGCACCTCCGAGGTGCCCGCGCCGATCTCGTAGAGCTTTGCATCGCGCCACAGGCGCCCGACCGGGAATTCGGAGGTATAGCCGACCCCGCCCAGCGCCTGGATTGCTTCGCCCGCCATCCACGTTGCCTTCTCCGCGGAATAGAGGATCGCAGCAGCCGCGTCCTTGCGCAGGGTGCGCGCGTGGTCGGCGCGGTCGCAGGCGCGGCCCACCGCATAGACATAGGCGCGCGTGGCCTGCCAGGTCGCATACATGTCGGCGAGCTTGCCCTGCATCAGCTGGAAGTCGCCGATCGGCTGGCCGAACTGCTTGCGTTCATGCATGTAGGGCACCACCGCATCCATGCAGGCCGCCATGATGCCGAGCGGGCCACCCGAGAGCACCGCGCGCTCGTAATCGAGGCCGGACATCAGCACCTTGACGCCCTCGCCCACCTTGCCCATCACATTCTCCTCCGGCACCTCGCAATCGTCGAAGAACAGCGGATAGGTGTTGGAGCCGCGCATGCCGAGCTTGTCGAGATGCTGGCCATGGGTGAAGCCCTTGAAGCCCTTCTCGATCAGGAACGCGGTCATGCCGCGCGGGCCGGCCTCCGGATCGGTCTTGGCATAGACCACCAGCACGTCGGCATCGCCGCCGTTTGTGATCCACATCTTGGAGCCGTTGAGCACGTAGCGGTCGCCGCGCTTGTCGGCGCGCAGCTTCATCGAGACCACGTCGGAGCCGGCGCCCGGCTCGGACATCGCGAGCGCACCGACGTATTCGCCTGAGATCAGCTTCGGCAGATAACGCTGCCGCTGCGCGTCATTGCCGTTGCGGCGGATCTGGTTGACGCAAAGATTGGAATGGGCGCCGTAGGACAGGGCCACAGCCGCCGAACCGCGCGAGATTTCCTCCATGGCGACGATATGGGCGAGATAGCCCATATTGGAGCCGCCATATTGCTCCGGCGCGGTCATGCCGAGCAGGCCGAGGTCGCCGAAGCGCTTCCAGAGGTCTGCGGGGAAAAGATTAGCCTTTTCGATCTCGGCGGCACGCGGGGTGATCTCCGCCTCCACGAACGAACGAACGGTGTCGCGCAGCAGGCTGATGTCTTCGCCCAGATCGAAATCGATGCTCGGGATGTTCAAGGCGAGTCCTCCGTATTTTGGGCTCCGAAACTAGCCCGGTCCCGGCCCTCTTGCAGTCGAAAAGGTTGCATTTTCCGCCAAACTTGGCGAGGATTTCCGAAAGGAATTCCGATGCCTTTTCAAGCCGCCACCGCGATTCCGCGCCGCGCCGTCACGCCCGCCGCCTTCGTCCGCGGCGTGGTGGCCGCGTACGAGCATTACGGCCGCGATCCCGCCGAAGCCTTGAGCCGGGGTCAGGTCGCGCCGGAGCTTGTGAATTCTCCTGATGGGCGTGTGACCGCGGCCCAGTTCGAAGCGCTGGCGGGCCATGCCATGCGCGAGCTCGATGACGAGGCGCTTGGCTGGTTCTCGCGCCGGCTGCCATGGGGCACCTACGGCATGCTGTGCCGGGCCTCGATCACCGCACCGACGCTGGAGGTCGCGCTCAAGCGCTGGTGCCGGCATCACCGCTTGGTCACAGAGGATGTGCTGCTCGATCTCGAGGTTGGCGAAGAGACCGCCGTCGTGTCGATCCGTCAGCTCCGTGACCTCGGGCCCTTCCGCGAGTTCTGCCTCGTCACGCTGTTCCGCTACGTCCTCGGCTTCTCATGCTGGGCTGTCGACTCCCAGATCGCGCTCCGCGCGGCTGAGTTTCCTTACTCAGAGCCCGGCCACGTCTCGGTCTATCCGACCATCTTTTGCCGGAACGTCCGCTTCGACGCGGACCGCGCGGCCATCGTCTTCGACAAGCACTATCTGTCGCTACCGCTGACGCGCAGCGCGGCCGATCTCGACAACATGCTCAAGGGCGCGCTCCGGCTCACCGTGCTGCCGTACCGGCGCGACCGCCTGCTGGTCGAGCGCGTCCGCCGCGTGCTGCGAGAAGCGCGCGGACGGGTCCTCGGCGCCGAGGACGTCGCGCGCGAGCTTGCGCTCTCCACCCGCACGATGCATCGCCGTCTGCGCGAGGAGTCCACCTCGCTGCGCGATCTCAAGGAGGAGACGAAATTCGAGCTGGCCAAACAGGAGCTGATGCGCGGCCGCACGCCGATCAAGCGCATCGCCGAGATCGCCGGCTTCCGCAACGAGAAGAGCTTTTCGCGGGCCTTCCGAACCTGGACCGGCACCTCCCCGCGCGAGTTTCGGGGGCGGTATCGCTGAGGCGCTTTTCTGAGATTCAGACTTGATCGTGGAATATTCGGAGCCTACCCCGCCGGCTCTGCCACCGCGACCTCCTGCAATGGCAGCGGCACGTCCTTGGCAACCCCGAGCACGGGGAAGCTGCGCACGTTCTTGACGTTAGGCATCGCGGCGAAATGCAGGAGCTGCTGCCGCATGCTCTCGACACTCGGGGCCACGCATTTGAGCAGATAGTCGGTGTCGCCGGAAATCCGCCAGCATTGCTGGATGCGCGGGATTGCGGCGATCGAGCTCTCGAACGCCTCCAGCACCGGCTGGGCCTGGCTGCCGAGCTGGATCGAGACGAACGACACCACCTCGTAGCCGAGCAGCCGCTCGTCGATCACGGCGCGAACCGCCCGGATCACGCCGCGGCTGAACAGCGACTTCAGCCGCCGCAGGCAGTTCGGCGCGGACACGCCGACGCGCAGCGCCAGCTCGTTGTTGCGAACCCGCCCGTCCTGCTGCAGTTCGGATAGGATTTTCAGATCGACGCCGTCGAGCTGGTCACGCCCCGCCATCCCCCACCTCGTCCTGGTCGTGTCATGCGAGGCAGCGAAGCACGGTGGGAAATGGCTGCCAAGGGCCGGACGGACCCCCTGGCCGATCTTGTGGCGCTACCGCACGCATATTCGCGCGGTAGATGCAATTGCGAAACGTATCGCCCGCAGCTATAGGAGCCGCAGCAATGCACGGTCTGCGGGATGCTTTGGAAACTTTACTTTGCGCTGTTCGGCGTTACGACCTTGGGGGGCGTCGGCGTTATCCTCGTCGATGGGCCGCACCCGATCTACCCGTTGGCAGACTACGTCATTCTGACGCTGACTATTGCTCAGCTTGTCGGCTTGTTTGGCTACGCATTCCAGCGGCCGATACTATCCGAGCGACTTTGGCAGTCGGCCTTTCCCTTGTTCACGCTCAACCTGATCGCAACGCTGGTGATTGCCAGCATACGGTTCGCAGCAGCTCGCCCCGAATACGGAGCGCCAGTCGCCGCCTTCGCCGTAATCTTAGTTGGACTTCCTTGGCATCTTCCCCTCTTGCTCGCCGATCGACGGTACGCATTCCGTTCCACGACGGTGATCTGGAAGGAGCTGGTCTGACACCGATGCCAGGGTTTCCAGAGCGGCCGCCCACCCCTCAATGCGTCCAGGGCTCGCCGCGGCGGAACGAGAAATTGTCGGCATAGGCAACCGGCCGGCGGATCGACTCCTTGGGCTCAATCACCTGATAGGCGATGCCCTTGCGCTCGCAATAGGCGATCGCCTCTTCCTTGCTGTGGAAGCGCAGCGTTATTTGCTGCTTCATGTCGGCCGACGAGGTCCAGCCCATCAGCGGCTCGACCGACCGCGGCTGCTCCGGCTCGTAATCGAGCTGCCATTCCCTGGTCTTGGACCGGCCGGATTGCATCGCGTTCTTGGCGGGCTTGAAAATGCGTGCGGTCATGACTGGTCCGGGCCTCTTGGTCTTTCCGTTCGATTTCGATGCGTCACGGTGGCAGTTGGTGGAAATCTCGGGGATAGTATAGAGAAGCCGGTTGGGAACTGATCCTGATTCCGGCCCCGGCAACCCTCGCCGACGGTATAGTCATTATGCTGCACCGTGACAATTGCGTACCCGCGTTTCATCCTGGGACCCCGTTTGGCGGCCCGGTTTCATCGATCTCCGTGCTTCTGTCCTCTCTGAAAGCTCCCGACGCATGGCCTTCCTGAACGTCAGCGCCACACTTCCCGACAAGGGTCGCGACCTCCGGCTCGACCTGTTTCGCGGTGTCGCAAACTGGGCGATCTTTCTCGACCATATCCCCGACAACGTCGTGAACTGGATCACGACCCGCAACTACGGCTTTTCCGACGCGGCCGACCTGTTCGTCTTCATCTCCGGCTACACCGCCTCCTTCGTCTATGCACGGATGATGCTGGACCGCGGCTTCATCGTCGGTGCCACGCGGCTGACCAAGCGGGTCTGGCAGCTCTATGTCGCCCACATCATCCTGTTCGTGATCTACATCGCATCAATCAGCTATCTCGCGCTGCGCTTCGGCGATTCCGAGATGATCAACGAGTTCAACGTCGCCGGCCTCGTCGACAACGCCACCGAGACGCTGCGCCAGGGCCTGTTCCTGCGCTTCAAGCCGCTCAACCTCGACGTGCTGCCGCTTTACATCGTGCTGATGGGCCTGTTTCCGCCGGTGCTGTGGTTTATGCTGCGCAAGCCCGATTTGACGATGATCCTGTCGATCGTGCTGTGGCTCGCCGCGCGCCATTACGGCTGGAACCTGAACGCCTATCCGGCCGGCCAGTGGTACTTCAACCCCTATTGCTGGCAGGTGCTGTTCGTGTTCGGCGCCTGGTGCTCGATGGGCGGCGCGCGGCGCTCGGCAACGCTGATCAATTCGCCTGTTACGCTGTGGGTCTGCCTCGGTTATCTCCTGTTCGCGCTGGTCATGACCATGGCCGGCCGTTTCCCCACCTTCGGCGGCATGTTCCCGGAATGGCTGTTCTCGGCCTTCAACCCCAATGACAAGACCAACCTCGCACCGTATCGCTTCCTCCACTTCGTGGTGATCGTGATCCTGGTGATCCGCTTCGTGCCGAAGGAGTGGCCGGGGCTGGAGTGGAAGGTGTTCGACCCCTTGATCGTCTGTGGCCAGCAGTCGCTCGCCGTGTTCTGCGTCGGCGTGTTCCTGTCCTTCGTCGGTCATTTCGAGCTGTCGATGAGCTCAGGGTCGCTGCTCGCGCAGATCTTCGTCAGCGTCGCCGGCATCGCGATCATGACGACGGTGGCTTATTACATCTCGTGGTCGAAGAAGCAGGACAAGCCGCTGAAGCCGCCGCCGGCCAAGCCGGCTGCGGAGGCGAAGGCGGCCTGAGAGAGGCGGCAGTTAGGCCGCCTCTTCGCCGTCGAACTCGGTGAACTTCTTGTAGATCCAGTCGCGGCCGTCATGGCGGCGCCAGACCTTGCCGAGCACGAACTGCCCGTTGATGGAGCGGCGCGGCACGATCACCGTCCAGAGGTGCCAGATCTCGGTCCAGTTTGACTGCGGACCGATGGTCCCGATGTTGCGGTCAATAGACATGGCAGAACTCGCTGGCGCAGAACTTAGGCTGATCCGCGCGCCGCGACGAACAATCATCTGTGGTGGCACAGAATGGACAGCCCATCGCGAGCCGGGACCGACCTGATAGCAGCCAGCCAAACGGCCGCAACAGCCGCTCGCCTTTAACCTTGCCGATCAACCTTACTTCTTGGGATGGAGCGGCGCGTTTGGTTGAAAGCCCGCGCCGGTTTTTCTAGAATGCCCGTGATTTGAGGACGGGCGCGCCGTTTCGGCGCAGGGCGATTTTAAGACTGAACTTTGCAGACGATCGGACGTTTGGAAGCAAGTAGATTGCTGGGGGGACGACAATGATGAAATTGCAATGTGCGCGTCTGCGCCTCGCGTTGCGCGTGATCCCGCCCGCGCCAATCGTGAGCATGGCGTCGCAACGGCCGCCGCAAGCCGCCAACGACAATCAGATGGCCTGGCCGTACGTGCCATTTCCGCCCGGCTGGTACGCCTCGAACTGACGAGCGCGGCGGACAAAACGCAACGCCGCGCAAGCGGAATATTCATCGCTTGGCGGCGTCCGTTTAGACATTGGGCGCTGAAATCCCCAACACGGATTTGTCTATCGCGACGGGCGAAGGTTCGATGAGGCTTTGCTGATTTCCGCGCGAAGCGGAGGCCGGACGCGTAGATGCCTGGCCATTGCCGGTTGGATGCTGACCTCTAGGCCAGCGCCGCCCGGGACTGGTCGGGGCAGCTGGATTCGAACCAACGACCTGCAGTACCCAAAACATACCAGCTATTCCCTCACCTACCCTCACCCACCCTCCGCCGTCGTAACGTCCGGCAGAAAGTTCGGCTGGCCATAACCTCGTGCTATCCCTTGCCTGCTGTGATTGGCACCGCGGTGCTTCCCCCGTGCTTCCCGGAGGAAAAATGAGCGGTCAAACCATCACAAAGAGCCTGGTCGACGGCCTGGAAAAGCAAGCGTCCGAATACACGGTATGGGACGCGAAGCTTCCCGGGTTTGGGGTGCGCGTCCGCCCCACGGGGGCCAAGTCGTTCATCATTGTCTACCGGGCGGGAACCGGCCGGACGGCGCCGGTCCGGCGCTACACTGTGGCTGCAGTCGGCAAACTAGCGCCAGAGGCAGCCCGCACCCAAGCCAAGATCCTGCTGGGGAACATTGCCAACGGCGCCGACCCCGCCGCCGAGAAGCGAGCGAATCGGCCCAAGCGCGACCGATTGACTTTCGATGAGCTCGCCCAGCTCTACCTTGACCAATACGCCAAGGTGCGGAAGTCGAGCTGGAAGAACGATGAGGGGTACCTCAAGAAGCCCCGGGCCAAGTGGAAGCGCCGAATCGCTTCTGAAATTACCGATGACGACGTGGCAGAACTCCTTGAGGAGATCGGCGTCACGGCGCCCGTGGGGGCGAATCGGACGCAATCGATCCTGCACACCCTGTTTTCGTGGGCGAAGGAACCTGGCCGAAAGCATGTTTCGACCAATCCCGTGGCGGATATGCGCCGGCGCTATCGAGAAACCGCCCGTGAACGCGTCCTCAATGATGAGGAGATCCGAATCCTGTGGTGGGGCTTGGATGATCCGGAGTTGCCCGCTGGGCGCTCGGTCGCCCTCGCCCTTCGGTTCATCCTGGCAAGTATGGTTCGGCCTGGCCAGTCCGCTGGCCTGCTCGTACCGGAGTTGGTGGGGTTCACCGGGGAGGGTCCGCAGTACCACATCCCAAAACATCGAGTGAAGAAGCGCCGCGAAGTGATTGTCCCGCTGAATGCATTGGCAGTCGCTACCCTGCGAGAGGCAATCACGCGCGAAGATCAAGGCTCCGTTTTCTGTTCCTGGTCGACCCAGCCGGAGATGGGCATCGATGAAGGAGCAAACCGCACCCGGACGGAACCAGAGCAGCAACCACTATTGCCGATCACCCGAGACTCGTTGTCCGCGGCCTTAAACGGCCGGCCGGCCAAAGGCAAACGGCCGGCGCGCAAGGGCATTCGGGAGCATCTAGGCCTAGCCCACTTCACGCCGCACGATCTCAGGCGCACCGCCGCGACGATCGCGCGCCGCGGGGGCGCCAAGCGTGAAGACGTGAAAGCCTTGCTTGACCACCTCCAGGGCGATGTCACGGCCACCTATGACAAGTACGACATGCTGCCAGAGAAGCGGCTCGTCGCCTCGATCTTGGAAGCTGAACTTAGAAAGATCGTCGGAAATCGAGTCTTGCCGGCGCCGAAACCGATCCTCGCAGGCGAGAACGTAGTGCCGATCACTGAGGGAGAACGCCGAATTGTGGGTTTGTAAATCGCTAAAATCGACAAACTCACAAATGCAAGGGGAGAGGCTTCTGATGGTCGCTGCTATCGTCTGATCCAAGCGGTGGGCGCCGGCTTCTCCCTGAAGACGGCGCCGCGCAAATGGAGAAAGGATCAATGCAGCAGTTCCTGAATACCAAAGAAGCGGCGAAGCACGTGCGGCTGTCCACCGCGACGCTCGAACGCCTGCGCGTGCGTGGCGGCGGCCCCACTTACATCGCCCCAATTCCGTCGAAGGTGGTCTACGACGTTACCGACCTCGACGCCTGGATGTGGAGCCGTCGACGCAAATCGACCTCTGAAACGGCCGCCTAACCATTCGCGCGCGTTTGCGCACTTTCGCCGGCCATGCATTCCCAAACACGAGACAATGAGGGCCAAAACAGTCACGTCCCCGCGTTGGGCGCCAAAAGAATGGCCCCGCCGACTGCCAGGTCGAACGGGGCCAGAAATGAAACCGTAAGAGATGAATATCACAGATAACGTTACGAAACAACGAAATGGCCTTAGAAGCACTAAGTTAGAAAGCGTTTTGCACCTCGCCGCGAAGGGCTTTCGAGCCTTTCCGGTGGCGATCAACGAAAAGAAGCCGCCGTTCATCGAAGGATGGCAAACCCATGCGACCCGCGATCCTGAGCAGCTCAGTGCGATTTGGGAGCTCGAACCGCGGCTCAACATCGGTTGCGTGATCGACGCGGGTTTCTCGATCGACTTCGACCCGAAAAACGGCGGCTTAGAGTCTCGCCAGCGGATGAAAGAGGCAGGCCTACTCACCCGCACCTACACGCAACGCTCGCCTTCTGGGGGCTACCACGAGACCTATCGATGCCCGCCATCGGTCGCAGAACTTCTCAAAAATGCGGTTGGGACGATCCCCGGATATCCTGGGACCGACATTCGCGCCGATCGGAAGGGTTATATCCTGGGCGCGGGGTCGACAACTGCCGCCGGAGCCTACACCATTGAGGACGACGCTCCGATTGCGGACGCAAACTCTGAGCTCCTCGCCATCCTGCCGAAAGACGATCCGAGCAAGGCTCTACAGTTGGAACCTCCGGTCGAGGGGCAAGACAGTGAGAGCGAGAAGGCGCGTGCAATCAACTACCTTGTCCGCCAGGCTCCCGAAGCAGTCCAAGGCCAAGGGGGCGACAATACGACGATCAAAGTCATCAATCGTGTCCGCGACTTCAACTTGAGCGCGGAAACGACGCTTGAGCTCGTTGACGAGTTTTGGAACGCCACGAAGGCGATTCCGCCGTGGGACTACGTTGACCTCGCCAAGAAGGTGAGGAGCGCCTCGAAGTCGCGAAAGAACTCGGTCGGTGTGAGGGCGCCCGAGCACGAGCTCGAGCCGGTTGAACTGAAAGATCTTCGGAAGGATCCGTCCAAGCCTCTCTCCGGTGATTGGGACGAACCGGCCGACCTTTGGAAACAGGAAAAGCCGCCTAACGACATGCTTGAGGGGATCGTCCCGCCCTTCCTGAATGCATTCGGGAGGGATCGGGCGCGGTCGCTGGGCGTAAATTCGGACGCAGTCACGGCCGCCACCGTGGCGGTAGTGGGCTCACTGATCCCTGCCAGCAACCGGCTGCAGATGTTTCAAAACCGGAGCTCATGGTCGGTACTCTGTGTGCTTTGGACCGCGCTTGTCGGCGATCCCGGATCAGCCAAGTCGGCTGCGGTGAAGGCCGCGCTTGCCTTCGCTAATCCCGTCAACAAAGCCTGGTCAGCCGCTTTCGCCAAGGCGATGGCCGACTACGATCGGGCGGAGCTCGCCTTTTCCGCTCGGACTTCGAAGAAGAAAAAGCTCGAGGAGCCGGCCGAGCCCGACGAGCATCCGGCAGACCTTATGGCGAAGCCGACGCCGCCCAAGTCGCGCTCGAAAATCTCGAACGACAGCACCACCGAGGCAATCGTAACACGCCTCGCAGAGACGCCCGAGATCGCGCCGCTGATCCAATATTCCGATGAGCTCTCCGGGTGGCTCGGAGGAATGGACGCGTACCGGGCGAAGGGCTCCAAGGACAGAGCGCTCTGGCTGGAGGCCAAGGAAGGTGCCTCCTACCGCGTTGATCGCCAGGGTCGCGGATCGGTCGAAGCCCCGAACTTGGCGGTGTCAATCATCGGAGGAATTCAGGACGACCTTATCGCCCGGCTGGCTCCTGATCTCGAGACCGACGGGCTCTTGCAGCGTTTCGCCCTGATCGCAATTCGGCAGCTGGGGCTTGGCGAGGACAATGCCGAAGATCCGGCCATTGAGGCCGCGATCCCACGCGTTGCCTTGGCACTCGCCGGCCTCGGTGAGGCAACCTACCGCTTCGACCCCGAGGCCGCAGAGGAGCTGTGGGCTATCAAGGCGTTCAAGGCGCGCGAGATGGCCCGTCCCGACATCCCCTCGGGGCTGAAAACGTGGCTGGCGAAGACTGATGCCGAGTTCGGTCGGTATGCCCTGGCCTTCCACCTGATCGAATGGGCCATAATCGCTGAAGCGCTCGAAGTACCCCCGGACGCGATAATCTCAGCCGAAACGGCTAGGAGGGCCCGGCGCTATGTCGAAGAGTTTCTCTACGCTCACGCCCTCTTCATCCACACCGCAGTGCTCGATGGCGCCGGCCACGATCACGAGGCGCGGTGGATAGCGGGCTACATCCTCACCCGGAACGTCCAGCGGCTTTCGGCCAGGGAGGTCAAACGGGCCCGGCCGCGCAGTCTTGGCAAGAACCCTAAGCAACTGATGGCTGTGATGAGCCAGCTTGAGGTTGACGGGTGGGTCCGCTTGGCGAGCCCGGATCCCGCCAGCTGGCGGGTCAACCCCGCCGTTCACGATGGCCGCTTCGAGGATATCCGGCGCACCGAAGCTGAACGGCGCGAAGCTGTCCGCGGCGAAATCGCGGTCGCGGCCGCAAGCCGGCGGGCGGTAAAGGGGGACGCAGCATGACATTTCGGTCCTGTCAGCGCTGTCAGCGGGTGTCAACGCTGTCAGCGT
>NZ_LAXE01000001.1:4753135-4763924 GCF_003122645.1 Bradyrhizobium sp. SUTN9-2
GTCAGCGCCTTTGTGTCCGGATTCGCGTCTCCATAACGCGAGCAGCGGAGGCCTCGGCGCGCTGACAACCGCTGACAGCGCTGACGGCAAAGACGCTTGGAAGCCCCCGCCAGCACGGGGGGTGTCAGCGGTGTCACTTGCGCGCGCGGATACACCAAGGCTTTTTGCCCCCTCCTCCCTCTATTTTGTCCCAAGCCCGTTTAGGCGGAATCCGCTGCCACCGCTGACACCCCCGCCGCTGGCCGCTCCTCCGCGAGCGAGGCGCCCGCGCCGGCTATTGCGTCCATTCACATCGCTGGCCGACGTCCGCAATGCAGGGAGGCCTCAATGAACCGCTTCGCTCCCGGCCGCACGTTCAAGTCTCGAGGGCGGCCGTACGAGATCCTCGGCCCTAAGGATCACTGGATGAGGGATGGCCGCTACGTCGAGATGATCCGCTATCAATCCGTCTGCGCGGAGCCTGGCTGCAAGCGCACGTTTATCGCGCTCACGACCAAGACCCGCATTCGCAAAGGGCAGCTGAACAAGCGCTGCGAGCTCCACCACGCTCCGGGCGTTCCGATCCCGGTCCAGAGGGTCCGGAAGAAGCGACCCAAGATCCGGTTGAAGAAGCCGTCGGCGGCGGCTCGCCTGGCAGCTCGTCGGGAGCGTGCGATCCAACGGGCCCTCGTCGCCATGCAACGCATCCAGCGGCCCTCCTACCTCGACTAAGCGGCCTTCTGCCGGGCTTGCAGAGGCCTTCCAGCTACGGCAATCTGGCGTTGAGCCCCAGAACGGAGGTTTTCGATGCCCCGCGGCCAGTTCTACACGGTCTTCACCCTGGGATTTGCCAGTGCCATCGCAATACTTGGGATCGTAACCGGGGTAGTCCTATTCTTCTGGCACGAGCCCACTTGGCGCATTGCATGGGCGCTTGGCGCTTACGGCAACCACCTTTCCCCGCTGTACTCCGGCCTGATCGTCGCCAGCGCCGCTGTGTTCGTGGCCTACTGGATTGTGCGGATCCAGCAGGCTGTTGTTCGTTGGTCCGGCGATCGCCTTATCGCGAAGTTGATTCGCCAATACAACATGATCGCGCAGCTCCAGGGTCGTGAGTACGCCGACGAGTTCATGAGACTGCAGGCACAATCCATAATCGAGGAGAGCGAAGGCAAACCGTTCAATCTCTTCGGTCGCGAGAAGATGCTGCATGCTGCGGCTGCCGCCGGCGTGCGAACTCAGCCAAAAGGAAACTGGCAGTGAAGCCCGAAATGGAAAGTTTGGCCGCTTGCGCCGCAACTGGAATTGCGTGGCCATGATCGCGATCGACCAGGTTGAACGGGACCGCCGACACGACGCTGTGCAGGCGCATGTGGAGCGGCTCGAGCGGCTGGTCGATGAGGTGCGCGAGGTGCTGCGTCGACCCGGAAGCGGCGACGAGAAAATCGCACTACTTCGCGAGGTGCTCGCCTGCCAGGGTTATCGCGTTTAGAGCGCGTGGCTCAGATAGGTCCCGGGCCCAAAAAGTCATCTTATCGAGCTTCCCGGCCGGAAAGTACCCCGGACAGCTAGTGTTCAGAACGAACGAGCAGCCTCGGTCGACGAAGTTGCTCATTCCAAAACGCTAAAACGAACAAAATAGATAAACGCAGGCCCACACGGCCCTCTGATTCGGAGTGCCTCGCCCTCGCCTGTCGAGTTTTGCGATAGCAACCGACCCGACAACGCCGATCCAGAACGCCGACGGCCTGCAAAATCTCAGATACTTCGCGCAATATCGACAAAGGCGACAAACTCTCACGGTTGACTGGGCTCGGCTTCAGTGGTCCCAAACGCGTGCGGGGGCTCATGGAGAGCAAAGCATGCGCCACGATAGGGAAGGCCTCGACACCGGAACGCTGTTCGCCGACGGCCATCATCTGCCGCATCAGTCGGCCGGCGTCGCCGCCCACCAGGCTCAGGATCCGCCGGCGCGGCCGGACGTACCTCACGAACCACCTCCTGAGATCAAGAAGGCGATGCTGGCTGCGGCCTATGCCGAGCAGATGATCGAACGTCTGGCTGCTCTTCAGAACGAACAGGTCATCAAGTACACCGGAATCTCTCGAGCTGAGCTCGGCCTACGCGTTTGGAACGCGCCCTTGGCAGAGGTGGCAGGTCGCCTCGGGCTCAAGAAGCACGTGCTCAGGCGCATCTGCGCGCTCTTCGAAGTGCCGATCCCCCCGAAGGGCTATTTCAACACGGCGTTTGGGCAACGCTCGATCCGATGGACCCGGGTTGCCGGGGGAGCCGGAACGCGATGACCACTGCTCCTCGCCTTTACGAAGCGAGCGAGGTCCTCGAACGGCTCCAGTTGAGAGGGCACGAGCTCGAGGAGCTCCTCAACGTCGGCATCATCGCGCCAGTGGCCGGCGGGCCGACAGGCGGGCCGCGGTACTGCGCTGAGACGATCGACCACCTGGCCGGTCGGGAGCAACGTACCAGGCTCGCTGACGCCCTGTGGTGGGACTTCGACCTCCAACAGCCGGCCTACATACCAGCCGGCGCCACCTGGGCCCGCTCCGTCGACCTGCCTTTCTATCCTTTCGACGACGAGGAACAGCAGTCGTGGACCCGGCGATACTGCAAGCTCAAGAAAGCGTGCGCGCCATTTCCATATCCGTACCCAGAGCGCCTGGGCCGTCGCCGCTCGAGGATGGAAGACATCGCGACCAAAGCTTTCGAGCAAAATCACACGGTTGCCCAAGAGCCGAGATATCGACGTCCGCATTCGCGGCACGCAGGTCAAGATAAGCAGAGCGAAGGTCCGCGACCTCGTGTGGAGCAAAACCACGATCTGTGCGGGCGCCGACCTCGGCATCACCGAGACAGCACTGCGCGGCCTCTGCAAGCAATATGCGATTCCGATGCCGACCCGCGGACACTTCAATCGTAAGGATCCGAAGCAGCGGCCTCCGAAGCCGGCGCTGCCGCCACTCCTGCGAGCAGCTCGATACCGAGACGATTGATGTTTCGGCGCGGCGGAATAGGCATCTTAGACCACCACGGGCAGTAGTTCGCATACGTTCCGCGCCGGTAGGATTTGGTAATTTGACTCTGGAGAGCGGCTTGGCTCGATAACGGGCATGCCCCGCCCTGCCCGACGCCACACACCAACGCACGCCGACGGCCGGCCACTTAAGATTACTTTCGGCCAGATGCGTGAGATGGGATTGCGTCGTGTGCTGGTCTACTGCCATTGCGGCCACCACGTCGCGCTGAGCGCCGATCGCTGGTCTGATGATGTCCGCCTGTCTGATATCGAGCCGCGCTTCATCTGCGCTGGCTGCGGCACCAGCGGTGCCGACGTCAGGCCGGACTTCGAGAGCGGCAAGCCACCGCAATTCGCCAAGTGAGGCAGGCTTACAGGCTCGTGGAAAGGATGACCGCCAAGCCCAAGGCCGCTGACCCCCACGCTAGTACATGAAACATCCAGGACTGCATCCAAGGTCGCATCGTTGCCTCCTGCTAGGAGGCTGTATCCGGATTAGGCGTGCTAGTTGCGATAGATCAATGTCCTTGGAAAAATTTCCGGATCTCAGTGGTCAAATCGAACCAGATGGCCCGCCAGTGTGAACCGGCGGGCCTCGCTGCTCAGTAGTGGTACAGCGGGAATGTCGGTCCAGCGGCATCAAGCCCGCTGATGATTGCGCCGGCCATTGCGAGGCGAAGGCTCGCCTAAAACAGAGCCGGCCGGCTAACAGTCGTATCAGACGCACGGGCACATTTCCGGCGCCTGCTGCTTCGCTTCGTCCGGGTCGTCATCCTCGCGGTCGCAGTCGTCCTGCTCGGCATCACTGAGGCCACCCAGGACGCCGCTTGTGGTCCAGCCGAGTAACGGCCCCCTTCCTCGTCAGGCTCAGCCCCATCGTGCTCGTCCTCAAGATCTCGACTGCCGCCCGCAGCCCAGCAGGTTTGGTCGCCCGTCGAATTGGGGCCGTCGGCACCATAACAGCTTGGATGCCGCGCCAGACTACCAAGGGAAGGTTCGTCCTCCCCACCATCCTCCTCTTCCATGTCCGGCTCCCGGCCGTCATGCTCGGACCCCTCGTCCTCGCACTGCTCCTTCAGCTCGGTCATGACGTACGGGTCGGATGCGTCCAGAAAGGCGCTCAGCCGGCCCGGCAGATGCCTCTTTCCTGAGTCCGGCGAGGCGACGGAGCGATGTCTGCCGCTCGCGCTGCTGGTTAGCCAGTCCGCTCAGCGGACCTACAGACGTGTTTAGGGGGGTGGCGTGCTATACACGCTGTCAGCCTCGATCATTGGATACCCTTCGTGGTTGAGGTAGAGCCGGCGGAAGCTGCAACTTCCCCTCGGCTTGCATTTAGGTTATACACAATTTATGGCAAAGTCAAATAAGGTAATACCCAAAAAGAAGCGGGGGCGTCCGGCGACTGGAAAGGACCCCGTTACCGCGTTGCGTCTATCGGCGGAGCTAACCGACGCAATTGAAACATGGTCCGCCGGGCAAGAAGACCAACCAAACCGCTCGGAAGCCATCCGCCGGCTGGTCGAGCTGGGACTAAAGGCGAAGAAATGAGATGCAACCTTGTGGCGGCCGCGATACTTGCCGCGGCCCTCTTCCAGCCGCTCGAAACGAGCGCACGAAGCTCAGCGGCTTACAAGTGCATTGTCAAACATGCATACGCTCTGAAAGACGGCAAGCTCTTTCCTCACCAACTCCTGAGCACCTATGTGAATAAGGAATTCGTTGTCGATCGTGCAGACGGTCGAATGCTCGGCACACTGTCGTCGGCGCTTTGGGAGACGGTCAAAGTTCTGGACGTCGGCTCAAAAGAACAATCATTTAAAGCCATCTACGTGTCCGGCGGTTATGTCCAAGTGAGGCTGCTAATTATCCGAGAGTTCGATACGAGCGCATTGAAGGACTTTTCGATTGCTGAGAACGACGACGTCCTTGCCGGTGTCTGTACCCACTTAGATTGAAGCGGACCGGGAGAGAGCGGCCTAGCAAAGCGCAGAGTTCTGAGGGCAACGAAACCATGCTTGGCGCCAAAATATCCATGTGGGTCGGGGCGATCATCACACTTTGGGGGACGGACATCCCCCAAGGGATATTTTACCAACTTGGAATGCGATCCTTTGCTGATAACGAAATCAACCATTTCGCCATTACGCTCGGCCTTTGCATTCTGACTGGAGGAGTTGTGGCATACGGCTACGAGCGAGAAAGATAAGTGCACCGTCCTCGCCGCGTCGAATTTATGGTCACCGCCGTGCTGCTGGCAGGCTGGGCGTTTTATCATTGGATTTAGGGATGAGCGATCAAGCTGCAGCAGACGCCGACTTCATCATCCTCGCGGCGCCTCGGTTATCCGCGATCGCTACTTTGGCCTCGATGTCTTTCGGCCTTGCCGACGGGGTGAATGAGGCTATCAGGAAGGCGCAAGATAACGCCGCGTATTCGCAGGGATGGCAGCAGGCCGCGCTGGGTTTTCAGGACGGCACGCTAATGATGGCCGTCGTTCGAACGTGCATCCTACTGGACAGCGACGAAAAGACCGTGAGCTTCCAAGGCGTATACAAGCGTCTCAAGCATCCTGAGACGCAACGCGTGCTCATTCAGAAGGTGTACGGCGAGTATGAAGGGCTGCAGTCCATATTCGGCTCCTCACCCACTCAGATGGCCGCTGACTTTCTTTCGATCTACCTAGAGGTCGATTGGGCCATTCATTCCAGGCTAGTTCATTTCCGCAATTTCGGAGTGGTGCACCTCTTGGACCGCAAGAATTGGAAATCGATAACATACGACGAGATGCGGGACCTGATCTTGCTGGTCGGGCGACTCAGCGACAAGCTGACAGAACTCTGCCGTTCGTCTGTCCCGCCGACTGCCTCGCTGGTGGGGGATTGGAGTGAATATGGCGCCCAAGCTCTAGTGAGAACCTGACGGACAGTGCAAGGACGCGCCTGAGTCGTGGCGCTGCATTGACGAATCAACCCACTATTTTGCCTTAGTGCGTCGAGCTATCCTCTAAGGATGTTGCACGCCGTCGAATCGAATCGCATGGCCGGTTGACCGCTCTATTGCTGGACCAATTGAGGTATCATGGACGCACCGCAGCCCCAGCCCCTTCTTGACCCAAAAGAGCAACTTCAGCTGAGAGTTCGTTTAGCTGAGCGACAACACGACCTCATGACCCAGTTCGGTCAGAAGGCGAACGAAGCAGCCGTCAAAGCGGCCGAAGAAGCTATCAAGGCTGTGATCCTGATCAACGGCGGCAGCTCTGTCGCCATGCTAGCGTTCCTTGGGACGCTCGCGACCAAGGATGTAGTTTCCACGGTTCAACTCTCACAAATGTCGGCGCCTTTGCTCTACTTCGGAACTGGCGTTGCGGCCGCGGTGGTCGCCGCGGCGGCTGCCTACTTCACGAATCTTATGATCGCAGGTTCTTCAACGCGGCAGACCCGCACTTACGAGCAGCCGTATTTTCAGGATACGAAATCATCAAATGGACACCGGCTTGCGGGCGAGATTTTCCGTTACATTGGCATTGGCGCCATGGTGGTCTCGATCGGATGCTTCGTCACGGGACTGGTGAAAGCTGAAGGTGCCTTTCAGGCGCTCGCCGCGACCAAGGACTCGAAGACAGCAAATGCACCCAAGCCCTAGGCCTTGCGCTCGCCCGCGTTGCGGTTGGCTATCTTACCGTCCCAGCATAGTATCCTTCTATGTCGCCGTCCTTCGAGAATCTGGGACAGACGCAGTATTTGCCCGGCGAACTGCTGCGGGTTGGACACACGACCGTTGGCGTCCCCGATGGCAACTCGGACGCGTTCACGATGCACTGCGATTTGGCTGCGGGGTCCTGCAGCGCGCTCTTTGGCGAACGCAGCGTTACCTAGCAGCAGAAAAACCAAGACCACTTGAAAGAAGCGCAAGCGTATCCCTCCTTGCCGCCTGCGGAAGATGGCCTGTCGGCCAAGCATTTGCCAACCTGTTTGTTTGTTCACTTGCGCTCATCCTACGGTTGAGGTTGGATTGGGGTGACATCCGGGGGCAGCCATGTTTAATCGAAAATATTTGACGATTGTTGTCAGCGTCGCTCTAGCGACGACGACCTTTGCCAGCGCAGCGCGTGCCGACTGCGATTTGGCGATTTCATCTTACAATTTCGCGATCAGCGATATTGAGACGCGTCTGAAGCGATACACCTCGTGCTTGGGTTACAGCAAAGGTTCTGACGACTGCTCATCAGAGTTTCGCCGGCTGCGCTCCGCTCAAAGCGATTTTGAAAACGCAGTATCCCAATATCAATTGTACTGCCGACGCTACTAATGAACCGCATCGGACCGCACTGTTGTATGCATGTGTTTGCTATTGGTAGTGGCCGTGGTTGTGAGTTTGGTCCACTGAGCCCCTGCGCTCGCCTTGCCCGCAGTGCGTCCGTTGGGCTCGCTGCGATTGAGTGGCTCCAGGGACGAAACTGATTGGAGGCCGATGTGCGCAACTGGTTGCGTGGGATCGATCAGGGCGCGGGCGCGATCGGCTTGCTCCTTCTCGCGGTTACCTTGACCATTGTCCTTTCCGTGTTTCTGCCACTGGTCAAATCCGAACCTCCTGCACACACTTCAGATTGGCTTGGCTTCTCAGGCAATGTCGTTGGAGGTGTCATCGGCGGCGTCATGACCCTCATTGCCGCGGTCGTCGCCTGGCGTGGCATCGAGCATCAAGTTCAGACCCAGATCAAACTTGCGAGCGATCAAATTGAGCAGGATCGCGCAGCCCTCAAAGCCGGCCTTTACGCCGAAATTTCCGATCGCGCGGCTCGGTGTGTGAACGACTATGTAAATCCATGGAGGGATTGGCCCAAGAGCAGAATGCTTACCCCAGAAATCCGAAAATTCGCACCAACTGAAAATGTGGTTTTGCCGGGAGTTGCTGGCAAGCTTGGTCTTCTTGATGCGTCGACCCTTCCCGCCGTAACTCAGTTCTACTTTCGACTCGCCGCACTGGCTCAGGCGATCGACTTCGTCGCCAGCGAGAAAGAGCGCCGCACCAACGCAACGTTGGATCTGTATCACGACGAGCACGTCACTATGATCAGGGCGCGGCTCTTTAGCTGCTTTGATCCGGCGATGAGAGCCCTTGACGGGCTAGCGATCCCCGAAGCGGAGCAATTTGAAGAGGAGGCACTCAAAATTTATCCGCACCTCGAGCGCGCTGGTCGCTCTGTCCGAGGGGCACTCAAAGATGTCACAACGGGACGATTGTAATTCGCGGTCGGCACCATCGATGAACCTTGCGCTCGCCCTCCGGTTGAGACACATTCCCGCTTCTCGATAGGGAGGCTACCATGGCCGACTCAGCAAGAAACGAGGGGCTTAGAGGTGCGCTGATTGGTGGGATTATCGGGGCGATAGGCACCGCCCTCGCAGGAGGCTCAATCGTATTGCTCACGAGCGCTGGCGGCGCAGTGACAGAGTATGTCGCAGGCAGGATTGCTGCTTCTACGATCAAACATTTGAAGGTTGAGTTGCGAGAAGGAAGTACACAGAACAGTTCCGATTTTTCGGCGAAGTGCCAAACGGGAGAATTGGTAGTCGGCGGTCAGTGTCTCATAAGTTATGAGAACGGCGCTCTACAAAACGCCGGATCTACGGCTGATGGCTATTCCTGCACATATAGCCGGCGATCTGATCCCAATGGCGTGAAGGCGAGAATCTATGCCGCGTGCCTTACGCTTAAATAGGTCACGGCTGTCGATGATGCGGACGAGGTAAGCAGGCACTGATCTTCCTCCGTCGCGGCCCTATCGATCGGTGCGAAGATAGCTCTTGCCGATGGTCAGGCGCATCGGAGCGCTCGGCGTGGCAAGCTCAAACTCGCGCACCACGAAATCCAAAACTCTCGAAAGCCGGAGAGCCGCTTGCGGTTCACTGCACCGCATCAAAATTCGGCTTAAGCGACGAAAGCGGTTACGCTGCCCCTTTGGGACGCGCGGCGCGATAGTTTCGAAATCGCCATCAAAGCTGATCAGGACGGCTTCCAGTTCTTGGGAGGCGGTGGCGACAATTTGGTCTGGCGTGCCCGGCACCACGTATTGACGAATGAATTCCGCCTTGTGGCCGTGCGCAATGAGCATATCGGCCACGTCTTGAGGCACATTCTCGTCGAGCATGAAATACATTGGCCATGAAGTATGACCAATTATGCGCGCCGGGCGAGTCTTTCCTCATGCGCAAGTGCTGCTTGCACATCTTCCGGGGTGAGGCTGGGATATTGCTTGACGATCTGATCGACCGAATATCCGGCTTCATTGAAGCGACGAATCGTCGCCGTCGGGATGCGCGTCCCCGCGACCACCGAGCTATTTCTCACAACGAACTTATGACGTTCAACGTGACCGAGCTGGCTCTCGTCTCGCTTCTTCAGTTGGTCGACACGAGCTTCCACGTCATTGATGACGTCGACCACCGGAACCATCGCGAGCTGTCCGTCCCAGACGCCCTCGATGTCATCCGATTTGGGGGGACGGAAGTGAACCTGTCCTTTGACCACATACAGTTTCACATCTGCCCAATGATCATATCCGCGGCGAATCAGCTCCCCTGCGACTTTTCGCAGCTTTTGCAGCGAGATCTTGTACTCCTTCATGAGCACGGCGATCGTCCTGAGCCCAACGATGTCCTGGAAGGAATACACGCGGCTATAGGGCGCCGTCCGAAATTCGTAGGCGTATCGAGGCTGAAAAAAGCCAGCACGATCCCACGAACGCAGCTGCCCGTGCGTCAGACCAGTTAGCCGAACGGCGTGATCTTCGCTGAACGCTGCTATAAGGACATTTTTGCTCATGGCCATTGCTAGACTATGCCGAGCGCTTTTGGTCGGAAAGAGGCATATCGGAGCATAGCAGACCTCCACTTAACGTGACCCGAATCAATCAGGCCTTCATCGGCACCACGTTGCCGTCCCTGCTCCACCGGTACCCAGCCACAGAACGCCGCCCTGTCGGCTTCATCCGCCGGCGCTTTTCACGCATGTCGCCGCGGCGGTAGGCCGACTCGACCTTGTCCGACACGGTGTGCGCCAGCGTCATCTCAGACATCTCGTTTGGGTAGCCGGTCTGCTCGGTGCACCAGTCCTTGAAAGTCGACTCGAAGCCTGCGGCACGGCGTCCCCGCCAAGCTTGGGATCGGTCCAGCGCGGCCGCGTAGCCGCCCCCCCCGGGCCCCGTTCATGCGATCGATTGCGCCGGCCATCGCGGCGGTGCTGAGGGCCTCGCCGGCGTCGTCGCCAGGAAAGAGGTGGCCCACTGCCCGCAGCGTGCTGCAGGACCTCCCAGGCCTCCGCTCGGGCGGCACAACCCTGGCAAGATACTCCCGCCTGGGGATCCGCCGCGCCGCTCGGGTCCGGGAGGCCGACGGCTCGCGTCGAGAGGGTGCCCCGAATGGGGAGACGCCCAGCTCCCCTCTCCCCCTGAGCCGTCCCAACAAGGCTCTCCAGACCAGCCTCACGGCCGCGATGTCCTGCTCGACAAGCGAGCTCGATGACCGGCAATCGAACCCCCGTTGCTGCAGTACGCCTAGAGGACGCGAGGTGCATAGCGGTAACAAACGACCGTCTTAGACCTTTTGACTGAGGGCAGCCACCGATCCCGCGCAAACTGCTCTTGCTCTCGCGCAATGGTTGCGCTTGCATGCGCCCTTTCGGTGGGGGATTTTAGCATGCGCATTTTGGCGATTGTGGCGGCCTGCGCCATGCTGGCTGGCTGCATGACGGCCGGCGAGACGGTCTCGTTCAAGGCAT
>NZ_LAXE01000001.1:4767865-4769125 GCF_003122645.1 Bradyrhizobium sp. SUTN9-2
CACTGCAGCAGCCATCGCTCAAGGCAACGCGGCGGCTCAGAATGAAGCAATGATCTCTGCCACCATCGAGACAGGTCAACGCAACATGGCCGTGCTCGAGCAGGCCGTGATCAAGGACAATACGCTGCTGCCCGGCGAATGGTACGGCGGCCAGCTGCACCTTGCACCGCCGACAGACCAAGGCGGAGCTCAGAAGAGCTACACGATAGTAATTACGGTAGGCCCAGATCGCCATGTCATTGACGTCGCCCAGGGACCGCCCGGAGTTTAGCAGATGAGATTAAGAGGTTGCATCCAGTGGCGGCTGGCCACGGCGATCGCTCTCCTTGGTGTCGCGTGCACGCCTACATACGCCACGTGTGGCGATAACGGCGGCCCGGGATATCGAAACCAGGCTGGAAAGTGCGTTGGCTGGGAAGCACTCGCACGTCAGTGTGGCAATCCACCCTCCACGCACTGCACACCTGAGAACGTCGCAACGGAATCGTCTGACGCTGCACCGAAAGGCGCGACGATACGTTCGCTCATGGAGCTCTCGCACGCGGCTAAAGCTCACGCAAGTAAATAGCAGCCGAATGAGCGCAGTCATCAGCCACGCGGCAATAGCCGCCTTCGCCAGTGCAGTGACAGCGGTAGAGCTCCCGGCTCTGGGATCGATCCTGCCATTGGCTCCGGAAATTCCAGAGACCGTAAACGATATCCAAAGATTAAGCGCTAGAGGGGGGACGTTTGCAGCAAGCTGAAATGACTGGTCAGTTGTTTGATTGGACCATTGAAAGGACCGAGAAAGACTATCGAGTTGTCATAGTGGAGCCGTCGTTCATCGACCCCCCTAACCACGGCCGGCTATTTGACTCGGTTATCACAGCCTTGCTTACCTCAGAAGATGCTCCAATTAGCGACCTTAAGCTCAACGTGCCTCGGTTTGAGCGGTTCGACTTGGTCACGTTTCCAGAAGCTTTTTTGCCAACAGTTGATTTTATCAAAGCGATCGACGTGCTCTCCCATTTAGATCGGATCGGATGCATACACGTTGGTTTGCGACCGGACCATAAGGATGGACACTTATTCGATAAGACGTCTATCTTGGCCCTTTTGGCTCAAATTCGCTCGCTTCCGTCTGTCGAGCTGGAAGATCTCAGGGGTATCGTATCGTGGATCGAGCAGCAACAAGATGGGAAGCGTTTCAATCTAGCGTGCCTCTTCACAATCGATGTTGGATCAAAGCTTAGAGTATGCCTTCATCCCAAGATGGTCGAG
>NZ_LAXE01000001.1:4773186-4776292 GCF_003122645.1 Bradyrhizobium sp. SUTN9-2
CTCCATCAGCAGTTCCGTGAGTCGTTCGTTCGCGCCGCAAAAGACGCGAGCTTTCAACGCCACGCTTACGCAGCGTTCGTTCTTGCTAATTTCTGGTCGCTTGGGGCTGAACGAGATATTGCATCGAATGCAGTAGGAGGGCTGTCTGGGATGTTTCTACCTGTGAAGCCTCCTCTCGATGAGAATCCCGATTTTATCGAGCTGGTGACCTACGGTAAGAGCGACACCGATATTGACAATGGCTGGTCATGGCCTGCTAACGAAATTTCTCCCGGACAAAGCGTGCGTGGCTATATTGCGCAACTTAGTCCTCGGGATATGGACCTGCCGAGCGCAAAGGTGCTGCGAATGACTGTTCACCGATTGCCTCGCCATTCCCCTCCGTGGGGTGCAACCGTAGGTCTGCGAAACATCAAGCTTCAGTGCGTTGACGCTCGCCAACCCTCAAATGCTTCAAGTTCATAGAGATCGCAATGACGAGCGAGAACCAAACGCCACCATCTTTCGAAAGCCAACTGCGTGCCAATGTATTTGGTTGGGTCTCGCTCCGGCACTTCTTGCCAGCTGACAACTTACGTGATTTGGTTCGTGTGTTAGTACACGAAGTGAGCGAAGGACAGATCTCACTAGATAGACTGTTCGAAGAGCGCGAGATACCAAAAGGCCCAGGCCTTGATGGTTGGATTGTCCGACCTCTAAAGACTGAAGGAAAACTCGCAGGTTACCTTCAGCGTGCTGTTCAAGATATCGTTTGGCAAGCGGATGGGGATGGCTTTCCACCTGAGGACGGCGCGCCCCCTGAGCAGCTGCTGAAAGCACGATCTCTTGAGCGAGCCCTTCAACTAGGCACTCGGGATTTTGGATTCGACGAGCGTGAGTTCAGGGTACCGTTCAACGACCAAGCTTGCGAGGCGTTGCTCGATCTACTACGTACCGGCTCAGCTTGCTCCGCGGGCAGGGCAGAATGGTCGGAGCTTCCGCCGACGGCTGTCAATCGAGTCAGCAATTTGTATCCGCCACTTGCCGTGCTCCTATTGAAGCACATCGGCGATCTCTGCGCCGATGCAGATGCTTGGAGAGTTGCTGAAGACCTGTATCGAAAATGCCGGGACAGGCTGGGTGACGCCAACCAAGGCTGGCACGCGCTTTCCGAGCAACTAGTTGATGTTGTTGACCAGTCCATCGCGGCGGCCGTGCGAGTTAATACAGGTCCGGAAGCAGCCTTTGAGCTTTTGCGAGACAGTCTCGAGAGTAGCTCTCTTGAGGTGCGCCCGCTGCTTAAATTCAATGCGCCCTTCGATGCACTTTGCGCCGCGCTGAGCGTTGACTCATTGGCTTTGAAGTTCACCGATAGTCGGACCACGCTCCTAAAGCCCCCACTTAGCCATGAGTCGCATCAGCTAAATTGGTCGGTCTTTGCGGCTGCAGGGGCTCGCGATCGCCATCGCGCCTCGAGGCGATGCTGGGCAGTGCTGCGCCGCCAAATCGCCCTAGGGCTCTCAACTGAGTCTCGGGAAACAATGGCCGCTTTTGCCCAAGTGCTTTTTCGTATCACGGAGGAGACCGAACCTCAACGAGGCCATTCGGCTGACTTTTACCTAGCTGTACACCTGCTGATCCAAGCCGCCGATCGCTCTCATGTTGAAGACATCAAATGGTCGGACAGTTTCGTCGCAAGGTTTGTCGATGAGGCCGCGGTTGAGCTGGTCATCTCGCTTTGCGGACGACATGAAGGAATGTCCGTTGAACGACATCGTTCGGCTATATCCTTGCTTACAAGATGGGCGGAGAAGATCCCGCAGGATCGACGGCAAGTTGCGCGCATTATTGTCGAATTTCTATCAGCACAAGCCAGCAGCGGAAGCACATCATTTTCGTCGACCAGGAACCTCGCGCTAGCTGGAGTTGACGCGTTATGTCGCTTAGCGAAGGGTAGGCCGGAGTTTTGCCGCGAGAACATCGCCCCCGTCTATACAGCTATCGCTACGCTGCTTCGGTTGCAGGCCCATTGGAATCTGCACGCGAATACCTTTCAGCTGGCCTGTCTCACAGTTGACATGCTCTCCAGAGACCAAGCACGTGAGTTGGTCAACGAAACCCTGAGCCTACTTGCCGCCATAAAGCCCGAGAGCCAGTTATGGCCCGTGGTCCGGCCCGCTTTGCAATTCCTGCTCTCTGATGAAGTGGTAACTTTGGCGAATGTAGACGCGGAACTTGGCCGTCGGATAGTCAATAGCATTATCACGTTCGGCGCCGGCGATCGCTCGAATGCTGCCGGCCTGGTTCAAAATCTTGAGCGATTCGATCGTTCTTTGTTGGATCAAAAGGTCGTAATTGATCTACGAGAGGCTCTCGTGCACAGGCTTGTGCCTTCCGTAGCGCGTCTCAACACCAGCTCAAATGTGGCTGATATCAGAGCTTTGCTGGCAATCCCCTCGTTGTCGGGGAAAGTAGGCGTGACAGCGGCCCTGCAAGCATTGGAGTCTGTTCTAAGGTCAGTAAAGACAAGCCGCCCGGCGATGGGTGTCGCGGATGCTTATGCACCTGTGCTCGCCCTGGCAGGTCGTCGCGCCGAGTTCGTTACTTTGCTTGGTGAGGAATACGTCGACCAGCATTGGAATGTGCTGCTCGACCTGGTCTTCGATCTTTGGTCGACCGCAGTCAACACACCAAGGCTTCTTGCACCATTCTCAATCCCAGAGCCGACAAATCCTAATCCAATTACCGTTCATAATTGGACGTACGCTTCGCTTCGCTTTGCAAAAGACTTAGATCAAGAAGATCGAATGCTTCAGTTCCTGAAAGGCATCGAGTCTCCCATCTCATTGCGCGATCCAATCGACCTCGCTGTTGCGACCGGCGCTCTTTCCGCGGATTTAAAGGAGCAGCAGGATCGCAGTCTTACCGATGAAGGAGATGATGCCTTCTACGCGGGTTTGGGACGGCGCTTGATTCGCGTGCTAACTGAGGAGGAGGATGTTGCGAGGCGGATTTGCAGTGAATTGCTGCACCAGTGTCTTCTGAGAGGTCCGCGAGGACTTGATGCTGGTGTTCTAGCGGAATCACTTCGGCTCAAGATTGCGAATGATGCGAGCCGAACATTAGT
>NZ_LAXE01000001.1:4776317-4778685 GCF_003122645.1 Bradyrhizobium sp. SUTN9-2
CTCACATTAGTGCAGGACTATATGCAGCGGCTTGATTCAGATCCCTCGATGAGGTTAGCTTTATGGCCCCTTGTGGCCGCCCTCAAATAGGCCGGCACATTTTTGATACAATATCAACCCCAATCGAATGCGCGGGAGTTGAACGCTAGAATCAGATCACGCGCTGTGCAGTCGATTGGACCCGCACCTGCCCAGAGGCTTAGGAACCGGCGCATTCTTGACAGCCGATGAATCATGAGGATGACGCAGCGGTGCGGCTCGTTCGATGGGCGCTCCTCGCGAATACAGCAATCGTTGCAGCGAATGCAGCCTGCGAACTCACGCCGAACACCCTATGCAATGCGCGTTTGGACTGAGCCACCAGGGAAAAGCGCTGTACGGCGTGAATTAGGCCATGTGGCTAAAGTGTATGAAAGAATTGCAAAGCGTCCGGGGTACCGAAGGGAGCGGAATGAAGTTTAGGCTCATTTATGAGGGCGCAATCCCCCCGCGCCCACGCGCAACGCTTTCGCAGCTGCATGACATCAGGCTGAAGCTCGCGCCGCAGTTGGAAGCCCTCTGGAGCTTCGAGCCACTTGCTCGTGAGAAGAACGATTGGCTTCAACATCCCGGGCCAGAACCGCGCGACTATGCAATATTAGAACAGCGCGGAACCTCGCTATTCGCCCCACTAATTTCCAAACGAAACGACTTACAGTGCGAACTGGATGTAACGTTCTTGCGGCAGCAATCGCCTGGACAACTCATCGGGGATGGAGGAGATATCGACAATCGCGTGAAGACTCTTCTCGACGCGTTGTCTGTCCCGCCGCCTGCCCAAGCCGAGTTCTTTTCCAGGATTGGGCCAAATCGTCCTGTGTACTGTCTTCTCCAGGATGACGGTTTGGTAATCAAATTAAGCGTCGAGACTGATAGACTTCTGCGCCCATCAGTCGACAAATACGAGCTTTTCGCGATCCTCCACGTCACACTCAGGGCAACCAGAGTGACCTTCGGCACACTGGCTTTGCTGGGATGAACACGCGGCATTTCGCTCGTAAGGTATAATCGTGACTTGGAACAAAGCCCCGCCGCCATGATTGCCGCACCATGAAGTGGCTGGCCAGCATCAGTGCAGTTCTGGTGATCTGCCTCGTCGTCTATGCGGGGTCCGCCTTTGTTTCTGCCTTGGGCCTCGTTTCGGCGGACCAGCCGCTGGGCGGGTTGGTTCAACTCTGGCTCGGCGACGTGCGGCGCCTTCAGCTTCTCGGCCATGTCGGTCGGAACGCCGGCCCACTGCCCGCTGTCAATCTCGGCCTTCTTGACCCAGTCATGCAGTGTCTGCGGCGTGCAGCCGATCTTAGCCGCAATCGACGTCACCGCCGCCCAGCGCCAGGGATGCTCGCTGGCGTGATCCAGAACCATCCGAACCGCACGGGCTCGGACTTCGGGTGAAAACCTGTTCGTCGTCTTGCTCATAAGGGCTCCACCTTCTCAAGAGTTGGAGCCTTCGGCAATCCCGGAGCGGTTCAGGCTATGTATTTAGAGCGGGCGGCCAAACCGCCATTTCAAAGGATCCTACAGGCAGCAATTTGCCGCCGCCCAACGTCGGGACCTGGGAGCTGATTAAGACGGTGCAAGACGTCAGCGTGCCCGGCTTGATCGGTTTCGATTCCGAGACCTTCAACAATCTGGGGTATCAAATCTGGCCTGCCTAAGCGTCGACCGTAAATTTCCCAAGTTCAAAGAAAAACCCGCCGACCTTGCGAGCCGGCGGGTCAGTTTGTTGGACTGCAGATTGCGGCCCGCGAAACCGGCCGCAACCCAAAGCCTAGGTGAGGCTGGACGACTTGGCGAGCCAATCTAAGCGGCACTTTCGCCTCAGCCGTCGGCGGTGCGTCATTGGCCGCTGCCGGTAGCGTGCGGTTTGCGGCGGCGCTTCACTGGTCCTACCCGCCATCAAGGCAAGACAGATCCGCGCTGCTCAGGCGGAAGATGAGCGTATCTCGCTGGCAAGCTGGCGATCCCCGTGGGGCCGGCAGTAACTGGACAGCGCATCCGACACCGTCTGCCCTACTGTCAGCAGGGCCCAGTCCCAGTCTTATACGGGCCGTGCAGGCGCCTTCCGAGATCAATCAGCCAAGGCGCTGTCCGGTCTGTCTTGAGCTGCTGGGCGGGCGTTGCGACGACGGTTGATCGCCGCCGACCGGGCTTGCCGTGCTTTGCCTTTGTCATGACTAGCCCTGCGTCTGCTCACCGGTGCCCGAGACATTTTGATGCTCTAGGGTTTGGATTTCTACAGCCGCGCCAACGCGCTCATCCGCTCAACCGCGCACCTCCCGACGCCAGTCGGGAACAGCATACCGATCGGGGGTGATGCGGCTATAGT
>NZ_LAXE01000001.1:4783168-4784871 GCF_003122645.1 Bradyrhizobium sp. SUTN9-2
AGGCTATAGCTCAGGTCCGAGTTTCTACGCCCATCATCCGCCGATCTTCCAGAAAAAAGCGGTTCTCTCTTGCCGGGGGGCATGTTTGGCTTGTCCTGCCACCGAGGAGAAGCTCCGGCATGACCATCAGAACTTGACTGCCGTGCAGGACAGACGCCAACCAGGTGGCTGGTCCGTGTTTTTATCGATGGTCAGCCTTCAAACTGGCTTTCCTGTAACCCTATCACGTGAGCTATAAGTTGCTTGCGGACGCAGCGCACAGCGTGCTGTTTCGCGATCCTCTCACCCAGCGGATGAGCCTTGCGGAGGATGATGTTCGGCAAGGGCTTATGCACCAGCATCTTTCAACTCCGCCTCCAGCCGGCCCGTAAACAACAAGCAGAAGGGGGCTTGGACGAAAATCCCCCCTACACGAGCTTGGAACAAAGCCCGCGGCTCCCAAATTGCCGCTGAATGAAGTGGTTCACCGGCCTCTTAGCGCTCATCCTTCTCTGCCTGACGGTCTATACGGGTCGGCGTTCGTTTCGGCCTTAGCGCTGGTTTCGGCGGTCCGCAGCGGCGATGCTGTTGAGGTGATCGCCCGCACCGATCTGCCACACGTTCGGCATTCGATCGTTGACCAGGTCCTGTCGGCATATCTCGACCGGCTGGAGCAGAAATGGCCGGTGCGCCCGTTTGAACGCATGGCGATTAACGCGTTCGGCGCGACGATTGCCGACGATTTCGCGATGAAGCTCATAACCCCAGAAAATCTCTCAGAGATGCTTAAGACAGGCACCGTTCGTAACGCCGCGGAGAACTTTTGGAACGATGTCATCGCTGGCCGAGCTCGACATCTCCAACGTGATCGCTTTCGCCAGACGGGTCTCCCCGATCAAGCCCGTTGAAGTCGAGCTCCGCCTGGGTGAGAGCCTGGACGCTGGCAGTGTCAGCATGCATCTCGAAGGTACGACTTGGAAACTGTCGGGCATCAAGCTCCCGTCCAAGGTTCTCGCTGAAATTGTGAACCGCCTGCCGGCGCGATAAACTCTTGTCCTCGCCTTCTGATTGCGTAATGCTCGCGGCATAATGCTGACTGATCCGCGCCCGAAAATCGGGTAGGGCTACCTAATTGATTGACGGCCGGTCGATTCTTCGCTCGCTTTTGTCTCCAGCGAGGATGCGACCGGATGGTCCATTTCCTTCTGAGGGATCGCGGGTACTTGACTGACGATGGATAGCGCTAAGGCCGCCGCCTTTACGCTCGTGGCATAGATGACGAATATGCCTAGCGGGCTGAGGAACGAGACCGCAAGAAGCCAATGCACCTCGACCACATAAAAGAATTTCGTGGCGTATCTTCCCCACCGATCGTCACTCGTGTTGGAGAGAAATACTTCGTAGTCTAAGTGAGCGTGATTGTCAGTGTCGGCCTGCAAGAGAGTGCTGTATTCTCGCTCAATTTCTTTTAGGGCGTCCCAATGAAGCTTGCCGCTCAGATACTCATTGACGGTGCGATCGCGCAACGCCGCGATGGCTCGAGCGGACCGGATGAAGTTTTCAGATCGCGCATCGTACCGTTTTCCACCCTCGTACAGCGCGAACGCAGCGATCGCTGCAGACATGAAGAGAGATAGATAGGAAAGCAGATCTCTGACGTTCGCCTGCACCACCTTGTCGAGAGTCGATATTACGGCGAACAACATGGCATAAAAGGTGACGAC
>NZ_LAXE01000001.1:4787232-4790093 GCF_003122645.1 Bradyrhizobium sp. SUTN9-2
TATCGAGACAATCGAGATGCTGTTCTTCTTCGCTAAACGTCTTGCCGCCTCGTACCTGGCGCCCTGCGTCAAATGCATTTGATTAATGAGTGCTACCCCGTGCCTGTTCACGGGATCGGCCGAATAGATTTGCAGGTCAGCGAAGTGATCGAAGAAAAAACGCCGTCGCTTCCCGGACCCCTTATGTGTTGGCTTGTTTACTGGTGCCGCAGGACTCTCGTCCTGACTCGAGGACAACGCCGCAACCGGCTTTCCGGGCTGTGCCGCCGCCTGCGGATCTGCAGAACTCATGGACGCACTCAATATTACTACTACAATCTGCGGTTTATACGACTCAAGCGAGTGGACTGTCTAGCAAGTTCGCGGCACATTCGCGTAACCGCCTAGCGCCTCAGATTCTTACGTTAATTAGGATCGCCCCACGCACGAAAGATCTGCTTCACAGTTGTTGGCAGCGCCCTTCCATTAGTAGTTGGCCCAACGACGTTGGAGGTATTGGCGGACGCGGCCTCGTTTGCCAGAACCGCCCCTGAAACTCAGGCTGAATCGGCCCACCGAAAGCCTGGCAGCGACGGCAATATGGCGGCTCCGACCGATCCTGCGAACGTTAAGATCTTCTTGCTAACCCGGAGCCCAGAGCGGCTTATTGCGCTGCCGCACGGTGTTTGGTCGGGATATGCTCGCAAAACTCTCAACTTCGTCGGCCTTTGCGCCGATCGGCACGCTGGTCGATCTTGGCTTTCGAGACGAGTACAACTGCTGTTTCTGGGCCCATTGAAACCCAGTTGATAAAGCTATTGCGTTTCGCGCCCGTTCCGGTTGAGATGAAATGCTTTACCCGGAAACCGTAGGCACAAGTGCCGAGGCCACCTAGCGGATTGAACTACGTAACACTTCACGCACAAAATCTAACGCCGCTGTTGCTTGTAGCGCTGCGGAAACACGGCAGCCACGTTTGGAGGTGGGCGATTGAGAGAGCCGTCGATCACATACGAGAGCAGGTCAATCGCGCGGTCCGAGTTCTAAAAGCGAGGAAGCCGTGGGCCGTTTTCAGTTCCGATCGACATCGTAGTTTCTGCCGATATCGCCGTTCCACTAAGCAGATGACACCATTGCGATCACTCTAGCAACGCCCCTTCTAATTGGCACGACGGTCCCATGAGCCCCCTGCGGTGAAGCGACATGACTCAAGACCTTCAGTTTCGCGATGATATTCCCACCCAGTTCAACGAGCATACGATTTTGAGTCGTCGGGCGGATCGCGTCAGAAAAGTATTGACTGGTGAGGTCGTGGCCCCTTTTGAAGTAATCATCCACCCCTCGAGCTCCTGCAACTTGGCTTGCCAATGGTGCATTGGCGATCACGTCCCTGCCGCCGACGGCGACGGGAAACCAAACTCCGCATCGAAGCACACCGACAAGCGCCTCTCTAACGCGCTGCACAACCCATCCGCGATGCGTAAAGTGGTCGAGAGCATCGCGTCATATAGCACAACCCAAAGGGACGGATCAGAATATCGCATCGAGAACGTCAGCTTCTCAGGACTAATTGGAGAACCTCTCCTAGCAAAAGAAGCCGTAAAGGTCGCAGTCGAGTTTCTTGCAAGCCGCGGCCTCCGCGTCGGCCTCTTCACTAACGGTATCCTACTCGACGCTTCCCTGATGAGAACGCTCTTACGGGCCGCCTACGTAAATGTGAGCATCGATGCAGCGTCCGCACAAACCTATGCTCGCTTGAAAGGCCGGAATCCAAATAATAACGATCTGTTCCTACGTGCCATCACAAACGTCGAGACTCTCTCCGAGCAAATCAAAAAATCAGGTTCGCCTTTAGAACTAAATGCGTCGTTTGTGATGTATCCCGAGAATTATCACGAAGTCTTCGATGCAGCCAAGTTGAGTAAGCAGCTTGGGATAAAGCACTTTCGATTAAAGAGGGATATTTCAGGCGAACGACAGCTAAGTCATGATCAGAACCGTCGAGCTGCAGAGCTCGTCGCGCAAATCCAATCGGACCTGTCCGACCAATCCTTCAAAGTTGTTCCGATACATCGCCCCGACGTGAGGTACGAAGCGTCACGCTCTTTCGATTATTGTCGAATCATAGACCACATGGCGGCTATTGGCTCAGACGGCGAAATGTATCCCTGCAACTATCACCCTCGCCCTGGCGGCCTCAGCTTTGGCAACGTCATCCAAAGTGGCTTCGCGTCAGTATGGGAAGGCAAAACGCGACAGGATGTACGAAGTCAGACCCCCCGCATTTGCCCCGCCGTCTGCGACCCATTTAAGATGCGAGCCAACGCTTTACTCGATAAGGTCGCAGCTCGACCATCGCTGCTTGACCAGCTTGGATCCCCCGATGAAGTTAGACTTTGAGCGATTTGATCGCATCCCTCCATCGCAAGAGCGCTTTCGGCGCGCGCTTGAGGCGAGAGGGATTCACTGGCCGGAATTTGTTGGCTACTGCGCATCTCTCCACAGCAACTCCATAGTAATGGCGGCAGGCTCACTTGTCGATGGAACAGACAACAGATATTCCGACATCGACCTCTTTGTTTTGAGTAATGGAAGCCTACCAACCGGGCAGATCCAAATATCCAATCTTGGGGAAACAAGAATTGACGTCGAATTCCGAACGTTTGCCGAGTTCAATGCTCTCAGAGCACGATTGGCTCACTCTCTCAATTTGTCTCAGCGCCCTGACAACATCGATTTTGACGATCTGAAATTCTTCGACAGAATTCTGCGCGGACTAGTTGTCTTTTCTGGCGCCGCCTTGCCCACGCATCCGGCGGACGCCTCGCTATTGGAACTGCACCTTGCACGAGTTCGTTCGATGAAGGCAGATACTGTATGAG
>NZ_LAXE01000001.1:4791079-4794470 GCF_003122645.1 Bradyrhizobium sp. SUTN9-2
ATACTGTATTGCAGGATGCCATTGGCGGCTTAAGAGATCAGAGATATGACTTCTCACTCTTAAGAGGCCGCGAAGCCTTAAACTATGCAATCGAAGGATTGATGGCTGCACTCGGAAACCAAGATGTTCAGCGCAAGAACCGCTATGCACTCATCCAGGGGCTCTCATCCCGCGACATCAATCTCGCAGCAGAGTATCACTGGCTAAATTCGAGTTGGCCTACCACCAACGATGAGATGCACCCTCTAGTTTCGCGGCTCCTGTGGGTCACGTCAAATTTGATTACAACGGTCAACCGTCTCGTAGATGCGCACCCGCTCACTTTCCACGGAGACAAGGGTTGATGAGCCTAGCCCAGGACTTGAGCGCGGACACGATATTGCGCCTATCGTTGGAATGCAGGCGTACATATCAGGACGGACGCCTCGTGATTAGCTCCTACGCAAAGGGATATCCTCGCGAACGAGCCTATTTGCAAAATGAACTCGGTACCGCCGTTTGCGAAATGCTCGACGGGAGATCGACTGTTTCCGACATCGTCGTAAGGCTTGGCGCTGCTCAAAGGCGCCCGGCATCACTTTCTGACGTGCTGGAATACCTGCGGGAGCTTGATCAGCTTGGCTTCCTGGAGTTTGTCTCCAGCGCAACTGTTCCTGCGAGACGCGCTCCATTCCAGATACTCGTAATCCCATACAGAGAGTGTAGTGATCATCGTTTTGAGGTTGCTTTGCTACGAAGATCTGATCTCCTTTGCTGGCAAGGTATCGCGGGCGGTGGACAAGATCTGGAAAGCCCAATCGAGGCCGCAGCTAGAGAACTTGCCGAAGAAGCGGGGTTGGCAGGGCAACCTGTTTTCCCCTTACAGACGGTAGCAAGTGTGCCCGCTAGGCATTTTCCGCACGCTGACTGGTGTCCACGACTTGCCGTCGTGCGCGAATACTCATTCTCGGTCAAGATTGCCACAGATCAAGCTATTTCAATTTCGTC
This sequence comes from Bradyrhizobium sp. SUTN9-2, assembly GCF_003122645.1. NCBI lineage: Bacteria > Pseudomonadati > Pseudomonadota > Alphaproteobacteria > Hyphomicrobiales > Nitrobacteraceae > Bradyrhizobium > Bradyrhizobium sp. SUTN9-2. Next base: position 4,792,067 of record NZ_LAXE01000001.1, read on the forward strand.
GGAACATTCTGAATTTGGATGGTTTGCGCTCGACGAGGCCGTCCGCTTAGCAGAATGGGACAGCACAAAAACAGCAGTTCAAGAGCTCGCTTTTACTCTTACAAATGCCAATCTCGCATAACGAACAGCTATCACGCTATTGGCCTGGTGAGCCCCCGCTGGGAAGCGTCTTGGGAGACCAGGAGTTTCGCGCGCTTCAGTCGGCGTACTATGACTCCCTGCATATCGATCGTGGATTTAAAGCCCACGAAATGGTCGAGCGTTTTGAGTTAGGGTTTAGAGAGTATGTCGGTGCAGAGCATGCCATCGCCGTGAATGGCGGAGGAACCGGCCTTGACATCGCACTTGCGATAGCTGAAGTCGGACCAGACGACGAAGTTATTTCTTGCGCGATCAACTTCCACGGCACGCACCTGGCGGTTCTGGGTCGCGGCTCGCGGCTCGTATTGGCCGAGCCCGAGGCTCCTTCTCTGAATATCAGCCCCACCCACCTTGAAGCGCTACTCACTCCCCGCACGCGGGCGGTGGTGGTCACTCACATGAACGGCCATCCAGCAAAAATCGACGCGATTGAGAAGGTCATTCATGAGTACTCAGATTCTCAGAAGACCCGCCCCATAATTTCTATCTATGACGCCTGCCGGGCGTGTGGCGCTGAGTATCAATCGGAAAAGATTGGCAGCCGCGGGTCGATGACGGTTTTCAGCTTCCAAAGCAAAAAAATCATCACGACATTAGGCGAAGGCGGAATGATCGTTACAAACGATCAAGCCTTCGCGAGACGAGCCCGCGAAATACGTTCCTTCGGCCTTGGCAGAGCTTGGGGCTCGAATTTTAAGCTCACAAAGATTCAGGCGGCAGTAGGACAAGTTCAGCTCGGAAAATTGAATGCGCTGGTGAACCGACGCCGCCAACTTGCTCTGCAGCGCAATTCAATCCTCGGAAGATGTGACGCGTTGGTTTTGCCGACTGACGGGCCGAACGACAGATGCTCCTATAATTTGTACACCTTGCTATTGAAGGGACCGAAATCCCCCGAGGCTCGGACGTACGTGATGCACGCTCTCGAAGAGTTGGGCATCGGCTGCGTTGTTGCGAACGAGCCGACATGGAAGAGCAATTCGTACATTGCGAATCTTGTTGCAAGTAGGAACAATCCGGTTGCGGAGGATATAGGGTCTCGCATTTTCTGTCCGTCGATCCACCCTCTCATGACAGACGACGAGAATGCTTACATAGCAAACGCTATTGCAGAAGCTTGCGAGAAGATCGAGGGCCGCTCGTGAGAGATGAACCGTTGCTCCGCACCCTCGTCGACAACTTTTGCAAACAAGCTGGCGTCACCCTCTACGCGTCACTTCCTTCGCGAAAGCAGAAAGTCTTTCTTTGCCGTGATCAATGCGGACGCGTTGTTGTAATTAAGATCAATAGATTAGCCGAACCCGTTGCCGCCGTTTTGAGAAGATGTGCAATCCAGAACGAAATTGCAAATGGTACGACCGCACTTGCCCCCCGGATCGATCTGATTTTGCCGGATCCAACTCTCGGCGAGGAAGCGCGCGGCTACGTCGCGACCTTGAGCGAGTACATCGAAGGGCGCGCCGCCGAGAGCGATAACCCGCTTGACCTCGAGCCTTCTGCGGCCCTCCTGGCGGGCATCCACAGTGGAATTAGTACGATGCGCTGGGAGACTGATCTGCCGTCCCCTACGCTGCGCGAAATGCACAGGCTGTTTGAGGATCGGTTTCCCCTTATCCTGGAAACAGCGTCGCCAGCGACTGTATCCCGAATCAACGAAAAGCGCCTGGCTTTTACCAGGCTCCAAATGCAGGGACTGGTGTTCGGCATGGACCAGTCCTGGAACTCTCTTATCCACGGGGACTTCTACCCTTCGAATGTAATCCGAGATCAAAGCGGCAAGCTTCTCGCGATCGATTTCGATCTAATGCGACGCTTCCCAACGGAGTACGAGGTTGTACGTGCGGCCATTATGTTTAGTATCGATGCCCACGCATCGATAAATTGGTCCAAGTTTAGCAGGTTTTGCGCGAAGTATTTGGCTGCTGGAGGAACTTTAGCCTGTAGTTTGCCAGAAGCCGTTCGCTTCTTCTGCGCTGTGCAGTCGCTTGATTTATACGGCTACCAACCTGGAGACGAATTGGATCCCGAACTACAGGATTACGCTTCGTTTCGCGTCAAATTATTGAAGTCTCTCATGGTGAATCCATTCGATGCAGGCTGTCATATCCTTTGACGATGATCAGTTTCGAGTGGTCGTTAGTTCTAACTCGGCGGGTTTCATCGCTTTCCTGAAAGGCTATTTTGTTGGCCTTCGAGTCCAGACAATTGAAGGGGACGCTCAGCGCGCCGATGTAACCGTCCTAATCGACGTTCACCCCGCCGG
>NZ_LAXE01000001.1:4796121-4880843 GCF_003122645.1 Bradyrhizobium sp. SUTN9-2
GAGCCCACAGCAAGCAGTGACCGCAAACTGGTCCCTATCCAATCGTTTCTAATCAACAACAAGGCTGTTTTGCATGCTACAGACGGCATCTCGTCCTTCTTGATATCTGAGGCAGACGGGCTCACCGGCTATTTTGCGGGTATGCGCGCGGTTCGTTCTGTTTTGCAGCATGCTTTGCTCAACGATGGATATATTCCTATACATGCCGCGGCAGTAACAACAGACCTAGCGGCGCTACTGTTTGTTGGTCCAAAGCACGCTGGAAAAACGTCGAGCCTATTGAGTTGTCTTGCCACAGGGCGGTTTGGCTTTATGGCAAACGATACCGTCTTTTTGAAACGCCACAACGAAACGATCGTTGCCAGAGCTGTTCCCGAAGCTGCGGGCCTCAAGCGAGATACGTTGCGTAACGTTTGCAGTGCTACACAGGCCACTTTTGATCTGAGCGCACACATTGATAATAATGCGGCCGGCGACAAAATCTACGTTGCCCCGAGAGATCTTGCCGAAGCTTTTACCTGCCCAGTAAACCTGAGCGCGAGCGTCCGGGCAGCGGTATTCATCACACAGGTCAGTGGCGAATTCGGCTTGTCCAGAATCGACGCCTTGGAGGCGAAGAACTTACTTGTGGCGAACCTATTGACCGAACGGCTGGAAACGTCGGAGGGCGCCGTTCAACGACAACTCATAGCGTCTACGTTGGTCACGGCTCGTCGATTTTCAGCATTCTTGTCCCGACGCAAAACTGATTTTGATCCAAATTGGGCTCTGGATTTGCGTGCAACCCTAGGCTAGACTTCGCTTAAAGCATCGTCATTTCATTGTGGTCTAGGAGGCTCGGATGCGCACTATTAGTGCTATTGCCGTTCTTTGTGTGCCTGCTTTGGCCCACGCGCAAGGATTGGCTCCAGCTCCTGGTGCAGACCCAAACCTAATATTAGATATCTCTCGACTAAAGCTTCAAATTGCGACCGCGCCGACAACGTCGCAACTTGGAATCGCGGGATATGAGGCTCTGACGAACGAATTTCGGCGAAAGCTCGAAGAGGCCGAGCAGAAATACCGCGGCACCGCTTATGAGCCAATTGTACAACAAGACAAGAAGTGGGCGCAGTCGACCTACATGGTCACTGTATCTCGCGAACACATCCCCTCAGAGAAGATTTCGCAAATTCCCCCTTCGGATGTCCAAGGAAAGACTTTCTCCTTCCAGGCAGTGGGCGAAGCAGTCCTTCAGAGCAAGGCAGCTCGCGTTCTGAATGCGCTTGGTCAAGAGGTCAAACCTTCCATGGCGGAGATCGCGATGGCGGGTTCGAGGGTTATTGTTTGATTTGAGAAGCTCGGTTTGATCGTTTTGCTCGTTCTCGATCTGCTTGGTTGTGGCGTCGCACTGTTCATGGTCGCTTAAGCGCCTGATGGCATGCTCCAGCGGGTGAGCGCAGGTTTGCGGCCGTCCGCACAATTAGGGACTTATAGCAAGGAAGTATGCCTAGCATCGGCGCGAGATTACCCACGTGTGGCGTCTCCTTGAATCGGGGAGTTCATTAGGGCTCGCCTACTCCGCCGGCATCGGGACCAGTTTGAATCTCGAGAAGGTCAAGGAGCACGAGACTACCAACGACCTCTACGCATTTCTGACCACGGAGCCCAACGTCAAAGTCGGCGGCAATCACCCAAATGCGATGCCCGTGATTTCGGTTCACTGCCTTCCACGGCACGGCGGAGTGTCAATCGCTAACCCCTTCGTTCTCGATGGGCTCCTTGCCGGTCGCGGCACGCGAGACGTTGAGACCGTACATGCAGACGTCCGACAGTGGCCCGCCGGTAGTCAGCGGCTTGCAAAGAGGTTTGCGATACCGCCTTAAAGTGATCGAACCGGGCATCGTGCTGTGATCGGGATAGCCGTCAGCAAGCGGCTGCCATGACCGCCTTAAACTTTTTTGCCCCGTCTGAACCCTTCGCGGGTTTTGGAAGTGTTCATTTCAGCGAGGACTGCCGTGAGGACACTTTTCGGGATGGCACTAAGCTTTGCCGCGCTGGCAATGACTCCCGCAAAGGCCTGGAACAACTTCGGACATATGGAGGCGGCGGCGGTGGCCTGGAGCCAACTGACCCCCGCGGCCAAGGAAGAGGCCGCTCGGCTCCTCAAGCTCAATCCGCAGTACGAGGACTGGGTGCAGGGTGTGGCGGCCAGCCAGCATGACCAGGTGGCGTTCGTCAAGGCGGCGACCTGGCCCGATCAGATCAAGTCACTTCCTGGCTACACCAGCGACGGCACCCAAAACGGCAACGTCGCGCCGGATACGCCGGAGGCCGCGCAGAACATCGGCTACGTCGATCATTTCCGACACAAGTACTGGCATTTCATCGATCTACCGTTCTCGACCGACGGAACCGCGCTCAAGCAGCCGCAAAGGCCCAACGCACAGACTCAGATCGCCCTTTTCAAGGCCGCGCTCGCGGATAAGACGGCGTCGGACGACTTGCGCTCGTACGACTTGGCATGGTTTCTTCACGTGGCGGGGGACCTGCACCAGCCGCTCCACGCGGCCGCGCGGTTCACGCGTGCGGGAACCGACGGTGACGCTGGCGGCAACGGCGTGAAGATCAAATGCACCAAATGCGGCAGCGCGCGCGAGCTACATGCCTTTTGGGACGGCCTGCTTGGCCCCACCGGCGCGCCCCCCAGCGACGCGATCGCCGCCGGCGCCGCCCTGAAGAAGGTCGACGCTGGATCCACCGACGAGCGGGATTGGATCCAGGAAAGCTTCGTGATCGCGAAGCAGTCGGTATACGCGCCGCCGATCCGGAGCGGCAACGGCCCTTACAAGCTCACAGCTGCCTATCAGTCCCGCGCGCACCGGATCGCAAATCAGCGCATTGCGCTTGCCGGAGCACGGATCGCCGCGATCCTGAATAAGGCGTTCAAGTGATGTGATGGCCTTCCAGCGCGCCAGCGCTGCCGATCCTTTGTTTACTCAACATCAATCATCTTACCTCGTCCGCCCGAACCAGCCCAGTCACATTGATGCTGCAAAGTCTAACCAGGCTCGCCGAAATGCACTGGGGGTCCAACGCGCTCTACTGAGGCCACGAGGTCTCTCTGCCCCGATCCAACTCGGAGGGCCATTTTTTTTTGCACCCCGCCGCTGCGCGCGACCAACATCAACAACCCCGCCGACTTGAGGAAGCAGCGCGAGCAAAACGAGCCGAAGCATCGCGAAATCCTCCGGTGCCGGCCGTACGGCACCGAGGGTAGCCCACGCGACGAGGTTGATGGTGGCCTCGGTTTGAGGGTCCGCATCCCGTCCAACAGCGGCAACGGCGACATCCAAAGCTTGCCTACGCTCGACAACCGTGGCCTCGCGGTCGCGGCAAAACTTCCCCACCCCACCCTTGCACTCGCGATCTCGGGCAACCATCGCATCAGAAAGTGCACCTTGCGCCGCCGTTACGGCTGGCGTGACGCGTGACGCGGCTAACAATCCGATGACGAGGGAGCGGCGTTCCGCAGTTTCTAGCCCAGATACGACACGTCCTTCGCGCGCGACGCGAGCTCCGCCTCGATCCTGTCGATCTCCGCTTGGTTGCTGGCAATAAAGTCGGCGAGCTCGTCGCGTGACATTTCCGAGAGCGACTTTTGCTGAGAGCTCATCTCCTTGCGAGTGGGCGCAATGTGTCCTGCTCGATCCAACACTTTGATCGAGAGATCTGCTCGGACGCGCGCGCTGACGCTTGCATCTTGTAACAACGACTTTGCCACCCGATAGGCCAACGGCGCCCCAACAACAGCCAAGTCCAGCTGGATAGAGTCTGAGATCGCCGCCGCAACGGCCGGCAGCCGCATTGTCTTGTAGACGGATTTTGGGTGATAACCGGCGAGCTCGGCCGCCTCCTCGGGCCGCCTACCCTCGTTCACGATCAGGCGCACCAGTGTCCGCTGCTGCTCTGTCAAGTCATAAGCCGCAATCGAAGGCATACAAACTCCTTAATTCTCGCGAGATGCGTTTGCTGCTGCGATAAGCCGACGCAGATCAATGTTGTATTGCGGCACATTCGGGTTCTTGATCGGGCGCTCCAGTAGGTATGCGGCTACGTTCGGATCAAACCATGCCATATGAATGATCTCGTCAGCGTTCTGCTTGTTCGATGGTAGCATTTCGAGAAGCAACTTGAACCGCTTGATCAAACCGCCGCCGGCGAGATCGCCCTTGAAGTGTCGGACGGCCAGCTGCGCCCAGCCAGGAATGTTGATTTTCTCCGCAGTGTCACTACCCCCGGTCGCCCGCTTCTCGGCCTCCTTGAAGTACGACAGGATCTTGTGCGCTTGGCGCAGATTGTTCATCTCCTCCGGTGAGAAGGTCTTAGCGAGCAGCGCCTCGTTGTCTTTGAACTCCTTGGCCAGCCGCGCGAACTGGACCTCGAGCGTCTCGCCCACTTGACGCGTTCCCTGCACCTTATCGGCAAGGACTTCCGACACGGCGGCTTTCCAGCCTCGTTGCGCTTGTGCGTCGTTGCGGACCAAGGCGCTAATTTCGTCCAGCTTCTTCGATCCACCGTATTTGTCGTTAAGAATGTTTGACGCCGCCTCACTCGGGTCTTCGCGGATCAAAGTGCCAATCACCGACCGGTCCACTTCTGCCTCGGTAGCATTCCTGGCCGTACGGGCGGCCTCGAGATCGGCGCGCGCTTGCGAGTGCATCTGCTCGCCTCGACGTGCCTGTGCGACGATATCGTCGAACTCGCGCCTGATCGCTGGGAACTGCGCCAAGATATCCGCATGATTATCTGCCCACGCTGACGCTCGAATCGGGTTGATCGTGCCGTCCGCATTCAGCGCGGACATAGCCAAGCTCGAGCGGTAGTGGTCCCGGAGCGCTGTTTCGCCGGCGGTCATGGCCCGAGAGCCTTGTAGCGCGCGCGGCAGTGTGGCCGCGGCCTCCGGCGACGACAGGAACCTGCTCGCGGTCTCGCTCGGCGGCGTGGCGCCGCGGTTAAGCTCGCCGTCAGCATTCTGGCCGCCTCGGTCGATCGCCCTGGTGAACTTGGCCATCGGATCGTTCGGCTCCGGGCGGAAGCGCTCGGCGAAGCCTCGATAGTTCGCATTCGCGTCGGCGTAGCCCGGGGCACCCTCGATCGTGCGATTGATCGCCGTGCGGAGGCGGCCCAGATTGTCAGCAAGGTCGAAATTGCCACGCGCTTGCGCCTGCTGCTGCGCCGGACCGATGAACTTGCGGAGATCGGCCAGATCAGCTCCCAGTGCGGTTCCCGGGCCGCCCATGTTGACCATATGGCCGCTCCCCGGCGGATGCTCGACCATCTGCGGCCGCAGCGCATCGAGGCGTCGCATGAAGTCCTCCGGCAGCGTGCCAGGCGCAAGGTCATTGGCCTGGCCGCGGATGCGGTCGATCGCGCCGAAGACGTCATCGGCCGGGAGCTCTTGATTGCGCCCAGGGGCCGCGTCGAATTGACGGTTTTTCTCAGCGCGGGCCGGAATGTAGGTCTCCTCAACCAAGGCCCGGTCGAGGCGCCGGGATGCGTTCGCCTTTGCCTCGGAGTTGGCTATAGCGCTGAGCGGTTGCCCTTGATCGCGTCTGATCTGGTCGAGCGAGCTGACGGCGTCCTCTCGCTGTAGGACGTCGGTTTCTGCGGCGTTCATGCGCTCCGTCCGTGCTTCAGCCGCCCGGCGCATGACAGCGCCCAGATCTGCCTCAGGATCGCGCATCGCCTCCACGCGTTCGGCGGCTGCGGCCTTTACGGCCTGGTCGCGCTTAATGAAGTCGGGAGCAGACTTAAGGCGCGCGCCCTGCTCGGCTGCAATGAGGCCCGGATCTCGGGAGAGCAATCCTGAGGTCGGCATGGCCGATGCCTGGAGCGGCGCTGCGCCGTCATCGGGCTTCGCAAGGCGGGCTGCGTTTTCACGAATGTCCTGGGCAAGGGCCCGAGGCGATCCGGTCGCTGCCGACTGCATCTTGGCCGCGGCACGGTCGACATCGGAGTTGCTGTAGGGCGTCTTGGTGGCCGGATTGAGCGGGATGGGCGCCGGTGCTGATGTGAAGGTCTTCGACGCAATATTTCGGATCAGTCCGCCCAGGCCATCAACGCCTGCCTGCAAGGTGTTCGCGCCCGAAGCCCCGGCCAGTGGTGCAAGTACGTTGGTGACGTCCTTGAGGCCGTGCCCGACATAGTGGCCGAAGACGCTCGCATCGGCCGGAACGTAGTTATCGGAAGCATTGACCGCGACGCCAGCGCCGACGCCTCCGATCGTATCCCCCACTAAGGTCCGCGCCGGCGCTTCCGTGTAAGGGCGCGCCATATGGTCAAGGATCCGCCCGGGCACTGTGTCGGAACGCGTCGTCGCAGCCGCCACCTGCGGAGCCCGCCGCGCCAACATGGCGCCGGTGCCGACGGCTTGGGTGCCGAACCGGTTGGCATCGTAGGCAAGTTTCTCGCTACGCGACATCGTGGCCGGATCGATGACCGGGAGTCCGGTGGCGTCGACGGCCTGCTCGACCAGCTTGGACGCCGGCGTGGCCATCGGGATGTTCGTGCCGAACAGCTTGTTGATGCCGGTGGTAGCAAGATTCTGCGCGCCGGCCACGAGGTCGAACGGGCCGGTGACGATGTCGGTGAGCCCCTTGCCGACGCCTTGCGCGCCGACTTGGAAGTCGCGGACGGCGCCGCCGACACTGCTCGGCAGGACCGATGCGGGGCGCTCGATCGGCTTGGGCGCTGTATTTGCCGGCGTCACAACAAGACGGCCGTTCCGGATGACGACGGGCTCCGTCGCGATGGGCGGCGACGCGTCGAACTGGTCGAACGGATTCGGCGTCTGAGCCGGAACGACAGCGTCGAACTGGTCGAACGGTGGTGTCGGATCGAACGGCGGCTTGTCGAGCCTGTAGCCGGGCGGCAATGGCGGGACCGTAGCTGGCAGATCGAGTTTGTAGCCCGGCGGCAGCGGAGGCATCGGCTGCGGCACACGCGGGCGAGAGCTCAATGCGCGCTGAATCTCCGCTTGGGTGAAGTCGTCTGGAAACTCATGGCGCTGGCCTTCGAACTCTACGAGTTGCGGCATCTTCAGTGCGCCTTGATGGTGTAATTGAGGGTCAAGATGGATGCCGCTGCAACCCGGCACCGCCGGAGCCCACCGTGATAGAAAACGGACCAGGCTGAACCGACAGCGTCGAAGCCCTCGGCGCGCTCGCGCAGATGCTTCACGTCCGTTTTCAACGCACCGAGCGTCTCCGAGACTGCATGGATCTCGCCGGTCATCAGATGTCTCGGCCTCGACGATCAACCCAGCCGTAGGTCGCGACGATCAGCGTCGAGCTCGAGCTGCCCGACACTGCTCTAATCTGGCCATTGGTGTTCGTGCGTATCCGCATTTGCGACGCATGAGCGACGTTCGACGCGGGAACGACCATGTTCATGTTGCCGGCCGGGGTATTAATCGCCGCTGCTGCCTCATCTGGAGAGTTGATCAACCCGCCGACTGACGCACTAGCGTGGTTGAAAAGCACCCTGATCAACGCCTCAACTTTAACCCCGGTTGGCACACTGAGACCGTAAAGCGTGGCCGTCGTACCAAGGTTTGATACGTTCACGTTGGAGCTAGGCGTATCCCACAGAAATTCGTCACCGACCTGGACAAACTTCCCCCACTGGCTTGACCCATCCGTTACCATTGAGCCAATGCGGCGGAACAGCGTGTAATTCTCTGGCAGAGTCGGAGCGCTTGCGCTCAGCGAAACCAGAACGTCAACAACGCCCGTATCAGTACGTTTGATCAGATAGACGTGGTACCAGGTAGACGCCGCAATCGCACCTGTGTCGAGCGCGCCATTGCCAGTGCCTACAGCCCACGCGCTGGTGGTCTTCGTGTAAGCCGAAGCCAGCTTCATGAAATCGGCTTGAGTAGAATCCACCGCGACGCCGGCCGCGACGCCGAAGGTTGCCGACGAACTCGCCGTCGAAAGTGTCAGCCCGGCGAGATAGCCTCTCGAAAGGCCTACGTCAAACTGGATGTCGTTGGTCGAGGCCACCAACCCGTGGCTAAGAGTGAAGACGCCAGTGTTGCCCGCAAGCGACGTAACTCCCCCCGCATCGCCGGCGCGCGAGAACTGCACGGACAACAAATCCGCGGCTGAAAATGTGCCGTTTCCGGTCACGTAGGCGACCGTGATCTGTTCCCAAGTCGTGTTGTCGGTGACAGCGGCCGTAACCCTGAAGATTGCGAACGTTGACGGCGTTCCGATCTTGCGGATCTCGATCGTGCCGCGGTTGACGCTGCTTCCGCTGCCCCACGTCGACAGGTACGAACGGATGTTCGGGTTGCCGGTTGCGTTCGTCAGCGCGCTCACCGCGATCGCAGTGACCGAGGCCAAGGTCGCGTTGTTGAGACGCAGGAGACCCGCCCCGGGATCGGCCATGGTCGTGGTCGCGCTGAAGGCGTATTGATCGCCCATCACGACGGTCGCGTTCGCGGCCGCACTCGTCGCCGACGCCGCAGCGCTTGCAGAGGCAGTACTCGCCGCTGTGGCGCTCGACGCGGCATTCGTCGCCGACGTCGCGGCGTCGGCGGCTTGGGTAGTAGCGATTCCAGCCTGGGCGGTCGCCGTGGCGGCGTCCGCGCTTGCCTGCTCGGCCGCAGCCAAAACGGTGTCGACAGACGTGATGTCGCCAATGGCCGCCTTCACGCTAAACGTAAGCTGGTCGAAACCTACGGACTCATTCGCCAAGGCCCCGTCTGCACGGATGGACTTCTTGAGAAAATCCACGATCTCTGCCGTCGACAACGCGACCTGGTTGAGGTCGGAGTGCACTGACGTTGCTGGCAGTGGCCGATTGGGATTGGCGTTCTGATACGAAACGTAATCGTACTGGCGGAAGTATTTTGTGGGGTAGCCCATTTATCGCCGACGTGGTGAGAGGGAACTGCGCGGGATTGCGCGGTGGGTGCCGTCGGCGAAGCGGCGTAGACGTCCGTGAGATGAAGGTAACTCAGACGCGGTTATCGAAAAATGAATCGAAGATGGCGGTGAAATGAACTAATTCACCCGAGCGAGCCGCGCGCCTTCTTGTTCGAAAGCCCAACGAGCAGCTTCTTTTCCAAGATCGAAAGGCCAGAGCGCCGCGTTTAATGCAACTTCAGCGCCGCACGAGCGGCGACCTTCCTGCGGCAACACCGTGCAAGCAAATCGCTTCGAGAAGAATTCAAAGGAGCCAACTACTCCACCCGTGTAGACGAGCGAGAACACGAAAATTGCGATCCACCTGCTGATAGACGTTCGTTTCCGATAGTGTTGAACGAACGCAGGCGCCGGGAGGGCTGGGGTTGGCGGTCCAGACACTAGTGGGCGGTGGGGCGGGTCGTGTCGGTGATCCCAAGCTTCATCCTGCTCGGCGATGCTCGCCGCTATTGCGAGTGCGCTACGCCGCGCACCTACGCGCGCGTGATACCATGCCCATAGCGTGACAAGTGAAAGCGTCACGGCCGCGAAAATTGCTGCCTGCCACCACATGATGTGATTTCCGAATTTGAAACGATCGACTGAAACACCCTGAACTTCTCAAGAATCCGAAAATTAGTCGAGCGGCTTTGCGGCCTTTGGACTGCGAGCCGGCCCCTCCCCCCGGGGGGCGGATGCCGGGCCGGGGGTGGTCTCCGGCCGGGCCCTTCGCGTTCGCATGCCGGCGCGCGTCAAGTAAGCGAGCCCTTCATCGATCGTCTCGGCCAAGCGCGCCATCATGGCACGCCCCTCTCGCGTAAGCACATCTCCCCGACCAAGGTGAGCCAGGCGTTCACGCTCGAGGTTGCGCTTGGCGCGAATGCCTTGCGCTGTGTAAGCCGGGCATGTCTCGAGTTCGATGATTGCCGCCAGATACTTCGCATCATCTTCACCGGCAGCCAGGACGCGCTTGTGGGCAACGACGGCAGGATCATTTGCGGGTGAAATTCGCTTGTCCTTCATGATGCGCTCCTATTCGGCGCGCTGAGTCTAGCTAAGTCCTTGATGCAAAGCGAATCTCAGAGTCACAAAAGTGCCTGCGGCACAGCTATTTCTTGTATTGTTTTGCGAGTTTGAAAGTCGACAGGCGACAGCTACGCGAGATGAAAAGCGAGCGCGCTCAATAACAAGCGTGTCTGGTTTTACGTATTAGACTTTTCCAGACAAAATATTCGTTGCTGAGTTCTCGGCAGGCCTCATCCTGATCGCGGGTCGAAAGCCCAAACATCAGCCGATAGCCAATCCGGTCAGCGGCGATCACAAATCTTGTCCAGGGGCCGCGCGCGTATGTCCAAGGCGCACGCCCAAAGGTGCGCGGGGCCGTCTGATGTCGGTCATTTCGCCCCTGGACTGCTCATTTGCTCGAAAGGCAAAACATCATGCGCAACTCAGTCGCCCTCCGCACCTCGACGAACTCCAATGATCTCGGCGCCCTGCTCGCTCGCCGCGGTACCGACCTAATCTTAGCCATTGAAGACCGAAACGCACTTGTCAGGTGTCAGGTGAGCTCGGCGATCGCCGCCGCGATGCTGGCGCCGCTCAAAGGCAAGGCCGCTGGTCAATTCCGCGCCCTGCCCGGCAACCTGGTCGAGATCGACGCGGCCGTGACTTTGCCGACGGCGCTGCAGATGATGGAAGCCAAAGCAGCAATCGAGAACAGGCTGCACTGAACCGCTGCGCCGGCCTCTGTCAAAGCCGGCCAAAAGGCTTAAAATCTGCGCTCGTGCTTCCCCGGTGCTTCCCCGTGGGTGGCGCGGGCGCAATCGGCATGGAAAGGAGAACAAATGTCGCCGCAGTTTCAGCGGGTTGGTTGGTCGGGGCAGCTGGATTCGAACCAACGACCTGCAGTACCCAAAACTGCCGCGCTACCAGGCTGCGCTATACCCCGAATGTCCGGCGAGCCCCGTCGATACACGCTTCCCGGAGCGCCAGCAAGCTTTCCAAAGCCGCCGGCCTGGGCCGCAATCGCCCCTGCCCGTCCTATTTGCCGCCGAACAGGGGGTGGCCGACGCGATCACCGGGGCGGATGCCGTACTTCTGCGCCGTCCCCGCCACCACCTCCAGCACGGCCCGGGCGGGTCCCCGGGAGGAGATGATCTTCGTCGACAACGGCTCGGTATTCTCCGCAATGCGCAGGATGCGGCCATCGGCGCGGATGAAGATCATGTCGAGCGACACATAAGTGTTCTTCATCCACATCGAGATTTCCTGCTCGGGATTGAAGTCGAACAGCATGCCTTTGCCGTCGGCCAATTCCTTGCGGTACATCAGGCCGGTCTCCTTCTCCTCCGGGGTCGTTGCCATCTCGACCGAGAACACCTGCACGCCGTTCTTGGTGACGATCTCGAGCGGCTGGAAGCTCGCGGCGCCGGCCGGCGCGCCGGCGACGGCCCAGCCGGCGATGACGAGGATGGCGGCCAGCCAGCCCTTCAGAGCGGACCAGGCGGCCTTTCGATCAGAATTCATCGGGGCTCTCGCGGCGTGGGACTTCAATCAGTCCTTACGCGGCGACCGCCGGAAAAGGAAGAGGCGCGCCGGACTTGCAGCGCGCCTCTGCTCACAATTGCTGGAAGTCATAGCCTTAGTGCGACTGCAATCCCGGCGATCCGGTCTCGGGATGGATCTCGGCCGCCATCATGCCCTTGGAGCCGGGCCCGAAGCGGACCAGCACATACTGGCCCGGCCTCAGCTCAGTCATGCCGAAGCGGCGTAGCGTCTCCATGTGCACGAAGATGTCGGGCGTGCCCTCGCCGCAGGTCAGGAAGCCGAATCCGCGCAGCCGGTTGAACCATTTGACCTGGGCCCGTTCCAGCCCGCTGGTTGGGGTGACCGTGACATGGGTGCGCGGCGGCAGCATCTGCGCCGGGTGGATCGCGGTCGACTCGTCCATCGAAACGACGCGGAAGGCCTGGTAGCCCTTGGCGCGCTGGATGCACTCGACGACGATGCGGGCGCCTTCATAAGCCGTCTGGAAGCCATCGCGCCTAAGCACGGTAACGTGCAGGAGCACGTCCGGCCAGCCATTGTCGGGAACGATGAAGCCGTAACCTTTGGAGGCGTCGAACCATTTGATGACGCCGGTGACCTCGACGAGGTTGGCGCTGGCTTCGCCCAATCCGGTGAAGGGATTGAGCGCATTGTCGCGGCCGGCTCCGCCATGCTCGCCCGGCGTCAATCGCCCTGGCGAGGTGCCCTGTCCGGGAACTCCAAGCTTCTTGGACTCAAATCCGTCCGACGACCCCATAACCCCGGACCCCACACTGCCATGCAACCCGCCACATTGGCGGCGCCCGAATCACGCGCCTTAAGAGAATGTTCTCAATTCGACGCGACGCGAATCTTTCGACTCAAAAGATAACACTCCCGGTTGAGACGCATAGACAAAAAAGAGATTCGCCGGAACCTATGAACAGCTTGCACAGCCGCGAATCAAATTGATGCCTCAATTGCCGACAAAGGGCCCGAGCGTCTCGCCGATGTCGTGGTGGATGACGAGGTCGGCGATGTCGTCCTGCTCGGTCGGCTCGCGATTGATGATCACGAGACGTGCACCGGCGCGCTTGGCCATGATCGGAAAGCCGGCCGCCGGCCAGACCACCAGCGAGGAACCGATCGCGATGAAGAGATCGCATGCCTGCGACAGCGCTGTCGCACGCTGCATCTCCTCGTCTGGCATCATCTGGCCGAAGGAAATCGTGGCGGTCTTCACCGGCTCGTCGCAGGCGGTGCAGTTGGGCGCAGCGCCATCGCCCTCGAAACGCCGCCTCACCCAGTCCAGCGGATAGTCCTGCCCGCAGCCGATGCAGCGCGCATAAGTGGTATTTCCGTGAAGTTCAATCACGTGCTCCGGCGCGAAGCCGGAGGCCTGGTGCAGATTGTCGATGTTCTGGGTGATGACGGCGGGAACCTTGCCGGCGCGGTAGAGCGATGCCAGCGCCCGATGGCCGCGGCCGGGCTTCGCTGCGGCGAAGACCTTCTCCATCGCAAAGCGGCGGCGCCAGGATTCGTCCCGCGCTGACTGGCTCGCGACGAACTCGTCGAACGGGATCGGACGGTTACGCGTCCAAATTCCGCCCGGCGAGCGGAAGTCGGGAATGCCGCATTCGGTCGAGATGCCGGCACCGGTGAACGGCACGATGGTCCTGGCCTCGGCGATCATGTCACCGAGCCGTTCGATACCGCTCTGAAGATCCGATGCGATCAACCGCGCCTCCCGAATAGTTTGGCCTGACAGCAACATGCGCAAGCGGCAAGATCGTTGACGCTCTTATCAAGCGCTAACGCAATGCGCTCGGCAATTTCTTCCGACCTTCGCATATCACAATCCTGCAATGCCTCCTCCCCATTGACGCCCCATTCGGAAGTGCCAATGGATGTGTTGACGCGACTCAACGTGATTGCGGCGGCAGTGCTTGAGTTCGGATGTGCACATACTCAGGTGTAGAGGGGATTTGACATGACCGAAGACGAACAACGCAAAGAGCGCGAACGCGAAGAAATCGCCGCCCGTGTCGCCGCCTTCCGTGCCACGCAGGAAAAGTTCAAGCGCGAGCGCGAGGAATATTTCGTGGCGACGCTGGAGAATGCCCGCAAGGTCGAGCGGCCCTCGCTCTGGCCGTAGGCATCATCGCGCCGGCAAGCGCGAAAATGGGCGAGTAAACAAGACCTGCGAATGAAAAAAGCCCGGAGCTCCGCTCCGGGCTTTTCGCTATTCGCCGACTACCAATGACGGTAGTGGTGGTGACGGTAGTACGGCCCGCCGTAATAGGCGTACGGACCCGGTCCGTAATAGGCGGGACCGTCGTAGTAGCGGTAGCGGGGACCGTAATAGCCATAGGGCTGAGAAGCCGCGACTGCGCCCGCGGTGATTGCGCCGGCGGCGAGGCCGAACGCGAGGCCCGGGCCGATACCGCCGCGGCCACGCGCCTCAGCCGGCGCGGGCGCCGCGACCGCGGTCACACCGACCGCCGCGATGGTGGCCAGAACTGCCAGTGTCTTCTTCATGCTTGTCCTCCTTCGCGTGTCGCGGAGACAACGGCGAGCGCCTGCGATGGTTGCCGCATGGATGGAACCAGCCCGCAGGCGAGAAATGTCGATGAAGCGGGAACGAAACGGCGAGACGGGGGTTAGCCTCTCAAGTGCGGGAGCCTCCGCCATCCGGGTCGAGGCGACAGCACGAAGACCCCGTCAGCATCTCCGCGGTGCTGGCGGGGTTTTCAGTTTCATGGGAGCAGATGGCAGCAGACCATGACGGTTGCCAGCGGGGACGACAATCATGGAGGAGAGTTTGCCCTTATCCGCTTTGCTGGCCCGTATCCGCAAATTGGTTCCCAGATCCGAGGATGAACATTACGACGAGATCGTCCGCAGCTTCGGTGTCGGCACGCTGCGCCCGCCGCCGACGCCGATGAGCGACCGCGAGCTGGCGCAGGCCATCGCCGAGTTCCTCAAGGAGCAGCCGTCGAGCGAATCCGTCGCGACCCTCGGCCGCCGGCTCGACCCGACCACCCGGCTCTGAGTTTCTTCGCAGGAGTATGGAACCAGGAATGCGCGCGGACGTTGAGTCCGTTCCCTGCTGAGCGGAGAGAAAGAGATATGCCCGCCTGGCTCGAAGTCTTGCTCAACCTGTCCGGCTATGCCGGCTTCGTGGCGCTCGCCTCGCGCGGCGCCGGATGCCCGCAGGCGCGGGCCGATGACCGCCGTTGCGGCGACGAGCGTTAATTGGCGCGCGGCGTTAATTGGCGCGCGCGGCTTGGCCTGCCGTGCGGACCAGCCGGTCGGCCTTGACCGCAACGCGCGTGTCCTCGGCCTGCGGCCGCAGCGAGAAGCTGATCACAACGAAAGCAAGGCAGAACAGCGTGCCGACGACGGCGACGCGCCGGTAGGTGTGCCGGTCGCCTTGGAAAAAGGACGGAGCTGAAAAAGGCATCATGGCAAATTGCTGCTTGGGCAAATCGTTTTCGGCAAAGGCGTTTCTTGCTTGTCTTTGCCGAACACCTACCCCAAGGCGCAGCAAGCGCAACGCGATTGGGCTTTTAACCTAACCGAATAGGGTTATCGGCATCCGTATAAGCTATCGTTAGCCAGACGCATCCGGCACCTTCGCGGCGAGAGCGGCGCAAGAACGCCCGGCTTTGTTCCAGCTTCGACTCCGTTTCGTTCGCGAAGAACGAATCGGAGTCGCAAGAATGCGCGGAGAGCAACTCCTAACGATCGATGAAAGCGCTCACACCATCGACGCGGCAGGACCCTTCTTCGACAAGTCTCTTCCTCGACGAGTGTCTTCTGCAACAGACTCTTCATCGACGAAACTTCGAGAAGACTCTTCGCCGGCAAGCAGCGCGGCGAGAGATCAAGCGTGCCCCCTCGGAGCGGATCGCGCTTACGCGTTGCCGCGTGGCGTCGACAAAGTCAGGCGGCCCTCTTCGGCTTCTCCTTCGAGAAGCATTCGAGGATCTGGATGCGCAGCTCCTCCGCCGCAGGGCCCTCGACCTTTCTGAGTTCGTTCCAGAGCCTGATCACTTCGCGCTGTTTTTCGACGGTCATGAGCAACCTCCAACGGTCCATCAAGGCGCCTCACTAGAACAAAATGAGAACAAAAAGTCCAGCCCCGGACGTAAAATTTTGGTGGGGCGGCGTTGAACCTTTTCGGCGCGGCAAGCACCTATGGAAGCTGGGGATTTCAGCGCCCAGTTACACGGCAGCGCCGCCTGACGAACATACTCCGTCGTGGCGGCGCTGTTGCTTTTTGCGATTTCAACTTTAGGTTAAAGCCATGGCTGTCGGCCAGGCGCTGAAATCCCAACGCCGTCAGCCAGAAAAGCCTCGCGCGAAAGCGCGGGGCTTTTTCTTGTGAAGCGGATGAGGATGGTGAGGGAACGAAGCTCGTCGTTCAGGACGAAGGGAGTACCGCGTGCTGTTTACCCTGATGGTCGTCTTGATGTTCGGCCATCGCGATGGCCGAGCACCACCTGGTCCTCGGCCGTTGATTGCTGCGCCGGCGCGTCAATGAGCCCACCGCACCGACATCCCCGGCACGTCAGACGGCGTCCTTGGCCACCTTCAGCGGCGAGGCCTTGACCGACTTGCTGGCGGGCTTCGCTGCAAACTGCATCGGCTCCTTGGTGAAGGGATTGATGCCCATGCGGGCTTCGGTCGCCGGCTTGTTCACGACCGACATCTTCACGAAGCCGGGAATGACGAACTCGCCGGACTCGTTGAGCTCCTTGTAGCCGACCGTCGCCATGTACTCGATCACCGACTTCACGTCGTTCTTCGAAAGCTGCGTGCCCTCGGCAATTGCATCGATCAATTGGGTCTTCGTCATCTTCGCCATGGTCTGAATTCCTTTGAATGGGTGCGCGGAGCAATTCTGCTGCTGGGGACGCGGCCGGACCCGCGAGTGCGCGCTGCTGATTCATGCCAGAAGTCATGAAGCGATCGGGCTTAGACCCTATCGAGGCCAAAAACGCAAGCACGGGCTCCGCGAGGTTCCCGACTTCCTGTGCAAGACGTTGCAGGACCTGCAATTTTAGGACCTGCAATTTCTCGAGCCTGACACAGCGCCGCGGCTGCTATAAGCCAGGAAGGGTATTTGATGGGGTTCTGATGAAGGTCGCTATCGTCATCGCAGGTTTGATCGTGGTCGCCGTCGCAGCCCTCGTCGCGATCCAGCCTAGCTTCTTGAAGCCTGCGTCCTTCGCCCTCGTGAAAAAGTCCGACATGTTCGGCTTCTCGCCCGGGATGACATTCGAGGAGGCCAACAAGCTCGTCGCGCGACGCCACTATCTCTGCCGGCCGAGCCGAGGTCCGTACACGCTTGCGTGCGACATCAACGGCGCCAAGGTCGCCGTCGACGGCGACGAGACCGATCCCAGGCATCCGATCTGGCGCGTCAATGCGACGCTGAACAATCCGGGATCGCAGGAAGCTGCCGTCAAATCCATCTCCGACCAGTTCAACGCCTCGGCCATCAAGGACCGGGAAGGCTGGATCTGGATCGTCGGCCGCGGTTTCAAGCTGAGCTATGACGGCGCCAGCTTGACTCTCGTCGACGAGGCCGCCGAGGCCAGGCTGCGCAAGGAGGACGCCAAGCGCTAGATCGCATCGCGCTTCCTCGTTCGTGAAACTTGTGGCCGGCGATCCGTTGTTGACGCTTCAGTAACCTAACGCGACCAAGCTTCTGTCAGGTTGGTTGCGTTGGAGTATCCTCAAAGTGCTGGATTTTAACGAGCTGCGTGAACTCGCGGCAGATGTTCGTGTTTTTGTCGATGTCGCCGAAGACAAGGCCGAGGCGCTCAGAGCCGTGATCGCGGCCTACGACGTGGTGCTGGCGATCTTCCCCGTCGATGACGGCATGGGCCTCCACGTCATCAAGGGCAAGGGGATCCTGGACCAGATCGCGACGTCGCGCACACACGCGATGTACAGCCACACGGCGATCGCGGTTCCAGATCTCGCCCATGCCGAAGCGCTCAAGTTCCTGACGGCGCCGGTCGAACAGCGGATTGCGGCCTGAGCATCGTTCGGCCGCTCCGCTCGCGTAGAGCGGCGCGGCGACATGAAGCAGCCTTGTCCGGACGCGCGGGCTCAAGCGGTTCGCCGCTTCCGTCGCAGGCCGATGCGCGTGCCCGGCAGATTGATGCCAAGCTCGATCGCGCGCGACCTGATCGATGCAATGGGGCGCTTGAGCTTCACGATCATCAGCGTCAGGCTCTTGCCGGTTTCACACATGGATCGAAGCAGCCGGTCGTCGTCTTCCGACCAGCGTTCGTGATTGTAGGTGCGGGCAGCCATCGACGTTTGCCTCTGAGGCCAATGAGGCGGGACCTTAAGCGGGAGAATGTCAAAGGACCCAGCTTCGCCTGTTCTGAGCGCGGCGGCTGGGTGTCAGTTGAAGGGCGGCTTGTTACGCTGCCGCCTGACGCAGAGATAGTTTTTCGGCGTCGATTTTCAACCGACTTACGGATTTGTAATGGCCCGGCGCGGGCGCATCCACGTTCCAGCGACGCGGCGCACTTTCGTTTGAACTTTCTTGCCGCTCGCGCGTCTTACAGTTGAAGCGTCCCTAAGCTTCACCTCGACAGAGAACCCCGCTTCCTCAAGGGCGGGGTTTTCGCTTTTGGCGCTGCATCAGCTCGCCCGGGATTTCAAGCGCTCTTTGCCGTTGACCCGGCGGCCGTCCGGCCGCACTTTTTGCGACGGGCAGGGTTTTGAGGAGCCGTGATGCCGAAAACCCTTGTGGAATTCAGGGCGCAGAACCTTCGTTTGCTCGAGCGGCTTTGTCCCGACGACCCGCGCTACATCGCGGCCTGGCTGAAGCAGTTCGACGAGCAGAACGGGATCACACCAAGAGCTGGTCCGAAGTCCGGCAAGAGCCGTGCGGCTGCCTCTCCGCGAAGCAAGACCGCTTCGCCCGCGCGCACGAGGTCAGCGCCCTCCTCCTCGGTCTCACCGCGCTGATCGGCAACGATAGCCGCGCAGTCCCGAGAGCCGCTTGGGCGCTCACGGAATGTCCGCGGCCTTCCGGTTGTCCCCGATCGAAACCGGCTTGTTGAGGAAATACTCGCGATTGCCGGTCGCCGCTTCCGCGTATTGGTCGATGGCGACGATGATGGCCTGGACGTGGGCATAGCACCACCCTTCCCGCGTCGCTCTGCGGCGAACGTCCTCGAGCGCAGTCAGGAAGGGCGACAGGTCTCGCTCGTCGTCGAACCACCGCCTGCTCACCACGTCCTCCCGCCGAGCACCCTGCCCTTGGTCTGGCGCGGCTCTGCCGCCTTCAGCGCGTCGCGTTGCGCGCACAGGCTCTCGACCTTCGCCTCCATCCGCGACAGCAGCGCTTCGGCCGAGGCCGTCCCGATCCCCGCCCGCTGCAGCTGGAGGATCTCCTTCCTCTGCCTGCCCATCTGGATGCGCATCCGTTCGATCTCCCGCCTGAGAAAGTCCAGGTCCGGCATTGTTCCGCCTCGCGAATTCGAGATATGGCCCATGAGAACAAAAACGGAACGAAGAGTCGAGTCCGACGTTCTACGGAAAACGGAATAGGAGATGTGCGATGGCCGACAACACCCGGAAGGACCCGAAGGATTGGGTTTCCGGCGACGATCCGATGACGGGAGCCCAGGAATCCTATCTCAAGACCCTCGCCGAGCAGGCGCACCAGGACCTGCCCGAGGACGAGCTGACCAAGGCCGAGGCCTCGGAGCTGATCGACAAGATGCGGCAAAAGGCCGGGCTGGACGAGTGAGCCGTCCGATTGCGGGAACCCGGCTCCGTGCGTATGCAAACGAAATTGGGAATCGAAAATGTCTTATTTCGTTTGCGCCCGCGACGGAGCGGGCCAGATCATCTTGAAGAGAGACACAAGGGAAGCGGCCGAGAAGAAAGCCGCCGAGCTCCGCGACATGGGCTATTTCGAAGTCGAGATCGTCGCCAAGGGTGACGAGGAGACGGCGTGAGGGAGTGGGCATGGGCGGCGAAGTTGGCCGCGCATGATCAAAGCAACCCTCGCAATCTTTCCATCATTTGAAGCCAGCGCCTCATGCTTCCCTCAGCACCTTGACGGCGCTGAGAATGATGAAAGCACCCAGGCCGTAGGTCAGTGCATTCACGACCCAGGAAATGGCGATGCCGACGAAGGTCGGTCCTCCGACCGCTCCCCAGAAAAAATACGCTGCGCTGATGCCGGGCCACTCCAGCCAAAGAAACGCGAAGTCGGTCAGCGGCTCCAGCACAAGGAGCACCGTCGAGATGAGCGCCCCGATGGCCAAGGCGATGACGAGATGCGTTCTCAGCCAGGGCATCAAAGACCCAGCAGACCGGCGATGACGGGAATGAGGAAGAAGGCGGCGATCCCGAGCAGCCCGCCAACGACAAAGCGCGCCGCGCGGCCGTGAATCTTCGTATCTAGCCACGCACAGATCGCCACCACAGCCTGTCGCAGCCAGCCACCCACGAGGGTTCTGACGAGATCGAACAGGAGTTCTGCAACGAATGCGGCCATGGCGTTTGGTCGGCGTGGCCTCTGGCGGGGTTCAAGTGCGCGGGATGACCATGTCCAATCGGCAACAGCGCGAGAGTGAGAAACTTTAAGGGCCGGTAGACCGACGAACTACCGTTACAAGCTCGCGATGATCGAGCATCCGCTCGTCCTACTCGATCGACTTCATCGGCAAGGGCGAACGGCGAGAGCGATTGAAAGCCTGCATCGCTGGACTGCACCTCCCGAATAACACAAGATGGTCAGTGTCAGTGCAGCAGATCGCCTGGCGGCCAGCGTGAATTAAGTGCACCGCAAAAAATCAGAAAGCGGCAGGGAAGAACGATGCAGGGAAAAAGAAATCTGGCGCTTAATGATGCGATGGCTGGCCTGGGTCTAGTCGCGGCCATCATGGTCGTTGCGATCTCGCCGGCAAGCGCCGACAATTCGGCCAACATACCGCCCGCGCTCAAATGCGCTGACCTGACCGGCTGGAAGATGCCGGGTTCGACGGCAACAATCACCAAGGCCGAAGTAGTGCCGGAGGCGCCGCCGGGGACCGTGCAGCCGTCACCGCCGGCGCCGGCCACAGTATCGGTGGCGCTGCCGCCGAACTGCCGCGCGGACGGCGTGATCGATCAGCGCGTCGGCGTCGAGGGCAAGTCCTACGCGATCGGCTTTGCCGTTGCCCTGCCCGATCGCTGGAACGGCCGGTTCTTGTTTCAGGGCGGCGGCGGTTTGAACGGCTCGATCCGGCCACCGCTGGGTTACCACGCGGCCGGCGAGGTGCCGGCGCTGGCGCGCGGCTTTGCCGTGGTCTCGACCGATAGCGGTCATCAGGGCGCGGTGTTCGATGCCTCGTTCCTGAAGGACCAGGAAGCCGCGCTCAACTTCGCCCATGCATCCGTCGGCAAGGTGACCATGGCCGCCAAGGCGATCGTCGCGCATTACTATGGCCAGCCCGCAAAGCGCTCCTATTTCACGGGGTGCTCGACCGGGGGCCGCGAAGGCATGCTGGCGTCGGCGCGCTATCCCGAGCAATTCGACGGCATCGTCGCCGGCGCGCCTGCGCTGCGCACCGGCAATTCCAATATCGGTCTCGCCTGGGCCAACGCCGCCTTCAGCCAGATCGCACCGAAAGATGCGTCCGGCAAGCCGGAGCCCGCCAAGACGTTTTCCGCGGCCGAGCGAAAGCTGATCACCAACGCGATCCTCGATGCCTGCGACGCCAAGGACGGCGTCAAGGATGGCCTGATCTTCGACGGCAAGGCCTGTCAATTCGATCCCGCGGTCCTCACCTGCAAGGGCGACAAGACGGATGACAAGACGGATTCTTGCCTGGCGCCGCCGCAGGTCGATGCCTTGAAGAAAGCTTTTGCCGGACCGAAGAATTCACGCGGCACGCAAGTCTATCCGCCGTTCCCATGGGACAGCGGCGTGGCAGCCGAAGGCGTTGCCATTCCCGGCATCCTGACCACAGGCGCGCGCAGTCCGGTCGGACCGCCTGTTTGGGAAAACATCAACGTCGATCAACTCGAAGACCGGGTCAACGCGAGCGGGATGGATCGCCTCACCAACACCGCCTACTGGACCAACCTTTCGAGCTACTTCGGCCATGGTGGCAAGCTGCTGTTTTACCACGGAGTGAGCGATCCCTGGTTTTCGGCGAACGACACCGTGAATTACTACGAGCGCATGGCGGCGGATTCCGGCGGCATGGAATTGGTGCGGGAGAAATCGAGCCGGGCCTTCCTGGTGCCCGGCATGGGTCACTGCTCGAGCGGCGCCGCGCTCGATCGTTTCGATCTCCTCAGCGCAGTCGTGGACTGGGTGGAAGACGGCAAGGCGCCCGATCTGGTGGTCGCGACGGGGCCAGCCTTTCCCAGCCGCAGCCGGCCGCTTTGCGCCTATCCGCAACATGCGCGGTACAAGGGGCAAGGCGATCCCGAGAGCGCGGCGAGTTTTGAGTGCAAGTAGAACTTGCGAACTTGCACTAAACTTGGCGCGTAGGATCGGTAGAGCGAAGCGAAACCCATCGAGGGCTTTGTCGTGTGACGAAACGCGTTTCGCAAATGCTCTACCTATCCTGCGAGCTAACCGAGGTTGCATTGGGCCTCCTGATCTGCATTCAACAACTTGGCCTTTGGGCTCACGACGCAGAACGGTGGCTTGAATGAAAACCGCACTTGTCTTCGGCGCCACCGGCTTCATCGGCTCGCATTTGCTGCGCGACCTGTTGGACAGTCCCGATTATTCGCGCGTTGTGGCGGTGGCCCGCAAGCCGCTGGCGGTGAGCGATCCGAAGCTCACGGTGCTGATCGGCGATCGCGCGTCCCTGCCCGCACTTAAATCCCAATTGGTTGCGGACGAGATCTTCATCGCGCTGGGGACGACACGCAACCACACCCCTGACGAGGCCGAGTACTACAAGATCGATCATGATTATCCGGTGGTAGCGGCCGAGCTCGCTAGGGCGAACGGCGCGCGGTCGGTGTTTCTGGTCACGGCCGTTGGCGCCAACGCCGCTTCCGGTGTGTTCTATCTCAGGACCAAGGGCGAGGTGGAGCGGGACATTCTCGCGCTCGATTTCGAGCACACGCATATTTTCCGCCCGTCGATGATCCTCGGCGCGCGCGACGAGGACCGCCCGCGTGAACGCCTCATCATCGCGATATGGGGCGTGCTCAATCCGCTGCTCGTTGGCCCGGCCGAGCGGTATCGCGGGCTCGCCGGCAACGACATCGCGCACGCCATCGCCAAAGCCGCGAGGCATCAAACCGAGAAGGTGCGTATCTATCATTGGAAAGAGATGGCGGCACTGCTTCGAACGTGATGCAGTGCGTAGGATGGGTTGAGCGAAGCGAGACCCGTCGACGGCCTTGTCGTGTGACGAAACTCCCCTACCCACCGCTCCCGAGCAACAACCGTCGAACGACAACCAGCCGAAGGCGGAAGTGGCGTAAGACTGCAGCCCGCTGGTATAACTGGGGATGCCTATATCGAAGCTCGAAGCCGCCCAGCGCCAGCTAGATTGCGCAATCCGGCTCTTCATCAACGGCGAAGAGCTGTTGGCCGTTCATGCCTTATCACGAGCAGCTTTTCGTGTGCTCTACGACATCTACCCGTCCTATAGGGACGATGGCTTCTCGACCGACCTCGGTAAGTTTATCGAGGTTGGCGGCTGGAAGCGGTTTAACGACGCTGCAAACTTCCTGAAGCATACCGATCGAGATCCCACGGCGCAGGGCGAGGTAAGCGAGCCCGACACGCAGATGGGCATCGGTTTCGGTATCGTGCTCCATCACCGACTGACCGGAACACATACTCCCGAGATGAAGGCCTTCGATGCCTGGATGAAAGCCCTGCATCCAGACGAGTTCAAGGTCCCGCCGGATCCGGACCCGGATATCGAGAAGCTGAGCCGCGACGCGATTGAGGTCGTTAAAGCCGCACCGAGAAACGTGCAGCTTCGGCTGGCTAAAGGGCTACTGACGGTTATGAAAGAGAACCCCGACTGGCCTAAGCTGAAGGCGTGAACCTACCGCCGCCTACTTGTGCATGATGACGGTCAGGATGTTGACGCCCACCTGGACCAAGAATTTCCAGTTGCGGGCAACAAAACGTCGGACTTTCGAAAGGGTCTTCACAGGCAAGCTCCATCGTGGCGAGAACCGATATCTCGCGGGATTGACAGGGCGCCTGGGTGGAGCGAGAACCTCAGTTGTTCAGGCGGAGAGTCCTTCGGGATCTCCACCCCAGGCGTCAGGCGATTCACCTCGCCTGGCGCCATTTTAATGTTTTCGGATTCGGTACGAAGCCGGGCCTATACGGATGCCGGTCACGTCCCGGTGAGACAGCGCAAACTCACGGCCAACCAATATCACTGGGTTCGCGTGCGCGCGTAGCTGCGTCTGAGTTATCCGGGATATTCGTCCTGTCCACGGCTAAGGGAATGCGGTGGTTATCCCCACTCATTCTCGACCACTTTCTTGACAGTTACCGAACGCCCCGCCTTCGGCGCCATGCATACCCCCGCCCCGGGGCTTAAGAGGGGTGCGGCCACAGTCAGGGGCTCGACTAACTACCGCCTCCAAACTCTGCAATAGCGCCATCAGAACAAAGCGTACCCGCACGTCACCGGCGCGTATGGCAGTGCCCCCGCTGCATTTTCCTGCTATTTCCTACCCCCGCCATCCCGGCCCAATGCAAAACCCCTCCGTCCGTTCCAGGGAGCAACAACCATGCGATACCTCCACACCATGCTGCGCGTGCGCAATCTCGATGTCGCGCTGAAATTCTATGTCGATGCTTTCGGCTTGAAGGAGGTGCGGCGGATCGAGAACGACAAGGGGCGCTTCACGCTGGTGTTCCTGTGCTCGGCGGATGATCTCGAAGCTCTGAAGAAGCAGCCGCCGACGCGCGGGGCGCCGCTGGTCGAGCTCACCTACAATTGGGACGAGGAGAAGTACGGCGAGGACCGCTTCTTCGGCCATCTCGCCTATGAGGTCGACGACATCTACGCCACCTGCGAGAAGCTGATGAAGGCCGGCGTCACCATCAACCGTCCGCCGCGCGACGGCAACATGGCCTTCGTCCGCTCGCCGGACCTGCACTCGATCGAGCTGCTGCAGAAGGGCGATCCGAAGCCGCCGCAGGAGCCGTGGGCATCGATGCCCAACACCGGCCATTGGTGACGGCGCCGGCCGGAACAAGGCCCCTCGCCCGGCGTTCTCCTTTCACGAAACCGATTTGGAGGAGGATGCGATGGCGAGAGGGCTGTTGCTTTGGATGCTTGGCGTGCCGATCCCGGTGATCATTCTGTTGTGGCTGTTCTTCGGCCGCTGAGCGTCAGTTTGAACTTTGCAAGGAAAGCTCCGCCGCGTGCGGAGCTTTTTGCATGACGGACGCGATGCAATCGCGCATCGCTCCGCGCGCCGAATTCCGCTATCACCCGCAGCTGTAGCCCGGATGGAGCGCAAGCGTAATCCGGGACTGTCAGCCCTGGATTGCGCTTCGCTCATCCAGGCTACGACACCGGACAATGCGGGGAGACGCTTCATGGCCGATACCAAGCCGACGATCTGGGGCCGCGCCAATTCGGTCAACGTGCAGAAGGTGCTGTGGTGCTGCACCGAGCTCGGCCTCGCTTACGAGCGCATCGATGCCGGCATGCAATACGGCAAGACGCGCGAGGCCGATTATCTGGCGATGAATCCCAACGCGCGGATCCCGACGCTGGTCGAGGGCGACTTCGTGCTGTGGGAGTCCAACTCGATCATGCGCTATCTCTGCCTCACGCATGGCCGCGGAACGCCGCTCTATCCCGAGGCGCCGAGACAGCGCGCCTCGGTCGACCGCTGGCTCGACTGGACGCTGTCGACGGTGCAGCCGGTCGACCGCCCGGTGTTCTGGGGCATCGTGCGCACCGCGCCCGCCGAGCGCGACATGATCCAGGTGCAGCGCGATGCCGATGCCGCCGCGGAGGTTTGGGCCATCGCCGACCGCCTGCTCGCCACGCGCCCCTTCATCGATGGCGATGCGTTCACGCTCGCCGACATCGCGGTCGGATCCTACGCGCGGCGCTGGCTCGGGGTCGAAGGCATCAGCCGGCCGGCACAGCCGCACCTCACCCGCTGGCTCGCCGAGCTCGGCAAGCGGCCCGGATTTGCGCAATTCGTCGCACCGCCGATGTCGTGAGCCCCTCGCGCGGGTTAAGGTGCGGCGATCGCGCGGGAATCGGCGTTCCGGCGCGCTTCCCGCGGCATCACCGCCGCGCTTGACGGCTACTGTGCATGGGGTTGTTTTCGCGGTTTTGTTTCAGGCTTTAGCGCCAGCCGCGCTCGACCAGCAGCACGACGACGATCAGCACCAGAGTCACGGCAGCCGTGGCGAGCCGCGCGGTCCAGCTGAGGCCGCGGCCGACCCACCACAGCAGCGCGCAATACATCAGCACGGGGACGATGATGTCGAGCCGCACCAGATCCGCGGGCATGGTCTTCAGCGCCGGATGCCGGCGTCGACGCTGGTCGAGCCGCCGAGCTTGACGCAGGTCCCGGTGCCCTCGGCCATCACGAAGCCCGGGCCGTAGGCGGCGCAGGCGCCTGCCCTCGCCTTGCCGGCCGTGCTGCCGTTCAGCGGCAGTGCCTTGCCCGCCTGCGGCGGCTCGGCAGGCGGCAGGCGCAGGCTCTCAGCCGCAGTCGCGGACGTGGCCACCAAGGAGAGCAGGATGAGAAGCAGCGTGCGCATCGCCGCCTTGTAGCCCGGACCGGACCCGCGCGCCATCGCCGGCCGCGGCTAGAGGAACTTGACGCCGGCCGACTTGCCGCGGCGCCAGACCACCTGGCAGCTCCGCCCGGTGCGCGCATCGCGTGCGAAGGCCATCCGGATCACGCCGGGAAGCTGGCTTGCGTCCTCGTCGAGGGTGATCCTGGCGCCCGAATCCGAGATGTCCTGGACCAGGCAGTGCCGCGCGGCGAAGCCGCCGTCCAGCGTGATCCAGGCGTGCTGCGACAGCAGCTTGCGGGCTGCGCGCTTCTTCGGCGGTGGCATCGGCAAAATCTCCCCGTCCAGCGCTACGCAGGGAACGCTAACAAACCGTTGAAATCGCCTCCGAATGATCCCGCGCCCCGGGGCTATCCACCGGGCCGGAAAGACCGTTCCCGAACGGCTTGCCCGGGAGCGCAAAGGCCACTATACGTTCGCCCGCTGCAAGCCGCCGGGCCCTGTTCGGCCGGCCAGCGGCCGTGCCGGGACAATCGGCAGGGCCCTGCGTTTGCTCCCTTCGTCTATCGGTTAGGACGCCACCCTTTCACGGTGGAGAGAGCGGTTCGATTCCGCTAGGGAGCGCCAGCAAAATCAATCACTCAAAGATCCACTCTGCCGCCGTGTCCAACGTGTGGCCAATAAACCCGTGCGAACACCCAGGGACGTGGGGCTCGATCGCCGCCCCGCTTCGCGAGCGTAACCGGCGGGCCATCGTGCTTACCGCCTGAGCCCCGGGGCGGTGCGTCATCAGCCGCGGTCGCGCCTCCTGTGCAGCCTGCGGTCACCGCGAGGCAAGCCGCCGGCATCGCTCATCTATTTTTTTTCGAAGCAGCCAGCGGCTACCCTGTTGCCGATTGAGTAGCAATCAGGAGGATTCGGCTTTGTGACCACGTGCTGGGGCGTTTCAACTCGTGGGCTCGACCACCCCCAAAGCACAGCAAGCAGGGCCAGACCCCCGAGTATCGCGAGCGCAACCATTTCAGGCGTGACGAGAGCGGGGCGCCGACAGAGCCCCTGGGGTGCAATCTGCTTCAATGAACACAACTCTGAACTGTAATAATCTAAACTGTAATAAAAATATCATATGTTAATTCCGGTTCCATTGCAAATGACAGTTGTTCCACGCGGAAATGCCCGAAACGAACGGCCCGCCAGCGTGAACCGGCGGGCCCTGCTCAATGGTGCTTCATTGGTCGCGCTCCGCCAGGATGCGGTTGATCTCGGCCGTCACGATCAGCTGGTGCTCAGGCGTGAGCTGGGCATACCTCGCGAAAGGGCTCGCTCAGCCCTCTGGTGCCCTCGGCGTTCGTCGATCATCCTCTTGAGGCCCCTTAGATCACCGTCGAGTATCCAGTCGACGTTGATCCCGTGCTTCCGGCAGTAGTCGCACAGCTCGGCGCTGGGCGCGGGACCGACCTTCGGAGCTCGCTCCAATCCCCATTCGATCGCGAGCCACAACAGGCGCCGGTTGTTGTTCTGCGCTGACGACGCGCCGTCGGCGTCGAGCCGCCCCAACGGTGTCCGGAGGCGTAGCCGCCGACGCTTGGCGGCGTTGCGGCGCCGCGTGATGCCAGCGCGGGTGATGGGCTTCTCCTTTGCCTTGGCCATGCCTCAGCCCTCCATCGACCGGGCCGCAATGATCGCAGCGCTCAACCTCTTGGCCGCTGCCGTGAGTAGATCAACCCGGGCGGCCCAGTTCTCTTGATCGCGTGTCAACTGCCCGCGGATCTTCCTGAGCTTCGTTTGTGCCTTGTCGATGCCTATTTTTACGGAGGTGGACGGCCATGGACCTATTCTCATCTCTTTCACGGTGGAGAGGGCGGTTCGATTCCGCTAGGGAGCGCCAGAGGCGCAAAGCCGCCGCGGCAGCGTGAACCTCCTCGCCCCTCGTCTCCGACCAATGTCAGGTCGTAACCGGTCGAGGCCCATGCCGCAGCTCAAAGCCGACATTGCAGACGCATCGCAGATGCCGGCGCTTCCCACATGGCTGCGCCACCCGCGCCAGCATGCGCCGCACCGGCGCGCCAAGATGCTGGCGCACATGGCCCACCTCCAATCACTGCCGGAGCGCCAGGCGGCGTTGACGCCGCCCTCGCCGGAGCGGTCAGGCCAGGCCGTCGCTGACATTCTCGGCGATGCCTTCGGCTACATCGTGCTGTTCGGTGTCATCGCCCTGCTCTTCCATTCGCGCGTTCCGCTCTACCTCGGTGCCTTTCTCTTCCTGACCGATGGCGAGCGCATCGAAAGCGCGCTGGCAAGCATCGGTATCCGCCTCGAGCCCGAAATGATCGGCCAAGACCTCGTCAAGCGCTTTGTATTCTGGTTCGGATGGTTCGCGTTGCTCGGCCCCCTGAAAGCCTCGGTTCCCGCCTGGCTCGCGTCTTGGCTGCCTCCGACCCAGTCATGGTCTTCCCTGGCCGGCATTGCCATTCTGCTCGCCCTCGTCGAAGCATTGACCGGGCTCGCGCTGCGGCGCGCATTGCCGCGCCTGCGATGGGAGATCCGTCCGAACGTACTGATATGGACGATGATCCAGTTCGCCTTTGCCGCATTGGCTATCCTGGTGCTGTTCGGACCTCGCTAGCCGTCGCTTATGCCGCGCTTCCCGCTGCTCTGCCGACCCGCGCCATTTACCGAAAATTCACCCCAGCTATTAGGCAGCAGTATCATTTGCTTAGAATTTGCTCGCTACCGTGGAACTACGGCAATCACCCGAACCCCCGGTCAGCGCTCATGTCCGTCGCAGACTTCCTGAGGCAGCGAGCAGTGGATGTTACGGTCAGCGGCAGCTACTCGCTGCCCCGCTGGTACGATTGCGAGGGCAAGCTCCGCAGCTTCGCCTGCCGCACCAAGCGCGTCTCGCCGTTCCGGATGATCGTGGACGTGCCCGTGGTCGGCAAGGTCGGCGAGCGCTTGACCTCCTACTTCGAGGATTTCGGCGAATTCCAGGGCACCATCAGCGCGACGCTGAAGGCGGGCTTCCTGATGGAGCTCGAGATGACGCGGGCGCGGCGCGCCTGGATGTCGGAAAAGCTGACCTGGCTCGAGAAGAAGCAGAAGGATGTCAATGTTCGGGACCTGCGGCGTGACGCGCGTTTCGTTCCGCAAGTCTCGCACACCGTGCTGACCCTCGCGGACGGCAGCTGCCATCCGTGCTTCATCATCGACGTCTCGACGGCCGGCGTCGCGGTGTCCTCCGAGTATGATCCGGTGGTCGGAACCCCGCTTGCGGTCGGCGCCTGTGTCGGGCGGGTGATCCGCAAGTTCGAGCACGGCTTTGCGGTCAAATTCGCCGAAAAGCTGGACCGGGACGACCTTGTCCGCCTGATCGTCCGCGCGCCCTTGCTGAAGTCGGCCTGAATTCGCCGCCCTATAGCGGCCCCAATGCCGGATCAGCTTTTGCAGGTCTGTGCCTCGGGCCGGACGTCATTTTGCAGACTTGCGATCGGGGGACCGAATGGCAGTCGACAAGATCACCTGGGACAGGGTCGGCCGGGTCACCGA
Source organism: Bradyrhizobium sp. SUTN9-2 (assembly GCF_003122645.1). NCBI lineage: Bacteria > Pseudomonadati > Pseudomonadota > Alphaproteobacteria > Hyphomicrobiales > Nitrobacteraceae > Bradyrhizobium > Bradyrhizobium sp. SUTN9-2. Next base: position 4,825,882 of record NZ_LAXE01000001.1, read on the forward strand.
GCCCGGACGCTACATGTACACGTTCGGTTGGCTCACCATCACCGCCGGCGACCTGGAGATCTGGAAACGATACCCGCAGGCCGCGTTCACGCTGCTGGCGCAGAGTTCCGGGTCGCCCGAGTCCGCCGGCGAGGAATTCCATCTCGGCGCCTTCGACGTCGCACCCGACGCGCCGCCCGCGATCACGACGCACTGACTAGACTAAGGCCAGCAGCCGGCACGCTGCGCAGATGCGCCAAGAATCGAGGAATCCCGCGCATTTCCTTGAGCTCGCTTGCAAATCTCGATCCGCAGCGCACCGGGCAATCGTTACGGTGACTGGCGAGCCTCTGCCATCATGCGATTGATTGCGCTCGTATTCTACTCCCCACAATGAGCCCGGATGAACGGCAGCTGTCGCGCACCTTCAGGGAGCCGACAGCCGGCGCATGACACATGGTCGCATCGGAGAACGTAGATAAGCGGATCAAGGGAACTTATTTTCGGCGCCAATGTACCTGATCGAAGCGCTCCCCACCGTCGTTGGAACTGCCGCTATCGCCCCGGCGCTGCTGTTGCTCTGGCTCGTCATCGCTGCCGAGGAACGCCCGGGGCCGCCGGCCCAGGTCTGGACCGCATTCCTGTTAGGGGCGGCGAGCATTTCGCTCCTGGGCCTCGCCCGCGCCCCCTTCGCCAAGATGATCGCCGCCCCCGACGATCCCTGGGCGGCGCTGGCGATGCATTCGATCTTCGGCGTCGCGCTGCCCGAGGAAGCCGTCAAGGTGCTCGCCATCGTGCTGGTCTCCTCGACCAAGCGACGCACCTTTGCCAATCCGATGGACACCGTGGTCTACGGCGCCGCGGTCGGCCTCGGCTTCGCCGCCTACGAGAATCTCGCCTACCTGGTCCAGCACGCCGACATGTGGCGCTCGCTTGCCGCGCTGCGCAGCGTCCTGACCGTGCCGTTCCACGGCGCGCTCGGCATCATCGCCGGCGCCTACCTGACCATCGCGCGCGCGGGCACGGCGCTTGGCGCAAACCGCCACCATCGCGATTGGGCCCGTCTCTCCAGCCGGCTGCTGATCTTCGGTGGCCCGCTCGCGCTTCATACGGCCTTCGACTTCCCGCTGCTGACGCTCCAGCGCATGCCCGATCTCGATCCGACACTCCGCATGTGGTTGGGCGCTGCAAGCCTGTTGATCGGCTTCGGCTCGATCGCCTTCGCCATCCGCCTGGTCCGGCGCGTCGCGCGCCACCACGCGCCGCGAACCGATGTCGCGCGCGAGCGGCTCAGCCAGCTGCGCCGGATGTGGGCGCTGCTGCTCGCCGGCGGCGGCATCGGGTTCGTCGGGCTCGCCTTCGTCCTGACCTCGATCCATCACTGGCTGATCAACCCCGAGCGCAACCTGACGCTGGCGCTGATTCCGATCGGTTTCGTCTCGATCCTGCTCGGCCTTGCGCTTCTGATTGTCACATCGGCGATCTACATTCTCGGCCGCAACCGCATTCGCACCAACGCGGAAGGCTTTTCGTCGGCGCCCGGCGGCACTTGATCCAACGCATGGCGAACGCGCGACAGGCCCACTAGATTGGGACGCAATCTCTCGTTCCGGAGCCAGACGATGACATCGCCCGAGGAATTTGCCCGCCTCCAATCCGAGATGAACCAGACGGTCAAGGCGCACTGGAAGGCTTTTCTGTTCGAAGGGATCCTGCTTGTCGTCCTCGGCATTGCCGCGCTCGTCCTGCCGCCGCTCGCCAGCCTTGCGACTGCGATCTTCCTCGGCTGGATGTTCCTGATCGGCGGCATCGGCGGACTGATCGCGACCTATTGGGCGCGCAGCACGCCGGGCTTCTGGTGGTCGCTGATCTCGGCTGCGCTCGCTGTGCTCACCGGCCTGCTGCTGCTGGCCCGGCCGATGCAGGCCGTGCTGACGCTGACCATCGTGCTCGGCGCCTATTTCCTCGCCGAGGGCGTCGCCACCATCATGTACGCGCTAGAGCACCGCCGTGAGCTCAGCGGCCGCTGGTCGTGGCTGCTGATCTCGGGCCTCGTCGACATCGCGATCTCGTTCATGGTGATCACGGGACTGCCGAGCTCGGCGGAGTGGGCCATTGGCGTCCTCGTCGGCATCAACCTGCTGTTCGGCGGCGCCACCCTGATCGGCATGGCGCTGGCGGCACGCAATGGCAACACCTGAGGCGCCTCGTCGCTCCACATTCTGATTGGGGGGTGACAAGGCGCCAGCGGCACGCTATATGGCCTTTCCATGATCACCGTCGCCACCAGCTATTTTTGGTACTTTAGCTACGACAGCTCGCTGGCGGCGGGAGGATCGCGCTCAATCTGAAACATTGCAGCAAACGTCCGAACAGCCGCCAGACCCTGGCGGCTTTTTTGTTGGCCGGCAGGTTCTAAAACAGACAGGAGCCCGCCGTGCTGAGCACGACCGACGATCTTCGTATCCGCGAACTGAAAGAGCTGAGCACGCCGGAAGAGGTGATGCGGGAAGTCCCGCGCACGCTCACCGCGACGCGTGTGGTGATGGCCGCGCGCAACGCCATCCATGCCATCCTGAGCAATCAGGACGACCGCCTTCTGGTCGTCGTCGGCCCCTGCTCGGTGCATGATCCCAAGGCGGCGCTCGACTATGCCGAGCGGCTAGCAAAGCTTCGCGAGGATCTCGCCGATCAGCTCGAGCTCGTGATGCGGGTCTATTTCGAGAAGCCCCGTACCACGGTCGGGTGGAAGGGCCTCATCAACGATCCCGACCTCGACGGCAGCTTCGACATCAACAAGGGGCTGCGGCTCGCGCGCAACGTGCTCGCGGCGGTGAACAATCTCGGCCTGCCCGCCGGCACCGAGTTCCTCGACATGACGACGCCGCAATACATCGCCGACCTCGTCTCCTGGGCCGCGATCGGCGCGCGCACGACCGAGAGCCAGATCCATCGCGAGCTGGCGTCGGGGCTGTCCTGCCCGGTCGGCTTCAAGAACGGCACCGACGGCAATGTGCGGATCGCGGCCGATGCGGTGAAATCAGCCTCGCATCCCCATCATTTCATGGCCGTCACAAAGCTCGGCCGCTCGGCGATCGCCTCGACCGCCGGTAACGAGGACTGCCACATCATCCTGCGCGGCGGAGCTGAGCCGAACTACGACGCGGCAAGCGTTGCGTCGGCCTGCAACGAATTGACCAAATCCGGCGTTGCCCCGCTGGTGATGGTCGATGCCAGCCATGCCAATTCGAGCAAGAAGCCGGAGAACCAGCCGCTGGTGATGGCCGATATCGCCCGTCAGATCTCGGGCGGCGAGAGCCGCATCATGGGCGTGATGATCGAGAGCAACCTCGTCGCCGGCCGGCAGGATGTCGTACCGGGCAAGCCGCTCACTTATGGGCAGAGCATCACGGACGGTTGCATTGACTGGGCAACGACGTCGAAGACGCTCGAGCAGCTCGCCGACGCGGTCGAAATCCGCCGCAACATCCGGCGCGCCGGACTGCACGAGCGATCAGCCTGACGGATGGCCGAGCTTGGGATGGCTCATTCCTCACCTCTCCCCGACGGGGAGAGGTGAAAGCCTCAGCAGCCGCGGCAGATGCTCTTGATCTTCTTGTCGAGCGCCTGGTTTTCCTTGCTGAGCGGATCGTTGGGATCGCTCAGATTCTTCTCGCTAGGCACATCGCTGGCACGCGGCTGGCGATGACCGACCGGCGCCGGCAACACCGACCCGGACGATGCGCCGCTTGAGGTCGATCCCTTGGAGCCGCCGGTCTGCGCAACAGCCGCGCCGCCAAGCAAGACCACGAGCGATACTGCCAGCATGATCTTCGTCATGTCCATTTCTCCATTCTCGAATCAGCGTCCAAGCCCAGCACTCAAGTCAGCGTCGATGCCATCGCCACTCATGCCTCGGGCGGATAAAGATGAACGTCGCCGCAATAGTCGACGATACGATAGCGCGTTTCTGATTCCGCTTCACTTGTCTCGTTTGCGGTATTTGGCACCGCCAACACGTAATTGGGACCCACCGGCGACTTGCCGGCACCGCCGGGAATGTCGATGACATAGTCCGGCTGACACAGGCCGGACACCCGCCCGCGCAACTGCCGCATCAAGGCCTGCCCCTCTGCCAACGTCGTGCGCAGATGCGCCGTTCCCGGGGCGAGATCGCCGTGGTGCAGATAATAGGGCTTGATCCGGCATTCGACGAAAGCTCGCATTAAATCCGAGAGAGCGGCGATGTCGTCATTGACGCCGCGCAAAAGCACGGACTGGCTCACCAGGGGAATTCCAGCATCGACGAGCCGCGCGCAGGCATCGCGCGCGGCCCCCGTCAGTTCGCGCGCGTGATTGGCGTGTACCGCGACCCAGGTGGCCGCGCCCGCAACCTTCAGGGCTGCAACCATCTCCGCGCTGACGCGCGCTGGTTCGGCCATCGGGACACGGGTGTGGAGACGGATGATCTTGACGTGATCGATGGCCGCAAGGTCAGCCATGATCTCGCTCATCCGCCGGGGCGACAGCATCAGGGGATCGCCGCCGGTCAGGATCACTTCCCAGATCTCGTCATGCGACCGGATGTAGTCGATCGCGGTGCGATAGGCGCTCTCCGACAGCGCATTCTCCTTGCCGGGCCCGACCATCTCGCGGCGGAAGCAGAAGCGGCAATAGACCGCGCAGACGTGCACGAGCTTGAACAACACCCGGTCGGGATAGCGGTGCACGATTCCCGCCACCGGCGAATGCGGGTGATCGCCGATCGGATCGGCATTCTCGCCCGGCTGCGCCTCGAGCTCGGCCGAAACAGGAACGAACTGCCGCGCGATGGGATCGTCGGGATCCGTCGCGTCGATCAGCCCGACCAGATCCGGCGTGATCGCCACGGCATAGCGCGCGGCGACGCGTTCGAGCGCCGGCAGCGCCGATGCGGGGACCAGGCCCTCGGCTACCAGCTCGGCAGGTTCGCGCAGAGTGCGTGCAAGGTTCGTCTTTGTCATCTCTCATCCGCAGGCGGTGTCCACACCACCTGATCAATTCGTGTGGCGCCGCTCGCCAGCATCACCAGCCGGTCGAAGCCGAGCGCGACACCGCTCGCCTCCGGCATTGCGGCGACCGCCGCCAGAAAATCCTCGTCGAGCGGATAGGCTTCGCCGTAGCGGCGCTGCTTCTCCGTCATGGATTCCGTGAAGCGTTTGCGCTGCTCCCCGGCATCGGTCAGCTCTCCAAAGCCGTTGGCGAGCTCGACGCCGCAGGCATAGACCTCGAAACGTTCGGCGACCCTCGGATCGTCCGTCTTCACCCGCGCCAGCGCCGCCTCTGGAGATGGGTATTCGAACAGGATGGTCAAACGCCCCTGCCCCAGCTGCGGCTCGACGTGTTCGACCAGCACCTTGCTGAAGATGTCGGACCAGGTGTCATCCTCGGCGACACGGACCTTCCCGGCTGCCGCCTCGGCGAGCGCCGCACGGTTACCCTCGCCGCCCGAGATTGTCGACAACAGGTCGACGCCGGCGAACTGCGCGAAGGCGCCCGCGACCGTCAGGAGCTCCGGCTCGGCGAAGGGATCGGCGGTTCGGCCGCGGAAGGAGAAGGTCCCGATCGCGGTCGCCTGCGCCGCCCGGGCGATCACGACGACGCAATCGGCCATGATGGCATCATAGGGCGCTCCCGCCCGGTACCATTCCAGCATGGTGAACTCGGGCAGATGCAGGTCGCCGCGCTCGCGGTCCCGGAACACCCGTGCGAACTCGAAAATCCGCGTCTCGCCCGCCGCCAGCAGTTTCTTGCAGGCGAACTCGGGCGAGGTGCGCAGGTATCGGCTGGCCCGGCTGCCGTCGGGCCGCATGATCTCGGTCCGGGGGGCGTGCAGATGGGTCTCATTGCCCGGAGAGACCTGGAGAACGGAGGTTTCGACCTCCACAAACCCCTGTTCGGCGAAAAAACCCCGCAAAGCTCCGGTCACGGCGGCCCTGGCCTGGAGGAACGGCCGTCGGTCGAGGTGGCGCGCGGGCGACCAGGACGGCGACATCGGCTTGTCCCCAGCCATCAACCGACCGCCCCGGCCGGCAGCAAAATGCTGGCATCCAACGGCAAAATCAGTATGTTGCGGCCCGAAACGGGTGCCGAGGTCCGGTTTGAGGCCCCAAGTCCCCCAGCAATTCGACCACGTCCTGGCTGGTGCCGGGCCAAGCAAGCAGGAAATACAGCTTTGAGAGTCATCGCCAGTTCTATTCGCAAGGGCAACGTGATCGAGCAAGACGGCAAGCTCTATGTCGTCGTGAGCGCCGAGAACATCCATCCCGGCAAGGGAACCCCGGTCAGCCAGATCGAAATGCGCCGAATCTCGGACGGGGTAAAGATCTCGGAACGCTACAAGACCACCGACCAGGTCGAAAAGGCCACCATCGAAGAGCGCAACTACACCTTCCTTTACGAAGATGGCGATGGCTACCACTTCATGAACCCCGAGACCTACGACCAGGTTCAGGTTTCCAAGGACGTCGTCGGCGACGCGGCCGCGTATCTCCAGCCGGACATGACCGTCAAACTGTCGATGCATGACACCAATCCGGTGTCGATCGCACTGCCGCAGCGCGTGACGCTGGAAGTGGTGGAGACCGAGCCGGTGACCAAGGGCCAGACCGCCTCCTCCTCCTACAAGCCGGCGGTGCTGTCCAACGGCGTGCGCACCACCGTGCCGCCGCACATCTCGGTCGGCACGCGCATTGTGGTGATGACCGAAGACGGCTCCTACTCCGAGCGTGCTAAGGACTAAACGAGCCATCGAGGATCGGAACAGGTACCGCCGGGGGGCGAAGCAGTGGGCAGGAACAGTCTCCGCTTCGTCTCGCTTCTCCTGGCGTTGCCGTCGCTCCTCGTTGCTGCACCGATCGCTGCGGACGAGTTCCGCAGTCCCTCGCTGACGGCCCTGCGCATCGAGTGGCGCGCGGCGCTCGATCAGCTTCGCAGCGAGATCAACAGCCGTCCGCAAATTGCGGGCGACTTCATCTTCGCACCGCGCCGTTCGGTGCCGCGCTACGATCCGCGCGCGATGCCGGCACTGGTGCAGCTCAACGCGGTCTCCTCGCGCTTCTTCACCGGCATTACCCGAAGTCCCGTCCCCGTGCTGCTGCCGTTCGACGCCGCCGCGTATCTCGACGCGCAGCGCAGCGGCGCGCCGGCGACGCTCGCGCTGTCGCGCTACCAGGCCGACTTCAATCCCGTCGACATGTTCGATGCCGGTCCTGCCGGCTACAGCGCGACCTTCTCGCTCGATCCCGGCGCCGGTGACGGCATGCCGAGCCGGGTGTACGCAAAGCCTGTCGAGGTGCAGATCACGGGCTCGGCCCTGGTCTACGACATCGCCGATCCGGCCGGGGGCAAGGGCGAGCCAGTCAAGCCGCTCGCCGCAACCTACCCGGATCTACGCAGGTTCATCCGGGAAGGCTATGTGCGCTACGCCTTCACCCGCTTCGGCGCCGCCTATGTGGTCTCGATCCCGTGCCTCGACAGTGTCGCGAGGCCACGGCGGCTCGCCTGCAAGGAGGCCTATCCAGTCGCCGAGCGCTTCCTGAAGGCACTGCGGGTCGCAGGCGGCCAGCGCATGCGGCCCCTGGCGGACGTTGCCTCCAACATTATCGATCGCCCCGCGGTGCGTTCACCGGATTTCAGCTACCGGCCGAGCGGCGACATCATTCCGAACACCGGCTATCGCAAGCAGGGCGGTCATCCCGACGCCATGGCCTATGCCCAGATCCGCTTTCCCTTGGAGAAGGCGCCCGCCTTCGTGCGCTCCCAATCCTTCGGCAAGCGCGACAAGAGCGAAGGCCCGACCGCCTATCCCTGGCGCGACAATTTCTGCGAGTCGCGTAGTTTCGAGGTGTGGCAATGCGGCGGAGGTTACGGCCACCAGGGCGAGGACATCCGCGCCGCCGACTGCCCGACGCCCGGTGAAGGCCGCGAGCCGTGCGATCCCAAGCGGCGCGGCGTCGTCGCCGTGCGTGACGCGATCGTTATCCGTGGCGCCAAGGACCAGGCCGCAACGCTTCAGGTCAATAGCCGCACCGAGCACATCCGTTTCCGCTACATGCACATGAATCCGCATGCGATGAACGCCGATGGCGTCATCAACGGCCGCATCGTCACCGAAGGCGAGAAGATCGGCGTGATCTCGAACTACCTCGACCGTCCCGCCGGCACCTCGATGCACCTGCATTTCGACGTCCAGGTGTTCACCCGCGATGGCTGGATCTGGGTCAGCCCCTACGCGACGCTGGTCTCGGCCTATGAACGGCTGATCCGCGCGCGCGGCCGCGAGATCGGCCCGGAGATCGCGGTCACGGCGCAGCCGGTGGCCCATGCGCTGCCGGAAGACGTGCTCAAGCCTGACCTGCGCGAGGGAGCGGGCGGCGAGGAGAACTGACAGCGTACTGGTTCGTTGCTGGAGCGGGCAGGACGCATCTGGTCGCGCACTCCCCCGCTCGAACGAAGAAGGATGGGTTGATGAGTGTCGGACTGATCGGTCTTCTCGACGATATCGCGGGGATCGCAAAGGTGGCTGCAGCCTCGCTCGACGATGTCGCTAGCCAGGCAGCCAAGGCAGGCACAAAGGCGGCTGGCGTGGTCATCGACGATGCGGCGGTCACGCCGAACTACGTCATCGGTTTCGCTTCGAAACGCGAGCTGCCGATCGTCGGCAAGATCGCGGTCGGATCGCTACGCAACAAACTGCTGATCTTGCTGCCGATTGCCCTGCTGCTCGGCTATTTCCTTCCCGCTGCGGTCACGCCGCTGCTGATGCTGGGCGGCGCCTTTCTCTGCTATGAGGGCGCCGAAAAGGTGCTCGAAGCCGTGATGCCGCATCATGCGCACGAGCACGAAGCTCAGCTCGAGCCGATTGCGTTGAATGCCCAGTCGGTCGAGGACGAGAAGGTCGCTGGCGCCATCAAGACGGATTTCATCCTGTCGGCGGAGATCATGGCGATCACGCTGGCGGCCCTCCCGGCGGGCAGCATCTGGACGCAGGCGCTGGTGCTGGCGCTGGTCGGCCTCTTCATCACCGTTGGTGTCTATGGCGTGGTGGCCCTGATCGTGAAAGCGGACGATGCCGGCATCGCCCTCGCGCGGTTCGACGGCGCCTCGCTCGCCGGCGGCGCGATCCGATTGCTTGGGCGCGCGCTCGTCCGCGGCATGCCCGTTTTCCTGGCGGTGCTGAGCACGATCGGCACCGCCGCCATGATCTGGGTCGGCGGTGGCATCATCCTGCACGGCATCGAGAAATACGGCCCACCCGCGATCGGCCACACGGTCCATGCCATAACCGAGGCTGCCGCACATCTCCTTCCATCCGTTGCCGGCATCGTCGAATGGTCGGTCGAGGCAGCCATCTCGGGTGCGCTTGGACTGCTCGTCGGCGCAGTCGCCATTCCGGTCGTCCAATACGGACTCGCGCCGGCCTGGAAGCGGTTGAGGCGATCGCGATCGGCCTGAGCACAGCCATTGCGGATGACGCGCGCAGCCTATTCCAGGAACGTCGTCAGTTGCGCGCCCTCATCCGCCACGAACACCGCGATCAGTTCCGCCGGCTCGGTCATGCTGGCATTGGCCGAGACCAGATGCGTCGAGCCCGGCGGTTCGAAGAAGGACTGGCCGACGCCGAACGTCTCGACCGGGCCGCCGCCGAGCTGCGAGCGGATCTCGCCCTTGGTGATGTAGGCGGTGACGGAGCCGGAGTGACGATGCGGCCGCGAAAACCCGCCCGGACCGTAGGACACGCGCACGATGGTAACGCGTTTGCCGGGCACGTTCGGAAGCGCGTAGGAGCCGATCGGCTCAACCTTGTCGAGCGGCGAGCCTTCCGCCGCCGTCGCGCAGAGCGGCGCGAGGGCACTGGACACGCTGTCGATCGTCACCGGCAAAGCTTTTCCGATTGCCAGTGCACAGACTAATCCTGCGATGACGGCGAACGCTGTCGAACGTGACGGCAACGGGTACTGCACGGCTGAAAGGCTCATGACTGTCATCGTGATCTTCCCCTCTCTCCGTCAGGACGAAGCTGCGACGGCGGCCGCCGGCCGCTTTGCAGGCGTCCAGCGAAACGCCGCGCCAAACCGGTTCCAGACGTTGATCGAGGCGACCGCTGAGGTCAGATACGTCAGTTCAGTCTCGGAGAATTCGCGGGACGCCTCGGCGTAAACCTCCTCGCTGACCCCGTCAGGCAGACAGGTCAGCGCCTCGGCCCAGGCGAGCGCGGCCCGCTCGCGCGGCGAAAAGATCGGCGCCTCGCGCCAGACCGCGAGCAGATGAAGCTTGTCGAGGGGAACGCCGATCCGTTCCGACAGCAGGACGTGATGCTGCACGCAGAACGCGCAGCCGTTGATCTGCGAGGCGCGCAGCTTGACCAGCTCGAGCAGCTGCTTGTCGAGGCCGGCCTTGGCCGCAAGCTGGCCCAGCGCCAGCACCAGATCAAACGCATCGGGCGCGATCCGCTTGAAATCTTCGTATTCGCTGCGGGCGTGTGACATTGCCATTCACCTCGGCATATTATAAGAGCACGGACATCTTATAAGAGCTATTATATGTCGCGCAAGACGAATGTCACGAAATCGCAATCGGGACCCAAGGCCGTTGCAGCCGGTGCGGTGCACGTTCCAGCACCGGGCGAAGGCAAGCGCGGCGAGCAAGGCTATCTCGGTTACCTGCTGCGCCAAGCCCACGCCGCCGTTCGGCTGACGATGGAACGCACGCTCGCCGATCTCGGCGTGACCTCGCCGCAATTCGCGGTGCTGACGATGCTGAACGCCTATCCGGGCCTGTCGGGAGCCGATGTCGCCCGCCTCACCTTCCTGACGCCCCAGACCGTCGGCGTCATCATCCGCAATCTCGAACGCGACGGCGCGATTGCGATGACGCCTCATCCCGTTCACGGCCGCATCCAGCAATGGACGCTGACGCCGCGAGGCGCGACGCTTTTGAAGGCGTGCCGGCAGCGTGTGCTCGAATTGGAGAAGCGGCTCGCTCGCAATTTGGATTCAAAGGCGGAAACCACGATCCGGCGTTGGCTTTCCGGAATCGCGGCTGAGCTTCAGGAGGACTAGGCGGCCTGCATTCGCGGCTGTCGTGGCCGCTGGTGCTACCCGCCTTTCAAGGCGTTCTTGACTGCGCCGTCCGGCCAGCTCTCGTCGGCCGCGATCACCCGCACGCGGGTCTGGTCGGCGGGATTGACCAGCACGTGCGAATTCACCCGCTCACCGCTCGGCTCCAGACGCAGATCGGTTTCGGGCTTCCAGCTCAGCGTCGTCGCGAGGTCGCCGGGAAAGATCTTCCATTGCGATCCGTCGTCGAGTTCGACGATATGGCTTTCGGCATGTGTGCGTATCTTCATTCCACCCCGATGCTTCGATGAACAGGAAGGACGGCCCGACCACGGCCGGCTCTTCTCCTCGTCCTGGCGTGGAGGGAATGCGGGAGTGCGGCACTTGTTCCGGTGGGAACGACCGACGGGGTCGGGCCGAGTTGCCGCACGCGGCCGTTTCGGAACCGACTCACGCGTGCCATGTTTCCGGCTAGAATGTGCCCATGAAGCACACTGATTCCTCGCCCCGTCACACACGCCGCGCCCTGCTCCAATCGACGCTCGGTGCAGCCGCTTTGCTCGCGCTTCCCACCCGCGCTCTCGCCGCGCCTCCCGGCTTCGACGAATGGCGCGAGAGCTTTCGTGCGCGCGCGATGGCAAAAGGTATTTCCGCCGCGACATGGCAGCGCGCGATGGGACGGGTCGAACCGGACATGAGCGTGTTCGCGCAGATGCGCAACCAGCCCGAATTCCGCGAGCAGGTCTGGCAGTACATCAACCGCCGCGTCTCGGACTGGCGCATCATCAACGGCAAGATCGCGCTGAAGAACAACGAGGCGCTGTTCGCCCGCATCGAGCGCGATTTCGGGGTCGAGCGCGGCACGCTGCTGGCGCTTTGGGGCGTCGAGTCCGCCTATGGCGATCCGCTGGTGCAGCAGAACCACATGAGGCCGGTGTTTCCCTCGCTCGCCGCGCTCGCCTGGAACGAGCCGCGCCGCAAGGCCTATTGGGAGACCGAGCTGATCAATGCACTGCGCATCGTCGACAAGGGCTGGTCCACGCCTGAGGACATGCGGGGATCATGGGCCGGCGCGATGGGCCATTCGCAATGGATGCCGGAGGTCTGGCTCAATGTCGGCATCGACTATGACGGCAACGGCAAGGTCTCGCCATTCGGCAAGCCCGACGACGCGCTGGGCTCGACGGCAAAGTATCTCGTCAATCGTGGCAAGTGGCATCGCGGCGAGCACTGGGGCTACGAGGTGCGCGCGCCCGCCAACATGAGCGGCAGCCGGACCTATGCGGCCTGGCAGGCGGCCGGCGTGACGCGTGCCGACGGCCAACCATTTCCGCAGCCCAACGCATCCGCGCAGATGTGGACGCCGGTTGCGGGCGGGCCGACCTTCCTGCTCGGGCCGAATTTCTACTCGGTGAAGAGCTACAACCCTTCCATGAACTACGCGCTGGCGATCTGCCATCTCGGGGATCGCTGCCTGGGAGCTCCGCCCTTCATCCAGCCCTTCCCGGGCTCCGAGCGTGCGTTGACGCTCGCCGAAGTGCAGGAGATGCAGACGCGCCTGACCAAGGCCGGCTTCGACACCGGCGGCACCGACGGCCGGGTCGGCAACGACACCATGAAGGCAGTCAAGGAGTTTCAGCAGAAGGTCGGGATCGCGCCCGCCGACGGCTACGGCGGGCTCAAAGTGCTGGCCAAGCTGCGGCAAACCAACTAGCACGGCTGGGAGCGTCGGTGCTGGCGCCTCCGCCGCCGCTGCAGCCGACCCTTAAGCCGCGTTTCGCTGTTCTGTCAGCTTCAGCAGCTCGTCGACGAGGTCATCCACGGCACGCTCGGCCGCGGCAATCGACGCCTGCAACCGATCGTCGGCGAATTCGTCGTACTCGACTGCGATGCTGTGGAAGGCCGTGATCCCGATGAAAGCAAACACGTCCCGGACGGCTCCTTCGACATGATTGACGGCGGCCATACGCCCGCCCGGATCGTACCCGTAGTCTCCGCGCGAACCGAGCAGGACAAGACGCTTGTCCATGCCCTCAAGCAGCGCCGAATATGGATTGTCCGGGCGTGATCGGTCGAAGCCAAACGTGCGTCCGACCCGAACGATGTTGTCTATGTATGCCTTGAACTGCGCTGGCACACCGAAGTTGTACATTGGCACGCCCGCGACGATCAGATCAGCTGAGATCAACTCGTCGACCAGCGCATCGCTTTCCGCCAAAGCCTCTCTCATCCATGGCTCGCGCCAATCGGGCTTCGCGAAGGCCGCCTTGACCCAGTCGTCCGTCACCGGACTCGGTGCGAAGCGACCGAGGTCGCGGCTGACGACGCGATCCCCCGGCCGCGACTGTAGCCATCGTTGGACGAAACGCTGAGTCAGACGCCTGGTGTGCGAACCGCGCGGATTTGCATCTGAAGGCTCGAACCGCGCGCTTGAATCGATTTGTAGCAGTTGCATTGCAGCACTCCTCTCATCTATTTGCCCAATAGATCGGTTCAGGTCCCGTCGTTGACAAACGAAAGTTGCTCAGCCTATGGATGAACTGCATTCATCCTTGAGTTCGCGATGAGAAGGCTTCCTCCGCTGGCGGGATTGCGTGCATTTGAAGCGGCGGCACGTCACCTCAGCTTCAAGCGCGCCGCCGATGAGCTTCACGTCACGCCGACCGCGATCAGCCATCAGGTGCGACAGCTGGAGCAGACGGTCGGGGTCAGGCTGTTCGAGCGCCGGACGCGGCAGGTTCTGCTCACCGCGGAAGGTCAGGTCCTGCTTCCGGTCCTGCGCGACGGCTTTGATGCGTTTGCGCGTGTTCTGGAGGGATTGAGCCGCAAGCGACGCCGGGCGGTGGTCACACTTTCGGCGACGCCGGCTTTCACAGCCAAATGGCTGGTGCCGCGTCTTGCTGGGCTCCGAAAGAAGAGAGCCGACATTGATCTCACATTGCTTGCGAGCTTGGAGGTGGCCGACCTCAATTCGACCGCGGATCTCGCACTTCGCTACGGTTCCGGTCCTTATCCCGATCTGATTGCCGAGCCGCTCACGGTCGATCGTTTCGCACCGGTGGTCAGTCCGCGCTTGGGCATCCGAAGACCGAGCGACCTGCGCTCAGCAACGCTGCTACATTTCGACTGGCACCGTCGTGATGCCCGAAATCCGACCTGGCGGCGCTGGTTCAAGACGGCCGGCATTGACGACGTTGATGCGCGCGCCGGCGTGCGTTTCAGCGATGAAACCCATGCCATCCAGGCAACCGTCGCCGGCGCTGGTGTCGCTTTGCACAGTCTTGTGCTCGTCGCCGACGAACTTTCGCAGGGAACGCTGGTCGCACCATTCGGGCCGGAGCTGGAAGGCTCTTCGCTGCACTTGGTCCGCAGCCGCGACCGGCCGCTCACCGAGCCGGTCGAGGCTGTACGACACTGGCTGAAGTCAGCTGATACGCGCAGCTCTAGCGCGCCCGGAATGACATCGTGGTCAGTGCCGATATTGCGGCTCTTCCGCATCGAGCTGCCGCCGGATCGCGGCGAGATGCAGCCGGGCGGATTCGGTATCGCCCTCGCGCATCTGCCTGTAGGTCTCCGCCGCAACCGCGGGATCGACCGGCAGCACCTTCCGCCCCGTCGACATCGCCAGCACCTGCACCTCGGCGGCGCGCTCGAGATAATAGAGATCGTCCCAGGCTTCCGCGATGGTCGGCGCCAGCACCATCACGCCGTGATGCTTCATGAAGACGATGTCGGCATCGCCGACGGCGGACGCGATGCGGGCACCTTCGCGGCTGTCGAGCGCGAGGCCGTTGTAGTCGCGGTCGACCGCGGTGCGGCCGTAGAATTTCAGCGCGGTCTGGCCGGCCCAGATCAGGGGCTCGCCTTCGGTCATCGACAGCGCTGTCGCGTAGGGCATGTGGGTGTGGAAGGCGACCTTGGCGCGCGGCAGCAGCCTGTGCATCTCGGCATGGATGTAGAACGCGGTCGCCTCGGGCACGCCCTCGCCGTCGAGCACGTTGCCGTGGAAGTCGCAGATCAACAGCTTCGACGCGGTCAACTCGCGAAAGGCGTAGCCATAGGGATTGACGAGGAACAGATCGTCATGGCCCGGCACGACCGCCGAGAAGTGGTTGCAGATGCCCTCCTCAAAGCCGTTGCGCGCGGCCATGCGGAAGCAGGCGGCGAGATCCTCGCGCGCGGTGCGGATCGCGTCGGTGGCGAGATCCGGCCGGTTGGAACGGAATGGCGCGGGCGCGGGTGAAGAAGCGTGAAGGCTGTGCGCCATGGCGAAGGACACCTCTCTTGGTCGGGAGCTGCCCAGTGTTGTACAGGGACTGCGCCTGCGCGTCAGCCCCTGCGGCCGCCACCCTGCTCTGCGCAGCTCAAGCGCGCCGCGGCACGCCGCCGGCATTCATGCCGCCGTCGATGACGAGCTCGCTGCCGGTGACGTAGCGCGAGGCATCGGAAGCCAAGTATAGCACGCCCGAGGCGATCTCCGCCGCCTGGCCCGCACGACCGAGCGGCGTCACCACCTTGGCGCGCTCCTCCGGATCGATCGGGGCGTTCTGGCCGGCGCCGGCCGCCCCCGTCGGGATCTTGCCCCAGATCGGGGTGTCGATGATGCCGGGGTGAACCGAGTTGACCCGGATGCCGTCGCCCGCCGCCGCGCACTCCATCGCAATGGATTTGGCGAACAGCCGCACGCCACCCTTGGTCGCCGAATAGGCCGACAATCCGGGCGAGCCGCGCAGGCCGGCGAGCGAGGACATCACGACGATCGAGCCGCCACCGGTTTTGCGCATCAGGGGCAGGCAATGCTTCACCGAAAGAAACACGCCATCGAGGTTGATCGCGTTCTGCTTGCGCCAGTCGGCGAGGGTCATGTCGACGATCGAAGGCACGGAGATGCCGATCCCGGCATTTGAGACGAGCACGTCGAGCCGGCCATATCGCTTTGCGATCTCGGCGACGATCTCGATCCAGCGCTCTTCGCTCGTGACATCCTGCTCCAGGAAGATCGCCTTGCCGCCCACGTTTGTTACGCGCCTGGCGAGCTCCGGGCCGCGCAGCTCGTCGATATCGGTGATGACGACAGTCGCGCCCTCGCGCGCGAACAGCTCGACGATGGCCTCGCCTATGCCGGAGGCGCCACCCGTCACCAGCGCGACCTTGCCCTCAACCTGCCCTGCCATGCTCACTCCCTTTTTTTGTTGTTTGGAACCGTTGTCTTTGATCGTTGTCGGAAAACCGCTTCGCACTTTTCCGGATCATGCATCATCTAATCACGGATGGCCCCTGATCCGGTAGCGCGACGTCGACAACACGGAATTGCACGCGCTCGGCGCCCTGGTAGCGGTCGACGGACAACGAGCCCGCGACATGCATCGGCTGGCCGCGATTGGCGAGCAGCGCATTGCCCAGCTTCTGGCCGACCGAACGGAACGCGATGCCGTTGACGATGGCGCCGTCACCCGCCTTGAAGCGCAGGCGCAGATGCGCCTGCCCGACCTCGTCGGCAAACACGAGTTGATGCGCCGGCAGCGCCAGCACCGGCTCCGGGTTGCCGCTGCCGAAGGGACCTGCGCGGTTGAGCGTCGTCGCAAGCTCCGGCGTCACCGCACGCGCCGAGACCGCGCCGTCGATATAGAGCTCGTTGACGTGGCGCGCCTCGGCGACGTCGCGCGCTAGCGCGCTCTCGATATAGGCTCGAAATACGGCGAGCTTCTCCTTGCGCAGCGTCACGCCCGCGGCCATCGCGTGGCCGCCGCCCTTGAGCAGGATGCCGTCGGCGACCGCCTGCCGCACCGCCTTGCCGAGATCGACGCCGGCGATCGAGCGACCGGAGCCGGTGCCGATGCCGCCCGGCTCCAGCGCAATGGCAAAGGCCGGCCGCGAGAACTTCTCCTTCAGGCGGGAGGCAACGAGGCCGACCACGCCGGGATGCCACCCTTCCGAGGCCGTGACGATCACGGCGAGCTTGTCCTCCAACCCGATCGAGGCCAGCGCCTCGGCTTCGGCCTGGGCTTCTGCCGCCTGCTCGATGACGCGACGTTCGCTGTTGAGACGGTCGAGCTCGGCCGCGATCCGCGCCGCCTCGACGCTGTCGCCTTCGAGCAGCAGCCGCACCCCGAGATCGGCGCGGCCGATGCGGCCGCCGGCATTGACGCGCGGGCCCAGCATGAAGCCGAGATGCCAGGCCTCCGGCGGGCCGTTGAGCCGCGCCACGTCCATCAGCGCGGTGTGGCCGACATGGTCGCGCCGCCGCATCGCGATCAGCCCCTTGGCGACGAAGGCGCGGTTGAGACCGATCAGCGGCGCGACGTCGGCGACGGTGCCGAGCGCGACGTGATGCAGCATGCCCAGGAGATCGGGCTCGGGCATCTCGCTGGTCCAGAAGCCGCGCTGGCGCAGCTCGCGATTGACCGCCACCAGCGTCACCAGCACGAGGCCGACGGCGGCGAGATGACCGAGGCCGGAGAGATCGTCGAGCCGGTTCGGATTGACCAGCGCATCCACCACCGGCAGCTCCGTGCCAGCCTGGTGATGGTCGATCACGACCACGGACATGCCGAGGCGCTTGGCCTCGGCGAGCGGCTCTATGCTGGTGGTGCCGCAATCGACTGTGATCAGCAGCGTGGCGCCCTTGGCCGCGAGCGCGCGCACCGCTTCCGTGTTGGGGCCATAGCCCTCGAAAATCCGGTCGGGAATATGGATCAGCGGATCGAGCCCGCAATGGCGCAGATGCCAGGCCAGCAGCGCCGCCGAGGTCGCGCCGTCGACGTCGTAGTCGCCGAAGATCGCAACCTTCTCGCCCTTGGTCGCGGCATCCGTAATGCGTTTGGCAGCGGCCTCCATCTCCGTCACCGTGAACGGGTCCGGCAGCAGCTTTCGGATGGTCGGATCGAGAAAGTCGGACACCGCGTCGATGTCGACACCGCGGCCCGCCAGTACCCGCGCCAGCAGCTCCGGCAATTGGTGCCGCTGCACGATGGCGAGCGCCTGGGCTGCCCCGCGGGCATCAAGCCGGTCGCGCCACAGCTTGTCGGTGAGCGAGCGCGCCACGCCCAGGAAGGCCTGGGGCGCTTCGATAGGCAAGGCGGTGGCTGGCGGCGTCATGACAGAGGCAGATGTTGGGGAACTCGAAGGGCCAGGCGGTCACGCGAACGCAGAGTCACTGGCTTCAGGGGATTGGTCGGCATCCGGGACGGATTTGCAACGGTCCGGCCGCACAAAGCGGTGGATGGCCGCCCCGACGGGCGCACTGACTATCATTTAGGCATCCCGTCAAACAGCAAATTAAGCAGGCGTTAGGCGGAATCCTCGAAAAAGAATCGTATTCGATCTGTAAGTCGTTGTTCCGGGTTCATTGCAGATCAGACCTCATTGCCAAGGGAAGTCCCCGATGTCTGCTGCGCTGGGTCTGAAAGCCAAGCCGATCGCCACCGAGCCCGCGGACGATGATTCCGACATCTCCGCGCTGATCAACCGTCTCACCGCCGAGGTCAACCAGATCGCGGTCGACAAGACCAAGTCGATCCAGCAGATCACCAACCAGATGAAGATGCTGGCGCTGAACGCGCTGATCGAGAGCTCGCGCGCCGGCGCGCAAGGCGCGGGCTTTGCGGTGGTGGCGCAGGAGGTGCGCGGCGTCGGCCAGCAGGTCGAGACCATCGCCCGCGAGCTCGAGACCCAATTGACGAAACGCACCGGCGATCTCGTCGCCTCGATCGACCGCATGAGCCAGCGCTCCCGCGGCGAGCGGATGGTCGACCTGTCGCTCAACGCGATCGAGCTGATCGACCGCAATCTCTACGAACGCACCTGCGACGTGCGCTGGTGGGCGACCGATTCCGCCGTGGTCGATTGCGCGGCCTCGCCCAGTGCTGCGGCCGTCTCCCATGCCTCGCAGCGCCTCGGCGTGATCCTCGGGGCCTACACCGTCTATCTCGATCTCTGGCTCTGCGACCTCGACGGCAACGTCATCGCCAACGGCCGCGCCGACCGCTTCCGCGTCGTCGGCCAGAACGTCGCCCACACCAGATGGTTTCGCGACGCGAAAGGCCTTCGCTCCGGCGACGATTATGTCGCCGGCGACGTCGAGAACCAGCCGCTGCTCGGCAACGCGCAGGTCGCGACCTATTGCGCCAGCGTCCGCGCCGGCGGGCAAGCCAACGGCGCGCCGATCGGGGTGCTCGCCATCCATTTCGACT
Source organism: Bradyrhizobium sp. SUTN9-2 (assembly GCF_003122645.1). NCBI lineage: Bacteria > Pseudomonadati > Pseudomonadota > Alphaproteobacteria > Hyphomicrobiales > Nitrobacteraceae > Bradyrhizobium > Bradyrhizobium sp. SUTN9-2. The sequence continues at coordinate 4,845,152 of NZ_LAXE01000001.1, forward strand.
GGGAGCCGCAGGCCCGCGCCATCGTGCAGGGCGTGCGCGTCGGCGACGGCGACAAGGCGCGCGTATTGCTGGTCGATTCCAATTTTCGCGTGATCGCGGCCTCCGACGGCCAGGGCATCCTCAGCGAACGCATCTCGCTGTCGCTGAACGGCCAGCGCTCCGGCTTCTATCAGGAACGCACGGGCACACTGGTCGCGTTCCATGCCACCCCAGGCTACGAGACCTATCGCGGGCTCGGCTGGTACGGCGTGATCGTCTGCGGCGCGTGAGGCGAGCGGGCCCGCCTCGATCAAAACTCGCGAAAACAACCCCATGCACAGTAGCCAAGGGGTTGTCTTGCCTCGCTGTTTTTGCACGCGCGAAGATTCTTTGACACGTCGGGCAAAACAGAAGGAATCCGGCTCGGCGACACCTCATCGGGCGCGGCGATCTAGCACAGCGACATCGCCGCCTCCCTTCACCTTTCCGACATTTGCGTGTTGACCTTCCGAGCTGCCGCGGCAGCCAGCTTGCGGTACTGATCTTCGTACTGGCGCGCCATTCGGTATGCGGTGAAGCGTTCCTCGAAGCGGGCGCGCACTCTCCTTCGATCCAGCTTGCCCAATTCGCCGACCGCCTTGACCGCCTGCTCCTCGTTCTCGACGATGAAACCGGTTAGGCCGTGCTCGATGACCTCAGGGACAGAGCCGGAGCGATAGGCGATCACGGGCGTTCCGCACGCCATCGCCTCGATCATGACCAGCCCGAAAGGCTCCGGCCAAGCGATCGGAAATAGCAGAGCGGCTGCTCCGCCAAGGAATGATTGCTTCTTCACGTCGTCGACTTCGCCGATAAGCTGGATCATCTCGCCGTCGATCCGGGGCGCAAGGTGTTTCCTGAAGTAGGCAGTCTCGGCGCGTGGAATCTTCGCGGCGATGCGAAGAGGCATCCGGGCTGCGTGCGCGATGCGGATGGCGTCCTCCGGACCCTTGTCCTCCGTGAGACGGCCAAGAAACGCCAGATAGGATCCCTCCTCATAGGATGGATCCAACAGCTCCGACGACAGCCCGTGCTGGATCGTTCCAATCCATTTCGCATCCGGAAGCGGCAGGCGCTGGTGATCCGAGATCGACACGAAGCTTGCTTCTGGGAACTGCCGAACCACGTCAGGCAAGCCAGGCAAGTCAAGGCGGCCGTGCATGGTCGTCAGGAACGGTACGCCAAGGCGACTGAGCAACGGCAGCGGAAGCCAGTCGATATGGGCGTGGATCACGTCGAAGTCGTTGGCTCGTCTCGCGATCGCTTCCAGCAGCATCGCGCAGGCTGCGTTCGGATCGGCGCCCTTCCGGCCGAGACGCAGCGCGCGTGGCCATACCGGGTGGAGTTTGCCTCTCGTTCGGGAGTCACCGCTGGCAAACAGCGTGACGTCGTGACCGAGCTCGACAAGCTCATCCACAAGCCAGGCTACCACCCGCTCGGTGCCGCCGTAGAGCTTCGGAGGGACGCTTTCGGCAAGCGGAGCCAGCTGGGCGATACGCATTGGAGCTCGCTATATCGCTGAACGCACGATCAGCACGATGGCCGCAGACAGAAGGTTCGAAATCGCGAGCAAGGTCCAATCCGGCCTTGCGCTCGCGCTAGCCAGCCGACAGATACCGCCCTCGATGAGCCTCAACATTCGTCATCGGAAAGCCGCTCGAGATAGGCAAGCCCGAATGCTGCGAGTTCCTGGGCATCACCGTTACTCTCGCGCGCTTCCCGCCTCCCTTGCAGATGACGCTCGAGCAGGCAACGACGGCCATCCGCTGCATCGACGCTGCGATGCCGGGCAAGGTACACGCACCAAGCGGTGTCCACCGCTGTTCGTAGCGGGCTGTCGTCGACCATGTTCCAGCTCCGACGTGGAAGATGTTCATGGGGCGCCAACTCCTCGCGACGGCGGAAGTTTCCAGTTTTTCCCTAAAGTCTAAGTCTGCGCGCAAGGCGAGCGCAATCAGCGGTCGCTCCCTTCGCGCGTGCAAGTTCAGCCGAGACGACGCGCCGCCATCTCCGCGGCGAGCAGCAACGCCGCGCGGCTGGCGCCAATCGATGCGATACCTTGACCCGCGATGTCGTAGGCGGTGCCGTGCGCGGGCGTGCAGATCGGGAACGGGAAGCCGCCGAGCAAGGTCACGCCGTGATCGAAACCCATCAGCTTCATCGCGATCTGGCCCTGGTCGTGATACATCGTCAGCACGGCATCGAAGGCGCCGGCCTTGGCGCGCAGGAACACGGTGTCGGCCGGAAACGGTCCCTCCGCGGCAATGCCCTCGCTCTGGCTTGCTGCGACCACCGGAGCGATCACGTCGATCTCCTCGCGGCCGAAATTGCCGCCGTCGCCGGCATGGGGGTTGAGGCCTGCGACCGCGATGCGCGGCCGCGCAAAGCCGGCGTTCCGCATGCAGGAATCGGTCAGATCGAGCGCGCGACGGATGCGTTCGCCGGACAGCTTCGCAGCGACGTCCCTGAGCGGAATGTGCGAGGTGACCCGTGCGTTCCAGATCCCGTCGAGCACGTTGAATTCGCTTGCCGGCGTCTTGAGACCGACGATTTCGGCCGAGAACGCGATCTCGTCGTCGTACTCGGCACGGGCAAGGCGCATCGCCTGCTTGTTAAAGGGGGTGAAGCAGACCGCGTCGACATGGCCGTCGCGGCCGAGCTCGAGCGCATGCCTGTAATTGGCCAGCGCAAATTTTCCGCCGGCAAGGGTCGCTTTCTTCGGCTCGACCTCTCTGGGGTCGAGGTGGCGGAGATCGACGAACAGCGCATCTTCCTGCGCTGCGCGAAGATCGGCGCCCTGCTCTAGCATCTTCAGCTCCGGCTTGACGCCGGCAATGCGCGCGCCCTCGTCGAAAATGCGGCGGTCGCCGATGACGACGAGCCGGCAGCGCGCGCGGATGTCGTCCTGCGCCACGAGCTTGGCCGTCAGCTCCGGGCTGATGCCGGCTGGATCTCCCATGGCCAGCACAATCAGCGGCTTTGCGGTCATATGATTGCCCTTTCCTGGACTGGCGCATCGGTCGCGGGCGACGCAGGTTTGCGCCAGAGCCGCGGCAGCTGCAACAGAAGCGGAAGCAGCAGCAGCGCGATGCCGCCCACGATCAGGCACGTCACCAGCTTGTTCGCAAAGAAAATGCCGAGAGATCCCTTGGAGATCAGCATCGACTGCCGGAAGGCGTCCTCGGCCTTGTCGCCGATGACGATCGCGAGCACGAGCGGCGCCAGCGGATAGAACAGCTTCTTGAAGAGATAGCCGACGACCCCGAAGCCGAGCATCATGACGACGTCGAGTTAGGAGTTCGACACCGAATAGGCGCCGACGACGCAGATGATCACGATCAGCGGCGCGATCACCACGAAGGGAATCCGCATCAGGGCGGCGAACACCGGGACCGTCAGCAGCACCAGGGCGACGGCGACGATGTTGCCGACATACATCGAGGCGATCAGGCCCCAGACAAAATCCTTTTGATCCACGAACAGCATAGGCCCGGGATTGAGGCCCCAGATCATCAGCCCGCCCATCATCACGGCCGCGGTCGCCGAGCCCGGAATGCCGAGCGAAAGCATCGGCAGCAGCGCGCTGGTCCCGGCGGCATGATCGGCCGTCTCCGGCGAGACGATGCCTTCGACCTCGCCCGTGCCGAAATGTCGGCCGCGCCGTGAAAAGCGCCGCGCGATGCCGTAGCTCATGAAGGAGGCCGCGGTCGGGCCGCCCGGCGTGATGCCCATCCAGCAGCCGATCGCGGCGCTGCGCAGCAGGGCGACGCCGTGCCGCGGCAGGCGGCCGACGGCGCGAAACACCTCGCGCCAATCGATTTTGGATGAGACGGCGCGGGCGTGAAATTCCTCCTCGACGGCCACCAGCAGCTCGCCGATGCCGAACAGGCCCATCACCGCGACGACGAAGCTGACGCCCTTGACCAGCTCATCCACGCCCATGGTGAGGCGTACGCTGCCGGAGACCGTGTCGATGCCGATGGCGGCGATGGCGAAGCCGAGCGCCAGCGCCACGACGGTCTTGATCGGCGCCGCACCGCCCATGCCGACGAAGCTCGCAAAGGCGAGGAAATAGACCGCGAAATACTCGGCCGGACCGAACGCGAGCGCAGCCTGCGCCACCCAGGAGGCGAGGAAGGTGATCAGGATGACGCCGACCAGCGCGCCGAACGCCGCCGAACCGAAGGCGGTCGCGAGCGCGGTGGTCGGCCTGCCGTCGCGCGCCATCGGATAGCCGTCGAAGGTGGTCGCCACCGACGACGGCTCCCCCGGGATATTGAACAGGATGGAGGTCACCGATCCCCCGAATAGCGCGCCCCAATACATGCTGGAGAGCAGGATGATGGCCGAGACCGGCTGCATGCCGAAGGTGAGCGGCAGGAGCAGCGACACGCCGTTCGGCGCGCCCAGCCCCGGCAGCACGCCGACGAGAATGCCGAGCAGCACGCCGACCACCATCAGGACCAGATGCGGCACCGTGACCGCGATGGTGAAGCCGTGCAGGAGCTCCTGGAGATTGTCCATCCCGCTGCTCCCTCAGAACCCGAGCGCGGAAGCCAGTGCGCCGCGCGGCAGACTGACCTGGAACATGCGCTCGAACACGAGGTAGAGCGCGAGCGCCGTAGCTCCTGCCATAGCCAGCGCGCGCGGCACGGATTGGTGTCGGGGAATCGCCAGCACCGCGTAGACATAGAGAGCGGAGGCGACATACATCCCGGCGAGCGGGATCGCAGCGACGAAGATGGCAGCCGGCACGAACAGGCCGACGAGCCGGCGCAGCTCGATCGACGTGATCGCGATGGGAACGTTTGCGAGCGTGGCGGCCGGCAGCACGCCTCGCACCAGATTGTAGAGGCTGCCGAGCACGACGATGATCCCGGTCAGGAACGGGAATGTGCCGGCGTCCACGCCTGCGCTCGACCAGCCGATGCCGTTGTCGAGGCTGGAGACGACGACGGCTACGCCGAAGCTGCCGGTGAGCACGGCGGTCGCAAGTTCAAGCGCGCGACGGGAGATCATGGGCAGCTCCGGCGAAACAGTCCTCGTCCTGAGGAGCGCGCTTTTTCGCGCGTGTCGAAGGACGGCTCCAGGCGACATCGCATCCGCGGCCATCCTTCGAGACGCCCGCCTCCGGCGGGCCCTCAGGATGAGGACCAGGGCTACAGTTGGCGGCGCGATCGAAGCCCATCCTCGGCCTCACTTGACCAGCCAGCCCTGCTCGCCCGCGACCTGCTTGATGCGCTCGATGTCCTCCTTGATGAATTTTTCGAGCTCGGCACCGGTGAGGAACGTGTCGACCTGGGAGGTCTTCTCGATGTAGTCCTTCCACTCCGGCGTCGCCTGGACCTTCTTCATGAGGTCGACATAGAACGCGGCCTGCTCCGGCGTGACCTTGCCGGGCAGCCACACGGTACGCGGCTGCTCATATTGGTTGATGTCGAGGCCCTGCTCGACGCAGGTTGGAACGTCGCCCCAGCCTTCCGTCGCGGTGACCTTCGGCCCCTGCGGCAGCCGCTTCGGGCTGAACACGCAGAGCGGGCGCTGCGTGCTGCCGCGCCATTGCCCGAGGCTTTCGCTGGGGTTGTTGACGTGGGAATCGAGGTGTCCGCCGGCGAGCTGCACGGCGGTCTCGGCGCCGCTCTTGAAGGGGATGTAAGTCAGCTTGACCTTGCCGGCCTTCTCGATCATGCGCGTCAGCACCTCGTCGGTGTCCTTGGACTGCGCGCCGCCCATCTTGAATTCGCCCGCTGCGGCCGCCTTCAGATAATCGCCCGCGGTCTTGTACGGTGCGTCCTGCTTGACCCAGAGCAGGAACTCGTCCTGCGCCATCGCCGCGATCGGCGTGAGATCGGTGTAGTTGAAGGCGACCTTGGAGACGAGCGGCTGCTGCCAGGCATTCGAGGTGCCGAAGATCACCTTGTAGGGATCGCCGGCGGAGGCCTTGCCGTAGACATAGCCTTCGGCGCCGCTGCCGCCGCCCTTGTTGACGACGACGATCGGCTGCTCGATCAGCTTGTGCTTGGTGATGATGTTCTGCACCGCGCGCGCGAGATTGTCGGTGCCGCCGCCGGGGCCGGCGGTGGCCACGAACTCGATCGGCTTTTGCGGTTGCCAGGCGCTGAGCGCCGGCATGGTGCCGGCGAGCACGGCTGCGGCTGCGGAGAGCAGAAATGTTGACGTCCGACCCATGATTTCCTCCAGCTGATCTTTATCTTTTGTTGTTGTCGTATCGACGTCCGGTCAGGCGACGTGTTCCTCGCGTCGTTCCCGGGCCGAGACGATTGCGCCTTCTTTTTCGAGCGCTTCGATTCGTGACTGGTCGAACCCATGCTCGGCCAGAACCTCTTTCGTGTGCTCTCCATAGACCGGTGCGCCTGATCGCACTTTGCCCGGGGTCTCCGAAAACTTGATGGGAAGCCCGATCGTCTTGACGGACCCGAGCGTGGAGTGCTCGACCTCAACGACCATCTCGCGCGCCAGCGTCTGCGGATCGCTCAGCGCCTCCAGCATGTCGTGCACGGGGCCGCACGGCACGCCCTTCTCGTCCAGCGCCGCGAGCCAATGCGCCCGCGATTGCTTGCGGAAGCGTTCGCTGAGGACGGCTTCGAGCTCCTTCAGGTTGGCCATGCGATCGGCACCGGTGACGAAGCGCGGATCGTCGGCGAGCTCGCTCGCGCCGAGCGCTTCCAGCATCAACAGCCAATGCTTCTTGTTGGCGCCGCCGACCACGAGCCAGCCGTCCGAGGCTTCAAACGCCTGGTACGGCGCGTTGAGCGGATGCGCCGAGCCCATCGCGCGCGGCGCGGTGCCCGCGGCGAGCGCGATGGTCGACTGCCAATAGGTCTGCACCAAGGCGGCTTCATAAAGCGAGGTCTCGACCCATTGGCCTTCACCGGTCTTGAGGCGATGGGTGTAGGCGGCCAGGATGCCCATGCTCGCGAGCAGGCCGGCGGTGATGTCCGACAGCGGCGGGCCGCACTTGACGGGCGGACCGTCGGGCCGCTCGCCGGTAAAACTCATGATGCCGCTCATGGCTTGCGCGACGAGATCGAACCCCCTGCGATGCTTGTAGGGGCCGGTGCGGCCGAAGCCCGACAGCGAGCAATAGATCAGCGCCGGGAATTCCGCGTGCAGCGCCTCATAGCCGAAGCCGAGGCGCTCCATCGCGCCCGGCGCAAAGTTCTCGACCAGCACGTCGGCATCGGCGATCAGCCGGCGCAGCACCTCTTTGCCGCCGTCGGTCTTCAGGTCCAGCACGATGCCGCGCTTGTTGCGGTTCATCATCAGGAAGGAGGCCGCCTCGTCCCCGATCTTCGGCGGCACCGAATGACGGGTGTCGTCGCCGTTCGGCCATTTCTCGATCTTGATCACGTCGGCGCCCATGTCGGCGAGCATCAAGGTGCAGGTCGGTCCCGCCATGACGTGAGTGAGATCAATGACCTTGAGGCCGGCCAGCGGTCCCGAACGGCGGGAGGTGGATTGCGATGGATCGCTTTGCATCGGCTCGTCCTATTGGCCGCGCCATTGCGGCGCGCGCTTGTTGAGGAAAGCATCGAGCCCTTCGCGAAAATCCTGGCTCGTGTAGCACATCAGGATGAGGTCTTCGCCCTCGTCCTGCGTCAACCGGCGCTGCAGACGGCTGACAGCCTGCTTGGTCGCATTCAGCGTCAACGGCGCATGGCTCGCGACGAGCCGGGCCACCTCGTCTGCACGTCGTTCAAGGGCGGCAAGATCGTCGACGACCTCGCCGAGCAGCCCGACGCTTGCGGCCTCCCCGGCATCGACGAGGCGTGCGGTGAAGATGAGATCCTTGACGCGCGCGGCGCCGATCAGTGCGGTGAGACGGCTGACATTGGACATCGACAGGCAATTGCCGAGCGTCCTGGCGATGGGGAATCCGATCTTCGCAGCTTTTGTGCCGATGCGGAGGTCGCAGGCCGCGGCAATGCGGGCCCCGCCGCCGGTACAGAACCCGTTGATCGCCGCGATCGTGGGGACCCGGCATTGCTCGAGTGTGGTCAGCACCCGGTCGATGCGGTTCTCGTAGTCGACGGCGTCCTGCGGCGTCCTGAATTCGCGAAACTGATTGATGTCGGTGCCCGAGGCGAAGGCCTTGTCGCCGGCCCCCCGCAGCACCAGCACCTTGATGTCATGGTCGCGATTGGCCTCCTCGCAGATCGCGGCGAGCCGCTGGTACATGGCGAACGTGAAGGCATTGCGGGCCTGCGGACGGTTGAAGGTGATCCGCCCGATGCCGCCGTCGCGCTCGAACACGAGGTCTTCTGCCGCCACTTGCAGGTCCATTTCCTCATACCTTTCTGTTTTTTGCATTTTTGAATGCAAAACTTTGGATTTTCAAGCTGGAACTTGGCCATATGGGCGTATAAGTTCAGTTTTGCATTCAAAACTGAGCTCAGAGCCATGCTTCACGACGAGGTCGTCATACCGCATCCGCGCCATCCTGCTCGACGGCGAAATCCCGCCGGGCGCGCGGATTCCCGAGCGCGAGCTGTGCGAGCGGCTCGAGATCTCGCGGACGCCGCTGCGCGAGGCGCTCAAGGTGCTGGCGGCGGAAGGGCTCGTGCAGTTGCTGCCGCATCGCGGCTCGCGGGCAGCAAAGCTGACCGACAAGGACATGCGCGACCTGTTCGAGGTCTGCCAGGGCTTGGAGGCTCTCGCGGGCGAACTCGCCTGCGAGCGCATCAGCGACGCCGAGATCGATGCGATCGCCGCCGCACATGCGGACATGGTGCAGCATTATCGCGAGCGCGACCTGATCCAGTACTACCGTGGCAATCGCGCCATTCACGAAGCCATCGTGACCGCAGCGGGAAATCCTGTGCTCGCCGGGCTTTACGCCTCGGTGACCGCGCGCATCCGGCGCGCGCGCTATGTCACGCCGATGACGGCGCAGCGCTGGGCGCTCGCCGTGAAGGAGCACGAGGCAATCCTGAACGCGCTTCAGCGCCGCGACGGTGTCGGGCTCGCCCACATCCTGCGTGCGCATCTGCGTCACAAGCGCGAAGAGGTGCTGCAGGCGGGCTTTGCCGAGACGGAAGGTAATGACGTCACGTTGAGAATTGCGTAACGCGCAATTGGCGCAGCCTGCCTTTGCACGTCGCTTTCGCGCTCCGGCTATCGTTCTCGTTCAGCGTGCCGTACCGGGTAATTCCACTTGCTAGCTTGTCGCAACCGGCGCAGCATGCTTTCCGCCGCCCTCCGGCCACGTGGCCGATCGGGCGGCCGCTTACCGCGCCAACGATTGCGCAAAACAAAAGACGAAAGCGGAGGAAAAGAATGACATTCGATGTCTCGCGTCGGTCCCTACTCGCACTCGGGGCCGGTCTCGGCGCCAGCGCCATGCTCGGCAGCAGCGCGATGGCGCGGGCGCCCAAGCTCGGCACCCAGACGCCCTACTGGCACCGCTTCATTCTCGGCGATGCCGAGGTGACCGTGGTATCCGACGGACCGCTTCCGCTCGGCGATCCCTCCGGGACCTTCACCGGCGTTCCCAAGGAAGAGGTCAAGAAGATGCTGACCGACAATTTCCTGTCGCCGGACAATGTCGTGCTCGAACAGAACTCTCCGATCGTGAACACCGGTGACAAGCTCATCCTGTTCGACACGGGCATGGGCTCATCGAAGATGTTCGGCGCCAGCACCGGACGGCAGCAGAAGAGCATGACGGAGGCCGGCATCAAGCCGGGCGACATCGATGCCGTCGTGTGCTCGCATGCCCATATCGATCATATCGGCGGCATCGTCGACGAGGGCGGCAAGCCGCTGTTCCCCAACGCGCAAGTCTACATTGCCCAGAGCGATTTCGACTTCTGGACCGACGAAGGCAAGCTCGGCAGCGCGGCCAAGGATTTCGTCATCCACGCCCGCAAGAACCTGCTGCCGGTCCGGGATCGGATCAAATTCTTCAAGGATGGCGAGGAATTCCTGCCCGGCGTGCAGGCGATCGCGGCCCCCGGCCACACCGTCGGCCACACCATCTTCATGGTGACGTCGGCCGGCAAGTCGTTCGCCTTCCTCGGCGATCTCTCGCACCATTCGGTGCTGCTGCTGGAGAAGCCACGGATGGAGTTCTCCTACGATTCCGACCCGAAGCAGGCGGCGGAGTCGCGCGTCAAGCTGCTGACGATGCTGGCGGCGAACAAGATCCCGGTGATGTCCTATCACTTCGCCTGGCCAGGCTATGGCCATGTCGCCAAAGCCGGAGATGGTTTCCGCTACTATCCGGAGCCGATGAAGATGACGTTGTAGCCGTCAGTTCAGATCCGGGCGGCGCGAGCCGCCCGGATCTGTGCGGTCCCACGCGGCGAACCTTACAGGCACTCCAGGCGGGCCCGCAGCTGGGCGTCGCTCTCACGGCCCAATGCAAGCAATGCGGAATACGGGTCCCCGGCAATGCCGAGCGCGGCGGCAAACGCGGGCTCGGTCTTCATCCCGCGCGCCCTATGGTCGGCCACGGCTTTGCGCAGACGCCCGTCGTCGAGCGCGAGCAACCTCCGCTCGATTTCGAAGTGCAGCCAGCCTTCCTGCTGATCGACCGGCCTGGGATCGCCGAACAGCTCGAACGGCCAGCCGTCCCACTCGAAGCGGGCGACCACCGGCCGCCGGCTGGAGCACCATTGGTAGAGCGCAAACCCGCCACAGGCGCGGTACCGGCGCCAGATCACTTCGGCGAAAGCCACCGCGTCCAGAACATGGCAGACGACATCGATGTCGCTCAATGGCGTCGCAAGCCCCAAAGGCAGCGTCCCGACCACGCGTGGATCGAACTCCCGCAGCTCGTCGAGCAATCCCGAACTGCCGATCGCACTTTCGTAGTCCATTGATCGCCGCTGCGCCGCGAATGTCAGCAGCCGAGCTGATCGGCGATGCCGCCAAAATCCTTCGCGACGATGTCCCACTTGCCGGTTGCTTCGAAATCGACCTTCTGAAGCGGGCCGTATTCGGTCGGTCGCGCCACGAAGGCGGTCTTCAATCCGTTCTTCTGGGCGGCAGCGAGATCGCCATTGTGGGCCGCGACCATCATCACCTCTTCCGGCTTGAGGCAGAGCAGCTTTGCTGCGCCGAGATAGGTTTCCGGATCGGGCTTGTAGTGCTCGAACAGCTCGGCCGACATGATGAGGTCCCACGGCAGGCCGGCGAACTTCGCCATGTTGGTGAGCAGCGCGACGTTGCCGTTCGAGAGCGGCGAGATCACGAACTTTGATTTCAGCCGCATCAAGCCGGCGACGCTGTCGGGCCAGGGATGCAGGCGGTGCCAGCCTTTGGTGAGGTAGTCGAGATCGGCCTCGGTGAGGCCCCTGATCGCGAATTGATCGACCAGCTGCTCCAGCGAGCGGCGATGCAGATCGTCGAGCATGACGTAGCCGCGCTCGGGATGTTGGCGCACGTCGTCCATCGAGGCCATGTACATGCCGCGCCAGCCGTCGACCAGCGCGGTCCAATCGGCGGTGATGCCGCGCTGCTTGCTCCACCACATGAAGTCGGTAATCAGGCTGGTGCGCCAGTCCACGACTGTGCCGAACACGTCGAAGACGAGGGCTTTGACGGCGGAGAGATTGGATGGTGTGGTCATGCTTCGCTCCGCTGATTTTGTTTTGGCCCGGCTAGCCGGCCGAGATCGAGGGCTTTAAAGCATGATCCGTTCCATGCAACAATAGCGCTAGTTCGGCGCATCAAGCACGTGAGGGACGAGTTTGGTCGCCTACCTCAACTCGTCGGGGTGAAGCGCACCGGCCATGACAACCGTCTCTGTCGCATACATATTGCTCGAGGATGCCCGCCTCCCGGACGAGGAGGCTTTGATCCAGTTCTTACGCGTTCGTCATGCCGACATACGCTGGAACCGTAGCACCTTCGCACCGAGCGACGGTGCTGACGGTCCCCTGTTCATCCGCGCAGGAGATCATCTCATGACGATCCTCCTGATGCCTGCGCCGATACCTTTCGATCAGCAATTGTGGGAGCGGGCTTCCTGGCTGTGGCCGGAAGCTTTCCACGCCGCTCGACGCCATCGTGCGCACCTCGTGGTCGCGCCGATGGGCTCTGCCGAAGGCAATACGGAAACGAAAGCGCTGGATTTTGCCGAGAATACGTACCTCACGACCGCCTTTGTGGGTGCCGTGGTTGCGGCACTGCCTAATGTTGTCGCCGTCATCTGGGACGGAAAAATCGGCCGTTCCCCCGAGATGTGGCTGGAGCAGTCAAGCCGCGCGTTCGAGGCGTATCCAGATCAGCCGTTCGGATTGTGGATGGACATCGTCCCCTTCCGTTCCGGCAAGACCCTGGGACCTTATACGCTCGGATTGTCCGCGTTCGCTGGACGAGAGATCGAGTTTGAGGTGGACGGGCTTGACGAACGCACCGTCACCGGCCGGGTTGCCCAGCTCTCGGCATTTCTCATCGCTGCCGACCCCGACGCGAGCTTCAAGAACGGTGAGGTGTTCAAACCGGACTCCGAGATCGACCATCGCGTTGCTGTGCTCCATCGCAAGTCGCGCTTCAACCTTGGGCCGGTCATCTCCTTCTCATCTCTTGATGATCGATCGGGGAGAATCAGGACCTATCCGATCATTCCTCCTTCCATCGCCGGAAATCATCCTCTGCTGATCATGCTGGCAAAGGTTGGGCATTTCGATCCGGCGCATCCAAGAAACAAAATCGGTCTCAAGCCTGATCACTACGTCTCCGAAGTACGCCTGGAGAGCTTCGATGAAGGCCTCGCGCAGGCGCTGTCCCGTATGATTGCAACTGACACCTATGCCGAGGCCGACATAAACGCGCGCAGCGCGCTCGCGCGCGGAGACATGGCGACCGCGAAGTCCATTCTTCAGCCCTGGGCCGATGAGGTTGGGCAGCTCCAGGGGGCCGTCATGCTGGCTCTGATGTTGCGCGACCTGCACATGTTCGCCCCGGCACCGCATCGCAGCCCATAGCAGACAGACGACGGATCCGTCTGCGACCAAAGCGCCGAGCAATCGCGCGCGGATGACCGCGGCCTCAATCCAGATGGAACTTTGCCAGCTCGCGATGCTCGGCCTTGATGTAGCGCACGGTGCCGGTGACGGAGCGCATCACCACCGTCTCGGTCTCGATCACACCGTCCTTGCGGAACTTGACGCCTGAGAGCAGCGAGCCCGTGGTGACGCCGGTGGCGGCGAACAGGCAGTCGCCGCGTGCCATGTCCTCGATGCCGTAGATCATCTTGGGATCGTTGACGCCCATCTTGGCGGCGCGCTCGCGCTTCTCCTCGGAATCGAGGATGAGGCGGCACTGCATCTGGCCGCCGATGCAGCGCAGCGCCACGGCGGCGAGCACGCCTTCCGGTGCACCGCCGGTGCCGAGATACATGTCGACGCCGGTGTTGTCGGGGTCGGCGCAATGGATGACGCCGGCAACGTCGCCGTCGGTGATCAGGCGTACGGCCGCACCGGTCGAGCGCACGCTCGAAATGATGTCGGCATGGCGCGGACGGTCGAGCACGAGAACGGTGATGCCCTCGGGCTTCACGCCCTTGGCCTTGGCGAGGCGGCGGACATTGTCGGCCGGCGAGGCATCGAGATCGACGACGCCCTTGTCGTAGCCGGGGCCGATCGCGAGCTTCTGCATGTAGACGTCGGGGGCGTGCAGCAGCGTGCCGCCGTCAGCCATCGCCATGGTGGCGATCGAGCCCGGCATGTTCTTGGCGCACAGCGTGGTGCCTTCGAGCGGGTCGACCGCGATATCGACCTCGGGACCTGCCTTGAGGCCGACCTGCTCGCCGATATAGAGCATCGGCGCCTCGTCGCGTTCGCCCTCGCCGATCACGATGGTGCCCTGGATCGGCAGCTTGTTGAGCTCGCGCCTCATGGCGTCGACGGCGGCCTGGTCGGCCGCCTTCTCGTTGCCGTGGCCGCGCAACCGCGCCGACGACACCGCCGCCCGCTCCGTCACCCGCACGATCTCCAGCGTGAGAATGCGCTCGAGCAAGGCGTGCGGGGGGACTTCAATATGGGTCGACATCGGCTTACTCCTTCGAAACGTTTGGGACGGAAATCTCCGCCCGCATCAACTCACAACGCCCGGTGTTCGTTCGAACGAACGACCGCCTCAGTTCTTCTCGATCCGGATCACCTGCGGCCGCCCGCTGATCACCTTGTCCTTCTGCACGGCGGCGAGCGCACGGCGCACGGCATCCTCGTGAGTGGCATAGGTGATCAGGATGACGGGCACCGGGACAGCCTTGCCGTCAGTGGGCGCAGCGCCGCCATTGGGATGACGCTGCACGATCGACTCGATCGAAATCTTCTGCTCGGCAAGCCGCGTCGCGATCGCGGCCGCAGTGCCGGGGAAATCGCGGGCGAGCAGGCGAATGTAATAGCCGCCCTCGTGGCGCTCCATCGGCGCCTTCTTGGTGTCGCGCAGCTGCCCGATCGGCCGGCCGAACGGATTGGCGCGGATGCCGCGCGCGACGTCGGCGATATCGGCGACGACGGCGGATGCGGTCGCGGCACCGCCCGCGCCGGGGCCGACCAGCGTGATCGGCGGAATGCCTTCGCCATCGATCGTGACCGCATTGGTGACACCCATCACCTGCGCGATCGAGGAGGATTTCGGCACCATGGTCGGATGCACGCGCTGCTCGATGCCCTTGGCGGTGCGAACGGCAACGCCGAGCAGTTTGAGCCGATAACCGAGATCGTCGGCGGCGCGAAGATCTTCCGGCGCGATGGAGGAGATACCTTCGACATACACCGCACTTTGAGCAACTTTCGTGCCGAAAGCGAGGCTGGCGAGAATGGCGAGCTTCTGCGCGGTGTCGTGGCCGTCGACGTCGAAGGACGGATTGGCCTCGGCATAGCCGAGCCGCTGGGCATCCTTGAGGCATTCGGCGAAGGACAGGCCCTCCTGCTCCATCCGGGTCAGGATGTAATTGCAGGTGCCGTTGAGGATGCCGTAGACGCGGTTGACGCCGGTTCCGGCAAGCCCTTCGCGCAACGTCTTGATGACGGGGATCGCGGCGCCGACCGCTGCCTCGAAATTCAGCGCACCGCCGTGCTTTTCAGCCGCCTTGGCCAGCTTGAGGCCGTGCTTGGCGAGCAGCGCCTTGTTTGCTGTGACGACCGACTTGCCGGCACCGAGCGCAGCGTCCACCGCCGACAGCGCGGGATCGCCGGCGCCGCCCATCAGCTCGACGAAGCAATCGACCTCCGGATGCGTGGCGAGCGCGATCGGGTCCTTCGCCCAATCGAAGCCGCGCAGGTCGATGCCGCGCTTCTTCGCCTTCGA
Source organism: Bradyrhizobium sp. SUTN9-2 (assembly GCF_003122645.1). NCBI lineage: Bacteria > Pseudomonadati > Pseudomonadota > Alphaproteobacteria > Hyphomicrobiales > Nitrobacteraceae > Bradyrhizobium > Bradyrhizobium sp. SUTN9-2. Next base: position 4,860,455 of record NZ_LAXE01000001.1, read on the forward strand.
ACGCGCGGTGACCGCAACCACGCGGATGCCCCGGCCGCTGCGCCCTGCGAGCACGCGCGCCTGTGTTTCGATCAAACGGATAACCTCGGCACCCACGGTGCCGAGCCCCGCTATGCCCACTTTCAGCGGTGCGACCATGATACTTCAGAAAACCTGCAGAAGAGAATTACCGCCGATTGGCGAGAGGAACCACGTTGTGCAACGTTTCGATGCCGCTTTCAAGGAAGCGGCGGACGCCGCGCGCGGCCTGCCTGATCCGTTGCTCGTTTTCCACCATGGCGATGCGGACATATCCTTCACCATGCTCGCCGAAGCCGACGCCGGGCGAGACCGCGACGCCGGATTTCTCCACCAACAGGGTCGCGAACTGCATGCTGCCGACGCTGCGGAAGGCTTCCGGCAGCGGCACCCAGGCGAACATCGAGGCCTCCGGCGCCGGGATTTCCCACCCCGCCCGGCCGAACGATTCCACCAGCGCGTCGCGGCGCTTGCGGTAGGTGTCGCGCATCTCCTTGATGCAATCGTCGGGGCCGTTCAGCGCGGCGGTCGCCGCGACCTGCACCGGCGTGAACGCGCCGTAATCGAGATAGGATTTGACGCGGGCGAGCGCTGCGATCACGCGCTCATTGCCGACTGCAAAGCCCATGCGCCAGCCGGCCATCGAATAGGTCTTCGACATCGAGGTGAACTCGACGGTGCAGTCCATCGCGCCCGGCACCTCCAGCACCGAGGGCGGCGGGTTGCTCTCGTCGAAATAGACCTCGGCATAAGCGAGATCGGACAGGATCAGGATCTCGTGCTTCTTCGCGAAGGCGACGAGGTCCTTGTAGAAGTCGAGGCTCGCGACATAAGCGGTCGGGTTCGAGGGATAGCAGACGACGAGCGCGAGCGGCTTGGGGATCGAATGCACGATCGCCCGCTCCGCCGCCTCGAAGAATTGCGGCGTCGGCTCCGAAGGCACCGAGCGGATGACGCCGCCCGCCATCAAGAAACCGAAGGCGTGAATCGGGTAGCTCGGGTTCGGACAGAGGATGACGTCGCCCGGCGCGGTGATCGCCTGCGCCACATTGGCGAAACCTTCCTTCGAACCCAGCGTCGCCACGACCTGAGTGTCGGGGTTCAGCTTCACGCCGAAGCGGCGGGCGTAATAGGCGGCCTGGGCCCGGCGCAGCCCGGGGATGCCGCGCGAGGCCGAGTAGCGGTCGGTGCGCGGCTTGCCGAGCGTCTCCTTCAGCTTCTCCAGCACATGCGCCGGCGCCGGCAGGTCCGGATTGCCCATGCCGAGGTCAATGATGTCGGCGCCGGCATTGCGCGCAGCCGCCTTGGCCCGGTTGACCTGCTCGAACACGTAAGGCGGAAGGCGGCGAATGCGGTAAAATTCTTCCATGGCTCTCTGGGCTCCGGGCAACCGGTCAGGACAGAATCGACAGGCCGCGAGGGCCGGCACGAAAGCACTCAGGCTCCATCGCGAAAATTACTCAGAATCAAATACTTAGAGCAATCGTCGGCAACGAAGATTGAAGTCGTTCGCCCTGACTCCAGGCTGAACCGAGGTCTTTTAGCACGGCAAAGCGGAGGCGCCAGCGATTACCTTGCCGGTCTCGCGGCCACGGGCCTATTTGGCGTCCTTGGCGGCAGCGGCCTGGCGATCGCGCGCGGCGGCGAGCTCGGCCTCGATCTTGGCGCGCTGCTCCAGCGGGATGATCGCCTGATCGCGATCCGGGGGCAGATCGTGCACGGGCAGATAGCTCCCGGGCTCCCTGGTACGCGGCGGCGCATCCGCGGGCGCCAGATCCGCGAGTTGGCTCGAACACCCGCCCAGGGCGAGCGCCGCGATCAGCACCGCGCCGCAGATCGGCAGCGTCTTTTGCAGGTCCCACAACGCCAACACTTGGGAAATCCCCTACTCGTCCCAATGCACGGCCCCGGGGCAAGCTTACCCAAGACCGTGCCCAAGCTCAAACCATTGCTGCCCAAATGGTGCGAGCGAGAAAACAACCGATGCCCAACAAACCGAGCCGTGCGGCCCGATTGTGACGGAACCAAGAAGATTTGTCGCAGTGCAACACATCTTCGAGAGTGTTTAACGTCAAACCTGCGAGCTTCGCGGTGACGAATACGGAATGAATTGTTACTGTTCTGCTCATGAGTATGGCCACGACCGATACGCCGAAACCCGAGACGAAGTTCGATGCCGAAGCCTTTGCGATGAACGTCGCGCGGGCGATGGAGAGCGGCGGCAAGGCGCTCGCCGCCTATCTCAAGCCGCGCGAGAGCGGCGAGGTGCAGGACCGTCCGCCGGCCGAGCTTGCCGAGGTCGTCAAGACGTTCACGTCGGTCGCCGAATATTGGCTGTCGGACACGTCCCGCTCGTCCGATCTCCAGACCAAGCTTGCCAAGGATTATCTCGACCTGTGGGGCTCGGCGGTGCGTCGCATGGCCGGTCAGGACGCCGAGCCCGCGATCGCGCCCTCGCCGCGCGACAAGCGCTTTGCCGATCCGGAATGGAAGTCGAACCAGTTCTTCGACTTCGTCATGCAGCTCTATCTGCTCACGACCAAATGGGCGCAGGAGCTGGTGCGCGACGCCGAAGGGCTCGATCCGCACACGCGCCGCAAGGCCGAGTTCTACGTCCAGCAGGTCACCAATGCGCTCTCCCCGTCGAACTTCGTGCTGACGAACCCCGAAGTGCTGCGCGAGACGGTGGCGTCCAGCGGCGAGAACCTCGCGCGCGGCCTGAAGATGCTGGCCGAGGACATCGCCGCCGGCAAGGGCATGCTGAAGATCCGCCAGTCCAACCCGGACAATCTCGTCGTCGGCGTCAACATGGCGACGACGCCGGGCAAGGTGATCTACCAGAACGAGATGATGCAGCTGATCCAGTATTCGCCGACGACGGAGAAGGTGCTGCGCACCCCGCTCCTGATCGTGCCGCCCTGGATCAACAAGTTCTACATCCTCGATCTCAAGCCGGAGAAATCCTACATCAAGTGGTGCGTCGATCAGGGCATCACCGTCTTCGTGATCTCATGGGTCAATCCCGACAAGCGGCTCGGCAACAAGGGCTGGGAAGACTACATGAAGGAAGGCCCGCTCACGGCGATGGACGTGATCGAGAAGATCACCGGCGAGATGAAGGTGCACACCGCCGGCTATTGCGTCGGCGGCACGATGCTCGCGACCACGCTGGCCTGGCTCGCCGAGAAGCGCCGCCAGCGCGTGTCGTCCGCGACGTTCTTCGCGGCCCAGGTCGACTTCACTCATGCCGGCGATCTGCTCGTGTTCGTCGACGAGGAGCAGATCGCGGCGCTCGAGCAGGACATGAAAACGGTTGGCGTGCTCGAAGGCTCGAAGATGGCCATGGCCTTCAACATGCTGCGGTCCAACGACCTGATCTGGTCCTACGTGGTCAGCAACTATCTGAAGGGCCAGCAGCCGAGCGCATTCGACCTGTTGCATTGGAACTCCGATGCGACACGGATGACCCAGGCCAACCATTCCTATTACCTGCGCAATTGCTACCTGGAGAACCGGCTCTCCACCGGCACGATGGCGCTCGACAACACCCTGCTCGATCTCTCCAAGGTGAAGGTGCCGGTCTACAATCTCGCCACCCGCGAGGATCACATCGCGCCCGCGGAATCGGTGCTCTACGGCTCGCAATTCTTCGGCGGCCCGGTGAAATACGTGCTGTCCGGCTCGGGCCACATCGCGGGCGTGGTCAATCCGCCTGCCGCGAACAAGTACCAGTATTGGACCAACGACAACATCAAGAACGTCAGCGTCGCGCAGTGGATGAAGGGCGCCACCGAGCACAAGGGCTCATGGTGGCCGGACTGGCGGGAGTGGCTGGGCGAGCTCGACCCCGAGGAAGTCCCGGCGCGCGTGGTCGGCAGCGACGCATTTCCGCCGATCGAGGACGCGCCCGGCAGCTATGTCAGAGTTCGCGCGTAGCGGAATCCGGCGCGCTTTCGTATAGACTAATTGTTTGAGCATGATCTTTTCGGAAAACCGCTACTCACTTTTCCGGATCATGCTCTAGCCTCAATCCAGCGACGACACAGGGGACCGGCACTATGACACGCGAATTGTTCTGGCTGACACTGACGGTGATCCTGACGGGAGTTCTGTGGGTTCCCTACATCATCAACCGCTGCCAGGTTCGCGGTTTGAGCGGTGCCATGGCCAACCCCTCGCGCGGCGACAAGCCGCAGGCGGAGTGGGCCAACCGGCTGATGTTCGCCCATGACAACGCGGTCGAGAACCTCGTCATCTTCGCCCCGCTGGTGCTGATCCTGAACGCGATCGACTATTCCACGAAATGGACGGTGCTCGCCTGCGCCGTCTATTTCTGGTCGCGCATCGCGCACATCATCGTCTATGCGCTCGGAATTCCGGTGTTCCGCACCCTCGCCTTCACCGTCGGCTTCTTCGCCCAGGCCGTGCTGGTGCTGGCGATCTTCAGGGTGGTTTGAAGCACTTTCCACGTCATTGCGAGGAGCCCTCGCGACGAAGCAATCCAGACTATTTCCGCGGTGGAAGCTCTGGATTGCTTCGCTTCGCTCGCAATGACGGAGGATAGAGGCCTGCCTCACTCCTCCGGCAGGCCGAGCATCAGCCGCATGTTCTGCACGGCTGCGCCGGATGCCCCCTTGCCGAGATTGTCGAGCCGGGCGACCAATAGCGCCTGGTGATATTTGTCGCTGGCGAAGACGTAGAGCTCGAGCATGTTGGTCTCGTTGAGCGCCTCCGGCTCGAGCCGGCCGCCCTTGCTCGCCTCGTTTTGCAGCGGCATCACCTTGACGTATTTCGAGCCGGCGTAACGTTTTGCCATCGCCGCCTGCAGGTCGGCGCCGCCGGGCTTGCCCGGCAGCGTGTCGAGCTGGAGCGGCACCGAGACCAGCATGCCCTGCCGGTAGTTGCCGACCGAGGGAATGAAGATCGGCCGCCGCGTTAGGTTCGAATAGAGCTGCATCTCCGGCAGATGCTTGTGCTCGAAGCCGAGGCCGTAGAGCTCGAAGGACGGGGCGCTGCCATCCTCGAAGCTTGCGATCATCGACTTGCCACCGCCGGAATAGCCGCTCACCGCGTTGACGGTGACGGGATAATCAGGCGGCAGCAGGCCGGCATCGACGATCGGCCGCAGCAGCGCGATCGCGCCGGTAGGATAGCAGCCGGGATTGGAGACCTTCTTCGCGGCCTTGATCTTGCCGGCCTGGTCCGGCGTCAGCTCCGCAAAGCCGTAAGCCCAGTCCGGCGCGACCCGGTAGGCGGTCGAGGCATCCAGCACCTTCGGCGCGTGAGCCCCCATGCCGTCGACCAGGGCAACGGTTTCCTTGGCGGCATCGTCGGGAAGGCAGAGGATGACGAGATCCACCTCCTCCATCAGCGCCTTCTTGGCCGCGGGATCCTTGCGCTTGTCGTCGGCAATGGTCTTCACCGCGACGTCGCTTTGGAGCTTCAGCCGCTCATTGATGCCGAGCCCGGTGGTGCCGGAGCCGCCGTCGACGAAGACGGTGGCCGGCTTCTTGGCCGCGCTGGTGGCCGGAGCTTTGGTGGTGTCAGCGAGGCTCATGATGCGCTCCCTTCGAGCATGTTCGTGTCGTCTGCGAAAATCTGCGGCCTTGCCTGCCGCATCAATTGTGAGATCCGCTTGGCATCGGCATCGCCGCCGTCAAGCGCATTCGCGATCGCTGCATAATCGGCATCCGACTTGTGCTGGTTCAGCTTGAAGCTGCCTTCGACCTCCTCAACGGTCATGACCAGCCCAACGATCCCTTTCTTCATCGTCTCCAGCCGACCCGCCGTCATCTTGGCCGACGTCCACGGCTTTTTCGGCAACAGCCAGCCCTCGAACTTGGCGCTGAGCGTCTCGAGCTGCACCGCCAGCTCGTCATCCGACAACAGCCGAACCGGCCCGCTCAGATGCACCGACTGGTAGAGCCAGGTCGGAACCTGATCCGGCGAGACGTACCAGTCCGGCGATACATAGGCATCCGGGCCGTTGACCGCGAGCAGCCACGACGCCTCGCCGCCCGCCAGCTTTAGCAGCGGATTGTGACGGGCGAGATGAAAGGCAGCCTGCGGCGTGCCATCTGCGGCATAGGTCAAATAGAACGGCAACGGCGAGGCGATCGGCCGCTTGCCATCGAAGGCGCACATCGTGCCGAAGCCGCGCTCCTCGGCGAATTTCAGGCTCGCGGCGCGGTCCTGCTTGAAAAAGGGTGGCGTGTACATCGTGGTCTCCTGCTGGGCCTCCTCGGGGGACCGCCGGATCAGATCGCGCTGACAGGAGAGAGGATGCCGCGGATCGGGTCCAGCGGCAAAGACGATGATCTCAAACGCGATCGACCGCCCAAACCGCTAAGCTGCGGCGGCGGCGACGGGCGAACAGAATGGTCGCGGCGTTGATCATGGCGCGCGGCTATAATGCCCGCTGGTTCCATGGTCAAGAGCAAATCGGTTCAGTGGGACGGCAGGATGCCGCACGCGCGACGGCAGGACGCGCACAGATGTCATCGGCCCGCCGTGGAATTTCCACTAGAAGTAGGGGTTTTCGAGAACGACCGGCGGGACACAACCTCTTCGCCGGCCCCGAGCCGTTCGCACCCAGCCTCAGGACATCACCATGACCGAGATTACTCGTCGCGCAACGCTAGCCGGCGCCGCCGCATCGGCGCTCCTGCCTTTCGTGAAGATTTCGCCCGCGGGCGCCGCCGCGCCGCTGGCCGAGAAGCAGAATGCGAGCTTCTATCGCTACAATGTCGGCACCCACCAGGTCACGGTGGTCTGCGACGGCGTTGCGACCGTCAATCTGACCGACAATTACGCCGCCGGCGCCAGCAAGGACGACATCAACAAAGTGTTCGCCGAGCACCACCTGCCGGCCGACAAGGTCACCCACACCTTCAACCCGGTGGTGGTCAACACCGGACCGAAGCTCGTCGTCATCGATACCGGGCTCGGTCCCGACCAGTTCACGCAGTCGAAGGGCAAGGTCGGCCAATTCCAAAACAATCTCGCCGCCGCCGGCATCGACCGCGCGGCGGTCGATACTGTCATCATCTCCCACTTCCATGGCGACCACATCAACGGCCTGCTGGCGGCCGAGAACAAGCCCGCCTTCCCCAATGCCGAGATCATGGTGCCGGCGGTGGAATGGAAGTTCTGGATGGATGACGGCGAGATGAGCAAGGGGATGGGCAATCCGATCCTCGAGAACAATTTCAAGAACATCCGCCGCGTGTTCGATGCCCTGGGCCGCAAGGTCACACAATATGAGGCCGGCAAGGAGGTCGCGCCCGGTATCACCTCGGTAGCGAGCCCCGGCCACACGCCAGGCCACAATTCCTTCATCGTCGCCTCCGGCGCCGAGAAGGTGCTGGTGCAGGTGGATATCACCGCGGGCGCAGCGTTCCTGTTCGTGAAGCATCCCGAATGGAACATCGCATCCGACGTCGACAAACCGCTGGCCCAGCAGACGCGCCGCAAGCTCTACGACATGGCGATTGCCGAGAAGATGCCGATCCAGGCCTTCCACGCCGCCTTCCCCGGTCTCGTCCGGGTCGAGAAGGACGGCTCCGGATATCGCTGGATCCCCGCGATCTGGAACGCATCGCTGTAGGCTTGCTTAGAAGGCTTGGCCTGACGCCCTGACCGGGCGGCCCCGTTGCCCGGTCAGATCACCCGCCAGATCCACTCCATGATCTTGGCGAGCACGTCGCCGAACAGCAGGAGCACGGCCGACCAGATCAGGGCCGAGACGAAGTTTGCAGCCTGGAAGGTCCAATAGGGCATCTCGAAGATGCCAGCCGCGAGCGGCACCGAGGCGCGCAGGGGTCCGAAGAAGCGCCCGATGAAGATGCTGGGGACGCCCCAGCTGCGCACGAAAGCCTCGCCTCTGGGGAGCAGTCCCGGATAGCGCGAGAGCGGCCACATCTCGGCGACCTTCTCCTTGTAGCGATAGCCGAACCAGTAGGAGACCCAGTCACCCAGCGCCGCGCCGAGGGCGCCGGCAATCCAGACCGGAAAAAAGTTGATGCCGCTGACCCCGATCAGCGCACCGATTGCCACCAGCGCGCCCCAGGCCGGGACCAGCAGCGAGATGAAGGCGAGCGACTCTCCGAAGGCCAGCACGAACACGATTGGCGCTGCCCAAGCCTGGTGAACGCGCACGAAGTCAGTGAGGGCGTGCGCAAACTGCTCCATCCAAAATAGCCTTCCCGCCCCGTCTCAAGGTGCTGCTCGATGAAAAGGACTGGTAAGCCAAGGACTTGTGTGACATCAAGTCACAAAACCCAGACATCACCAAGCCGGCACGTCAAATTGCCGGGAAATGGCGAGGCTGCGGCGTAAAATCGCCCGGATTCGCTCCCAACCCACAGCGCCCAGTCCGCCCTACGGTAACCTTTCCAAGTCAGAAGTGGCATAGTCGGCTTAACCGATTCGCCGCTTCTGCGGCCCTCAAAACCCATCAAGATATATGTCCAAACAGTTGAAGCCAAAAGCAAAAGACGATTTCTTCGGCGGTGACGAGCCGACGCCCCGCACAGCCGTCAAGGCGGCGCCGCGCAGTGGGGGGGAAGCCGATTACACGGCAGCCGACATCGAGGTGCTCGAGGGGCTGGAACCGGTGCGGCGCCGGCCCGGCATGTATATCGGCGGCACCGACGAGAAGGCGCTGCATCATCTGTTCGCCGAAGTCATCGACAACTCGATGGACGAGGCGTTGGCCGGGCATGCGACCTTCATCGGAGTCGAGCTGAGTGCGGACGGTTTCCTGACCGTCACCGACAACGGCCGCGGTATCCCCATCGATCCGCATCCGAAATTCCCGAAGAAGTCGGCGCTCGAAGTCATCATGTGCACGCTGCATTCGGGCGGCAAGTTCGACAGCAAGGTCTACGAGACCTCGGGCGGTCTGCACGGCGTCGGCATCTCCGTGGTGAACGCCCTCTCCTCGCGTCTCGAGGTCGAGGTCGCGCGCAGCCAGAAGCTCTACCGCATGACCTTCGAGCGCGGCCATCCCAAGGGCAAGCTCGAGGACCTCGGCAAGGTCAACAACCGCCGCGGCACGCGCGTGCGCTTCAAGCCCGACACCGACATCTTCGGGCAGAAGGCCGCGTTCAAGCCGCAGCGCCTGTTCAAGATGACGCGCTCGAAGGCCTACCTGTTCGGCGGCGTCGAGATCCGCTGGAACTGCGCGCCCGAGCTGCTCAAAGGCGTAGAGGACGTGCCGGCGGAAGCGACGTTCCACTTCCCGGGCGGCCTCAAGGACTATCTCGCTGCTGCGATCCACGCCGACACGCTGGTGCATCCGGACATCTTCTCCGGCAAGTCGGGACGCAACGGCGCGCACGGCGCCTGCGAATGGGCGGTGGCCTGGACCGCGGATGCCGACGGCTTCCTTTCCTCCTACACCAACACCGTGCCGACGCCCGACGGCGGCACCCACGAATCCGGCCTGCGCAGCGCGCTGCTGCGCGGCTTGAAGGATCACGCCGAGCGCGTCGGCCAGGGCAAGCGCGCCGCCTCCGTCACCTCGGAAGACGTGATGGTGGGCGCCGCCGTGATGCTTTCGGTGTTCGTGCGCGAGCCTGAATTCCAGGGCCAGACCAAGGATCGCCTCGCCACCGCCGAAGCGCAACGCATCGTCGAGCAGGCGATGAAGGACCCGTTCGACCATTGGCTGTCGGGCAATCCGAACATGGCCAACCGACTGCTCGACTTCGTCATCGACCGCGCCGAGGAGCGGCTGCGGCGGCGGCAGGAGAAGGAGACCGCACGCAAGACGGCCGGCAAGAAGCTGCGCCTGCCCGGCAAGCTCGCCGACTGCACCGATGCCGGCACCGAGGGCTCGGAGCTGTTCATCGTCGAGGGCGACTCGGCCGGCGGCAGCGCCAAGCAGGCGCGCGACCGCAAGACCCAGGCCGTGCTGCCGCTGCGCGGCAAGATCCTCAACGTCGCCTCCGCCGGCAAGGACAAGCTGACGGCGAATGCGCAGCTCTCCGACCTCGTGCAGGCGATCGGCTGCGGCACGCTCGCGCAATATCGCGAGGAGGATCTGCGCTATCAGCGCATCATCATCATGACCGACGCCGACGTCGACGGCGCCCACATCGCCTCGCTCCTGATCACCTTCTTCTATCGCCAGATGCCGCGGCTGATCGACGAAGGCCATCTCTTCCTCGCGGTGCCGCCGCTCTACAAGCTGACCCACGGCTCCAAGTCGGTCTACGCCCGCGACGACGCGCACAAGGAGGCGCTGCTCAAGAGCGCGTTCAACGCCAACGCCAAGGTCGAGGTGAACCGCTTCAAAGGGCTCGGCGAGATGATGCCGGCGCAGCTCAAGGAGACCACCATGGACCCGGCCAGGCGGACGCTGCTCAAGGTGGTGCTGCTGGCCGACGACCGCGACACCACGGCGGATTCGGTCGAGCGGCTGATGGGCACCAAGGCCGAGGCGCGCTTTGCCTTCATCTCGGACAAGGCCGAGTTTGCCAGCGACGAGCTGCTGGACGTTTGAGGCGGCAACCAAACCGGCTGCACGCCAACACAGCCCCGGCCCAAAGCCGGGGCTGTGTCCTTGGGGCAGCGGCCGCCGTTTCGGACCAGTTTGCCTTGTGTGCTGCCGGGATCTTCGTTGCTTTCCGGATTCGTCTCGCGGCGACTCGGCCAGCGACTCAGCGGATGCTGCGGCGGGGAGCAGGATTGCCTCCGTCTCGGACAAAACCGAATTCGCTAACGAAACCTTACTCAAAATCGAGTCGCCAGAATTCGGTCAAGGCCTTGAAACATAACATTTTTTCTAGATCTGGGCGAGGCCGCCGCAAAATACCCCCACACCGGCGTTTTCCGGCGACTGTGCCTGTCCGGCAACAGCATTTCGGCAAGAACCGTCTATAGTCCGGTCATCAGATGACACGGACTTCAGTGCGCTCGCGCCGACAAGGTTTGGGGATTTAAAATGAAGAAGACATTGCTCGCTCTGACCGCGGTTGCGGCGATGACCGGCACGGCCTCGGCTGCCGACTTGGGCGCCCGTCCCTACGCGAAGGCCCCGATGCCGGCGCCCGTCGCCAACTGGACCGGCTTCTACGTCTTCGGCGGCGGCGGCGGCGGCCTCTCCAATGCTGACCAGCAGATTGTCGACACCGCCACGGGTACCCCGCTGACCATCACCCAGCGTCAGGGCGGTTCCGGTTGGTTTGGTACGGTCGGCGCCGGTTACGACTGGCAGTTCAGCGGCACCTGGGTCGCCGGTGTGTTTGGCGACGCTCAGTTCGGCAGCATCCGCTCCACCATCCAGGATCCGATCTTCGACATCACTGGTAACCAGAAGCTGGAGACCTCTTGGGCCGCGGGCGTGCGCCTCGGCTGGCTGGTCGCTCCGAACGTTCTCTCCTACGTCAACGGCGGTTACTCCGGCGCTCACTTCGGCCGCACCAACTTCACGACGCTCGGCGGTACCCCGGCCGGTGTTCACCTCAATGGCTACGATCGTCACGGCTGGTTCATCGGCGGCGGCGTCGAGAACAGCCTGAACATCTTCGGCATCACCTCGCCCGGCTGGTTCATGAAGACCGAGTACCGTTCGGCCTTCTACAATGCCAAGACTGAGGCTATCCGCACCGATATCGGCGACCTCCCGACCATCAACAGCGTCCGTGCCAACAGCTGGAACCAGACGATCTCGACCTCGCTGGTCTACCGCTTCAACTGGACCGGTCCGGTCGTCGCGAAGTACTGATCTGATCTCACGATCAAGCGTCAAAGCCCCGGCATCGCCGGGGCTTTTTCGTTTTGGGCCTAGCTAGCGTCCTTGCGGCCACGGCCCATTGTGTCCGTACCAGAGCTACGGCTAGTCTGTCGGCAAGTTTTCGTGGCTGCGGCAGTCGTTGATGCCGTGGAGCGCGACAGAAGCGGACCGATGGGAGGAAGGCATGCGCAGATTTCTGCTGGTGGCAGGCCTGTTTGCAACCGCTCTCGGGCTGCTCTGGATTGGACAGGGCACGGGCACGGTTCCGTGGCCGCGATCGAGCTTCATGGTCAACCAGCTGCACTGGGCCGGCTATGGCGCAGCCATGGCCGGGTTCGGGCTGGTGCTGATCTGGCAGAGCAACCAATAGAAGAAACCAGGGAATTCAAGCATGACATCCAGCCGGTTCGATCTCCGCGGCAAGGTCGCGATCGTCACGGGAGGCAATGGCGGCATCGGGCTCGGCATGGCGCGCGGCCTCGCCGATGCCGGCGCCGACATCGCCGTGGTCGGACGCAACGAGAGCAAGTCCGCCGCCGCCGTGGCCGATCTCAGGCAGCGCGGCGTGAAGGCGATCGCCGTCGCCACCGACGTGACCGACAAGGCGGCGGTCGCAGCCATGATCGACCGTGTCGTCAAGGAGCTCGGCCGCATCGACATCCTCGTCAACAATGCCGGCATGAGCATCCGCAAGCCGCCGCACGAGCTCGAGCTCGACGAGTGGAACAAGGTGATCGACACCAACCTCACCAGCGCCTTCGTGTGCTCGAAGCTGGCCTATCCGGCGCTGAAGGCGTCCGGCAACGGCAAGGTGATCAACATCGGCTCGATGATGTCGATCTTCGGCGCAAGCTTCGCGACCGCCTATGCAGCCAGCAAGGGCGGCATCGTGCAGTATACGCGCGCCTGCGCCAATGCCTGGGCGCCGGACAACATCCAGGTCAATGCCATCCTGCCGGGCTGGATCGACACCGATCTCACCCGCGGCGCGCGACAGCAGGTCTCGGGGCTGCACGAACGCGTGCTGGCGCGCACGCCTGCCGGACGCTGGGGCGACATCGACGACTTCGCCGGCATCGCCGTGTTCCTGGCATCGCCCGCGTCGAATTTCGTCACGGGCACCGCGATCCCGGTCGACGGCGGATTCTCGGTGATGGCCTGAGGTCGGTCTGCGCGCCATCCAACGACGCAAAAAAGAAGCCCCGGACGACGCCGGGGCTTTTGAATTGAGACAGTGCTTTTCTTGATCGTTGGTCGCGTTGCGTCGACGTGCTCAGTAGCGGGCGATGGTGGGTGCGTCGAACTTGTAGCTCGCGCGCACCACGGCCCATTGGATGTCGCGCGGCTTGGCATCGAAGGTGTAGTTTCCGGAGGTGCCGCCGAGCTGATAGGTCTGGCTGGTGAAGGCCGCGTAATTGTATTCGAGGCCGACGATCCAGTTGCGGGTGACGCCGTATTCCCAGCCGGCGCCGACGGTCCAGCCATTGGCCCAATGGGTTTGTCCGCCCGAGCCCGTCGCCACACCGACGGTGTCGGTGACCGAGAGGCGGTTGTTCGCGCCGGCATAGCCGCCCTTGATGTAGAAGAGGTTGTTCTGCACGGCGAAGCCGGCGCGCCCGACCACGGTCGCGAGCACGTTGGTACGCCAGGAGAACACGTCATCCGCGGCGCCAAACACGGTGTTCGTGAACGAGCCCTTGTTGTCGAGACCCGAAATCGTGCCTTCCACGCCGAACACGTAATTGTTGGCCTGCCAATTGTAGCCGATCTGCGCGCCGCCCATGACGCCCGCGTTGCGCTGGCGATAGCCCTCTCCCGGCAGCAGATCGCCGAACGCCGCGCCGGTGCCGTTGTTGATGAACTGCTGGTTGGTCCATGCGCCACCGATGTGGCCGCCGACATAGAAGCCGGTCCAGTTGAACAGCGGCTCGACATAGGCGGGCGCCTTCGTGTAGCGCGCACCGAGATCGGCGGCGGAGGCCGCACCGGTCGAAACCAGAGCCGTCGTGCAGGCAAAGGCGGCAATCAACTTATTACGCATGGTACACCCCGTGTCCTTGATGGACGCACGGTCACAGACGGCTCTTACTAAAATTGAAATCAACACGGTTAACGCGGCGGTTGGGCCCGCAGCGCGCCGTGAATCCGATGGCGATGTTGCAAGCGTGCAACGCATCGCGCGCGAATTCACGCCGCGTTATCCCTACCGAAGTCCTACGCTTATGATTCCGGTGCGGCGCGCGGATGCACGTGCTCGGGCCGCACGCCGAGCGCGAGCAGGCGCGCCGGGATGCCCTGCAGCCATGGCAGCGCGGTGATGAGGCGCACGACCAGCGGCACCTTCAGCGGCCGGTCGCCGCCCTGCAAGGCGCCACTGATAATGTTGTTCTGCACGACCACCTGCATAGCTTGCGTCATCTTCACCGGGAACGCGCGACGGCGCCTAATGGCATCGAGCTCGTGCTCGGACGGGCAGCCATGCTGCAGCTTGTCCGCCAGGAGGTTCGCGGTCGCAACCGCGTCCTGCACGGCGAGATTGACGCCGACGCCGCCGATTGGCGACATCGCATGTGCGGCATCGCCGATGCACAACAGGCCCGGCTGCGTCCAGCGCGTCAGACGGTTGATCGCCACGGTGAGCAGCTTGACGTCGTCGAAGCTCTTCACCTCGGCGATGCCGGAGCGGAGGATCGGCGCCATGCGCACGACGTCATCGAGCAGCGCCGAAAGTCCCCTCGCCTTCACCGCATCGTACTGTCCCTTGGCGATGACATAAGCGCACTGCCAATAATCGCCGCGGTCGAAGGTGATCATCATCTTGCCGGGCTCGACCCGCGCGAACACGTTCTCGGTCTCTTCGGGTCTGCGCCCGGCGCGAAACCACAGCACGTCCATCGGCGCGCCGATCTCCTCGACGCTAAGGCCGGCGCGCTCGCGCACCGTCGAATGCCGGCCGTCGCAGGCGATGGTGAGATCGGCCTCGATGTCGATGATGCCCTCAGGCGTCTTCGCCCGCACGCCGGCAATCGTCTCGCCGCGGCGGATCAGATCGATCGCCTCCGTGCTCATCATCACCTCGAGCGAGGCAAAGCGCCTGCCCGCCTCGCGCAGAAAATTCAAGAAGTCCCATTGCGGCATGAAGGCGATGAAGGGGTATTTGGTATGGAGCCGGCTGAGATCGGCAATGCGCACAGGCGTGCCGCCGAACAGGCCGTCCATCTTTTGCAGGCGCTGGTGCGGCAGCTTCAGGAAGCCGTCGATCAGGCCGAGCTCATCCATCACTTCAAGCGTCGACGGATGCACGGTATCGCCGCGGAAGTCGCGGAAGAAATCCGCATGCTTCTCCAGCACCACGACGTCGATGCCGGCGCGTCCCAGGAGGTAGCCGAGCATCATGCCGGCAGGTCCCCCGCCGACGACGCAGCAGCGGACTTTCATGGTCCTGTCAGATTGTGGGTTGGGTGTCACTGCAGACGCGAACCGCGAGGTGAGTATCGATGAAGAGATGTCCGCCGATACTAGCGCGATTCAGGTCAAAGAGAGTCCTAATTATGCAGGGCGCAGTTGGATCAATGCCGGTTGGGAGCAGCAGACCGGCGCCAAATGAAAGGCCCGCTTCGTGCGGGCCTTCCGTGACAATCGCGTTCGACTATTTCTGATCCTCGCTGCTGGTCCCGGACCCCGGACTGCCGATCGGCACCCCATTCGGAGCACGCCCGGCACCCATGTTTCGCTCGGCCTGAGCTGCCGTTGGCGACTTGCCGGCGGCAGTCGGCGCTTGAACATTGGGATTGGTCGGGCTGTTATTGGTGTTGATGTTGGCGCCTGTGGTGGTGCCCTGCGTTCCCATGCCGGAGGGAGCCGACGGCCCGGAATTGGCATTGCTGGGTGACGTTCCAATTCCCGCGCCCGATGAGGCCGCAGATCCGCCGCTGGTTCCGCCGGTCCCCGTGCCTGCCGCGGCACCCGCACCTGCGCCACCGCCGCCTGCGCCACCACCACCGCCTCCGCCACCACCGCCTCCTTGAGCAAGGGCGGCCGTCGAAAGCGCAGCACAAGCGATCGTGACGAGGATGGATTTACGGATCATGGATCGTCTCCCTGGTTTGGCAGACAATCCAGCCCGGCAGGAGTTGTTCCTTCCGCGGGGGAAGCGAGCTTCGCGTCTCAGGACTTTGGCGACTTGCGGTCCCACGGCCGTTTGCCATCGGCGTCGCGATCCCATGGTCGCGTGGCCGGAGCCCCCTTCTCATCCTCGGCAGCCTTCGCGCGGTCCGCCTGGACACGTTCGCGATCAGTGAGAGGTGGGGCTGTGGGAACTGGATTCGTTTGAGCCAGAACCGGAAGCGTCGTAAGGAGCGCGACAATAATGAATTTTGTCATTCCCGGCTCTAGCACTTTCACCTTGGCTTGTCCGATTTAAGTTCGGCCGCTGCGCAAGATCATCCCGTCACAATCGAACAGCGCATCAATTATTGCTCCGGTTCGCGCTCCTGAAGCTCTTGATCTCCGACACGCTGCCGTCGCGATAGGTCAGCTCCACCGAGACGGATTTCGTGCTTGGCGCGAGCTTCATGTAGAGCGGCATGCCGGCGCTGACCGCGCTGGGGTCGCGCATGTCGCAGGGCGGCATCTTCAGCACCTGGTTGGGCACGGCGGTGTCGACGCCGATGCGCACCTCGCGAATGGCGCAGCGGTAGGAGACGAGATGCGTGTAGTAGACGAGCAGCCCGTTGAACTCGCGGAACGACAGCCAGCTCGTCGAGGTCATGTCGAGGATCTTGCGCTGGTCGCGGATCAGCGCGGCCTCGGGATCGAACCTGATCGGGAACGGGCCCTGCATGTCGCCGGACTGATCGACATAACGGACCTCGATGGTGCCAGCCTGCGCATCCGGCGGCAGCTCGATCGACGGGTTCGGCATCCGCTTGCGGGTGCGCGGATCGAGCGTGTCGATGAACCCGGTCTCGCGGAAATCGCCCGTGCCGGCAATGCGCCAGGAAATGCCGAGCGTCGGATCAGCGAAAGAGAAGGTCACGCTCCAGCCGCCATTGTGACGCGAGAAGCTCGCGATCGGCGCGTTGAGGGTCTCCTCCTTGGGCATCTGCGGCACCGACACCGGCGGTAGCGCCGCAAGCTTCGTGGGCGGCGGATCGTCCGAACGCGCGGCGGTGTCCTTGGCGAGGCCGCTGAGGAAGACATCGTCGACCATCTGGTCGAAATAGACCGGCACCTGCCTGTGCTTCACGGTGTCGGCGAGCTCGCTGACGGCACGGCGGGTACGCTGCGCCACCTGCACCAGATTCTCGCCGGGCTTGAGCAGCTCCTTGGCGAAGGTGCGCGTAAACACTGAGTTTGGATTGACGTCGTCATTGGAGAGCCGATCGAGCGCGGTCTGGCGGGGACCCGCGGAGAACACCGAGAACACGCCCTCCGGCAACTGGGTCATCGGCGCGAGCCCGCCGGCGCCGGCAACCGCGCGGGTGCCCTTGCGCTCGAACGGATTGTTGCGGCAGGCGTCGAACACCAGGATCGAGGTCCGCGCCTTCTTGTTCTGCAGCCGCTCGACGATGCGGTCGGCCAGGATCGAGGCGTCGCGCACCAGCTCCTCCTGCCCTTCCGTCGCAGCCGGCACGTCGGTCGGCAGCAGATAGTTCTGGCCCGCGATCTCGAAGCCGTGGCCGGCATAGAAGAAGAACGCGGTGTCGCCCGGCTCGATGGCCTTGTCGAAGGCGAGCAGCGTCTCTGAGAATTGCTGCCGGCTCTGGTTCTCGGCGACCATCACCGAGAAGCCGAGCTGCTTCAGCGTGTCGCCCATGGTGCGGGCGTCGTTGACCGCCTTGAGCAGCTTCGGCACGTTCTTGTAGTCGTTGTTGCCGACGACGAGCGCGACGCGCTTCTCGGCACAGGCGGGCGCTGCGAAACCGCTCAGGCCCGCCGCGAGGCCAAGGGCCGCCAGAATTCTGAAAAGCCGACGCGTCATCGCAAAATTTCCCGTTGCAGAACCGGCCCTGCCGCCGATCTTCGAGCGGCAGTTCATGGGACCCCCTGCCGCTGTGTGATAGTCGGCCCAGACCTGACGACGGTTCAAGGATCCCGGGGCTCCGATTGTACGATCCGACTATGGCCGATTCCGCTGGAATCTGTTTCCTTTCAGACAATTTCGCCGGAAGCGAGGGGCTGCCGTGTTGCACTGGTGTACGGACGAGGTCGACCCGAAGGATCGCTTCGACTATTGGCGCGAGGTGCGCGCCAAGGGGTTGTTCGGTGTCACCGCCGAGCTCGCGCGCGAGCGGCGCGCGGACTTCTTCGGCGAATTCTCGCTGCGTAAGCTGGGCGGCGCCGGCCTCGTCGAGCTGAAGGCCTCGCCCTACGCGGTCGAGCGCAGCGCGTCGGACATCGCCTATGCCCCGGGTGAGGCGATCTGCGTCTACCAGCAGCTTGGCAGCGGCGGCTGGTTCGGCGGCATGCGCGCAAGCGACTTTGCCATTGCCAATGGCAGCTTCGCCACCAGCCATACCGACCTGCCGTACCGCACCGCCCCGCTGGGCATCGGGGGCTTCCACCTGCGGATCCTCAAGATCCCCGTGAGCCACATCCCGGTGCAGGACAAGCGCATGCGCGATCTAGCGCCCCGGACCTTCAACGATCCGGCCCTGGTGCCCCTGCTCGCGGCCTGCTTTGCCGATCTCAACGAAATCGCCACGGACGATACGGCCTCTGCCGTCCAGGCGTCCTTGGTCCAGGCTTTGGCCCATCTGGCGCTGATCGAGCGGGGCGTCGTGCGGCCCGGCAGCCGGCGGGGACAGGAGGCACTGCGGACCGCCCGCCTCTCGCAAGCCCGGCGGCTGATCGCGCGCCACCTTCAGGACCCCAATCTTGCGCCGGCCATGGTGGCCGACCTGCTCGGCGTCTCCGTTCGTCACCTGCACATGCTGTTCGAGATGGCAGAGAAGAGCTTTTCCCAGACGGTGACCGACGAGCGCCTGAAACAGAGCCGCCGCCTGCTGCGCGAGGCGCCGGAACGGCTGATCGCCGACATCGCGTCGTCGTGCGGCTTCGAGAGCCTGGCGACCTATTACCGGGTGTTCAACGCCGCCTATGGCATGGCCCCAGGTGATTTCCGGGCCAAAGGCACGGACGGCCGTTAGCTGCTGTCTTCGCGGTTGCGGCCAAGCGGAGGGGGCTCGGGGGAAAACCCCAGCCGCGCCCGTGATTTGGGCAAAAACCTCAGGCTTTTTAGGCTCTTCCCGCGCCCGCTCCATTGACTTTGGCCAATTCCCGCCTATGTTCCGGGTCGACGCGGCTCAGATCGAAGAGCGATTCCTGAGCCTTGCGCTTTGTCCGCGTGAGTCAGCACCCCCAGCTTCTTCGAGAGCGCGCCGTTTCGGGGTGGAACGCGACAGCCTTATTACCCTCGATTCCGAACGGCGGTTTCGACCAGAGGCTCAATGTCCTTTTCAGATCTCGGACTGTCCGAAAAAGTCCTCGCCGCAGTGGCGGCCACCGGTTACACCACCCCCACCCCGATTCAGGAACAGGCGATCCCCCACGTCCTCGCACGCAAGGACGTGCTCGGCATCGCCCAGACCGGCACCGGCAAGACCGCGGCCTTCGTGCTGCCGATGCTCACCATCCTCGAAAAGGGCCGCGCCCGGGCGCGCATGCCGCGCACGCTGATCCTCGAGCCAACCCGCGAGCTCGCGGCCCAGGTGAAGGAAAACTTCGATCGCTACGGCGCCGGCCAGAAGCTCAACGTCGCCCTCCTGATCGGCGGCGTCTCGTTCGGCGACCAGGATGCCAAGCTGATGCGCGGCGTCGACGTGCTGATCGCCACCCCCGGCCGCCTGCTCGACCACACCGAGCGCGGCGGCCTGTTGCTCACCGGCGTCGAGCTGCTCGTCATCGACGAAGCCGACCGCATGCTGGACATGGGCTTCATCCCCGACATCGAGCGCATCTGCAAGCTCGTCCCCTTCACGCGGCAGACCCTGTTCTTCACCGCGACCATGCCGCCGGAAATCCGGCGCATCACCGAGGCCTTCCTGCACAATCCGCAGAAGGTCGAGGTCTCCAGGCCCGCCACGACCGCCGTCACCGTGACGCAAGCCCAGGTCCCCGCCGGCCGCGAGGCGCACGAGAAGCGCGAATTGCTCCGCCGTTTGCTGCGCGAGGCCAAGGACCTCAAGAACGCGATCATCTTCTGCAATCGCAAGCGCGAGGTCGCGATCGTTCACAAATCGCTGCAGAAGCACGGCTTCAGCGTCGGTGCCCTGCATGGCGACATGGACCAGCCGGCCCGCATGGCCGCGCTCGACCAGTTCCGCAAGGGTGAACTGCCCCTCCTCGTCGCCTCCGACGTCGCCGCCCGCGGCCTCGACATTCCCGAGGTCAGCCACGTCTTCAATTTCGACGTTCCCCACCACGCCGACGATTACGTCCACCGCATCGGCCGCACCGGCCGCGCCGGCCGAACCGGCACCGCGATCTCGATCGTGACACCGCTCGACCAGAAGTCGATGGCCGCGATCGAGAAGCTGATCGGCCAGAGCATTCCGCGCGCCGAAGGCGACTATGACGTCCACGCCGAAGCGGGCGAACAAGGCGAGCGTCCGCGCGAGCAGCGCGGCC
>NZ_LAXE01000001.1:4880868-4937584 GCF_003122645.1 Bradyrhizobium sp. SUTN9-2
CGTTCACGCGGCGGACGCGGCAAGCCGCAGCGCGGCGAGCGGCGCGGTCATGACCGCGAACGCAGCCACGAGCCGCGCGAGGCGCGTGGCGAGGCAGGGGCGGCTCCCGAGGCGAGGCCGGCACGCGAGGCACGGCCTCCGCGCGAAGCCAGGCCATCATCCGAGCCGCGCAATGGTGCGCGCCCGCAAGCGAATTCGTCGCATGTGCCCTCGATCGGCCGTCCCGAGCCGCGCCGCCAGCGCGAGATCGACAGCGAGCCGGGCGATCACTCGCATCTGCCGGCGTTTCTTCTGCGGCCGGTGCGCTCCCCCGCCGGCGCCTGAAGGGCGCTGGCGCGCCAGATTTCGGTTGAAAATCCTCGATCTGCAATTTTCTGGATGCCTCGTAAACGTATATTTACGGGGCGTTCACGATCGTCCGTTAGCCTACGAACATAATTTAAGGATTGCTGCGGTCGATGGCGCGTCGGCCGCTGTGGGGATGTTCAGTGATCAAGGTACTCGACGAACACGAACGCACGCTGGCGTTCGCCGAGGTGGCGCTCGGTCAGATCCGATCGCTTCGACAGACGGCCATTCCCCGCAATTACGAGATCTGGTACGTCTACGCCACCGGCTACAACGCACCACTCAACAAGATCATCAATGAGACGTTGGCGCGCAGCGGCAAGCTGACCGAGGCCGATCTCGAGCAGATCTACGAGACCTATCTCTCCCACATCAAGACCACCGACCGCATCGACAAGGTCGGCGCGCGCGTCGTCGGCGAGATCGACGACGTGGTGAAGGTGTTGGGCGAGGCGCTCGGCATGACCGGGGCCTACGATACCAGTCTGTCGGATGCGACCGAGAAACTGTCGTCGGCCGAGAACCGCGACCAGGTCAAGGCGATCGTCGAGGCGCTGCTGCGCTCCACCAGCGAGATGCGCGAGACCAACAAGGCGCTGGAAGACCGGCTGACGCTGTCGAAGAACGAGATCAGCAATCTCCAGCAGAGCCTGGAGGCGATCCGCGCCGAAAGCCTGACCGATCCGCTTACGGGCCTGGGAAATCGCAAATATTTCGACCGCATGATCGGCATGGCGGTGCAGAGCGCGCTCGTCTCGGGCGAGCCGCTGTCGCTGCTGCTGTTCGACATCGATCACTTCAAGTCGTTCAACGATTCCTACGGCCATCTCACCGGCGACCAGGTGCTGCGGCTCGTCGGCCTTTCGCTGAAGCAGACCATCAAGGGCCAGGACATCACGGCGCGCTACGGCGGCGAGGAATTCGCGGTCGTTCTCCCCAACACCGCGATGCGCCAGGCACTGACGGTGGCCGATCACATTCGCCGCGCCGTGATGGCGAAGGAATTGAAGAAGAAATCGACCGGCGAGCTCCTCGGCCGCGTCACCATCTCCGTCGGCGTCTCCATGCTCAGGGAGGGCGACGACACCGACGCGCTGATCGAGCGTGCCGACGCCTGCCTCTACGCCGCCAAGCGCAACGGCCGCAACCGCGTGATCTGCGAAGCCGATCCGGAATTCGCGATCGAGAGCCACAGCCGGGTGGCGTGACGTTCATCCTCGCATCTGTAGGGTGGGTTAGCGCAACGTAACCCACCTCTTGTCTATCAAGGTGTATGAAGTGGTGGGCTACGCTGCGCTAACCCACCCTACGCATCGCCTTCCCGGCAACCTTCTTCGCCACACCCTTCTTCGGCGCAACCTTCTTCTTCGCCGCCGCCTTCTTCGCCTTCGGTCGCTTCTTCACGTTGGCGCGCTGGGCGGCAGTGAGCGCCGCCCTCGCCCATTGCGCAAGCTCCTGGGAATCGTCGAACAGGCGCGCCGGCAGCTCCCAGTAGGAATTCACAACCACGGTCTTGGCGCGGGTCGAATACTGGAACGGCTTCGAGCCTTCGGCTTCGAAGTCGGGAATGGTCGTCTCGTCGGCGCGAAAGAACAGGCCGGCGCGCAGTGACAGCGCGAAATTGACGCCGTCGGCCGAGATGCCGTAGCCGGAGAACATTTTCCGGATGGTGACCGGGCCGAAATCGGCGAACAGGTCGATCAGGAATTCGCGGTCCATGGAGGCTTCCCTGCGCAAGCAAGTGGGCCTTCATAGCATTTCCGTCATTGCGAGCGAAGCGAAGCAATCCAGACTTCCGCCGCGGAGGCAGGTTGGATTGTGTTGTCGCCAGCGCAAAATTGCTCGCAATTTTGTCGCGGGCTCCTCGCAGTGACGCTGGAGGGTCTACCCGTCGATCTTTGCCGGCCGCAACTCGACCGACTCGCCGCAACCGCAGGCGGAGACCTGGTTGGGATTGTTGAAGACGAACTGGGCCTGCATCTTATCCGCCTTGTAGTCCATCTCGGTGCCGAGCAGGAACAGCACGGCCTTGGGATCGACCAGGATCTTGACGCCCTTGTCCTCGACGACCTCGTCGGTCGGGCGGATGTCGTGGGCGTATTCGACCGTGTAGGACTGGCCGGCGCAGCCGCCGTTCTTCACGCCGACGCGCAAGCCCACGATCTCCGAGTCGGCACGCTGGGTCAGCTCGGTGATGCGCTGGGCGGCGGCATCCGTCAGCCGCATCACCTGCGGGCGCGGGCGCCGCGGCTTCGGAGTGGATGCTGGTGTCGAGCCTGACGAAATCTGGGTCATGTTGTCTATGTGGTCCGTTGCGGAGCGAATTCAATGCGGGCCGAGACCGTCACCACATGTTCAGCACGAGGCGGGCCTCGTCGCTCATGCGTTCCGGCGACCACGGCGGCTCCCAGACGACCTTGACGTCGACCACGCCGACGCCGGGCACGCTCGCGACCGCGTTCTCGACCATGGTTGGCAGCTCGCCGGCGGCCGGACAGTTCGGCGTCGTCAGCGTCATCTGCACGTCCACGGAACGGTCGTCCTTGATCTCGACCTTGTAGATCAGGCCGAGCTCGTAGATGTCGGCGGGGATTTCCGGGTCGAACACGGTCTTGAGCCCGGCGATGATCTCGCGGGTCAGCCGCTCGGTCTCCTCCGGCGGCAATGCCGAATGGGTCTCCATCGGATTGGCTTTGATTTCGGCCGTGTCACTCATGCAAACAAATCCCGCGCCTTCAGCAGCGCCTGTGCCAGATGATCGACTTCTTCCCGCGTATTATACATGCCGAACGAGGCCCGGCATGTCGCCGTCACGTTGAACCGCTCTAAAAGCGGCATGACGCAATGGGTGCCGGCGCGCACCGCGATGCCCTGGCGGTCGATCACGGTGGCGACATCGTGGGCGTGCGCGCCCTTGAGCTCGAAGGAGATCACGGGGCCCTTGCCCCGCGCCGTGCCGATCAGCCGCAGCGAGTTGATCTCGCGCAGGCGCTCCTGGGCGTAGGCGGTGAGGTCCGCCTCGTAGGCGGCGATGCGTTCCTTGCCGATCGAGTTGACGTAGTCGATGGCGGCGCCAAGGCCGACGGCCTCGACGATCGCCGGCGTGCCCGCCTCGAACTTGTGCGGGGGATCGCCGTAGGTGACGACGTCGCGCGAGACCTCGCGGATCATCTCGCCGCCGCCGTTGAAGGGGCGCATCGCGACGAGGTGGTCGTACTTGGCCCAGAGCACGCCGATGCCGGTCGGACCATAGACCTTGTGACCGGTGAAGACGTAGAAGTCGCAGCCGATATCCTGGACGTCGACCGGCAGATGCACCGCGCCCTGGCTGCCGTCGACCAGCACCGGAATGCCGCGGGCATGGGCGATCCTGACGACGTCCTTGACCGGCACGATGGTGCCGAGCGCGTTCGACATCTGCGTGATCGCGACCAGCTTGGTCTTCGACGTCAGCAGCTTCTCGAATTCGTCGATGAGGAAATTACCCTCATCGTCGACCGGTGCCCATTTGATCACGGCACCCTGGCGTTCCCTCAGGAAATGCCAGGGCACGATGTTGGAATGGTGCTCCATGATGGAGATGACGATCTCGTCGCCTTCCCCGATATTCGGGGCGCCCCACGAAGACGCGACCAGGTTGATCGCCTCGGTCGCGTTGCGGGTGAAGATGACTTCCTCGGTGCGCGCAGCGTTGATGAACTGCGCCACCTTGGTGCGGCCGCCCTCATAGGCTTCGGTCGCGGCATTGGCGAGGTAGTGCAGGCCGCGATGCACGTTGGCGTATTCGGATGTATAGGCCTGCGTCATGCGGTCGAGCACAGCACTCGGCTTCTGCGCCGAGGCGGCGTTGTCGAGATAGACGAGCGGCTTGCCGTAGACCTGCATGGCGAGCGCCGGAAAATCCTGGCGCACGCGCGTAACGTCATAGGCGCCGTTCTTGACCGCCGGATGCGTGCTCATGACCGCCGCTCCAGCCAGCGCTCGGCGATGCCGATCACGTGCTCGCGCAAAGTATCATCGGCGATCTGCTCGATCGCCTCGCCGACAAAGGCCTGGATCAGCAGCGCCTGGGCCTGCTTCTCCGGCAGGCCACGGGCCTTCAGGTAGAACAGCAGGCTATCGTCGAGCGCGCCGGCGGTGGCGCCGTGGCCGCAAGAGACGTCGTCGGCAAAGATTTCCAGCTCTGGCTTGTTGTCGGCTTCGGCCTCGTCCGAGAGCAGCAGCGCGCGCGTCATCATCTTGCCGTCGGTCTTCTGTGCGTCGGGACGGACGATGATGCGGCCCTGGAACACCGAATGGGCGCGGTCGTCGATCACCGCACGGAAGATCTCGCGGCTGACGCAGTTCGGCACGGCATGGTCGACCACCAGTGTGGTGTCGCCGTGCTCGGTCTTCTTCAGGAGGTTGACGCCGTTGACCGAGAGCTCGCTGCCCTCGCCCGCCAGCGTAATGAAGCCCTGCAAGCGGCTGACCGCAGCGCCGCTGGTCATGTTGAAGACGTTCAGCTTGGTGTTAGCGCCGACGGTAACGAACTGCGAGGTGATGTTCACCGCATCGGCCGCATCGTCCATCAGGCGGATATGCGCGACGTCGGCGTCATCGCCGACCGAGATGATAACGGCGTCGTTGACCTGGTAGGCCGCAGCGCCGGCGGCGACGAAGCTCTCGATGATGGTGGCGCGGGCGCCCTTCCCGATCGCCACCTGCGAGCGGGTGAAAGCCGAGGCCGATGCGGCGGTCGCAACATGGATGATCTGGACCGGCGCAGAGAGCTGCGTTCCATCCGCGATCGACAGCACCACGCCGTCGGTCGCCAGCGCCGCGTTGACCGCGATCACGGCATCGGTGGACGCGGTCTTGAGGAGACCGGCATCCTTATCCAGCGTCTCGCGCAGAGTCTTGAAGCCGACCTCGGACGCAAGCGCCTTCACGTCTGAAAGCTCAGCCGCGAACACGCCGTCGACCAGGACCAGCTTGCGGGCGCCCGCGATGGCATGCGCCTTGACCGCGTCCGCGGCGCGCTTCAGCGCGGTCGCATCGGGCACGGCCGCCAGCGGCAGCACCTCGCCGACCAGCGCGCGCAGATCGGTGTATTTCCATTCCTCGATCCGGCGGTGCGGCAGACCGAGACGCTCATAGGTCTCGAACGCCTCGCGGCGCGCCGCCATCACGTCAGGCGAACCCGGCAGGCGGCCTTCGGCGCTGGCGAAGAGATCGCTCACCGCGCGGCCGCTCCCGGTCTTTGCCACAGCAACGTTCATCTTAGAAATTCCTTACGCGGCATCCTCGAATTGGGCATAGCCGGAGGCTTCCAGCTCCAGCGCCAGCTCCTTGCCGCCGCTCTTCACGACACGCCCCCTGGACATCACGTGCACGACGTCGGGCACGATGTAGTTCAGCAGCCGCTGATAGTGGGTGATGACGACCATCGCGCGCCCCGGCGAGCGCAGTGCGTTGACGCCGTCGGCCGCGATCCGCAGCGCGTCGATGTCGAGGCCGGAATCCATCTCGTCGAGGATGCACAGGCTCGGCTCGAACAGCGCCATCTGCAGCACCTCGTTGCGCTTCTTCTCACCGCCGGAGAAGCCGACATTGACGCCGCGCTTGAGCATGTCCTGCGGGATGTTCAGCGACTTCGAGACTTCGCGGACCTTCTTCAGGAAGTCCGGCACCATCAGCTCGCTCTCGCCGCGCGCCTTGCGCTGCGCGTTCAGCGCCGTGCGCAGGAAATTCATGGTGGTGACGCCGGGGATCTCGACCGGATATTGGAACGCCAGGAACACGCCCTTGGCGGCGCGCTCGTCGGGATCCATCTCCAGCAGGTCCTCGCCCCTGAACAGGATCTGGCCGTCGGTGACCTCGTAGCCGGGCTTGCCGGCGATGACGTGCGAGAGCGTCGACTTGCCGGAGCCGTTCGGCCCCATGATCGCGTGCACCTCGCCCTCGTTCACGGTCAGCGTCAGCCCGTGGAGGATCTCACGCTCCTCGACACGAACCTTGAGGTCTTTCACTTCAAGCAAAGCCATAATGTTTTTCCATCTATCCCCTCCTCCCAGGGAGCGCCGCAGGCGCGTCTCGAAGGATTGAGGCCACCAATCTTTCCGGTATCCATCCTTCGAGGCGGCCGCTTGCGCGGCCTCTTCAGGACGAGGTCCGAGCTAGCCGACCGACCCTTCGAGCGAGATCGAGATCAGCTTCTGCGCTTCCACCGCGAACTCCATCGGCAGCTGCTGCAGCACGTCCTTGACGAAGCCGTTGACGACGAGGCCGACCGCTTCTTCCTGGCTGAGCCCGCGCTGGATGCAGTAGAACAGCACGTCCTCGGAGATCTTCGAGGTCGTCGCCTCGTGCTCGAAAGTCGCCGAGGAGTTCTTGGCCTCGATGTATGGCACCGTGTGCGCGCCGCATTTGTCACCGATCAGCAGCGAGTCGCAGGCGGTGAAGTTGCGCGCGCCGGTCGCTTTCCGGTGCGCGGTGACGAGACCGCGATAGGTGTTCTGCGACTTGCCGGCGGCGATGCCCTTGGAGATGATCCGGCTCGACGTGTTCTTGCCGAGATGGATCATCTTGGTGCCGCTATCGACCTGCTGATAGCCGTTCGAGATCGCGATCGAGTAGAATTCACCACGGGAATTGTCGCCGCGCAGAATGCAGCTCGGGTATTTCCAGGTGATCGCCGAACCCGTCTCGACCTGGGTCCAGGAAATCTTCGAGTTGGCGCCCCGGCAGTCGCCACGCTTGGTGACGAAATTGTAGATGCCGCCCTTGCCTTCGGAATTGCCGGGATACCAGTTCTGCACCGTCGAATATTTGATCTCGGCGTCGTCGAGGGCGACGAGCTCGACCACGGCGGCATGCAGCTGGTTCTCGTCGCGCTGCGGCGCGGTGCAGCCTTCGAGATAGGAAACGTAGGAGCCCTTGTCGGCGATGATCAGCGTACGCTCGAACTGGCCGGTGTTGCGCTCATTGATGCGGAAATAGGTC
This sequence comes from Bradyrhizobium sp. SUTN9-2, assembly GCF_003122645.1. NCBI lineage: Bacteria > Pseudomonadati > Pseudomonadota > Alphaproteobacteria > Hyphomicrobiales > Nitrobacteraceae > Bradyrhizobium > Bradyrhizobium sp. SUTN9-2. The sequence continues at coordinate 4,888,201 of NZ_LAXE01000001.1, forward strand.
GACAGCTCCATCGGGCAGCGCACGCCCGGCGGCACGTAGACAAACGAGCCGTCGGAGAACACCGCCGAGTTCAGCGTCGCATAGAAATTGTCCGAGGTCGGAACCACCGAGCCCAGATATTTCTGCACCAGCTCGGGGTGCTCTCGTATGGCTTCCGAGATCGGCATGAAGATCACGCCGGCCTTCTTCAGCTCAGCCTTGAACGTGGTCGCAACCGAGACCGAATCGAAGACAGCATCGACCGCGATCTTGCGGCGGGCCGGATCTTCCTCGCCGGGCTTGGGCTCGACGCCTTCGAGCATGGCGACTTCCCGCAAGGGGATGCCGAGCTTCTCGTAGGTCTTCAGGATCTCCGGATCGATCTCATCCAGCGAGGAGACCGTCTTCTTCGGCTTCGGCGCCGCGTAGTAATAGAGGTCCTGGAAGTCGATCTTGGGATAGTCGACGCGGGCCCAGGTCGGCTCCTGCATGGTCAGCCAGCGCCGATAGGCTTCGAGCCGCCACTGGAGCATCCAGTCGGGCTCGTTCTTCTTCTGCGAGATGTATTTGACGATCTCTTCCGACAGCCCCTTGGGGGCCTTCTCGGATTCGATCAGGGTCTCAAACCCATAACGATACTGGTCGACGTCGATGCGCTTCACGCGCTCGACCGTCTCTTGTACGGCTGGCATTCCATCCTCCGCTCGCGGTTTCAAGGACCGCGGTGGATCAAACTCGGACGAGTATTACGATATTTCTCTGCGGAAAGCACGGGCTTAGAACCGTTCAAGCCGTGTTTCATCGCTCAACCCTTAAGTAGGGTATTACCAAGCTTTCGCCAAGCCTCTAACGCCCTATTGATGTCCGCCGGTTCCGTGGACCAGCCCAGACTGAGACGCACCGCTCCCTGGGACACCGCGGGATCATAGCCCATCGCGGACAGGACATGAGACGGCTGGACCTTTCCGGAGGAACAGGCGGAGCCGGAGGAGACCGCGATGCCTTCCAGATCGAAGCCGATCACGGCGGTTTCGGCCTTCAAGCCGAGTGCGGTGAAAAGGACGGTATTAGGCAACCGCGCCACGTCTTTCGCAAAAACGGTCGTCCCGGGAACCTCGCGAAGGCCATTTTCCAAGCGATCTCTGAGACTTGCCATATGCTTCACATCCTCCGGCAGAGCCTGAAGCGCAGCCTTCACCGCGGCCCCAAAGGCGGCGATCCCGACTACGTTCTCGGTTCCGGCCCGGCGGTTGAGCTCCTGCCCGCCGCCCCGCAGCACCGGCTCCAGCCCGCCGATTCCTTCGCTCATCACCAATGCGCCGACCCCCTTGGGCCCGCCAATCTTGTGCGCAGAAAAGGTGGCAAGGTCGGCGCCTACCGTGTTGATATCAAATGGCATTTTGCCCAGCGCCTGGATCGCATCGACATGCAGCAAGCCGACGGCCTCGTGGACGATCCTTGCAGCCTCCGTGACGGGCTGAAGGGCGCCGGTCTCGTTGTTGGCGACCATGATCGAGACCAGGGCCGGCGGGCCGCCCTTCAGCAGCGCCTTCAAATGATCGAGGTCGACCAAGCCGGAGCGCGTGACCTGGATCAGCCCGATCTTGTCCGCCGGGAACCGGCCGCCGGCCAGCACCGAGGCGTGCTCGACCGCCGAGACCAACAGCCGCTCGACAGGTGCGCCGGAGGGGCCCCGCAAACCCGGCGAGAGCGCCAGCGCATTGGCCTCGGTTCCAGCAGAGGTGAAGATGATGTTGCGCGGCTGCGCTCCGACCGCGGCCGCAAGTGTCGCGCGCGCCTCTTCGACCAATCGCCGCGCCTCCCGCCCCTCGGCATGGACGGAGGATGGATTGCCGACCAGGTCGAAGGCTGCGACCATCGCCGCTCGCGCCTCGGGGCGCAGCGGCGTCGTCGCATTCCAGTCGAGATAGACACGGTTCGGCATCTGGCCCTCTTAGCACCTTTTGTCGTTCGGCCAATCGGAGGGCGTGCGCTCGTCAGGCCAGCTGTTGCTCCGTCCTCGCAACACTTCGGGGCACCGCCCGCAACCCGAACAGCGGCCGAAGCCAGGCAACGCGCCGGACGATCTCATAGCTCGCCACACATGTGAGCGCGGTCCCGGCGATGACAATGGACGCTTCGATCCCAGCCGACAGACCGCTGCCATGCAATTGATGCGCGATCACGATGATCGCGGTCTGATGCACTATGTAGTACGGGAAGATCGCGTCGGTCAGATAGCGCCGCGCCGGGCTGTCGGCTGTGAGATAGCGCCGGGCAAAGCCCAGCACGACGGCGATCGCGAGCCATTGATAACAGCCGTAGGCCGAGGCGGCGAACCACTTCAGCATGGGCGACGGCGCAAACAGGCCGGCGCGTACCAGGATGAAGCCAGCGAAGCAGGCGGCGGCCGCCAGCAGGGCCGCCCAGCGCAGGCGTTCGAGTTCGCGCCAGATCCCCTCTTGCTTGGCCAGCAGGAAACCGATCAGGAAGGCCGTGGCGTGGTCCGCGTGGTTGTACCAATCGCCAAACAGCGCGTGTGTCGACGGGAAAGCCGGGAACAGCACCAGGCGCCAGGCCGCATACAGCAGGCAGGGCGCGATCAGGAGCCATGGGCCGGTAAGCGCACGAGCCAGCTTTCGGCCAAGCCAGTCAGCGCCGGCCGGCCATAACGCGAGCACGCCGATCAACGCCATGGTGTAGACCCACAGATAGACCACGAACCAGAGGTGGTTCCAGGTCGGCAACACGATGCACGGCTTCGGACAGAACTGCGCACCAAAGGCAAAGTAGTGCCTGGCGTAGAAATCGAAGAAGCCGGCGGGATAGCCGAGGCTTTCGACGATCTGGAGATAGGCCTGCGGCGGCACGATCACGAGCATGCCGAAAATGAGCGGGATCAGGAGCCGCGCCGATCGCGCACCGGCAAGCGAGGCGAGGCTGGACTTGCCGAGCATGAAGCGGGTGGCAACCCCAGACACCAGGAACAGAAGCGACAGCCGCCATGGGTTGAGGAAGAGCATCACCGGTTCCAGCCACGTCAGCCGGTGCGTGCTCTTGATGTGAAATCCCCAGGACACGTAGAGCATGCCGACGTGGTAGAAGATGAGCAGCGCGAAGGCTAAAATCCGCACCCAGTCCAGGTCGATACGCCTTTCAGAGCTTTGGGATTGCTGTGGTGTTGTCATGGTATTCTGCTCCTTGACGGGACGACAAACGCGGTTTCGGGGCCAGGACTGACGAAGATGGCTGACACCGAAAATGCTCCGCCTGCGGCGCGCGTCGAGCCGGTTTGGGATCAGAATCGGACACGAGGGGATGAGCCGCCGGCAGCTGGGACGAGTCGCGGCTATTTCGGGATCAGCAGCGGCGATCGGATGATGTTGGCAGCGATTGCGGCCGTCGCGCTCGTGATCGGAATCGTCAATGCGTTTTCGTTCGCCCAGGACGCGGCCTGGCGCGGCGACAGCTACGACATCGGCCGGCGGTTGTTCTGGGAGATGTCGAGCATCGCCGTCATCCTGCTGTTGCTGCCGATCCTGGTTTTGGCGGTCCGCCGCATGCGCCGGACAGCCGGCCTCGCCGCCCAGGCGGCCATCGGGGCGATCGCCCTGCTCGGCTTCTCCACCCTCCACATCACCGGCATGGTCTGGGTGCGGAAGCTCGCGCTCTGGCTCGCCGGCGGCGCCTACGATTTCCGTTTCTCGCTCGCGACGGTCCTGTATGAATTCCGCAAAGACGCCGTGGCCTTTGTTCTGATCGCCGCCACGATCTGGCTGCTCGAAAGCCGGCGTGAGCTGAAGAGCGCGGCAGTCGCATCGTCGGCGCCGCCCACCCCGAAGCAGCCATCGTCCCCCGATCTGATCTGGCTGCGCGACGGCACCAGCCGCATTCGCGTGGTGCCGCGCGATATCCTCTGGGTCGCGTCAGCCGGCAATTACATCGAATATAGCCTCGCCGACGGCACCCAGCACCTCATACGGGGCACGCTGGCAGCGGCGGAAAGCGAGCTGGCGCGCTTTTCCATCGTTCGCGTCCACCGGACCAAGCTCGCCAATCTCGACCGGGTGCGCGGCGTGGACCTCAAGCCATCAGGGGATTTCGAGCTCGCCTTCGACAACGGCCAGACGCTCGGCGGCAGCCGGCGCTACCGGCCGGCGGTCGCATCGCTGGGAAGCCGAACCGCGCCAGCGGGAATCGCCCCAGGCGCCCCCTAAACAATCGTGATTTCAATAAGTTGGATAGCACCCTTCGGCAGGACGGCCGGCTCTTGCCGTGCTTCGGTTGATTCAGGCAGGTCCAGGTCGCGGCAGGCAAGCCAGAGATGACAATGCAATGACTGGCTAAGCTCTTGAGCTGATTGAGAGATGTCGAAGAAGCTTGCTTTTTGACCCTGGCCTTGTGTTAGAAGCGCGCGTCAGTTCACCTGCGCGCCACTCGAGCATCATCCGAGGGCGCGCCTCTCCACCCTTCATCCGTGCTCTCGTCGGCGGCAGCGCTGCGAGAGCCACAATCGGACGATTGCGCAGGGATCACCTCCAAGGGACTTAGATCAGAGATCATCGATGCCTGAAGTCATTTTCACCGGCCCCGCCGGCCGCCTCGAGGGCCGCTATCACCCGGCCAAGCAGAAGAATGCGCCGATCGCGATGATCCTGCATCCGCATCCGCAGTTCCACGGCACGATGAACCATCAGATCGTGTACCAGTGCTACTACGCCTTCGCCCATCGCGGCTTCTCGGTGCTGCGCTTCAATTTCCGCGGCGTCGGCCGCAGCCAGGGCGCGTTCGACCACGGCACCGGCGAATTGTCCGACGCGGCCGCCGCGCTCGATTGGGCGCAGACCATCAATCCCGAGGCGCGCGCCTGCTGGGTTGCTGGCTTCTCCTTCGGCGCCTGGATCGGCATGCAGCTCTTGATGCGCCGCCCCGAGGTCGAGGGCTTCATCTCGATCGCGCCGCCGGCCAACCTCTACGACTTCTCGTTCCTCGCGCCCTGCCCGTCCTCAGGTCTGATCGTGCATGGCGAGAAGGATGCGGTGGTGCCGCCCAAGGACGTCAACACGCTGGTCGAGAAGCTGAAGACCCAGAAAGGCATCGTGATCGACCAGCAGATCATCCCCGGCGCCAACCACTTCTTCGACTCCAAGCTCGAGCCGCTGATGGAAACCATCACGGCCTATCTCGACATGCGCCTCGCCAACGTGCGGTGAAAACTCTGTAGCCCGGATGGAGCGACGCGAAATCCGGGAGACTCTATCCACGGAAGAAGACCCGGATTGCGCTTCGCTCCATCCGGGCTACGGGCTGAGTTCGCGGCTCAAGCCAGCTTGAGCGCGACGATCCCCATCAAGACGAGCGCGATGCCGGCAAGCTTCATCGCGCTCAAGCTCTCGCCGAACAGCACCACGCCCATCAGGAACGTGCCAGCCGCGCCAATGCCGGTCCACACCGAATAGGCGACGCCGACCTCGAGCACCTTCAAGGCGCGCCCGAGCAGGAATACGAAGGCGGCGAGCAGCACGAGCGAGGCGATGCTCCAGCCGGCGCGCGTGTAGCCTTCGGCATATTTCATGGTGATCGCCCAGCCGACGTCGAGCAGGCCCGCGATCACCAGCATGAGCCAAGCAAGGGATTGCGACATCGGACGGGGCTCACGCCGCGAGCTTGAGCAGATGCGCGTCGTGGCGAATGAGGAAGGCGCGCAACAATTGCGGATAATCCGCCCCGACCGCGCTGCGCACGCTCGGGCGCTTTGCGAGCTCGGCGCGCCAGGCGCGCACCTTCGGCACGTCGTTGAAAATGCCGTGCTCGGTCAGTTCGTCGAACAGATCGAAGTAACGGAAGACAGGTGCGAACACCGCATCGACCAGACTGAACGCCTCGCCGGCGAAGTACGGGCCCGCGCCGAGCGCGGCCTCGACCCGCGCGAATTTTGCGGCGAGTGCCTGGCGCTTGCTCTCGAAGATCGCCGGATCGGTCGTGGTTTCCAAGCCCCAGAGGTCGCCGAGGATCGCCGAGCCGAACTCCATCCAGGCGCGGTGCTCGGCCCGCTTCAGCGCGTCGACCAGATGCAGCTTCGCGCCGCCTTGGGTTTCCTCGATGTATTCGCAAATCACGTTGCTCTCGAACAGCGCGACCTCGCCCTGCTCCGTCGTCACCACCAGCACCGGCACCTTGCCGAGCGGCGAGAGCTTCAAGAACCAGTCCGGCTTGTTGGCGAGATCGATGTCGATCCGCTCGAACGGCACGCCCTTCTCCTTCAGCGCGATCACCGCGCGCTGAACATAGGGACAAAGCTTGTGGCTGATCAGTTTCAGTGAAGCGGGCGTATTAAGCGAAGATGTCATGGCAACGATCCCGGCGGTTAGATGCAATTGCATCCAATATAGATGCATCTGCATTCACTCGTCAAGATCAATGCATTCGCATCAACCGAGCGTGATCCTCAGGCAGTCATCTTCAGGGCCTGGCGATCACCCCGCCGGTCATCGGCATCGGCACGCCCGTGGTCGCGGGATAGGACAGCGGCAGGCCCTTCATGCCGCGGACCGCGAGAAAGCCGAAGGCCTGGGCCTCGATGGCGTCCGAGGCCCAGCCGAGCGTTTCGGCCGCCTCGACCGTGGCCGAGCCCACCCGCTCCCGCAGCATCCGCAGCATGGTGAGGTTGCGGGCACCGCCGCCGCAGACGATCCAGCTGCGCGGCCGCCGCGGCAACAGCGGAATGATGCGGGCGATCGCGGCCGCGGTGAAGGCAGTCAGCGTCGCCGCGCCGTCGGCAGGCAGCACGTCGCCAAGCCGCAGAGCTGCAAAATCGTTGCGGTCGAGCGATTTCGGCGGCGGACTTGCGAAGAACGGCAGCTCCAGCGCCCGCGCGATCCAGGCTTCGTCCACCTTGCCGAGCGCGGCGAACTTTCCTTCGGCATCGAACGACTGGTTCATGGTGCGGTACATGAAATCGTCCAGCAACGCGTTACCGGGGCCGGTGTCGCAGGCGATCAACGCATCGTTGCCGTCGATATAGGTGATGTTGGAGACGCCGCCGATATTGACCACGACGGTCGGCCCTTCGCGCTCCAGCGAATGGGCGAGCGCGCGGTGGTAAACCGGCACGAGCGGGGCGCCCTGCCCGCCAGCCTCGACGTCGGCGGCGCGGAAGTCGTGCATCACGGGAATATGGATGGCCCTTGCGAGCGCCGGCGCGTCGCCGATCTGCACCGTTAGCCGCCTCTCGGGCCGGTGCAGCACGGTCTGGCCGTGGAAGCCGACAATGTCGACGTCCTCCGCCCTCATCCGATTCTGGGCGAGGAAGGCCGCGACCGCTTCGGCATGGGCCTGCGTCACCGCACGCTCGGCATCGCCCAGACTGCCCGGGCGGGCGTCGCGTTGCTGCAGATGCACGGCCTCGCTCAGCGCCTGGCGCAGCAGGTTGCGCTCGGCCGGGCCGTAGGGCCGGTAACCGGACGGCCCGAACGCCTTCACCTGCTTTCCGTCGGTCTCGATCAGCGCGACATCCACCCCGTCCAGCGAGGTGCCGCTCATCAAACCGAGTGCCGTCAACATCATGGACCAGCATCCTCAAGAGACCCGCGCTGGCATGCCGATCTTGTGCCAGAGGGGCACATCTTATAATGCCAACGCGCCAAGTGGCGGGCGGCCAACCGGGTTCCCGCGGAAGACCCTTAAATTGCCCCCAAAACGGTAAACCAAGAATTGTCAGGCACGCCGACAGATGACTGCATTTAAATCGGATTTCCTCAACACCCTGCAGGAACGTGGATTCATCCACCAGTGCTCCGATTTCGAGGGGCTGGACGCGCTCGCCGCCAAGGGCGAGGCGACGGCCTATGTCGGCTACGATTGCACCGCCCGCTCCCTGCACATCGGCAACTACCTGACCATGATGATGCTGCATTGGCTGCAGCAGTCCGGCAATAAGCCGATCACGCTGATGGGCGGCGGCACCACCATGGTGGGCGATCCCTCCGGCAAGGACGAGACGCGCGCGATGCGCACCATCGCCGAGATCGAGGCCAACAAGGAATCGATCCGCGGCGTGTTCGCCAAGGTGCTGCGCTACGGCGAGGGCAAGAGCGACGCGGTCATGCTCGACAATGCGGAATGGCTGACCAAGCTGAACTGGATCGAGATGCTGCGCGACGTCGGCCGGCACTTTTCGGTCAATCGCATGCTGACCATGGATTCCGTGCGGCTGCGCCTCGAGCGCGAGCAGGAGATGAGCTTCATCGAATTCAATTACATGGTTTGCCAGGCCTACGACTTCGTCGAGCTGGCCAAGCGCACCGGCTGCCGCCTCCAGATGGGCGGCTCGGACCAGTGGGGCAACATCATCATGGGCGTCGATCTCGGCCGCCGCATGGGCACCCACCAGCTGTTCGCGCTGACGACGCCGCTGCTGACGACCGCCTCGGGCGCCAAGATGGGCAAGACCGCGCAAGGCGCGGTGTGGCTCAACGCCGACCAGTTCAGCCCTTACGACTTCTGGCAATACTGGCGCAACACCGAGGACGCCGACGTCGGCAAGTTCCTGAAACTGTTCACGACACTGCCGATGGCCGAGATCAGAAGGCTCGAGGCGCTCGGCGGCTCGGAGATCAACGAGGCCAAGAAGGTGCTCGCAACCGAAGCGACCGCGCTGCTGCACGGCCGCGACGCCGCGAACGAAGCCGCCGAGACCGCGCGCCGCACCTTCGAGGAAGGCGCGCTTGCCGAGAGCCTGCCGACCGTGGAAATTCCGCGCGGCGAACTCGACGCCGGCCTCGGCGTGCTCAACGCCTTCGTCAAGGCGGGCCTCGTCGGCTCCAACGGGGAAGCGAGGCGCCAGATCAAAGGAGGCGGCCTGCGCGTCAACGACGCGCCCGTCACCGACGAGAAGATGGCGCTGTCGGCAGGCCACCTGACGCCGGAAGGCGTGATCAAGCTGTCCTTTGGCAAGAAGAAGCACGTGCTCATCAGGCCTGCATAGGCGTATGAGCTTTTCACTGCTTGTCAGGGCGCACGGATGCGCGCTCCCTGACGGCAATGAAACAGGACAGGCCCAAGGAAACGAAAGCGGAAACGACAGCAGAAACGGGCAAGGAAAGGGTCGGAGGCGCCCGGCGGGACGCGGTGCGCACCGCACTCGTCGTGCTCGGCCTCTGCTTCACGCTGGCTGTTCTTGGCCGGGGCTTGAGCGAGAGCTTCACGGTCTTCCTCAAGCCGATCTCCGAAAGCCTCGGCTGGGATCGCGCCCAGGCCGTCTCGATCTACTCCCTCACCTGGCTCGTCAGCGGGCTGACCGCACCCTTGGTCGGGCGCCTGTTCGATCATTCCGGGCCACGGCTCGTCTATGCGCTCGGCTTGCTCCTGCTCGGTTCGGCCTTTCTGATCGCGAGCCAGGCGCAAGCGCTCTGGCAATTCCAGCTTTCGATCGGCATCTGCGTCGGCATCGGCGTTGCCTTCATCGGCAATGTGCCCAATTCGATCCTGCTCGGCCGCTGGTTCGGACCAAAGCTGCCGACCGCCATGGCGGTGGTCTATTCGGCGATGGGCGGCGGCGTGCTGGCCTTGCTGCCGGCCTCGCAGCTCCTGATCGATCATCTCGGCTGGCGCGAGACCTACCAGCTGTTCGGCTTTGCAGCGCTCGGGCTGCTGGCGCCGCTGCTGCTGCTGCCCTGGCGCATGTTCGCGGCCGGCTCGCCGCACGTCGCCAAGAAGAGCGATCCTGACTTCGTCGACAGCGGCTGGACGCTTGCGAGCGCGATGCGCCACCACGCATTCTGGGCGCTGTTCTCGACCTTCTTCTTCACCGCGGTCGGCATGTATGCGATCGCGGCGCAGATCGTGGCCTATCTGATCGACGCCGGCTTTCCGCCGCTCCAGGCTGCGACCGCCTGGGGCTTCTCCGGAATCGTGCTGGTGTTCGGCATGCTCGGCGTCTCCGCGCTCGACGGCCTGATCGGACGGCGGCCGTCGGTGCTGCTCAGCTACGCGATCTCGATTCTCGGCATCGTTCTGCTCTGGCTGCTGCAGTACTATCCGAACGTCATTCTGCTCACCGGTTTCGTCGTCTGCTTCGGCAGCATGATGGGCTCCCGCGGGCCGCTGATCAGCGCCACCGCCATGAAGATCTTTCGCGGCAAACGCGTCGGCACCATCTTCGGCACGATCTCGATCGGCAGCGGCCTCGGCTCGGCCTTCGGTTCATGGAGCGGCGGCCTGATCCACGATGCCACGCACGGCTACGATCTCCTGCTCGTCTTCGCACTTGCGAGCGTGATCCTCGGAATGATTCCGTTCCTGGTCGTCCCTGCTTTGCGGGAGTAGGTCTCCCCGACGTAACCTGCACACCCTGGTTTCACCGGAATCCTACGGACGAGCGCGAGGCGAACGTGCAAAAAAGAGGGTCGCGTGCAGCTGGTGGCGGCGCCTTGCGGTGTTTTGTCCGACATGACGAAAATGTCAGCGCTGAATTGATGCTGGTGGCTTGCGAGGCGGAAGCGAATGCGGTCCAAGTCGCAGCATTGGGTCCAGCATTGGATGGAGGGCAAAACCAATGGACTTTCCCTATCTTACTCGCTTTCAACCGGTTCTCCTGAGCCTGTTTCGCTTCATCACCGGCCTGCTGCTGTTCCAGTACGGCGTCGCCAAGCTGTTCAAGTTTCCGGCTCTTCCGATGTTCGCCAAAGTCGAGCTGCTGTCGCTTTACGGCGTGGCTGGGACGCTCGAGTTGGTGCTTGGCGGACTGTTGATGATCGGCTTGTTCTCGCGACTGTCGGCCTTCATCTTGTCCGGTGAAATGGCCTTCGCCTACTTCATCGGCCACATGTTCAGGGGCGACACGCCGGTGTTCCTGCCACTGCTCAACCGCGGGACCGAAGCGATCCTGTTCTGCTTCGCCTGCCTCTACCTCGCTGCAGCCGGTGGCGGCCCGGTCAGTGCCGACGCAGCGATGGGCAAGAAATAACCGGCGGCGCATCCGCGCCTCGCTGACACACTTTTCCGCCAAGCACGACGGCACCGGCAGATCTCCGGTGCCGTCTCAGCGCGTCCCCAGCACGTTCCAGATCAGGACGAGCGCCGCAACGAGCAGCAGAGACATGATGGCGCGATGAACGAATCGATTCATTGCGGCTCCAGCGGGCTCTTTAGCTACCGAATTCCAACATCGATTCTCTCCCCCAGACCGGCTCTAGAGCGAGCCAACCAGCCGATTTGCCTTGCACGATTGCGCACGCGCCTGCAAACGCTGTCCGCGCAGCAGGCCGCCGCATGCCTCCATTCATGATTGGTAAGAACTTCATGCTACCGGTGCGAGCAATAACAACCATTCCGTAGGGGCTGTGATGAAACTGCTGAGTCATTTGAAGATCCGCACCAAGCTTGCCAGCATGGTCTGCCTCGCGGCTCTCACGATCACAGCCATCATCGGCGTATCGGCCGTGCTCAGCAAGAGCCGGATGATGGAGGACCGCGTCGAGCAGATGCGGACCGCCGTCGAACTCCTCTACAACTACGCCCAAGCGCTCCAGGACGAAGTGACCGCCGGCAAGCTGACGCCGGCCGAGGCCAAGAGCCTGTTCCACCAGCGCGGCCGCCGCATGAACTTCAACGGCAATCAGGGCTATCCGGTGGTTTACAATCCGGACGGCTCCCTGGTCGTGAACGGCGCCAACCAGCAGCTCGAAGGCAAGATCACCGGCGCCAAGGATTCAAACGGCGTGCTGATTGCCGACGCCATCATCAAGGCCGGCAGCGAGACTGCGCAGGGCGGCGTCACCTCCTATCTCTACCCCCGTCCCGGCCAGACCGAGCCGGTCCGCAAGACCGTGTTCGCGCGCAAGTTCGCGCCCTGGAACGTCATCATCAGCTACGGCCTCTATGTCGACGACATCGACGCCGATGTGCGCGCCTTGACGCTGGAGCTTGGCGCCATCGGCATCGGCCTGATGCTGCTGATGGCGGCGCTGTCCTGGCTGATCGCCCGCGACGTGCTCGGCGCGCTCGACCGTCAGAAGAACCGCATGCAGGCGATTTCCGAAGGCGCCATCGACAAGCCGGTCGAGGAGACCGACCGCGGCGACGAGATCGGCCGCATGGCCGAGACGCTCGAAATTCTCAGGCAGACCGCGCTCACGGCCCGCACGCTGGAGGCCGAGCAGGTCGCGGCCAAGGCCCGCAGCGAGCAGGAGAAGCGCGAGGCCCTGATCGCCCTTGCCGACCGCTTCGATGCCTCCGTCGGCCAGCTCGTCGGCCTGATGGCCTCCGGCTCCGGTGAATTGGAGACCACGGCCAAGTCGATGTCGTCGACCGCCGAAGGCACCAATCGCCGCGCCGCCGTGGTCGGCTCGGCCGCCAATGAGGCCAGCCAGCGCGTCCAGACCGTCGCCTCCGCCGCCGAGGAGCTCTCCTCCTCCATCACCGAGATCAGCCGCCAGGTCGCGCAATCGGCCGAGGTCACGGGACGTGCGGTGGACAGCGCCCGCCGCACCGACACCATCGTGCGCGCACTCTCGGACGGCGCCCAGCAGATCGAGCATGTCGCCGAGCTGATCTCCAACATCGCGGCGCAGACCAACCTGCTCGCGCTCAACGCCACCATCGAGGCCGCCCGCGCCGGCGAAGCCGGCCGCGGCTTTGCCGTGGTCGCTTCCGAGGTGAAGTCGCTGGCGAGCCAGACCGCGGAAGCCACCCGCGAGATCGGCGACAAGATCGCCCAAATCCAGGGCGCCACCAAGGAAGCTGTCGATGCGATCGGCGGCATCACCGCCACCATCGAGGAGGTCAGCCGCATCGCCACCTCGATCGGCGCGGCCATCGAGGAGCAAGGCGCCGCCACCGCCGAGATCGCCCGCAGCGTCTCGCAGACCGCGGAGGCGACCAAGGAGGTCACCACCAATATCGGCGGCGTGTCCACCGCAGCCAACGAGACCGGCAACGCTGCCGGCATGGTGCTCGCAGCAGCCAGCAACCTCTCCAAGCAGGCCGAGCAGCTCTCCGGCGAAGTCGGAACGTTCCTGAAGGGCGTGCGCGCGGCGTAAGCCTTCACGCGCGAATATCTCCACTTCCGTCATGGCCGGGCTTGTCCCGGCCATCCACGTTTTCAGACACTGCGAAGGGAAGAACGTGGATGCCCGGGACAAGCCCGGGCATGACGATCGTCTGCTACTCTTCGTGAGAAAAAGGCCCGCCCCTACCGCCGCGCGAGGGTGCAACCGCTCGACAGCTGGCGCGTCGATCCGGTCGAGCCGTCGTTCGAATGCGAGGGGAATTCCTCGAACGGCGAGTTCTGCTTGCCGGTGTTGAACTCGAAGATCTTGCGGAACAGGCCCGGCGCCATCGCCGAGATCGGATTGACGCGCATCACGGGCGCGGCTGGCGTGCCGACGACCTCGTAGGTCACGCCGATCAGCCCCTCATTGTTGCCGCCACCGAGGAAGATGCCGAACAGCGGGATCTGGCCGAAGATGTTGTTGACGCCGTACATCGGCACGAAGGTGCCGCTCATGCAAACCTGGTTGCCGGGATAATCGATCGAGCCTTCGATGGTGGCACCGATCATCGGCCCCTTGACCACGCCGTCGCGGACCGTGAGCGCACCGTTCTGCCGCGTGAACTCGGCGCGAAGTGCGCTGAAGGACACGCCATTCCCGGTCCCGTTCGGCGCGCCGGCGGCAACGCGTTCGAGCTGCGCCTCGCCCTTCACGGTGAAGTCGCGAACATTGATCAGGCCCTCGCGCGCGGCGTTCGGCTCGGAAGACGGCGGCTCCATCGCCACCACCATCTGGCCGCCGACCGCCTTGGTGTAGGTGTCGGTGAAGCGCAGCAGCGCGCCGGCGTCGTTGGTCTGCAGGTAGATCACCTCGCGGTTGCCCTGGGCACGGCCGCCGCGCAGGTCGGCAGCGACAGGCGTGTCGCGGCCGATCTTGCCGCTCAGCGTGAACGCCTTGATAGCCCCATTGCGCTTCGACATCTTGGCATCGAGGCTGCGCATGGCCTCGCCGTTGAAGCCGGCGACGGCACCGAGCTTCACGTCGATGTCGAAATCGACGTTCTTCAGCTTGTTCTTGTCGTCCTTGGAATTGCCTGAGATCGCCGACTTCAGGAAGCCGCGGCCGTCGAACACGTCGCCACGCATGGTGCCGCGCAGCACACCGTCCTGGCTGCGCTCCACCCTGAGCGAGGCCTTGTCGCCGTCGGACGGCGCGTAGGTCGGGAAGTTCGCGTTCACGAGATCGCTGTTCGCGTCGAGCTCGAGCGAGCCCTTGATCGAGGCGCCGCCGCCTTCGATGACGATGTCCTCGAAACGCGTCGATTGCGCCGTCGGCACCACCTTGAAGCTGGCCTTGCCGGACTTGCCCGGCAGCTTGACCCAGCCAGGCAGGATGTTGTCGAGCCTGACCGCGGTCAGGTCCGCCTCGACGCCGAGCTTCGTCGTCTGATCCGCGCCGCTCGCGATCTTGCCCGACAGCTTGATCGGCAACGATCCGATGACGGCGGGGCTGAGATCGAAGCCGAGCCGCGCGCGGCTGGCATCGTCCAGCGTCGCCTGCAGCCTGACATCCGCGTCGCCCTCGGCCGGCTTGCGATAATCGAGCGAGGCCGCCTGGCCGTTGATCTTGACGTCGCCCTTGACCTGGTAGCCCTGGTTGTTGGCTGATATCTTGAGGTTGTTGGCTTCCAGCTTCTGGTTCATCACCAGCTTGTCGGCGGCAAAACCGTTGAGATCGGCGGTGACGGCATAGGTGGTGTCGGCCTTGGTCAGCTCGCCCTTGACCGGCATGCCGAGCTGGATGTTCGCCGAGAACGTTCCCTTGCTGGTGTTGGGATCGACGACGGTCGCCGACAGGTCGCTCAGCCGATCATTGGCGAGCATTTCAGCGGCCGCGGGCACCGGCCCTTCCACACGGAATCTGCTCCGCGACGGCGACGGCTTCGGCGCCATGTCGGGCACCTCGAAGACGAAATCGGAGATCGTGACCTTGCGGCCCGCGGGGGTATCGGCAATGCCCTGCCCGATGTTGACGGTCGCGGTGCGTCCGGTCACGCGCGCCTTCAGATCGGCATCGCGCACCACCGGCATGCCGTCCACGGGCCGGACCGCAACGCCGCTCGCCACGATGTTGACCGACAGGCCGTCGTCCGGAATGGGCGGACCCTTGCGCGGCAGGTTCCTGGTCGGCGAGTTGACGCCGATCTCGATGCGCTGGAGCGTGCCGCGCTCGATCCGTTCTATCACCCATTCACGCAATTCGGGGACGATCAGCGTCGGCCACATCCGCTTCAAGGCGGAGGCCGACATCGGCGTGCCCGCAAAACCGAGGGTGAGCCGCGGCTCGCCCGAATAGTCGAGGGCGCCGGTGCCGGCGACGCCGATCTCGCCGTTGGAGACGTCGGCCTGTGTCAGCAGGATGCGCTTGTGGTCGGCGTCGAAGCGGAAGCCGATCGCAATGCGGTTGAAGACGAGCGGCGGCTCGTTGTCGATGCCGCCGAGCAGGATCGACCCGCCGCTGAAGCCGAGCTGCCAGTCGTTGAT
Organism: Bradyrhizobium sp. SUTN9-2; assembly: GCF_003122645.1. Taxonomy (NCBI): domain Bacteria; kingdom Pseudomonadati; phylum Pseudomonadota; class Alphaproteobacteria; order Hyphomicrobiales; family Nitrobacteraceae; genus Bradyrhizobium; species Bradyrhizobium sp. SUTN9-2. The sequence continues at coordinate 4,903,715 of NZ_LAXE01000001.1, forward strand.
GTTGCCGTTGGGTGGCTCGAGATGGGCCAGCAGCGTCAGGCGGTTCGCGCCGGAGAGAACCTTGAACGGCGCGACCAGCACCCGCCGGTTCGCATCCCACTCGACGTTGATCTCGGCCGAGTCGATTGCCATCGGGTAGTCGGGCGTGTCGGTATCGATGATATTGCCGGCGCCGGCCGCGATCTTGCCGCGGAAGAAGGTCGGCACGCCGTCGCGGCCGAGCTCGCCCTTGAGCTCGCCCGTCAGCGGCAGGTCGGCGGTGTAGGTGAGGTCCTTCACCCGCAGCGCCAGCAGGATGTTGGAGGTCGAGACCTTGTCGGCCTTGATGTCGACCGAGCGCACGCCGTTCTCGGCCGGTCCGATCGTGGCGCGCAGCAGCCACGGACGCGCGCCCTGCTCGCCGAGGCTGAGCGCGACGCCGCCGCGACTCGGCCGGCGCAGGCTGAGCGTGATGTTCTCGAACGACCATTTGCTGCCGCGCTGCTGATCGTCGACGATCAGGACGCCGTTCTTCAGACCGATCTCGTTGAGGTTCTGACCGTCGAGGCCAGTCATGCTCAGGCTGTCGAGCCAGTCGAGGCCCTGAAGGATGCCGCTCTGCGCGGTCGCCTGCGGTGCAGCCTGCGATGCGTCCGGGCTCGCAGGCGCGGTCGCGAATGGCGGCGGGGGGACACCGCTGCGCGGGAATGTCGGCGGCAGGCCCGCATCCTTCTTGGACGCGACACCGGTCGCGAGCGGCTTTGCGGTGTCGCCGGCGGACACGGTGACGGTGCCATCGGGCGCAATGCGGATGGCGAGCTCGGCATCGACCAGGTTAAGACTCTCGGCACGCAGGTGCCCCATCAGGAGGGCCGCACCCGACAGCCTCACCTCGGCCTTCGGCGCGCTGGCGACGACGGCGTGATCGCGGTCGCGAACGATGATGTCTCGGATGCGGACGGCGACGCGGACCCGGCCGGCCCGCTCGATCTGAGTGCCGCCGACCTCAACGGTGTTGCCGTGGCCGATATTGTCCTCGATCGCGGCTGCGAGCCACGGCGTTGCGATGTCCAGACTGATGGGACCGGCACCGAGCCGCCACCACAGCGCACCGAAACAGCCAATGAAAATGACGATGACGGTGGCGACGGCCACCGCCAGGCGCTTCAGCCAGCGTCCCCCACCCGTCCAGCGGCGCAGCGCGCCAAATCCACCACCGAAGCGAAGAAAGCCCGAACCGGAACGCGCCAGCAACCGGCGTGCGCGATTGCGCGCAGCCGCTTCCTGATCCGGATCCCAGTCGGCGTCGTCCCATTCCTGCGGCTCGAGTTGGCCGCCGCGCCGATCAAAATCCCGGTTGTAGTCCTGGGGCGACGTATTCCTTGCCATTGCCTCTCGATACAGGCGCCCGTCATAGGACTGAGCGCCGCCGGGACCGCAGCCGTTCGCGGGAAGTGATGCTCCCTGCGCCGGCACTGCCGCCATACCTCGAATATTCCTGCTGTTCGTCATTTCGCCCCGGGAGCGCGTTCAACGAGCAGTGGGGTGGTGCGTGGAATTCCTTGTAACCATACTCCGGCGTCGCCAGACTTGCCCAGCCGAGGGCACGATTCCGGCTCGCCGGACAAGAGCTGCAATACCGCTTCGGTTGACCTGCCGAAAGCGTCGAAAGGAAGGCGTATGTCCAAGAAATCCCGAAAGAAATCGTCCAAAACGCCCTCCGGCAGTCCGACCGCTGCAAAGAAGTCCGCAAAAACGCGGGCATCGACTCAAACAAGATCCGCGAAAACGCAGCGCACACCGGCACGCAAATCAGCTGCAACCATAGCAAAAGCAGGATCACATAAGGCCGCATCGAAACAGTTAAAATCCTCCAAATCCGCCTCCTCTCCGGCTGCCGCCAAGTTGGGCTTGAAGTCCGGCTTGGCCGAGGGCCAAAAGGCCCCGGCCTTCCGCCTGCCGCGCGATGGCGGCGACGTGGTCACGCTCGCCGACTACGCCGGCCGAAAGCTCGTCCTGTTCTTCTACCCCCGCGCCGACACCCCCGGCTGCACGCGGGAGGCGATCGACTTTACGCGCCTGGCGGGCGCCTTCGCGGCCGCCGGCACCGCCGTGCTCGGCATCTCCGCCGATCCGTTAAGGGCCCAGGAGAAGTTTCGCGACAAGCACAAGCTCGGCGTCCCCCTCATCTCGGACGAGACGCATGAGATGCTGGAGGCTTATGGGGCCTGGGGCGAAAAGTCCATGTATGGCAAGAGCTTCCTTGGGATCCTTCGCACCACGGTGCTGGTCGGGACTGACGGTAAAGTGGCGCGGATCTGGCGCAATGTCCGGGTCGATGGCCATGCCGACGAAGTGCTGGAGGCGGCAAGGAGCCTTTAACCAATCCTTTAAATTCGCGCGTTCCCATTTGCGGAAAATTAACCATGCGCGGCCCAGATTGCGGCGGCAATTGAGCCGCAAGGAACCCATCCGACCGGCGCGGGAGTGCCGATGTCGAAAAGTTCTGCCCAATACTCGCAGTACCCCCAACATCATCCTCACGATCACGGACGCGCCTTCCGGCGCCCTCTGGGTGCCCCGGCGGCGGTGACCGCGATTCCCCTGCCCGCCACCGACGATGCCTACACCATCGTGCATGCCGGCAAGCAGGTCCGCTTCGGACCCGTGGTGTTCTGGATCGTGGTCGGCACCGTGGTGCTGCTCGGGCTGTGGTCGGCCGCCACCGCCACCTATTTCGCGTTCCGTGACGACGTCCTGACCCGGCTGATCGCCCGCCAGGCCGAGATGCAATACGCCTATGAGGACCGCATCGCCGAGCTGCGCGCCAAGATCGATCGCACCACCAGCCGTCAATTGCTCGACCAGGAGCAGTTCGACCAAAAGCTCGACCAGATCATGAAGCGCCAGACGGCGCTCGAGTCCCGGGCCACGGCGCTCGGCGCCATGCCCGACGTGACCGGCTCGATTCCCCGCGCCGCTCCGCAGCGCAGCGATGCAAGCCCGACCACGCCAAAACCGTCGCCCATCAGCGACACCGTGATCTTCGTGGCGCCACCGGATCGCGAAGCGCGCCTCGAATCGCGCGCGCCGAGCGTTGCGGCAACACCGACCAGCCAGTTCGCCAAGAACCGCGGTTTCGACAATGTGCTGGTCCGGCTCACGACCTCGCTTGATCAGGTCGAGCGGCGCCAGATGGCGACGCTCAACGCGGTCGAGGAAAGCATGGATTCGCGCATGCGCCGGATGCGCAGCGTGGTCAGCGACCTCGGCCTGAACCTTGCCCATCTCGAAGCCGCCGTGCCGCGCAGTGCGATGGGCGGACCGTTTGTCCCGGTCAAGCTGACGGCGAATGCCGGACCGTTCGAGAAGCAGCTCCACCGCATCCACACCACGCGCGCCGAGATGGACCGTCTCAACCGCACGCTGGCGTTGGTGCCGTATCGCAAGCCCGTCATCGGCGAGGTCGAGTTCACCTCGGGCTTTGGCGTGCGCAGCGATCCTTTCCTGGGTCGGCCCGCGATGCACACCGGCCTTGATTTCCGCGCCGCCAGCGGTGATCCCGTCCGCGTCACCGCCTACGGCAAGGTGGTTTCCGCCGGATGGTCCGGCGGCTACGGCCGCATGGTCGAGGTCGACCACGGCAACGGGCTTTCGACCCGCTACGGCCATCTCTCCGAGATCAACGTCAGGGTCGGCGAAGTCGTGAAGATCGGCCAGGTCATCGGCCTCGTCGGCTCGACCGGCCGCTCCACCGGTCCGCATTTGCACTATGAGACCCGCATCGAAGGCGAAGCGGTCGATCCGCAGAAATTCCTGCGCGCCGGCGTGCGGCTCAGCGCGGGTTAGGTCCGCGCTTTTCAGTTTTGCCGCGCAGAACTTCCCGAGAGCCAGAGCAACGACTGGCGGCCGAGAGCTTGCGCAGTAAGCTGAATGCACGCCCATCAATCACCAGCAGCGCGCTGGCGATGACGATCGAGCCGGCGATCTCGCGGCCGGAGATCGGCTCATCCAGCACCAGCCAGCCCAGCAGGATGGCGGTGACGGGAATGAGCAGCGTCACCAGCATCACGTTGCTCGCACCCGAGCGCCGCACGATCTGGAAGAAGACGATGTAGGCGAGCGCCGTCGACAGCGCGGCGAGGCCGAGCACGGCGAGCCAGGTCGTGAGGCTCGGCATCGGTAACTGCCAAGGCTGCTCCACGACGCCGGCGACGACCGCTATCATCACCGTGGATGACATCAATTGAAACGTCGCCGTCCCCAGCGGCGCTGCGTCCTTCAGCAAGCGCCGCGCAGCCAGCGCCGCAAAGCCGTAGCTCAGTGCCCCGCCGAGGCAGAGCAGAATGCCGAGCCCCTGTCCCGGCCTGGTCTCGAAGCCCCATCCGCGCAGCAGGATCACGCCGACAAAGCCCAACGCCACCCCGGCCAGGCGGCGCATCTGCAAGGCCTCCTGGCCCGCTGCAATCATCACGGCCACCGTGAACATCGGCGTGGTCGCGTTCAGGATCGAGGCCAGCCCACTCGGAATGAAAGTTTGGCCGATCGCGATCAGCGAAAACGGGACGACGTTGTTGAGCAGCCCGATCGCAATGAACGGCGCCCAGCCCGTCCAGCTCCTGGGAAAGCCGATGCCATGTGCGCGCAGCAGCGGCAGCAGCATTGCAGCGCCGAGCGCGACGCGCAAAAACACCAGTGTGAGCGGCGGCAATTCCCGCAAGGCTGCGCCGTTGAAGAAGAACGAGCCGCCCCAGAGGATCGAGAGCAGAGCGAGCAACGACCAGTCGCGTGCATCGATCCGGTGGTCATTGTCGGGCATGGGGTCTTACCTCAGCCCCATGGCCTAGAACGGTGCGATCAATGTCGCCACCCGATTTCTGACGAGGTCCCGGTTTACAAACCGATGCTCGGCGCGAATGGAGTGACTGAGGGGCACCGGTTAGCGCGGTTTGACTAGGATGGCTTCTTCGGCCGCGACACCAGCTCGATCATCCTGCCTTCATCATCGTCCGGCATCACCGCTTTCGCCTGCGCGTACGCCTCGACCGCGGCGCGCGCGACCAGCGGCTTGCCCGCGAGCAGGCTCTCGGCGAGCTTCACGGCGTAGGCGGCATCCTTGTGCCGCAGCGCTGCGGTGAAGGTCGCGCCGCTGAAATCGCGGGCGACCATGCGCTTGGAGTGACGCGCTACCTGCGGGCTTGCCGCGACGCCTGCCTGGATCGATTCCAGCACCAGGTTCATGTCGAGCCCGGCCTGCTCGGCAATCGCAAGGCCCTCGGCGAGGCCGGCGATCTGGATCGCGCCCATGAGATTGTTGATCAGCTTGTAGACCGTGCCGGAGCCGACCGCGCCGAAATGGCGGATGGTCGAGCCGATCGGCGTCAGATAGGGCCGCGCGCGCTCGAGATCGGCCGCGTCGGCGCCAACCAAGAGCGTCAACTTCCCGGCCGCCGCCGCGTCCGGCAATCCCGTCACCGGGCAGTCGATATAGATCAGCCCGCGCGCGTTGAGCTCGCGGCCCATCTCACGCGAATGGTCATAGGAGACGGTGGAGCATTCGATCGCGATGGTGCCGGCCTTCGCCGTCTTGGCGGCGCCGTCAGGCCCGAGCCAGACCGCGCGCGAGGCCTCGTCGTCGGCGACCATGGTCACGACCGCGTCGGCATCGATCGCGGCATCCTCCGGCGAGGTCGCCCAAATCGCGCCGCGCGCGATCAGGTCCTCGGCCTTTGCCTTGCTGCGATTCCAGATCGTTACCGTGAAGCCGGCATCGAGATAGCGGCCGGCCATGCCATGGCCCATCCGCCCAAGCCCGATGAAGGCGATTCGGGACATGGCTAGTCCACGTCCTCGACGTCGCCGGCGGTGGTGCCGAAGGCGCGCTGCGCCAAGGTCGCGGCCATGAACTCGTCGAGCTCGCCATTGAGCACGCCCGATGTGTCGGAAGTCTGCACGCCCGTGCGCAAATCCTTCACCATCTGATAGGGCTGCAGCACGTAGGAGCGGATCTGGTGGCCCCAGCCGATATCGGTCTTGGCGGCCTGGTCGGCGGCGGCTTTCTCCTCGCGCTTCTTCAGCTCGATCTCGTACAGACGCGCGCGCAGCATGTCCCAGGCCTGCGCCCGGTTCTTGTGCTGGGAGCGGCCGGCCTGGCAGACCACGGCGACGCCGGTCGGGATATGCGTCAGGCGCACCGCGGATTCGGTCTTGTTGACGTGCTGGCCGCCGGCACCGCCCGATCGCATCGTGTCGACGCGGACGTCGGATTCCTTGATGTCGATCTTGATGCTGTCGTCGATGACGGGGAACACCTGCACGCTCGAGAACGAGGTGTGCCGCCGCGCGTTGGAATCGAATGGCGAGATGCGCACCAGCCGATGCACGCCGGCTTCAGTCTTCAGCCAGCCGTAGGCGTTGTGACCGGAGACCTGGATGGTCGCCGACTTGATGCCGGCCTCTTCGCCCTCGGACTCTTCGAGATACTCGACCTTGAAGCCGTGGGTTTCGGCCCAGCGCGTGTACATGCGCAGGAGCATCTGCGCCCAGTCCTGGCTCTCGGTGCCGCCGGCGCCGGCATGGACTTCGAGATAGGAATCGAAGCGGTCGGCTTCGCCCGAGAGCAGTGCCTCGAGCTCGCGCCGCGCCACTTCCTTCTTGAGGTTCTTCAGCGCAGCTTCGGCTTCGGCGACGACGCCGTCATCGCCCTCGGCCTCGCCGAGCTCGATCATGCCGATGTCGTCTTCGAGCTCCTGCTCGACCTTGCCGATGCCTGAGAGCGCATCGTCAAGCGAGGTGCGCTCCTGCATCAGCTTCTGGGCTTTCTGAGGGTCGTTCCAGAGATTGGGATCTTCTGCGAGCTTGTTCAGCTCAGCGAGGCGCGCCGTCGATTTCTCGACGTCAAAGATGCCTCCTCAGCAGCCCGACTGACTGCTTGATCTCTTCTACCAACCGTTCGATTTCGGCGCGCATGTTGTTCTCTGTCTTGCGGAATCCCGCGTGCAGTTCGAGAGGGGATGTAGCGGCGGCGGCTGCAAAGCGCAACCGCCCAAACCGTGATCGCCGGCCTTATCCGCGGCCTACCACAACCCGCCAGTGCCCGGCCGGAAGAGGAAGCCGGAATCCGGCTGCTGCTGCTGCACCGGCATGCCGCGCCCGTCGGCGTCGGCAACGCCGATGACCGAATAATTGTCCGGCGGCGCCGTGCCGGGCTTGAAGGCTTCGAGGATGGTTCCGCCGGTCTCGCCGGGGCCGGCGCGCATGCCGGTCTTGGCGACGACGCGAACGAGCTTGATGCCGGCGGGCACCTTGAACGGGACCGCGGGCTTGTCGGCGAGCGCGAGCTTGAGGAAGTCACGCACGATCGGAGCAGCGAGATGACCGCCGGTCGCGGCATTGCCCTTACCGAGCGGACGAGGCTTGTCGTAGCCCATGTAAACTGCGACTGCGATGTCCGGCGAGAAGCCGACGAACCAGGCGTCCTTGGCCTCGTTGGTGGTGCCGGTCTTGCCGGCGACGGGCTTGCCGACCTCCTTGATCACCGTGGCCGTACCGGACTGCACCACACCCTCCATCAGCTCGGTGATCTGATAGGCGGTCATGGAATCCAGCACCTGCTCGCGGCGGTCGATCAGCTGCGGCTCGGGCTGGTTCTTCCAGCCGCCCGGCGCGTCGCAGCCGCGGCATTCGCGCTGGTCGTGCTTGAAGATGGTGCGGCCGTAACGGTCCTGGATGCGGTCGATCAGCGTCGGCTTCACGCGGCGGCCGCCATTGGCGAGCATCGAGTACGCCGTGACCATGCGCATCGCCGTGGTCTCGCCGGCGCCGAGCGCGTAGGAGAGATAGTTCGGCAGTTCGTCATAGACGCCGAAGCGGCGGGAATATTCGCCGATCAGGGGCATGCCGATGTCCTGCGCGAGGCGCACCGTCACGGTGTTGAGCGATTGCCGCAGCGCATTGCGCAGCGTCACCGGTCCCTGGAACTTGCCCGAGGAGAAGTTTTCAGGCCGCCACACGCCGGCGCCCTGCCCCTGGTCGATCTCGATGGGCGCGTCGAGCACGACGGTCGAGGGCGTGTAGCCGTTGTCGAGCGCGGCCGAATAGACGATCGGCTTGAACGACGAACCGGGCTGCCGGTAGGCCTGCGTGGCGCGATTGAACTGGCTCTGGTCGAACGAGAAACCGCCGACCATCGCGAGCACGCGGCCGGTCCAGGGATCCATCGCCACCATCGCGCCGGAGACTTCCGGAATCTGGCGAAGCCGGTACTGGCCCTCGACGGGGTGGCCGTCCTTGTAGAGGGGATCGGCATAGATGACGTCGCCGGGCTGGAGCACCTGCGACACCGCTGTCGGCGTCTTGCCTCTCGTGCCGCCCTGCAGCGCCCGCGCCCAGCGCACGCCGTCGACCGTCACGATGCCGGTCTCGCGCTGCTTGCTCACCGCGCCGCCGAGCTCGCGGCCAGGCTGAAAGCCGATCCGTGCCGACTGATCGCTGGTCTCCAGCACTACCGCCATGCGCCAAGGCGAGATGTCGGACAGCGACTTGATCTCGGCGAGCTTCACGCCCCAGTCGCCCGAGATGTCGAGCTTGCTGATGGCGCCGCGATAACCCTGCTGCTCGTCATAATTCACGAGGCCGGCGACCATGGCCTTGCGCGCCATGACCTGAATCTTCGGATCGAGCGTGGTGCGAACCGACAGGCCACCCTCGTAGAGCTTCTTCTCGCCGTAGCGCTCGAAAATGTCGCGGCGGACTTCCTCGGCGAAATATTCGCCGGCAAAGGTGTGGGCGCCGTTGGAACGGCTGGTGACGGCGAGCGGCTCCTTGCGCGACTTGTCGGCGTCGGCCTGCTTGATCCAACCGTTTTCCACGAGACGGTCGATCACGTAATTGCGGCGCTCGATGGCGCGGTCGCGGTTGCGGACCGGATGCAGCGTCGCCGGCATCTTCGGCAGCGCCGCCAGATAGGACACTTCCGCCACCGTCAGCTCGTTCACCGACTTGTCGAAATAGACCAGCGAGGCCGCCGCGATGCCGTAGGCGCCGAGGCCGAGATAGATCTCGTTGAGATACAGTTCGAGGATTTTGTCCTTCGAATAGGTCTTCTCGATGCGCATCGCCAGCAAGGCTTCCTTGATCTTGCGTGAGAAGGAGACCTCGTTGGTGAGCAGGAAGTTCTTGGCGACCTGCTGCGTGATCGTGGACGCACCCTGCGGACGGCGGTTGGAGCCGTAATTCTGCAGATAGAGCAGGCCTGCGCGCGCCATGCCGGTGTAGTCGATGCCGCCATGCTCGTAGAAATTCTTGTCCTCGGCCGCGAGGAACGCGTTGATCACGAGCTTCGGCACCGCCTGGATCGGCAGATACAGCCGCCGCTCCTTGGCGTATTCGCCGACCAGCGAACCGTCGACCGCGTGCACACGCGTCATCACCGGCGGCTCGTAATCCTGAAGCTGAGAGTAGTCCGGCAAGTCCTTCGAGAAATGCCAGATCAGGCCTGCCACGGCCCCGACGCCAACAAGGAACACCACTGTTCCCGCGGCGAACAGGAAGCCCATGAACCGCACCAGCAAGCGCATTATCTGTTTATCCGTTCAAACTCTGGATCAGCCCAGTATCAGCCCTTTGGCACACAAAACGGTACCAACCTCACGCCGCGAATTCACCGGCTTACGCAATCACATCGAGGCCGGACTTAAGACGCTTGCCGAACAGGTTCTCGCCGATTCCGGAACCCTCTACCGGTTTCTATAAAGCGTCCGCTGTGGCCAAACTAGGGCCTTCGGGCCGGGAGGAACAAACCGGCTCAGTTCGACGTCCCCGCCGTGGCCATCCGCTTGGTCAAAAATCCGTCGATCGCCTGGGCCATCGAGCCCACGGCGCGGGAGCGCCAGCCCTCGGAGACCAGCTGCTCGAGATCGCCCTTGTTGGAGACGTAGCCGATCTCGACCAGCACTGATGGCACGTCGGGCGCCTTCAGAACCCGGAAGCCGGCGGACTTCAGGGGATGCTTGTGCATCCGCACCGTCTGCTTCATTTCGCTCATCAAATGGCGGGCGAAACGGTTTGAAAAGGTGCGGGTTTCGCGCTGTGTGAGGTCGATCAGGATGTCGGCGACGTCGGTCGGCTCCTCCGCGAGGTTGAAGCCGGCGATCGCATCGGCGCGGTTCTCCGCATCCGCCAGCCGCTGGGCCTCGGCGTCGGACGCCTTGTCGGAGAGCGTATAGATGGTCGCGCCCTGCGCATCCCCTTCCGCCCGCGGCAGCGCATCGGCGTGGATCGAGACGAACAAGGCCGCCTTGAGATTGCGGGCGATCTTGGTGCGGTCATTGAGCGGAACGAAGGTGTCGTCGTCCCGCGTCATGACCACGCGGTACTTGCCGGCTTTTTCCAGCTTGTCGCGGAGCGCCAGGCCAAAGGCCAGCACCAGGTTTTTCTCGCTCTCGCCGCTCGACTGCGTCCCGTTGTCGATGCCGCCGTGGCCGGGATCGATCACCACCACCGGTCGAGTATCGGCCTTCTGCTGCGCGCCATCGGGGGCCGCGGCACTGGGAGCCGTGGCAGGCGGCGCTTCAGCGATTGCGGGCCGCAGCTCGGGACGGTTCTCGGGGGCACGTGACGACACGAAGGCGGTGCGCTCGACCTCCTCCAGCTCGAGCACGAGCCGGACCGGTTGGCCGTTGGCCGCCTCCAGCACGTAGGATTTGGCGATCTTCGCCGGTCCGGTCAGGTCGAACACGATTCGCGAGCCGCCGGGCATGACGAGCCCGTAGCGGAAGGCCTTGACCAGCCCCCGCCCCCCGTTTCCGGTTCCGGCGGGCAGCTGAAAATTGACCTGCGGCACGTCCACCACCACGCGGTAGGGGTCGCCCAGCGTGACGGCGCGGAAGGTGACGGTCTGGTCGAGGTCGAGGATGAAGCGGGTCTGCTTGCCGTCGCCGGCCAGGCGGGCGGCCGAGGCGACCGGAAAATTCGCCGCAACGGCAGCAGGTTGCAGCCGGCTCTCGGCGGCGATCAGGCGCGCGGAATCGGCACAGGGCAATGCCGCAGTGCATAGCAACACGCCCCCCAGCAAAATCCGTCGATTTGTGCGGCTCGCCACCGATTCCGTGCCTCCGAGCAGCTCTCTTAACGCAATAGAACCACAGGGTTAATCGATCCTTAATGACGGAAACGCGAAACTCGCCGACTGTGACCGCCGTGCGACGCTCCCTTGCACGGATGGCTCATTCCTCGTATGTACGGAATGCTGACGGCCGATATTTCCGGTTGTGTCGCATTCAGCCTCCCGGTGCAGCGCCGGAACTCTCAAGGTTTGAGAATTCCAGCGTTTTCCACTTCCCTCTATGACCAGCGCGGTGCGCGGCAGCGAGGTGGAGCGGGTCAAGCCCCGGCGGCGGACGGTCTCGGGCTACCACTCATGTTGCCGGGACGGTTCTGACAGCGGCGTAACCCATTACCCGGTCCCTTGACCCCAAGGGGGCGGTTCGTGATCCCCAAGGCGAGCGCGCTCGCGCCGTGCCTGGCCAGCAGCAACTGATTGAAGGGCGGCCTCGCCGCCCAGTGTTTCATACGGGCCGACGCTTGATGCGCCAGACTGTGCCGACGAAATCTGAAGGAGCATTCGCGACGCTGCGGAGTGACAATTCCGTGCGTCGCAATGGTCCTGAAGCTTCCGGTTCGGCAAGGCGCGAGAGACGGCGTTTCGGCCTTCCCCTCACCCCCGAATCAGGTGGACCGTCGCGTCACCCGCCGGCGCGATACGCGCCCACGGCTTATCGCGTCCGCCGCCGCCAAGAGTTAAGACATGCCCAACAAGATGTTGATCGATGCCACCCACCCGGAGGAGACCCGGGTCGTCGTGGTCCGCGGCAATCGTGTCGAAGAGTTTGATTTCGAGACCGCGCAACGCAAGCAACTGCGCGGGAATATTTACCTCGCCAAGGTCACAAGGGTCGAACCCTCGCTCCAGGCTGCTTTCGTCGAATATGGCGGCAATCGCCACGGCTTTCTCGCCTTCAGCGAAATCCATCCCGACTATTACCAGATCCCGGTCGCCGACCGGCAGGCGCTGATCGAGGCCGAGGAACAGGCCCATCGCGAGGCCGAGGAAGAAAGCGAGAACCGCTCGCACGGCCGTCGCCGCTCGCGGCACCGCAACGCCCGCCGCCGCGGTCATGGCGAGCGCGTGCGCAGCGACATCGTCGAAGGTCTCGAAGCCGGCGCCGATCCCGCCGCTCAGCCGGTCGAAGGCGCCGCGCTGCCCGAGCATGCCGAGGGCGAGCATCCGCACGCCGATACGGAGCATCATGGCGAGCACGAAGGCCACGATCCCGATCATGGTGACCATGATCATGACGAACATCGTCATGCCCGCGATGACGAGCACGATCACGCTCACGATGATGCCCACGGCCGCGAGGACGAACGCGATCATCACGATCATGATCACGCCGACGAGACGCCCGCGCCTGTCGCGGCGGTCGGCGCCGAGCCCGCGGTCGAAACCGCTGCCGAGCCGCAGCCGGCGTCAACCTTCGACGTTCCCGCTCCAGAAGCTCATGCCGCGGAAGCGCAGGCGGAGCCTCTGGCCGAAGCCGTGACATCGGCCGCCGAGCCGGCCGAGGCCATCTACACCGCCGGCGAAAGCACGGAAGCCCCGCATGCGGACGCCGGGGAAGCAGCCGAGGAGGACGACGAGGACGAGGACGGCGAGGATGCCGAAGAGGAAGTCGTCGAATCCGTCGGCGGCGACGACGTGCTCGAGGAAGTGCCGGAGCGCACCTTCCGCCCGCGCCGCCAGTACAAGATCCAGGAAGTCATCAAGCGCCGCCAGGTGATGCTGGTTCAGGTCGTCAAGGAAGAGCGCGGCAACAAGGGCGCGGCGCTGACGACCTACCTCTCGCTCGCCGGCCGCTACGCCGTCCTGATGCCGAACACCGCACGCGGCGGCGGCATTAGCCGCAAGATCACCAGCGCGCAGGACCGCTCGCGCCTGAAGGAAGTGGTGCAGGACCTCGACGTGCCCGAGGGCATGGGCATCATCCTGCGTACCGCGGGCGCCGCCCGGACCAAGCCCGAGATCAAGCGCGACTTCGAATATCTGATCCGGATGTGGGAGACGGTGCGCGACCTCACGCTGAAATCGCAGGCCCCGACCCTCGTCTACGAGGAAGGCTCGCTGATCAAGCGCTCGCTGCGCGACCTCTACAACAAGGAGATCGACGAGATCCTGGTCGCCGGCGAAGCCGGCCACCGCGAGGCCCGCGACTTCATGAAGATGCTGATGCCCGCCAATGTTGGCGCGGTGAAGCAATATCGCGACGGCCAGCCGCTGTTCTCGCGCATGGGCGTCGAGAGCCAGCTCGATGCGATGTTCTCGCCGACCGTGCAGCTGCGCTCCGGCGGCTACATCGTCATCAACCAGACCGAGGCGCTGGTCTCGATCGATGTCAACTCGGGACGATCGACGCGCGAGCACCATATCGAGGACACCGCGCTCAAGACCAACATGGAAGCGGCTGAAGAGGTCGCCCGCCAGCTCCGCCTACGCGACCTCGCCGGCCTGATCGTCATCGATTTCATCGACATGGACGAGAAGCGCAACAACCGCGCGGTCGAGCGCAAGCTGTCCGATTGCCTCAGGCAGGATCGCGCGCGCATCCAGGTCGGCCGCATCTCGCATTTCGGCCTGCTCGAGATGTCGCGCCAGCGCATCCGCGCCAGCGTGCTGGAATCCTCGACCGATCCGTGCCCGCATTGCGGCGGCACCGGCCACGTCCGCTCGGTGTCCTCGGTGGCGCTACAGCTCCTGCGCGGCCTCGAAGAGATCCTGATGAAGGGCGCAACCCACAATCTCGTCGTCCGCACCCGCACCGACGTCGCGCTTTATGTGCTGAACCACAAGCGCGGCCATCTGCGCGATCTCGAGAACGGCTTCAAGGTCACGCTGTCGGTGATCGCCGATCCCGGCGTCAGCGGTCCGCAGGCCTATGTGATCGACCGCGGCGAGCAGGTGCATACGCTCGAAGCCGCCAAGGCGCTGCTCGTTGCGCAAGCCGCTGCGAGCCCGCCGCCACCGGCCGAAGAGGCCTATGACGACGAGGACGTCTTCGACCTGGAGACGGAATCCGAGGTCGAAACCGACGAGACCGAAGGCCTTGCCGACGAGCAGGCTGGCGGCGAGGCAGCCTCGGAGCAGGACGGCCAGCGCCGCAAGCGCCGGCGCCGCCGGCGCGGCCGCGGCGGCCAGCGCGAAGGAGAGTTGCGCGAGGATACGGCGCCGACCGTGCCTGAGCCCGCGATGATCGCCGGCGAAAGCGAGGAGGAGACCGAGTCCGAGCAGGACGGTGAGGAAGGCGAGGAACAGGCCGCCCGTGGCGAACAGCAGGGCAGCGGTGATCGCCGGCGTCGGCGTGGCCGCCGCGGCGGTCGCCGCCGTCGCGGTGGCGGCGAGGAAGGTCTTGCCGGCTCCATCAGCGACGAGCTCGGCACCAACGCGCCGCCGGAAGCTGCCGATGCAGTGGCCGATTTCGACGGCCTCGGCAGCCAGGCTTCGCCTTCGATCGCGCAGGCCGAGCCGACCGGCGAGCCGCAATTTGCGGAGCCTGAGCCGCACGCCGAGATCCGAACCGAGGCGCCGGCCCAGCCGGAGCCCGCTCCCGCCGCGACGACCGCAACGCCGGACGAAGAGTCAGCCGGCGACAGGGCCGCGCGGCGCCGCTCCACCGTGCGCGAAAAGGTGAGCTTCCTGGCGAACAGCCAGGCGGAGCCCGCAACGCCGGCGGCGGAGGCGACCGAGCCGGTTGCTGCACCCGCGCCGGCACCTGAGCCCGCGCCGGAGGCGGCAAGCGAAACCCCGGCCGCCCCACGTCGTGCCGGCTGGTGGTCACGCCGTTTCGGCGGCGGCGAGTAAAGGGACAAATGGAATTGAAACCGCCCGGCCCAACCGGGCGGTTTTGATTTGATGAGGTCAGTTGCGATGCAAAGCGCGATCATTCTCGGCGGCGGCATGGTGGGCGTCGGCGCCGCGCTGCATCTGCAGCGGCGCGGCTGGTGGGTGACGCTGATCGATCGCAGGGAGCCGGGCCGCGAGACCAGCTACGGCAACGCGGGGATGATCCAGGCCGAAGCGGTACGCCCCTATCCGATGCCGCGCGACCTCGCTTCGCTTTTGAAGATCGCGACCGGCCGCACCAATGACGTGCGCTACAGCCTCTCCTCGCTGCATCTCCACATCGAGCCCCTGCTCCGCTATTGGTGGCATTCGGCGCCGAAGCGACATCGCGAGGCGATCGAGGCGTGGGCACAGCTGATCGCCTACGCAACGGCCGAGCACGACATCCTGATCCGCGAGGCGCATGCCGACAATCTCATCCGCCGCGCCGGCTACCGAGCGCTGTTTCGCGATGCCGCTTCGTTGGATCTCTCGGTCAAGGCTGCCGAGGAAGATCAGCGCGAATTTGGCGTGAACTACCGCGTGCTGTCGGGCAGCGAGCTTGCCAGGGCCGAGCCGATCCTGCGCGACGATCTCCCGGGAGCGATCCACTGGCTCGACACCTGGACCGTGTCCGATCCCGGCGCGCTGGTCACGGCCTATGCCGAGTTGTTCGCGCGCCTCGGCGGCAGGATCGTGCTCGGTGATGCGCAGTCGCTGCGACAGACCGCGACTGGCTGGTCGGTGGACACCGATCAGGGCCGCATCGACGCTGCCCACGCCGTCGTGACGCTCGGGCCGTGGTCGCCTGATTTATTGTACAAATTCGGCTATCGCATCCCGCTGGTGCGCAAGCGCGGCTACCACATGCATTACAGCGGCGGCGCTTCGCTCGACCTGCCGCTGGTCGACAAGGCCCGTGGCTACGCCATGGGGCCGATGGTCAGGGGAATCCGCATCACCACCGGCGCCGAATTGACCGGCGCGGACGCACTCGCAACACCAGTGCAGCTCGCCAGCGCCGAAGCCTCGGCGCGCGAGCTGATCGACCTCGGCAAACGGGTCGAGCCGGATCCGTGGTTCGGCACGCGGCCCTGCACGCCCGACATGCTGCCGGTGCTCGGCCCCGCCCCGCGCCACCCCGGCCTCTGGATGAATTTCGGCCATGGCCACCAGGGTTTTACGCTGGGACCTGCGACCGGGCGCCTGCTCGCGGAAATGATGAGCGGCGAAACGCCCGCGGTCGATCCCACGCCGTACCGGCCCGAGCGATTTTAGCGAGCGCATCCTATCCGCGACGCTCGACAATCCGGCGCGCCGCCGGCATCAGGGTCGCGCCGAGCGCATTCTTGACCAGCGAGGCCGCGATGAAAGGCACGATGCCGACCTGCCAGGCCTTGGCGGCGCCGAGACCAAGGCCGAATGCCAGCCAGCCGAATCCGGTCGCGAGAATGACGATGTGGCCAACAGCCATCGCCGCAAACAGCAGCACGACGCTGCGATCCCAGCCGCGCTCGGCGAGCCAACCGGTCGCGAACGCAGCCAGCACGAAACCGAACAGATAGCCCGCGGTCGGGCCGACCAGCGGCGCGATCCCACCCACGGGGCCGGCGAACACCGGAAGCCCGATCGCGCCCTCGGCGAGGTAAGCGATCATGGTCGCGCTGCCGAGGCGCCAGCCATAGGCGGCGCCGATCATCAGCACCACCAACGTCTGCAACGTCATGGGCACGTAAGGCAGCGGCAGATTCACCTTGGCCGACAGCGCCATCAACGCCGTGCCGAGCGCGACCAGCACGACGGCACGCAGCGCGCCGACGGATTCGCCCGGCCGCGTCGGCCACATCAAAGCGGCGAGAGAGGAATGTGGCGCAGCGGCGGACGGGACGGAACGGTCTGACAAGCTGAACTCCGGAAGGCTGAAGAAAACTGGCGCAGTTATTTAAGCCACTCAGCAATCCGGTCAACTGCCTCACGCATCTCCCCTGGCGAGCGCGCATAGGAGAAACGAATGAACGAGCGGCCATGGATGGGATCGAAATCAAGGCCGGGCGTTGCCGCCACGCGCGCCTGCTCCAGCATCTGCTTTGCGAATTCGAAACTGTCGGCGGTGAAGTCCGAGACGTCTGCATAGAGATAGAAGGCGCCGTCGGCCGGCAGGAATTTCGTCAGTCCCGCCTTGGGCAAACCATCGATCAGGACGCGCCGGTTTTCCTGGTAGCCGTGCTTGATCGCCTCCATCTCGGCCGTGCCGTCGAAGGCGGCCTCCGCCGCGATCTGCGACAGCGCGGGCACCGAGATCGAGAGGTTCTGCTGCAGCCGCTCGATCGGCCGCACAAGGATCTCGGGCACCACCATCCAGCCGACGCGCCAACCGGTCATACAAAAATACTTCGAGAACGAATTGATCACGAGCGCGTGCTCGGACAGCGCAGCCGCTGTCACGGCCGGAAACGCGTAATCGAGCCCGTGATAGATCTCATCGGAGATGAAGCGGATGCCGGCGTCTTCTGCGGCCGCGATCAGGCCGGCGAGCGCTTCACGGGACATCATCGTGCCCGTCGGATTGGCGGGGCTGCCGACCAGAACACCCTTCAGCGGCGCCTTGCGATGCGCTGCGAGCAGGGCCTCGCCGGTGAGCGCGTGACGCGTTTCGTTCGTGGTCTCGATCAGCACCGGCTCGCAGCCGAGCGCGGTCAGGATGTGTCGATACGGCGGATAGCCCGGCACCGTCACGGCGACACGATCGCCAGGTTCGAACATCGACAGAAAGGCCAAGATGAAGCCGCCGGACGAGCCCGTCGTCACCACGATCCGCTCGGGGCTGACATCGCAGCCATAGGTGTCGCGATAATGGCGCGCGATGCGCGCGCGCAAGGAAGGGATGCCGAGCGCGGACGTATAGTCGATTCGTCCAGCCTCGAGCGCCGCATGGGCGGCCGCGATCGCGGTCCTGGGCGCGCCGGCCGCGGGCTGGCCGACCTCCATGTGGATCACATGACCGCCGGCGGCCTCGATTCGGGCCGCCGCGGCCATGACATCCATCACCATGAACGGGGGAACATCGCTGCGGCGGGAGGGCTCGAGCCACTGCCCCAACCGGTTCCTCAATGTCGCGTCGTGCATCGATTTCTGCTATTGGCTGGCGAACCGGTCCGTCCGGTCCGTAAACGGGGCGCTTGTGCCCCAGACTGGCCGCATTGTACGGCTCATAAGGGCACCGCTCACAAGGGCATATCCCGTATCCGGTCCGCCGCCAATCGCCAAAACCAATCACTGAACTGCTTGACCAAGACCACTTGACCGAGCCCCTTTTGACCAAGACCGCTTGATGTCGCTCCAGATCGCATTGCGCAAGAAGGCCTCCGCCCTCACCGCCCTCGTCACGGCCACGGCGATCGCGCTGACGCCGTTCTCGGCCGCGCGCGCGCAGGCCAAGGGGCCGCCGGTCCTGCGCGACACCGAGACCGAGCAGCTGCTGCGCGAATACACGCGTCCGATCCTGCGCGTTGCGGGTCTGGAGAAGCACAACATCCAGATGGTGATCATCAACGACGGCTCGTTCAACGCCTTCGTCGCGGATGGCCGCCGCATCTTCGTCAATTGGGGCGCGATCCTGCAATCGGAGACGCCGAACCAGATCATCGGCGTGCTCGCGCACGAGACCGGACACCTGGCGGGCGGCCATCTGTCCAAGCTGCGCGAGCAGCTCGCCGCCGCCCAGACCCAGATGATCATCGCGATGCTGCTCGGCGCCGGCGCGATTGCGGCCGGCAGCACGCAGCGCAGCAGCGTAGGCAACAACGGGCTCGCCAATGCTGGCGCGGCCGCCATCGCCGCTCCGCAGGAGGTGATCCGCCGCACGCTGCTGTCCTACCAGCGCCAGCAGGAGGAGAATGCCGACCGCGCCGGCGTGAAATTCCTGGCTGCGACCCAGCAATCGCCCAAGGGCATGTACGAGACGTTCAAGCGCTTCACCAGCGAGAGCCTGTTCGCCGCGCGCGGCGCCGATCCCTATCTGCAGTCGCATCCGATGCCGGCCGAGCGCGTCGCCGCACTACAGGAGTTCGCAAGCTCCAGCCCCTACTGGAACAAGAAGGACGATCCCGCGCTCCAGCTTCGGCATGACATGGTCCGCGCCAAGATCTCCGCCTTCATGGAGCGGCCGGAGACGGTGTACCGCCGCTATCCCCAGACCAACGACAGCCTGCCGGCGCGCTATGCCCGCGCCATCAGCACCTATCTGCACGGTGATCTGCGCAGCGCGCTCGCCCAGATCGACGCGCTGATCCAGGTGCAGCCGAACAACCCGTATTTCTACGAGGTGCGCGGCCAGGCGCTCCTGGAAAGCGGCAAGGCGGCCGAAGCGATCGCTCCCTTGCGTAAGGCCGTCGCCCTCTCGAACAACGCCCCCCTCATCGAGATGTTACTTGGGCAGGCTCTGGTCGGAACCGATAATAAGGCCTACACCGACGATGCCGTTCGGATTCTCCGCGCCGCGGTGGCCCGGGAGCCCGAGGCGGCGCTCGGTTATACCCAGCTCGCGATGGCCTATGGCCGGAAGGGAGATTATGCGGAGGCAGATCTCGCCTCGGCCCAGGCCGCATATTTGCGCGGCGACAACAAAACCGCCCGCGAGCTTGCCACGCGCGCGAAAACACGTTTCGCCGTCGGCACCCCCGGATGGGTCAAGGCCGACGACATCGTGGCGGCGAAGCCGCCGCGCAACTGACGCAAACTCGAACGACGCCCGACCACGACGTCACGACACCGGGCTTGAATCCGCCGGGACGTTTCTCGAAACCTGCTTTGGATAAGAGGATTTGACTATGCCTTCGCTGCGCCTGTTCGCTCCTGCCTTGTTCGCGCTCGCCATGTTCGGCGCAGCCGTGCCCGCCTCGGCCGACAGTTTCTCCGACAGCCAGCGCACCGAGATCGAGAAGATCATCAAGAACTATCTCGTCAGCCATCCCGAGGTGCTCGAGGAGGCCATGGCCGAGCTCAGCAAGCGCCAGGCCGCGGCCGAAACGCAGAAGCACCAAGCCAGCATCGCGCAGAACGCCGAGGCGATCTTCAACTCGCCACGCCAGGTCGTGCTCGGCAACAGGGACGGCGACGTCACCTTCGTCGAGTTCTTCGACTACAATTGCGGCTATTGCAAGCGCGCGATGGACGACATGCTGACCATCATGAAGGGCGATCCGAAGCTGAAGGTGGTGCTGAAGGAATTTCCGGTGCTGAGCCAGGGCTCGGTGGAAGCGGCGCAGGTCGGGGTCGCCGTGCGCATGCAGGATCCCTCCGGCAAGAAATATCTCGACTTCCATCAGAAACTGCTCAGCGGCCGCGGCGCCGCCGACAAGGCCCGCGCGATGCAAGCCGCCAAGGAAGCCGGTCTCGACACGGCTCGCATCGAGAAGGACATCGCCAGCCCCGAGGTGCGCGCCACCCTCGAGGAGAATTTCAAGCTTGCCGAAGCGATGGGCATGAACGGTACGCCGAGCTACGTGATCGGCAAGCAGATCGTGATCGGTGCCGTCGGTGTTGAAAGCCTGAAGGAGAAGATCGGCATTGCCCGTTGCGGCAAGGCGACCTGCTGATCACAGTTTTACGATAGCGAGAACACAAAAAGGCCGGCAGACATGCCGGCCTTTTTTCTTGCGCTGAACGTTGGCGCCTTCGTGCAAAGTCATTCATCTGGCGTTCAACAAACAAAAGCCGCGGAACAGTCGAAGTTCCGGAACAACTCAAATCCCCTTTCGTTGTCGGCGCGGGCAATGACGCGAATGAACACGTGAGGAGAATTTCGATGTTGAACCGCTTTATGATTTCGGTTGCCGCAGTCGCGCTCGTCGCGGGCACTGGCCTCGCGAACGCGCAAGGCAACATGGGCCGCGATAGCGGCGGCGGCGCCGGTGGCGCGCAGATGCAGCATTCGCAGCCTTCCGGCGGCGCGGCTGAGCGCGGTGGCTCGATGAGCCAGGACAAGGGGACCGTTGGCCAGGCCGGCGGCTCCGGGACGATGAAGTCCGAAGACAAGTCCGGCGCGATGAAGGACGAGCGCTCCTCGGGCGGCGCGATGAACAAGAACGCGGCCGAGGACAAGTCTGGTACCACCAAGGGCCAGCGCACCGATGATCGCGCGCAGGGCCAGATGGACAAGTCCCAGCAGGACAAGTCCAAGAGCATGAGCCAGGACACCAGCAAGTCCGGTGCTAAGGACCAGAAGGACATGAAGGCTGAGGGCAGCAAGAGCGGCACCTCGACCACCGAGACCCGACAGGGCACCGGCACGAGCACCAACCAGAATGCTCAGGGCCAGACCGGCACCAGCACCAACCAGAACGTGCAGGGTCAGACTGGCACCAGCTCGACCCAGAACGCGCAGGGCCAGAGCTCGACCACGGTCGGCCAGGCCGGCGCCGCTGCCAAGCTTTCGACTGAGCAGCGCACGCAGATCACGTCCGTGATCCGCGAGCAGCGCGTGGCTCCGGTGACCAACGTGAACTTCTCGATCTCGGTCGGCACCCGCATTCCGCGGGAGGGCATCACCCTTCACGCCCTGCCGTCTCGGGTCGTGTCGATCTATCCGGAATGGCGGAGCTACAAGTATGTCCTGGTCCGGGAAGAGATCGTCATCATCGATCCGGACACCTACGAGATCGTGGCTGTGCTGAACGTCTAAGGCGGACACGGGCAATCTCAGGGGCGGGCAGCGATGCCCGCCCCTTTGCATGCGCCCGGCAGCCATGCTTCGGACTGGTTAACAAGCAATTTCCGTGGTTTCCGCACAGGTTTTTGCGCACTGGATGAGGTGCTTGAACCCAACCTCAAGGCCCTTCAAGGCTTCCCCTCACGCGCTTTGTTACCTATAACCCCCGCCACGCCGAAACACCTCTTCCGGGATTGGAATGGCCGAACCTGCAACCGACACGATCCTCGTCCTGAACGGGCCGAACCTCAACATGCTGGGGACCCGCGAGCCCGACAAGTATGGCCATGCGACGCTGGCCGACGTCGAGGCGCTGTGCCGGGACACGGCCGCGACGTTCGGCCTGAAGGCGGACTGCCGGCAATCCAACCGCGAAGGCGAGTTGATCGATTTCATCCACGAGGCGCATGCGCGCAAGATGAAGGGCATCATCATCAATGCCGGCGGCTATTCCCACACCTCGATCGCACTGCACGATGCGCTGCTCGCGGTGCAGATTCCGACCGTCGAGGTGCACGTGACCAACATCCACGCCCGTGAGAGCTTTCGTCACCATTCCTACACCGCGCGCGCGGCTTTCGCCTCGCTCTGCGGTTTCGGCATCGAGGGCTACCGCCTCGCCATCCAGGGCCTTGCCGCCAAGCTCGGCATCAAGCCCAACGCCTGACGCTCCCTTCCAACAGAACATTCGGATCAAACAACATGGCGCGCCAGCCAGACGACAAAGCAGCCGCAAAGTTTTCCAGCGAGGATTCCGCGCTCGTCCGCGAGCTGGCACTTCTGCTCGATGAGACCAGCCTCACCGAGATCGAGATCGAGCGAGCGGGTCTGCGACTGCGCGTTGCCCGCAACATCAGCGTTGCCGCGACCATGCCGATGCAGGTGACGGCTCCTCCGGCCGCCCTGCCGGTGGCAGCAAGCCCCGCGGCCCCTGCCGCGGCCGATCTGTCGAAGCATCCCGGCGCCGTGACCTCGCCGATGGTCGGCACCGCCTATTGGGCGCCGGAGCCGGGCGCAAAGCCGTTCATCGACGTCGGCACCAAGGTCTCAGTCGGCCAGACCCTGCTGATCATCGAAGCCATGAAGACGATGAACCAGATCCCCTCGCCGCGCGCCGGCACGGTGACGCAGATCCTGGTCGAGGACGGCCAGCCGGTCGAGTACGGCGAGCCGCTGGTGATCATTGAGTGACGCGAATGGGGAATAGCGAATAGCGAATGGCGTCAGCCTTCCCTACTCGCCATTCGCCACTCGCCATTCGCTGCAGGACAACATGTTCGACAAGATCCTCATAGCCAACCGCGGCGAGATCGCCCTTCGCATCCTCAGGGCCTGCAAGGAGCTCGGGATCGCCACCGTCGCCGTGCACTCCACTGCCGACGCCGATGCCATGCATGTGCGGCTGTCGGACGAGAGCGTCTGCATCGGGCCGCCGGCGTCCAAGGACAGCTATCTCAACGTGCCCGCCCTGCTCGCGGCCTGCGAGATCACGGGCGCCGACGCGGTGCATCCCGGTTACGGCTTCCTCTCCGAGAACGCGCGCTTTGCGGAAATCCTCGCCGAGCACAATCTGCACTTCATCGGCCCCAAGGCCGAGCACATCCGCCTGATGGGCGACAAGATCGAGGCCAAGAAGACCGCCAAGCGCCTCGGCATCCCCGTGGTGCCCGGCTCGGACGGCGCCGTCGGTCCCGACGACGATGCGATGGCGATCGCGAGGAAAATCGGCTTCCCCGTGCTGGTGAAGGCGGCGGCGGGCGGCGGCGGCCGCGGCATGAAAGTCGCGCACAGCGAGGCCGACCTCCAGGTCGCCTTATCGACGGCGGCCAACGAGGCCAAATCCGCCTTTGGCGATGCTTCCGTCTATCTGGAAAAATACCTGCAGAAGCCGCGCCACATCGAGATCCAAATCCTCGGCGACGGCCGCGGCGGCGCGATCCATCTCGGCGAGCGCGACTGCTCGCTGCAGCGCCGCCACCAGAAGGTCTGGGAGGAAGGCCCCTCGCCCGTGCTCGCTGCCGCCGCGCGCGCCAAGATCGGCGAGACCTGCGCGAAAGCGATGCGCGAGATGAAATATCTCGGCGTCGGCACCATCGAATTCCTGTTCGAGGACGGCGAGTTCTACTTCATCGAGATGAACACCCGCATCCAGGTGGAGCATCCCGTCACCGAGAGCATCACCGACATCGACCTCGTGCTGGAGCAGATCCGCATCGCCGCCGGCGGCGACCTGCCGGCCAGGCAGGACGAGGTCCAGGTCATCGGCCATGCGATCGAGTGCCGCATCAACGCCGAGAATCCGCAGACCTTCCGCCCCTCGCCCGGCCGGATCCTGCAATATCATCCGCCCGGCGGCCTCGGGGTGCGGATCGATTCCGCCGTCTACCAGGGCTACACGATCCCGCCCTATTACGACTCCCTCGTTGGCAAGCTGATTGTGCACGGCAAGACCCGCGCCGAATGCCTGATGCGGCTGCGCCGCGCCTTGGACGAGATGGTGGTCGAGGGCATCGAGACCACGCTGCCGCTGTTCCGCGCGCTGGTGCGCGAAGCCGACATCATCAACGGCGACTACCACATCCACTGGCTGGAGCAGTACCTGGCCGGCAAGGTGGAACCAGCGCCACGATAATCACGCCCTCTCATGGAACCCCTTGCCTCCAATCGCGTTCTGGAGGGTTGGGGCCAGTTCCAAGGGGGGCGTTTTGAACTCCATTGCCTGCAGACAAGGTGAACCGTCGTGACGGCTGAAGGCCAGCGACGGCGCGCATTCTGGCAGATCCTGCTGTTCGCGGCGGGCCTTTTGGTGCTGACCGTGATCAGCGCCGGTTCCGTCTATCTCGTCAACAAGGCGCGGGAGGACAGCAAATGGGTGGTTCACACCATCGAGGTGGAGAACCAGATCAATGCCCTGCTGCTGGAGATCCGACGTGCAGAGAGCGGCGCTCGTGGCTACCTGTTGACCGGGGAAGACAACTTCAGGACTGACCATGAAAAGGCCGTGGCCGCCATCATCCCGGCCCTCGACAAGCTCACCCGCCAGAGCGTCGACAATCCGGGGCAACGCGAGAATGTCGAGAAGCTGAGCGCGGCGATCGAAACCCGGCTCAACCAGTTCGCGCAGGAAATGGCCTTCATTCGGCAAGGCCAGCCGGACAAGGCCACGGCACTGGTGCGTGAGCTGGCAGCCCAGGACGCCACGGCGAGGATCGCCAGCGTCGCCAACACGATGATGCGGGAGGAGGAGCGGCTGTTCCGCCTCCGCACGGCCAACTCCGACCGCAGCCAGACCCTGGCCGCCTCGATGACCGGTATCGGATCCGGCCTGGTTGTGGTGCTGGCGCTGATCTCGATCTGGCTGGTGCGGCGTTCGACACGCGAACGCGATGCGGCCGAAGCGCGCCTGCGCGAGGCCTACGCCAACCTCGAGACCGTCGTCGACGAGCGCACGGCGGATCTGCGCGAAGCCAACGACGAGATCCAGCGCTTTGCCTATATCGTCAGCCACGATCTGCGCTCGCCGCTCGTTAACATCATGGGCTTCACGAGCGAGCTCGATGAGCTCGGCGGCGACATCTTCCGCCGCATCGGCAGCCTCTCGCACGCCCCTGCGGAAGGAGCGCCGCTCGCGCCCGCCGCGCCGGGCGAGATCGCGCTCGAAGACGCCGACAAGCAGCTCCAGGAGGATTTCTCCGAAGCGCTCGGCTTCATCAAATCGTCGATCGCCAAGATGGACCGGCTGATCTCGGCCATCCTCAACCTCACCCGCGAGGGCCGGCGCGAATTCCAGCCGGTGAAGATCGACACGCGCGAGCTGATCGAGGCCATCGTGACGACGCTGGCGCACCAGGCCGCCGAGGCGCAGGCCGAGATTCACGTCGAGCCCCTGCCGGACCTCGTGAGCGACCGTCTCGCCCTCGAGCAGATCTTCTCCAACCTGATCGACAATGCCATCAAATATCTCAAGCCCGGCGTGCCCGGCGAGATCAGAATCCGCGGGCGGACCAAGCTCGGCTACGCTATCTTCGAGGTCAGCGACAACGGCCGCGGCATCGATCCCAAGGACCACCAGCGGATATTCGACCTGTTCCGCCGCGCGGGAACCCAGGACAAGCCCGGCCAGGGCATTGGTCTTGCCCATGTGCGTGCACTTGTGCGTCGCCTCGGCGGCACCATGTCGGTATCATCGGAACTCAACACGGGCAGCACCTTCACGATCACGCTGCCGATCGCCTGGAACGTGAGCAACCGGAACAGAGATCGATGACCCAGCCTGTCACCATCATCATGGTCGAGGACGACGAGGGCCATGCCCGTCTGATCGAGCGCAATATCCGCCGCTCGGGCGTCAACAACGAGATCGTCTCCTTCACCACCGGGACCGACGCCATGCGGCACCTGTTCGGCGCCGACGGCTCCGGGCTGGTGCAGAAGGGCAACGCGCTCCTGATCCTGCTCGACCTCAACCTCCCCGACATGACCGGGATCGACATCCTGAAGCAGATCAAGGAGAACAAGTACCTGAAGGCCTCGCCCGTGGTGGTGCTGACCACCACCGACGATTCCCAGGAGATCAAGCGCTGCTACGAGCTCGGCTGCAACGTCTACATCACCAAGCCCGTCAACTACGAGAATTTCGCCAACGCCATCCGGCAGCTCGGTCTGTTCTTCTCGGTCATCCAGGTCCCGCCCGCCGCCACATGAACCAGCGCACGCCGACACTGCTCTACATTGACGACGACGGGGCGCTGGCGCGCCTGGTCGATCGCGGCCTGACGCGGCGCGGCTTCCGGGTCGTCCATGCCGCGAGCGGCGAGGAAGGTCTCGAGCACATCCGCCGCGCCGCCGCCCAGAACAGCACCGTAGGCGGCATCGACGTCGTCGCGCTCGACCAGTACATGCCGGGCCTCGACGGGCTCGAGACGCTCGAGCAGATCATGGCGATCCCGGACGCGCCGCCCGTCGTGTTCGTGACCGCCTCGCAGGATTCCAGCATCGCGGTGACGGCGCTCAAGGCGGGAGCGGCCGACTATCTGGTCAAGGACGTCCAGGGCGACTTCATCCCGCTCCTCCACGTCGCCGCCGAAGGCGCGCTACGCCAGGCCGAGCTGCAACGGGCTCGCGAGGAAGCCGAGGCCGAGATCCACGCCTCGCGCGACCGCTACGCGGCGCTCGCCGCCGAACGCGAGCTCCTGCTGCGCGAGGTCAATCACCGCGTCGGCAACTCGCTTCAGATCATCGCTTCGCTGCTGCACCTGCAGGCAAGCTCCGCCGCGCAGGACGAGGTCAAGGCGGCGCTGACCAACGCGATGGGCCGCGTCGCCGCGGTGGCGCAGGTGCACCGCCGCCTCTATACCTCGCAGGACCTCAAGAGCGTTGTCCTCAATCAGTATCTGGACTCGCTGCTCGAGGATCTCAGGCGGTCGGCCGAAGGCAACCGCATGTCGCGCCTGACGCTGAAGGCCGAGCCGATCGAGATCGATCCGGACCGTGCGGTCGCCGTCGGCATCATCGTCAACGAGCTGGTGATGAACGCGGTGAAATACGCCTATCCCGACGGCGCCGGCCCGATCCATGTCGAGCTGATCTCGCAAGGCGACGACCTCCTGCTCTCGATCACCGACGACGGCGTCGGCGACAACGCCAAGGCCGATCCGCGCTCCACCGGCATGGGCCAGCGCATCGTCGCAGCCATGGCCACCAAGCTCGACGCCACGGTCGAGCGCGATCCCACGCATTCCGGAACCCGGGTCGTGCTGAAGTTCGGCCGCATGCCCGCAAGCGTCGGCAAGACCAGCACCGCTGCCACGGGCTGAGCGGTTCGGCCGCACCCATCGCAACTGCATTGCGATCCTGCTATGATGGCAAGCCATGACTTCGCGCGACTCCGCCCCGTCTGAAATCACGCCGGCCGTGCTGCTGCGCGCTTATGCCTGCGGCATCTTTCCGATGGCCGAAAGCGCCGACGATCCGACCCTGTTCTGGGTCGAGCCGGAGCTGCGCGGCGTCATCCCGCTCGACGGCTTCCGCGTCGCCTCGCGCCTCGCGCGCACCGTGCGCTCGGATCAGTTTCGCGTCACCGTCAACACCGCATTCAAGGCGACCATCGCCGGCTGCGCGGCGCCGCAAGTGGGCCGCGAGGACACCTGGATCAACAAGCGCATCCGCGACCTCTATGGCGGGCTGTTCGAGCTCGGCCATTGCCACAGCGTCGAAGCCTGGCAGGGCGACGAGCTCGTCGGCGGTCTCTACGGCGTCAGCCTGGGGCGGGCCTTCTTCGGCGAGAGCATGTTCCACAATGTGCGCGATGCCTCGAAGGTCGCGCTGGTGCATCTGGTCGCGCGGCTCATTCACGGCGGCTTCGAGCTGCTCGACACCCAATATGTCACCGAGCACCTGAAGAGCTTCGGCGCCGTCGAGATCTCGCGGCGACGCTATACCGCGCTGCTCGACAAGGCGCTGGCGGGCGAGCCCGGCGATTTCCTGAAGCTCTCCGCCGGCGAAGCGATCCCGGGCGCAAGCGCCCTCGAGATCATCGCTTCGCGGCAATAACAAACAGCTCGGTTAGCGGCCAAACCCGGGAATGCCGAACAGGCCTGGGCGCTGCTCCGGTGGTGGCGGCGGTGGCGGCGCCGGTTGCTGCTGCTGGATCGGCGGCAGCGGCTGCGGCGGGCGCTGCTGCACCTGCTTGGGCGCGGCCTTCTTCTGCGCGGGCGGCGGTGGCGGCGGCTTGGCCGCGGCCGGATCCGGTGCCGCCGTCGCCACGGTCTGCTGCGGCTCTTTGCAGTCGGTCAGCCAGATGTCGTAGATCGGATGCTCGACGCCGTGCAGGCCGGGGCTCGCCGCGTACATCCAGCCCGAGAAGATCCGCTTCACCTCGCCCTGCAAGGTGATCTCGTCGACCTCGACGAAGGCGTCGGTGTTGGCCGCTTCAGTCGCCGGACGCGTGTAGCAGGCGTTGGTCTTGACGCGGAGCGCACCGAACTGGACGGTCTCGCCGATCTCCTCGTCGAAATTGATGATGCGCCCGGTGATCTTGTCGAGGCCGGAGAACGTCGCCTTCTTGTTCACGATCTTCTGGGCCGGCGGCTCCGTCACGACCTCGTCGCCCGGCTGGAGGCTGGCCGGCGTCTGCGGCACGCCGCCCTTCTGCTGGGGCTGGCGCTGACCGGGCGCTCCGGGAGCGCCTTGCGGACCCGGCGGAGTGATCGCGGCCGAGGGCGGCTGGTTCGGCGGCGCGAGGGTCGAGCCCGGCGGCGGTGCTAGGGGCTGGGTCTCGACCGGCCCGGGCATCACGTTGCCCTGCCGGCCCGGAGGCGGCGGCATCGGGCGCGACGGCAGCACCCGGCCCTGCGGCGGCAGCTCCGGCACCTCTTCGTCGTCCTCGGGCATCTGCTGCGGCTGGGGCTGGCCGCGCGGAATGCTGCCGGGCGGCCGCAGCGGCGGCGGATCGGAGAAGATCGTGCCGATCTGCGCACTTGCCGGCGTCGCAGCCGTCAGTGCGGTGGCGGCCAAAAGCGCCGCAAGACCGGTCAGGGAAAAGGTTTTGAACATTTCGCGCGGCTTCAACAGCGAATCGGGCTCGTTGGACATTCTACAGGGGATACCGCCGCTCGCAGGCCTTCCGGTTAACACGCCGAATACGGCGGGGGAAGGGCGGCATCCCTGCCCTTCCCGGCCCGGTCTGGCCAGG
The DNA here is from genome assembly GCF_003122645.1 of Bradyrhizobium sp. SUTN9-2. Lineage (NCBI taxonomy): Bacteria > Pseudomonadati > Pseudomonadota > Alphaproteobacteria > Hyphomicrobiales > Nitrobacteraceae > Bradyrhizobium > Bradyrhizobium sp. SUTN9-2. The sequence continues at coordinate 4,933,031 of NZ_LAXE01000001.1, forward strand.
CCGGCTCCCGGATGGGATAGTCCTGAGCCCCTCGCCGGGGCACCCCCATGGCCGAAGGCGAGCATGCCCTCCAAAGCGCTACGCAGCCGATAATACCGACAGAAATGCCCTCCCTCCTCCGAGCCGTCCTCGCCCTTCCCCTGCGTGCCCTCGGCTGGCTTGGCGGCCAGGGCACGCGCGCGGTGGCGGCGATTGCCTTCATCGCGGTCGCGGTGCCGCCGCTCGGCGCGCTGCTGCGCCCCTACGTCACCGAGGCGATCTTCCTTCTGCTCTGCATCTCCTTCATGCGCGTCGATCTCGGCGCGCTGTACGGACATCTGCGCCGGCCGGCGCTGGTCGCGGCCGCCACCGCCTGGACCACGATCGGTGTGCCGCTAATCTTCGCCCTCGCTGCCCACGCGACGGGGCTCTCCACGAGCTCTCCAGGCCTTGCTCTCGCGCTGATGCTCCAGGGCATGGCCTCGCCGATGATGGCGGCGCCAGCGCTTGCCGCGCTGATGGGCCTCGATGCCGCGCTGGTGCTGGTCACGCTGGTGACCTCGACCGCGCTCGTGCCATTCACCGCCTCGCTGTACGCGAGCCTGTTTCTCGGCGGCATGCTCAGCATCTCTCCGATGACGCTCGGCTTGAAGCTGCTCGGCATCCTCGCCGCATCACTGGTGACCGCCACGATCAACCGCCGTCTGGTGGGCAGTGATGCAATCCAGCGCCACAAGCGGCCGATCGACGGCCTCAACATCATCATACTCTTGGTGTTCGCCTCCGCAGTGATGGGCGACGTCGCAACCGAGTTTCTCGCCGATCCGCTGTTCACGATCGCCGTCGCGCTGCTCGCTTTTGCGGTCTACTTCACCCTCCTCGCCGCAACCACGCTGATCTTCCGACGTGCCGGCACCGAGCGCGCGTTCGCGCTCGGCCTGATGGTGTCACAGCGCAATCTGGGCCTGATGCTGGCGGCCACCGCCGGCGCGCTGCCGGCGACGACCTGGCTCTATTTCGCGCTGACGCAGTTTCCGATTCACTTTGCGCCGTACATGCTGATGCCGATCGCAAGGCGCCTGACGGCACGCACGAATGGGTCCAGCGAGGCAAAAAAGGCCGAAGTTCACTCGTTTGTGTCACAGGAGCGCCGTGAAGGAACAACAATCTAAGGTGGCCGTTCAAGGTCTGTTACCCAAAGGAGGTCGCGATGAGGTTTGCCGTGATTTTGGTTCTCGGCTCGCTCGCGCTGGGCTCGGCCGCGAGAGCCGATCGACCCGGCCCCGACTGGATGCCGATGCAACAAGTGATAGCCAAGATCCTGGAGGCGGGCTATTCCGAGGTCACCAAGCTTGAAGCCGACGATGGCCGGTGGGAGGGCGAAGGCATCAAGAACGGCCAGAAGATGGAATTCCGTGCCGATCCCAAAACCGGCGCCATCGTGAGCGAGAAGCCGGACAAGTGAGCATCGCCGAAGTCCGCTTCTGAGCAACGCCCGACTTCGCCGTTCCGCAGGGCTCGCCAAGGTCAAGAGAAACGTCCTACCCCGCCCGCGCCGCGCGCCGCAGCGCCTGCGGCGGCTGGCCATAGGCGCGGATGAAGGCACGCCGCATGCGCTCGGGGTCGCGGAAGCCGGTCACCTCCGCCACGCGCTCGATCGCCTCGCGCGAGGACTGCACGCGCTCGCGCGCGACTTCGAGCCTGAGCCGCTCGATCGCCTTGGACGGTGTCGTGCCGGTCTCGGCGGCAAAGGCGCGGGCAAAATGCCGCGCGCTCATGCCGGCGCGATCGGCGAGATCCTCCACCGTCAGCGGCGCGTCGAGATTTTCGCGTGCCCAGGATAGCAGTGCGCCGAAACGACCGTTCGGCGCCTTCAATTCCAGCAGCGACGAGAATTGCGACTGCCCGCCGCTGCGGCGGTGATAGAGCACGAGCTGCCGCGCGGTCGCCTGCGCGATCTCCTCACCGTGGTCCTCGGTGACCATCGCGAGCGCGAGGTCGATCCCTGCGGTGATACCTGCGGATGTCCACACATTACCGTCGCGGGTAAAAATCTGATCCGGCTCGAACTTAACCTTGGGAAAGCGCGCGACGAACTCGCGCGTCCGCCCCCAATGCGTGGTGGCGCGGCGGCCGTCGAGAAGCCCCGCCTCGGCCAGCACAAAGGCGCCCGAGCAGACGCTCGCGACCCGCACGCCGCGCCTTGCAAGCCGCTGCACGAAGGCCCGCGTGATCTGACAGCGCCCAGCTTCCGCGACGCCCATGCCGCCGGCGACGACGAGCGTCGTGATCGCGTTCGCGGTCTTGAAGTCGCGCGCCATCATCTCGACGCCTGACGAGCTGCGCACCAGCCCCGGCTTGGCGGCCAGCACGCGGATGGCTGGCGCCTTGCCGAGGCAGCGCGCTGCGATCTCGAACGCCGAGATCGGACCTGCCGCATCGAGCAGCTGGAAGTCCGGGAAGATCAGGATGCCGATCATGGGCCAAGCCGTAACGTATGTCCGAAACCGAGGGAATTATGCCATTTCGGACAGAAGGGCACCATGCCATTCTGCCGGCGTCAAGCGCATTATCGGAGGCTCCCATGTCGTCACCGCTCCAGATCGGAATCCTGGTATTTCCGCGCGTCACCCAGCTCGATTTCACCGGCCCCTTGCAGGTGTTCGCCATGGTCCCGGACGCAAAGCTGCACCTGATCTGGAAGCGGATCGAGCCGGTGCCGAGCGATTCCGTGCTGACGCTGACGCCGACTACGACCTTTGCGGATTGCCCCCAGCTCGATGTCATCTGCGTGCCGGGCGGCCAGGGCACCAACGACCTTCTCAACGACGAGGACGTGCTCGAATTCCTGCGCAAGCAGGCGGCAGGCGCCAAGTACGTCACCTCGGTGTGCACGGGATCGCTGGCCCTCGGCGCCGCCGGCCTCTTGAAGGGGTATCGCGCCGCCACCCATTGGAGCGCAATGGAGATGCTCGCGCAGTTCGGCGCGACACCGACGAAGACCCGCGTCTGCGTCGATCGCAACCGCATCACCGGCGGCGGCGTCACCGCAGGCATCGACTTCGCGCTGACGCTGGTCTCGATCATGGTCAATCGCACCACCGCCGAAGCGATCCAGCTCCAGATGGAATATAATCCAGCCCCGCCGTTCAATGCGGGCTCGCCCGACACGGCGCCCGCCGAAGTGCTGGCGCTGCTGAGGGAGCGCGGCGCGCAGAACCATGCACGGCGGCTCGAGGCGGTGCAGCGCGCGGCCGTGCGGGTGGCGTAAAGGATCGGGCTTGCTCTTGTGCCCCGGACGCAGCGCAGCGTTTCACGCTGCAGCGCGTCCGGGACACGCGAGGCGAACAACGACAGAAAAAGGCCGCTCGGTTTCCCAAGCGGCCTTTCCTGTCTCACGGTGGCTGCACATTCACATCGGGCGATGTCGGAGCTTCCAGACCGGGGGCCTATCTCCCGATCGAGTCCTTCCTCGGCGGCCGCTGCATCTCGGGACAGTCGCGAACTGTTGCCCGAACCGAACGCGATGGTCTCCCATCTCCGTAAGATGGGATCATTGAGCCGCATCGCCCGCCTCGCGGCAACACCTGCGCAGGCGGCATCCCCGCTGTTCCCGTTGTCCACAGCGGCGCGGCGCGGATGCATGTGCATCCGCTTTGGACGATGGTGATTCGTGGGTCGGCCGAAAGGGGCTTAGCCGGGCGTCCAGGGCTGATAGTCGCCGGTCGCCTTGGGACGCCTGCCGCTGGCGAGCGTCGAGCCGGAGGGCCGATAGGCCTTCGCTGTGCCGGTGAGATTCGGCTGGTGCGGCTTCTCCCACTCGCGCGGCTGATAATCGATCTCGGTCGGCGGCTTGTCGACGACGTGGTGAATCCAGCCATGCCAGGACGGTGGAATCCGGCTCGCTTCCGCGTAGCCGTTATAGATCACCCAGCGCCGCTCGAAGCCGAGCGCCGGATCGATCGCCCCGCCCCGCGTGCGGTAGTAACGGTTGCCCTGCTCGTCCTCCCCGACCAGCTCGCCATACCGCTTGGTCCAGAGCTGGGTGCCAAAGGTCTGGCCATTCCACCAGGTGAAGAACTTGAGGAAGAATTGTTTCATGCGGCAAGGGCCCTGCTTCGTGGGGTCCTGATGCCATCCGGGGGCCGAAATGTCCAGTTCGGCAGGCGCGTCGGCGCCCCGCAAATCCGCCTGCCGCGCACGCCCCTGCCGCAAAGCCGACGCGATTCATTCATGCCCGGTACAGCGGCGGGACCTGAGGCTCCATGCGCGCGCAAACCGGCGTGATCCCAGGAACCCCCGCGCTTTCTCAGGGTTGCTTTCCGGGAAAGGAGTTTACCATGAACAGTCTGAAATTGTTGAGTGCCGCTGCGACGGTGGCGTTGGTTCTTCCCTTGGCGAGCCCGAGCTTTGCGCAGCAGAGTCGTGCCGCCGCGGTCGGAGCGGGCGGTGGTGCGGCGATCGGTGGCGGAGGTGCCGCGGTCGGTGGCGGAGGCGGCGGCTTCGGTGGCGGCGCCCGCATGGGCGGCGGCGGCGCCGCGTTCCAGGGCGGTGGCGGCGGTTTCGGGGGCGGAG
>NZ_LAXE01000001.1:4937937-4977771 GCF_003122645.1 Bradyrhizobium sp. SUTN9-2
CGGGGGCGCGGCAGACCGTGCCGCTATCTCGCCGAGCTTCAGTGGGACCCGTAGCGCTGCAGTTGCGGGCAACTGGCAGGGCGGCAGCGGCAATTGGCAGGGCGGCAGCGGCAACTGGAGCGGTCGTCACTGGCACGGTCGCCACCACCATCATCATCGCCACGGCGGCTTCTGGCCGGGCTTTGCGGCTGGCGCCGCGATCGGCGGCCTCGGCTCCTACGCCTATTACGGCAGCGGCTACGGCTATTACGATGATCCCTACTACTACGGCTACTATGACGAGCCGTCGGTTGCCGTAGTGCAGGATGGCGGCGGCGACGCCGCTTATTGCGCGCGGCGCTTCAAATCTTACGACCCGGCCTCGGGCACCTATCTCGGCTACGACGGCCGGCGGCATCCTTGCCCGTAAGCAGATCGCGAAGACTAGAGGCGAAAGGCGCCGCAGCGATGCGGCGCCTTTTTTGCAATCGGCGCCTTCCTCGCTCCTTTCGGCTCCATCACCCTCGCGGATAAATACAAATCGATGCAAATGGACCTTTATGCACCAAACCGTGCATATCCTGCGCGATCCAATCGCAAATTGACCGGACCCACGATTCGCGGATATCACAAACCACAGTGGGGACTTCGATCTTCTGGGAAGTGTCATGCCGCGTATTCTCGTGGTTGATGACGATCCGATGGTCGGCGCGACCATCGAGGTCCTCCTCCAACGTCAGGGCTTCGACGTCACGCTGACCGACGGCGGCGAAACAGGACTGGCTGCGCTGGAATCGCAAGCCTTCGACGTCATGCTGGTCGACATCTTCATGCCGCATATGCGCGGCTTCGAATCCATCCGCATCTTTCACGAGCGCGCCCCTGCCACGCCGCTGATCGCGATGTCGGGCTATGCCTTCGCCTCGTCCGCCTCGCCCTCTCCCGATTTTCTCCGCATGGCGCTTGAGCTCGGCGCAACGCGCTGCCTGCGCAAGCCGTTCACGCCGGAAGCGCTGCTGACCACGATCCGGGAATGCCTTGCCGGCGCGGGCGAGAGCGCGCCGCCGAAGGACCAGAAAGAAGCCCCTTGATTCCAACGCAGCGCGTCATTCTCGGTGTTGGACTTGCCATCCTCCTGATCATCACCGCGGCCTCGATCGCCCTCGACGTCAAGTCGCGGTCCGACGCGGCGTCGGTGAACCACACCGTCCAGGTGCAAAAGAAGATCTCCGATCTGCGCGTGCTGCTGCGCCGGGCCGAGAGCGCCGCGCGCGGCTACGAGCTCTATCGCAGCCAGGGCTTCAGCGACGAGTTCCAGGCGGTGCACGCCAAGCTCGCGCCGGCCCTCGCCGGGCTCAAGCGCGACGTGCGCGACACCCCCGATCAGGTCGCCCTGCTTGAGGGCACCGAGCCGCTGGCGCTGCGCCGGATCGAGATCGCCGCCACCGCGATGCGCCTGCGGGCCGCCAACGACCAGGCCGGCATTGCCGCGCTCAACAGCAAGGCCGAGGGCCGCGGCCTCATGGACACGGTGATGCGCAATCTCGACCGCCTGAGCGCGGAGGAAGAACGCCTGCTCGCCGCCCGCTCCCAGGATTCGCGCCGCACCGGCATCGTGCTGCTCGGCATCGACGTCGCCGGCGCCGTGCTGATCCTGCTCCTGGTCGCATTGGTGATGCGCGAAAGCCGCCGCACGACGGGTGAGCTCCAGAGCTCGCTCGAGCAGACCCAAGCCGCCAAGGCGGCGCTCGAGGCGGCGGTGGCCGAACGCACCGAGCACCTCGTCGCCGCGCATGACGAATTGCGCCTGTCGGTCAACGTGCTCCAGAGCACGTTTCGCAGCATGGCGGAGGCGGTGCTGGTCATCGACGCCGAGGGCACCGTGCTGCTGTCCAATCCGGCCGCCGAGCGCATGCTGCTGCATCGCACCGGCATGAACGTCGGCAATCTGCGCGCGCTGTCCGACGTGTTTCACGGCGACGGCGTCACGCCGCTTCCGGCCGACGAGCTGCCATCGACGCGCGTGCTGCGCGGCAAGCAGTTCGAAGAGCTGGAGATGATCGTCCGCCCGCACAGCGGCAACCCGCCGCGCCATCTCATGGTCAGCGGCCGGCCGATGCGGGACGGGCAAGGCAACATTTCCGGCGCGGTGCTGGTCTATCACGATGCGACGACCTCGCGCGAGACCGAGCGGCAGTTGCACCAGTCGCAGAAGCTGGATGCGATCGGCAAGCTGACCGGCGGCGTCGCGCATGACTTCAACAACATGCTCACGGTCATCTCCGGCAACACCGAGACGCTGGTGGAGCGCCTGAAGGACCAGCCCGAGCTGCAGCGCACGGCCCGGCTGATCGACGATGCCGCCGAACGCTGCGCCGAGCTGATCCAGCACCTCTTGGCATTCGCGCGCCGGCAGCCGCTCGAGCCGCGCAACGTCGACATCAACGCCGCGATCTCGGACATCGCAAAGCTTCTGCGCCCCACCCTCGGCGAGCAGATCCAGATCGAGACCGTCCTGGAACAGGGGCCGATGACGACGCATATCGATCCGTCCAGGCTCACCAACGCCGTGCTCAACATGGCGATCAACGCCCGCGACGCCATGCCGGGCGGCGGCAAGCTGCTGCTGGAGACCCACCGCGTCGTGCTCGACGAAGCCTATGCGCAGGCCAATGCCGACGTGGCAGCGGGCCCCTACATCATGCTCGCGGTCAGCGACACCGGCACCGGCATGCCCCCTGACGTGCAGCAGAAGGCGTTCGAGCCCTTCTTCACCACCAAGGAGGTCGGCAAGGGATCCGGCCTCGGCCTCTCCATGGTCTACGGCTTCGTCAAGCAATCCGGCGGCCACATCAAGATCTACAGCGAGGAAGGCCACGGCACCACGATCAAGCTCTATCTGCCGCCGGGCGAAGGCGCCGCGGACATCGCAACCGGCGTCACGCCGACGGCCCAAGGCGGCGCCGAGACCATTTTCGTGGTCGAGGACGATCCGCTGGTCCGCAACTTCGTCACCGCGCAGCTGCAGAGCCTCGGCTACAAGACGGTCGCCTCCCCCGACGGCAAGGCGGCGCTGGACCTGATCGAGGCCGGCCAGAGCTTCGACCTGCTGTTCACCGACGTCGTCATCCCCGGCGGCATGAGCGGCCGCGAGCTCGCCGAAGAGGTGGCAAGGCGCCGGCCGGGCGTGAAGGTGCTCTACACCTCCGGCTACACCGACAACGCCATCGTCCATCACGGCAAGCTGGACGACGGCGTGCTGCTGCTGACCAAGCCCTATCGGCGCAACCAGCTCGCCGAGATGATCCGCAAGGCGCTGAACGGCGGCGGGATGGCGCCGAGCTAGCGCAACGAACTTGATCGCGGCTCAGTCGGTGATGTGCAGTAGAGCATCGACATCAGGCGAACGGACGATAGTGCCGTCGCGTACAAATGCTTCGTGATTGGTCTCAATGGTGTTGTGGTCATAAAGATAGTTGACCATGATCCCGAAGGATTCTTGAATCGCACGCAGAGCGGTATTGCCGAGCCAATTGATGCGTTCGAGCCGTGCGCCGTTGCCGAGGTGAAAACGCGCCACGGGGTCGATGCGTATCGAGGGCTTCCGTGTCAGATAGCTAGCGCAGAGCCGCAGCAAGGGCACGCGCAGCTTCTCGCTCTGCGCCGGGTCATTCCACCAGCTATCGCTCTCCAGTTGCGATAACAGCGCCACATCGGGATCACTTGCATTTGCAAGCCGATTAGCGAGCCATTGCCGAAATCCCGGTACCGGAGATAGGGTGGAAAAACGCTTCAGCTGCGGAAACTCCGACTGCAGCTCTTCAACGACCTGCTTGATCAGGAAATTGCCGAACGCCACGCCGCGCAGGCCGTCCTGACAATTGGAGATCGAGTAGAAGATCGCGGTGTCGGCGCGCGCGGCGCGCTGCTGCGCGATGGCTTCACCGTCGTCCTGCGACAACAACGGCTGCACGGCCGTGGCCAGTCCTTCCACCAAAGCAACCTCGACGAAAATCAGTGGCTCGCCTGGAAGTGCGGGATGAAAGAAGCCAAAGCAGCGCCGATCGGGTGCAAGGCGCCGGCGCAGGTCGTCCCAGCCCTTGATTTCGTGCACGGCTTCGTAGGCGATCAGCTTTTCCAGCACCGCGGCCGGTGTCTGCCAGTCGATGCGCCGCAACTCGATGAAGCCGCGGTTGAACCATGAGGCGAACAAATGCTTGAGATCCGCGTCGAGCAACTTCAGTTCGGGGTCAGTGCGCATGTATGAAGCAATTTCGCTGCGAATCGCGATCAGCGCGCTGATCCCGCCGGGTGCCATGTTGATTCGCCGCAGCAGTTCCTGGCGCGGCGGCTCGGCAGCACGCGCGAGTGCGGCCGCGGCTTCTGCGGTGCCTTCGGCGAGGTAGCGCTGCGCCGCCGCGCGCAAAGCCGGACCGTGAGGATGGAATTCCGTGGCGAGATAGCGCTGAAAGCAGCGGCGATCGTTGTCGTCGAGTGCACCAAGCATCTCGCGCAATTGCCGCGCGACCAGCGCTCCTGAGGCCTGGCTGCGCTCGGAGAGCAGCGATGCTGCGAGCTGCTTCGCGCGATCGAGGAGCGGCATTGTCGTGCTGGATGGATCGTTGAAAGTTTGGCGGATTGCGGACATGACTATTCCTCCTCAAGCTTGGGCGGTGACGGCGCGGCGGAACTTGGCCGGTGGCGCGTAGAGTCCGCTCGAGGCGGCCACGAGGTCATCGATCGTCTTGGCGGCGAGCAGATCGCGCGTCGCCGTGCCGACGTCGATGCCAAGGTCTGCCGGAAACATCACGATGCCGCGACGGCGGAGGCTCTCGGTTGTGTCAGGCGATTGGCGCTTGCCAAATTCAGTGTCGCCGGCGATCGCGCGCAATGCCGCCTCGCGATCTTGTGGTGATTGGCAGCGCAAGAGGTTCGCCACGGCCTTCTCAGTGATGACATGGCTCACGTCGTCGCCATAGATCATCACCGGCGGCAATGCGAAGCCGGCGGAGGCGGCCAGATCGAACGCGTCCAGACGCTCGACAAAACTGGGCGTACCGTTTGGCTGATGGGTCTGCACCATCTGCACCACAAGCTTGCGCCCGCGTAAGGGATCGCCTGCTTCCTGACCGGCGCGAAGCCAGGTGGGACTGTCGTGGCGACGACCGCGTGCATCCGCGCCCATGTTCGGCGCACCGCCGAAGCCTGCGATCCGGTCTTTGGTGGCCGTCGAACTGTTGCCTCGCGCGTCGATTTGCAGCCTGGCGCCAACAAACATGTCGCAGGCATATTGTCCGGCGACCTGCGCCAGTGCCCGGTTCGACCGCAGGCTGCCGTCGGCGCCGATCGGGAATATATCGGCGTGCTTTGCGACGTAGCGCTCCATACCGAGCTCGGAGCCGAAGCAATAGACGCCGTCGACGAAGCCGGCTTCGATCGCCGGGATCAGGGTCGGGTGCGGATTGAGCACGAATTGGCTCGCGATCTTGCCCTTCAGGCCCCGCCGGGCGGCAAATGTCGGGAGGATCAGCTCGATCGCCGCGGTGGCGTAACCGATGCCGTGGTTGAGCCGCCGGACCTCAAATGGCTCATAGACCGCAGCAATCGCCATCATCGCCATCAGCACGTTCTCGTCCCTTACTTTGGCGGGGTCGCGCGTGAACAGAGGCTCGATCGCGTAAGGCTTTGGGCTTGGTATGACGAAATCGACCCAGTCGCCGGGGACGTCTACTCGCGGCAACCGGTCAACGATCTCGTTGACTTGCGCCACGACAATGCCGTCGCGAAAGGCCGCGGCTTCGGCGATGGTCGGCGTGTCTTCGGTGTTGGGACCGGTGTAGAGATTGCCGTTGCGGTCGGCCTTGTCGGCGACGATCAGCGCCACGTGCGGCGTCAGGTCCACCAACATCCGAGCATAGAGCTCGAGATAGGTATGGATTGCGCCGATCTTCACCGTGCCGCTGCCGACCAGTTCGGCGAGCTTGCGGCTCTGCGGACCTGCGAAGGCAAAATCGAGCCGATTGGCGACACCGCGCTCGAACACGGCGAGATGATCGGGCAGCGCCAGCACCGACTGCACCATGTGCAGATCGTGAATCTGCGCAGGATCCACGCTCGTCAGGGCGGCGGCAAGAAAATCGGCCTGCTTCTGATTGTCGCCCTCGATGGCAACGCGGTCGCCCGGCTCGATGATCGCTTCGAGCAACTCGGTCGCGCGCTCGGCAGGGCAGAGCTTTTCAGAGCAGATCGTGGCGGCCCGAGCTAGCCTCGCGGAGCGATCCGCTCCCGGTCGTGATGTGGCGTGCATGATGAACCTCCTTCGCTCGACGCTGTCTTCGATGCAGAAGTTAGGTGACCAGTATTGATTATAGAAACGATATTTTTTAATATGATTGATCATGAATTTGGATCAATCGGCATGCTGGAATTCGAGCTTTTGCGTTCCTTTGTTGCCGTCGCGGATTGCGGCGGCTTCCACCGCGCCGCCGAACGGCTCAATCTGACGCAGTCGACCATCAGCCAGCAGGTCAAGCGATTGGAGCTTGAAACCAAACGTCCGCTGTTCCGGCGCACGACCCGCAGCGTCGCGCTGACCGACGATGGAGAGATGCTGCTGGGTGACGCCCGTCGTCTGTTGCAACTCGAGGAGGCGGCCCGCCATCGCCTGTCAGCGCCGCGCCTGTCAGGAGCCGTGCGTCTTGGAGTGGTCGAGGAAGTCGCCGGCGGCTCGCTGCCATCGGCGCTGGGACGCTTCGCCATGTTGCACGCGAGCGTGAAGCTCGAGGTGCAGATCGGCGTTAGTGCGGAATTGATCGAGCAGTTGAACAAGGGACGACTCGACGTCGTGTTCGCTAAGCGTCCGCTCGGTACGTCGCGTGGGCGCCTGGTCTGGCGCGAACCCATGGTCTGGGCCGCCGCCGACGCGTTTGATCTGGTTCCGGGCGCGGTGCTGCCGCTGGCGCTCTATCGCGAGCGGTCAGTATCGCGTGAGGCAGCGCTCGCCGCGCTAAATGACAGCGAACTGACGTGGGAGATCATCTATACCAGTCCCAGCCTGACAGGTGTGCGCGCGGCGGCGCTCGCTGGTCTCGCCATCACGCCGCTTCCCGCGAGCGCGGTCATTGCAGGTTTGCGCATTCTGGGATCGCAAGAGGGGCTGCCGCGCCTTCCTGACCTTGAGTTCGCAATCTATGAGAAAGCCCGGCCCGAAAAGGCCGCGGCGGCGCTGGCCGCAGCGCTTCTGGCACTTGGGCAATCGCCAGCGCGCCCGACGATTTAGCGCCATATGTTCCGTTGCGGGTCCAAACCCCAGGGTACAGATTGGTTCATCTCGCAATGATGAGGATCCGTCAGGCGGTCTTGAGCGCATCGGTCTCATGACGGCTCTGGGTCACAAGCAGTGATGCTCTGGCAGATCAGAATATCTCCGCTCGTCCCTCAGGAGCGAACATTGCCTTTATGAGCCCCTAGCCCGCATGAGTACACGCGCTAGCCCGTGAGTTGCCGAAGGCGCTGCAGTCACCCAATCTATGAGGTCGTGGGCACTGGCTCAGGATGTGAGTTCCAACTGTCCTTTTGAGACGCCATAGCTAGCCCGGATCCGCGCTGGAGGTGTTCGGACACCGCGCGATGCAACGCGTAAGGCCGTTTTGGTCTTAACCGGGCCGGTCTCAAGTAAAAATCAAGCGCATCTCAAGGACAAATCGTCTCGCCAGCCCAGTCTCTGAGCATGCTCACGAGGACAAATGTCGGAGCCGGTGGCGCGACAGTCCGCTTGCGGAGCGCAGCAGTCATCAGACGCACAGCTAGGATCTTGGTCTGCGGCCGGAACTGCAAGGCCCAGCTTCGACAGGTGCTCGCATGAAAAGACGAGAGTTCATCTTTTTGATTGGTGGGGGGTTGGCCTGGCCTGCGATCGCACGGGCGCAGGGCGGAGCCAAGCTGCATCGAATCTTCTGGGTCTCGACTGAGTCCGAACCGGATCCCTTCCTGGACGGCTTTCGCGATGGAATGCGCGCCCTGGGATATGTCGAAGGCAAGACCGTAACCTTCGAGACGCATTATGCCCCTGGAAATCCGCAGGCACTGCGGAAGATCGTCTCCGAGTTGCAGCGAGGGGATGTCGACCTTGTGGTCTCGAGCGGTCCGGCGACACGCGGCATGACTGCAATCACCGACATCCCAGTGCTGTTTGCATTGAGCGGCGACCCCGTCGCTTTGGGTGTGGTGAAGAGCCTTGCTCACCCCGGCACCAATTTCACCGGCAGCACATTCCTGTCGCTCGAGCTGGCAGGAAAGCGCGTTGAGCTGCTCAAGGACATTTATCCAAAGCTGCGAAAACTGGCGGTCCTGTCGAACACGGATCATCCGGGAGAGCCGCTGGAATGGCGTGCGACGTTGGAGTCGTGCCGAAATCTTGGGATAGAGGCAGCCTACGTTCCGTTCTGCGGCGCGCGCGAAATCGAGAATGGGTTGATGGCTGCCGGCAAGGTGGACGCGGATGCTCTCCTCGTGTTTCCCGATGCTGTGACGCTGGTGCATCGTGCGAAGATTGCGGAGCTTGCAATCGCGCACCGGCTGCCTTCGATGTTTGGCTGGTCTGAATATTGTGACGCTGGAGGTCTCTTGAGTTACGGCGCAAACCAGCGCACGACCTATTTTCGGCTTGCCACTTATGCCGATCGCATCCTGCGCGGTGAATATCCGTCAGATCTTCCGGTGATGCGTCCCGAGAAGTTTGAACTGGCAATCAATATGAAGACAGCCAGGCTTCTGGGTATCGAGCTGGATGTGTCGTCGATCCTGTTTCGCGCCAGCAAGGTGATCTCCTGAGAGTAGCTATGAAGGACGGTGCTGCGCAGCCCTCTTCGTGTACGATGCCTCCGCGTCGCTCGCTGTTCTGCAAGTACTTCGCGACGTTGTTTGTCGCTGCGGTCGTGCCTCTGATACTCGGCGCGGCCGTCGAGGCTTCTTTCGGTTACCGAGACCAGCGTCGCCAGATCAGCGCGGTGCTGCAGGCCGATGCTCGCGCGGCGTCCGACAGGATCGAGGCGTTCACCGATGGCATGCGAGATCAGCTGGGTTGGATGGTGCAGCTTCCCTGGTCTGCCGGAGACGATGCGCAACATAAGATCGATGCCTTGCGTCTCCTCCAGCAGGTGCCTGCAATCGCTTCGGTTTCGCTTCTGGATGAGACCGGCACCGAACGGGTCTTTGTTTCCAGGCTCCTTCTGAACAGGACCGGGCGCGGCATCGATATGTCTGCGGATCCCGCTGTTCTGGGCGCACGCGGCAACAAAGTTTGGTACGGACCGGTTCAGTACCAGCAAGATTCAGAGCCCTATATGAGGATCGCGGTTGCCGGGAGCCTGCCGGCCGCAGGGGTTGCGATCGCCGAGGTCAATCTGAAGCTGATCTGGGATGTCATCGCAGCCATTAGAATCGGCGAGACCGGCTACGCCATTGTCGTCGATGATTCCGGTCATCTGATCGCACATCCCGATATCAGCCGGGTTCTGCGCGGCCGCGCCAGCTCCGGCAGTTTTGGCCGGATCAAGCATCTCGTTGGCGCGGCAAGCGGAGCGGCGGTGATAACCGGGGAGCGAGGCAACCCGGTGGTGGCGCTATCCGTTCAGGCCGCCGATGTGGGATGGACGGTGATCGCGATGCAGCCAGCCGCGGAAGCCTTTGCATCAATTCGGGCTGCCTTGTGGCGCTCGTCAATTCTCATTGCCTTTGGTGTTCTTGTCGCGCTGGCGCTCGCCTATTGGCGCGCGCACAGAATGTCCGGTCCGATCAAGCAACTGGAAGAGGGCGTGGAGCGGATTAGAACCGGACAATTCGAGCATCGCATCAAAATCTTCAGCGGTGACGAGTTGCAGCAGCTGGCGTTGCGCTTCAATGAGATGGCTTCTGAACTGGCGGTTTCGCAGCAAAAATCTGCGCGGATCGATCGGCTGAAGCAGTTCCTGCCGTCACAGGTCGCCGAATTGGTCGAGCATTCTCACGAACTGCTCGAAGGGCAGCGACGTGAAGTGGCTGTCATTTTTGGCGACTTGCGCGGCTTCACGGCGTTCTCCACTCGCAATGAACCCGATGTCATCATGGCCGTCATGCGAGAGTACTACGAGGCCGTCGGCGCCGTGACGACTCGTCACGAGGCAACGCTCATCGGCTTTGATGGCGACGGAGTCATGCTGCTGGTCAATGCCCCGATCGCATGCGAACAGCCGGCAACTCAAGCGGTCCGCCTCGCGATCGACCTGCAAATGACGGTTCAGTCCCTTGCCGGCAAATGGTGTGACGCCGGCCACGCGATCGGCTTTGGTGTGGGCGTTGCCATGGGACCGGCAACGGTAGGAACGGTCGGTTACAACGGCCGGCTGGATTACACGGCGATGGGAGCCGTGGTGAATTTGGCGTCGCGGCTCTGTAATCTCGCAAAGGACGCGCAGATCCTGGCTGATCCCACGATCGCTGGAAGGGTAAGGGATAGCGTCCCGATGGCATCGCTCGGACAGCGGACCATCAAAGGCTACGACCAGGCTCTCGAGGTCTTTGCCGTCGCACCTGCTGACCTTCCGTCGAAACTGCCGGGCTTGGCACAACGGAGGCGAGAGAAAGAGGCTCAGGACCACTGATAACCCGGCGTCCGGACGGCTACCCCCGTGTCGCCAGCACCACCGCGGCCAGCGTAAACACCAGCCCCGCGATCTGCCCTGCCCCGAGCGGCTCGCCAAGCGCGACCGCCGAGGCCACGACGCCGATCACCGGCACCGCCATGGTGCCGATCGCGGCGACCGAGGCCGGCAGGCGCGCCAGTGCTGCGAACCAGCTGACATAGGCGATGCAGAACTGCCCGACGACCGAATAGACCAACAGCCACCAGCCGAGCGGCGTCACATGCGACAAATGCGTCGTCTCGATCAGGAGGCCGACGATCGAGATCGGCAGGCAGCCGATCCCGATCTGCCAGGCTGCCGCCGCGAGCGGCGGCAGGTGAATCGGGTACTTCTTCGAGAGCACGGTGCCGAGGGCAAAGCCGAACGCGCCGACCAGCACCATGATGATGCCCGGCAGCTTCGAAGCGCTGGCGGCGATTCCGTTGCCGCCCATGATCGAGGCAAGCCCCGCGAACGCCAGCACCAGGGCGAGCGTACGCAAGACCGTCGGCCGCTCCCCGAGGACCGGCCAGGCGATGATCGAGGCCCAGACCGGCATCGTATAGGCGATCAGCGCCGCCTCGCTCGCCGGCAGCCAGAGCAGCGCAAGGCCCATCAGCACCATCCAGCCGGTGACGTTGAGCGCGGCCGCGGTGAGCAGGCGCGGCCAGATCGCGCCCTCCACGTACAGGCTTTGCCGCCGGATCACCGCAAGCAGCGCCAGCAGCAGCGCGCCGAGCACACCGGTGACCCCGCGCAGTGTCAGAGGCGGCAGCTCGGCAAGTAGGAATTTCGTCACCGGCCAGTTGAAGCCCCAGCCGATCGAGGTGATCGCAAGGAACATCAGGCCGGCCGGGGCGATGCGCGGCCGCACGCCCGGCGTCGTCGAATCAAGCATGTCGGCGAGTCCGGCAAATCGGGCGGTCACCTTGGCCCGGATTCGCGGGTCCCACCACCGCTTTGGCGGGCATGCCTGCCCTCACCGTCCGTAGGGCTACGTGAGTCCTGCTGACGCAATCCCATTGCTCAAAAATATACCTGCCCTGTGAACAGCGGGATGAAGGCCCCGCGTCATCACGGCATGCAAATTTTTACAGTTGGGAATCCCTGAGGACTCACTGATACTTGGGTCCACGACAGGCGCGGCGAAGACCCCTGTTATCCCCCGCAATCCACCATATTTAGTATTTGATTCAGGAACTCGCACTAGTTCTTGACGGGCGCAACGGAGAGTCCTAGCTTTCGGTCCGTTCGGCGCGAGTGAGTTTGCGTCCCGCCGGCACTCCCCCAAAGGGTCTCGCAAATCTCAGCTCCGCCAGCCGGCCAAAGGCTGCGTATGAGGGCTTGTCTGCCCTCGGAATGAGAGGCTCTTCGGGGCGCCAGAACGGGCCGGCAACAGGCTCGGATGGCATCGATGACGAAGTGACGTTGTGGGGCGTTGAACGCATGTCGCGCACATCCCCTTGGGGGCGGATGGGTGTGGACATGCCGGCGGGACGATCGATGCGACGCATCGAGCTCGCGCCGGGAAAAAACAGGGCCGGATCCACCGGCTGAACTGCGGAGCCCCGAAGCCGAACGGCTGAAGGCAACGCGAGATGCAATGACGACCCGGCACGCCCACAACGAGGGGCGGGACCGGTCAAAGAAAAGGACGGGGCAAGACCATGCGGATTGAGCGGCGCCACACCACTTCGGGACAGTCACCTTATGCGGGAATCGAATTCCGCCTGACCACGTCGGAGATTCGCAATCCCGACGGCTCGGTCGTGTTCAAGCTTGATAACGTCGAGGTGCCGAGCGAGTGGTCGCAGGTCGCCTCCGACGTGCTGGCCCAGAAATATTTCCGCAAGGCCGGCGTTGCCGCGCGCCTGAAGAGGATAGAGGAGGAATCCGTCCCCTCCTTCCTGTGGCGCTCCGTGCCCGACACCGACGCGCTCAATGCGCTGCCCGAGAAGGAGCGCTATGTCAGCGAGCTCTCGGCCAAGCAGGTGTTCGACCGTCTCGCCGGCTGCTGGACCTATTGGGGCTGGAAGGGCGGCTATTTCACGAGCGACGACGACGCCCAGGCGTTCTATGACGAGCTCCGCTACATGCTCGCCATGCAGATGGTCGCGCCGAACTCGCCGCAATGGTTCAACACCGGCCTGCACTGGGCCTATGGCATCGACGGCCCCGGCCAGGGCCATTATTACGTCGACCCCTTCACGGGCAAGCTGACCAAGTCCAAGTCGGCCTACGAGCATCCGCAGCCGCATGCCTGCTTCATCCAGGGCGTCGGCGACGACCTCGTCAACGAGGGCGGCATCATGGACCTCTGGGTCCGCGAAGCGCGCCTGTTCAAATATGGCTCCGGCACCGGCTCCAACTTCTCGCGCCTGCGCGGCGAAGGCGAAAAGCTCTCCGGCGGCGGCCGCTCGAGCGGCCTGATGAGCTTCCTCAAGATCGGCGACCGCGCCGCCGGCGCGATCAAGAGTGGCGGCACCACGCGCCGCGCCGCGAAGATGGTCGTCGTCGACGTCGATCACCCCGACATCGAGACCTATATCGACTGGAAGGTGAAGGAGGAGCAGAAGGTCGCCGCCCTCGTCACGGGCTCCAAGATCAACCAGAAGCACCTCAAGGCGGTGCTGAAGGCCTGCGTGAATTGCGAAGGCTCGGGCGACGACTGCTTCGACCCCGAGAAGAACCCTGCCCTGCGCCGGGAAATCAAGCTCGCGCGCCGCAGCCTCGTGCCTGACAATTACATCAAGCGCGTCATCCAGTTTGCCAAGCAAGGCTACAAGGACATCCAGTTCGACACCTACGACACCGACTGGGATAGCGAAGCCTATCTCACCGTTTCAGGCCAGAACTCCAACAACTCGGTCTCGCTGAAGGACGACTTCCTGCGCGCGGTCGAGACCGACGGCGATTGGAATCTCAACGCCCGCACCTCGAAGAAGGTGACGAAGACTCTGAAGGCGCGCGACCTCTGGGAGAAGATCGGCTACGCCGCCTGGGCCTCGGCCGATCCCGGCCTGCACTTCAACACCACGATGAACGACTGGCATACCTGCAAGGCGTCCGGCGACATCCGCGCGTCGAATCCGTGCTCGGAATACATGTTCCTGGACGACACGGCCTGCAACCTCGCCTCGGCGAACCTGCTGACGTTCTACAACACCGACACCAAGCGCTTCGACGTCGAAGGCTACGAGCACCTCTGCCAGCTCTGGACCATCGTGCTCGAAATCTCGGTGATGATGGCGCAATTCCCGTCGAAGGCGATCGCCGAGCTCTCCTACGAATTCCGCACGCTCGGCCTCGGCTACGCCAATATCGGCGGCCTGCTGATGACCATGGGCCTGCCCTATGACAGCAAGGAAGGCCGCGCGCTCTGCGGCGCCCTCACCGCGGTCATGACCGGCATCACCTACAAGACCTCCGCCGAGATCGCCGCCGAGCTCGGCACCTTCCCCGGCTACAAGAAGAACGCCGCGCACATGCTGCGCGTGATCCGCAACCACCGCCGCGCCGCGCACGGCCAGTCCAATGGCTACGAGGCGCTCAGCGTCAACCCGGTGCCGCTCGACCTCGTCTCCTGCCCGCAAGCCGACCTCGTCAGCCATGCCCAGGCGGCCTGGGACGCGGCGCTCGAGCTCGGCGAGAAGCACGGCTATCGCAACGCCCAGACCACTGTCATCGCGCCGACCGGCACGATCGGCCTCGTCATGGATTGCGACACCACCGGCATCGAGCCGGACTTCGCGCTGGTCAAGTTCAAGAAGCTCGCCGGCGGCGGCTACTTCAAGATCATCAACCGCGCGGTCCCCGCAGCGCTGCGCGCGCTCGGCTATCGCGAGAGCGAGATCGCCGAGATCGAGGCCTACGCCGTCGGCCACGGCTCGCTGGCGAACGCCCCCGGCATCAACGTCACCACGCTGAAGGCCAAGGGCTTTACCGATGAGGCGATCGCCAAGGTCGAGAAGGCCCTGCCGACCGCGTTCGACATCAAGTTCGCCTTCAACAAGTGGACCTTTGGCGAAGACTTCATCCGCGACCAGCTCGGCATCGGCGCCGAGGCGATCGCAGCCCCCGGCTTCGACCTGCTCCAGGCCGTGGGCTTCACCAAGCGCGAGATCGAGGCGGCCAACGTCCACATCTGCGGCGCGATGACGGTGGAAGGTGCCCCGCACCTCAAGGCCGAGCACTATCCGGTGTTCGACTGCGCCAATCCCTGCGGCAAGATCGGCAAGCGCTACCTGTCGGTCGAGAGCCACATCCGCATGATGGCGGCGGCGCAGCCCTTCATCTCGGGCGCGATCTCCAAGACCATCAACATGCCGAACGACGCCACGGTGGAGGACTGCAAGTCCGCCTACATGCTGTCGTGGAAGCTGGCGCTGAAGGCCAACGCGCTCTATCGCGATGGCTCCAAGCTCTCCCAGCCGCTCAACTCGCAGCTCATCAGCGACGACGAGGACGAGGACGATGCGGTCGAGCTGCTGCACGAAAAGCCCATGGCGGCTCGCGCCACGCATGTGGCCGAAAAGGTCGTCGAGAAGCTGGTCGAGCGCATCGTCGTGATGCGCGAGCGCGAGAAGATGCCGGATCGCCGCAAGGGCTACACCCAGAAGGCGGTGGTCGGCGGCCACAAAGTGTATCTGCGCACCGGCGAATACGATGACGGCCGTCTCGGCGAGATCTTCATCGACATGCACAAGGAAGGCGCGGCGCTGCGCTCCTTCATCAACAACTTCGCCATCGCGGTGTCGCTCGGCCTGCAATACGGCGTGCCGCTCGACGAATATGTCGACGCCTTCACCTTCACCCGCTTCGAGCCGGCGGGCCCCGTGCAGGGCAACGACAGCATCAAGTACGCGACCTCGATCCTGGACTACGTCTTCCGCGAGCTCGCGGTGAGCTATCTCTCCCGCTTCGACCTCGCCCACGTCGATCCCAACGAGACGGGCTTCGACGCGCTCGGCAAGGGCGTCGAGGAAGGCAAGGAGCCGGACGAGGACGGCGGCCACCACGCGACCAAGCTGGTCTCGCGCGGCCTCACCCGCTCGCGCACCGACAACCTCGTCGTGATGCGCGGCGGCTCGGCCGCGGTCAGCCAAGGCAACGACAGCGCGCCATCAGGCGGCAGCCGGGTCACCGCGCTGGCCGCCCACGGCGCTAGCGCCCGCGTCGGCGACGCCATCGAAGGCGCCGTCGCGCTGAAGCAGGAAGCCCAGCACGATCTGTCTCCGACGGAGAAGCTCGAGCAGCTGCAATGGAGCAAGGCCGGCACCGCCGCGACCGCAGCCCCGACAAAGGCCGAGCGTCGCGCCGAGGCGAAGGCCAAGGGCTACGAGGGCGAGATGTGCAGCGAGTGCGGCAACTTCACGCTGGTGCGGAATGGGACTTGTATGAAGTGCGATACGTGCGGCAGCACGACGGGGTGCAGCTAATCGCTCCGAGTAAGTAAGGAGACACGACGATACGCTGCGCGCTTCAGCGCTAAAGGCATACTTCCGGCGGTCGCCATCGACCGCCGGAAAATGGTGGAAGGAACGAAACGGGAATTGAAGCTAGAGTTGTAGAGGAGCGTCGATATGAACTATTCCGATCGCTATCTGCGTCAGATCGCGAGCTATTCTCCAATCGACGTCATGCTGGCGGACGTCGCGATTCGGATCCAGCTCAGCCCTACCGACTACCAGCTCGCTGTCGACCACTACCACGCGATCAACGAGTGGCTCGAGCGCGACGATAGCCCGCTCAAAGGCTATGTTCGGGACTTCTACACGCAAGGTGGCTTCGCGATCGGAGCCACTGTCGCACGCCACTCCACCGATGATGAATTCGACATCGACGTCATGGCCGATCTGGCCTTCGGCGCCGACGTCGACCCCGAAGCTGCTCTTGCGACACTGCACCACGCGATCTGCGGCGAGCGCGGCTCGCGCTATTACCTCAAGACGGACAGGAAGACCCGCTGCAGCACGGTTAACTACGACGGCATGCACCTTGACGTGACCCCGACGGTTCGCTTGACGGGGACCGTAGAGAAGACGGGGCTTATCTTCCACTCCAAGCCCGAGGACCCGTCGGAGCCGAAGATGTCGTTGTACGCGAACCCGCACGGCTTCGCGCGATGGTTCATCGATCGGACGCCGCCTGATCAGGATTTTGGCACCTTCTTTGAGCGGCGGTCGCTGGACTACGATCGCGAACGTGCAATTCTGTCGAAGCGCGCTGACGCGGTGCCGGTACCGGAGCAGTGCCCCGCTTATCAGAAATCACGCGCCGTGATCGCCCTACAGTTGATCAAGCGCTGGCGAAACCTGGCCTACGACAAGCGGCACAAGAACCGACGGCTCCCACCCTCGGTGCTGCTGGCCTTCTACGTGGCCAATCACGCCAACCAGACAACCTCACTCGCTGAAGAGCTCAGCCATCAAGTCGAGAGCATGCTGGCCATTGTCAGGAAGGCCCACGACCGGGGCGAGAAGGTATTCGCCAGCAATCCGATGTGCCGCGAGGACATCCTCACCGATCGTTGGCCTGCCGATCAGAGCGACCAATCGTTGTTTATCCGCGAACTTTCCGACTTCGCCGTCCAGATCCGGCGGCTCCGCGGGGATATCGCCCTCCCCGAGATGCAGAAGATCCTTGAGGACCTGTTTGGAGAGAAGCCTGCACGCTCGGCGGTGAAGGAGCACGTTCAGCGCGTTGCCAAGGACGTGGGCTCGATCGGCAGCCGCTTCATGCCCGGCAAGGCCACGATCCCTGTCGCGATCGCCGGCGGCGCTCCGACGCCGAGCAACGCCAAGTCAGCGCCGTCGCACCGGTTCTTCGGTGATCATCCCGATGACCTACCTAACCGTCGATGAGCAGGACGCCGCGATCCGGCGCCACTTTCCTGATTTCCGGCTGAAGGCCTCGGCCGATTGGATCGGCGTCTGGGAAGGTCCGGTCCGGCCGGCGTCCAAGACATATACGATCCGGGTCGTGTACTTCCGGCGGAGATTCTTCGACGGCTGGCACCTCTCCAATCCCTACGTCACCGTCCATGTCGTAGATCCTCTGATCGGGACGTTGATGCTAGATGGTGACGACCTTCCGCACATCTATTGGAACGACCGCGCGCCCCTCTGGCCGGCGCTCTGTCTCTGGGATCCAGACGAGATGTGCTGGACCCCGAGAATGACGATTGCGACGACGATCATCCCGTGGGCGTCGGAATGGCTACTGTTCTTCGAATATTGGCAAATCTCCGGTGAGTTTCTTGGACCCGGTCGTCACCCGCGCAGGAGGCGCAACGAATGTCTGAACCCGACCGAGAATTTAGATCCGGCGATCAGCGCTCGAAGGGAGCGATTCCGCAGCGAAGAATTCCACAGGATTGGCCGAAGGACCGGCGTTTTCGGATCTTATCTATCGATGGGGGCGGCATTAAGGGACTGTTCCCTGCAACTGTTCTTGCCGAACTCGAACAGCGATTTCTGGACGGCGGTTCCGTTGGTAAATACTTCGACTTGGTCGCCGGCACCTCGACTGGAGGAATCATTGCGCTTGGCCTCGGCGCCGGTCTAAGCGCATCAGAGCTAGCAGAGCTCTATTCCAGCCGAGGCGCAGAGATATTTCCGGAGCGCAGTCTCATCCGTAAAAGTCTTCACGGCGCACGAAATCTCCTTCGCTATCAGTATGAGCGAACGGCCCTAGAAAACATTCTACTCGATACTCTAGGTGCAAAGCTCCTGGGAGATTCTGTTGTCCGTCTTTGCGTTCCGTCTTTCGAAGGCAAACACAGTGAGGTCTTTGTCTTCAAGACGCCGCACCATCCCGACTATAAGATCGATCGCTTTGAGCCAATGGTGAAAGTCGCTTTGGCGACTTCCGCTGCGCCGACTTATTTTCGTCCACTAGAACACAATGGCTACACACTCGTAGATGGAGGTGTTTGGGCCAATAATCCCATTTTGCTCGCTGTCATTGAGGCCATGGTCTGTTTTAATCTCGAACGTGATCAGATTGACGTCCTGAGCTTAGGCTGTGGGGACGACCCATACGTCGTGTCAACGGATCAGATAAATTCAGGCGGCCAACTGGCTTGGTCTAACGTGATTTTCGCTGCCATGCGGTTGCAATCCCTATCCGCCACTAATCAAGTGCGCCTCCTTCTCGGTCCACCTGCTGTTCGACGTATCGAGCCACCTTCAAACCCCGCGCCGATTCTTCTCAACGATTTCCGTCGTTCATTGACTGAACTAGTGCCTGCAGCGCGAGCGGCCATGGACCTGCACGGAGATCAACTAGCTCAAAGCTTCTTCTATGCGCCTGCAACTCCGTATACGCCTCAACCGCTGCCGGGGCGTAGTCCGTAGGATGGGCAGGGCTGACCGAAGACCCACCACCGGTCGCTCGGCAAATATGATGGGTTTTAGCTCCGCCCTGTCCATCTTAGGAACTCAGCACTAAATTCGTTCGCTATCGCCGGATCGGCTACTTCGGCAGACTTTCGCATGCGCCTCTGATTAAGTGCACAATGCATCCTCCGAATTGCCTTTGCGGTCGACCGCTTCCCCCCTAAACTCCCAACCTCACCGGCATGGGTTCCGGCGGGCCCGGTAGATGCGGAGTAAAGTCATGCCCAAACCGGAAAGCTTCCCGATCGAGAAGATCTTCGTTCCCACAAAGCAGAAGAAGGCCATCAAGCCCGAGATCGTCGGAGAGATCGCGGAAAGTATGCTGGAGATCGGACAACAGGCCCCCATCTCCGTTCGGCTCGACGGAGACCGCCTCGTTCTGGTCGAGGGATTGCATCGGTTAGAGGCCTGCAAGGCGCTCGGCGAGACGACCATTCTCGGTGTCCTTGTTACGGCCGAGCTTGCTCAGCATAAGCCGCTGCTCACCGAGCGACCCGAAGTCGAGGCGGAACGCATCAAGATGGCGCGATTGAAACAGTTGCGGCTCGAGAAGGAAGCCGCCGAGGCATCGGCCGCTGCCTTGAAGGGCGTCAGGCAGGCGGAAGCGCCGCGTACCCGTTCGACGAAAGGCGTGCGCGACAATCCGAAGGCATCCCCGGGCCGGATTGTGAAATCGAAACCGAAATCATTGTCGGACTGGATCACACAGCAAAAGGGCAGCGGCGGCCGCTATTGATGGCCGCCCATTGCGTCCACGCCGCGCTTCCACGTCCGCGCCTGCCGCCCTACACTCCCGCCAAACATAAGATCGGGAGGACCCACCATGGCCGACGCCCCGCTGTTCCAGGACGTCATCCGCCGCCGCCGCAGCGTGCGGAAGTTCGAGCCGGGCCGCAGCGTCGGACGTGACGTGCTGGAGCGGATCGTCGATTGCGGGCGCTGGGCGCCGTCGGGGGCGAACGTGCAGTGCTGGGACTTCATCGTCGTCGACGATCCCGCGATGCGCGAAAAAGTGCTCGCGGTGTTCCTGCGCCAGGCGCAGCGGCTGGTCGATCACGCCAAGGGCTTTCCGGCCGTGAAGAAGACCTATCTCGCCAACACCGTCGCGATCATCCTCGTGCTCGGCGATCCCCGCTGGAAGGTCTGCTTTCCGCAGGCGACCTCGCCCGAATTCGATGCGGAGTATCGCGACAACAACGAGGCGATCTTCTTCTGCTCGCTGGGCGCGGCCATCCAGAACCTCCAGCTCGGCGTCACCGCGGAAGGGCTGACTTCGGCCTGGCTCTCCGGCGGCGGCGAGGCCGAGACCAATCGCGAGCTCAGCGAGGTGCTGGGTTATCCCGAATGGATGACGGCCTATGGCACCATCCCGATCGGTTATCCCGCTGTAGACCAGGACCGCCGCTACCGCCGGCCGCTCGGCCAGCTGCTGCACTGGAACGGCTACCAGAAGCAGCAATATCGCAGGCATGCCCAGGTCGATTTCTACGAGAGCACGTTGCGTCCCTTCGCCATGTATCGCGATCAGGAATCCATGGACGCCTGGCCGGACCGCGACGAGATGCTGGGCGAGTGGACGGACGCCTTCACCGGCCCGGTCAGCAACCCCGCGCAAACCCTCGAAAGCGAAGCCGACTTTTCCCATCCCCGGGTAATCGGCCAAGCGACCAAGCGGCGGCGGAGTTGAGCGCCTGAACCTGCTCGGCCTCGCGGCCGCCATGTCAGAATTTTCGGACTCAGTAACCTCCCGCAGGATCGTGCTTGGGTGATGGCCGCAATCCCGGAGATCGCGGCTATCTTTTTCGTCGATCAGACAAATCCTCTCACGCCGCTTTCGCCTGCTCCGGCGAGGCCGTCTCCATCGCGCGCATGTAGAGGTCGAGCAGGCTTTCGCGCTCGTCGCGCTCGTTCTTGTCTTCCTTGCGCAGCTTGATGATCTCCTTGAGGATCTTCACGTCAAAGCCCTCGCCCTTGGCTTCCGCGAAGACTTCCTTCTTCTGTTCGCTCAACTCCTGCATCTCGCTGTCGAGGTTCTCGATCCGCTCGACGAAGGAACGGATCTTGCCGCCGGGAATGGTGATATCGGACATGGTGCCTCTTTGCTGACTGAGGTCGTGAAAATGCCCGCAAAGAAATGACCAATGTGTTAACCGAGTTGCCGCACCCGATGCCATCGCGCCGCAGCGATACCCGGGACAGGCGACCACCCCGCAGCTATCTGGATCAGCCACGTCTTGCCGTATGCATCGAAGCTGCAGCGGCAAAATCTCACCACATGGCCGCCACGCAAGCGACAGCCCACCATCGCGATTTCAGCGCAAACGCGACGGAGGCTCGCGGCTTCATCGATATTTCAGGAGCCATTTGCAATGTTGAGTGCGGTGGACAACAAGCCAAGGGGAAAATCCGGCCGGCGCGGCGGCAAGAAGAAGGCCGGACATCGCACCGGGGCCGGCGAGCAACGCGCAAGTGCAGCGCATCAAGTGCCGGATGCCCCGGCGGAGACCAGGCACGAGACCGGGCAAGAGCCGAGCCGGCAGATCAGTGCGGAGATACCTTCGGCTGCGCCCTTGCCGGACGAGGCTTCCGGGATGGAGATCGCTGCAAGCCCGCCCGTCGCACCGGTCGAACCCTTCCACGCCAGCACGCAGGCGATTGCCGAGGCCTATAGCGACTACATCAGGACCTCGCTTGAGCAAGCCTTGAATTTCCTGGGAAAGCTCGCGATGGCGCGTTCACCCGTCGAGGCCTTCGAGCTTCAGATGGCGTACGCGAAAGAGGCGTGCGACTCGTTTGTCGCCGAATCCCAGAAGATCGCCGAGCTGCAAGAACAATTGACCAGAGAAAGGGTCATGCATCTTGAGGGGTTCGTGGCCAGGCTCACCCAGACCACGCTCGAAATCCGCGCGATACGTCACTAACGACGGTGCACATTGCGGCGCCGCGGGACGTAAGGTGGGTTAGCTGGCGGTTGCGCGAAGCGCGGTCCGCCGGCGTAACCCACCACCTCTCCGCCGCCGAGATCAAAGAGGCGGGTTACGCTCCCGACCTGCGCTTTGCGCCGTCGCGGAGCTAACTCACCCTACGCGCCTGAGGACCGCCTGGAGTTCAGTACCCTGACTTCGTGCCGGTGGTCGACCCGGTGCCCGCGCCTGTGGTTTGACCTGTGGTTTGCCCTGTAGTTCGTCCTGGAGCGTAGCTCGACGCGCCGGGGCTGGTTCTCTTCGAGGACTTCGCGTGCTGCTTCTTCTTGTGTCCCGGAGCGTAGCTGGAAGCGCCCGGCTCGCCCTTCTTGCCCATTTGCTGCATCTCATGACCTGGCGTCTTGCTCGATACACCCTGAGCAAATACGGCTGGTGCGGTAGCCATGACAACGGCAGCCGAAAGCGCGATGATCATTGCTTTCATGTTGTCCTCCTCGAACAAGCCCCCTCGAAGGAAACGGAATGGACTAGCGCCCGTTCCTCTCAGCGAACGTTCATGGCGCCGCGGGGCTGGACGCCCCTGGGATCGTCATTCGTTGATGAGCTTCGATCCGCTCGGCTACCCTACGAAATGCACTTTGCGCAGTCGCGGCGACAACCCCCACCCTGCGCGCTCACTCCGCCCGCCATAATTTCTCCTTTGCACACGCGTTGTGTCCGACAGCGGCGAGACCTATCCTTGATCGGACTGCCTCCCATTGACGCCCGACCGGATGGAGAGCGCATCGATGCCTGACACGAACGACCACAAATCTGATACCGGCAAGACCGATAAGGCCGAGCCTGATACCGCCAAATCTGATTCCGCTAAGCCGGACGAGGCGCGCGCCGATGGCGGGCTGGCGCGGGCCTACGACCGGATCAAGAGCGCAGAGGAAGACCTGGCGCGGCTGGACCGCCTTGTTTCCGGAATGGAACGGAGCAGCGAAGCCCCGCGGACCTCGCGCGCAAGCACCGCCGCGACGGCCGCAGCAACTTCCGGAAACACGCCGACGCCGGAAGCCAAGGCTCTAAACACCAAGCCGCGCAATCAGGGCCTGAGGGGAGACAGGGCCATGATGCGCGCTCTGGCTATTCTCGTGATGGCGATCGGCCTGCTCGGTGCCGCCGTCGCATCGCAATATAGCGACGAGGCGACATCGATCGGCAAGTCCATCATGGCGCGATGGGCTCCACCCGCGAGCGCACCCCCGCAAGCGGCCGCGGCGGAAAGTCCGGCGCAGCCGGCGACGGTCCTGCTGGCGGCCGCGGACGAGCCGAGCCCGGTGCCGGCAGCGCCGGAGCCTAAGCACACCGAAGGCGCGCCAAAGCCTGCCGCCGCGGCGGCCGAGCCGTCATCGTCCGAGCTCGCGCAATCGCTCAAGGCCATCACGAGCGAGCTTGCGAACATCAGCGGCAAGCTCGAGCAGCTGAAGAGCAGCAGCGAGCAGACCCTGCGCGACCAGGCCGCCACCATCGAGCAGCTCAAGGCCGCGCAGGAGAAGGACGCGGCGGACAATGCGCGCCTCGCCGCGCAGGTCCAGGCGTTGCAAACGCAACTGAGCGCGTCATCGGCGCCATCCGCCTCTGCACCCGCCAAGCCCGTCGCGCGCAGCGTGGTCAACAACGACACGGCTGCGCGTGCCCGGGCGCACGTACCAGACGCCGCGCCACGACGGCCCAGGCCGCCGCCGCGAGGCCCCTGGATGCCGCCGCGCTATATGGCCGACCCTTATTATTACGGCGATCCGGATTGGTGAGCCCGTTTCGAAGGCGCGATTGGATTTGAAGTGCGTAGGGTGGGTTAGCCTGCGGCGGCGCGAAGCGCAGTCCGCTGGCGTAACCCGCCTCTTTGATTTCCGCGGAGGCAGAGGTGGTGGGTTACGCTGCGCGAACTGCGCCTCGCGCAGTCGCGCAGCTAACCCACCCTACGCACCTACGCTCCCCTCAGCGTATCTCGCTCATCGTCACCTTGGCCGCGATCCCCGTCAGCTCGGGCTCTTGCGGCGCAAGCTCCTCATCGGAAGGGCCGACCGAGACTTCAGCCATTCTGCGTTTGACCTGTTCGCAGGTCTTGCGAACGTCTTCGGTGAACAGCGCGCATTCTTCGATACGCTTGAAGATCTTGCGTCCCTCTTCTCGGTAGCCTGCCGCCGTTTCTCGCATGAAGGCGATCGCATCATGAACCTGGGCCGTCAGCGCCTCGCATTTTTGCGCAGCGTCGATCAACTCGGTGCCCATGGCCTCGATCTCTTTTGCAGCGGACTCATAGTCGCGAATGACCGCTTCTGCACTGAGCGCACCGACGCGCGACACGCCCGCGGTGTGCTCCACGTAATCAGGCAGATTAACTGAAGTAATGGAGTTTCCCGACCGGATCGAAGTGATGTCCGCTTCGAGTTGGACCAAGTTCACTCCGTCCCGTCTGTGCAATTGTTCGACACTTGCCATGACTGTCCTCCCAATACGCGCCCAGAACCCCAAGCAGCATTGGGTTTATTACGGGGATAAATGCCGTTCTACCTCTATGTATTCTTGACAGTCTCCACTTTGCCACTTTTACCCAATCGCCAACTCTGCACGCAGAGATAATGGGCCATCAAACTTCAATTTGTCCGCGTACCTGTTCGATGTGCTCTCCCCGCGGCATCGGCGCCTAGCCATGGTGGGTCCAATCACGTTCCGTCGCCCTCGAAGGCATTCCCGACGGCGGCTGGCGCAGGCTCGCCCGGCCCTGCATCCGCCGCACGTTGGCGGCCGGCACCGCCCGCCGCGAAAATATCATGCACCAGCCCGAGCTTCCCCAGCCCCAGGATGATCAACCCGTTGATGTCCACCTCGTACCAGGCGTGCGAGATGTAGGCGTCGCGCGGAAAGCGGTGATGGTTGTTGTGCAGCCCTTCGCCAAAGGTGAGCAGCGTGGTCACCAGCTCGTTAGTGGTGCCGTCATGGGTCTCGAAGCGACGGTAGCCCCAGCGGCCGTCGCTGTGGCAGACCGAGTTCACTAGCGAGGTCGCCATCGTCATCAGGTAGCTGCGGAACAGGCCGGCGAACAGGATGCAGCCGATCATCGTGCGCGCGCCGCCGAAGGCATAGCCGATGGCGCCCGGAATGATCAGCGCCGAGAGCGCATACCAGTACCAGCGCGTCCTGGTGAAGAACATCGCGATCGGGTCGGCCAGGATGTCCTTGGCGTAGTAGCTGGCATCGGTGGTCTCGCGGTCCCACACCCAGCCGCCTTGCGCATGCGTCATGCCCTTGGCGAAACTGGTATAGGGATGGCCGCCGCCGTCGTAATAGGGGCTGTGCACGTCGCCGGGCCGGTCGGAGTGCAGATGGTGCCGCCGATGGTTGCTCACCCATTTCAGGATCGAGCCCTGCACCGCCATGGTCGCGAGCGCGGCGAAGATCGTCCGCATCACCGGACCGCAGCGGAAGCTGCGGTGCACGAAGTAGCGATGCATGAAGCCGATGCCGATCGTGGACATGATGAACGTGCCGGCGAAGACCGAAACCTCGACCCAGCCGATGCCTTGCCAGAAGGCCCAGACCAGCGCCGCGACCGAGCCGCCGACCATGATGGCGAACGAGATGTAGGAATCGCGAAACTTGGCCTCGACCACCGGACCTTCGGTCAGCACGCCCGGCGGCATCTTCGGCTCCGCAAGCTGCTCGGACGCCACGCTCTCAACCACGCTCATTTCAGCCGATCCATTTACACTGCACTTTTCTGCAGTGCAGCGTACAACCCCTGGTTATCAGAGGCAAGGACCGGAGCGGCCGTAGGAGCACGGGCGGCGCAGCCCCGCCACTTTCGCTTCTCTGCGATAGAGAGTGGCGATCATGACGAGCAGATGCACGTCGTGCCTCTGCTCAGCTCACCGAGCGCATGCGCCGATCAGTTTTGGCGTCGGTCGGTGCCTTCACCACCAATACGGCCAGCGCCATCCCTCATAGCGCACATAGGACGGCACCAAGGGTGGGCCGTAGGGATCGACCCGGTCGTGCTCGGGGCGGTAACGATAGCGTGGCACGATGTTGTAATCCCAAGGCGTCGGCCTCAGCACCGGCGCCGTGATGACGAGCCGCTCTTGCGGCGCGCGAACGACGACGGCTCTCCGCGTCCGGGCTTCGGCGTCCGAGGTTGCAAGGCCGCTCAGCACCAGGGCGGTTCCGAGCGCGCAGGCGGCAGTCATCTTGGTCATGCGTTGGTCTCCTTCGCTTCAAGAGTGCAAAAGGATGCCAGGCGAGGCAAGCAAATTTCGCGCGAGGTGCGGACATAAGCGCTGTGCGCTTTGGCGCTCCGACCTCTCCCCGTCATTGCGAGGAGCACTTGCGACGAAGCAATCCAGAGTCCTTCCGCGGAGGGAGCCTGGATTGCTTCGCTCCGCTAGCAATGACGGCCGAGTATGACGCAAGAGTGGTCTGGATGAGCAACAGAACTCCCGGACGTTGGCACCTGCCTCTCACTCGCGCGCGCGGCGCAGGGCCTGATCCAGCTTGTGCCTCTGCTTGTCCCAGCGCTCCTGCTCCGCTTCGGCGCGCGCCTCGAGCGCGGCCCGCTCGGCTTCGATCGCCCCGGCCTTCGCTTCGTGCTCGCGTGTTGCTTTGTCGAGCGCTGCTTCCGCCGCGGCAACCGCCTTGTCGCGCCGCGCACGCTCCTTGGCGCGGGCGGCCTCCTCCTTGGCACGCCCTGCCTCGCGCCGCCGCTCCTCCTTCTCGAAAGCTGCAGCAGCCTTGCGCGCGGCCGCATCATCGATTTCGCGGGATGCATTCCGGGCCGTCTTGGCGGGACGCTTCTTTGACGTCGGCTTGCTCTCGGCCTTGCTCTTGGACTTGCGCTTGGGCTTGCTCTCGCCCTCGCCGAGATCGGTCGGCAGCTCCGCGCTCTCGGTGAACGGGCCGTTCGAGCCGACCGGGCGCCTCAGCACCACGCCCGGCTTCGCCATGGTCGCGGCGACGACATCGGGATCGTCGGTCTCCCTGGCGACGCCCTGATGGAACAGATTGGAGCTGGCGCCCCAGGCGGCAAGCGCCGCCTTCATCGAGGGCGCGGCGATCGCCTGATCGTAGAAGCCGAGCGAGGTCTGGTAGGTCTTCAGCTTCTTTGGCATGTCGCTCCGATGTCGGCGCAGCTTTCCGCGCGCGAGCGTAGCCCGGATCGAGCAAAGCGCAATCCGGGGTCGCGCGGCACGCTCGGCGCTGGACTACGCTTGCGCTCCATCCAGGCTACGCACCTTCCAGCAACGCGTCATACCCTTGCGCGCTGAACGCCAACAGACAAAAACCGTGCCCGAACGGATCGGCCAGCATCGCGATCCGCCCATAGGGCGCATCGCTCGCCGGCACCTCCAGAATCGCACCCGCAGCGAGGGCACGCGCGACGGCCGCGTCGACATCGTCGACGACGACGTCGATATGCATCGGCGTCCAGTGCCGCTCATAGCGGCGGGGGTCGCCGCCGGCGCCGATGGTGCCGGCCTGCTTGGTCAAGAGATACACCGGTGCGGGCCAGCCGTTGAGCTCGACGAAGTCGGCGCCGAAGCGGCGGCCGACCGAGAGGCCAAAGGCCTCGGTGTAGAACGTCGTGGCTTTCGCCACGTCGGGAACATCGATGTTGAGGAGGAAGCTCATGAGCGGCTCGTCGCAAGTTGAGGCGCGAGCGTAGCCCGGACGGAGCGCAAGCGTAATCCGGGATGGTGCCGCACCCGACGCCCCCGACCGCGTCCCACGCTGGCATCATGCCATTGTTTTGCCCGACGGGTCAAATCCTGTTCGATTTTGCCGAAGTCAGGAAAAACCCCGAGCAATTCCATGGGGATGGCTACTGTGCATGGGGTTGTTTTCGCAACACTTG
Source organism: Bradyrhizobium sp. SUTN9-2 (assembly GCF_003122645.1). NCBI lineage: Bacteria > Pseudomonadati > Pseudomonadota > Alphaproteobacteria > Hyphomicrobiales > Nitrobacteraceae > Bradyrhizobium > Bradyrhizobium sp. SUTN9-2. The sequence continues at coordinate 4,965,797 of NZ_LAXE01000001.1, forward strand.
CTTGATCCGGCGGCGGTGTGGACGACGCTGCAGAGAAACAGCATCGACAGCGCAGCTCGCAGCTCGCGTCCTCAGCACGTCACGAGGTCGGTGTGGCCGAAGCCCCTGGAATAATCGAGCAGCGAGATCACCGTCGGCGTGAGACGGATCAGCCGCACTTCGGATGGCTTCGGCATGGGGAGGCCGATGGCCTTCTGCTCGGGATAGCGCGCCATCAGAAGCGCGATCGCCTTCTCGGCCTCGGCTGGATCGGTCACGGCCACCGCCCGCGCCGCCATGGACAGGCCGGTGATCTCCATCACTTGCGCCGGATCGTCGTCGATCGCCAGCGACACGCGCTCGTCCCGCGAGATGTTCTGCGCCTTCTGGCTGTCGGGGCCGCAGAGGAAGTAGATGGTGAAACCTTCGTTGGCATAGCCGACAGTCGTCACTTGCGGCCAGCCATCGGCGCGAAGCGTCGCGATCCGCATCGTGCGGTGCTGGTCCAGCAAGGTCTGGATTTTTCGTCTGAGTGTGTCGTCCATCGCTGCCTCCGGCGGTCATTCCTGAAGACACGGTACGCCCCTCGCGCGCAGTGCCGTTGATGCAGCTCAACGCGCGCGGCGATGTTGCCTCATTGAAAGCGTCGGCAGGCGTCGCCCGGTGATATCGCACCGGCAGGCGCGGCCAGCCCGCGCCGCTCGCAGCTTTTGCTTGCTTTCCCGGTTCCCGCCTCTACGGTCGCGCCGCGAACGAACGCGCGAGACAAAACCCGTCATGACCGACACGATGAAATGCCCGACCTGCAATTCCGAGCACGCCTATCAGGACCGCGATCTCTGGGTCTGCCCGGAATGCGGCCATGAATGGAGCGGCGCGGCGGACGCGCTCGCGGACACGGCGCAGGATACGGGCGTGCGCGATGCCAACGGCAATTTGCTCGCCGACGGCGACAGCGTCATCGTGATCAAGGATCTCAAGATCAAGGGCTCGTCCTCGGTCGTCAAGGGCGGCACCAAGGTACGCAACATCCGCCTGCAGGACGCCAGCGACGGCCACAACATCGCCTGCAAGATCGACGGCATCGGCGCGATGAATCTGAAGTCGGAGTTCGTGAAGAAGGCGTGAGGTCCGCTAGCTTTGCCGCTGCGCCAGGTAGAACCCGCACAGCACCGTCACGAGGCCTGCCGTCTGCAGCATCGTGGGCGGCTCGCCAAGCAGCAACCAGCCCGTGAGCAGCGTCAGCGCGGGCACGCAGGCCGGAAACACCGCGGCGCGGGCCACGCCGAGACGCTGGACGGAGACGGCGTAGAGATAGAGCGCCGCGGGGCCGGCAAGCACGCCCTGCGCCAGCGCCTGGATGGCGTTCTCGGTCATGCCGATCGACGCAATGTGGGCGAGACCCACCGTGGCGACGTAGACCGGCACCAGCAGCAGCGACAGCACGTTGATGACCAGCGCAGCCGGCACGGCCGAGACGCGCCAGCGGCGCAGCATCGCGCCGAACCCGGCGAACATGAATCCGGCAAGCACGAAGATGAGATCGCCCTGAATGCCGTCGGCACCGATGTGGCCGATCGATTCCGCACCGATCACGCCGAGGCCTCCGACGATGACGAGCGCGCCGGTCAGGCGCGAGGCGGAGATCCGCTCCTTCAGCACGACCGCCGCGAGCAGGAGGCCGCCGAGCGTGGCGCAAGAGGGCTGGATCACACTGCCATGGCCGAGCGGGACGAACAGGAAGCCGATGTACGAGATCAGCGACATCACGGGACCACCGAGCACCATCAGCACGAGCCCCCTGCCCCAGCCGATGCCGCAGAGATCGGACAGTCCGGCGCGCAACACCAGGGGCAGGAATGCGATCCCCGACCAGACATAGCGATGCACCAGCAGATCGACCGGCGTGAAGCCGGCCTTGAGGCCGTGCCGCGTGGCGGCAAAGCCGAGCGCCCAGAACAGCGCTGCGGCAAGCCCGCAGACCACGCCGAGCAGTGCCGGCGCGGTATCCTTCTTCTGAGCGTCGGCGCCGCTCGTCCGCTGATCCATGGATCACTCGATATGTCGGCTCGCTGAGCCGCTCAACCCACGCGGCTGCAGGGCTGTCACGCGAGGGCGATGCCGACTACGCGTGTTACAGCCCCTCATCGAAGACCATCCGCCATCCCTTGCGCGTATCCATGTATTCCCGCACTTGGCTGATCCGGTCGCCCACCACCTCGAACACGAAGCAATACTCGTTCTCGTACGGCTTGCCGCCGGGCAGCGTGGCGCGCATCCGCTCCTCCACGATCACGACATCGCCGTCGACATACACGCCGCGGAAGACGATATCGATGTCCGAAAACAATCGGTGCATCTCCTGCGCGATGAAGCGGGCGATCTGGTGCGCTCCCACCATGTGATCGGTATGATCGAGCGCGACGGCGGTGGCATTGGCCTTCGGCGCGATCCATTCGGCGTCGTCGGTGAAGAGTGCTGCGATGCGCTCGGGATCGCGTGACGAAAAGGTCTTCCAGGCGTTCAGTACGACGTCTCTCGGGCTGGTCACGATGGGGTCTCCGGCCGTGTTGCGATGAGAACCGCCTTCTAGGCCGCGGTGCGAGCCGCGGCTCGCCGCAATCGGACTCGGTCATCCGGCAGCCCTTCCGCCGCCGCCCCCATGCGCTACCATGCGATCATGTTGAGCTTTGATGTCTGCAACGCCGCGCGCCTGCGCCGCGATCCCCGCTATGACGGCCGCTTCTTCACGGCGGTGAAGACCACGGGCATCTATTGCCGGCCGGTCTGTCCGGCCAAGCAGCCGCTGGCGCGCAATGTGGTCTATTATCCGACGGCTGCGGCTGCCGAGGCCGCCGGCTTCCGGCCCTGCCTGCGCTGCCGTCCCGAGACCGCTCCTTTCTGCCCGGCCTGGAACGGCACGCGCTCCACGGTGGCCCGGGCCATGAGGCTCATCGATGACGGCGCGCTGGATGAAGGCTCGGTGGTCGATCTCGCGACGCGGCTCGGCATCTCGTCGCGTCACCTGGCGCGCCTGTTCGAGCGCCATGTCGGCGCTACGCCGCAGCAGCTCGCCAAGACACTGCGTGTCCAGCGCGCCAAGCGCCTGCTCGATGCCGGCGATGACAGCATGACCGCTATCGCATTCCAGGCCGGGTTCGGCAGCCTGCGCAGGTTCAACGCCGCCTTCGCCGAACTCTACGGCCGCTCGCCGTCAAGCCTGCGCGCGCGGCGAGCTTAGCGGCCCGCGCCAGTGATTACGTCCGCGGTCTTCACCTTGCGCGGGCTGAGCACCTTCGCCTGGTGGACCGAGGCGATTGCGCTTGGCGCTGCGACCTGCTGCTCGACATGTGCGGCACCGAGCACGTGCACCTGCAGCGGGGAAACCGGAAATCCGTTGGCCTCATAGGTCGGCAGCTCGGCGGCGAAAGCCGCGGTACCGCCCGCGATCGTCAGGAAGGCGGCGATCGACAAGGTCTTCTTGTTCATTGGTGATGCTCCGAGGTTTGAGAGTCGGAGCCTATTTAGGCGCATTTTGCTGCAGTGCGACATACACCGCCGCATTGCAACATCGCATGCAATGCATGACGTTATGCCTAATGCGTCCAGGGATTTGGGCGAATCACGCCGGCTGCGACGCGGCGCCTCCAGAGGAGCCGCTCAGCCACCAAGCACGTTGCCCCAGCCGTCGAAGAGATAGGTCTTCCAGGCCACGGTTCCATCCGCGCCGGGCCGGCTGGCGCGGCGGTAGTCCTCGGCCTGGTCGGCGGTCCAGGTGATGATCGTGTCGGAGAGACGATCGTGCAGGATGGCGGGCTCGGTGGGGTCGAAGGCGTCCATGGGACGAAGCGAGGGATGCGTCATGGCGCCTCCAACGCACCAGCCGCAACAAAGTTGCGCCAACGCCAAATGGAACCGGGCGTTGCACCTCGGCCACAGTTGCCCCGAAAAGCCCGCACTCGCCGATTTGCGCCATTGCGCCGCCACACCGTGGCCCGAACAATCGACGTGCTAGCGTGCCTTTCCGTGCAAGACTCTTTCGTCAGACTGTTTGCATCACCACTGTTCGGGCAAGATCGTTCGAGCAGACCGTTTGGAGGCAGGGATCATGAACGATCGGCGGTCTCTTCTGGTGGCGATATCGTGTCCCTCGGCCGTTCTCGCCGGCTGGCTGGCATTGTCTCTCTCCGCCTATGCGCCAGCGCTCATCGAGAACAGCGCCGCCAATGCGGCCGCCATCTCGCGCGCCAAGGATCGTGCCAAGGATCATGCCAAGGATCTCGGCCGCATCGACCTCGCCGACGTGCCGCGCGCTGCGACCCTTGAGGACCGCTTCGCCTTGACCGCCGACATCGCAGCCACCGTCACTGCGCTGCCCGACCCTCCCGCGCCGGCAGAGGCAACGCCGGAAGAGCCCGCCTCCACCATCAAGCTTGCCTCGGCCGACCCGGCGCTGATCCTGCCGGTGGAAGCCGTGCCCGCGCCGCCGATCTTGCCTGAACCGGAGCCCGTCGTCAGCGAGGTTGCCCCCGCCCCTGTGGCGGAGCCCGTCAAGCTCGCATCCACCGATCCCACCGAGATCGTGACGACGGACACATTGTCGGCCGCGGCGATCGCGAGCGACCCCGTTGCGCCTGCGCGCAAGGCGTCACCGCCTGCCGACAACATCGCCGTCCTCGACGAATGCTTCGTCATGGAGGCCTGCATCGACCGCTACCTCTGGGCGCTCTATCAGCGCACCGCCAAGGAAGACACGATGAAGGTGCAGGAGCGGCGCGCAGTCACCATCAAGCGCAAGGGCAAGACCGTCACGGTGATGCGCAGCTTCACCAAGCTGGTCGATCAGGACTTCACCTGGAAGGATCCGCATGCGGCCGAGCGCGCCGGCATGTCGATGATGGACTACGTCATCGGCGGCATGGACAAGAGCTTCAAGCAGAAGCTGTTCCGCATGATGCTCGCGGCCGAAGCCGCCGGCCTGTCGCCGGGCATCACCAGCGCGTTCCGCGACGACTATCGCCAGTCGATCGCGAGCGGCCTGAAGGCCGCCTCCAACCGCTCCTATCACGGCGGCAGCACGCGCGGCGGCTACGGTCACGGCATGGCGGCAGACATCGTCAGCACGCAAGGCAGCAACAGGGCGCAGCGCTGGGTCTCGACCGAAATCCTGTGGAAGTGGGTCGATGCCAACGGCAAGGCGTACGGCATCGGCCGACCCTATCTCGGCCGCGATCCGCCCCATGTCGGCCCGATCGACGGCCAGGAATATATCTCGAAGCGCGGCACCTCCGACCGCAAGGACGTTGCCGGCGTTAAGCCGAAGAAGACACAGGGCCTTGCGAGCGCCAAGCCGCCGAAGGCCGACGTCGCGCGCGAGCAGAAGGGCCCGGCGGCCAAGCCGCAGAAGTCGGCGCAATCGGCCGGCAAGCGCGCGACCTGACGGTTTACGGCTTGCGCTCTGCCGTCGGCAGCGGCACCAGCCGCATCTCGGCCGAGCCGGCGTCCTGCGTGCGCACCAGCACGGCAAAGACCGTGTCGACCGCGCGACGTACCGCCAACTCCATCGCTTCGCCCTTGGCCAGATGCGCCGCGATCAGCCCGGTGAGGAGATCGCCGGTGCCGTAGGGACGGATCGGCAGGCGCGGCGTCGCAAAGCGCGACAATCGGCCATCAGTGCACAGGATCGTCTCCACCTGCCCCGCCGCCGTGTCAGCGAGGGTGCAGCCGGTGGCGACGACGTCGGTGCCTGCCCCAGCCAGCACCGCGCAGGCCGCGCTGAGGCTCTCGGCGTCGGCAATTGCGACCCCAGAGAGCAGCTCGAGCTCGAACTGGTTCGGCGTCGTCAGGTTCGCCGTCGGCAGCAGCCGGTGGCGGAGCACGTCCAGGATGCCGTCCGCGACATAGACGCGGCCGTCGTCACCGATCACGGGATCGCAGAGATAGACGAGCTTCCCATTGCGCGTGCGCGCCCGCTCGACGAAATCGGCGATGACGGCGGCATTGCCGGGCGAGCCGAGATAGCCGGTGACGACCACCGCGGCCTCGTCGACCAGGCCGCGCTCCTCGACTCCCCTCAGGAGATCGGCGACGAGCTCGGTCTCCAGCACCCGTCCGCGCAGGCTCGGATAGCGCGGATGGTTGGACAGCAGCGTCGTCGGCACCGCAGCGACGTTCACGCCCTCCGCCTGCATGGCATAGGCGGCCGCGCTGTTGCCGACATGGCCGTGGACCACCTGGCTCTGGATGGAGATGACGAGCATGAAAGAGGTCCGTAGAGTCAAACTTCGGGCGACGCAAGCGCTGCGTCCTGTCGCGGACTCGTCATTCCCGCGTGATATTTGCGGTCGCACGTCAGCCATCCGTCGGCCCGGACACAGCCTCCGCATGACCTCCGTCTTCAACGCCTATACGGCTCTCGCCCTCGCCATCGTGTTCGAGGTCACCGCGTCGGCGTTCCTGCAGCAGTCCGCGCAGTTCACCCGTCCCTGGCCGACGCTGGCGATGGTGCTGTTCTACGTCGCCTCGTTCTACGCGCTCTCGGTGGCGATCCGGGTGATCCCGTTGAGCATCGCCTATGCGATCTGGGGCGGGGTCGGCATCATCCTGACCGCCACCGTCTCCTTCGTGCTGTTCCGTCAGATCCTGGACGCCGCAGCCTTCGTCGGCATCGCGCTGATCGTATCAGGGGTGGTGATCATCAACCTGTTCTCGGAGACCACCGTGCGTTGATGCGCGCGGTGCCGACTCTGAGCAAGAGGTCGCGCCCCACCATCACGCTGCGGACAGCTGATCGAGCTCGGACGGCGCGTAGGCCTTGCCATCCTGGTCGGTGACGACCACCCGCCACCCCTCGCTCGCCCACACTTTCGCCTTCGCCACGATGAGCAACCGGCTCTCGCGGGCGAAACTGTACTTCTCGTTGTCGCGTTCTGCGACCATCTTGTAGGCCAATTCGCATCCCCTTGCGTCGCCCTGCACCCGGCCTTGTCGTGGCAGCGGGCTTTGGCGGCAATTCGCCGGGAGCGTGGCAATTTGGTGCCATCCACGAGGCCTGTGGCCGGCCCCGTGCCGTCGCAACAGAGCCGATCTCGTTGCCTCGGATCGGCGCTAGTGCACGCGGATAATGTGCGGGCGGCCGAGATTGATCAGGCCCTGCACCGCCGAAAGGCGGTCATTGAGTGCTGCGATAGTGAGCAGCAGATTGTTGCGACGCTCATCGAGTAGTCCCATTTCTGCGCCCGACAGCTTGGTGCCCGCCCGCTCCTTGTGGATCTCCTCGAGGGATTCGCGCAGTCCGGCAATCAGGCCGGCCAGCTGCTTGGCCTCCTTGGTCATCGACCGCTTCGCGACATTTTGCTGACGGCGCGTCTCCGCTTGGTTCTGTCTCATCGTCATCCTCCGGTGCCCCGCTGCCCCGAGTGGATGCTTACAGCTTTGGATAGACATATTACGATCGATGAAATCTGCCCGCGAAGAACTTTCTTAAATTGTACGCGCACGGAACCCGATCGCGCGGGAGCGGAAAGCCCGGCACCAAGGCCGGGCTTTCGTTGCGGCTAGCCAGAGCTCGGCGGCGGAAACGCGGGCGGAACGGCCCGCGCGGCGCTTTCGGCGTCACCTCGCCGGCAGCATGAATGCGTCGAAGAACGAGGCGAGCCCGGCAAAATCGTCGATCGGCAGCACGGTCGCGACATACTGGTCGGGCCGCACCACGACCATGCAGCCGGCCGCCCGATCGATGCCGCGCATCGTGAAAACGTCGTGGCCGCTCTTGAGATCCGGGCAGAACATCTTCTCGTAGTCGTACAAGCCGTAACGGCCTTTGCTCGGGAGCAACATCGGCGGCATTGCCTCGATGGCGAGCTCGCGATGGTCCTGCTGAAACACCGCGCGCAGATCGATCACGCTGTCGATGTCAGCTCCAACAGGCGTATATCGACGGATAGGTGACTTCCGGGATTCCGCGAGGAAATTGCACAAGGCACGAATGGCCGAGCCCGACGCTGCCGGGTTCTCATCGGGCGAGAACGCGTAGATGCGGAAGCGGCCATCGGCCCGTGCGGCATGGCCGAGATGCACCGGCTTGGCGTCCGCCAGCCGGATCACCGGCGCGGAATGGAAGCGCGTGCCGATAATGAGGCCCTGCGCGAGGTGCTGATGCGTGGCCGCGCCGGTGAGCATCGACGGCTTGTAATGCGTTGCCGTGCCCGCGGTAAAACGTCCGTGCCGGACGAAATAGTCCTGCGTTTTGGCGGCATCGGCGCCGCCGGCCTTGGCGGCGGAGGCGAGGATATCAGCCCATTCGCGATCGAAATCGATCAGCTCCTTCGCGACTGCCCGGCGCTCGGCCGAATAGGAATGCAACAGGCTTGGCGCGCACTGCCTCCGCAGCACGGCGGCGAGCTTCCAGCCGAGATTGAAGGCATCCTGCATCGATACGTTCATGCCCTGCCCGGCCTTCGGGCTGTGGGTGTGGCAGGCATCGCCGGCGATGAAGATGCGCGGCTGGCGCGTCTCGATCTCGCCCTCCAGCACGTCGTCGAACTTGTCGGTGAGGCGCTGGCCGATCTCGTAGACCGACCACCAGGCGATCTCCTTCACCTCGAGCCGATGCGGCTTCAGGACCCGCTGCGCTTTCGCAATCACATCATCGGCGGTGATGTTGCGATTGGCAACGCGTTCGCCGACATCGAGCTTGGCGAGCTCGACATAGATGCGGACCATGTAGCCGCCTTCGCGCGGAATGATCAGCAGGCTGCCGTCCTTGGCCGACTGGATCACCGACTTGAAGCGGATGTCCGGAAAATCGGTCACGGCCAGCACGTCCATCACGCCCCAGGCGTGGTTGGCGGAATCACCGTGCAGCTCGCGCCCGATCGACTTGCGCACCGTGCTGCGGGCGCCGTCGCAGCCGACGACGTAGCGGGCCTTGACCGTCTCGACCTTGCCCTCGTTCGCGGCATCGACGCGTTCGAGGCGCACGGTCACGGCATGATCGTCGGCACCGGCGGCCGGATCGACATTCACATCAAGCACGCGCCGGCTGTAATACGGCGCGAGCTTCGCCGGCGACTTGCGCATGACGTCGAGAAAGCAATCATGGACGCGCGCCTGGTTCAGGATGAGGTGCGGGAATTCCGACAGCCCGTCCTCGACGTCCTGCACCCGGCCGCTGCGGACGATCTTTTCCGGCGCCGCTTCATCCGGCTTCCAGAACGTGGTCTCGTTGACCCAACAGGCTTCCTTCAGCACACGCTCGCTGAAGCCATAGGCGTGGAACATCTCCATGGTGCGGCAGGCGATGCCGTCGGCCTGGCCGACGAGGAGGCGGTCCGGCTTCTGCTCGACGATGCACGTCCTGATGTCGGCGAATTGCGCGAGCTGGGCGGCGAGCGTCAGGCCGGCCGGCCCGCAGCCGACGATGAGGACATCGACCTCGCCGGGCACGGCGCCCGCCGCTCCCGATGCCTGAACGCGCGCGGCAGGATCGGCGATTTCAGGGTCGCCCGGCTGAAATCCATTGAGATGGAACTGCATGAGCACCTCTCCCGCCAAATTCTGTTTCGTATTGATCAGTATGCTGACTATCAGTATACTTGTCAATGATCCGCACCGCTCTGCCCCGGAGGAGATCTCGGTGAAAGACAACAACGACATGCCCGGACATCTGGCACGCCGCTTCCAGCAGATCTCGGTCGCGGTGTTCCTGGCCGAGGTCGAGGACGCCGGCTTCGATCTCACTCCGGTGCAATACGCCGCGCTTGCAACCATCAAGGCCAATCCGGGGCTCGATCAGGTGACGCTCGCCGGATTGATCGCCTACGATCGCACCACCATCACCGGCGTGATCGATCGCCTCGTCCAGAAGGGCCTCGCGGAGCGGCGCCCCTCCAGCCGCGACCGCCGCGCGCGTGAGCTCGAGATCACCGACGAGGGCCGCCGCACGCTGCGCAAGATCACCCCGGCCGTCGAATCCGCGCAGCGCATCATGCTGCGCGGCCTCAGCGCGAAAGAGGGTGAGGAGCTGATGCGGCTGCTGCGCAAGGCCATCGCCGCCGGCAACGAGCTCAGCCGCGCGCCGCTGCGCGATGCGCAGCTCTGATCGCGGACCATGTCCGTAATTGTCGCAGCGCACGAAACCAGGAACTAACCTTCGGCTGCTAACGTCGGCCGCATTGGGGCGCTTAACGCGCGATTAACTTTGCGGGGCGGAGTTTCGGATGTTCAGGTTCCTCGTTGTGGCCGCGGCCGTCGCGCTCTCGACCGTTCAGGCGGTCGCAGGGGGCCATGGCGGCGGCGATCCTCCTCCGCCGAAGGTCGAGGCGCCAACGGCTCCCGCGAAGGTCATCCTGACCAAGCAGGGGCCCAAGCTCGTCGATCTCAACGGCATGACGCTCTACTATTATGAGCGCGACACCACGGGAAAGACGTCGAACTGCAACGGCAAGTGCATCGAGAGCTGGGTGCCGCTCGCCGCAACGGCCGACGCCAGGGCCGTCGGCGACTTCACCGTGATCAACCGCAACGACGGCAGCAAGATGTGGGCCTACCGTTATCGCCCGCTCTACACCTCGCCCGCCGACAAGGCGCCGGGCGACGCCAACGGCAACGCCACGACGCTGCAATGGCGGGTCGCCCGGCCTGAGAACTAGAGCGTGACAACGCACCTAAACTCGAACTGACCGGCGCAGACCTCAGCCGCGCCAGCGCCCGCCCGCCGCGGCCTGCGCGCTCTGCCCCGGCGGCAGCACCACGACCATCGAATTGAGCTTCACCCGGTCGTAGAGATCGATGACGTCCTCGTTGCGCATCCGGATGCAGCCGGACGAGATCGCCTGCCCGATATATTCGGGCTGGTTGGTGCCGTGGATGCGATAGAGCGTGTCCTTGTTGCCGACATAGAGATAGATGCCCCGCGCGCCCAGCGGATTGGCGGGACCGCCGGGAACGCGCGCGGGATAGGGACCGAGTCGCGCCTGGATATCCGCGGTCGGGACCCAGTCCGGCCATTCCGCCAAGCGACCGACCCGCGCGACGCCGGAGAACGCCATGGCTTCCTCGCCGACGGCAACGCCGTAGCGGATCGCCTTGCCCTCGGGCAGCACGTAATAGAGGTAGCGCGCGTCGGTATCGACCAGGATCGTGCCCGGCTGCTCCTTGCGGTGGTAATCGACGATGTGACGCAGATATTGCTGGGGCACGTTCGCCTTGGCGTAAGGCGCGTGCGCGAGCAACTGACGGTCGCGCGGCGTCATGCTCGCATCCGTCGATGGCGAAAGTGTCGTCTGCATGCAGCCGCCCAGCGGCAGCAGGGCTGCGACGAACAAAACGAGTAGAGATCTTGGCACCGCCGGCCCCCCGATAGCGGAATAACGACGCCCCCGCCGTCACCAGATATTGCCAAAATCGTGCTGAAAACAAGGCGGTGCAGGAACACATGCGCGTGTTCGGCAAATTGGGTTCCATCACCACAAAGGGCGGAAGAGTGTCGCATCATCTCCATCCCCTCGCCTTGCTTTGGTCAAACCCGGCTGGACTCGTGCGACATGGGGACCGGGTATGGCCTCACCTCGGATCAGCCCCGCGCCAATGCGGATGCCTTAACCTCGAACACTGGGCTTCAAAGGAGCTGCGATGCTCGCGACGCTGAACGCCAAGCAAATCGTCGATGAGATCGTGAAAGACACGGTCAAGGACAACGATCCTCACGACGCGGTCCAGATCTCGCCCGAGATCGTGCGGGCCTCGCGCCCCGCCAGCGTGTCGCCTGCGCTGGCGCCAGAGATCGCGCCGCGTCCGGAGCCCAGGTTTGCCCCGGAACCCAAGTTTGCCCCGCAGCCCAAGGTCACGCCGAAGTTCACTCTGGAGCCGGCGCGCGCGCCCGAGCCAAGCATCAACGTCGTCTACGGAAAATCCACTGCGGCACCGTCGATCGACACCGCTGTCCGCGTCACGTCCAGCGATGGTCCCGTGATGAAGAAGCGGTCCTCGGTCGG
>NZ_LAXE01000001.1:4978348-5029281 GCF_003122645.1 Bradyrhizobium sp. SUTN9-2
GGACAGGAGCAGATGGCGCGCGAGATGGCGAGGCCTCCCGCACCGAAGCCGGTCACCGAGGCGAGGCCGCCGGTCGATCCGCGCGCGCGCGCAGCCGCCCTCCCGCCGCAGCCTGCGGCGCCGCCGGTTCGCAAGCCCAAGCCGCCTGTGACGCGGACCTACATGCCGGCCTCTTCGCCCGCGCCGCTCGCGCCTCCGCCGCCGCTATCGCAGGCCGCCGCCGCCACGCCGCCGGCTGCGCCGACCACGACGACGCAAGCCGTTGCTGATGACGACGGACCTATCGTGCGTCCGCCGATGCCGCTGCGCTAGAGCATGATCCGAACCCGAAGGGCCGCGTAAGCGCAAAGTGCGCAGCGGTTTTCCAAAACGATCATGCTCAAACAACAACAACCTGAAGCGCGATGACGATTCATTCTGATCGCATCGCGCTTTAGAGCAGCGACGCAGCCTTGCTGTCACGCGCTCACGCACGCTGTCCGAGTCGATGTGAAGCGTTAACTCCGGGCGATTACGGTGAGCGACGTCTCGCTCAAGAGAAAAGGCCGTCGGGATCTATGCCGGCGGCCTTCTCTTGCAGCTGCCGGTTCCCGGAGCCCGGTTCTGCTGCAATTCCATGCCTAATGATCGCGCGGGTATATTTAATAAACTCTTAACGAGCCCGCACGTTGCACATCATTTCTGCGCCATAAGCCCAGAGATTGCGCGCTCTGTTCATTCGATAGATGTCGACTCAGTGGTACCATCCGACATGTGTTGAGACTTGCACTGAAGCTCAGATCGTCACACCGGGGAATTCGGATGCCCTACTATTATTTCGATCTCGTGGTTGGTGAAGAGTTCAAGAACCAGGGTGGAATCATCCTCGAGGACATCGAGGTTGCCTCCGATCGCGCCGATCAATTGGCCTGCGAGCTGTCGCAGGTGAAGCCGGAGCTGCAGCAGAAGGGTTGCGCGGTGCGCGTCACCGATCGCGATCACAACGAGCTCTATCGCACGCCGCTCGATCCAGTGCCGGCCTGGCAGCGCTAGTCCAGCACCGGTGCCTCGAACCAGTTCGTCAGCGACAATCCGCCGTCGACGACGAAGGCTGCGCCGGTGACATAAGCGGATAGCTTGTTCGACAGCACCGTGAGAGCCATCGGGGCGAGATCCCCGGCCTCGCCGAGGCGCCCGAGCGGAATATGCCGCGCCAGCGCGGGATCGGCGACGAATCCGCCGGCTGCGACCGCGCCGGGGACCAGCGCGTTGACGCGGATGTCGTAACGTCCGAGCGTCTTGGCCAGCTCCTTCACCAGCATCGCCATGGCGGCCTTTGCCGTCGAGTAATGCGCCAGGTTGCGCGGCGTGCCCGCATGTAGCGAGGTCAGAAACAGGAATGAGCCCGGCCGCTTCGCCGCGATCAGCCGCTTGGCGAGCTCGCGCGCCAGGTGAAAGCCGGCATCGAGATTGACGGCATGCATCTCCTGCCAGGTGTTGCGATCGACCGCGAGCAAGTGATCCGCCTCGCGCCGCGGCGGCGAGGCGCTGTGGACGAAATGCGTGACCTCGCCCAGCGCGGAATGCGCTGATGTCAGCAGCTCATCGCAGGCCTCGAGGCTGGCAAGATTGCCGACCCAGGGCACGGCGAGACCTGGCCTCTCGCTCGCGCCGATCGCGGCACGCACCCGCTCCGCGCTGACATCCGCGAACACGGTGCGGACGCCCTCGCCGACCAGGCCGAGCGCGATCGCGCGGCCGATGCCGTTGCCTGCGCCGGTGACGAGCGCGGTGTCGCGTGTGGGATCGAACGGCGTGCTGAACAGGCTCATATCGCGCTCCGATGCTGGGGAGCGCAGGTTAGCCTACTGGGCCGATCGGCGACAATTGTGTCCCGATCCCATTGCCGAGCGGCGCGCCGGACGCTAGCCTCTCGATAAAATGGAGGAGGTCCCAGGGATGCGCACCGGTTTTCTGATGACGGGCCTGTTGCTGTTGGCCGCGCCGGCCCTCGCGGGCGATGCGCCGCCGCGATCGACCTATGTGACGATGGTCTTGCAGGCCTTCGCCGCCAAGGTCGAGTGCCCCAACACCGATCTCGCCTATCAGGACCTCGTGCAGAGGGCGCAGCAGATGCACCTGCCCGACGGCACCACCGAGAAGGTGCGCAAGGCGATCGCCTGGCTGCATACCGGCGGCAAGATGGGCGAGAAGCAGGACGATGACCTGATGGCGGAGGTCGCGATCGCGACCCAGGCGACCGACATGGACCAGCGCCGCCTCGGCATGTCCGGCTGGTGCGAAGCCCAGAAGACCAATCTCGCCGGCCTGATCCGCAGCAAGGGTGGCTAGCGCGCCGCCCCGTTAAGCACGCCGCGACGGAACCTCTGCCGCGGCCCAAAATCGTCATAATTTTTCACAGCATGCGGCCTCCTTCCGAATTCGAACAGGAGGTCCTCATGCGGAGTATCCATTTCGTTTTCGCCGGCGCGATTGCAGCCGCCGCGGTGCTGACTGCGCCCGCACTGGCGAGAAATTCCGACGCCCAGAAGGGTGGGGAAAAGTCCACCTCGCCGTCCTGCAGTGCCTATCAGCAGGCGCCGGACGGCTCGTGGGAACCCCTGCCCTGCAAGGAATCGGGCGAGCGCGCGCAGCCGCAGACACAGAACCGCAATTCGTCCCAAGGCGCCGATCGCGGCGAGCGTTGAAACTCGCGCGTTCGAGTGTCAGCTCTGATGCGGGCCGCGCATGATCTTCATGGCGTCCACGATGTGACGCCATTCCCTGGCCTCATCGGCCTCGCCGCGGCCCTCGCAGGCCTGGGCCTGCTCAGCGGCCTTCGCGATCGCAGCAAAGCCGTGCTGTTCGAGCATCTGCCGGGCAAGTGTATGGACCTGGACCTCGGACATCATGGGCGCTCTCCCGTCTGACCAGCCGCGGTGCAACGCTGCCGCGGGTGGTTCACAACGGTCGAGGCGCGGGGCGCGTTCCGTCCAATCGATGTGAGCGGCAAGACAAGGGCGGCCCGCCATGCCCGGCGGACCGCCTTCTCACCCACCCCAAAACGGGAGTCTGCGGGCCGCGGTCCCCTACGCGACCGCCACCTTCTTGCCCTCGATATCGTTGGGCACCTCGATGTCGACCTCGAGGGTCGAGACCTCGTCGCCGCGTTCGAGCCGGACGATGACCTTGGTCGG
The DNA here is from genome assembly GCF_003122645.1 of Bradyrhizobium sp. SUTN9-2. Classification (NCBI taxonomy): domain Bacteria; kingdom Pseudomonadati; phylum Pseudomonadota; class Alphaproteobacteria; order Hyphomicrobiales; family Nitrobacteraceae; genus Bradyrhizobium; species Bradyrhizobium sp. SUTN9-2. The sequence goes on from NZ_LAXE01000001.1 coordinate 4,981,525, forward strand.
GTCCAGCGTCACATGTTTGGACACGACAGCGAGAATTTCCTCACGCAGCACACCGAGCAGATCGGGCTGGCCGCGCATTCCACGTTCATGGGCAAGCAGGATCTGCAGCCGTTCGCGCGCGACGGGTGCTGTGGCCTTCTTGCCGCGGAGGAGTCGAAGCAGACCCATGCTCATGCAGCCCTCCGTCGCAGCAGCCGGTCCATAAATCCTCTGCGCTCGGCAGGAACGTGCATTGTCACGTTCTCGCCGCAGAGGCGCTTAGCGGCGTCCATATAGGCTCGTGCCGGCGCTCCATCGGCATTCGACAGAGTCACAGGCGTGCCGACGTTGGAGGCCTTCAACACGTCCTGGCTCTCGGGGATGATGCCGAGCAAGGGCGTGGCAAGGATCTCCAGGATGTCGTCGATGGTCAACATCTCGCCGCGCGCGGCGCGTGAGGGATCGTAGCGAGTGATGAGAATATGCTTCTCGACGCGCTCGCCCTTCTCGGCCCGCACCGTCTTGGAATCGAGCATGCCGATGATGCGGTCGGAATCGCGCACCGAGGAGACTTCCGGATTGGTGACGATCACGGCCTCGTCAGCAAAGCGCATCGCCATGGAAGCGCCGCGCTCGATGCCGGCCGGGCTGTCGCAGATCACCCAGTCGAACCGGCTGCGCAACTCGGCAATGACCTTGCCGACGCCCTCCTCCGTCAGCGCGTCCTTGTCGCGGGTTTGGGACGCCGGCAGCAGCCACAAATTCTCCAGCCGCTTGTCCTTGATCAGCGCCTGCGGGAGTTTGGCGACGCCCTGCACCACGTTGATGAGATCGAACACGACGCGGCGTTCGGCGCCCATCACGAGGTCGAGGTTGCGCAGGCCGACGTCGAAATCGACGACGACCACCTTGTCGCCGCGCTGCGCCAAGGCAGCTCCCAGCGCGGCGGTGGTCGTGGTCTTACCGACCCCGCCCTTGCCTGATGTCACGACCAGTACCTTACTCATCTGAAATGTCTCCTTTGCTGGTCAGTTCAGTGCTGTAATTCGCATGGTATTCCCCTGCAGCCAGGCCTGCGCCGGCTTGCCGCGCAGGGCCTCGTCGATGTCCTCGGCGGTCTGATAAAATCCGTCGATTGCAAGCAGTTCGGCTTCGATCTTCTGGCAATAGATGCGCGCGCTGGTGTGTCCATTGACGCCCGCCATGGCGCGGCCGCGCAGCGCGCCGTAGACATGGATGGAGCCGCCGGCGACGACCTCGGCGCCCGAGCCGACCGAGCCGAGAATGGTGACGTCGCCTTCCGGGAAGATCACGGTCTGGCCTGAGCGCACGGGGTTTTCAAGCAGCAGCGACGTCGGCTTGGTCTCGACCTTCGCTTCGGCCTTCTTCGGCGCGCTCGGCTCGACCACGCAGCTGCGTCCGCCCGACAGCAGCGGCGGCATCATCGGCGTCAGCCTTCCCTCCTCCACGCCCTCGATGCCGAGCACGCGGATGTTGCGGTCCTGCAGGCTGGTGAGCAGATGGCCGATGCCGGCCTGGCTGAGATCGACCGAGGACAGGTCGATCACCACCGGCCGGCCGGCGAAAAAGCCGGGCGAGCGCGCAATCGTGGCGTCGATCTCGTGCAGCCAGTCCTGCACGGGAACCGTCGGCGTGAACACGAAAGCCACATAGGAGCGCCCGCGCAGGCGCACCATCTGACGTTGGACCTTTGCTGCAGCCTCCATGGCGGCCGACTCGTTCCCTGTTATTGAATGGTTAACGATGCGGCCGATATGGTTAATGGCTGGTTAATGTCTCCGTGGGGTTACGTGAGTGGATGCGCGGTCCCGTAGCCTGGATGGAGCCAACGGTCGGCGCGAAAGCGCCGCCCGTTTGTGCAATCCGGGTCTCGCGCATCACCCGGCACTCTCCCGGATTGCGCTGCGCTCCATCCGGGCTACGAAGCTGGGCGCGGCGTAAACACCGCGCCCTCGCCTCTTCCGCTCAGGTCTTGCTGCGCGTCTTGCTGAGCAGATAGTTGTCGTAGAAATTCTCCGCGATCTGCGTATAGAACAGCACCTCCTTCATATACGCGTCGTGGCTCTCCTTGGTCCGCTTGAACAGGTCGCTCTTGGCGGCGAGCTCGTTCAGATGGTCCTGGGTCGCGTTGTAGCAGGCCTCCAGCACCGGTTGCGGGAACGCCTTCAGCTCGGTGCCGTTCGCAATCAGCCGCTTTAGCGCACCGGGGTTCACGCTGTCGTATTTCTCGAGCATCCACGCACCGGCCGCCGCGCCCGCCTGGTTGACGATCGCCTGATATTGCTTAGGCAGCGAATTCCATTTCTCGTCGTTGACGATCATGTGCAACATGGCACCGCCTTCCCACCAGCCGGGGAAGTAGTAGTATTTGGCGACCTTGTAGAAGCCGAGCTTCTCGTCGTCATAAGGACCGACGAATTCGACCGCGTCGATCGTGCCCTTCTCCAGCGCCGGATAGATATCGCCTCCCGCGATCTGCTGCGGGACGACCCCGAGCTTTGCCAGCACATGGCCACCCATGCCGGCGATGCGGAATTTCAGGCCCTTGAGGTCGTCGACGGACTTGATCTCCTTGCGGAACCAGCCGCCCATCTGGGTGCCGGAATTGCCGCAGAGGATGGCGTGCGCCTTGAAGGGTTTGAGCGCTTCGTTGGTGAGGTCGGCGCCGCCCCCGAAGTGCCACCATGATTCCTGATGCCGATGGTTCATGCCGAAGGGCGCGCCGGTGGCATAGGCCAGCGCCGGCTCCTTGCCGATGTAAAAATAGAGCGGCGTCTGCGCCATCTCCACTGATGCGGTGCTGACCGCATCGAGCGCCTGCAGGCCGGGCACGAGCTCGCCCGCCGAGAAGGTCTGGATCTGGAATTTGTTGTCGGTGGCCTCGGCGACATATTTCGCGAAGGTCTGCGCCGTGCCGTAGATGGTGTCGAGCGATCTCGGGAAGCTCGACGTCAGGCGCCATTTGATCTCAGGCATGCTCTGCGCGATCGCAGGGGCCGCAACCAGCGTGGTCGCGCCGGCGACCGCACCACCTTGGAGGAATGTACGGCGTTTCATGATGGGTCTCCCTTGAACTCAGCGTCGAATGGATGGCCTGGGCCACGGTTTCTTGGCGAACCGTTTGCCCGTTCCGGGAGCGGAGTTCAAGCGACGGAAAAGAAAGGTCGGGCTTGCACCGGATACCGTGGACCAGCTGGACCCAGCATGTCGCGGCGGACCCGCCCGCTCGGCCCGGCCTCGCCTCAGGCGGCCGCTGCTTCCTCGTACAGGCCGGCGATGAAATCGCTGAACGTCGGTGCTAGCGGCAGGACATAGCCCCATTGATCGGACATCGCCTGCGCCAGTGTCCAGGGCTTTTCGTATTCGGCCATCTCGTGGTCCATGAACCAGATCTCGCCGAAATGGGCCTTGTCGATCGTCATGCAGATCGGATTGCCGCCGTGGTCGCTCATGATCCACAACAGCTCATCGACGGTCGGCCATTGCGGCGTCTGGCGCGTCTGCACCAGCGAGCACTCGTCGGACCGCAATCCCAGGACCTCCTGCACCGAACCCGCCCAGTCCCCATGCGGCCAGTTGAAGTCGGCGCCCCCCTGATGATAGCCGCCGGCGCAGGCCAGCAGGAAGCGGCGATAGTCGTCCGGCAAGCGACAGCCGATGGACGTCTCGAAGGCGGTGAGCGCGGCTTCGGTTGGTTGCTCCGCGCCAACGTCGATGCCTGCAATGAATTCTGCCAATTTCATATTCCCTCTCCCTGGCGCGGACGCGCAAGCCTTCGTCGCACCCGCCTTGCAGTGGGTTCGAGGGCGACGGATCAGGCCAGAGGGAGAGATTCTCTCAGAGCAGCTTGGCGCTGACGAACAGCGCGCGCACGGCGTTGGTTGCCTGCACCGCCAGCATGGCGTTACCGGCGGCGCCTTCCAGGGCCGCGACGGCGTCCTCGTGCAGCGAGCGAAATTCCATCCACTCGACCGATTTGAAGTTGGTCAGGAATTGATAGGCCTGACCGACGGTCGCGATCGCCAGCGTGTCGCCGTTCAGCTTGATCTTGAACGTCGTGCGCAGCGGGGTCTCGGAATTGGATGGATCGCTCATGGGCTGCTTCTGGACGAGGACGGCTTAACGAAGGGGAAACGGCAGCCCCGCCGTCGCAGGCGAATATCAGGAATCGGTGCTCGCGCGCTGCGAGGCGGTCGCCGCGCCGCGCAGACTCGGCACCACGACCAGGCGGTTGAACTCGCCATTGTCGTAGGCCTTGATGAACCGATCATAGTCCTTGATCGAGACGCAGCCGTTGGAATCGCCGCGCGGCCCGAGCAGGTAATTGTGCGTGAGCAGCCCGACGCGGCCGAGCGCGCTGGTGCCTTCGACCGGGGTCATGCGCAGCGCACGGACGCCGTGGAACGGCTTTTCGCGCGGCTTCAGATCGTAGATCGCCGGCGGCGTCGCGCCGACCATCCGCCGGTCGACATGGTCAGGATTGTCCATCAGCGCGCCCAGGCCGGAATGGGCTTCCAGCGCCACGCCGCTCGGCAGATAGACCGCCTTGGCCGAGATGTCATAGACCGCAGTGCGCGAATCGTAGCCGAGCGCGGCGAGATCCGGCCCCCTGCCGAGCAGGCCGTCGCCGGGCGTCAGCGAGGCCAGCTTGATCTTGTCGGTGAATTTTTCGAAGAAATTGCGGTTGTCGACCCTGAGATTGGTGTCCGCATAGGCCTGGCTGGAGGCGATCTGAGCGGAGAAGTCCGCCTGGACCGGACGCGCGCGCGGCATGGGGATGGCGTCGGCGCGCTGCGAGCGCCTCGCCTCCTCGGTCATGTACCGGTCGTCCTCGCTCAGGATCGAGCGCCAGTCGTCGCCTTGGAGCTTCTGGGCCAGCATCGCCTTGGCGTCCCGCAGCTTGAGCTGGGCCGCATTCACCGCGGAGCGCTCCAGCACCCGCAGACCAAGCTCGCGCGGCGACGGGCCGGCCGAGGCCGAGGCGAAACGGTCCTCGAATGAGGGGGCATTGGCCGGCGGCAACGCCGCGGAGACCAGCGGGGTCGAATCGCTGATATCGGCGACCCACGCGGCGGCGCCGAGCGCCAGCGCCATCGCGGCCACAGACAGCAGAATCGTTTCAGCCCGCCCGACACGGCGGCGCGACAACAGCCTCTCGGCGTGTGCTGCGTCGGAAACCATCAGATCCCCAAATCGACCCCCGGGGGGCTTACCCACCCCCACCCGGAGAGACTCTATACCAGCTACCACATTGGGAGCCAAAAGTTAGGCATAATCGGGGCCGCCAAGGCCCTCCAAAGGTATCCCCTAAGGTATCCAATGACCGATCCGTTCGATCTCGATCGCTTTGTCCGGGCCCAGGGCCCGGTCTACCGCGACGTCCTGGGCGAGCTGACCCGGGGCCGGAAGCAGACTCACTGGATGTGGTTCATCTTCCCCCAGGTCGCAGGTCTTGGCGCCAGCGCCATGTCGCAGCGATATGCCATCGGCTCCCGCGCGGAGGCCGAGGCCTATCTCGTCCACCCTATCCTGGGCGGCCGGCTGATCGAATGCACCAGGCTGGTGCTCGCGGTCGAGGGCCGGACCATCAACGCGATCCTCGGCGCGCCGGATGACGCCAAATTCCGCTCGTCGATGACGCTGTTCGGCGCGGTCTCCGACGAGCCCGTCTTCGATCAGGCGCTCGCCCGATATTTCGCAGGCGAACGCGATGGCGCCACGCTGGATATCCTCGAAAGGCTGGATCAGGCTCGGCATTAGCAGGCGCCGATCAACGTCCTTGGAAGACGGCCGCGCGACGCTCGATGAAGGATTGGATGCCCTCCTTGGCGTCGGCACTGCCGAGCACACGATCGCGAATTTTCGGGATGTAGGCAATCGCAGCCGCTTCGCCAGCTTCGACATAGTTCGCCGCCGCTTCCTTGGTCACCTGGATGCCGAGTGGCGCATTGCGCGCGATCATGGCGGCGAGCGTCATCGCCCGCTCGATCTGCTCGCCTGCAGGCACGACCTCCTGGACGAGACCGATCGCATGCGCGCGCTGCGCCGAAAACTCGTCGCAGAGGAACAGATGATACATCGCATCGCCCCAGCCGGCCCGCGATAGGAAGCGGAAATGCGCGCCGCCCAGCGGTGCGATGCCGCGCCTCGCCTCCATTTGGCAGAAACGTGCATCGTCGGCCGCAACCACGATGTCACCGGCGAGCATCAGCTCGATGCCGATGGTGTAGACGATACCCTGCACGGCCGTCACGATCGGCTTGGGGCAGCGCTTGTTGAGCCCGAACGGGTCGACATTGCCGTCCTTGGTGTTGCGCTTCTCCGCGGTGGGACCGAAGAATTTGGGCATATCGAGACCTGCAGTGAAATCCCCGCCCTCGGCGCAGACCACGCCGACGCGATAGGCCTCGTTGTGGTGCAATTCGGTGAGTGCATCGGACAATTGCTCCATCATCGCAGGCGTGAACGCGTTCTTCTTCGCGGCGTTGGCGATGATGATTTTGAGGACGTGGCCGTGCACCTCGGTGCCGATCTGACCTTCGCTCATGTGCTCGTCTCCCGATTGTTGGTGTTGGCAGCAAGTCAGGCCGGCTGCTGAAGCGCCGCGCGGATCGCCTCGATCCGGGCCGGCGTGAACACGCCGGAATCCAGCAGCTGAAGGATCGAGAGCACCCCGCCGCGCGATCCCCAGCTTCCCTCATCGATGATCTCGAAATTGACCCACCAGGTCGGCGACGGCGCCGGCATGCCGCAGGCCTCCGCAAGCCGCGCCAGCACGTTGCGGATCACCTCGGCGCGCACCTCCGCCGGCCAGGCCGCGTTCATGACGGCGATGTTGACGGTGATGATGTCGCGCGGCTTGTCCTGGTCGCACAGCAACCGGCCGCCGATCGCCATGCTGTCGGACGGAAGTTCGTGGAAATGCACCTGAAACCCCATTCGGGCCGCCGGCGCCCTCTGGCCGACCTCGGGCTCTAGCACGGCGTCGGTCAGGCTTTCCGCAAGCTGCCGGCGCTGCGGCAGGCCGAGCCGTCCGGCCGGTGCGGTGACGGTAATGATGGTCAAATCGGCACCTCTCCACGAATATGACACTCGTCATATCTCAGCACGGCTTGCCTATGTCAAGTGTCATAGTCTAGATGGAGATGGCCAATTGCAGGATTCCCGATGACTGCCACCACACGCGACAGGATGATCGCCGGCGCCGCCGACCTGATGAGCCGCCGCGGCGTCAACGCCACCAGCATGCGCGACGTGGTCCGCCACACAGCGACGCCGCGCGGCTCGATCAGCCACCACTTCCCCGACGGCAAGCCGCAATTGATCGCCGAAGCCGTGACCTTCGCCGGCCGGCAGGTATCCATTCCTCTGGAGAAAGCCATGAACGAACGCGGCGTGATCGGCGGCCTCAAGGCTTTTATCGCATCATGGCGCCGCCAGTTGGAGGCAACCGGCTTCGAGGCCGGCTGCCCTGTGCTCGCCGTGGCGGTCGATCGCTATGTCGGTGAGCCCAGTGACAAGGACGACGCGGCCGCGCAGCAGCACCTGCTCGATCTCGCCGAAGGCGTGTTCGCCGATTGGCGGCGGATCATGCTGGCAGCCTTGTTGCGCGAAGGACTGGCTGCCGAGCGCGCCGAGCGGCTTGCAACGCTCATCGTCGCCTCGATCGAAGGCACGGTCGCGATGTGTCGCGCCAGCCGCAGCGCCGACGCGCTCGATCAGGTTCAGGAGGAACTGGAGATCGTCCTCGCAACCGCCCTCGCCTGCACAAAAAATAGATTGGAGACGCGCAATGGACTTATCCCGGCAACGCGAACTCGCCCGTCAGCTCGCCGATTTGCGTCGCGAGGGCCGGCAACAGAGCGGCCTCGACGAACGGCTGGTCCCACCGGATGCGGACACGGCGTACCAAGTCGCGCAGATGGTGGAAGAAGAACTCGGCTGGGATGTCGTCGGCTGGAAGATCGCGGGCATGAAGTCGGGGCTCCAGCGTCAGCTTCGCATCTCCGCGCCGATCTATGGGCGGGTGTTCGCGCCCCTGATCAAGAGCTCGCCCGCTAGCGTCGAGCATGCCAGACAATGCAGCCCGATCCCCGAAGTCGAGTTCCAGGCACGTCTCGGCGCCGATCTGCCGCCGCGCGCAAAGCCCTATACGGTGGACGAGGTCGGCGACGCCGTCGTCTCGTTGCATCCCGGCATCGAGCTCGCGGAGTGCCGCTTCATTCACGATGCGGCGTTTCCACCGATGCCGGCGATCATGGCCGACGGCTCCGGATCAGGAACGATCGTGCTCGGAGAGCCCATCGTCGACTGGCGCAGCCGCGACGTCGCCACTCAGGATGTCGTCCTCAATTGCAACGGCATCGAGAGGCGCCGCGGCTCCGCTGCAGAGGCGATTGACCATCCGCTGGTGCCGCTGGCCTGGCTTGCCAACGAGCTGTCGCGGACCGGCATCGGTCTCAAGGCCGGCCAGACGATCAGCACGGGCACGCTGACCGGTATGCTCCGGCCCAAGGCTGGCGAGACCTACGTTGCCGATTTTGGTCCGCTGGGATCGGTCAGCGCGACCTACAGCTGAGCCGGCCAGGGAGCGTAAACCGCAGATTAACATGGCCGCCCTATCGTCCGGGCAAAATACTTCTCCGTTATTTGCCGGACAGATCATGAAAATCGGTACGCTCCTGACCAGCGCCATCGTCTCGCTCTCGACCGTCGGCGGCGGTCTCGCCGTCTACGTCGCCGCGACGAAGTACCAGACCATGGAACGGATCACTGAAGCGCAGGGGCGGCTCGCAATCGTCCGTGCGGTCAGCGACATCCCGCGCTATCTCAATCCGGAGCGCGGCTTTTCCACCAACATCCTCTACGGACCTGCGGCCATCGACCCTGCGCTGCTGGCCGAGCAGGACAAGCTGCGCAAGCAGACCGACCGCGCCCGCGACAAGATGAACGCGCTGCGCAAGGAGCTGCCCGGCCCGTTCGACGACGGCACCACGATCGGCAGCAACATCGACGGCATCAACGCGAAGTTCACCGCGTTGCGCGAGGCCATCGACAAGGCGCTGGCGGGTCCCGCCGAGGCGCGCAAAGACGCGGCCAAGAAGATCGTCGCCGACAATGCCGTGCTCAACGGCGGCGTGACTGCGCTGCTCAACGAGCAGGTCCGCCGCATGGCGATCCTGAACGGTGACGCTTACCGGCAGGCCAGCTACGCTAATGTCGCGATGACGCTGCGCGACGTTGGCGGCTTCAATTCCAGCCTGCACAAGAACCTCCTCGGCGGAAAGAAGCCGGCGACCGACGCCGAGAAGGCCGACATTGCCCGCTCGCAGGGCCGCAACGATCAGATCGTGATGTCGCTGCAGGAATTGCGCGGCAATCCAACAACGCCGGCGAATGTCGCGGAGGCCCTGGAGAAGTTCAACGCGATCTATGTCGAGGAGTTCGGCCGCGAGCTCAAGCTGGTGAAGGACGGCGCGATCACCGGCAAATACGAACACGACATGGACACCTATTACGCCGCCACGCAGCGCGGCCTCGGCACCATCATCGGCGTCCGCGACGCCTTCTACGACAACGCCGAGCAGATTCTCGCCGGCGCTTCGTCGGCCGCGCACACCAGCTTCACGATCGCGCTCGTCGGCCTTGTCGCCGTGCTGATCGCCAGCGCCGGCCTCATCGTGACGGTTCGCCGCCGCGTCTGCGCGCCGATCGTCGGCCTGACGACGCGCATGTCGCGGCTCGCCGACGGCGAGGTTGCGGAGAGCATTCCGGGCGCCGAGCGCTCCGACGAGATCGGCGCGATGGCCGCGGCCGTTCAGGTGTTCAAGGACAACATGATTCGCGCCGATCGGCTCGCGGCCGAGAAGCAGGCCGAGAACGACGGCAAGATGCGCCGCGCCCAAGCGCTCGACGATCTCACCCGCGCCTTCGAGGCCAAGGTGACCGAGCTGGTCGGCGGCCTGTCGCGGGCCTCTGCTGCAATGGAAAGCACCGCGCAGTCGATGACCTCGACGGCGGCGCAGACCAACAGCCAGGCCGCCGTGGTCGCCGCCGCCTCCGAACAGACCTCGACCAACGTGCAGACGGTCGCGAGCGCCACCGAAGAGCTGACCTCCTCGATCGCGGAGATCGGGCGTCAGGTCGCCCAAAGCACCGAGATCGCGGCACGTGCCGTCGACAATGCCCGCCGCACCGGCGACACGGCGCGCACGCTCGCCGAGGGCGCCCAGAAGATTGGCGACGTCGTGACGCTGATCCAGAGCATCGCCGAGCAGACCAACCTGCTGGCACTGAACGCGACCATCGAAGCCGCCCGTGCCGGCGAGGCCGGCCGCGGCTTTGCCGTGGTCGCCTCCGAAGTGAAGTCGCTGGCCGGCCAGACCGCCAAGGCCACGACCGAGATCTCCGAGCAGATCACCGCGATCCAGACCGCGAGCGACGAGACGGTGGCGGCAATCCGCAACGTCGCCGACGTCATCGCCGAGATCGACCAGATCGGCACCGCCATCGCCGCGGCGATCGAGGAACAGGGCTCGGCGACCAAGGAGATCGCCCGCAGCGTTCAGGAGGCTGCCCGCGGCACCCAGGAGGTCAACAGCAACATCTCCGGCGTGCAGCGCGCCGCCGACGACACCGGCGCCGCGGCAAGAGAGGTGCTGGGCGCGGCCGAGCAGCTCTCGACCCAGTCGCGCGATCTCGCCGGCCAGTTCGAGCGCTTCCTCGGTGAGGTCCGGGCGGCGTAGCACGCGAAGTCGTAGCCCGGATGGAGCGCAGCGCAATCCGGGACAGTGCCGTTGACGCGCGAGACCCTGGATTACGCTGTCGCTCCATCCAGGCTACGCGACCTCAATACGGCGGCGCCTTGCGCGCGCGCTGTGCTTTCGCCGCCTCGATCCACCAGGTCAGATCGTCGGCGAAGCGCGGAAACGAGCGCTCCAGAGCCTTGCCGCCGTCGCCGATCGGCTCGCCGGCGTCCGACAGCGTCTGCGCGATCGGGCCGACACCGATGGTGCTCGATATCACCACCATGCCCATCTCCGAGAGCGTGCCGTGCCAGGCGGTCGCTGCGCGCGCGCCGGACAGCCGGCCGGCCGAATAGCTCACGATCGCGGCCGGGCGCCAGAACCATTCCTCCAGGAAATGGTCGGTGAGGTTCTTCAGCCCGGGCTGCATGCCCCAATTGTACTCGCCGGTGACGAAGACGAATCCGTCGGCGCCGCGGATCTGCCCGGCCAGCTTCTCCAGCGCCTCCGGCGCCGAGCCCTTGGGATGTTCCTTGTACATCCGGTCCAGCATCGGCAGCCCGATCGCCTTGGCGTCGATGAATTCGACGTCCTCGCCGCGATCGCGCAGCCGGTTGATGACGAAATTCGCAAGGCGGATGCCCATGCGGTCGGAACGGTAAGAACCGTAGAGAACGAGAATGCGATTGCTCATGGCCGAACGGTAGCACGAAACCGGCGCCCAGCCCTACCCGATTTATCGTTCTACCTTCCGCGACCGCGGTCCAGTGTTTGCGACGGCGTCTCGCCGAACTGGTCGCGGTAGCTTCTGGAGAAATCGCTGAGGTGCCAGAAGCCATACGCCAGCGCGACCGCCTTGACGCTATCGGCCCCGGCGAGAAGGCGCCGACGCACCAGCCACAGCCGATGCAGACGCAAATAGCGGTGCAGGCTCATGCCGCGATAGCGGCGCACGACGTCGTGCATGGTGCGAACGGACAGTCCGAGCCTGCGCGCGATCTCGTCGCTATAAATCGGCTCCGACAGGTCGTCAGACAGCAGCGCGCGGATGTCCTGGAATAGCCTGAAATTCCGTCCGTCGTTGGGTGCAAAGGTCCAGCGGGCCGGAACGATCGTCGCAAAGGCCTCGTCAACGGCTCCGAGCAGGGACTCCTTCATCGCCGCGCCCTTCAACAAGAGCTCCGGTGCCGAAATCGGCCCGGCCGCCTCGGCCAGCACCTCCCTAACCACGCCGCGCAACCGCTGCAAGCCGGCCGTGGAGATTTCAAAAATCTTGAAGCTCGAGAGCGTGGGCGGCCAGCCACGATCCCTCACCTCGGGCCGGAAAATCACCGAGGCGATTTGCCGCTGCACCTCCTCGATGGTGGTGTAGGCCGCCCCGCCGCTGCCAATGACCACGGCGGGTCGCGCCCGTTGCGAGCCGTTAAAGCGAATTGGCACGTTGAGATCATCCATCGTGAAGCCGATCGCCGTGCAATTCTCCACGAGTTGTGCGTCAACCACCCGCGGAAACGCGCGCGTCAAATTCACGTCGCAGCCCGGTAGGGCCAGGATCGTCTGCTCAGCCGAAATCTTCCGCACAAAAGGGGTGAATTCGAAATTCAGCCCGCGTATAGCGCTTCGAAATTCGTCGACGTCTGAAAAACGAAATGTTTTGAGTGCCGACCTCGGCACATCGTCAATGCTGTTCATGGAAATATGAAAAATGCCGCGCCGCTCTGAATGTGCGTCCGGCCGCGGGGTGCCGTTCGCTGCCTCCTTCGGTTATTTCGTTAGAATCGATCCTAACGTGCCCTGATCAATTGGAGACGGGCCGGTTGAAAGAACAATCCGGGACAACCCTGTCTCGCCGAATTTCGATAGCGTTTCCTGCCATTGAGGCGGTGCGCCAATACCGAAGCCGTTGCCATTTAAGATTCAAATTAACGCCTTTGCGGCGGAATAACCGTCGTTTGATTGTGCAATTTATTTCATTTCAGGCTCCTGCCATGACGGCAAATTCGCCTGCCGACAATCTGGCCGAATTGGAGAACGCGGTCGCAACGTGTCCGCTGGACCGGTGCGCCCGCATTCTCTTCGGCCTTTTGCAACTGCTCACAAGCAGCCGCGGTCGATCCCAGGAATTGCTCGCCGGTGTGGTCGACGGCGTCCTGGTGCGACTGATCGAGCGGGTTGAGGCCAGCGCGCTGATCGATGTCAGCGCGGCGCTCGCAGAGCTCAAGGCGGCTCCGCCGGACACCGTGCGACGTCTCGCCTCGCACCGCGACCCGGAAGTCGCCTGCCCCGTTTTGCTCCGCTCGCGGTCGCTGTCCACGTCCGATCTCAAACTGATCGCAGCCGCGAGCGGCGTACGGCAGCAATGTGCCATCGCCGGCCGCGCGCCGATCGATCCACGGGTGGTGGAGACGCTGATCAAGGGTGGCACTTCCAGCGCTTGTCTTGCGCTGATCGGCAACAGCGAGGCAAGGTTCTCCGAAGCCGCTTACGTTGCGCTGGTTGAGAAGTGCCTGGTGGATGACGAACTCACCAAGGCACTGGCGCTCAGGCCCGACACGCCCGACACAGTCATGCGGAAGTTGCTGTCGGCCTCACCGGCGCCGAAATCCGGCATCGGCCCGAACGCCACCGTCTCGCTTCAAGCCGCAACGGCCGCACCCATCGTCACCAAGCTACCCTCCGCGGCGGCCTATGCGATCGCGCGACCGGAGATCGTTGCACTCAGCCGCATCGGCAAGCTGAACGATTCCACGGTGAACCGCTTCGCCATCCGCGGCGAGAGCGCCAACCTCATCACCGCGCTGTCGGTGCTTTCAGGCGCTCCCATCGAGATCGTCGAACATGTCATGACCGACGAGGATTGCGAGGGTCTCGTCATGGCCTGCCGCGCCTCGCGGCTGAACTGGCAGACCACGCTCGCCATCCTGAGCAACCGCAGCGGCACACGGCTTTCTTTCGCCGAGCGCGAACGCGCGCAGCACATTTTCGAGACGCTGCTGCTGTCGACCAGCCAGTGGACGGTGCGGTGGGGCGAAATTGCCGCAAACGCCAAGGAGTGCGGTCGGGGACATCGCGACGCAAAAAAGATGGGGGTTAGCCGATGAAGTTCGACGGTCGCAAAGCCTTTCGCGTGAAAATGGACCACAGGCAGCCGGTCAATCTCATGGGATCCGACGGCACCTGGCGGCGCAGCTGCGTCCTGCTCGACGTCTCGCAGACGGGCGCGAAGGTCGAGGTCGAGGGCACGCTGGATGTGCTCCAGGCCAAGGAATTCTTCATGCTGCTGTCGTCGACGGGCCTGGCCTACCGGCGCTGCGAGCTGGTCTGGATCGACGGCACCACCGCTGGCATCCACTTCGTCACGGCACAAAGCAAGAAGAAGCAGGCGATTACGCCGGCTGCCGCAGCGCAGAGCTCCGATCAGGCCAAATAGACCGAGAATTCGACCCATCGATTGGAGCCCGCGCTATTCCGGGGCATATCCGTGCAGAACGCGCAAACCACACTCAAACCCACCAGCCTTGGCGGCGTCGCGGTCGCTGCAGCGCCGCGCCCGTTCGTGCATGTGCTGGCCGACACGTCCGACAAGCTGGCCGGTGTGTGCTCGCTCCTCGAGCAACGCTTCGCCGTCGCGGGCGAGCGGCTGGACGCCGAGGCCAAGCTGTCAGAGGTGCCGTCCGCCATCGTCATTCGCGCCGAGCTTCGCGATGTCGACAATATCGCGGCGATCAAGAAACGGGCGGGCAAGCTCGCAAAGGCGAAGAAGCGGATTTTCCTGCTGGAGCACACCTCGCATGTCGCCGTTTCGCAGGCCTATGCGCTTGGAGCGACACTGGTCCTTCCGGGCACCATCAACCGGGCGAGGCTGCTGGCGGCGCTGTCCGATCCGCCTGATCCGCTCTCGGCCGCGTCGCGCGAGAGCGCGCAGGCCGACACTGCCGTCGAGACCGCCGCGACCGCGATCGCATCCATGTTTACCTCCGTCACCCTGGGCCAGCCGCTTGACGTCAACGCCACCAAGGAAGCGGGGCGCCAGATCGCCGATCGCATCACCCGCCATGGCCTGACGGAGTGGCTCATGACGGTGCGGCGGCACCACGAAGGAACCTATCAGCATTGCCTGCTCGTCACCGGTGTCGCGATCGACTTCGGACTGAGCCTTGGCGTCGGCAGGGCCGACCTGGAACGTCTCTACTCGGCGGCCATGTTCCATGACATCGGCAAGGCGCAGATTCCGCTCGCCATCCTCGACAAGCCGGGCCGCCTCGATGCCGCCGAGCGCGCGCTGATCGAAACGCATCCCGCCGCCGGCCATACGTTTCTCAAGGACCATGACGGGATCTCGCCGGAGATTCTCGATGCCGTCCGCCATCATCACGAGTACCTCGACGGGAGCGGCTATCCCGATGCGCTCTGCGCCGAGAGCATTGGCGATATCGTCAGGATTCTAACGATCTCGGACATCTTCGCAGCCCTGATCGAGCACCGGCACTACAAGCCGACCATGGCGCGCGCGGAGGCCTACGACGTTCTGTGCGAGATGACAGGCAAGCTGGAGAAGGCGCTAGTCCGCGCGTTCAAGCAGGTCGCGCTCACGCGGTGAGCGCTGTGACCCGTCTCGAGCGCAGCCTAATGCGTCGCACGATGGCTGGCGCGGCGCGGGATGGAGCGGCAGGCCAGCCCGTCGGCCAGCAGCTTCATGTCCTCGTGCCGGCCGCTGCGAATCAGCCGGCCGAACTCTTCGGGTGTGAACGGAAGACTTGGATCATCGTCGATCTTGGGCCGCAGTCGCGGACCGAAGAACCGCCGAACCAGGCTAGCCAGCCGCCGCATATCAATTCCCTCGCGCCAGCAACAAACCTCTCAGTCCGCATATTGTTCCTCCCGCGACTTCGAGAATGCAAGAGGCCACTCGCGACACCGCACCAAAAATTTTCCGCCAGAGAATAATCTCCTCTTGCTCGTGCTAATCGGCAAAACCCACGTAACGCACGAACTGGTGGTTGTGCTCGCGGTCCGAGCGCACGGCGTTCGCGGCAAAGCCGTCGTCGGGATAGCCCATCGCGACACAGGTCATGATGACCTCGTCCTCCGGAATCTCGGCGACCTCGCGCACGATGTCGGAGCGCATGATGCCCTGCCCGTTGATGACCGAGCCGAGCCCGCGGTCCCACGCCGCGAGCACGATGCCGTAGCAGAGCGCGCCGAGATCGAAGTGGCAGACCGCGCCGGGATCGAGCACGCGGTCATAGGTCAGCACCAGCGAGACCGGCGCGTCGAACTGGCGGAAGCCGCGCAGCACCCAGTCCTGCCGCATCGGCTTGTCGTCGCGCGCGATTCCCATCGCGCCGAACAGCTTCTTGGCGATGTCGACCTGCCGGGTACGATGCACGCCCTGGTATTCGCCATGGCTGACGATGTCGCGCTTGACCTTGGCACCGCCGGCCATCTCCGCCATGTTGCGGCGACGCACCTCCTCCAGCGGATGACCCGTGAGCACATGGACATGCCAGGGCTGGGTGTTCATCGACGAGGGCGCGCGCTTGGCGCTCTCGATGATCGCCTCGATCACCGCGCGCGGCACCGGCTCGTTCTTGAAACCACGCACGCTGCGGCGCGACTGGACCAGCGTCTCGAATTCCACCTCGTGAACCTCCCTGCCCGTTCGTCCGGCCTTGCGACGCACGCCGGTTGCCGATGCGGCCCGCAAAACCTATGCTAATGACCAAGCAAGACCAAGAACCCTGTGAGGAAAGCCCATGGCCGCACCGCTCGATCCCGTCATCGCCCAGATCATTCCGCTCATGCCGATGCGCGATCCCACGGTCATGACGCCACAGAGCGCCCGCGATTCCTTGCGCGCACTCGCTGCCTCGCGTGCCGCCATTCCGCCGCCGCCGGTCGATAGCGTCGAGGATATCAGGGTGAAAGGCGGCGCCAGTCTGCTTCCCGCACGGGTCTATCGGGTCGGCGCCGCGCCGGCACCGACGGTGGTGTTCTTCCATGGCGGCGGCTGGGTTGCGGGCGATCTCGAAACCCACGACCGGCAGGCGCGCAACCTTGCGATCGAGACCGGCGCGGTCGTTGTCTCCGTCGACTATCGCCGCCCGCCCGAGACGCGCTTTCCCGGCGCCTTCGAGGATGCTTTCGCCGCGGTTAGCGACGTGTTTGGCCGCGTCGCGGAATTTGGCGGTGACGCAACGCGCTTCGGCGTTGCCGGCGACAGCGCCGGCGGCAATCTCGCAGCGACGAGCGCGATCGCCTGCCGGGAGGCCGGCATCAAGCTCGCCGCGCAACTGCTGGTCTATCCGGTCACCGACGTCGTCGGCGCTTATGCCGATGCGCGCGAGAACGCGCGCTATCCCTCGCGCAGCGAGAACGCCGAGGGCTACTTCCTCACGCGGGCGACGATGGAATGGTTCTGCGGCCATTATCTCGCCGATCCCGCACACGCCGGCGACTGGCGCGTCTCGCCGCTGCGGGCCGCCTCCTTGGCCGGCGTCGCGCCCGCGGTCGTGACCACCGCCTGGTTCGATCCCCTACGCGACGAAGGCGCCGCCTATGCGCGGGCGCTGGAGGCCGCCGGCGTGAAGGTCAAGCACCATGAGGGCCCCGGCCTGATCCATGGCTATTTCGGCATGGGCGACGCCTCCGACGTCGCGCGCACTGAGGCGCAGCGCGCGCGGGCCGACTTCAAGGCGCTGCTGATGCGCGGCGCGTGAAGGCGATCAGGCGCTCTGCGCCCGCTGCGCCGCGGTGTGCCCCCAGGTCTCATCCCAGTCCTGGCCAGCGGCATCGACCACGCGGCCGTCGGCCTCGAAAAACTTGTTCGGCACCTGGAAGATCGCCAGGATCAACGCGCCGTCGGGGCACCAGGCGGCATGCCGGCTCCCCGCCTCGCGCCAGATGAATTCGCCGGCCTTGCAGGCAATGCCCTTGGCCGGACCCTCCTTGTCGACGAGCGCACCTTCGATGACCCAGCTCTGCTCGATGCCGACATGCTCGTGATCGGGCAGCACCGATCCTGGCGCAAAACGCATCAAGGCGGTCATCAGCCCCGTACGGCGATCGAACAGTAGCGTCTTGGCCTCGCAGCCCGGAAAGCGCGTCTTCTGCCAATCCATGTCTTGGGGTCGAACCAGGTGGGAATGCCGATCGGCTGCCTGGTCGTGCGGGATCGCGGCGTCCATCACGATGCTTCCTCTCCATCTCAAGGGACCGACGCTAGCAGGATCGCCCGATGCGGTCAGCGAGCACTGCAACAGAGGCGACATCTTCCGAGCTGGCGCGCAAAAATCAGCGGGCGACCGGGCGGCCCAGTGCTCATCCTGCTTGATTGCGCCACGATTCCCGGCTCCACTCTCCCGGCCATTTCTGGTTCAGGAGACCCCCATGATGAAACGGATTTTCCTCGCTGCGATCGTTGCCACCTTCGCAGCGGGCTCGGCCCTTGCGCAAGAAACCTGCGAGAGCAAGGCCGTCGGCAAGGACGGCAAGCCGCTGGCCGGCGCCGCCAAGACCTCGTTCCTGAAGAAGTGCAAGGAAGACGCCTGCGCGCCCAAGGCCGTCAGCGCAGACGGCAAGCCGCTCGCCGGCGCCGCCAAGAACAGCTTCATGAAGAAGTGCGAGACCAGCGCGTAACGCGCAGTCCGTTCCCGGCTTTTTCAGCAAAGCCACAACCGAAATGCCGTCATAGCCGGGCAGAAGCGCGTCTTCGCGCGAGAATGTCCCGGCCATTTGCTTTTTGGTGCCTCCGCACCGCCAGTTTCCGACACGCGCCGAGCGCGTAAAGCAAACGCGCCGCGACCCTAGACAGAACGCAGCGGCTGACAGATGATGCGACGCTGAGCGAACCGGGGCGCATCAACGAGGCTTCCAGCAAAGGATGGACGAGATGTTGCAGTTCCGCGTGCGTGATCACATGATGGCGATAATGAGCGTGCTCTTTGCGCTGCTCATGATCGTTGACGTTGCCAACGCGAGAAGCCCCGGCCTGCCCAACGTCATGGTTCTCGCAACCGGCGGCACGATCGCCGGCAGCGGGGCGAGCAGCACCACCGTCATCGGGTATACCGCGGCCACGGTGGGCATCGAGACCCTCTTGAACGCCGTCCCCGAGTTGAAAACCGTGGCCAACGTCAAGGGCGAGCAGGTCTTCCAGATCGCCAGCGAGAATATGAACAATGATCATTGGCTGAAGCTCGCCAAGCGCGTCAATACGCTCCTCGCGCAGGACGACGTGGACGGGATCGTGATCACACACGGGACCGATACGATCGAGGAAACCAGCTATTTCCTCAATCTGGTCGTCAAGAGCAAGAAGCCTGTGGTCGTCGTCGGTGCGATGCGGCCATCGACCGCGATCAGCGCGGACGGCCCGATCAATCTCTTCAATGCGGTGATCCTCGCCGGCAGTGAAGAAGCCGTGGGCAAGGGCGTGCTCGTCGCCCTCAACGATCAGATCAACGCCGCGCGCGATGTCACCAAGAACAACACGTCCACGGCAGACACCTTTCGCACGCCTGAACTCGGCTTTCTCGGCTACATGCAGGGCAACAAGCCGTATTTCTATCGGCAATCGACCCGCCGGCACACGGCAGATTCTGAATTCGACGTGTCCAAGCTCGATGTCCTGCCGCAGGTCGACATCGTCTACGGCTACGCCAACATGAACCGGGTCGCGATCGATGCCTTTGTCGGCGCCGGCGCCAAGGGGATCGTCCATGCCGGCGTGGGTGACGGCAGCCTGGCCCGCCCGGCGGTCGAGCCGGCGCTCGACGAAGCCCGCAAGAAAGGCGTCGTGATCCTTCGCAGCAGCCGCGTCGGCAACGGCATCGTCGCGCGCAATGGCGAGGCCAAGGACGATGAGCACGACTTCGTCGTCTCCGATACGCTCAATCCCCAGAAGGCGCGCATTCTGCTGATGCTGGCGTTGACCAAGACGAGCGACACCAAGGACATTCAGCGGATGTTCTACACCTATTAGAGCCTAGTCGCGCTTGAAACGATAATCGAACGCCGCGCCGAACGGCTTGATCAGGCCAACCGTGGGCGTCGGAAAATGGATCGGCAGGATCAGCGTGTCGGTGTCGGCAACAGAGGCGAAGAACTTTGCTCGCGACACCGCCGACAGCTTCGCATCCCAATCCGGCTTCGCCGACCAATCCGGCTCACGACACTGAATCTGGTGGTGCATGAGGTCGCCCGCGACCACGGCGCGCTGGCCCTTCGAAAGAATGTTCACGCAACAATGGCACGGCGAATGCCCCGGCGTCGGCGTGAGCGTAACGGTGTCGTCGAGCGCGTAGTCGTCGTCGACGAGCAGCGCCTGCCCGGCCTCGGCGACCGGCCGGCAATTGTCGCGAAAGACGGTGCCAGGCGGATTGTTGCCCTTGGCATGCTCGGCTTCCCAGGCCGCATACTCGCCCTTGTGGAAAATATATTTCGCATTCGGGAACGTCGGCACCCAACGGCCGTCGCGCAGGGTCGTGTTCCATCCGGTATGGTCGATGTGCAGATGCGTGCAGAACACGTAGTCGATCTGCTCAAAGCCGATGCCGAGCGCAAACAGCTCATTGCGCCAGCGCGCCTTGCCGGGGAAATCGAACGGCGGCGGATGGCCTTTGTCCTCACCGGTGCAGGTGTCGACAAGGATGGTGTAACGCGGCGTGCGGACCACGAAGGTCTGGTAGGTGATCACCATCATGCCGCGCGCGGCATCGAACACCTCCGGCTCCATCGTCGGCAGATGGCGCTTGAAGACGTCTTCGTCATAGGTCGGGAAAAAGTCCTGGGGCCGCCGCCATGGCCCCTCCCGCTCGATCACCGCATCGATGGTGATGTCGCCGATCCGCAGCTGCTTCATGGTTGTTCGTTCCCATTTTGCGAAGCGTAACGAACGAACGGGAGGCATTCAAGACGCCGACCGTGCCGGGACGTCTTGCGCGGGGTGCCGCAAATCGACCTCAAACACTGAGGATGATGATCATGGAATGAGGAATGTCTGGTGGGCAGGAAACTGAAAGTGACCGCGGCGATCATGATCGCCGTCGCAGCTGCAATTTACGTCAACAATACAAGCCTTCTGGCGCCACATCGGGACGGCAAGCCGGTGCTGCTCGCCCATCGCGGCATGGCGCAGCGGTTCGATGAACGCGACCTGAAGAACGATACCTGCACCGCCGCGCGGATGCTGCCGCCGGTGCACGACTATCTCGAAAACACGCTGCGCTCGATGCGCGCGAGCTTCGCGGCCGGTGCCGACATCGTCGAGCTCGACGTGCACCCGACCAATGACGGCGAGTTCGCCGTCTTCCATGACTGGACGCTCGACTGCCGGACCGACGGCCTCGGCGTCACCCGCGCGCAGAGCATGGCAAAGCTGAAGACGCTCGATATCGGCTACGGCTACACCGCCGACGGCGGCAAGACCTTCCCGTTCCGCGGCAAGGGCGTCGGCATGATGCCGACATTGTCGGAGGTGTTCGCTGCCTTCTCCGACAAGCAGTTGCTCATCAACGTGAAGAGCCGGGACCCGGACGAAGGCGAGAAACTTGCCGGCGTGCTGACCGCGTTGCCGGCCGGGAGGCGCAGCACCATCATGGTCTATGGCGGCGACGAGCCCATCGACGTGATCCGTCGCCTCGTCCCGGATGTCCGCACGATCTCGCGCGCAGCCATCCGAAGCTGCCTGGTCCGCTATATCGGCTACGGCTGGACAGGCCTCGTCCCGCAGGCTTGCCGCAACGCGATGGTGCTGGTGCCAATCAACGTCGCCCCCTGGCTATGGGGCTGGCCCGATCGCTTCCTCGCACGCATGAATGGCGTCAACAGCGCCGCGTTCGTGCTCGGCCCCTACAGCGGCGGCGGGTTTTCTACGGGCGTCGACACGGCGGAATTGCTCGCCCGCCTTCCGCAAAGCTATTCCGGCGGCATTTGGACCAACGAAATCGAGACCGTCGCCAGACTGACGGGCAAAAGCCATGACTAGCTCCGCAACCCCGGCGCCTCCTGCCCGGTGCGCGCGACATATTCGGTGTAGCCGCCGCCATATTGGTGGATGCCCTCAGGCGTCAGCTCCAGCACGCGGTTCGACAGCGTCGCCAAGAAATGCCGGTCGTGCGAGACGAACAGCATGGTGCCCTCGAAATCCGACAGCGCATTGATCAGCATTTCCTTGGTGGCGAGGTCGAGATGGTTGGTGGGCTCGTCAAGCACCAGGAAGTTCGGCGGGTCGAACAGCATCTTGGCCATGACGAGGCGCGCCTTCTCGCCGCCCGAGAGCACGCGGCAGCGCTTCTCGACGTCGTCGCCAGAGAAGCCGAAGCAGCCGGCGAGCGCGCGCAAGGAGCCCTGCCCCGCCGTCGGAAACGCGTCCTCCAGCGACTGGAACACGGTGCGCTCGCCGTCGAGCAGATCCATCGCGTGCTGGGCGAAATAGCCCATCTTGACGCTGCCGCCGAGCGCCACGGTGCCCTCGTCGGGCTCGCTCGCACCGGCAACCAGCTTGAGCAGCGTCGACTTGCCGGCGCCATTGACGCCCATCACGCACCAGCGCTCCTTACGGCGGATCATGAAGTCCAGCCCGTCATAGATGCGCTTTGAGCCATAGCCCTTGTGCACGTTCTTGAGCGCGACGACGTCCTCGCCCGAGCGCGGCGCCGGCAGGAAGTCGAACGCGACGCTCTGGCGGCGGCGCGGCGGCTCGACCCGCTCGATCTTGTCGAGCTTCTTGACCCGGCTCTGCACCTGGGCCGCATGCGACGCGCGCGCCTTGAAGCGCTCGATGAACTTGATCTCCTTGGCGAGCATGGCCTGCTGGCGCTCGAACTGCGCCTGCTGCTGCTTCTCGTTCTGCGCCCGCTGCTGCTCGTAGAATTCGTAATCGCCGGTGTAGGTGGTGAGCGAGCCGGAATCGATCTCGATCACCTTGGAGATCACGCGGTTGATGAACTCGCGGTCGTGCGAGGTCATCAGCAGCGTGCCTTCGTAATCGTGCAGGAATTTTTCCAGCCAGATCAGGCTTTCCAGATCCAGATGGTTGCTCGGCTCGTCGAGCAGCATGACATCGGGGCGCATCAGGAGAATGCGCGCCAGCGCCACGCGCATCTTCCAGCCGCCGGAGAGCTTGCCGACGTCCCCGTCCATCATCTCCTGGCTGAAGCCGAGGCCGGAGAGCGCCTCGCGCGCGCGGCCGTCGAGCGCATAGCCGTCGAGCTCCTCGAACCGGTGCTGCACCTCGCCATAGCGGGCGATGATCTCGTCCATCTGGTCGGCCTTGTCGGGGTCGGCCATGGCGGCCTCGAGCTCGCGCAATTCAGCTGCGACCTCGCTGACGGGGCCGGCGCCGTCCATCACCTCGGCCACCGCGCTGCGGCCACTCATCTCGCCGACGTCCTGGTTGAAATAGCCGATGGTGATGCCACGATCGATCGAGACCTGACCCTCGTCGGGCAGTTCCTCGCCGGCGATCATCCGGAACAGCGTGCTCTTGCCGGCGCCGTTCGGGCCGACGAGACCGATCTTCTCCCCCTTGTTGAGGGCCGCGGAGGCTTCGATGAACAGGATCTGGTGGCCGGCTTGCTTGCTGACGTTGTCGAGGCGGATCATGCGTGACTTTTGGGGGATTTTTGCGTTGCAGCGTCATAGGCCATACGGGGCGTGAGGGGAAGCCCGGGACAGGCCGGGATCGAGCCCATTCGCTCGTGACCGCTCGGTTCGGGGCCTACGGGCAAATGGGTCGGGCAAACTGCGTCCGGCACGGGCATCTATGCTTCGCTTGCCGGATATGTCGGCTTTTCCATCGGCTGGGTCGAAGGCCCGGAGATCAACGCTCGGCCTGTAAGAACTTTTCGCCGAATCTCGAAGAGACCTGAGACCGGCGCCGCCTCTCTATCTTACTGAGAACGGCGCCTGATACGGCCGCCCGAACGGCACGCCGTTGATGACGGTCTGGATCGGCTTGAGGTGGGCTTTCCCTTCCCTCCTGTTGTTGCGCGTGTCGACGAAGCTGACCGGTCCCTCCACCAGCTCCATGATCGCGACGTCGGCGGGCGCACCGACCTGCAGCGTGCCGATCTTCGGCGCGCGGCTGATGATCTTCGCCGGCGCGGTCGTTGCCATTGCGACCACCTGCTCCAGCGTGAAACCGAGCGTCATGAACTTGCTCATGACGTTGGGCAGGAAGGGAATCCCCGGCGAATTGCCGGAGAAGACGTGGATGTCCGAAGAGATGGTATCAGGAGCGCATCCGCCGGGGATCGCCACTTCCGCCACGGTGAAATCGAAGCTGCCGCCGCCATGCCCGACGTCGAACATGACGCCGCGCTGCTTGGCCGCGAGAGCCGCAGGCAGCAGCTTGCCGTCCTGAACGATATTCGTGAACACGCTCGACATGTTCGGGGCGCCCGAATAGGCATGCGTCAGCACGTCGCCCGGGCGCATCAGGTCGAGGATTTGCGACATCAGCTCCTTGGATTCGACGCCGCCGATATGTACCATCATCTTCGCCGGCCAGCCGCACATCTCGCACGCCTGGATGCCGCGCTTGAGCGGCTCGAGCCCATGCTTGAAGATGACGTTTTCCGACATGCGCACCTTGACCCCGAGCAGGAAGTCCGAATTCTCGGCCAGTGCCATGGCGCAGGCTTCGGTCTGCGCTGTATCGATGTTGTGGAGCTCGGCGACCGGGAACGCCGACAGGCCGTTATTGGCGATGTGGACGAAGGCGTACATCCGCGCCCGAGTCTGGGCCACGATGAAGCGGCGCAACGCCGCCAGATTGTTGACGCCGGCATCGCCCGCCGACACGACGGTCGTCGTGCCCTGGAACTGGACCAGCTCGTCGGCGGGAATGCCGATCGCCGAGCCGTAGGGATAGACGTGACAATGCAGATCGATCAGGCCGGGCATCACCAGCTTGCCCGAGGCGTCGATGCTCTTCAGCGCGCGCTCCGCCGGGATCGCCTCCTGGACCGCCTCGATCGTGCCCCAGCGGATGCCGACATCGCGCCTGGCGCGCAGCGACTGGCTGGGGTCGAGCACCTCGCCGCCGCGGATCACCAGATCGTATTTGTCGTTCGGCCCCATCGCCCCGCGCGCGGGCGCGGCGAGGCCGACGGCGGCGGCCGCCGTCGAGAGTGCCAGGAAATCGCGGCGTGACAACGCAGGCATGATGATCCCCCCTCTGTGCTTTTGTTCGCGGCAACGGCCGGGCTGGATGTCCAGATCTGCTTTCGCCGCCAAGGTCGAGTTCACAACGAACGGGCTTGGAAATGAAGCCCGGATGATCCGATCCTATGACGGCACGCGAGCCCTGAGGAGCCGCGAAATTTTCCAGAATCGCATCGGGCGGGCACCACTGGCAGAAGTCCGGCTGCATCTTTGCTGCGCCGCGACATGCGCGTGAATATCCGGCTGCTTGGAGTCGAACGTCTAAGACCAATAATGCGACACCGGGGCTTGTCGGATGCCGGCAATGCGTCCAAACTGTGATCAAAGTCGCTGGAATGCGGCATACCTCCAGCGGTTCACAACGACAAGCGCGTCGAAACGCGTTCGAACAATCAGGCCGCCAGGGAGGACGTCCATGACTGCAAAGTCCGAAAAGACCAGAACAACTCGTCGCAAATTCCTGCTGACCGCCGGCGCGGCCGGCGCTGCCACTATCGCCATGCCGCAAGTCAGCCGGGCGCAGACAGCGACCCTGAAGATGCAGGGCTCGTGGGGCAAGGCCGATGTCTTCAACGAGATGGCCGAAGATTATGTGAAGCGCGTCAACGATATGGCCGGAGGCCGGCTGCGCATCGACTATCTGGTCGGCGGCTCGGTCGTGCATCCGTTCCAGGTCTTCGACGGCGTTCATGGCGGCCAGATCGACGCGGCACACACGGTGACGGTGTACTGGTACGGCAAGCACAAGGCCGCCTCGCTGTTCGGCACCGGCCCGGTGTTCGGCTTCAACGCCAACGAAGGCCTTGGCTGGATCCACAACGGCGGCGGCAAGGAGCTGTTCGAGGAGCTCCAGACCAAGATCATGAACGTCAACATCAAGAGCTTCTTCGCCATGCCGATGCCGACCCAGCCGCTCGGCTGGTTCAAGAAGCCGATCACCAGCGACGCCGATCTCAAGGGCTTGAAATATCGCACGGTGGGTCTGGCCGCCGATCTCTTCCAGGCGATGGGCGCATCGGTCGCGCAGCTGCCCGGCGGCGAGATCGTACCCGCGATGGAGCGCGGCGTGATCGACGGGTTCGAGTTCAACAATCCGACCTCGGACCGGCGCTTCGGCGCGCAGGATGTCGCCAAGAACTACATGATGGGCAGCCATCATCAGGCGACGGAATATTTCGAGATCATGTTCAACCGGACGAAATTCAACGCGCTGCCGAAGGAACAGCAGGCGATCCTGCAATACGCCGCCGAAGCCGTGTCCTCCGCCAACGAATGGAAGGCCATGGATTATTATTCGAAGGACCTGCAGGAGCTGATCAACAAGGACAAGGTCAACGTCCAGCGCACACCGAAGTCTGTGTTCGACGCGCAGATCAAGGCGTGGGACGGTCTGATCGCCCAGCTCGGCTCGGATCCGTTCATGAAGAAGGTGATGGATTCGCAGAAGGAATGGGTGCGCCGCGTGGTTTACTACAACATGAACAACGCGACGGACTACCGCGGCGCCTTCGAGCATCACTTCCCGGGCGTGCTCAAGGTCTGACGGCTGTCGCGGGGGATCGCGTCAGGTCTTATCGCGAGGGCGGCGCAATTGAAGCGCCGCCCACGAGTTGGAGGGGGACATCCGGATGGACTGCTCGCAGCGAGTTCAGCTCGCATGACGAAATTCCTGTTCTTCATCGATGAGCTCAGCACGTGGGTGGGCAAGGCGTTCGCCTGGCTGATCCTCGTTCTCACCCTGGGAGTCAGCTACGAGGTGTTCGTGCGCTACGTGCTGCGTGCGCCGACCACCTGGGCTTTCGACATCAGCTACATCACCTACGGCGCGATGTTCCTGATGGCCGGCGCGTACACGCTCTCGCGAAACGGCCATGTCCGCGCCGACGTGGTCTACCGCCTCTGGTCGCCGCGCACCCAGGCGACGATGGACCTCGTCCTGTATATCCTGTTCTTCCTGCCGGCGATCGCGGCGCTGATGTATTCGGGCTGGAACTACGCCCAGATGTCGGTGCGCTTCCGCGAAGTCAGCATCTTCAGTCCGGCCGGCGTTCCCGTGTTTCCACTGAAGGCGCTGATCCCGCTCACCGGCTTCCTTCTGTTCCTGCAAGGGGTCGCCGAGATCATCCGCTGCGTGCTGTGCATCCGCACCGGTCGATGGCCGCAACGCCTGCACGACGTGGAGGAGACCGAGAGCCTCGTCATCCGCGAACATCAGCAGCACGCGGCTGAGCCGCAGAGCGAGAAGGGACCAGGCGCATGACCGATCCTCAACTCGGCATGCTGATGCTGGGCCTCTTCATCTTCATCATCATGCTCGGCTTCCCGATCGCCTTCACGCTGATGGCGATGGGCGTCTCGTTCGGCTACTATGCCTACTACACCCCCGGTCAGGACTTCTTCCAGAACCGCATCTTCACGCTTCTGGTGCAGAAGACGTTCGAGGTCACATCCAGCGACGTGCTGGTGGCAGTTCCGCTATTCCTGTTCATGGGTTATTTGATCGAGCGCGCGAACATCCTCGATCGCCTGTTCTACTCGCTGCAGCTGTCGATGAAGAACGTGCCGGGCGCACTTGCCGTGGCCACGCTGATCACCTGCGCCATGTTCGCGACGGCCACCGGCATCGTCGGCGCCGTCGTCACGCTGATGGGGCTGCTGGCATTGCCGGCGATGCTGCGAGCCGGCTATGACGCCAAGCTGTCGGCGGGCGTCGTCTGCGCCGGTGGCTGCCTCGGCATCCTGATTCCGCCGAGCATTCTCCTGATCGTCTATGCGGCGACTGCCGGCGTCTCGGCGGTCAAGCTTTACGCGGCGGCGTTCTTTCCGGGGTTCATGCTGGCCGGCTTGTATGTCCTCTATGCGATGACGCGCGCGATCATCAATCCCGCGCTCGCGCCGAAGCTGCCGCGCGAGCAGACCGACGTGCCGACCTCGAAGGTCATCTGGGCGCTTGCCACGTCGTTCCTGCCGCTCGCGTTGCTGATCGTTTCGGTGCTCGGCGCGATCCTGTTTGGGCTGGCGACGCCCTCGGAAGCTGCCGCGGTGGGAGCCCTCATGAGCATCGTGCTGGCGGCCGCCTATCGTTCGCTCAACTACGAGATGATACGCGAATCCGTGTATCTGACCGTGCGCGCGACCGCGATGGTCTGCTACCTCTTCATCGGGTCCTGGACGTTTTCGGCGGTATTTGCCGTCCTTGGCGGACAATCGGTGGTCGAGCAGTTCTTCACTTCGATGAACCTTTCGCCGATCCAGTTCCTGCTGCTGACCCAGATCATCATCTTTCTGCTCGGCTGGCCGCTGGAATGGACCGAGATCATCATCATCTTCGTGCCGATCTTCCTGCCGCTGCTTCCCCAGTACGGCATCGATCCGATCTTCTTCGGCATTCTGGTGGCACTGAACACGCAGACCGCGTTCAACACGCCGCCGGTCGCGATGGCCGCCTTCTATCTGAAGGGCGTGGCGCCGCCTGAGGTGAAGCTGACCGACATCTTCTCCGGCGCGCTTCCGTTCGTCGGCCTGGTCTTCCTCACCATGGCACTGGTCTACATCTTCCCGGGGATCGCATTGTGGCTGCCGAGCTATCTCTATGGGGCGCGATGAGCGGACCCGGCAAACCGACGAGAGGCTGCGCATGAGTCTCAACGCGCTCGGCCTCGCGGACGCCGCGGCCGGCATCCGCGACGGCCGGCTCAGCTCGGTGGAGCTCGTCGGCGACTGCCTCAGGCGCATCGATGAGGTCGATCGCGATATCCAGGCGTGGGCGTTTCTCGATCGCGACCACGCGATGCGGCAGGCCGAGGCGGCCGACGATCATCGCAAGCACGGCAAGGCCACAGGCCCGCTGCATGGCGTGCCCGTGGGCATCAAGGATATCTTCGACACCGGCGACATGCCGACCGAATTCGGATCGGAGCTGTGGGCCGGACGCACGCCGCGGCGCGATGCGGCGGCCGTGGCGCGTCTGCGGGCGGCTGGAGCGGTGATCCTCGGCAAGACGGTGACCACCGAGTACGCGTACTACAATCCGGGCAAGACCCGAAATCCGCACAACCCAAATCACACCCCCGGCGGATCGTCCTCGGGCTCCGCCGCGGCTGTCGCGGCGCTGATGGTGCCGGGTGCCATCGGCTCGCAGACCAACGGCTCGGTGATCCGCCCTGCCGCCTTCTGCGGCGTGGTCGGCTTCAAGCCCACGCATGGTCTCATTCCACGCAGCGGCGCGCTCCAATTGTCGCGCACGCTCGATCATGTCGGCGTGTTCGGGCGCAACGTCGAGGACGCGGCCCTGCTGGCGGAGGTCATGGTCGACTTCGACCCGGAGGATCCGGACACCCGGCCAGTTGCTCGCCCGCCATTCTCTGCGGTCGCGGCGAGCGAGCCGCCGTTGCCGCCGCGATTTGCCTTTGTGCGCTCTCCGGTCTGGGATCAGGCCGAGCCGGTGACGCGGGAAGCCTTTGCCGAGCTCGTCGACGCTTTGGGCGAAGCGTGCAGCGAGGTCGAGCTTGGGCCGAGCTTCGACGGGGCCGTCGACATGCACCGCATCATCATGGAAGTTGATATGGCGCACAATCTGCGGCGCGATGACCAGCGCGGCGGCGACAGGCTGAGCACGCGGCTACGCCAGGCGATCGAGCGCGGCCGCGCGCATCTTGCGGCGGATTATTGCAACGCTCTGGCTGGGATTGCGCCGCTCAACCAGGCCCTGGACCACGTTTTCGATGAATACGACGCCATCCTGACGCCCGCCGCGCCGGGCGCGGCGCCCGGAATCGAAACGACCGGCAACCCGGCTTTCTGCTCGCTCTGGACCTATCTCGGCGTGCCCGCGATCAGCTTGCCCTTGATGCGTTCCGAAACGGGCCTTCCGCTGGGGGTCCAGCTCGTCGGCCGCCGCGGCAACGACGCCCGCCTCTTGCGCACGGCGCACTGGCTGATCAAGTCCATCGGGCGCACGCGTGGTAGCGGTCGGCGCAACGCCCCGAGCGCCGGATCGAACTCGGCTCCGGGCGCGGAGAAAAGGAAAGTGCGATGACCAATCTGATCACCGGACTCATCGGCCTCGCGCTCATGATCGCATTTCTTGGAATCCTGCTGGTCTGGATCAAGGCCATTCCGCTCATCATCATCGTTGTCTGCGTCGTGGTGCTGGCCGTGATCGATTTCGTGCGATCCCTGCGGACGAACGGCGCGCCTCGCTGAATGCCCCATGGCAAGAAGACGCTTCACTTCTCGCATTGGCCGGAGCAGCCGGAATTACGACAAGAAGAGAGCTTTAGCGGCCAACCCGTTCGAGCTGCCACCTGGGATCGCCTGCGCAGCGCGCGTCGAGACCTTTGCTCAAGTCTGCGAGGCTCACCGCGCCCAACCGTTCGACCAGCAATGCTTCGGCATCGCGAAGGACATCGTCCACCGCTGCGTTGACGAGTTGCTCGATCGCACAGTCTGGATTGGAATGCTCGTTCCCGATCGCAAATAGCCGGGGACCACCAACCGCACGATAGACATCGAGAAGTGACACGCGCTCGAGGTCGCACGCGATGACCCACCCGCCGCCATGCCCTTTGTCCGACCGGACATAGCCCGCATCGCGCAGCCCCGCCAATGTGCGGCGAACGACGACCGGATTGGTCCCCAGCATCGTGCCGATCGCCTCCGAGGTCATGGGGCCGTCATGTCGCGCCATGTGGAGCAGCACATGCAGCATTCGAGAAAGGCGGCTGTCGTTTCGCATCGGCTGATCTTTCGCACGCATCCCATCATTGGCAAGGGCACGCAGTCATGATACATATAAAGTTACATGACTCGTGAGGTATCCGACGTGCAACAGTTTGAGGATCCAGACCACTGGGACAGCGCAGCCAGGCATTATCGAGAGACCGCGCACCCCTTCACCGCCCTGTTTGCGGAGGCGGCGCTGGCGCGCGTAACCCTGACGCCTCAGAGTCATGTTCTCGATGTGGCAGCCGGCACCGGCGCGCTCGCCCTCGCAGCCGCTCGCACCGGCGCACGAGTCCTGGCGACCGACTTCTCGCCCGGCATGGTCGGATGCATCGCAGCTGCTGGTCTGCCCAATGTGAAGGCGCGGGTCATGGACGGACAGGCGCTGGACCTGCCCGACGCGCATTTCGATGCCGTCTTTTCGATCTTCGGTGTCATCATGTTCCCCGATTGGCGCAAGGGTTTGGCCGAGATGCGACGGGTGACGCGCCCCGGCGGGCATGGCGTGGTTGCGACCTGGCAGGATCGGGGCGCGGCGACCTTCCTCCTGTTGGGCGAAGTGCGGCAAAAGCTGTTCCCTGATCGGCCGGGCATGGCAATGCCTGAAGCCGTTCAGGCCCTGAGCGATCCGGACGATTTCGCCCGCGCCCTCGTCGCTGCCGGCTATCGCAATCCCCGGATCGACACGGTGACTCATGATTTTCTGCTCGACGTCGCGGCGCTCGACGCGCCTGACACGCTCTTTGGCATGTCGCCCGACTGGACCAGCCTGGACGACATCGAAAAGGCGGCGGTGATTGCCGAGGTGCGGGCCAGAGCCGATGGTCGTCCGGTGCTGCCGATAAGCTCGACCGCACTCATTGGCGTCGCTGAACGATGAAGCTCAAACAATAAACCTGGCGGGCCGTCACACTATCGGCCGATCTCTCGATCTCCCGAAACCCGAGCGTCTGACCAGTGAGCAGAAACTCGCGCCCGATTGCGACACATGGGTGGGGTGTGGTCAAAGCTTCATCAGAAGCGGCTTGTCTGAGCAGCGGTTGTCGTCCCAATCCATTTCTCAATGGTCAGAAGCATGCGAGTCGCAATCCATACACTAGGCACCCGCGGCGACGTGCAACCCTATCTCGCCTTGGCGCTCGGTCTGAAGCAGGCCGGGCACGAAGTGCTGATCGCCGCGCCCTCGCAGTTCGAATCGTTCGTCGTGAGCCGCGGCATCGCTTTCGCGCATCTTCCGAGTGAATATCTCGCCCTCCTGGAAACCCCGGAAGCCAAGGCGGCAATGGCGGGCGGTGCGGGGTCTATGGCTGGCTTCAGGATGCTGAAGCAGTTCAGGCCGATCGGCCGCCAACAGCTCAGCGCCGAATGGCAAGCCGCCCGACGATTTCGTCCAGAACTGATCATCTATCACCCGAAGGCCATCGCCGCGGCGCATATCGCAGAAAAGTTATCCTGCCCTGCCGTTCTGGCTTCTCCCCTGCCTGGCTTCACACCGACAGCAGCGTTCGCGAGCCCGCTCGTGCCGTTCCGCTCGCTTGGCCCCCTCAACAGACTCACGCACAGCGCGATGGCTCACAGCGCCTACGCCCTCTTTCGCGGGATGATCGGGGAATGGCGGGCCACCGAGCTCCACCTCGCAAACACGCCGGAGAAGAAGCTGCGGCCTCGCGCGACGCTCTACGCCTATAGTCCGCATGTCGTGCCCGTTCCGCCGGACTGGCCGAATACTGTCGCGGTGACTGGGTACTGGTTCCTGGGAGGCGACGACGTTTGGCAGCCTGACCCGCAACTCCAGCGCTTCGTAGAGGGCGATGAGCGGCCTGTTTATGTGGGCTTTGGCAGCATGCCAGGTGTCGACCCGACGTCCCTGACGAAACTCGTACTGGAGGCATTGGCCAAGGCTGGGAAACGCGGCGTTCTAGCGGTCGGCGGCGGTGCTCTTCGAGGCGATCTCGGAGCCAGTCACGTCCATTTCATCCAAGGCGCACCGCATGCGCAGTTGTTCCCGCTGATGTCGGCCTGCGTCCATCACGGCGGGGCCGGCACTACGGGGGCTGCGCTTCGAGCTGGCAAGCCGAATATCATTTGTCCCTTCTTTGGCGACCAGCCGTTCTGGGGAAGGCGCATCGATGATCTGGGCGTCGGACCAAGATCAAGAGGAGTGAGGAACCTTTCAGCCGATTGGCTGGCCGCCGCGATCGCAGAGGCCACCGGAAATCCGTTGATTCAGCAGCGAGCGAACCGCCTTGGCGAAGCGATCCGCGTCGAAGACGGCGTCGCAAGCGCGATTGGCTTCCTGCGAAGCCAACACCTTCTCAATTAGGCCCGAAATTGCACAGGCCGATTCAAAAGGCTCGAGTTGCAATGCAGGTGAGCAGCCCTTGCGGTCGCTCAACGATCTGGACCTGCAGGTGCCTGCTCCTGGTCCACTGCAGGGCGAACGTCAAAGCGCCGCCGCCACAGCGAGTGGGCACGCCGCCTTGATCACCGCTACTTCTTAAGGATGCCCGTGTTGGTGTTTCCAAGCTGCTGGATGGCGGCGTCGGCGGCTGGCGTGTTGTAAGACGGTCGAGATCCGCCACCCTCCTGACCGGACGGGGGCAGCCCGAGTCTCTGGCCCGTCGTTCCCTGGCCCTTTGCATTAAGCGTGTTGGGCCCCGGCGAACCGCCGGTTCCGCTCAGCGTCGTCCCGTTCGAGAGCGTCGAGCCACCAGCGCCGCCCGAACCGGTTGCGCCCGCCCCTCCAGCGGAGGAAGCACCTCCTGAACCGCCTCCTGAGCTTTGCGCCATGGAAAACGAGATGGTGCCCAGAAGGACAGTCGCGGCCAAAACCAGAAGTCTCATCGTCCACCCTTTCCTATGCCAGCGCCTGAAACCGCTTGCTTCTTGTCACAGTTCCTAGCGGCGGCGAGCGATCCATACTCCGGCCAGGAAAGCGACGAGCAAGGACCGTAACGGCGCCCTCACCGTCACCTCGCGCAACTGATCAACCCATCGCTTCGCCGGCTCTGGCGACGGCGTGCGGGCCTGCGGAGCAAAAGCCCGTTCTTGCTCTCCGGAACCCGGCCGCGGGCCTGAAGTCCGCTCCATGCCGCCCTGATCGTCCGTCAGCCCGGAGGCTTCGGTCATTGCCGCGGCTTCCTTCATGTCCATGCGTGTGCTCCATCCGTTGCGGAACAACTCAACCGATCTCGTGCCCGCCCGACCGAGGTGACAGGCTCGTTCGGCGACCGGGAGCGGCTATGGCGTCGACATCGATGCGAACTATATGTTTGCCGAAGATCCCCGCCGTACCACTCCCTTGAAAAAGCCATTGCTCATCTTTCTGTTCCTCGTCTTCGCACCGCTTGCCGCATCGGCGGCGAGATATTTTTGGCTGGATGATGGCCGCCAGAGCTGGCAGACGGCCGACCGCTCCAGCGCGGGTCTATTGACCGCCGCGGCTGACCACCGTGAGGCCGTCATCCGGGTGTTCGGAGCAAGAACGGTGAGATGGCGCGGCATCTTCGCGATTCACACCTGGATCGTCGTCAAAGAGAAAGATGCGCCGACCTACACAAGGTACGACTACACGGCCTGGGGCGAGCCGATCCGCACCAACGGCTTCGCTCCGGACGGGCGATGGTTCGGCGCTGTGCCTGAAATCGTCGTGGCCGTCGATGGCGAGCGTGCGGAGGCGCTGATCCCGAAGATCAGGCATGTGGTCGAAAACTACAGGTTTCGATCCTATGGAGATTACAGCGTCTGGCCTGGGCCCAATTCGAACACCTTTGTGCAGGCCGCACTCGATTCCGTCCCTGAGCTCCGGGCCGTCCTGCCGCCGACCGCGATCGGCAAGGACTTCCCGTACACCGGCAAATGGTTCGGCGTAACGGCGTCCGGCACGGGCATCTACGCCTCGCTTGCCGGATACATCGGCTTCTCGCTCGGCTGGGTCGAAGGTCTGGAGATCAATTTCTTCGGCGCCGTTCTCGGCATCGACATCCGACGCCCGGCGCTCAAGCTACCTGGCCTCGGTCGGCTTGGGGTAACCCCCGGCCTGTCGTGATAGAGAGCGAACTGCTGGGTTGGCCGCACCGTTTGTGGACTGCTCAGTCCTTTCGTAAGAGCTTGGATCGATAGAAGAGCTGGCTGCTTACTGACGTGATGTTTGTTCCTGCCGAGCATCTGCTGCGCTCAAGCGGGACCAATCAGGACGACGGAGTCTGTCGCGCTCATCGCCCTTCCTCACGGTTGCGGAATGTTCTTCTGACTGAGCCATGCGCGCATCTCGCCGATCTCTCGCCTTTGGGTGTCGATGATCTCGCGAGCAAAGTGCTGGTTTCGAGAATCCTTGCCGAACTTGAGGACGATCTCGGCCATGTCGACTGCGCCTTGATGGTGAGGGATCATGCCGAGCACGAAGGCTGCATCGGGATCAGCGTTGGTGATGCCTCGCATCATCGGACCGTGCATGCGGTCCATGGCGGCGCGGTAGGCATCCGGAGCCGTCAACCCTATCGCCGCAGCGCCGTGCATGCCATGCGGATGTTCGGGGTTCGGCGTATGGGTCAGCCGCTCTCCAGCCAGCGTTCCGATGTCTCCTTCGAGGCCATAAATCGCAATGTGCAGTCCCCAGTAACCCGTTGTGAAAATGACTAGCGCCGCCGCAAGTCCGGTCGGGACGCCGGCAAGCCTTCGCTTGAGTGCGGGCAGGAAATGAACCTCACGACTATGATCGGCAGCAATGGCAACGACGACCGCCATGATGAGCGCGTGTCCGATCAGGTCGGTTCGCCCGAACGGATAGACGGCTGCGTTGAAGATGATGAAAAGAGCGATGACCGACAGCCGGCGGACAAGCGGCGTCCAGATCAAGCCGAATCCCATCGTGAATTCGGCGACGCCTGCCATCGGAATAAATACGTCGCGCGGCATGCCGAAGGTCAAGAAGGGCTTTTCCTGCACGAGCGGGTAGACTAGTCGGGATAGGCAAACTTTTCGAGGCTCGACCACATCAGCGCGATGGCGACGCCCCAGCGCAGCGCCTCGAAGCGATGGTTGCGCCATTCCGGATTGGATGAAGCCTCCAACACCAGATAGGCGGCGACACCGACTCCAAGCGCCAGGTAGTCCAGCAAATGGAAGACATCATAGTCGCGCAGCGCGAGTAGCCACAAGGCGATGATCCCGAGAGCCGCAAGTGGCTGCGTCTTGCGAGAGAAGATCAACCCGGCGATCAGGAGCTGGGTCCAGGACACCCATTCGGCCGGCGTTTTGAGATCTGGCGTCAGGTAGACGCCGCCGACGGCGAAGATCGCCACGAAGAAGGCGGCGATGACGACGCGCACGAAGTCGTCGAGGCGCATCCAGAGAGGGTCGGTGATGCGATCCATAGCCAGCAGGATCGTCTCGCCGGCGCTCGACTTCTCGATGGCTCGTGACGCGAGGAAGAATGCCAGCACGAGCGCAATGCCGGTCCAGAACCATACATTGGTCAACGTGGCCCCGATCGACTGTGGTGGCGCTCCGACAATATAGGGCGCAAACCATTTGACATGTGCGTGCGCCGGCACCGGGGGCCGCCACCGATGTGAGGATGATCAGGGCCAGCAGGCAACCAGAGGAGCGAGGCGGCGCGGGATGGTTCAATTTCTGCTCCTCAGGTGGTGAGGTGACTAAAGCGTGATTGAGGCGGGCGGTAGGAGACGAGAACGCCAGAGCATGATGTCAGGGCGATGGCTCTTGTGATAGTTTAGACGTTGCCAAGCGTGCTCCCTACTCTTTTTTCAATCGAGCTGCATCACGGCGGACGCGCGCTGTATGCCGTGCAATGCTGAGCGCGCGTACCGCCGTGGCAGCGGGCTATTGCGGCAGGTAGCCGCCGTTGATCACAAGTTCGGCGCCGGTGATGTAAGCGCGTAAGCACGCGTCGAAGGAGGCTGTGAGCTGGTTCACATGCTGTCTTAGTTAAACGGAGTACGGTTGGAAGAAGCCGGATAAGAGAAGGGCATCGCGTCGGCGCAGCGTCCGCTGCCGGAATTGGGCTTTTTCGGTCCAAACGTTTTCAGAAAAGTCATTTGCCATGTGTATTTTCACAAGCCGAGCCCGGCGCGCGGCAGGTCATAACCAGGCAAGCCGACCTTTCCTCTACCTTTTGGCTTCCATACTCTCGGCGGCCTGCGTCATTTCCTTTGCGAGCGCCGCGTCCGCTCAATGCGCGGCGCGCGACGTGTTGCAAAACAAGCTGAAGCTCAAGACGCGCTCGGCTCCGGCGTCGCAACAGCCTATTAAGTCCGCGCGCGACGTTGCGACATGGAAAACGATCACAATAGGTACCTTCGCCGACTCTCTTGCCTTGCGCAACGAACTCGATAGCAAGGGCTGCAATGTCGGTGGTCAAGCCGCTGAAATCCTTGCTAGGCCGACGTTCACCGTTAGCTCTCGGAAGACATATGTGGAGCTTCTCGATCTATCGCCTGCGCAGCTTGGATTCACGTCCGATACCGTGACTTTGGCTAACGTTTACGCACGCGCCCAGCAGTTCGGCCTCGAACTCGCTGCGGCCGAAGTCGGCCCGCAATTGCGTCTTCAATATTTCGACCAGCCTATCGGCGAATTTCTCATCATCGGAATGGACCCGATCAAGACATGGAGCGGCGAGCCGATCATTCTGAATGTGGCAAATGGCGGCGCCGGATTGATACTCATCGGCCAGGATGGTCGCTCCGAAGCGGATATACCCGTAGCATCTCGTTTCATTTTCGTTCGATCCCATCGACCGGCAGCTGGCCGCGACGTCGTCGGGCCAATAGCAGGAGCCTTTCCGCCGCCGTGAGCGACCGAAGCGCTTTTGCATCGAATGTCAGGTCATTGGCCCTCAGCCGAACTGCCCATGAACTGCCGCGACGGCTGCTCTCGGAGAGAAACCGGACCGGACGAGCAGAGCGGTCGGACCGCAGCTTGTGACCCGTTGCGGTCATGCGACAACCCGCTCATTCAATCCGTTCCCTGCTGACGAACAGTCGTCGCGGATCGATGACTGCAGTATGACGGAACTGCTGATCGATGTGATAGGCGAATTCACCCGAAGCGGAGTTGCTGTGGTCGCAGAGACGACCATTGCTCCTCTCGCTTCCGATTGCGGCCCCCGCACTGCCGCGCGAATCATCTCGCGAGTCGTGATACTCGAGGCCGAGCGGACTGAGCGCCGAGACCTGCGTGACGTACTCACCTGATTTCGCCCAGTGGAAATGCCAGGTCTCGCCCGGGAGGACAATGACGCTCCCAGGTGGATAGGCCTTGAGCTTGTCGTCATCGAAGGCTTCTCCAAGGCCGATATAGAAGACCCCGGATATGACCGTGTAGATCCGGTCCTCCGGATGCTTGTGCGGCATAAGCTTCGTTCCGCGCGGTACTTTAACCCAAATTAGGTACGGCCCCGGTTCGGCGGGGTGACCAACCATAACAGCTAGACGTGCGCCCGCTGGAAACGCCGGGAACGGCTCCCACGTAATTTCTTCCGGCAGAATCGCTCGGAATGTATCCTCATCCAATTGATGCTCGAGGATCATAACCTCTCCTCTGCTAGCGAAGACCTGAGAGGGGGCCGCCTCGGGGCAGCCCCTTGTCGCGGATTCTCCGGATGGTTAGTTGTTCAGCCGGCCGACGTGATATCCGAGCCGGTTCTCAACATCGCCCGGCCGATGGAAGCCACGATCGAGCAGGATCTTGATTCGGCTCTGGCTGGCCGGACGCTGGACCGACGCGAGGAAAGCGTCCCATTCGGGCGCGATGTCCGCATCCGACGGCAGGCTCGCGACGTTGACCAGCCGCTTTGTCTCGGCGATCGCTTGCTTGTCGAAGGAGGCGATTCGTCTGGCCAGGGCGTCAACGAAGCCGTCGAGTTCTGCGTCCGTCAGCGATCGATTGACGTAACCGTAGCGTTCCGCAAGATCCCCGCTGATGTCATCGGCGCCTAGCAGCACCTCAAGGGCACGACCCCGGCCGATCAAGCGCGGGAGCCGCGCCATTGGGCCGCCGCCCGGCACGAGGCCAGCGCCGACTTCCCATTGCGACAGGATCGCATTTTCGCGGCTCGCAAAGCGCATGTCGCTTGCCAGCGCCAGTTCGCTGCCAACGCCGGTGGCGCGGCCACGGACCATGGCGATTGACGCGACCGGCGCGCGACTCAGACGGACCAGCAGGTCAGGTAGCGCCTGCAGTCCGGTGGCCCCCGGCGGAATCTTCGTCGACTCCTCCAGTGGGGCGAAGAAATTGTAGTGCGTCAGGAAGAAGCCCTCGACCGCGCTGTCGAACACGACCACCTTGACCTGCGGGTCGGTCTCGATCGCCGTGATGATTTCGTTGAGCTGCGGAATGTTCTCGGGCCCAAAGATATTCAGCGGCGGAAGGTCGAAGGTGACGCGCCAATAAGATGGCGTGCGGCGTTGCAGCCTGATGCCGCGGGTGGCTGCAGGCTTCAGGAGCTTGAGCAGCGCCTCGGCGCCGGCCTTTGACGAGGCTGGATTCTGGCCGGTGACGAGCCTTCCGTCGGTGATGACAAAGCTCTGCCAGTCCGGCGCCTTTTCAAATAGCCCGCCCAGCCGCCTCAATTCGTCTTCGACAAGGAACGGCACGACCTTCGTCAACCCAACCGCTTCTTCCTCACTGTTGGTGAATCCGGCCACGCGCTTGCCCTTCACGATCGGCTCGCCGTTGTATGTGACGTGCCGGAGCACGCCCGGCGCATGGCAGACGGCCGCCACCGGCTTGCCGGCGTTGTAGAAGGCTTCGATCAGCGCGACGGAATCCGGATCCTCGGCGAGGTCCCACATAGGGCCGTGACCACCCGGATAGAATACCGCATCAAAGTCTGCGGGCTTCATCTGCGACAGCTTGCGCGTATTGGCAAGAACCGCCTGCGCTGCGGGATCCTGCTTGAATCGCCTGGTCAGGTCGGTCTGACCTTCCGGCGTATCGCTGACGGGATCGAGCGGCGGCTGACCGCCCCGGGGCGAAGCTACGGTGATGTCCGCGCCGGCATCAAGGAAGGTGAAGTAGGGCGCCGCAAATTCCTCGAGCCAGAAACCGGTCTTGCGGCCGGTGTTACCGAGTTGATCGTGCGAAGTCATGACCATCAGGATTCTCATTGGAAACTCCCATTGTCGGCGCCATCAGGTGAACACGCCGTGTTTGGTTTGAGTGGCAAGGGGCGTCAGGTGCTGATGGGGGCGCGCAGTATCCTCGCGCGCCTCCATTTTTCAGGACGATTGACGCAAAGAGCGGAACGAGGCGCGCATCTCCGCGCTGAACAGCTCGGGCTGCTCCCAGGCGGCGAAGTGTCCGCCGCGATCAAGCCGGTTGAAATGGATCAGCTTGGGATAGGCACGTTCCGTCCAACTCCGTGGGGCGGCGTAGATCTCGTCCGGGAACACGCTCACTGCGACCGGAATAGTGACATTCTTCGGCTGGAAGAACTGAAGCTTGTTCTCCCAATAAAGTCGCGCCGATGACATTGCCGTGTTCGTCACCCAGTACAGCGTTATGTTGTCGAGGATGTCGTCCCGCGTGAGCCCGGCGGTCTCGCCGCCGAAGACTCGGGCAATAAGCTGATGGCTGCGTGTATCGTGGTCGAGGATCCATGCTGCGAGGCCGACCGGCGAATCCGTGATGCCGTACAGCGTCTGCGGCCGGTTGGCCATTTCGATAGCGTAGCCGAGGCCGTGTTTGTAGAAGAAGTCCAGCTGGTTCCACGCGTTCTGCTCTTCGCCGGAGAGACCTGACGGCTGCTTCCCACCGGCCTGGAGCGAAGCCGCAACGTCGTCAGGAACAGTTGCAGGCATGTTGGTGTGGATGCCAACAAGTTCGGGTGCGCCGAGAAGCGCCATCTGTTCGGTGATGGCGTTGCCCCAGTCGCCGCCTTGCGCGACGAACCGCATGTAGCCGAGCCGCTTCATCAACACGATCCAGGCGCGCGCGATGCGCTGCGGATCCCAGCCGGTGGTCTCGGGCTTGCCGGAAAACCCGTAGCCGGGGATCGACGGGATCACCACGTCAAAAGCATCCGACGCTGCCGCCCGTGGGCAAGGGGATTGACCAGGCGATCAACGATCTTCAGCTGTTCGATGATCGAGCCGGGCCAGCCATGCGTTACGATCAGCGGCAGCGCATTGTCGTGCCGGGACCGAACGTGAATGAAGTGGATGTCAATCCCGTCAATCTCGGTGATGAATTGCGGCAGTGCATTGAGCCGTGCTTCCACCTTGCGCCAGTCGTAGTCCGTCTGCCAGTACTGGACCAGCTTCTTGACGGTCGCGAGCTGCACGCCCTGACTGTCGTCAGTCACGGTCTCCTTCTCCGGCCACCGCGTCGCGCCGAGGCGGTGACGAAGGTCGATCAAAGTGGCCTCGGGAACATGGACGTGGAAGGGGCGGATTTCGCCAGCGGTCTTGCCCGAGGCGGGCTGCAACGGCAGAAGGCTGACGGCTCCCGCGGCGACGATGCCCATGGCGGCGGTACCCAGCAGTTGGCGGCGATCCTGGTCGATCGTTTCGGAAGTGGACTGCGCGATCATTTTAATCTCCTTGGTTTGCGGGCCGTCGATATGGCCGGCCAGGCGGTTCGTGACGCCGCCACACTTGCGCAGAACCTGGGAGATTGCTCGTTAGGTGATGTAAAAGCGCGTTATGCTCCGCTGGGCCGCTTGCTTGCCTCGCGATAACGCGAAGCGTCGCCCACCGAGAATGATCATGACTGGAGCAGGCCGCGAGCCGACTGCAAATCGGCTGTCTCAAGCCCCTCACTGAAGCGAGCCAACGTCTGGGCTAAAGCCGTCAGCGCGGATTTCTTGCCCTGTTTGCCGGAAAGCACGACCAGCGTAATCTCGGAGCGCAGCCGCCAGGACAACGCGCCTTGCGTCTCGGCGAGTTCAATGGATGATTTGAGGCTCTGCCTCGCGCCGTCTTCGTCGCCGCCCTGGGCCTTCAGCTTGCCGCGAAGCCGGAGCAACTCCGGCATATCAAAAATCTCACCGCCGGCGGATGTACGGGACATCGAGTTGTCGAGCGCTTCAAGCGCTTCCTCAACCCGCCCTAGCCGGCCTAGCCCTTGCGCTAGGTCGGCGCTGAACCCGGATGCGTAGAGTTCGTAGCGGTCGGCGTGCAGGCGGGGCAGCACGTCGTGGAGAAGATCGACGCCGTCCTTCACGTCGCCGCGGGCTACCATCACCTGACCACGGAATCCGTCGGCCACGGCCTGATACGGAACGAAGCCGTGCATCAAGGCGTGTTCGCTCAGGCGCGCGGTCAATTTTTCCACGCTCGCCCAATCGCCGACCCAGCCAAATACTGATGCAGCCCAGCACAGCGCGATGCTGTACATCACAACGTCTTTTGGCGCGGCATCATTGGTGACCGCACGGGCGAGTTCCACCGCTTGATCAGGAAATCCCCGCAACCACAATGTTCGCGCCAGCGGAATGCGTGGCGTGCGCGCAAAGGCGAAGTGGCTGGGACCGGCAACGCGCAGCGCGATGTCGTTTTGCATGGCCTTTTCGAGGTGATGCTGCGCAAGGATCTGATTGCCGGCCAAATGATGGGAAACGCCGAGCAGGACGCTTGCTCCGGCAAGTCCTGCGGGATCGCCGATCTCGCGTGCCACTTCCTCGGCTGCCTCCGCGGACGGTACCAGGCGGTCGCATTCGCCGGTTCGCCGGTAGAACATGTTGAGGCGCGACAGCAGCCGGAATTGGTTGGGTCGATCCGACAATTTCCTTGCGACGGAGAGCCCTCGTAGCAGCGCGGCCTCGGCCTGCTCGCTGTTGCGCTCTGTGAACATGGCTGCGTGACCGAGCGCCGATTGCAGTTCGATTTCCCAGATTCCGCCGCGGTTGGTGTCGTCGAGCGCTCCGAGGGCGCGTTGCGCCACCCGGCTGCACTCGTTGAGCAGGTTCAGTTCGACGAGCAGCGGAGCACTAGCGCCGCTCAAGGGAACGCGCAATTCTGCCGCACCTTCATCCGAATAGGCCCATGACAGCGCGGCACGCACGTCGCCGAGCAGTTCGGAGCGCGCCGGCAGGCCTAGGGCATTTCCGTTCGACCCGCTACGGACCAGCGCGCTCATCACGTATTCCGCGTGCCGTCGCGCGATGGTATTGGCCTCGCCGCTTTCGCTGAGCCTTTTCAGCGCGTAGGTCCGGGTGGTGTCAAGCAACCGATACCGCATCGACGATTTGATTGGCCTGGCTGACAGCAGGGACTTGGCGACGAGTTGCCCGATCATGTCGATGACCTGCTCGTCGTCGGGCTCAGCTCCGGCAACCGCTATTGCAGCTTCCAGGGTGAACGCCCCGGCGAACACGGCAAGCCGCCGAAGCGCCAGCC
Organism: Bradyrhizobium sp. SUTN9-2; assembly: GCF_003122645.1. Classification (NCBI taxonomy): domain Bacteria; kingdom Pseudomonadati; phylum Pseudomonadota; class Alphaproteobacteria; order Hyphomicrobiales; family Nitrobacteraceae; genus Bradyrhizobium; species Bradyrhizobium sp. SUTN9-2. The sequence continues at coordinate 5,024,525 of NZ_LAXE01000001.1, forward strand.
GTTCGGCGTCGGTGATGAGATTGTAGCTCCAGTCCAGCATTGCGCTCAGCGTCTGGTGGCGCGGCGGTGCCGTACGACGCCCCCGCCATTCCAGTTTCAGCCGACCGTCCAGCAGCGCATCGATCTCGCGCAGGCCGTGCGCGCCGAGGCGAACGGCCGCGAGCTCGATGGCGAGCGCGATGCCGTCGAGTTTCTCGCAGATGCCGGCGAGGAGCCGCATATTGTCGGGACTCATCTCCACGCTGTATCCGGCCGCCGTCGCTCGTTCCGTAAAGAGCCGGACCGCCGGATAGGCCAGCATCTCCTCCGATGTGAGCGCCTGGTCCGCGGGGGGGGTTGCGAGCGGCGGCAACTCGACGATCTGCTCTCCCTGAACCAGCAAGGATTCTCGGCTGGTGGCAAGAATGCTGGTGCCAGGCGCCTGCAGATAGATGGCTTCGGCGAGCCGTGCGGCATGTTCGATGACGTGCTCGCAGCTGTCGAGAATGAGCACGACGCGCCGGCCGCCCAGGAATTGCACGATACTTGAGGTCGGGTCCGCGGTTTGCACGACCAGATTGAGCGCCGAAGCGACGGTGCTTGGAACAAGCTCGCCTTCCTTCAGGGGCCCAAGATCGACGAAGCGCACTTCCTGCGCGCGGCCCGACAATGCGTGGGCAACCGCAAGCGCAACCGTCGTCTTCCCGATGCCGCCAGGTCCCCGCAGCGTAATGAACTGCTCGGCGAGTAATCGCTCCGAGAGGCGCTGAACCACATCTTCCCGTCCGATCGTGCGGGTCAGCAGCAGCGGAAACGACGGTTCGCCCGAGACCATTGCCGCCGGCTTCGGGGCATCCTGCGCCGGCTGGCGCTGTTCGATGGTCGCAACGAAGCAGTATCCCCGATTGGGTACGTTGGTGATGAAGCGCGCACCGTCCTTGCCGTCGCCGAGCACCCTTCGGATCTCTGCGATGTGGACGCGGAGACTGGCCTCGTCCACCGTCAGGTTCGGCCAGGCGTGCGCCAACAACTCGTCCTTGTGAATAATGTCTCCCGCACGACCAACCAGCAGGCACAGAATGTCGAGCGCGCGGCTACCGATCTTGACGGGACCCTGATCTTTTTCGAGCAATCGGGATTTTTCGTAAAGACAAAACCGGCCGAATCTTACGCCCAGGGAATCAGGCTCGCTCGCGCGAGATGGCTGTGCGCCTCTGTGCTTTGCTGGGAGGCTGGAAGGCATCGCCCGCTACTTCGACAATCGTCGCGATGCAATCCGCGGCGCGCGCGTTGCTTCGTTGCCGTTTATTTCGCGCATTTCACAACTATTCCGGGAAAATTAGCAGTACTGCGGTCGAGGCCAATGAGGAAGCATGTCGCGGGCGGAGCTTCAAATCAATACACAGTTAGGTCATGGGAGATGCGCCCAATATAGGGTCACGATCCGGCATTCGACTCGGCCGGGCTGAAACGAACCACAGATAGATCTATGCCGACCATCAGATCTTCCGGGATCGGCTTCAAATCACGGTCGCGCAGATAGGCGCGCTGCCTGGTCGGAATCGTGATGCCGTCGATCACGACCGGCTCGGAGAAGTATTGGGCGGCAGGAAAACTGCCGGCGATCTGCACGTGATAGTCGTGGCGCCTGATCAGCATGTCGGGTCCGAAATAGAAGTCCTGCTCGAGGCTGTGGCTGGCTAGCCTCTCCGGAAACACGGCCCGCAATCCGCGCCAGATTTCCGCGCCTTCGCGCCATGGTTCGATCTCGCGCAGCGTGAAGCCGCGCATCGTGAGCAGGAATGGCACGGTCAGGCAAGTCCAGAGCGCGTAGCCGCCGAAATAGGCCCGGTGCAGTAGATCCCAGGCGGTACGCATGTCGTGGCCATCGAACGATGCGCGCGGGTTCCTGCGCTCGGCGATTGTCCTGCTGCCGCCGGACAGGATCGCGACGCGGTCGGGGGTGAAGTCACTCCGTTGTCCAGGTTTGCCGATATCGTCGACAGACGCCCATTGCCGGTGCAGATCGACATGCACCGTCCTTGGAAGGCCACTCTGGTGCACGCATTTCAGGTCCCAGAGTTCGCCCGTGATGACGAACGATGCGCTGAGACGGCCGTGCGCCCGCCAGCGGCTTTCGCCACCATGAGCTTCGATCGCTTCGGCCAGGAGCGGAATCATGTCTAATTCTCCCCGTTTCAACCTGGCCATGGTGCCGCCGCCTACGCGCGCGGCGCGAGTTCATAGATGTAAAGCGATGTTAATGGCCGCCCGCGGAAGGCTGGACCGGCATGCGAACCGCCGGAATGGCGCCGTTTCGCGCCAAATAACATCAGTTAACGGGCGGAAATCGCCGTGTCGTTGCACAGTGAGCTCGCAACCAAGCTCGACCGAAAGCTGGACGGGCCAACGACAGGAAAATTACCATGTCAGACAAGATCGACGTTCAGCGCCGCAACTTCTTCGGCACCGCCGCGATGACGCTCGCCACGGCTCAATTTGCTCTGGCCGGCACCTCGCAGGCTGGCCTTACCAACCTGACCGCCGCAGCCGATGCGGATCTCAACCGGACGAAATCGGGCAGCCTACCAGCGATCAAGCCGGGCACGAATACGGCTTTCTCTGCCCTCAAGCAGATCGATGCTGGCCTGCTCAATGTCGGCTATGTGGAGACCGGCCCGACAAATGGACCCGCGGTCCTGCTGCTGCACGGCTGGCCCTATGACATCTACAGCTTCGTCGATGTCGCGCCGCTGCTCGCCGGCTCCGGCTATCGCGTGATCATCCCGTATCTTCGCGGCTACGGATCGACGCGGTTTCTCTCCCCGACATCCTTTCGCAACGGTCAGCCTTCGGCGATTGCGCTAGACATGATCGCTTTACTCGATGCGCTTAGGATTGAGAAGGCTGTTGTCGCCGGCTTCGACTGGGGCGCGCGGACCGCCAACATCATGGCGGCGCTGTGGCCGGAACGCTGCAAGGCGATGGTATCTGTGAGCGGGTATCTGATCGGCAGCCAGCAGGCCGGCAAGATGCCGCTGCCGCCGAAAGCGGAACTGCAATGGTGGTACCAGTTCTATTTCGCCACCGAGCGCGGCCAGCTCGGCTATGACAAGTATCGCCGGGAATTCTCCAGGCTGATCTGGCAGCTGGCGTCGCCGAAGTGGAATTTCGACGATGCCACTTTCGAGCGCAGCGCGAGCGCCTTCGACAATCCGGATCATGTCGCGATTGTCATTCACAATTACCGCTGGCGGCAGGCGCTTGCCGATGGCGAGGCTAGATACGAGGACATCGAAGCGAAACTCGCGCAGGGTCCTGCCATCGCCGTGCCTACAATCACCATGGAAGGCGACGCCAACGGCGCGCCGCACCCGGAGCCGGCCGCCTACGCCAAAAAATTCTCTGGCAAGTACGAGCATCGGACCATCTCGGGCGGCATTGGGCACAATCTGCCCCAGGAGGCGCCGCGCGCATTCGCAGGGGCGATCATCGATGTCGATGGCGAAGCCTGATCCCGTCGAGCGAACGAGGAGAATGTGACCATGCGCAAGACAAGTGTTCTGGCGGCACTCGCCCTCATCGCGTTGCTCATGCTGATCCAATTCAGCCCGCCGTTTCTCTATGGTTAGGAGATCGGTATGAGCGTGCGGGCAACAAATCGCGATCTGCGTTCGACACGACAGTCGATCGCCTATCGCAGCATCGAGATCGAAGGCCTCGAGATCTTCTACAGGGAGGCAGGGTCGGTCGATGCGCCGACCGTGCTGCTGCTGCACGGCTTTCCATCCTCATCGCGGATGTGGGAGCCGTTGCTGCCGCTCCTTGCCGATCGATATCACCTGATTGCGCCTGATTATCCCGGCTTCGGTCACAGCAGCGCGCCGCCGACATCCGATTTCACCTATACGTTCGACCGGCTCGCGCAGATCATGGACACGTTTGTGACGAAGCTCGGCCTCGCCAAGTATGTCCTGTTCGTTCAGGACTATGGCGGGCCCGTCGGCTTCCGCCTAGCGCTCGCTCATCCCGAACGGGTGCGCAGCATCGTTGTCCAGAACGCGGTGTCGCATGAGCAGGGTTTGAGTTCGCTGTGGGACGCCCGCCGCAGGTACTGGGCCGATCCGGCCGGCGAACTCGATAACCTCAAGGCCAATTTCACCTCGCTGGAGGCAACCCGGCTGCGGCATGTCGGGACCAGCCCGCATCCCGAGCGGTATGATCCGGATAGCTGGACCGACGAGCACGCGTTTCTCTCCCGTCCGGGTCAGGCGGATATTCAGGCGAAATTGTTCCTGGACTATCGCAGCAACGTCGCATCCTATCCGCGCTGGCAGAAATGGCTTCGCGAAGTTCAGCCACCGATGCTAGTGGTCTGGGGAAAGTACGATCCTTCGTTCACCGTGGCGGGGGCAACTGCGTACGTCGACGATGTGCCTGACGCGGAGGTCCACCTGCTTGAAGCAGGTCATTTCGCGTTGGACGAGGCGACCGATAAGGTCGCCGAACTGGTTCGGCGCTTTCTTGCTAATTGCTAGGTGTGGTTGGTTAATGGCGCCTATGGCCCAATGCGGACATCCAGATGCGCGACTTGATTGTCGCCTCCGGAGCAGACGCGACAGAACGATCGGCGCCCTACGCTCTTCGCATCAGCTTGAGCGACGCCCTCAGCCGCAGGCTCCGCTTTCCCGCGAGCGCGATGCCTTCGAGCTCGCCGCTGTCTTCCGTGCAGGTCCCGGAGAAGCCGATGCCGACCTCGAGGCCGCCGAACACCGGGT
>NZ_LAXE01000001.1:5029541-5049392 GCF_003122645.1 Bradyrhizobium sp. SUTN9-2
TCCGACCGTTCCGCTCGGCGGCAAGCCTTCGTCGTCGAGGCGCGTGAGATTGGCCCAGAACCTAGCGCCGGGCATGGTGTCCGCACCGCCCTCGAGACGGATCTGGTTGCCGTAGAGCCGGCCACGCGCTCCGATCGAGGCGACGTCGGCGCCCATCAGCGGCTTGTAGCTGGGGTCGAGGTTGTGCCGCTCGGTGATGACCTGGGCGATGATCTCGCCGTCGCGCTCGACATAACTGCCGAGATGCGCGAAGCCCGAATTGCCGCCCAGCATCCTTCCGTCGTGCAGGCACATGATGCTGCAGCCGAACCCATCGTTGACGCCGTATTCAACCTTGTAGAGCCCGTCCAGCAACGTCTTGAACCTGCAAATCGAAAATGAATTGCGGGCTACCTAGCACCGACGCCACAGCGAAGCCACCGGCTTCTGCGCGCATCGCCACCCCGGGGACCTCCGCCCGCCGTGATGCCATTATGCCCCTGTTTTGCCCGACGGGTCAAAACTTCACTTCGTAAAACCCGCAGTCAATGATTTCAGGGACTTGGCTACTGTGCATGGGGTTGTTTTGGAGGTTTATTTGCCGGCCTCCGAAAAAAGCTCCTCGGCCGATCGGCGCCAGGCTCGAACCTGCTCCCACGGACGCACGACCAATCGCGCATGGACACGCAATCAGCCGAGGACGAGCTCAGCGCGATCATCGCCGGCGCCGCGAAGCAGCCGCTGCTCGATGCCGCCTACGCGCTCTGGCGCCAACGCTACCGCCTGGAGGCCATCGCGGGCCGCCCCACCGCCGAAGAGGTGCGGGTCAATCGCACCTTCTCGCCGGAGGAATTCATCATCCAGTACCGCCATGAACGCGCCCACGCCCATGAAGGGCCGATGTTCGGCTATGTGAAGCGCGCTCATCCGCGCGCCGACGATCAGGCGATCCGGCAAGCCATCATCACGGCGGTCAAATTCGAAGACGCCTACAACAAGCACTTCGACTGGAACGGCGATTTCGAGGATTGCGTGGCGCGCGCGGTGAAACAGGCCGCGCGGAAATATCCGCATTATCTCGAGACCACCTACCGCGATGCCCGCAACGATCTCGCCTACTACATGAAGTGAACTAGAGCATGATCCGGAAAAGTGTGAAGCGGTTTTCCGAAAAGATCATGCTCAAACAATAGGCTAAAGCGCGATGACGATTCATCCTGATCGCATCGCGCTTTAGAAGCACAGCGTGGTGACCAGCCTGCCCTGCTTGTCCTTGATCGCATAGGGACAGCGAATGCGCTCCAGCGCCTTCTTGGCATCCTCGTCGCCGAGCGCGGCGGCGCGCTCGTAGTAGGCCTTTGCGGCGTCCTTGTCCTTCGCACCGCCGCGCCCCTCCTGCGCGAAGGCGCCCATCCGCTCCAGCGCGCCTGGATGGTTTTGCGCCGCCGCCTTCTCGAACAGCGCGCGCGCCGCGACATCGTCCTTTGCGCCGCCATCGCCTTCAGACAACATCAGGCCGAGCTGGTACTGCGCTTCCGCATTGGTCTCGGCGGCCTTGCCGAGCAGCGCACGGGCTTGGGCGGGATCGGCCGGCGCGGCGCCACCTGCGCTACCGAGCGCTGCGAGATTGCTGACGCCGCGCGGGTTGCCGGCCTGCGCCGCCTTCTCGAAAAGCTTACGCGCCTGCGCCTCGTCCTTGGCGACGCCCGAGCCGGTGGCGTAGGTAACACCGAGCTCGACCATGGCCGCACTGGATCCCTTGTCGGCCGCCTTGCGCCAGGCCGCGATCGCCTCCGCGGTCTGCCGGTTCGCCGCGTAAGCGCGCCCGAGCTCGAACATCGCGCGGCGCGAGGCGTTTGCCGCCTGCTTGCAGAACTTGACCGCGGTCGCGATGTCGGCGGAAGCGATCTCCGCGACGCCCTTCACGTCAGCCGGCTTGTCGGGATCGCTGGGATCGGCGGCGAGACGGTCACACAACACGAGGTCGGCCGATTGCGCCTGCGCCGTCAGGGGCACGGCGAGCGCAAAGAGCATGGCAAGGAGGAAAGTCCGCATGATCGTCACGTTGCGTCTGTGGCCCGGCAAATTCAAGGCTCAAGTCGGTTCGCGTCTGCGATGGGTGGCTCAGGCGCGATGCATCAGCTTGAGCGCTGCGGTCAGGCGCAAGCTCCGCTTGCCGGCCAGCGCGGTTGCCTCCAGCACCGCCTGCTCCGCGTCGTAGCTGCCGGAGAAGCCGATGCCGACCTCGTGGCCGCCGAAGATCGGATCGTCCTTGGCCGGCGTGTGCTCCTGGTTGAGGATCTGGCCCTTCCAGCGGCCCTTCCCGGCGGTGTAGCTGCCGAGATAATAGAAAGCCGCATCGCCGCCGAGGATGCGGCCCTGGTTCAGCAGCATCACGCCGGTGAGTCCGCCGTCGAGGCCGTCGAGCATGCGCAAATGGATGGAGTAGAGACCGTCGCTGATGCCGGCTTCGCCGACGCCGCCGGCGATCGGCACCTCCTCGTCAGTGATCGGCGTCATCAGCGACTGAAACGGCACGCCCGGCAACTCCTTGAGCTCGCCCTTGAAGCGATAGAGATCGCCGTCGGCCCAGCCCTTCGCGATCAGGGTTGCATCGTCGGTGCCTGCCATGGCGCGGTAGCTCGGATCGGGATTATGGCGGACGGTCTTGATCACGATGTCGACGCCGCTGTCGGTCTTCTCATAGGTGCCGATATGGGCGAAGGCCGAATTGCCGCCGAGCATCTTGCCGTCGCCGGCATGCATCACGCTGCGGCCGACGGTATCGCCGAGCTGAAATCTGACTTTGTAGAAGCCTTCAATCACCAGCCGTGTCCCCGGCCCTGCGCGCATCCGGATGCACTCTATCCCGCTTTCGGCGGCGATGGACAAGTTTCGCGGCGCCCGGGTCGGCAGGCACAGGAACGGTTGTCATCAAAATGCAAAAATCCGCCGGAGCCTTCGCTCCGGCGGATTGAATGCCAACCCGGGCCAGCCCCCAGCCCGGGCCGGGAGGATCTTAGGCCGCGGCCTTCTTGTCGGTCGGCACGGACGAGATCGTCTTCAGGATCTGCGAAGCGATCTGGTAGGGGTCGCCTTGCGAGTTCGGACGGCGGTCTTCCAGATAGCCCTTGTAGCCGTTGTTGACGAAGGAGTGCGGAACGCGGATCGAGGCGCCGCGATCGGCAACGCCGTAGCTGAACTTGTTCCACGGCGCGGTCTCGTGCTTGCCGGTCAGACGCTTGTCGTTGTCCGGGCCGTAGACGGCGATGTGGTCCATCAGGTTCTTCTCGAAGGCGGCCATCAGCGCCTCGAAATACTCCTTGCCGCCGACTTCGCGCATATAGGCGGTCGAGAAGTTGGCGTGCATGCCCGAGCCGTTCCAGTCGGTGTCGCCGAGCGGCTTGCAGTGGAATTCGATGTCGATGCCGTACTTCTCGGTGAGGCGCAGCATCAGGTAGCGGGCCATCCACATCTGGTCGGCAGCGGTCTTGGAGCCCTTGCCGAAGATCTGGAATTCCCACTGGCCCTTGGCGACTTCCGCGTTGATGCCTTCATGGTTGATGCCGGCAGCCAAGCACAGGTCGAGATGCTCTTCGACGATCTTGCGGGCGACGTCGCCGACGTTCGAGTAGCCGACGCCGGTGTAGTACGGGCCTTGCGGCGCCGGATAGCCGGCGGTCGGGAAGCCGAGCGGACGGCCGTCCTTGTAGAAGAAGTATTCCTGCTCGAAGCCGAACCAGGCGCCGGAATCGTCCAGGATGGTGGCGCGCTTGTTGGACGGATGCGGGGTCTTGCCATCGGGCATCATGACTTCGCACATCACCAGCACGCCGTTGGTGCGCGCACCGTCCGGAAACACCGCGACCGGCTTCAGCACGCAATCGGAGCTGTGGCCTTCGGCCTGCTGGGTGGAGGAGCCGTCGAAGCCCCAGAGCGGAAGCTGCTCGAGCGTCGGGAACGACGCGAATTCCTTGATCTGAGTTTTGCCGCGCAAGTTGGGAGTCGGCGTATATCCGTCGAGCCAGATGTACTCGAGCTTGTACTTGGTCATTGAGCCTCTCTGTAGATGATGCGAAAGGTTGGGGGCCCGGGAGGGCCCCCGCACGTTTGTACCCGGCCATCATCGGCCAGCCTTTCCCAAGCATTTCGCGTGCCAAAAGGCCGCAGTACGGGCGGTTTTCCACCGCTTCCGGCTCCTCTTCGCCACAGACGGGCCCTCCACGGCACCGTGCGTCATAGCCGCGCACCTTGGCCCGAAGCTGCGCTGCAAAAATCCGGCGGAAAACGCCCGATTTAGAAGCAGCGGACGCCGACCGCGCATTGCCGATGAAACGCGCATCAACGTCCGGTAACTTTCGCAAACTCCCCCACCCCTTCTCAGCAACCTTCGGAATGGCCCACGCGTTGGTCAGCGGTAGCGTGCCTTGGAGGATGCAGAAGGCTTCCTGCCTACAAATTGAGCGGAAACTGATTTCCTTTTCAGCACTTTCCAATCGGGGATGAGCGGCCGATATGGGGATTCCAGTAACCACAATCGAACGAGTCGGGCGCACCATGGAGGCCAAGGCGCTTCGACCAAGGAGAATCGCAATGATGAACAATGGTCTGAGTCACGGATCTGCAAAGATCTACCAATTCCCCGTCGGCGGCCGTGCGGCCCTCGCCGGACGCCGCTATGGCGAGACCCGCCTTCCCGCCGATCAGGCTTCGCTGCCCGCGAACGTCTCGATCTGCAGCGACAGCTGGTATCACCAGGATGCGGTCGACGAAGCCAAGCCCAAATGGGAACGCTGATGCCAGCTGCTGGTCTGACAGTGCCGGGCTTTCGCAAGCGGCCGGCGGCAGTTTGAAAAAGGGTCGAAACAACGGCGTTTCGGCCCTTTTTAATTCCAGGTGCGCCCGCGCCTAGATCCCGGGCTTGTCGACCACCGCGCAGGCCGTAACCGGCCGCTTCAGGTGTTTGACCGTAGCGGGCCCGGTCTTGGGAATCCTCAGCGTGACTCCCGCCCCCGAATAGCGCATCCCCGAAACCGCCAGCCGCTTGGCGAGCGTAACCGGCTGGCCATCGATCTGGACGAAGGCCCGCTTGTCGTGGTCATAAAAGCCTAGGATGAACTGCGTACCATCGGCGCAGCGGTAGGTGTGGAAGGTCTGCGCATCGGCCTGCCGCGCACCGAGCATTGCGCCCGCCAGCATGCTGACCGTCAAAACAATGGCCTTGTGCCGGCCCATGATCGCCCCCTGTAATAGACCGCAAGGACGCCAAACGTGCATCCGGTGGAACCATAACCCAAGCTGATCCCATGCAAGACTCCTCCCTGAAGGACTCCCCCGCCCGCCATCTCGCCCTTCAGGGTGCGAGCAATTTCCGCGACCTCGGCGGCTACCCGACCATTGATGGCCGCACCACACGCTGGCGGCACATCTTCCGCTCCAACCATCTCGGCCAGCTCACCGCTGCCGACATCGAGGTCGTCCGCGCGCTGGGCGTGCGCAGCGCGTTCGATTTCCGTGGCCTGGAGGAGCGCGCGGCCGGCATCTGCGTCGTGGACGAGATCACGGTGCATTCGCTGCCGATCGAGCCGACCGTCGTGGCCGGGCTGCGCGCCGAGCTCGCGAAGGGCACGCTGACCGCGGCCGTGGCGCTCGAGCTCATGCGCGAGTCCTATCGCAATTATGTGCGCCACAACACGCACAGCTTCCGCGCGCTGTTCGGTCATTTGCTGGAAGATCGCGCGCCGCTCGTGATTCACTGCACCGCCGGCAAGGACCGCACCGGCTTCGCCAGCGCGCTGATCCTGCATGCGCTCGGCGTGGCGGACGAGGTCATTGCCGAGGATTATCTCTTGACCAACCGGCACTACAAGCGCGACCCGTCGAACGTCTTCGATCTGCCCGCCGACGTCCTCGACGCGATCGGCAGCGTCGAGGCCTCGTACCTTGCGGCCGCTTTCGAAGCGGTCGGCAGCGAATATGGCGATCTCGAAACCTATTTGCGCGACGGGCTCAAGCTCGGCACGGCAGAGCGAGACGCGCTGAAGGCGCGCTATCTGCAAGCATAGGGCGGCTGTGCCGGGAGAACGATCATGCAAGGCAAAATCTTGATCGTGACGGGCGCAGGCGGCGCGCTCGGCCAAGTAGTCGCGGAAACGGCGCTGGTACGCGGCGCGCGCGTGGCTGGCATCGATCACGCGTCTTCGCAAACCGCCGCAAGCGCTGACCACATCGACATCGCGGGCGTTGACCTGTCCGACCCAGCGCAGGCGAAAACGGCCGTCGATGCGGCGGCAAAGCATTTCGGCCGGCTCGACGCATTGATCAACATCGCCGGCGGCTTTGCCTTCGAGACCGTCGGCGACGGCGATATCGCGACGTGGCAGCGCATGCATGCGCTGAACGTGCTGACCGCGCTCAACGCCTCGCGTGCGGCGTTGCCGCACCTTGCCAAGTCCACGGCCGGCCGCATCGTCAATATCGGCGCCATGGGCGCACTGCAGGCCGGCAACGGGATGGGCCCCTATGCCGCGTCGAAAGCCGGCGTGCATCGCCTGACCGAGGCCCTCGCAAACGAGTGGAAGGGCAAGGTTACCGTCAACGCGGTGCTGCCCTCGATCATCGACACCGCGGCCAACCGCGCCGACATGCCGAAAGCCGACTTTTCCAAATGGGTGACGCCCCAGGAGCTCGCCGAAGTGATCCTGTTCCTCGCCAGCGATGCCGCGAGCGGCATCACGGGCGCCCTGATCCCGGTCGGTGGCCGGGTGTAGTCGCGTTCCGATCAAAACGTTAGAGGCACCGGCTCCGATTCAATCGGGGCCGAGAACGCTCTAGACTGGCTGCAACTGATTCTCCGATCGGACGTCCCTTGGAAACCGCGCTTTACCTGCCCGTCAAACGCTTCCTCGAAGAGCTCGGCTTCACGGTCAAGGGCGAGATCGGTGGTTGCGATCTCGTCGGCCTCAGCGCGGGCGATCCGCCAGTGGTGGTGATCGGCGAGCTCAAGCTTGCCTTTAATCTCGAGCTGATCCTGCAGGCGGTCGATCGCGCGCCGGCCGGTGACGAGGTCTGGATCGCAGCGAAGATGTCCGCGCGCGGCAAGGGACGCGAGAGCGACGCGCGCTATCGCAATCTCTGCCGCCGCCTCGGCTTCGGCATGCTCGGCGTGACCGATCGCGGCCAGGTCGAAGTGCTGGTGAAGCCGCCGACCGCGGCGCCGCGCCGCGAGCCGAAGGTGCGCTCGCGTCTCGTCGCCGAGCATCAGCGCCGCCAGGGCGACCCCGTGCTCGGCGGCAGCACCCGCGCACCGATCATGACGGCCTATCGCCAGCAGGCGCTGGCCTGCGCGTCGGCTCTTGCCGAAGGGCCGAAGCCGGTGCGCGAGCTGCGCGAACGCTGCCCCGATGCCGGCAAGATCTTGCTTAACAATGTGTATGGCTGGTTCGAACGCACGGAGCGGGGAATCTACCGGCTCACCGAAGCTGGACACGCCGCCCTGAAACGTTGGCCTCAGCAACGGGTGGAGGTCGGCGCAGGTGCTGCGTCACCGCTGTGACACCAGACCGGTGCATAGCTGAGATGCCGCACCGATTTCATATTGCAATGCAACATTGGCGGCACTAGGTATCCCGGCATCAAGATGAGGCCGTTATGAGCGCAGACTGGAATACCAAATATGGCACGCGGCGCGTCCGCCACGATCCCCCGACCCTGGACGAGGCGATCTTCGCCGCTGTCGGCATCACAGACGACCAGGCGCAGCAGGCCGAGATCGCCGCAGCCTTGATGGGGATGCCGCTCGACGTCGTCCAGGCCGAGGTGAAGAAGCAGGCCCGCTCCAACAGCCGCATCACCGCCACCCGCGTGATCGCCGGCGAACAGGGCGCGCAGCGCTCCGTCGTGGTCGAACGCCGCGTCGTCCGCCGCTTCGGCGCCGGCACGCGCAGCTGAGCATTCCTTTCATCGCACCGAACACGAAAGCGGACCGGCCTGGCCGGTCCGCTTTTTGATTCCTGTCCGCAATTTCCCGGTTATGCGGCGCGATTGCCGTACATGCTCGAGATCAGCTTCCAGCACGTGCTGTTGAAGCTGAGAAGCGCGCGCCCGGCCGTGAACGGCGAGGCCGCGAGATCGGCAAGCTCGGCCTCGGGCGTCTTGGCGAGGTCGATCGTGCCGGTCGATTCACCATGGCGGAAAGCCAGATGGGCCCCGAACTTCCTGGCGAGCGCCCGCATCGCATGATTGTCCGCGCCCGTCGTGATGCGCAGCTGCTTGTAGCCCTTCCAGCGGGCCTCTGCGATCAGGCGGCGGAACAGCACGGTGCCGACGCCCTGGCGGCGCGCGGAGGCTTCCACGCTGAAGGCGACCTCCGGCAAGGAACCGTCCTCGGGCGGGTGCAGCTCGGCCGCGCCGCGCACCACGCCTTCGACGATATAGGCAACGATGACGGTGCCGTCCTCGGCACAGCGGGCGGCGTAGCGCTCGATGAAGCTGTCGTCGAGAAAGCCGTTGAAACGGTCGTGCCGGCTGCCGGCATCAAGCCTCAGCAGGTGATCGCGCAGGAGCGGCAATTCTTCCTGCTGGATCAGGGTCCGCACATAGCCGGGAACGGTACGGACGGCGTCTTCAAGTACCACTTCAGAACTCCTCTTGGTGTTCCCTCGAGGAGGCGTTCGAATCCCTAGGCCTCCTATATTGTGCATCGCACCATGATTTTCAAGACGGAGACCTGCCCAAGTTTCGGGCACCGAAGCGACCAATTCGTTAATAAAATCAAAGTCCCATAGTTTCACAGGACCAGCTGGGTCTGGGTCACCACCGCAACCAATTTGCCGTCCTCGGTTTCCAATCTGGTGGTCCAGACCTGGGTCCGCCGACCCCTGTGCACCGGGGTGGCGGTGGCGATGACCGTGGCCCCCTCCTTGGCCCCACCGATGAAATTGGTCTTGCTCTCCAGCGTGGTCGTACCCTTGGCGTCCTCGGGCAGATTGATCACGGTCGCTGCCGCGCCGACGGAATCGGCCAGCGCCATCACGGCCCCGCCGTGGATGGTGTGGTGAAGCGTGCAGAGTTCGGGCCGGACCGTCATCCGCGCCACCACGCGGTCCTTCTCCGCCTCGACAAATTCGACGCCCTTGAGTTCGGCGAACGGCATCTTCATCGCTTTAAGTTTCTCGAGCGGCGTCATCGGATCTCCTCCCAACTTCTTGTTGGCTCAACGTGAATTGCTTCAAGCCGCAAAGCAATGACGTCCGAGGTAATGGCGATGCTGACATCGGCGCGCAGAGCCGGGAAGCGCTGCACTGCGTCCGGGGCACGAGACCACCCTCACGTCACTGCATGCACGACCTGATACTCCGGCCGTCGCCACACCTCCCCTGAAATCACCTCTTCGACGATCTCCGCGGCCCGCACGATCTCGCCCTCGCCGATGTACAGCGGCGTGAGGCCGAAGCGCATGATGTCGGGCGCGCGAAAGTCGCCGACGACACCGCGGGCGATCAGGGCCTGCATCGCGGCGTAGCCGCCGGCGAAGGCGAAGGAGACTTGCGAGCCGCGCCGCTCATGGTCGCGCGGCGTCACGAGCTTGAGTTGCGGACAACGGCGCTCGACTTCACCGATCAGGAGATCGCCCAGCGCCAGCGAACGCGCACGAACCTCCTTGATATCGACCTTGTCCCAGATATCGAGCGAGGCCTCCAACGCCGCCATGGCGAGCACCGGCGGGGTGCCGACGCGCATGCGCTCGACGCCGCCCGCGGACGCATAGGCAAGCTCGAAAGCAAACGGTTTTGCGTGGCCCATCCACCCCGACAGCGCGGCGCGCGCGCCGTCGGCATGGCGCGGTGCGACATAGAGGAAGGCCGGCGCGCCGGGGCCGGCGTTGAGATATTTGTAGGTGCACCCCGCGGCGAAATCGGCGCCGCTCCCGGCGAGATCGACCGGCAGCGCGCCGGCGGAATGGGCGAGATCCCAGACCGTGACGATGCCGAGCGCATGCGCTTTCGCTGTCAACTTCGCCATGTCGTGGCGGCGGCCGGTGCGATAGTCGACCTCGGTGATGTACAGAACGGCGATCTCCTCAGACAATGCGTCCTCGATCTCCTCCGGTGCTACCAGGCGCAATTGATGGCCCCGTCCGAGCGTCGCGATCAGGCCTTCGGCCATGTAGAGGTCAGTCGGGAAGTTACCGGTATCCGACAGGATCACCTTGCGCGAGACGCTCATGTCCAGCGCGGCAGCTAGCGCCTGATAGACCTTGAGCGACAGCGTGTCGCCGACCATGACCGAGCCGGCCTCCGCGCCGATCAACCGCGCGATGCGGTCGCCGACATGGCGCGGCTGCACATACCAGCCTGCACTATTCCAGGCGCGGATCAGCTCGTTGCCCCATTCCTCGGTGATCACGCGGTTGACACGCTCGGCAACGCCCAGCGGCAGCGCACCCAGCGAGTTGCCGTCGAGATAGATCACGCCGTCAGGCAAATGGAACAAGGCTCTAGTATCGTCGTAGACGCGAAGCCGGGTCATGGACATCCCTACAGAATCGTACGCACGCGCCAGAGTTCGGGAAACAGTTCGACCTCGAGCATGCGCTTGAGATAACTGACGCCGCCAGTGCCGCCGGTACCACGCTTGAAGCCGATGACGCGCTCGACCGTGGTGACGTGGTTGAAGCGCCAGCGCCGGAAATAATCCTCGAAATCGACCAGCTTCTCGGCCAGTTCGTAGAGCATCCAGTGGGTTTCCGGCGCCTCGTAGACGATACGCCAGGCCTGCAGCACGCCTTCGTTGAAGCTGTGGGTTTCGCGAACGTCGCGCGCCAGCACCGCAGCAGGCATCTTGAGCCCGTTGCGGTCGGCAAGCCGCAGCACCTCGTCATAGAGGCTCGGCGTCCCGAGCTCGGCTTCGAGCAGCTTGATCGTCTCCGCATCGTGCGCGTGCGGCTTCAGCATGGCGTGGTTGCGGTTGCCGAGCAGAAA
Organism: Bradyrhizobium sp. SUTN9-2; assembly: GCF_003122645.1. NCBI lineage: Bacteria > Pseudomonadati > Pseudomonadota > Alphaproteobacteria > Hyphomicrobiales > Nitrobacteraceae > Bradyrhizobium > Bradyrhizobium sp. SUTN9-2. The sequence continues at coordinate 5,040,503 of NZ_LAXE01000001.1, forward strand.
TTCGATCAGCCGGTATTGCCGCGACTGGAAGCCCGAGGATTGTCCAAGCTGCGAGCGGAAGCGGGTATACTCGCTGGGCGTCATTGTGCGCAGCACGTCCCAGGCCCCGTTCAGCTGCTCGAAGATACGCGACATCCGGGCCAGCATCTTCATCGCGGGTTGCACCTCATCCCGTGAGATCGCACGGCGCGCAGCCGCGAGCTCGTGGATGGCGAGCCGCATCCACAGTTCCGTGGTCTGATGCTGGATGATGAACAGCATCTCGTCATGCGCCTCCGACAGCGGATGCTGCGCACCGAGGATCGCGTCCAGCGCGAGATAATCACCGTAGGACATGCGCCGGGTGAAATCGGTCTCGGCGCCTTCGCTTGTGGGATCGTAATCGCTGGACGTCATGGCTGGCCCTCTCGATCGATCGTCCCTGGTCTCATTCATCGAGGCCGATCAGGCGCGCGGTGATCTGTGACGACGGATCCTTGAGCCCGTCGATCACCGTGAAATGGTTGAGGCCGGGCTCGACGACGAGGTGCGTCGGCACGTCGAAGCCGGTCCAGATGTTCGCCATCAGATCGGACTGGCGGATGAATTCGGGCCGCTCGCTGCCGCCGACCCAGGCCGTCACTGGCGAACGCCCTCGTGGCAGATGCAGCGCCGCGCTTTCCAGCGTCGCCTCCTCCATCGTCATGCGCAGCGTCTCGTTCATCCCCGTCTTCAGGAGCGGACGCAAGTCGTGCAGGCCGCTGATCGAGAGCGTACCGGCGATGCGGTTGTAGACGGCGGACTCGAGCCGGCTGTCGCCGCACAGCATGCGTGTGACGAGATGGCCGCCGGCGGAATGGCCGGCGAGCCGGATCGGCCCCGAGACGAGCGATGCCGCTTTGGCGATCGCGGCGGTGATCTCCGCAGTGATATCGGAGATGCGGGCAGCTGGTGCCAGTGTGTAGCTCGGCAGCGCCACCGTCCAGCCATGGTGCCGCGCGCCTTCGGCGAGATCGGTCCAGGTCGATTTGTCGAAGCGCATCCAGTAGCCGCCATGGACGAAGACGACGAGACCCTTGCTGTCGCCGTCAGGCAGGATCAGATCGAGCCTCTGGCGCTCGCCGGCGCCGTAGGCGATGTCGGGGCGAAATTCCTTCAGCCCGGCGCGGTAGGCCGCCGCCCGCTCCGCCCACAGAGCCGGCAGCTTGTCCGAGCCCGGGATGTGGGCCGAATTGGCGTAAGCGTCATCCCAATCGCGCATCGTTGCTCCCGAGGACTCGTCCGACGAACCGAACGCCAGTCTGCCACCGGTCAGGGCGGCATCCTAGTCTTTCTTTTAAGCTTAAAGGATTGAGGGAGCCGGTGGATTGGGCAGCGACCGCTACGAGCTGAGCTGTCGCAGGGTGGGCAAAGCGGAGCGTGCCCACCATCTTGGTTCATCCGAGAGAAAGGTGGTGGGCATGGCGCAAGTGCGCCTTTGCCCACCCTACCGCAGTGGCGATGGGGAGACCGCTACGCCTTCTCCACGCCGCACCATTCCGCGATGAACAGCGCCATCGCCTTGGTCGCCTTCTTCAATGACTCCAGGTCGACGAACTCGTTGAAGCCGTGCATCTCGCCTCCGCTGGCGCCAAAACACAGACTCGGGATGCCGTGGTTGAGGCCGTAGAAGCGCGTGTCGGTCAGCGCCGTGAAGACGAGGTCCTCTGGCGTACCGCCATAGACCCTGTTGAAGGCCTTACCGAACGCAGCCTCGGGCTCCGCGGCGTTGGTCAGCTCATAGCCTTCCGACAGGAAGCCGGACCATTCGACCTGCGGCGGATTGTTGGCGAGGAAGCGGTGGTTGCGCGAAGCGGCGGCGACGCAAGCCATGATCTCCTTCTGGTGATCGGCGATCGACCAGCCCGGCAACACCGCAATCCGGCAGTCGACATCGCACCAGGCCGGTACGCTCGAGGCCCAGTCACCGCCCTTGATGATGCCGGCGTTGAAGTTGACGGGATGGTCGAGCGTCTTGAAGTGACGGTCGGCCTTGGCCCGCTCGTTCCATTCGATCTCGAGCTTTTGCAGCGCCTGGATCAGGTGATATGCCGCCATGATCGCGTTCGCGCCGGAGCCTGCGAAGGCAACGTGGGTCGGATGCCCCTTCACGCGGAGGCGGAACCAGATCACGCCGACCTGGGAGCGCACCATCTTGCCGCCGGTCGGCTCCGGAATGAAGCAGGCGTCCGCTCGATAGCCGCGTTGCAGCGTCGAGAGTGCGCCGACACCGGTGCTCTCCTCCTCGATCACCGATTGGAAATGGATCCTCGCCGTCGGCCTGAAGCCCGCGGCCTTGATCGCGTCCAGCGCATAGAGCGCACCGATCGTCCCGGACTTCATGTCGCAGGCACCGCGGCCGAACATCTTGCCGTCCTTGATGACGGGCGCGAATGGCGGTGTTTCCCACAATTCCAGCGGACCGGCCGGCACCACATCGCAGTGCCCTTGCAGGATCAGCGACTTGCCGCCATTGGTTCTCGGACGGTAAGTTCCCACCACGGATCGCGCCTTCGAGAAATCGTGCTCGATCGGACCGAAGCCGCGCAGGTCCTTCAAATCCTCGACGTCGATATGCCAGTCGTCGACCTCGTAGCCGCGTTCGCGCAGGAGATCGCCGATCATGTCCTGGCATGGTCCCTCCGCCCCGCGGGTCGAAGGGATCGCGACGAAATCGCGGGTGGTTGCAAGCTGAGCCTCGAAGCCGCTGTCGACGGCGTCAAGAATCCTCTGCTGCGTTTCGGCATTCATTCGGGCGACTCCAGACATTCCAATGGTCCCAGGGAGCGCGCAAACTAGCCGATTTCAGCCGTTCGGGTACTCCAGAAAATATGCATCCCGCAATGCATCTTCGAGCAGCCGGCCTTCGGAATAGCCGTTCAGAGTCGCAGGCCGGCTGACACCATCGAGCAGGCGCGGGCACGGTTCGGGGGCGCCGAGCACGGTGCGGACCGGAATGCGCTCCGCATAGATCGGCAGCGCATAGTCCTCGTCGTCGTCGGCGACGCCCTTGGCGCGGATCTTGGCCGAGGCTTCCTCGATTTCCATTGCGATGAAGGACGTCGCCTTGATTTCCTGCGTGGTGCTCTGTCGCAGGCCGGCGGTGCGATCCGGGAAGAAGCGATCGACCATCGCGATCACCGCGCGCTCCTTCTCATCGGGGTCGGTGACGAGATAGGCTGTGCCGAACGCCATGACGGCGCGGTAGTCGGCGGAATGGTTGAAGCCGCAGCGTGCCAGCACGAGGCTGTCGAGATGGGCGACCGTCAGGCAGACGCGCTCGCCCTTGCTCTGGTTGCGCAGCATGCGGCTGGCGCTCGATCCGTGCCAGTACAGCCTGGTGCCCTCGCGCCAGAAGAAGGTCGGCGTGCAATAGGGCTGGCCGTCGATTGCGTAGGAGACGTGGCACAGCATCGAAGAATCCAGGATGCGATGAACCGTGTCGTGATCATAGAAGCCGCGGTCGTGCCGGCGCTTCACCTGGTTGCGTGCCGATGTCGGATAGGAATTCGAGGTCTCGGTCTGGCTCACGGCCGCTCCTGCTCGGATGGAAGAAATCCGGAGCAGTTGTAGCGGCGCATTTGGTCTGCGATAGTTCCAATTCCATGCAAAAAATTCCGACCAATTCGTCGTCCCGAACCACGCCCGAGCTTCCGCTCGACCTCACCGGCCCTCACGTCACGGCCGGCGCTTCTGCCGCGCACCGGCTGTATCAGGCACTGTGCGAGATGATCGTCTCCGGCCTGGTCCGGCCGGGCGAGCCGCTGCCGCCATCGCGGACGCTGGCCAGGCAGACCGGCTTCCGCCGCAACGCCGTCGTCACCGCCTATGAGCGCCTGATCGCCGACGGCTTTGCCGACGCGACGGTCGGCTCCGGAACGTTCGTCGCGGCGCGTATCCCCCAGCGCGCCGCCGAGCCGAATAAGCCGAAGGTCGTTCTCGAAGCGCCAAAGCAAGGCGCGTTTGCGCTTGGCTGCACCCATATCGACGAGCGCGCCGTGCAGCGCTTTCGCGCTTTCGTCGGCCGCCGCATGCGCGCATTCGGAACCGAGCACCTGCATTACGGCGACCCTCGCGGCAGCCGCGAGCTGCGCGTGGCGATCGCCGACCATCTGTTGTCGGCGCGGGGGCTACGTTGCGATCCCGACCAGATCATGCTGACCTCGGGCACGCTGCACGCGCTGCGCATCGTGCTGAGCGCGATCCTGAAATCCAGCGACCAGGTCTGGTGCGAGGACCCGGGCTATCCCGCCGCGCGAAGAACCATCGCCCATTGCGGTTATCGCGCCGTGCCCGTCCCGGTGGACGAGCACGGGATGCGCGTCGCCAAAGGCCGCATCGCGGCGCCGTCCGCGCGCGCGGCCTACGTCACGCCGTCGCACCAGTTTCCGCTTGGCGTGCAGATGTCGATGCCGCGACGGCTTGAGCTTCTGGACTGGGCCAAACAGGCCGGCGCATTCGTGCTCGAGGACGATTACGACAGCGAGTTCCGCTATGACGGCGCGCCGCTGATGTCGCTCGCCGGCATCGATCGCCTCCAGCGCGTGATCTATCTCGGCACCTTTGCCAAGACGCTGTTTCCGGGCCTGCGCATCGGCTATTGCGCGCTGCCCGAACGCCTGATCGCGGACGTGACGACGGCGCGGGCGGCGCTCGACCGCTTTCCCGGCACGCTGATGGAGGGCGCGGTGGCGGACATGCTCAATTCCGGCGCCTTCGCGGCGAATCTGAAGCGCGTGCGGAAACTCTATCGCGAGGCGCGCGACGTGCTCGCCGAGAGGCTGGAAATCGCATCCGGTGGCGCGCTTTCGGTGCCGGTGCCCTCACAAGGCCTGCATCTTGTCGCCCGGTTCGATCCTGCCGTCGATCCGGCGGTGGCGGCGCTGGCCAAGCAGGCGGCTGGCGCCGAAGGCTGGCTATTGGCCGACACCTATTCGCGCGGGCGTCCCCTGCCCGGCTTCGTGCTGGGATTTTCCGGACATCCCGTGCCGCAGCTCGTCGCCTCCGCCGAACGTCTCGCGAGGGAATCGCGCGCAGCCTTGGCCGCAAAAGGAAAACCGGCCCGCCGGGCCTGACGAAGCTTCACTATCAGAATCGCCCGCCGCTCCCTAGATTGCGGCATCGATTCCGGGACCTCACATCATGCTGCTGCGCCACGCGACCTGCCTCTCGCTGCTGATCTCCATCGCGCTTGTCTCGACGGCACGCGCTGCCACAGTCGGACGTGAGCAGGACATCGGCGATCTGAAGCTCGGCCAGCGCGTGCTCGTGGATGACGGAACCTGCCCCGCCGGTCAGCTCAGGGAAGTGCGCGGCGCGAAGATGACCGACAAGGGAGTCTCGCGCACGAGTTCCTGCGTGCCCCGGCACGGACCGAAAACGAAGTAAGGATCCAGGACTATTTCGCCGGATCGAACATGCACTGCAGGGTCGGTTTGGCGATCTTGGTGAAGGTCGGGCCGATCTCGCTGTGCTTGGAGGCCGGTACCCAATCTGTCTCGATGGTGGGCACGCCGGTCTCGCTGATGCCGCGCAGCAGCGCTTCGCGCAGATCGCGATCCTCGACGGCCGCGGCGGCGTGATCGTGCAGGCAGCCGCAGACCGCTTCCGGATGCTGCCAGCGCCCGAGCATGTGCGGCGCACACTGGCGCACGAATTCGCCACGCGGATCGGGTAGCCTGGAAGGTGAGCGGACCTGCGCCTGAACGGAGCTGATCGTCAGAAGGGACACGAACGCTGCGGCGCAGAGACGAAGCAACATGATAGTTTTGCCGGCTGTTTCGTTGTGTGCAGTCAGAAGCGCGCGGCGACCATGATCGGCTGAGCGGCCGGAACCGCAACGGGCGAGCCGCTGTACTGGAAGGTACCGACACCGGGGAGATTGCCGTCGGGCGCACCCGCCAACGAGGAGCCGGCGAGCACGAAACCGAAAGCAAGGATGAAGCTGAGCGCGCGCATGATCTGTGTCCCAATTCGATTGCCGGCGGTGCGCCGTCGTCGTTATCAGCCTGATAACCATGGGCGGTTTCGCGCGTGATGCGCGAAAAACTGAAAATGGTTTCGTCTTCGTGAGAATTGTTTCGTCCCGGCCACGGCGACGAAACAATTCTCGGAAAATGCCAGTTATTTCAGATAGGTCTGGCGGCAGGCCAAAGTCGCCTGCCAAGTTCCGGCGCCGGCACAGACGTGCACCCCGCCCAGGCGTTGTCACGCGGCCGCCGCGCACGCTTCACATGCATTTTACGTTTTTCTGCTGAAAGGGCGGCAAAAGAAGGCTGGATCCTGTCGAACCGGAATTGGTTCGGCAACGACCCAAGCCATCGAAACCGAGACGCCCGGATCATCGGGCGCATTCACGTGAGGGATGGCCATGATGGCGGGAAATCGCGCAACGCCGCGCGATGAAAATCCACCGACGGAGCGCGCAGATCAACCGATCATTCGCGGCAGCACCGGCGCAATGGCGCTGCAATCGAGCCGCGGCCTCGAGGCGGCGCCGCAGACGTTCGTGCGACTGACCGGATCGCGCCTTGCGACGCCGCGCGATCGCCGCCGGGTGAACGCGAGCGCGTTGCAGGAGTGAACGCGGAGCGCCTCATTGCGTGAAGAACTCGCCGCACTTCTGGACGTTTGCGTCCGCAGGTCCCCACGGCATGATCGGCACGGTCGAGGTCGAGTTCTTGGGCGAGCCTTCGATCAGCTTGTCTGAATAGACCATGTAGACCAGCACGTTGCGCTTGGCGTCGCAGCCGCGCACGATCTGCATCTTCTTGAAGAACAGCGACCGGCGCTGGCGGAACATGTCGTCGCCCTGCTCCATTTTGTGCTTGAACTTGACCGGACCGACCTGGCGGCAGGCCAGCGAGATATCCGAGACCTCCTCGGCAAGGCCGAGCCAGCCTTTGAAGCCGCCCTTCTCCGGCACCGTGAAATGACAGGCGACGCCTTCGACTTCGGGATCGTCGAGACCATAGGTCGCGAGCTTGTCGTTCGGGCTCATCCATTTGAACACGGTAGAGCGGCGGAAGATCAGATCAGGTTCGTCGGCCGCAGATGCCGAGGCCATTGGCGCGGTCAGAGCCAGGAGGAATAAAGCGAGGCCTTTCAGACGGATGCTCGAAAGACCGGGGAAACGAGATGACATGAAGTTCTCCGCTAACAAGTCCCCGCAATGTAGGAACGCAAGCGGCGGTCAGGAAGGCGGCAGAGGAGCGGACCAGGCCGCCGTTTACCGCTCCGTGAGGCTTTTTTGCTACGCCTTGGACAAAAGTAGCTGATGGCAGAACCGCGCTGCTGGTGAACGCGTATCCCCTTTGCGAGACTAACGTCTGATTTGGATAATGGATTCGAGGATGAACAGCGTGAACGGGTGGGGTTCGCCTGCCAAGCCGGCACGGCTGTGGCAGGTCGCCATGTTGACGGCGGCGGGTGCGATCGGCGCAACCAGCGAAGCAAACGCAGCATTTTATTACTGGACGGACTATTCCGACCGGCCCTACTACGCCCGGCCGAACCGGCTTCCCGAAATACCGCGCCAGAAGCCGCAAAAGCGCGGCGCCGCAAGCAAGAAGGACGTCGTTGTCGAGAAGGAAGCCGGCACCAAGCCGCAAGGGCCACTCGTCATCGTCGTCTCGATCGACCGGCAGAAGATGACGGTCTACGACAAAGCCGGCGTGTTCGCGGAATCACCGGTGTCGACGGGCATGAAGGGCCACTCGACGCCGATGGGCGTGTTCAGCATCATCCAGAAGCACAAATTCCACCGTTCCAACCTCTATAGCGGCGCGCCGATGCCGTACATGCAGCGGATCACCTGGTCCGGCGTCGCGATGCATGCTGGCGCGCTGCCGGGCTATCCGGCCTCGCATGGCTGCATCCGCATGCCCATGGCGTTCGCGATGAAGATGTGGAACTGGACCAGGATGGGCGCGCGCGTGATCGTGGCGCCCGGCCAGGTGTCGCCGCAAAGCTTCTCCCATCCCGTGCTCGCCTCCATGCGCGTGCCGCCGCAGCCCGCCGCGAGCCTCGCGCCGCAGACCAATGTCGCTGACAAGGCCGATAAGGGCACGACCGAAGCCAAGCCGGTCGAGACCAAGACGGCCAGCGCCGACAGCGTGGTCGAGCTGCGCACCTCGGTCGGCCACACCGTGTTGTCGGACGTGACCACCGGCCATGCGGCTGCGCGCGAGGAAGCCGCGGCGACGGCCAACGAGGTCAAGACGGCCGAAGCGGCCAAGCCTGCGTCCGAAGACGCCGCCAAGCCGGCGACCGAGAACAAGCCTGCCGACAAGGTCGACCCGGTCAAAACGGAAGCCGCGAAGGCACCCGATGCGCCGGCGCTCGCCACCGCACCCGATGCAAAGAAGGACGAGGGCCGCCTCACCGATCCTGCGCCGGCGGCAAAGCCGGACACACCCAAGCGGGCCGGCCAGATTGCCGTCTTCATCAGCCGCAAGGATTCCAAGCTCTATGTGCGGCAAAATTTTGCGCCGCTGTTCGAGGTGCCTGTCACGATCGCCGCGAGCGACCGGCCGCTCGGCACGCATGTCTTCACCGCCGAGCTCGACAAGGCCGATGGCAACACGCTGCACTGGTCGGTGGTGTCGCTGCCCGTGTCCGCCCGTTCCGTGGCGCGCGAGGACGACAACCGCGTGGCGCGCCGCCAGCGCGGTGCCGCCGTGATCCCCGTCGCCGCAAAACCGGTGGTGACGCCGGACAGCCCAGCCGAAGCCCTCAACCGCATCTCGGTCCCCACTGAGACCATGGCGAAAATCAACGAGATGCTGACGTCAGGCGGCTCGATCATCGTCTCCGACCAGGGCATCAACCAGGGCGAGACCGGCGAAGGTACCGACTTCATCGTCCGCCTGTA
>NZ_LAXE01000001.1:5050397-5051412 GCF_003122645.1 Bradyrhizobium sp. SUTN9-2
GCTCTCTCGCAGGACCGATAACGCGGTGTTGACGCGCGAGGCCGCAGTGGCGGAGTAATCTGCCCTCGGATCATCTCGGGGGACGCCGTCATGATGAATCGCAGAACCGTGCTGAGCGTCACGCTTGCGGGCGCGTTCGCGCCTGTCACGCGCGCCCTCGCTGATGGCGCCATGAGCCGGATCTCGGCCTACGCCTTCTCCTTCCCCGCATTGTCAGGCGACGACATCCGCCTCGCCACGTTCACCGGCAAACCGCTGCTGGTGGTGAACACGGCCTCGCTCTGTGGCTACACGCCGCAATATGCCGGCCTGCAGGAAATCTGGAACGAGTTTCGCGGGCGCGGGCTCACCGTGATCGGCGTGCCGTCCAACGATTTCGGCGGCCAGGAGCCCGGTGGCAGCAGCGAGATCACGCAGACCGCACACCACCAATTTGGCGTTACCTTCCCGATCACGGCCAAGGCTGCGGTGGTCGGTGCGAGGGCGCATCCCTTCTACAAATGGGCCGCGGAAGCCCGACCGAAGGAAGTTCCGCGCTGGAACTTCCACAAATACCTGATCGGCCGCGACGGCTATATCGCCGAGGTATTTCCATCCGCCGTCGAGCCGGCCGACACGCGGATCAAGACCGCCATTGCAAGGGCCCTGGCCGACACTTGATCCAGGTGCACGCCATCCGGCTGGGCACAATTGCGGCGCGGCATCAAACAGCCGTTGCAATGGCGATGGCCCACCATCTAGGCTAGGATTGTTTTGGGCAGGACGGTTTTTGCCGCAGGCGAAAAGCCACGGCGGAACAATGGGATCAATCTCGAGGGACATCACCATGCGCGTGGCGGCAGGACTGATTTTAGCAGGTGCGATGTCGGTGGCGCTCTCCGGCGCCGCATGGTCGCAGACGCCGGCCGCGAAGCCCGCGGCCGCACCGCAAGCCGCGCCGACGGCAACACCGGCGGCTGCAACGTCCCCTGCAGCTCCAGCGCCCGCAGCAGCGGCCGCGGCGCCGGCGGGCTTC
>NZ_LAXE01000001.1:5052091-5055343 GCF_003122645.1 Bradyrhizobium sp. SUTN9-2
CCCGCACCGTCGAGATCGACACCACGGGCGGTCCCGGCTTCGGCTTCGAGCACTTCAAGGAGCTCGACTTCCTGCGTGACAAGGAGGTCGTGCTGACCTTCGACGACGGCCCCTGGCCGCGCAACACGCCCGCGGTGCTGAAGGCGCTCGCGGACGAATGCACCACCGGAATCTTCTTCATCATCGGCAAGCACGCGACCTACGAGCCGGAGGTCCTCAAGCAGGTCTACGCAGCCGGCCACACCGTCGGCGCCCACACTTGGTCGCACGCCAACCTCAACAACAAGAAGCTCAACGAAGCGCAGCGCAAGGACGAGATCGAGAAGGGCTTCGCGGCGGTGAAGTGGGCGCTCGGCGGCATCTCGCCCGCGCCGTTCTTCCGCTTCCCGGCGCTGCAGCATCCGCCCGAGATGGTCACCTATCTCGGCAACCGCAATGTCGCGAGCTTCTCCTGCGACATCGACTCGTTCGACTTCAAGGCTTCCAAGCCCGAGAAGATCGTCGAGACCGTGATGAAGAAGCTCGACACCAAGGGCAAGGGCATCATCCTGATGCACGACTTCCAGAAGCACACCGCGGAGGCCCTGCCCGAGCTGCTCAAGCGGCTGAAGGCGGGCGGCTACAAGGTGGTCGCGATGCGCGCCAAGTTCCCGGCCTCAACGCTGCCGGAATACGACCAGGAGCTGCTCAAGGATCTCAAGCTGCCGACGGTGAGCCAGCGCCCGGTCAATTCGGTGGTGACCACCGTTTCCGAATAGCCGTCGCACTTGTCTTTCCGTATCGAAGGCTACGTCATCGTCTCCGCGGACGGCATGCTCGCCGATCCGTCGCACATCATGCCTGAGACGTTGAAATTCGAAGGCGACAAGCGGTTCTTCGAGCAGGCGCTCGATCGCGCCGCGCTGATCGTGCACGGCCGCAACTCGCACGAGCAGCAGCCGAATTCGGCCAGGCGCAAGCGGCTGATGCTGACCCGCAAGATCAGGGACCTCACCGTCGATCCGGAGATGCCGAACGCGACGCTGTGGAATCCTGAGCATGCGAGCTTCGAGGAGGCCTGCGCCTTCGCCGACGTCGCATCCGGCATGGTCGCCGTCATCGGCGGACCGGTCGTGTTCGACCTGTTCATGGACCGCTACGACACGTTCTGGCTGTCGGAGGCTCCGCATGTGCGGCTGCCCGGCGGTGAAGGCTGCTTCGTCGGCGTACCCCAGCGGACGCCTCACGAGGTGCTGGCTGCGCGCGGGATGAGGCCGGGTGCGCCCTACCTCCTCGACGCGGCGCATGAGGTGACCGTGACCCCGTGGCGGCGGGGGTAGCCTCTCGATTCGAAAGTGGAAAAACAACCCCATGCACAGTACCGGCAATAGAATACCGTTTCGTATCCTGCTGCTTCATCAGGCTAAAATTGGTCCGCCGCCGGCCAGCGCAAAGCCGGCTAGCATATTTGCCGAGACCCGAAAATTGGCCCCGACGGCGGTCGTGGCGCTATAGCCAACGTCCGAGGCGCGGCGTCAATACGGGCCAACGGCTGCGACACACCGCATCAATAGACTGAGACAAAAGAGCAAAAACTAACCCACGACCAGAATGAGCGACGACTGCACGACGACTAGTCCGACGGACGCTTCCGGATTGAATGACGATGTCGCCCCGATATCGTCCCTGCTGCCGGCATTCGGCTTCAGCGCCGATCAGATGGAGACGGAGGCGAACATCGCAGCGTGGCGGGAAGCCGTCGCCACGCTGTTCGAGGTGGACGAGCTCGCCGCCGCCGAACCGGGCCCGTTTCGCGCCGACCTCAGCTCCTACGCCATGGGACCGGTGCTGATCGGGCTGAGCCGTGCCAGCGGCCAGCGTTTCCGCCGGACGGCCGAAACGATCGCGCGCAGCGGCGTCGACCACATCATCCTCCAGCTCTATCTGAAGGGCGGCTATGACGGCGCTGCCGGCACACGGCCGATGCGCGTACGCGCCGGCGACATCTGCCTGTTCGATCTCGCCCAGGCGCTGGAGACCAAGGCCACGGCGTTCGAGAATGTTACGCTGGTCGTGCCGCGCCCGATGTTCGCCGCCCATCTCTTGCGGGTTGATGATTTGCATGGCCTGGTCCTGCCGGGCAGCAGCGTGATCGCACGATTGCTGGCGGGGCATCTCACCGCCCTGTTCGAATTTGCGCCGCGCATGAACCTCGACGAATGCCAATCCGTGGTCGAGGGCACGGTGTCGCTGCTGGCCGCGTGCCTTCGCAACGAAATCGAACGGGGCGAGGCCGATGCCGACCATGGCGTCGCGGCAAGCCCGTCCTTGATGCGGATCCGCCAATATATCGAGGCTGGCCTTGCCAGCGAGGATCTGTCGGCCAATTCGATCGCCGCCCATTTCGGCCTGTCCCGGGCCTCGCTGTACCGGCTGTTCGCCCCGGTCGGCGGCATCGCCGACTACATCCGCAGCCGCCGGCTGCACCGCGCCTTCTTCGACCTCGCCAATTCGGGCGCGCGGGGCCCCCGGATCAGCGAGGTGGCACGGCGCTGGCAGCTCGGCTGCCGACGCGCATTTCACGCGCTCGTTCAAGGCCGCCTACGGCATCACGCCCCGCGCCGCACGGGAGGCCGCCCTGCTCGGCCGACAGCGCGGCAGCGATGGAGCGAGCAGCGCGACGATTTCCCGCTGGATGCGCGAGATCGCGCCGCCGAGAGCGGAGTGACCGCTAGACGTCGCCGTAGGCCGCCTCGGCCGGACGCGTGGTGCGGCCATAGCCGATGATCATGCAGAGCGCGCCGATGATCGAGAGGTTCTTGAGCGCGTCGACCAGCATCTTGGCGTTGTCGGGCGCCGCCATGTTCCAAAAATCGTAGAACAGGACGGTCGCGACGGCGACGTAGACGATCAGCAGCATCGCGAAGAAACGCGCGCCGAAATTCAACGCGATCATCAGCCCTGCAATGATCTCGAGCCCGCCGATCGCGATCGCCAACAGCTGCGGCGTGGTCATGGCGGTCGCCGTCTCGACCTGCTGGGCATAAGGCGCGACGACATCGGGCACCACGAGCTTGGTTGCGATGACGTCGGCGGTGGCCTGGATGGCAAACAGCTTGATCGCGCCCGTGTAGATGAACAGCACGGCGAACAGGATTCGCCCGAAAGTCACGAACGCTGGCATGATCGGCCTCTTGGCAAGCTCAGAGCGCAGAACGCAGAACGCTTGAAGGGGATTATGGAGAGTCGTGCGCCGGTTTACAAACGGGGAAA
>NZ_LAXE01000001.1:5055724-5072847 GCF_003122645.1 Bradyrhizobium sp. SUTN9-2
AGAAGGTGGCTCGCCGCGAAGCGGCGAGACGGATGAGGGGTATCTATCGGCACGGGCAACTCGCGAGATCCCGACTCGCGGAAACAACCCCTCATCCGGCGCCACGGCCGAAGCTTCGCTTCGGCGTCGCTAAGAACGGCGGCCGAAGGCCGCCTATGCCACCTTCTCCCACAAGGGGAGAAGGATTGCACCTCCAGCGGCGCGACAGCGGTGCCTTACGTAAACAACGTCGGCTGCTGCCGCGAGGCGCGTTCCTGCGCTTCCACCACGGCCACGGCCGTCATGTTGAGGATGCCGCGTGCCGTCACCGAGGGGGTGAGGATATGCGCGGGGCGCGCCGGGCCGACCAGGATCGGGCCGACGGGCAGCGCGTCCGCGAGCGACTTGATCATCTGATAGGCGACGTTGGCGGTATCCAGGGTCGGCATGATCAGGATGTTGGCCTCGCCCTCCAGCTTGGAATGCGGCAGCACCATCCTTCGCGCAGCTGCGGAGAGTGCGGTGTCGCCCTGCATTTCGCCGTCGGCCTCGATCTCCGGATGCTTGTCCTTCAGAAGCTGGGTCGCCAGCCGCATCTTGCGTGAGGAATCGGTGTCGTAGCTGCCGAAATCCGAATGCGAGACGAAGGCGATCTTTGGCTTGATGTTGAAGCGCTGGACGTGGACCGCGGCGAGCGATGCGATCTCGGCAAGCTCCTCCGCGCTCGGATTGGGGCGAACTTGCGTGTCGGCGATGAAGAAGGCGCCTTTGCTGGTGATCAATAGCGCCAGCGCCGCATAGTCGCTGATTCCAGGCGAGAAGCCGACGATCTCGCGGACATGGCGCAGATGGCTCATGTAGCGGCCCTCGACGCCGCAGAGCATGGCGTCTGCTTCCCCGCGCGTAACCGCGAGCGCGGCGATCACCGTATTGTTGGTGCGCACCACGGTGCGGGCTGCATCCGGCGTCACGCCGCGGCGACCGGCGACCTCGACATAGGACTGCACGTAGGAGCGGTAGCGCGGATCGTCCTCGGGATTGACGAGGTCGAAATCCTTGCCGGCCCGGATCGAGAGGCCGAAGCGCTTGATGCGCGCCTCCACGACCGACGGACGGCCGACCAGGATCGGCCGAGCCAGCTTTTCCTCCAGCACGACTTGCGTGGCGCGCAGCACGCGCTCGTCCTCGCCTTCGGCATAGATCACGCGCACCGGCTGGGTCTTGGCCTTGGCGAACATCGGCTTCATGACGAGGCCGGAGCGGAAGGCGAAGCGCTCGAGCAGCGCGGTGTATTCGTCGAAATTGGTGATGGGGCGCGTTGCGACGCCCGATTCCATCGCCGCCTTCGCCACGGCCGGCGCGATGCGCAAGATCAACCTGGGATCAAAGGGGCTCGGGATCAGCGAGCCCGGACCGAAGCCCTGCGTCTCGCCGGTGTCGAAACCCTGCGCGACGGCATCCGACGGCGCCTCGCGCGCGAGCTGCGCGATGGCCTCGACGGCGGCCTGCTTCATCTCCTCGTTGATCGCGGTGGCGCCGACATCGAGCGCCCCTCGGAAGATGAAGGGAAAGCAGAGGACGTTGTTGACCTGGTTCGGGTAGTCGGAACGGCCGGTGCAGATCATGGCGTCGGGGCGCGCCTTGCGCGCCTCTTCCGGCATGATTTCCGGCACCGGATTGGCGAGCGCCATGATCAGGGGCTTGTCGCCCATCGCCATGGCCATCTCCGGCTTGAGCACGCCCGGCGCCGAGAGCCCGATGAAGATGTCGGCGCCGCCGATCACGTCGGCGAGCGTGCGCTTGTCGGTCTTCTGCGCATAGACCGCCTTCCAGCGGTCCATCGAGGTGTTGCGGCCCTCGTGCACGAGGCCGTCGATGTCGCAGACCCAGATGTTCTTGCGCTGCGCGCCCATCGAGACCAGGAGATTGAGTGTCGCGATCGCCGCGGCCCCTGCCCCCGACGCGACGATCTTGACCTCGGACAGCTTCTTGCCGTTCAGCCTGAGGCCATTGGTGATGGCGGCGGCGACGATGATCGCAGTGCCGTGCTGGTCGTCGTGGAAGACCGGAATCTTCATGCGCTCCTTCAAGCGCGCTTCGATCTCGAAGCATTCCGGCCCGCGGATGTCCTCCAGATTGATGCCTCCGAAGGTCGGCTCCAGCGCGGCCACGGTCTCGACCACGCGGTCGATGGTGTCGGCGGCGATCTCGATGTCGAACACGTCGATGCCGGCGAATTTCTTGAACAGGACCGCCTTGCCTTCCATCACCGGCTTGGAGGCCAGCGGACCGATATTGCCGAGGCCGAGCACCGCGGTGCCGTTGGAGACCACGGCAACCAGGTTGGCGCGCGTGGTGAGCGTGGCCGCCTCGGCCGGATTCTTGGCGATCTCGGTGCAGGCCGCGGCGACGCCCGGCGAATAGGCCAGCGCGAGGTCGCGTTGATTGGCAAGCGGCTTGCTTGCCTGGATCTCGAGCTTTCCAGGGCGCGGCAGACGGTGGTAGGCGAGCGCCGCCTGGTGGAGATCATCAGAATAGGACGACATGCGGTGTCTCGCCTCGCGTTACCGGCCTCAAAAATGCGATTCGACGGCCCAAGCGGACCGTATTTCCGGGTCATGGAAACGGGATGAAGCACGGCCGAAGGCCCGGTGGCAACATCCGATTGCATCCCCGTCAACAGGGCGCGCCGTCAAATATTTGAAACCATAGCTTTCTCTGGACCGCGCGGCGTTTCGCGAATATGGCAGGTTGCGCGATCCAAAATCGGCAATCGGAGCTGGGAATGAAGCGAATCCTGATCGGCCTCGTCGTGGCAGCGGTGCTCGCCGCGGGCGGATGGTTCGGCTTCAATCTGTATGTGCAGAACCGGGCGACCGCCGAGGTCGAGGCGGTGTTCGCGCAGATCCGCTCGGGTGGGGGCAAGGCGAGCCATGGCAAGATCGGGTTCGAGCTCGCGACCCGGACGCTGACGGTGGAGGACATCAAAGTCGAGCCTGCCCAGGCGCAGCTCGCCACCTTGAAGGTCGCCAAGATCACGGCCGTCGGTGTGCGCCAGCCGGACGAGGCTCGTTTCTCGGCCGACAGCATCGAGGCGTCGGGCGTCGAGGTCGGCTTTACATCCACCGAGCGGATCACCGTGAAGGCGAACTACAAGCTCCCGCAGATCACCGCGCGCAATTTTTCCGGCCCGACCCGCGCAGAGGGCACGCCGGTGACCGGCTCGATTATCGACATGTACCGCTTCATCCTCGCGCAATACGCGAACATCTCGGCGTCGGAGATCGCGGTGCCGACCCTCGAGGTCAACGTCGATGCGGGCGGCAATGCCGGCGGCGGTGATTATGTCTATTCGGGCGTGTCCATCCAGAACGTCAACCGGGGCAAGATCGAAACGGCGAAGATGGACCGCGTCGCCCTTACGGTCGACCTGACCCAGCCGGGCAGGCCCGCGAAGATGACCGGCGAATTGTCCGGCCTGGCCATCTACGAATTCGACCCAACCGCCGTGAGGGCTGCGCTCGATCCGCAAGGATCGAACGACGACAATTTTCACAGGATCTATCGGCGCATCTCGGTCAACTCCTATGTCGTGACGGCGGCTCCCGGCATGCGCATGCAGGTGGACGGGTTCACCTTCGACGACATTGCCATCCGGCCCTCGAAATTCCGGCCGGCCGAGATCATCGCGCTGGTGCCGGCCGACGGCTCGATCCCAACGCCGGCACAGTCGCGTGACATGATCGAGAAGGTGGCCGACCTCTTCGACGGCTTCCAGATCGGCAAGGCCGAAATTGGCCGGCAAACGGCCGAGACGCCGCAGGGGACGGGACGGCTCGACGCGGTCAAATACGATCAGGACAGAATAACGCTGGAGGGCCTCGACATCCCGATGCCGCAGGGCCAGTTCAAGATGGACCGCTTCGCGTTGAAGTCCTTCAGCGTGGCAAATCTGATGCGCTGGGCGGCGAGTCTCCAAACGCCGGGACGGCCGCCCTCGCCCGATCAGATGGTCGGCCTATTCCGCGTGCTCCAAGGTGCCGAGATCAAGGGCGTGGTCTCGCCGTACAAGACGACGCGGCAGCTCTTCACCATCGATACGATCAGCCTGAACTGGGGGGAGTTCGTCGGGCCGATCCCGAGCAAGGTCAATCTGGTCGTGAAGATGGTCGCGCCGACCGATCCCGACAATCCGGCGCTGCAGCCGCTGATCGTGGCAGGCGTGGACAAGCTGGCGATCGATCTGGATCTCGGCGCGGCCTGGACGGAATCGTCGGGCGCGTTCGCGCTCGCCCCCGCTACGCTCGATCTCGGCAACCTCGCCAGGCTGCAGACCCGCGTCGCGCTCGTCAATGTGCCGCGCGGCCTGTTCACGACCGACCCGGCGCAGGCGATGGGTCAGGCAGCGCTGGTCGAAACCGGCGCGCTTGAGGCCTCGCTGCGTGACGGCGGCGTGGTCGATCTCGTCGTGGCGCAGTTCGCACGCATGCAGAATGTCAGCCGCGATGCTGCCCGCAGCGCCATCGTCGCGATGATCAGGGCGCAAGGCGAGAAGATCGCAGGGACCAATAGCGATGCCAGGGGCGCGGTCGACGCGCTCGCCGGATTCGTGGAAGCGCCGGGGCAGACGCTGACCATCAAACTGACGCCCCGCGCCAAGGTGCCGTTGATGCAATTGATGCAGCTCTCGCAAACCGACCCGCAGAGCGCGCTGGCGCAGTTCAGGATCGAGGCGTCGACGGGGCTGTAGTTCGATCTCCCGGATGCGGCTCGGGAGGGCTTCAACTCGTGTCGTCAGTGAAGTCCCGTCGGTCCGGGGCGACCGGGCATGCAGTCTTTCATCGTTCCCCCCTTCAGGAGGCGGCAGTCCCAGTAAAAGTCGAGCATCATGCCGGCGATAAGCAGCGCAATCACTGCCAAGACTAGGGCGGCGACGCGACTGTTGCTCATTGAGCTCTCCGTCCACGACGCGACCTTAGATCGATGTCACGATTAACGTCAACTTGAACACGACGAAGACGAAAAGAGCAAGTTCACCGGAATTCTTGGGCCCCAGCTCAGCAGCGCATCACTCGCGTGCCGCGCTGCGTCCGGGGCACCAGACTAGAAACCGTCAAATTCACTTCTGCGGCAGGTTTACCCGGATGTGCAGCTCGCGGAGCTGTTTCGTGGTGGCTTCCGACGGGGCGCCCATCAGGAGGTCCATGGCCTGCTGGTTCATCGGGAACAGCGAGATCTCCCGTAGATTCGTGGTGCCACAGAGCAGCATCACGATGCGGTCGACACCCGCGGCCATGCCGCCATGCGGCGGTGCGCCGTACTGGAAGGCGCGGTACATGCCGCCGAAGCGGTCGACCACTTCCTGCTCGCCGTAACCTGCAATCTCGAACGCCTTCACCATGGCTTCCGGCACGTGGTTGCGGATGCCGCCCGAGGCGATCTCGTAGCCGTTACAGGTGATGTCGTACTGGAACGCCTTGATCGTCAGCGGATCCTGCGACTTCAGCGCCTCCAGGCCGCCCTGCGGCATCGAGAACGGGTTGTGCGAGAAGTCGACCTTCTTGTCGTCCTCGTTGTACTCGTACATCGGGAAGTCGACGATCCAGGCGAGCTCGAACCGCTCCTTGTCGGTGAGGTTCAATTCCTCGCCGACCTTGTTGCGGGCGAGACCTGAGAACTTCCAGAACTTGTCGGGATCGCCGGCGACGAAGAAGGCGGCATCGCCTTCCTTGACGCCGAGCTGCGCGCGGATCGCGGCGGTGCGCTCGGGCCCGATGTTGTTCGCGAGAGGACCTGCGCCCTCGCCGCCCTCGCGCCACATGATGTAGCCGAGGCCGGGCTGGCCCTCGCCTTGCGCCCACGAGTTCATGCGGTCACAGAAGGCGCGGCTGCCGCCGCCCGGTGCCGGGATCGCCCAGACCTGGTTCTTGGGATCTTCGAGCATGCGCGCGAACACCTTGAAGCCGGAGCCGCGGAAATGCTCGGAGACGTCCTGCATCTCGATGGGATTGCGCAGGTCCGGCTTGTCGCTGCCGTACTTGCGCAACGCCTCGGCGAACGGAATCCGGCGCCAGCCCTTGGTCACCGGCTTCCCCTTGGCAAACTCTTCAAAGACGCCCGTGATCACAGGCTCCATCGCCGCGAAGACGTCTTCCTGCGTCACAAAGCTCATCTCGACGTCGAGCTGGTAGAACTCACCGGGCAGACGGTCGGCGCGCGGGTCCTCGTCGCGGAAGCAGGGCGCGATCTGGAAGTAGCGGTCGAAGCCCGACATCATCAGCAGCTGCTTGTACTGCTGCGGCGCCTGCGGCAGCGCGTAGAACTTGCCGGGATGGATGCGCGACGGGACGAGGAAGTCGCGCGCGCCTTCCGGCGAGGACGCGGTCAGGATCGGCGTGTTGAACTCGAAGAAGCCCTGCCCCTCCATGCGCCGGCGCATCGACTTGATGATCTCGACGCGCGTCATGATGTTCTGGTGCAGCTTCTCGCGACGCAGATCCAGGAAGCGATACTTGAGGCGGATGTCTTCGGGATATTCCTGGTCGCCGAACACCGGCAGCGGCAGGTCGCCGGCCGGTCCCAGCACCTCGATCTCGCTGATGTAGACCTCGACCTTGCCGGTCGGCAGGTCGTCATTGTCGGTGCCATCGGGGCGGCGGCGGACCTTGCCGTCCATCTTGACCACGAATTCCGAGCGCAGCTTTTCGGCCAGCGAGAACGCCGGCGAGTCCGGGTCGACCACGCACTGGGTCAGGCCGTAATGGTCGCGCAGGTCGATGAACAGCACGCCGCCATGGTCGCGGACGCGATGGACCCAGCCGGAGAGGCGGATGGTCTCGCCGATGTTGCTCTCGCGGAGCGCGCCGCATGTATGTGACCGGTAGCGATGCATGGTCGTCCCAAAATCAATGTCTGAAGGAAGCGAATCGAACGGCCCGTGATGGCCGGTCCGAAGTTGCGGCAGGGTTTACCCCGGCAGGACGGGGGCGGCAACCAAGGGAACGGCCGGATTTGGACCTCAGGTGCCCATTTTTGGCTTATCCGGGGGCGAACCTTTGCCGATTGACGTTCCAGCCCTATCTTGAGGTCATGACGGTGCATTTCCCCTTCCAGAACTCCTATTCGGCGCTGCCGGACAACTTCTTCGCCCGCGTCGCGCCGACCCCCGTCGCCGCGCCCCGGCTGATCAAGCTGAACCGGCCGCTGGCGGTCCAGCTCGGGCTTGATCCTGATGTGCTGGAGACCCCTGAAGGCGCGGAAATCCTGGCCGGCAAGACGGTTCCCGCCGGAGCGGATCCCATCGCCATGGCCTATGCAGGGCACCAGTTCGGGCATTTCGTGCCGCAGCTCGGCGACGGCCGTGCCATCCTGCTCGGCGAGGTCATCGACAAAGACGGCGTCCGCCGCGACATCCAGCTCAAGGGAAGCGGCCCCACCCCATTCTCCCGCCGCGGCGACGGCCGCGCGGCGCTCGGCCCGGTCTTGCGCGAATACATCGTCAGCGAGGCCATGTTTGCGCTGGGCATCCCGACCACGCGCTCGCTCGCCGCGGTCGTCACCGGCGAGCACGTCATCCGCGAGACCGCGTTGCCCGGCGCGGTGCTGACCCGCGTCGCCTCCAGCCACATCCGCGTCGGCACCTTCCAGTTCTTCGCGGTCCGCCGCGACACCGAGGCGATCCGCCGGCTCGCCGATCACGTCATCACGCGCCATTATCCGGACCTGCTCCACGCCGAGCGGCCGTATCACGCGCTGCTCGCCGCCGTGGTCGCGCGCCAGGCCGAGCTGATCGCACGCTGGCTGCTGGTCGGCTTCATTCACGGCGTGATGAACACCGACAACAGCTCGATCTCGGGCGAGACCATCGATTATGGCCCGTGCGCGTTCATGGATTCCTACAATCCTGCCCAGGTGTTCTCCTCGATCGACGAGATGGGCCGCTACGCCTATGCCAACCAGCCGCGCATCGGCTTGTGGAATTTGACGCGGCTTGCCGAATGCCTGCTGCCGCTATTTTCGGACGACCAGGAGAAGGCCGTCGCCGAAGCCCAGGACATTCTCGGCGCGTTCTCCGACCAGTTCAGCGCGGCCTATCAGGCCGGCTTGCGCAGGAAGGTCGGCCTGTTCACGGAGCGCGACGGCGACGATGCGCTGATCCAGGACCTGCTCGACGCCATGGCCAAGAACCAGGCCGACTTCACCCTCATCTTCCGCAAGCTCGGCGAGGCCGCCGGCGATGAGGCTGCGGACGTGCGCGGCCAGTTCATGGAGCCCGCAGCCTTCGACGAATGGGCCGGCCGCTGGCGCGCACGCATCGCGCTGGAGCCGCAAACCGCCGCCGAGCGCCAGGCCGCCATGCACGCGGTCAACCCGCTCTTCATCCCGCGCAACCACCGCGTCGAGGCCGTGATCCAGGCCGCGGTGAACGACGACGACTTCGCCCCGTTCGAGGAATTGGTGAAGGTGCTGGCAAAGCCGTTCGACGACCAGCCGGTGTACGCCGCCTACGCCGACCCGCCGCTGCCGGACCAGCGCGTGCTGCAGACGTTCTGCGGGACGTAGCTACAAGTCCGCTGCGTAGGGTGGATTAGCCGAAGGCGTAATCCACCACTTCTCTCGACGCGCGAAAAGCGAAAAGGTGGATGACGCTTCGCTAATCCACCCTACGCACTCATTCTACTTCGTCGCCTTCTTCACCCCGCCGAACGATGCCACGTCGAATTTCTGAGGATCGACGGTCTCGTAGCGTGACCACTCCATGTCCGGCATCTTGCCGTAGCGTTCGCTCCAGGCCTTGTCCGTCGTCGTGTTGCCGGGAGCGACGGGGCGAAGCTCGAAATGCAGCACCTTGCTCGGGCCGATCTCGCCGATCGTGTCCTTCGCTTTGACGGTCGCTCCCACCCTAAGTGTCTCGCCTTTCGGACCGACCACGCGGCCGAGCTGGACGTAGCGCGTGTAGACGATGCCGCCATTGGGATAGGTGTGCTTGAGCACGACGTATCGGCCGCAGCCGCCGATCCCGGGAAAATCGGCCGGCGCCTGCTCGCCGGCCTCGATCTTGACGATAACGCCGTCCGCCATCGCTGCCACCGGAGCGCCCGGCTTGTCGGCGGTGAAATCGACACCGGGATGCTCGTCGTGGGTCCAGCATCCGCAGGATGTCATCGTCGTGTCCGCCGGGTTGTCGGCACGTGGAAAGCTGCGCGGGGTCAGGAATTCGTTGACCAGCAGTCCCGGCCCGTCGGGCGAGGTGAAGGCATGGATCGCATAAAGCGAGAGCTTGCCGCCGACCGGCACCTCGTTCGGGAGAAACCCGTAAACCACGTCCTGCATGAAGACCTTGAGCTCGCGCCCCTTGGCGGAGCGCACCGTGATGCAGTTGGTCGCCTGCAGGCTGTCGGCATCCTGCTTGGGCATGCCGCTCATGATCAGAGACCGCTTGAGCGCTCCGTTGGCACACGGCTCGCCGTGAGAGGCCAGCGTGACATCGAGCTTCAGCGGCGACATTGGGTAGACGTCCATGCCGGTGGCGGGCCGCCGGCGCGCCAGGAATTCGTCGAGATCGGTCTCCTTGTAGCGGGCGAAGTTGAACTCGGCCGCGGTCGCACGCGGACCGGTGCTCAACACGGCAAGCAGGACGGAGAGAGTAAGCAATCCCAGCTTGCGGAAGACTCGCGGCGGCATTGGGGAAACTCGTGATGCAAATGAGGCTTGGACCCAGCAAACCATGACCGCATCTTCACGGCAAGGTAGCTCCTTCACTGCAGCGCAATCGTGAGGCGCCATCCGCGTCGCATCTGCCCCCGGAGGCGTGTCCACATCTTCAGCAGGCCGCGGGAACCGCTGTCATCAAACTGAAACACACGCGCTCTAACGGGCTGACAGCGCCGTCTTGCCGGAGGCGCAGATCCTCCCACCGTCCCGATTTAGGCGCGCCATGCCCTTCAAATTCATCCACCTCACCGACACGCATCTCGCGAATCCCGGCTCGATGCTCTACGGCCTCGATCCGCGCGCCCGGCTGGATGCGGCGATTGCCGACATCAACAAGCATCAGTCCGACGCTGCGTTTGCGGTCGTGACCGGCGACCTCACCCATTGGGGCGAAGCTGAATCCTACGCCAACTTCGCCGAGGCGATGGCAGCGCTGAAAATTCCCTACATCGCGATGGTCGGCAATCACGACAAGCGCGTCACCTGCCTCGACGCGCTGAAGGCGGCGCCGCGCGATGCCAACGGCTTCGTGCAGGGCACGCGCACCACCGAGCACGGCCTGTTCGTCTTCCTCGACACGCTGGACGAGACCAGCCATGCCGGCGAGATGTGCGCAAGGCGCCTCGGCTGGCTGGCGAGCACGCTCGCCGCCGCATCCGCCGACCAGGAATTCGTCGTGTTCATGCACCATCCGCCTTTCCCGGTCGGCGTCCACGCCATGGACGAGATCGCGCTGAAGCAGAGCGCCGAATTCGCGGAAGTCATCGCGCCCTATCGCGCGCGGATCCGCCACCTCTTCTTCGGCCATGTGCACCGGCCGATCTTCGGCAGCTACGGCAAGATCCCGTTCTCGACGCTGCGCGGGACCAACCACCAGGTCTGGTTCGAGCTCGACGTCGCGGCCAGCGAGCATCTCGCCAGCCACGAGCCGCCGGCCTATGGTGTCGTGCTGATCGACGACGAGAACCTCGTCGTGCACAGCCACGATTTCCTCGACCAGAGTCTGCGCTTCCCCTTCGAGCCACCGGCGGGAGTGGACGGCCGCGACTACGCGCTCAATTTCCGGGCGCGATGAGATGAGCCTCGCTGAACCCGCGGCTCTCCCGGTCGCGACGTCGGCGGCACCGCGTCTGCACCTTCTGAAGCGCTTCACGAGCCGCTTCAAGGCCTCGCTGCCGGCCTATCTGCTGCTCCTGCCCTCGCTGGTCTTCCTCGCGCTGTTCACCTATGGCGCGATGGGGCGCGTGCTGATCGATGCGCTCTATCAGCGCGACGCCGAAGGCGCCGGTGCGTTTCGTCGGCTTTGAGAACATCAGCGCGGTGCTTGCCGACCCCGCCTTCGCAGGAGCCGTCGTCAACAATTTGATCTACGCCGTCGGCACGGCAGTGCCGAGCATCGCGCTTGCGCTGTTGTTCGCGCTGGCGCTGGCGCGCACTCATGCCGTGAACAGCGCACTGCGCGCCGCGCTGTTCCTGCCGGTGCTGATCCCGATGGTCGCGGCCTCGGCGCTGTTCCTGTTCATCTTCCTGCCGAACGTCGGCCTGCTCGACTATTACATCGGCCGGCTGCTGCCGGTGCTGCCGAACTGGCTCGGCGATCCCGACATCGCGCTCTATGCGATCATGGTCATCACGATCTGGAAGAATGCCGGCTATTACATGCTGTTCTTCCTCGCCGGCCTCCAGGCCGTGCCCGAGGACGTGATGGAGGCCGCGCATCTCGACGGCGCCGGACCGTATCGGCGGCTGCGCCATATCATCCTGCCGGAGCTCAAGCCCACCTTCCTGTTCGTCACCGTCATCGCCACGCTGAATGCGGTGACGCAGGTCGACCACGTCTTCGTCATGACTCAGGGCGGACCCTCCAACGCGACCAACCTCGTGCTGTTCTACATCTACCAGCAGGCGGTCGAGCATTACGACATCGGCAAGGCCTCGGCCGCGACGCTGCTGACGCTGGCCACGCTGATGGCCCTCACTGCGCTGTCCTTCCGCACGATGGCGAACCGCGAGGGCGGGCCGTGAAGCTGATCGATAGGCTGTGGAAGGATGCCCCGCTCGCCACCCGCGGCGAGATCACGCCCAAGATCGGCTTTGCGCTGACGGTGCTGCTCGCGATGGTCTGGCTGATCCCCTTCCTGTGGATGGTCGTCGCGACGCTGCGCCCGGCCTCCGACGGCATCAACGCCATGGCCGAGCTGATGCCGAGCCTCAAGCCCACGCTCGACAACGTCAGGGACGCCTGGGAGATCGGCGACTTCCCGCGCTATACGCTCAACACCACCATCATCTGTACCGGCATCCTCCTGGTGCAGTTCGTCACGATCACGCTGGCCGGCTTTGCCTTCGCGCGCCTGGATTTCGCCGGCAAGACGCCGATCTTCTACCTGTTCCTGATGCAGCTGATGCTGGTGCCGGTGCTGCTGATCGTGCCGAACCTGTCGCTGGTGGCGCAGCTCGGTCTCTACGACACGCTCACCGGGGTGATGATGCCGTTCTTCGCCTCGGCCTTCGGCACCTTCCTGATGCGCCAGGCGTTCGAGGCCATTCCGACCGAGCTGGAAGACGCCGCCCTGATCGACGGCGCCGGCCTGTTCCAGCGCATCCGCCACATCTACGTGCCGCTGTCGATGCCGAGCTTCTCGGCCTTCGCCATCATCTCCGTGACCAGCCACTGGAACGACTTCCTGTGGCCGCTGATGGTGATCAATTCGCCGGACAAGCGCCCGCTCACGATCGGCCTCTCCGTCTTCACCAAGACCGCCGAAGGCACGCAGGCCTGGGGCACCATCGCCGCCGGCACGCTCATGGTGATCGCGCCTCTGCTCGTCGCCTTTCTGATCTTCCAG
This sequence comes from Bradyrhizobium sp. SUTN9-2, assembly GCF_003122645.1. Lineage (NCBI taxonomy): Bacteria > Pseudomonadati > Pseudomonadota > Alphaproteobacteria > Hyphomicrobiales > Nitrobacteraceae > Bradyrhizobium > Bradyrhizobium sp. SUTN9-2. The sequence goes on from NZ_LAXE01000001.1 coordinate 5,068,267, forward strand.
AAACGCTTCATCAGCTCTTTCGTCACCTCAGGCATCAAATAGGAGATTTTCCGATGCTGTTCTCTCGCAGGCTCATGCTCGGCCTTGCCATGGTAGGCACCATGGCAGGCGCCCTCGCCGTTCCGGCCAAGGCCGAAGGTCCGACCGAGGTCGATCTGTTCTTCCCCGTCCCCGTCGACGGCAAACTCGCCCGCGACATGGGCACCCTGATCAAGGAGTTCAACGAGACTCATCCCAGCGTCAAGGCGACTGCGGTCTACACCGGCTCCTATGACGACACGCTGATCAAGACCCGCGCCGCGATCAAGGCCGGCAAGCCGCCGGCCGCCGTGATCATGTCGGCGAACTTCCTGCTGGACATGCAGATCGAGAACGAGCTCACCAATCTCGATGCGCTGATCAAGGCCGACGGCACCACCAAGGAGCAGTTCCTCGGCCAGTTCTTCCCGGCGCTGCACGGCAATGCCGTGATCAACCGCTCGGTCTACGGCGTGCCCTTCCACAATTCGACGCCGCTGCTCTACATCAACGCCGACAAGGCCAAGGAAGCGGGCCTTGATCCGAGCAAGCCGCCGCAGACCTGGGCCGAGGTCACCGACTGGGCCAAGAAGCTGACCAAGCGCGAGGGCGACAAGGTGACCCAATGGGGCATCGCGATCCCCTGCGCCTACGACTATTGCGGCTGGATGATGGAAACGCTCACCATGAGCAATGGCGGGCGCTACTACAACGAGGAGTTCGGCGGCGAGGTCTATTACGACACGCCCTCGATGCTGGGTGCACTGACCTGGTGGAACGACCTGATCTACAAGCACAAGGTCCACACGCCCGGCGCCACGCCCGGCCCTGCGGTGAGCACCTCCTTCATCTCGGGCAATGCCGCGATGATGATGCTGTCGACAGGCTCGCTCACCTATGTGCGCGACAACGCCAAGTTCCCCTACAAGGTCGCCTTCATCCCGCGCAACGTCCGCAACGCGGTGCCGATCGGCGGCGCCTCCCTGATCATGCCGGCCGGGCTTGAGGCCGACAAGCAGAAGGCCGCCTGGACGCTGATCAAGTGGATGACTTCGCCCGAGAAGAGCGGCTGGTGGAGCCGCGCCACCGGCTATTTCGCGCCGAACATGGCCGCCTACAAGACGCCGGAGATGGTCGAATTCCTGGCCAAGAACCCGGACGCCAAGACCGCCGTCGAGCAGCTCGACGTCGCAAAGCCGTGGTTCGCGACCTACAAGACCGTGCCGGTGCGCAAGAACCTCGAGGACGAGGTGATGCTGGTCCTCAACGGCAAGAAGCAGCCGAAGGAAGCTCTCGCCGCCGCCCAGAAAGCCGCCGACGAGACGCTGAAGCCATACAACGCGGAGACGTCGCTGAAGCTGCCGTAAAATCGGCTGTCCATCGCACGAACAAGCTTCGGCGCCCCGTCATGCGGGGCGCCGAATGCGTTGGGAATGCGCTCGATCAGATCGTCACCACGATCTTGCCGAACTGATCGCTCGACTCCAGAAACCGATGCGCTTCGACGATGTCCTCGAAGCGGAACGTCCTGGCGATGACCGGCTGCAACGTGCGATCCGACAGCCCGTCGAGAATGAACGCCTTGGCCTGCGCGAGGCGCGCGGGATCGCGGATGATCTCGTGCACGAGGTAGCCGCGCAACACCAGGCTCTTCGTCAACACGTTGAACAGCGGAAACGGCGTCGGCTCAGGACTCAATCCACCATATTCGATCAGGATTCCGCCCGGCGACATGGCCGCGGTCAGCGGCTCGAACGCGGGACCACCGACGGCGTCGAAGACGACGCGGACCCCGTTAGATCCGGCGATCGCCTCCAGCCGCGCCCGAATGTCGTCTTCGTCCGAGGCGACGACATGGGCCGCGCCGGCATCGCGCAAGGCCCCAAGCTTGGCCGAGGTCCGCGTCAGCGCGACCGCGGTCGCGCCGACCCGGTTCGCAATCTGAATCGCCGCAATCCCGACGCTGCTGGATGCAGCGGTGATGGCGACGATGTCCCCTCGACCAAGTCGGGCGATGTCGACCAAAGCGCCGTAGGCCGTCAGATACTGCATCCACACGGCCGCCGCCTTCTTGAAGCCGAGCTCCGGCGGATGTTTCACGATGAGTTCGGCCGGAAACGTCGCGAGCTCGGCATAGGCCGGCCATCGCACCATCGACAGCGGCGGCACGATGCTCACGATATCGCCCGGCACAAAGCTCGTCACATCGTCCCCGACCGCTTCGACGATGCCGGCCGCCTCGAGACCCAGCCCAGATGGAAATGTCGCGCGCTCGATATAGGTCCCCGTTCGCAACAAGGCCTCGGCGCGATTGAGGCCGAGTGCCTTGACCCGGATCTGCACCTCGCCCGTCGCCGGTGGCGGAACATCGATCGTTTCGATGCGCAGCACGTCGGGACCACCATGGCGATAAAAGCGAACGGCGCGGGCCATGGATGCACTCCAAAACAGTTGAACTGAATAGAGCTATGCCGTTCCGTACGAAGGGGATAAATCGCCGAAGCACGCCAACAGTCGAAACCAGGAGTTTTCAATCATGGACCGCGTGACCAGCATGGCCGTGTTCGTCAGGGCCGTCGATCTCGGCTCGTTCGCGGCTGCGGCCGATGCCCTGGAGATGTCGGGGCCGATGGTTGGCAAGCACGTCCGTTTCCTCGAAGAGCGCCTCGGGGCGCGGCTCCTCAACCGCACCACGCGTCGCCAGAGCCTGACCGACGCCGGCCAGGCCTACTACGAACGCTGCCGCGCGGTGCTGAGCGAGGCCGAAGCCGCAGATAGCGTCGTTGCCGACCAGCTGTCGGAGCCGCGCGGCAGGCTGCGCGTCACCATGCCGGCCCTGCTGGGACGGCACTGCATTGCGCCGTTGCTGATGAAGCTCGCGCGGAAATATCCGCATCTCGAACTCGACCTCTCGTTCGGCGATCCGATTGCCGACATCGTCGAGGCCGGCTACGATCTGGCAATCCGAACCGGCGATCTCGATGACCAGTCCGGCCTGATCGCACGGCGCATCGCAAGCCAGCGCATGGTGGTATGTGGCGCGCGGTCGTATTTGCGCACGAGCGGCAGGCCGAAATCGCTCGACGATCTCGCCGCCCATCAAGCGATCATCTATCGCGGCTCAGGGCGTGTCCGGCCGTGGCTCTTTCCGCAGGAGGGCGCGCCTCCGCGCGAGATCATGCCATCGGGCCGGCTCCGACTCGACGACCTGGAGGCGATTGCCGATGCCGCGGCACAAGGCATGGGTCTCGCCTGGCTTCCCTATTGGCTGGTCCGCGAGCGCCTCGACACGGGTGCGCTGATCAATCTCTTCAGCAGTCAGCCCCAATTCCTCTACGAGTGCCACGCTCTCTGGCCGCGCTCACCCCGGCTGCCGCCGAAGGTGCGCGCCGCCGTGGACATCCTCGCGACCGGCTTGCCGAAGCTGATGGCGTGACCATGGCTGCGCCCAATTAACTTCTCGTCCACCATCCGGCCCGGCCTGGCGCCGGTAACCACGAGAATTAACAGACCCTCAACGCACCCCCGACAAATCTATCAATGTTTCTGGAGATTTCGCCGTGGATCTGTTGGTTATCGAGTTCCTGGGACTGGCGCTGGTCGCCATGTGCGTCCTCGTGGTGGCGCTGCCCTGCGCACGAAAATCCTCGCAGCGGGTCCGCTACGAATAGGATTTTCGTCGGAAAGAGACGATTCCGGCCCGATGCAAGGCTCGAATTCGCTCAGAGCCCCTTGACATCACAGCACTTTCGGCGGAACGGCTGATACCAAGTGTCATGGGCCGTTCATGGATTTAATTACCACCACCGCTGACCTCGCGGCTGCCTGCAGCCGGCTGGCCAAGCACCCCGTCATAACAGTCGATACCGAATTCCTGCGCGAGACCACTTACTACCCGCTGCTGTGCGTGGTGCAGATGGCCAGCGCCGAGGAAGCCGTGGTGATCGACACCCTGGCCGAGGGGATCGATCTCAAGCCGTTCTTCGAGCTGATGGGCAACGAGGGCGTGCTCAAGGTGTTTCACGCCGCCCGCCAGGACATTGAGATCATCTGGCACCAGGCGGGCATCATCCCGCACCCGGTGTTCGACACCCAGGTGGCTGCGATGGTGCTCGGTTACGGCGACAGCATCGCCTATGACGCGCTGGTCGAGAAGGTCACCGGCCACCGTCCGGACAAGACCCACCGCTTCACCGACTGGTCGCGCCGGCCGCTGACCAAGGAGCAGATGCATTACGCGGTCTCCGACGTCACCCATCTGCGCGACGTGTTCGCCGCGCTCGACGCCGACCTGAAGAAACGCCGCCGCAGCGAATGGGTCTCCATCGAGATGGAGGTCCTGACCTCCCCCCGCACCTATGATTTCCATCCCGAGCGCGCCTGGGAGCGCCTGAAGACGCGGGTCCGCAAGCCCAAAGACCTCGCGGTGCTGATGGAGGTCGCGGCCTGGCGCGAACAGGAGGCGCAGAGCCGCGACGTGCCGCGCGGCCGCGTGCTGCGCGACGAAGCCGTCACCGATATCGCGACCCACGCGCCGACCACGCTGGAGAAGCTCGCCCATCT
>NZ_LAXE01000001.1:5072872-5129634 GCF_003122645.1 Bradyrhizobium sp. SUTN9-2
AATCCAAATGGGGCGCGGACATCATCGCCGCGGTCGAGCGGGGGCTGGCGCGGGACTTCTCGAAGCTGCCCAAGCTGGAGAAACCGCGCAACAATTCCAACGGCGCCGCCATCGTCGAGCTGTTGAAGGTGCTGTTGCGGATGACCGCCGAGCGCCACGCAGTCGCAAGCAAGGTGATCGCGACCGTCGACGACTTAGAGGAGATCGCGGCGGACGATGAGGCCGACGTGCCCGCCTTGCGCGGTTGGCGCCGCGAGCTGTTCGGCGACGCCGCGCTGAAGCTCAAGCGCGGCGAGCTCGCGCTCGCGATCGAGAAAGGCCGCGTGATCGGGGTGCAGCGGGCGTAGGGCCGCTCCGCTCACTCGATCGTCATTGCGAGGAGCTCTTGCGACGAAGCAATCCAGACTGTCTCCGAGGAGGGATTCTGGATTGCTTCGCTGCGCTCGCAATGACGACGTGAGAGCGACGTGCCTTACGCCGGCGTCAGCTTCGCCACTTCGCTCTTCATGTCGTTCAGCACGCCGGAGATCGCGTCCACCAGTTCGTCGATCTGGGTCTTGGTCGTGATCAGCGGCGGGCAGATCGCGATGGCATCGAGCATGTTGCGCGAGATCACGCCGCGCTCCTGGAGCATGCGGCTGGCGATGCCGCCGACGGCGCCCGGCGTTGCCGCCGCGATCTTGCGCGCCTTGTCGAGCACGAGCTCGAGCGCGGCGATCATGCCGACGCCGCGGACCTCGCCGACCAGCGGGTGGCTGGCGAGTTCACGCAAGCGGCCCTGCATGTAGCCACCGAGCTCGGCCGCGTGTGCGACGAGGCCGCGCTCCTCGATGATCTTGAGGTTCTCCAGCGCAATCGCCGAGCCGACCGGATGGCCGCCCGCGGTGAAGCCGTGGCCGAGCACGCCGATCTTGTTGCTCTCGTCCGCGATCGGCTCGAACATGCGGTCGTTCAGGATGATCGCCGAGAGCGGGAAATAGCTCGATGTGATCTGCTTGGAGACGACGATCGCATCGGGCTTGATGCCGTAGGTCTCGCAGCCGAACATCTTGCCAGTGCGGCCGAAACCGCAGATCACCTCGTCGGCGACCAGGAGAATGTCGTACTTCTTCAGGACCTTCTGGATCTTGTCCCAATAGGTCGCCGGCGGCACCACGACACCGCCCGCCCCCATCACCGGCTCGCCGAAGAACGCCGCGATCGTATCCGGCCCTTCCTTCTGGATCAGGGCGTCGAGCTCCTCGGCCCGGCGCGTGGCGAAGGCTTCCTCGCTCTCGCCGGGGGCGCCGTCCTTGTAGAAGTGCGGCGAGCCCGTATGCAGGATGTTCGGCAGCGGCAGGTCGAACGAGCGATGGTTGTTCGGCAGGCCCGTGAGGCTGGCGGATGCGATGGTGACGCCGTGATAGGCACGCAGGCGGCTGATCACCTTCTTGCGCTGCGGTTGGCCGAGCGCGTTGGAGCGATAGGCGATCAGCTTCAACACGGTGTCGTTCGCTTCCGAGCCGGAATTGGTGAAGAACACCTTGCTCATGGGCACCGGCGCGAGCGCGACCAGTTTCTCGGCGAGGTCGATCGAGGGACCGTGCGATTTGGCGGAGAACGTATGGTAGAACGGCAGCGCCTGCATCTGCTTGTGCGCCGCCTCGACCAGTCGCTTCTCGTTGAAGCCGAGCCCGACGCTCCACAGGCCCGCCATGGCTTCGAAATAGCGCTTGCCCGACGCGTCGAAGACGTAAGGCCCCTCGCCGCGCTCGATCACCAGCGGACCGGCCTGCTGATGCGTGCGCGCATTGGTGTAGGGATGGAGCTGATAGGCCACATCCCGGGCCTCTTGCGAATTGGGCAGCATGGACATTTGCGATGATCCCTAAAAGCGTCACGCCGCCGGCGGGCCGGCGTCATCACTCGATGGCGAGTACTTGTCTCAAGTACTTGGCTATTGCCACGACGCAAAACTTGCAATGCCAATTCGTCGGCGGCAAGCGCTCAGCAGCGATGCACAAAGCCGCACATGACAGGACCGCGGATCGCAGAATCGGGCTGGGCAGCTCTCACGCCGCGCCGTCGTCGTCCACTTCGTCGGTGGCGGAAACGGCTTCCCTCACCTCCATCAGCGCCATCGAGAGCAAGTAGACCGTGGTAGGCAGCCCAAGCCTGCGCGCCTTCTCGGCGGCATGCGACAGATCGCTCGCCAGCTCCTTGAGCTCGTCTCCCCGCGACAATTCTCAACCCCATCGACCGGCCGCGGCCGCCTACACCGCAACGGCGCCGCTGGTTCTGATCAGTTCGGCGCTGGACTGGATTGTAGCAAAATTCGCAATGACATCCACTACCGCATGCCGGTAGGCCGCGGCATCGTCCGTGCCCGGCTGCCGGCAAGCCACCGCGTCGGTGATCACATGGTAGCGATGACTGCGGTGAAACCCCTCGACGGCAGTGGCCAGGATGGTCTCGTCCAGGGAAAAGCCGATCAGGATGCAGCGTGTGGTGCGGATAGCGGACATGTGGCCGCCAAACCGCGACGAGCTGTAGGCGGACGGCAGCGGGTGCTCGAACGTCATCTCGCCCGGTTGTGGCCTGGTCTCCGCGATCCAATCGGTCAGCCTGGATGACGGATTGAACCAGGCCGCCTGCGCGATGCGCTTCAGATGCATCACCGGCCATAGATTGCTGCGCCACAGCGTCAGGAGTTCCAGGCAGCGCGCCGCCGTCGCATCGCCGTCGCGGATAACGTGACGGCGGCCGGGAGTCAGGTACTCGACCTGAAGATCCGCACAGACCAGGATCGGCGGATCATCGTGCATTGAAACCAGCATCGAGTTGCGCGCAGCTGCACCTGTTTCAGCGGTCGGCGAGCGCGAGGTCCCGCAGCGGCGAGGTCACCGCCCGCCCGGCCGAGGCATCGAGCACGCCAGGACGGTCCCAATCGCCCTCGGGACGAATAATCACATAGGGATCGCTATCCAGCGTGATGGCATCCGGGCCCGGCTCGATCTCCAGCAGCATCTCCGTGTAGGAGAAATCCGAGAACGTGATCTTGCGGTTGTGACCGAGCGGCTTGGCGCCGAAATGGGCCCAGAAATCGACCAGCCGGTCCTGCGCCTGGCCGTAGATCTTGCGAAAGCCCTTGCGCTTCACATAATCGACACTGGCCTGCACCAGCTTGAACGAGACGCGCGAGCGCCGATATTGGTGACGCACCGCAAGCCGCTCCACCTTGGCGAAATCGCCGAAGAAGCGCACCCGCAGGCAGCCCGCAGGCTCGTTGCCGACGAAGCCGATGAAATGCGCCGCGACCATGTCGTTGCCGTCGAACTCCTCCTCGAACGGACAATCCTGCTCGGCGAGGTAGACCGCCGAGCGGATGGCGGTCACCAGCATGAGATCGCTTGGGTCGCGCGCGAGGCGGATGGTGATGGCGCGGGAACAGGGCTTGGCGACTGGAATCCTAGTACCGTGCATCTGCAAAGCTCCTTGATTGGATGATCGCTCCCGGCATGCGCATCGGCTGTCGATGCCAGGGCCGCTCGTAGCACCAAAGGTCGGGTTGGAAGCTCGGGACGGGCGCAAAGCCTGTCGCCTTCATGATGTCGCGTCCGGCCACCGTTGACGGCTGCGCATAGCAATCCGCACCGCGAAACCTTATCTGCCGCAGATGAGCCGCGGCCTTACCGAGACCGGCGATGCCGCGGCCCGTCGCCGCGATCGCCCAGATGTAGATGGCAGCGACGTCTTCGTCTGCCGATGCGAGATAACGCGTCTCGGGCGCTGTGAGGCAAATCTCGTCGAGCAGCAGCGCATCATGTCCGCGGTCATTGAGAAACAGGAAGGCCATGCCGCCGACGAGCTTGCCTTTGCGGCTAAATGTCAGGATGCTCTGGGGATCGAAGACGTAATATTTGGCAAGCGCCGCCGTCCCGATCTGCACGCCCGGCACCAGCCGGTGCGCCATCTCCGAAAGCGCTCCAATTTCGGAAAATTGCGCACAGCGGACGTCGACGTCCGGGCTCAGCGGCAAGGCATCGAAATCATGCCTTGCGGCAAACGTGCCCCTTTCCATACTCATGTCGCGCCTCTATCGTTCGAGGCTTTCATGCCCCGCTACGACGAGCTTAGCGGTTGGGGATCAGGAGTATGCAGCAGTTATTGCACCGGGGTGCTGCGATGATGCAGCACCGTGAAGAAGCCCTGGGCGCGTCCTGGGATGATTTGAAGCTGTTTTTAGCGTGCGCAAAATTTAAAAGTTTTCGGAATGCCGCCGAAGAGCTCGGCCTCACCTCCACCACGCTGATGCGCCGCATCGACCGGCTCGAGGAGAGCATTGGGTGCAAGCTGTTCCTGCGCGACCAGAGCGGGCTGACGCTCAGCGACGAAGGCGCTGCGATGATCGCCGACGTCACGCATATGGAGCGTCATGCCTTCAACGTCTTCCGCCGCGCGGCGCGGTCCTCGAACGACACCTCGGGCACCGTTCGCGTCGCGGTGACGGAAGGCCCCGGCAATTTCTGGATCCTGCCGCGGCTGATCGACTTCCAGAAGACGTACCGCAAGATCACGGTCGATCTGCGCTGCGCGATGGAGCAGGCCGACGTCGCGCGGCTCGAATCCGATATCGCGATCCAGCTCGAGCCGCCGACCAATCCCGATCTGATCGTCGCCAAGCTCGGCCGCCTCCACATCTATCCCTTCGTCTCCAAGGAGTATGAAAGCCTCTACGGCGTGCCGGCAACGCTCGCCGAACTGAACAATCACCGCATCATCAAGCAGAGCGCGCCGCAGGTCGACGACGGCGCCTATGCCCGCGTGCTCGGGCTGAAGTCGCTCGAAGGCATCGTCGGGATCAAGACCAATTCGTCGGTGGGCGTGCTCTACGCGGTGGAGCGCGGCGCCGGCATCGGCTTCCTGCCGACGGTATCGATCGCGCTCGGTGCGCCGCTCGTTGCGGTCGATCTCGGCGTCAGCCATCACGCCGATCTCTGGCTCACCTATCACAAGGAGTTCCGCAGCTCCGAGCGGCACAAGATCGTGGTCGACTGGCTGAAGAAGATCTTCGATGCCAGGACCTATCCCTGCTTCCGCGACGAGTTCATCCATCCGAACGCGCTGGTGCCGATGATGACGGCGGCGCGCGAGGGCTTTGGCCTGGCGGGATACGTGGCGACGGCGCCGACTTAACGCAGGCGAGCGTCAGCTCACCATTTGTATTCGAAGCCGAGCGTGCCCTGGTGCGAGGTGAGCTCGTTGCGAAATTTGCCGTCGTAATTGACGTAGAGCCTCGCCACGTTGGTCAGGCTGAGCGAAGCCGAGGCGCCGGCATCCGCGCCGTAACGGCTCTCGCCGATGCCGGGGACGATGACGTTCTGGGCGCCCAGACTGACCTGGATGGATCCGAGGTCCTGGTGGAAATTGTCGACGAACTTGCCGTAGGCCGAGAGGTCCAGGATCTTCTGGTCGATGATGAAATAGCGGCCGACCTCGGCCCCGAGCATGATGCGCGCGCGCGAGAGGGCCGACGAGCCGACGTTGAGCGGATCGAGCCCGCCGGTCTCCTGGAACGCGGCGCTGGTGGCGCGCACATATTCCAGCGCGCCCTTGGGCACGATGCGCATCTCGTCCTTGGTCCAGTAATAGCTGATCTCGGTCAGCGCGCCGTCCACGGCGGCGCGATAGCGCGCGGTCGCAAGGCCAAGGCCGGTATCGCGGCTGGAATGGACCTTGCCGAAGCCGTGCACCACGGCAAAGGCCCAGGTCCACGGGCCCTTGTCGATTGAGCCGCTGAAGCCGAGCTGGGTGAGATCGAGGGTTGCGGATTGCAGCGCCAGCGGCACGTCGATGTCGGTGTGGCTGTGGTCGACGGAGAATCCGATGTTGACGCCGGGTGCGAGCCGCGCGCCAAAGCCGGCAACGCCGCCGAAGGTCTTGCGCTTGTCGCCGACGAAGTCGCCTTGCGCTTCGGTGCGAACCGACAGGCCATAGCCCTCGAACCAGGTGCGGTAGCGCGGATCTTCCGCAGCCACCGAGGCGCCGCCGCCGCCCGGATTGGTGCGGAACGCCCGGCTGACGCCGCTCGAGGCCTGATTGCCGAGCCGCTCCAGAAAGCCTGAGCCGAAATTGAGCATGCTGTTGCCGGCTGACTGATTTTGATTAGTCGAGGTCGGCGACGGAATCGGGGTCGGTGACGGCGTGGGTGTCGGCGTGGGCGTCGGGGTCGGCGTGGGCGTGCTTTGCGCGAAGCCGGGGCTCACGGCCGCCATCGTCACGACCAGGGCAAACGCCATCGCGAGCGCAGCCACGATCCGGCGGACGCAGTCCAACCCGATCGTCTGCCGTGTCCCGGAGAGCGGCGCGGCGCAGCGCATGACGATGAATCCCGAAAGCGAAGTGGCGGCGCGCAAAAATGCAACACGGTCTGCGGCGCTTGCGGCGATTTGGGCCGAACTGCCACGAGGGGTCAACCGGTCGGCTCATGACGGCCGAGCCAATTGCACCGATTGTGGTTCTGCTGCCACAGTTCGCAAATTGCGCTTGAAGGCACCCGGCTTGCCCTTGAAATCCGCGCGCGGCTTGCTAGCCGGCGAATTTCATGTTGCAATAACGTTCACAATCGGAATTGGCCGTTTGCTGTGCGTTTCGCGACATTGCGCCTCAAGACTCGAACAGACTTCCGGGAGCCCGTTTGTGGCGTGGCACGCGAAAAAGCGGCCGCGTCGTTTTTATATCTAGTGGAGGAGACGAGCGATGCCGCAAAAGGGCACCGTCAAATGGTTCAACCCGACAAAGGGCTATGGGTTCATCAAGCCGAATGGCAGCGACAAGGACGTGTTCGTCCACATCTCCGCCGTCGAGCGTGCCGGACTCTCTACCCTCAACGAGAACCAGGTGGTTGAATTCGACCTCGTGGAGAACCGCGGCAAATCATCCGCGGAGAACCTCAAGGTTTCCTGATGTCTCTCGCGGCATGCGAGCGATCATGACGTTGCCCCCGGCTCTGCCGGGGGATTTTGTTTCGAACTGCAGCAAAACAGCGCGTAGCTGGAGAAACGAATATCACCACCAATCGACCAGAGACGACGGCCGACGAACTCCAACGCCCAGCTTCGTCGTGCGACGAGAAGGCACTCACGCCGTTCGATGTTTTCGGCTCGGACCTTCCCGACGAGGCATTCGCGGGTGTGTTCGATCACCCCCGGCAAGTCGGCAGACTGGTCGATCGACTGCTCTACGGCTCTTGAGTCCCGAGCTGTCTAACTCACCACCGGCGATACCAAAAAATTCTCCGACGCTGCGCTTCCCGCCGTCTTGCAGACATCGCCCTCGATGCGGACCTTGCCGGCCGCGAGCAGCCGCAGCGCCTCGGGATAGATGCGGTGCTCGACTTCGAGGATGCGCTCGGACAGCGTCTCCGCGGTATCGTGGTCGCTGACGGGAACCGCGCCCTGCATCACGATCGGGCCGGCATCGGTCTCGGGAATGACGAAGTGCACCGTCGCGCCGGAGAGCTTGACGCCGGCGCGCAGGGCCTGGCCGTGCGGGTCGAGGCCGGGGAACGATGGCAGCAGCGAGGGATGGATGTTGAGCATCCGCCCGTACCAGGCCTTGGTGAACTCGGCCGTGAACAGGCGCATGAAGCCGCCGAGACAAATCAGCTCGATGCCGTGCTTGTCGAGCGCGGCCTGCAGCACCGTCTCGAAGCCGGCGCGGTCCTTGCCGAACGGCTTGCTTTCGATCACCTCGGTGGTCACGCCGCTCGCCCGGGCGCGTTCGAGGCCGGGCGCATCCGCCTTGTTAGAGATGACGAGCGAGATCTCCGCCGGGAAATCCGCGGCGGCGGCTGCCCTGATCAGCGCAGCCATGTTGGAGCCGCGCCCGGAAATCAGGATGGCGACGCGGCGCTTCATCACGGCGCCAGTCATTATAGCGCCATGTCGAGGTGGCCGTTATAGACGACGCGGTGCTCGCCCTCGGCCGGAATCACGGTGCCGAGCTGCGCCACGGTCTCGCCGGCGTCGGTGAAGACTTCGACGACCTTGTCGACCTTGTCGGGCTCGACGATCGCGATCATGCCGATGCCGCAATTGAAGGTGCGCAGCATTTCCAGCTCGGCGATGCCGGCTTGGGCCGCCAGCCATTTGAACACCGGCAGCACCGGCAGGCGTGCCAGGTCGATGCCGACACCGAGATGCTTCGGCAGCACGCGCGGGATGTTGTCGGTGAAGCCGCCGCCGGTGATGTGGGCGAGCCCCTTCACCGCCCCGGTCTCGCGGATCGCGCGCAGGCAGGATTTCACGTACAGCCTGGTCGGCGTCAGCAGCGCGCCGCCGAGTGTCATCACCGGCGCGAACGGCGCCTGCGCCTCGAAGCCGAGGCCCGACTGCTCGACGATCTTGCGGACCAGCGAGAAGCCGTTGGAATGCACGCCGGACGAAGCGAGACCGATCACGGCATCGCCCGAGGCGATGTCCTTGCGCGGCAACAACGTACCGCGCTCGGCGGCGCCGACGGCAAAGCCGCCGAGATCGTAGTCGCCGTCCTTGTAGAGGCCGGGCATTTCGGCAGTCTCCCCGCCGATCAAAGCGCAGCCGGATTCGCGGCATCCCTCCGCAACGCCCGCGACGATGGCGGCCGTGGCCTCCGGATCGAGCTTGCCGCAGGCGAAATAGTCCAGGAAAAACAGCGGCTCGGCGCCCTGGACCACGAGGTCGTTGACGCTCATGGCGACGAGGTCGATGCCGATGCCGCCATGCAGGCCGGTCTCGATCGCGATCTTGACCTTGGTGCCGACACCGTCGGTCGCGGCCACGAGGACCGGATCCTTGAAGCCGGCCGCCTTGAGGTCGAACAGGCCGCCGAAGCCGCCGATCTCGGCATCGGCGCCTGGGCGCGCGGTGGCGCGCACCATCGGCTTGATCAGGTCGACCAGGCGGTTGCCCGCGTCGATATCGACGCCTGAATCGGCGTAAGTGAGGCCGTTTTTGCGGTCGGTCATGCCCGATTTCCAGTGGGTTTGCGGCTGGTTACGTTGAATTCCGGGGACGCGCAATGGCTCGCATGGCGCTCCCCGCTATACTATGTAGACATATCAACCGGTTCAGCCTGCAACGGGCCGGATTTGAGGTCAGAACCGGTGCCGGGAAGCGCTTTCGTGAGTATTCCGAATATCATTACCTTGGGCCGCATCATGCTGGTCCCGATCATCGTCTGGGCCATCGTGTCGAGCCAAATGGAGGTGGCGTTCGCCGTCTTCCTGATCGCCGGCATCAGCGATGCCGTGGACGGCTTTTTGGCCAAGCGCTTCAACATGACGAGCGAGCTCGGCGCCCTGCTCGATCCGCTCGCCGACAAGGCGCTGCTGGTCTCGATCTACATGGCGCTCGGCATCTGGGGCGCGATCCCGCGCTGGATCGTGATCCTGGTGGTCTCGCGCGACATCATGATTGTCGCCGCCGTGATCGTGTCCTGGTTGTTCGACCGGCCGGTCGAGATGAAGCCGTCGAAAGTCTCCAAGCTCAACACGGTGGCACAAGTGGCATTCGCAGCTTTGGTGCTGGCGGCGCTTGCCTTCGGCTTCAAGCCCGCGCCTTATGATATCATCCTGATGGGTCTCGTCACGGTCTTCACGCTCTCCTCCGTGTCGCTCTATCTCGTCGAGTGGCTGCGGCACATGAGCACGATCGAGGCCAAATGAGCGGGGAAGCAGCCCAGCAAAAGGCCAAGTCCCGCACCATCAAGTCGAATCTCTACAAGCGGGCCGGCGCGCCGGCATGGAGCAGAGCAAGCGTGGCAGGCCGCGTTCATCCCCGACAATTGGCGTTTGCGCTTCCGCATGCGGAGAGCCTCAGCCGGGACAACTTCCTCGAAGGCCCCGCCAATGCGGCCGGTCTCGGCCTCATCGACGGCTGGCCGGAATGGCCGAACCGGATCATGTGGCTGACGGGCCCGGAAGGAAGCGGCAAGAGCCATCTCGCCGCGATCTGGGCCGAGGAAGCCGGCGCCCGCTCGACCACCGCCAATGCGCTGACCGCGACGGACGTGCCCGGCGCGCTCGCCACCGGCGCGCTGGTGGTCGAGGATCTCAAGGCTGGGGACTTCGACGAGCGTGCCCTGTTTCACCTGATGAACCTCGCCCGCGAGGACGGCGCCTACGTCCTGTTCACCGGCCGCGAGGCGCCGGCCGCGCTTCCGATCGAGCTTCGCGACCTGCGCTCGCGCCTGCGGGCCGTTCCGGCGGTCACGCTGCTGCCGCCCGACGACCAGCTGTTCCGCGGCCTCATCGTCAAGTTCTGCGCCGACCGCCAGCTCAATGTGGACGAGAGCGTGGTCGGCTACCTCGCGACGCGCCTGGAGCGGTCCTCGGCTGCCGCCCGGCGGGCCGTCGAGCTGCTCGACAGCGAAGCCCTACGGCTCGGCCGTCCCGTCACCCGGGCGCTGGCCGCCGAGCTGCTCCGGGACGCCTGACAGGCTCGCAGGCCTCCCCGAAGTCCGCTTGACGCGGCGCAGGGGCGGAACATCAATGTCATCGAAACGTCATCGCTCTAACACATGCTCCCGCCGATTTTTGCGCTTGAGTCGCAATTGGGGTGAACTGGATGGACCGACTTCTGATGGACTCTGCGCAAGCTGTTGAAACGAAAGAGAAAGCCCCGGAAACCGAGAGCCTTCCGGCGATCGCGTCCAGTCCCGAGCGGTTCATCAATCGCGAGCTGTCCTGGCTGCATTTCAATCGCCGCGTCCTGGAGGAATCAGTCAATCCCAGCCACCCCGTGCTGGAGCGGGTGCGATTCCTGTCGATTTCGGCCAATAACCTCGACGAGTTCTTCATGGTTCGCGTCGCCGGCATCAAGGCCCAAGTCCGCGAGGGCATCGCCGAGCGCAGCCCCGACGGCCTGACGCCGTCCGAACAGCTCGCGCTGATCAACCGCACCGTCTCCCAGCTCGCTTCCGACCAGCAGGCGATCTGGCGCGACCTGCGCGCCACGTTGGCCGAGGTCGGCATCGTGCTGGTCGACGGCAAGGACGTCACAAAGGCGGAACGAACCTGGATCGAGGACTACTTCCTCCACAACGTGTTCCCTCTCCTGACCCCGCTGGCGATCGATCCGGCCCACCCTTTCCCGTTCATTCCGAGCCTCGGCTTCACCATCGCACTGCAGCTCACGCGCGCTGCCGACGGCAAGCAGATGAACGCGCTGATCCGCATGCCCGGCAAGATCGACCGCTTCATCCGCCTGCCGGCGGATGGCACGGTGCGCCTGATCTCGCTGGAGCAGGCCACCGCCCTGTTCATCAACCGCCTGTTCCCCGGCTACAATCTGCACGGCCAAGGCGCCTTCCGGATCATCCGCGACTCCGAGCTCGAAATCGAGGAGGAGGCCGAAGATCTCGTCCGCCTGTTCGAGACCGCACTGAAGCGCCGCCGCCGCGGATCGGTGATCCGGCTCGAGATCGACGCCAAGATGCCGGAGCAGCTGCGCAGCTTCGTGCAGCACGCGCTCTCCGCCGCCGACGACGAGATCTTCCTGGTCGACGGCGTGCAGGCGATGAACGAGCTCTCGCAGCTCACCCGCCTCGACCGGCCCGACCTCGAATTCACCCCTTACGTGCCGCGCCACCCCGAACGCGTGCGCGAGCATGGCGGCGACATCTTCGCCGCGATCCGGCAGAAGGACCTGATCGTCCACCATCCCTACGAGTCGTTCGACGTGGTGGTGCAATTCCTGCAGCAGGCCACGCGCGACCCCGACGTCGTTGCGATCAAGCAGACGCTCTACCGCACCTCCAACAATTCACCGATCGTGCGCGCGCTGGCCGAAGCGGCCGAAGCCGGCAAATCAGTCACCGCGCTGATCGAGCTGAAAGCGCGGTTCGACGAAGAAGCCAACATCCGCTGGGCACGCGATCTCGAACGCGCCGGCGTGCAGGTCGTCTACGGCTTCCTCGAATTGAAGACGCACGCGAAGCTCTCGATGGTGGTGCGCCGCGAGGGCGGCAGCCTGACGACCTACGTCCATACCGGCACCGGCAATTATCACCCGGTCACCGCGCGCATCTACACCGATCTCTCCTACTTCACCTCGGACCCGACGATCGGCCGCGATGCCGCGCGCGTGTTCAATTTCATCACCGGCTATGCCGCGCCGAGCGATCTGGAAAAGATGGCGGTGTCGCCGCTGACCTTGCGCAAGCGCATCATCGAGCACATCCAGGGCGAGACCGCACATGCGCGGCATGGCCGTCCCGGCGCGGTCTGGATGAAGATGAACGCGCTGGTCGATCCTGATATCATCGACGCGCTCTACGAGGCCTCGCAGGCCGGTGTCCAGGTCGAGCTCGTGGTGCGCGGCATCTGCTGCCTTAGGCCCGGCATTCCCGGTCTGTCGGAGAACATCCGCGTCAAGTCGATCATCGGCCGCTTCCTGGAACATGGCCGAATCTACTGCTTCGGCATGGGCCAGGGACTGCCGAGCGCGAAAGCGGCTGTGTATATCTCGTCCGCCGACATGATGCCGCGCAACCTCGACCGCCGCGTCGAGGTGCTGTGTCCGCTGCAAAATCCGACGGTGCATCAGCAGGTTCTCGAACAGATCATGGTCGCGAACCTGAAGGACAATGAGCAGAGCTGGCAGTTGTTGCCGGATGGGTCTTCAACGCGTATGAAGACCGCGAAGGGCGAGGAGCCTTTCAACGTCCACAACTACTTCATGACGAATCCGAGTCTGTCTGGCCGTGGAAAGTCGCTCAAGGAATCCTCGCCGCGTCGTCTCACGCGCCGGAACGAACGTCATCAATCCTGATCGGGGGTTTGCGACGTGAAGCGGCCGCGCAAGCGCGGCTCGAGCGTCGCGGTTATCGACATAGGCTCCAACTCGGTCCGCCTCGTCGTCTACGAGGCGCTGGCGCGCAGCCTGATCCCGATCTTCAACGAGAAGACGCTGTGCGGCCTCGGGCGCGAGGTGCAGAGCACGGGCCTGCTCGCGCCCGACGCCATCGACAAGGCGCTGACCTCGCTGAAACGGTTTCGCGCGCTGTGCCGGGTGATGAAGGTCGGACGCGTGTTCGCGATCGCGACCGCCGCATGCCGCGACGCCTCCAACGGCCCTGATTTCATCGCCAGGGCCGAGCGGATCTGCACGGTGAAGATCGAGATCCTGTCGGGCTCGCGCGAAGCACGACTGTCCGCGCTCGGCGTGATCTCCGGCATCCACCATCCAGACGGCATCGTCGGCGACCTCGGCGGCGGCTCGCTCGAGCTGATCGACGTGCGCAGGAACGCCGTACGCAGCGGCGTGACGCTGCCGCTCGGCGGCCTCGCACTGCAGGACCTCGCCCACAAATCGCTCAAGCGCGCCGACCGCATCGTGCGCGAGGAGATCGACGGGGTCCAGTTACTCACTGCCGGCCGCGGTCGCACCTTCTATGCCGTCGGCGGCACCTGGCGCGCGCTCGCGCGCATCCACATCATCCAGAGCGGCTATCCGCTCCAGGTGATGCACGGCTATTCCATTCCGGCTGCCGAGGCGCTCGACTTCTCGCGCCGCCTGCGGCGCCTCGCCGCCGCCGACATGCTTGCCGACATCGAGATCGTCGCCGATGCGCGGCGCCCTCTCCTCACCTATGCGGCGCTGGTGCTCGAGCACATCATCCGCGTCGCGAAGCCAAAGAACATCGTGTTCTCCACCTTCGGCGTGCGCGAGGGCCTGCTGCACGAGAAGCTGCCCGAGACCGAACGCAACAAGGACGGGCTGATCTGCGCGGCGGAGGAGCTGAACCAGCTGCTGTCGCGTTCGGCCAGGCACGCGCGCGAGCTGATTGCCTGGACCGACCGCTTGGTGCGCGTCGTCAAGCTGCGCGAGACGGAAGTGGACCGCCGCCTCCGCCACACCGCGTGCCTGCTCTCCGACATCGGCTGGCGCGTGCATCCCGATCATCGCGGCGAGCAGACGCTCAGCCTCGTCGTCAACGGCAATTTCGGCGCGATCACCCACACCGAACGCGCCTTCGTCGGCCTGTCGGTGTTCTATCGCTATGCCGGCCTCAGCGAGGAAAACCAGCCGCCGGTCACCATGCAGGAGCTGCTGACGCCGGCCCAGCTCGAACGCGCGCGCCTCCTGGGCGCTGCGTTCCGCGTCGCGCATCTGATCTCGGCCGCACGTCCCGGCGTCCTGCCAGCCACGCATTTCCGCAGCCAGGGCCGCAAATTGATGCTGGTGTTCGAGCACCGGCTCGGCGACCTCGTCGCCGACCGCGTCGGCAGCCGCTTCCGTCAGCTCGCCCGCCTGGTTGGCCGCGCCGGTTCAATCGTCAGGCGCTGACCTCTCAGCCGGGCCTCATCCTCCCGGGCCGTCTCTTGAGCCACATCATCGCGCCGCTGACGAAGAGGACTAGCGGTGCGAAGCCGGCCGCGAACACCAGTAGGCGTCCTGCGAATCCGAACGTCGCGCCATTGTGGAGCCAGAGCTGCTCGGCCAGATAGCGATCCCCCATCGACATGGTGCCCGGCGTGCGGTCGTGCACCACAGCGCCGCTCCACGGATCGAGCCAGATCGCTCCACGCGACCGCACCGCGGGATCAGCTCCATCAGGACGGAATTGCACCCGCCAGGTGTTGCGCGTTGCGGTCGGCGGATTGAGCATGGCGACCGTCGCACCGGGCTTGACCTCTTGCGCGCGTCGCATGATCGCGTCAGGTGAGAGCACCGGCGTCCCTGCCGGAGGCGGCATTTCGACTCGCGGCGAGCGATCAGGCGTCGGCTGCGACACGAGGCCGACGATGGGCCGCACCAGGTCGGGAAAAACGATGCCGACGCCGGTGATCGAGATCAACAAGAGCACGGCCAGCGCCCAAAAGCCTGCCGCACCGTGAAGGTCCAGAACAAATCGAAGCAGCGAGACGTTCTTGCGCACCGAGATCGATCGCCAAAATCGCCCCGGCTTCGGCCACCAAAGGAAGAGACCCGAGACCGCCAAGCCGAGCAGCACGAACCCGGCCACGCCGACCAGTTCCTTGCCCCAGAACTCGTAGAGCAGCAGCGTGAAATGGAGACGGTAAACCTTGAGCGCGAACGCGTTGGCGTAGTCACGCCGCCCGAGCACCTTGCCGTTGGAAGGATCGACCATAGTCGTCCACCGGTTCGGGTAGCTGCCTGGCGTGGTCTCGTGCGAATGGATCACGATCCAGACCGGCCAGGTCCGGTCTGGCGCCAGGATCGTCGCGATCGGCGCGGGATCCGCTGCCGCGGCGGCGTGCATCACCTCCGCTAACGTGACGCTCTGCTCCGGACCGGCGGGCGCATAGAGCGCCGGATTCAGGGCGACATCGATCTCCCGGTAGAAGACGATGAAGCTTCCAGTCAAGCCGATCAGCACCACGACGATGCCGCCGATCAATCCGAACCAACGGTGCACCCACAGCAGCGCGCGCTGCACGCGTCCGGGCATCATCCTGGATCGGGCGGGCGCCGAGCCGCCTCGACGTGGCGCCCTGATTGTTTGGTCCATTCAGAGCACCCGTCGTCTGCGCCTGATCCAGCTCCGCAGCCGGCCCGAGGAGGCCAAAGCTCAGAAGTCGGTCGACATCGACAAGAGCAGGGTTCGGGGCGAGCCTTGCGCTAGCGCAGAGAAGCTCGCGACGCCAGCCCAGTAGTTGGTGTCGAACACATTCTGGACCAGGGCCCGAACCGTCACTGGCCGGTTGTTGATGCGCGTGGTGTAGCGCGCGCCCAGATCGAGCCTCGTCCAGGCCGGAACAACCTGCGTGTTTGCCCCATTCAGATATTGGTGCCCGGTATAGATGGTGTTGGCGACCAATGTCAGCCCCGGTGCGAACGGGGTGTCCCATTCGGCGGACAGATTGGCCTGCACCTCGGGCACTCCGATCGGCGTCTTGCCGAAATTGGCCAGCGTGGTCGTCTTCGTCAGCTCCGCGTCGATCAACGTCACGCCGCCAAGAACGCGAATGCCCCGTTGCACTTCTCCGAACACCGTGAATTCCACGCCGCGATTGCGCTGCTCCTGATCAGCCCGGAAGACGTTGCCGGCACCCGTCTGCCCCGACGGCTTGGTGATCTCGAACAGGCTGATCGTGGTCGCGAGCGTGCCGAAATCGACCTTGACGCCTGCTTCCTTCTGCTTGCTCAGATACGGCGCAAGGACCTCGCCTTGATTCGCCGCCGTCGTCGGTGCGGTATCGCCCTTGCTGAGCCCTTCGATATAGTTGGCGTAGAGCGAAACGTTGCTCCAGGGCTTGACGACCACGCCGACCATCGGTGTGAACGCCGTCTGGTCGTAGGCCGAGCTCACGGCGCCCGTGGTGGTGTTGTAGTTGTTCGACCTGACGCCCTGCTGCCTGACGCCGACCGTCAGCTGAAGCCGCTCCTGGAGAACCGACATGGTGTCGGCCAGCGCAATGCCGGTCAGCTCGGTGTCCGACAGCCGCGGCACGGTCGCGGGAGCCGCAACGAACTGCTGGGGACGGGCGATCGGCGCATAGATGTTGGACAGCACCGGCGTGCCGTTCACCAAGCCGCGCGCAACCTCGTCCATGTAGTAGCTGCCCTGCAAGCTCACGGCATGGCTGATCGCGCCGGTCTCGATCCGGGCCCGCACGCCGGCGTCGGCCACGTTCCTCTCGATGTCGAATTTCGCCCGTCCCGGCGTCGATGTGGTGTTGCCAGCCGCGTTCAGGATCGTCGGCGTCCCGAACAGACGGTCGACCTGGGTCCTGCCGCCGCCGACATTGGCGAACACCGTCACTGCGTCAGTCACGTCGTATTCGGCGCGCGCCAGAAGCGAGTTGTCGTGAACCTTGGCAAATTCCCAGGATTGCGTGACGTTGCGCCGTCCGACCGGCGCGGTCGGAACGGCGACGCCGGTTGCGACCAGGAACGGTCTCGTCGGCGCGTCGAACTTTTCCTCCTGATCGATGAAATCGAGCGAGGCCCTGAACTTCTCGCCGCGATAATCGAACGCTGCGGAGCCGACATGCGCCTCGCGGGACTGATTGTCCAACGGCGTATCGCCGTTGTGATAGCTGCCATTGACGCGAATGCCGAATTCGCGGTTCTCGCCGAACCGCCGGCTGACGTCGAGATGCGTGCCGAGCTGGGTGTTTGACGCGTAGTCAGTCGTGACCCGCGTGAGATCGACATCCCCGGCACGCTTCGGAACGATGTTGATGGTGCCGCCGACACTGCTGTTCGGCGCCATCCCGTAGAGCAGCGCGGTCGGTCCTTTGACGATCTCGATGCGCTCGACGTAATCGGTGAACACGCGGTAGTTCGGTGCAACGCCATAGACGCCGTGGAAGGCGATTTCCCCGACATTGCCTTCCCCGATCGGAAAGCCGCGGATGAAGAAGGAATCGAGAATGCCGCCGGTCTGGCCGGTGAAACGGACCGAGGGATCGTTGCTGACGACGTCGGCGACGGTGACGGCCTGTTGATCTTCGATCTTCTTCGCCGTGTAGCTTGTGATGTTGAAGGGCGTATCCATGAAATCCTTGTTGCCGAGCAAACCGACCTGGCCTCCACGTGCCACCTGCCCGCCTGCGTAAGTCCGCGGCAGTGCACCGGGCCTCGCAGCCGTCGGGGTCGCTTCCGCCTGCAATTTAGCCCGCTCGTTCGCGGGCGCGCCGCGGCCCGCCCTCCTGACTGGATTGGCTCGTGGACGCGCGCGCGGCTTCGGCGCGTCTGCGGTGACGGTCACCGCCGGCAACGTGCTTCCCCCCACGGCCTGGGGCGCAGCGCTCTGCGCGCTGCTGGCGTGCAGGACGCCGTCGCTGCACAAGGCAATGGAGACCACGGAAACCGTGAAGGCTCTCGGGCTGGCGCACGTCAGAAGCGTCTTGATGCGAGCGGCAAGAACGGCAACAGGACGACAAAACACTTTCGACGACATCGCACCTTCCGATTTCATGAACATGAACGTCGGGGCGAGGTGCCGTGGGAACCCTCGTCGAGTCAACGAAAGCACCCATGAATCTCCGTAGTTTATAATAAGACAAGGTCTAAATCGCGTGACGGTTGCGAACGACCACTCTCCACGCAACGCCCGCGCGCACGCGCGCGCGACGCGAGCTTTCGCGAAGCGTGATGCGCGCCGGTCATACGAATGCAATGATGGGAGGATTCGGCCGAACCCGTGGCCGGTGATCGCTCGCGTCCTGCCAACGCGGGAAGCGCCTCAGTGATGTGGACGCCTCTCATCGCTGGAGGGGCGGCCGCACCGATCAGCGCTTCAACGTCACTCCGTGGAGGCCTTGGCGTGCCGTTCGGAGGATTCGAGGGCAGCCGCGGTGAGACTGCGCCGGCGCCAGATGGTGCCGACCACCAGCACGACGACGACTCCGATCACAGCACAGAAATACTCACCGCCGGCCCCGCCATGGCCGAATTGCGGGGGAACGCGAAGGGCGCCGAGCACGCCGTCCAGCGAGGCGCCGAACGGCCCCTCGAACAGCGCATGCAGCCGCGGCGTGACCCCGGGATCGGTCGCCATCACCTCGCCCGCGATCCAGCCGAGCAGCGCCGCACCGGCCCAGACCAGCACCGGGAGCTTTGTGAGCAGTGCCATGATCAGCGCGGCGCCGGCGACGATCAGCGGCACGCTGATGGTAAGGCCGAGGATCAGCAGCGGCACGCTGCCATTGGCCGCGGCAGCGACAGCAATGACGTTATCGAGACTCATGACGATGTCGGCCACCACGACGATCTGGATGGCGTGCCACAGATGCGCGGCAGCGTCGACGTCGTTCTCGTCCTCGTTCTCCGGCACCAGGAGCTTTGCCGCGATCACGATCAGCGCAAGGCCGCCGACCAGCTTGAGGTACGGCAGCTCCATCAGGGTGGCGACGATGCCGGTGAAGATGATCCGGAGCATCACCGCTGCGCCGGCGCCGAAGATCATGCCCCAGAGCCGATGCCGCGGCGACAGACCGCGGCACGCGAGCGCAATCACCAGCGCGTTGTCGCCGGAGAGCAGGATGTTGATCCAGATGATCTTGCCGACCGCGATCCAGAAAGTCGGTGCGGCCATCTCGTTGCGGAACTGGGTAAAGAAGCTCCCGATCGTAGCGGGATCGAAGATCTGCCAGAGCCAGTCCACAATGAGTCCCTTCGCGCGTCGCCTCTAACCTGCGGACCAGATCAGCCGACGATCTCGTTACCCGAGAAGAACTGCGCGATCTCGATCGCGGCGGTCTCCGGCGCATCCGAACCGTGCACCGAGTTCTCGCCGATCGACTTGGCGTAGAGCTTACGCACGGTGCCCTCGGCAGCCTTGGACGGATCGGTCGCGCCCATCACCTCGCGGTACTTGGCGATCGCGCCCTCGCCTTCCAGGACCTGAACCACGACCGGGCCGGAGGTCATGAATTCGACGAGCTCGCCGAAGAAGGGGCGCGCCTTGTGGACGGCATAGAAGGTCTCGGCCTGCTCCTTGGTCATGCGGATGCGCTTCTGCGCGACGATGCGCAGGCCCGCCTTCTCGATCACGGCGTTGACTGCGCCGGTCAGATTACGCTCGGTCGCGTCGGGCTTGATGATCGAGAAAGTGCGTTCGATGGCCATGATCTTGTCCTTGGGGAGAAAGCGGGGGTTCGGGGTTGCGGGGCTTATATCGGCGCCTTTGCCGGACGGCAAGCGACCGCGGAACAGCCTCATAGGCGGTTTCCGCGAGGGGATGGCTCCAGATCCGCTGGATGACAACAATTTCACCCAGATGAACCCAATCTGAAACCGCCGTCAGGATCCGGTTCAGCTTCCCCGGCGTAAGGTTGGGCCCATCGAAACCGAAGCCTGACCTCAGGCGGACCGTTTCGGCGGCCTTTCCATCGGCGCGATAGCCCCGCGCTGGCAGTCTTCAGGAGATAACCATGTTGAGGAAACTTTCGCTTGCCGCCGTCGCCGCGGTCGCGCTGGGAGCTGCGCTGGCGCCGACCTCGGCCTCCGCTCATTGGCAAGGCGGCGGGCATGGCGGTGGCCGGCACCACGGGCACGCGCACCATCACCACGGCCATGGCTGGGGCGGACCGCGCTTCTACGCCGGCGGTCCCGTCTCCTACGGTTATGGCGGCTGCTATGTGCGCCGGCTGGTCCCGACCCCCTGGGGACCCCGCTGGCGGCTGATCAACCGCTGCTACTGAATCCGTCAGCACCTTCCGAAGGCTACCTAAGCCCCCCAGGTACCTTCCAAGAGAAGCCCCGGCGCCCCCCTCGCCGGGGCTTTGCCTTGAGCGTACAAAGCGCCGCTCATACAATTTTTACGAGAATACCCGGCTTTCCCCAAAGCCAGCGAAACCATTTCGCCGGCAATGACTTGGTACCGTGTCTTTACTTCGAGAACACGGAACCTTGCGATGGCTGGGCTTTTTGCCAATGACAGCGAACAGATCGACCGGCGCACCAGCCGCTCGATTTGCGATGCCGTGGGCGAACGGCTGCAGCAGAGCCTCCGGCCCGAGCCGCGCCTTCCGACCCATCTCGAGCAGCTCCTGAACGAGCTGCAGCGGCGCGAACGCGAGACGCACTAACGCAAAAACGAGTTGCGTTCGCCGCGCCTTGCGGTGACAAGGCCGCATGCTCGCCATCACCGACCTCTCCATCCGCCTCGCCGGACGCCTTCTGATCGACCAGAGTTCCGTGCAGATCACGCCCGGATCGCGCGTCGGCCTGGTCGGACGCAACGGCACCGGCAAGTCGACGCTGTTCAAGGTGATCCGCGGCGAGCTCGCGGCCGAGCACGGCTCGGTGACCCTGCCGCCGCGCTGGCGCATCGGCAGCCTCGCGCAGGAAGCGCCGAACGGCCCCGAAAGCCTGATCTCGGTCGTGCTCAAGGCCGACCTCGAGCGCGACGCGCTGCTCAATGAAGCCGAGCACGCGACCGATCCGCACCGCATCGCCGAGATCCAGACCCGCCTCGTCGACATCGACGCGCACTCGGCGCCGAGCCGCGCGGCTGCGATTCTCTCCGGCCTCGGCTTCTCCGCCGCTGATCAGCTCCGCCCCTGCGCCGAGTTCTCCGGTGGCTGGCGCATGCGCGTCGCGCTCGCCGCAACGCTGTTCGCGGCGCCCGACCTTCTGCTGCTCGACGAGCCCACCAATTATCTCGACCTCGAAGGCACGCTGTGGCTGGAGGATCACCTTGCGCATTATCCGCGCACGGTGATCGTGATCAGCCACGACCGCGACCTCCTGGAAAGCTCGGTCGACCAGATCCTGCACCTCGAGCGCGGCAAGCTCACGCTCTACAAGGGCAGCTACTCCTCGTTTGAAGAGCAGCGCGCCGCGCGCGAGCTGCTCGACGCCAAGGCGGTCAAGCGCCAGGAGGCCGAGCGCGCCCGCCTGCAGTCCTTCGTCGATCGCTTCAAGGCCAAGGCCTCGAAAGCCCGGCAGGCACAGTCGCGCGTCAAGATGCTGGAGCGGCTGAAGCCGATCACGGCGCTGGTCACCGAGGACGTGCGCGAGATCAGCTTCCCGGCACCGGAGAAGATCTTGTCGCCGCCGATCATCGCCGTCGACAACGCCTCGGTCGGCTACGACCCGGCGAGCCCGGTGCTGGGCCGCGTCACCTTGCGCATCGACAACGACGACCGCATCGCGCTGCTCGGCGCCAACGGCAACGGCAAGTCGACGCTTGTAAAACTGCTCGCGGGACGGCTCGCGCCGTTCTCGGGCAAGGTGACGCGCGCCGACAAGCTGTCGATCGCCTATTTCGCGCAGCACCA
This sequence comes from Bradyrhizobium sp. SUTN9-2, assembly GCF_003122645.1. Taxonomy (NCBI): domain Bacteria; kingdom Pseudomonadati; phylum Pseudomonadota; class Alphaproteobacteria; order Hyphomicrobiales; family Nitrobacteraceae; genus Bradyrhizobium; species Bradyrhizobium sp. SUTN9-2. Next base: position 5,094,591 of record NZ_LAXE01000001.1, read on the forward strand.
GCTCGACGAGCTCAACGAGGACGCCTCCGCCTACGACCACGTCCGCAAGCTGATGGGCGATGCGCCCGAAGCCAAGGTGCGCGCCCGCGCCGGCGCGATCGGCTTCTCCGGCAAGGCGGCCGACACCAAGGCCGGCAAATTGTCAGGCGGCGAGAAGGCGCGCCTGCTGCTGGGGCTTGCGACTTTCTTCGGCCCCAACATGATCATCCTGGACGAGCCGACCAACCATCTCGACATCGACAGCCGCGGCGCGCTCGCGGAAGCGATCAACGAGTTTCCCGGCGCGGTGATCATGGTCTCGCACGACCGCTACCTGATCGAGGCCTGCGCCGATCGGCTCTGGATCGTGGCCGATCGCACCGTGACCAATTACGACGGCGACCTCGACGAGTATCGCCGCCTGGTGCTGTCCACGCGCAACGCGGAAGCCCCGGGCGAGCGCAGTGCGCCGCCTGAGAAGCCGCAGCGGCCGAAAGCGGACAATCGCGGAGGCTTGAAGAAGCGCATCGCGGAAGCCGAGGCCGAGATCGCCCGCGTGAGCGAGATCATCGCCAAGATCGACACGGCGCTGGCCCTGCCCGACATTTTCACGCGCGATCCCAAGCAGGCGGCGCAGCTGTCCAAGGCGCGTGCCAATGCCGCCGACGCGCTAGCACGCGCCGAGGACCAATGGCTCGAGGCGAGCGCGCAGTTCGACGAGGCGGCGGGCTAACGTCTCCACCGCACTCCAACCAAACGTGCAAAACAACCCCATGCACAGTACCGGCATGATGGCACCGGCGAACTAGCCTTTGAAGGAGTTGCTTTTTGCCCGCTCGGCCTTCAAGCCCAGCGGGACGCCCCAGCCTCAATCCGCGTATTGCCCGGCGGCCTTGATGATCGGCGCCCAGCGGTCGATCTCGCTGGTCAGCATCGCGCCCAACGCCTCCGGTGTCGCCTTGTCCTGCGGGACCGGCTCGGTGTTGATGTCGTTGAACCGGGCGATCAGCGCGGGATCCTTGAGCGCGGTCTGCAGCGCCGCCGTCAGCTTCTGAACGACCGCCGGCGGCGTGCCCTTGGGCGCATAGATGCCGTGCCCAATACCGAGCTCGAAACCCTTCAGGCCGGCCTCGTCGGCCGTCGGCAGATCGGGCAGGCTCTTCAGCCGCTCCTTGGTGGTGATCGCGTAGGCCTTGACCTGCTTGGCCGTGATCGGCCCGGTCGTGTTCGTCGCCTGGTCGCAGGTGAGATCGATCTGCTTGCCGAGCAGGTCGTTCATGATCGGGCCGTTGCCCTTGTAGGGCACCGTGGTGAGCTGCTTCTGGATCGCGGTCATGAACAGCATGCCGCACAGATGGGAGGCCGCACCCAGGCCGGCGTTGGCGTAGGTCAGCTTGTCGCCCTGCTGCTGGGCGTAGGCGACGAGCTCCTTGAGCGTGTTGGCCGGGAAATCGGGCCGCGCAATGATGGTCATCGGCGCGTTGGTCACGAGCCCGATCGGCGCAAAGGCCGTCTTGGTGTCGTAGCTGAGGTTGCGGTAGAGCGTCGCCGCGGTCGAGATGCCGACGTGATGGATCAGCAGCGTGTAGCCGTCCGGCTGGGCGCGCGCAGCGCGGGTCGTGCCGATGGTGCCGCCGGCACCGGTCGCGTTCTCGACGATGACCTGCTGTCCCAGCGATTTCGCCATGCCGGCCGCGGTCAGGCGCGCGATGGTGTCGGTCGGCCCGCCCGCGGCGAATGGAACCAGCATGGTGATGGGCCGGGTCGGATAGTCCTGGGCGAACGCCGCGCCAGACGACACGAGCAGAGCCGATACGAGGGCTATGAACCGCATTAGTTTCCTCCGGATTGTTGTTTGCGCCATCAAAGCGCATTCCGGGGCGCGCGGCCATCACGAAAGCGACGTCAGCAGGAGTGTTGCGATCACGATTATGGTCGGGCCACCAACGCAGACGGATATCTGAGCGACTGCGACCGGGCCCGTGGCAAGCAGCCGGCAATTGATCAGGCGGTGCGCTAATGCGCGACGAGATCCTGAGCTGTCACGCTTTTGGCTGTTCGCTGCGCATGAACTCTCCGGAAAACCGCTTCGCCCTTTTTCCGCATCATGCTTTAAGTTGTCAGTTGTGGGATCACGACAATCTGGGCCACCACTCGACATGCGATTTCAGCGGCATTTGCATCTATTGGCTGCGGCTCTACTTGCGGCGTTCGCTGCGACCATTGCGTTCGTCATCCCATCTTTCATGCAGATCGAAGAGACGATCAATATCGTCGTGATCACGCAAGGCCTGAACCTGACCATGACGACGTTCATGGTCGCAACGGCGCACGCAGTGCTGCTCGGTCTTCCCCTCTATCTTCTCATCAGCCGCAAGCGATCGCACGTCGGGATTGCGGCCTGCGCTCTCGGAGGTTTCGCCGTCGGGGCAATGCCATTCGGAGTCCTAGCATTGATTTCCATGATCGGTGGCGGCACGCCGACAACGATCAATTGGTTCAACGGCGCACCACCCCCGTTTGGTTGGATCGAGTACGTCAGCACCTTAGGACTCCTGGGTTCGTTGGGCCTTGTTGGCGGCCTCACCTTTTGGGCCGCCATACGAATATCCGGGTCTGATGAACGATCATGGCGTGTCGTTTCTGCAGCCGTCCTTCTGACATGCGGCGTCTTCGTCCTGCCGGTCGTCGTAAGAGACAAAAGCTGCCACAATCTCTTCCGGGACAGCCGCACGCCCGTCCGACTACAAGTCCATGCAAATCTAAGGGTGCCGCCCGAAGAATGGAAAAAACTCGAGCAAACCTTCGCCGACTTCGGTCAAGCGCAAGCGCTATCAATTCGGCGCGACGTACACAGCCAGGATGGAAACGTCATATGGCGGAGCGTAAGCCTGTGCAACGATGCCGGAATCAGCATCAGCGTGGACGACGAGCCGTGGCTCGCTCGTATCCATCCTACTCGTGCGGATGAAGGCATGACCCTCAGCATCTATTCTCTAAGGTCGGGTTGGGACTGGAAGCCGCTCACCCGCCATCTGCTCGGCGAGCTCGAGAAAATTTGGCCCGAGAAAACTACATTCAGGGGACTGAGCGGTCAGATCCTGTTGTTCGAAGATGCAATGAAGGGACGGCCGTAGCCGTTACCTTACGTCTGCTTCCTCTTCGGACTTGGCTGCCCTCGGCATCGGCTGCTGGTCCGGATTGCCTTCGATGGAGGACATGCGACCTGCACGCGGCCTCGCCATCGCCCACCTCACGTCTGCGCCTCGGCTTCGCTCTCGAGCTTCGTCCGCAGTGCCGCGACGATGCGATGAACCGTTTGCAGATCCTTGACCGCAAGCCCTTCGGAAAGGCTGTTGACCCACGGCATCTGCAAAGCCATGGCGGCGTCGAAAGCGCGCCGCCCCTTGTCGGTGAGGACGACGAGCTGTGCGCGGCGGTGATGCGGATTGGCCTCGAAGGCAACGAGGCCTTCCGCATGGAGGTCGTTGACGATCCGCTGCACGTTCTGGCGATTGCCGCCGAGATCCCGGGCGAGCCAGGCTACCGGCTGCGGTCGCTCTGCCTGCACGATGGCGCCGAGAATCTGCCAGCGGGCGCTGGTGAGCCCGAGCGGGGCCACCAAACGGTCCCCTGCGGTCAGGAGCAGGCTGTTCAGCCGGAACAAGTCAAGCATGAGGTTCGTCAGGGCATCGCCGGCCGGCGTCCGTTGGGATTTCCGCATCCGTCACCATAGACAGTTATTGACATCATGATGTCAAATTACTAGATTGCATATAGTACCATATTGACATCATAAAACCATCTCGACGGAGTTCGTCATGGCACGCTTACGCCCACTGGACCCTGACTTTCCCATCGAGCGTCAGCTCGGCATCGACACCGGCCCTTTGGTGCTGGTGAATCTGTTCACGCTCGACAAGGCCGACGAACAAAGCTTTCTCCAGGTCTGGCAGGACGATGCCGCCTTCATGAAGCGGCAGCCGGGCTTCATCTCCACCCAGCTTCACCGAGCGATTGGCGAAAGCCCCACCTATCTGAACTACGCGGTTTGGCAGACGAATGCCGACTTCCGGGCTGCGTTCACGCACCCCGAGTTTAGGTCGAAGATCTCGGCTTACCCCGCATCCGCGGTCGCCTCCCCCCACCTGTTCCAGAAAATCGCGGTGCCCGGCATCTGCGTGGCGTAGCTCGCTTCGAAAACGGCAGACCGATGACCAAGATCATCCACCCAGTCGCGGGAGCGGTCGCACTGATCACCATTGCGACCTTCTGGCTTTCCACGGCTCTCACCGAGCTGTTTGCGTCACACGAGACCATAGCCATGGTGAAGACCGCCATACCGTGGGGCTTCCTGCTGCTCATTCCGATGCTTGCGGCGACGGGAGGCTCGGGATTCGTCCTGGCAAGGCAGCGGCGCGCCGGCCTGATCGGTGCGAAGATCAAACGCATGCCGTTCATTGCCGGCAACGGCATCCTGATTCTGATTCCCGCCGCGTTGTTTCTTGCCTCCAAGGCGAAGGCCGCGGAGTTCGACACCACGTTCTACGCCGTGCAGGCTCTCGAGCTGGCCGCCGGAGCAGCGAACATCGTTCTGCTCGGTCTCAACATGCGTGACGGCCTCAAGATGAAGGGCCGTTTCCGCGTTCGCGAGCCTGATCGCTTGAGCACCAAGCCGATCCTCTGAGCGCGAAGATTCTTTCACTGCTGCGGAAGTGATCCCCGCCTATGCCTGCTTCTTCTTCCCCTTGGCCGCCCTCGGCACCGGCTGCGGGTCCGGATTGCCTTCGATCGAGGACAGACGTCCGGCGGTGAACGTGTAGATGCCGGCGCGCGGACCAGTGGTCCAAGTGACGACGGCGACGCGGCGGCCGCCAGCGTCGTTGGACAGGTTGACGGTCGAGGGCGCGCCGATGCCGCGCACCACGTCGCATTCGGTGTGGCCGAGCGCGACCGTGCCGCCGATCGGCGCGGGCGTCGTCGAGGCATTGGCATCGGCCGGTCCGGGCGGCGGCGCCATGCCGGGACAGGCGCCGTCGGCGCTGACGAGATCCTCAGCCCGCACCGGCTTGTCGGGGGTCAGCGGCGGCGATTCGATCGAGATGTTCTTGATGAAGAGGCGGCCGGGTTTCTGGAACCATTCGGCATCCTTCGACAGCAAATCGGCCCCGCCCGCGCAGCCCGCGACCAGCGGTGCTACGGCAGCCAACGCAATCAAGAGCGAGCCGGGAAGCTTTTGATGTCGCACGATAAACGAATTCCCCACGTGAAGGACCAGCCCTAAGCGATTGTCCCAACATCCCTTTGCGGCATGAAGGTGGCCGAAGCCAGCATCGCCCGAAAAGTGCAAATTATCATTAATTGCGGCTAACTGCGCTTCTGCCACCGGCCGCGGTCGTCGGCCTGCCAATAGGTGACATCAAATCCCCGCGCCTTGCAATCCGTCCAGGCGGTGCGGGCGAGCGCAAGCGCGTCGGGATCGTCGCCGTTGAACAGCAGCACCATGCGCTCATAGCCCTGCGCGTCCTCCGGCAGCGCGGCGTTGTCGACCAGGAAGCGGACATTGGCCCCATTGGGATTGCCGCCCTCGATCGCCAGCACGATCGGCTGGTCGGCAACATCGTTCACCCGCCATGTCGCGTGCGGCAGGAATGAATCGTCGCGATAGGTCCACAAGTGCGAGTCGAGCGCATCGGCGCGCTCCTCCGAGGTCGACTGCACCACGACGCGCCAGCCGCGCTCGAGCGATTTCTCGAGAAGCGGCGGCAACACATTCTCCACCGTCATGTTTTGCAGATGGTAAAACAGCACTTCAGTCATGTCGGGTCATTTGCGCTCGTAATGGTCGGCGACCAGGCGGTCCAGCAGGCGAACGCCGTAGCCGCTGCCCCAGCTCTGGTTGATGTCGGTCTTCGGCGCGCCCATGGCGGTGCCGGCGATGTCGAGATGGGCCCAGGGCACGCCGTCGACGAAGCGCTGCAAGAACTGCGCGGCGGTGATCGAGCCGCCATGGCGGCCGCCGGTGTTCTTCATGTCGGCGAACTGGGAATCGATCAGCTTGTCGTATTCCGGGCCGAGCGGCATGCGCCAGACCTTCTCCCCGCTCTCGATGCCTGCCGTGAGCAGCCGGTCGGCCAGTTCGTCGTTGTTGGAGAACATGCCGGCATGCTCGGTGCCGAGCGCCACCATGATGGCGCCGGTCAGCGTCGCAAGGTCCACCATGAATTTCGGCTTCACCTTCTTGGCGACGTACCAAAGCACGTCGGCGAGCACGAGGCGGCCCTCGGCGTCGGTGTTGATGATCTCGATGGTCTGGCCGGACATCGAGGTGACGATGTCGCCCGGCCGCTGCGCGTTGCCGTCGGGCATGTTCTCGACGAGGCCGATGGCGCCGACCGCGTTGACCTTCGCCTTGCGCGCGGCGAGCGCATGCATCAGGCCGACGACGCAGGCCGCGCCGCCCATGTCGCCCTTCATGTCCTCCATGCTGCCGGCCGGCTTGATCGAGATGCCGCCGGTGTCGAAGCAGACGCCCTTGCCGACGAAGGCGACGGGGGCCTCGCCCTTCTTGGCGCCGTCCCAGCGCATGATCACGGTGCGGCTCGGCCGCGCCGAACCCTGGCCGACACCGAGCAGCGCGCCCATGCCGAGCTTCTGCATCGCCTTGACGTCGAGCACCTCGACCTTGACGCCGAGCTTGCGGAGCTGACCCGCTCTGCGGGCGAACTCCTCCGGGAAAAGCACGTTCGGCGGCTCGTTGACGAAGTCGCGTGCGATGATCACACCGTCGACGACATGGCCGGCCGCGGCGAACGCTTTCTTCGCCGCACCGGCATCGCCGACCGCAAGCGAGACGTCGGCGCGCGCGCCGCCCTCCTCGCCGTCCTTCTTCTTGGTTTTGTAGCGATCGAACTTGTAAGCGCGTAAGCGCAGGCCCGAGGCGATCGCAACCGCCTGCTCGCTGGTCAGGGCGCCACCCGGCAGCTCCGCCAGGATGGTCATGGCGCTGGTGCCGGCGGGCAGCTTGCTGGCCGCCACACCGCCGAATTTGAGGAAATCGTTGGCCTTGAGGCCGGTCGCCTTGCCGGCGCCGATCACGATCAGCCGGGTCGCCTTCACCCCCTCCGGCGCCAGAATGTCCAGCGCAGCACCACTCTTGCCCTTGAAGGCGGCCGCAGCCGCCGCGCGCTTCACAATCTCGGCAGCGCCGCCGAGGGCCTTGACCGTCGCCGGACCGAGCTTCAGGCCGTCGTCGCAGAACACGACCAGGATGCCACGAGGGGCGGCAGACAGCGGGACAAAGCCGACCTTGATGGCATCGGACATGGATAACTCCTCCAAAAGATGGGGCTTTTCGTCGTTCGGGCGTTCCAGCCACAACCGGAGCTGAACGGCGATTCACTGAGGCGTCCCCCACTATGGGCCACCCGCCCCGCAGATGCCAAGCTCCGCCGTGGCCCCCACGCCACAACAGCGAAATATTAACCATATGATGAGGGTGCCACGGGGCAGCCATTTTGTTGACGGATCAAAGGGATGGTAGTGAGAGGATGAACTGGCGGAAGAGCTGTTGGCCGACCTTGGGGATCCCCTGATCGGGGATTGGTTGGGCAGCCGGAATTCCGATCGGAATTGGGGCTTGGTGGGAATTCGTGCGGTAGCGCATGGGGTCGATCGATAGGTATATCTTCCGCACGACGCTGGCGTCGTTTGCGTTGGTCCTGGTCAGCCTCACCGGCGTGATCTGGATTACGCAGGCGTTGCGCGGCATCGACCTGATGACGAGCCAGGGTCAGACCATCCTCACCTTCCTCGGCATCACCAGCCTCGTGATCCCGGCCCTGGTCCTGATCATCTCGCCGATCGCGCTGATGATCGCGATCTCGCACACACTGAACAAGCTCGCGACCGATTCCGAGATCATCGTGATGAATGCCGCCGGCTTCTCGCCGATCCGGCTGTTCGTTCCGTTCTTGTATGCCACCTGCGTGGTGGCGCTGCTGGTCGCCTTCATCGCGGCCTATCTCGCCCCAGACGGGATGCGGCGCATCAAGCAGTGGGATGCCGAGATCACCGCGGACGTGCTCACCAACATCCTGCAGCCCGGCCGCTTCGCCCGGCTCGACGAGAACCTCACGATCCGGATTCGCGAACGCCAACCGGGCGGCATCCTCGCCGGCATCTTCATCGACGACCGCCGCGATCCGAACGAGCGCGTCTCGATCGTCGCCGAGCACGGCGAGGTCGTAAAGAACGAGACCGGCTCGTTCCTGGTGCTGGAAACCGGCAATCTCCAGCGCTTCGAGGCGGGCAAGCGCGATCCGGCGCTCGTGGCCTTCGGCCGCTACGGCTTCGACATGTCGAAATTCGCCAAGGGCCGCGACGTCACCCTCGGCATCCGCGAGCGCTATCTCTGGGAGCTGTTCTCGCCATCCGACAACGATCCCGTCTACAAGCAGATTCCAGGGCAGTTCCGCGCGGCCTTGCATGACAGCCTGCTCGCGCCGATGTATCCGTTCGCCTTTGCGGTGCTGACCTTTGCCTTTCTCGGAGCGCCGCGCACCACTCGCCAGAGCCGCAACTTCTCCATCGCCTCCTCGATCGTGGCGGTGTTCGGCCTGCGCATGGCCGGTTTCGCCTGCTCGGTGATGGCGGTGAAGTCGCCGGGCGCGGTGCTGGCTCAATATGCGATGGTTTTCGGCGCCATCGGCGTCGGGCTGTGGATGATCATCCGCGGTGTCGTGGTCGAGCCGCCTCCCGGCCTGATGGAGGCCATCAACCGGTCGAATGCACGGATCGCACGGCTGTTCGGACGTCCGGCCACCGCATGAGCATGCTCAACAACACACTGGGGCGCTATTTCGCCGGCCGCTTCGTGGTCGCGGCGCTCGGCGTCTTCGGCGGCATTTTCCTGCTGCTGGTGCTGGTCGACTACATCGAGATGGTGCGCAAGACCTCGGGCCTTGCATCCGCCTCCGCGCTCATGGTGGCCGAGACCTCGCTGTTCCGAGTGCCGCAGCTCCTGGAGAAGCTGACGCCGTTCTGCATGCTGATCGGCGCCATGACCTGCTATCTCGCCCTCTCCCGCCGGCTCGAGCTCGTGGTGGCGCGCGCCGCGGGCATCTCCGCCTGGCAGTTCATCGCGCCCGCGCTCGGCAGTGCGCTCCTGATCGGCGTGATCGCCACCGTCGCCTACAATCCGATGTCGGCCAATTTGCGCGAGCTGTCCAAGCGCATGGAGGCCGAGCTGTTCGGCTCCGCACCCGGCGGCGGCATCCAGGACGCCTCCGGCTTCTGGCTCAACCAGATGACCAGCGACGGGCAGACCATCATCAATGCGGCGCGCAGCGAGCAGCAGGGCATCCGGCTGACCGGGCTGACGCTGTTCCGGTTCGACCAGGACCAGCACTTCAAGGAGCGGGTCGAGGCGCGCGAGGCGACGCTGGATGCCGGCCGCTGGCTGTTCAAGGGCGTCCGCCGCTTCTCGCTGGACGGACCGCCGATCGACCAGGCCACCCTGGAGATTCCGACCACGCTGACCGAGGCGCAGGTCCGCAACAGCTTTTCCACCCCCGAGACTGTGTCCTTTTGGCAACTACCGAGCTACATCCGCTCCTCCGAAAGCTCGGGCTTCGCGACAGCGGGATACCGACTCCAGTATCAGAAGCTTCTGGCACAGCCGTTTTTGCTCGCAGCCATGGTGATGCTCGCGGCCTCCGTGTCGTTGCGCTTCTTCCGGATGGGCGGCGTGCAGAAGATGGTTTTGAGTGGCGTGGGCGCAGGCTTTCTGCTCTACGTTCTGTCGAAAGTAACTGAGGACTTGAGCAAGGCTGAGTTGATGCATCCGATCGCTGCGGCGTGGTTGCCCGTTGTGGTGGGCGGCCTCACCGGCTTTTTGGCCTTGCTCTATCAGGAGGACGGATAGTGACTGCCGTCCGCCGAGGGCTCGTGTCTCGTTTGACGCGGCGCACATGGGTGCGCGCGAACGGGCGCGACTTGTCCGTCCGCAGGCTCCTGATTGCCGTCGTCGCGGCTGCCTCGCTCGGCGGCTTGATCGACGCTGCCGCCGTGGCGCCGGCGAAGGCCCAGAGCTTCACCTACAATCCGCTGCCGCCGCGTGCGAAGCCGCCAAAGGCCCCCAACGACAACCAGATGCTGGTTCAGGCCACCGAGGTGAACTACGACTACAACAACTCGCGCGTCTCCGCGGTCGGTAACGTGCAGCTGTTCTACAACGGCACCAGCGTCGAGGCCGACCGGGTCATCTACGACCAGAAGACCAAGCGGCTGCATGCCGAGGGCAACATCCGCATGACGGATGCCGACGGCAAGATCACCTATGCCGAGATCCTGGATCTCTCCGACGATTACCGCGACGGTTTCGTCGATTCGCTGCGCGTGGACACGGCGGACCAGACCCGCATGGCCGCGAGCCGCGCCGACCGCTCCAGCGGCAATTACGCGGTGTTCGAGAATGGCGTCTACACGGCCTGCGCGCCGTGTAAGGACGATCCGAAGAAGCCGCCGCTGTGGCAGGTCAAGGGTGCCCGCATCATCCACGACCAGCAGGAGAAGATGCTGTACTTCGAGACGGCACAGATCGAGTTCTTCGGCGTGCCGCTCGCCTACATGCCCTATTTCTCGACGCCCGACCCGACCGTGAAGCGTAAATCCGGCTTCCTGATGCCGGGCTATATTTCGGGCACGGACAGAACGGGCTATGGCGTCGAGGTCCCCTATTACTGGGCGATCGCGCCCGACATGGACGCAACCATCACCCCGCGCTTCTTGTCGCGGCAAGGCGCGCTGCTGCAGGGCGAATTCCGCCAGCGCCTGATCGACGGCGCCTACCAGATCCGTGCCTACGGCATCTACCAGCTCGATCCCGGAGCATTCGCCGGGCTGCCCGGCGACCGCGAGTTCCGCGGCGCCATCGACACCAAGGGTCAGTTCGCCCTCAACGACAAATGGGTCTGGGGCTGGGACGGCGTGCTGATGTCCGACTACTACTTCTTCTCGGACTACCGGCTCTATCAGTACCGCGATCCGCTCGGCTCGTTCCTGTTGCTGCCGACGGAAGCGCTGTCGCAGCTCTATCTGACCGGCGTCGGCAACCGCAGCTTCTTCGATGCGCGCACGATGTACTGGCTGAGCTATTCGGGCAACCAGAGCCAGGTGCCGATCGTCTACCCGGTGATCGACTATTCCAACGTGCTCAACTATCCCGTCTTCGGCGGCGAGGTCAGCTACAAGACCAATTTCGTGAACCTGTCGCGCGACGATGCGGTGTTCGACCCGATCACGACGCTCGCCAACACCAACAGCCTGTGCACCACGGCATCGGCCGATCCGCTGGCGCGGATGCCCTCGCAGTGCCTGCTGCGCGGCTTCCCCGGCACCTACACCCGCCTCACCGCGGAAGCGCAGTGGCGCAAGTCCTTCACCGACCCGTTCGGCCAGATCTGGACGCCGTTCGCGAGCCTGCGTGCCGACGCGATCAGGTCCTCGGTCTCCAACCAGCCCGGCGTGTCGAACTACCTGCCCGTCGGCGACACCGAGGCGTTCCGCCTGATGCCGACCCTGGGCCTGGAGTACCGCTATCCCTTCATCAACGTTCAGCCCTGGGGCTCGACCACCCTCGAGCCGATCGCGCAGATCATCATCCGGCCGAACGAGACCTATGCCGGCAGGCTGCCGAACGAGGACGCCCAGAGCCTGGTGTTCGACGCCTCGAACCTGTTCAGCGTCGACAAGTTCTCCGGCTACGACCGCGTCGAGGGCGGCGGCCGCGCCAATGTCGGCGTGCAGTCCACCACGCAGTTCGACAGGGGCGGCGCCGTCAAGGTGCTGTTCGGCCAGTCCTACCACCTCTTCGGCCTGAACTCCTTCACGGTGCAGGATGCCATCAATACCGGCCTGAACTCCGGCCTCGACAAGCCGCGGTCGGATTACGTTGCGAGCGCCAACTACTCGCCGAACAGCACCTACACGTTCAGCGTCCGCTCCCGCATGGACGAGCAGACCTGGAACGTGCAGCGCTTCGAGGCGGAAGGCCGCGCCAACTTCAATCGCTGGTCGGTCAGCGTGTTGTACGGCAATTACGCAGAGCAGCCGGAGCTGGGCTATCTGACCCGCCGCGAGGGCATCCTGACCACGGGCTCGCTGAAGGTTGCGACCAACTGGGTGGTGTCGGGCTCGGCGCGCTGGGACCTCGAGGCCAACAAGATCAACCAATATGTGCTCGGTGCCGGCTATGTCGACGATTGCTTCGTGCTGGCGGCGAATTACGTAACTTCGTATAGCTATTCGGCGGGCACCGCACCGCCCACGCTGAGCCACGCGTTCATGTTCCAAATCGGCCTGCGCACGCTGGCGAACTCAACGACGTCCAGCAGTTCCGCCGGCCTCCAGTAAATGGTTTGAAGTGCCGGCCGCGTTTGCCCTATCTCGACGCGGCCGACATGCGAGCGACATCATGACGACGCCATTGCCTGTCTTCCGCCTCCTTCTCGCCATCGGTGCCGGGCTGATCTTGGCCGCCCTGCCCTCGCCGTCGCGCGCGCAGAACATCGCCGTGATGGTCAACGGCGATCCCATCACCGATTTCGACATCGAGCAGCGCATCAAGCTCGACCAGCTGTCGACACAGAAGACCCCCAGCCGGCAGGAGGTCATCAACGTGCTGATCGACGACAAGGTCAAGATCAAGGAAGGCAAGAAATACGGCGTCGATCCCAGCGTCTCCGACATCAACCAGTCCTATGACGGCATGGCGCAGCGCATGCGCATCACGCCGGATCAGCTCACCAAGTCGCTCGAATCCAAGGGCGTCCGCCCGGAGACGCTGAAGAGCCGCATGAGGGCCGAGATGGTCTGGGGCAGCCTCGTGCGCGGCCGCTTCAAGGAGAAGCTGCTGGTCGGCGAGCGCGACGTCGCGCAGGCCGTGCAGGCGCAGACCGGCGAAAAGCTTCAGATCGAGGGCACCGAGTACAAGATGCAGCCGATCGTGCTGATCGTGCCGCGCGGCTCGTCGGCGGCGTTCCTGGAAACCCGGAAGAAAGAAGCCGAGTCCTATCGCGCCCGCGTCGGGAGCTGCGAGGAGGCCAATTCGCTGTTCCGCTCGACACCGAACGCGACCATCCGCGACACCGTCACCAAGACCACCGCGGAGCTGCCGGAGCCGCTGCGCAAGGTGCTCGATGACACCCCGATCGGCCGCCTGACCGCGCCCGAGATGACCAAGAACGGCATCGAGATGGTGGTGCTGTGCTCGCGCAAGCCGACCATGATCGACACGCCGAAGAAGCGTGAGGTCCGCGAGAAGATGTATCAGGAGAAGTACGAGAAGACGCAGAAGGCCTATCTCGACGAGCTGCGCAAGGCGGCGATGATCGAATATCGCAACCGCTGATGGCCAAGCCCTTCTCAGAGCCCTCAACCGAGTCCGCAGCCAAGCCTCTTGCAACCAAGCCCCATGCAGCCAAGCCCCTTGCCCTCACCCTGGGAGAGCCCGCCGGCATCGGCCCCGACATCACGATCGCGGCCTGGCTCAGGCGGGGCGAGCTGAACCTGCCCGCCTTCTATCTGCTCGGCGACGAGGCCCTGATCGCGCGCCGCGCCAAGGCGCTCGGCGCCGATATCAGGATCGCCGCGGTGGGCCCCAGTGAAGCGGGTTCCGCGTTCACGGACGCCCTGCCCGTGGTCGCGACCGGCGAGCGCGCCACCGCCGAGCCCGGCAAGCCCGATTCATCCAGCGCGCCGGCCGCGCTCGCCTCGATCCGGCAGGCGGTCCTCGACGTGCGCGCGGGCCGTGCCGGCGCCGTCGTCACCAACCCGATCGCCAAGAGCGTGCTCTACCGCGCCGGCTTCCGTCATCCCGGCCATACCGAATTCCTCGCCGAGCTCGCCGCGGAGAACGGCCGCGTGCCGCAGCCGGTGATGATGCTGTGGTCGCCCCAGCTCGCCGTCGTGCCCGTGACCATCCACGTCTCGCTGCGCGATGCGCTGGGCGAGCTCACCAGCGAGCTGATCGTCTCGACCGTCCGCATCGTCGCCACCGAGCTGAAGTCCCGCTTCGGCATCGCAAGGCCGCGCATCGCGGTCTCCGGTCTCAATCCCCATGCCGGCGAGGACGGCTCGCTCGGCCACGAGGAGCAGACCGTCATCGTCCCGGCGCTGAAAGCGCTGCGCAACGACGGCATCGAGGCCAGAGGGCCGCTGCCCGCCGACACCATGTTCCACGAGGCGGCGCGACGGACCTATGATTGCGCGGTCTGCATGTATCACGACCAGGCGCTGATCCCGATCAAGACCGTCGCCTTTGACGACGCCGTCAACGTCACGCTCGGACTGCCCTTCATCCGCACATCGCCCGATCACGGCACCGCCTTCGACATCGCCGGCACGGGCAAGGCCAATCCGGCGAGCCTGATCGCCGCGCTCAAGCTTGCGAGCCGCATGGCCGCCTCGCAAAGCTGATGAGCGCGATCGACGACCTCCCGCCGCTGCGCGAGGTCATTCGCCAGCACGCGCTGTCGGCGCGCAAATCGCTCGGCCAGAACTTCCTGCTGGACCTCAATCTCACCGCGCGCATCGCGCGTGCGGCCGCACCGCTCGAGGATTCCACCATCGTCGAGATCGGCCCCGGCCCGGGCGGGCTGACGCGGGCGCTGCTCGCGCTCGGCGCCCGCCGCGTCATCGCCATCGAGCACGACGAGCGCGCGATCCCCGCCTTGCAGGATATTTCCGCGCGCTACCCGGGCAGACTCGAGATCGTGCATGGCGATGCCATGACCTTCGATCCACGCCCGCTGCTCGCGGGCGAACGCGCCAAGATCGTCGCCAACCTGCCCTACAACATCGCGACCCAGCTTCTCATCAACTGGCTCGTTACCGAGCCCTGGCCGCCCTGGTACGAGATGATGGTGCTGATGTTCCAGCGCGAGGTCGGCGAGCGCATCGTCGCGCGCGAGGACGAGGAGGCCTATGGCCGGCTCGGCGTGCTCGCCAATTGGCGCTGCGAGACCAAGATCCTGTTCGACATTGCGCCGTCCGCCTTCGTGCCGCCGCCGAAGGTGACCTCCTCCGTCGTGCGTCTCAAGCCGCGCGCAGAGCCGCTTGCCTGCGATCGCAGGATGCTCGAACAGGTCGCCGCCGCCGCCTTCGGCCAGCGCCGGAAAATGCTGCGGCAAAGCCTGAAATCACTGAATGTCGATCCGGCGCGGCTTGCACGAGCCGCCGGCGTCGACGCGACGCGGCGCGCCGAGACCATTCCCATCTCCGGCTTTGTTGCCATGGCGCGTGAATTGGCGGATATACGCAGCGAAAACTGAGTAACCAAGAATTCCGGAGGAAAGAAAATGGCGTTGATGCGTCGGCAGTCCCTGGTCAAGTTCGATGCGCCGCTGTGCGAGACCATCGTCGAGACGCCCAAGCCGCAGGGCCGTGAGGTCTTGGTCCGCATCGAGCGCTGCGGTCTCTGCCATTCCGATCTCCACATCCAGGACGGCTATGCCGATCTCGGCGGCGGCAAGAAGCTCGACACCACGCGCGGCATGACGCTGCCCTTCACGCTCGGCCACGAGATCGCGGGCGTCGTCGACGAGGTCGGCCCCGATGTTCCGGCCAGCCTCGTCGGCGCCAAGAAGGCGGTGTTTCCGTGGATCGGCTGCGGCCAGTGCCGCGACTGCGCCAATGGCGACGAGAATCTTTGTGTGAAGCAACGCTTCCTTGGCGTCTCCATCGACGGCGGCTTCGCCACCCACGTGCTGGTCCCCGACGCCAAGTACCTGCTCGACTACGATCCCCTGCCCGTCAACCAGGCTGCGACCTTGATGTGTTCCGGCGTCACCGCCTATGGCGCGCTCAAGCGCCTGGTCGACCGTCCGCGCCAGCGCAATTTGCTGCTGATCGGTCTCGGCGGCGTCGGCATGATGGGCCTGTCGTTCGCGCAGGCGATGTTCAAGCAGCCGATCACGGTCGCCGACCTTTCGCCGGCCGCGCGCGAGACCGCACTCAAGAACGGTGCAGCCGTCGCCTACGATCCGGCCGAGCCCGACGTGATCAAACGCATCCTGAAAGAGACCGAGGGCGGCTTCGACGAGGTCGTCGATTTCGCCGGCAACGAGAAGTCGATGGCCTTTGCCGTCGCGGTTGCCGCGCGCGGCGGCAAGATCGTGGTCTCCGGCCTGATGGGCGGCCAGTTCACGCTGCCGATGGTGCAATGGGTCTACAAGCGCATGACCATCGAAGGTTTCATGGTCGGCACGCTCGCGGAGGCTCATGAGCTGATGGCGCTCGCCCGCGCCGGCAAGATCAAGCCGACGCCGATGCGCGAGGAGCCGATGGGCGACGTGCAGAAGTGGATCGACGAATTGCGTGCCGGCAAGGTCGTCGGCCGCATCGTCCTGAAGAACTGACCGCGGCGCGGCGGGTCCGATGCAAGTCTCGCCCGCCGCACGGAACGCCTGCGGCCGCGCCGCGTTGGCTGCGCATGTCGATCCGTTGCACCGTCGAAAGCGCATTCTTCATCGCCTGGAGCTGCCTGGAGAAGAGCGGCGAGCTCGGGCCACCGGACGCGAGCGCGAACTTCCTGCTCGACGCCATCGAGGCGCAGCTTCGAACCGGTGAGCGCCGGCAATTGATGCTCGCCAACCGGGCGATCGACGCTTACCGCGCCGCTGCGCACAGGGCCGGCTGACGGGGGATCGCGAAGTCCGCTGCGGCTGACGATCCTCTCTGCCGCCCAGCCCGCTGAAGCCGCGACGCCGTGCTCTGGTTTTCAACGTTCGAACGTCCGTTGTGTGCACTTTGGAACCGTCGGTTCCGCCGCGGAAACGTAGGTTTGCCGCTGGCGCCGATTCCCGGCCCGCCCAAGAGAACACAATGTGACCGGTCGGCCCCAGAACGATCTGCTCCGGCAGCTCAATCATCAGGATTTCGAACTGCTCGCTCCTCACCTCCAGCCGATCGAACTCGAGGCGAGCCAGATCCTGCATCACGCCGGCGACGACGTCGCCGCGGTCCATTTTCCATGCGGTCCCGCGCTGGTGTCGTTCGCCGTGCCGGTCGAGGACGACCGCGAGGTCGAAAGCCTGCTGGTGGGGCGCGAGGGTGCGGTCGGCATCGCCGCCGGCCCCAGCTCATCGCTCGCCTATTCGCGCATGGTCGTGAAGTTTGGCGGCACCCTGATGCGGCTGCCGTTGCGCGCGCTCGAGCAGGCGCAGCAGAGATCGGCGACGCTCCAGGAGGCCTTCGCGCGCTATGCCGACTGCCAGTTCGCGCAGCTCTTGCAGACTGCGGCTTGCAACGCTGCGCATTCGATCGAGCAGCGGGCCGCCAAGTGGATCATGTCCGCGCAGGAACATATCGGCGGAGCCGAGATTCCTCTCACCCACGAGCAGCTCGCCGGCATGCTGGGCGTCTCCCGCAGCTATGCCAGCCGCGTCATCCAGATGTTCAAGGCGCGGCGCATCCTCGCGACCCGCCGCGGCGCCATCCTGATCCTCGACGCAGCAGCGCTCGAAGCGAGAGCCTGCTGCTGCAACGATTGGGTGAAGAAGCATTTCCACGAGGTGCGCGGTGGAGCGACAACCGCGGAGGGTTGATGCCTCCGTCTCACTCACGCGGCGGCGACTGCCGCTTCAGATGCAGATAGGCCGGACTGAAATCGCCGAGCCGCTGCAGCTCGCGCCATTTCAGCACGACCAGCTCGCCGTCACGAAGATCCATCGCGCCGCTGCGCCTGAGATCGGCGAGCGTCCGGTTCACCGTCGCGATCGCCATGCCGAGGGTCTCGCCGAGTTGTGCGAGGCTGATCGGCAACCGGCAGCGATTGCCGCGCACCAGCTGCGCCGCGCGGGCACGGTAGAACAGCTCGCAAAACAGATGCGCCATGCGCATCTGCATCGGCCGGGCGCTGTTGTTGGTGATGGCCTCGCGAAAGATCGCGGCATCGCGCAGCGTCTCGCGCCAGACGGCGAGGCTGAAGGTCGGCCGCCGCCGGAACGCGATGAACAATTCGCGGTGCGGAATGAACGCGACCGACGCCGGCCCGAGCGCGCTGAGCCCGTGATCCATCTGGTCGATGAAGAGCCCCTGCGCATCCGGAAGATCGCCGGTGAGATGGAACGCCAGATATTGCCGCCGCCCGCTGCCGAGCAGGTGATAGCGGGCAACCATGCCGGAGACGACCAAAGCGGAATGCTCGGGTTCGTCGCCCTGACGGATGAAATCCTCATTGGGCGCGAAATCGCGCAGCATGAAGGTCAGCGCGCGAATCTCGCCCATATCCTCCTCTGCGAGCGCGGTGTGCTCGCCGAGGTTCCGTATCAGCACGTCGTGAGCTTTTTCCATGGCGCCGCCAAAAATCGCGCCGGTTCTATCAAATGATACGTCCGGCTTGCATTCAGCGGACTAGAACGCAGATCGGAAGCACAGGTTGCTAACCGGCTTGCGACGCATCGATCGCAGCCACGCCATTCCCCCCATTCGGACCAGCCGGCCTTAACATGAAAAGCACCACTCTCCTGGAGCGCATCCGGCGCCTGTTTGCATCCGATGCCGGCGAGCATCTGGACAGCATCAGAGACGCCTTGCTGAAGGGAACGCTGAGGGAGCCGGTCCGGCCGATGTCGGATCAGGAGCTCGCCCGCGCCATCCGCGAGTTCCGATCCGCACCAGTCTCCGACTGGACGCTTGCAAAGCTGTCGCGTCGCCTGGCCGAAGCGCCGGTGGCGCGGGACGGCTGAAGCGGCACGCGAGGCTCATGCCGCATTCGAAGTTCATCGCGCGTCTCCAAGCGATCGAAGGCCTGTCCGAGGACGAGCGCCGGCAGATCGCGGGCTTGCCGTCCACGCTGCGCCAGGTCGCGGATGGCGAGATCGTGCTGCGCCAGGGCGAGGCCGCGACCCGCTGCGTCTTCATCGTCAGCGGCTTTCTCTACCAGTCGCGCATCGTCGGCGATCGCAGCCAGACCCTCGCCTTCCATGTTCCCGGCGACATGCCATGCCTGCACACGCTGCTGGTCTCGCCGATGGACGCGGATCTCGTGGGGCTCGGCCCGACCATCGTCGGCACCGTCGCCCACAGCCAGCTCCGCCAGCTGCTCGACAGCTCGATCCACCTGACCCGCGTCTTCTGGCGCGAGACGCTGATCGACGCGGCCATCTCGCGGCAATGGATCGCCCGCCTCGGCGCGCAGGCGGCGCTGCCCAAGGTCGCGCACCTCATCTGCGAGCTCGCCGCAAGGCTGGAGATCGTCGGCCTCGTCAAGCGCAACTGCTTCCAGATGCCAATGACGCAACGCCACGTCGCGGACGCCTGTGGCCTGTCCATCGTCCACGTCAACCGCACCATCCAGGAGCTGAGGCACCGCGGATTGATCGCGTGGGAAGGCAGCGAGATCGAGCTGCTCCAGCCCGACGAGCTGCGCAGACTTGCGGATTTCTCGCCGGATTATCTAAGCTGAGCGGACCGCCACGCGGCGAGCAGTGGTCCGCCGCTCCCCAGCACGGGATCCGTCTTCGGCTTGCGGACCTTGGCGATGCGCTTGACCGCGTCGGGACGCTGGCGTGTGTCGGTGCACTCGTCATAGGTGCCGTCCTGCGGGTAGGCGCCGACGACCATAAAGTCCCGGCTGGATTCGATCAGCCGGTGGCCGGTGCCCGCGGGCAGGACCAGCACGTCCCCGGCTTTCAGTTTCAGGATGCGGCCCTTGATCCCGCCGCACTCGATCCTCGCCGTGCCGCGCGCCACGCCCATCACTTCATGGATCTGCGAATGATAGTGGACGAAGTCGTACACGGTGTCGCGCCACGACCGGCCCCAGCCATTGGTGTCGAACAGCGTATCGATGACGACCTCGGGCGGAAAGCGCCGACCGTTCAGCTTCACCGCGCCGCGATAGAGCAGCGCCGGGAAGCGCGGATGGTTCGGCACGATGCCGTCATCGCGAAAGTGCATGGCCGTGGGCTTGCGGGCCCGTACCAGCCCCCGCAGCGTCGCTGCATCGGGCTGCTCCTCTACCAGCTTCTTGGCGAAGTTCTTGATCTGATCCTTGACCGGCATGACGTCTCCTCAGCCGCGAAATAACGGCTGCGGAGGTGAGAAGTTTCCGGGCCCGATCGGAGCAAGGCCCGACAGGGCCTCTCCTCGTCATGACGCGGCGTCGGAAGGAAGCGCGTCAACGCTTGGCGGCAATCAGTTCGGCAAACTGCCGCAGATAGAGCGGCCAACCCTGATCGCTGTCAACGCCGCTGCGGACGCCTTCCCAGCCCTCGCCATGCCGATCGAGGTGACGGTGCTCCAGCTCCAAGCGGGTCCGGCTTGGTGTCTCCGCAATGAACCGGACCTCCCATTCACTCGTCTTGGCGGGATCGGTCTCGATTTGCCAGCGCGGGCTGATGTCCCAGCTCAAGAGGACTCGATTGGGTGGTTCGAACGCCAACACGCGCGCCCAGCGGCATTCGCTGCCGTCGATCCCCCGATCATAAATGCTTCCGCCCACCCGAGGTTCGAATACGGTCTCTGCGATGGGAACGGCGAGCAGATTGTGCTCGCGCGGCTTGAAGCTGCCGAAGTCTTCGGTGAAGACCTTGAACGCGCGCTCGATCGGCGCCTCGACGACGATGGAATGTTTGACGGGCGCAATCGATACACGTGTGTTCATCTGGATCCCTCCGATGGTTTTTCGACGGCTAGCTTGTAAGCGGCCAACGTGTCGCTCCAGAACCGGTCGAGCCAGGCTCGCATCTGGCCGAGTCCCGCCGGATCGACGTAATAGACGTTGCTGGCGCCCTTCGGCTCTGCACGAACCAAGCGGGATTCGCGCAGCACCTTGAGATGCTGTGAGACGGCCGACTGGGACACGGGCAGCTGTCGCGTGATCTCGGCGACCGTGCGTGGCCGTGCACCGACAAGCTCGAAGATCCGCCTGCGGGTGGGATCGCCGAGTGCGGCCAGTTGTGCGCTGTCCTTAGCCATAGACACTCCCCGCCCCATGCCACGCTTGTTCGACCTGTCATAAGTTACTGCTAATGATTAGTACTGACTTATGATCGTGTCAACCGGCTCAGGTCGTGGCGTGGAACTCTGATCGTGACGTTCGGAGAGTCTCATCCGGGGGCGGAACGAACGTCGCGCAGGCCCGATTCAAGCCACATCCTCTCCGGATTTGCGGCTCATTGCCACCCAAGTCTTTGACGAGAAGGGGCTCGTTGAGAGTTGCGTCATGCGTAACCGGGAGACCAGGATGGGCAACCGCGCCGCAAAGTTCATTTCGACCCTCGTCGCCAGCATCCTCGCGGGCGCGCCATTGGCCGCGGTATCGCAGAACGCGCCGACGCCATCGAGCACGGCCGCCGCGGCGCCCGACTGCCTGGCTTCGCCGAAGGATGCCACGCCGCAGGGCCAGCACTGGTACTACCGCCTCGATCGCACGACGAAGCGCAAGTGCTGGTATCTGCGCGCCGCAGGCGGCAAAGCCGCACAGACCGCGCAGGCGACGACCGATACATCCGAGCCGGATGCAGCACCGCCGCAGGCCGTGCAGAACGCGCGCGCGGAATATATCGCGCCGCAGACGAGTGCCGCAGCGGGCACGCCGAACATGGCCGCGCCCGCGCCGGCTGCAGCGAATGCACCCGCGGTCGCGCCGCAGCCGCCGAGCAGCGTCGCCGAAACCAACGCGCAGCAGCCGGCCGTGACCGCGCGCTGGCCCGAGGCCTCCACAGCGTCCACCGCGCCAGCGCATCAGCCGGCGGAAACCACGGTTGCAGCAGCCGCGCAGCCAAACGCGAAGCCGTCAAAATCCCCTGCTCCGCTCCCGCCCGCGGCCGATGGCACGACTGACAAGTCCGGCGGTTCGCTGCAAATGCTGATGCTCGTGATCGGCGGTGCGCTGGCGCTCGCCGGCATCCTCGCCAGCGTCATCTATCGCTTCGCCGGCGGACGGGTCCGCGCCAGGGCCGCCGACCGCCGCGGGCATTGGGACGATTGGGCGCCGCAGGACCATGACGGAAACCACGCGCCCTGGCGGGATTCACCGCCGGCCGCCGCCCAGCCGCCGCGCCCGATCGACTTCGATGCGGCTCGTCCGCAACCGACAAGACAAGCGACGAAACTCGCCGCGATCGGCCGCGAGATCGAGCTGATCGACGCGCGCAGGCAACGTGCCGCCGCTCCGGCCGCGGAACCGGTCGAGTCCAGAAGCGACAAGGTCGAGATCAAGTTGTTCGATCGGGCTGCTGCACCCAAGCTTGCCGCCAACGAAATTGAGGCGGATCGCGATGACGCGCCGGCAGGTCGGGATACCGATGCCGTCGATGTCGACGCGATCACGACGATGCTGGAGCAGCTGGCGAAGGAAGGGCCGCGCCTGTCGCGGCCTAACCTTGAAGCTGACCTTGCAAACTTCGCACGAAGCCTACGAGGCCAATCCGCCGCTCGCGCTTGAGACGCTCGGCCTTGAGGATCGACTGCACCTCGGCGAACGCCTCGTCGACCGCGTGGTTGATCACGATGTAGTCGTACTCGGCCCAGTGACTCATCTCGTCGCTGGCACGGCTCATCCGCTTACGGATCACCTCGTCGGAATCCTGCGCGCGCGAGTGCAGGCGCTTCTCGAGGTCGGCCGCCGAGGGCGGCAGGATGAAGACGCTGACGACATCGGCGCGCGCCTTCTGCTTCAATTGCTGGGTGCCCTGCCAGTCGATGTCGAACAGCACATCCTGGCCGGCCGACAACGCCGCATCCACGGGGCCGCGCGGCGTGCCGTAGCTGTTGTCGAACACCGTCGCCCATTCCAGCAGTTCGTCGGCCTTCACCATGGCATCGAACGTCGCCTTGTCGACAAACGTATAGTCCTTGCCGTTGACCTCGCCCGGCCGCATCGCGCGCGTGGTCGCAGATACCGACATTTTCAAGCCCGGCATCCGGTCGATCAGCATGCGCGACAGCGTCGTCTTGCCCGCGCCTGATGGCGAGGACAGCACGAACATCAATCCGCGCCGCTCGACACCGTCAGTTCCGTGACCGCCCGTCGTCATCGATCACTCCAGATTCTGCACCTGCTCGCGGAACTGCTCGACCACGTTCTTCATGGCGAGGCCCGTGTTGGTCAACTCGATGTCGTTCGACTTCGAGCAGCAGGTGTTGACCTCGCGGTGAAACTCCTGCGCCAGGAAATCCAGCTTGCGCCCGATCGGGCCGCCCTTGCCGATCAGCTCGCGCGCCTGCGCGATGTGGGAGGCGATGCGGTCGAGCTCCTCGCGGATGTCGGCCTTGGTCGCGATCAGGATCGCCTCCTGCATCAGGCGGTCGGAGTCGAAACGGTCGGAGGTGTCGAGCAGCGCTGCGATCTGCTCAGCGAGCTTCGCCTTGATCGCCTCCGGCTTGCGGCCGGGCGCGGCCTCCGCTCTCTTCGCCAGCTGCTCGATCTCGTCGACGCGCTGGGTCAGGATCTGCCCAAGCGAAGTGCCCTCGCGCTTGCGCATCGCAACGAGCTCGTCGAGCGCCTTGTCGAAGGCCTCGGCGGCAGCAGTGCGCGCTGCCTTGTCCTCCTCCTCGTCGCCCTCGGGCTCGGCTACCTCGACGACGCCCTTGATGGCGAGCAGGCCGTCGATGCTCGGCGCCACCGCGTCGACCTTCCCCGAGATCAGCGCGGCGGCCTTCAGCACCGCGTTGAGCACGTCCTCGTTGATGCGGACGGTGGCGGCGGCATTGGTGCGCTTGACGGTGAGATTGGCATAGACGGTGCCGCGCGAGAGCAGCTCGCCCGCGCGCTTCTTGGCATGGGCCTCGAGCTCATCAAACCCCTGCGGCAGCCGCACGCGCAAGTCGAAGCCCTTGGCATTGACCGACTTCAACTCCCATTCGAACGTATACGGCCCGCTTGCGCCGTGGCATCTCGCAAAGCCGGTCATGGACGACAGCGCCATCAGTTCAAATTCTCCAGGAACACGGGATTCGCGAGGCTATCAAGCCACGCGAATCTTAAGACTATTTTGCCGGAAAGTGGAATCGGCAATGTCCGCAAGCCGGTCTGCGCGCAAGGCTCAGCGCTGAACCACCGGCGGCGAGCCCTGCACCGCGCCCTGCCGGGCCGGTGGGGGATTGGCTGGAGCAGCCGGGCGTGCTGCCGGCGGCCTCTTCTGCTGATTGGGCCGTGCCGGCGTGGCCGCGGTCGGCGGGTCGGCAGCGCCAGGCGCGGCAACGGCCGGCGGCTGCGCGTCATCGGGCGGCTCGACCGTGTCGTTCTGGATCTGCTTCTCCATCGCGCGGAGCTTGGCGACGTTCTTCTGGTGCGCGTCGTAGGTCTCGGTGAAGGCGTGCCCGCCGGTGCCGTCGGCGACGAAATAGAGGTCGCGGGTGCGGGCCGGGTTGGCGGCGGCCTCGAGCGAGGCGCGGCCCGGATTGGAGATCGGGCCCGGCGGCAGGCCGTCGATCACATAGGTGTTGTAGGGCGAGGGCTGCGTGATCTCGCTGCGTTTGATCGGCCGGCCCAGCGTTCCCTTGCCGCCGACGAGGCCGTAGATGATGGTCGGATCGGACTGCAGCTTGATCCGCTGCTTCAGCCGGTTGACGAACACCGCGGCGACACGGCTGCGCTCGTCCGCCTTGCCGGTTTCCTTCTCGATGATGGACGCCAGCGTGACCAGCTGCTCCGGCGTCTTGACTGGAACGTCCTGATTGCGGCGTTCCCAGATCTCCGACAGCACACGCTTGTGCGCCTGCTGCATGCGCTGGACCACCTGCTCGCGCGGGGTGCCGCGCGGGAATTTGTAGGTCTCCGGGAGCAGCGTGCCTTCGCGCGGCAGCTCGCGCACGCTGCCGGTGAAGATGTCGTTGTCGGAGAGCCGCGCCACGATCTGCTCGGAGGTCAGGCCTTCGGGAATCGTCACGGCGTGCTGCACCACCTTGCCCTCGACGATGGTGCCGATGACGTCGCGCAGCGAGGCGTTCTTCTGGAAGGAATACTCACCCGGCTTGAGGTCCGAGCTCGCCTTCAACGCGGCGACGCTGGCGATGAACACCCAGGGATTGACGTCGGTCACGCCTTCCCGGTTCAGCGTCTCGGCGATGTCGCGCTTGCCCGCACGCTGCGGGATGTTGACGATCTTGTCCTCCTTCAGCGGTCCGGGCGCCTCGAGCACCTGGCGGCCGTAATAATAGACGCCGCCGGCGCCGAGCATGGCGATCAGCAGAAGGGTGATGATGGCGTTGCCGACGACGACGAACGGATTGCGCGCGCGGTCCGACCGCTTGGGCGGCGGCGGAAGTTGCTCGGGCTCGAGCGCGGCCCGCGGACTCCGGGGTGAAATGGGCGGCCTTTCACTCATCGAAACAACCTGAATCCTGCCGGTTCAATAGCGGCCCGACAATCGCTTGCCCTGCCAAAAACGCACGCGCCCACGTCCATGACTATCGCCGAATACGGCAAAACGGTGGATTCGTCTCAAACACAAACTAACTGACTAGGCGCCGGACGATCACCGACGCATTGGTACCGCCAAAACCAAAAGAGTTCGACAACGCGACGTTGACCTCACGCTGCTTCGACTTGTGCGGCACGAGATCGATCGCGGTCTCGACCGACGGATTGTCGAGATTGATCGTCGGCGGCACGACATTATCGCGAATCGCCAGAATCGCGAAAATCGCTTCGATCGCACCGGCCGCGCCGAGCAGATGGCCGGTCGACGACTTGGTCGAGGACATCGCGACCTTGGAGGCGGCGTTGCCGAGCAGACGCTCGACCGCGCCGAGCTCGATCTCGTCGCCGAGCGGCGTCGAGGTCCCGTGCGCATTGATGTAATCGAGATCGGACGGCGTCAGCCCGGCACGCTTGAGCGCGGCCGACATGCTGCGGAAGCCGCCATCGCCGTCGGGCGACGGCGAGGTGATGTGATAGGCATCACCCGACAGACCATAGCCGATCACCTCGGCATAGATCTTCGCGCCGCGCCGCCTGGCGTGCTCCAGCTCCTCCAGCACGAGGACGCCGGCGCCCTCGCCCATCACGAAGCCGTCGCGGTCTTTATCGTAGGGACGCGAGGCCTTTTCGGGAGTCTCGTTGAAACCGGTCGACAGCGCGCGCGCGGCGTTGAAGCCGGCGATGCCGATGCGGCTGATCGGCGACTCGGCGCCGCCCGCGACCATCACGTCGGCATCGCCCAGCGCGATCAGGCGGGCGGCATCGCCAACCGCATGCGCGCCGGTCGAGCATGCCGTGACCACCGAATGGTTCGGCCCCTTCAGCCCGTGCGCGATCGAGACGTAGCCGGAGGCGAGATTGATCAAGCGGCCGGGAATGAAGAACGGCGACACCCGGCGCGGCCCGCGCTCCTTCAGCAGGATCGCGGTATCGGCGATGCCGTTGAGGCCGCCGATGCCGGAGCCGATCATGGTGCCGGTCGCGCATTTGTCCTCTTCGGTCTCGGGATGCCAGTTGGCGTCGTCGAGCGCCTGACCGGCCGCGGCCATGCCGAAGATGATGAAGTCGTCGACCTTGCGCTGGTCCTTCGGCTCCATCCACTTGTCCGGATTGAAGCTGTCGTTCGAGCCGTCGCCGCGCACGACCGTGCAGGCGATCTTGGTCTGCAGATCGGAGACATCGAAGCTCTCGATCCTGCGCGCACCGCTTTCGCCGTTGAGGATGCGCTTCCAGGTCGGCTCGACGCCACAGCCGAGTGGCGAGACCATGCCGAGACCCGTGACGACAACCCGCCTCATATCCGAAAACTCCGCATCGAAAGATTCACGGCCAATAACAAGAAACCGGCTGACCGCTGCGAAGCGGCCCGTCCGGTTTCAATGTTGTCCCCGCGAAATTGAAGAGCCTTAGCTCTTCGCGTTCTTCTCGAGAAACTTCGTAGCGTCGCCGACGGTGAGAATCGTTTCCGCAGCGTCGTCCGGAATCTCGCAACCGAATTCCTCTTCGAACGCCATCACCAGCTCGACGGTATCCAGACTGTCGGCGCCGAGGTCGTCGATGAAGCTCGCGTTGTCGACAACCTTCTCGGGTTCAACACCAAGGTGTTCGACCACGATCTTCTTAACCCGCTCGCCAATGTCACTCATTGCTTAACCTCGTGTTGTTCCCTGTAGACCCGACCCCCCGGGACGATACGAGCCGTCGTGGTCGTTTGACTGCCTTCGCTTACGAACTTTGATTTGGCCCATCCTAACCGATGGAGGCCCCGGCGAACGACGGCCAAAGGCTCCGCATCGCCAATATACAGGGTTTCAAAAACCTGCAATGGCGTTCTTTGCCCATCCGTTGGAGGTCCGGTTATCATACTTCAATTGCCTTGACTACAAGCCTCATTTCGCTCCGGAAACGGCCGTTTGCCGCATGCCGCACCGCCGTGACAGGCGACGCGGCACGAGACGTCAGATCATGGCCATGCCGCCGTTGACGTGGATGGTCTGCCCGGTGACGTAGGCTGCTTCGTTCGAGCTCAGATAGACAGCGGCCGCTGCGATGTCCTCGGGCGTCCCCAGGCGGGCGGCCGGAACCTTGGTGAGAATCGTTTCGCGCTGCTTGTCGTTGAGCGCATCGGTCATCGGCGTCTTGATGAAGCCCGGCGCGATGCAGTTCGCGGTCACGCCACGCTTGGCGTATTCGGCCCCTAACGTCTTGATCATGCCGATCAGGCCGGCTTTCGACGCCGTATAATTGCCCTGCCCGGGATTGCCGGTGACGCCGACCACCGAGGTGATGGCGACGATGCGGCCGAAGCGCTTGCGCATCATCAGCTTGGTCGCGGCGCGCGCCAGGCGGAAGGTCGCGGTCAGATTGACGTTGATGACCTCGTCCCAATCCTCGTCGCGAAGCTGCACGAAGAGATTGTCGCGCGTGATGCCGGCATTGGCGATGAGAATGTCGACCTGGCCCATCGCCGCTTCCGCAGCGGGCACCAGCGCCTCGACCTCATCGGCCTTGGAGAGATTGCAGGGCAGCACGTGGGCGCGCTCGCCGAGCTTGCCGGCAAGCTCGTCCAGCACCTCCTTGCGCGTCCCTGAAATGGCGACGGTGGCGCCCTGCGCGTGCAGCGCCTGCGCGATCGCGCCGCCAATGCCGCCGGTCGCGCCGGTGACGAGCGCCTTTCGGCCAGTCAGATCGAACATTGATGGACTCCTTTAAGCCTGCTTCGCAGCGGCCAATGCATCCTTGGCGGCGGCAATATCGTTCGGGCCGCCGACCGCAATGCCGACGGCACCGTCCGCGATACGCTTGACGAGACCGGTCAGCACCTTGCCGGCGCCGATCTCGAAGAAGCGGGTGACGCCCTGCCCGGCCATGTAAGCCACCGACTCGCGCCAGCGCACCGTGCCGGTGACCTGCTCGACCAGGCGGCGGCGGATCTCGTCGGGATCGGTGATGGCGCTCGCCAGCACGTTCGACACCAGCGGGGCGGCCGGCGCCTTGATCGTGACCTTCGACAGCGCCTCCGCCATGGCATCCGCAGCCGGCTGCATCAACTTGCAATGGAACGGGGCGGACACCGGCAGCAGCATCGCGCGCTTGGCGCCCTTGGCCTTGGCGATCTCGACGGCGCGATCGACCGCAGCCTTGTCGCCGGAGACGACGACCTGGCCGCCGCCATTGTCGTTGGCGGCCTGGCAGACCTGCCCCTGCGCCGCCTCGCCCGCGACCTCCATGGCGGCCTCGTAGTCGAGACCGAGCAGCGCGGCCATCGCGCCGGCGCCGACCGGGACCGCCTTTTGCATTGCGAGACCGCGGGTGCGAAGCAGACGCGCGGTATCCGAAACCGTCAGGCTGCCGGCCGCCGCCAGCGCCGAATATTCACCGAGCGAGTGGCCGGCGACGAAGGCCGCGTCTCGTCCCACGGAAAAACCAGCCTCGGCCTCAAGCACGCGCAAGGTCGCGATAGACACGGCCATCAGCGCCGGCTGGGCGTTCTCGGTGAGTTGGAGAGTTTCGGCCGGACCTTCCCAGATGATGGCCGTCAGCTTCTCCCCGAGCGCGGCATCGACCTCGTCGAATACGGCGCGCGCCACCGGAAAGGCGTCGGCCAGGGCCTTGCCCATGCCGACAGCCTGGGAACCCTGCCCAGGAAATGTGAATGCAGCCGTCATCGGCGCTCCCTGCTGTCAGGCATGATCCCTGTTCTGAACCGGCAGCCGATTTACGCCCGGCCTTAGGCCGTGGTTCCTTGGGCCATGGTTCCGGATCATGCTCCAAAGGGGGCCGTAGACACCGTCCGGGGCCGCACTGTCAAGCCGAGACGGGAACTTGGAGCAGCATTCAACGGGGAATAAGCCCCTCAAAACCCGCCGGCGGTCTGGTTGGCATCGACGTCCGCTCCTGCCCGCGCTCGGCGCGCACTGTTCACCAGTTGCCCCGGCCGATCCTCGCGGTTCGGCTTTGCCGTGGCCAGCCGCAGCACCGAAGCGTAGTTCGGCTGCACTTCCATGCGATCGGCGTACCGGCTCGCACTCAGCAGCCGGTGCACCTTCGGCAGATTGTAGCAGGGCACGTAGAACAACAGATGATGCTCGAGGTGATAGTTCACGTAATACGGCGCGATGAACAGGCGCTCGAGAAAATTGGCATGCGTCGTGCGCGTGTTGCGCAAGGGGTCGCTACTATCGGGGACGACGGCGTGCTCGGCGATATTGCGGATGCGGGTGATGACCATCATCCACGTCAAGAGCGGCACCAGCCAGAGCAGCGGATAGGCCCACCACACGCCGGCCGCGGCGAGCGCGGCAAACATGATCCCGTTGACCACACATTGCGGGCCGAGCATCTCCCAGAAATGCGCTGCACGTTGCCGCCATGACCAGTCCTTTGGCCCGAGCGCGTTGAGCAACTGCGCCTTGCGCTGCTGGTAGCCGGTCTGCCCGGTGATGTCGCGGATGAACTTGCGGCGATAGCTCAACTTGGTGATCGGAAACGGCGCCGACAGCACGAGGTCGGGGTCGTCCTCCTGCTGGGTGCGCGCATGGTGCTGAAGGTGATAGCGCCTGTAGCTGCGCGTCTCCGCAAACAGCGGATAGGCGCAGAACCACTGGCTCAGCGTCAGATTGGTTTTCTCGTCGGCGGACAGGCAACCATGTGCGCCGTCATGCATCAGGATCGCAAGGCCGAGCTGGCGCGAGCCGATGATGGCGACGGCGAAGATATAGGTGAGCGGATTGGGCCACCACGCGACCAGCGCGATGGCTGCAATGATCAGCGTCCAGGCGTGCGCGATCAGCGCAGCGCCTTTCCACGTCGCGCGCTGGCGCACCTCGGCCAATTGATCGTCGGTCAGGAAATCGCGGGCACGCATGCGAAGCGCGGTCATGGCCTAACCCTTTCCATTGGAATTGTCGGATGCCTCGCGCGCCTCGACAAGACGCAGGCGGGCGGTGTCTTCAGTGGATTTCGCCTGCTCGCCCAGCACGCGCAGCATCTCGGCGCAGAGCGCCTCGGGCGAGCGGCCCATCGCGTAGCCCTCGAGAATGACGCCGATGGCGACGGCCCAGAACCGCCGCGAGCTTTCGTCGGGCGCGCGCAGCGAGCGCCAGCCGTGCCGCGCGACCTGCCCCGCATAAGCGCGCGTACCCTCGCTGTGCAGGCGCTCGATGGTGCGCTCCACCAGCGGCGCGAGATCCTGGCGACGCCGCGTCAGCGTCAGCGCCTCGGCGAAGAAGGCGACCGAATCGCTCGCCGTCACGGTCTCGGCCAACGCGTGGGTGTATTCCCCGGGCGTGCGCGCCTTCAGCGCCGCCTGCTCGGTGGCCCGTGCCAGATACAACAGATCGCGGCAGGCGCACTCGACAAACAGCGCCTCCTTGGTGCGGAAGTAATAGGTGATCTGGCTCGGGAACGCGTCCGCGGCGGCCGCGATGTCGGTAATCGACGTGCCTGACAGCCCCCGCTCCCGAAACAGCGGGCTCGCAGCATCCAGGAGCAGTGACCGCATCTTGCGGCCGGCCGAGCGCGTCGCGCGCGCGGCGTGCTTGGGGTCGCCTGCCGCTTCGAGCGGCGCATCGGCCGACGCTTCTGCCATGGGATCCTCTCCGCTGAATTATTTGTATGTTATACAAACAAACAGATCAAGCCGAATCTTGGTATTGGAGGATGGGGTTCTTGTTCCCGTTGGAGGGGCGGACCGCTCGGCTTGAAAATGCCCCTCCACCTTGCAAAGCCAGCCAAAATCCGTATAAGGCGCCCATCCGCAGACCCCGGCCGGGAGCTGAACGGACGGTCTCAGCAAATCATTCGTGATTTTGGTGTGGCAGGGCCAGTCGGCCCGTCGTCCCGTGTTTCCGCCTTCTGAGCTTGATCCCAGAGTCCTTTCCGAAGGCCTCTTAAGGGTTTGACGCCGGGCGATGCGCCAACATGAGGAAAGGACGACCATGCCTCTTTACGAGCATGTTTTTCTCGCGCGTCAGGACGCGAGCCCGCAGCAGGTCGAAGAGCTGACTGCGCAGATGACCGGTATCGTCGAAGGTCTCGGCGGCAAGATCACCAAGACCGAGAATTGGGGCGTGCGCTCCCTCACCTACCGCATGAACAAGAACCGCAAGGCGCACTTCGTGCTGCTCAACATCGACGCGCCGTCCGCGGCGATCGCCGAGATCGAGCGCCAGGAGCGCATCAGCGAAGACGTGATCCGCTATCTCAGCGTCCGCGTCGAGGAGCTGGAGGAAGGCCCGTCCGCGATGATGCGCAAGGCCGACCGCGACCGCGAGCGTGACGATCGCGGCGGTGGCTTCCGCGGCGAGCGTGAAGGCGGCTTCCGTGGCGACCGCGAGGGCGGTTTCCGCGGCGATCGCGGTCCGCGCCGTCCGCGCGACGAAGCTGAAACCACGGATGGGGAGTAAGAATCATGGCTGAAGCTGGTGCACGCCGCCCGTTTTTCCGTCGTCGCAAGAGCTGCCCGTTCACGGGCGCCAATGCTCCGAAGATCGACTACAAGGACTCCAAGCTCTTGATGCGTTACGTCTCCGAGCGCGGCAAGATCGTGCCGAGCCGCATCACCGCGGTGTCCGCGAAGAAGCAGCGTGAGCTCGCCCGCGCCATCAAGCGCGCGCGCTTCCTGGGCCTCCTGCCCTACGTCATTCGCTGATACGACCAATTCGACCGGCGGCGGCTAGCGCCGCCGGTCGCGACTTTTCGAACTCATAAGGCTTCCGGGTCGTCCGGTCGCCGATGGTTGGGGCAAGCGACGCCTCTAACCGCTCGAAGGGAGCGGGACAGCTGATGATGGCCTTTGGACTGATAGCCCTGATCGCCGGCGCTGCGTCGGCCCTGATGTTCGCCTCGATCATCTCGGGGGCGCTGATCGCGCTCGTCCTGTTCTATCTCGCTCCGCTCCCCCTGATGGTCGCCGCGATCGGCTGGGGCCCGCTTTGCGCGAGCATTGGTGGCATCGCCGCTGCGATCGGCCTCGGCGCCCTGTTCGGCCTGCCCTACTGCATCGCCTTCGCCGTCACCGTCGCGTTGCCGGCGTGGTGGCTCGGCCATCTCGTCCTGCTCGGACGTCAGGTGGGAAGCGCCGCGTCTGCCACCGGCACAGCGCCCTCCGCGGAGCCGGAGGTCGAGTGGTACCCGGTCGGCCGCATCCTGCTCTGGATTGCAGGCTTCGCGACGCTGACCACAATGGCCGCTTTGCTCACTCTCGGGACCGACGCGGAGACCATCACCGGCACGTTGCGCCGTGGCCTGACGCGCCTCCTGCGCGCCACCGACCCGCAAACTTCAGGCGAAGCCAGCCAGTTCGTCGACGCGCTGGTGCGCATCGCACCCGCCGCCGCCACGATTGCCGCGACGATGACGCTCACTCTCAACCTCTGGCTCAGCGCCAAGGTGACCGCGACGTCGGGCCGGCTGCGCCGTCCCTGGCCGGACCTCAAGACCACCGAGCTGCCGCAGATGACGCTGGTGGTGCTGTGCATCTCCCTCGCCTTCTGCTTCACCGGGGGGCTGCTTGGCATCGTGGCGCAGATCGCCACCGCCGCGCTGATGATGAGTTATGCGCTGGCCGGTTTCGCCGTATTGCATACGCTGACGCTCGCGCTGAACGGCCGCACGTTCTGGCTCGGCTCGACCTACGCCGCCGTGGTCGTGTTCGGATGGCCCGTGGTCGCGATGGTGATCCTTGGGCTTGCGGATGCCTTGTTTGGCTTGCGCGAACGCTTCCTGCGCAGCCGGCAGCCGCCGCCACTGCCTACACCTTGAGTTCAACCCCGAAACTGAAACCTTCGAGAGCACTTCAAAAGGAGAACGAATATGGAAGTCATTTTGCTGGAACGCGTCAACAAGCTCGGCCAGATGGGCGAAGTCGTGAAGGTTCGCGACGGCTACGCTCGCAATTTCCTGCTCAAGCGCGGCAAGGCGCTGCGCGCCACCGCCGACAACCGGGCCAAGTATGACGGCATGAAGGCCGAGCTCGAAGCGCGCAACCTCGCCTCGAAGGCCGAGGCGTCCAAGGTCGCCGAGAAGATCGAGGGCAAGAACATCATCGTGATCCGCCAGGCCTCGGAAGCCGGCCAGCTGTTCGGCTCGGTCAACGTGCGTGACATCGTGCTCGCGTTCGAAGCCGACGGCGTTTCGCTCGCCCGTCCGCAGATCCAGCTCGACGCGCCGATCAAGACCATCGGCAAGCACTCGATCACCGTTGCCGTTCATCCCGAAGTCGAGGTCGAGATCACCGTCACGGTTGCCCGCAGCCAGGACGAGGCCGAGCGCATCAACCGCGGCGAGGACATCTCGACCCGCAATGAGGATCGCGATGCGGCCGCCGAGGCGATCGCCGCCGCCGGCGAGTTCTTCGATCCGGAAGCCCAGCACGACGAGGTCGCGCCGGCGCCGGCTGCGGAAGAGAAGTAAGCAGCTCAACTCGTCATTCCGGGACGGTCCGCAAGACCAGACCCGGATGACGATCCCGATCAAAGCCCGGCTGCCTCACGCGGCCGGGCTTTTCGTTTTGGCAGCGACGTCCTCGCTCAGCATCGCGATCGAGGCCAGCGCGGTGGCCGTATGCTTCTCGACGCCGTCGCTGACGCAGAACACGTCGGCGGCGACCACCGCGACCTGGCGGCCCGGCTTGATCACCCGGGCGCGGCAGATCAGCTTCTCGCCGACCGCGGGCGACAACAGATTGAGCTTGTATTCCGCCGTCAGCGCCGGCTGGCCGCGCGACGTGGCGGCTGCGATCGTGGTGGCGTTGTCGACCAGGAAGGCGGTGACGCCGCCATGGAAGAAGCCGTGCTGCTGTAACAGCTCCGGCCGGCGCTCCACGGCGATGGTGCAGGTGCCGCGCGACAATTCGGAGAGCTCGGCGCCGACCAGGTTCATGAAACCCTGCCGGCCGATATTGGCGTGGATGCGCTCGGCAATCGGCGCAAATTCCGGATCAGCTTCGGCCCGCATGCGATCTCCCCTTATTGCTTGTTGATGCGATCGAACGGCCTCAGCGCACGATTGGCGCAGGCGATCAGCGTGTCCGCCTCGATGCGCGGATCGGTTCGCTCGCGACCCGACAGGAAGGCGCGGCAGAAGATCTGCGCCGGACCGATCAGCTGGCTGACGAACATCACCGGCGTCATCGGCAGAAGTTCGCCGCTTGCCACCAGCGGCGCGCGCCAGCGCTCAATGCCTTCGGCAAGCCGCGCATTCTGCGCCCGCTGGGCGTCGCGCACGTCTTCGCCCCACTCGCTGCGCGAGATCTCGAAGAGGTAGCGCGCCTCGCGCCGGCTGGTGACGACCCAGTCGAGATGCGCCCGGATCAGGCGATCGATGCCCCGCTCGGCGTCGGGGCCGGGATCGAGCGCGGCCAGTATCGCGGCGTGATAGTGCCGCAAGACCTCCAGAAACAACGCACCGGCAAGTTCTTTCTTCGAACCGAAGACGTGGAAGAAGCTGCCGTTGGAAGCCCGCGCGCGGGTGCGGATCGCAGCCACCGTCGCGGCTTCGAAGCCGACGCGGTCGAACACGGCAAGGCCGGCCGCCAACAGATCGTCTCGTACGCTCGCCGTCATGGGCGCCTCCTAGAGCAATACTCTAGAGTACTACTCTAATGGCGGTCAAGTCGATGCGAAGGCCGCG
>NZ_LAXE01000001.1:5130095-5249416 GCF_003122645.1 Bradyrhizobium sp. SUTN9-2
TTGGCGCTGTCAGGCTTGACGGGCTCCGGCTTCGGCTCGGTCTTCTTGTCGTCGGTCGTCGGCGCCGCGGCATCGACCTCGGGGCTTCCTCCGTGCCGGGCTTGGCGCGCCGCTTGCCTTTGCGTGCCTCGGGCGCAGCCTCTCCCTCCGGCTTGGCACCCTCCTCGGCCGGCCGCGCCGCACGCTTCTGGCGCGTACCCTCGGCGGCAGGAGCAGCACCCTCGCCCTCCGGCCTCGCGGCATCCTGCGCGCGCTGGCGTCGACCCTGTTGTTCAGGCGCGGCGCCGTCCTTCTTGGCGTCCTTGGCCTGATAGCGCGTGTCGGTGGCACCGTTCGAGATCAGATAGGCGGAGAGGACGCCCGCCATATCCGAACTCGTCGTGTAGTGCTGGCGCAGGAATCCCGGCAGCGAGCCGGGCGACACGGACTTCAGCAGCCCGCGCGGGCTCTTGTGGCAGACATTGCAGGTCTGCGAGAACAGCTGCGACGGGGTCTTGCCAGCCTCGAGGTTCGTCGCCTGCGCAAGAACGGAATTAGCCGCACCGAAGCCAATCAGAAGCAACACCGTCGCGAGGCTGAGCGCTCGGCTCGACATTCCCATCATCTCCGTTGAATTTCCGCAAATGCAGCCGGCATCCGGCGCGGCGGCGGTCACCTTTTAACCGATTGAGCCGCGAATGGAAGCAGGTCCGCGCGCAAGGATGTGATTAAGCGGTTTTCGAATATCTACTTTGAACACAGTGCAACTAGCGCAGCCGGAACCGGCTCGCTAGATTTGAATGCAAACGCATAGGAACCGCTGCGGCGCCTGGGCGTCAGTTATAAAGGCCGGGTAGTCGCATCTTTCGGGTTCGCTCGAGAGGATTGCCGATGGACCGTTTGTTGCGTCGATTTCTGTCCCAATTCATCCGCCGCGGGTCGTTGACGGTGACCAGCGCGAGCGGGTCGAAGTTCACCGTCGGCGACGGCTCCGGCGAGCCGGTCGCAGTCCGCTTCGTCACTGCGGACTCCGAGCGGAGGGTCCTCGTCAATCCCGAGCTGGGGCTGGGCGAGGCCTACATGAACGGCGAGTTCGTGGTCGAGCGCGGCACCATAGCTGATGCCCTCGCGATCCTGCTCGATCAACCCGACCCATTGCCGCAGTGGGCAAAGCCGTGGTGGCACCTGCGCTACCTGACGCGGCACCTCAAGCAGTTCAATCCCCGCCCGCGCTCCCGTCAAAACGTCGCTCATCATTACGATCTCGACGGCCGGCTCTATTCGCTGTTTCTCGATGCCGACAAGCAATATAGCTGCGCCTATTTCGAGACGCCCGAGATGTCGCTGGACGACGCGC
The DNA here is from genome assembly GCF_003122645.1 of Bradyrhizobium sp. SUTN9-2. NCBI lineage: Bacteria > Pseudomonadati > Pseudomonadota > Alphaproteobacteria > Hyphomicrobiales > Nitrobacteraceae > Bradyrhizobium > Bradyrhizobium sp. SUTN9-2. Next base: position 5,131,432 of record NZ_LAXE01000001.1, read on the forward strand.
AGCTTGCCAAGAAGCGGCACATCGCGGCGAAGCTTCTCGTCAGCAATGGCCAGCGCGTGCTCGACATCGGCTCCGGCTGGGGTGGCCTCGGGCTCTATCTCGCCGAGATCGCGAGCGCCGACGTCACCGGCATCACGCTGTCGACCGAGCAGCTGGAGGTCGCCAATGCGCGCGCCGCCGAAAAGGGCCTGACGGGCTCGGCCAGATTCCAGCTCCAGGATTATCGCGACGTCGAAGGTACGTTCGACCGCATCGTCTCCGTCGGCATGTTCGAGCATGTCGGGGCGAGGTTCTACGACGCCTACTTCCAGCGCTGCGCCGAGCTGCTGAAGGAAGACGGCGTCATGCTGCTGCATTCGATCGGCCGTTCGCAGGGCCCGGATTCGACCAATCCGTGGATCGCCAAATACATCTTCCCCGGCGGCTACATTCCCGCGCTCTCGGAGGTGCTGCCGGCGATCGAGCGCGCGGGCCTGCTGGTCTGCGACATCGAGATTCTGCGCCTGCACTACGCCGAGACGCTGAAGGCCTGGCGCGAGCGGTTCATGGCGCGGCGCGAGGAAGCCGTGCAGCTCTACGACGAGCGCTTCGCCTTGATGTGGGAATTTTACCTCGCGGCCTGCGAGATGACGTTCCGCAAGCAAGCCATGATGAACTTCCAGATCCAGATCACCCGTCGCCAGGGCGTGGTGCCGATGACCCGCGACTATATCCCGCAGGAAGAAGCCCGGCTGCGGGCCCGGGAGGGCGCGGCCATGCCGAAGCTCAAGCTGGCTGGTGAATAGGTCCGGATCCTAGTGACGCAGGGTCGAAATCCCGGACGTCCGGAAAGACGCCGTTAACGCCAATTGCGCCCGCAATTCCAGCAGGATTTCGGGGGCGACCGGCTGGCGACGTACCTCGGGCCGCTCCGCGTGCTTCATAGCCGCGATCAGCCCCGACAGCCAAAGCCGGCTGCCTGCCTCGCTTCGCCAGTTCTGGTGCTGCCGTTCTGGCTGCATCGCTCGCCTCGTATCCCTGTTGGCGGGGAATGAGATAATCCCCTGCCCATCCGCCTGTTCCGACATGACACCCGAAAGAATCCGGGGAGATGTGATCTGGTTCACAGAAGTCTGGTCGGGCCTGGCTTAGACCGTCGCCATGAGCAAAGAGACCCAAACCTCATTCGACGTGCAGGACGACCTCCGCACCGATTACGCCCTGATCGTCACCGGCGTTGGGGCGGCTCTGGTTGCGCTGGTCTACCTCCTGCTGGTCTGAAGCCGAGCCGAATCGGTCAGCGTGCGTCATTTTGCGCGCCTCTCGGTAGGTCTGCGCGTCAGCCCCCAGGGTTCACGGGTTTCAGGATTTTTCCGCGGCGCGATCACAGCCCTCTGCGCCGAGCGAGCTCCGCCAAAATCCAGTCAAGCGCGGCGCGTGCTGCGACTGCTAATCATCCACCATTTTAACTGAGCGGTTGATAGCGGTCAGCTTTTGCTTCCGCTTTGACCTGCGGCGGCGCTTTATCCCGGCCCCGCATCCGCCCAAGAAAATTGCTAAGCACGTCCGACCATGGCACTGACTGATTCGAACGTTCTCAAACTCGCGCCCGATGCCGGAACTCCCGCCTATCGGAGCGCACCGCACAATATCGAGGCGGAACAGAGCCTTCTGGGCGCAATCCTGGTCAACAACGACGCCTTCTACCGCGTCTCCGACTTCCTGGAGGCGAAGCACTTCTTCGAGCCGCTGCACCAGACCATCTTCGAGACCGCGGGCAGCCTGATCCGGATGGGCAAGATCGCCACCCCGGTCACGCTGAAGACGTTCCTGCCGGCCGATACCGATGTCGGCGGCATGACCATCGGACAATACCTGGCGCGGCTTGCGGCCGAAGCCACCACCATCATCAACGCCCAGGACTATGGCCGCACCATCTACGACCTGTCGCTGCGGCGCGACCTGATCGGCATTGGCGAGGACATGGTCAACGTGGCCTATGACGCGCCGGTCGACTTCCAACCGCGGGCGCAGATCGAGGATGCCGAGCGAAAGCTGTACGAGCTCGCCGAGTCCGGCCGCTACGACGGCGGCTTCCAGAAATTCTCGCAGGCCCTCACCGTCGCGGTCGATCTCGCGGCCAAGGCATTCCAGCGCGACGGCAAGCTGTCGGGCATTTCGACGGGCCTGCGCGACCTCGACACCAAGATGGGCGGTCTGCAGCATTCCGACCTCATCATCGTCGCGGGACGCCCCGGCATGGGCAAGACGTCGCTGGCGACCAACATCGCCTACAACGTCGCGCAGGCCTACGTGCCGGAGCTTCAGGCCGACGGCACCATGAAGGCCGCCAATGGCGGCGTGATCGGCTTCTTCTCCTGCGAAATGTCGGCCGACCAGCTCGCCACGCGTATCGTGGCCGAGCGCACCGGCATTCCCTCCTCCCACATCCGCCGCGGCGGCATCACGGAAGCCGATTTCGAGAAGATCCGGCAGGTCTCGATCGAGCTGCAGTCGCTGCCGTTCTACGTCGACGCCACCGGCGGCCTCTCCATCGCGCAGCTGATGGCGCGCGCGCGCCGACTCAAGCGCCAGAAGGGCCTCGATCTCCTGGTGATCGACTACATCCAGCTGCTCTCGGGCTCGGGCAAGCGCGCCAGCGACAGTCGCGTGCAGGAAATCACGGAGATCACGACCAGCCTGAAGGCGCTGGCCAAGGAGCTCAACGTTCCCGTGATCGCGCTGTCGCAGCTCTCGCGTCAGGTGGAATCGCGCGACGACAAGCGGCCGCAGCTGTCGGACTTGCGCGAATCCGGCTCGATCGAGCAGGACGCCGACGTCGTGCTGTTCGTGTTCCGCGAGGAATATTACCTCGCCATGAAGGAGCCGCGCCCCGGCACCGAAGAGCATGCCAAATGGCAGGCCGACATGGAACGTACCGTGGGGCGCGCCGAAGTCATCATCGGCAAGCAGCGCCACGGTCCGACCGGCACCGTCGAGCTGCACTTCGATGCCTCGGTCACGCGCTTCGGCGACCTCGCGCATGACGGCCAGCTGCCGGACCGCAGCGACTACTAGATTGTTCCCCGGGTTGAACGGGGCCGGTCTCTTGCGTAAAACGACGCCATGACAATGGCGTCCGCCCCGAAATCAATCCCGCAATCCGGCCCCCTCTCCCCGGAGGCCAACCAGGCTGCCGCGCTCGCCGCCTTCGGCGGCGTGCTGACCGTCGATCTCGATGCGATCATCGCCAATTGGCGCAAGCTCGAGAAGACCGCGGTGCCGGCCGAATGTTCGGCGGTGATCAAGGCCGACGCCTATGGCTGCGGCGCCGAGCAGGTGTCGCGCGCCCTGAGCAAGGCCGGTTGCAAGACCTTCTTCGTCGCCACCATCGAGGAAGCGCGCAAGGTGCGCGCCGCCGTTCCGGAGCCCACGATCTACGTGCTCGGCGGCTATTTCCAGAACACCGGCGAGCACTACGCCAAGATCAATTGCCGTCCGGTGATCGGCGATCTCAACGAGCTCGCCGAATGGGACGTGTTCTGCCGCCGCACCGGCTGGAACGGGGGCGCCGCTGTTCACATCGACACCGGCATGAACCGGCTCGGGCTGACGCTGTCGGAGGCGCAGGCCATCATCCCCCGCATCAACGCCGGCGATCACGGCATCACGCTGGTGATGAGCCATCTGGTCTCGGCCGAGCAGCTCAACAGCCCGATCAATGCCAGACAGCTCGCGACCTTCCGCAGCATCGCCAGTGAGTTCACAGGCGTGCCGGCGGCGCTCGCCAACTCCTCCGGCATCTTCCTCGGCGCGCCCTTCCAGTTCGACCTGGTGCGCCCCGGAGCTGCGCTCTACGGCGTCAACCCGACGCCGGAGGCCGACAATCCCATGCAGCAGGTGGTCGACCTCAAGGCGCGCATCGTGCAGATCCGCACCATCGATCGCGGCGAGACCGTCGGCTATGGCGGCACCTGGACCGCGCGGCGGCCGACGAAACTGGCGATCATCGCGGTCGGCTATGCCGACGGCTATTTCCGCGCCGCCAGCTCCAATGACGGCACCCGCGGCGCCGATGTCATCGTGGCGGGCAAGCGCTGCCCTGTCGCGGGCCGCATCTCCATGGACCTGATCGCGATCGACATCACCGATCTGCCGCCGAACGCGGTGCGGCGCGGCCACATGGTGACGCTGCTCGGCGAAGGCATCACCGTCGACGAGCTCGCGCACCATTTCGGCACGATCGGCTATGAGGTGCTGACCAGCCTCGGCCGCCGCTATGCCCGCGTCTACAAGGGTGGCAATGTCGAGGAGCCGCTGACGAAGCCGGAGCCCGTCTCGAACGCCGGGGAGCCGCCTTCCCCACAGTCAATCGAACAGCCGTCGGCGTTGCCGCCGCTGCCGAGTTAAACCACCCGTACCTACTTCTTCTTTCTGCTGTCCAGCGCCGTCTTGCAGGTGGCGCTGAGCTGGTCGCGCTTGGCGTTGAGACAGGCGACGATGCCGCCACCCGGCGCGATGCCGGCGCAGAATTTGTCGTAGTCAGCCTTGCACGCGCCGCGCGTTTCGGCTGACTGTGCCGTGGCCCCGGAGAACGCGACGATGAAGGCGGTAGCGGCAAAGCTCAACTTGGACATTGTATCTCCGGGGACGAAAGGCAGAGCCGGTAGCTCTAGATGAAGATCGCGACATTCAACATCAACAACATCAACCGCCGCCTGCCCAATCTGTTGGCATGGCTGCGAATGGCGAAGCCCGATGTCGTCGCGCTTCAGGAGTTGAAGGCAAGTGATGGCGAATTTCCGGCGGCCGCCATCGAAAGGACCGGCTATGGCGCGGTGTGGCGTGGACAAAAGACCTGGAACGGCGTCGCCATCCTCGCCCGCAATGCCGAGCCCGTGCTGACGCGCGACCGTTTGCCGGGAAAGCCTGCCGATCTCGAAGCGCGCTACATCGAGGCCGCCGTGCGTGGCGTCATCGTCACTAGCATTTATCTGCCCAACGGCAATCCGCAGCCGGGACCGAAATTCGACTACAAGCTCGACTGGTTCGCGCGGCTGCGGCGCCACGCCAACACCTTCATCAAGCAGGACCTGCCGGTGGTGCTCGCCGGCGACTACAATGTTGCGCCCACCGAGATCGACATCTATCCGACGCGCTCATGGGACAAGGATGCGCTGATCCAGCCGAAGAGCCGCGCAGCCTTTGCCGCGCTGGTCGAGCAAGGCTGGTGCGACGCGATCCGCGAGCTGCATCCGGACGAGCGCATCTACACGTTCTGGGACTACAAGCGGAACCGCTGGCCACGCGATGCGGGCCTGCGGCTCGACCATCTCCTGCTCAGCCCTGCCCTCGCCCCGCGCCTCGCCAAAGCCGGCGTCGACAAGAAGATCCGCGGCGAGGACGGCGCCAGCGATCACGCGCCGGCGTGGGTGGTGTTGCGGTGACCCAAACGCTGTCAGCAGCGGGCCGCCCGATAAAACCTGAAAACAACCCCATGCACAGTAGCTGGCCCCAGTCCGCTCAATGACTTACGGGTAAACCGAAATCAAAGTTGATCCGTCGGGCAAAACACTGGCATGATGTCACCATCGAAGGCGTCCACGTGGCGCCGAGGGCTCTTCAGATCGCCCCTTCATCGGGAATGTTGAGGACGGTGCCGCAAGCCTTGCAATGCACCGCGTCGGCATCGTGCCTCTGGAGCCCGCACGTCGGGCATGGAAACCGCACCTTGTGGGGACTGAGGAGCGCGCGGGCGAGATTGAAGAACAGCGTCACGCCGAAAATCATGATCACGACGGTGATCAGACGACCGAACGTACCTGCCAGCGTGATGTCGCCGAAGCCGGTCGTCGTCAGCGCCGTGACGGTGAAATACAGGGCATCGGCATAGTTCCGGATCTCGTCGTTGCGAAACTTCTGGGTCTCGTACACGATCCCGGTCATGACGAAGATGAAAACGGCGAGGTTCGTGACGGCGAAGATGACCTCTTCGTTGCGACGAAAGAACGGGGAATCGATGCGCAGCCTCACGAGCATCTGGTAGTCGCGAAGCAGCCCCAGCGTTCGCAGGATCCGGAGAAAACCGCCCGCCTCGCCGGCAAGCGGCGCCAGGAAGGATACGATCGCAACCATGTCTGCCCAGGTCGCGAGCTGGGTGAATTTTTGAAACGGATGCCGATCGACCAGGAGCCGGGCGGAGAAGTCGGCCAGCAGAATAACGCCGAACAGGACGTCGAGCGTCTCGACGATGTCACTGGGCGGCAGGAACGAGGTCGCAATAATGAACAGCACCGTCACGATATCGAAGATGAGCAGCGCATAACGGAAGCGCACGCCGTCCGGCGTTGCGCCCTCGTAAAGGAGTCGGACGTTGCTTTTGAGAGACGTGAGGGTCACTGCACCATGATCGCGGTTTGCACGGATGATGGCAACTCGGAGCGAGTGCCGCAACCGACGACGTTTGTATAGCTAGAGTGGGCCTCGCGATTAGGAACCCGGACCGCGACGCGGTGTTCAGCTCTCTTTGGGGGCTGAATGCTCAAACCCGACGATTGTCGCAAGCTTGCGGAGCAATATCGAGCGCGCGCGAATGATGCCACATCGGCGAAGCGCCTCGCCAATGTGCTTCTGAGCGTTTCCAACGCCTATCTCGCTCTGGCGAGCCAACTGGAGCTCCTTGCGTCCGTCGAACATCAGGAGCACGCGAGGAGAGCCGGTCGGAACGTTCAAGGCTGAGCCGTCAGACGAAAGATGCAAACCGAGCCGGCGGCGGCGCCATGAAACCTCCTCATTGCGGTGCCCCGCGATCGAGTTCGCCCCGCTGATCCCTCGGAGGGAAGCCTCTTGACCTCCGCGGCCTGGTAAGCATACTGGTCTGACCACGATCAGACCAAGAGATGGGGATGGAGTTCAAGCGAGCCGCCGACGGCGAAAAGGGGTTCGAGAAGGTGTTTGCCTTCCTGCGCGAGCGCCTGCTTACCGGCTCGCTCAGGCCGGGCGACCGCCTGATTTCGGAGCGCGAGCTCGCCACCCTGCTCGGCGTCAGCCGGCCAATCGTCCGCGAGGCTCTGCGCGCCCTCACCGTCCTCGGGATCGTCGAGATCCGCGACCGCATCGGCACCGTCGTGACGCGGCCAGATGTCTCGGTGCTGAACGACTTCTTCACTTTCGCCCTCGCCCAGCAGGCCGACATGCTCGAGGACGTCATGCAGGCGCGCGTCGCGATCGAATGCCAGGCGATCCGGCTCGCCTGCGAGCGCGCCAACATCGCCGATTTCGAACGGCTGCAGCGCGCGCTGACGAAGATCGGCGAGACCATCGACGAAGCCGATGCCGGCGGCATGGCCGATTTCGACTTCCACCGCGCGATCGTCGTCGCCTCACATTCGGAGACGCTGAGCGTGCTGCACGCCTCCATGGCGGGCCTGTTGACACATTCGCATCGCAGCCGCCGCGAACTGGTGCAGGCCTTCCCGTCGATGAAGACCTACCTTGTCGACGATCACCGCCGCATCTTCGAAGCCCTCATTGCGCGCGATCCCGAGCGCGCGGATGCGACGCTGCGCAAGCATTTCGCCATCGGCGACGAATACCGCAGACGCGCCGTCGTCGGCGACATCGACAAGACCAGTGCCTCGGGCTGATCGCGCACAGCCCTTCAATCAAGACGCCAATTAAACAAGAAACGGACTGACGACATGGGACGGAACGACAAGGGCAAGGTCGGCTTCATCGGCATCGGCACGATGGGGCGGGAGATGGTGCGCAACCTGCAGGCGGCGGGCCACGCGGTCCGCGTCTTCGATCTGAACGAAGCCGCGCTGGCCGACAGCGTCAAGGAAGGCGCGACGCGTGCCAAAAGCCCTGCCGATGCCGCGCAAGGCACCGATATCGTCATCACCATGCTGCCCGACACGCCCCACGTCGAGGCGACGATCTACGGCGAGCAGGGCCTGCTGAATTTCCCGCCGCCGGGCAAGCTGATCGTCGACATGAGCACGATCTCGCCGGTCGCCGTTCGCCGCATCCATTCGGACCTGCAGAAGACAGGCGTCGGCTTCATCGACGCGCCGGTCTCCGGCGGGCCGGTGGGCGCCAGGAACGCCGCGCTCTCGATCATGGCCGGCGGCGATGCGGACACGTTCGCCAAGGCCGAGCCGTTCTTCCGCGCGATGGGCACGACCATCACCCATGTCGGCGCATCCGGCGCCGGCCAGACCGTCAAGCTCTGCAATCAGCTGATCTGCGGCATCAACATCCAGGCGATCTGCGAGGCGCTCGCGCTCGGCCGCGCTTCGGGCCTCGATCTCAACCTGCTGCGCCGGGTGCTGCTCGGCGGCTCCGCCGCTTCCTGGATGCTGGACAAGCTCGGCCCCGCGATGATCGCCGGCGACGTCTCCGCGGGCTTCCGGATCGATCTGCAGCTCAAAGACCTTCGCCTCGTGCAGGAGCACGCACAGGCCCTGAACGTGCCCCTGCCCGGCACCGCGCTCGTCACCAGCCAATATGTCGACGCGCGCGCCCATGGCGAAGGCAGCAACGGCAACCAGGCGCTGTTCCGCGTCTATGACCGCATGACCAACCAGACCACCGGCTGACCCTGGAACGATGAGCCTCCAACTCGACTTTCCCGCAGTGCTGGAGCGTTGGCCGAGCTTTCTGGCCGGCGCCGTCCTCACGCTTGAGTTGGCATTCTTCGCGACCGTGCTAGGCGCTTTGCTCGGCACGCTCGCGGCGGTCGGACGCGGCACGCACAATTCGCTGATTGCAGGCGCCTGCAAAGTCTATGTCGAGACCATCCGCAACACCCCGCTGCTGGTGCAGATCTTCCTGGTCTATTTCGGCCTCGCCAGCCTCGGCCTGAAATACTCCGCCTTCACGGTGGCGGTGGCGGCGCTGACCATCAATGTCGGCGCCTATACCGCTGAGATCATGCGGGCCGGCTTCGAGGCGATCCCGCTCCTGTTTCCGCGCCGGCGCCGGCTCGGCACGCCGTTGTGAGATGACCATGGGCGGACATCTCAACATCAATCACCTGATGTTCCTCGGCCAGGGCGCGCTGTGGACCATTGGTCTGTCGCTGATCGCGCTGATCGGCGGCGGCATCGTCGGCTTCGTGATCGCGCTGGCGCGCATCTCGCCGCTGAAATCGGTGCGGCTCGCCAGTGCGATCTATGTCCAGTTGATCCAGGGCACGCCGCTGCTCGTCATCCTGTTCCTCGGCTATTTCGGTCTTGCCGCGATCGGCCTGAAGGTCTCGCCGCTGGTCGCGGCCGGTGCCTCGCTGACGCTCTACGTCGCGGCCTATCTCGGCGAGATCTGGCGCGGCTGCATCCAGTCTGTGCCGAAGCCGCAATGGGAAGCCGCCGAAGGCCTGGCGCTGAGCCGCACCCAGCGCATGGTCAAGGTGATCCTGCCGCAGGCGATCCGCATCGCGACGCCGCCGACCGTCGGCTTCATGGTGCAGATCATCAAGAACACCTCGCTCGCGTCCGTGGTCGGCTTCGTCGAGCTGATGCGCTCGGGCCAGATCGTCAACAACTCGCTGTTCGAACCGTTCGCCATTTACGCCATCATCGCCGTCACCTACTTCGCCATGTGCTATCCCCTGTCGCTGTTCAGCCAGAGGCTGGAACGGCAGATGGGTCGTGGCAGGTCCAACCTCGCGCCAACCTGACATGCAGCAAAACGCCCCCTCCTCCGAACCGATCGTGTCGCTCCACAACGTGCAGAAGAGCTTTGGCGCGCTCCGCGTGCTCGACGGCGTCTCCTTTGCCGTTGCACGTGGCGAGGTGCTCGCCCTGATCGGCCGCTCCGGCTCCGGCAAGAGCACGGCGCTGCGCTGCATCGACCGCTTCGAGAAGGTCGACGGCGGCCAGATCGTGGTCTGCGGGCATCGCGTCGACCGTCCCGACGTGAACTTGCGTGCGCTACGCCAGGACGTCGGCATCGTGTTCCAGAGCTACAATCTGTTTCCGCACCTCACCATCGAGCAGAACATCACGCTCGCGCCCTGCGCGGTGAAGGGCATGGCGACGTCGCAGGCCAAGGATCTCGCACGAAAAGTTCTGGCGCAGGTCGGGCTGGATGAAAAGCTGCACGCCTATCCCGAGCAGCTCTCGGGCGGCCAGCAGCAGCGCGCCGCAATCGCCCGCTCGCTCGCCATGCAGCCGAAGGTGATGCTGTTCGACGAGGTCACCTCCGCGCTCGATCCCGAACTCACCGGCGAAGTGCTGAAGGTGATCGAACAGCTCGCGGCTGACGGCATGACCATGGTGATGGTTACCCACGAAATGGGCTTCGCCAAGGGCATCGCCGACCGGATCGTGTTCATGCATCGCGGCAAGGTCCACGAGACCGGACCTGCCTCGATCCTGACGTCGCCGACCACGCCCGAACTCACGCAATTCGTGGGGACGGGGAACCTAAAATCATAACAGGGAGAGGAGAACCAAGGGATGACCAACAGAATGGTGCTGGGGACTGCCGCCGCGTTGTGCGGCCTCATCATGATGGCGGCAACGCCCGCGTCGGCCGATCTGCTCGACGACATCATGAAGGCGAAGAAGATCCGCATATCGACCGACCTCGCCATCCCGCCCTCGGGCATGATGGATTCCACCATGAAGCCGACGGGCTCCGATGTCGAAGTGGCGCAGATGCTCGCCAAGGATTGGGGCCTCGAGCTGGAATTCATCCAGACCACCGGTGCGACCCGCATCCCGAACGTCCTGACCGGCAAGGCCGACATCATCATCTCGACCCTGTCGGTGACGGCCGAGCGTGCCAAGGTGATCGACTTCACCAAGCGCTATGCGACGCTGCAATCCGACGTCGGCTGCCTGAAATCGTCGACCGTGAAGGACTGGCCGGACCTGAAGGACAAGTCGATCGGCGTCTCGCGCGGCACCACGCAGGACACAACCTTGTCCAACATGAAGGACAAGGACCTCAAGATCGCGCGCTATGACGACGATGCCACCATGGTGACGGCGGCGGTGTCGGGCCAGGTCGACTGCGTCGGCTCGTCCGCGACAATCATCAACCAGATCGGCGTGAAGAATCCCTCGCGCGTGTTCGAGTCCCGGATTCCGCTGGCGACCTTCGACCTCGCGATCGGCCTGAAGAAGGGTGAGCAGCCGCTGATGGACAAGCTCAACGCCTGGATCACCGACAACGTCAAGAACGGCAAGCTCAACGCCATCTACAAGAAATTCCACGGCGTCGATCTGCCGGCGGACATGCGCAGCTGAACTACGGGGAAAGATATCGTGACAGCCGCGCGCGGCTGTCACGATCAATGCAAAGATCAAGAAGGACAAAGAATGCGTCTCGTCATCGGATCCGACCACGCCGGCTGGCCGCTCAAACAGACCGTCATCGACCACATCCGCAAGCTCGGCCACGAGGTCATCGACGTCGGCTCCTATGACGACAAGCCGGTGGATTTCCCCGACATCGCCCGCGCCGTGGCGGCGAAGGTGACGTCGGGCGAAGCCGCGCGCGGCATCATGGTGTGCGGCACCGGCGTTGGCGCCTCGATCGCCGCCAACAAGATGAAGGGCATCCGCGCCGCGGTCTGCCACGACGTCCACTCCGCGCATCAGAGCGTCGAGCATGACGACGTCAACGTCATGTGCATCGGCGCGCAGATCGTCGGCGCCTGGCTCGCTGTCGATCTCGTGTCGTCGTACCTGTCCGCCGAATTCTCCACCGACGAGGATTTCCGCCGCCGCGTCGAGAAGCTGCGCGTCATGGACGAGAAAGGCTGAGGGCTCTCCGCCATGATCCTGGTGTTCGGATCGCTCAACATCGATCTGGTCGCGCAGGTTCCGGTGATTCCAGGTCCCGGCCGAACGGTGCTGGCGCCGTCCTACCGGACGCATTTCGGCGGCAAGGGTGCCAATCAGGCCGTTGCCGCCGCGCGGATCGCCGGGCCTCGACGCGTGAGCATGGCTGGCCGCGTCGGCCGGGACGGATTTGGCGACAGCGCGATCGAGAACCTCAGAGCCAACGGCGTCGACGCCGATCACGTCATCAGAGCCGACGAGCCGACCGGCTGCGCTTTCATCACCGTCGATCAGGCCGGCGAGAACGCAATCACGGTGGCGAGCGGCGCCAACATGACGGCGCGTGCCGGCGATCTTGCGAGGGAGCTGTTCAATTTGGACACCGTGCTAGTGCTTCAGATGGAGGTGCCCTTTGCGCACGCGCTGGAAGCTGCCCGAAGAACCGCCGCGGCCTCCGGCACCGTCATCTGGAACCTTGCACCCGTTCCGGAGCAGATGACGCGTGAGATGGTCACGGAGCTTCTCGCCGTCACCGACTATCTCCTCGTCAACGAGCACGAGGCGCGCGACGCCGCCACCGCCATCGGTCTGGCGTCCGCCGACTACGAAGCCGCAAGCGCCGGACTCGCGAAGTCCGGCAACCTCACCTGCATTGTCACCGCCGGCGCACAAGGCGCGCTCGCCGTGACGGCGGAAGGCACCCGCCTGCGGGCGCCCGCCCAGCGCATCACGCCGGTGGACACGACCGGTGCCGGCGACACCTTCGTCGGCGCCTTTGCGGCGATGATCAGCGAAGGCGTGTCGCTGCAACGCGCGCTCGAAGTGAGTTGCGAAGCGGCGGCTTTGAAATGCCTCAAGGCCGGCGCCCAGACCGGCATGCCCATGCGCAGCGCGATGGGCTCCCTCGCGTAGGACTGATCGCCCGCATCGCTGCCCGCGGCTAAACTCTCCCGATTCCTGGAGGCTGTTTTGGCCTTTCTCTTCGTCCTCGCCGTCGGCCTCGTCGCCGGCACCATCTCCGGCATCGTCGGCACCGGCTCGTCGATCATGCTGATGCCGGTGCTGGTCTATGCCTATGGGCCGAAGGAGGCCGTGCCGATCATGGCGGTGGCCTCCGTCATGGCGAATTTTTCGCGGATCCTGGCCTGGTGGCGCGAGGTCGATTGGCGGGCCTGCGCGGCCTATTCGGTCACGGGCATCCCGGCGGCGGCGCTCGGCGCGCGGACGCTGCTGGCACTGCCCTCGCATGCCGTCGATCTCACCATCGGCCTCTTCCTGATCGCGATGGTGCCGGTGCGGCACTTTCTGGCGCGGCACGAGCTCAAGGCCAATCTCTGGCATCTCGCCATCGGCGGCGCGCTGATCGGCTATCTCACCGGCATCGTGGTCTCGACCGGGCCGCTCAGCGTGCCGTTGTTCCTGTTCTACGGCCTGTCCAAGGGCGCATTCCTCGCCACCGAAGCGGCCTCCTCGCTCGGGCTCTATTTCGCGAAGTCGGTGACCTTCGAGCGTTTCGGCGCGCTCACCGGCGAGGTCTTCATCAAGGGTCTGATCGCGGGCGCCTCACTGATGTCGGGCGCCTTCATCGCCAAACGCTTCGTGCTGCATCTGAGGCCGGAAACCTTCCGCCTGCTGATGGACGCGATCATGATCGCGGCGGGGCTCTCGATGCTCTGGACCGCAACGCAGCCGTGACCCAGCCGCTACTCAGACGGCGAATTCGGGGGTGATCGATGGGCCGTCAGAGACGACGCGGCTCGCCACGGCCGGCTGCCCGTCGAGCCATTGCAGCACGGCCTCGAGTGGCTGCGGCCGCTGATAGAGGAACCCCTGCCCGAGCCGCACGCCCATCTCGCGCATGGCCTCGGCCTGCTCGGCGCGCTCGATGCCTTCGGCGACCAATGTCAGTCCCAGCGTGGCGCCAAGCGATGCGATGACGCCGACAATGGCCTTGTCCTCGGCGCTGTCGGGGATCTCGCTGATGAACGCCTTGTCGATCTTCACCTTGTCGAGCGGAAACCGGCGCAGATGGGCGAGCGAAGAGTAGCCCGTGCCGAAATCGTCGAGCGCGATCGTGGCTCCCAGGCGCCGCAGGCGATGCAGCGTTTCGGAGGCGCTGGCGATGTTGTTGATCAGCGACCCTTCCGTGATCTCGAGCTCGAGCATCGATGCCGCGACACCGAAGCGCGCACAGGTCGCGCGCAGCTCGGCGGCGAGCGAGTGGTCGGCAAGCTCGGACGGCGGCAGATTGATCGCGATCCGCAGCTGCGGCCTGCCCGCAGCGGCCAATTGCTGCAAGGCCCGGCAGGCATCGGTCAGCACGTAGCGGGTCAGCCGCGCATTGTTCCCGCTGCGCTCGATCAGCGGCAGGAATTCGCCGGGGCCGATCACGCCGTGCTCGGGATGGCGCCAGCGGATCAGCGCTTCCAGACCTACGACCTCATGGCTATCGAGATCGACCTGGCTCTGGTACCAGACCTCGAACTGGCCCTCGGCGAAGCCGGTGGGAATTGCGAGCTCGAGATCCCTGCGGCGGCGATAGTCGCGCTGAAGCGCTTCGTCCAGCACGGCGACCGTGCCGGGCGCCTTGCTCTTGGCGTGATAGAGCGCGATGTCGGCGAGCGTCGGCAGATGCGACAGTTCCGGATCGTCGGCGTGGCGCACGGCAAGGCCGATGCTGGCGCGCGGCACCACCTGCTTGTCATGGAGGCGGATCGGCTCGGAAATGGCATCGAGCACGCGTTGAGCGAATGCGTGCGCGGCCTGCTCGTCGCTCACCTCGGGGCGAATGACGACGAACTCGTCGCCGCCGAGCCGGGCGACCCAGTCCTCGGCTTCGACCGCGCGACGAAGGCGCTGCGAAATCTGGACCAGGAACGCATCGCCGGCCTCGTGACCGAAGGTGTCGTTGATGCCCTTGAAGTCGTCGAGATCGATGAAGCAGAACGCGACCAGCGTATCCGGCGCGCCTCCATTCTGGCTCGTCACGGCGAGGCGCTCGGTCAGGGAGCGCCGGTTCGGCAGCCCGGTGAGCGGATCGTGCGTCGCCATGTGCCCGAGCCGGTCCAGCGCGCCCGACGTCGTGTGCTGCATGGCGTTGAAAGCGCGCGCGAGCTGCCCGAATTCGTTCGAGGACGTGACATCGGCCGGATAGGCCCGGCCGTCCTGCTTGCTGCGCTGGATCGCCGACATCATGGCCGCGAGCGGCCGGCCGATGAAGATGTTGGCGGAGATGCGCATGGCGATCAGGGTCGCGAACGTTGCCAGCAGCCCGACGACGAGCAGCAGCATCAGGCGGCTGCCCGCATCCGCGTACAGGGTCACACGCGAATAGGCGATGGCGATGCGGCCGGCCTGAACGGCCATGTTGCCGTTGCTGTAGTGGATCGGGTGCGAGACTTCGGCGACCGACTGGCCTTGGGGGCGTGCGACCACGCGGGCGATCGCAGCGCCGGTATCGTCATAGACGGCCGCCGCCGCAATGGTCTCGTCGTGCATGATCTCGTTGAGCACGCCCGTGACCTGGTCGTAGCGCATCTTCCAGAGCGGCTCGGCGATCAGCTCGGCCCGGCTCTCGGCGACGCGGGCCATGCGGGCGTCGAGTTGCCTGAGCTGCGACCAGAAGCTCGATGCCTCGACGCCGGCGGAGGCGAGCAATTGCACCAGCAGCAGAACGGGCACGGTGGCCCAGATCATCGCGTGGACGACCGAGCGCAAGCGCGGCGGCGCTGCCTGCTCGTTGCGATCCGGCTCGGTCATCGCCTCATCCTTGCGCATCAGTCGGCAACGCCTTCGGCGACCGGCAGCGACGAGATGAGCGCATCGAGGGAAAAGTCATATTGACCGCAGCGCCCGGCCTTCGCCCGGAACCGCGCGAAGTCGATCCGGTCGAACGCACGGGTCTTGATGAGGTCGCCGACCGAAGCGAGATTGTCGCGCGTGATCGCTGACGTCTTGACCTCGACGCGGGGCGAGACGGCTGCAAAATCGCAGCCATCGGCATAATCGCGCAGGAGAATGACGGACCAGCCGCCGAGCAGGAAATGCCCGCCATCGGTCAGGAGCATGCGGCCCGCCTTGATCTCGCGCAGCGCATCCTCCGACCAGTTGAGGCCGACCACCTGGATGTTCTCGCCGGGCACGAGGCCGGCGGCGATCGTCGCGCGCAGCGCGCCGAGCGCCATCGGATCGTTTCCGGCCCAGATCCCGGCGGGCCGGATCTGCTTGCGCGCGGCCCAGCTCAGGTAATTTGCCGTGACCCGCTCGGCCTCGGACTTCGTCCAGTTGGCGAACAGCATGCGGTCCACCACGACGTCGGACGCAGCATCCACCGCGAGCGTGAGGCCGGCGTTGCGGGCGATCGAGGCGGGCGTGGTCTCGTCGCCACCGATGCCGAGAATGTGGATCTTGCCGTCCGCGCTCTGCCATTTCTCGGCACGCGCCGCCGTGATCAGCGCATTGGCCATCCGCGCGCCCGCGGTCTGAAGATCGGTCGTGATGTCGCCGAGCCAGGTCTTGAGCTTTTGCCTGGGCGGTCCAAGGCGCACCGCGTCCTCGCCGATCAGCGTGTTCGAAAGCAGCAGCGTCTTGACGCCCGCGGCTTCGGCCGCCTCCAGGATGGGAACGGCGGCGGATTCCTCGTTCGACAGGATGAGGAAGTCGGGCTTGTCGGGACGGGCCACCACGCCGAAGCCGAGCTCCTGCATGGTGCGGTGGTTCCGCTCGCTGGTCAGCACCTCGACATGGGCATCGAGCTTGCGGCCGGCGGCCTGCATGGTCTGCGCGACCATGTCCCAATAGACCTCGCCGGACTTGCCGGGATTGACGAAGACGATGTTGAGGGGCTTGGCGATGCTACCGCCAACGGACCCGAAGACGCCGCAGGCCATGCCCGCCGCGAGCAATATTCGCAGGAATCTCGTCAATTTCGCCGCCCCCATTGGTTCCGAGATTGGACCCACGTCCGCTAAGAATTGGCAAAATCGCACCGGGCACAGCGGCGCAGGGCTAACGAAAGGTATATCTCCCGTGCCGAATTGAGATATTCGAAGCGCCGGCGATCGGCCTGCCAATCCGTGCTATCAGCACATCTGAAACCCGCGACTCGCGCTCCCCATGGCCAAATCCACACTGTCCTTCGTCTGCCAGAACTGCGGCGCGGCCTATAACCGCTGGCAGGGCAAGTGCGAGTCCTGCGGCGAGTGGAATACGCTCGCGGAAGAAGACACCAGCGGCAGCGTGCCGGTGTCGATCCGCTCCAAGCGCAAGGGAAGGACCTTCGCGCTGGAGAGTCTCGCCGGCAGGAGCCCGGATGCGCCGCGCCTGTCCTCGGGGATGACCGAGCTCGACCGCGTCACCGGCGGCGGCTTCGTGCGCGGCTCGGTGCTGCTGGTCGGCGGCGATCCGGGTATCGGCAAGTCGACGCTGCTGACGCAAGCGACCAGCCTGCTCGCGCGCGCTGGCCACCGCGTCGTCTACATCTCCGGCGAAGAGGCGGTCGCCCAGGTGCGCCTGCGCGCCGAGCGGCTCGGGCTGTCGGACGCGCCGGTGCAGCTCGCGGCCGAGACCTCGGTCGAGGACATCGTCTCGACGCTGTCGGAGGGCGCGGTGCCCCGGCTGATCGTGATCGACTCGATCCAGACCATGTGGACCGACACGGTGGAATCGGCGCCTGGCACGGTGACGCAGGTGCGCGCCTCGGCGCAGGCGCTGATCCGCTTCGCCAAAAAGACCGGGGCCGCCATCATCCTGGTCGGCCACGTCACCAAGGACGGCCAGATCGCCGGCCCCCGCGTGGTCGAGCACATGGTCGATGCGGTGATGTCGTTCGAGGGCGAAGGCTCGCAGCAATTCCGCATCCTGCGCGCGGTGAAGAACCGCTTCGGGCCGACCGACGAGATCGGCGTGTTCGAGATGACGGGCCTCGGCCTGCGCGAGGTCACCAACCCCTCCGAGCTGTTCCTGTCCGAGCGCGACCTCGGCACGCCCGGCACCGCGGTCTTTGCCGGCATCGAGGGCACGAGGCCCGTGCTGGTCGAATTGCAGGCACTGGTGGCCCCGACCTCGCTCGGCACCCCGCGCCGGGCCGTAGTCGGCTGGGATCCGAGCCGGCTCTCAATGGTGCTGGCGGTGCTGGAGGCCCATTGCGGGGTCAAGCTGTCCGGCCACGACGTCTATCTGAACGTTGCCGGCGGCCTTCGCATCCACGAGCCCGCGGCCGACCTCGCCGCCGCCGCGGCCCTGGTGTCGTCGCTGGTTAATGCGCAGTTACCCACCGATGCCGTCTATTTCGGCGAAATCTCGCTGTCGGGCGTGGTGCGCCCGGTGGCGCAGACCCCGGCCCGGCTCAAGGAAGCGGCAAAGCTCGGCTTCCAGCGCGCCGTGCTGCCCGAATCGGCACGGGGCGATGCGGGCGGCGATGCCGGACTGTCCCTGAACGCGGTGAACAGCCTGACGACATTGGTGGCCGAGATCGCAGCGCGGGGCTCCCGCCGGGGCGAATCCGGTGCACAGCCAGAGAAAAATGCCACACCGGCCAGATTCCGCCGCGGAGAGGGTTAGGTGGAGGTGACGCCGGAGGCCTCCGCCGCTATACAGCCGTCACAAAAGCAGCATGGGATTGCGTGGTTGCGGCCTTGCCGGGAACGCCGTCTGCCCTTCTTTTAGGGCAGCGGCCAAGCACCGATTCGCTAGAGCACCTTTGAAGTACGAGCGGACCAGACCAGCCGATGCCAGTAACCATTCTCGACCTGATCCTGCTCGGTGTGATGCTGATCTCGGGCCTGCTCGCGATGGTTCGCGGCTTCATGCGCGAAATCCTGTCGATCGCGGCCTGGGGTGCCGCGGCGATCGTGACGCTGTATTCGTTCTCGAAGCTGCTGCCGACCGCCAAGACCTATTTCAACAACGACACGGTGGCGAGCGTCGTCGTCGTGGCCGGCGTGTTCATCGGCACCCTGGTCGTGGTCTCCGTCATCACGGTCCGGATCTCCGACATGATCCTGGATTCGCGGATCGGCGCGCTGGATCGGACCCTCGGCTTCCTGTTTGGGCTGGCTCGCGGGCTTTTGATCGTCGTGGTCGCGTTCCTGTTCTTCACCTGGCTGGTGCCGGACAAGCAGCGCCCCGACTGGGTCAGCGGGGCCAAGTCCCGCGTCGTGCTGCAGGGAACCGGCGATTGGCTGATGGCCCTCTTGCCTGACGACCCCGAGAACACCATCTTGAAGAGATTCAAGAAAAACAAACCAGATGATGATCAAGCTGAATCCGAGCAGCAGCCTTCGGGCAGTGGCGACGGGTACAGTAAGTCGGCTCGTGACGGCATGAAAAAGCTGATCGAGAAACCTGCGGCGCGTTGATAGGGCCCCAAAAGAGAGGCGAGAACGAGATGCGACACCCTGACCAGGACGCCCTGCTTGATCTCGATCCAAACGCCGGTCCAGGCCCGGCGGCGCTTGAGCTTCAGGACGATCTGGAAGGCGATACGCTGCGCGAGGAATGCGGCGTCTTCGGCATCTACGGCCACCCTGATGCGGCCGCCATCACCGCGCTCGGCCTTCACGCGCTCCAGCACCGCGGCCAGGAGGCCGCCGGCATCGTCTCCTACGACGGCAGCCGCTTCCACTCCGAACGCCGCCTCGGCCTCGTCGGCGACACCTTCTCCCGCCGCGAGGTGATCGACCGCCTGCCCGGCAATGTCGCGGTCGGCCATGTCCGCTACGCCACGACCGGCGCGACCATCCTGCGCAACGTGCAGCCGCTGTTCGCCGAGCTCAATGCCGGCGGTCTCGCGGTCGCTCACAACGGCAACCTCTCCAACGGCCTGACGTTGCGCCGCGAGCTCGTCAAGAACGGCGCGATGATGCAATCGACCTCCGACACCGAGGTGATCCTGCACCTGGTGGCGCGCTCCAAGCGCGTCCGCTTCATCGAGCGCTACATCGACGCGCTGCGCGAGATCGAGGGCGCCTATGCGCTGGTCTCGCTGACCAACAAGAAGCTGGTCGGCGCCCGCGATCCGCGCGGCATCCGCCCGCTGGTGCTCGGCGAGCTCGACGGCTGCCCGATCCTGACCTCGGAGACTTGCGCTCTCGACATCATCGGCGCCCGCTTCGTGCGCGACATCGAGCCCGGCGAAGTCATCGTGTTCGACGAGAACGGCCAGGACATCCACAAGCCGTTCCCGCCGATGGCGCCGCGCCCCTGCATCTTCGAATACATCTACTTCTCGCGGCCGGATTCCATCGTGCACGGCCGCTCGGTCTACGAGGTGCGCAAGAATTTCGGCGCGCAGCTGGCGCGCGAGAGCCACGTTCCGGTCGACGTCGTGGTGCCGGTGCCGGATTCCGGCGTGCCGGCCGCGGTCGGCTACAGCCAGCATTCCGGCGTGCCGTTCGAGCTCGGCATCATCCGTAACCATTATGTCGGCCGCACCTTCATCCAGCCGACGCAGGCGATCCGCGAATCCGGCGTGCGCATGAAGCATTCGGCCAACCGCGCCGCGATCGAAGGCAAGCGCATCATCCTGATCGACGACTCGCTGGTGCGCGGCACCACCTCGAAGAAGATCGTGCGCATGATGCGCGATGCCGGTGCCAAGGAGGTGCATTTCCGCCTCGCTTCGCCACCGATCCTTTACCCTGACTATTACGGCATCGACTTGCCCGATCGCGGCGGCCTGCTGGCTGCGACGCATTCGCTGGAGGAGATGCGCGAGCTCATCGGCGCCGACTCGCTCGCCTTCCTGTCGATCGACGGCATGTACCGCGCCATGGGCGAGCCGGGCCGCGACCCCGCCAATCCGAAGTTTGCGGATCACTGCTTCACCGGTGTCTATCCGACCCACCTCACCGACCAGACCCAGACCGAGCCGCAGCCGCGGCAATTGTCGCTGCTGGCGGAGGCGAGCTGACCAAGGATCGTCCCCGGGGGCTCATCGGAGACTTCTTTTCGTCATGGCCGGGCTTGTCCCGGCCATCTTCGTCTGTAATACCCGCCGCAAAGAACGTGGATGCCCGGGACGAGCCCGGGCATGACGGAAGTATTCGACGATGACCAAACCTCTCGCCAACCGTATCGCTCTCGTCACCGGCGCCTCGCGCGGCATCGGCTTTGCCACCGCAATCGCATTGGCCAAAGCCGGCGCGCATATCGTGGCCACCGCGCGTACGCAAGGAGGGCTCGAGGAGCTCGACGACGAGATCCGGAAAGAGGGTGGCAGTGCCACCCTGGTGCCGCTCAACCTCACCGATTCCGACGGCATCGCGCGTCTCGGCGCCGGCCTGCACGAGCGCTACGGCAAGCTCGACATCCTCGTCGGCAATGCCGGCGTGCTCGGCCCCTCCTCGCCGATCGGCCATATCGAGCTGAAGACCTTCAACGACGTGATGGCGGTGAACGTCTCCGCGAACTTCCAGCTGATCCGCTGCATGGAACCGCTGCTGAAGCAGTCCGATGCCGGCCGCGCCGTGTTCATCACCTCGGGTGCCGCCAACAAGGCCACCGCTTACGTCAGCCCCTACGCGGCCTCCAAGGCCGCACTGGAGACGCTGGCACGTGCCTGGGCGCAGGAAACCGCAAACACGAAGCTGCGCGTCAACCTGTTCAATCCGGGCCCGGTGCGCACCCGCATGCGGGCCACCCTGATGCCCGGCGAGGATCCGGCGATGCTCGACACGCCCGAGCAGGTCGCAGAATTCATCGTGCCGCTGTGCGCGCCCGACTGGACCGAGACCGGCAAATTCTACGATTACAAGACCCGCACCCTGATGAGCTTCCGCGCGCCGGCCTGATTGCCCTCCGACGCCTTGGACGTCATGCCGGCGGTAATGTCCGTACCGCCGAGTTCGATACCGGAAAGCACATTTAGAATTTCAAGCCGACATCGAACGCGCTGAAATAGCGTCTCAACGCATTTTGCCCAAAAGTTAACCGATGGATGACGCTACGACGCAGCGTCATCCGGCTTTAGGTGCATTGCCGTCGGCCATGGGACACGGTAGAGCGTCAATTGGAATAAGGCTCCCGAAGAGAGCCGTCCGCATATGTGACAATGGAGGAAGCCTTTATGACGATGCCCGCACGCCGCGCCGCGGCTCTTCTGGCCTGTGCCGCTTTCGGCTTTGCCACATCCGCCTTCGCGCAAGACAAGACCATCAAGATCGGCGTGCTCAACGACATGTCGAGCCTCTATGCCGACATCGGCGGCCCGAACTCGGTGGCGGCAGTGAAGATGGCGGTCGAGGATTCCGGCCTGAAGGCCAAGGGCTGGACCATCGAGGTGCTCTCCGGCGATCACCAGAACAAGCCCGACATCGGCGTCAACATCGCCCGGCAATGGATCGACGCCGACAAGGTCGACGCCATCGCCGACACGCCGAGCTCCGGCGTCGCGCTCGCGGTGAGCAATCTCGTCAAGGAAAAGAATGCGGTGCTGCTCAATTCGGGTGCGGCCACCGCCGACCTCACCGGCAAGGCCTGCACGCCCAACACCGTGTCCTTCACCTACGACACCTACATGCTCGCCAACGGCACCGGCAAGGCGCTGACCAAGGCGGGCGGCGACAGCTGGTTCTTCCTCACCGCGGATTATGCCTTCGGCCATGCGCTGGAGCGTGATACCGGCGCGGTCGTCACGGCGACCGGCGGCAAGGTGCTCGGCGGCGTCAAGCATCCGCTGAACACGGCCGACTTCTCCTCCTTCCTGCTGCAAGCGCAGTCCTCCAAGGCCAAGATCATCGGCCTTGCCAATGCGGGCGGCGACACCACCAACGCGATCAAGCAGGCCGCCGAGTTCGGCATCGTCCAGGGCGGCCAGAAGCTCGCCGCGCTGCTGCTGTTCATCAACGACGTGCACTCGCTCGGCCTGAAGACCGCGCAGGGCCTGACCTTCACCGAGTCGTTCTACTGGGACCTCAACGACCAGACCCGCGAATGGTCGAAGCGTTTCCAGAAGGTCTCGCCCAAGGGCTCGATGCCCTCGATGACGGTTGCGGGCCTCTACGCCGAGATCCTGCATTACCTGAAGGCGATGGAAGCGCTCGGCAGCAATCCGCGTGACGGCGCCAAGGTCGTCGCCAAGATGAAGGAGCTACCGACCGACGATCCGCTGTTCGGCAAGGGCCCGCTGCGCCAGGACGGACGCCGCCTCATCCCCGCCTATCTGTTCGAGGTGAAGAAGCCCGAGGAGTCGAAGGGGCCGTGGGACTATTACAAGCTGGTCGCCACCATCGCGCCGGAAGATGCGGCCAAGCCGCTCAAGGACAGCGACTGCCCGCTGGTGAAGAAGTAGGATCGTAGGGTGGGTTAGCATGCGGCTGCGCAAAGCGCAGTCCGCTGGCGTAACCCACCTCTTCCGCCTCCGCGGAAATGAAAGAGGTGGGTTACGCCTCGCGGTTTGCGCTTCGCGCGAACCGCGAGGCTAACCCACCCTACGAGACTGTCCTGGTCGCACCCAGCGACCGCACCGCGATCGCCACGCACACCACCATCAGCACCGCGGCGAGCAGGAACGGGGCGCCGGGCAGATGCAGCGGCGCGCTGGCGCCGATGAAATAGGAAAATGTCAGCGTGAACAGGAACGGGCCGACGAGCTGCGACACGCTCTGCACGCTCGCGGTTGCGCCCTGCAGCTGGCCCTGC
Organism: Bradyrhizobium sp. SUTN9-2; assembly: GCF_003122645.1. Taxonomy (NCBI): domain Bacteria; kingdom Pseudomonadati; phylum Pseudomonadota; class Alphaproteobacteria; order Hyphomicrobiales; family Nitrobacteraceae; genus Bradyrhizobium; species Bradyrhizobium sp. SUTN9-2. Next base: position 5,154,843 of record NZ_LAXE01000001.1, read on the forward strand.
TGATCCGGCGTGACGAGCCGCGTCATCAGCGCTTGCGAGGCGGCACCAGAGATGCCCCACAGCGCCAGAATGGGAATCCCGAGCCAGGATAGCGGTCCGGTCGGCGCAGCGCCGAGGACCACGAATCCAATCGCGCCACAGCAGAGGCCGAGCAGGAGCGCGTTGCGCTCGCCGAGCGCATGCACGATGGGGCCGATCGCAAAGCCCTGCACCACCATGGCGCAGATGCCGACCATGGCGAGCGTCAAGCCCACCGTCTTGGCATCCCAGCCGTAGCGATAGGTCGCGTAGAGCACGAAGGTCGAGGGCAGCACGACATGGGCGACCTGCGCGATGAAGTTGACGATCGACAACGCGGCAAGCAGCGCGTCGGAGCGCAGCAGATGCAGCGCTCCGAGCGGACTGGCGCTGCGCCAGCGCAGCGGCGCGCGCTTGTCGGGCGCAAGCGACTCCGGCAGCACGAACAGGCCATAGAGCGCGTTGGCGAAGCTCAGGGCCGCCGCGGCCCAGAACGGCAGGCGCGGATCGATATCGCCGAGCAGGCCGCCGAGCGCTGGCCCCAAGATGAAGCCGGCGCCGAAGGCCGCGCCGATCCGGCCGAAGACCGCCGCACGCCGTTCCGGCGGCGTGATGTCGGCGATATAGGCGAAGGCGGTCGAGATGCTCGCCGAGGTGATGCCGGAGATCACGCGGCCGATGAACAGCCACACAAGCGACGGCGCCAGCGCCATCAAGACGTAATCGGCTGCGAGCCCGAAATTCGACAGCAGCACCACCGGCCGGCGTCCGAAACGATCGGACAGCGCACCAAGCACCGGCGAGAACACGAACTGCATCAAGGCCCAGGCGGTGCCGAACAGGCCGAAGATGCGCGCGGCATGTGCGGTGTCGTTGTCGACGAAGCTTTCAATCAGCTTCGGCAGGACCGGCATGATCACGCCGAGCGCGACCATGTCGAGCAGGATGGTGACGAAGATGAAGGCGACCGCGCCGCGCGGGGCCGGCGCTGCGTCCTGCACCACCGCCTCGCCGGCACCGTCGCTCACGATGGCCGCTTGCGCTTGTGCGCGAAGGGATTGGCCTTCTCGCGCAGTGTGATGCGCACCGGCGTGCCCGGCAGCTCGAAGGTCTCGCGCATGGAATTGGTGAGATAGCGCAAGTAGGATTGCGGCACGGCGTCCGCGCGCGAGCAGAACAGCACGAAGCTCGGCGGCCGGGCCTTGGTCTGCGTGATGTAGTTCAGCTTCAGCCTGCGGCCGGAGACCGCCGGCGGCGGGTTGGCCTGGATCGCCTGCTCGAACCAGCGATTGAGCGCCGAGGTCGGCACGCGCCTGTTCCAGATCGCATAGGCGTCCTGGATCGCCTGCATCAGGCGATCGATGCCCTCGCCCATCAAGCCCGAGACGGCGACGATGGGCACGCCCTTGACCTGCGGCAGCCAATGATCGGCATCGCGGCGCAGGCCGGAGATCGCGCCGCCGCCCTTGGTCTCCATCAGATCCCATTTGTTGACGGCGAGCACGACCGCCCGTCCCTCGCGCTCGATCAGGTCGGCAATGCGCAGGTCCTGCTCCTCGAAGCGGTTCTGCGAATCCATCATCAGCACGACGACCTCGGCAAAGCGCACCGCGCGCAGTGCGTCCGCAACCGACAGCTTTTCCAGCTTCTCCTCGATGCGCGAGCGCCGGCGCAGGCCCGCGGTGTCGAAGACGCGGAAATCGCGGCCCTTCCAGTTGATCTCGACTGCGATGGAATCGCGCGTGGTGCCGGCCTCCGGGCTGGTCAGCAGGCGCTCCTCGCCGAGCAGATGGTTGATCAGCGTCGACTTGCCGGCATTGGGCCGGCCGACGATCGCGACCCGAATCGGGCGCGTGGCCGCCTCTTCCTCGGAGATCGGCGCGTCGTCCTCATCGTCGTCTTCCTCGACGGGTTCGGGCATCAGCTTGGCCAGCGCATCGTAGAGCTCGCCCATGCCCTCGCCGTGCTCGGCCGAGATCTGGATGGGATCGCCGAGGCCGAGCGCGAATGCTTCCATTGCGCCGGCATCGCCGTGCTTGCCCTCGCTCTTGTTGGCGACCAGCAGCACCGGCTTGTCGGCCTTGCGGGCGAAATCGGCGAAGGCGCGATCGGTCGGCGTCAGGCCGATGCGGGCGTCGACCACGAAGAACAGCGCGTCGGCCTGCGCGATCGCGGTCTCGGTCTGCTCCTGCATGCGCGCGGTCAGCGAGCCCTTGGCGCCCTCGTCGAGGCCGGCGGTATCGATGATGGTGAAGCGGAGATCACCGAGTCTGGCCTCGCCTTCGCGGCGGTCGCGGGTGACGCCCGGCAGGTCATCGACCAGCGCGAGCTTCTGCCCAACTAGGCGGTTGAACAGCGTCGACTTGCCGACATTGGGCCGGCCGATGATGGCGATCGTGAAGGACATCGGTCATTCGTGCGCTGCCGAGGCTGCGCCTGTCAATGCAACGGGAAATATTGTTTGAGCATGATCTTTTCGGAAAACCGCTTCACACTTTGCGCTCGGCCCTCCGGGTCCGGATCATGCTCTAGCGCGAGAAGCTGCCGCTCGGCAGCGGTGCCGGGAAGGCGCTCTGCGATTGCTGCTGCGGGGGCTTGGCCGGCTGCGCCTGCTGGGTCGGCTGCTCCGGCGGCGGCGCGGTGGTGCGCCTGCGGACGATCTTGTGCTTGGGCGGCGGAGCGGACGTCGCTGGTGCTGCCTCCGGCTGGGCCTCGCCGTCGACCTCGCCGACGGGTGCTTCGGCCGGCGCGGCGGACTGCTTGGTATTCTTTGCCTTGGCCCCCTTTGCCGGCTTGGCCGGCTCCGGCTCCGCAGGCAGGGCCGCGACGGCAGGTGCGTTCGGGTCGGGCTGCTGCTGCTGTGCGCCTTTGTAGAGATCCCTCGGCACGCCCTGCTCGAGCCCCGGCACCCCCTCGGGGAAGACCGGCTTGCGGTCGCCCGGCAGCTTCTTCTTGGTGTCGAGGAAGTCGAGCAGATCGCTCGGATCGAAGCTTGAGCAGCCGCCCAGGGCGCCGGTGAAGGCGATCAGGACGGCGGCTGCGATCAAGCGTGGCGTGCGGCGCATCTTGGTGTCTCGTTACGTCAGAGAACCGTCGTCAGCTTTTGGCGACGGGTGGCAACAAAGCCTGGAGCGCCTCGGCGCGAGAGCGCAGGCCGGGCGGCGTTTCGCCGTCTCCGTCAATCGCCTCGAGCCATTTGCGGGCTGCAGTCATGTCGTTGTTACGCCAGGCCGACAGCGCCAGCATCTCGCGGGCGGTGTGGCGGAAGGTCGATTTCGGCGCGGCGGAAGCTTCCAGCCGCTGCTGGATGTCGGCATAGCCGGCGCTGTCGAGCAGGAGCCCCGCGGCGCGGATCTTGGCCAGATCCTGCCACTCGCCGCCAATGCTGCGGTCCGCGGCGATGTCGTCATACATCTTCGCGGCCGCCTTGGGATCGCGGCTCGCGGCCTCGGCCGCAGCACGCAGCCGCGCCAGGGTGCGATAGCCGGACGGCGCCTTGGCGGCGAGCTCGGTGAAGGCTTTCTCGGCGTCCTCGTGCTTGCCCTGCTCGGACAGCTCGGCGGCCTTCTCGAAAGCGGCGCCGGCCGCGGCGGCCTTCTGGGCCTCCAGATACCTATAACCCTGCCAGCCACCAGCGCCGGCGACGATCAGCACCATCAGCGCGATGAAGTAGATCGAATACTTGTCCCACAGCTTCTTGAACTGTTCGCGACGTACTTCCTCGTTGACTTCGTCAAATAATTCAGACACTTATGCCAATCCCATGCCCGTCCGGGTGCGCGCGCCAAAGCGTTCGCGTCAGGAATCCCGTCCCCGTGTGGCGGCGAGGTAGCCTAACGATATGGCGGTGGCAAGGCAAAGCGAGCCCGATCAAGGCGTTAACCACCCGGGACATCCCCGGATGCCCCTGCCCGGCTCAAGCTCCCAGCAGCTCCCGCAGCTGTCGCTTCAGTACCTTGCCGTTGGCGTTGCGCGGCAGGGGGTCTGTCGTGATCGCCATGGTTTCGGGAACCTTGTAGTCGGACAGGCGCTCGGCGCACCAGGCGCGCAGGTCCGTATCGGTCACCGGCTGTCGCGTCACCACCACGGCGTGGACGCGCTCGCCCAGCACCGGGCAAGCCCTGGCAATGATCGCGCTCTCGACCACGGCGGGATGGCCGGCCAGCACGGATTCGACCTCGGCCGAATAGATCTTCAGGCCGCCGCGATTGATCATGTCCTTCTGCCGGTCGAACACGCGAACGAAGCCTTCCGCATCGACCGAGCCGAGATCGCCTGAATGCCAGAATCCGCCCGTGAAGCTTTCGACGGTGGCCTTCGGGTTATTCCAGTAGCCCCTGATGACGGAGGCGCTCTGGATCCAGAGCTCGCCGATCTCGCCGGGAGGCAGCTCGCGCCCGTCCGGGCCCATCACAGCGATACGCGCGCCGGGACACGGCAGACCGACGCTGTCGATATGGCGCTCGGTCAGCTCGCCCGGCATGATGGTCGAGGGCGAGGTCGTCTCGGTCGCGCCGTAGCAGTTCATCAGCTTCAGGCCCGGAATCTTCGCCTTGAGCTTCTCGATGGTGGCGACCGGCATCGGCGCGCCGCCGAAACCGCCGATGCGCCAGCTCGAGAGATCATAGCCGTCGAAATCGGGCTGGAGCAGGCAGAGATTGTACATCGCCGGCACCATCACCGTGTAGGTGACGCGCTCGCGCGAGGCGAGCTTGAGGTAATCGGCGGCCTTGAACTCGGGCATGATGATCAGCGTCCCGCCGCAGCGGATCATGGTCGTAATGTTGGCGACTACGCCGGTGACATGGCCGAGCGGCACAGCTGCGATCGAGCGATCGACCTCCGTCAATTGCAGGCAGGACACGAACACCATGGAGGAATGGACGATGTTGCAATGGGCCAGCATCGCGCCCTTCGGCTTGCCCGTGGTGCCGGAGGTGTAGAGGATCATCGCGGTGTCCTCTTCGCTCACCTCGATCGGTGCCGATGCCGGAGCGTTTTCGGCGAGCGAAGAGAAGCTCGACCGCGCGGCATCGTCATCAATGGCAATGCGATGGATCACATCGGGCACGTCCTTTGCGTCGGGCAGTCGCTCGGCGAGCGAGGCCTCGTGGATCAGGATCTTCGCGCCGCAATCGGCGAGCACATAAGCGATCTCCGGCTTCTGCTGGCGCGTGCTGAGCAGCACGGTCACCAGCCCCTCATGCGCGGCGGCAAACAGCAGCAGCGGAAATTCGATGCGGTTGCCGAGCAGAATGGCGACGCGATCGCCACGCTGCAATCCGAGCTTACGCAATCCCGCAGCGATCCGCGCGGCCTGCTCCGCTGCCTGCCGCCAGCTCAGACGGACATTGCCGCAGATCAAGGCTTCGCCATCGGCATTGCGGCCGCGCGCCTCCGCGATCATCGCCCAGAGGCTCGACGGCCGATCGCAAAATGCCGGCACCACCCGCTCGCCAAAGCGCGCTTCGAGCCGCATCGGCGGGATCTGAGATTGCGACCAGTCCATCGGGATGCCCTCGGCTTGTTGCTCTCGTTATCTTCCCCGCACGGTCAGGCGAGCCCCGTCTTGCGCCGATCGGCTAGACCCCGATCACGGGCACGCCTATCACCACCGGATGGAACGCGAACGCGAGGGCCAGATAGGCGACCACGCCGACCGCGACCGCGATCAGATCGTTGGTGGGGCCGCCGACCGGAATCGGCGGGGCGCCGGCGTCGGTGCGAGCTTTGAGCGAGATGCGGTCATAGACCGCCCAGGCGAGGAACGAGCCGAACAGGACGATGGAGCCGAGATCGCCATTGGCGAGCAGATGCGCTGCCGCCCACAGCTTGATGCCGGCCAGCATCGGATGCTTCAGCGTCGCATAGACGCGGCCACGCATGTAGGACGCCACCACGAGGATGACTGCAGGCAGCATCAAGGCCAGCGCGATGTGCTTCATCGCCTTCGGCGGATACCAGACGTCGATCCAGCCGGAACTGCGGTAATGGGCATAGCCCCAGATGATCAGCACCAGCCCCGCCAGCGAGACCAGCGAATAGATGATTTTGTAGGTCCCCTCGCCCAGCCTCGCGATCGCCTGCGCGCGCGCCTTCCGTCTGGTTGTGAAAATATGGGATGCAAAAAACAGCACCAGCCCCAGGATCATGACCAGCAGACCCACGACATCCTCCCCGCAAAGCAGCCCCCGCCACTGAGGTATCATCGATCGGCCGATGCTCGCAACTCGCGCGCTATTTGCCGAGCTCCCGATTGTCGACATAACGGATCGCGATGGGCCGCCCGGCCAACGCCCCGCCGAGCCCGCTGGTCAATTTCAGCGGCAGACAGGCCTTCAGCGATGCATTGATGGCATTCAGATAGGTCGTCCGGGTGTCCGCCGGCACGCCCGCAGTCGCGTATGTGAGGCGCGGCGGGCCGATCAGGCCGCCGGTCTTGTTGAAGCTGAAGCGCACCGACATCTGCATGCCTGCGCGCGCATGGTCCGATGGCGGCGACCAGCAGCTGCGCAGCGCGGCGAAGAGGTCGCCGATCGTGTCGAGATCGTGATCGGGCTTCCGGTATTTGGCGCGGTCGGCCTCGGCAGGCACGCTCTCGATCGTGAGCTGGAGGTTCTGGCCGTAAGGGTAGTCGATCTCGGGAATACAGGGGCCGGGCTCGAGCGGGCTGCAATAGGATGGCGTGCAGGGCTCGCCGTCGAGCACGCTGCAAGGCTCGTGCGCGAACGGAATCGGATTGATCTGGCGTCGCTGCGCGTCGGCGGCGATCGAGGTCATTGCCAGCAAGGCAAGAACAAGAATGCAGCGCCACATGTACCGGGACCGCAATGGCATTTGCAACAGGTGGCGACGGCTATGAAAGCTTCAAGGCTGGCCGCGATGGTTCGCTTCACTCGACAATCTGATCCGCTTGCGCCACCAGCGTGGGCGGTAAATTCAGCCCCAACGCATTGGCTGTCTTGAGATTGAGCAGGAACTGGAATTCATTCGGTTGTTGGACTGGCAAGTCTGCGGGACGGGTTCCTCTCAAGACGCGGTCGACATAATCCGCCGAGCGACCGACGAGCTGCGTAATCGAGACTCCGTAAGACATCAGCCCGCCGTCCGTGACGAAGGACGGGAACGGATACATCGCCGGCAGACGATGCGCGGCCGCCAAGTTCAGAATCAATTGCCGATGAACGAGTGGAAATGCGTCGGGAAAGATCAGCAGCCCGCCGTCTGGCTGCTCTGCAAAGCGGGAGATCGCCTGTTCGAGCTCGGCGGCGTTGTGCGCCGGCGCCGGAACGAGCTGGAGCTGGACTGCCGGAATGGCCGCCTGCACGGATGGCATCAAGATCATGGGCGCCGTTCGCGGATTGAAGATTGCGGCAACCCTCCGTATCGCGGGTGCCGCCTGCTTGAGCAATTGCAGCCACTTGCCCGCCATTTCAGGCTCGAAGGTCGTGAACCCCGTGATATTTCCGCCCGGCTTGCCCAGACTTTGGACGAAACCGGCACCCACGGGATCGGCAACGACCGTGAAGATGATCGGCAAGGTCGGCGCGCGTCGCCTCAGGGCTTCCACAGAGGGAGTGCCGATTGCCAGAAGCACATCCGGCCCCCACTTCACGAGCTCAGCCGCTTGAGCATCGGCGACATTCGGATCGCCGGCCCACCAGCGATACTCGATATGGATGTTGCGCCCCTGTTCCCAACCGAGTTCACCCAGACGCTGTCTCAGTTTCTGGTAGCCGGCCTGGCTCTCCGGATCGCTCGCCCTACCTCCCGCCAACACACCGATCCGCCGCACATTCCCCTGCGCGGATGTGCTCAGCGGATAGGCCGCCGCGCCTGCAGCGAGCATGATGAATTCGCGCCGCCTCATGACCGTCGACCTCGCTATGCGTTGCCGTCCTGCATCACGGAGAACGTCTGGGAAACATTACCCCTTTTTCTTGACGTCCTTGACGTTGCTAAACTCGATACCCTCGGCACGCTCCTTGGTGTAGCCGAGGTAGAACTCGTTCCGGGCGAGATAGACGGGATCGCCGTCGACGTCGTCGGCAATGCTCGAATTATTGGCGGCGATGAAGCTGTCGAGCTTCTTGCGGTCCTCCGAGGAGACCCAGCGCGCCAGCTGGAACTCGCTGACCTCGAACTCGACCGGTAGCGAATATTCCGCCTCGAGCCGGGCCTTGAGCACATCGAGCTGCAGCGCGCCGACCACGCCGACCAGCGCCGGGGCGCCGTCGCGGGGGCGGAACACCTGCACCACGCCCTCTTCCGACATCTGCTGCAGCGCTTCCTTCAGCTTCTTCGCCTTCATCGCGTCGGTGAGACGGACACGGCGGACGATTTCCGGCGCGAAGCTCGGCACGCCGACGAAGTTGAAATCCTCGCCCTCGGTCAGCGTATCGCCGATGCGCAGCGTGCCGTGGTTGGGAATGCCGACGACGTCGCCGGCGAAGGCTTCGTCCGCGACCGAGCGGTCCTGCGCGAAGAAGAATTGCGGGCTCGACAGCGGCATGCTCTTGCCGGTGCGCACGAGCTTGGCTTTCATGCCGCGGCTGAGCTTGCCCGAACACAGGCGCGCAAACGCGATGCGGTCGCGGTGGTTGGGATCCATGTTGGCCTGGATCTTGAACACGAAGGCGCTCATGCGCGGATCGGTGGCCTCGACCTTGCGCTGGTCGCTGTCCTGTGCGCGCGGCTCGGGCGCGAACTTGCCGAGACCCTCCAGGAGGTCGCCGACGCCGAAATTGCGCAGCGCGCTGCCGAAATAGACCGGCGTCAGATGTCCCTCGCGGAACGCGTCCAGCTCGAACGGCTTCGACGCCTCGGTGACGAGCTCGAGCTCGTCCTTCACGGCGGAGACGTCGAGATTGGCGTTGAGCTTGGCGAGCTCTTCGATCTCGATCTCGAGCGCCGCGCCGGTCTTGGCGCCGCCGCCTTCGAGCAGGCGCACGCCGCCATTGACGACGTCATAGGTGCCGAGGAAGTCGCGGCCGCGGCCGACCGGCCAGGTCATCGGCGTGGTGTCGAGCGCCAGCGTCTTCTCGATCTCGTCGAGCAGCTCGAACACGTCGCGGCTCTCGCGGTCCATCTTGTTGATGAAGGTGATGATCGGGATGTCGCGCAGACGGCACACCTCGAACAGCTTTCGGGTGCGCGCCTCGATACCCTTGGCCGCGTCGATCACCATCACGGCGGAATCGACCGCCGTCAGCGTGCGATAGGTATCTTCCGAAAAGTCCTCGTGGCCCGGCGTGTCCAGCAGGTTGAAGACGAGGCCTTCGAACTCGAAGGTCATCACCGAGGTCACCACCGAGATGCCGCGCTCGCGCTCGATCTTCATCCAGTCCGAACGCGTGTTGCGCCGCTCGCCTTTGGCCTTGACCTGGCCGGCGAGGTTGATAGCGCCGCCGAACAGCAGCAGCTTTTCGGTCAGCGTGGTCTTGCCGGCGTCGGGATGGGAGATGATCGCAAAGGTCCGCCGCCTCGCCACCTCGGCGGCAAGCGGGGAACGGGCCGGCGATTCGGCTGTGGTGGCGGCGATGTCGGACATGGCGGGAGCGTGTGGCAGGGAAAACGGGCCTGATCAAGCCTCATTTGGTGATTGCGAAGGTTTCCGGCCAGCCCCATATCCCCCTTTTGGGAGGACGACCTCCCTGCCCATCAGCACACCAGCCGCGGGGACGACCCTGCCTTGAATGGAGGGTCGTCATGGCCTGGAGCATCCTGTTCGTCGCCGGTCTCCTCGAGATCACCTGGGCCATCGGCCTGAAATACACCGAGGGCTTTAGCAAGCTTGTCCCGTCCGCGGTCACGCTCGCGGCCATGGCCGGCAGCGTCATCCTGCTCGGATTTGCGCTCAAATCCCTGCCCGTCGGAACCGCCTATGCGGTCTGGACCGGCATCGGCGCGGTCGGCACCGCGACGCTCGGCATGGTTCTGTTCGGCGAGCCGGCGACGGCCTTCCGCCTCGCCAGCATCGGCCTGATCGTCGCCGGCATCATCGGACTGAAGCTCGTCACTTGACGAGCTGGACCACCCACCAGGTCAGCGCGGCCACGATGCCTGAGGCCGGGATCGTGATCACCCAGGCATAGACGATGGAGCTTGCGACGTTCCAACGCACGGCCGAGACGCGGCGGGCGGCGCCGACGCCGACGATGGCGCCGGTGATGGTGTGGGTGGTCGAGACAGGAACCCCGAGGTAGGTCGCCATGAACAGGGTCACCGCGCCCCCGGTCTCGGCGCAAAAGCCCTGCATCGGGGTCAATTTCGTGATGCGCAGGCCCATGGTGCGGACGATGCGCCAGCCGCCCATCAGCGTGCCCAGCGCCATCGCCGCCTGGCACGACAGCACCACCCAGAACGGCACCGAGAACTCGCTGCCGAGATGGCCCTGCGAATAGAGCAACACCGCGATGATGCCCATGGTCTTCTGCGCGTCGTTGCCGCCATGGCCGAGCGAATAGAGCGAAGCGGAGACGAATTGCAGGATGCGGAAGGCGCGGTCGACCGCGAACGGCGTCGAGCGCACCGAGGCCCAGGACACGATCGCAACCAGCGCCATTGCGAGCAGGAAGCCAACCAGCGGCGACAGCACGATGGCCAGCACGGTCTTGGACAGGCCGCTCCACACCGCAGCCGAAATACCGGCCTTGGCCAAGCCGCCGCCGACTAGCCCGCCGATCAGCGCGTGCGACGACGACGATGGAATGCCGAGCGCCCAGGTCACGAGGTTCCAGACGATGGCGCCGACGAGGGCTGCGAAGATCACCTGGGCGTCGACGACCGCGGGATCGATGATGCCTGTGCCGATGGTCTGGGCGACGTGCAGCCCGAACACCAGGAACGCGATGAAATTGAAGAACGCGGCCCAAAACACCGCGAATTGCGGCCGCAGCACTCGGGTCGAGACGATGGTCGCGATCGAATTGGCGGCGTCGTGCAGGCCGTTCAGGAAGTCGAACAGCAGAGCGACGGCGATCAAGCCGACCAGGACGGGAAAAGCCAACGCAGCATCCACGGCGGCCCTGCCCTACACTTGCTCGATGACGATGCTGTTGATCTCGTTGGCGACGTCGTCGAAGCGGTCGGCGACCTTCTCGAGATGGTCGTAAATCTCGACGCCTACGATGAAGTCCATCGCATTGCCGTCGCGATGCTTGAGGAACAGCTCCTTCAGGCCGATGTCGTGGAGATCGTCGACACGGCCCTCGAGCTTGCCGAGCTCCTCGGTGATCGCGGTCAGCATGGCGACGTTCTTGCCGATCTCCTGCATCAGCGGCAGCGCACGGCCGACCAGATTGGCGCATTCGATCAAGAGTCCGCCGATCTCGCGCATCGGCGGCTCGAAACTGCGCACCTCGAACAGCATCACGGCCTTGGCCGTCTGCTGCATCTGGTCGATGGCATCGTCCAGCGACGTGATCAGGTTCTTGATGTCGCCGCGGTCGAACGGGGTGATGAAGGTGCGGCGCACCGCCGTCAGCACCTCGCGGGTGATATTGTCGGCGTCGTTCTCGAACTGGTTGACGCGCTGGCAATAGACCGGCGTCTCCTCGCCCCCGTTGAGCATGCCCTGGAGCGCGACCGCGCCCTGGATCACGGTCTGGGCATGGCGGTCGAACAGGTCGAAGAACCGCTCTTCCCTGGGCAGGAACGCACGAAACCATCGCATCATGGGGACAAACTACCGGTTGGAAAATGGTCAGGCCCGCAAGGGCTGTCACAAAACTGTCATAGACCATTTTCGATCCGCGCGCGTGTCGCCTCACGCCCGCGGAGCCGGATCATCCACCGCTTTCATGCATCAATGAAATTGATGCAATATCAGTTACTTAGAGCGAACGCCGGAAGTAATGCGCGATTTCGCCGACGACACCGCGGCGGAAGGTCAGCACGCAGACCACGAAGATCGCGCCTTGGATCACCGTCACCCACTGGCCGAAGCCGGCCAGATATTGCTGCATGGCGATGATCACGAAGGCGCCGACCACGGGACCGAAAACGGTGCCGAGCCCGCCGACCAGCGTCATCAGCACGACCTCGCCCGACATCGTCCAGTGCACGTCGGTGAGCGAAGCGTTCTGCGCCACGAACACCTTCAGCGCACCGGCAAGGCCGGCGAGCGTCCCCGACAGCACGAAGGCCAGGAACTTGTATTGGTCGGTGCGGTAGCCGAGCGAGATCGCGCGCTGCTCGTTCTCGCGGATCGACTTCAGCACCTCGCCGAACGGCGAGTTGATGATGCGGAAGATCAGGAGGAAGCCGGCGAGGAAGCCGACCAGCACGACATAGTACAGCACCGTCGGCTTGGACAGATCGAGCACGCCGAACATGCGTCCCTGTGGGATGCCCTGGATGCCGTCCTCACCATGGGTGAACGGGGCCTGGAGATAGATGAAGTACAGGAGCTGCGACAGCGCCAGCGTAATCATCGAGAAATAGATGCCCTGGCGTCGGATCGAGATGTAGCCGGTGACGATCGAGAGCACGAACGCCGCGGCGACGCCGACGAGAATGCCGAGCTCGGGCGGCAGCGCCCAGACCTTCAGCGCATGCGCGCTGCAATAGCCGGCCGTGCCTAAGAACATCGCGTGGCCGAACGACAGCAAGCCGCCATAGCCGACCAGCAGATTGAAGGCGCAGGCGAGCAGCGCAAAGCACAGCGCCTGCATCACGAAGAACGGATAGACGCCCGTGAACGGCACCGCTGCGAGCAGCAGCGCCATCACTGCGAATACAATCATCTCGTCGCGCATTGCGCGCGGGGTCACAGGAAGCGTGTCGTCCGTCAGGGTTGTCATCTCAGGCCGCCCTTCCCGTCAATCCCGTCGGCTTCACCAGCAGCACCAGCACCATCAGCACGAACACGACGGTGTTGGAGGCCTCGGGGTAGAAATACTTGGTCAGGCCTTCGATCACGCCGAGCGCAAAGCCGGTGATGATGGAGCCCATGATCGAGCCCATGCCGCCGATCACCACCACCGCGAACACGACGATGATGAGGTCGGCACCCATCAGCGGCCGCACCTGGTTGATCGGCGCCGAGAGCACGCCGGCAAGCGCGGCAAGGCCGACGCCGAGACCGTAAGTGAGCGTGATCATGCGCGGCACGTTGATGCCGAAGGCACGCACCAAGGTCGGATTTTCGGTCGCGGCGCGCAGGTAGGCGCCGAGCTGCGTCTTCTCGATCAGGAACCAGGTCGCAAGGCACACCGCCAGTGAGAACACGACGACCCAGCCGCGGTAGATCGGCAGGAACATGAAGCCGAGATTCATGCCGCCCCTGAGCTGGTCGGGGATGGCGTAAGGCAGGCCCGAGGAGCCGAAATAGTTCTGGAACACGCCCTGCACGATCAGCGCGATGCCGAAGGTCAGGAGCAGACCGTAGAGATGATCGAGCCCGGTCAGCCATTGCAGCATGGTCCGTTCCAGGATCATACCGAAGATGCCGACGATGATCGGCGCCAGCAGCAGCGCCCACCAATAGTTGATGCCGCCGAGGTTCAACAGGAAATAGGCGACGAAGGCGCCCATCATGTAGAGCGCGCCATGGGCGAAATTGATGATGTTGAGCATGCCGAAGATGACGGCAAGCCCGAGACTGAGCAGCGCGTAGAACGAGCCGTTGATCAGTCCCACCAGTAGCTGAGCGTAGAGAGCCTGCATCGATCCCGCACCCGGTCCCTTCTATTCCTCAACAACAGGCCGGCACCGCTGCGGCGCCGGCCCGCATCGTTCACCGTTACTTCTTCACCAGCGGACAGGCGCTTTCCGACAGCGGCCGGAAGGCCAGGTCGCCGGGAGTCGTGCCGATCAGCTTGTAATAGTCCCAGGGGCCCTTGGATTCCTCGGGCTTCTTGACCTCGAACAGATAGGCCGGATGCAGCTTGCGACCGTCCGCACGGATCGTTCCCTTGCCGAACAACGCATCGTCGGTCGGCATCTCCTTCATCTTGGCGACCACCTTGGCCCCGTCATGCGGATTGCCGCCCATCGCCTCCAGCGCCTTGAAGTAGTGCAGCAGGCCCGAATAGACGCCGGCCTGCACCATCGAGGGCATCGCCTTGTTCTTCATCCGCTCGGAAAAGCGTTTGGAGAAGGCGCGCGTGCCGTCGTTCATGTCCCAATAGAAGGTCTCGGTGAAATTCAAGCCCTGCGCCACCTTCAGACCGAGCGAGTGCACGTCGGTGATGAAGAGCAGCAGGCCCGCAAGCTTCTGGCCGCCCGAGACGATGCCGAACTCGGACGCCTGCTTGATGGTGTTGGTGGTGTCGCCGCCGGCATTCGCCATGCCGATGATCTTGGCTTTGGAGGCCTGCGCCTGAAGCAGGAAGGACGAGAAGTCAGCGGTATTCAGGGGATGCTTGACGTTGCCGATCACCTTGCCGCCCGACTTCACCACGACCGCGGCAGTGTCGCGCTCGAGGGCATGACCAAAGGCGTAGTCCGCGGTGAGAAAATACCAGGTGTCGCCGCCCGCCTTCACCAGCGCCTGCCCGGTACTGTTGGCCAGCATATAGGTATCATAGACCCAGTGGACCGTATTCGGCGAGCATTGCGCGTTGGTGAGATCCGACGTCGCCGCACCTGTGTTGATCAGGATGGAATTCTTCTCTTTGACGATATTGTTCACCGCCAGCGCAACGCCGGAGTTCAGGACATCCATGAAGATGTCGACCTTCTCGACGTCGATCCATTGCCGAGCAATCGTGGAGCCGATGTCAGGCTTGTTCTGATGGTCGGCGGAGATCAGGTCGAGCTTCCAGCCCTTGGCAGCGAGCCCGGAATCCTCGATCGCCATCTGTGCGGCGACGGTCGAGCCGGCGCCACCGAGATCGGCATAAAGTCCTGAATTGTCGGTCAGCACGCCGATCTTGATGTTCTTGTCCTGCGCGACCGCGCCGCCTGCCGCGCCGAGCGCCAGGGCCGTCCCGAGCAACATTGCCGAAATGCTGTGCTTCATAATCCGACCTCCCAATATTCCTTTGATAGTTACTCTCGATCGTCCGGCCTGCTCGGCTACACACCGAGATAGGTGTGGAGCTTGTCCATGTTGGCGGCAAGCTCCGAATTGGAAAACCCGTCAATGATCTTGCCGTGCTCGACTACGTAATAGCGGTCGGCGACGGTGGAAGCGAAGCGGAAGTTCTGCTCGACCAGGAGGATCGTGAAGCCCTCCTTCTTGAGCCGCGCAATGGTATGGCCGATCTGCTGGATGATGACGGGTGCAAGACCCTCGGTCGGCTCGTCCAGCATCAGAAAGCTCGCGCCGGTGCGTAGGATGCGCGCGATCGCCAGCATCTGCTGCTCGCCGCCCGACAGCTTGGTGCCCTGGCTGTTCAGCCGCTCCTTCAGGTTCGGGAACAGCTCGAAGATCTGGTCGAGCGGCAAACCGCCTTCGCGGACAACCGGCGGCAGCATCAAATTCTCGCGGACGTCGAGGCTGGAGAATATGCCCCGCTCTTCCGGACAGAAGGCGACGCCCATGCGCGCGATCTTGTCGGAGGTCGCGCGGATGATCTCCTGGTTGTTGAACTTCACCGAGCCGGTGCGCTTGCCGATGATGCCCATGATCGACTTCAGCGTCGTCGTCTTGCCGGCGCCGTTGCGCCCGAGCAGGGTGACGACCTCGCCCGCGTTCACGTCGAAGTTGATCCCGTGCAGGATGTGAGACTCGCCGTACCAGGCTTCCAAGTTGCGGACTTGCAGGATGTTCCCGCCAGTCGCAGCCCTGGCCGGAGCCTCGGCGATCGCTGTATCAGGCATGACCGGCTCCCAGGTAAGCTTCCTTGACGCGCTCGTCCTTGGTGAGCTCGGAGTAGTGGCCTTGCGCGAGCACCTGCCCGCGCGTCAGCACGGTGATGATATCGGAGAGGTTGGCCACGACGCTTAAGTTATGCTCGACCATCAGGATGGTGTATTTCGCGGAGATGCGCTTGATCAGCGCCGCGATCTTGTCGATGTCCTCGTGGCCCATGCCGGCCATCGGCTCGTCGAGCAGCATCATCTCCGGGTCGAGCGCCAGCGTGGTCGCAATCTCAAGTGCACGCTTGCGCCCATAGGGCATCTCGACCGCCGGCGTGTTGGCAAACTCGTTGAGGCCGACATCGTTCAACAGCTCGCGCGCGCGGTCGTTGAAGCGGTTGAGCACCGACTTGGAGCGCCAGAAATCGAACGAAGAGCCATGCTGGCGCTGCAGCGCGACACGGACGTTCTCGAGCGCGGTGAGATGGGGAAACACCGCCGAAATCTGGAACGAACGGACCAGCCCCATGCGGGCCACATCCGCCGGCGCCATCGCGGTGATGTCCTGCCCTTTGTACAGGATTTTCCCGGCCGACGGCTTGAGGAACTTGGTCAGAAGATTGAAGCAGGTCGTCTTGCCGGCCCCGTTCGGGCCGATCAACGCATGAATGCTCCCACGGCGAACCTTGAGCGCAACGTCGCGGACGGCGAAGAAGCCCGCGAACTCCTTGGTCAAGCCTTCCGTTTCGAGAATGAACTCATCGGCCAAACAGTTTTCCCCCTGCCCGCGCGCGGCGCGTGGCTGTCCTTGTTGCTTCGGCTGTCCGGAGGACTTGCAGCCCACCGGGGCGCCGCCTCCGGGCGCGGAATATGCCGGAGGTGACGGGGGTTAGGCAAGGCGGAAAGCTGAGCAGGTCAGGCCTCCGGCCGGGGTACAAATGCTCCCTTAGTCGCAGAGGTCGATGTCGTGCCTGCCCGGCCTTTCCGGTTCGCAAGGCACCGGCCATCAAGCCGTCGTTAACGGTCTTTCGTCTCCCGCGCCAGCCTTCATCGAAAATTTTCCCGCAAGCCCGATCATCCCGGGGTTTTCACGCGCGGAGAATATTGTCTTGGATTTTGCAAGCGCCGCTCCCTCCGTCGTCAAGTCGATCCGCCAGCGTGATCTCCTCAACACGTGGCTGCGACTTTATGCGCGCCAGCAGATCGCTCCCGCGATCTGGGAGTATCAGCCCGCGCGGCTCGAGGAGGAGCTGTCGGATCTCATCTATTATACGGTGGAGCTTTCGACGCCGACGCCGCGTCTGGTCATCCAGAGCGAAGGCACGCGCATCTCGCGCGCCTATGGGCATACCGGCAAGGGCGTTTCGCTCGATGATTACGTCGGGCCGCGGCTCGCACCATACGTGATGCCGATCTATCATGAATGCGTCGCGCGCGGCCTTCCGATCTACAGCGTTGCCGACGTCGACGACGCCTATGGCCGAATCGTCGCGTATGAGCGGCTGCTGCTGCCGTTCCTGACCGACGGCAGGGTCAGCCACGTCATCGCGTCAGTAAAGACCTTCTGCGAGGACGGCGGCTTCGAGATCAAGAATCTGATGCGCGGAAATGACGCGCTGCCGCGCCCGAAGCTGCGGGCCGTGATCGATCGCGAGCTGTTTCATCGCGCCCCCGGCCGCATCGCACCCGCCGATCCGGTCGAGTTCTCGGACCAGCCGGGCCGCGCCATCTCCAACGAGATCATTGAGCTGAACTAGCCGTCAGCGCGCCTTGCCGCCGACCTCCTTGGCATAGATATCCGGCTTGAAGCCGACCAACAGCTTGCCGCCGATTTCGAGCACCGGCCGCTTGATCATCGATGGTTGCGCTAGCATCAAGGCCAGCGCCTTCTTCTCGGTGAGGCCTTCCTTGTCGAAGTCGGGCAGCTTCTTGAAGGTCGTCCCGGCGCGATTGAGCAGGGTCTCCCAACCGACCTTGTCGCTCCACTGCTTCAGCCTGTCCTTCTCGACACCCGCCGCCTTGTAGTCGTGAAACGCGTAAGCCACGCCATGGCCATCGAGCCAGGCGCGGGCCTTCTTCATGGTGTCGCAGTTCTTGATGCCGTAGATGATGGTGGGCAAGACGGTCCTCGCGCATGGCGTAGCAATGATGTGCGTGGCGTTGTACGAAACTCCGCGTCGCGCGACAATGTCGCGAGACGCGTCACCCCACCGAACGGACATCCCATGCACGTCACCCACGATCCCGCAGCGGCGGCCGCACCGACCATCGACTTCGACACATTCCTCGCGGTCGACGTCCGTGTCGGCACCATCGTCGACGCCAAACCGTTTCCGGAAGCGCGCAAGCCGGCCTGGCGGCTGTGGATCGATTTCGGCCCCGCCATCGGCGTGCGCAAGAGCTCGGCCCAGATCACCGAAAACCACCCGCTCGAAAGTCTCGTGGGCCAACAGGTCGCGGCCGTCGTCAATTTTCCGCCGCGCCAGATCGGCCCGGTCGTCTCCGAGGTGCTGACGCTCGGCTTCCCCGATGCCGACGGCAAGGTCGTGCTGGTGCAGCCGAGCAAGCCGGTGCCGAACGGCGGACGGCTGTTCTAGAGCATGATCCGGAAAAGTGTGTAGCGGTTTTCCGAAAAGATCATGCTCAAACACTAACCTAAAGCGACTTAGGGCCGCTGCGGAATGTTCAATCCGCGCTGCACCGCGGGGCGCGCAAGCCCGCGCTCGAGCCAGGCGCCGACCGCCTTGAACTGACTGAACTCGACGAGATCGCCGGCGCCATAGAAGCCAATGAGATTGCGCACCCAGCCGAGCATGGAGATGTCGGCGATGGTGTAGTCGTCATCCATGAACCATTGCCGGCCGGCGAGATGCGTATCCATCACGCCGAGCAGGCGCTTGGCTTCGGCGACGTAGCGGTCACGAGGCCGCTTGTCCTCGTAATCCTTGCCGGCGAATTTGTGGAAGAAGCCGACCTGACCGAACATCGGCCCGACGCTACCCATCTGGAAGTGCAGCCACTGCAGCGTCTGATAACGCCGCGCGGCATCCTGCGGCAGCAGCTTGCCGGTCTTCTCCGCGAGATATTGCAGGATCGCCCCGGACTCGAACAGCGCCAATGGTTTCCTGTCGCGGGGACCGTTGGGATCGAGGATCGCCGGAATCTTACCGTTGGGATTGAGCGAGAGGAATTCGGGCGTCTTCTGGTCGTCCTTGCCGAAGTCGACCAGATGCGCTTCGTAAGGAAGCTCGATCTCCTCCAGCATGATCGAAACCTTGACGCCGTTCGGCGTCGGCAGCGAATAGAGCTGAAGTAATTCCGGATGCTTGGGTGGCCAGCGCCTGGTGATCGGAAAGACTGACAGACGGTCCCAGTTGGGGACAGGAATGGAGGACATATCGGACATCGGGACTCTGGGTGCATGGACTGAGGCGTGCTCAATCTAGGCAAGGTACCGCACCGCGCAAGTCACTTCCGGCTGTGCTAGGGCGGCAGTGTCGCCATCGCCACGAACGGGGGCATTGCTTCATACTGCAGCCGAGACTCGATGAACCGTTGACCCGTGATCAGCAGCAGGGCCGTAAAGGCAACCGCGAGCATCGCGGTCGCCAATTGGCACACGTCGTACATTGTATTGTATATCCCTCGACAGCCTCTGGCGTAGAACGTCGGCTCAGGCGCCACGTTCCAGGCGACGACAAAATATTGCTATTTTTTCCCGATCTCGCTGCGACGGCATCGCTCTGTTCCGGCGGCTCTCAAAGGGACCAATGGCCCCCTCGCGCGTTGTCGCTCAATGAACATCGAGAAACGCGCCCTGCTCGACCACGCCGAACGCTGTCGCCGCGTCGCGAACGATCTCACGCACAGCAAAGCGGCGCAGCGGTTGCGGGCGATGGCCGACGAGTACCAAGCGCGAGCAGCGAGACTGGGCGACGAGGGCGGCTCATATCCAGGCCCCAACAGCCGCGGTCATCTCGAAGGCGAAGTCGAGGGCTGATCGCCTTCAGAAGTTGATCTCCATCCGTAGTCCGCGCGGATCGATCCTGCCGTCACCAACGGATTGCGTGCTGTCGCGCGCTGCGACAGCGCAGGCACAGGCGTCGATGAGATCGTCGCGACCGATCCCGGTGCCGTGGCGAAGCGTGAGCCATCTCTTGACCTCAGTGAAGCCGCGGCCTCTCAAAAGCGCGATACGCTGCTCGCGGCCCCGCGGCGAGGACTTCGGTTCGAGCCGCACGCGTCCTGCCAGATTCCAGAAGATCAATTCCGGATGCGCTTCGCCGATCGTCGCCTGCCGCGCCGGCGTCATGGCCTCGTCGACCTCCCTCATCTTGTCCCTGATATTCCAGAGCTGCGCCGACACGCCCCTGCCCTCGCCTTCGTGCTTCCAGTAATGGCGATTGGCCGCCGCCATGTCGTGGAACGCCCAGAGGTCGCGGCGCGCGCCGAGAAACACGGCTGGGCCGATCAGTTCGCGTGCGCGCAAATCGCAGGCGCGGTAGCCGCTCGCGTTCAGTCCGATCGGCATGTCGATCATCGCGCGGGCGTGCGGGATTGCGAGCAGACGCATCAGGCTTGGCGAATAATCGAAGCCTTGATCGCCGCGCTCGTCAATCCACGCTGCGACCCAGCCGAAGCGAAATCCGTCGAGCCCCAGATAGTTTTTGCAAGTCATGCGTCCGTCAATTTCAGTTTCCTCGCGCGTCTCGCTTGACATCCGCAAGTTGCGGGCGTATGTCCCGCGCCCTCGCAAGCACTTCCGTTTGCGACAGACACCATGAACCGAGCGATGTCGTACCGCTACGAAAGAATTATCCGCATACCGAATAGCCCAAAGCTGTTCGATTGCGCATGCCCGGCTCATGGGAGCGATCTTGCCTGACCGCAAGATCGACAGTCCGCTTCTCACGGACCCTCCCGAGCCTGCCGCTCCGGAGGGTTTTTTGTTGCCCGCCGCGCGGCCCCACCGAACATCCCGGCAATGGCCGGAACGAGGGACCCGGATCTCGGGGCTCGCGCTGGAGAGGCGCGTGCCCAAGTGCGCGGGGCCTGCCGGAGGGAACGAGGCGATGAGCCGGACACCGATGGCAGAGCGAACCCAGTGGGTTCGCAATGTGCGGCGCGTCGACAGCGCCGCGATCGAATTTTTCTAACTCGGTTTGCCGTGAGGGATCGCGGCTCAACCGACGCTGGTGGTGAAGATGTCGGATACTTCTCCACACGGCACAGCGGGTATGCCTCCCGCCTTTGACACACGCACCGGGATGCGGCCTCGGAAAAGGCTTGCACGCGGCCCGGCGCAGGATCTATCCGTTGGGGACAGAGACTGTGTTGTTGTCACTGAAAGCCGATATCGCCCGTTCCCCAGCGTACCCATCAATGGCCGATGCGAAAGCACTGGCCTGGCGGTGGTGAAGATGTCTGTTACTTCGTGGTAAAGGCGGGAAAGCGCCGAGCAGGTTCGAACCCTGCGCGCCGAAAGGCGGATCGCCCGCAAGGGCAGCAACAGCATCGATCGTTCCCCGCCAACCCGTCACGATCCGTGGTGAAGATTTCTGTTACTTCGCCTGCAACGCGAGAGGTCGCGGGTTCGAATCCCGCCCGGTGTCCCATGCACCGGTAGCTCAGAGGATAGAGCGCTTTCCGGCGAGCTTCGGCTCGTCGGGTACAGCAATCGCCCGTTCCCGGATCGTGTCCCCTAGCCACCGCCGGTGGTGAGGAGCGCTGTTACTTCGGATCGCAATGTCGAAGGTTCGACTCCTTCCGGACGAAAGTCCGTAGCTCAGCGGTAGAGCATGTGACTTGCCCGCAAGGGCAGTACAGCCTCGCCTGTTCCGTTTCCATCCCCATCAACCCAAGAGGAGGCCATCATGGTCAGGCTCAACAAGATCGTTCGCGCCTTCACGCGGGAGGGCGCACGCGCAATTCGCTTCACGCCCGAGATGGAGCTGAAGCGCGCGCTGATGAACTGCCTCCTGTGGGAGGACCAGTTCTACGAGGATGGCGTCGCCATCGCCGACCGCATCAAGGCCCTCGTGCCCAAGGTCGCGCCCGCGCGCGTCGCGCAGCTTGCGATCGAGGCGCGCGAGGTGATGAAGCTGCGGCACGCACCGCTCCTCGTCATCCGCGAGATGGCGCGCAGCGAGAAGCACCGCACCCTCGTTGCCGACACGCTCGCCCAGGTGATCCAGCGTCCCGACGAGATGACGGAGCTGCTCGCGATCTACTGGGCGGATGCGCTGGGGCCGATGCAGCAGCGCAAGCGTCAGCCGGTCTCCGCGCAGGTCAAGAAGGGCCTTGCCCGCGCGCTGACCAAGTTCGACGCCTATCAGCTCGCCAAGTGGGACCGCGACGGCGCGGTGCGGATCAGGGACGTTCTGTTCCTGGTGCACGCCAAGCCGAAAGACGCCGATCAGGCGAAGGTGTGGAAGCAGCTCGTCGATGGCGAGCTCGCCTCCCCCGACACCTGGGAGGTTTCGCTCTCGGCCGGCAAGAACAAGCGCGAGAGCTTCGAGCGGCTGATCGCCGAGCGAAAGCTCGGCGGCCTGGCGCTACTGCGCAATCTGCGCCTGATGCAGAACGCGCAGGTCCCGCGCGAGACCATCGCAGGCGCGATCGAGGCGATGCGGACGGATCGTATCCTGCCCTATCGCTTCATCACGGCGGCGCGCTATGCGCCGGACTTCGAGCCCGAGCTCGAGGCTGCGATGCTCAAGTCGGTCAAGGACCATGTGCGGCTTCCGGGCCGCACCCGGCTCCTGATCGACGTGTCCGGCTCGATGTTCGCGACCCTCTCCGCGCAGTCGGAAATGACGCGCGCGGAGGCGGCGTGTGGCCTTGCCATTCTCGCCCGCGAGATCTGCGACGAGGTCGAGATCTTCACCTTCTCCAACGAGGTCGTGAAGGTCCCTCCCCGCCGCGGTTTCGCGCTGCGGGATGCGATCATCAACTCGCAGCCGCATGGCGGAACCTATCTCGGCAAGGCGGTGACGGAGATCGACTGCAAGGGCGATCGCCTCATCGTTTTCACCGACGAGCAGAGCCACGACCAGGTGCCCGAGCCGAGGGCGCGCGGCACCATGGTCAACGTGGCCTCGTATCAGCACGGCGTCGGTCACGGCGCCTGGACCCGCGTCAACGGCTTCTCCGAGGCCGTGGTCGCGTGGATCGCGGCGTCCGAGACGGCGTTGACCTGATGCGCAACAACAATGGCCCCGGACGCGAGATGCGCCCGGGGCCAGCGAAATCTCTGAAATGATCCGCCCGCCCCCGTTATGGTGCGCGCGGAATGACAAGGATCTACGACCATGCGACGACCCGACCCCTACATGGAACGCGCCCGCGAGCTCTGCCTCGCCGCCGGTGTCGATCCCGACTCGCGCGTCGGCGAAGGACGCGGCCAGCCGGCCTGGTGCCTGTACAAGGACGCCGCGCGCAAGGAGCATCTTGCCCGCGAGGCCAATGCGACCGCGAGCTCGATTGCCGCGTTCCGGACGCAGGACGCCCGTTTCCAGAATGCGCCGCTGAAGGTGTTCGGACCCCACGAGGAGGCGACGATTGCGCAGATGCGCAATTGCATGGCCATCGGCAATGTCGTCTCCGGCGTGATCTGCGCCGACGGCCATCTCGGCTATGCGCAGCCGGTCGGCGGGGTCATCGCCTATGAGAAGCAGATCAGCATCTCCGGCGTCGGCTTCGACATTGGCTGCGGCAACATGGCGGCTCGGCTCGACACGCGCTTCGACGACATCGCGGAGATCGCACCCACGATCATCCGCGACGTCGCCAAGGTGATCTCGTTCGGCGTCGGCCGTGCCAACGCGGAACGGGCCGAGCACGACCTGTTCGACGACGGCGAGGCCTGGCGCGAAAGCGACATGGAGGACTACCGTCAGAAGGCCGTGAAGCAGCTCGGCACGGTCGGATCGGGCAACCACTATGTCGACCTCATGCGCGACGAGGAAGGCTTCGTCTGGATCGGCGTCCACTTCGGAAGCCGCGGCCTCGGGCATACCTCCGCGACGCGCTACCTCAAGGCCGCCGGCGGCAAGGACGGCATGAACGTCCCGCCCGCCGTAGTCGACGAGGACAGCGAGCTCGGCCGCCGCTACATCGCGGCGATGCAGCTCGCCGGGCGTTATGCCTATGCAGGCCGCGAGTGGGTCGTCGAGCGCGTCCGCCAGATCATCGGCGGCAGCGTCACCGAGAGCGTGCACAACCACCACAACTATGCCTGGCGTGAGACCCACGACGGCAAGGATTTGTGGGTGGTGCGCAAGGGCGCGACGCCGGCGTTTCCCGGCCAGAAGGGGTTCGTCGGCGGCTCGATGGGCGACGACGCCGTCATCCTCGAAGGCGTCGACAGCCCGGAAGCCAAGGCCTCGCTCTACTCGACCGTGCACGGCGCCGGCCGCCTGTTCGGACGACGTGAGGCGAAGCGGCGCTTCTCGCGCGAGGAGATGGACCGTTGGCTGAACGAGCGCGGCGTCACCTTGATCGGTGCCGACCTCGACGAGAGCCCGATGGCCTATCGCCGCCTGCCGGACGTGCTGGCCCAACACGCCGGCACCGTGCGCGTGCTGCACACGCTGCGGCCGTTCGCCGTCGCCATGGCCGGCGAAGGCGAGTTCGATCCGTGGAAGGACTAAAGCGAAGCCGTGGGCGGGAGGCGACGTCTCCCGCCCACGTCACTCCGTTTTTTTCCTTTGAATCTGGTTGTCTCTCATCTCGTCAGATATTCGCGCATCAAGGCGCGGGCGCGATGCAGCCGCGCCTTCACGGTCTGCCTGGTCGCGCCGAGCGCGGCGGCAATCTCGTCGATCGTCATCTCCTTGACGTCGCGCATCAGCGCGACATCGCGATAGTGCGGCGGCAGGGCCTCGAACGCCGCGGCGACGTCGAGCCGCAGATCGGCCTCAGGGCGCAACAGCAGTGCGGCCTCCGCCTCGGCACCATCAACAGTCGGCACGAGGCCGGTTCGGCGTGCAAGCCGCAGGCATTCGCGCCGGACCACGCTGAACAGCCAGGCCGACAACGCCAGCAGCGAACGGATCGTGCCGACGTGGCGGAACAGGATCCACAGCGCCTCCTGCGTCGCATCCTCGGCGTCCGCCGAGCTGCGGCAGGTTGCCCGCGCATAGCGACGAATATCTGGCTGCGTCGTCTCGAGCAGACGCGCAATCGCCTCGGCATCGCCGAGCCGCGCGGCCTCCAAAAGATTTGGCGAGATCGCCGCCGCGCTCACGACATCCCTCCCTTGCCGATGCCTGCCATCGCGCACATCGGGCAATAACCGACGAAACCGGTCAGCGCGAAGCCGGCGCCACCGAGCGCGACCAGCCATGCCGTCGCGCCGGCAAGATAAACGAACGCCGCAGCCGCCACCGCAATCCCCAGGACGACCCGCACCACCTGATGCAGCCCGCCCATGTTCTTTCGATAGAATCCCATCACATCCTCCGATATGGGCCGAGACCGATTGCCTCGACCATCAAGAGGACGCGACGGCCAAAAAGGATTCGCGCTGGTAAAAGATTCTTTGCGGTCAACCTCCGACCGCCTGAGAGGCAAGGCGCTTGAACTCGAAGAAGAACGGATTCCAGAAGCCCATGTAGCGCTGGGTCATCAGGACGCCCGCAGTGTTCGCTTCCGGACAGATCCACCAATGGGTACCGGCAAGGCCGCCCCATTGGAATTCACCTGTCGAGTTCGGCGGATCGAACGGCGTCGGCGCGAAGGTGACGGCGCCGCCGAGGCCAAAGCCCTTGCCGGGAATCGGCCCGAGATTGGCAAAGCGGATGGTCTGGCCTGCGGGCAGCTGGTTCGTCATCATCTGCCGCAGCGTCTCCGGCTTCAGCAGCGCATCTGACCCGGGCAGCAGCGCACGCAGCAGTGCTAGCATGTCCGGCAAGGTCGAAACCAGACCGCCGCCGCCCGAGAGCCGCGGCAGCGGCCGCCGATAGGCTTGCGGGTAAGGCAGATGGTCGGCGCGCGCGAGGCCGGGCTTCATGGGGTCGAGCACGTCGGCGCCGTTGTAGAGCGCGACCAGCCTGCCCTGCTGGGCCTCGGGGACATGGAAGCCGGTGTCGATCATGCCCAGGGGATCGAAGATGCGCGCCCTCAGGAAGACATCGAGCGGCTGGCCCGAGACGACCTCGACCACACGGCCGAGCACGTCGGTCGCCACGGAATATTCCCAGGCCGTGCCAGGGTGATAGGACAGCGGCAGGTCGGCGAGCCTGTCGATCATGTCGCTGAGCGGCGTCAGCGGATTGAGCACGCGCGCCTCGTTGTAACCCTTGAACAGCACCGTGCCGGGATCGAAGATGCCGTAGCTGAGGCCGGAGGTGTGGGTCAGGAGCTGGCGGATCGTGATCGGGCTCTTCGCCGGCTCGACATCGGCAAGGCTCGAAGCGTTCTGCTTCAGCACCTTGCGATTGCCGAGCTGCGGCAGGAATTTTTCGACTGCGTCATCGAGGCCGATGCGGCCTTGCTCGACCAGCAGCATGATCGCGCAGGTGACGAAGATCTTGGTGTTGGAGAACGCCCGGAAGATATGATCGGGCCGCAGCGCAGTGTTGGCCTCTCGGTCGGCAAAGCCCACGCATTGCTGATCGACCACCTCGCGGCCGCGCAGCACGGCCCAGGATACGCCGGGAATGATCTCCTGATCGACGTAGCGCTGCATCGCCGTCCGTACGGCGGAAAAATCAGTCGTTCTGGCGTCCATGTGCTCCCCCCCCCGATTTGTGGTTGGAATCGATATAGCGCGATTTCTCGGGATATGAAGCCCACGGTGCAGCTCATCCCTGCTTCATCAGCACGGTGACCTGCAGCCGGCGCCGAATCCGCATGCCCTGCCGCTGGTACAGCGCGATGGCAGACGTATTGCTCGCGAACACGTGCAGGAACGGAATTTCGCCGCGCGCCTCGATCTGGCGCGCGATGGCGGCGAGCAACGCCTGTGCGTAACCGCGACCGCGATGATCGGGATGCACGCAGACCGCCGTCATCTCGGTGAAATTGCCCGGCTTCATCCGCTCGCCGGCCATGGCGACCAGCTCGCCGCGTGCACGGATGCCGAGGAATGTGCCGAGCTCGTGCGTCCGCGCCGCAAACGGCCCGGGTTTGGTCAGCTCGGTCAGCGCCATCATGGCGGGAACGTCAGTCGCGCCGAGGCGGACGATCTCGGCATCGCGCAGCGAAGTGTCGGCGGGCGAGCCGATCAACTGCTCGCCGGGCTCCGCGAGCAGCACCTTGAAGCCGGCGGGAATTTCGACGGGCTCGGGCGTGAACAGCACCGCGACTTGCGAGCCCGACATGAGATCGCCGAGCGCCGCAAAACTTGCCGCGGACATGTCCGCCATATCGGCAAACGGCGTCATGTCCACGGGATAGCGCAGAGCCCGCGGGCCGCCCTCGGCCAGATGCTTCTGGCTCGTCGTCAACGCGCTCCAGATCGGACGATCCAGCAGCGCCTCATTGCTCGCGGACATCGGCCTAATCCTTGTCGAAGCTGACGATGACGGCGGCATTGGCGATCAGGATGGGATCGTTGGCCACTTCCGTGGCCGAGGGGATCTCCAGCCCGCCCTTGACCGCGGTGACGGTCACGGTGCCGTAAGGCAGCTCCTTGGCGACGGCTTCCTTGTCGACGGCTTCTGGATTCGGCACGCCGATCGTGACGTCCACGAACATGTCGTTCGCGGTCTTGCCGATCATCCGGAAGAAGCCGAGGCTGGAATGCCTGATGGCATCGGAGACGGCGCGCTTGGCCGCCTTGGTAGCGTCCCTGCCGTGGACGTCGACGCCCATGCCCATCTCGGTGACACAACGAACGCGGGTCATTTCATATTCCTGTGGTGGTTGGATCGGGTGATTGCGAGTGTCGGCGATCGGGCTGCGCGAGACAAGTGGAGTTGTCAGATCGACGGAGGGTCTCCGCCACAGGCTCCGTCATTGCGAGCGCAGCGAAGCAATCCAGAATCTTTCCGCGGTGACAGTCTGGATTGCTTCGTCGCAAGGGCTCCTCGCAATGACGAACGGTGAGAGCGTCGCACAAAATTCACGCCTTCGCCTTCTCGTGCGCCCGCAACTCGTCGACCAGCACCCGCACGTTCTCCGAATAATCGATCGGGACCACGACCAGATGCACGCCGCCCTCCCTGAAGGCGGCATCGAGCGTCGTGCCGAAGCTGTCGATGCCTTCGATGCGATGACCCTTGGCGCCATAAGCCTTGGCGTATAGTGCAAAATCCGGATTGCCAAACGTCATGCCGTAATCGGCAAAGCGGTCGACGGCCTGCTTCCAGCGGATCATGCCGTAGGCCTTGTCCTCCAGCACCAGCACGACCAGGTTGAGCTTGAGGCGGACCGCCGTCTCCATCTCCTGGCTGTTCATCATGAAGCCGCCGTCGCCGGCAACCGCAAGCACGCGGCGGTCGGGATAGAGCATCGCGGCCATCATCGCCGACGGCAGGCCGGCGCCCATGGTCGCCAGCGCATTGTCGAGCAGCAGCGTGTTGGCGACGCGGGTGCGGTAGTTGCGCGCAAACCAGATCTTGTACATGCCGTTGTCGAGGGCGACGATGCCGTTCTCCGGAATCACTTGGCGGATGTCGTGCACGATGCGCTGCGGCGTCGGCGGCCAGCGCGCTTCGGTGGCGCGGTCGGCGATGTGCTTCAGTATCTCTTCGCGCAGCGGCAGCAGCGCCCCGGCCTGCGGCAGCTTGCCTTCGAGTCGATCCGCCAGCAGCTCCAGGCTCGGGCCGACGTCCCCTACGACCTCGGCATCGGGGAAATAGACCTGCTCGACGCTCGCCGGCGTGTAGCTGACGTGAATGACCTTCGGGCCCGAGGGCCCCATGATGAAGGGCGGTTTCTCGATCGGGTCGTGACCGATCGCAACGATCAGGTCGGCAGCGTCAATGGCATCATGCACATAGTCGCGCTCGGATAAGGCGGCAGTGCCCATGTAGAGATTGGTGCCGCCGGGCACGGTGCCCTTGCCCATCTGAGTCGTGAAGAACGGAATGCCGGTCCGCCGCACGAAGCTTGCGATGCCGTGTGTCGACCGCGGCCGGCTGGTCGCCGCGCCCATCATCACCAGCGGGCGCTTGGCGGCCATGATCATCTCGGCGGCGCGGTCGAGCGCGGCGCGATGGGCGACCGGGATTTCGATCGGATGGACCGGGATCACGGGGACCGCAGGCACCTCGTCCCCGGCAACGTCCTCGGGCAGTTCGAGATGCACCGGCCCGGGCCGCTCCTCCATCGCGACGCGAAAGGCGTCGCGCACCACGGTCGGGATGCTGGAGGCGCTGACGATCTGCCGCGACAGTTTCGTGAGCGGCTTCATGGTCGCCACCACGTCCACGATCTGAAAGCGGGCCTGCCGGCTGCTCATGATCGGCTTCTGGCCGGTGATCAGGATCATCGGCATGCCACCGAGATGCGCGTAGGCGGCGCCCGTCGACAGGTTGAGAGCACCCGGGCCGAGCGTCGACAGACAAACGCCGGGCTTGCCGGTCAGCCGCCCGTGGGTGGCGGCCATGAAGGCGGCGGCCTGCTCGTGGCGGGTCAGGATCAGCTCGATCCTCGAAGCACGCAGCGATTCAACCAGATCGAGATTCTCTTCGCCGGGGATGCCGAAGATGCGGTCAACACCCTCATTCTCCAACGCCGCGACAAACAGGTCCGATCCCTTCGCTTTGCGTTCCATCCCGCCCAATGCCGCCTCCGCTCGTTGTGAATTCAGACTCCCCGAGCGGCCGCATGGTAACGGCTCGCGACACGGGAACAACTCACAAAGAGGCGCGCAACTGCAACTCGATCAGCTCTCGCTCGATTGACAAGCCGCGATATCTGACTAAAGTCAGATATCATGCTCGATCCCGTCTCCCGCGTTCGCCGCTTCAACCGCGCCGTCACCTCTGCCGTCGGAGCGCTCGATACGTCGTTTCTCGGGCGCGGCCGGCCGCTCGGGGCGGCGCGCGTGCTCAATGCGATCGGGCATGGGCGATCGGACGTGGCGGAGATCCGCGACTATCTCGGTCTCGATTCCGGGCTGATGAGCCGGCTGCTCCGCAGCCTCGAGGACGAAGGGCTGATCGAGACCGCCGCACGCGAGGACGATGCGCGGCGGCGCATGGCAACGCTCACACGGGCGGGCCGGCGCGAGTTCGCAGCCTACGAGGCGCTGTCCAACGCGCAGGCCGAAGGCCTCCTCGCGCAACATTCGCAACGCGAGGCGTTGCTGGCGGCGATGGACCTGATCGCCTCCGCGCTGACGCGCGAGCGCGTCGCGCTGGAGGAGACGGATCCGCGCTGCGAGCAAGCGCGCTACTGCCTCGGCGAGTACTATGCCGAGCTCGGCCGCCGCTTCAGCCAGGGCTTTGACGTCTCGCTGTCACGCGACCCCGACGCCAAGGACATGCGCCGGCCGCGCGGCACATTCCTCGTTGCGATGTCGGACACGCTGCCGATCGGCTGCGTCGGCTTGAAGGGCACCGATCACGGCTACGCCGAGATCAAGCGGCTGTGGGTCGCGCCCGCCGCGCGCGGGCTGCGGCTCGGCCGCCGCCTGATGGATGCGGCCGAGAGCGCCGCGCGCGAGCTCGGCATCGCGCTGCTGCGGCTCGACACCAACAGCGCACTGCCCGAAGCCGGTCAGCTCTATCGCAGCACGGGCTGGCGCGAGATCCCGCGGTTCAACGACGATCCCTATCCGGACCTCTTCTTCGAAAAGCGCCTCTGACGCTGGACCGGTTCGCGGTCCTCGCGCGTTGGTCGAGGCCGTGGGAGCTTCGATAATGATGAGAGACGACCTCGCCGACATCTACCGCGCCTACATCGCTTGCCTGAATCGGCGGGATTGGCCGGCACTCGGACAATTCGTGCATGAGGAGGCCACCCACAACGCGCGGCCCCTTGGGCTTGCGGGCTATCGCGCGATGCTGGAACGGGATGTTCGGGAGATCCCCGATCTGCAGTTCCATATCGAGATGCTGATCTCCGATCCTCCCCGCATCGCCGCCCGATTGAAGTTTGACTGCACACCGGTCGGGACATTCGTTGGTCTTGCGGTCAACGGGCGGCGCGTGTCCTTCTGCGAAAACGTCTTCTACGAATTTCTCGACGGCAAGATCCGGCAGGTCTGGTCGGTGATCGACAAGGCCGCGATCGAGGCGCAGCTCTGACGCCACGCCTCGATCTCGAATTCACGCCGCCGCGGGCGCCACCTCGCCTTGCGGCTTTGCGAAGGGGCGGAACGTCATGGCCATCAGGAAGGCCCCTAAGCCCATCGCCCAGGAGGCGATGTAGAGCCAGGCATAGCTGGAGAAGGCATCGTAGATCAGGCCGCCGGCGAGCGGGCCGGTCGCCATGCCGAGGCTGCCTGCCATCGCCGTGCCGCCGATCACCGTGCCCATCATCTTGAGCGGGAAGTTCTCGCGGATCAGAACGGCATAGAGTGGCATAGTGCCGGCATAGATGAAGCCGAAGATCGCGCCGACCGCATAGAACGTCGTCAGCTGTTGCGCGAAGACATAGGCGAGCGCGCCAAAGGCCTGCAGCAGCAGGCCCGAGACGAGCACGCGCTTGGCGCCGAAGCGGTCGCCCATCAGCCCGAAGGCGATGCGCCCGCCGAGGCCGGCAAATCCCTCGATGCTGTAGATCGTCACCGCTGCGACCAGCGGGATGCCGCAACTCACGGCATAGCTGACGGTGTGGATGATCGGGCCGGAATGCGTCGCGCAGCAGAAGAAGTTGGTGGCGAGCAGGATCAGGAATTGCGGCGAGCGCAACGCCTCGCCCATCGACATCTCGTTTTGTCCGGCGGTTTCGCCGGCGGGCGCGGCCGGACCTTGCGCGAGCGCCGGCGGACGGCGCACCAGGAACGAGACCGGGATCATGATGGCGCCGACCACGAGCGCGATGATCTGCATCGAGGTGCGCCAGTCGTGGCCGGAGACGAGCCAGGCCGCCAGCGGCGACATCGTCATCGGCGCCATGCCCATGCCGGCCGAGACCAGCGACACGGCGAGGCCGCGATTGGTGTCGAACCAGCCCGTGACGGTCGCCATCATGGGCGCGAAGATCGCAGCGCAAGCGGCGCCGACCAACAGGCCGAAGACGATCTGGAACACGAGAAGCGAGGTGGCGTGGCTCG
This sequence comes from Bradyrhizobium sp. SUTN9-2, assembly GCF_003122645.1. NCBI lineage: Bacteria > Pseudomonadati > Pseudomonadota > Alphaproteobacteria > Hyphomicrobiales > Nitrobacteraceae > Bradyrhizobium > Bradyrhizobium sp. SUTN9-2. The sequence continues at coordinate 5,186,779 of NZ_LAXE01000001.1, forward strand.
CCGCGAACAGGCTGAGCGCCAGCACGACCGATCCCGTCAGCACCACCGGCAGCGGCCCGAACCGGTCGGACAGCGTGCCCCAAGCCATGCTGGTGAAGGCCATGGCCAGAAAGCCGATCGTCATCGCGCTGGAGATGCCGGTCACCGACCAGCCGGTGTCCTTGGTGATCGGCTGGAGGAACACCGGCAGCGAAAACATGCCGCCGATCGCGACGCAGCCAAGCACGCCGCCGGCGGCGACGATCACCCAGCGATAGTTGGAAGAAATCATTTCAGTCTCCCGTCAGGTCTGTCTCGCGTGGAAGACGAACGGGAACCGCGCCGGCCGACAGGCTGATGTCGTTTCTGCCGCACGCTTTCGTGAGCGGCCAGCAAAACTCGAAAAACAACCCCATGCACAGTAGCGGCGCCAGCGGGATCAATGACTTACCTACCAGGAACGACAGCTCAGCGGCTCCCTGTCCTCGCGCGACATCATCACAGATCGGTTTGACACGTCGGGCAAAACAGCCGCAGAATGACAGCATCCCACACATATTGATCTGGTCCGCGATGTTCATCGTGATGATGCTTCGCGCCGCCGGTCTGTTGGTGGATTGCAGGGAGTCCCACATGCCAAAGATCGACGTCGCCGCCGTGCCGGCCCGCAAGGGCTCCGGCTATCCGGCGCCTTTCAATGCGCCTTGCGCCGAGCGCATTCGCAAGCGGCTCGGCGATGCCGGAGGCTTGTCGGATTTCGGCGTCAACCTGATGCGCCTGCCGCCGGGCACCTGGTCGAGCCAGCGGCACTGGCATTCGCACGAGGACGAGTTCGTCTACATTCTCGAAGGCGAGGTGACACTGATCGAGGATGGCGGCGAAACCGTGCTGCACGCCGGCGATTGCGCCGCCTTCCCCAAGGCCAGCGGCAACGGCCATCACATGATCAACAGGTCGAGCGTGACGGCGGTCTATCTCGAGATCGGCTCACGCTCGCCAGCCGACCTCATCACCTGCTCCGACATCGACATGATGAGCCCGGCATCGGACGGCCGCTTCCTGCACAAGGACGGCACGCCCTATCCGTAAGTGACATTGCGGCTCACAGGGCCGCACTACGGCGCCAGTCGTCGACCGTGAGCCAGACGGCCGAGACCAGGAAGTAGATCGCGCCGACGGCGGCATAGCCCGCGACATTCGCAATCGACGGCACCGCAGGCGTCGCGGCCTGGAAGATGAAGAAGCCGCCCGCCAGGGCCGACTGGCCACCGCTGAGCACCATGGCCCATTGCGCGCCGAGACGCTTCCAGCGCCGCACGGCCGTGCCGAGCTGGAGCAGTCCGGACAGGATCGCCCAGGCTCCGAAGATTCCGAGCACCCAGTTCATGCTGACCTGCAAGGCCAGGATGACCGCAATGGTGGTGGCGAGGCTGACCAGCACGTTCAGGCCCTGCGTGCGGTTCTGGTTCAAGCCACCGCTCCAGAGCGCGTCGAGATAATTGGCGGCAGCGTCCCAGGCCGGATAGGCAACGAGCAACGTCGCTGCGATCACTGCCGATGACGGCGCGATCGCGAGGGCCGCAATGACCCAAGCGACGGAAAACGCGGCACGCATGAAGTAGTACCGTTTCAGCCATTCCGCCTGGTCGGCGCCCAATGCCATCTCGCTGGTTCTCATTTTCTGCTCCTTACCTACTAGTTGGTAGTTTACGTACGACGCCGAAGCAGCGCCCTGCCCGGCCTGTGCCGATCTCGTCAGTGCCTGGTGGAAAGCCGCTCCAGCAGCGGCCGGGTGATTGTCCCGAAGATTTTTGGATCGCCATAGGCCCGCGCCGACAGCATCGCGCCGTGAACGGTTGCCATGAATCCCTCCGCCTCGGCCCGCGCGGTGCCGGAGAGATGGAGCCGGCCTTGCCGCTTGCCGCGCTCCATCACCGAAGCCAGCCACGACGACACGGAGCGGAAATGCGCGCGAACTTCGAGCGCCACTTCCTCGGGCAGAATCGGAAGCTCACTGGCAAGGAGCGCGCAGACGCAGAAGGGAGCCGTCGCATCCTTGATGCACGCCTCCCAATAGGCGATGTAGCTTTTGAGCTGCTCGGCGGGGTCGGCGACATTGCGCTCGAGCGCCGACAGCCCTGCCTGGGCCTCCTCGCGATAGCGCGACACCAGGGTGCGGACCAGATCGACCTTGCTGGCAAAGTGGTGGTGGATGCTCGGCTTGCGGATGCCGACGACATCGGCGATGTCGGCGTAACTGAAGCCGTTGTAGCCGCCCGCGATGATCAGCGTACGGGCGCAGCCAAGAATGTCGTCGGCGGTCGAGGAAGCGGTGCTCATGGCGCTTAACTACCTTCCAGTAGGTAGGCGGTCAAGCGAGGATGCTTCAATGATCCGTGAGTGAGTGGTAGGAGCCCTGCATGACCATCCGCCCGATCGTGCGCTATCCCGACCGCCGGCTTGCGCTGCCGGCCCGCCCCGTCACCGCGTTCGACGATTCCTTGCGCGAGCTCGCGCAGGATCTGCTCGACACAATGCGCGCCGCGCCCGGCATCGGCATCACCGCGCCGCATATCGGCGTGCCCTTGCGCGTCGTGGTGCTGGAGCTCGACGCGAAGGACGGCCCGCAGACCTACGTCAATCCGGAGATCACATGGGTCTCGCCGGAGATGATCATGCACCGCGAAGGCAGCGTCTCGATGCCGGGGATCAACGACGAGGTGCAGCGACACGCGCGGGTGCGGATCAGCTATCGGGATCTCGACGGCAACATGCACACCGAGGAGTCCGAAGCCCTGCGAGCTGTCTGCCATCAGCACGAGATCGACCAGCTCGACGGCATATTCTGGATTCAGCGGCTGTCGCGGCTGAAGCGGGAGCGGCTGGTGAAGAAGCTCGAGAAGATGTCGCGGAATTCGTAGGGTGGATTAGCGCAGCGTAATCCACCTGAGTACGACAAAATGAGAGAGATGGTGGATTACGCCGCCCGCTGCGCTTCGCGGCGGCCTGCTAATCCACCCTACGCTACTGCCTGTGTGGGACACCCCGGATTACGCTGCGCTCCATCCAGGCTACGGAGCCCGATTACGCCCTCTTCCCTGTCCGCTTGATGATCGGCGCCTTGCGACGCTCGCGCTTGCCGCGCGCGATCTCGGTGGCGAGCGCGTCCAGCTTCGGCTCCCAGAAAATCCTGAACTGGCCGACCCAGGCATCGACCGCTTGCAGCCCGGCGGCGTCGACCGAATAGAGGCGCCTTTGCGCTTCCGCCCGGACGCTCGCAAAGCCGCTCTCGCGCAGCACCTTGAGGTGCTGCGAGACGGCCGCCTGGGTGATGCCGAACTCGGCCCCGATGACTTCGACGACCTCGCCGGACGCCATCTCCTTGAGGCCGAGCAGCTCGAGGATGCGGCGGCGCACGGGATCGGCGAGAACCTCGAAGGCGTGCATCAGCTTCCGGTGCCGGGATGAACGATGTCGGGCGGCATCTCGCCGCGATAGAATGCGATGGTGCGGTCCGAGCGCTGCTTCGCCTCGTCAGGATCGACCCCGCTTGCGACATGCGCCGCACGCCAATATTCGCCGCTCGTCGTCATGAAGTCCTTGCCCTCGGGCGAGACCATCCACGCCTCCGCCGTTTCATGATCGACCGATGCCCCGGTCGCAAGATATCGCTCAAGTCCCGCAAGCGCGAGGTCCCAACCGATACCGACCGCACCCGGACCGAACTGATTCCAATGATCCTCGATGATCGCGGTGTGCTCAAGCGTCAGGCGCGCCTGGCTCCGCTCGGCTTTCAGGCTGACGTCGATCCAGCTCGTGGCGCCGCCGAATTCCCAGGTCGCGGCGAAATGGGTGGGCGGCGTGCAGGACGTGATGGTGCCGCCGGCATTGCCCTTGACCTGGTAGCGTCCGCCGAGCCGGAGGTCGCCCTCGACCGGCGCAAACCAGCGCGGGATCCGCTCCCTGCTGGTCACGGCGTCCCAGAGATCGTCGACGCTGGTGTCGTAGAGCCGCGTTAGCGTCACCGCGCTAGCCGGCTTGCCGTCTCTCTCCAAGCTCCTCACCGAGCGTGTCACAAGCCCCAAGACCCTGGCGACGTCGATCTGCATTTTCGGTTCTCCCTGTGGTTCGCCCGCCGGACAAATATCGATCGCGACTAATATAAGTCAATACTTATATTGCGCAACGTTCCGCTGCGTCAAACCGCCCGCGCGGCGGAACCAAACAACGGCCACGGCGTCTATCGGTGCCCTCCCCAGCCCCACAAGACGGAAAGACCTCATGAAAGTTCGCAAATTCGCCATCGCCGACGCCTCGCTCGAGCGCTCACCGGGACAGGATGGCGATATTTTCGTCGCCAACATGGTCGACCAGCGCCACGGCGGACCTATCACGATCGGCTTCGGCCGCTACGCGCCGAACCAAAATCTCAAGGAGACCATGAAGGTCGACGATGTCATGATCGTCCTCGAAGGGAAGCTGTCGGTCACGAGCGACGGCAGCACCGTGACCGCGGGGCCCGGCGAGATCGTCCATATGCCGAAGGGCGAGACGGTCACGATCCGCTCGCACGAGCAAGGCGCCGTCACCGCCTATGTCACCTATCCGCATTGGCAGGAGGCGCATGAGTGAGGCACGAGCTGCGACGCCCTACCCGCCGGGCATCAGCGCCTTCGCCGGCTCGTAGGGCGGATTAGCCGAAGGCGTAATCCGCCATTGCCGACACGGCGCGGCGAGAGATGGTGGATTACGCCGGCGGACTGCGCTTCGCGCAGCCGCAGGCCAATCCACCCTACGCACCGACCACTAGCGCTTTGGCTAGCGCCATGTAGGCCGGCAGCGTCACGGGATCGTTGGCGGCGTTGCCTGCCATGGGATGCGAGGCGTAGCGTGCGATCACCATTTCGGCTTTGGGATCGATGTAGATGCCCTGGCCGTAGACGCCGCGCGCCATGTAGGCGCCGTGCTCATTGTGCGTGATCCACCATTGATTGCGGTAGGAGGCGCCCGGCAGTGTGGTGTAGCCGGCCGGCTTGAATTTTTCGGGATCGCCGCCGCGCGCGATGTCCTCGACCACCTGCGACGGCACGATCTGGCGGCCGTTGAAGCGGCCGTGGTTGCGCATGGTCTCGCCAAAGCGAGCGAGATCGCGCAATGTCGTGGAGAGACCGCCGCCGCCGCTCTCGGTGCCTATGCGGTCGACGTGATAATGCGCGTCCTCCTCCGCACCCATCGGCTGCCAGATCCGCTCCGACAGCAGATCGGACAGCGTCATGTTGCTGGCGCGGCGGCAGATCCACGCGAGCACGTCGGTGTTGACGGTCTTGTAGGCAAAGGCCTTGCCGTGCTCGCCTTGCTTCTTCTGCGCGATGAGGAAATCGAAGATGGTGGTGGGGCCGTCATAGCCCGGAGGGATCGGCGCCATGCCGTTGGCGCGCCTGAGGCCCCACACGTCCGAGTTCTTGTCGGTGTAGACCTCGGTGTAGAGCAGCCCCGTGGTCATATCCATGACCTCGTGCACACGCGCATCGCCGAACGCGCTTGGCTTCAGCTCCGGAACATAGTCGACGACGGGCGCCTGCGGATCGACCTTGCCCTCAGCGACCAGAATCCCCGCGAGCACGCCGGTGAACGACTTCGTCACCGACATCGCGATATGCGGCTTGTGCGGCTTCAACGCGCCGAAATAGCGCTCATAGATCAGCTTGCCCCGGTGCAGCACCGCGATGCCGTCGGTGTAGGTCTCCTCCAGCATCTTCTCGAAGGTCATGGGACGCCCGTCCATCGTGGTCGAGGCAACCCGGCCGATGTCCTGCTCCGCCCGCGGCAACACCGACGCCGGCCCTGCCCCGCGCCAGACGTTCACGGTCGGCACGAGCTGGCGGATGTTGCTCCAGGCCCAGCGCAGCTCGGGGAAGCTGCGGAAGGAGCCGTCCTGGAAGGTAATGAGGCGGTCGGGGGATGGCGGGAAGCCGCGCATATAGCCGAGGGTTTCGGGGTCGGTTTCAGCGGCAGCAGGCTGCTGGCTGGCGGCAGTCGCGACGGACATTAAGCGGGCTCCTTGGAGACGATGCGGATGTCGTATCACGGGAGCAGAGGTCGGGCATCCGACGTTTGTGCCGGGTAGCTACGCAAGTCGAGATGACGTGGCCAAGCATGGCACGCGAACGGCTCGCAGCGCCGCACTATGCCGAAAGAGGAGTGGCAGCCTGCCGATCCTGCCCGCTCCGGATTCCTCATCCCGCCTTGAGCAACCACCGGATCGGCAATGCGACCACGAAGAGCGTGGTGACACCTGCAGCCCACAGCGTCACGAACCATAGCAGCTGCCTCCAAGTCCGCGATGCGCGCAGCATCAGTGATACCCCTCGCCGTGCCGCACCTTGCCGCGGAAGATCCAATAGACGTAGCCGGTATAGACAAGGATTACCGGTACCAGCACCGCCGCGCCGACGAGCAGGAACAACTGGCTGCTGGGATGCGTGGCTGCCTGCCAGATCGTAATCGAGGGCGGCACGATCATCGGCCACATGCTAATGCCCAGCCCGGCATAAGAAAGCAGGAAAAAGCCGAGCGCGCACAGGAACGGCATCCCATCCTCGCCCTTTGCGAGCGCGCGGTGAAAGCGCCATGCCAGCAGGGCCAAGAGAACTGGCACAGGCGCTGCGTAAAGCATGTTCGGCAGCGTCAGCCATCGCTCCCGGAACGCAGGGCTTTGGATGACCATCATCAGTGATATGAGGGCGATGAAGCCGAGTGTCGCAAATCCGAGAACGCGTGCGTAGTTGCGGCAGCGTGCCTGAAGCGCGCCGTCGGTCTTCCATATCAGCCAGCATGCGCCGAGCAGGCCGTAGCCGACGACAAGAGCAATACCGGTCAAAACCGAGAAAGGTGTCAGCCAGTCCCACCACCCGCCGGCGTAAGCACGCCCCTCCACGCGGATGCCCTGCACGATGGCACCAAGGCAAACGCCCTGGAGCAATGCGGCCGCAAAGCTGCCCCACGAGAAGGCGCGGTCCCACCATATTTCACCAGCCGACGTCCGCGCTCGAAACCGCATTTCGAAGGCTACTCCGCGGAACACCAGCGCCAGCAGCATCAGAATGAGCGGCATATAAAGCGCAGGAAAAATCGTCGCGTAGGCCAGTGGAAACACGGCGAACAATCCGCCGCCACCGAGGACGAGCCAGGTTTCGTTGCCGTCCCAGACCGGTGCCACCGAGTTGACCATGACATCGCGATCGGGCCTCGCCACCTCGGCCGGAAACAGGATGCCGACGCCGAGGTCGAAGCCGTCCATCACGACGTAGAGCAGCACGGCCGTGGCGATCAGCAGCGCCCAAATCAATGTGAGGTCGATGCTCATGGCCGGATCCCCGCTTGCCGCGGCTCTGCTCTGTGCGTGTCTGACCCTGCTATCAAGGCTGGCGCCGGCGTGATGCCGGCCGTGCGGACCGGCTGGCCTTGTGGCGGTCCGTGCTCGCCGGCTTCAGGGGTCTGGCGGAAGAGGTGAAACAGATAAGCAATCCCCGCGCCGAACACGACAAAGTACACGACAACGAATGCCGCCAGAGACGCGGCCACCGCCGGCGCTGCGATCGGCGCCACGCTATCGGCGGTCCTCAGCAGTCCATAAACCGTGAATGGCTGGCGTCCCGCCTCCGTCACCGTCCATCCGGCCGTCACAGCGATCAGCCCCGACGGCCCCATGGCCACGGCAAAGCGGTGCAGCCATGGCGTGTCGTACAGAGCGTCGCGCCAACGCAGAACGAGCGAGGCCATGCCGAGCACGATCATCAGAATCCCCAAGCCGACCATGATGCGGAACGCCCAGAAGACGAGCGGAATGTTGGTCGGCCAGGTGTCTTTCGGGAAAGCCTTGAGCCCCTTGACCTCTCCATCAAGGCTATGCGTGAGATAGAGGCTCGCAAAGCCAGGAATGGCAATTTGGCCGCGCGTCACCCCGGCTTCGGCGTCCGGCATTCCGAACAGGATGGAAGGCGCGCGGCGCTCGGTCTCGAAGTGACCCTCCATGGCGGCGACCTTGGTGGGCTGGTGGTGATACGAATTCACCCCATGCAGATCGCCGATCAGAAGCTGTAGCGGGGCCACGATCGCGGCCATCCACATCGCCATTGAGAACATGATGCGAGCGCGTTCGTTCATCCTGTTCCGCAGCAGGTGCCAGGCGCCCACGGCTCCCACGATCATCGCGGTGGTCAGGTAAGCCGCGGTGACCGTATGGGCGAACCGATAGGGGAACGACGGATTGAAGATGATCGCCGGCCAGCTCTCGGGGATGAATTGGCCGTCCGCTCCCATCGCGTGTCCAGCCGGCGTCTGCATCCAGGAATTTGCGGCTAGAATCCAGAAGGCCGAAAGCAAGGTGCCGCCCGCGACGAAACAGGTCGCGACGAAATGCAGGCGCGGGCCAACGCGTCCCAGGCCGAAGAGCATGACTCCAAGGAAGCCGGCCTCGAGAAAGAATGCCGTCAGCACCTCGTAGCCGAGGAGCGGCCCGAGCACCGGGGATGTCTTGTCGGCAAACACCGACCAGTTCGTGCCGAACTGGTATGACATGACCAAGCCCGACACCACGCCCATGGCGAAAGCGACGGCGAAAATCTTCAGCCAATAGCGGTAGGTATCGAGATAGGCGCCGCGGCCCGTCCACAGCCACAGCCCTTCGAGCACGGCAAGATAGCTCGCCAGCCCGATCGTGAAGGCCGGAAATAGGAAGTGCCAGACCACCGTGAAGGCAAACTGGAAGCGCGCGAGATCCAACGCGCTGGGTAATAAGTCGGACATAGCTCCGCCCCCGACATCAAGTGCGGCCCGCAGCTAACGCTTTCAACCTACGCTTGTTCCAGCTGCCTCGAACATCCGATGTCGAGGGTTTTAAGCATTCTCTGCGGGCGCTGTCCTTGAAGGCTATCCTCGGCACATTACCATCTCAATATGCCGGAATGTCCTACCCCGCGCACGGCCTGCAACGGACGAGTTGCGGTTGAGTTCGACGCGCAGAGGCCGTTCTGCCGGCTTCGAAGAGCCGGCGCCGAGCTTCTTTGATCAATGCAAGTTCTGGCGCGCTGCCGTTGGGCAAGCCTCACAAGAGGCCATTGTCCTTGAGCAGTTGAACTTCATCACCCGTAATCCAGCCGAAAACCTTCAGCAGCCCATCATTCTGCTCAAGCAGATAGGCATTGGTAAAAGGCACATCGATACGCCTGCCATCTTTCTCGAACTCGCTGCTCCAGCCCACGTGGACGAGGCAATGTGTTTCATCGATCGAATGCATCTCGATCTCGGAGACGGTGACCGCCTTGTTTCCGATCTGACGGTAGCGCTCGTATCCTTTTGAAATCCGCTCGACAAAAGCGTGATCGTTGTCCCCTGCCATGACACCCTTTGGTCCTGCAGCGATATATTGGGTGGAAAAAAGCGAACGAAAAAACTCCTCATCAAGAGTACCGTTCAAGCCATCTCTGAAGGCTTGGGCATATCGTTCAAAGAACTGTTCCACTTCGCTTGTCGAGATGGTCATCGCAACTCCTCCTTCGACTTCGAGAAAATGTTGCCAGATCCGCCGCAAGCTGACGGTGCGCTACCTATCGATCTTGGCAAAGATGGACCCTGTGCCAGCGACGCGAGTCTTGCCGGCGCTCGCAAGCACCAGCTTGAAAACGAAGAAGCCCGCATCTCTGCGGGCGTTCCAGGGTTTCACCTTTCTGGTTCCGGGCCGTGCCAACCAACCAGATCACTCCCACTCGATCGTCCCCGGCGGCTTGCTGGTCACATCATACACCACGCGGTTCACGCCCTTCACCTCGTTGATGATGCGCGTCGCGGTCTCCCCTAAGAACTTCATGTCGAACTGGTAGAAGTCCGCGGTCATTCCGTCGGTCGAGGTCACCGCGCGCAGGCCAACGACGTAATCGTAAGTGCGGCCGTCGCCCATGACGCCGACGGTCTTTACCGGGAGCAGCACCGCAAAAGCCTGCCAGATCTCGTCGTAGAGGCCGTGCTTCCTGATCTGGTCGATGTAGACAGCGTCCGCCTTGCGCAGGATGTCGAGCTTATCCCTGGTGATCTCGCCAGGGCAGCGGATGGCAAGGCCCGGACCCGGGAACGGGTGGCGGCCGACGAAGATTTCGGGGAGGCCGAGCTCGCGCCCGAGCTTGCGCACCTCGTCCTTGAACAGCTCGCGCAGGGGCTCGACGAGCTTCATGTTCATGCGCTCAGGAAGGCCGCCGACATTGTGGTGCGACTTGATGGTGACGGAAGGTCCGCCGGTGAAGGAGACGCTCTCGATCACATCAGGATAGAGCGTGCCTTGCGCCAGGAAGTCGGCGCCGCCGATCTTCTTGGCTTCAGCTTCGAACACCTCGATGAAGAGGCGGCCGATGGTCTTGCGCTTGGCTTCGGGGTCGGTGACGCCCTCGAGCTCGCCGAGGAATTGCTTGGAAGCGTCCACGTGCACGAGCGGGATGTTGTAATGGTGGCGGAAGAGGTCGACGACCTGCTCGGCCTCGTTGAGGCGCATCAAGCCGTGATCGACGAACACACACGTCAGCTGGTCGCCAATGGCCTCGTGGATCAGGACGGCCGCCACGGCCGAATCGACGCCGCCAGACAGGCCGCAGATCACCCTGCCCTTGCCGACCTGCTGGCGGATCTTTGCGATCTCCTCCTCGCGGAAGGCGCGCATGGTCCAGTCGCCGGTGAGGCCGGCGATCTTGCGCACGAAATTGCGGATGAGCTTGGCGCCGTCGGGCGTGTGCACCACCTCGGGGTGGAACATCAGGCCGTAATATTTGCGCTTCTCATCCTGGATGATTGCGAAGGGCGCGTTCGGCGAGGTGCCGGCGACGGAGAAGCCCGGCGGCATCCTGGTGATGCGGTCGCCATGGCTCATCCAGACCTGGTTCTTGCTGCCTGACGACCAGACGTCTGCGAACAGCTGGCTCTCGGCCTTCACCTCGACATCGGCGCGGCCGAATTCGCGGTGATGGCCGCCCTCGACCTCGCCCCCTAACTGGGCCGCCATGGTCATCTGGCCGTAGCAGATGCCCATCACCGGCACGCCGGAATCGAAGATGAGTTGGGGGGCGCGGGGTGAGCCGGCCTCGTGCACCGACTCGGGGCCGCCGGAGAGGATCACCGCTTTCGGCTTCATCTCCTCGAAGGCGGCTTCCGCCTTGTTGAACGGGACGATCTCGCAATAGACGCCGTCCTCGCGCACGCGACGCGCGATCAGCTGCGTCACCTGGCTGCCGAAGTCGACGATGAGAATCTTGTCGTGCGCCGAGGCCACCGAGGGCGTCGACGCGGAGCGGTCGTTCTGTGCTGCTGTCATGGCCAGCCAATACGCTGGCGGCGCGCGGGCCGCAACCGCGGTGGTGGAGCGCCCACATGCTTCTTTGGGCATGGACACGAGGCACTTAGGTAAGTAATATTTACCTAATTTGGTCAACGCAAACGTCGTCGCAACGCTAACGAGCGCTCCAAGAAAAAGCGGCCACATCGGGGCGACGATCAACGCCTCGCGCCCGCAATGACGGAGGCAACAGCGTGCGCTAACAAAAGCGGCGCCGGCTCCGAGACAGGATCGCCCCCATGAAACTCCCCACCTCCCCCTTCACCGTCACCGACTGGAGCAAGGTTGAGCCGACCACGCATCCCGGCGAGAGCGGCGAGGCCACATGGCGCACGCTCAACATCGGCGAACTCCGCGTGCGGATGGTGGAGTACTCGCCGGGCTATCTCGCGGATCACTGGTGCGACCGCGGCCACGTGCTCTACGTGCTGAAGGGCGAGCTCGATAGCGAGCTGCGCGACGGGCGCAAATTCAAGCTCACGGCGGGAATGAGCTACCAGGTATCGGACTTCGGCGACGCCGCGCACCGGTCCTCGACGACGACGGGGGCGACGCTCTTCATCGTCGACTGAAGCGCGCCGACGGTTAATTTGCACCGCGAAATAGCAAAGTGGCGGGACGTTTCGGGCCACGGGTGGTGCCTTGAAGTGGCCCCAAATTCTCGCTATATTGTGATCATCGATACTTGGCCGAACGACTGGGCCGCTTCGCTTCGTTGCTGACGGGCGCGCACGCTTCAGATGAATTCTCCAAACATCGACTCATCAGGGACTATGGGCGCAATGCTGCGTACCGGTCTGCGTGCGTACCTCTCTAACTAAACAAGGAAATTCCCATGGCTATGGGCACCGTGAAGTGGTTCAACACCCAAAAGGGTTATGGTTTCATCCAGCCGGATGACGGCCAGAAGGACGTGTTCGTTCACATCAGCGCCGTCGAGCGCGCTGGCCTCTCCTCCCTCAACGAGGGTCAGAAGGTCTCGTTCGACATCGTCGCCGACCGCCGCAGCGGCAAGTCGTCGGCTGACAATCTCCGCGTCGGCTAACGCCCTCGCACCGTTCTGACCGCGGACGTACCGGCAGAACGTTGGAACTCGAAAGCCCCGCGACCGGGATCGGTCTGCGGGGCTTTTGTTTTGATGTCATTCCGGGGCGCCCGCAGGGCGAACCCGGAATCCATGGACCCGCGGAGACCGCCGCACGATGGATTCCGGGCTCGCGCTACGCGCGCCCCGGAATGACAACGTCGATCAGCCGGTCTTTTTCAGCACCGACACGAAAAACCCATCCGTCCCGGTCCGGCGCGGCGTCATCAGCCAGCCCTCGGCTGACTGCAGCGCAGCCTCGCCAAAGGCTTCCGCCTTGTCCCAGAGCACGCTTGCAGTCTGCTCGGGCGGGACGACCGAGAACTCGCCATGCCGGCCGACGAACGCCCTCACCTGCTCGCCGTTCTCCTCCGCCAGCACCGAGCAGGTGATGTAAGCGATGCGGCCGCCTAGCTTGACCAGCGGAACCGCGCGCTCCAGCACCTCGGCCTGGTCGCGCAGGCGGATCTCCAGCGCGCCGGGGCGCATCCGCCATTTGGCATCGGGGTTGCGGCGCCAAGTGCCGGTTCCGGTGCAGGGCGCGTCGATCACGACGAGGTCGGCGGTGCTGCGGATGTCGGCAAGCGAATCGGCCTCGCCCTTGGGCGTGCGGATTTCGGCGTTGTGGACGCCGGCGCGCGACAGCCGCTCATGGATCGGCGCGAGCTGGCGCTTGTCGCGGTCGGTCGCGATCAGCCGGCCCTTGCCCTGCATCAGGGCGGCCAGCGCCAGCGTCTTGCCGCCGGCGCCGGCGCAGAGATCGATCACCTGCTCGCCGGGTTTTGCCGCTGTAAACTGGGCCGCAAGCTGCGATCCCTCATCCTGCACTTCAATCGCGCCCTTGATGAAATCCTCTTCCGCCTGGATGCCGGGGTTGCGCGCATCGGCCGAAAGCTCGATGCGCAGGCCGGTTGCGGACCAGGGCGTCGGTTTTGCATGAAGATGAGAAAGCGCCTTCAGCGCCTTGTCGCGGTTGGATTTTAGCGTGTTGACGCGCAGGTCCAGCGGCGCCCGGCTCGCCATCGCGGCCGCCTCCGCGGCGCGATCCTCGCCGAACACTTTTGCAAGGTGCGGGTCGAGCCATTCCGGGTAGTCGCCGGCGACGGCGGCAGGTGCGTCCTGGAGGGAGCGCGAGGCGAGCGCAGCCTGCTCGGCCTCGGTCAGCGGCGCCGGCGCAAAGCGGCTGCCGTCGAACAAGGCGCCCATGGTCGCCGTGTCCATTTTGCGCTCGAGGCGGAGCATGCCGATCAGCCGGGCCCGCGCGGTATCGGAATCCATCAGCCAGGCGCTCGAGGCGTAGCGGCGCAGCACATCCCAGACGAGGCCGGCGATGGCCGCGCGGTCGCCGGAACCGGCGAAGCGGTGCGCGGCGCCCCACTCCTTCAGCGCCTTCGCCGCGGGCACGCGGTCCCTCTCGATGGTGTCGATCAGTTCGATGGCTGCGGACAGCCGGGCAGCAGGGGTCATTCGCGTTCTTTCAAGTGGTGCGCAGCGCCTAGATCAGCAGCAAAAGCTTCAGCGCGAAGTAAATCCACATCGCGAGCAGCACCAGCACGCCGGCGAGCCAGACCGTGGAGCGGCGGCCGAGATCGTTGGAGGAAACGAACACGCCGGCATGGGCAAAGCGCGTCACCACGAACACCCAGGACATCAGCACGATGAAGAGATCGGCGCGGCGCAAGGGCAATGCCAGCGCAATCAGGACATAGAACAGCACCGGCAGCTCGAACTGGTTGCGGTAGCAATTGGCGATTTGTGTGGCGCCCTTCGGCCAGTTCGGCTCGCCGAGCGCAATGTCACGGATCTTGGTCTCGCCGGAGACCAAGGTCTTGCGGCGCGCCAGGACCATGCCGATCAGCAGCGCGAAGGTGAGAGCGACCTGCACGAAGACCGGCAGCAGGACCATTTGAACGGACATCGGAACTTTCCCGGGAGGCGAAATGCCGCCGACGTCATTAGCCGCGACTTTTGGCGCTGACAATGAACGACTTGAACCGGCATTCCCGCTTCCCCGACCAACCCCAGATTGTTGAAGCGATTTCGGCCCCTTGGGCCCCGAGGCGAGACAGCCATGAATTCCTTGTCCAGCTTGTTCAGCGAAGCCGCCGCGGGCCAGCTCGGCCTCCTGATGTCGGCACTGTCGGGGATCGCGGCAGCGCTCGCGGTCGCGTTGGCCATGACGGTCTACTTCCGCCTGAGCTATCGGACCTGGCGGGACGTCGCCCGGCATGGCCTGGCGACCTTGGCCGCGCTCGCGCTGTTCGCCTTTGCCGCCTACGACATGCGTCACGCGGCGCTCGCCTATCTCGGTCTCAACCCCTCCAAGCCTGCGGTCGAGTTCGAGATCCGCATGCCCTGGGAGATGCTGGCGGCGGTGGGCGACAGCCAGATCGAGCTGCACACCGACCGCAACCAGACATTGGCGCTGGTGGATGGCGTGCGCGACCTCTCGGACGGCCGGGCCGTGCTGCGCGGCGCAGTGGTGCTCAACCACCGCACGGCCGATCGCGTTCTGGTCGTGAACCTCTCAGGCAAGGGCGTCTTCGAGTTCCGCCTCCGCTTGCCGGCCGAGCCGCATCGCTCCGGCCAGTTCGGCCCCTGGCACCTCGCCGACCGCATCGCTTCCCCGCTCGCCGCTGCCGTCGCCCCGCAGGACGGCTACAGCATCCGCTATCGCGTGCTTTAAACTTTGTTCGTTGCGATCCATGCCCGGCCCGTCATCGTTCCGACGCGCGGCGACGGGTAGGATGATCGCATGTCCGAATTTCGTCTCACGCAGATTTCCGACACCCATCTCGGCCGGCGCTTTCCCGGCCTGATCGCCAACTTCGCGGCGATCAGCGAGCATATCGACGCCGGTAGGCCCGATCTCGTCGTCAACACCGGCGATGTCTCGTTCGACGGGCCGACCAGCCGCGACGACGTCGAATTCGCAAAGAGCCTGCACGACGCGCTGCCGGTCACCTGCCGCTATCTCCCCGGCAATCACGATATTGGGGACAATCCGACCGCGATCGGGCCGGCGCCGAAGCCGCCGGTCAGCGAGACGCACCGCCAGCAGTTCTGCGACATCATCGGCGAAGATCATTGGGTGTTTGACGCCGCGGGCTGGCGCTTCATCGGCCTCAATTCGCTGGTGATGAATTCGGGCCTCGCCTTCGAGGCCGAGCAGTTCGACTGGCTGTCTCAGGAAATCTCGCGCGTGAACGGCAGGCCGGTCGCGCTGTTCCTGCACAAGCCGCTGTTTCTCAACCTGCCCGACGATCCCGAGACGCCGGAGACGTCGATCCGCTACGTGCCGCAGCCGGCGCGGGCGCGGCTGATCGAGATGTTCGGCAAGGTCGACCTGCGTCTCATCGCCAGCGGGCACGTGCACCAGCGCCGCGACTTCACCTTCCGCCACACCCGCCACGTCTGGGCGCCGTCAGCGGGCTTCGTCATCAACGATCAGCGCCAGGACCGGATCGCGATCAAGGAAGTCGGCCTGGTCGAATACCGCTTCCAGGCCGACAGTCTCGAGGTCCGCCACATCAGGGCGGCCGGCCAGGTCGATGTCGATATCGAGGAGCTGCTGATCCAGATGGGCGGCGGGCACTGATAAAATCGGCTGCGTGCAGTAGGCGCGCTTGATGTCCGCCTGTCACTCAACACCTAGCGCAGAACCGGACACGCGTGCTCCACATCCCGACCCCGTAAGCGAGGCCTGTCTCGTGGTTCTGGAGCTTCGGCTTGCGACCAACAGGAACATCGCTGGCTCCGCGCGCATTGAAGGACGATCAGACTACGTCGATGGAGGCCCCATGACCAGGACAACGCTGAATGAAGCGAGGCTGACCAATTTGGCCACGGCTTGCGCGGCCTTGGCACTCGTCCTCACGATGGTTCCGGCAACGGCGCAGGAGGCTGGGCGCTCGAGAGTCGGCACACTCACGTGCAACATATCGCCCGGAGTCGGCATGATTGTTGCGGGACAACGGCAGCTGAGCTGCATCTATGCATCGGCACGAGGCAGGGCGCGCGAGGCTTACGAAGGCACCGTCAGCACGCTTGGTCTGGACATAGGAGCCACGTCCGGCGGTCAGCTCGTTTGGACCGTGTTTGCGCCAACGACAGTTCGCCGGGCAGCCTTGGCCGGAACTTATGCGGGCGCGACCGCCGGCGGCACTGTCGGCGCCGGAGTTGGTGCCAACCTCCTGGTGGGCGGCTCGGATCGTACGATCGCCTTGCAGCCGGTGTCCGTCCAGGCGCAGACAGGTGTGAACGTCGCAGCAGGCATATCAAGAATGGAATTGCGGCCGGTTGCAGCGCCTGCACGCGGCAAGGCCCAGTGACGGCCGTCGCTGCCGATCTCAGGAGTTCGTCATTGAGTTGACGACCTCCACGATGGCGGCGGGGTCTGCGTACGTGACCATATGCCCGGCATTTGGAACAAGGTGAAGATCGGACCGAGGCAGTGCTTGATGTAAATCCTGCGCTTGTCTGAATTCGATCACTTGGTCCTCTGTTCCGTGGAATATCTGCACTCGCTCGCCGATGGCTGGATAATAAGCTTGGAATTGTGTTGCAGTTGGAATGAGGAGTGCACTTTCCTCCGCAGCCGCCCTCAACTGTGTAGGTCTGAGCACCAAAGACGCTGGAAATTCATTCCTGAACGTCTGCGGGACAGAACGGGGCGCAAAGATCTTGCGAAGAGCTCCTGGCAGGACGGCCCACGAAACGATCGGCGCGACAGTGTAACTGACCAGGTCGCCCAGGACCGGTATGGCTGGACCTGACATCAGCCACACGTCCAATCGGCCGGTCGGGAAATAGTACCCTGACGCAAGCACAAGACCCTGGGTCGGATAATCCTTTCGCACGGCGAGAGCGATAGCGACCAAGGCGCCCCAAGAATGGCCGAGCACAACCGGATTGCGGATTCCAAGTTGATTGAGCGCCTTCGCCAACAGAGCGGCTTGAGCTGCCGCGGTCCATATTCGGAGCCGCGGCCGCTGACTATAGCCAAAGCCTGGGCGATCGAAGCACACCACGCGATTGGTGCGGGCAAGAAGATCGACCAGACCGCTGATCGTGAAGTCCTGGATCATGGATCCGTTGCCATGGAGCAGCACGACGCAAGGAGCGGCCGGATCCCCTCGATCGACATAGTGGAGCACTACGCCGTCGCATTCGAGGAACTTGCCGATTGGTGGATTCCTCCACTCGGCCAGTTTTGAGAAGCCGATGTTACCGACGACGAGAAGCGCCAATAACAAGGCAGCGATGAGCAACACGGTTTCAGCGGTGGTCATTACTGACCCTTGATGATCGAGGGTATGAACATGAGACCCGCGGCGCCAAGCAAGTGAACCAATCCATGGAGTAATTGGAAGTTGAAGCGCTCGTTCCTGCGCGCGATCGCGGAGGATTGATTAAAAATCACGTGCCCCGGAACGGTCCAGAAATGCCCACGTTGGCCGCTAAGGATCGCACCTGTGACGGAGAGGATCCGACGTCACCAACAATAACCAAGGAGCAACAGATGGCTAATCCACGCCAGGAGGAAAAGTCTACGCAAAGCCCTGAGGACACAATGCGCCGCGCCGCCGAAAGGACCGCTGAGCAAACCAGACGGATCGGCTTAGCTACCGCTGAGGCCAGCGAGGAGGTGGCCCAAGCCAGCAGTCACCTGCTGCAACAGAATGCCGAGATGTTGCAAAACAGTTGGCGCTTCGGCGTCGACATGGCCACTGTAATGTTGGGCCGGTCTGCTGATCAGCTTGGTCGCACGTTCGGTGTGACGGGCAATGAAACGGAGCAGGCAACAGAACGATCGGTCCGCAACGCTGAAGCAATCATGTACTCTACAACCGCGGTCGTCAAAGGAATGAACGGCGTCTCACGCGAGTACTTCGATTTCGTTCGACAGCAGATCGAGAGGACCATGGACCGTATGAATGAACTCTGGCGCTGCCGAACTCCGCAGGATTTGGCGGCTGTGCAGACCGATCTGATGCGCGATTCGATCAGAAGCGCCCTCGATACCAGCCGCCGGATGGCGGACATGTCTTTGAAGGTGGCTGACGATGCAGGAAACCATATTACTCAGAGTATCGAACGCATGCGGCACGCCGCCTAAAGCGCGACGCGATTAAGATGAATCGTCATCGCGCTTTGGGTTACTGTTTGAGCATGAGCTTTTCGGAAAACCGCCACCCACTTTTCCGAATCATGCTGTAGCGCACTGTCACAGCCATGGCGCACATGTGCGGCTGAACCTCAGCCGCTCTTGTGTTGCGGCCTCGCGAAAGACTCAAGCCACGCTTTTGAGATCCTGCTGGATCGCGGCGAGCAGCGATTGCAGCGCAGCGCTGTTCACCGGCTTGGCCTCGGTGCCGGCTGGCTGAGCAGCGGGGCGCTGCGCAGCTTTCACGGGACGCTTCGGGAATGGCGGAGGCGCAGGCATTGCGGCCGGGGCGAATTCGCCCTCGTCCTCGGCGTGAACGAACTTGCCATGGATGACGTCGTCGCGACGGCCCATGATGAACATGGTCGCCCAATAGCCGACGGCCAGGAGGATGACGCAGAAAATACCAATCTCTAACATCGCAGCACCTAAAATATGCGCGATGATTCAATGCCTTCGTCCGGCCGTCAATGAACAGGCGGTCACACCCGCGGCTTTTGCGGGCAGGTGTGACCATTTGGTGACTCTTTCTTAACTATCCCCACGCGGCGTGTGGCCGCGGGGCCACGTGAGTCCCATTCCCTGTCGCCTAAAGCGCGATCAATGCGCTCGCGCTTTAGGTTGTTGTTTGGGCATGATCTTTCCGGAAAACCGCTTCGCACTTTTCCGGATCATGCCTAGGCCTTGTCCGGCCCGACCCGGACCAACTGTTTGCCGAAATTGGCGCCCTTCAGCAGGCCCATGAAGGCGCCGGGGGCGCTTTCCAGGCCCTCGGTGACGAACTCCTTGTACTTGACCTTGCCGTCGCGAACCCAAGCGGACATGTCGCGCAGGAAGTCGCCGTGGCGGGCGGCAAAGTCTGAGACGATGAAGCCGCGGAAGGTCAGCCGCTTGGTCAGCGTGGCGCGCATCAGGCTGGCGGCCCATTTCGGCGGCTTGGCCTCGGTGTCGTTGTAATGGGCGATCAGGCCGCACACCGGCACGCGCGCAAACGGGTTGAGCAGCGGGAACACCGCCTCGAACACCGCACCGCCGACATTCTCGAAATAGACGTCGATGCCCTTTGGGCAGGCTTCCTTCAGCTTGGCGGCGAGATCGGGATCGCGGTGATCGATGCAGGCATCGAAACCGAGCTCCTTCACGACGTAGTCGCACTTGTCCTTGCCGCCGGCGATGCCGACCGCGCGTGCGCCCTTGATCTTCGCGATCTGCCCCACCGCCGAACCGACCGCGCCGGACGCACCGGCAACGACGACAGTCTCGCCCGGTTGCGGCTTGCCGATGTCGAGCAGGCCGGTATAGGCGGTCATGCCGGGCATGCCGAGCACGCCGATCGAGGTCGAGATCGGCCCGAGCTTGGGGTCCACCTTAATCAGGCCCTTGCCGTTCGAGATCGCATGAGTCTGCCAGCCCGAGCGGATGCGCACGATATCACCGACCGCGAAATCGGGATTGTTGGAGGCCGCGACCTCGCTGACCGCCTCGCCTTCCATCACGCCGCCGACCGGCACCGGAGCTGCGTAGGACGGCCCTTCGCTCATGCGCCCGCGCATATAGGGATCGAGCGACAGCCAGATCGTGCGCAGCAGGACTTCGCCCTGCCCTGGCGTCGGAACGGCGAATTCCTCCAGGCGAAAATCAGACGGCTTGGGTTCGCCGACGGGACGCGCGGCGAGAACGATGCGTTTGGCTTGGGCCATGGCTTCCTCCTTTTGTCTTTCGATACGGACGGAAGCGGAGGCAGCGAGGCGCGTCAACACAAAAGCGGTGAGCGGTTGGCCCCTCGGAGCCGAGGGCGCGTCAGCGTCGATTCAAGGCCTATCGCCGATCAAGCCTGTTCAGATCCGTTGTCGCCGTTTCCAGCATTTTGTGCCGAGACAGCGTCCTTCATTCGGGTAGCCCGGCCATCCGCATGCCCTCCGAGGCGAGCGCGAAATCCTGCGGGCGGCGGACGAGCAGCCAATCCTCCAAAACGCCAACCCGTAAAGTCGGATCCAGCCTGCGAACGTGGGCCATCGCTTCTCGGGCGTCGTCCATCCGCCCGGCCAGCGCATGGCTCGCCGCCATGAAGGCGGCCACCCGCAGGACGTTCGGCATCTGCCGCGACGCCCGCTGCAGTGACGCCACCGCCTCGTCGAAGCGGCGGCAATACAGATGTCCCATCGCGATCCCGGTCTGCATCTGAAATATCTCGGGGTCGAGCGGGCTGAGCCGCATGGCGCGACTGAAATAGTCGATCGCGCCGTCGTGTTCGCCCATCGAGATTCGTTGATACCCGCCGAGATACCAGATCGTCGACGAATTCGGATTGAGCACCAGCGCGCGGTCTACATGGGCGACGCAGGTGTCCAGATCGCCGCCGAAATGGGGCCATGCGTGGCCGCCACGGCACAATGCAACTGCGTCGTTCTTGTTCAGCGTCACCGCGCGCTGGCACAACCGCGCCGCCTCGGCGCCATCGGCGGCGCGGTCTGCGAGCCAGCGATTCATCTTGCGCCAGTAAAAGCACCACGCCGCCATGCCATAAGCCGCAGCAAAGTCCGGATCGCGATCGATCGCCCCGTAGAACAGTGGCAACGCCGCATCGATTCCGTCGCGGGTCGCGGTGTGGAATTGCGCCAGCCCGCGGAGATAATAGTCGTAGGCATCGAGGCTTTCGGTCGGTTTGCGCTTGGCGCGTTCGATTTCGGCGAGTTCGAGCTGCGGCGCAATCGCGCCGACGACGCTGGCGGTGATCTGGTCCTGCAGTTCGAAGATGTCGTCCATCGCGCTCTCGAACCGTTCAGCCCACAGATGAGCGCCGGTAGAGGCGTCGATCAATTGTCCGGTGATGCGCACGCGGCCAGCGGAGCGGCGCACGCTGCCTTCCAGGACGTAGCGCACGCCCAGTTCGCGGCCAATTTGCTTCACATCGACCGCGCGGCCCTTGTAGGTGAAGCTGGAATTGCGGGCGATCACGAACAGCCAGCGGATTCGCGACAGACCGAAGATGATGTCTTCGACGACGCCGTCGGCGAAGTAGTCCTGAGCGGGGTCCCCGCTCAGGTTCAGAAACGGCAGCACTGCGATCGAGGGCCGGTCGGGCAGGTCGAGCGCGGCAACCGGCTTCTCCGCCGACGGCACGATCGCGATGCGCTGATCGGCCGCTACGTGCACCTCGCCGACGAAGCGGAACCCCTTGCGCGGAACGGTTCGAATCAGCCGCTGTCCCTCTCCACTGTCTTCCAGCGCCCTGCGCACAGCGTTGATGTGGCTGGCCAGCGTCGATTCCGAGACGATCCGCCCGCCCCAGACCGTGTCGAACAGATCATTCTTGCTGACGACGTGGCCGCGGTTGCGCACCAGATACAGCAGCAGATCGAAAGCCTGCGGCGTGAGGCTGACCGCCTCGGAGTCCCGCCGCAACTCCCGCCGGTCCTCATCGAGGACATAGGCTTCGAAGGTGAACCGCACCACAAAGACCCTGATTGAAACCCGAGCGGCATCCCGCTCTCGGCGCACCCAGCCGATGCTGCTGCGCCCTGTTTGGACGAAACTGCAAGTAGATTTCAAGCAAAAACCAAGGGCGCTGCACGTCCATACCAAGGTCTTGGGCCGGATTCCGGCGCATCCTTGCCGCCTCTAGAGCGAACGAGACGCGAGGGCACAATGAAGATCGTGGTGATCGGCGGCAGCGGCCTGATCGGAAGCAATGTGGTGCGCAGGCTTCAGGCCAAAGGCCACGAGGTGGTCGCGGCCTCGCCCTCCTCCGGCGTCAACACATTGACCCGCGAGGGCCTCGCCGAGGCAGTCGACGGTGCACAAGTCGTAATCGACGTCGCGAACTCGCCGGCCTTCGACGACAAGACCGCGATGGATTTCTTCCGGACCTCGGGCCGCAACCTGCTGGCGGCCGAAACCGCCGCCGAGGTGAAGCATCATCTCGCGCTGTCGGTGGTGGGCACCGACCGACTGCAGACGAGCGGCTATTTCCGCGCAAAGCTTGTGCAAGAGGAGCTCATCCAAGCATCAAGCCTTCCATACACCATCCTGCGCGCGACCCAGTTCTTCGAATTCATCGACGCGATCATCGCAGGCGGCGCCGAGGGCGACGTGATCCGGCTGTCGCCTGCGCATCTCCAGCCCGTCGCTGCCGACGACGTCGCGGCCACACTGACCGAATTGGCGCTCGGTCCGCCCCGCAACCGCATAGTCGAGATCGCTGGTCCCGAAAGGCGCGGCCTCGATGACTTCGCGCAGCAGGTTCTGGCCGCCAGGGGCGACACGCGCCGAGTGATCCCCGATATCCACGCCGACTATTTCGGCCTGACCCTGAACGATCAGTCGCTGACGCCGGGCGACGAGCCGCAGCTCGGGCGGACCCGGCTCGCCGACTGGCTCCACAACTCTCTCCTCACCCCAAAGGACGCAAAACGATGAGCACGATCACCACTAGGGACGGCACCGAGATCTATTACAAGGACTGGGGCCAAGGCCCTGTCGTGACCTTCTCGCACGGCTGGCCGCTGAATGCAGACGCCTGGGACGGCCAGATGCTGTTCCTTGTCCAGCACGGCTTTCGCGTCGTCGCGCACGACCGGCGCGGGCATGGTCGCTCCAGCCAGGCCTCGGAGCACAACGACATGAACGGCTATGCCGACGATCTCGCCGCGGTGATCGAAGCGCTTGATTTACGGGACGCCACGCTGATCGGCCATTCCACCGGCGGTGGCGAGGTCGCGCGCTATATCGGCCGCCATGGTACCGGTCGCGTCGCCAAGGCGGTACTGATCGCGGCGGTGCCGCCGATCATGCTGAAGACCGAAGCCAACCCGGAGGGACTTCCGGTCGAGGTGTTCGATGCCATTCGTGCAGGCGTCGCCGGCGACCGGTCGCAATACTACAAGGATCTGGCGATTGCCTTCTACGGCGCAAACCGGCCGGGTGCAAAAGTCTCGCAGGGCACGCTCGACCAGTTCTGGCTGTGGAGCATGCAGGCAGGCGCCAAGAATGCCTATGAGAGCGTCAAAGCTTTCTCGGAAACTGATTTCACCGAGGACCTGAAGAAGTTCGACGTGCCGACCCTGGTCCTGCACGGCGAGGACGACCAGATCGTGCCGGTCAAGGACTCCGCGCGCAAATCGGCGAAGCTGATCAAGGGCGCCAAGGACGTCTACTACCCGGGGGCCCCGCACGGCCTGACCGCCACCCATCAGGATCAGATCAACGCCGAGCTGCTGAAATTCATCCGAAGCTAGCGATCTCGTTCACCTGAATTGCAGATCTCAACGAGAAAGACAGCAGCATGGACAAACCTGCCCACCGCACCCTCGCGGGCGTCGTCGTTCCCGACGCTCCCATAGTCGATGCCGCAATCGAACATGCGCGGCAGCACTGCGCGCCGTATCTGTTCAACCACGTCGTCCGCTCGTGGCTGTTCGCGGCAAGGCTCGGACAATTGCAGAACGTGGTGCACGATGAGGAGGTGCTCGCGGTCGGCACCCTGCTGCACGACATCACGCTGAATGAAAGCTTCGCCGGACCTCGCCGCTTCGAGGTCGAAGGCGCGGACCTGGCGCGGCACTTTGCCGCCGAGCGCGGCTTCGACCGGCGCCGCGCCCAGCTGATCTGGGACAGCGTCGCGCTGAACTCGACCCCGTCGATCGCTCTCTACAAAGAGAGCGAGGTTGCACTCGCCACGGCCGGCATCTGCTTCGACGTCATCGGGCTGCAATACGACATCATCCCCGCCGCCGAAGTGTCGCGGATCGTCGCCGAATTCCCGCGAATGCAGATCAAGCGGCAATTCCGCCGCTGCTTCTGCCATATTGCAAGCACCAGGCCGGAAACAAGCTACGACAATTTCATCCGGGATTTCGGCGAACGCTTTGTCGAAGGATACAGCGCGCCTTCGGTGGTTGATCTGGTGGATGCAGCGCCATTCGCCGAGTAGGATTGCATCTCAACCTTACCTGAGCGACCGCGACGACGAGCTTATCCGAAATCCGGTCGCGGGCCGCTCCGGTCGAACCAAGCACGGCAGTATCTTATCGCGCGCAAAACGCGCGCGCGACCGAAGCGCCTAACCCCCGCCCGGATAGTTCGGGCTCTCGCGCGTGATGGTGACGTCGTGGACGTGGCTTTCGCGCAAGCCCGCGCCGGTGATGCGGACGAACTGGGCCTTGTCGTGCAGCTCCTTCATGTCGCGCGCGCCGACATAGCCCATCGCGGCGCGCAAGCCGCCGGCGAGCTGATGCATGACGTTGCCGACCGGGCCCTTGTAGGGCACCTGGCCCTCGATGCCCTCAGGCACGAGCTTGAGCGTGTCCTTGATGTCCTGCTGGAAGTAGCGGTCGGCCGATCCCCGCGCCATCGCGCCGACCGAGCCCATGCCGCGATAGGCCTTGTAGGAACGGCCCTGCCACAAAAACACTTCGCCGGGCGTCTCGTCGGTGCCGGCGAGCAGCGAACCGACCATGGCGATGTCGGCGCCGGCCGCGAGCGCTTTCGCAAGGTCGCCGGAAAATTTGATGCCGCCATCGGCGATGACGGGGATGTCGGCCTTCTTCGCCGCTTCGACCGCATCCATGATCGCGGTGAGCTGGGGCACGCCGACGCCGGCGACGATGCGCGTGGTGCAGATCGAGCCCGGGCCGATGCCGACCTTGATGCAATCCGCGCCCGCATCGATCAGCGCCTGCGCGCCTTCCGTGGTGGCAACGTTGCCGGCGACCACCTGCACCGAATTGGACAGGCGCTTGATGCGGTTCACCGCCTGCAGCACGTGACGGGAATGGCCGTGCGCGGTGTCGACGACGACAAGGTCGACGCCGGCATCGATCAGCCGCTCGGTGCGCTCGAATCCGGTATCGCCGACCGTGGTGGCGGCAGCGACGCGAAGACGCCCCTGCCCGTCCTTGCAGGCGAGCGGATGAGCAACCGCCTTCTCCATGTCCTTCACGGTGATGAGCCCGACGCAGCGATATTGATCGTCGACCACCAGCAGCTTCTCGATGCGGTGCTGGTGCAGCATCCGCCGCGCCTCATCCTGGTTGACATTCTCACGGACCGTGACGAGCCCTTCACGGGTCATCAGCTCGGAGACTTTTTGCCGGCGGTCGGTGGCAAAGCGCACGTCGCGGTTGGTGAGGATGCCGACCAGCTTGCCGGGCGTGTTCTTGCCGGCGCCGGTGACGACGGGAATGCCGGATATGCCGTGATCGCTCATCAGCTTGAGCGCGTCGTCGAGCGTGGCGTCGGGGCTGATGGTGAGCGGGTTCACCACCATGCCGGACTCGTAGCGCTTGACCTGCCGCACCTGGGCGGCCTGCCCTTCGGGATCGAAATTGCGGTGGATGACGCCAAGGCCGCCGGCCTGCGCCATGGCGATCGCCATGCGGGCCTCGGTGACGGTGTCCATGGCCGAGGCCATGATCGGGATGTTGAGCGGAATGGCGCGGGTGACGCGGGAGCGAATGTCGACCTCGCCCGGCATGACGTCGGACAGGCCCGGCTTCAACAGCACGTCGTCGAACGTAAAGGCTTCGCGGATGCCCTGAAGTTGCACCGTGGCCATCTGCCAACTCCTTCCTGCGGCCCTGCCGCAAATGCTAATGGATGAGCGCCGCCCTCGGCGTCCCTTGCGGCAACGCCTTGAGAATCGGAGCCCATCGGTGGGGTTGACGCGGGTCGATAGCACGGCCGCGTGACGAATCAAAGCAATTCGGGCCGCTGGCCAGCCATGCACAGGGGTTTTTTGGCCGATTCAGCGGGGTTGGGCTCGGTACGCCGTCCCTCCTCCGGTCATTCCGGGGCGCGACGAAGTCGCGAGCCCGGAATCCATCGCGCAGCGGATGCTGCAGTCCGATGGATTCCGCGTTCGCGCCAAGTGGGCGCGCCCCGGAATGACGAAAGACGGTCACACCGTTGTTACGCGGGATTTAGGTACCATGCATGGATCCGCAATGGTCGGCGGCGGACGGCGGTGATAAGCCGCAACTCCACTCCTCCTTCCGATTTCATTGCCCTCATGGTCGACAAGCAACGCGTCATTCCGCTGATCGTGGCCACGGCTCTCTTCATGGAGAACATGGATTCGACCGTGATCGCCACCTCGCTGCCGGCGATCGCGGCCGACATCGGCACCAGCCCGCTGACGCTGAAGCTCGCGATCACCTCCTATCTGCTGTCGCTCGCGGTGTTCATTCCGGCGAGCGGCTGGACCGCCGACCGGTTTGGCGCGCGGATGGTGTTCGCGATCGCCGTCGGCGTCTTCATGGTCGGCTCGGTCGGCTGCGCGCTCTCGACCTCGGTCACCGACTTCGTGTTCGCGCGCATCCTGCAAGGCATGGGCGGCGCCATGATGACGCCGGTCGGGCGCCTCGTGCTGCTGCGTTCGGTCGATAAGAGCGCGCTGGTCAACGCCATGGCTTGGGTGACGGTCCCTGCCCTGATCGGTCCCGTGATCGGCCCGCCGCTCGGCGGCTTCATCACGACCTATGCGTCCTGGCACTGGATCTTCCTGATCAACATCCCGATCGGGCTGCTCGGGATCTTCATGGCGCTGCGCTTCATCGATCCCATCAAGAGCGAGACGCAGGAGCCGTTCGATCTCTACGGCATGGTGCTCTCTGGGCTGGGGCTCGCAGGCATCGCCTTCGGCCTTTCCGTTGCCGGCCTCAACCTTCTGCCATGGAGCACCGTCGCCGCGTTGATCGTGGGCGGTGCGATCTCGATGACGCTCTACGTCATCCATGCGCGGCGGACCGGATCGCCGGTGCTGGACTTCTCGCTCCTGAAGCTGCCGACGCTGCGCGCCGCCGTGTTCGGCGGCTTCCTGTTCCGGCTCGGCATCGGCGCACTGCCGTTCCTGCTGCCGCTCCTGATGCAGATCGGCTTCGGCCTGTCCCCGTTCCATTCCGGCCTCGTCACCTTTGCCTCCTCGCTCGGGGCCATGGGCATGAAGACGCTGGCTGCGCGGATCATCCGCACGTTCGGCTTCCGCAATTTGATGACGGTGAACGCGATCATCAGCGCGTTCTTCCTCGGCGTCTGCGCGCTGTTTACGGTGACGACGCCGCTGCTCATCATCATGGTGATCCTGGTGGTCGGCGGCTTCTTTCGCTCGCTTGAGTTCACCGCGATCAACACGGTCGCCTATGCCGACGTCGAGACCGCGCAAATGAGCCGCGCCACCACCCTCGTCAGCGTCAACCAGCAGCTCGCGATCTCGGCCGGCGTCGCCGTCGGCGCGGCCTGTGTCGAGACCACGATGTGGTTCAGCCATGTCAGCGAGCTCAACGCCACGGTGTTCGCGCCCGCCTTCGTCGTAGTCGCGCTGACCTCGGCGGCCTCGAGCTGGTTCTTTTGGCAGATGCCTGCGGACGCCGGCCACGAGATTTCTGGACGCAAGGCGGTGGAGATCGCGAGCCGCAAGGGCGCCGGCAAGGGTGCGGAGAAGGCCGCGGTCAAGGCGGCATCCGAGGATACGCAGGACGTGCGGGATCAGCGGCTGGGGTAGTCTCCTCCCGTCATTGCGAGCGAAGCGAAGCAATCCAGAATCTCTCCGCAGAAGCACTCTGGATTGCTTCGTCGCAAGAGCTCCTCGCAATGACGGAGTGCGAGGCTACGCCGCTCCCCCGCCGCGAAATCCCGTCGCCAGCACATAGCGTTCGGACGAATCCTGACGGCTCGCCGCCGGCTTGACGTGACGCACCGTTGCAAAGTCGCGCTTGAGCTGGGCCAGCAGCTCGGCATCAGCGCCGCTCTGGAACGTTTTCGCCAGGAACGTGCCGCCGGGTTTGAGCACGTCGCAGGCAAAGGCCGCCGCGGTCTCGACGAGGCCGACGATGCGGAGCTGGTCGGTCTTGCGGTGGCCGGTGGTGTTGGCCGCCATGTCGGACATCACGACGTCGGCCTTGCCGCCCAGCATGGCGGTCAGCTTCTCGGGCGCGTCGTTGTCCATGAAGTCGAGCTGCGCGAAATCCACGCCCGGAATCTCGGGCATCTCGAGCAGATCGATGGCGATGACCTTGCCCTTGCCTTCCAATGATCCGACGCGCTTGGCGGCGATCTGGCTCCAGCCGCCGGGTGCAGCGCCGAGATCGACCACGGCCATGCCGGGCTTCAGAAGCCGGAACTTGTCGTCCATCTCCAAGAGCTTGAACGCGGCGCGCGAGCGATAGCCCGCCGCCTTGGCCTTGGCGACATAGGGATCGTTGAGCTGCCGCTCCAGCCACAGCTTCGACGACAATTTGCGCTTGCCGCCGGTCTTGACCTGGACGTGCAAGCGGCCGGTGGTGTCCTTGGCCATACTCACCAGCTCCTGAGCGCGCCGTCCTCGCGCATCATCTCGACCAGCATGCCCTCGCGCAAGCCGCGGTCGGCGACGCGCAGGCGCGGCAGCGGAAAGGCGCGGCGGATAGCGTCGAGGATGGCGCAGCCGGCCAGCACAAGATCGGCACGCTCGACGCTGATGCAGCTGTTGGCGGCACGCTCCTCGTAGCTCATGCCGAGCAGCTTGTTGATGGTCGCGGTGATGTCGGCATCGTTCATCCAGATGCTGTCGATGCGGCGGCGGTCGTAGCGCGCGAGGTTGAGATGGATGCCGGCCAGCGTCGTCACCGTGCCCGACGTGCCGAGCAGGTGCATGTCGGCGAGATCGCGGCCGTGCTCCTCGGCGAATGGCGCGACGTGGCTTGCGACCTCCTGCTCCATGGCGGCATAGATCTCTGGCGTGACGTCGCGTCCGCCGAACTGCTCAGCGAGCGTGACCACACCATAGGGAATCGACATCCAGGCCTTGATGCGCGGTTCCGGCTTTTCCGGGTCGCGCTCGATCCGCACCAGCTCGGTGGAGCCGCCGCCGATGTCGAACAGGATCGCGCCCCGTCCCCTGGGATCGACCAGCGGCGAGCAGCCCAGCACGGCGAGCGCGGCCTCGGTCTCGCGGTCGATCACCTCGAGCTCGATGCCGGTCTCGGCCGCAACGCGGCTGCGGAAACCTTCCGCGTTCGAAGCCGCGCGGCAGGCTTCGGTCGCGATCAGCCGCAGCCGCCGTGCCTTCCGCAGATTGATCTTGTCGCGGCAGATGCTGAGCGCGGCGATGGCGCGCTCGATCGCGGCGTCGCTGATGCACCCGGTCGCCGAGACGCCCTCCCCGAGCCGGATGATGCGCGAGAAGGAATCGACCACACGAAAGCCGTCCTGAGTCGGACAGGCGATCAGCAGCCTGCAATTGTTGGTGCCGAGGTCCAGCGCCGCATAGACGCCGGTTCCCGGCGCCTGCGCGCCGACGGCAGGATTGGTGGCCAACGCCACCGCCGCCATCGACCCCTCCAGCTCGCTATGCGGCGCATGGCCGTCGCGGAGCCGCGTGTGGTCATTCATACAAACTGTCTTTCCGCGGCCGGTCGGGCCGGTCTGGAATTGATTATTCGCCTGAAACATTAGCAGCGCGGCAGGCCTGCGCAACAACGCATCACATGGGACCATGTCCAATCGTGCGTTGTCGTGAACGGGGGTGGTGGGTTATTTGAGGGAGTCCGGTGCTCCGCTGCCGCGAAAATGCGCAAATGCCGGCTTTTCAGGTCAATTCCCATGCAAGAACACACCAAATCGTCGACGCTCGAGAACGCTATTGCACTGCAAAAGTATGGCGTCGGGCAACCGGTCCGCCGCAAGGAGGATGACACGCTGGTGCGCGGCAAGGGCCGCTACACCGACGATTTCAACCTGCCGAACCAGGCCTATGCCGTAGTCGTCCGCTCGACCCATGCCCATGGATTCATCCGCAGCATCGGCCTCGATGCCGCCAAGGCGATGCCGGGCGTGCTGGGGGCGTGGTCCGGGAAGGATCTTGATGCCGCCGGCTATGGCCCCTTCACCTGCGGCCTGCCGCTGAAGAGCCGCGACGGCTCGCCCCTGCTCCAGACCAACCGCCAGCCCCTGGCGACCGACAAGGTCCGCTTCGTCGGCGATCCCGTCGCCTTCGTGGTGGCCGAGACGCTGGCTCAGGCGCGCGACGCGGCCGAGGCGGTCGACCTCGACATCGAGCCGCTGCCGGCGGTGACGGACCCCGAGCAAGCCGCCAAGCCCGGCGCGCCGCAGCTCTATGACCACATTCCTGGTAACGTCGCGCTCGACTACCACTATGGCGACATGGACAAGGTGAACGCCGCCTTCGCCAGCGCCGCTCATGTGACCAAGCTCGACATCGAGAACACCCGCGTTGCCGTGGTCTCGATGGAGCCGCGCGTGGGGCTTGCCTCCTACGACAAGAAGACCGAGCGCTACACGCTTCAGGTGCCGACGCAGGGCGTTGCCGGCAACCGCGCCAATCTCGCGAAGAACCTGAAGGTGCCGAACGAGAAGGTGCGCATCCTCACCGCCAATGTCGGCGGCTCCTTCGGCATGAAGAACATCAACTATCCCGAGTACATGTGCATTCTGTATGCGGCGAAGGCACTGGGACGCCCGGTGAAGTGGCTGGACGAGCGCTCGACCAGCTTCCTCTCCGACAGCCACGGCCGCGCCCAGAAGATCCACGCCGAGCTCGCGCTCGATACCGAGGGGCACTTCCTCGCGGCAAAACTGTCCGGCTACGGCAATCTCGGCGCCTACATCACCGGCGTCGCGCCGGGGCCGCTTTCGCTCAACACCGGCAAGAACTTCTCCAGCGTCTATCGCACGCCGCTGATGGCGGTCGACATCAAGGTGGTGCTGACCAACACCACGCTGATGGGGGCCTATCGCGGCGCCGGCCGGCCCGAGGCGAACTATTACATGGAGCGGCTGATCGACCGCGCCGCCGACGAGATGGGCATCAATCGGCTGACCTTGCGTAAGCGCAACTTCATCAAGCCGAACCAGATCCCGTTCGCGGCGTCGTCCGGCGTCACCTATGACAGCGGCGACTTCCAGGCCGTGTTCAACAAGGCGCTCGAGATCTCCGACCACGAGAACTTCGCCAAGCGCAAGAAGGAGAGCAAGAAGGCGGGCAAGCTGCGCGGCATTGCGGTCGGCTCCTATCTCGAGGTCACGGCGCCGCCGAGCCCCGAGCTCGGCAAGATCGTGTTCGATCCTGACGGCACCGTGCAGCTCATCACCGGCACGCTCGATTACGGCCAGGGCCATGCCACGCCGTTCGCGCAGGTGCTGTGCGAGCAGCTCGGCGTCCCCTTCGAGAGCGTGAAGCTCGTGCAGGGCGACAGCGACATCGTCCACACCGGCAACGGCACCGGCGGCTCGCGCTCGATCACCGCGACCGGCCAGGCCATCGTGGGCGCCGCAAAGCTCGTCATCGAGAAGGGCAAGCGCGCGGCCGCGCATATGCTGGAAGCATCCGAAGCCGATATCGAGTTTGCCGACGGCAGCTTTACGATCGCCGGCACCGATCGCAGCATCGACATCATGGAGCTCGCAAAGAAGCTGCACGACGGCAAGGTGCCGGAGGGCGTGCCTGACAGCCTCGATGTCGACCACACCAGCGAACCGGTCGCCTCGGCCTTCCCGAACGGCTGCCACGTCGCCGAGGTCGAGATCGACCCGGACACCGGTGTGGTGCAGATCGTGCGCTACAGCGCGGTCAACGATTTCGGCACGGTGATCAATCCGTTGCTGGTTGCGGGCCAGCTCCATGGCGGTGTGGTCCAGGGCATCGGCCAGGCGCTGATGGAGCACATCCGCTACGACGACAATGGCCAGCCGATCACAGGCTCACTGATGGACTACGCCCTGCCCCGCGCGGAGGACGTCCCCAACATGACGGTCGGCGATCACCCGGTGCCCGCCACCACCAACCCGCTCGGCAGCAAGGGCTGCGGCGAAGCCGGCTGCGCCGGCAGCCTGTCGACGGTGGTGAACGCGGTGATCGATGCGCTCTCCGACTACGGCATCAAGCATATCGACATGCCGCTGACCCCGGAGCGGGTGTGGCGCGCGATCCAGGAGGCGAAGGCCAAGGCGGCGTAAGGGGCTCTTTCGCAGACGGTCATTCGCCGCGTCCACACGCACAGCTGTCATCGCCCGACTTGATCGGGCGATCCAGTACTCCGAGGCAGTCGTGATTCATGGATGGGCCGCGGCGTACTGGATGCCCCGGTCAAGCCGGGGCATGACACCGTCTTTGGAGTGACGGGCTCGGCCTTCCGCCTACGCCGCCGCCTGCTCGCGCGGCTGGTAGATCGCGGTGTGCTGGCAATGCGCGAGCGGTGTCGTGCCGTTGGCGACGACCAGCGCGTCGAGCTCGACGAAGCGGTGGCCCTTCTTCTCGTAGTTCGCAGTGACTTTTGCGCGCGCGGTGATCTCGTCGCCGGCGTGCGCCGCGGACAGCAGCTGCATGCGGCTGCCGACGTGGATCCAGGGGCCCAGGATGGTGTTGTCCACCAGCACGCGGTTCATGACGCGCTGGATCAGGCCGGGATGGCCTAACCCTTCGCGCGCGAAGATCGGATCGGCCTCCCTGACGTCAGTGAGATAGTCGGCCGCATCCTGGCCGGCCCAGCGGCGCGGCGTCGTGCCGAGCCATTTGCCCATCTCGAATGTCGCAGGACTGACAGGCTTGCGCTCGGCGACGGCGGGGACTTCGACATAGTCGCTCAACGACACCGCCGGCACCGCCGCCGGCAGCGACGCCGTTCCCGTGGCGCAGAGCTCGGTGCGGCTGAACACCTCGATGGTCAGCAGGCGGTTATGCTCGGTGGCATCGACATCGGCGGTCTCGCCGTCATAAACAGGCTTGATGAAGCGGGCCTCGACCAGCCCACGTGAGAGGAAATCGCGGCCCCAGCGCGCGATCGGCACGTGCATCATGTAGGCGAAGACGTCGACGCCGGGGACCAGCCCGCCGGAAAAGCCGAAGCGGCGCGCCACATTGTCATCGTGCATCTTGTTTTCGGACTGTTTGGCGGTGTTGTAGGCCTCGACGCGGTAGGTTTCGAGCCGGTTCGGCATGGTTGGCGTTCCCATTTCTTGTTGTTCGCGGCCGATGGTAGGCGCCGGGGAACAGCGGTCAATCCCCCTCGCCTTTGCGGCCTGAATGGGGTACCACGCGGCGAATGACCGATACCCCGACCCGCATCTATGTCGACGCCGACGCCTGTCCGGTGAAGGACGAGATCTACCGCGTCGCGCTCCGGCACGGCGTGCCCGTGAGCGTCGTCGCCGGCAACTTCATCCGCGTGCCGCAGGACCCGCTGATCGAGCGCATCGCTGCGGGTAGCGGCATGGATGCGGCCGACGACTGGATCGCCGAGCGCGCCAGGCCCGGCGACGTGGTCGTGACCTCGGACATCCCGCTGGCGAGCCGCTGTGTGAAGGCGGGCGCCGACGTGATCGCCCCGAACGGCAAGCCTTTCACGGAGGAATCGATCGGCATGACGCTGGCGGTGCGCAATCTGATGACCGATCTGCGCTCGGCCGGCGAAGTCACCGGCGGCCCACGCTCGTTCTTGCCACGAGACCGCTCCACCTTCCTCTCGGCGCTCGACCAAACGCTGCGCCGGATCCAGCGCCGCCGCGCAGATCAGGCCGCAACGAGCCAAGGCTGACCATGGCGCCGCCGTTGATCCAACTGAAAGACATCCGGCTGACCTTCGGCGGCACGCCGCTGCTCTCAGGCGTCGAGCTCAACGTTGCGCCATCCGAACGGGTCTGCCTGATCGGCCGCAACGGCTCCGGCAAGTCGACGCTGCTGAAGATCGCAGCCGGCCTGGTCGAGCCGGATTCCGGCACGCGCTTCGTGCAGCCGGGCGCAACGGTGCGCTACCTGCCGCAGGAGCCGGATTTTGGCGCGCACAAGACCACGCTCGCTTATGTCGAATCCGGGCTCGCGCCCGGCGACGACCAGCACCAGGCGCGCTATCTCCTGGAGCAGCTCGGCCTCACCGGCGAGGAGAACCCGCACGACCTCTCCGGCGGCGAGGCGCGCCGCGCCGCGCTGGCGTTCGTGTTGGCGCCCTCGCCCGACATTCTGCTGCTGGACGAGCCGACCAACCATCTCGATCT
The DNA here is from genome assembly GCF_003122645.1 of Bradyrhizobium sp. SUTN9-2. NCBI lineage: Bacteria > Pseudomonadati > Pseudomonadota > Alphaproteobacteria > Hyphomicrobiales > Nitrobacteraceae > Bradyrhizobium > Bradyrhizobium sp. SUTN9-2. Next base: position 5,221,369 of record NZ_LAXE01000001.1, read on the forward strand.
CGCCACCATCGAATGGCTGGAGCAGGAGCTCGACTCCAGGCGCAGCGCGCTCGTCATCATCAGCCACGACCGCCGCTTCCTCACCAACCTCTCGCGCTCAACCGCCTGGCTCGACCGCGGCAGGATCAAGCAGATCGACCGCGGCTTCGCCTCGTTCGAGAGCTGGCGCGACGAGGTGCTGGCCGAGGAGGAGCGCGACCAGCACAAGCTCGACCGCAAGATCGTCGACGAGGAGCACTGGCTGCGCCACGGCGTCTCCGGCCGGCGCAAGCGCAACGTCAAACGCCTTGCCAATCTGCACGCATTGCGCGCCCAGCGCCGCAATTACCGCGGCACCGCCGGCAACGCCAACCTCGCAGCCAGCGAGGCCGAGCAGTCCGGCAAGCTGGTGATCGAGGCCAAGGGCATCACCAAATCGTATGGCGAGCGCAAGATCGTCGAGAACTTTTCGACCCGCATCCAGCGCGGCGACCGCCTCGGCATCATCGGGCCGAACGGCGCCGGCAAGACCACGCTGGTCAATCTGCTCACCGGCGGCATGCAGCCCGATTCCGGCACGATACGTCTCGGTGCCAACCTGGAGATGGCTACTCTCGACCAGCACCGCGAAAGCCTCGATCCCAAATCGACGCTGGCCGAAGCGCTCACCGGCGGCCGCGGCGATCAAATCATGGTCGGCGGCAAGCCGAAGCACGTCGTCGGCTACATGAAGGATTTTCTGTTCGCGCAGGAGCAGCGCGGCACGCCGCTGGAGGCGCTCTCCGGTGGGGAGCGCGGCAGGCTGATGCTGGCGCGCGCGCTGGCAAAGCCGTCGAATCTCCTGGTGCTCGACGAGCCGACCAACGATCTCGACCTCGAAACGCTCGACGTGCTCGAGGAGATGCTCGGCGACTACGAAGGCACCGTGATCCTGATCAGCCACGACCGCGACTTCCTCGACCGCGTCGTCACCTCCGTGATCGCGCCCGAGGGTAACGGCAAGTGGATCGAATATGCCGGCGGCTACAGCGACATGCTGAGCCAACGTGGCGCCGATTTGAAGCGCGAGGCGCCGAAGGCGCCACCGCTTGCGGAGAAGAAGGACGAGCGCGCCGCGGTCCCCTCGTCCGCGCCCAAGCGCAAGCTCAGCTTCAACGAGAAGCACGCGCTGGAAACGCTGCCGAAGAAGATGGAAACGTTGCACGCCGATATTGCAAAATTGCAGCGCGTGCTCGACGATCCCAGTCTCTATGCGAAAGATCGCAAAAAATTCGACGATACGTCGGCCGCCATCGCCAAGGCCCACGAAGAGCTGTCGGCCGCCGAAGAGCGCTGGCTCGAACTTGAAATGCTCCGTGAAGAGATTGAACAGGCATAACTCATGACAACAACTCTCGCAGCCAAGATCGCCCGCGAATACGGCACGCCCTGTGCCGTCATCGACATGGATAGGGTCGAACGGAACATCGCGCGGATCCAGAAGGCCTGCGACGACGCCGGGATCGCCAATCGTCCCCACATCAAGACGCACAAGAACCCGACCATTGCCAAGATGCAGGTCGCGGCCGGCGCCAAGGGCATCACCTGCCAGAAGCTGGGCGAAGCCGAGATCATGGCCAATGCCGGCATCGACGACATCCTGATCAGCTACAATCTGCTGGGCGACGAGAAGATGGCCCGCCTCGGCGCGTTGCAGGCGAAGGCCAACATGACGGTCGCGGCCGACAATTCGACCGTCGTCGCCGGCCTGCCGAAAGCCGCTGCCGCGTCAGGCCGCCCGCTCGCGGTCGTGGTCGAATGCGACACGGGGCGCAAGCGCGCCGGCGTCGAGACGCCGGCCGAGGCGATTGCCCTGGCACGCGAGATTGCGGCGTCTGAGGGACTCGAGTTCGCCGGCTTCATGCTGTATCCGACCGAGACCGGCTGGGCTGAGGCGCAGAAGTTTTACGACGAGGCGCTGGCCGGCGTGCGCGCGCACGGGCTGGACGCCAAGATCGTCTCGACCGGCGGCACGCCGAACCTCGTCAATATCGGCAAGCTCAAAGGCGGCACCGAGCACCGCTTCGGCACCTACATCTACAACGATCGCATGCAGGTCGCCGCGGGCTCGGCGACCTGGGATGATTGCGCGCTGCACATCTATTCGACGGTGGTGAGCCGCGCCGCGCCCGAGCGCGGCATTCTGGACGCTGGCTCGAAGACGCTGACGACAGACACCGGCGGGCTCGACGGCCACGGTCTGATCCTGGAGCACCCCGAAGCGAAAATCGCGAAATTCGCCGAGGAGCACGGCTTCCTCGACCTCTCCCGCAGCAACACGCGCCCGAATGTCGGCGACGTCGTCCGCATCGTTCCGAACCATGTCTGCGTCGTCGTCAACATGATGGACGAGGTGGTGATGGTGCGCGGCGAGGACATCATCGGCACGCTGCCGGTCGCGGCGCGGGGGAAGCTGCGGTAGGGGCACATTGCCGTAGGGTGGGCAAAGCGAAGCGTGCCCACGACTTTCTCGCCGTGCCTGCGAAAGATGGTGGGCACGGCGCTTCGCGCCTTTGCCCACCCTACGATTTCTGCAATTGAGCGACCCACTCCAGCACGCCCCTGCCGGCCGCAGCCCCGGTCGCGAACGACGCCTGCAACAAATACCCGCCGGTCGGCGCCTCCCAATCCAGCATCTCGCCGGCGACGAACACACCTTGCAGCTTGCGGAGCATGAAGTGCTCGTCGAGCTCGTCGAACAAAATTCCGCCTGCCGTCGAGATCGCACGATCGATCGGCGCCACTCCGGTGAGCTGAACTGGAATGGCATTGATCAGCTGAGCAAGCTCCGCCGGCGAGAACGCGGCCAGCGGCCGGCCGGAGGCGATGGCGGATTCCTGCATCAGGCCGATGCCGACCGGCGACAGCTGCGCCGCCTTGCGCAGGAAGTTCGCCAGCGATTGCTTGCCGCGCACACCCGACAGCCGCGTGGTCAGTGCAGCGGCGTCGAGGTCGGGCCGCAACGCGATCATCAGCGTCGCCTGCCCGAGATTCAGCACGGCCTCGCGCAGCTCGGCCGACAGCGCGTAGATCGCGCCGCCTTCGATACCGCTGCGGGTGATCATCGCCTCTCCGCGCACCGTTTGCGCGCCAATCGTCAGCGCCACGCCTTTGAGCGGCTGGCCTTCGAAACGGTCGCGGAGCACTTTGGACCAGGCGACCGTGAAGCCGGAATTGGCCGGCCGCAGTTTCGAGACAGCAATGCCCTTTGCGGCGAGGATGTCGACCCAGCTGCCGTCCGAGCCCAGCCGCGGCCAGCTTGCGCCGCCAAGGGCGAGCAGCGTTGCGTTCGCTTCGACAGCGGTGACGCCATTCGGCGCCTGAAAGATCAGCCGGCCCTCGCCGTCCCAGCCGGTCCAGCGATGGCGAAACGCAAAGCGGACGCCGGCGGCATCGAGCCGCCGCAGCCATGCGCGCAGCAAGGGCGAGGCCTTGAACGCCCTGGGAAACACGCGTCCGCTGCTGCCGACAAAGGTCGGCTCGCCCAGCGCCTCGCTCCAGGCACGCAGCGCATCGGGCGAAAATGCCTCGACCGCCGCCTGCAGCTTCGGTGCGGCCTCGCGGTAGCGCGCCATGAATTGCGGCAGCGGTTCGCTGTGAGTGAGGTTGAGTCCGCCGCGGCCGGCCATCAGGAATTTGCGTCCCGCCGACGGCATCGCGTCGTAGACAGTGACGCGGGCGCCGCCTGACGCCAGCACCTCCGCCGCCATCAGCCCGGCGGGACCGGCGCCGATCACGGCGATATGGGGGGCGGTAATGGTCATGGCGTGAGTTTAGGCCGAGCCGCGTGCCAAACCAAAGGTCGTCATGCTCGGGCTTGTCCCGGGCATCCACGAGAGCGATGTTCGCGGATACGAAGACGTGGATGGCCGGGTCAAGCCCGGCCATGACGACTGAGACTGAGATTATGCCGCGCTTAAAGCTTGATCCCCGCCCGCGCAGCAGCCTGGGCAACGTATTTCTGCGTCTGCTCGAACGCGCCCTGCAGCGCCCTCGCCTTCGACATGTCACTGATTTCGGCGAAATGCGCGGCGATCGCATCCGGCGTCCACTCGCTCTCCGGCAGGTTGATGCCTTCGCTCTCCAAAATCTTGATCACCGCAAACGAGCCGGCACCGGCGCCCATGATGGTGCGGGTCGGCGCATCCTCGCTCAGCATGTACTCGACCGCGGGGGTGATCGCGTTCGCCTTCATCAGCTGCAGCGCCTGCGGCGGCAGCAGCTCTTCCGTCATGCGGGTCGCAGCCGTCGGCGAGATGATGTTGACGCGAATGTCGTTCTTGCGGCCCTCCTCGGCGAGCACGTTCATCAAGCCGACCATGCCGGATTTCGCGGCGCCGTAATTGGCCTGGCCGAAATTGCCGTAGAGGCCCGAGGACGACGTCGTCAGCACGATGCGGCCGTAATTGCGGTCACGCATGCCGGCCCAGGCTGCCTTGCAGCAATAGAAGGTGCCGACGAGATGCACGTCGAGTACCTTCTGGAAATCGGCCACCTCCATCTTGCCGAACGACTTGTCGCGCAGGATGCCGGCATTGGCGCACAAGAGATCGACGCTGCCCCACTCCTTGGTAGCGCGCTCGACCATGGCGGTGACCTGCTCGAAATTGGAGACGTCGGCGCCGTCGGCCATCGCGATGCCGCCGGCCTTGCGGATCTCCTCGACCACGGCCTCGGCCGGCGACAGCGAGCCTCCGGTGCCGTCGCGCGCGCCACCGAAATCGTTGACCACGACCTTGGCGCCGCGGCTCGCCAGCCCCAGCGCATGCGCGCGTCCGAGACCATTGCCCGCGCCGGTGACGATGGCGACGCGTCCGTCGAACCTGATTGGCATGAGTAAAGTCCTTGTTCTTCCTTCTCCCCTTGTGGGAGAAGGTGGCATAGGCGGCCTACGGCCGCCGTACCTAAAATGGACGCCGACGCGTAGCGTCGGCTGCGGCGCCGGATGAGGGGTTTGCTTCTACAAGCGAGTCCGCGGAGAGAAACCCCTCACCCGGCTTCGCTTCGCGAAGCCACCCTCTCCCACAAGGGGAGAGGGTGACACCGCGCTTTGGGTGGCTTTTTGAGCAGCGATGGGTTGCCGGGTCAAGCCCGGCAACGACGCCTCAGATCAAGCGAAATAGATCAACCCAAGCCAGTCCGCGACCAGCGCCGGCTTGTCCTCGCCCTCGATCTCCACCGTGACGTTGGTGCGGGACTGCAATTCGTTCGGCTTGCGGAGCTTGGCTTCCGCCAGCACGAAGCGGCCACGGACGCGCTTGCCCGAGCGCACCGGCGAGATGAAGCGCAGCCTGTCGAAGCCGTAATTCACGCCCATCGTGGTGCCCGCAATCACGGGCATCACCTCGTAGGACATGATCGACAGCAGCGACATCGTGAGAAAACCGTGCGCAATGGTGGTGCCGAACGCGGTTTCCTTCTTCGCGCGTTCCGGATCGATGTGGATGAACTGGTGATCCTCGATCACGTCGGCATAGCTGTCGATGCGGGGCTGATCGATCAGGTGCCACGACGATACGCCGATCTCCTTGCCGATCATGGCCTGATAGGCCTCGAGCGTAACAGGCGGCTTCTTCCAGACTTCGTTCACTTAGGTCTCACTCCGTGTCTTCGCCAGCTCCGGAAAATCCTCCTCACGGAATTCCCGGCCGCGCAAGGGATCGCTGCGATCGTCGTCGCGTTCGAGCCGTCGTAGCTGGACGCGGCGGATCTTTCCAGAGATCGTCTTCGGCAGCTCGGTGACGATTTCGAGGCGGCGGATGCGCTTGAACGGGGCCAGACGCGCGTGCAGGTGCTTGAAGATCGATAGCGCGGTTTCCGGCGAGCGTTCTGCACCCGCGGTCAGCAGCACGAACGCCTTGGGGATCGCGAGCCGGATTGGATCCGGGCTCGGCACCACCGCAGCTTCCGCGACCAGCTCGTGCTCGAGCAGGACGCTCTCCAGTTCGAACGGGCTGATGCGATAATCGGAGGATTTGAAGACGTCGTCAGAGCGGCCGACGAAGGTCAAGTAGCCGTCCTCATCCGCGAATACGACGTCGCCACTGCGATAGAGCGCGCCTGCGGCGCCGGACAATTTGCCGTCGTCGCCCTGATAGCCCTGCATCAGGCCGGCGGGGCGGTCGGCGCCGAGCACCAGCGTCACCTCGCCCTCCTTTGCGGGATGGCCGTCGGCATCGCTGATCTGCACGCGATAGCCCGGCAACGGACGGCCCATCGAGCCGATCTTGATCGGCTGGCCCGGCGAATTGCCGGCGAGCGCCGTGGTCTCGGTCTGGCCGTAGCCGTCGCGAATGGTGAGGCCCCAGGCTGCCTGCACCTGATCAATCACCTCGGGATTGAGCGGCTCGCCGGCGCCGCAGACCTCGCGAAGCGCCACCTTGAACGAGGCGAGGTTCTCCTGGATGAACAGCCGCCACACCGTCGGCGGCGCGCACAGCGTGGTGACGCCGCAGCGGCCGATGGTGGCAAGCAGCGACTTGGCATCAAAGCGCGGCTGGTTGACCACGAACACGGTCGCGCCCGCATTCCACGGCGCGAAGAAGCAGCTCCAGGCATGCTTGGCCCAGCCGGGCGAGGAGATGTTGAGATGGACGTCGCCGGGCTTCAGCCCGATCCAGTACATCGTCGAGAGATGGCCGACGGGATAGCTGCGCTGACTGTGTCGCACCAATTTTGGTTTTGCTGTCGTACCCGAGGTGAAATACAGCAGCATCGGATCGTCGGCATTGGTCGGACCATCAGGCGCGAAGCTTTCGGAAGCTTTTGCTGCTTCGTCATATGCCAGCCAACCGTCGGAGCCCGCGCCGACGACGATGCGAACGACATTCTCGGCGCCTAGGCTCGTGAATTTCGCGACCTGGTCCTGCGCGGCGACCACTGCCCTTGCCTTGCCGCGATCGAGCCGGTCGCGCAGCTCGTCGGCGGTCAGCAGCGTCGTGGCGGGAATGACGACCACGCCGAGCTTCATCGCGGCAAGCATCGTCTCCCACAGCGGAACCACGTTGCCGAGCAGCAGCAGGAGATGGTCGCCGCGCCGGAGGCCCTGCGCGCGGAGGAAGTTGGCGACCTGGTTGGAGCGGCGCGACAGCGCCGCAAAGGACAGCTTCGTCTGCTTGTCCTGGGCGGCATCAACGATCCAGAGCGCGGGCCGATCCTTGCTGTCCGCATTGGCCGCGAGCTCGGCGTCGAACCAGTCGAGCGCCCAGTTGAAAGGAACCGGATCAGGCCAGCGGAAACCTTTGACCGCAGCCTCGTATTCCGTGCGGTGTTGCAGAAGGAACGCGCGTGCTTCCTGGAATGTGGTCATCAAGCTTTCCCGGCTAAACTCCTAACGTGCTTGATAATTCCGGAAAAATCCACCCCGCCCTGGCCGGCTGCGTCGAAAGACTGATAGATCTCCTGCGCATGCTTGCCGAGCGGCGTCGCCGCGCCGGCAGCCTTGGCGGCATCCTGCGCCAGGGTGAGGTCCTTCACCATCAGCGCGGAGGCAAAGCCCGGCTTGTAATCGTTGTTGGCCGGCGAGGTCGGCACCGGGCCCGGCACCGGGCAATAGGTCGTCAGCGACCAGCACTGGCCGGACGAGGTCGAGGCCACATCGAACAGCGCCTGATGCGAGAGCCCGAGCTTTTCAGCCAAGGCAAAGGCCTCGCTCACCGCGATCATGGAAATGCCGAGGATCATGTTGTTGCAGATTTTTGCGGCCTGCCCGGCGCCGGCACCGCCGCAATGCACGATCTTCTTGCCCATGTTCTCGAGCACGGGCTTTGCCGCGGCAAATGCCTTCTCCTCGCCGCCGCACATGAAGGTGAGCGTCGCACCCTTGGCACCGCCCGTGCCGCCGGAGACCGGCGCATCGACCGAGAGCACGCCGTGCTTGGCGGCGAGCGCATGCGCGGCTCGCGCGCTTTCGACGTCGATGGTGGAGCTGTCGATGATGAGCGCACCCTTGGTCATGGCGGGCACGACCTCGTTCCAGACGCCGAGCACATGCTTGCCTGCGGGCAGCATGGTGACGACGACATCGGCGCCCTTCACCGCGGCCGGGGCGCTGTCGGCGATGCTGGCGCCATCGGTCTTGGCCTGATTGCGCGAGGCTTCGACAAGATCGAACGCCACCACCTTGTGGCCGGCCTTGACGAGGTTGGCCGCCATCGGGCCGCCCATGTTGCCGAGACCGATGAATGCGATCGCCGCCATTGTCGTTTCCTCCGCTACAGCGTTGTTAATTGAACTTCAATTCGTCCGCGCCGATCTCGGCGAAATAGGGCGCAAGCACCTCCGGCGTCACATCCTCGATCCGCGGCGGCGACCAGGTCGGGTTGCGGTCCTTGTCGATCACGGCGGCGCGCACGCCCTCGCGAAAATCATCGCTCCGAAACACCTCCAGCGCGGCGCGGTATTCGCGAACCAGGCACTCTTCCAGGCTCGATCCGCGCGCAAGGCGCAGTAGCTTCAGCGTGACCACCATGCCGCGCGGCGATTTTTCGTTCAGCGTCTTCAGCGTGGCCAGCGCGAACTCGGAACCATCGCGCTTCAGCGCAGCGACAATGTCCTCCATGCGGTCGAAGCCGAACAACGCATCGATGACCGGCTCCCTGGCGGCGACCGGCCCCGCAGTCTCGCCGGAGGCGAAGCCGTCGATGAGCTTGCTGACATCGGCTGCGGTCGCACCGGACCGCAGCTTGGTCAGCGCCTCGCGCAGCTCCGGCAATCTCACGGCCGGCACCACCCAATCGGCAAACTTCGCGTGGATCGCGTCCGGCCCGTTCATGGTCTGGCCGGTCAGCCCGAAATAGGTGCCGATCTCGCCCGGCGAATGCGACAGCAGATAGGTGCCGCCGACATCGGGGAAGAAGCCGAGGCCGACTTCGGGCATCGCGAGCTTGGTCCGATCGGTGACGATACGGTGGCTGGCATGGGCGGACAGACCGACACCGCCGCCCATCACGATGCCGTCCATGAAGGCGACATAGGGTTTTGGAAATTTCTTGATCCGGGCATTGAGGATGTACTCCTCGCGCCACAGGATCTTGCCGAGGTCGCCATTGACCTTGGAACTTTCCCAGAGCGTGCGGATGTCGCCACCGGCGCAGAGGCCGCGCTCGCCGGCGCCTTCCAGCAGGATCACGGCAACGGCAGGATCAGCCTCGAAGCGATCGAGCGCCTTGTCGATGTCGCGAAACATCTCAAGCGTCACGGCGTTGATCGCCTTGGGACGATTGAGCCTGATGATGCCGGCCGCGCCTTCGACGCGCGCGACCAGATCGCCCTCTTCCACCCCACTCATCGCGCGCCCTCGATCAGCTTGCGCGCCACGATGAGCCGCATGATTTCATTGGTGCCTTCGAGGATCTGGTGCACGCGTAAGTCGCGCACGATCTTCTCGATGCCGTATTCGCTGAGGTAGCCGTAGCCGCCGTGGAGTTGCAGCGCATGGTTGGCAACCTCGAACCCGACATCGGTGCCGAAGCGTTTCGCCATGGCGCAGAGCATGGTGGCGTCGGGGTCTTTGCGATCGAGCGCCGCGGCGGCGCGCCACAGGAAGGTGCGCGCGGCCTCCAACTCGATCGCCATGTCGGCGAGACGGAATTGCAGCGCCTGGAATTCGTCGAGCCGCTTCCCGAACGCCTTGCGCTCCTTCATGTAGGCGCGCGCCTTGTCGAGTGCTGCTTGCGCGCCGCCGAGCGAGCACGCTGTAATGTTGAGACGGCCGCCGTCGAGGCCGGCCATCGCGATCTTGAAGCCTGTGCCCTCCTCGCTCAGGCGATTGGCCACAGGCACGCGGGCGTTCTCGAATATCACCGCGCGGGTCGGCTGCGCGTTCCAGCCCATCTTGCGTTCATTGGCGCCGAAGGAGACACCCGGCGCCTTGCCGTCGATCACGAGCGTCGAGATGCCGCCGGGACCGTCGCCACCGGTACGTACCATCGCGACCAGAATATCCGTTCCGCCAGCGCCGGAGATGAATTGCTTCTGGCCGTTTAGGACGTAGTGGTCGCCGTCGCGCACGGCGCGCGTGCGCAGCGCCGCGGCGTCCGAGCCGGCACCCGGCTCGGTCAGGCAGTAGCTTGCGATCAGCTCCATGGTGCAGAGCTTCGGCAGCCATTGGTGGCGCTGGGTGTCGCTACCGAAGGCATCGATCATCCAGCTCGCCATGTTGTGGATGGAGATGAAGGCCGAGGTGGTCGGGCAGCCCGTCGCCAGCGCCTCGAAGATCAGCGCTGCGTCGAACCGCGTCATGGCGGAGCCGCCAACATCGTCGCGGATATAGATGCCGCCCATGCCGAGCTTGGCGGCTTCGCGCATCACCTCGACTGGAAAATACTTCTCCTCGTCCCAACGCAGCGCGTGCGGCGCGATCTTCTCGGCCGCAAACGCCAATGCCATGTCGCGAACCGCGATCTGATCCTCATTCAGAGCGAACTGCATGCCGGGCTGCTCTTTCTTTCGTCATTGCGAGCGAAGCGAAGCAATCCAGACCGTCTCCGCGGAAAGATACTGGATTGCTTCGTCGCTACGCTCCTCGCAATGACAGGCTGGGCTACAGCCTTACTTCATCAGCGGGATCGAGAACTCCGCGCCTTCCTTGACGCCGGACGGCCAGCGCGAAGTCACCGTCTTGGTCTTGGTGTAGAAGCGGATCGAATCCGGTCCGTGCTGGTTGAGATCGCCGAAGCCCGATTTCTTCCAGCCGCCGAAGGTGTAATAAGCGATCGGCACCGGGATCGGCACGTTGATGCCGACCATGCCGACGTTGACCCTGGCCGCGAAGTCGCGCGCGGCATCGCCGTCGCGGGTGAAGATGGCAACGCCGTTGCCGTAATCGTGGTCGGACGGCAGCGCCAGCGCCTCCTTGTAGTCGTGCGCGCGCACCACCGAGAGCACCGGGCCAAAGATCTCTTCCTTGTAGATCCGCATGTCCTTGGTGACGTTGTCGAACAGCGAGCCGCCGAGATAGAAGCCGTTCTCGTAGCCCTGCATCTTGAAGCCGCGGCCGTCGACGGCGAGCGTCGCGCCTTCCTTGACGCCGATGTCGATGTAGCTCTTGACCTTCTCGACCGCCTCGCGGGTCACGAGCGGACCGTAGTCGGCCGACGGATCGATCGAGGTGCCGATCTTGAGCGACTCGACGCGCGGGATCAGCTTTTCCATCAGGCGGTCGGCGGTGGACTTGCCGACGGGGACCGCGACGGAAACGGCCATGCAGCGCTCCCCGGCCGAGCCGTAGCCGGCGCCGATCAGCGCGTCCACGGCCTGGTCCATGTCGGCGTCGGGCATGACGATGGCGTGGTTCTTGGCGCCGCCGAAGCACTGGCAGCGCTTGCCGGTCTGCGCGGCGCGCTCGTAGATGTATTGCGCGATCGGCGTCGAGCCGACGAAGCCGATGGCCTTGATGTCGGGATCGTCGAGGATGGCGTCGACCGCCTCCTTGTCGCCGTTGACGACGTTGAGGATGCCGGCGGGCAGGCCCGCTTCCATCATGAGTTCAGCGAGCAGCATCGGCACGCCGGGGTCGCGCTCCGAGGGCTTGAGGATGAAAGCGTTGCCGCAGGCGATCGCCGGCGCAAACTTCCACATCGGGATCATCGCCGGGAAATTGAACGGCGTGATGCCTGCGACGACGCCGAGCGGCTGGCGCATCGAATAGATGTCGATGCCGGGGCCAGCGCCTTCGGTGTATTCGCCCTTCATCAGATGCGGAATGCCGCAAGCGAACTCCGCGACTTCTAGGCCGCGCTGGATGTCGCCCTTGGCATCGGGGACGGTCTTGCCGTGCTCGCGCGCGAGCAGCTCGGCGAGCTTGTCGTAATCGCGCTGGACCAGCTCCACAAATTTCATCATGACGCGGGCGCGGCGCTGCGGATTGGTCGCGGCCCATTCGGGCTGTGCCGCGCGCGCGTTCTCGACAGCGGCGCGGACTTCGGCCTTGGACGCCAGCGCCACCTTGGCCTGAACGTCACCGGTCATCGGCTCGAAAACGTCGGCGGTGCGGCCAGAGGTGCCCTTGACCTCCTTGCCACCGATGAAATGTCCGATTGAACGCATGGAATGGTCTCCTTCAGGCCGAGCGTGGTCGCTTTGACAAATCCTATTGACCTGCATTTTATAGGATTCAAGTCTGAGATAATGCACCATAGATGTGCGAAAATGCTGGATCAAGGCGCTATCGATTGGGACGACTTTCGCTTCGTGCTGGCCATCGTGCGGGGCGGCTCGGTGTCGGCTGCGGCAAAACAGCTGGGGGTCGACCATGCCACCGTGATCCGCCGCGTCGACCGGCTGGAGAAGCACCTCTCGGCCAAGCTGTTCGACCGGCGCAAGACCGGCTACCTCCTCACCGAGGCCGGCCAGCGCGTCGCCGACAGCGCCGAAGCCATGGAATCGACCATTGTTGCCAATCAGGAGCAGGTCGGCGGCTCCGTGGCGCGGCTGACCGGGACGGTGCGGATCGGCGCGCCTGATGGGTTCGGCACCGCCTTCCTGGCGCCGCGGCTGACGCCGTTCGCGGACCGCTATCCCGATCTCGACTTGCAACTTGTAGCAACCGCGCGGCTGTTCAGCCTCTCCAAGCGCGAGGCCGACATCGCCATCAGCCTGACCATGCCGAAGGAAGGTCGCATCGTCGGGCGCAAGCTGCTCGACTACCGCCTCGGGCTCTACGCGGCCCCCGCCTATCTCGACCGCTTCCCGAAAATCGCCTCGCGGCAGGATCTGACGCAGCACCGCTTCGTCGGCTACATCGAGGAACTCTTGTTCACGCCTGAGCTCGACTATCTGCCGCAGGTGTCGCCGCGGATCTCGGCGCGCTTCCGCAGCGCCAATCTGATCGCGCAGCTCAACGCCACCCTCTCCGGCTTCGGCATCGCGGTGCTGCCGCATTTCATGGCGAGCGACTATCCGCAGCTTGTCGCCGTGCTGCCCGAAGAGATCTCGATCACGCGGACGTTCTGGATGCTGATGCACGCCGACAGTAAGGACCTGGCGCGGATCAGGGCCGTGGCGGATTACATCAGCGAGATCGTGGAGCGCGAGCGGGCGTTGTTTGCAGGGCGTTAGCACCGCTCTCGTAGCGTGGGTTAGCCGAAGGCGTAACCCACCTCTTCCGTCTCCGCGGACGAACACAGTGGTGGGTTACGCCAAGCGAATGCGCTTCGCGCAATCGCATGGCTAACCCACCCTACACGGCATCTCGCCTAGTTCTGTTTCGCCTTCTTCGCGGCCGCCACTTTCGACTCACGCTTCGCTCCCTCGAGCGCGTGGTCCCGGCCGGCCTTCAGCATCTCGTCGGACAATTCGCTCGAGCCGGCGATGCGCGCCAGCAGCATGGTTCCGGCCATCGTCGCGAGCGTCGCGATCGCCTGCTTGCGTGCCGCCTTGCGCGGCATGTTCGAGATGGTGTCGGTCAGGGCCTCGATCATCTCATCCAGCTTGCCGGCAAAGGCCTTGCGTGTCTTCGGACTCTCGCGGGCGATCTCGGCTCCCAGCGCGGGAATCGAGCAGCCGTGACCGGGATTGTCGCGATGCAGCGTGGACAAATAGCTTTCCGCGATCAGCGCCAGCCGCTTTTCCGGAGCGACCTCGCCGGTGAGCTTGCGCCAGTGTTCCATCGAACGGTCCATCGCGTAGGCAAAAGCCTCGATCACCAGCGCCTCGCGGGAATCGAAATGCGCGTAAAAGCCGCCGTGGGTCAGGCCCGCCTCCTTCATGAGGTCGGCGACGCCGATACCGTGGGCACCCTTCTCCCGCAGCCGCACCGAGGCCTTCTTCACGATGCGATCGTGGGTTTCCTGCTTGTGTTCCCGGGAATAGCGCATGCGGATCTCATTGAATGTCGGAGATCATCTCATAACACGCAAATGCCGCGATGGGTGCATTAATTCATGTCAAGTTGCTTCCGATCATGGAGAACGTTGCAGTTGCGTGCACCGCGAGGGCCCCCTTCCCGTCGCGAACGAAACCCTCGGTATAGCTGGTCTGCCGCCCCAGCTTGATGATCTTGCCCTCGGCCGAGATCAGCCCCGAGCGAACCGACAGGGGGCGGAGAAACGTCAGCTTCAGATCGAGGGTCACCGAGCTTTGTCCGGCCTCGAGCCGGGTCGAGATGGCACATCCCATCGCGGTATCGAGCAGCGCCGCGGCGGTCGCGCCGTGGAGAAGACCGATGGTGTTTTCGAGATCCTCGCGCGGCTGCAGTTCCATGACGATACGGCCCGGCTCGACCACGGCCATGGTGAAACCTATCAGCTTGGCGAAGGGCGGCGGCGGCAGGCGGCCGTCACGGATGCCCAGCATGGCATCCATGCCCGACAGGCCCATCGCCGCCCGCGCCACCGGCGCAGGCACCTGCCAGTCCACTACGCGTTCCCGCCTCTGCGCGGGCGAAAACAGGTCGGGTTGATCGTCACCGGTCATGGCAGCCTCTTTAGATGATATTCGTCATACTATGCCACGGACTTCACGCTGGCAACCCGCCCTCCCCGCCGCTTGACAAGACGTACGTTTCGGCCCGGAAGTGATCCCGACCGGCGCGCCCCGCGCATGTCCACGAAACCTTTCGAGATCCCACGATGGAAATGCTCAACAATCATTGCGGCGTGACGCGCGATGCGCGCGGCGTCGTTCATGTCGCGATCTGCAACGCCGGCCCGCTCAACATCCTCGGCTCGCCCGTGACCGACGCCGTGCGCGAAGGCCTGCAGCAGCTCGCATCCGACCGCAGCATCCGCGTCGTGGTGCTGCGCGGACAGAGCGAGAAGAGCCTGATCGGCGGAGCCGACATCAAGGAGATGGCCGGGCTCGACCAGACATCCGCCGAGGCCTTCATCAGCCGCCTGCGCGATCTCTGCGAGGCGGTGCGCGCCTTCCCTGCCCCGATCATCGCACGCATGCCGGGCTGGTGCCTCGGCGGCGGGCTCGAAGTGGCGGCGGCCTGCGACTTCCGCGTCGCCGCGCATGATGCCCATTTCGGCATGCCCGAGGTGCGTGTCGGCATCCCCTCCGTGATCCATGCCGCGCTGTTGCCGCGCCTGATCGGTTGGGCCCGCGCGCGCTGGCTGGTGATGACGGCGGAGAACATCGATGCAGCCACGGCGCTGGCATGGGGCCTGGTCGACAAGGTCGCTGCGCCCGGCGAGCTCGATGCCGAGGTCGAGCATCTAGTGAAGGCCTTGCTCGAATGCGGCCCCGAGGCGCTGCGCTCGCAAAAGGCGCTGCTGCGGCAATGGGAGGAACTGCCGCTGACCGAGTCGGTGAATTTGAGCGTGAAAGTGTTCGGCGAGTCATTCCTGACGGACGAGCCGACGCGGCTGATGGGCGCGTTTGTGAACCGGAAGCGGTAGGATGCAGGTTGCCGTGCCCCGGACGCAGCGCAGCGCCCGCTTGGCGGTGCGCTGCTGAGCCGGGGCCCATGCACCGATGAGGTCGGCGCGATCTGGGTCCCGGCTCTGCGTCGCAACGTTGCACGTCGCGCCGCGTCCGGGACACGGACGAGGGAGTGACCAAATCTCATCCGACCCACGACATTTTCTCATCCCAACCGCGGTTGCATTTTTTGCGCCGCATCATATGATGTTCATCATCTTACACGTCATCGCCAGGGAGTTCTCGTCATGGCCGAAGCCGCCGATCCCGTCGTCATCGTCTCCGCCGCACGCACCCCGCTCGGCCGCTTCATGGGCGAGTTGTCGCCGCTCCCGGCCCACAAGCTCGGCTCACACGTAATCGGTGCGGTGCTCGAACGCGCCAAGCTCGCGCCCGAGAAGGTCGACGAGGTCTTCATGGGCTGCGTGCTGCCGGCAGGCCAAGGCCAGGCGCCGGCGCGCCAGGCCGCACGCAGCGCCGGTCTGCCTGATGCGACCGGTGCCACCACCGTCAACAAGGTCTGCGGTTCCGGCATGAAGGCGACCATGCTGGCGCACGACATCATCCGCGCCGGCTCGGCCGACATCGTCGTCTCCGGCGGCATGGAGAGCATGAGCAACGCGCCCTACCTGCTCGCCAAGGCGCGCGGCGGCTATCGCGTCGGCCACGACCGCATCATCGACCACATGATGATGGACGGCCTGGAGGACGCCTACGAGACCGGCCGTTCCATGGGCGATTTCGGCGAAGCCACGGCGGAAGCCTATCAATTCACCCGCAAGGATCAGGACGCCTATGCGATGGAGACGCTGAGCCGCGCCCGCAAGGCCGTCGAGGGCGGCGCGTTCAAGGCCGAGATTGCGCCGATCACGCTGACCGAAAAGGCCGGACCGCGCGTGATCGCCAATGACGAGCATCCGCTCAAGGTCGACCCCGCCAAGATCCCCGGATTGAAGCCGGCGTTCCGCGCCAACGGTACCATCACGCCGGCCGCCTCCTCCGCCAATGCCGACGGCGCCGCCGCGCTGGTGCTGACGAAGCGCGCGCTTGCCGACCGGGGCGGCCTGCCTGTTCTCGCCGAGATCAAGGGCCACGCCACCCATAGCCAGGAGCCACAATGGTTCACCACGGCGCCGATCCCGGCGATCCGCAAGCTGCTGGACAAGGTCGGCTGGAGCGCGGGCGACGTCGACCTGTTCGAGATCAACGAGGCCTTTGCCGTGGTGGCGATGGCGGCGCAGCGCGACCTCGGCATTCCCCGCGAGAAGCTCAACGTCAATGGCGGCGCCTGCGCGCTGGGCCACCCCATCGGCGCCACCGGCGCGCGGCTGATCGTGACGCTGCTGCATGCGCTGGAGGCCAACAACCTCAAGCGCGGCATCGCCGCGCTCTGCATCGGCGGCGGTGAAGCCACGGCCATCGCGGTGGAACGCCGCTGACGCGGACGTCCGGAAACGAGGGAACTCTGTCATTTGCGACAGATACATCCCGTGTCATTCTCTAGACTGACGCAGGTCTGTCTCGGCCTGCCCATCAATGTTGAGGCCCAATGATCTCGAACTGGCTCGCGGCAGCACTGTCCCGCCGTAACATTCATTACGGTTGGGTGATGGTCGGCGTGACTTTCCTCACCGCGCTGATCAGCGCCGGCACGGTCGGCGCGCCCGGCGTGTTCATCGTTCCCCTGCAGAAGGAGTTCGGCTGGAGCACGGCGGAGATCTCGTCCGCGCTGTCGATCCGCTTCATCCTGTTCGGACTGATGGCGCCGTTCGCGGCCGCCCTGCTCAACCGCTATGGCCTGCGCAACGTCACGCTGGCCGCCCAGCTGATCGTGGTCTCGGCGCTCGTGCTCTCGCTCGGCATGACGGAGGTCTGGCAGCTCATTGCCCTCTGGGGCGTGGTGATCGGGATCGGCACCGGCATGACGGCCTTGGTGCTCGGCGCGACCATCGCCACGCGCTGGTTCGCGGCACGACGCGGCCTCGTCATCGGCATCATGACGGCGAGCGTTGCCACCGGCCAGCTCGTGTTCCTGCCGCTGCTGGCAAGCCTCACCGAGCGCTATGGCTGGCGCCTCGCGCTCGGTCTCGTCTGCATCATGCTCGGTGTTTCCGCGCTGGCCGTGCTGCTCGCGATGCGTGACCGCCCCAGCGACGTCGGCCTGCGGCCGTTCGGCGACGAAGGCACCGCACCCTTGCCCGCGCCGCCCGTCAGCCACGGCTCGATCACGGGCGTTGCACTCGGCACGCTGCGCGACGCCTCGACGTCGATGACGTTCTGGATCCTGTTCGCGACCTTCTTCATCTGCGGCGCCTCCACCAACGGGCTGGTGCAGGTGCACCTGATCCCGATGTGCCTCGATTTCGGCATCCCGCAGGTGCAGGCGGCGAGCCTGCTGGCGGCGATGGGCATCTTCGACTTCTTCGGCACGATCATGTCGGGCTGGCTGTCCGACCGCTACGACAATCGCTGGCTCCTGTTCTGGTACTACGGCCTGCGCGGGCTCTCGCTGATCTTCCTGCCGTTCAGCGATTTCTCCTTCTACGGCCTCTCGGTCTTCGCGATGTTCTATGGTCTCGACTGGATCGCGACGGTGCCGCCGACGGTGCGGCTCACCGCGCAAAAGTTCGGGCCCGAGCGCGCCAATCTGGTGTTCGGCTGGATATTCGCCGGCCATCAGCTCGGCGCCGGCGCCGCGGCGTTCGGCGCGGGGTTCTCGCGCACAGTCTACCAGAGCTACCTGCCCGCCTTCTTCATCGCCGGCGCGCTCTGCGTGTTCGCGGCCCTGATCGTGCTGGCGCTGTCGCGGCAGCCGAAGCCGCAAGTGGCGATGGCGTGAGAAGGAACCACGTCTTCTGCCTTCCGGTTTGACAGAAGAAACAGAGCCCCGCAGTGTCGTGAAGGCGGGCCAAATCTTCCGACATGACCACGCCGCAAAGATGCCTCCTATGCTGTGGCGATGACAGACAGGCCTGGACGGACGCGCAAGCATGCCCTTCGGATTGGCACGGCGGGATGGAACGTGCCGTCCCAGCATGCGGATGCGTTCAAGGCCGAGGGCTCCCACCTTGAGCGCTACGCCTCAGTGCTGAACTGCACCGAGATCAACACGTCGTTCTATCGTCCGCATCGGCGCACGACATATGAGCGATGGAGCGCTGCGGTGCCGGCCGGCTTCCGTTTTGCGGTCAAGGTCCCGCAATCGATCAGCCATGCGCCGGAGCTGAGGTTCGATCGCGCGGACGTCGATCGGTTCTGCGAGGAGATTTCCGGCCTTGGGCAAAAGCTCGGCGTGCTGCTGCTGCAATTGCCTTCGTCGACAATCTTCGCAAGGCGCGGCGCCGGGAAGCTCGTAATAGCGCTGCAGAAAGGGGGGCAGGTGCCGGTGGTTTGCGAGCCACGGCACGCGAGCTGGTTCACCAGGCCGGCCGACGACTGGCTGGCGCAACGAGGCGTCGCGCGGGTGGCCGCGGATCCACCGCGTGCCGCCAATGGCGCTGCGCCCGGCGGCTGGACCGGGCTGGCCTATTTTCGGCTTCACGGTTCACCGAGGGTATATTATTCCAGCTATGACGCGGCTGCCTTGGCGGCGCTCAAGGTGCGGCTGGCCGGATGCGCGGCGGCGTCGGTCTGGTGCATTTTCGACAACACCGCTTCGGGCGCAGCCATGGCCAATGCCCGCCAGCTGGTTGAAGCCCGATAGCGCCAGACCGTTCGCTCGCGGATTACTCCGTGAAAGTCTTTGAGGATTCTTCGGCATTTGCGCCGGCGTCGTTTGATAATTCGCGCTCGGCTTCTCGCCAGAACTCGTCCTGGCGGCCCTCCGGCTTGCCTGCGAGTTCCCAAAGCTGGTGGGCTCTCACCCGGATGAGCTCCTCGTCAACCTTCGCCATGCGGCTCTCCTGTTGTGCCGAGAAGCAAACGTCGTGCTGCTGCGGACCGTTCCAAGCGGTCAGGCCGACCCAAACTCCCACACGCGTGGCGCATTGCCGTTAGACTCGGCAGCCTAAACGTGGACAATGGCTGCGGCGCTTCGCGCGCTCAGTACACACAAAGATGTGCCAGAGGAAACAAATGCCGCTCCCGACGTCCCTGCCCACCATCCCGACCGCTCCCATGACCGAACCATTGCGCGATGCGTTGCGCGCGATCGTCGGCGACAAAGGCCTGATCGAGGACGAGCGTGGCAAGCAGCCGTTTGTGACGGATTGGCGGGGATTGCTGGTCGGCAACGCCGGCGCCGTCGTTCGCCCTGGCAGCACCGAGGAGGTCTCGAAAGTGGTCCGGCTCTGCCACGAGCACGGCGTCGCGATCGTGCCGCAGGGCGGCAACACCGGCCTGATGGGCGGGGCGACGCCCTGGCCTGCGCACACCGGCATCGTGCTGTCGCTCGGCCGGATGAACCGCGTGCTGGATGTCGATCCCGTCGGCTATTCGATGACGGTCGAGGCCGGCTGCGTGTTACAGACGCTTCAGGAGACCGCAAGCGAGCACGACCGCTTCCTGCCGCTGAGCCTCGGTGCCCAGGGCTCCTGCATGATCGGCGGCAATCTCTCCACCAACGCCGGCGGCGTGCAGGTGCTGCGCTACGGCAATGCCCGCAATCTCGTGCTGGGGCTCGAGGTCGTGCTGCCGAATGGCGAGGTCTGGGACGGATTGCGCGCGCTCAAGAAGGACAACACCGGCTACGACCTCAAGCACCTGTTCATGGGCGCCGAGGGGACGCTGGGCATCATCACCAAGGCCGTGCTCAAGCTGTGGCCGGCACCGAAGGACGTCTGCACGGCGTGGCTGGCGATCCGCGATCCCCGCGCGGCGCTGGAAGTCCTGTCCGAGGCGCACGCGGCATCCGAGGACAATGTCGGCTCCTGCGAGCTGCTCAGCCGGGCGGCCATCGACCTTTCCCTGCGCCACATTCCCGGGACGCAGGATCCGCTGAAGGCGGATACGCCCTGGTACCTGCTGCTGGAATGGTCGTCGGCGCGCCCGCGGCAGGACGGAACCGAGGGCATGTCCGGCAAGATGGAGCAGTTTCTCGCCGATCAACTCGAGGCCGGCCGCGTGCTGGATGCGGCGATCGCGCACACATTCGGTCAATCGCGCAACATGTGGCGCATCCGCGAAGCAATGGCGGAGGCCTCACGCGCCGAGGGACCGGGGATCAGTTTCGACGTGTCGGTGGCGATTTCAGGGATTCCGGAGTTCATCGACAAGGGCCTCAAGGCCGTGCTCGACATTCTCCCGACCATCCGGCCCTATCCGCTCGGCCATATCGGCGACGGCAATCTGCATTTCTCGTTCATGGGACCGAAGGGCATGGACCAGCAGACGCTGAACCAATACGCGCCCGCCATCACGCGCGCCGTGAACGATCTCGTCACCTCCATGGGCGGCTCGATCTCGGCGGAGCACGGCATCGGCATCGACAAGCTCGACGAGCTCAGCCACTACCGCTCCAAGACCGAGCTCGACATCATGCGCACCATCAAACGCGCGCTCGATCCGCACAACATCATGAATCCCGGCAAGGTGCTCCGGCTGTGATCGGCTCGGCGTTCGGCGTTGGCGGGTCGCAAAGATGTTGCGACCCGTCCGCCGTTTTTGGAGCGCTATCCGCTGCCCTCAAGCCACCGAGCCGCCGCGCGGGTTGACAATCGTATACCCTCGCAGCGAACGCGCGTGGATTCGCGTCGCGCGCCCACCCGAGTTGGCGTCATAGGCCATCCAGACGTCGCCTCCGAGGTGCTGTTCAAGGACGAAAACGTGTCCTCGTCGCGCAGCAACCATTCCCGGTGCGGGTGATGTCCTGGGAAAGCGGAGCCAATTGGACGCAAGATTCAATTCCGGCACGATACGGCCGAACACGCGCAGAGCCGCGCCGCAGCCGCAGAACGACGAAGGGCAACCGGCCGGACGGCCACCGACAATGCGAGCGCCGTGGGCACCGGAGACGGCCGCCGGCGTGGTCGTGCTCCCAGCATCAGTCACCGTCAGTTGTGTCGAGCGGTACGCTTGCAGTGTGGACCTGGAAATCAGCGAAGATCTGGAAGCCAGTGAGGGCCTGGCAACCCGCTCGCGTCGCGTCTGCGAATACGAGAAGTCGCAGGGCATGGTGACGTTGCATTCAGGAGCTTGATGAATGCGATAAGGGCGCGCTTCCGAAGCGACAGAACCCAGGGCAACGAAGACGCACGCAGAAAATACTCGCTTGAACATTGCAGGACTCCAAATGAGAGACCCTGCCCCGGGCAAAGAGACCAATAACAGTTTGGCTGAAATGGGCCTAAAGCGCGGCTGAAACTGGCTGCGATCGCGCGCCACGACTGCACGATCTCATAGCCTACACGTAGCGCCTGAGATGATTAACTCGCAGCGCTCGAATGCTCGATCAGCGCGTCAAGCTGGCGGCATGCAACCAAGTCGGACCGCGCGAGGCAAGTATCCATCAGCGCTCCTCCTCCCCGCACTGCCAGGATCGCCAGAACTCGCTGCCGCTCATTGCATCATTGCGGCCGCGATCTTCTCCGCTGACATCAACACCGGAAAGTTGGTGTTGGCGCATGGCACCACCGGGAAGATCGAGGCATCGACGACGCGCAGGCCCTGCACGCCCTTGACGCGGCCCTGATTGTCGACCACCGCCATCGGATCCTCAGTGCGGCCCATGCGGCATGAGCACGATGCGTGCCAGACGCCGATCGTCGCCTTGCGCACGAAGGCTTCCAGCGCCTCGTCGTCGTTCATCACCTGATCGAAGGTGAAGCCTTCGACGACGAAATTGTCGATCATGTAGTGACGCAGCGCCGCCGGCCCGTCCATCAGGGCCGCGGCGATCGTGGTGAGAATCTTGTTCCTGGTGTTGACCACGCCGATCTTGCGGACGCGATCGGTATAGGCGGCCGGAAACGGCTTGTCCGTCACCTTCCTGACCACCTCGCTCATCTGGATCGCCGCCATCTTGCGGAAACCGCTCATCAGGCGATCGAGATCGCGGCGGTCGGACAGCAGGTTGAACTCGACGATCGGCTCTGCCGAGGGATCGCGCGAGGCGAGCTTGACCTGTCCGGTCTCGGAATAGGTCTTGTTGACGAAGGTCAGGAGCGAGCCGATCTGCGCGCCGACGGCGTGCCAGGCCGATTTGCTGATGACGACGACGAACATGTCGCCCTTGGGCACATCAGGCAGCCCGGAGGAGTACCGCAGACCGAGCTGCATGTGACGCCTGGTGTGCTCGTTCATGCGCGCGCCGCGGCGAACAAACGACGACAGCGAGATCGAGGGATGGTCCATCAGGCGCTGGCCGACGCCCGGCAAGGCCGCCAGCACGGGAATGCCCAGATCCTTGAGGTGACCGACGGGACCGATGCCGGCGCGGAGCAGATGCGCCGGCGAATGGATGGCGCCGCTGGAGAGGATGATCTCGCGCCCGCGGAATTCCTGCTCGCGTCCGTCGACCATCGCCTTCACGCCGACGCAGCGCGTGCCTTCGAACAGCAGCTCTCGCACCTGCGTGTTGGTCGAAATCGCAAGGTTCGCACGCGCGCGGGTGTCGCGATCGAGATACCCCATCGCGGCCGAGACGCGCTGCTCGGCCTGATTGGAATGCGTCACCGGGAAAAAGCCGTCGACGAATTCGCCGTTCTGGTCGGCCACGAATTGATGGCCGGCCTGCTGGAAGGCCTGCGCGAACGCCTCCGAATGCCGCGTCCAGTGCTCGCGCGGGATGCGGCGAACAGGGATCCTTCCGTCCGTGCCGTGATACGGTCCGTCGAAATCGAGGTCGCGCTCCACCTTCTTGAAGAACGGCAGCACGTCAGCCCACGACCACCCCTCGGCGCCGCGCGCCTCCCATTCATCGTAGTCGGTCGGCGCGCCGCGGTTGGCCATCTGCCCGTTGATCGACGAGCCCCCGCCCAGCACGCGCGCCTGCTCGTATTTGCGCAAAGGAGGCCGCGACTCCTCGGGATTGTTGTGGCTGACGACCTGGGTCGTCACCTTGAGCTCGGTCCAGTGAAAGCGCGGATCGAAATAGGCGGTGCCGGGATAGCTGTCCCTGATTTCGGCTGGCTCGTTGCCGGGTGGCGTGTCCTGACCGGCTTCGCAGAGCAGGACCTTGTTGGCGCTCCTGGCGGAGAGCCGGTGGGCCAGCACGGACCCCGCCGAGCCGCCGCCCACGATGATGAAGTCGTACACGATTGGCGCTTCCTCTTGTTCTTGTTGGCGGAGCTTAGCGCGTTATTGTTTTGCCGTGGAAGTGTCTTGGATTGTGTCGATGCCGCACCTCGTGTCCCGGACGCACTGCTTCAAGCGTTGCGGCGCTGAGCCGGGCCCAGGAAGCTCCAGATTCGCTGTGGCATGGGCCCCGGCTCTGCAGCGCACCGCTGAACTGGACGATGCTTCGCATCGCCAGGGCAGCGGCGCGCTGCGTCGGGGCACGAGCGTCATGACTTGGCACAAGGATGCTACGGCCTGATCGTCATATTCTCCGGCGGCCCCGGCTTTCGCAGCGGCTCCGCGAGCCGGGCAAACTCGCACAGGAGCGATCGCGTCTTCCTGGGATCGATGATCTCCTCGACCCAGAATTTTTCGGCCGAGCGGAACGGCGAGCGGAGCTTGTTGAGCCGCTCCTCGATCTCCTTCAGCTTAGCCGCCTTGTCTTCCGCCGCGTCGATGTCGGCGCGGTAGGCGGCTTCGATGCCGCCTTCGAGCGGCAGCGAGCCCCAATAGGCCGAGGGCCAGGCATAGCGGATCGAGAAGCGGTCGGCCGGCTGGTGCACGACACCGGCGACGCCGAACGCATTGCGCAGGATCACGGTGCACCAGGGCACCGTGGTCTGGTTCACCGCCGCCATGGCGCGCACGCCGTGGCGAATGGTGGCCGCCTTCTCCGCATCGAGGCCGATCATGAAGCCGGGGCAATCCATGAGATAGACGACCGGCAGGTGGAAGGTCTCGGCGAAGTCGACCCAGCGCACCACTTTCTGGCAGGCATCCGCGGTCCAGGATCCGCCATAGTGGAAGCTATCGCTGGCGAGCAGCAGCACCGCCCTGCCCTCGAGCCGCGCGAGGCCGACGATGATCGGCTTGCCGAAGTTTTTTGCGACCTCGAAGAACGAGCCCTTGTCGACGACGGACTCGATGATGGGCCGCATCTTGTAGACCTGCTTGCGGTAGCGCGGCACCGCGTTCATCAGCGCTTCGTCGCTGCGTTCAGGACTGTCCGTGCAGGGCAAGGTCGGCGGCAGCTCGTAGACCGATGACGGCAGGTAGGAGAGGAAGCGCCGCGCGCAGGCGAACGCCTCCTCCTCGGTGTCGACCGCATGATCCACCGCGCCGGCGCGGGTCTGGATGTCGGCGCCGCCGAGCTCCTCCTTGGTAAGGTCCTGCCCCAGCGCCTTCACCACCGGCGGACCCGCGACGAACATCGCGGACTTCCGCGTCATGATGGAATAGTGGCTGGCGGCAAGACGCGCGGCGCCCAGGCCCGCCACCGAGCCGAGGCCGAGCGCGACCACCGGCACGCGCGACAGATTCTCCGTCGTGAAGCGATACCAGCGCGTGCCGCCGATGCCGCCGGGCAGATTGGCCGCGCCCTTGGTCTCGATGGTCTTGACCGAGCCGCCGCCGCCGGAGCCTTCGATGATGCGGACGATGGGCAGCCGGAAATCGTGCGCCATCTCCTCCGCCATCAGCGGCTTGGCCGAGATCGACGCATCCGCCGAGCCGCCGCGCACGGTGAAATCGTCGCCGACCACGACCAATGTGCGGCCGTCGACGCGCGCGCGGCCGAACACGCAATTAGCCGGCGTGAGCTTCTTCAGATCGCCGCTGGAATCGTACTCACCGATGCCGGAGACGGCACCGATCTCGTGAAAGCTGCCTTTGTCGATCAGCTTGTCGATACGCTCCCGAACAGTCAGCCGGCCCTGGTCATGCTGTCGCTTGACCTTGTCAACGCCGCCCATCTCCCGCGCGAAGGCTTCGCGCCGGGCGAGCTCGTCGAGTTCCGGCTTCCAGTTCATTCACTCCCTCCGAATGGATCGGCTTGTTATTGTTGTGCACGGCCATGGCGACCGGCTTGCGCGAGATGCGGTTGTTGAAGGCGTCGCCTTCCGCGCCTTCCATCAGGCTGCCGAGCGAGCGGCCAAGCTGGAGCATCAGCGGTGCGACTTCGTCGTGCAGACGCTGCTCGTCATACATCGCCGACAGAAGACCGATCGTGATGACCACGAAGGTCTGGTACTGCGGCGACCAGATCGGCACCGCGAGACCGTTGATGTGCGGGCTCCAGAGGCCGCAGGCGACGACATAGCCGCGCTCGCGCAACATCTGCCGGTTGGCCTCGATGCGGGGCTTGAGAATCTTCGCAGCTTCGGGGGCTTCCCGCTCCATGTCCGCGACGAAGGCATCACCGACTTCCGGCGCGAGCGCCGCGGTGTAGGCCGCGCCCGCGGCGGTCGAGGCCATCGAGATGCGGCTGCCGGTGCCCTCGTGCAAGCCGAGCGCCGTCGCCGAACGCGCGAACTGGAGATAGACGAGATGGAAGCGGTCGGGGACGACGAAGCCGACCGTGCCCGGCAGCTGCTCGGCGACTTCCTGCAGCCGCTGGCGAATCATGCTGCGCAGCTGCGCGCCCTTCATCATCGAAGCACTCATCGCCACCGCGCTGGGGCCGATGCGATACTTCTGGTCGCGCGGGAGATACACGAGCTGGCCCATGCGGGTCAGCGTATGCGTGAGCCGCGATACCGTCGAGCGCGGCAGACCGCAGCGATTTGAAATCTCGAGATTGCCGAGTCGCGCCTCGTGGCCCTCGAAGCATCGCAATACGTCGAACGCGCGCGACACCACCTGGATCACATCACCCTCACCGGCTTCGCCAGCGAGCGCACCTTGCCTGCTCAACCGCTCCGAACGTCGTCCCATGATCCCTACCGTTGTGTTCCGCTGTGCGGAATTAAATTCCACTTGCAGACGACGCTACCTCAGGCATTTTGCGACGACAACAAAAAGGCGATGGCATGCCAGAAATTAAGATCGTCACGGAGGTCGCGGGACGCATCTGCGCAACTCCCGTGCAAGTTGGAGGAACCGTCGCGGATGGCGATGACGTTGTGGTGGTCGAAGCGATGAAGATGGAGATCCCAGTGCCCTCGCCCGCAAACGGCACCATCACATCGCTTCTGGTAAAGGTCGATGACTTCGTTGCGGAGGGACAGGCGATAGCGATCGTCGCGAGCTGAGCGTCTTATCCGGTCTTTTCCGCGACAATGTGTCAGTCGCATTCCCACGCGCGCTGTATGGCGTTGCCATCGCTTGATCGCGGTGACATGATCGGTTTCAAACAAAACGTTGTTTCAAACAAAGAATGAAAATCTTCGCGGCAAAGCGAAGATCATTGGAGGGAAACATGCTTCGTGGGCTGCTCGTGCTCGCGCCTGCTCTGGTGGCGGGCATTTCTTTTGCGTCTACACGCTATTCGTTCGCCGAAGACATCAAGCTGCCGGCGACATTGACCTTCACCGCCTATGACACCGGCACCGCCGGATTCAACATCGCGGTCGGCGTCGGCAAGATGATGAAGGACAAGTACGGCACCGACGTGCGCGTGCTCCCCGCAGGCAACGACGTCGCGCGCCTCGCGCCGCTGCGCGCCAAGCGCGCGGTTTCCGCGGCGATGGGGTCGGGCACCTACTTCGCGCAGGAAGGCGTGTTCGAGTTCGGCTCGAAGGAATGGGGTCCGCAGCCGCTGCAGACCCTGCTCTCGACCGTCGACTGCAATTGCGCCTCGCTTGCGGTGGCCGCCGACACCGGCGTGAAGGAGCTGAAGGACCTCAAGGGCAAGCGCGTCGGCTTCGTGGTCGGCTCACCCGCGCTGAACCAGAACTCGCTCGCGGTGCTCGCCTTCGCCGGGCTGACGCAGAAGGACGTCAAGGCTGTCGAATTCGCCAGCTACGGCGCGATGTGGAAAGGGCTGATCAACAACGACGTCGATGCCGCCTTCGGCACCACCATCACCGGTCCCGCCAAGGAGGCCGAGGCTTCGCCGCGCGGGTTGATCTGGCCGCCGCTGCCCGCCAAGGACAAGGAAGGTTGGGCGCGGATGCAGAAGGTCGGCTCGTTCTTCTTCCCGCAGCTTGCGACTTGCGGTGCCGGCATCTCGCCGGAGAAGCCGATCGAGCTCGGCAATTATCCCTACCCGATCTTCGTCGCCTACGCCTCGCAACCGGCCGACCAGGTCTATGCGATCACCAAGGCGATGATCGTCAACTACGACGCTTATAAGGACTCCGCGCCCGGCGCCGGCGGACTCGCGGCCAACCGCCAGACCAAGAACTGGGTGGTGCCGGTGCATCCCGGCGCGGTGAAGGCGTTGAAAGAGGCCGGCCAATGGAGCGATGCTCAGGAGGCACACAACAACCAGCTGATCAAGCGGCAGGAGGTGCTGGCGGCCGCCTGGGCCGATTACGGCAAGTCCAATCCGCCGTCGGACGACAAGGCGTTCCTCGAAGGCTGGACGAAGGCGCGTGCCGCGGCGCTAGCGAAAGCGGGCATGCCGAACGGGTTCGAGGAATAGAGCGAGGTGTTGTTAGGCGTGATCGTTGCCTCGCGAGAAGTGCGCCCCCTCTCCCGCTTGCGGGAGAGGGTTGGGGAGAGGGTGCCTCCG
>NZ_LAXE01000001.1:5250125-5350979 GCF_003122645.1 Bradyrhizobium sp. SUTN9-2
TCCGCGGTGGGATTCCCCCAGAGGAGAAAGCCCTCACCCGGCGCTTCGCGCCGACCTCTCCCGCACGCGGGAGAGGTTGAGCGCGCGGCCAGAGCGGTTCAAACAACTGCCGTTTGCCTGATTGCGTTCACCAGCCCACGCGCGGGATCGATGATGTCCTCTTCCACTTCCACCGTCCCGCAAGACGAGCCCAAGCGCGTCGTGTTCGATGATCCCCATGGCGCCGCCGGTAACATGCAGGAAGCGGAAGTCACGCGCGTTCGCACGTTGCGCGGCGCGTGGCGCTGGACGCTGATCGTTGCGACCGCCGCGACGATCCTGCTCTGCATCAACCAGCAATTCTCGCTGCGCTTCTTCGTCGGATACACCCAGCTCAACACGGAATATTTCTATCTCCTGATCGCGTTGATGCTGCCGTTCACCTTCCTGATCTTTCCGGGCACCGGACGCGCGCCGCTCGACCGCGTTCCCTGGTATGACC
This sequence comes from Bradyrhizobium sp. SUTN9-2, assembly GCF_003122645.1. NCBI lineage: Bacteria > Pseudomonadati > Pseudomonadota > Alphaproteobacteria > Hyphomicrobiales > Nitrobacteraceae > Bradyrhizobium > Bradyrhizobium sp. SUTN9-2. The sequence continues at coordinate 5,250,607 of NZ_LAXE01000001.1, forward strand.
TCGTCCTGTTCGTCGTGACCTTCGCGGCGGCGCTCATGCTGATGGTTAACGTGCGCAAGGCGGCGGAGGCCGGCTGGGAATTCGGCGGCGCGCCCAACACAGTGATCGCCGCAGGCCTCGTGATGTGGGTGATGCTGATGGAAGCGTTGCGCCGAACCGGCGGCTGGAGCCTGCTCCTCAGCGTTCTGCCCTTCACTGTCTATCCCCTGTTCGCCGAAGCCCGCTGGCTCGGGCCGTTTCGTGGCACGCAATCGACGCTCGAACAGGCGACCGCCTATCACGTGCTCTCGGGCGAGAGCCTGCTCGGCATCCCCATCCAGGCCTTCGCCGACACCGTGATCGGCTTTTTGGTGTTCGGCACCGCGCTGATGATGACGGGCGCCGGAAAGTTCTTCATCAACCTGGCCTTCGCGCTGTGTGGCACCTTTCGCGGCGGCGCGGCAAAAGTCTGTATCTTTGCCAGCGGCCTGCTCGGCATGATGTCGGGTTCGATCATCTCCAACGTGCTCACCGCCGGCACCATGACCATCCCGGTGATGAAGAAGAGCGGCTTTCGCGCCTCCTATGCCGCCGCGATCGAGGCCTGCGCCTCGACCGGCGCCGTGCTGGCGCCGCCAGTGATGGGTGCGACCGCTTTCGTGATCGCCCAGTTCCTCAACGTCAGCTACGCCGATGTCGCCCTCGCCGCAATCATTCCGGCCGTGCTCTACTACGTCGGCCTCTTCATGCAGGTCGACGCTTACGCGGCGCGCCACAAGCTGAAAGGTATTCCCCGCGCCGAGCTGCCGCGGATCATGGATACGATCAAGGACGGCTGGTACTACGTCTTCGTCATCGCGCTTCTGATCGTGATGCTGCTCTACTTCAAGCGCGAGAGCCACGCGCCGTTCTACGCCACCGCGCTGCTTCTCGTGCTCAACCAGTTCTTCTCGAAGGACACGCGCTGGACATTTGCGACGATCGGCAAGTTCCTAGAGGTCAACGGCCGCACCTTCGTCGAGCTGGTCGGCATCCTCGCCGGCTGCGGCCTGCTGATCGGCGCGTTCTCGATGACGGGCGTGGTGTCGAGCCTTGCCAACGACCTCCTGCACATCGCCGGCGACAATGCCTTCCTGCTGCTCGGCATGTGCGCCCTCACCAGCCTCATTCTCGGCCTTGGGCTGACGACGACGGCCTGCTACATCTTCCTCGCCATCCTGGTCGCGCCTGCGCTGGAGAAGCTCGGGCTCAACCGCATGGCCGTGCACATGTTCATCTTCTATTGGGGCATGCTGTCGTCGATCACCCCGCCGGTCGCGATCGCTTCCTTCGCAGCTGCCGGCATCGCCGGATCGCCGGCCATGAAGACCGGCTGGGAATCGATGTGGGTCGGCAGCATCATCTATTTCCTGCCGTTCTTCTTCGTGCTCAATCCGGCGCTGGTGCTGCAGGGCTCGAGCCCCTATCTCGCCGGCCTCGGCCTGATGGGCCTCGCTGCCTTCGGCACGCTGTTCATCTGCGGCGGCATCCAGGGCTACCAGCCTTTCGTCGGGGACTTGCGCGGCACAGGCAGCCTGGAATGGCCCATTCGCGTGCTGCTCGTGATCGGCGGCTTCGTGGTGGCGACCCCCGGCGGCGGCATCATGCCGTTGTCGCAGATGCAGGTGACGTTGCTCGGCCTTGGCATCCTGCTGCCGACGATCCTGATCGCGCTTCTCTTGGTCCGGCGCCCGCCTGTGATGCCGGACGGGTTGCGCGTGCTCTGATTGCGTTGCACAAGGGAGGCGATGAAACCGCTCTCGCCTCTCGCCACCGCCTGGACTCGCTCGAAGCCGCCCTTGCTGCGGTTTCTGGACAATTGCCTCAGCGAATTCTCCGCCGAAACGTCGGGCCATGTCGCCGATTACATTCCCGAGCTCGGCAAGGCGGACCCTGCCTATTTCGGCATCAGCCTGGCGACGCTTGACGGCCATGTCTATGAAGTCGGGGACAGCCGGGTGCCCTTCACCATCCAGTCGATGTCGAAACCCTTCGTGTTCGCGCTGGCGCTGGACCTGCTCGGCGCCGGCAAGGTCGAAGGTGCGATCGGCGTCGAGCCCTCCGGCGATCCCTTCAACTCGATCCGGCTCAATTCCGAGAACCATCCGTTCAACCCGATGGTCAATGCCGGCGCGATCGCCTGCACCGGGTTGATCTACGACAGCAAGGGCGCGGAGGCTTTCGAGCAGATCCGCCTTGCGCTCAGCCGTTTTGCAGGCCGCGACCTTTCCGTCGACGACGCCGTCTATTCTTCCGAGAGCCAGACCGGCGACCGCAACCGCGCCATCGGCTATCTGCTCAAGACCAACGCGGTGATCTCGGACAACGTCGCCGGCGTGCTCGACGTCTATTTCCGGCAATGCGCCGTGCTGGTGACCGCGCGCGATATCGCGGTGATGGCGGCAACGCTCGCCAATCGCGGCATCAATCCGGTCACCGGCGAGCAGGTGCTGAGCGCCTACGCGATCTCGCGCACACTTTCGGTGATGACGTCGTCGGGCATGTACGACTATGCCGGCGAGTGGATCTACCGCATCGGCATCCCCGCCAAGAGCGGCGTCGGCGGCGGCATCCTGGCCGCGCTCCCTGCCCGCCTCGGCCTCGGCAGCTATTCGCCAAAGCTCGACAAGCACGGCAACAGCGTGCGCGGCATCAAGGTCTGCGAGGCGCTGTCCTCGCATTACGACCTGCACATGCTCAACCGCAGCGACGACGCACGCAACGCCGTCATCGCCGACTACGACATCGGCAAGAGCCCGTCGCGCCGCGTGCGCCGCCCGCAGGAGCGCGAGATCCTGGCGGCCCACGAGCAGGAGGTGCGCATCATCGAACTGGTCGGCACGCTGTCGCTGTCGGCGGTGGATTACGTCTCGCGCCGGCTCGCGGGACGACCGCGGCCGCAATTCGTGATCTTCGATCTCCACCGCGTGACCTCGACTACGCGGGCCGGCGCACGACTTGTGGCCGAAGCGTTCGAGGAATTGGCCGCGCTGAATGTCACGGTGGTCTTGTCGGGCGTCCGGCGCGCCTCCAAGGAATGGAATACGTTACGCGAATGGACCGCTGAGCTGAAGAACGTGCGCGATTTCTATCTGCTCGACACTGCGATCGAATGGGCCGAAGACCAGATCGTCTATCGCTACGGCGGCTCGATCGATTTTCACGAGACCACCGAGCTAGCCGAACAGCCGCTGCTGACCGGGCTGAGCGAGGAAGAGCTGACGGATCTCGCCTCGCTCTGCACCATCAGGACCTATCAATCCGGCGCCAAAATCCTCACGGCCGGCGACCCCGCCGATGCCCTGTACTTCCTGCGCAGCGGCGCTGTGCACGTCACCTTGCCCGATGGCGTCAGGCTGGCTACGCTCACCGCCGGCATGGCGTTCGGCGAGATGGCGCTGCTGGAACAAACCCGCTCCGCCGACGTGTTCGCCGACATGGCAGCGACGGCATGCGAGGTGCCGCTGAAGGATTTCGAGCGCTTCCGCAAGCAGCACCCCCGCGCCAGCGAATGCATCATGCGTAACCTGGCCCAGCTTCTGGCCGATCGCCTGATCGTCGCCAACGCCAAGGTGGATATTCTGACCTCGACGTGAGCGGTTCATGCGCAACAGATCGTCATGCCCGGGCTTGTCCCGGGCATCAACGTTCTTCGTGCTGCGCGGCAAGTCGTGGATGGCCGGGACAAGCCCGGCCATGACGCCGGAGCTCCCAGCTTTCACTTGCTCTACCGGCTCGCCGCTTCGCTGATGCGTCGCCTGATCTTGGCGGCACTGGCGTTGAGCAGCGCGGACGGCTGCTGGCCGGTGGCGGCGCACAGGCAGGCCCAGTAGTAGACGACATCGCCAAGCTCTTCGACGAGACCGGCCTTGTCGAGCCAGTCGTCGCGCAGGAGCTTCTTGATGTGCTCGGCGACCTCGCCCGCCTCAGCGGCAAGGCCCAGCCCGAGATAAGACAACCGCTCGTTCGACGGATGCTCGTCGACTTTGGCAATGGTTGCGGCCCAGGCCGCATATTCATCGATTGTCATGAGCATCCCTCGCAAGCCGAGCTTTGGATCAGCCCACCACTTCGGTGACGGGCTGGAGGTCGATCTCGAACGTCTCCAGGAATTTTGACGTCATGATGTAGAAGCCGACCGAGAGCTGGAGCTCGACCAGCGCCGCTGGCGTCAGCTTCGATGCGATCGCCTTGAAGGTCGCATCCGTCGGCTTCGTCAGCTTCACGATCTCGTCGGTGAAGGCGAGCGCGGCGCGCTGCACCTCGTTGAAGCAGGATGCGGCCTGCCAGTTCTCGAGCGCCTCGTTCTGCTCGTCGGTGACGCCGACATTCTTGCCGATGCGCTTGTGCGCGACGATCTCATAGGGTGCCTCGCACAGGATGCCGGTACGGGTGATCGCAAGCTCGCGCACGATGGGGTCGAGCTCGCCCTTGTGCCTGATTGCGCCCCCGAGGCGGCAATATTGCTCAAAGTAACTCGGCGAATGCGCCATCATCCGGAAGATGTTGGCATGGCGGTTCTTGTCGAGGATTTCGCGGGTGCGGTCGGATGCCTTGGACGGGTCGCTGTACTGAATGCGGGCCATGATTTTCCTGAAGTTTCCCTGATCTTTTGATGCTTTTTGTCGCCATTGGCGAAGGTTCCCGAAGACTCTATTCGCGTGGGGACGCACGAGCAACATCATCGAGTCAAATTGCCGCCGCATTGCTGATCGACCCTGACACAGTCGATATTCGCCGCGGGGGGACAAATCGCGGCGGATACTCGCAAGGGGTGTTCCGAGTAAAAACAATTGGCCGTCGTAAGCGCTCACCGCGCAACGATGAGTCATGCCCAAGTCTAGGGAGAAAACGGCATGAAGGAAGCCACCAAGGGGGCAGCCTCGGGAGCGCTCGCGCATATGCTGGCGGTGACGGCGATGCTCGTCATCGCCAGCATCTTGTTCTACGGGCGTTGAGTTCGAGTTTAAGCGTTTTCGTCATTCCGGGGTGGCTCTCGCACAAGCCAAGCCCAGAATTCCCGTTCCAGGCTCGGTCGCATGACCGCCCCCGAATGACGGATCCCTCGGTTGGCGTGTAGCCCGGATGAAGCGCCGCGCAATCCGGGAAGTCTGTCCGCGAGGTGCGAATCCCGGATTTCGCTGCGCGCCATCCGGGCTACATTCGCGTTTCCCTATTTGGTTTTGGCAAAGAACGGCACCAGCTTGCCGGCAAAGGGCTTGAAGCTCGCAATGACCGAATCGCCGATGGCGAGGTCATTCTCGCCGTGGGCCATCATGCGAAAACCCTCGGCGCAATCGACCAGCAGGATGTTGTAGGGCACGTGCGCGCGCGTCTCGGGCGTTGCCGCGCGGCAGACCAACGAGGTCGCATACACCCTGCCCTTGCCACTGGCGCGCTGCTCGCGCGTGTCCGATTCGCCACAAGCTGCGCAGAAGGCCCGATGAAAATACTGTACATGCCCGCATGCGGTGCAGGCCTGGTAGGTGATGGCCTCTTCGCCCTTGATCCAGTCCGCTAGACGCTCACTCATCGCACCCGCTCCAGGAACATGCTGACGTGAGACGACAGCACGCCGCCATCGCCGTGCAGCAGTACAATCGAGGCGTCGCGGACCTGGCGGCTAGCTGCCCGCCCCGTCATCTGCAAATGCGCCTCGACGAGATGCGCCATGGCGCCGGCGACGCCGCAATGGCCGTAGCTGAGCAGGCCGCCATGGGTGTTCAGCGGCATCGCGCCGTCACGGCTGAAATGGCCGGCGCGCACGCGCGCGGCCGCCTCGCCGCGGCCGGCGAGACCGAGGTCTTCCAGCAGCATCGCGAGCGTGATCGTAAAGCTGTCGTAGATCGCGGCGTAGCGCACGTCGGAGATCGCGAGACCCGTGGCCGCCTTTGCACGCGCGATGGAGATCTCGGCGCCAAGCTCGCTGAGGGCGGGCGCTGCCGTGACATGCTGATGCGTGTGGGCCTGGGCGCAGCCGCGGATACGCACGCCCGCTTCCCCGGTTCGCTCGCGGCTGACAACGAACGCCGCGCCGCCGTCGGAGACCGGGCAGCAATCGAGCAGCTTGAGCGGCAGCGCCACTGGCTTGGAGGCCATGACGTCGGCGACATTGATGGGATCGTGGAATTGCGCGCCGGGATGGGTGCAGGCGTGGGCACGCATCAGCACCGCGAATTCGGCGAGATCCTCTTCGGTCACGCCGTATTCGTGCATGTATCGGTTGGCAACGAGGCCGTAATAAGCGGGAATGGTCGGTCCTAACGGCACCTCGTAGTCGGGATGGCCGACCTGCGCCAGCGCCTGGATCGAGGCATCGCGGCTCTGCCCGGTGAGCCGGTTCTCGCCAGCGACCACCAGAACGTTCCGGCAGACACCTGACGCGACGAGATGATGTGCAAGCATCGTCATCGCAAGACCCGTGGCGCCGCCGACCTGGACGGCATGGGCGTAAGACGGGCGGATACCAAAATGCTCGGCGAAGACGGTGGCGAGCATGATGTGCGGGGAGACGGTGGAGTAGCCGCAAAGGATGCCGTCGATCTCGGTGCGCTCGAGGCCGGCATCGTCGAGCGCGGCTTGCGCGGCCTCGCTCATCAGGTCGAGCGAGGACGAGCCCTCGTGCTTGCCGAACGACGTGAGGCCGACGCCGGTGATGAAGCTCATGGTGCCATTTCTCCACCGTCATTCCGGGGCGCGACGAAGTCGCGAGCCCGGAATCCATCGAACGGCATGTGCGGAGGATGAATGGATTCCGGGCTCGCGCCCAAGTGGGCGCGCCCCGGAACGACGGATGAGAGAAGCGTGGTCATCTGCACTCCCCCTACTCCGGTGCGTCACGCGTGACGCCGTCGCGCACCATGGCTGCGATCTCGTCAGCGGAATAGCCGATCTCGCGCAAGATCTCGGCGCCGTGCTCGTTGAGCCGCGGCGCCAGGCGTACCGGCTCGGCTTCGGTCTCGGACCAGGTCGCCGTCACTTTCATGCTGCGGATCGGACCTTCGGCCGGATGGGTCACCACCGGGAAAAAGCCGGTCGCCTCCAGATGCTCATCGTGCAGGATCGAGGCGAGATCGTGCATCGGCATGACAGGCACGTCGGCTTTCGTCAGCAGGTCGATCCATTCCGCCGTGGTCCGCGTCTCGAAGATGCGGGCGAGCTCGGCATACACCACATTGATATTGGCGGCCCGGCCGGCGAAGGTTGCAAATTTGGGATCGGCGCGCAGGTCGTCGCGCCCCGTGGCCTTGAAGAAGTTCTCCCACTGCTTGTCGTTGTAGACGATGACGCTGAGATAGCCGTCCGAGGTCTTGTAGGGCCTGCGGTCGCGCGAGAGATGGCGGGCATAGCCGCCCTTGTCGAGCGGCGGCTCGAACGTGAGCCCGCCCATGTGGTCGCCCATGACGAAGCCGGCCATGGTCTCGAACATCGGAATGTCCAGACGCTGGCCGCGGCCGGTGCGGTCGCGGTGCACGAGGCTGGCGCAGATCGCGCCGACCGCGGTGAGGCCGACGATACGGTCGACGAGCGCGTTCGGCACGTAGCGCGGCACGCCGTCGCCGGTCTGCGCCATCAGCGCCGGCAGCGCCGTGGCGCCCTGGATCAGGTCGTCGTAAGCGGGTTTTGCGGCATAGGGCCCGTCCTGGCCGAAGCCGAACACGCCGGCATAGACCAGGCGCGGGTTGATGGCGGAGACGACGTCGTAGCCGAGCTGAAGCCGCGCCATCGCCTGCGGGCGGACGTTGTAGACCAGGACGTCGGCGTCCTTCAAAAGCCGCAGCACGGCTTCGCGCCCCGCAGGCTTCTTCAGGTCGAGGCAGATCGATCGCTTGCTGCGGTTGGTGTTGAGGAAAACCGGACCCATGCCGGCGTGACGCATTGGGCCGATCAGGCGGGTGACGTCGCCGTCCAGCGATTCCACCTTGATGACGTCGGCACCGTAATCGCCGAGCATTTGGGTCGCATAAGGGCCCATCAGCACGGTGGTCATGTCGACGACCTTGATGCCTTTCAGCGGCCCCATCGTTCGCTCCCGATTGCGCCGAGCCCAACTGCCCACGCGATTTCGGTCCAGCTAACGGCAGTGCCGCCGCTCGCGCAAGGGCGGGCGGCGTATGGCGGCATGCGCCGCGGGGCGACGTCGGCCGCTATTTCTTCTGACGGGATTCCCGGATCTTCAGGAGCCGGTCGAGTTCGTCATTCTGCTGGTTGATCCGGTCGGCGATGCGCGACTCGTTCTGCTCGCCGGAGGCGGCAGCGGCCTGCTCGATGAGCTGGCGGATATTGTCTTCGAGGATCGCGATACGATCGTTGAGTGCGTCCATCGACAGTGAATCTTCGTAGTTAGTGCTCATGATGCATTTCCCGCAAAATCAATCAGAGCATTAAGGGGGCCGCGCGAGCCCACCATGATCTAACGCAAAGAAATAAGGCGGGCATGGCGTCTGGCGCCTTTGCCCACCCTACAGGATCAAACTACTTCAGCGGCTCCAGGACGGAGACGTAGTTGGCGACGGCCGCGCCACCCATGTTGAAGATGCCGCCGAGCTTGGCGTTCTTGAGCTGCATGCCCTCGGGCGCCTGGCCCGCGAGCTGCATCGCGGTCATCACATGCATGGAGACGCCGGTGGCGCCGATCGGATGGCCCTTGGCCTTGAGGCCGCCGGACGGATTGACCGGCAGCTTGCCGTCCTTGAGCGTCCAGCCTTCTTTGATGGCGCGGGCGCCCTGCCCCTTCGGCGTCAGACCCATCGCTTCGTACTCGATCAGCTCGGCGACGGTGAAGCAGTCATGGGTCTCGACGAAGGAGAGATCGGACAGCGTGACACCGGCCTTCTCCAGCGCCCGCTGCCAGGCGACCGTGCAGCCCTCGAACTGCAGGATGTCGCGCTTACTCATCGGCAGGAAGTCCTGGGCGTGCGCAGTGGCGCGGAAGCCGATCGACTTGGTCATGCCCTTGGCCGTCTCGGCATCGGCCAGCACCAGCGCAGCGGCGCCGTCGGAGACCAGCGAGCAGTCCGTCCGCTTCAGCGGGCCGGCGACATAGGGGTTCTTCTCGCTCTCGGCGCGGCAGAAGTCGAAGCCGAAGTCCTTGCGCATCTGGGCGAAGGGATTGGCGACGCCGTTCTTGTGGTTCTTGGCCGCGATCAGCGCCAGCGCATCGGACTGGTCGCCGTATTTCTGGAAGTAGGAGCTGGCGATCTTGCCGAACACGCCGGCGAAACCGCCGACCGTGTCGCCGTCCTCAGGGAGGTAGGAAGCCTTGAGCAGGTTCTTGCCGATCTCGGCGCTCGGCGTGCGCGTCATCTGCTCGACGCCGACGACCAGCACAATCTTGGCCGCCCCTGCGGCAATCGCGCGCAGGCCCTGATGCACGGCGGCAGATCCCGTGGCGCAGGCGTTCTCGACACGGGTCGCCGGCTTGAAGCGCAGCTTGGGATCGGCCTGCAGTACCAGCGACGCCGTGAAATCCTGTGGCGAGAAGCCGGCGTTGAAATGGCCGAGCACGACCTCGTCGACATCACCGGCCGAGATGCCGGCATCCGCCAGCGCCTCATTGGCGACGCGGGTGACGAGGCTTTCGACGGTTTCGGTGTCGAACTTGCCGAACGGCGTATGCGCCCATCCGACGATGCTGGCGGTCATGTTCGTCTCTCCCTGAGGTCTTGTCCTGAGCTAAGTCTTAGCCCAGGGATGGCAAGACTTCACGCGGCTTTCAGCGCCTTGAGGGTCCGCTCGCAGATGGCAGTTATGCCGGCCCAGTTCCCGGCCCGGATTTCCGCCGTCGGGCACAGCCAGGACCCGCCGACCGCAACGACATTGGGTTCGGCCAGCCAGGTCGCGGCATTGGCCTCGCCCACCCCGCCGGTCGGGCAGAACCGCACGTTCGGGAACGGCCCGCCGAGGGCGCGCAGGCCCTTGATGCCGCCGGCCTGCTCCGCCGGGAAGAACTTTGCGACGTCGAAACCGTAGGACAGCGCCATCATCAGTTCCGAGGCCGTGGCAATCCCCGGCGCGAACGGCAATGAGCTGTCGGTCGCGGCCTTGAGCAGATCGGGGGTCAGGCCCGGGCTGATGCCGAACGCGACGCCGAGCTTCTCGACCCGGCTGAAGTCGGCCGGATTGAGGATGGTGCCGATGCCGACGACCGCCTCGGGGACCTCGGTCATCACCGCGCGCGCCGCCTCGATCGCAACGGGGGTGCGCAAGGTCACCTCCAGCGTGCGGACACCGCCGGCAACCAGCGCGCGCGCCAGCGGCACCGCATCCTGGATGCGCTCGATGGTGAGGACGGGAATGACGGTCGCAGCCTTGAACAGCGCGACGAGGTGGTTCTGTTGGGCAGCCGTGGTCATGGGTCTCGATTCATTTGGTCGCTGTCTAATTGTTGGCCTGGCGGGACGCCGCCGGCCGGTGCCGCTTCTTCGGCGGCATGGCATAGCCCGGAATGATGGCGCCGGGATAGCAGATCACGAGGCTGGCGAGCCGATGTCCTGATAGGGCCGCCTCCACCGGCTCGGCGCCGGCGAGCCGGGCCGCGATATAGGCCGCGGCGAAGCTGTCGCCGGCGGCGGTGGTATCGACCACGGGCTTGGTCATGGGCTCGGCGCGGACCTCGCTGGCGCCGCCGGGGTAGCGCAACAGGCTCACCGGCTCGGGCAGACGGAACACCAGTTCCGGGGTTGGGATGCGCGCCATCAGCTGGTCGTGACTTTCGCCAGGATGGAGGGCGAGCAGATCCTCGGTCGAGGTCAGCACGATGTCGGCGGCCGCGAAGGCGGTCGCAAACACCTCCCGCGCGATATCGCGGTCCGGCCAGCCGCGCGCGCGGAAATTGGTGTCGAACACGAAGCGAGTGCCGAGCAGGCGCGCGCGCTTGATGGCGCCGAACAGGCGCTCGCGCCCGGCCGCGTCGTAGATCGAGAGCGTGATCGCAGAGAGATAGACGACGTCGTAGCTCATCAGCGAGTTGAGCAGCTCGTCCGTCTCCGGCAGGCTCATCAGCTGGCGCGCGGCCGCACTGTCGCGCCAATGGAAGAACTGGCGCTCGCCCTTCGCATCCGTCTGGATCATGTAGAGGCCGGGCAGCTTGCCCGCGAGCCGCACGACACGCCGCGTGCCGACGCCTTCCGCATTCCAGGCAGCGACCATCTCGTCGCTCAGGGCGTCATCGCCGAGCGCGGTGAGATAATCGACCTTGACGTCCAGGCGCGCCAGATACACCGCCGTGTTGAGGGTGTCGCCGCCGAAGCCGCGTGAGTACAGGCCACCGCCCTGCCCCTGCCCGGCGGACGCGCCGCCCTGGGCCTGCCGCAGCTCGACCATGCATTCGCCGATGCAAGCAACGCTCGCCATCATCAGGGCCCGCTCAGTCCGAGCTCAGGCGACGAAATTGCCGCCGAGCTCGTCTTCGATGTGAATGCGGATGATATCGTCGAACGTCTTCTCGGCGGTGGTGAAGCCGAGTTCGCGCGACCGCCTGGCATCGAAATTGCGCGGCCAGCCGCCGACGATGCCGACGATGAAGGGATCGGGCTCGCGCTTGATGCGCGCGGCGACCTTCTCGCCCGCAACCCGCTTCAAGGCGGCGATCTGCTCGCCGACCGTGGCCGATAGGCCCGGCATGGTCAGGTTGCGGCGCGGGCCGACAGTGGCGAGATCCATGGTGCCGGCGTGAAGCAGGAAGCCGACGGCCGAGCGAGGCGTCGCGTGCCAGTGGCGGACGTCCTCGGAGACCGGGAGGATCGCTTCCTTGCCGGCGAGCGGTTCGCGCAGAATGTTGGAGAAGAAGCCGGATGCCGCCTTGTTGGGCAGGCCCGGCCGGATGCAGATGGTCGGCAGGCGGATGCCGATGCCGTCAAGGAAGCCGCGGCGGGAATAATCGGCGAGCAGAAGTTCGCCGATCGCCTTCTGCGTGCCGTAGCTGAGCAGCGGGGTATGGAAGAACTCGTCGCCGATCGCATCGGGAAACGGCGCGCCGAACACTGCGATCGAGGACGTGAACACCACGCGCGGCTTGTAGCCGCCGCCCGCAAGGCGGATCGCATCGAGCAGCATCCGCGTGCCGTCGAGATTGATGCGATAGCCCTTGTCGAAGTCGAGCTCGGCCTCGCCGGAGACGATCGCGGCGAGATGGAAGATCACGTCGGGGCGACCTGCGATCAGTTTCTCAGCCGCGCCCGGGACGGCGAAATCGCCCGAGACGGTCTCGACGGCAAAACCGGCCTGCTCCGGCTTCTTCGGCTCGACCACGTCATGCATGGTCAGCTTGGTGATATCGCTCTTGCCGAGCCGGCCGTCGCGCAGCAGCCGTTCACAGAGCTTGCGGCCGACCATGCCGGCGGCGCCGAGAACCAGAATGTGCAAGAGCTCAACTCCTTCTTATTGGCCGGACTTATTGGCCGGAGCGCGCCGCTCTTGAAACCATTGGCGCGCCCTCGGCAAGCCCCGCGATCATTCCTTCACGGCGCCGGTCATCGCCGACACATAATGCTCCACGAAGAAGGCGTAAAGGATCACGAGCGGCAGCGAGCCGGCCAGCGCGCCCGCCATCAGCGAGCCCCAGCGGTAGATGTCACCGTCCACGAACTCGTTCACGATCGCGACCGGCACCGTCTTGTTGCTGGTCGATTGCAGGAAGGTCAGGGCGTAGATGAACTCGTTCCAGCACAGCGTGAAGCAGAAGATGAAGGCCGAGATCAGGCCGGGAATGGCCAGCGGCACGACGATCTTGATCAGGATCTGCCAGCGGCTCGCCCCGTCGATCAGCGCGCATTCCTCGAGCTCGAAGGGGATGGTCTTGAAATAGCCCATCAACAGCCAGGTCGAGAACGGGATCAGGATGGTCGGATAGGTCAGGATCAGCGCCAGCGGCGAATCGAACAGGCCGTACTGATACACGACCGTGGCGAGCGGAATGAACAGGATCGACGGCGGCACCAGATAGGCGAGGAAGATCAGCCCGCCGACGAGATTGGCGCCCTTGTAACGCAAGCGCACGATGGCGTAGGCGGCGAACACCGAGGCGATGATCGAGAGCACCGTCGCGCAGATCGCCACATACATCGTGTTCCAGAGCCAGTACGGATAGTAGCTCTCGAACAGCAGCTTGTGGAAGTGCTTGAAGGTCGGATTCCAGGTCCAGAACGGATTGTACTTGTCGAGGTCGAGCAGCTGCTCGTCGGGCTTCACCGAGGTCAGCGCCATCCAGTAGAACGGGAACAGCAGGACGACGACGATGATCGCGAGCGGCAGGTACAGCGTCACCAGCCTGCGCGGCACCGACTGCAGATAGCTCATGCCCTCGCTGTGATCATCCTTCGCGACTGTCGGAGCCGAGCTATGCAGGACGGCCTTGAGATCGATCCGCGAGGTGGGGAGATCAGTCATTGTTTTCTCCCTGCTGCCACTTGCGACGCTGCAGGCCGAACCAGGACACCATGATGGCGGCGAGCAGGAACGGGATCATCGCACTGGAGATCGCGGCGCCCTCGCCGAGCTGCCCGGCGATGATCGCACGCTGATAGGACAGGGTCGCCATCAGATGAGTGGCGTTGACCGGGCCGCCACGCGTCATCGCCCAGATCAGCTGGAAGTCGGTGAAGGTGAACAGCACCGAGAAGGTCATCACGACGGCGATGATCGGCGTCAAGAGCGGATAGGTGATGTAGCGGAAATTCTGCCAGCGCGTGGCGCCGTCGAGCGTCGCGGCTTCATAGAGCGACGGCGAGACGGTCTGGAGGCCTGCGAGCAGCGTGATCGCGACGAACGGCACGCCGCGCCAGATATTGGCGAAGATCACGCAAATGCGTGCCCAGGTCGTGTCGCCGAGGAAGTTGATGTTCTGGTTGATCAGGCCGAGCTGCTTCAGCGACCAGGAGATGATCGAGAATTGCGAGTCGAAGATCCACCAGAAAGCGAGCGCGGAGAGCACCGTCGGAACGATGAAGGGGATGAGCACCATCGCGCGCAGCATCGCCTTGAACGGCATGTGCTCATTGAGCAGCAGCGCAAGGTAGAGGCCGATGCCGAATTTGAAGGCGCTGGCGACGAAGGTGTAGAGCAGCGTATTGAACACCGACAGCCAGAAGATGGAATCGTCCCACAGCCACTCGTAGTTCTCGAAGGCGATGAACTGTCCGACCCTGCCGATGCGCGTGTCCGTGAAGGACAGCCAGATGCCGAGCCCTAGCGGATAGGCCAGGAAGAAGATCAGGAACACCATGGCCGGCACCATGAACCAGAAGCCGAGCCAGTTGCGATTGTATTTGAGCTGGGTCCAGGCGCCAGCCTCGGTCATCTGAGGCTTGGCCCGGGGAATTGCGACATCAGCCATGCCCGATATCCCTGATCGAAATGTTGACGAGCGGGCGACCCAAGAGCCGCCCGCTCCGTGACTGTTCAGCGATAGATGCGCTTCAGCTGGCGCTCGGCTTCCGCCATCGCGCCCTTCACATCCTTGGCGCCGGTGCAGTAATTGGCGAACATGTCGACGACGATGAAGTCGGCGATCGCGGTTGCCGCCTTCTCGCCGACGGTGCCGATGCCGGACGCCGGTAGCGTGCGCTTGGAGGCCTGCGAGAACACGGCGTTCTTGGGATCGGCCGTCCAGATCGGCGCCGATTCATAGGCGTTCAGGGTCTGCGTCAGATAACCTTGCGCGCCGGCCAGCCACTTCTCGTAGTTCTCCTTCTCCAGCATGAAGGCGACGAAGGCCTTTGCCGCATTCGGATATTTGGTGAAGTTGAAGGCGAGGATCGGCAGCGCCAGCTGCAGCTCGGTCGGCTTGCCGACAGGACCGACCGGCCAGAGCGCGTGATAGGTGTCCTCGGTGAGCTCCTTCTTGCTGGCATCGGTCTTTGCCGCGACGTAGATCGAGATGCCGTTCGCCGTGCAATAGAGCTCGCCGGCGAGGTACGCCTTGTTGTTGGAGGAATCGTTCCAGGACGCCGTGCCCGGAATGAAGCTGTCGTACAGCGCCTTGCAATATTCCAGCGCCTTCGCCGTCTCCGGCGAATTGATGACGATCTTGTCGTTCTGATCGACCGTGTAGGCACCGTGGCCCCACAGCACCCAGTGCAGCCAGGAATTGCCGTCGCCCGAGGCGTGACCGAGCGCAAAGCCGGCCGGCGTGTTGTTGGCCTTGAGCGCCTTGCACATCTCGAGGAAGCCGGGAAAGTCCTTCGGGAATTCCTTGAAGCCAGCCTTGTCGAGCGCCGACTTGCGGTAGGTCATGTAACCGCCGTTGGTGGCGACGGGAATGCCGAGCCAGTCGTTGCCGAGCTTGCAGGTCTTGGCAGCCGCATCGGTCCAGCCGCCGTACTTGTTGCCGAGATAATCGGCGACATCGTTCATCTTCAGCACTTTGGTCGGGAACAGCTGCGGCAGGGTGTGCAGACCCCAGGCGAGATCGAGGCCGGAGCCGGTGTTGGCCGCAACCGAGGCCTTCGGCTGCACGTCCTCGAAGGACTCGCTGAAGGTGTTCATCTCGGTGCCGGTCGCGGCCTTGAACGCCGCCACCATCGCGTTGAACGCATCGTCCTCCGCCGGCACGAAGCGCTTCCAGCGCATCACCGTCAGCTTGGCGCCGGGCTCGGCCTTCCAGGGCGCGCTCTGCGCCCAGGCCTTGGCGAAGTCGAACAGTGCCGGCCCCGTCAGCATGCCGGTCGCAGCCAAAGCGGTGCCGCCTTGAAGCAGAGACCGGCGGGTAAAGTCTTGCATGTTGTCCTCCCTGTGATGCTTTTTGTCGTCTTATGCCTTGTCGTCTGATGCGTTAGGCGTTCATGCGTTTGCCCGTCGCATCGTCGAACAGATGGACCAGCGATGGCTCGGGCTTCAGCCGCACCTTGTCGCCCGGATTGAACTGGTGACGCTCGCGGAAGACCGCGACGACCTGCTCGCCGCCGAGCTTGGCAAACACCTGCGTCTCCGAGCCGGTCGGCTCGACGACGATGATCTCGGCCTCGGCGCCGTCATCGGCGATGGTGAAGTGCTCCGGCCGCACGCCATAGACCGCAGGACGGCCGTCGGAATTGGCGGGCGCGGTCTTGAGCGGGAGCTTGACGCCGTTCGGTCCTTCGAAGCTCGCAACGCCGTTGACGCGCACATGGCCTTTGAGGAAGTTCATGGCAGGCGAGCCGATGAAGCCCGCGACGAACTGGTTGTCGGGCTTGTCGTAGAGCTCGAGCGGGGTGCCCATCTGCTCGACGATGCCGTCATGCATGACAACGATCTTGTCGGCCATGGTCATGGCCTCGATCTGGTCGTGGGTGACGTAGACGGTCGTCGTCTTCAGCCGCTGGTGCAGCTCCTTGATCTCGGTGCGCATGGCCACGCGCAGCTTGGCGTCCAGGTTCGACAACGGCTCGTCGAACAGGAACACCTGCGGATCGCGCACGATGGCGCGGCCCATGGCGACGCGCTGGCGCTGACCGCCGGAGAGCTGTCGCGGATAGCGGTCGAGCAGCGGCGACAGCGCGAGGATCTCGGCGGCGCGCTTGACGCGCTTGTTGATCTCGTCCGAGCTGGCATTCCGCAGCTTGAGCGAGAAGCCCATGTTGTCGGCGACCGTCATGTGCGGATAGAGCGCGTAGTTCTGGAAGACCATCGCAATGTCCCGCTCCTTGGGCTGGACATTGTTGACGACGCGGTCGCCGATCGAGATCGTCCCGGAAGTGATGTTCTCGAGGCCGGCGAGCATGCGCAGAAGCGTCGACTTGCCGCAGCCGGAGGGGCCGACCAGGACGACGAACTGGCCGTCCTCGATCGGAATCGTCACGCCGTGCAGGACTTCAAAATTGCCGAACGATTTCCGCACGTCGCGGATTTGCACAGACGACATCTAGCTCCCTCCTCGAAAGTCCACGGCGCCTCTCGCGCCGCGACCGTCTTGTTTTTCGGACTTTACCGAACCAGGCCCGATATTAGCGGGCAACATTGTCGGTAGTTTGTGCGGTTTTGGCAATTTGTCTTTGGTTAGTCGTTGCTGGTAGCGCTGTCAACGTTCCTTTGTTTGCGGGACTGACTGTGTTAAGAGCAGCAGATGGGTCGAAAACGCACCAAGTCAGGCAAAATCCGGCTGGCCGAAGTGGCCGAGCTCGCCGGCGTCAGCCCGATTACCGCGTCGCGCTTTTTCCGCAATCCGGAGGCCCTGTCGGTCGCCAAGCGGACGCGGGTCGAGAGCGCCGCCAAGGAGCTCGGCTATGTGCCCAACCTTGCCGCGCGCGCCCTCGCCTCGCAACGCACCGAGGTCATCGGTGTCCTGATCCCATCGCTCACCAATAACGTGTTCTCGGACGTGCTGCGCGGCATCTATGACGCCTCCGAAGGCAGCCGCTACTCGATCCAGTTGTCAAACACGCGCTACAGCATTCTCCAGGAAGAGAAGTTGCTGCGTCTGTTTCTGGCGCAGAAGCCGGCCGGGCTGATCGTCACCGGGATCGACCAGACCGCGGAGTCGCGCGCGATGCTTCAGGCCGCGGACTGTCCGATCGTGCAGATCATGGAGATCGGCCCGGACCCGGTCGACATGATGATCGGCTTTTCGCACTATGATGCGGCCCGCGGGGCGATCGCGCACTTGTTCGAGCAAGGTCACCGCAAGGTCGGCTTCGTCGGCGCGCGGATGGATCCCAGGGTGCAGCGGCGGCTGGACGGATATGTCTCGGCCATGAGGGACGCCGGATCGTTCGACCAGCGCCTGGTGGTCACGACGGCGACGCCGACCTCGGTGACACTCGGCGGCGCCCTGTTCACCGATCTGCTGGCGCGCGAGCCGGACATCGATGCGGTGTTCTGCGCCAACGACGACCTCGCGCTCGGCGTGCTGTTCGAATGCCGGCGCCGGGAGATCGCAGTCCCCGGGCAGATCGCGATCGTCGGCTTCAACGATCTCGAATTCATGGCCGCCGCCGTCCCCACCCTCACCAGCGTCCGCACCAACCGCTATGAGATGGGCAAGACGGCCGCCACCATGCTGATCGACGCGATCGAGGGCCGCCGCCCGGAGCAGCCGGTGCTCGATCTCGGCTTCAAGGTGATCGAGCGGCAAAGCTCGTCGGCGCGACGTTCGGACAGCAGGCCAGCCGTATCAGCCGCGGGCGCGGCGAACAAAATGATAGCGTTACCAAGCAGCCACGACTAGTATCGGAATCGTGAGGAAACGACCCGCCAGCGGGAAGGCAGATCATCGCGCGCGCCGTTGGGCACCGCACATGCCGACACCATGAGACGGACGGTAGTCGCGTTTGCATTGCAGGAGAAACCAATGACAAAGAAACCAACCAACGGGCATGCCGCCGGCAGCAACGGTACCCGCCGCCATCTTCGCTCGCAGGAATGGTTCAACAACCCGCACAATCCGGGCATGACCGCGCTCTACATGGAGCGTTACCTGAATTACGGCCTCACCCGCGCCGAGCTGCAATCCGGCAAGCCGATCATCGGCATCGCCCAGACCGGCAACGATCTGTCCCCCTGCAACCGCCATCATCTCGAGCTCGCGCACCGCGTCCGCGAAGGCATCCGCGAGGCCGGCGGCATCGCGATGGAATTCCCGACCCATCCCATTCAGGAGACCGGCAAGCGACCGACCGCGGCGCTCGACCGTAACCTCGCTTATCTCGGCCTCGTCGAAATTCTCTACGGCTATCCGCTCGACGGCGTGGTGCTGACCACCGGCTGCGACAAGACCACGCCGGCCTGCATGATGGCGGCCGCGACGGTGAACCTGCCCGCGATCGTGCTGTCGGGCGGCCCGATGCTGAACGGCTGGC
The DNA here is from genome assembly GCF_003122645.1 of Bradyrhizobium sp. SUTN9-2. Classification (NCBI taxonomy): domain Bacteria; kingdom Pseudomonadati; phylum Pseudomonadota; class Alphaproteobacteria; order Hyphomicrobiales; family Nitrobacteraceae; genus Bradyrhizobium; species Bradyrhizobium sp. SUTN9-2. The sequence continues at coordinate 5,269,398 of NZ_LAXE01000001.1, forward strand.
ACAATGGCGAGCGCACCGGCTCCGGCACCATCGTCTGGAAATCGCGCGAGCGGCTCGCGGCCGGCGAGATCGACTATGAAGAGTTCATGGAGATCGTGGCCTCCTCGGCGCCCTCGGTCGGTCATTGCAACACCATGGGGACGGCCTCGACCATGAACGGGCTTGCCGAAGCGCTCGGCTTCTCGCTACCGGGCTGCGCGGCGATCCCGGCGCCCTATCGCGAGCGCGGCCAGATCGCTTACGAGACCGGAAAACGCATCGTCGAGATGGTCTGGGAGGATTTGAAGCCTTCCGACATCCTGACCCGCAAGGCGTTCGAGAACTGCATCGTGATCAATTCGGCGATCGGCGGCTCGACCAACGCGCCGATCCACATCAACGCCCTCGCCCGCCATATCGGCGTCGAGCTGTCGATCGAGGACTGGCAGAAGTTCGGCCACGACGTGCCGCTCCTGGTCAACATGCAGCCGGCCGGCTTCTATCTCGGCGAGGAATTTCACCGCGCCGGCGGCGTGCCCGCCGTGGTGCGCGAATTGATGAAGCACAAGCGCATCCATGAGGACGCGGTCACGGTCAACGGCCGCGGCATCGGCGAGAACTGCAAGAACGCGCCCGCTCCCGACAACGACGTGATCTGGGCTTACGACAAGCCGCTGGTGAAGGACGCCGGCTTCCTGGTGCTGAAGGGCAATCTGTTCGATTCCGCGATCATGAAGACAAGCGTGATCTCCAAGGAATTCCGCGACCGCTACCTCAGCAACCCGAAGGACCTCAATGCCTTCGAGGGCCGCGCCATCGTGTTCGAGGGGCCGGAGGATTATCACGAGCGGATCGACGATCCCTCGCTCGACATCGACGAGCGCTGCGTGCTGTTCATCCGCGGCACCGGCCCGATCGGCTACCCCGGTGGCGCCGAGGTTGTGAACATGCAGCCGCCGGCGGCGCTGATCAAACGCGGCATCCTGTCCCTGCCCTGCATCGGCGACGGTCGCCAGTCCGGCACTTCTGGCTCGCCCTCGATCCTCAACGCCTCGCCTGAAGCGGCCGCCAATGGCGGGCTTGCCGTCCTCAAGACCGGCGACAAGGTCCGCATCGACCTCAACAAGGGCAGCGCCAACATCCTGATCCCGGACGAGGAGCTGAAGAAGCGCCACGCCGAGCTCAAGGCCAGCGGCGGCTTCAAGCATCCGCCGAACCAGACGCCGTGGCAGGAGATCTACCGCAACACCGTCGGCCAGCAATCGACCGGCGCCTGCATGGAGCTCGCCACAAGGTATCAGAACGTCGCCGGCACGTTCGGTGTGGCGCGGGACAATCACTGACACGGTCATTCCGGGGCGCGACGCAGTCGCGAGCCCGGAATCCATTCATCCACCGGCGCTGTGGCGCGATGGATTCCGGGTTCGCGCCAAGAGGCGCGCCCCGGAATGACGAAGGAAAATTCGCAGGAGAAACAACATGGCAGACCGCCTCAAGGGAAAGCGCGCCGTCGTCACGGCTGCCGCGGCAGGCATCGGGCGCGCTTGCGCCATCGCGTTCGCGCGTGAAGGCGCAACCGTCATCGCCACCGACATCAACGAGGCCGGCATCGCGAGCCTGACGAAGGAAGGCATCGCCGAGGTCGCAAAGCTCGACGTCCGCAACACCGCCGACGTCAACGCCTTCGCCATGCGCGTCGGCAAGATCGACATCCTGCTCAACGCCGCCGGCTTCGTGCACCACGGCACCATCCTGGAATGTTCGGAAGAGGACTTTGACTTCTCATTCGATCTCAACGTCAAGTCGATGCACCGGACCATCAAGGCTTTCCTGCCCGACATGATCGCCGGCGGCGGCGGCAGCATCGTCAACATCTCGTCCTGCGCAGCCTTGCGGCCGCCGGCCAACCGCTACGTCTACAGCTCGTCGAAGGCGGCGGTGTCGCTGCTGTCGCGCGCGGTCGCGCTCGACTTCATCACCAAGGGCATCCGCTGCAACTCGATCTGTCCCGGCACCGTCGAGACGCCTTCGATGCTCGACCGCGCGGCAGCCCAGGGCCCGCAGGGCAAGGAGATGTTCATCTCGCGCCAGAAGATGGGCCGGCTCGGCACCGCCGAGGAGATCGCCGCGATGGCGGTCTATCTCGGCAGCGACGAGAGCGCCTTCACCACCGGCGTCGATCTCGTCGTCGACGGCGGCTACATGCTCTGACGCAGGAAGGCCTCCGGCATGAACAAGATCGATCTCAACGGCCGCATCGCTATCGTCACTGGCGGCGCGCAGGGCTTTGGCCGCGCCATCACCGAGCGCTTCGTCGCCTCCGGCGCCAAGGTCGCGATCTGGGACTTTGACGCCGCGCTGGCCGAGAAGACGGCAAAGGAGATCGGCGGCGAAACGAAAGTCTTCAAGGTCGACGTCACCGACACGGCGGCCGTCGAGCAGGCACGCGATGCGACGCTCAAGGCCTTCGGCAAGATCGACATTCTCGTCAACAACGCCGGCATCGCCGGGGTCAACAAGCCGGTGTGGGAGACGGACCTGGAGGAATGGCGGAAGGTGCTGCGCATCAACCTCGACGGCCCCTTCATCGTCTCCAAGGCGATCGTGCCCGAAATGCTCAAGCAGAAATACGGGCGGATCGTGAACATCGCCTCGATCGCAGGCAAGGAAGGCAACCCGAACGCCGCGCATTATTCGGCGTCCAAGGCCGGCCTGATCGCGCTGACGAAGTCGCTCGGCAAGGAGCTCGCCGGCCACGACATCCTCGTCAACGCGGTGACGCCGGCCGCGGCGAAGACGGCGATCTTCGACCAGATGACGCAGCAGCATATCGACTTCATGCTGTCGAAGATCCCGAAGGGGCGCTTCGTGCTGGTGGAAGAGCTCGCCGCGATGGTGAGCTGGCTTGCGTCGGAGGACTGCGCGTTCTCGACCGGCGCGGTGTTTGATATTTCCGGTGGGCGGGCGACCTATTGAGGACATCATGATCCGGGAAGGTGGTTGCCTGTGCGGCGCGGTGCGTTTCAAGGCGGAGGGCGAGCCGCTCAACGTCCGCATCTGCCATTGCCGCATCTGCCAGAAGGCGATGGGTTCGCCCTATTTCGCCCGCGCGCAGTTCGACCAGCGTGCGCTGAGCGTCGACGGCGAGACTGCACGCTACGCCTCCTCGGACAATATCGATCGCGTGTTCTGCAAGCGCTGCGGCACGCGGCTTTTCGCCTGGCGCCGCAACGGCACGCTGGCGGGCGTTGCGCTCGCCACCTTCGATGATCGTAACGCCTTTGCGCCGACCGAGCACATCTGGGTGTCGGAAAAGCTCGCCTGGGTGAAGCTCGACGACGGCTTGGTGCAATATCCCGGGACGATCCCGGCGTGACTTTGCGCGACTGCACGGCGGCCGGCCGAAGCATCCATCTGCAGCGTGGCAATTCGGAACCGGCCACCCTATGTTGAGCCGAAGCGTTGCTGCGCCGGTTTGGTCAGGACGGTTGCAAGGCCGCTAGCTAACCGAAATGGATGAGCTGTGAACATTTCCTTGTACGACCTGTCGGTGTGGGTGCTTCCCCTCGTGCTCGCCATCACCTTCCATGAGGCCGCGCATGCCTTCGTCGCGGACCGGCTCGGGGACAATACGGCCGCGCAGCTCGGCCGCGTCAGCTTCAATCCTATCAGGCATATCGACCCGTTCGGCACCGTCATCCTGCCGGCGATGCTGCTGTTCGCGCATTCGCCGTTCCTGTTCGGCTACGCCAAGCCGGTGCCGGTAAACTTCCGCAAGCTGAACAATCCCAGGCTCGACATGGTCTGGGTAGCGCTGGCCGGACCCGCCACCAACATCCTGCTGGCGCTCGCCACCGCCCTCGCCTTCCATGCCCTGCCGCTGGTGCCCGCGAGCGCGGCGAAATGGGTTGCCGACAACCTCAAGAATGCCCTCATCATCAACGCCATCCTGGCCGTCTTCAACATGATGCCGATCCCGCCGCTGGACGGCGGCCGCGTCGCGGTCGGGCTGCTGCCGCGCCCCCTCGCCTTGCCGCTCGCCCGGCTCGAGCCGTTCGGTATGTTGATCCTGATCGGGCTCTTGATCCTGCTGCCGCTGGCGGGCTCCCAGTTCGGTCTAAATCTTGATGTTATTTCAGCAATACTGCGGACGTTGACCGGTTATGTGATTCAGGCTGTTCTCTTCCTGACCGGCAATGCGTAGTTGAACCGGAACACCCGAACACGAGCCGAAAGGCCAGAGGCCGACTTGGTCAAAGCTGCCGATATGCTGATCGCGCGACGCGCCGACACCCGCGCCCGCGCTGATTTCGCCACCTGGAAGATGATGGCTAAGCTCAACGGGGCGTCCGCGCTGCCTCCGGAGGCCCAGGAGTTCCTGAGCAGCTACAGGAACCTGCTGGCGCAGATGAGCGAAGGCGAAGCCACCGAGGCCACCATCGGTGCGATCTACAAGGCCTATTACGTCGAGATGGGTGGCGCTGGAAAGCCGCCCGACGTCCGTCCGCGCGAGGCCGAGCCGGCAGCGGATAATGTTACCGCTTTCCGGCGCCCGGCGCCGAAGCCGAAAAGCGCAGGTTTCTTCGGGACAGGCGCGGCCAGCGGAGCCCAGAAACGGCCCCTGCCCGTGGCGCTGATCTTCGCCTGCCTGGTGGTGGTCTATGTCGGGATCCGGCTCTACTGGCGTTGAGCCGACTTCTTGTTGGCGGTCTTCTTCGATTTCTCAGGGGCGAAGCTGATCTCGAGGGTGCGCTCGAAACGCTCCTCGGTCAGTTGAACCGGAGGCGGCTCGAAAGGATCCGCCTTGCGAACCATCGAGATCGCAGCTGCATCGTAGGCGGCGTCGCCGGACGACGCGATCACGTCGACCGAGACCACATTTCCCTTTCGGTTGAGCGCGAAACTCACCGTGACCTTCTGATTGGCGTTCTCTCTGCCTTCCGGATTGATCTGGTGCTGCTTGATACGCGCACTGATTTTCTTGTTCCAGTCCACCGTGATCTTCAGGATGTCCTTGCCGAGCCCAACCACCGGCGCCAGGGCCTTTTCGGCCTCGCGCGTTGCGTCCTCGAACGTTTGCCGGGCCATATCAACCTGCTTTGGGGCAGCCTCCATGGCGGGCGTTTCAACGGCAGCCGCCTTCGGATCGTCGTCCTGCTCCTTCTTCGCAACCTTTTCGCTGACAATGCGATCGGGATCCTCGGCCTCTTGCGGTCGATCTTGAGGAAGTTCCGTCTCCTTCAGTTCGGCCTTCTGCTCTGGAAGCTCCGGGCGCTCCTCTTGTGCCGCGGAGTCGTTTGGTCCGGTCGGCAAATCGGATTCCTGAGCCTCCGGCGAAGCCATCTCGACGGCGAACTCGGCTCCGGCTGCGCCGAGACCATCGCCGTCGTCGTCGCCGTGCAAATGCGCCAGCGCGAGCGCAGCACCGCCGAGATGCAGGGCGAGCGCGGCCGCCGCCGCCAGGATCCAGAGCTTCCGGGATGGTCTCGGTTCGTCCGCCATCGTTCCGTCTTCTTAAGGCTGGGCGGCGCCTGCCACAGGCGCCCCCGGTGCGCCTTCCAGCGCGACCAGCTTCACCCGCGTATAGCCGCCCGAGCGCAAGAGCTCCATCACGCCCATCAACTCGCCATAGGGCACCGAGCGATCAGCGCGCAGGAAAACGTACTTGTCCTTGCTCATCTCGGAAAGGCCGTCGAGGGTTCCGATCAACTCGGCCCGGTGAACGGCGTTCTCCCCGATCGCGAGCGTCAGATCGGGCTTGATGCTGAGATAGGTCGGCTTGTCCGGCTTCTTCTGCGGCGTCGCACTCGACGTCGGCAGATCGATCGGCAGGTCGACCGTGGACAGCGGCGCGGCGACCATGAAGATGATCAGCAGCACCAGGATGACGTCGATGAACGGCGTGACGTTGATGTCATGCGTTTCCGAGAAATCGTCATCGTCATCATTGTCAGCGAGCGAAACGGCCATGGTCTACTCCGCCGCGCGCGAATGCACGCTGCCGTGGCTGCGGTCGAGATCACGCGACAGCAGTCGCCCAGCCGCGCCCGAGGCGCGGCTGACGAGCTCGAGATAGCCTTTCGTCACGCGCGAGAAGTGGTTGTAGATGATGACGGCGGGAATGGCGGCGACGAGGCCGATCGCGGTGGCGAGCAGCGCCTCGGCGATGCCGGGCGCGACCACGGCGAGGTTCGTGGTCTGCGACTTCGAGATGCCGATGAAGCTGTTCATGATGCCCCAGACCGTGCCGAACAGGCCGACGAAGGGCGAGGTCGAGCCGATGGTCGCGAGCACGCCCATGCCGATCCGGATGCGCCGTTGCTCCGCGCGCACGATCTCGGAAAAGCTCGAGGCGGCGCGTTCCTTGATGCCGGCATCGCTGGACAGGCCAGCCGACATCCGCGCTTCGCGCAACGCCGCCGCAAGGAACGACGGCAGGATGCCCTCCTTGGTGCCGAGCGCCATCTGCGCTTCGGCAAGCGAGCGCACCTCCGCAATCTTCTTCAACGCCGAACGCAGCTTGCCGGAGGCGACCGACAGCTCGATCGACTTGGCGATGAAGACGGTCCAGGTCATCAGCGAAGCGAAGGCGAGCCCGATCATCACCGCCTTCACGATGACGTCCGCCGACATGAACATCACCCAGGGCGACAACTCCTTCATGGCCGCCGCCTCGGGCTTCGCACTCGCGGGATTGGCGGCCACCGGGGCGGCGCCCACGACGGCGGGAGCCGTCGAGGCCGCAGGCGCAGCTGCCGGGGGGACGGTCCCGGCAGCGGACGGCTGAGCCGTCGATGGGGCCGGTGCCGGCGGGCTCTGCGTCTGGGCGGAAACGGGGGATGCGAGCCAGGCAGACGCCAGCATCAAGGCTGCGGCAAGGCTTGCTTGAAAGGAGATGGTCTTCATACTTCGGCCCAGTAGCGAATGAGATTGTGATAGATACCCGTCAATTTGACCGTTTCGGGATCGTCACGCCCGAGCCGTTCCACCAGCGCCTGTATCGCGGTGTCGAGGCCATAGATCATGCTCCGGGCTTGATCGTCCCGTATCATGCTCTGAAGCCAGAAGAAAGACGCAACCCGCGTCCCCCTGGTCACGGGGGCGACGAGAGGTGCTGGAGGATAGAGCACAAGGCCCTCCAATTCCTGTCGTTCACACGCGTCGAACGAATGTCGCCTGTTGGTATCGGCCACACAATTGCGGGTCAATGCGTGCCGTTCGCGAGAACCCTTGAATAGATCAAGATCAAAACGATTCTAAACTGCCCCGCTCTCTGAGCGAAGGATGCGTCCTAAACGCAAATCGATTGCTGGCCACTCGATCGCCGCTCTGGGTTTCATCAGCCACAGCAACTCGTCGACGGTCTTCGCAACGGCGCGCACGCGATCGGTGCTGTCCATGCCGGCGATGTTGGCGCCGTTGACAACGGCTTTGATCTCGTCGCGAAAGTCGGTGAGGAAGCACAAGGGATCGCGCTGCTCGTTGGTGACACGCGATCAATCCCTCGATCAGCATCTGGCACGCGATCAGCTTGCCGTTCAGCTCGTCCATGCTTTGCTCCGTCGCTGCGGCGCCGAAATGGACGATGCCGAAATCCATGGTAACCGAAACGGCTACGAGGCGACTTAGAACCGTTCTTGCGGCAGATCCGAAAGGCAGCGCGGCGCGGGGCCGATCGGTCCCGAGCACACTGCTCCGCGTGCTGCGCAAGACTTGCACGCCGGCCGATCGCGGCGGGAAAACGCGGCATTGCACGTCGCCGCGCCAACGAGCTGCCTACACGGTGCAAAGCTTTCCAATTGTTTAGGATTCTCACCCGATAGTGCTGTTTACTCTGGAAGTTGGCGTGTATTATACATCATGCTGGAACCGTACGATTGCCCCGATATTCGCAGCCGAGGGCATACGAGCCGACACGAGACGACATGAACAAGTCCCGGCCGATCCTTTGGCTTCTGATCATCGCGGCCGTGGCTTCTGCGGGCTATTATGGTTGGCAGAAATTCGGCACGTCCGAGGCTGGAAAAACCCAGACCGCACAAAAAGGCCCGCCTCGCCCCTCCGCCGTCCCGGTCAGCGTTGCGCCGGTTCAGAAGACCGACTTTCCGGTCTATCTCACCGGTCTCGGCACGGTTCAGGGCTTTAACACGGTCCAGGTCCGAAGCCGTGTGGATGGCCAGATCGACAAGCTCGAATTCAGGGAAGGCCAGATCGTCAAGCAGGGCGATCTCCTGGTTTCGATCGATCCCCGTCCCTATCAGGCCGCGCTTGACCAGGCCAAGGCCAAGAAGGCGCAGGACGAGGCCAGTCTCGCCAACGCCAATCTCGAGCTCCAGCGCGCCACGAAGCTCGGCGAATTCGCCACCGCCCAGCGCGTCGACACACAGCGCTCCACCGTCGCTCAGCTCACCGCCCAGATCGCCGCCGACGATGCCGCGATCTCCAACGCCCAGACCCAGCTCGATTACACCCAGATCAAGGCGCCGATCACCGGCGTGGCAGGCCTGCGTCAGGTCGACATCGGCAACATCGTCAACGCTTCGTCGCAGACCGCCATCGTCACGATCTCGCAGGTCGAGCCGATCGCCGTGATCTTCACCGCGCCGGAAGACCAGCTCCCCTATATCAGCGAGGGCCAGAAGGCCGGCGCGCTCAAGGTGATCGCCTTCACCACCGACGGCAAGAGAACGCTGGCCGAGGGCAAGCTCGCGGTGATCAACAACCAGGTCGACGCGACCAGCGGCACGATCCGGCTCAAGGCGGTGTTCGACAACAAGGAAAGAACGCTGTGGCCGGGGCAATCGGTCTCGACGCGGCTCCTGGTGCGAACGCTGAAGGATGCGACGGTCGTTCCGGATGACGCGGTCCAGCGCTCCACCAACGGACTCTATGCCTATACGGTCAACCAGGACAACAAGGCCGAACTGCACAAGATCAAGGTCAGCTATGGCATCGACGGTCATTCGGTCATCGAGGAAGGATTGAGCCCCGGTCAGCAGGTGATCGTCGGCGGACAGTTCAAGGTGCAGCCCGGAAGCCTGGTGTCGACGGCGGTAGCAAGCTCCGATCCGACCCAGAACAAGGTTCGACAGCAATGATCGGGGGCGGGATTTCGGCGCCTTTCATCCGATATCCCATCGGCACCTCGCTGCTGATGGCCGGCATTCTCTTCGTCGGCCTGGTCGCCTATCCCCTGCTCCCGGTCGCGCCCCTGCCGCAGGTGGACTTTCCGACCATTCAGGTCACCGCCAATTTGTCCGGCGGCAGCCCCGAGACCATGGCTTCGTCGGTGGCGCAGCCGCTCGAGCGGCAATTCGCCCAGATTCCTGGCATCGCGCAGATGACCTCGACGAGCTATCTGGGCACGGCGTCGATCACCATCCAATTCGACCTCAACCGCAACATCGACGGCGCCGCCAACGACGTACAGGGTGCCATCAACGCGGCTAGCGGCCAGTTGCCGAGGAACCTGCCGTCGCCCCCGACCTACCGCAAGGTCAACCCCGCCGACGCGCCGATCCTGCTACTGTCCGCGACATCGGAGACGCTGCCGCTGACCAGCGTCAGCGATGCCGTCGACACCCAGCTCGCCCAGCAGATCAGCCAGCTCTCGGGCGTCGCCCAGGTCTTCATCGGCGGCCAGCAGAAACCCTCGATCCGCATTCAGGTCGATCCCGCAAAGCTGGTCGCCAAGGGCTTGTCGATGGAGGATATCCGCAGCCAGATCGCGATCACCACGGTCGACAGCCCCAAGGGCAATATCGACGGCGAGAAGCGGGCCTATACGATCTACGCCAACGACCAGCTCACTCACGCGAAGGACTGGAACGACGTCATCATCGCCTATCGCAACGGCGCTCCGTTGCGAATCCGCGATATCGGCCAAGCGGTCACCGCTGCCGAAGACGCCAAGCAGGCGGCGTGGGCCAACGGCAAGCGCGGCGTGTTCCTGGTGATCTTCAAGCAGCCCGGCGCCAACGTCATCGAAACCGTCGACAGGATCAAGGCGACCCTCCCTCGTCTCGTGGCGGCGATCCCGCCCGCGATCAAGATCGAGCTCATCAGCGACCGCACCGCGACCATCCGTGCCGCGGTCGAGGACGTCCAGTTCACGCTGCTCTTGACCATTGTGCTCGTGGTCATGGTCATCTTCATCTTCCTGCGCAGCTTCTGGGCGACGGTCATTCCTACCGTCACGGTTCCGCTGGCGTTGCTGGGCGCGTGCGCCCTGATGTGGCCGGTCGGCTATTCGCTCGACAATCTGTCGCTGATGGCGCTCACCATCGCGGTCGGTTTCGTGGTCGACGACGCCATCGTAATGCTCGAGAACATCACGCGCTACATCGAGGAAGGCGACTCGCCGATGGAGGCCGCCTTCAAGGGCTCCAAGGAAATCGGCTTCACGATCGTCTCCATCAGCATCTCGCTGGTCGCGGTGCTGATCCCGCTGCTCCTGATGGGCGGCATTATCGGGCGCCTGTTCCGCGAATTCGCCGTGGTGCTGGCGATGACGATCTTCGTTTCGATGTTCGTATCGCTGACGCTGACGCCGATGATGGCCTCACGCTTCCTGCGCGCCCATGGTGAGGTGCAGCACGGCCGCTTCTATCAATGGAGCGAGCGCGCCTTCGACGCGATGCTGTGCGGCTACGAATATGTGCTCGATCACGCCCTCGCCTGGCGGCGCACCACGCTCGCGATCTTCTTCGTCACGCTCGGCCTGTCGATCTACCTGTTCGTGCTGATCCCCAAGGGCTTCTTCCCGCAGCAGGACGTCGGCCTGATCACGGCCACGTCCGAAGCCTCGCAGGACATCTCGTTCAAGGAGATGGTGAGACGCCAGGAGCAACTCGGGAAGATCATCCTGGCCGATCCCGACGTTGCCAGCGTTGCCATGTCGATCGGCGGCAGCGGCCGTGCCGGCAACAACGGCAACCTGTTCATCACGCTGAAGCCGCGCAATGAGCGTGACGCTTCGGCCCAGCAGATTATCGCGCGTCTGCGTCCGCAGTTCGACAAGGTCCAGGGCGCCCGCCTCTACATGCAGGCGGCCCAGGACGTGCGGCTCGGCGGTCGACCCACGCGCACTCAGTTCGAATTCACGCTGCAAGACGCCAATCTGGACGAGCTGAACGAATGGGCGCCGAAGATCCTTGGCAAGATGCAGACACTGCCGGAGCTGCGCGACGTCGCGACCGACCAGCAGACGCAGGGCACGACGGTCCAGCTCAAGATCAACCGCGACACCGCCGCCCGCTACGGCATCCAGCCCCAGCTGATCGACGATACGCTGTATGATTCCTTCGGACAGCGGCAGGTCACGCAATATTTCACGCAGCTCAACACCTACAAGGTGATCCTGGAAGTCCTGCCGGAGATGCAGGGCGATCTCGAGACGCTAAACAAGCTCTACGTGAAATCGCCGCTGACCGGCGACCAGGTGCCGCTGTCGACCTTCGCGAGCTGGACCACCGATCCGGTCCGCCCGCTCTCGATCAGCCATCAAGGCCAGTTCCCGTCGATCACGATCAGCTTCAATCTCGCGCAAGGCGTCGCGCTCGGCCAGGCCACCGAGGCCGTGCAGAAGGCGATGGCGGAGCTCGGGACGCCGCCCACGCTGAATTCGAGCTTCCAGGGCACCGCGCAGGCATTCCAGCAATCGCTCGGCACCGTGCCGCTCCTGATCCTCGCCGCGCTGGTCGTGGTCTATCTGATCCTTGGCATTCTCTACGAGAGCTACATCCATCCGATCACGATTTTGTCGACGCTACCCTCGGCCGGCGTCGGCGCGCTCGCGATCCTGATGGCGGCCGGATTCGACTTCAGCCTGATCGCGCTGATCGGCATCATCCTCCTGATCGGCATCGTGAAGAAGAACGGCATCATGATGGTGGACTTCGCGATTGCCGCCGAGCGCGACGAGCACAAGACACCGGAGGAATCGATCCGTCAGGCCGCGCTGCTGCGCTTCCGTCCGATCATGATGACGACGATGGCGGCCCTGCTCGGCGGCGTGCCCCTCATGCTCGGCCACGGCACCGGCGCCGAAATCCGCCAGCCGCTCGGCTACGCCATGGTCGGCGGCCTGATCGTCAGCCAGGCGCTGACGTTGTTCACCACGCCGGTCGTCTATCTCTATCTCGACAAGCTCAACAACTGGTTCTCGACCTGGGGCCGTTCGGACGACGAAGGCGAGGAGACGCCCGAGCAGGGCAGCGTCAAGGAAGCCGCCGAGTAAGGTTGCGCCGCGCCTGCCGCGACGCTACAGCGAGACCCCGGTTCGCAAATGCGGTTTCCCATGCCCATGCAATCCAGACTTGCCGCCCTTGCCGCTGCCGTCCTGTTGTCAGCAGGCGCAGCGCACGCCCAGCAGGGCGCCAAGAAGAACGCCGCGCCCGCGCCGGCCGCGCAGCCCGCGCCCGCCCCGACGCAGGCTGACGGGGCTTCCGGAGAGCCCGGCTGGATCGTCCGCTGCACCAGCGCAAGCCGCGACGCGCCGCTCGAATGCGCGATGGAGCAGAACGCGGTGCTGACCAAGACGGGCCAGACCGTCGTCCTGATCAACATCCGCATCGCGCCCGACACCCGCACGCCGATCGCGCTTCTGCAATTGCCGCTCGGCCTCAACCTTCCCGTCGGGGCCAAGCTCCAGGTCGACGAAGGCAAGACGTTCGATCTCCAGATCCAGACCTGCGAGAATCGCGGCTGCTACGCCTCGACCCCGGTTGCGCCGGACCTGCTCGCCGCCTTGCGGTCGGGCAAGCAGCTGAAGGTCTCTTTTCAGAACATGGCCAAGGAGACCATCGCGATCCCGATGCCGCTCGGCGATTTCGCGGCGGCCTACGACAAGATCAAGTAGCAGGCACGCCTCACGTCACGATGTCACTCGCCCGAAGCAGCGTCGTGAAGCCGCCATAGATCATGCGCTTGCCGTCGAACGGCATGCCCTCGAACTTGATGCGCGGGTCCGCCATCACCTTCTTGTTGATGGCATCGCGGCTCTCGCGGTCCCGATAGACGATCCAGGCGAACACCACGACCTCGTCCTCCTTCGCGATCACAGCGCGCGGAAACGAGGTGAGCTCGCCATAGGGAACGTCGTCGCCGATGCATTCGACGTAGTCGAGCGCGCCGTGCTCCATCCAGATGGCGCAGGCTTGCGTCGCCAGCGCCTCGTAGGCCTCGATATTGTCCTTCGGCACGGCGAGAACGAAACCATCGACATAGGGCATTTGTGGATCTCCTTGGGTTGTCCAGCCCAAGGACGATACAGCGCGCGGCGATCCGACTTGGAAACGCAAATACTAGGTGAGGCAAACCGTCGCGAGCAACGAGGCAGCCCATCAACCTGCCTGCCATCCTGCCCAGGACCGGAACCATACCTTGGGAAAGCGCCCGGAACTGGCTGGGGAACCTGGATTCGAACCAAGACAAACAGAGTCAGAGTCTGTTGTGCTACCGTTACACCATTCCCCAACGGAATAGTCGAACAAATTCAAAGGCCTGCTTGATTTGTTCGACTGTGGCCGGGAAGCGCATCGCGCTAATCGCGGCTCAGGCGTGGCAGCCTTCTACCCGCTCGCATCTGGGCTGGCAAGCGCTGCGGTGGACGGATCGGGTCAGGGCGCGTTTGATCAGACGACGATGTGGTCGAAGTCTGCGGCGATCCGGGTGTTCGGGAAGATTTTTGCCGCCTCGGCGAGAATCTCTGCGTCTTCGTAGCGTCCCGACATATGCGTCAGCACGAGCTGTCCGACCTCGTTCGCGGCGGCAAAGGAGGCCGCTTCTGCCGCGGTGAGATGGCCGTAATTCCGCGCGGTCGGCGCGTCGCGATCGAGGAACGTCGCCTCGATCACCAGCATGTCGGCGCCGGCGACGTATTGCGACAACCCCTCGGTGGTCTCGGTGTCGCCGATCACGACGAGCTTGCTGCCGCCGCTCACAGGACCCAGGACCTCTTCCGGATCGATGGTTCGGTCGGCAACCACGATCGGTCGGCCGGCGGCCAACTCGCCGCGCAACGGACCGTCGGGGACACCGAGCGCGATGAGGCGATCGGGGCGAAGATGACGGCGCGCGGGGCTTTGGAAGATGAAGCCGAAGCTGTCGGTGTCGCGGTGGCGGACCGGAAAACAGTCAACGGCGAATTCACCGGTATCGATAGCTCGTCCCTCGGTCAGCGCTTCGAACTGGACGGCGATCGGCGCCCTGCCCGCGCCCCACAGGCCGGCGAGCATGCGGGTGACGAGGTCGAGCGTGCCCTCGCCGCCGTGAACGGTCATCTTCTCGGACGTCTGCCGCAAGCCGAGCGTCGAGAACAGTCCGGGGATGCCGAGCACGTGGTCGAGATGGGCGTGGGTGAGCAGGATGCGGTCGAGCCGCCGAAAGCCGGCGCCGCTGCGCAGCAGCTGACGCTGCGTGCCCTCGCCGCAATCGACCAGGACGCGCTTGCCTGCGGCTTCCACGAGAAGCGCCGGATGGTTGCGCTCCGCTGAGGGAACGCTCGCCGATGTTCCGAGAAACGTCAGGGCGAACATGGTCGTCGATATCCAGCGACCGCCCTTCTCCGCGTCGATACGGTTGACGGTCTCACCGTCCCCAATGCCACGCGAGCAGCAGCGCGTACAGGCCCATCGAGGCGGCATAGAGCACGGCAAGCAGCACGTAGCCGGCGATCTGGCGACCGAGCGTCGCCTTCGGCGTCACCCACCAGTCGAGCGCCTTGAAGGCGGCGGGCACCAGCCACCAGCCGAGCAGCTGCGTGCTGACGAGATTGCCGATGAACAGCGACAGCCAGACCGGCACGCCGTTTCTGTCGATCAGGGGCGCGCTGATGAAATAGCCCCAGAGGTAGACCACGGGATAAAGCACCAGGAGAACGATCAGGTTGCTCTTCCAGATGAAACCGGACCCTTGCTCGGGCGCCGACGTCTTGCCGGCCGGGAACCAGAAGTTGAAGCCATAGCTCGCCCGTTTCACGTTCATACCGGCGTTGAAGCGCGCGCCCTCCTTCAGCAGCGTCTGCCGCAACGGCGAGTCGAGCCAGGCATTGAGATTGGCATCGCTGTCGAAAGACAGGATGATGATCCATTCGTCGTGCAGGCCCGGAATCGGCCGCTCGATCTTGTGCCGCAGAAATCCCTTGAACTCGGCCTCCGCCGCCTGGATGCGCTGCTGCCATTTCAGGAATGGGTCCTCGAGTCCATCAGGGACTTTGAATGAGATGACGGCCGAGACCGCGCTGTCGCGCGGGACGCCGGTGTCGGGCAGGATATGGACGTCCTCCGAACCGACGAAGAAGCGCTGCACCTCCGCGATCAGCTTCGCCCGCACCTCGCTCTGCAGCCAGGCACGTGCCGCAGCGGGGCTCGCGAAACGCAGGATCGTCACCCAGTCCACATGCGCCGGCGGTTGCGGCGGCACCACCTCAAGGCTGAGGAAGCCTGGCCAGGCCTTGAGCACCTCGCCGACCTCACCGTTCCACCGGGCGAACGCAGCAAAGCCGTCGTCGGCGATGCGGCGCTGAATGACGAGAGCGACCGGCTGGCCGGCTGTTTCAGGAGATGCGCGCATCGGCAGCGGTCCGCCTCAGCCTTTCTTGTAGAGACGCTTGCCCATCACCCAGGTCTCGTCGACGCAGCGATCGTCGCCGACCATCATGACGGCGAACAGCATGCTCGCGGCCTCGTCCATCGTGCGCGGGCCGGCGCCGTCGGCGATCAGCGATTGATGCCACGCTTGCGCGACCTGTCCGCCGTTCGGATCGAGCGCGACGAAATCGGCCTCCTTACCCGGCTCGAAGTTGCCGAGCTTGTCGTCGATGTAGAGGCCTTCGGCGCCGCCGAGCGTGATCGACCAGAAACCGCGATAGGGCGAGAGCTTGTTGCGCTCGGCTTCCGCGAGGTCCTTGCGCGCGGGATCGATGCTGCCGTCGAGCAGCGTGTTGTTGCACATGCCGACCTTGTAGGCGTCGTCGAGCACGGAGATCATCGAGAAGCGGTTGCCGCCGCCGACATCGGTGCCGAACGACATCTTGACGCGATGCTCGGGATCGGTGGCGCGGCCGAGGCGGAACAGGCCACTGCCGAGGAACAAATTCGAGCACGGGCAGAACACCACCGCCGCGCCCTTCTTCGACATGCGGCGGAACTCGTTGTTGGAGAGATAGACGCCGTGGCCGCCGGAGAATTTCGGACCGACCAGGTCGAACTTCTCGTAGACACCGAGATAATCCTGGCAGTCCGGATGCTCGACCAGCACGCCGCTGCATTCGGCCGGATTCTCGGAGATATGGGTGTTGACCCAGCAGTCCGGATGCTCGTGCTTGAGACGCTGACACGCTCTCAGCAATTCCGGCGAGGCACCAAAGGCGAAGCGCGGCGTGATGGCGTAGAGATTGCGGCCCTTGTTGTGGTACTGCGCGATCAGCCGCTTGCTGTCGCGATAGAAATTCTCCGGTGTATCGATGAAATCGGCCGGCGCGTTGCGATCGATTCCGGTGAGGCCCGCGATGACGCGCATGTTGCGCCTGCTCGCTTCCTCGAACAACTCCTCGGTCGAAACAGGCGAGGAGCTCGTGAAGGCCTGGCAGGTGGTGGTGCCTGAGGCGAGCAGCGCATCGAGGAAACGCTTCACGCCCTCGCGCGCGTAATCGCGATCCCGGTATTTGAGCTCTTCCGGGTAGACCCATTTCTGGAGCCACGGCAGGAGCTGCTCGCCATAGGCCCCTAACACGCGCGTCTGCGGCAGATGGATGTGGTCGTCGATGAAGCCGGGAACGATGATGCGGTCCTTGATGTGGGTGACCTCGACGCCCGGATGGGCGGCGGCAATCTTGTCATAAGGACCGAACGCCTTGATCACTCCGTCAGTGACGACCATGAGGCCATCCTGGTGAAAGCGCGCGGCGGCCGGCTCGTTGCCGACGTGCTTCCAGGGATCGTCGACGAAATCGAAGAACGTGCCGCGAATTCCGACCGTGGTCATGATTTGGTTCCTTATCTAACTGTGTGTCGCTTGCCGCGCTGACGGCAGCGAGATCGCGAGCAGCGTCCCCGCAATGGCGCAGAGCCCGAGATAAAGCCATCCGATCGGCGCCTGTGTCGCTTCGGGCAACACCGCCGTGATCGCCATGGCACCGCTCACGGCGAGATAGCAGAGCGCGCTGATGAGGCCGCCAACCAGGCCATGGTCGCGTTCGAACAGGCCAAGCGCCATGCCGTACATCATCGGGCACAGCACGCCGCAGCCGCCGAGCACCAGCGCGCCGCCGATCGTGATCGACGCAACATCGAGGCCGAGGGTCATGCCTGTTACCGTCAGGACCACCGCACCGGCGAGGAACAGCGCGAAGGCGCCGAAGCCCAGCAAGCGCGCCGGCATGACGCGCGCGAAATGCGCGCAGCCGAGCTCGCCGGCGAGATTGACCCCGCCAAGCCCGAGTGCGACGAGGCCGTAGATGGCCGCCGAATAGCCGAGACCGGTCTGGTAGAAGAACGGCGCGACGACGCCGAACGCCAGCTGCGCGCTGGCCGCCGCGGCAAACACCAGCACGAAGGCGAGGAAGCCCGGGCGGACCAGCGCATCGCGCAAAATACCGGCAGTGCGGCGCGGATCGAACGGCGCGCGCCGCTCTGCCGGCAATGTTTCGGGCAGAAGAAATGCGACGATCGCGGCGACGATCGCCGCGGCGACGGCAATGACGACGAAGACGCCGCGCCACGAGGTCAGCTCGACGATGAAGCCACCGGCTGCCGGCGCCAGCACCGGCGCAAGGCCCCAGGCGGCACCCAACAAGCCGGAGATCGCGGTGAGCTCGCGGCCGCGGAAACAATCGGCTGCGACCGCATAGGCGACGACGAGACAAGTGCAGCCGCCGATGCCTTGCAGGAAGCGCAAGCCGAGCAGCAGCGAGGCGCTGGTGGCCATCGCACAGGCGATGCTCATCGCGATCAGGACCGACAGGCCTGCGAGCAGCACGTTGCGGCGGCCGAGAGTGTCCGAGGCGATACCGACCGGCACCAGCGCCAGAGACATGCCGAGCATGTAAGCGGTGACGGTATTCTGCATCGACGCCGCGTCAGCTGCGAGATCCACCACCATCTGCGGCAGGCCCGGCGTATAGGCATCGAGCGGAACCTGGCTGAACGGCACGACGCACAACAGGATCGGCACGATCCCACTCCTGGCGCGACCGGCGTCCGAAGCAAGTGCAGTCATGGCTTACGGCCCCTCGACTCCCGCCGGCTCCGTCTTTTCGTGCGCGCAATGAGACACGATGCAGGCTGCGGATATTGACGCGCGGAACGTGCCAGAACTGTATGTAAAAACTCTTAGGGGTTCCCGTATCGATACGGTTTGCGGCGCTGGATGATCAGGCTCCGGGCACGCTCAAACAAAAATGCGAAAACAACCCCATGCACAGTACGAATCATTGAAGAATTTCGCGCCGCATGGTGCGGGTCCTGCCGGCGAAGGCCGTTTGACACGTCGGGCAGAACAGGCGCAAAGTTGCATGATCGCCGATCGTGAATCCGCAACTCGCGCCGACGCCGTTAACCGGTCGGAAGCCATGGCTGCTATGAAACGTGAGCCGGCCTCGACATCGGCACCACTGTCGATGGCGCGAGGCTGAACTCTATGCACGCGCCCGATCGCAGTTTGCACGAGGCCATGCTTGTCCGGCAGATGGATCGAGCCACGGCAGGCATCGGCAATCGAGGTTGGAAATGACTCTCCTCAGAAGTGACGGCGTGTGGTTGAACGAACCGAAACGATGGACGGCAGCGGACGATCGCCTCCAGGTCGTGACGGAAAATGGCACCGATTTCTGGCGCGAAACCTACTACGGCTTTAATCGTGACAGCGGGCATTTCCTGGGCTTTCCAACCGGCGAGGCATTCACCGCCAGCTTACGTGTACAGGGCGACTTCCAGGCGCTCTACGATCAGGCGGGCATCATGGTGCGCATCGACGCGCGACATTGGGTCAAGGCCGGCATCGAACTGTCGGACGGCCGCGCCATGCTTGCAAGCGTGCTAACCGACGGGCGATCGGACTGGGCAACGGCACCCTATGAGCATGATGCCGGAGACTTCTGGGTCCGCGCAACCGTCGCCGACGGCGTCCTTCGTCTACAAGTCTCGGCCGATGGCAAGACCTGGCCTCTCATGCGGCTAGCGCCGTTTCCGGCAGCAAGCTCCTATCTTGTGGGCCCGATGGCCTGCACGCCCGAGCGGGCGGGACTGGAAGTCGTGTTCTCGAACTTTCGTCTGACACCGCCGCTTGGAAAGGACCTTCACGATCTGAGCTAAGCGGCCTTGCGATCTATCGCGCTCCCGAGCGGGCAGATCGTCGTTCAGCGCAGCGCCCTGCCACTCGTCTCTATCGCCTCCGCCGACTGCGCCTCGACCGCCTGCACGGCGACATCAGCGACCTGCCGCAGCGCTTCACGATCCGCGCCCGAAGATGCCATCACGCCCATGCCGACCGACACCGCCGAGATATAGCGCGCGAGCGCGGCCGGATCGGCGCTCTCCTTGAGATCGCCCTCCGCCTTGGCGCGGATGAAGCGGTCGCGGAGCTGGTCCTCGTTCTGGGCGCGGCGCGCGGCGAGCTCGAACGGGACGTTCTCGGAGCCGGTGCCGCAGGCGATGCCGCCCTGCACGAGCAGGCAGCCGGGCGGATTGGCGGGATCGGTCTGCTTGTCGGCGATGCCCATCAGCATCCGCTCCGCCACCTCGCGAGCGGTGGGCGCTGCGACCACCTCGTCCATCCAGATGTTGCGCAGCGTGGTGTAGCGGTCGAGCGCAGCCTTCAGCAGGCCTTCCTTGTTGCCGAAGCAGGCGTAGAGACTGGGCGGATTGATGCCCATGGCCTCCGTGAGCTGGGCAATGGTCGCGCCCTCATAGCCATGGCGCCAAAACACTTCCATCGCCTGGTCCAACGCCGTTTCGGCGTCGAATTCGCGGGGGCGTCCCATGCCCATGTGCCTGTCTCCTCGGATTCGGCGTGCTGTCTCAGCCTAACGCCGGATCCTATCTATTTGTTCTAGCTTTCTTTCTTGTGTCTTCCAATCGTCGCGGTATCGGCGTACAATTTTCTTAGTGATTGGTACATAAGTATCTTGCACTGCGGTATCCAGCTCCACATCTGTAGTGAACACTACATATCTGGAGCGCGCAAATGCATCCCTCCCAAAATACCTCCCGCACCGGCCATTTCCGCCGCCTTCTGGGCGGCGTCGCCATCGTGGGCGCCCTCGCCGCGGCCGGCTCGATCGTGACCGGCCGCTATTTTCATGCGGCGCAAGCGACCGCACCGGCGGCCGCAGCTGAACAAGCCGTTTCCGTCACCGTCGCGATGATCGAGCCGCGGCAGACCGTGCTGTGGGACGATTTCTCCGGCCGGCTCGAGGCGATCAACCGTGTCGAGCTCCGCCCCCGCGTTGCGGGTGCGATCATGTCGGCGAACTTCACCGAGGGCGCGCTGGTGAAGGCCGGCGACGTGCTGTTCAAGATTGATCCCGCCCCCTATGCGGCCGAGGTCGACAAGGCTGCCGCCCAGCTCGAGGCCGCCAAAGCGCGCGTCGTCTTCACCCAAAGCGAGCTCGAGCGTGGCGCACAGCTCGTCGGCAACGCCGTGGTCACCCGGCGGGACTACGACCAGCGCGACAACGCCAATCGCGAAGCAATCGCCAACGTCAAGGCGGCCGAGGCGACGCTGCAGACCGCAAAGCTCAATCTCGACTACACCGAAGTGCGCGCCCCCGTGGATGGCCGCGTCGGCAAGATCGAGGTCACCGTCGGCAATCTCGTCGCCGCCGGCACCGCCTCGCCGGTGTTGACCTCGCTGGTCTCGGTCAATCCGATCTACGCCTCGTTCGATGCGGACGAAGAGGTGGTGCTGCGCGCGCTGAACTCGATCGCCGATGCTTCCGGCCAACGCGGCAAGCTCGACCAGATCCCGGTCGAGATGACGACCTCGGGCGGCTTGTCCGCGAAGGGCAACATCCAGCTGATCGACAACCAGGTCAACGGCCAGAGCGGCACCATCCGTGTCCGCGCGGTGTTCCGCAACGACGATGGGCGTCTCATCCCCGGCCAGTTCGCGCGCGTGCGCATGGGCCAGCCGAAGCAACAGGCGCTGGTGATGATCGACGAGCGCGCGATCGGCACCGACCAGGACAAGAAGTTCGTGATGGCAGTCGGCGACGACAGCCGCGCCGTCTACCGGCCGGTCACGCTCGGCGGCGCGGTCGATGGGCTTCGCATCGTCACCTCGGGCCTGAAGTCCGGCGACCGCATCGTCGTCAATGGTCTGCAACGCGTGCGTCCGGGAGCCCTCCTCAAGACGGAGGTGGCGGCGATGGGCGCACGGGGGCCGCAGCAGGCGTCGAACCACAGCAACCAGGACGTGGTGCAGCGTTAATGCACCCCGTCATCCCGAGGCGCGCATCGCGCGAACTACGGTGCGCAATTGCGCACCTGAGAATCTCGAGCGTACGAAACTCCGAACACATCACCTCTGGATTCCGGGTTCGCGCTTCGCGCGCCCCGGAATGACGAGTGGAGGTCTCGGAGAACATCAGGATATTGCCCAGGGGCAAGGCCATGAATCTGTCAAAGTTCTTCATCGATCGTCCGATTTTCGCCGGCGTGCTGTCGGTCCTGATCTTCCTTGCCGGCCTGATCTCGCTGTTCGCGATGCCGATCTCGGAATATCCGGACGTCGTGCCGCCCTCCGTCGTGGTGCGCGCGACCTATCCCGGCGCCAACCCCAAGGTTATCGCGGAGACAGTGGCGACCCCGATCGAGGAGCAGATCAACGGCGTCGAGAACATGCTCTACATGTCGAGCCAGGCGACCACCGACGGCGCGATGACGCTGACGGTGACGTTCCGGCTCGGCACCGATCCCGACAAGGCGACGCAGCTGGTGCAGAACCGCGTGCAGCAGGCCGAGCCGCGTCTGCCGGCCGTCGTGCGCCAGCTCGGCATCATCACCAAGAAGTCCTCGCCCGACCTCACCATGGTGGTGCATCTGTTGTCGCCGAACGGCCGCTACGACATGACGTATTTGCGCAACTATGCCGTGCTCAACGTCAAGGACCGGCTGGCGCGGATCGACGGCGTCGGCGACGTCCAGCTCTATGGCGCCGGCGACTATTCGATGCGGGTCTGGGTCGATCCGCAGAAGGCGGCCGAGCACGGCCTGACCGCAAGCGACATCGTGCGCGCCATCCAGGCGCAGAACGTCGAGGCTGCCGCCGGCGTGGTCGGCTCCTCTCCGAACGTCAAAGGCATCGATCTCCAGCTCTCGGTCAATGCCGAAGGCCGCCTCGCCAACGAGGAGCAGTTCGGCGACATCGTGGTCAAGACCGGCACGCGCGGCGAGGTCGTCCGTCTGCGCGATGTCGCGCGCATCGAGCTTGGCGCATCCGAATACGGCCTGCGCTCGCTGCTCGACAACAAGCATGCGGTGGCCATCCCGATTTCGCAGGCGCCGGGCTCCAACGCGCTGCAGATCTCCGACAACGTCCGCGCCACCATGGCCGAGATCAAGAAGAACATGCCGGAGGGCGTGTCCTACCAGATCGTCTACGACCCCACCCAGTTCGTGCGCTCGTCGATCGAGGCCGTGATTCACACGCTCTTGGAGGCGATCGCCCTCGTCGTGCTGGTCGTGATCCTGTTCCTCCAGACCTGGCGGGCCTCGATCATACCCCTGCTGGCCGTGCCGGTGTCGATCGTCGGCACCTTCGCCGTGATGCACGTGTTCGGCTTCTCGATCAACGCGCTCACCCTGTTCGGCCTCGTGCTCGCCATCGGCATCGTCGTCGACGACGCCATCGTCGTGGTCGAGAACGTCGAGCGCAACATCGAGGCCGGGCTGTCGCCGCGCGATGCCACCTATCAGGCCATGCGCGAGGTCTCGGGTCCGATCATCGCGATCGCGCTGGTGCTGATCGCGGTGTTCGTGCCGCTCGCCTTCATCTCCGGCCTCACCGGGCAGTTCTACAAGCAGTTCGCGCTGACGATCGCGATTTCGACGGTGATCTCCGCCATCAATTCGCTGACGCTGTCTCCGGCGTTGTCGGCGCTGCTGCTCAAGGGCCACAACGAGCCGAAGGACCGGCTGACGCTGATCATGGAGAAGAGCCTCGGCTGGTTCTTCCGCGGGTTCAACAAGGCGTTCACGCGGTCCTCGGAGAACTACAGCGGCAGCGTCGGCAAGGTGATCTCGCGTAAGTCCGCGATGATGGGCCTTTATGTGGTCCTCGTCGGACTCACCGCATTTCTGTTCCAGCAGGTGCCGAGCGGCTTCGTGCCGGGCCAGGACAAGCAATATCTGGTCGGCTTCGCTCGCCTGCCCGATGGCGCCACGCTCGACCGCAGCGAAGAGGTGATCCGCAGGATGAGCGACATCGCGCTGACCCAGCCCGGTGTCGAGAGCTCGGTAGCCTTCCCGGGCCTGTCGATCTCCGGCTTCACCAACTCATCCAATGCCGGCATCGTGTTCTCGACGCTGAAGCCGTTCGACGAGCGCAAGGATCCCTCGCTCAGCGGCCCTGCGATCGCGGCCGAGCTGAACAAGAAATATGCCGGCATCCAGGAAGCCTTCATCGCCATGTTCCCGCCGCCGCCGGTCAACGGCCTCGGCACCATCGGCGGCTTCAAGCTGCAGATCGAGGACCGCGCCGGTCTCGGCTATGACGCCCTGAATGAGGCCACCAACGCCTTCATGGCGGCGATGCAGAAGGCGCCGGAGATCGCCGGCGTGTTCTCCAGCTTCCAGGTCAACGTGCCGCAGCTGTTCGCCGACATCGACCGCACCAAGGCGCTGCAGCTGGGCGTGCCCGTGACCGAGGTGTTCAACACGCTGCAAATCTACCTCGGCTCCTACTACGTCAACGACTTCAACAAGTTCGGCCGCACCTATTCCGTCCGAGTCCAGGCCGACGCACCGTTCCGCGCCCGCGCCGACGACATCAGACAGTTGAAGGTGCGCTCGTCGTCCGGCGACATGGTGCCATTGTCGGCGCTGCTCAACATCCGCCAGAGCGCGGGACCGGAGCGCGCGATCCGCTACAATGGTTTCCTCTCGTCCGACATCAACGCGGCGGCCGCGCCGGGCTTTTCATCGGGCCAGGCGCAGGAAGCGGCGACGCGGATCGCGGCGGAGGTGCTGCCGCCGGGCTTTGCCTTCGAATGGACCGACCTGACCTATCAGGAGTTCATCGCCGGCAATTCCGGCATCTGGGTGTTTCCGCTGGCGATCCTGCTGGTGTTCCTGGTGCTGGCCGCGCTCTATGAGAGCCTGACCCTGCCGCTATCGATCATCATGATCGTGCCGATGGGCTTGCTCGCCGCGATGTTCGGCGTCTGGATCTCCAAGGGCGACAACAACGTCTTCACCCAGATCGGCCTCATCGTGCTGGTCGGCCTCTCCGCCAAGAACGCGATCCTGATCGTCGAATTCGCGCGCGAGCTCGAATTCGCCGGGCGCACGCCGATCCGGGCTGCGATCGAAGCCAGCCGCTTGCGGCTACGCCCGATCCTGATGACGTCGATGGCGTTCATCATGGGCGTGCTGCCGCTGGTGCTCTCGACCGGCGCCGGCTCGGAGATGCGGCGCGCCATGGGCGTTGCCGTGTTCTCGGGCATGATCGGCGTCACCGTGTTCGGCCTGTTTCTGACGCCGGTGTTCTATGTGCTGCTCAGAACCGTCACGGGCATGAAGCCGCTGGTCCACCACGGCAGCGACATCAGCGCAGCGCCGGTCCAGGGGCCTGCCGAGTGAACAGCGTCCCGCCGCGGCACGCCCCCGGCGGGGACCATCATTTCCGGTTCTCCTCGCAGAATTTCAGCGCCGCCAGCGCCTCGCCGGCCCGCGGGATCTGCATCTCGATGCTGTCATCGTCGTCGTCCTCGAAGTCCAGCGTGAGGCGCTTGGCCTTCGCGAGGCGGTCCATGATCGACTGGTCGTATGCGAAGATGCCGCGCACCGTGGTCTTGTCCATGACCTCCCACTTGGCCTTCTTCATGATGTCGGCATCGTCGGTGCCGACGTCGGCCCGGAGGATCTCGCCGGCCTTGTCCCATTCCCAACCGTCGTAGATCATCACGATCACGATCGCCTGCTCGGAATAGGTGATCACGATGACGTAGTCGCGGTTCTCGTCATCCTTGTCCTTGTAGCCGCGGCTGGCATTGCAATGGGTGTCCTGCGCCCGCTTCTCGATGGTCCAGTCGCCGACCTTGGATTGTTGCGCAAGCGCGGGCCTCGAGCTCGAGGCGGTTGCGCTCAAGACGCAAGCGAGAATTCCGGCGGCAAGAAGAGATCGTTTCATGTCGGCCTCCAGCGCGTTCCCCGCGCCGAGATGACCACCTCTCCCGGCGGCTCGCAAGAGGGCGAGGCGAACGGCCGGCGGCCGTCCTATCCCCGCCGCGGCACGATCGCGATCGGAGTGAAGGTGTAAACCTCCTCGCCGTTCTGGTTGAACATGGTCCATTTCACCAGCGCGATGCCTTGCGGCTTCGATTTCGACGGCGTCAGGCTCATGACCTCGCCGACCAGATGCAGGCGGTCGTTGGGCCGCACCGGCATGGTCCAGCGCAGGCCGTCCACACCGGCGCCGATCAGCGGATGCGGGCCGAACGGACGGGTCTGGATCGCAAGGTTCATGGCGATCGCGGCGGTGTGCCATCCCGAGGCGGCAAGCCCCTTGAACAGGGTCTGCTTCGCCGCCTCGTGGTCGAGATGCATCGGCTGCGGATCGAACTCGGCGGCAAAGCGCTTGATGTCGGCCTCGATGACCACAACTTCGGGGGATTTGAACTGCATTCCGATGGTGAGATCGTCGAACCACTCGACCTGCGCCATGATTTTGCCTCGCAAAATGACGTGCCGCTCCCGAAGAGACGGCTCAAAATCGACTGAGCCATGAGGGATATAGCGGGCCCGCAGCGCACAAACCAGCGCAAGGTTCCTGACGAAACCCCTTTCCCGATGCGACGAAACACGCCTGAAACAGATGGCCGCTTAAGTAGTTGTCAAAATAAATACAGGGACGGCCACCATGCAGTTCATCCTCGACCTGATCTACGAATATTCGTGCTGCCAGAATCTCGTTGCCCAGCCGCTGCGGGAGGACGAGCTATGATCGAGCTGATCTCAGCCCTGCTCGCGCTGTGCAGCATCGGCGTCTTCGCGGCGCATGCGTTCGACGCTTACCGCACTACGCATTCCTGACCGTTCTGACGCTAAAGCGCGATGCGATTAGGATGAATCGCGCTTTAGTTGTTGTTTGAGCATGATCCTTTTGGAAAACCGCTCCGCACTTTTCCTCCGGATCATGCTCTAGAAAGGTCGCCGGTAGAAGTGCTCGGAATGCGTCGCCGGCGGAAACCGGTTGGCGAGCGCAAGCGCCCCCCTCTCGTCCGTCTCGAGCGCGATCTTCTGCGCCAACATCACATCGCCCGGTACCAGGAAGCCTGACGGGACGAAGCACCACCCCATCGTCGCGCGCCCCTCACTATCGACCTCGTGGACGTTGGCGGCTGTGCCGTAGTGGATGCGATAGGTCCGGCCGGTGTCGCAACCGACGACGTCGAAATACCGAAACTGCTCGAATTGAGCGCGCTGCGCCGGTGACAGCCATTCGGCCAGAAGCCGGCGGCCGCGCGCATCCGGCGTGTTCTCGCCGAAGAAGCGGCGATAGAGTTCACGCAGCGCATGCAGGCGCGCACGCGCCGGCGCGCGGAGCCAAACTGCCGCGATCATGAGCAGCTCAGATCAACCGCCGACCAGGCGGGGATAGAACAGCGTTTCCTGCGCGGTCGGATCGAACGATCGGATCCGGGTCACTTCGCCGGGTCCGGTTCGAAGCGCGGCGGTGAAGCCCGCTCCGGTCAGCTCACGAAAGCGCCGTTCGGCTCGCGCCAGCGCCTCGGCGTTGCCAGGATCAAACTCGTGGCGCGTATCGCCAGTTTGGTCCATCACGATCTGGGTAGCCATGTTGAGTCTCCTCATGCCCAGCCCTGAACTTGATCAAAGCAAACCTCGTGCCGTCGGTTCCAGAAGGCAACAACTTTCTCTCGCCGTCGCATCACACGTCGCTGAGCAAGAGCTCAGCGTGAGGCCGCGGCACTCCCGCCCTCGTCGATCTGCCGGCCCATCAGCGCGATCGCCTTCTGATAGACACCAGCGGCATTCCAAGCCTCGATGGCAGCGAAATTGGGCTCGCCCGGCTGGTATCCGGCTCCCGCACGCCAACCATGGGCTTTGAGGAAATTCGCGGTCGAGTTCAGCGCATTGGCCGCAACTTCGAGATTGCCGGTGCCGTAGGCCAGAATGCTCTTGGGCATGAACTGGGTCTGGCCGACCTCGCCATGCATGGAGCCGCGGGTCGATCCCGACAGCGTACCGCGGTCGATCAGCTTCAGGGCGGCATAGAGCTGGTCGGTGAAGAATTCGGGACGGCGGCAGTCATAGGCGAGGGTCGCAATCGACGACAGCATGTTCTGGTTGCCGCGCTGGCTGCCGAAGCCGGTCTCCATGCCCCAGATCGCGATCAGCGGCCCGGGCGGGACGCCATAGCGCTGCTCGATCGAGGCGAACAAGGCGGCCTGCGACTGCTTGAGCTGCCGGCCCTTGGCGACGATGGTGGTGGCGCCGCGCTTGGCCAGGAACTGGTCCAGCGTCAGCGAGAAGCTGCGCTGGCCGCGGTCGGCCGCGATCGTGGCGCTGGCATAGTTCGTTTGCATCAGCGCCGACAGCGCGGTGGGGCCGATGCCCTTGCCCTGCGCCTCCGCGCTGAACTCGCGCTTCCAGGCCTCGAAGCCGGCCGGCGAGCTGCCGCATTGCGCGGCCTCGGCGGAGGATGCCAGGCAACCGAGCAGCGTCATTGCGCCAAGAACCGCTCCCGCAACAGCCCTGCCCCTGATCATGCCCGACCTCTCCTGTCCTGTACCGCTCGGCGGCGCAATCTTACCCGCTGGAATGCGCCGACTCCATGGCCCGATCATAGGACAATTCGAGGCCTTCCAGGTTGCCCTCTTTGCGCCATTTGTCGAGCAGCCGCAGGAATGCCACCGGCCCGCGCCAATATTGGCTGTTTCTTGCCGCGATCGGATCGAACACGCCTTCGTTATTGTAGTAGCCCGGCGTGCATTCGGCGAGATAGGTCTGCCGACCGAGCGCGGCCTTGACGACCTCCTCGACCCAGGCGTTCTCGGCCGCAAGCGTCGGCTCCAGGGTGCGTGCGTTGCGCTCGCGCGCCTGCTTGATGACATAGGCGATGTGCTGCGACTGCTCGTCGATGATATGCGGAAAATTGGCGCTCTGGCCGGCCTGCACGGTGACGATCAGGAAGCAGTTCGGAAAGCCGCGGCTGTAGAAGCCGTGCAGCGTCTTGACGCCGTCCTGCCAGCGCTCGGACAGGCTCTTGCCGTCGCGGCCATAGACCTCGAAGCCCATTCGGCGCGCGTAATCGGTGCCGACCTCGAAGCCGCTGGCATAGATCAGGCAGTCGAGCTCGTAGGCCTTGCCGCCGGCGACGACGGCATTCTCGGTGATGCGTTCGACGCCCTTCCCCCCGGTATCGACGAGATGCACGTTGGGACGGTTGAAGGTGTCCAGATATTCGTCGTGGAAGCAGGGCCGCTTGCAGAACGCCTTGTACCACGGCTTGAGCGCAGCCGCGGTCGCCTCGTCCTTGACCACGGTGTCGACGCGCGCGCGGATCTCCTCCATCTTGCGGTAGTCGGCCTGCTCGATGACCTTCAGCGCTTCCTCAATCGAGGTCACCGGCTGCTTTTGCCGGCGCGGTGCCAGCAGGATTTCGCCGAGCAGGCCGGTCCAGCCGTCCTGCACCAGGTCCTGCTCGAACGGCTCGCCTGAAATCACTGCCGTAAAATTGTCCATGCGCTCGCGCTGCCAGCCTGGCTTGAGGCTCTGCGCCCAGGCCGGGTCCGTCGGACGATCGTCGCGAACGCCGATTGCGGACGGCGTGCGCTGGAACACATAGAGCTCCTTGGCGGAGCGGCCGAGATGCGGCACGCATTGCACGGCGGTGGCGCCGGTGCCGATGATGCCGACGCGCTTGCCGGCAAGACCGGTCAGGCCACCATCCGCGTTGCCGCCGGTGTAGCCGTAATCCCAGCGGCTGGTATGAAAGCTGTGACCTCTGAACGTCTCGATGCCGGGAATGCCCGGCAGCTTCGGACGGCTGAGCGGTCCGCCGGCGAGGATGACGAAGCGCGCGCGGATCTGGTCGCCCCTGTTGGTCTCGACCAGCCAACGCGCCTCATGCTCCTGCCAGGTCATCCGCGAGATCACGGTCTGGAACAGCGCGCGCTCGTACAGGTCGAAATGGCGGCCGATGCGGCGCGAGTGCTCGTAGATCTCCGGCGCCCGGGCATATTTGCGCACGGGCATGTAACCGGTCTCTTCCAGCAACGGCAGGTAGATATAGCTCTCGGTATCGCAGGCGGCGCCGGGATAACGATTCCAGTACCAGGTGCCGCCGAAGTCGGCGGCCTTTTCCACGATACGAAAATCCGCGATGCCGGCCTCGCGCAATCGCGCGCCACACAGCAGGCCGCCGAAGCCACCGCCGACGATGAGCACTTCGGTCGCTTCGTTGATGGCCGCGCGCGCAAATCCGGGATCGGCCCAGGGGTCGTCGAGATAACGGCCGAACTCGCCCGCAACCTCGACATACTGCGCCTTGCCCTCGGCGCGCAGACGGCGGTCGCGCTCGTCGCGATAACGGGCACGGAGGGCGGAAATATCGACCGTAGAAGCGCCGCTTGCATCGGTCTTGTGTCTTTCCGCTGACATTCGATTCCTCCCGCGCATGCTGCTTCGCCGGCAGCTCACCGCACGTTAGCGCCGAAAAAGCGCGGCATGCAATCACGCTGATTGTTTTTTGCGTGAACGCTGCGTGACCTTCCGCTAACCTCGAGCGCAAATCACGAGCCACGCAACGACGTGACCATCCGGAGGGAGACCATGCAGGGATTGATGATGGACATGCCGCTGATGATCAGCGGCCTGATCCAGTATGCGGCCGATTATCATGGCGAAGCCGAGATCGTCGCACGCGAGATCGAGGGCGACATCCATCGCTACACCTACTCAGACGCGCATCCGCGCATCAAGCGCATGGCGCTGGCGCTGAAGCGGCTCGGCATGAAGCAAGGCGACCGCGTCGGAACGCTGGCCTGGAATACGCACCGGCATTTCGAGATGTTCTACGCCGCGCCGGGCATGGGCTACGTGCTGCACACGGTCAATCCCAGGCTGTTTCCCGAGCAGCTCATCTACATCATCAACCATGCCGGGGACCGCCTGCTCTTCATCGATCGCGCCACGCTGCCGCTCGTGGAGGCGATCGCGCCGCAGCTAACGACGGTCGAAGCCTATGTCGTGATGTCCTCGCGCGAGCGGATGCCGGAGACGAAGCTCGCGAACGTGCATTGTTACGAAGAGCTTCTGGAACGCGAGAACGATGCCGGCTTCGCCTGGCCGGAGTTCGACGAGAAGTCCGCCTCCACGATCTGCTACACCTCAGGCACGACGGGCAATCCAAAGGGCGTGATCTACTCGCACCGCGCCGCGATCCTGCAGACCATGACCTGCTGCAATTTCGACTTCCTGCCAGGACATGTCGAAGGTGTGCGCGAGGTGATGATGCCGATGGCGCCGCTGTTCCACGGCAATGGCTGGAACATGCCGTTCACAGCGCCCTATACGGGATCGAAGCTCGTGCTGCCCGGCCGCAACTACGAGCCGGACAAGCTCTATGAATTGCTGGAAGGCGAGAAGGTGACGCTGTCGGCGGGCGTGCCGAGCTTCTGGCTGATCCTGCTCGATTGGCTCGGGCGGACCGGTAACAAATTCTCGGCCTTGCGCGCGACGTTGTCGTCGGGCTCGGCCCCGCCGCGCGCGATGGTGGAGAAGCTCAAGCGCGAATACAATGTCGACTACATCCAGGCCTGGGGCATGACCGAGGCGCTGGGCTGCTCGATGCCGGGCCTGCGGCCCGGCTCGGAGCACCTCAGCGAGAAGGAGAGATTCGACCGGCGCCAGGTCTCCGGCCGCGCCTGCTTCGGCACCGCCTTGCGCATCGTCGATGATGCCGGCAACGAGCTGCCGCGCGACGGCAAGACCGTCGGCCATCTGCGCGCCCGTGGCCCCTGGGTCGCCTCCGGCTACATGAAGCTGGACGAAGGCCTCGACCGCGACGGCTGGCTGATCACCGGCGACATGGCCGTGATCGACCCACAAGGCCACGTCACGCTGACCGACCGATCCAAGGACGTGATCAAGTCCGGCGGCGAGTGGATCTCCTCGATCCAGCTCGAGGACATCGCCCTCTCCCACCCCGACGTGCTGCAAGCGGCCGTCGTCGCGATCAGCCACGAGAAATGGCAGGAGCGCCCCCTGCTCCTCGTCGTCCGCAAGAAGGGAGCGACCGTCGACGGCAAGACGCTGCTCGAGCACATGCGTCCGAAGATCGCGAGCTGGTGGCTGCCGGACGCCGTCGAATTCCTCGACGAATTCCCGATGACCGGCACCGGCAAGGTGCTGAAATCCGCTCTGCGCGATAGGTTCAAAGAGTACCGGGTCGCGTGACCCGCTCGCCGTCGATCAAGGAGACCAGAAAATGCTCTATCCGATGTCGCCGAAAGTCGTCGAGCTCAAGCGCAGGCTCGAAAGCTTCATGGACCGGCACATCTATCCGAACGAGGAGCGCTTCTACCGCGAGGCTGAAGAGCTCGGGCCGTGGAAGGTCTATCCGGTCGTCGAGGAGCTTAAGCCGCTGGCGCGCGCGGAGGGGCTGTGGAATCTGTTTCTGCCCGAGAGCGATCACGGCGCGGGCCTCTCCAATCTCGAATACGCGCCACTGTGCGAGGTGATGGGCCGTTCGCACCTTGCTCCTGAAGTCTTCAACTGCTCGGCGCCCGACACCGGCAACATGGAGGTGCTGGAGCGTTACGGCAGCGAGCAGGACAAGGAGCGCTGGCTGAAGCCGCTGCTCGCGGGCGAAATCCGCTCCTGCTTCGCCATGACCGAGCCGGCGGTCGCATCATCCGATGCGACCAACATCGAGAGCTCGATCGTACGGGACGGCCACCATTACGTCATCAACGGGCGCAAATGGTACACCACCAACGCGACCGACCCTCGCTGCAAGATCTGCATCTTCATGGGCAAGACCGACCCCGACAATCCCGACCGTCACAAGCAGCAATCCATGATCCTGGTGCCGATGGACACGCCGGGCATCGAGGTCAAGCGTCCCCTGCCCGTGTTCGGCTTCTACGGCGTGCCCGACCGCGCCTCCGAAGTGGTGTTCACCAATGTGCGCGTGCCCAAGGAGAACATGCTGCTCGGCGAGGGCCGCGGCTTCGAGATTGCGCAGGGCCGTCTCGGGCCCGGCCGCATCCATCATTGCATGCGGCTGATCGGCCTTTCCGAACGCACGCTGGAGAAGATGTGCCGCCGCGTGCGGAGCCGGGTCGCCTTCGGCAAGCCGGTCTCGGAGCAGACGGTGACGCAGGAGCGCATTGCGGAGGCGCGCATCATGATCGAGCAGGCGCGGCTACTGACGCTGAACGCGGCCCATGCGATGGACACGGTCGGCAACAAGGTGGCGAAGGCAGAGATCGCAATGATCAAGGTCGCCGTGCCCAACATGGCCTGTCAGATCATCGACTGGGCCATTCAGGCCCATGGCGGCGGCGGCACCTCGAACGATTTCGGCCTGACGCAGGCCTACGCCACCGCGCGCTTGCTGCGACTTGCCGATGGACCCGATGAGGTCCATCGCAACCAGATCGCGCGGCTCGAGCTGAAGAAATACTCGAACGCGTAAGAAAGGCGCTCTTCCTTCGCTTCAGTTCACCACATAGACGTCAGGATCGGCGCTCGAGCTCGGTTTCTTGAAGGCGTTGCGCAAGGCTGATGACATCGGGACGTTGTAGTTGAGGCCGTTCGGCGGCGTCGGCGATTGCAGCCACTTCCTGTAGAGCACCTCGATCTCGGGGCTGGCATAAAGCTCCGCGGTGGCGCGATCGGCGAGCGCCTTGAACGGCGCATCCTCCCGCCGCAGCATGATGCCGTAGGGCTCAGGCTTGGAGAACGCTTCTTCGCTGATCATGTAAGCTTGCGGCTCCTTCGACCGCGCGATCGCGACCGCGAGCTGGACGTCGTCGAGCGCATAGGCCTGGGCGCGGTCGGTCTCCAGCAGCAGGAACGCCTCGGCCTGGTCCTTGGCCGGCATGATGTTGATGCCGAGATTGCGCTCGGTGTTGACCTTGGCGAGCTGCGTCAGGTTCACAGATCCCGCGACCGCCGTGACCGCCTTGCCCTTGAGATCGTCGATGGTCTTGATGCTCGCCGCCTTCCTGGCCGCGAACCGCGTCGCGCTGAGGAAGTGCGTGTTGGTGAAGGCGACCTGCTTCTGGCGGTCGGCATTGTTGGTGGTCGCCGAGCAATGCAGGTCGAGCGTGCCGTTGACCATCAAAGGAATCCGGTTCGAGGACGTCACCGCGACAGTCTCGACCGAAATGTCTGATATGCCGAGCTGCTTCTTCACGGCTTCGACGATACGGAGGCAGATGTCCATGGCAAAGCCGACCGGCTTCTGGTTGCCGTCGAGATAGCTGAATGGGACGGAGGCCTCCTGATAGCCCAGCGTGATCTTCTTGGTCTCCTTGACCTTCTGAAGCGTGCCCGTGAGCTCTTCGGCCGAAGCTGCGCCGGCAAGACATGTCAGGGCCAGGAAAATGGTCGGTAGGCGCATCAGGGGCTCCTCGAAGGGGATTGGTGTCGAGCTGTCGAGGAGCTGATAGCGTAGAGGTCGGTCATGCGCCAGACCAGGCTGCGTCTACCAGCTATCGCTGTTTGATATGCATTCCGTCGCGGCGCCCCCATCGGCGCGTCATTCGCAGGTCAGCTGCTGCTCGAACCAGCCGCTCAACCGATCCGACAGGGACGGCCACATCCGCCGGAAGCTGTCGAGCTTGCCGACATTGGCGCGGTACATCGCCCGCGATTCGCGCTCGATGGCCGGAAGGTCGACGCCCGTGCAGACCCCGTCCCGCGCGATCGTCCTGCCGGCGACGACCACCTCCTTCACCAGCGACGCATTGCCGCGCGCGAACAGCAGCGCCATGGGATCGACCGGCATGATCTGGTCTCGATCGAGCCGGTCAAGATCGATCACGACGTAGTCGGCGGGATTGCCCGCCGCGAGCTCACCATTCCCGGGCGCCCCGGTCGCATGGCGTCCGTTGCGGATGGCGAGCGCAAACATCTCGGCGGGCGTCCATGTCGCCTTGAAGCCGAGCCCGCCGTGAACCATCTGCACCAGCCGCATCTCGCGCAGGATGTCGTCATCCTCGTCCAGCGCCAGACCGTCGACGCCCACAGTGATGGCGCAGCCGCATCTGTGCGCAGCGGCGATCGGGGCGAGGCCCGAGCGCAAATGCATGTTCGAGCTGAAATTGGTGACGATGCGCGCGCCGGAGGCGGCGATCATCTCCAGCTCATCCGGACGGGCGTGAATGCAATGCGCCAGCGTCAGCCGCCCGGAGAGAAAGCCGACATCGCGAAGCCAGCGCACCATTTCCGGAAAGTGCTGGTCGGCCCAGGCACGCTGGTACACAGTTTCCAGCAGATGCATGTGAATGCGGCGACCGGACCGCGCGGAGTTCTCCGCGACGGCCTCCAGCAGCGGCTTCGAGCACCATTGCACACCGGCCGGCCCGAGCTGCACGTCGACCATCGGTCCGGCGATGGCTGCGGCAATTGCGTCGGTCAGCTCGATATAGGCCTTCGGCGACATCGGCGCGCGAACGAAGAGATCCTCGATGGTCTTGCGATCGTCCCCGGCAAGCCCCGACAGCAACGGCTCGGCATCACCGTAGACGATGGGATTCTGGTCGCGCACCGCCATTGCAAACGCCATGCGAATCCCGACGTCGGATGCGGCTTTCGCGATGGCCTTGGCCTCGTCCAGCAGCGGCATCGTCCCGCTCGGACGCGTGTAATGGACCATCATCGCCGCGCAGCCTGCCTTGGCGGAACGGGCCAATGCCGAGACGGCCGTCAGATAGGGATCGATCGGCGAGCCCAGCGCGGTTCGCAAAATCCAGCTTTCCAGGGGCATGCCGACCGCACCGAAGGACGACGCCGTGGCACGGGCATGATCATGGGCGTTGACGAAGGCAGGGATGACGAAGGAGCGAGGCGCCGGCCCCGCTCCTCCCGAGATTTCGGTGATGACGCCCTCGTCGTGCCGCAGCACGACGTTCTCGCTGACGCCACGGTCAGGGCCACGGAACAGGCTGGTTGCCGAGACCTCCGCGGCCATGGCTGACCTCCAAGTTCAGTTGGCAGTGTACACGAGCTCCCGCTCCGCGCGCGGCGGCAGGAATTCGCGCGAGAACACCTCCGCCGGCGTCGGCGCACGGGCGAGCTGATAGCCCTCGACCACGATGCCGATCGCGCGCGTCATCCGGTCGTCCTTGATGTCGCCGATGCCGATCTCCTTCATCTCCGGCGAGACGATCAGCTTCTCGAAGGAATATTGCAGCCGGCGCTTCTCCACCTCGGCGTTGATGAGATTGTCGTAGTTCAGCGCCGCCTTCATGCCGGCATTCTGGTCCTTGGCGATCGCGATCGCACCCTTGTTGATGGCGCGCACCAGGCCCGCGACGGCCTTCGGATTCGAGGCGATCAGCTTGCGGGAGACCATCACGCCGTTGGAATAGAGATCGAGGCCATATTCACCGAAGGAGAACCATTTGAAGTCCTTGTCCGGATCCTGGCGGTTGAGCACCAGATTGAAATAGCTGGTGATGTTGAAGACGAGGGCCGCATCGATGTCGCCCTTGATCAGCATCGGCTCCTGCAGGTTCGGCGCCATGTTGGAGATCTTGATCTTCTCGCCGTCGAGCCCGTTCTTGCGGGTGAACACCGGCAACAAGCGCGTGGTCGGCGTGCCCTGCGCACCGCCGAGCGTGCGGCCTTCGAAATCCTTGATGGTGTTGATGCCGCTGCTCTTCTTGGCGACGATGGCAAACGGCGGCTGATTCCACATCATGTAGACCATGACGGGCGCCTCCTGCGGCTTGGTCGAGGCGTTCTGGATGATGGCGTTGACGTCGCCGAAGCCGGCGTCATAGGCGCCCGACATCACGCGCGTGACGGTGGCGCCGGAGCCCTCGCCCTGATCGATGACGACGTTGAGGCCTTCCTCTTTGAAGAATCCGTTGTCCTTGGCATAGAAGAAGGCAGCGTCGCTGCCCTGGGTTTTCCAGCCTAGCGTGAACTTGATCGTGGTCTCCTGCGCGGTGGCGGCGCCTGCAGACAGCGCCAATCCCAGCAGCGCGGCGGTTAACTTCCTCAACATCGAGACCTCCTCAGCTTCGTTGCGTGACGGTTCAAGAAATCAGGTGGCGATCACGTCGTTCTTGCGCGTGGCCCAGCCGGTGACCTGCCCTTCGATCAGCGAGAACACGACGTAGAGCGCGACACCGAGCCCGGCGAGCACGAACAGGCCGGCGAACACCAGCGGCACGTTGAAATTGGAGGACGCGGTCATCATGACGTTGCCGATACCGCGGTTGGAGGCGACCGTCTCCGACAGCACCGCGCCGACGAAGGCGTAGGAGACCGCAACCTTGAGCGAAGCAAAGAAGAACGGCATGGTGCGCGGCAGACCGACGTTCCAGAGGATGTCGAGCTTGCTGGCGCCGAGCGCCTTCAAGACGTCCTCGAGCTCGGGCTCGGTGGTGGCAAGGCCCGTCGCGATGTTGACGACGATCGGGAAGAAGCAGATCGACAGCGCGGTCAGCACCGCCGGCACGGTGCCGGAGCCGAACCACAGCACGAAGATCGGCACCACCGCGACCTTGGGAATCGAGGAGAAGCCGATCAAGAGCGGATAGCAGGTGTCGTAGGCCGTCTTCGACACGCCGATGATCGCGCCGAGGGCGACGCCGAGCGCGACTCCAAGCACGAAGCCGAGCATGGTGGTGGCGAGCGTCTG
This sequence comes from Bradyrhizobium sp. SUTN9-2, assembly GCF_003122645.1. Taxonomy (NCBI): domain Bacteria; kingdom Pseudomonadati; phylum Pseudomonadota; class Alphaproteobacteria; order Hyphomicrobiales; family Nitrobacteraceae; genus Bradyrhizobium; species Bradyrhizobium sp. SUTN9-2. The sequence goes on from NZ_LAXE01000001.1 coordinate 5,306,442, forward strand.
CACGATATGCGGCCACAGCACCGGGAACCGCTGGACCAGCGTCACGAAGACCTGCGAGGGGCGCGGCAGCACCAGGTCGGACATGCCGGTCATCAGGCAGAACAGCTCCCAGCCGACGAAGAACAGCACGATCAGTCCCACCGACCACGCTTTCTGCCTGACATCGATCCCGAACATCAGCCTGCTCCCTGCTGGGCCGCGCTGCGCGCATCCTCGATGAAGGCGCGCAGCTTCTGGTTCAGCGCGACGAAATCCGGCTCGAATGTCATTGCCACGGTGCGCGGCCGCGCGAAGTCGACGCGGCTGTCGTCGAGGATGCGGCCGGGACGCGCGCTCATCACGCAGATGCGGCTGGCAAGGAAGCCGGCCTCGCGCAGATCGTGCGTGACCAGCAGCACCGTCGGCTTGTGCGTCATCCAGAGATTCTGGAGGATCGCCCAAAGCTCCTCGCGCGTGAACTGGTCGAGCGCACCGAAGGGCTCATCCAGCAGCAGCATGCGCGGCTCGTGGATCAGCGCACGGCAGAGATTGGCGCGCTGGAGCATGCCGCCGGAGAGCTGCCAGGGATAGCGGTTGCCGAACCCTTTGAGGCCGACCTGCTCCAGCAGCGCATTGGCCTTGTCGCGGAATTCGGTCTTGCGCAGCTTGCGGAACTTCGAGCGGAACGGCTCGACGATCTTCAGCGGCAGCATGATGTTCCGCTCGATCGTCATCCACGGCAGCATGGTCGGGTTCTGAAAGGCCATGCCGACCCGCATCGCCCGTGCCGCCACCTCGCGGCCGCCGACGATGACGACGCCGCTGGTCGGCTGCACCAGGCCGCTGACCAGCCGCAAAATGGTCGATTTGCCGCATCCGGATGGGCCGACCAATGCGACAAACTCGCCGTCGGCGATCTTGAGCGTGGTCTTCGACAAAGCAGGCACGGCGCGGTCGCCGCGCCCGAAGGTCACCGAGGCCTCCGACAGCTCGATAGCGGTCGTCGCAGAGCCTTCGGGAACGGGCTGGCCGTCGAACTGGACGTTGGGTTGCATGCGCATCACAGAAAAAAGTGCATGCAAGCTGGATGCCAGCGATCGAGCCCCGCGAAATCAATGGCCTAGCCGAAACCCGCGCCAAACCGCCGGATTCGATTTAGGCAGTCCGGAGGCCAAACTGCATGCAATTGGAGCGCTGAATCGGCGCGAGCCTGTGCTAAAGAGAGATGTCACTCCCATGGGATTCGCCGATGGCGGCGCGCGCCAGCAGCAAGACTTCTGAATCGTCGGACAAGGTCAGCGTGATCTGCCGCGCGCTCCGGCGCGCCATCATCGAGCAGGCGCTGGAGCCCGGCGCCAAGCTGCCGGAAGATGCGCTCGGCGAACGTTTCGGCGTCAGCCGCACCATTGCCCGCCATGCCCTCGGCCAACTCGCCGCGGAAGGCCTCGTCGAGCTCCGCCGCAACCGGATCGCCGTGGTGGCGACGCCGAGCTGGCAGGAGGCGCGCGATGCCTTCGACATCCGCATCGAGCTCGAACGCCTCGTCGTGCGCCAGCTCGCGGGCAAGCTGACCAAGGCGCAGATCGCCGAGCTGAACGCCCATGTCGACGCCGAGGATCGCGCCCGCGGCGGCACGGATGCGGTGTCGATCCGACTCGCCACCGAATTCCACATTCTGCTCGCCCATATGACGAACAGCCCGATTCTGGTGCGCTATGTCAGCGAGGTCGCCTATCGCTGCTGCCTGACGCTGTCGCTGTACAGCCGGCCGCATTCCACCGAATGCGCCATCAACGAGCACCGCGCCATCATCGCGGCGCTCGCCAAGGGCGATGCGGCCAAGGTGATGGAATTGATGCATCATCACCTGGATTCGGTGGCCAATCGTGCGCTGGTCGCTCCCACTCCGCAGCGTGGCCGCGATCTACTCGACATCCTCGCCCCTTATGCGGACGAGGTGACCAGCAATCGCGTCGTCAAGCTGCCGAAAATCGCGCGGAGGGGCTAAGCCTCGATCCCGCGCTGAACGAGGATGCGCTCGGCGCTATCGTTCCAGACATCCATCTTCACGATCTGCCCGTCCCTCACGACGAAGCGATCGACGTAGCGGTTGCCCTCGAACGGCGTGCCGTCCATCCACTCGCCATAGAGCGTGCCGACGCTGTAGACGACGGTCTCATCCGCGCCCGGGCAGACGTCGAAGCGGTCCATCTTCTTCTTGACCCAGCGATAGCGCTTCGCGTTGAAGCCGGTCGGCCCGCGCGGATGGTCGAACGCGCGCCCGCCGGTGAACGTGATCACCGTGCCCGGCTTCATATAGGCCGCAGCGGCGTCGGGATCCGGTATCATCGAAGCGGTAAGATAGGCTTCGACAATCTCGGCGTCGGTCATCGGGCTTTCGGATTTTGCGGGAGTAGACATCGCGGGATTCTCTCCGGATGCCGCTATCTTACAATCCGGGCCTCAAAGTGCATGCACAATTTTTGGACAATCCAGCCCCAGCATTGCACACAATCTGGAGCTGCCCGCCCCCACGGCTTCCGCTAGGCTGCCACGGCTGAATCCAACGCCATGACCACCCAAGCCACCTTCGACCTGATCTTCCGCAACGCGCTGTTGCGCTCTTCCGCCGCACCGGTCGATATCGGGGTGAAGGACGGCCGCATCGCCGCGATCGCGCCCAAGCTGGCCTGCGAGGCCGCCGACGTCGATCTCGGCGGCCTCCTCGCCCTGCCCGGCTTCGTCGACACCCACATCCATCTCGACAAGGCCTGCCTGCTCGGCCGCTGCGGCCACGATCACGGCAGCGTCTCGGAGGCGATCCGCGCCGTCGCCGCGATGAAGAAGGATTTCACGATCGAGGATGTCTACGCACGCGGCGCAAGAGTGCTCGAACGCGCCATCGTCAACGGCACGACGCGCATGCGCACGCATGTCGAGATCGACCCTCGCATCGGCCTTCGCGGCTTCGAGGCGGTCAAGGCGCTGAAGCGCGATTACGCCTGGGCGATCGATCTCGAGCTCTGCGTCTTCCCGCAGGAAGGCCTCACCAATGATCCCGGAGCGGAGGAGCTGCTGATCCAGGCGCTTCGCGAGGGTGGTGAAGCCATCGGCGGCTGCCCCTACATGGACACCGACCCGAACGCGCACCTTGCGCGCATCTTCGACCTTGCCGGGGAATTCGACATCGACGTCGACCTCCATCTCGACTTCGACCTCGATCCCTCCTGGTGGCATCTCGACGAGGTCTGTCGCCAGACCGAGCAGCGCAATTATGGCGGACGCGTCGCGATCGGCCATGCCACGAAACTGTCGGCCTTGCCCCGCGAACGGATGAAGGCGGCCACTGCGCAACTGGCAAGGTCAGGCGTTGCGGTCACCGTCCTGCCCGCGACCGATCTCTATCTGATGGGGCGCGAGGCCACGCACAACGCGCCGCGCGGGCTGACCCTCGCCCACAAGCTTGCCGGCGACGGCGTGCTCTGCTCGGTCGCGACCAACAACGTGCTCAATCCCTTCACGCCGTTCGGCGATGCCTCGCTGCTGCGGATGGCGAACTTCTACGCCAACGTCGCGCACGCCTCTGTCAGCGACTTCGACACCTGCCTGGACCTCGTGACCGAGCTGCCGGCCCGGCTGATGAACCTCGCCGACTACGGCATCGAGGTCGGCAATCCCGCCGATCTGATCGTGCTCGATACCAGGGACAGCCGACTCGCGATCGCCGAGCTGCCCGACGTCCTGATGGGCTTCAAGCGCGGCCGGCAGACATTTGCACGGCCGCGGCCGACCCTGTTCAAGAGCTGAGCGCGTTTCGCGGCCGATATTTCGGGCATCGCGCGCACGACCTGATCGGCCGCGGGGCCACGGCAGTTCGATTTTACCGCCGGTCCGCGCCGACCCGAGTTCGGTAGAATCCCGGACCGTAGCTCAACGCATTGCGAGGCAGGCCGCGCCGCCGTAACTAGGACGTGCACTGACAATCTGCGTTCAGTGGGGAAGTATGAGTCTGTTCAGCGCATTCAGCAGCATCGATGATTCCGTCCACGCCCGAACGCCGACCGATACGGCGGTGAAGCGGCTGGACGGCATCGGCCACGTTCTCTCGGGCCTCGACATCTCGGCCATCCAGACGCAGGCCGACGTGAACCGTACGCTCTGGACGCTCGATGCCGCCAGCAAGTGCGTTCGCGCCGTGCTGGCGGAGTTCCGCACCCAGCCGGCCACCGAGCAGCTCGTCCGTAAATCCCGCAATCTGATCGACCTCATCGAACGCGCGCGTGACCAGGTCGGGAGCTTCGAATCCCGCGACCCGGTCCTGAGCTGACTATTTCGTCCGATTGATCTTCGCCAGGATCCGGTCCGCCTCGGTGCGCCAGTCCGCACTGCGGGCGAATTCGCTGCTGCCCCTCAACCCGAACAGCCCCTCATCGGCGAGATCGGCCATCCAGGCCTGCCGCTCGGCCGTGCCTTGCGCCGACCACGGCGTCAGCCCCGCCTCGCGCACGGTCTCGGCGACCTCGCGCACCTCCTCGGCCCGGCGGCGGCCGTGCTCGATCACGCGCTGGAAGCAATAGGCGCCCAGCTCCTCCCAGTCGATCCCGGGGAACGTTTCCGCAAGCGAAGGCAGCACCGCATCCTCGACGCCATAGGCACGCGCCGTCGTGAAGCTCTCGATGACCATGGCCTCCAGGCCCTTGATCATGATGCTGCGGCACATTTTGACGGCCGAGGACACGCCGAGCTTGTCACTGGCAACCTTGGCCGCGAAACCGATCGTATTCAGAAGCGGCTCGAGCTCCCTCGCGCCGGGTCCGCCGAGCAGCAAAGGCACCTTGATGCGATAAGGCGGCACCGAGGTCATCACCGCGCCCTCGACATAACGCCCGGCGGCACCGTCGATCAGCCCTGCCGCGCGCTGCTTGGCGCCGGGAGAGGCCGAGTTGAAATCGAGAAACCAGGTGCCCTGATTGATCGCTGCCGCACAGGCCTTTGCGACCGGCACGGCCTGGCTCGCCGTGACGGCGGAGATGATGAAGTCGGATTTCGCGGTCAGCTCGGCGTGGGACGTTGCAAGAGCGACACCGAATTTCGCCGCATGCTCTTGCAGCGACGCGCCCTGCTCGCCTCCGAGCTTGATGTCGTAGGCTGAGACCTTGATGTCCTGCTGGCGCAAATCCTCGGCCAAAATCCTGCCGACCTCGCCATAGCCGACCAACCCGATCTGCCAGCGCCTGGGATCACCTGCCATCAGTTCAGTCCTCGTGTCGTCTCGTCAAAGAGCTCATCGACCGCATAGCGGCGCGGGATCAGCGCCTGCTGGAATGCGTAGTCGATGATCAGCTCGAGCGGTTTTCTGTTGGCCTCGATCCCGAACGGAACGAGGTCGGGCGTTGCCGACGGCCCTGCCTGCGCCTTGCTCCGCTTCAAGAGATCATAAACGCCGGCGACCACGTCGGGGCGCGATTTCGCGAGGCTCTCGGTCACGACCACGAGATGATTGACCGGCACGACGCTGCGCCGCGCATACCATCGGGCGGCCTCTGCGGCCGGATCGGGAAACAACGGCTTCAGCTTGGGATCATCGGAGGTCTCGCCCAGAACGGCATCGAGCTCGCCGTCGCGCAGCATCTGCAGGATCTTCTTGTCCTTCGGCGCGCGCTCGGTGGTGTCGACATATTCGGCGACATGCGGATCCTCGAAGGTGATCCAGCGAATCCTGTCGAGATCGACGCCGCAATCGTTGGCGAGGATGCCCCTGATCCAGGCGCCCGTCGTGGTCGTGAAGGAGCGGATACCGACGCGCTTGCCTTCGAGATCAGTGGGCCCGAGCGTCCCATGCGCGGGATTATAGAGAGCGTAGGAATGCTGGAAGCGGCCGAGCATGGTCGCCGGCAGCAGCACCAGCGGCTTGCCGTGCGCTTTCGCCATCAGATAGGTGACGATCGCCATCTCGCAGACGTCGAGGGCCTGCTCGCGCACCATCGGCTTGAACGCCGTGTTGGTCGGCGTGTATTCGATGAAATCGAGATCGAACAGGTCGGAACGGAGCGCCCCGCTCTTCACCGCCTGCACATGGTGGTGACTGCCGAGCACGGCCTTCAGCTTGATGTTGCGGACCGGCGTCATGCCAGCTCGTCCGCAACCGTCGGGAACAGGCGCTGATAGGCCTCGCCATAGGTCATGGGCACGCCGGTGTTGCGGCTGCCCTGGATGCCGCGGTTGAGCGCGACGCGCTCGTAATAGCCCCAGAGATGTTTTTGCGCGGCGAGAATCTGGAACGCCTCGTATTTCTCCTTCCAGACCTCGTCGATCTTGAGAATGGTGTCGGGCTTGTAGTTACACTGCTCGGGCTGGTGCGGCTCGAACAGGAACACCGGCGGCGCCGAATATTTGTACGGCGCGCCGGGCTTGTAGCCCATGGCCTGCGCGACCACGCGCGTCTCCTGCGCGAAATGCGCCGCGTTCGGATGGTCGAAATTATAGGGGTCTTCCAGCGCATGCGTCAGGACGAAGCTCGGATTGAGCTCGCGGTAGATATCCACCATGCGGTCGAAATGCGCCTCGGTGAGCTTCAGCGGATAGTCACCGCAATCGAAGAACTCGATTTCGGCACCCAGCAGCCTGGCTGCCCGCTCCGCTTCGTCCTTGCGGCCGGCCTTGACCGATTCCAGCGTCGCGCCCTGCTCCTTCCAGGCGAACTGGCTCTCGCCGCGCTCCCCGAAGGACAGGCACACGATCTTCATCCGATAGCCCTTCCTCGCGTGCAGCGCGATGGCGCCGCCGGCGCGCCAGACGAAATCGCCGGGATGGGCTGTGACGACGAGGCCTGTTTTCATGGGCTACTCCTTTTCCTTGGTATGCATCCGCCGGCGCCCGCAACGCATGTCCGCGCAGCGTGCCGGTCGCGATGACGTCGTCACGCCTCGAACCCGAACAGGCGCGCGGGATTGTCGACCAAAATCTTCGTCTGCACCGCCGGCTCCGGCGCGAACAGCGGAATCAGATCGACGAGATCGCCGTCATTCGGCATCACCTTGATGTTGGGATGCGGCCAGTCCGTACCCCAGATGACGCGATCCGGCGCGGTCTCGACGATCTTTCGCGCGAACGGCACCGCATCGGTGAACGGCGGACCGATAGAGGACACCCGCTCCGAGCCGCAGATCTTCACCCAGCACTTGTCATCGCGCTGCATCAGCTCGATCAGGATTCTGAACGGCAACTGGTCGAGCCCGTCTGCCGCCTTCACCCGGCCCATATGGTCGATGGTGTAGGTCAGGGGCAGCCTTGTCAGCATGTCGGCATATTCGGGCAGATCGATCGCATCGAAATGCAGATCGATGTGCCAGCCGAGCGGCGTGACCATCGCGACCATGCGGTCAAACACGCGCTTGTCGGGGACGCCGCCGAGATGGCGGACGAAATTGAAACGGCAGCCGCGAAAACCGCCCTCATGCAGCACGCGCAGGTCGCGCTCGGTGACGGCGCCATCGATGTTGGCGACCGCGCGGTAGGCGCCATTGCTCTCAGCGATCGCATCGAGCGCCACCCTGTTGTCGGTGCCGTGCACGCTGGCATTGACGATGACGGCGCGCTCCACGCCGAGCTTGGCATGCAGGATGCGAAAATCCTCCAGCGGCGCATCCGGCGGCGTGTAGGAACGCTCCGGCGCGTAAGGGTATTTCGCGCCGGGCCCGAAGATGTGGCAATGCGCGTCACACGACAGCTGCGGCAGCCTGAACTTCGGCGTGCGCGTGTTCGGATCGGGCGGTGGAATGGTCGGCGTGTACATCATCGTCATGAGGTGAACCGCCGAAGCGAGATTTCTTGTTTCACGCCTTGCCGGCGACGACCGGCCGCCGCCGCGCCGGCGCGGCCTCATCCAGCGCCGGCGCCTGGAAGGCGGCGACGGTGGCCTGCACCAATTGTTCGATGGCGCAAGCGGCATCGCTGCCGTCGGCCTCGCCGCGCGACAGGCGCGACACGCGCTCCGGCGTCACCAGCGAATAATAGAGTGCGCCGAGCAGGAAGTGACTGCGCCAGACGATGTCCGTGCGCGGAATGTGCGGCAGACTCTCGTGCACCGCGTCGATGAAGGCGTGGCTGGTGTCGTCGAAGGTCTGCGCGATGATCTTTCGCGCGACCTCGTTACCTTCCGCCGACATCACCGCGCGCAGCCGCGTGAAACGCGCCCCGCCGCCGGCGAGATCGCTGCCCGAGGTGAAGGCCGGCACCACATAGGCCCGAACGATCGCCTCCAGCCGGTCCTGGAGATCGCGCACGCGCTTTGCGGCCGCGAGCAGCTCGGAACGGCGCAGATTCATCGGCCCGCAATGACGCCGGTAGATCTCCAGCAGCAAACCGTCCTTGGTCTTGAAATGATAGGTCACGCTGCCCGGATTTGCCCCGGCAGCTTGCGCAATGTCGCGCACCGATACGGCATTGAAGCCGTTGGTGGCGAACAGCTCCTCCGCGGCGGCGAGGATCGCCTCGCGCATGTTCGGCTTGCGGGCCGCTTCCTTGCTGGTGGGCTTGCGTACCATGAGATTTGTACTATCGTACAAAAGATCAGGTCTCGTCAACAAGAACGTGGCAATGGCGGGACGGCGCAGGCGCGTAAGCGCCGTTCAGTGACTGGCGCTCGCCCGCATCTTCTCCGGCGGTGCGGGACGCAGTCCGAGATCGCCCTCTCCGTCTCCCGACGGGATCAGGATGGCGCGGTCGCGCGGCAGCGCCTCCGGCATCTCGTCGCGGATGAAGGCGATGAGCTTCTCCCTGATCTCGCAGCGCAGGTCCCACGACTGCGGTGCGTTCCTGGCACTGACCAGCGCCCGAAGCTCGATGGTGCGCGAATCGGCATCGATCACCTGGAGATTCACCACCTCCCCGTCCCACAGCTTCGACTGCTTCACCGCCTCCTCCAGCCAGCGTCGGATGCGCGGGACGTCGGCGCGATAGTCGACATGCAGCGCGACGACGCCGATGAGGGATGCGGTGTCGCGCGTCCAGTTCTGGAACGGCTTTTCGATGAAGTAGGACAGCGGCACCACCATGCGGCGCCAATCCCACAGCCGGATCACGACATAGGTCGAGGCGATGTCCTCGATCCAGCCCCATTCGTTCTCGATGATCACGGCATCCTCGATGCGGATCGGCTGTGTGATCGCGATCTGCAGGCCGGCGATCAGATTGCTCAGCAGCGGGCGCGCGGCAAGGCCGACGATGATGCCGGCAGCACCTGCGGAGGCGAACAGGCTGACTCCGTATTGCTTCACGGAGTCGAACGTCATCAGCGCGGCGGAGACCGTGATGATGACGATGATGGTGTCTGTGACGCGCTTGAACACGCGCACCTGCGTGACATGCTTGCGCGCGACGAAATTCTCGGTGACATCGCGAAAGTTCTGCAAGTAGCGCGCCGCGCTCATGTCGACGATCCGGATCGAGATCCAGCCGATCAGCGCGATGAAGGCCACGACGAACAGCCGCGTCAGGGGAGTGCGGATCGTATCGTCGAGCGGCGCCAGCGGGAGCACCATTGCGACGGCGGCAAGGCAAAGCGCCATTTGCGCGGGGCCTGCCGTGCGCTCGATGAACACACTCAAGAGCGGAAGCCGCGTTCCGAAAGCGCGGTTGAGCAGCCATGTGGCGACCCGGTAGGCGAGCAGGGCAAGAAGGATCGCGCCGGCAACCAGGGTGAGGCCGATGAACCATGACGGTATCCAGCCGAACATCCTGTCGATATCGGCCGTCAGAGCCTGCCAATCCATGGATCGTCCCCATCATTGCATTCACGCAACCCGCACAACGCATCCCGGCCGGCTTCGCTCCCCCGCCCCGTGCAATGCAGCATCCCGCAGGTGCAACCGTCGCTGAGCTGCGCTAGGCTTGTCGCCATGACTCGACGAACCGGCAGCGCCGATCTTCCTCTTCACACCGGGCGGGTTCCGCCCTGGCTGGCAAGTCGCATGTCCTCGCTCGGGGCGATCGTCACCCAGGCGATCGTGCATCATTACGGCCGCGACGCATTTCTACAGCGCCTGTCGCATCCATTCTGGTTCCAGTCGTTTGGCGCCGTGATGGGAATGGACTGGCACTCCTCCGGCATCACCACCTCCGTGATCGGCGCGCTGAAGCGCGGGCTCGGACCGCTCCAGGACGAGCTCGGGATTTACGTCTGTGGCGGTCGCGGTCAGCATTCGCGCAAGACGCCGGACGAGCTGTTGCAGCTCGGCGACCGCGTCGGATTCGACGGCGTCAAGCTGACCCGGGCCAGCCGTTTGGTCGCCAAGGTCGACAGCGCCGCGGTCCAGGACGGCTTTGACCTTTACCTGCACGGCTTCTTCGTCACCACTGAGGGTAAATGGACGGTGGTGCAGCAGGGCATGAACGGCGACAAGCGGCAGGCGCGGCGCTATCACTGGCACTCCGAGGCACTGAAGAGCTTTGTCGATACACCGCACAGCGCAATCGACGGGCCGCAGCAGGGGGAGATCGTCAATCTCACCGATCATCGCGCCGATCTGTCTCGGACGGCACAGCTCGAGCTGCTCTCCGACCTCGGCCCGGATCGCATCGTCTCCGAATTCGAGCGGCTCGCGGGGACCCCGTCCACGCCGGCGCAAGGCATGCTGCCGCATCTGATCATGCCTGCGCATCATGATGTGCGGCCGAAGGACGTGTTCGCGCGCCGCCTGCACGGCACGCTCGCCGCCGCAGCCGAACGCGGCCCGGCGGATTTTCCGGAGCTGCTGCTGACGCCGGGCGTCGGCGCGCGCACGGTGCGCTCGCTCGCGATGGTTGCCGAGGTCGTGCACGGCGCGCCCTATCGCTTCACCGACCCCGCCCGTTTCTCGCTCGCCCATGGCGGCAAGGACCGGCATCCCTACCCCGTTCCGATCAAGGCCTATGACGAGACCATCCGGGTGCTGAAGGGCGCGATCCGAAACGCGAAGCTCGGACGCGACGAGGAGATGCAGGCGATCAAACGCCTCGACGACCAGGCACGGCGGTTGGAGAGGACCGCGCGCGGCCCCTCAGTCGATGCTTTCATCGCCGGCGAGCGTGCGGCCTCACCGGAGCTCGATGGCCGTTCGGTGTTCGGCTGGGAGCGTGACCTTGCGCCCACAAAAAAGCGGACCGGCTGAACACCGGTCCGCAAGTCGGCGGAAGGAACGTCCTCTCAGGTCTCGTCGGCCTCCGGCTTCTCATCGAGCCGGTTTGCTGCGTGGTCCTGATATTGTTCGGTCTGGATGGACTTGCCGTCCATGCCACGAATGTCCGAATGCTGTTTCTTGTCGCGGTTGGACAGGACCATGTTGTCGCCGATCATCTCCTTCGGCACGTCGGTCAATGCGCCGGTGCCGTCGCCCTTGCCATGCATGCCCGATCTGAAGTGCGTCTTGCTGCCATGCCCACCAGGCATCAGTCTCTCCTCTCTTCGGATGATTTAGTGCTTCTGTTGTGCCGTCGTCGGTTTGGGCGGCTTGTGGCCGCTCTGGCCGGGATCGTTGTGCTTGTTGTGATCGCTCTCCTGGTTGAGACCGCCGCGGCTCACTGGAAACTCGCTGTGACGAGCTTCGGGGTTCGCACGATGGACGCGCGTGTCTTGCGGGTTATGACCGGCGGCCTGCTCGAGTTCTCGCGCATCCGGAACATCTGGCTTCCGCTCGAGGATGCGCACTTGCTGTTCGTGAGTCTTCTTGCCCTGCATTGTGGGCCTCCAATCTTACCGGCCTCTTCGGGGCGAACCGCTCCGCGCGACATCCTTGTCGATACCGCCACCGGCGTTCACGTCGTTTTCGACGTCGCCTTCGATCGTGTTCTCGCCCAAGACGTCCTCGAGGTCGTCAGGCGAAACGCCTGCCCTGTTCACGCCCTTGGATCCGCCGATCAGGGGGTTGTCATGCAGGTCCTTCTCGGTCGGCGCGTACAGCTTGGGTTGCTTGTTGGCCATGTCACCTGCCTCCGCCCTTTCCGGCCTCGTCGTGCGTGTGATGGGAATCGCGCTCGCCACCGCCGCCGGAAACCCGGCTGTGGCTGCGCTGCGGATCGTCCGCCGGCGGCTTCTTCACCTGAAGCGGTGCCTTCGCGTTCTCATGCGAGGCGCCGGGTCCGCCCTGTCGAATGCTGTTCGGTGTCTTCGTGGATGTCGACATGAATGTCGTCCTCCTCAGCGATCTTGCTGATAGCCTTGGTTGGTCGTGTTCTGCTTGATGTTGCCCTGCTGTCCCTGCTGATCTGGATTCTGTACACGCTCCTGACCGCGCGGCATCTGATCGGCGGACATCTGCTTGCGATCGCCGGTTCCCTTGCGGCTCTGATTGTCCGGTGGAACAGGTGGCATCTTGCTGGCCATGATCTGGTCTCCCGTTAAGACGTCGATCTGCGACATGCGCCCCAAGGAACTCCCCTCCGCGTCATGTCGGGATGACAACAGCACGAACGGCACACCGTTCCTGGCCGATCACAACAGGCAAAGATTTTCCGAAGGGCGCCGCCAACGTCAGTTTGCCGCGGTGAGGGAACGATCGCCCCTCGTTCCGCTGCGTGCAGTCGCCTCTGTTCCGCGGCCCTCTGCCGTGACAGGAAGCTTCGCGATCGCGCGCAAGCCCGGCCGCTTGCGCCAGCGGATTTCAGCGGCATCGACGGCAAGACTCAATTTCGGCCAACGCACGAACAGCGCCTCCAGCGCGCAGGCCGCCTCGATGCGCGCGAGCTGATGGCCGAGGCAGAAGTGGATTCCCGTGCCGAATGAGATATGGCGGTTCGGCTTGCGTTCGAGATCGAGGGTCTCGGGACGATCATGTACCGCGGGATCCATGTTCGCAGCGGCGAGCATCACCATGACGCGATCGCCCTTCTTCAGGCGCACGCCCTCGACCTCGACATCGCGCCGCACGTAGCGTGGCTTGGAGAATTGCACGGGCGAGACGAAGCGCAGAAACTCCTCGACCGCGAGCCCGACGCGGCTCCAATCCTGTTCCAGCCAGTCGCGCAGCTCGGGATTCCTGAGCAGCTCGTAGATGGAACCGCTGATGAGATGGGTGGTGGTTTCCGATCCCGCCCCGAGCAACAGAAACACCATCGAGACCATTTCATCCGGCGTGATCTGGCCGCCTTCGCGCTCGACCTGAATCAGCTCGGCAATCAGGCCCTCGCCGCCCTGGACACGCGCGATCTGCAACTGCTGCTCGAGGTAGGCGCGCATCTTGCGCACCGCGAACAGCAGGCGGAAGAAGCTGACGACATTCGTCAGCGAGGATATCGCGTTGGCCCAGGCGATGAACTTTGGACGATCTGCGAGCGGCAGGCCGAGCAGCTCCGAGATCACCGCGAGCGGCAGGATGCGCGCATAGCGCTGGACCAGATCGGCCGGGGATCCTTGCGCGAACAGCTCGTCGGCCAGACCGTCAGCGATGGCCCGGATGCGCGGCTCCATCGCAACGATCGCGCGGCGGCGAAACGCTTCGTCGACGATGCTGCGCAGCCGCGTGTGATCCGGCTCGTCCATCGTCAGCATGTTGTTGGCGATGGTCCTGACGAATCTCGGCATCCACCAGCGCAAGCCCGCGATGTCGCCATCCTCCTTGCGCAACGTGAAGGTCGCGCCGTCCTTCAGAACCTGCGCCGTGGCGTCATGGGTCGTGGTGATCCAGACATCGCCGACGATGGGAAACGGCGTCGCGACCACGGGTGCGGACATGCGCAATTTCGCGATCGCCTTGGGCGGATCGCGAAAGAAGGCCTCGCTGGTGAAATCGAGGCGCGCTGTCATGTGATCACCGGAACGATTGGTGGCGTATCACCGAGATGGTGCGCGGCGCGGCCGGCGCAAGGGTGCGTCTGCTCGTCGGCCGCGGGCGTGGCGAGCCGCGGCTATCCGCGCCCGGAGGAGCGCTGGCCGCTCTTGCGCTGCTGTTGGGTGTAGGCGTCCCAATGGCTCCAGCTGCCATTGCTGAGGCTCTGCAGGTCGGTTGCGAGTGGACGGCGCGTCCGTTTGTCGTGATCGGCGATGGCGCGCTCCGACTGTGCGATCTTGCGCTTGAGTTCCGCGATCGTCTTCTGCGTCTGGCCGTTGCGCTTCGAGGTGGCGATCTCGCCCATCGTGAAGCGCGCGGTCTCCAGCGCCTTCAGCTCGGCGCGGTTCTTCTTCAACTGAACCCGGTGCCAGGCGATGTTGCTGTCGCTGTCCGCAACCATGTGGGAACTCCGCTGATTCGGTCCCACATAGTATCGTGCGCCGAATCGGCGCCGCAACGCCCCGGCGGTGGCGAAAATGCGATCTTCTCGCGCAGAAATTCCGGATCTGGAGCCCCGCAACGGGGCCCTTGATTCTTATTTGGGCGGGTCTTCTTGACGCGAACCGGTATCCACTTCGCTCGAAAACGCTTCAGCGCTCGGCGAAGGCCTTCTCGACCACGAACTGGGCAGGCTCGCCGTGATTGCCCTCGACGAAGCCGCGCTCACCCAGGAGGACACGGGTGTCCGCCACCAGGGCCGGGCTGCCGCAGATCATGACGCGGTCATGGGCGGCTTCCAGCACCGGCAGGCCGATATCGGCGAACAGCTTGCCTGAGGTGATGAGATCGGTGATGCGGCCGCGATTGCGGAAGGGATCGCGCGTCACGGTCGGATAGTAAATCAGCTGGTTCTGGATGTACTCGCCGAGCAGCTCGTCCTTCGGCAGATGCTCGGTGATCATCTCGCCATAGGCGAGCTCCTTGACGTGCCGACAGCCGTGCAGCAGCACCACCTTCTCGAACCGCTCGTAGGTCTCGGGATCCTTGATCACGCTCAGGAACGGCGCAAGACCCGTGCCGGTGCCGATCAGGTAGAGGTTACGTCCCTCTTCCAGATTGTCGATCACCAGTGTGCCGGTGGCCTTGCGGCTGACGATGATCTCGTCGCCTTCCTTCAGATGTTGGAGGCGCGAGGTCAGCGGTCCGTCCGGCACCTTGATCGAGAAGAATTCCAGCGTGTCCTCGTAATTGGCGCTGGCGACGCTGTAGGCCCGCAGCAGCGGCTTCTCGCCGACCCTGAGCCCGATCATGGTGAATTCGCCGTTGCGGAAGCGGAAGGTCGGGCTGCGGGTGGTCTTGAAGGAGAACAGCGTATCGGTCCAGTGGTGGACGCTCAAAACGCTTTCTTGATTGAAATTGCTCATCTCACCTTCCCTGTCGCGTCGATTGCGGTTCCGAGGCCGGCAGCTATGCGTCGTTTGTACACGATCATTCGTATACTAATGAATAATCCGGCTTGATCCCGCGGTCAAGGCTGCCCAAGATCGGAAGCGTTGCAGTTAGGAATAAGGAGCCCCTTCCATGGCGCATGACGCACCCCAGGCCACCGGACCCTCGAAGCTGGTGATCCGCAATATCGGCCTGATCCTGTCCGGCGCTTTGGAAAAGCCGATCCTGGACGGCGACACCATCGTCGCCGAGAACGGCAAGATCAGCGCGATCGGCCGCTTCAAGGAGGTCAATACCGAAGGCGCCACCACCATCGTCGACGCCAACGGCACCACGGTGGCGCCGGGCCTGATCGACAGCCACGTCCACCCTGTCGCCGGCGACTGGACGCCGCGGCAGAACCAGATCAACTGGATCGACAGCTATCTGCACGGCGGCGTCACCACCATGATCTCCGCCGGCGAGGTGCACATGCCTGGCCGACCCCGCGACGTCGTCGGCCTCAAGGCCATGGCCGTGTTCGCCCAGCGCGCATTCTGGACCTTGCGTCCTGGCGGGGTGAAGGTTCACGCCGGCGCACCGGTGATCGAATGCGAGATGGTGGAAGAGGACTTCAAGGAGATGGCGGCCAACGGCGTCAAGCTGCTCGGCGAGGTCGGCCTCGGCGGCGTCAAGGACGGCCCGACCGCGCGGAAGATGGTCGGCTGGGCGCGCAAATACGGTATCCAGAGCACCATCCACACCGGCGGCCCGTCGATCCCCGGCTCCGGCCTGATCGACAAGGACGTGGTGCTTGAGGCCGACACCGACGTGGTCGGCCACATCAACGGCGGCCACACTGCTCTGCCCGACGACCAGATCCGCTGCATCTGCGAGGGCTGCAAGCGCGGCCTCGAGCTCGTGCACAACGGCAATGAGCGCTCGGCCCTGTTCACGCTGCGCACCGCGCGCGAGATGGGCGACCTGCACCGCGTCATCCTCGGCACCGACGCACCCGCCGGCTCCGGCGTGCAGCCGCTCGGCATTCTGCGCATGGTCTCGATGCTGTCCTCGCTCGGCGACCTCCCGGCCGAGATCGCATTCTGCCTTGCCACCGGCAACACCGCGCGGATGCGTCAGCTCGATTGCGGCCTGATTGAGGTCGGCCGCTCCGCCGACTTCGTCATCATGGACAAGGCCCAGCACTCGCCTGGCAAGAGCATCCTGGAGAGCGTCCAGCTCGGTGACCTCCCCGGCATCGGGATGACCATCATCGACGGCATCGTCCGCACCCAGCGCAGCCGCAACACGCCGCCGGCCGGCAAGGTGCCGGAGGTGGTGGCGAAGTGATGGCAGACGTGCCGAAGCAGAAATTGGCAGTTGAAAGCTACTATCCACCTAGAATTTCAATCTCTCTCCAAGTATCATGGAGAGAGCATTCCTCACGCGAGCCCGTCGATGAATCCAGTTATCCAGGCACAACTCCGAGAGTTCGCCAAAGCCAACTCCATCACGACGGAACCGCAAGAGAAGCAATTTGAGATCTACTCGATATTCTCGGTGCTCAATGGCCTACTAGGCGAAACCATCGACTCTTATGACGTCCACCTCGACGGCGACGAGTTCGGCGTCGATGGAATCGCGGTAGTTGTCCAAGGGGAACTGGTTCTCAACAAACAAGAAGCCGAAGAAAAACTAGAGGCAGTCAACAATCCCTCCATCGAGTTTATTTTCTTTCAGGCAAAGACCAGCACAAGCTTTGACTATGGCGACATCTCGAAATTCTTCGACTCAGTGGCAGGCTTCTTTGATGGCGACTTGAAAGGAGAGAGCGATGCCGTGGACGACCTCATCGGGGCAATGGAAGCGATTTATGAAAGAGGCGTGGGAAAACGCAATCCCAAGATCAGTTGTTATTATGTGACGACGGGAAATTACGAGGAACCGTCTCGAATTGAGAAGTTGAAGTCTAGCTTTGTAGTCGATCTAGAAGAGAAAAATATCTTCGATGTAAGCACCATAGTCGTCAAGATGGTGGGAGCTCGTGAACTTCAACAATGGTATCGCGCAGCCACAAGGTCAGTCGAGGTCGAGATAGAATTTCCTCGCAATGTTGTTATGCCGAGCAACCAACACGTCGAGGAAGCATATATTGGATACCTTGACGCAAAGAATCTCCTTAGTTTGTACACCGTTAGAGATGCGGATGGGGAAGTTGTCGGCGTAAATCGCGCTGTGTTCTTCGACAACATCCGTGACTACGATCCCAAATCAAAGATAAACATTGCCATCAAGGAAGGCGTTCGCGGCGAGGGCGGGGCTGAGTTCGTATGACCATCATCGACGGCATTGTCCGCACCCAGCGCAGCCGCAACACGCCGCCGGCCGGCAAGGTGCCGGAGGTGGTGGCGAAGTGATGCAGCTGGAGCGGCCCGCCGCTCCGCATTGTCCCTCGAAGGCATTGAACAAGTCGCAAGCCTGTTGCGTCTAACGCAGGCAGCCCTCGGCGGCGGCAATTCATTGTTCGACCATCGAGGCAGACATGAAGGACCCATCACGGATAGCCGTGGGCGTCGCTGGCGCGGTGGCGGGCTATATCGCGATCTTTGTGCTGTTTTCTCTGCTCGATGTCGGCAACCGTGCGGACCCGATCACATCGGGTCTGCTGGGACTGTTCGTCTACTCGCCCACCGGTGCAATCGCCGGTGCGGTCCTCGCCAATTGGCTCGTGACGCGTTCAGGCAAAAATGCAGGGCAGGACGCAGGCGTCGGCGGCGTCGCGCGGAACAGCTTGAAGTCGCTCGGCATCGTCGCCCTGCTCTGCACCGCCGGCATCGGCGCCTACATTGCGTACGCATACGCGACCGCAACGCCCTGGCTCAACCGCAACGGCGCCAATCCCCTGCTCGTGTTCGAGGTCCGCTTTCCGGCGGGAGTAACGGTGCCGACATCGGCGCAGGACATCACCATCGAACTGCAAACCGACATCAACACCATGCCGGGCGAAGTCAGTCCGGCCGCGTTCTATCGCGATGGTGACCAGGCGGTTATCGCCGGCGAAGTCGAGCTGGCGTTTCGAACCTCGCACCGGCAGCTCGCCATCACCATCCAGGGCCAGCCGAGCCGGATCTATCCGATCGATTTGACGGCCCGGGCGCCGCATACGCCGGAATTCGGAACGTGGCGGCGGCTTGGTGACGGCAGCGAAATCCGCTACCGCGCCAAATGGCCGGGAAAGACGTAAGAGATCAGCGCTTCTTCGCAATCTCACAGCGCACATAGGTCTGGCGCTTGGCCCGCCCAACCGGACCGTTGTCCATCACCAGCCTGCCATCCGCAGCGACAGAGACGCGAGGATTGGAGCGAAATTTTTCGCCCTCGCCTTCGCAGGCCAGCTTCATTTTCCAGCCGAGCCTTCCGTCGGCCGTGATCTGGCTGGCGCGGCACCGCGTCTCATACCAGTACAGGCGATTGCCGCCCTCGATGCTCATGCGGTTGGGACTGTCGTCGTCGCGACAGTCCTTTTTGGTCGAGGCCCAGAAGCCTTCGTAAGGCTGCGCCGCCAAGGCGGGAGTGCTTTCGCCGACGAGCACGGCAGCAAAACTCAAGACAGCCGCAAAGCGCGTCGCAACTCTCATGACCAAAAACCTCGATAAACCCTTCATCAAGGTTAGTCGCCAGTTCCGGCACCTTGTTCAACTGCCGTAGGGTGGTCAAACGGCGCGAAGTGCCGTGCCCACGATTTTTGCGACTCGAGAAAGGATGGCGGGCACGCTTCGCTTTGCCCGCCCTACGAAACCTTCACCTGAGCTTGTTCAGCAGCATCATCAGCGTCTCGCGCTCTTTCGCCTCGAGCGGCGCCAGCGTCTCGCGGGTGATCGCCAGCGCGTTCGGCGCCAGCTTTTCGGCAAGCTGCTGTCCGGCGCGGGTCAGGCTCACCAGCAGGCGGCGGCCGTCCTCGGGATCCTGGCTCGTCTCGGTGAGGCCGCGCGCGGTGAGACGATCGATCACGCCCTTGATGGTCGCGACGTCCATCGCCGTCAGGCGCCCGAGCTGATTCTGCGAGCACGGCCCGGTCTCGGCCAGTTTCGACAGCGCCGCCCATTGCGTCGGCGTCAGATTAGTGCCGATGTCGCGGGCGAAGATCGAGCTGTGGCGCTGCCAGACCTGGCGCAGGATGAAGCCGACCTGTTCGTCGAGCACGTAAGGCGGTTTCGCCGGTTTGACACTTTTCTTTGCCGCAACGCTTCTCGCCATCCGTTCGCAGCCCTTCCCCTTGCCTCACAACGACAGATGCGCGTCGCGGATATCCGGGCGCGCGTCGAGCTCGGCCATGGTGCCGCCGAAGCAGATGCGGCCGCGCTCGATGATGTAGGCGCGATCCGAAATCAACCGCGCGAAATGCAGATTTTGCTCGGAGACGACGATGCTGACGCCTTCCTTCTTCATGGTCAGGATGGCATCAACCATCTGCTCCACGATCTTCGGCGACAGGCCCTCCGACGGCTCGTCCAGCAGCACCAGCGAGGGATTGCCCATCAGCGTGCGCGCAATGGTGAGCATCTGCTGCTCGCCGCCGCTCATTCGTCCGCCCGGGCGGTTCTTCATCTCGCCGAGGTTAGGAAACAGCGCGAACAGCTTTTCGCGCGTCCAGTGCGGCGCGTTCGGACGCTTCGGCTGGCGGCCGACTTCGAGGTTTTCCTCGACGGTCAGGTCCGTGAAGATGCGACGCTCCTCCGGCACGTAGCCGAGGCCCTCGCGCACGATCTCGTGCGTCGGTTTCGTCGAGACGTCCTTGCCCTCGAACGTGATGCGGCCGGAGCGCTGCGCGACGAGGCCGACGATCGAGCGGAACGTGGTCGACTTGCCGGCGCCGTTGCGTCCCAGCAGTGCCACCACCTCGCCCTCGCCGACCTCGAAGCCGATGTCGAACAGGATATGCGCCGGACCATAATGGCTGTTGAGGTCCTGCACCGTGAGCTTCATGTGGAGGCTCCCTCGCGGTGGCGGGAATCGTAGACCAGGCCCTCGCCGAGATAGACCGCCTGCACCTGGGGATTGCCGCGCACTTCCGCCGGCGAGCCCTCCGCGATCAACGTCCCGCGGTTGAGCACGAGGATGCGGTCGGCATGCTCGAACACCACGTCCATGTCGTGCTCGGTGAAGAGCACGCCGATGGATTTTTCCCGGGCAATGCGCGCGGTCAGCCGCATCAATTCGACGCGCTCGCGCGGTGCCATTCCGGCCGTCGGCTCGTCCATCAGCAGCAGTTTGGGCTGGTTGGCGAGCGCAACCGCAAGCTCGAGCCGCTTGAGATCGCCATAGGCAAGCTCGCCGCAGGGCCGGTCCGCATAGCCGCCCATGCCGACCAGCTCGAGCAGGCGGCCGGCCTCGTCGCGGTCGAACTTCGGCGCCGAGCCGAACAGATTGAACAGCTGCTTGCCGTGCGAGATCAGCGCGACCTGCACGTTCTCGCGCACGGTCATGGTGGCAAAGGTCGCGGTGATCTGGAATGTGCGGCCGACGCCGAGCCGCCAGACCTCACGCGGCTTCCGGCCGGTGATCTCCTCGCCGAGCAGGCGGACGTGGCCGCTATCAGGCATGTTCTGGCCGTTGAGCATGTCGAAGCAGGTGCTCTTTCCCGCGCCGTTCGGTCCGATCAGCGCCAGGATCTCGCCGGCCCGCAGCGAGAACGAGACGCCGCGCACGGCATGGATGCCACCATAGGATTTGGTCAGGCCTTCGACCGCGAGAAGTGGAGGTGCGACGCTCATTCGGCAGACTCGATCGGCTTGGCGAGCAAAGTTGATCCCGGCGGCGATGCTTTCTTGCGGCGCTGCGCCAGCATCTCCAGCGTGCCGACGATGCCCTTGGGGAAGACGACGACGATTAGCATGATGAAGCCGCCAAGCACGAGCTTCGACAGATCGGTCTGGCTCACCAGCCAGATGTTCAAAGCCTTGTAGACGATGGCGCCGATCACCGCGCCCGAGACCGTCTCGACGCCGCCGAGCAGCACCATGACGAGCGCGTCGACCGAGAGCGAAATGCCGAGATTGTCGGGGAACACGCTGCCCTTGAGGTAGGCGAACAAGGCACCGCCGATGCCGGCGGTCGTGCCGGCGATCACGAAGGCGGTCCACTGGATCCGCTTGGCATCGATGCCGATGGCTTCGCTGCGCAGAACCGAGTCGCGCGTGGCACGAAGCGCGTAGCCGAACGGCGAGAACACCATGGCCCGCAGCGCGACAGTCACCAGCGCCGCGACGCCGAGCGAAAGCCAATAGAAGCGCGACGGACTTGCCACCCAGCTCGATGGCCAGAGGCCGAGAATGCCGTTGTCGCCGCCGGTCACGTCCACCCACTGGAACGCGATCGACCAGACGATCTGCGCGAAGGCGAGCGTCAGCATCGCGAAATAGACGCCGGAGAGCTGCACCGCGAAGAAGCCGAACACGGCCGCGCCCATGCAGCCGAGCAGCGGCCCGAGCAGCAAGCAGACGATCATCGGCAGTCCCGCCATCTTGGCGAGGAAGGCGATGCCATAGGCGCCCAGGCCAAAATAGGCGGCGTGCCCGAACGATGCGAGGCCGCCGACCGACATCAGGAAGTGCAGGCTGACGGCGAAGATCACGAAGATCGCGATCTCCGAGCCCACGGTCAGCAGATAGTTGCCGGCGAACAGCGGCAGCATCGCTGCGACGATCAGCGCCGCAAGCGCCATCAGCCGCTCGTTCGACGTCAGCGGCCGCCAGGGATTGACGGTGAGACCCGGCGTCTTGCGCGCGGCCGCCTCCGGCTTGCCGAACAGGCCCCAGGGACGCACGATCAGCACCACGGCCATCACCAGGAATACAAGGATGATGGAGATCTTCGGGAAGATCAGGATGCCGAAGGCATTCAGCTCGGAGACCAGCACCGCCGCGACGAAAGCGCCGACGATGCTGCCGAGGCCACCGATCACCACCACGACGAAGACTTCGACGATGATGCGCAGGTCCATGGCGTGGTGCACGGCATCGCGCGGGATCTGGAGCGCGCCGCCGAGCGCTGCCAGGAAGACACCGACAGCGAACACCGACGTGAACAGCCACTTTTGGTTGACGCCGAGCGCGGCCACCATGTCGCGATCCTGCGTCGCCGCGCGCACCAAGACGCCCCAGCGCGTGCGCTGGAACAGCAGCCAGAGAATGCCGAGCACGACGGGACCGAGCACGATCAGGAACAGGTCGTAGCTCGGAATGTTCTGGCCGAAGAAATCGATCGCGCCCCTGAAGCCCGGCGCGCGGCGGCCGACGAGATCGTCGGGCCCCCAGATCAGCACGACGAGATCCTCGACCATCAAGGTCAGGCCGAAGGTCGCGAGCAGCTGGAACAGCTCGGGCGCATGATAGATGCGCCGGAGCAGCACCATCTCGACGATGACGCCGATCAGCGCCACCGCGAACGCGGCCAGGACGATGCCGCCCCAGAAGCCGAACGCGCCGGACAAGCGCTCGGTCAGCGTGAAGGCGATGTAGGCGCCGATCATGTAGAAGGCGCCATGCGCGAAATTCACGATCCGGGTCACGCCGAAAATGATCGACAGGCCCGAGGCCACCAGAAACAGCGACGCTGCGCTGGCGAGACCGGTCAGAAACTGTACGACGTAAAAGGCCATCGGCGGTCCGGGTTGGTTAGGTCTCGGTGCTGGTCTTCATCCTTCGAGACGGCGCTCCGCGCCTCCTCAGGATGAGGTCCGGGACCCTCATGGTGAGGAGCGCGGCGACGCCGCGCGTCTCGAACCATGAAGGCCCCGGTCTCTGTTGTATCAATCCTTCGGACGCAACTTCGCGACTTCGGCATCGCTGGGCAGATAGTCCGCGCCCTTCTTGTAGGACGAGTCCACCATCACGCCCTTGCCGTCCTTCAGCGCGGTCTTGCCGACGAACGCCCCCAGCGTCGACTGGTGGTCGATCTTGCGGAAGGTAATCTCGCCGAACGGCGATGGCATCGTAAGCCCCTCCGCCGCGGCAATCAGCTTCTCCGGATCGGTCGATCCAGCCTTCGTCAGGATCGCGGCGGCCGACTTGATGGTCTGGTAGCCGACGATCGAGCCGAGACGCGGATAATCGTTGTACTTGGCCTGGTACGCCTTCAGGAACGCATCATGCTCTGGCGTCTTGATCGAGTACCAGGGATAGCCGGTGACGATCCAGCCCTCCGGCGTCTCGTCCTTGAGCGGGTCGAGATATTCGGGCTCGCCGGTGAGGAAGGAGACGACCTCGCGCCCCTTGAACAGGCCGCGGGTGTTGCCTTCGCGCACGAGTTTGACGAGATCCGCGCCGAACGTGACGTTGAGGATCGCTTCCGGGTTGGCGGCGGCAACCGCCTGCACCACCGGGCCGGCGTCGATCTTGCCCTGCGGCGGCCATTGCTCGTCGACCCACTGGACGTCGGGGCGCTTCTCCGACATCAGCTTCTTGAACACCGCGACCGCCGACTGGCCGTATTCGTAGTTCGGCGCGATCGTCGCCCAGCGTTTGGCGGGCAGCTTGCTCGCGGCTTCCACCAGCATCGCCGCCTGCATGTAGTTGGAGGGACGCAGGCGGAACGTGTACTTGTTGCCCTTGGACCAGGTGATGGCGTCGGTGAGCGGCTCGGCCGCGAGGAAGAACACCTTCTTCTGGTTGGCGAAGTCAGAGACCGCAAGACCGATGTTCGACAGGAACGTGCCGGCGAGCATCGCGACGCCCTCGCTCGACACCAGCTCGTTGGCCGCGGTCTGCGCATCCGCCGGCTTGCCGCCGTCGTCCTTGGAGATAACGACGAGCTTCTTGCCGTTGATGCCGCCGGCCGCGTTGACTTCCTCGACCGCAAGCTGCCAGCCCTTGCGATAGGGCTCGGTGAATGCCGGCAGCAGCGAATAGCTGTTGATCTCGCCGATCTTGATATCCTGCGCCAGGGCCGAATGGGCCATGCCGCCCGCCAGAAGCGCGAAGGCCGCGCCGACGATAGTATTTCTTGCTCGCATCCCAACCTCCAGTTTGAACTCGCCTACGACTTCTATCTATCTCAGACCGTCTTCGCCCTTGATCTCCGCAACCGTCAGCCCGCCGACGCGCGGCAGCGGACGGCCGCTGTCGGTGACGGCGACCGCGACCATGATCTCGTTGGCGCGCGGCGCATCGTTGATCTGTACCTCCATCCCGTCGAAATGGCTGCGGACGAAGGCTGCGTCCTTGTGCCCCAGCGGAATGTCCAGGGTCGTGCCGGGGCCGCTGCGCTTCTTCGAGGACGGGATCAGCGCCGCGCCCTTGCCCAGAACTTTACGCACCGGCGCGCCCATCTTGGGGTGGAGGATTGCGGCGGCATGCTCCAGCTCGCCGTTCTCGCCGACGGCCGCGGCCTTGCCGTAGCTGTGCGCCTTGGCACCATCGATGCCGAGCGCCGCCACCGCGCGCTTCGACAGGAGCTCGCCCAGCTCCTCGCCGATCGCGATCAGCGGCGAAAGATCCTCGACATATTTTCCGGCGAAAGGATTTTCGATCACGGCGATCGCGGCGGCACGCCGGGTCGGCGGCGACACCTGGCGTCCCATCTCCATCTGCGTCTCTTCGACGACGGTGACGATCTTGCGGATGATCGCGCTCATGTTTCGCTTCCCTGTTCAGGCATGGACCGCGTTCTCCAGCACACGCGGGCGCGATCGTTGCTCTTCTATATCCTTTGTTCCGATGACAAGCATATCACCACAAAGCCGCAGCACGGCACCTTCGATCAGTCCGCGATCGAACAATTGCCGTGCACATTCCGCGCCAGATTCAAGCGCGGCTGCGATCTCATCGTGAGACAGCTCGCCGACACCGCGCGTCACAAGGCGTGCGCCCAGATCGCTGTCGGGCTGAAGCTCGTTCGCAGGCTGCCGGATGATTGCGGGATGCCCGGGCAGATCGACGGCATTGGCGATCACGGTCGCGGCCGCATCGGCCTGCGAAGCGGTTGCGGCCAGCACGGTCACGGCATCGGCGATCCCGAGCGAAAAGCTGCGGCCGTGCCGACCGCTGGTCGCGACGCCCCGCACCGGATCGTTCGCATCGATCCGCATCCTCCGCATCACGCCGTCGTGGTCGGGACGATCCATCAGGCCGACCGAAAAATGCTCGCCCACACCGAGATGCAGCGCGATGTCGCCGCCATTGTTGACGTAAATCCGATCGAGCGGTGCAGCGCGCAGCATCGCGGCCAGAATCTCCTCCGCGACGCTGCCGGCAACGGCCGCCATCGGCGTGATGAAGCAATCGGCGGCATAAGGCGCGACGGCAGCGTGCATGCGGCGGGCGACAACGCCCTTCAGCGAGGTCTTCTCCTCGACCGCCGTACGCAGCCCTGGCAATTCCGCGCAAAGCTCGTCGAGCAATCCAGTGAACCGCAGCGCCGCAGCCTCATAGGCGACCCGCACCGCATCCGTACGTCCCCTCGCCTCCACGATCAGATCGATCGGTCCATCCTGCAAATGCAGCCGCCGGCCATCAGACAGCAATGCGATTTGCGGGCGCCTGGTCATGTGCGAGGCCCCGGAATCGGGTTCTGCCAGGGCAATTGGCGGACATCGTCGCCGCTCTGCACCTCGGAGAGCGGCTTCACATAATCCATGTGGCCACCGAGCGCGGCATAGTCGGACAGCTTCATGGTGAATTCGATCGGCGCGACCAGGGCCGGTGTCGGCACATAGCCGAACGCGCCTGACGGCATCTGCGTCACGTCGACCATGTAGGTGATGCCGCCGCCGGGCCAGACATAGACCGGCGCGCCGCCGCTGGTGACGCGCGTCAGCGCATCCTTCACCGAGCGCGTCAGCCGCACCGGGTTGTCGGTGACGCCAGCGCGCAAGGAGCCGCCCGCGCCCGCCATGAACAGCACCGTGCACAGCGCGGGCTCGCAATTCTCCTGGATGCGCTCGACCGAGAACTTCAAGTCGTCAGGCATCTCGGTCTCGACCGGCTTCAAGGCCTCATCGAGCACGTAATAGGACGAATGCTCTCCGGTGGTGGAGACCATCAGCATGGTCAGACCGGGCTTTGCTTCCTTGGCATCGAACGGGCCAAGGATCGACAGGGGATCTGAGATGTTGGTGCCGCCCCAGCCCGTGCCTGGATCGGCCACCTGGAAATAGCGGCCGGGCGTCGAGCGACGGCCCTTCATCTTGATGCCGGTGTCGGCGATGTCGAGCAGCTTGCCCGCTTGATGCTCGCTGAGCACGCCGGTGATGTGGTCATCGACCACGACGACTTCGTCCACCTTGCCGTGCCATTGCTTGGCGAACATGCCGATCGTCGCCGAGCCGCAGCCGACGCGCATGCGCTCTTCCTTCACGCCGTTGACGATCGGCGGCTGCCCGGCCTGCACCACCACGGTGGCGCCGCCATCGATGGTGAGCTCGACCGCCTTGCAATTGGCGAGGTCCATCAGCGTGTCGCAGGTAACGCGGCCCTCCTTCTTGGAGCCGCCGGTGAGATGATGCACGCCGCCGAGCGAGAGCATCTGCGAGCCGTATTCGCTGGTCGTGACGTGGCCGACCGCCTCGCCCTGCGCGCGCACGGTCGCGGTCTCCGGGCCGAGATAGCGGTCGGTGTCGATCTTCACCTTGATGCCGCAATAGGAGAAGATGCCCTCGGTGACGACCGTCACCATGTCGACGCCGTCGACCTCCGCAGAGACGATGAACGGCGCCGGCTTGTAGTCGGGATAGGTCGTGCCTGCCCCGATCGCCGTCACGAAAGTCGAGGGCTCATGGACGATCTTGCCGTCCCAGTCCTCGGTGCGGCTGAACGGGACGAGCTTGCCGCCATGAGAGACGGTGCGCTCCAGGATGACGTGCGGATCGACGCGGACGAGCTTGCCGTCGTGATTGGCATAGCGATCGCAGGCCCCCGCTGCGCCGGGCTTGATGTAGCACATCACCGGACAAGCATCGCAGCGAATCTTGTCGATGACGGCGCTCGTCGTTTCTGTCACCATGTCGGAGCCGGCGGACACCGCTGTTATCATTCGTATACGAACGATGTTGCGCGCGCTGCCCCGGGGCTGTCAAGCGGCGGTGCAGCGCAAAAGATGCCACTGCCGCATAAAACCTCATTTGCCTATCCGCCCTGTCTACAAAGAAGGCAACCGCGCTGCAGTGCGGCATGCACGGCTTGCACGTTTGTGTACAAACGGTATCGTCGCGGCGTCCGATTTTCGCGATTGCATGATCTTGTATATCGTCTTGGGCTTGGGAACGAGGATGACGCAGACACCGATCCGCCTCACCGTGAACGGCAGGATCCACGAGGTCACGGCAGCGCCGGACACGCCGCTGCTTTATGTGCTGCGCAACGACCTCGCGCTGAACGGCCCGAAATACGGCTGCGGCCTCGGCGAATGCGGCACCTGTACTGTCCTGATCGACGGACTGGCGGCACGCTCCTGCGCGATTCCGGTGAGCGGCTGCGCCGGGCGCGACATCGTGACGCTCGAAGGCCTCGGCACAAGCGACAAGCCCGACGTCGTGCAGCAGGCCTTCATCGACGAGCAGGCCGCACAATGCGGCTATTGTCTCAACGGCATGATCATGACCACCAAGGCGTTGCTCGCGATCAACCCGCGGCCGACCGAGCAGGAGGCGCTGGCGGCACTGCGCTACAATCTCTGCCGCTGCGGCACGCATGTCGAGATCCTTCGGGCGGTGATGCGCGCATCGGGCCAGCTCACCGAGGCCGCAAATTGATGGCGTCCTTTGTTACGAACGGAGCTGAGCGTGCGGGTTCGCTCATCGTCGCGCGCAGCGTGGACGAGGTCACATCGGAAACCTTCGTCCGCATCACCGCGGACGGTTCGGTCACGGCCTATAACGGCCATGTCGATCTCGGCACCGGCATCCGCACTGCGCTGGGCCAGATCGTCGCCGAAGAGCTCGACGTTTCTTTTGCCCGCGTCATCGTCGTGCTCGGCGACACGGCATTGGTGCCGAACCAGGGCGCGACGATCGCGAGCGAAACCATCCAGATCACGGCCGTGCCGCTGCGGAAGGCTGCGGCGCAAGCCCGGCACTTTCTGATCGCGCGCGCGGCGGAACGCCTGGACTTGCCCGAAGCCGAGCTCAAGATCGAGGACGGACTCGTTCGCGGCCACGACAATCGCAGCGTCAGCTATGGCGAGCTCATCGGCGACGAAGCGATCCGCCTCGAGCTCGCCGATGACGTCGAGCTCAAGCCTGTCGGCGATTACGCGATCGTCGGCCAGTCGGTGCCGCGCGTCGATTTACCTGCTAAAGCCACGGGCGAGCTGACTTTCGTGCACGACGTCCGAGTATCAGGAATGGTGCATGGCCGCGTGGTGCGGCCGCCCTATGCTGGCGTCGATGCCGGACCGTTCGTCGGCACCAGCCTCATTGCGGTCGACGAATCCTCCGTGCGCGACATTCCCGGCCTTGTCGCCGTCGTGCGGATCGGCGATTTCGTCGGCGTCGTCGCCGAGCGCGAGGAGAATGCGATCCGTGCGGCAGAGCAGCTCAAGGTGAGCTGGAAGCCGACGCCGACGCTGACCGATCTTGGCGATGTCGAGACCGCCCTGCGTGCCAATCCATCGACGCCGCGCACGCTGATCGACAAGGGCGAGGTCGACAAGGCGATATCAGCCGCGGCCAAGCCGATGCAGCGCACTTACCTCTGGCCGTATCAGATGCACGCCTCGATCGGCCCCTCCTGCGCCGTCGCCGACTTTCAGGACTGCAACATCCGCGTCTGGTCGGGCACGCAGAACCCGCATGTGCTGCGCAACGACCTCGCGTTGCTGGTTGAGCGTCCCGAGAGCGAGATCGAGGTGATCCGGCTGGAGGCGGCCGGCTGCTACGGCCGCAACTGCGCCGACGACGTCACCGCCGATGCGCTGCTGCTGTCGCGCGCCGTCGGCCGTCCGGTCCGCGTGCAGCTGACGCGTGAGCAGGAGCATGCCTGGGAGCCCAAAGGCACGGCACAACTCATCGACGTCAATGGCGGCCTCGACGCTGACGGCGGCATTGCTGCTTACGACCTCGCCACGCGCTACCCCTCGAACGCCGCTCCGACGCTGGCGCTGCTGCTGACCGGTCGCATCTCCCCCGAGCCCACCGTGCTCCAGATGGGCGACCGCACCGCGATCCCGCCCTATGATTACGAGCACATGCGCGTCGTCGCCCACGACACGCCGCCGATCGTGCGGGCCTCCTGGTTCCGCGGCGTCTCGGCATTGCCGAACACCTTTGCGCATGAATCCTATATCGACGAGGCTGCGGCCGAAGCCGCCGTCGATCCGATCGAATATCGCCTGCGCTATCTGAAAGACCCGCGCGCGATCGATCTGGTCAATGCGGTGGCCGAGCGCGCGGGCTGGACGCCGCGGCCGGTCCGAGAGGAGAAGGACGGCGAGGTCGTGCACGGGCGCGGCTTTGCATATGCGCTCTACGTCCACAGCAAGTTTCCGGGTTACGGCGCGGCGTGGTCGGCCTGGGTTGCCGACGTCGCGGTGAACAAGACGACCGGCGACGTCAGCGTGACGCGCGTCGTCGCGGGGCAGGATTCCGGGTTGATGATTAACCCGGACGGCGTGCGCCACCAGATCCAGGGCAACGTCATCCAATCCACCAGCCGCGCGCTGATGGAAGAGGTGTCGTTCGAGCGCGGCACGGTGGCCGCGCGCGAATGGGGCGCCTATCCCATCATCCCCTTCCCCGACGTACCCAAGATCGACGTCTTGATGCTGCCGCGGCAGGACCAGCCGCCGCTCGGCGTCGGCGAGTCTGCTTCGGTGCCGAGCGCAGCGGCGATCGCGAACGCCATCTTCGATGCCACCGGCGTGCGCTTCCGCGAGCCGCCGTTCACGCCCGAGCGAATCCTCAAGGGTCTGCGTGGCGATGCGGCGGTGACGCCGCAGGCTCTGCCCGCACCGGCGGCATCGCGGCCGTCGCGGGTCTGGGCGAATCCGTTCGCCAGGCGCGCCGGTTTCGCTGCAGCGATCGCAGCCGTCTGCACCGCTGCCATCGGCATCGGTGCGGCGCTCCTTCCAGGTCGCGCGATTGCGCCGATCGCACGGCCCGACGCGTCGGTCTATTCCGCGGCGACCATCACCCGCGGCGAGCAGCTTGCAGCGCTTGGCAATTGCGCGGAGTGCCATACCAGCATTGGCGGCGCGCCCAACGCCGGCGGCCGCGCATTGGAGACGCCATTCGGCACGATCTATTCGACCAACATCACGCCCGACGTCGAGACTGGTATCGGTGCCTGGTCCTATCCGGCCTTCGAGCGCGCCATGCGCGATGGCTTGCATCGCGACGGACGGCAGCTCTATCCCGCTTTTCCCTACACGCATTTTGCAAAGACCAGCGACGCGGACATGCAGGCGCTCTATGCGTATCTGATCGCGCAGCCTTCAGTGCGTGCGACGGCACCGCCGAACGAACTCGCCTTCCCTTACAATCTCCGCTCGTTGCTCGCGGGCTGGAATGCGCTGTTCCACGACACGAAGGAGTTCAAGCCTGATCCCGCCAAGTCCGATCAATGGAATCGCGGCGCCTATCTGGTCGAAGGTCTCGGCCATTGCAGCGGCTGTCATTCGCCGCGCAACGCGCTCGGCGCCGAGCAACGCAACGCTTATCTCGCCGGCGGCTTTGCCGAGGGCTGGGAAGCGCCGGCGCTGACCTCGCTCTCGCACGCGCCGATTCCGTGGAGCGAGGAGGAGCTCTACGCCTATTTGCGCACCGGCCATTCGCGTTACCACGGTGTCGCGGCCGGCCCGATGGCGCCTGTCGTCAGGGATCTCAAAGCCCTGCCCGACCAGGACATCCGCGCGATGGCGGTCTATCTGAACTCCTTCAACGACACGGCCGATACACCAGCGCCGGATGCGCTCGCCGCCAAGCTCGAGAGCGCAACGCAAGTGACCGTCGCCTCCTCCGCGGGCGCCCGCCTCTATCAAGGCGCCTGCGCCGTGTGCCACGAGGTCGGCGGCCTGCCGCTGTTCGGCACGCGGCCCTCGCTCGCGCTCAACAGCAACGTTCACAGCACGAAGGCGGATAATCTCGTGCAGGTGATCCTGCACGGCATTGCAGACCCAGTCTCCAGCGATCTCGGCTACATGCCCGCGTTCAGGAATAGCATGAGCGATGCACAGGTCGAGGAGCTCGTGACGTTTTTGCGCAAGCAGTTCGCGCCGGACAAGCCGGCCTGGACCGGCGTGCGCGAGACGATCTCGCGGGTGCGAAGTTCGACCCACTAACGTCATTCCGGGGCCCGAGCATAGCGAGGGAGCCCGGAATCCATAGCCACCAGCCGGGGTTATGGATTCCGGGCTCGCCGCTTTGCGTCGCCCCGGAATGACACTGCGTGAATACGCTAGTCGTGCTTCACCTCCACCGGCGGCGTGCCGTGGGTGTGGAAGGACTCGATCGTCTTCAATCCCCAGGCCTGGCCCTTCTTGCGCTCCTCCTCGGTCCACACGATCGGCTTCCAGTCGGGCGCGAGAATGAGGCGCGCGCCGGCATTGGCGACTTCGACGCGGTTGCCGCCGGGCTCGTAGACATAGAGGAAGAAGGTCTGCTGGATCGCGTGCTTGTGCGGGCCGGTCTCGATGTGCACGCCGTTCTCTAGAAAAATGTCCGCGGCGCGCAGAATCTCCTCGCGGCTGTCGAGCGCGTAGGTGACGTGGTGGAAGCGGCCCGGCACGCCCGAATGATCGAGCGAATAGGCAAAGTCGTAGCTCTTGTTCGACATCGTCAGCCACATCGCCGCCTCACGGCCGTCGTTGAGCACGATCTGCTCGGTGAGGCGGCAGCCGAGGTAATTCTCGAAGAACTCGCGGTTGGCCTTGATATCGACGGCGAGGCAATTGAGATGATCGAGCCGGCGGACGTTGACGCCGCGCCCCGGAAAGCGCTGCGCCTGGTTCTTTAGTGCGGGCTTGAGCTCCGGCGGCGCCTGATACCATTCGGTCTCGTAATAGAGCTCGACGATGTGGCCATCGGGGTCGCGGCAGCGGAAGGTCGGCCCCTGCCCCATGTCGCCGTCGATCCAGCCGATGTCGAAGCCGGATCCCTTCAGCGCGGCGACGCGCCGCTCCAGCGCCTGCTGGCTGCGCGCACGGAGCGCCATGTGGCCCATGCCCGAGGTCTTCGACGCCGTGAGCTTGAGCGAATAGCGCTCGTAATCGTCCCAGCCGCGCAAATAGACCGACTCGCCCTTCTGTCCGCTGACGGTCATGCCCATGACATCGACGAAGAACTTCAGGCTCTCGTCGGGCTTCGGCGTCAGCAGCTCCATGTGGCCGAGGTGGGCAAGGTCGAGGATCGGTTCGGGCTGCATGTTTTCCTCCTGGATCGGACGCGGGGCTTTCGGCGCGGCACCTCATTTGTACTAATGTACAAATCATTAGGTCCAGTCAACAAAGCAGCCGGTATCCTGCTGCGATCGGCGCCTGACCGCCGGCCTCCGGACGAGACGGGCAGCCTGCCCGAATGGTAAACTCTTCCTTAAGGACCATCTCACCTGAAAGGTCCGGAAAATGCAGCATTTTCCCGGCGATTTTGCCAATAAGCAGGCATTGGCGGCGAGGCTCCCGACCGAATTACCGCGGATTTAACGGAGCCGGCGCGTCCGGCGTTTAACCGTTTGTGCAGCGACGGCCGCGCATAGTCCGGGCAACTCCCCTTGCTCTTGCCAGGTTCATTCATCGTGACATCCTTTGGACGCGTGATTTCGGTTCGCGGATCGCTCGCCCGGGTTGGGCTTCTGGCGGAAAGCCGGATGCCGATCTCGGAGGTGCGGGCCACCGTCGGCCGGTTCGTCAGCATTCGCTGCGCCAGCTCGGTCATCGTTGCGATGATCACGGAGGTCTCCTGCGAAAATCTGTCGAGCTCCGACAATTACATTGCCATCGCCTCGGTCGACCTGCTTGGCGAGATCCTCAATGCCGCGGACAAGGCCAAATTTCAGCGCGGCGTCACCAACTATCCGACCATCGGCGATGCCGTCGACCTGATCACGAGCCAGGAGCTGCGCACGATCTACGCGCCGACCGGCTCGGACCAGATCAATGTCGGCTTCCTGCAGCAGGACCGCTCGGTCATCGCCTATGTCGACGTCGAGGAAATGCTGTCCAAGCATTTTGCCGTGCTGGGATCGACCGGCGTCGGTAAATCGACCGGCGTCTCGCTGCTGCTCAACGAGATCCTGAAGGCGCGGCCGAACCTGCGCATCTTCCTGCTCGACGTGCACAACGAATATGGCCGCTGCTTCGGCGACCGCGCGCTGGTGCTCAACCCGCGGAACCTGAAGCTGCCGTTCTGGCTGTTCAACTTCGAGGAAATCGTCGACGTGCTGTTCGGCGGCCGCGCCGGCGTGCCGGAAGAGCTCGACATCCTCGCCGAGGTGATCCCGCTCGCCAAAGGCGTCTACACCCAGTACCAGAACGCCGACCGCATCGGCCTTAAGCGCATCGATCCCAAGCAGATCGGCTATACCGTCGATACGCCTGTGCCCTATCGCCTGGTCGACCTGTTGTCGCTGATCGACGAGCGGATGGGCAAGCTCGAGAACCGCTCCTCGCGCATCATCTATCACAAGCTGATCTCGCGCATCGAGGCCGTGCGCAACGACCCGCGCTACGCCTTCATGTTCGACAACGCCAATGTCGGCGGCGACACCATGGCCGAGGTGATCAGCCATCTGTTCCGCCTGCCCGCCAACGGCAAGCCGATGACGGTGATGCAGCTCGCCGGCTTCCCGGCCGAGGTGATCGATTCCGTCGTCTCCGTGCTCTGCCGCATGGCCTTCGACTTCGGTCTGTGGAGCGACGGCGTCTCGCCGCTGCTGTTCGTCTGCGAAGAGGCGCACCGCTATGCTTCCGCCGACCGCAACATCGGCTTCGGCCCGACCCGCAAGGCGGTATCGCGCATCGCCAAGGAAGGCCGCAAATACGGCGTCTATCTCGGCCTCATCACCCAGCGCCCCGCCGAGCTCGACGCCACCATCATCTCCCAGTGCAACACGCTGTTCACGATGCGCCTCGCCAACGACCGCGACCAGGCGCTGCTGCGCGCCGCCGTGTCGGATGCCGCCGCGAACCTGCTCTCCTTCGTGCCGTCGCTCGGCACCCGCGAGGTGCTGGCGTTCGGCGAAGGCGTGGCGCTGCCGACCCGCTTGCGCTTCAAGGAGGTGCCGCCGCACCAATTGCCGCGCGGCGAGGCCACCATCTCGAGCGTGCCCTCCGTCACCTCCGGCCACGACATGCATTTCGTCAGCGCCGTGCTCGAACGCTGGCGCGGCGCCACCTCGCAGCGCGACGTGCCGAACGACCCCGTGTTCTCGGCACCGCCCGCGAGGACGATGTCCAGCGTCGAAGCCCCGATGCTGCAGCCCTCGATGGGCCTCGATCCGGACCGCTTCTCGCTGCTGAAGAAGCCGCTGCGGTAAGGCTTCGCTCCATCCACATCGTCATTGCGAGCGCAGCGAAGCAATCCAGAGTCTTTCCGCCGGGGGGACTCTGGATTGCTTCGCTGCGCTCGCAATGACGGAGGATGGAACGTCGTTCTCACCTGACACCTTCGTCGCGGCCGCTTCGGACCGGCAGATTGAGCCCGCCCCACGCATCGACTATGGTTCCCGCCCCAAGCTGGAACCATGCCCATGACAAAGACCGCCGCGCAACGCTTTCCCGCACCCGCCCTCGACACCCTGCCCGACGACATTCGCACGCGCCTCCTTGCCGTGCAGGAGAAGAGCGGCTTCGTCCCGAACGTGTTCCTGACGCTGGCCTATCGCCCCGACGAGTTCCGCGCCTTCTTCGCCTATCACGACGCGCTGATGGAGAAAGACGGCGGCCTCACCAAGGCCGAGCGCGAGATGATCGTGGTGGCGACGTCGGCGGCCAACCAGTGCCAATATTGCGTGATCGCCCATGGCGCGATCCTGCGCATCCGCGCCAAGAACCCTGTGATCGCCGACCAGGTCGCCATCAACTACCGCAAGGCCGATATCACGCCGCGGCAGAAGGCGATGCTCGATTTCGCCATGAAGGTCTCGGTAGACGCGCAGCGGATTTCCGAGAACGATTTCGCCGCTCTCGCGCCGCACGGCTTCAGCGACGATGATATCTGGGACATCGCCGCGATCTCGGCCTTCTTCGCGCTGTCGAACCGGCTGGCGAATTTCACGGGCATGCGGCCGAACGAGGAGTTCTATCTGATGGGCCGCCTGCCGAAGACGTGATCGAGGCGCCATGACCGAGCTCGATTGGCCCGAAATCCTGCTGCGCCTCGGCACGGCCACGCTTGCCGGCGGCGCGATCGGCCTCAACCGCGACCTGCACGGCAAGCCGATCGGGCTGAAGACGCTCGGCATCGTCGGGCTCTCCACCGCGAGCGTGGTTCTGCTCGCATTGCAGCTCGCCGAACCGGCCAGGGTCGTCGACGCCGCCAGCCGTGTCATCCAGGGCATCCTCACCGGCATCGGCTTTCTCGGCGCCGGCGTCATCGTGCACCAAAGCACCGGGTTTCGCGTTCGAGGCCTCACCAGCGCCGCCTGCACTTTCCTTGCCGCCTGCCTCGGCATCGTCTGCGGCGCCGGACAATGGAAGATCGTCGTCGTCGTCCTGGCGCTGGCCTTCGTGCTGCTGACGATTGGCCGCCGCCTCGAGCGCCGGCTGCATCGTATGCTTGGCGGCAAGGAAGATCCTCAGCGGACGGAGACCTCGCCGAGCTCGGGTCAGCGGGAGAGCGATTAGAATCGCAACCGTCGGCCCCAAAACGGCTTCAGCAGTTCGAGCGCCGTGAGCACCAGCACTCCCGCGCCGAGCGTGATCATCAAATCGTCAAGATGCAGGGGACCGAAGCGAAACAGGCCGGAGGCCGGCGGCCAGAACAAGGCTGTGGCGAGAACGAGCGCAATCAAGAGGAAGATCCAGAGCAATGCCGCGTTCGGACGGAAGAAGGCGGACAAGAACGATGCGCTGAAGGATCGATTGACCAGCACCAGCGCGAGGACGCAGACGACGAGCGCGATGAATGCGAGGGTGCGAGCCTCCTCGGGCGGAAGGCCGGAACGAAGCGCTGCGACGAAGATCACGGCGATCAAGGCGAAGGCCATCGTGCCTTGCAGAACGCTCCAGGCGATCAGGGGCCACGAGAACAGCTCCGCATCGGCACGCCGCGGCGGACGCTTCATGACGTCGCGCTCCTCCCGCTCGGCCTCGAACACCAGCGAGCAGACGGGATCGATGATCAGCTCCAGAAAGGCGATGTGCACCGGGCCGAGCACCAGCGGCAGCCCGAACACCAGGGGAAGCAGCGCAAGACCCGCGATCGGCACGTGGACGGCAAAGATAAAGGCCATGGCCTTGCGCAGATTGTCGTAGATCCGGCGACCGAGGCGGATGGATGCGACGATGGAGCTGAAGTCGTCGTCGAGCAGGACGATCGAGGACGCCTCGCGAGCGACGTCGGTGCCGCGGCCACCCATCGCGATTCCGATATGGGCGGCCTTCAGCGACGGCGCGTCGTTGACGCCGTCGCCCGTCATCGCGACGATCTCGCCGCTGCGCTTCAGCGCCTGCACGATCCGCAGCTTCTGCTCCGGCAGAACCCGCGCGAAGACGTTCACCTTCCTGACGAGTGCCTCGAGCTCGCGGTCGTCAGCGAGCTTGACCTGCTCCCCGGTCGCGACCTCATCGACGTCGAGCCCGGCTTGCGCGGCGATCGCCATGGCGGTCGCCGGATAGTCGCCCGTGATCATGATGACGCGGATGCCGGCCGAACGGCATTCGCGAACCGCCTCCGGAACATGAGGCCGCAACGGATCGGCAAGCCCGACCAGGCCGACGAAGCGAAATACAAAAGCCTCCTGGGATGCCGGCAGGGAAGCCTCATCGCAAACGGCAATCGCCATCCCCAGCACCCGGAGCCCGTCCTTCGCCATTGCCCCGATGGCAGCTTGCACGGCCTCCCGATCGGCCTCGTTCAGCCTGCACAGGCGCGCAATCGCTTCCGGCGCGCCCTTGGCGCATGCGACGAGGTCCGCCCCTCCGGCTGTCCGCCAAACCTGGGTCATGGCCAGCAGCTCGGGGCGCAGACCATAGGTGCGCACCAGCGTCCGCTCGCCATCCATCGCGTCGCCGTCCCGCAGGACACCACGCGCGAACGAATGCAGCGCCTTCTCCATCGGATCGAACGGCTCCGGAGAGCTTGCCAGTGCCCCGCAGCGCGCCAGCTCTGCGAATTCGCGCCCGACCTGATCCGGTCCGGACGCCTCCGCGCGCAGGCGCGCGCCGTCCAGCAGGCGCAGCTCGGCGACCGACATCTGATTCTGCGTCAGCGTTCCGGTCTTGTCGGTGCACAGGACTGTTGCTGAGCCGAGGACCTCGATGGCGGCGGCGCGCCGCGTCAGGACGCGGGCCTGCGAAATCCGCCACGCACCCATTGCCATGAACACCGTGAGCACGACGCCGAATTCTTCCGGAAGCATCGACATACCGATGGCGACGCCTGCCAGCAGCGCCTGCAGCCAGTCGCCGCGCGAGACGCCGTAGAGCACAATCGCGGCCAGGCTGATCACGGCGCCGCCGAGGAAGCAGAGCCGCACCAGCCTTGCGGTCTGTTGCTGAAGCCGCGGCGGCTCGGCCTGCAAGCCGCGAAGCGACAGCCCGATCTTCCCGATCTCGCTGCGCGGCCCGGTGGCCTCGACCAGCGCCAACCCCTCGCCGCGCACGACGAGCGAGCCGGAATACACGAATGGCTGATCCTCGCCGCCGGGCCGGTGAGCGGCTACTTTGATCTTGTCGGCCGTCTTCTTGCGGACGGGCACCGACTCGCCGGTCAGCAGGGACTCGTCGATCTGCAGGTCCCGCGCTTCGACGAGCGCGGCGTCGGCGGGAACGCGATCGCCTTCACCGAGGACGAGAAGGTCGCCCTGCACGACCTCGCGGCCGGCAATTCGCCGGCACGCACCGTCACGCACCACCAGCGCCCGCGGGCTGGTCAGGTCGCGCAAGGCTTCCAGCACGCGCTCGGTCCGGGTTTCCTGCACCACCGTGATCACGATGGACATCGCCCCGAACGCCAGCAGGATCACCGCCTCCTTGAGATCGCCGAGCACGAGGTAGATCAGCCCGCCGCAGAGCAGCAGCAGGAGCATCGGCTCGCGCAGCACTTCCACCACGATGCGCAGCGGACTGCGTCGTTCCGGCCGAGGCAGTTCGTTGGGGCCGTCTGCCGCGAGCCTCGCCCGCGCCTCGGTCTCACTCAGACCGGCCGCACCTCCGCGTTGCACCTCGCTCACGGTTTCCGCCGCAGGCTCCAGAAGCTGCCGGCACCGACGATTGCAGTGGCGAGCAGGACGGCGACGAAGGTCTGGATGATGGTGAAGTTCAGCGCGTCACGCGCGACGAACAGCGCCGTGATCGCGCCGGCGAGGACAAAGAGAATGCGAAAGATGACGCTCATGGCCGTGCCTCCAAGATCTGCATGACAAGATCTGCATGACTTGGAGCCCGGGCCCTCGGCATCGGGGCGCAACGCTGTCTCTGCAACCATGCTGGCAGACCTTAGCCGGTCAGGGCGAGGCAGGTTTGCGACAGGTCAAGCCTGACCCGGCCATCATCGGTCGGCGACTGCGACGTGATGTCCGCCCAGCAGCGAACAGCCGCTGCATCGCTCACGGCTGCGAGGCGTATGCGGCTAGCGCTTCGCCATCAGCTCGAGCGCCGGAGCAAAGCGCTCCGCGAACGTCAACGTCTTGGCGTGGTGGACTGCGGCGAAGGATGCAGAGATTCCCGCCGAAGCGACCGCGAGCAAGCCAACTACGAAAGCCAGACGGCGCATGTTCGCCTCCTGTATGAGCTCGACTACCCCATAGAGATGGGGCCGCTCTGTTTCAGGACGGTTTCGTGGGCGGGGAAATTGATTTCGCTCAAGCGGCTGTGATGAGATCCGGCTTATCTCGGCACATTCCGTAACCAACTAACAAGGGTGGACGTGTTTTGCAGCGCCGGCCGTATTGGGAATTTGATACCCGCGAGCGCTATCCTAGGCACTGCGGCGGCAACATTCGCCGGAATGGGAGTCATTGAGGACTACGCAAATGAAGATCGTGATCCAGAAGCTCAATGGCCTGTGGCACCTCATCGTCGGATCGAGCCAGATCCGAACGCCGTTCCTGGACACCCAGGACCGCGCGCTGGTGGTAACTTACGCCCGCCGCGCCTATCCCGGCGCCAGGATCTTCCAGCGCGACTGACGTGAATACCCTCAGTCGTCGTCCGCCGGGCCGCACCAGCCGGGCAGATAGATCGCATTCTTGCTTCTGGCCGCGGCCATCGCCTTCTCGAGCGCATTATCGAAATCGGCCTCCACCGCCTTGCGCGAGACCTGCCGGCGCAGGAAATCGGCCCACAGGAATTCGGAGAACGGCGTGGTGTCCTTGGCGAAGCCGCCCATGCGGCGCAATTCGCCGGCAAGACTGCGGAACGGATCGTCCTTGAGGTCAGCGACGGATTTCGGCAGGTCGCGGAACGAGCGCCGCTCACCCTTGGCGTCGTAAGGATAGACCCAGCGCTTGTTGTCCATGACGCCCCAGAACGCCTCGCGCTCCACCATCCTGAGATCGCCGACGACGGTCACCAGCACTTCCTTGACGCCTTCATCGTGCAGTGCGCGGCCGAGGTGATGATGATCGATCACGTAGTAGCGCGCGTCGGGACCGTAAACGACGGGGATCATGTGCTTGCCGAGCAGATCCGCCTGCTTCTTCTTGCCGTGCTCGCGCCAGCGCCTGCGCTTCTCCTTGACCTCGCGCATGCCGACCGTCATCTGCGTCGGCCGGAGCGACAGGATCGGAACCGGATGCACTCTCGGCTCGCGCGCGTTGGTCGTGGTCATGATCGAAGGCCCCTGGCAGCAACGAAACGGTTCGGGTTCCCGCGACTATGCCACGGGTCCCGCGGTGGCAAAATCCGTTCGGAAGACGCGCAGATCACAAGTCGATGCCGGCCGGTAAAAAAAGACGTCCTCAATGGCTGTCGCTATGCCCGCGTTGCAGCGCAACCCTCGCGACGGGCACGATGGCCCGTTGCTGGATCGCGGCACACCGGTCCATGCGCAAAATAGTACGAACGCACAAATGCATCCTGGCATTGCAAAGATTTACTGCAACGCGTGCCTCACCTATGCTATCTAGATCGCTGCTTCGGAGTGATCCCCGCCCCATGAACAATCAGCGGCCCATAAGCTCTGATGAGGAGCACCGGGTGCTCCAGTTCAGGCCGCGCACCCCGCCTTCTCCAAGGGTCCAGCGCGGCAATGGCTCCGTGCAACCGCTCCGCGGCACGCCCGAACGGCTGGACCTGTCACGCTACGAGCAGCCGCGTGCCGAGCCCGACAATTACCGGCAGCGCATGTTTGCCAACATCGCAGCGCTCGCCTTCACCATCGCGCTGACGGCGATCGGGATCTGGCTCGCGGTCAGCATCGCCGACCTGCGCCGGACCCAGGATTGCGTGCTGATGGGCCGCCGCGACTGCGTCAAGATCACAACGCCGCATATTTAGGGACCGGCCCGGCACGGACCTCGCGGCGGACGGACCCAGCCGGCATCCCCAGCCACGTCCGATGCTGTCCCCGGAGGCCTGCCCGGCTCCATTGAACTCAAGGCGGCGCTCCGATATACGGGCTTTCGACCCGGCCAGAGGGGGGTTTGAGGGCGTCATCAGGGGCGCGATGCCCAGCCACCGTGCCACTCTGGACAATCTGACAAATACCTACAATATATCAAAGGCTTAGTGATGTCCTCCACATTCGATCAGGTCGCCACGATCATCGCTGAAACCTGCGACATCCCGCGCGACACGATCACGCCGGATAGCCATGCCATCGATGACCTCGGCATCGACAGCCTCGATTTCCTCGATATCGCCTTCGCGATCGACAAGCAGTTCGGCATCAAGCTGCCGCTGGAGAAGTGGACTCAGGAGGTCAACGACGGCAAGGCGACCACCGAGCAATATTTCGTGCTGAAGAACCTGTGCGCCCGCATCGACGAACTGGTTGCGGCCAAGGGCGCGAGCGCCTAAGGGCGCAGTCATGCAACTCGAATACTTCCACATGATCGATCGCATCGTCGACCTCAAGGTCGACGAGAAGACGATCGTCGTCGAAGCGCAGGTCCCGCAGGAAAGCACCATCTTCGAGGGGCACTTCCCGGGTTATCCGTTGATGCCCGGCGTGCTCCTGATCGAATCGATGGCGCAGGCCTCGGGCTGGCTTCAACTCGGCGTGTTCCGATTCGAACGCATGCCGATCCTGGCCGCCGTGAAGGAGGCCAAGGTCCGCGGCTCGGTCTTCCCCGGCGACCTCATGAGCATCGAGGCGAGCCTCACCCATGAAGGCTCCGGCTATGCCATGACCGAGGCCAAGATCCGGGTCGGCGGCAAGCTGCGCGCCAATTCGGCGCTGACCTTCACGCTGATTCCCTTCCCCAATGCGGATATGCGCGGATACATGGCGAAGGTCGCCGAGCGCGTCGGCTTTCCGCAACAGGCCGTATCGTCATGACTGACACTCCCGCTTTGAAGCCGGGCCAGACCGAGGTCTGGATCACCGGCATTGGGCTCGCCACCTCGCTCGGCGAGGGCCTCGACGCCAATTGGGCCGCGCTTTCCGAGAAGCGCATCAATGTCGACGAGAAGGGCTTTGCGCCCTACATCGTGCATCCCTTGATGCCGGTATCCTTCGACAGCCAGATCCCGAAGAAGGGCGACCAGCGCCAGATGGAAGCCTGGCAGCGCATCGGCACCTATGCCGCCGGTCTTGCGCTCGATTCCGCCGGCATCAAAGGCAACAAGGACATCCTGTCGAAGATCGACATGGTGGTCGCCGCGGGCGGCGGCGAGCGCGACATCAACGTCGACAGCGGCATTCTCACCGCCGAGGCCAAGGGCGCCAACGCGCCGGGCTTCCTCAACGAACGGCTGATGAGCGATCTCCGGCCGACGCTGTTCCTGGCCCAGCTCTCCAACCTGCTTGCCGGCAACATCGCCATCGTGCACGGTCTCGGCGGCACCTCGCGCACCTTCATGGGCGAAGAGGTCGCCGGCGCCGATGCCGCCCGCATCGCGCTCGCGCGCATCGCCTCGGGCGAGAGCGACATCGCGCTGGTCGGCGGATCGCACAACGGCGAGCGCAAGGACTTGCTCGTCCTCTACGAATTCGGCGATTTCAACCTGAAGGACAAGTTCGCGCCCGTGTGGGCGCGCAAGGACCATCCCGGCTTCGCGCTCGGCTCGGCCGGCGCCTTCCTGGTGCTGGAGTCGAAGGCGCATGCGGAAGCGCGCGGCGCCAAGCCGTTCGCCAAGCTGTCGAGCGTCGTCGCCGACCTCGCCAAGCGCAAGCAGCCTGGCGACATGACCGCGACGCTCGAGAAGCTGTGGGCCAAGCTGCCCAGGCGCGAGGGCAAGGGCGCGATCATCACCGGCGCGACCGGCGCGGAGCCTGCGACCTCGGACGAGCGTGACTTCCTGAAGAACCATGCCGACTTTCCGGTGCGCTCGACCGGCACGGTGTTCGGCCACGCCATGGAAACGCAATTCCCGCTCGGCATTGCCCTCGCCGCATTGTCGATCTCGCGCGGCGCGCTGTTCCCGCCGAATGATTCCACGGGGACCGAGATTGAAATGCAGGGCGCGCCCACCCAGATCGTGGTGGTGGGAGCCGGACACTGGCGCGGCGAAGGCATGGCGCTGGTCGAGGCGGTTTAATCAGCTCAAGCGGGGATCGACATGACTGCACCACGCGACAAACTCGGGCGTCCCGTCGTCGTCGTCACCGGCATGGGCATCATGACCTCGCTCGGCGCCGGCAAATCCGACAATTGGGCAAAGCTCGTCGCCGGCGAATCCGGTATCCGCACGATCACGCGTTTTCCGATCGACGGCCTCAAGACCACGATGGCCGGCACGGTCGATTTCGTCAGCGCCGATCCGTTCTCTTCCACCGCTCTGTCCGAGCGGATGGCCGAGCTGGTGACGCAGGAAGCGCTGGAGCAGGCCGGCATCGGCGCCAAGGCCGATTTCCCGGGTCCGCTTTTCCTCGCGGTGGCGCCGGTCGAGGTTGAATGGCCGCAGCGTCGCGAGCTCGGTCGCGCCGTCGGCCAGCAAGACATCACCTATGACGATCTGCTCCGCATCTCCGGCGGCGGCAAGTTTAGCGCCTATCATCATCGCTTCATGTTCGGCTCGGTTGCCGCCTATCTTGCCGAGACCTTCGGCACCAAGGGCTCGCCGATCTCGCTGTCGACGGCGTGCGCGTCCGGAGCCACCTCGATCCAGCTCGGCGTCGAGGCGATCCGCCGCGGCGAGACGGACGCAGCGCTCTGCGTCGCGACCGACGGCACCGTGAATCCGGAAGCGCTGGTGCGCTTCTCGCTGCTCTCGGCGCTGTCGACCCAGAACGATCCGCCGCAGGCGGCCTCCCGTCCCTTCTCCAAGAACCGCGACGGTTTTGTCATGGCGGAAGGCGCCGGCGCGCTGGTGTTGGAGAGCTATGAAGCCGCCACCGCGCGCGGCGCAAAAATTCTCGGCGTGATCGCCGGCTGCGGCGAGCTCACCGATTCCTTCCACCGCACCCGCTCCTCGCCCGACGGCAAGCCGATCATCGGCTGCATGAACAAGACGCTGGCCGATGCCGGCATGACGCCGGATCAGATCGACCACATCAACGCGCACGGCACCGCGACGCCCGAGAACGACAAGATGGAGTTCAACACGACGTCGGCCGTGTTCGGCGAGCTCGCGCAGAAGATTCCGGTCACCTCCAACAAGTCGATGGTCGGCCATACCATCTCGGCCGCCGGCGCGGTCG
Source organism: Bradyrhizobium sp. SUTN9-2 (assembly GCF_003122645.1). Taxonomy (NCBI): domain Bacteria; kingdom Pseudomonadati; phylum Pseudomonadota; class Alphaproteobacteria; order Hyphomicrobiales; family Nitrobacteraceae; genus Bradyrhizobium; species Bradyrhizobium sp. SUTN9-2. Next base: position 5,350,488 of record NZ_LAXE01000001.1, read on the forward strand.
AGGCGATCTTCTCGCTGCTCACGCTCGAGCATCAGCGCATTCCGCCGACGATCAACTACGACAATCCGGATCCCACGATCCTGTTCGACGTCGTCGGCAACAAGGCGCGCGATGCGCGCGTAACCGCGGTGATGTCGAACTCATTTGGCTTCGGCGGCCAGAACGCTTCGCTGATCCTGACCCGCGAACCGGCCTGACCGGACGCATGGCGCTGCTTCCTGCGAGCACGAAGGCCCGCGCGCGGGAGACTGCCAAATCGCTCGGCGGCAGCCTGATCGGCGCCGCGACCGTCGCGATGCTGCGCACCACGCGCTATTTCGATCCGGCCAAGACCTCGGACTTCTTCGCGCGTGCCGTCAAGCTGATCGGGCCGCGCCTGCGCGAGCACCGCATCGGCCGCGCCAACCTCACCGCCGCCTTCCCCGAGAAGTCACCGGAGGAGATCGAACGGATCCTGATGGGCGTCTGGGACAATCTCGGCCGCGTCGGCGC
>NZ_LAXE01000001.1:5351004-5431560 GCF_003122645.1 Bradyrhizobium sp. SUTN9-2
CGATGTCCCCGAGAAGAGTCGCATCGAGATTTCCCCGCGCAGCATCGAGCTGTTCGACCAGATCCGCGACGACGGCAAGCCGGCGCTGATCTTCGCCGCACATCTTGCGAACTGGGAATTGCCGGCGCTCGCCGCGGTCGCGCATGGCCTGGACACCGCGATTCTCTATCGCCGCCCGAACATCGCCTCGGCCGATCGCATCATCCAGGAGATGCGCCAGGTCAACATGGGCACGCTGATCCCGGCCGGCCGCGACGCGCCGCTGCGGCTCGCGCAGGCGCTGAAGGACGGCAAGCACGTCGCCATGCTGATCGACCAGTATCTGACAGCCGGCGTCGAGGTCACGTTCTTCGGCCGCAAGACCCGCGCCAATCCGATGCTGGCGCGCCTCTTGCGCCAGGTCGAATGCCCAATCCACGGCGTGCGCATCATCCGCCTGCCCGACGGCCGCTTCCGCGGCGAGCTGACCGAGGAGATCCCGCCGGTGCGCGATGCCGGCGGCAGGATCGACATCCAGGGCACCACGCAGGCGATCACGAGCGTGGTGGAAAGCTGGGTCCGCGAGCATCCCGAGCAGTGGCTGTGGCTGCATAGAAGGTGGCGGTAAATACTCCGTCATTGCGAGCGCAGCGAAGCAATCCAGAATCGTTCCACGGAAGCAGTCTGGATTGCTTCGTCGCTTCGCTCCTCGCAATGACAGGCGCTACTACCGCCCCGTCTTCACCTTCGTCCAGAGCCGGTTGATGATCCGTTGCGTGGCCGGCTCGCGCGCCGTGATGACGAACAGTTTTGCGAGCGTCGCTTCGTCCGGATAGATGTTCTTGTCGTTCAGGATTTTTGGATCCACCAGCTTCTGGCTGGCGAGGTTGCCGTTGGCGTAGGACAGGAAGTCCGAGTTCTTGGCGGCAACGTCCGGGCGATAGAGATAGTTGATCAGCTCGTAGGCTTCCCTAACATTCTTGGCATCCGCGGGGATCGCGAGATTGTCGAAGAACATCTGCGCGCCCTCCTTCGGAATGGTGTAGCCGATCTCGACGCCGCTTTTGGCTTCCGCGGCGCGGGCGCGGGCCTGCATGATGTCACCGGACCAGCCGACCACGAAGCAGATCTCGCCGGTGGCGAGCGCGCTTAGATATTCGGACGAGTGAAACTTGCGTACGGAGGGGCGGACTTTCGCCACGGCATCGGCGGCCTTTTCCAGGTCCGCCTGCTTGGTCGAGTTCGGATCGAGCCCGAGCCAGCTCAGCGCCGCCGGGAAGATGTCGTCGGCGGAGTCGAGCATGTGGACGCCGCAGTCCTTGAACTTGGCGAGGTTCTCCGGCTTGAAGACGATGTCCCAGCTGTCGATCTTGGCGTCGGGCCCGAGGATCTGCTTCACCTTGGCGATGTTGTAGCCGATGCCCGTCGTGCCCCACATGTAGTTGGCGGCGTAGACATTGCCGGGGTCGTAGGTGGCGAGGCGCTGCGTCACCACCGGCCAGGCATTGGCGAGGTTCGGGAGCTTCGACTTGTCGAGCTTCTGGAAGATGTTGGCCTTGATCTGGCGCTGCAGGAAATAAGCGGTGGGCACCACGACGTCATAACCGGACTTGCCGGCCATCAGGCGCGTCTCCAGCGTCTCGTTGGCGTCGAAGGTATCGTAGACGACCTTGATGCCGGTCTCCTTGGTGAAGGCCTCAAGGACGTCAGGCGCCATGTAGTTGGACCAGTTGTAGAAATTGACGACCCGCTCCTCGGCACCTGCGGGAGCGGAGAGCAACGTCAGCGCGGCGGCGATCGCGAAACCAAGGCCAAAGCCGGAGCGGCCGACGTTCGTCATCTCTGTCTACCTCTTGCGTCCACGCACCGCGTCCGACAGCCGCTCCAGTGCGGTGTCGAGCGTCTCGTCCTTCTTGGCAAAGCAGAAGCGCACCACTGATGTGACCGGGTCCTGCTCGTAGAACGCCGAGACCGGGATCGCGGCGACCTTGTAGTCTTTCACGATGCGCCAGCAGAACTCAGTGTCACTCTCGTTGAGCCCGAGCGGCGACAGGTCGACGGTGAGGAAGTAGGTGCCTTGCGACTTCAGCACGGGGAAGCCGAGGCTCTCCAGTCCCTTGGTCAGCCGGTCCCTGCTCCGCGTCAGGTCCTTGCGCATCGACAGGAAGTAGTCGTCGGACTTGCCGAGCCCATAGGCGACCGCGGCCTGCAGGTTCGGCGCGGTGGTGAAGGTCAGGAACTGGTGCACCTTGGCCGCGACGCGGAGCAGCGGTGGCGCCGCGCAGACGAAGCCGATCTTCCAGCCCGTCAGCGAGAAGATCTTGCCGGCCGAGCCGACCTTGATGGTGCGCTCGCGCATGCCGGGAATGGTGATCAGCGGGATATGCTTGTGCTCGTCGAAAGTGACGTGCTCCCAGACCTCGTCGCAGATCGCGATGACGTCGAACGCCTGGCAATAGCGCGCCAAGAGCTCGAGATCCTCGCGCGGATAGACCACCGCGCTGGGATTCAGGGGGTTGTTAAACAGCACCGCCTTGGTCTTTGAATTGAACACGCTTTTCAGCATGTCTTCATTCAGCCGCCAGTGCGGCGGCTCGAGACGCACCAAGCGCGGAATGCCACCGGCCTGGCGGATGATCGGCAGATAGGAATCGTACACCGGCTGGAAACAGACCACCTCGTCGCCGGGCTGGACCACCGCGAGGATCGCCGAGGTCAGCGCCTCGGTCCCGCCGGAGGTGACCATCACCTCGCTCATCGGATCGAGCTTGAGGCCGTGCCAATGGCCGTAATGGTTCGCAATCGCCTGGCGCAGCTCCGGCAGGCCCATCATCGAGGGGTACTGGTTGTAGCCGTTCAGCGAGGCCTCGGCCGCGGCGCGGCGGATGTCCTCGGGGCCGGGATCGTCGGGAAAGCCCTGGCCGAGATTAATCGCATTGTTGTCGCGCGCGGCCTGCGACATCGCCTCGAAGATGGTGACGGGAAGGTCGGCGAAGACCTTGTTCAGCGAAGAGCTCTTGGTCGTCATTGCGCGGTTAGCCACCGACCTTGCTGGGAAGCCCGGCCGCCTTCCAGCCCAGCATGCCGCCGGCCAGATGCTTGTCGTAAGGCAGGCCTGCCGCCTGCGCCGCCAGCGAGGCCGTCACCGAGCGCTTGCCCGAGCGGCAGGCGAACACGACCTCCTTGCCGGCGGGATCGGGGATCGCCTTCGGATCGAAGGTCGAGAGCGGAACCACGACGCCGTAAGGGTAAGCCTCGGCCTCGACCTCGTTTGGCTCACGGACGTCGACGAGCAGATAACGCCCTTCCGCGACACCCTTGGCGACCTCGTCCGGGGTCAGATCCTGCACTTGATTTGCCACATCATCCTCCAACGTCGCGGGCCGCGTACCGGGGCGATCCCGGCCGGCGGCAACCTCGCCTCTCGGGAGACGAAAATCAAGCGCCACAAAGGCTTGAGCCGCGCGGCGCAAGTTAAAGCTAAATCGCAGCGACTTGAAGTCCGCTTTGAATCCCAAGGCCTAGATCGTCTGCCCTAGATCGTCACCTGCGTGCCGACCTCGACCACACGGCCGGACGGGATCTGGAAATAGTCGGTGGCGTCGTTGGCGGAGCGGCTGAGCGAGATGAACAGCCGGTCCTGCCAGCGCGGCATGCCGGAATGGGCGGCGGGCTTGAGCGCCCTGCGCGACAGGAAGAACGAGGTCGACATGATGTCGAACTGCCAGCCCAGCTTGCGGGCGATCGCGAGCGCCTTCGGCACGTTGGGCGATTCCATGAAGCCGAACTTCAGCGTCACCTTGGAGAAGGTCGGTGAAATCTGCTCCAGCTTCACCCGTTCGGCCGGATCGATCCGCGGGGTTTGCGCGGTCTCAATGGTGAGAATGACGTTCTTCTCGTGCAGCACCTTGTAGTGTTTCAGACTATGCATCAGCGCGGTCGGCGCGCTGAGCGGGTCCGAGGTCAGGAACACCGCAGTGCCAGGCACCCGCTGCGGCGGCCGCTTCTCCAGCATCGCCACGAGATCGGCGAGCGGAAACTCGAGCTTGCGCGACTTTTCAAACAGCAGCCGGCTGCCGCGCCGCCACGTGTACATCAGGATGATCATGAGCGCGCCGAGCGCCAGTGGCACCCAGCCGCCCTCGAACACCTTCAACAGGTTCGCGCTCAGGAAGGTCAGATCGAGGAACAGGAACGGCGCAATCAGCGCGCCGGCAGCAAGCGCTGACCAGCGCCAGCCCTTCCAGACCACGACGAAGCCCATCATCGCCGTGACCACCATGGTACCGGTGACGGAGATGCCGTAGGCGGATGCGAGCGCGCTCGACGAGCGGAACAGCAGCACCAGCAGCACCACCGCGACCAGCAGCAGCTGGTTGATGCGCGGAATGAAGATCTGGCCGGAATGGGCTTCCGACGTATGGCGAATTTCAAAGCGCGGCAGCAGCCCGAGCTGGATCGCCTGACGCGTCAGCGAATAGGCGCCGGTGATGACGGCCTGGCTCGCGATGACGGTCGCCATGGTGGCGAGCACGACCATGCAGCCTCGGACGAAGCCTTGCGGGAACAGCTGAAAGAACGGGCTCACGATCGCGCCGGGGTCGCCGAGCACCAGCGCGCCCTGCCCCAGATAGTTCAGCGCCAGCGAGGGCAGCACGATGGTAAGCCAGGCGGTCTGGATCGGCCGCTTGCCGAAATGGCCGAGATCGGCATAGAGCGCCTCGGCGCCGGTCACCGCCAGGAACACCGCGCCCAGCGTCACGAAGCCGACGATGCTATGGTGCAGCATGAAGTTCACGGCGTAGAGCGGGTTGAGCGCAAGCAGCACCTGCGGCTGCTGGGCGATCTGAGGGATCGCCGCCACCGCCAGAACCGTGAACCAGACGCACATGATCGGGCCGAACAAGGCGGCAACGCGCGCCGTGCCGCGGGACTGCACGGCGAACAGGCCGACCAGGATCACAACCGTCAGCGGAACGATGTAGGGCTCGAACCTTAGCGTGACGTCCTTCATGCCCTCGATCGCCGACAGCACGGAGAGCGCCGGCGTGATCACGGCATCGCCGTAGAACAAAGCTCCGGAAATGATGCCGAGCAGGACGATGGTGGCCCCGCCGCGGCCGGTGCCAACCGCCCGCTGGGCCAGCGCCATCAGTGCAAGCGTGCCGCCCTCGCCGTTGTTGTCGGCGCGGAGCAGGATCACGACGTATTTGAGCGTCACCACCACGATGAGCGCCCACAGGATCAGGGAGAGCACGCCGAGGACCGCTGCCGGCGTCGGCAACCCGTCCGCGCCCGAGGCCGCCATCACCGCCTCGCGGAACGCGTAGAGCGGGCTGGTGCCGATGTCGCCGTAAACGACGCCGATGCTGCCGAGCGTCAGCGCGCCGAAACCGGCGGTGGTATGGGCATCGCCATGCCCATTTGCCGCCACCGTTTCCGGGGCGGGAACTGCTATGTCGCTTGTCATGGGAGAGCCCGATGGCCTCTAAAATGCTTCACTGCACAACGGCGGAAGAGCGCGCGGCTTATAGTCCTGCGCCACCGGCATGGCCTAGCCCGATTCCGGGCCATAGCCATGCAAATATGCATGGCTACGCCAGTTGCATTCTAGATGGTGACCTGGGTTCCGACTTCGACCACGCGGCCGGTGGGGATCTGGAAGTAGTCGGTGGCATCGTTGGCCGACCGGCTCAGCGCGATGAACACATGATCCTGCCAGAGCGGCATGCCCGACTGTGCCGAGGCCTTCAGTGACCTGCGCGACACGAAGAACGACGTCGACATGATGTCGAACTGCCAACCCTGCTTGCGCGCGATGGCGAGCGCCTTCGGCACGTTCGGCTGCTCCATGAAACCGAAGCGCAAGCGGACCTTGGAGAACTTTTCGCTGATCTTCTCCATCCTGAACCGCTCCGACAGATCGACCCGAGGCGTCTGCGCGGTCTCGATGGTCAGAATCACGTTGTGCTCATGCAGCACCTTGTTGTGCTTGAGATTGTGCAGGAGCGCGGTCGGCACGAATGCGGGATCGCTGGTCAGGAACACCGCGGTGCCCTTGACGATGTGCGGTGGCCGCTTCTCCAAACTGCGGATCAGATCGTCCAATGGCACCTCGATCCGGCGGGTCTTCTGGATCAGGATTGCGGAGCCCTTGCGCCAGGTCCAGATCGTCCCTGCCATGACGATGCCGAACAGCAGCGGCACCCAGGCACCTTCGAGCAGCTTGAGCAGGTTGGCGCTGAGGAAGCTCAAATCGACGATGACGAAGGGGACGATCACGGCTGCGGCCGTCGCGGCGCGCCAGTTCCACAACTTCCAGATCACGACGAAGCCCATGATGCCGTCGGCGACCATGGTGGTGGAGACGGCAATACCGTAGGCGGAAGCCAGATTGCTGGGGGTGTGGAACAGCAGCACCAGCAGCATCACGCCGATCAGCAGCAGGCGGTTGACGCGCGGCAGATAGATCTGGCCGGCATGGGATTCGGAGGTGTAACGCACCTCAAAACGCGGCAGGAGCCCGAGTTGCACGGCCTGGTGGACCAGCGAATAGGCGCCGGTGATCACCGCCTGGCTCGCGATCACGGTTGCGGCCGTCGCGAGTCCGACCAGCGGCAGGACCAGGCTCTCGGGCACCATGCGATAAAACGAATGCTCGATCGCGCTGGGATCGGACAGCACCAGCGCACCCTGCCCGAAATAGTTGACTAGAAGCGCCGGCAGCACGAAAAACATCCAGGCCGACTGGATCGGCTTGCGGCCGAAATGGCCGAGATCGGCATAAAGCGCCTCTCCGCCCGTCACCGCCAGGAACACCGCGCCGAGCGTTACGAGGCCGATCACACCGTGCGACAGCACGAACTGCACCGCATAGTACGGATTGATCGCCGCCAGCACCGTGGGATCGTCGGCGATGTGGACAGCCCCCATCACGGCGATGACGGTGAACCAGACCACCATCACCGGCCCGAAGGCCGAGGCGACCAATGCGGTTCCCTTGCTCTGCACGGCGAACAGCAGCACCAGAATGAGCACGGTGAGCGGCACGACATAGTGCTCGAGCGCGGGGGTCGCGAGCTTGAGGCCCTGCACCGCCGAGAGCACCGAGATCGCCGGCGTGATCATGGAATCGCCGATGAACATCGAAGCGCCGATCACGCCGAGCGCGAGCAGGACCCAGCTTCGCCGCCCGAGCGCGCGCTGGCCGAGCGCCATCAGCGAGAGCGTGCCGCCCTCCCCGTTATTGTCGGCGCGCAGCAGCAAGAGGACATATTTGGCGGTGACGACGATCAGGAGCGCCCACAGGATCAGCGAGAGCACGCCGAGCACGATGACGCGCGAGACGGGCTCGCCATGGGCGGCGGCCTTGACCGCCTCGTGGAATGCATAGAGCGGCGAAGTGCCGATATCGCCAAAGACGACGCCGACACTCCCGAGCGTAAGGGCCCAAAAACTTGCGGTGGGCCGACCGTCCTGGGTCTCGGCCTGTGTGATGCTCGCCGTCATGAAGGTGGAGAACGCTTCGTTCCTGAAATTGATCCGGCGCCTTTTGACGCTTCCGGTGCACCTGTCAATCGGCGCACCATCATAGCAGGCGCCGAGCCGGATGCTGTGACGCCACAGCCACGCTCATCGCCCGCGCGACGACATGCCTCAGGTAAGATGGTAGCGCAAGGGGGTTACGGCCTCAGATTCGGCGGCAGCGGCGGATCTTCGCGCATCAAGGTGATGGTCACCCGCCGGTTGGCTGCCAGCGAGGGATCGTCCGGAAACAGCGGCTGGGTATCGGCCTTGCCGGAGACGGCGAAGATGTGCGACGGCGGCAGGCCCTGGCGCTCGAGGATCTGGCGCACGGCGTTGGCGCGATCGGCCGACAGATCGAAGGCGCCATAGTCGCTGCGGGTCGGCACGAACCCCGCCGCGGTGTGGCCGGCGATGGAGACGCGGAGCGGCGTCGCCTTGAGCGGGATCGCGAGCTTCTCGACCAGGCGGCGGGTGCGGTCATAGGGCACCTTGGAGCCGTCGGCGAACATCGAGCGGCCGTCCTGGTCGACGATCTCGAGGTTCAGGCCCTGCTTGGTCTCCTCGAACATGATGTGCTTGGACATCTCGGTCAGTTCCGGCATGTCCTGCAACGCCTGGCGCAGCGAGGCTGCGGCCAGCGCGAAATTGCGGTCGACCTTGATCTTCGCGCCGGAGGTCTTTTCGCGGTCTTCCTGATCTGGCGTCGGCGTGTTGGAGGCATCTTCCGGCTGGATGTGGTCGACGTTCTTGAGCCGCGGGCGCGTCGGCAGGCCGTCGGATTCGACGATGCCGGAGTAGCGCGCCTCGGTCTGCACGCCGAACGCCTCGCGCATCGAGCCCGCGACGATCTTCAGCTTGTTGGCGTCTTGCGTGGAGAACGCGACCAGCATCACGAAAAACGCCAGCAGCAGCGCCATCAGGTCGGCGAAGGTCACGAACCAGCCGTGGCCGCCACCGTGAGCATTGCCGCGCTTCTTCTTGGCCATCTCTCAAAATCCAGGCGGCGGCCTCAAGCCGGCACCGGCTCGCCTTCGGTGTGACGATGCTTCTCCGGCAGATAGGCCAGCAGCATTTCGCGCACCAGGGTCGGGCTCTTGGAGTCGCGGATCATCAGGATGCCGTCGATGATCAAGGTGCGGTTGGTCTCTTCGTCCAGCAGCTTGCCGTGCAGCTTGTCCGCGATCGGCAAGCAGATCAGGTTGGCGACAACGGCGCCGTACAGGGTCGCCAGCAGCGCGGTGGCCATGAACGGGCCGAGCTTGGAGGGATCCGACATGTTGGAGAACATCTGCACCATGCCAAGCAGCGTGCCGATCATGCCGAACGCCGGGGCGCAGTCGCCGACGGCGCGGTAGATCTTGCTGCCTTCGTCGAGGTGCATCAGGAAGTTGTCCCGGTCGCGCTCCAGATTGTCGCGAATGAAATCGAGGTCGTAGCCGTCGGCAACATAGCGAATGCCCTTGGCGAGGAAGGGCTCGTCGGTCTCGACCTTTTCGAGTCCGACCGGGCCCTGCTTGCGGGCGATTTCCGCGATGCGGGCGAGCTCGTCGACAAGGTCGTGAGCCGACAGGCGGCTCAGGGTGAAAGCAAACTTCGCGCCCAGCGGCACGCCGTGGATCATCGCGGACAAAGGAAAGCGGATCATCGTCGCTGCGAACGAGCCACCGAAGATGACGATGACGGCGTGGATGTCGTAGAACATCCCGAACGTACCGCCCATCAGGATCAGCGACGACACAACAATGGCGCCTGCGACGAGGCCGACAAGTGTTGCGATATCCATGATCGACTCCAACGCCTACGCAACAACGGCCGTCCTGGCCGCTGGCGCGGCTCAACCCCGAACCGCATCGCAGACCCTAGAGCGCCGCCCTTAAAGGCGCGTAAAGGTTAAGTCTCGACGATGTGCCGCCTGCCGCCGCAATTTGTCCCGGTTGCCGTCCAGCGATAGGAATTTCAACCTTTCGCTAACCATAAGCAGGCGCCCACCACGTCACGTCGGCTGCGGCCCTCCGCCACATCGTGGACGGGGATCAGCTGGTGTCTGCTAGCGTTGCGACAGGGCCAATCGCGGAGCCAGCGCGATGTTGATGCTATTCGGTCTACTCACGGCGCTGCCCGCGGCGCTGGCGTTCCACCTGCTCGAGCCGGAACTCGTGCTTCCGGCGTTCAGCGTGCTGCTCTTTATCGAGGCCGCCTTCGCCGTGCTCGCGGCGCGGTTGATGCGCAGCGCCAACAGCGCAGACGATATCACCCTCTGGGACCTTGCCGGCGGCTTCACCCTGATCGGATGCGCAGCCGCCGTGCTCGGAGAACCGGATCAAGTCGCCCTGCTTCTGACCGAGCAAGGCGCCATTCGGCCGTCGCCCGGGCCGTAGATTGCCCTAAAACGCGATGCGATTAGGATCGATCGTCATCGCGCTTTAGGTTATTGTTTGAGCATGATCTTTTCGGAAAACCGCTACACACTTTTCCGGATCACGCTCCAGCAGCCGTCAATGGATCTCCGCAGAGCGCTTCAACGCGGCCTTGAGCTTCTCGAGCGAGAAGTCGGGACTGCGGGCGATCTCCAGGATCGGCGTCTCGCGGCGGCCGCACAGTTCGGCCGCCTCCGGCAGCTTTGCGGCAAGGTCGAGCGGGATCACGATGGCGCCATGCCGGTCGGCGTGGATGAGGTCGTCCGACTTCACGGTCATGCCGGCGACGCGCACCTCGCCGCCAAAGCTTTCCGCGTGCACCCAGGCGTGCGACGGGCCGATCGAGCCGGCTAGCGCCTGGAACCCTGGCGCCCATTGCGGGATGTCGCGGATCGAGCCGTCGGTGATGACGCCGAGGCAGCCGAGCGCCTTGTGCACGTTGCTCTGTACCTCGCCCCAGAACGCGCCATAGCCGACGTCGGGTCCGTCGATGTCCTGGATCACCGAGATACGCGGGCCATGGCCGGTGCCGACATATTCGTAATATGCGATTCGGCGCTTGGACTGCTCCTCGGCCGGAAGCGATGACTTCAGAACCGAGCGGATCGTCACCGTGCGGGCATAGCCGACGATCGGCGGCAGGTCGGGAAACGGACAGACCAGCTGCTTGGTGGTGTAGCCGATCAGCCGCCGCTCGGGCGCCACGATCTCCATGGCGTTGCAGATCGTCGGCGTATCGTAACGGCCCAGCGCTTCGAGGACGGAAGCGGGCAGCGGCCCGGTCGCGGAATTGGTCACGGCGTTCTCTCCCAGGTTGGCGGCGATTGATTGCGCGATGCCGCCGGCACAAGGGCGATATAGCCGAGATCGGACCTCGACCCAACTCAGGCAGGCTTCATGGCAGATATCCGCGAGGAGCGCTTTAGTGCAGTCGTCCGGGCCGATCGTCGTCTTGCGGCGGCTCCGACAAATTCGCCAGCGTCGGCGCCGAGGGCGGTGACGGGACCTCGCCTCCCGCCGGCGCGGTGGCTTCCATCGCGCGCGCCTGGTCGCGATAGGATTTGTAGCCGAGCGGCAGCGCGAGGAGGTACAGCACCGTGCCGATCGACAGCACGTGCCAGGGATAGGCGATCAGGAGCGCGATGAAGACGATCACGGCGACGAAGGCCGGCAGCACCAGCTCGGGCGGCACGCGCATCCGCTTGGTCTTGCCGGAGAACACGGGCAGGCGCGACACCATCAGAAACGCGATCAGAAGCGTGTAGGCCGCGGTCACCGCCGCAGGTGTGCGCCCGACGTCGAGGAACGCGACATAGATCGGCAGCAGCACTGTGATCGCACCGGCGGGCGCCGGCACGCCGGTGAAGAAATTGGCGGCGAAAGCCGGCTTGTTCGGATCGTCCATGGTGGCATTGAAGCGCGCAAGCCGCAGGCCGCCGGAGATCGCGAACACCATGGCGGCGATCCAGCCGGCATTGCCGAGCTCATGCAGCTGCCAGAAATACAGCATCAGGCCGGGCGCCACGCCGAAATTGACGAAGTCGGCGAGACTGTCGAGCTCGGCGCCGAACTTCGACTGCCCCTTGATCATGCGCGCGATGCGGCCATCGATGCCGTCGAGCGCGGCGGCGAACACGATGGCATAGACCGCGAGCGTCATCCGTCCTTCGATCGACAGGCGGATCGAGGTCAGGCCGGCGCAGATCGCCAGCAGCGTGATGACGTTGGGCACCAGCATCCGCACCGGGATCGGTCGGAACCGCCGGCGGCGGACGTCGAGATCCTTGAAATCGTAAGGCGTCATGGCTCGTCCTTATCTCGAGGCGAGATATAGCAAGCCGCGCCGCCCTCCGCCATTGCGGCGGAACGCCTGCGAGCACCGACTATTGGTTAATTGGCGCGGAACGCGCGGCCCGGGTCGTCGCCGGCAAGGTCGGCCAGGATCGTCTCTCCGGCGATCGCGGTCTGCCCTTCCGAGACCAGCGCCTTGGTACCCACGGGCAGGTAGACGTCGAGGCGCGAGCCGAAGCGGATCAGGCCGAAACGCTCGCCGGCGCCGATCGCCTGCCCCTCCTTGACGAAGCAGACGATGCGCTTGGCGACCAGGCCGGCGATCTGGACCACGCCGATCCGCGCCGTCGGGGTTGTGATCACCAGCGAGTTGCGCTCGTTGTCCTCGCTCGCCTTATCGAGCTCGGCGTTGATGAAGAGGCCGGGCCGGTAGGCGATACGATCCACCCTGCCCGCCACGGGCGCGCGGTTCACGTGGCAATTGAACACGCTCATGAAGATCGAGACGCGCGGCAGCGGCCGGTCGCCGAGCCCGAGCTCGGCCGGCGGCAGCGCCATGGTGATCATGGAGACACGCCCGTCGGCCGGCGACACCACGAGACCCTCGCGCGCCGGCGTCACACGGACGGGATCGCGGAAGAACAGCGCGCACCAAACGGTCAGGATCGTGCCGATCCACCCCAGCGGCGACCACAGCCAGAACAGGAGCAGGCTCGCCAGCGCAAAGGCGCCGATGAAGGGATAGCCCTCCTTGTGGATCGGCGGGATCTGACGCTGGATCGAATCGAGAATGGACATTGCTTTTTGCCGGTCGGGGTTAATGCCACGGGGTCGTCGCGCGGGCTTGTTTAGGCCAGACTTTGTTTAGGCCAGACTTTGTTTAGGCCAGACTTGGGACCGGAGACAAGGTCACTCCGCCGCCGCGGGCGTCGTCAGGCTATCATCGACCGGCGGCGGCTCCCGGTTAGGCGCGGCATTGGTGTCGGCCATCTTGGCCAGCTTCTCGCGGGCCTCCTCGGCCTCGCGCTGCCTGTTCCACATGCTGGCATAGAGCCCGCCCTGCGCGAGCAGGCTCGCGTGAGTGCCGCGCTCGGCGATGCGGCCCTGGTCCAGCACGATGATCTCGTCGGCGCCGACGATGGTGGAAAGCCGATGCGCGATCACCAGGGAGGTGCGGTTCTTCGCCACGCGGTCGAGCGCCCCCTGGATCTCGTGCTCCGTATGGGTGTCGAGCGCCGAGGTCGCCTCGTCGAGCACCAGGATCGGCGGCGCCTTGAGCACCGTGCGCGCGATCGCGACGCGCTGCTTCTCGCCGCCCGACAGCTTCAGGCCGCGCTCGCCAACCTGGGTCTCGTAGCCCTTCGGCGCCATGCGGATGAAGTGGTCGATCTGCGCCAGCCGCGCCGCCTCCTCGACCTCGGCATCGGTCGCGTCCCAGCGGCCGTAGCGGATGTTGTAGCGGATGGTGTCGTTGAACAGCACGGTATCCTGCGGCACCATGCCGATCGATGCGCGCAGGCTGGCCTGCGTGACCTCGCGGATGTCCTGGCCGTCGATCAGGATCCTGCCGCCGGAGACATCATAGAGGCGAAACAGAAGCCGCGAGATGGTCGATTTGCCGGCGCCAGAGGGGCCGACGATGGCAACCGTCTTGCCGGCCGGCACTTCGAAGCTGATGCCCTTGAGGATGGGGCGCGCCGGCTCATAGGCAAAGCGCACGTCCTCGAAGCGCACCGTGCCGGCGGAGATGACCAGCGGCTTCGCGCCAGGCGCGTCCTTGATCTCGGCCTCGCGGCTGAGCACGCCGAACATCTTCTCGATGTCGATGATCGCCTGCTTGATCTCGCGATAGACCATGCCCATGAAGTTCAGCGGCTGGTAGAGCTGGATCATCATGGCGTTGACCAGCACGAAATCGCCGACGGTGTTGGTGCCGTTGCGCACGCCGATCGCGCACATCAGCATGGTCGCGGTCAGGCCCAGCGTGAAGATCACCGCCTGGCCTGTGTTGAGCACCGCAAGCGAGGTGTAGGTGCGGACGCTCGCCTCCTCGTAGCGCTCGACCGATCTGTCGTAGCGCTGCGCCTCGCGTGCCTCGGCACTGAAATACTTCACCGTCTCGTAGTTGAGCAGCGAGTCGATCGCCTTGGTGTTCGCCTCGGTGTCGGAATCGTTCATCTTGCGGCGGATGCCGATCCGCCACTCGGTCGCGACGTAGGTGTAGTACATGTAGAGCGTGACCGTGATCAGGGTCGCGACCACGTAGCGCCAGTCGAATTGCCAGAGCAGCACCGCCAGCAGCAGCGAGACCTCGACGATGGTCGGGATCAGCTGCAGGATCACCATGCGCACGATGACCTCGATGCCCTCGCGGCCGCGCTCGAGCACGCGCGTGAGGCCACCGGTCTTGCGCTCGAGGTGAAAGCGCAGCGACAGCTCGTGCATGTGGATGAAGGTGAGGGTCGCGAGCTTGCGCACCGCATGCATGGCGACGCGGGCGAAGATGCCGTCGCGCCATTGCGTCAGCACCGCCATCAGGATGCGCATCACGCCGTAGCTCGCGGTCAGCAGCAAAGGCGAGGCGATCACCCAGAGATGCCAATTGTCGGCCGCTACCGGCGCGGTGTTGGCGCCGGTCAGCGCATCCGTCGCCCATTTGAAGCTGAACGGCACGGTGAGCGTGATCAGCTTGGCGGCGAGCAACAGCACCAGCGACCAGACCACCCTCATCTTCAGGTCGAAACGGTCGCCCGGCCAGATGTAGGGCCACAGATGTGCCAGCGTGCCCATCAGCGTGGCCCCGGCCTGCGGTCCTGCCACGGAAGGATCAGGAACGTCGGCGCCGTCGAACGATTGAGGTTGGTCCATCAACAAACCCGAAAGCCCGCCGGATGCGGGCGAAACTGCGATTAACGATTTTCGCCCGTCATATAGAGCCTTCCCGATGCCCGCGCACCCGCCAGATGGCGAATCTTCGATTGTTTGTCGCGATTTACCGGTAAATTCCCGGAAGTATCGAATCACCGTTTGGGCTTGACGCCACTTCGCTGCAATGCATCATGGCACCAATGAGCACGATCAAAACCGTCTGTGTCTATTGCGGCTCCGGCCCTGGAACAAATCCCAACTTCATTGAAGCGGCGAAGGCGCTCGGCAGAGCGTTGGCGGAAAACAAGATCCGTCTTGTTTATGGCGGCGGCTCGCTCGGCCTGATGGGCGCGGTTGCGACCTCCGTGCTGGATCACGGCGGCATGGTCACCGGCATCATCCCCGACTTCCTCCGGATGCGCGAGAATGCGCTGACGCGCGTGCAGGAGATGGTCGTCACGCCCGACATGCACGAGCGCAAGCGGCTGATGTTCGAGCGCTCCGACGCGTTCGTGGCCCTGCCCGGCGGGCTCGGCACGCTTGAGGAGCTGGTGGAGCAGCTGACCTGGCAGCAACTCGGCCGGCACGCCAAGCCGGTGCTGCTGGCCAATGTCGACGGCTTCTGGGAGCCGCTGTTCTCCCTGGTGGCCCACATGCGGCAGACCCAGTTCATCCGTGCCGGCCTCACCGTCGATATCCTGAAGGCGGACAAGGTCGAGGAGATCATCCCACGGCTGCGCGCCGCGGCGGCGCAGATCCCTGACGACCAGCGCGATCTCGCGCCCGACGTGGCCCGGCGGCTCTAAAGCATGATCCGGAAAAGTGTGAAGCGGTTTTCCGAAAAGATCATGCTCAAACAACAACCTAAAGCGCGATGACGATCCATCCTAATCGCATCGCGCTTTAGACCGACCCTATTCCTGCGGAAACGTCACCGCCTCGATCCGGTTGCCGTCGGGATCGGTGACGAAGGCGGCGTAGTAGCGCACGCGATCGTGCGGGCGGAGGCCCGGTGCGCCGTCGGAGGCGCCGCCAGCGGACAGCGCAGCTGCGTGAAACGCATCGACCTCGGCCGCGGTTTTCGCCCGCAGGCAGATGTGCACGCCGCTCTCCGGCGCGACACGCGGCATGCCCTCGCGCAGATTGATCCAGAACTCCGGATATGCCTTGCCAAACCCGATCGTCCGCGGCCGCGTGACGAGGCGCGCGAGGCCGAGTGCGGCGAGCGTCGCCTCGTAGAACTTTGCGGCGCGATCGAGATCGCTGACGCCGACGGAGATGTGGTCGATCATGGCCGTGCCCTTTCCCCATCCTCGGTGTCATCGCCCGGCTTGACCGGGCGATCCAGTACTCCGTGACAGCAGTAGATAAATCGATGGGCCGCAGCGTACTGGATTCCCCGCCTTCGCGGGGAATGACAGTCGTCGTGGGGGTTACGCCGGCGCGTCCGACTTCACGAGCTTGTAGATTACCGAATCCATCAGCGCCTGGAACGAGGCATCGATGATGTTCGGGGACACGCCGACGGTGGTCCAACGATCGCCGTTCTCGTCCTCGCTCTCGATCAGCACGCGCGTGACCGCGCCGGTGCCGCCATTGAGGATACGGACGCGATAGTCGATCAGTGTCAGGCCCTCGATGAACTTCTGGTACTTGCCGAGGTCCTTGCGCAGGGCGACGTCGAGCGCGTTGACGGGACCGTTGCCTTCGGCCGCCGAGATCAGATGCTCGCCGGCGACGTCGACCTTGACCACCGCGAGCGCCACCGTGACGCGTTCCCCGAGCGCGTTGTAGCGCTGCTCGACGTTGACGTCGAACTGCTCGACCTCGAAATAATGCGGCACCTTGCCGAGCGTGCGCCGCGCCAGGAGCTCGAACGAGGCGTTGGCGGATTCATAGGCATAGCCGGCCGCCTCGCGCTCCTTCAATTCCTCGACGAGACGCGTCAGCTTCGGATCGCTCTTCTCGTAAGGGATACCGGCGCGGTCGAGCTCGGCGATGACGTTGGAGCGCCCGGCCTGGTCGGACACCAGCACCTTGCGGTGATTGCCGACCAGCTCCGGCAACACATGCTCGTAGGTCTGCGGATCCTTCAGCACGGCGGAGGCATGGATGCCGGTCTTGGTGACGAAGGCGCTCTCGCCGACATAAGGAGCATGCCGGTTCGGCACGCGGTTGAGCATGTCGTCGAGCGTGCGCGACACCTTGACGAGCGTCGCCAGCTTCTCCGTGGTGACGCCGATCTCGAAGGCGTCGGCAAACCCGGTCTTCAGCTTCAGCGTCGGGATCAGCGAGCAGAGATTGGCATTGCCGCAGCGCTCGCCGAGGCCGTTCAGCGTGCCCTGGATCTGCCGCGCGCCGGCACGCACCGCGGCGAGCGAATTGGCCACCGCCTGCTCGGTGTCGTTATGGGCGTGGATGCCGACGTGATCGCCGGGGATGTGCCTGGTCACGTCTCTGACGATGACCTCGACCTCATCAGGCATGGTGCCGCCGTTGGTGTCGCACAGCACCACCCAGCGCGCACCGGCATCGAAGGCGGCCTTGGCGCAGGCAAGCGCAAAGGCGGCGTCTTCCTTGTAGCCGTCGAAGAAATGCTCGCAATCTAGCATCACCTCGCGGCCGGCCGCCTTCGCCGCCGCGACGCTGTCGCGGATCGAGGCGAGATTTTCTTCCTTCGTGGTCTCCAGCGCGACGCGGACCTGATAGGCCGACGCCTTCGCTACGAAGCAGATCGCGTCCGCCTTCGCTTCCAAAAGGCCCGCGACGCCCGGATCGTTGGACACCGACCGTCCCGCCCGGCGCGTCATGCCGAAGGCGGTGAAGCGCGCATGATTGAGCTTGGGCTTGGAGCCAAAGAACTCCGTGTCGAGCGGGTTGGCGCCGGGATAGCCGCCCTCGACATAGTCGATGCCGAGATCATCGAGCATCGCCGCGATGACCTGCTTGTCGGCCAGCGTGAAGTCGACGCCGTTGGTCTGCGCCCCATCGCGCAGCGTGGTGTCGAACAGATAGAGACGCTGCTTGCTCATTGCCCCGCTCCGAGCGTCTTCTTCATGGTGGTGTTGGCGAGCCATTCGTCGTTGATGGTGACGCTGTTGCGCTGCTGGGCGGTGTAGCCGCGCTTGGCGAAGAAGCCCTCCGCGGTATCGCTGGCGTCCACCGACAGACTCTTGGCGCCGCGGCCGCCGGCGAGCCTCTCCAATGCATCGACCAGCATGGTCGCGATGCCCTGCCCGGCCACGGCCGGATGCACATAGAGCATGCGGATGTGATCGTTGCCGCGCAGCGAAGCAAAACCAACCGGCGAGCCTTCCAGCGTCGCGATCAGCGTCAGGTCGGACGCAAGCCGCTTGCCGAACTCCTCGTCCTCGGCCGCCGCCATCCAGGCTTCCTGCTGCGCCTCGCTATAATCGTCGCCGGTCAACTCCTCGATGCTGGCGGCGAAGATCGCGGCGAGCATCGGCACATCCGCCGGCAGGAAGGGCCTCAGTGCGGGCTTTGGCAAAGTCTGTCCCATCGTCCTTACCACATCCCATAAAGCTTGAGCACGATCGCCACCGCGCCGGCGAGCAGCGCGATTTTCAGCGCGATGTAATAGAGCCAGTGCCGCGGAAACGGCGTCTCGGGGCGCTTCATCGGGCGATCTCCCAGGTGGTGCCTTCCTTGGAGTCCTTGATCGCGACGCCCATCGCAGCGAGCAGATCGCGAATGCGGTCGGACTCGCCAAAGTCCTTGCGGCTACGCGCAGCTGTTCGCTCCGCGAGCAGGCGCTCGACCTCCTTGGCGTCGATCCCGCTCGCCTGCTGCTTGCGCCCTTCCCACTGCGCCGCGTTCTCGGAGAGGAATCCGAGCAGCCGCAACGAGCCCGCAAGACCTGCGATATCGTTGCCGCGGAGGCCGTGCAGCGCCGCGATCGCCTGCGGCGTGTTGAGGTCGTCGAGCAGCGGTTCGACCACCGACGGAGCCGGCTCGCCGGACACGACATCGGCCGCGACGCGATACCAGTCGTCGAGCGTCTTGGCGCTCTCCTCCAGCGACTTCATGGTCCAGTCGATCGGCGAGCGGTAATGCGTCTTGAGCATGTTGAGGCGCAGCACCTCACCCGGCCAATCCCTGAGCAGCTCGTGGATCGTGATGAAGTTGCCGAGGCTCTTCGACATCTTCTCGCTCTCGACCTGCAAGAAGCCGTTATGCATCCAATAGTTCGCCATGCGCTCGCGATGGAAGGCGCAGCAGGTCTGCGCGACCTCGTTCTCGTGGTGCGGAAACACGAGATCGATGCCGCCGCCATGGATGTCGAAATGCTCGCCGAGATGCTTCCAGGCCATCGCCGAGCACTCGATGTGCCAGCCCGGACGCCCCTCCGCCTTGATGCCGGATGGCGACGGCCAGGACGGCTCGCCCGGCTTCGACGGCTTCCACAGCACGAAGTCGGTCGCATCGCGCTTGTAGGGCGCAACATCGACCCGCGCGCCGGCGATCATCTCGTCGAGCGAGCGCTTCGACAGCGCGCCATAGCGCGGCAGCGCGGAATTGGCCGCGTTCATCGCCTGCGGCGAGAACAGCACGTGGTCCTCGGCGACATAGGCAAAGCCGCCGGCGACCAGCTTCTCGATGATCTCGCACATCTCGCCGATATGCTCCGTGGCGCGCGGCTCGACGCTCGGCCGAAGCGCGCCGAGCGCATCGACGTCGGCATGGAACTGCTTGCCGGTCTGCTCGGTGACCTTGCGAATGGCCTCGTTCAGCGGCAGGCCGGGAAAGTCGCGCGCGGCGCGGTCGTTGATCTTGTCGTCGACGTCGGTGATGTTGCGGACATATTTGACGTGCGCCTCGCCGTAGATGTGGCGCAGCAGCCGAAACAGCACGTCGAACACGATCACCGGCCGCGCATTGCCGATATGGGCGAAGTCATAGACCGTCGGTCCGCAGACATACATGCGGACGTTGTTCGGATCGAGCGGCACGAAGGTGCGCTTTTCCCGGCTCAGCGTATCGTAAAGACGCAATTCCATGACAACCCATCCCTCTCGGCCGGGCGTCCAAGGCTCTCAATGTGTTTGAGAAAAGACGGCTCCAGCCAGCGAATCGCTAGCTCGTAATCTCGCGGCAAATGGCGCAAATGGCGAGGAGACCGTTCATGCGGCCACATATGGGCCACCACGGGCCCCGGCGTCAAGGGCCGCGAAAATGCCGTTTTTGCCCCCGCACGGGGCGCGGCCCGCCCGGAGGGTTCATGATCCCCTAACCATTTGAGCCCATTCTGAAACCCGCGGTTCCCTAGTTTTTTGCCCCCGGTAATTTCATGCGATCCCTGCTCGCGCTCATTTTCGGCGCCTCCCTCCTTGCAGCACCTCAGGCGTGCGCCGAGACCCGCGTCTTCATCATCGCCGACCAGTGCCTGGCCAAGAACGACATCAAGGGCGACACGTGCGGCGCCTCCGCGGCGCGCACCTATTGCCAGTCACGAGATTTTGCAAAGGCATCAAGCTATCGCCGGGTCGATCCCGATGAAATTACCGGCTCCGTCCCCAAATCCGGCACAAACTGCTCCCATGGCCATTGCGACGAATATATCGCAATCACCTGCCAGCGCTGAATTCCCTCGGAGCTGGCGGACCTTAGGACCAGCTCGGCCCCTGAAACGACGTGACGATGCCGCAGGAAGCGGCTATTGGGAGGGCGCGCTTCGGCCCCCACCCCACTTGGATGATCACGCTGGGCCGTGACCTCGCTAGAATGGCGGATATGCCTGAATTCTTCTCTCTCCTCCGTGCCCGCTCCCTCCTTGCCTGCACCGTGCTCCTCGGCACACTCGTGCTCGCCGATGGCGCTTTGGCGCAGGCCGGCCCGCCGCCCCAGCCCGGCCAGAACGGGCTCGGACCGAACCCGATGTGCGTGCGGCTGGAAGCCCAACTCGCCGCGCTCGATCGCGGCGGAGGTGATGCCGCGCGCGAAGAGCAGATCCGCCGCTACCAGGATTCCCAGGCCAAGCAGCAGGCCGAGCTCGACCGTGTCACCATGCAGGCCAAGCGCATGGGCTGTGATTCCTCCGGCTTCTTCTCGCTGTTCAACGGCCAGTCGGCGCAGTGCGGCCCGGTCAACACCCAGATCCAGCAGATGCGCGCCAATCTGGACCAGATTACCGGCAGCCTCGAGCGGCTGCGCGGCGGTCCCGGCGCCAACCCGGAGCGCGACAACCAGCGCCGCTCGGTGCTGATGGCGCTGGCGCAGAACAATTGCGGCCCGCAATATGCCAATGCCGTGCAGCAGCAGGGCGGCGGCAACTTCCTCAGCAATCTGTTCGGCGGCAACAATCCGAACAATCCGCAGGCCATGCCGCCCTCCGATCTCGGCCCGCAATCCGGCACCTTCCGCACCGTCTGCGTGCGCACCTGCGACGGCGCCTATTTCCCGATCTCCTTTGCCACCGTGCCGGCGCGCTTCCCTGACGATGAGAAGACCTGCAAGGCGCTGTGCCCGGCCGCGGAAGCCGTGCTCTACAGCCATCGCAATCCCGGCGAGGATATGAACGCTGCGGTCTCGATCGGCGGCCAGCCCTACACGGCGCTGCCGACCGCATTCAAATTCCGCAGCGAGTTCAACCCTTCCTGCTCCTGCAAGGCGGCGGGACAGACCTGGGCGGATGCGCTGAAATCGGCCGATGACAAGGCCGCGGCCGAGCAGCAGGGCGACATCATCGTCACCGAGGAAAGCGCCAGGAAGATGCAGCAGCAACGGCTCAACAAGGGCGCGCCGCAGCCTGCCAATGCCAAGAAAGGCGCGGCTCCTGCGCCAGCAACTGCCGCACCGGTCGCCACGCCACCCGCGGACGCGAGCCCCGCGTCGGAGAACAAGCCGATCCGCTCGGTCGGCCCGACCTTCCTGCCGCAGCAGCAGAAGTAGGCCGTCGCTCTGTCATGCTCCGCGCGGGCGTCCCAGCGCGGCCGTTCCGCTGTTACGGCTCGCCCTCGCGGCTCCACGGGAAGAGATTGGCCGGAAAGTCTGCTGCGTAGCGCCTACCCTTCCGGGGCGGCGGCGGTGCGTCCGGTGGGTTCGGATTGGGCTCGACCACCCGCCGATAGA
This sequence comes from Bradyrhizobium sp. SUTN9-2, assembly GCF_003122645.1. Taxonomy (NCBI): domain Bacteria; kingdom Pseudomonadati; phylum Pseudomonadota; class Alphaproteobacteria; order Hyphomicrobiales; family Nitrobacteraceae; genus Bradyrhizobium; species Bradyrhizobium sp. SUTN9-2. The sequence continues at coordinate 5,372,676 of NZ_LAXE01000001.1, forward strand.
GGTGCCAGGTGGCATGACCGAGCACCGGCAGAACGACGGCGAGACCGACGAAGAGCGGCAGCGAGCCGATCACGAGCAGCGCCGCCACGATGAGGCCCCATCCGGCCATCGCAACCGGATTCGCCGCCACCGCTCGGAGCGACGTGCGGATCGCGTCGATCGCCGTCGCATGACGGTCCAGCATCAACGGAAATGACACGACGCTAACGCACAATGCCACAACCGCAAACAGGAAGCCGACACCGCAACCGATGATGATGAGCGACCAGCCTTCGGGTGTCGTCAGCACGCGCGTTGCGAAGTCGGGTATGCTTGCGGCCGCAGCGTGACCGAAGATCGCGACATAGATTGCGTTCGCGGCACCGATCCAGGCCCCGAACAGGACCAGCAGGAGCACGCCGAGTTCGACCATGGCGCCGAACGACGGTGCGCGCAGCACCTTGATCGCATCCCATGCTTCGACCTCTTCGCCGCGCTCGCGACGACGGCTGAGTTCGTAGAGACCGATCGCGGCAAAAGGACCGATCAAGGCAAAGCCGGCGGCCAGCGGAAACAGTAGCGGCAGCACCGAATAGCCGAGCACCATCCTGAACAGGACGAGACCGAGAACGGGATAAATCAGGCACACGACGATCGCGTGACTCGGCATCGCCTGGAAATCACCCCAACCCAGGCGCAGGACCTCGGTCAGGTCGGACAAGCTGATCTTGCGAATGGGATAGGAGGTCGCTTCGCCGAATGCGCGCCGCCTGATGTCGTGGGAGTACAGAGTGGCCATGTACGGACCCTCCCGTGCTGAAAATCGCGGTTTTCGACAACACGCGCTCTTCAGCCACGCGTGTCCGCCTGACGAGCAGGAAACGCGAAGGGTCTGATACGGCAACCCAGGTTCAGTAACCGAGCCTGGCCGGACGGAACCCGTCGCGACCTGCCCAGCAAGCTTAGCGCGCGCGGAGCACGACTGCACTCACGGTTGGGTGAATTGCGCACCCGCACGGATTTGTGCGTTGCATCACCCAAACCGAACATAGGCGCCGGATGCTTGTCGGTTTGCCAGCACCGGCAATCACACCAATTCGGGCACCTCTATTGCTCTATTGACGCCGGATTAGGCTGGGATCATTTTAGACGCAGACGCCCTTAGAGTTGAAGGTCGCGAGCGTTCTCTTGATTTCGCGATCGGTGGACTGGGCGAAGCAAGAGGCCGGCGATGGCATATGCCAAGAAAGGCCAGCCATCGCGACCGACATGAGCTCCGCCCTGGATTCGTATCCGTAGCCTTCGATGGCAAGGATGGATCAGGATGGCTGTCGCACTGATACTGCTTCTGGTCGCGATCGGCTCGGTGCTGTTTCACATCTACAGCCCGTGGTGGTGGACGCCGATCGCCACGAACTGGGCCTATATCGACCACACGATCAACATCACATTCTGGATCACGGGCTTTGTTTTCGTCGCCGTGATCGCCTTCATGGCTTACTGCGTCTTCCGCTTTCGCCATAGAGAGGGAAGAAGGGCTGACTACAATCCGGAAAACAAAAGGCTCGAATGGTGGCTGAGCGTCGGGACCGGCGTCGGCGTCGCGGCCATGCTGGCGCCTGGCCTCGTGGTCTGGCACCAGTTCGTGACGGTGCCTGCGGATGCCACCGAGCTCGAGGTCATGGGCCAGCAATGGCAGTGGAGCTTCCGCCTTCCGGGCAAGGATGGGCAGTTGGGCACATCCGATGTCCGCAACATCGCTTCCGACAATCCGATGGGGCTCAATCGTGACGACCGGCACGCGCAGGACGATGTCGTGATCGAGAGCGGCGACCTGCACCTTCAAGTCGGAAAGCCGGTCAAGGTTCTCCTCCGCTCGGTTGATGTCCTGCACGATTTCTACGTGCCCGAATTCCGAGCCAAGATGGACATGGTTCCAGGCATGGTGACCTATTTCTGGATCACGCCGATCCGAACCGGAACGTTCGATGTCCTCTGTGCGGAGCTTTGTGGCACTGCTCACTATCAAATGCGGGCCAAGGTCATCGTCGACGAAGAGCGTGAATATCACGCTTGGCTGGAGCAACAAAAAACGTTCGCAGAATTATCGCCGGCAAAAGCCGTCGTGAAGACGACGTACCAATCCGGCAGCAAGTAGCAAGCTGCCGCCGAAGATAGATCGGGCGCAAGAGGCCAGCGCCTCCCCCCGATGGAACGACCGAGGAGGTTCTATGGTCGATGTTCCATATGAAGGGATCCCCGGCATCCCGCCTGCCGAAGTACCTGACGTCGAGCTCTATCATCCGCGGAGCTGGTGGACACGATATGTGTTCTCGCAGGACGCCAAGGTGATCGCCATTCAGTATTCGCTGACGGCCACGGCCATCGGGCTGGTGGCCCTGGTGCTGTCGTGGCTGATGCGGCTGCAACTGGGATTCCCCGGCACATTCTCTTTCATCGATGCCAACCAGTACCTCCAGTTCATCACCATGCACGGCATGATCATGGTGATTTACCTGCTCACTGCATTGTTCCTGGGCGGCTTCGGCAACTACCTGATCCCGCTGATGGTCGGCGCCAGGGACATGGTCTTCCCCTATGTGAACATGCTGAGCTACTGGATTTACCTGCTCGCAGTCCTGGTGCTTGCCTCGACATTCTTCGTGCCCGGTGGCCCCACCGGCGCCGGTTGGACGCTGTACCCGCCGCAAGCAATCCTTTCAGGAACGCCCGGGCAGGATTGGGGCATCCTTCTCATGCTCGCGTCCCTGATCCTGTTCATCATCGGCTTCACCATGGGCGGGCTGAACTATGTGGTCACTGTGTTGCAGGCGCGCACGCGCGGCATGACCTTGATGCGCCTGCCCCTGACGGTGTGGGGCATTTTCACGGCGACCGTTATGGCGCTCCTCGCGTTCCCTGCATTGTTCGTTGCCTCGGTCATGCTGCTGTTCGACCGTCTCTTGGGAACCAGCTTCTTCATGCCCGCTCTCCTCGAGATGGGCACGCTTTCGAAACATGGCGGCGGCAGCCCGTTGCTCTTCCAGCACCTGTTCTGGTTCTTCGGTCATCCCGAAGTCTACATCGTTGCCCTGCCCGCCTTCGGCATCGTCTCCGATCTGATCAGCACGCATGCGCGCAAGAACATCTTTGGTTATCGCATGATGGTCTGGGCGATCGTAGCCATCGGCGCGCTCAGCTTCATCGTATGGGCGCACCACATGTATGTGAGCGGCATGTTTCCGCAATTCGGGTACTTCTTCGCCACCACGACGCTCATCATCGCAATCCCCACCGCGATCAAGGTCTACAACTGGGTGCTGACCCTGTGGCGCGGCGACATTCATCTCACGGTGCCGATGCTGTTCGCCCTCGGCTTCATCGTCACCTTCGTGAACGGCGGGCTCACCGGCCTCTTCCTCGGCAACGTCGTCGTGGACGTGCCCCTCTCGGATACCATGTTCGTGGTCGCCCATTTCCACATGGTGATGGGCGTGGCGCCGATCATGGTCGTGCTCGGCGCGATCTATCATTGGTACCCAAAGGTCACGGGGCGGATGCTGAACGAGGCCATGGGCAAGTTTCACTTCTGGGTCACCTTCCTCGGCGCCTACCTGATCTTCTTCCCCATGCACTATCTTGGACTGCTCGGGGTCCCGCGCCGGTATTTCGAACTCCTGGATACGACGTTCATCCCGTCCTCGGCCCATTCACTCAACGCCTTCATCTCCGTGGTGGCCTTGATCGTCGGCTTTAGCCAGATGGTGTTCCTGTTCAACCTTGTCTGGAGCCTGTTCAAAGGTGAGGCCTCAGGCGGCAATCCGTGGCGGGCGACGACGCTGGAGTGGCAGACGCCGGAGACGCCCCCAGCGCACGGCAACTGGGGCAAGGAGCTCCCTGTCGTGTACCGCTGGGCCTATGATTACAGTGTGCCCGGTGCCGCGGAGGACTTCATTCCGCAGAACCAGCCGCCGCGTGCGACTCAGCTCGTTCAGGGAGCTGCTTCGTGAGCGCCATCATCCTGTTCCTGGCTGTGCTTGCGGTGATCGCCGGATGGTGGCTGTCGCAACAGCGCCTGACGGCCAAGCCCTGGCTGGAGGAAGGCCCGGCCGGTGACTTCCCCGGCGGCGATGCCATAACCTGGCCGGCAGCGAAGATCGGACTTGGCGTGTTTCTCGCGGTCGCGAGCGCCTTGTTCATCCTCTTCATCAGCGCCTACTCGATGCGCATGAGCGTGGTGGACTGGCGGCCGCTGCCGGTGCCGCGGCTGCTGTGGGTCAACACGGGCGTCCTGGTCCTGAGCAGTGTCGCGCTGCAATGGTCGTACGTGGCCGCGCGCCGACACGATACCGAAGGCGTCATGATCGGTCTGCTCGCGGGCGGAGCATCTGCCGTGATCTTCCTCGCCGGGCAGCTCCTGGCCTGGCAACGGCTCGGGGCTGCGGGATATTTCGTGGCGTCCAATCCATCGAATTCCTTCTTCTACCTGTTGACCGCAGTGCACGGGCTGCATCTGACGGGCGGTCTGGTGGCCTTGGGCCGAACCTCGGCCAAGATGTGGCGCGGCGCCGAGATCGCCGGCATGCGCTTGAGCGTGGAGCTGTGCGCCATCTACTGGCACTTCCTGCTGTTGGTCTGGCTTGTCCTGCTCGGTCTTCTCACCGGCTGGACCGACGATTTCGTCGACATCTGCCGCCAATTGCTGAGCTAGGGAGGCGAGACCAGATGGCTGAGACCGTGCTGACAAATCCGGGCCAATCGCCTGCGCGGCTTGAAGGCTGGCGCGGCATCGCCGCCGACTGGGCGTCCGATCAGCGCGCCTTCAAGAACGTGTCCTGGGGCAAGGCCATGATGTGGATCTTCCTCCTCAGCGACACCTTCATCTTCAGTTGCTTCCTGCTCTCCTACATGACGGCGCGCATGTCGACGACCGTGCCGTGGCCCAATCCCAGCGAAGTCTTCGCCCTCGATATCGGGGGCAACCACATGCCCCTGATCCTGATCGCCATCATGACCTTCGTGCTGATCAGCAGCAGCGGTACGATGGCGATGGCCGTCAATTTCGGCTACCGCCGCGATCGGGTGAGAACCGCAATCCTGATGCTGGTCACTGCAGCCTTCGGCGCGACCTTCGTCGGAATGCAGGCCTTCGAATGGACCAAGCTGATCATGGAGGGCGTCCGGCCCTGGGGCAATCCATGGGGCGCCCCGCAGTTTGGTGCGAGCTTCTTCATGATCACCGGCTTCCACGGCACCCATGTGACGTTCGGTGTGATCTTCCTGATCGCCATCGCGCGAAAGGTCTTTCGTGGCGACTTCGACGTCGAGAGGCGCGGCTTCTTCACGAGCCGAAGGGGGAATTACGAGATCGTCGAGATCACGGGCCTATACTGGCACTTCGTCGATCTCGTGTGGGTGTTCATCTTTGCATTCTTCTATCTTTGGTGAGGTCGGCGCATGACAAACGCGGCGGTACACATGGAAGAGCGGCTCCACGCTCCGGCGCACGGCGCAGTCGCAACGGAAGCCGTTCACGCCGAGGGGCAACAGCACCCGATCAAGCTCTACCTCGTGGTCTGGGGCTGGTTGTTCGTCCTCAGCACGTTCTCCTACCTCGTCGACTACTTTGGCCTGCATGGCTATCTGAGGTGGTCGCTGATCCTGCTGTTCATGATGTTGAAGGCCGGCCTGATCGTCGCCGTCTTCATGCACATGGCCTGGGAGCGGCTGGCCTTGACCTATGCCATCCTGCTGCCGCCGGTCGTGGTATTCGTATTTGTGGCGATCATGGCGCTCGAATCCGAATACACGCGCTTCCTGAGGGTGCTGTTTTTCGCAACCCCGTCATAGCGCCTGCCGTCGCTCAGGCCAGGCTTCACCCCTCGAATGCGTCGATTGACGCCGTGCTTCCACGTGACACCAGCGCCTCATCCGTCGCCGGCAACGGCTGGCCCTTGTCGCGAAAACGGTTGGTGATGGGATAACGGCGGTCGCGGCCGAAATTCTTCGGTGTCACCTTCACCCCAGGCGCGGCCTGGCGGCGCTTGTATTCGGCGACGTTGAGCAGATGATCGATCCGGATCACCGTCTCGCGGTCGAAGCCGGCGGCGATGATCTGGTCGAGCGGCTCCTCGCGCTCGACCAGGCGCTCCAGGATGGCATCGAGCACGTCGTAAGGCGGCAACGAGTCCTGATCGGTCTGGTTCTCGCGCAGCTCCGCGGTCGGCGGGCGCGTGATGATGTCGGGCGGGATCACCTCGCCGGCAGGGCCGAGCGCGCCCTCCGGCTTCCAGGAATTGCGCAGGCTTGCCAGGCGGAACACCTGCGTCTTGTAGATGTCCTTGATCGGGTTGAAGCCGCCGTTCATGTCGCCATAAAGCGTGGCGTAGCCGACCGACATCTCCGACTTGTTGCCGGTCGTCACCACCATCAGCCCGGTCTTGTTGGAGATCGCCATCAGCAGCGTGCCGCGGGTGCGGGCCTGGAGGTTCTCCTCGGTGATATCGGGCGGCAGGTTCTTGAAGATGCCGGACAGGATCGTCTCGAACCCGGTCACGGCTTCGGCGATCGGCAGCACCTCGTAGCGGATGCCGAGATGGCCGGCGAGCTCGCCGGCATCCGCGATCGAATGCGGCGCGGTGTAGCAGTAAGGCAGCATCACGCCATGCACCTGGTCGACGCCGAGCGCGTCGACCGCGATCGCCGCGCAGAGCGCCGAATCGATGCCGCCGGAGATGCCGAGCAGCACGCCTGGAAAGCCGTTCTTGGCGACGTAATCGCGTAAGCCCAGCACGCAGGCGGCGTAGTCGGCCTTGTCGCGCTCGGGCAGCTCGGCGATCGGCCCGCTGCAGCGCCAGTCGTCGCCGTTTCTGCTGAAGCGCAGCGTGACGATGCCTTCTTCGAAGGCCGGCAGCTGCGCCGCGAGCGAGAGATCGCCATTGAGCGCGAAGGATGCGCCGTCGAACACGAGCTCGTCCTGGCCGCCGACCTGGTTGAGATAGACCAGCGGCAGCCCGCTCTCTGTGACGCGCGCCACCGCGACCGACAGGCGCACGTCGTTCTTGTCGCGGGCGTAAGGCGAGCCGTTCGGCACCAGGACGATCTCGGCGCCGGTCTCGGCCAGCGTCTCGACCACGTTCTCGTAATCCTCGGACTCTTCCAGCCAGATGTCCTCGCAGATCGGCACACCGATGCGCACGCCGCGCACAGTGACGGGACCGGCGGCAGGGCCGCGCGAAAACAGCCGCTTCTCGTCGAACACGCCGTAATTCGGCAGGTTGCACTTGAAACGCAGGCTCGCGATGCGCCCGCCGTCGAGCAGCGCACAGGCATTGTAGAGCATGCCCTCCTCGACCCAGGGCGTGCCGACCAGCATCGCAGGCCCGCCATCGGCGGTCTCGCGCGCGAGGCTTTCGATCGCGGCGCGGCAGGCGGCCTGGAAGGCGGGCTTCTGCACCAGGTCTTCCGGCGGATAGCCGGCGATGAACAGTTCTGGAAACAACACGAGATCGGCGCCGTCGGACTTGGCCTGCGCCCGCGCCGCGCGCGCCTTGGCCGCATTGCCCTCCACGTCGCCCATGGTCGGATTGAGCTGGGCGAGCGTGACCGCGAATGTGTCGAGACGTTCGGTCATGGCCGCTTTATCCGATCCCGAGTTACAGGAACCCCAATCGCTCGATGATGGCAATGATCCAGAACGCGCCGGTCATCAAGAGCGCAACGCCAACCGCGGCCGAGCCCATGTCCTTGACTCGGCCGATCTGCTTGTCGTGATCCAAGGTCAGCCGGTCGGCGAGCTTCTCGATCGCGGTATTGAGCAACTCGACCGTCAGCACGAAAGCGACAGAGCACACCAATTCGACCGCGCGCATCGCGGTGGCGCCGATGAACCAGGCGAGCGGCACCGACAGCAGCAGCGCAAAGATCTCCTCGCGGACCGCCTGCTCCGACCGGAACGCAAAGGCCAGCCCGTTGCGGGAATTGATCGTGGCCTTCCAGATCCGCAGCAAGGTCTTACAGCCCCGCTGCGGCCGGAATCGGCTGAGCCTTGCCGGCGCGCTCCTGCTTGAGCAGCTCCGCGACCAGGAACGCCATATCGATGGATTGCTCGGCGTTGAGGCGGGGATCGCAGACCGTGTGGTAGCGATCGTTGAGATCCTCATCCGTGATCGCGCGGGCGCCGCCGAGACATTCGGTGACGTCCTGGCCGGTCATCTCCAGATGCACGCCGCCGGCATGGGTGCCCTCGGCGGCGTGGACCGCGAAGAACGACTTGACCTCGGACAGGATGCGGTCGAACGGGCGAGTCTTGTAGCCGGACGTCGAGGTGATGGTGTTGCCGTGCATGGGATCGCAGGACCAGACCACCACCCGGCCCTCGCGCTTCACGGCACGGACCATGTTCGGCAGATGCTCGCCGATCTTGTCGGAGCCGAAGCGGCCGATCAGCGTCAGCCGGCCCGGCTCGTTGTCGGGATTGAGCACGTCGATCAGCTTCAGCAGCTCGTCCACCTTGAGCGAGGGGCCGCACTTCAGCCCGATCGGATTCTTGATGCCGCGGAAATATTCGACATGGCCGTGATCGAGCTGGCGGGTGCGGTCGCCGATCCAGATCATGTGGCCCGAGGTCGCGTACCAGTCGCCGGTGGTGGAATCGACGCGGGTCATGGCCTGCTCGTAGCCGAGCAGCAGCGCCTCATGGCTGGTGTAGAAATCGGTGGCACGCAGCTCCGGATGGCTCTCGAGGTCGAGGCCGCAGGCGCGCATGAAGTTGAGCGCGTCCGAGATGCGGTCGGCCAGCTCCTTGTAGCGGCGTGACTGCGGGCTATCCTTGAGGAAACCCAGCATCCATTGATGCACGCTGCCGAGATTGGCGAAGCCGCCGGTGGCGAACGCGCGGAGCAGGTTCAGCGTCGCGGCGGACTGGCGATAGGCCATCAGCTGGCGCTGCGGATCGGGAATGCGCGCTTCGCTGGTGAAGGCGATGTCGTTGACGATGTCGCCGCGATAGCTCGGCAGCTCGACGCCATTCACCTTCTCGGTCGCCGACGAGCGCGGTTTCGCGAACTGGCCGGCGATGCGGCCGACCTTCACCACCGGCACCGCGCCGGCATAGGTCAGCACCACCGCCATCTGCAGCAGCACGCGGAAGAAGTCGCGAATGTTGTTGGCGCCGTGCTCGGCGAAGCTCTCGGCGCAGTCGCCGCCCTGCAGCAGGAAGGCCTCGCCGGCCGCAACGCGGCCCAAGGCCTTCTTCAGATTGCGCGCCTCGCCTGCGAACACCAGCGGCGGAAAGGTCGCAAGCTGCGCCTCGACGTCGGCCAGAGCCTTGGCGTCGGGATATTCGGGCACCTGTAGCACCGGCTTGCTGCGCCAGGACTCGGGCGTCCACCGCTCGGACATCGCAATCTCTCCGTGAAGCAAAAACCACAACCTGATCTAGGGGTTGCGAGGGCCGCCTTATACACAGGCCGGCCACGCCCCGCCAGTTGTAAATCCATTTCGCAGCGCAAACCCTTGCGGCCAAAGCCGAATTCGCATTTGCTTGGGCAGGCTTGAGGAATCCGACAGGACACCGACTGCCATGGGCGAGGCACTGGATGACGTTTTCATCGACGAGATCAGCTTCCCGGCAGCCGACGGCTATGCCCTGACCGGCACCCTGTTCCTGCCGCGCGGCGCCAAGCGCCATGCCGTCCTGATCAATTCGGCGACCGCCGTGCCGCGAAAGATCTATCGGGGCTTTGCCTCCTACCTCGCCCATCGCGGCTGCGCGGTGCTGACCTACGATTATCGCGGCATCGGCGATTCCCGCCTGCCGGCGATGGTCGGCTACAACCAGCCGAAATCGCTGGTCGGCTTCAAGGCCTCGATGTCGGACTGGGCGGCGCTCGACGTCACCGCCGCGGTCAGCTGGATGCGCGAGCGCTATCATGCCCTGCCGCTCGCCTATATCGGCCATTCCTTCGGCGGCCAGGCGCTCGGGCTGATCGCGAATAACAGCGATATCTCGCGCGCGGCCTTGGTGGCCTCGCAGGCCGCGACATGGCGGTTGATGACCTCGCCGGAAAAATACCGGGTCTACGCCTTCATGAATTTTGTCGGTGTGCCGCTGGTCAAAGCACTCGGTTACGCACCGGGCTGGGCCGGTATCGGCGAGGATTTGCCCAAGGGCGTCTTCCTGCAATGGACCGAATGGGTCTCGAGCCCGCGCTATCTGTTCGATTCAAAGCTGCCGGCACTCGAGAACTTCGCCAGGTTCAAGGGCGAGCTGCGCTCGCTATGTTTCTCCGACGATCCCTGGGCGACGCGGCCCGCGGTCGAGCTGCTCGCGAGCGGATTCACTGCGATCAAGCCGGAGGTGCTGATGGTCAAACCGTCCGACGTCGGCGCCAAGGGAATAGGCCATTTCGGCTTCTTCCGCCCCGAGCACCGCGACACGCTGTGGCGCGGCGTCGCGGAATGGATTCAGGGGGAATGAGGCTGCGTCAGCGGATGATCGTCGTCAGCGACGAGTAGCGGCGGTTCGGCTTGGCGTCGCTAGGTGCGAACTGCGCGAAGGCGTCGCTGACGCGCACCGCCGGCGGCGTGTCGCTTGCGAACCGAAACTCCTTCGGCCGCGGTGCGTAGAAGCTTGCGCGGTAATAAGCGTCGTCGAAGCGCGCCTCGCCGACGCCGAACAATGCGTCACAGACCAGCAGGAGCGCGTAGACTCCCGCGACCGCTGCGACGATCTCCCTGAGAATTGTCATGCCCGATGCCCTGCCCTTTGCGGGCAGGATGCAGATCGGTTCCAAAGGCCTGGTTTAAGGCGCCCGGCTTCTTGTCGGCAGCGTTTGCCGGCACTGAACCGATTGCAGACAATTTTATCGATCTCGAAAGAGAGCCCGCCCAACCGGACGATCAGGCGGGCTCCAGGATTGGCCGCTCGGGAGGTATTGGGCGGCCAGCTTATCAGCCGTGCTCGGCCGCCTTGCGATGGCCGCTCTCGCTGAGGCGGTCGACCCAGGCGATGCCGACCGCCGAGACGATGAAGGTCATATGAATCAGCACCTGCCACATTACCCCGCTCTCGGTGAAATTGCTGCGGGTCGTGCCGAGATTGCCGGCCTCGATGAAGGTCCTGAGCAGCGAGATCGAGGAGATGCCGATGATCGCCATTGCGAGCTTGATCTTGAGCACGCTGGCATTGACGTGACCGAGCCATTCCGGCTCGTCCGGATGGCCGCTGAGGTTCAGCCGGGAAACGAAGGTCTCGTATCCACCCACGATTACCATGATCAGAAGGTTCGAGATCATGACGACGTCAATCAGCCCGAGCACGACCAGCATGATCTGCTGCTCGCTGGCGTCGAACGAATGCAAGACGAGGTGCCAGAGCTCCTTCAGGAACAACAGCACATAGACGGACTGGGCGACAATGAGGCCAACATAGAGCGGCAGCTGCAGCCAGCGCGAGCCGAAGATCAGCTTCGGAAGCAGGCCGACCGGCGGCAACGGCGCGGCCCGCGCCGAAGGTGCTTTGGGTTCAGACGTCATTGATCACTCCGGACTGCGGTAGATTGTCGCCTCAGAGACTCGCAATCACCGGTGCAAGTTCCAGCGTGCCGCGATAGATCATCTCAAACGAGACGTAAAGGATGATGGCGAGGCCGACATAGGCCACCCAGCGCTGCTTCTGGAGCAAACGGCCAAGCAGATCCGCGGCAACGCCCATCATCCCAACCGACAAGAGCAGGCCGAAGGCCAGGATGTAGGGATGCTCCCGCGCGGCGCCCGCGACCGCGAGCACGTTGTCGAGCGACATCGACACGTCGGCGGCGACGATCTGCACCGCCGCTTGGCCGAAAGTCTTCTGCGTTACCGGCTGCTGTACCGGCGCAGCACCTGCGCCGTTACTATCGAATGCGAGTTCTTTCGAATGCGCGGCCTGCTCGCGCAGCTCGCGCCACATCTTCCAGCAGACCCAGAGCAGCAACACGCCGCCGGCGAGCAGAAGGCCGATCACTTGCAGAAGCTGGGTCGCAACGCCGGCGAAGGCGATACGCAGTGCGGTGGCAGCGGCGATACCGACGATGATGGCGCGGCGGCGCTGCTCGGCCGGCAGGCCGGCAGCCGCAAGGCCGATGACGACGGCATTGTCGCCGGCGAGCACGAGATCGATCAGGATGACTTGAAACAGCGCGGACAGCGCTTCGGCGGTGATGAGTTCAGTCATGATTGATCATTCCTAGAGGCAGACGGATCGAGCCAATGCGGCTTGCGCCGCTCGATCCAGTCGAAGACTTTTGAACGGGAGGAGCGCAGCGCAGGCACGTCCTCGGCGAGCAGAGCAAGGCCGAGCGGCAGCATCCAGACGCCGAGCACCGGGAGGATGGAGAGCACACCGCCGACGACCAGCAGCGTGCCCGAGGGGATCCTGACCCAGCGGCTGGACGGCTTGAGCAGATAGGTCAGGGTGTCGCTCATGCGCGGCGGCAGGCGGTCGACGAGCTTGGCCAGGCGCGGGTCTCCACCAGCGATCTGCTCGGTGTTCCCCTCGGTTTGCCTGGCGCGCTCGTTCGAAATCGTGCTCATGCTTACCCCTTCGAGGCGGCCTGCAGCTTGGGGCCCGGCGCACTCGCCCCGACCGGCTTCGCGCGCGGCAGCACCAGCGTCAGCAAGCGCAACAATTTAATCGCCTGGACTTCGTGGGGATGTACGTCCTCGTCTGCGGCAGCAACGCGCTCCGACAGCTCCACCAGATGCGACGACAGCGGCAGGTTCGAAACCGGTCGCAGCGTATCGATCACGACGTTGGCAAAATCCGGCTCTTCGAGCCGTTCGGCGAGTTCGTCGAACATCGCACGGAGCCGTTCGTCGCCGATGTGCGGCGCCAGCTTGCGGTCTCTGATGAAACGGATCACCTCGTCGCGTTCGACGGGTGAGACGCGCCGGTCAGCAACCGCTACCAGGGCGCCCACGATCACCACGGCCGCCGCGGCCTGCTCATTCAGGCTGGACGGTTCCGTGATCTCGATCGAATTTGAGGACTTGGTTCCGGACATCGTAGCTCCCTTAACTTGCGAAATAGCCGCACGGAGCTGCGATGGGGACGAATGGTCGGAGAAAACGAAACAGGGGGCCCGACAATCGGCCGATCCATCGCATTCGCGCGGGACTGGTCATCCGACATCGCGAGGTTTGCCGACGAACGTCGACGTCCTCGCCAGAGGGGCCCGGATTCTTGTTCGCTTCAGAATTATAGGTACGCCTGTCGGAATCAAGGCGGACCGGCTGCGACCAGCCGCCGCATCCGTTCGGCGTTGCGGGATCGGTCATGCAACCCTTTCGCAGCTGGAACCATGCGTCCGTGACAGGTGTTGATGCACCTCGCGACGCATCAAACCGCCTGGCAGGAACCCGCATGTGCCGCTGGATCGCATACCGGGGCGAAACCACCTCGTTCGAGCCTTATGTCACCGAACCCGAGCATTCGCTGATTGCGCAGAGCATCCGCTCGCTTCAGTCCACGGCGGGCTCGAACGGAGACGGCTTTGGTCTCGGCTGGTATGGCGAGCACCCCGAGCCGGGCCTTTATCGCGAGACGCGCCCGGCGTGGTCGGACGAAAACCTGCGCTACCTCTGCCGGCATCTGCACTCGCATCTGTTCTTCGCTCATGTGCGTGCCGCAACCGGCACGGCCGTGACGCGGCAGAATTGTCACCCCTTTGCCTGCGGGCACTGGATGTTCATGCACAACGGGTTCGTCGGGAGCTGGAATCGGCTGCGGCGCAAAGTCGAGGCGCTGATTCCCGATGCCTACTATCCGTCGCGGCTGGGCACGACGGATTCGGAAGCCGTGTTCCTGGCCATGATGGGGGGCCGGTCTCGAGCACGATCCGCTCGGCGCGACACAGTCCGTGCTGCAATCCCTCATCGGATTCGTCAATGAAGGCGGGCTTCGCGAACGGCTGCGCTTTACCAGCGCGATTGCCAACGGCCGCGACCTCTACGCATTTCGGGTCTCGGTGAACGATGCCGCGAACACGCTCTACTTCCGCGAGGACGGCGGGCAAGTCATCGTCGTCTCCGAGCCGTTCGATAAGGAATCGGACTGGGCGGAAGTCCCGCCGAACCACGCCCTGATCGCGCGAGCGTCCGAAGCCGTCAAAATTGTTCCGTTCGACCCTGCAATTTCCAGTACATTGGGTGCGGAACCGGCCACAATCAGACGGATTATCGCCCGCAGGTAATGACCGCGCCGGTGGCCAATGACATTTGCTTCAGACGTTTCAAAGCTGCTGCGTCTTGCCCCCTCCGAGGACAAGCAGCATGTCGTCATCCGTTCTGCCGGCGGCGGCGGCAATCCGGCGGAATATTCCTTCGGCATGGAGGAGGAATACTTCCTCGCTGACCGCCGCAGCTTCGAGGTCGCGATCCGCACGCCCAACGAGCTGTTCGAATCGGCAAACTGGTCGACCGGCGGCCAGGCCATGCGCGAGATGCTGCAATCGCAGCTCGAGGTCGCAACCAACGTTCATGTCGACGTGAACGACGCGCGCGAGGAGTTGCGCTTCCTGCGACGCGAGGTCGCGAACGTCGCTGCGCAATACGGCTTCGTGATCATGGCCTGCGGCACGCACCCGAGCGCAGTCTGGCGCATGTCGCAGCCCAGCCCGAAACCGCGCTACGAGGAGATGATCGAGGATCTGCGCAGCATCGGTCACCGCAACATGATGTGCGGCATGCACGTGCATGTGCAGTTGCCGGATCCCGAGAAGCGCATGGCGGTGATGCGGGCCATGCTGCCGCATCTGCCGCTGTTCATCGCGCTGTCGGCGTCCTCGCCCTTCTGGAATTCGCACAAGACCGGATTGAAGGGCTACCGCCTCGCGGCTTATTCCGAGCTGCCGCGCACCGGCCTGCCCGAATTGTTCGAAGGCAAGCAGGATTTCGACGCTTATGTCGGCGCGTTGCAGCGCTCCGGCGTGATCCCGGACGAAAGCCACATCTGGTGGGCAATGCGCCCCTCCATGAAGCATCCGACGCTGGAGCTTCGCGCGCCCGACACCTGCACCTTCGTCGACGACGCGGTTGCCATCGCCTCGCTCTACCGCTGCCTGACGCGGCATCTCTATCTGCGCCCTCAGCTGTCCCGGGAGGTCACTGCGGTCGAGCGCGCGATCGCGGTCGAGAACAAATGGCGCGCCCAGCGCTACGGCACCGACTGCATCTTCGCCTCGAAGGACGGACCGGTGACGATCTCGGAGCTGCTCACCGGGGTGATCGACGACATTGCGGAGGACGCAGCCGCACTGAACTGCTCCGCCGAGATCGAACACTGCCGCACCATCGTCGCGCGCGGCAGCTCGGCGGAATTCCAGCTTCGCGCCTATCGCGACAGCGGCGACGACATCGCAGCCGTGTCACAATGGATCGCTACATCTACGCTGTCGGGAACGAGCGCGCTTATCCAACGCAGCGCTTCTGCGCCGTCATAGCGCCCCCGCAAGCTTGCGCGACGAAAATGCCATTCCTGAATTGCGGAGATCGTGGAGAAGCGCATGAACCGCACCACACCCTGCCCCGGCTGCGGCCATGCGCTTGTGCCGATGCTGACGGCCCACGGCCACACGGAGCCGAGCTGCCTCTGGTGCGAAGGCTTCGACGCGCGCGCCATGGACATGGCGAAATGGGCAGGCAGCCCGTCCGGCAAGCCCGAGCCGGCGCTTTCGCGATCATTCGACTGAACCGTGCCGGGCGCCCGTCGCGGGGGCCGGCTGCATGCGCTTTTGCAGGGCATGCCGACAAATTAGACAAGACAAGCCGCTGCGCCCACTGACGCTTGTCCGGAGAAGTCGGGCGAGTTCGGCGCCACCCATTGTCTAACCTCAGGTGCAATCTCGATTATTTGCGCGTCGCGTGCAGCCGGCGGACCAGCGCGCCGCATTGCGCTCCGGCTGGCCTGAAATTCGCAAGACTGCATCAGGCCAAGTCCCTGCCCGGCCAGATGAGGAGCGGCCAGTCACGTGCGCTCGGCTTCCGGGATGAATGGCCTCAGATCGGAGAATGCCATGAACGTGCATGCTGCCGGAGACATCAAATTCACCGGTCTCACCCATCCGAACGGCGCCCGGCTGCGCCTCAACGATCAGGACTTCGTGGCGATCGATCGCGACAAGAATGCGAATTTCGAGGCGACCTACCGGCCGCAGGCGCTCTACAACCGCGCCCACGAAGGCTTCCACGCCAACAACGAAACCTTCCTGCTGCACGAGGTGGCCACCAATCTGCCGATTTATCGGCCCGACACCGGCCCTACCGACTTCCATCTGCATCTGCCGCCGGGCGGCTTTCAGCTCGTGCTGGTCACCTCGGGCGCGTTCACCTTCGACTATGACGGCCGCTGGTACAATGTCGGCCCGGGCGCGGTGATGCTGCAAAGCGCGATCGTGCATCGCCAGCTGTTCTACACCTGGTCAGGCCTGTCGACCGAAGAGAATTTGAAGACGCCGCAGACGGTGGTGCCCGATCCGATCTCGATGGGCTATTCCGGCAAATTTCTCGAAGCCTTCATCACCGATCCCGCCACCTTTCCGAACCCGACCATTGTCGGCCCGGATCAGATCAATGAGGACGAAACGCCGCGCGTGGCCTGGAGCCATCCGCTGCATGACCGCCCGGCCGATGCCGGCTTCTGGCTTCAGGATCCCCTGGCGCTCGACGCGCTGTTCAAGCCGCTCACCGATGGTTCCGTCAGATCGGCGATGCCGGTTTACATTCGCGACATCGGCATCGAGATTCCGAGCGGGCATCTCGTCACCGGCCACATCATCGCGACCGACCCGCGTGGCCACGCGCTCTTGCCGAAGAGCACGTCTGCCGCGGCGGACGCGACCCGCTTTGCCAAGGGCGAGGTCGTGATCTATCGCGTCATTCGCGGCACGGCCGAGTTCAAGAAGAAGTCCGGCGAGAGCTTTGAACTCTCTGCCGGCGACGTGGTGACGGCGGGCAAGGATTCCATCAACCTGATCGGCGTCGGCGAAAACACGCAGGTCCTCCGCCTCGGCCTGCTCAAGGGCATGAACGAGCTGCGCAGCTGGACGGCGACACAGCGCGACGAGATCGACGGCCTCGCCGGTCAGATCATCACCCAGAAGGACGTGCGTCCCCTGCGCACCGAAGGCAAGCCGGTCGGGTATTTGTACGGCTAGGCCGGTTCGCAGCTAGGCTGCCGTTGTCTTCCGACGCAGGAATCGTACTTGAGACCAACAGCAGGCCGTTTGAGAAAAATACGTGATGCCGGCCTCGTTAGGTAACACCTCTGTAGGTGCTCCAGCTCGCAAGTCGCTTCGCTGTATCGGCGATCTCCTCTGGAGCCGTGAGTCCCAGCTTCCCCAACAATCGCACTCGCTGTTCCGCGATTTGCTTGCGGCTGCCTCCAAGCCGGACAGCGATCTCCGCGTCCGTTTTCCCGGCGGCCAAGCGCCTGAGAAAGCGCTTCTCGTGAGGGCTGAGCAAAATGTCGGTCATTTGCGCCTTGTCCTGTCTCGTGACTCCTCCGCTGCGACAGCAGTCAGAAGTTCGAACTGGCTCGCGAGGCCGCTTAGGCTGTTTGCGATGTTTTTGAACAGGTTCGCCATTCTCGGTGACACTCCATCTTCCTCGGCCCTTCTTCGATAGTCGCTCGCGAGTTTGCGGCACTCCTCGGCGCTCCGCATGGGTCACTCTCCCAAGCCAAATGTTTGGCAGATGAGATCGCTCTCGAAAACATAAGGGTCGCGTTCAAAAGGGGCGGCCCGGTTCGGCTTTGATGCGCCAATTGGGAATCGAAAACCAAGGGCGAGGAGAGAAACGGCCGTGATCGTGAATATGCTGGCTGAGACGGCGAGCGCTAGGTAACGCGGTCTCGCATGAATTACGTCCTCTCCGGCCCGACAATCCTACATCGAACCTTAGCGGACAACAGTGCAAAAGTGAACGTTGGGCCTCATGAGGTAGAGCTGGTTTGCGCTCGCTGAGCCTCGATCCGCCCGCATTCGCGCACGGATTCGGGATCCCACCGGCCCATGGCCGAAATTTACTTCGGAAGGCATTCGACGTTGTATGCAATGATGAGCTGCGTCGGATCGGCTTTCCCGAGGCTCTTCAAATCTTCCAAACCGCTTCTAAGCTTGGCTCCTGCCTCGCTCAAGCTGCCTTCAAGTGTCGTCTTGGCCTTCCGGCATCGCTCTTCACTCGTGAACTCCTGAAACACGACTGTCGGGAGGAGCCTCCATTCCGCCTTGTCACTGGTGGCGGCCGGGCTGACTGAGTAGGAGAAGACGTACATCAGGACCCACATCCTCTTGCTCCGTACGCGATGAGCACTGCTAGCTGGCCCCCCGACTGAGCCGCTCATGTCCTGCCGCTCGTTGATGTAGATCAATTTCCTGCGGTTCTGATTGGCAAAATGGAGCACAGGGAAGAAGTCGACCTTTTGGGGCGATAGGCATGAAACGCTGGATGGGGCTTCTCATCACAATGCTCATGTTTGCTGGATCATGCGCAAGCGAGGCGGCCGTGCGGATCGCAGACGACCCCGGTGGACGGATCGGGAAATATATCTATCGGTATGAGCGGCTGCGCGCTTCAGGCCAGCACGTAATTATCGATGGTTTCTGCGCATCTGCATGCACGATTGTCTTGGCGACCTTACCCTCCAACAGGATTTGCGTCACTTCACGTGCAGAATTAGCCTTTCACGCCGCTTGGGACATTGGGCATCGAGGGCGGCCCGTGACAAACCCAGGCGCGACCCGCATGATCTATTCGATGTATCCGGGGCCGGTGCGTCGCTGGATCGCACAACGTGGCGGGCTAACGCGGCGAACGATATTTCTGAGCGGAGGCCCGCTGCAGGCCATGTATCGCTCATGCCCAGTCTGAGCCAGCAAGAGGGATAAGCTTCCTGCCTGGCCCAGGGCAAGGCGCCGCGAAGAAGTTTGCACCTTGTCTGCAGCGATCGCGAAAGAGCGAGGAGCGCCGCCGCTCCCGCTCCCTCGCTCGGCTCAATACTGATACGGATATTGACCTGGGCAGATATACCTGCCGTAGGCATCGTAGTAGCAACTATTGTTGTAGTAACCGTACGCTCCCGCCGCAGCAGCGGCGCCTACAGCGGCAGCACCGTAGCCCCAACCCGGTCGATAATAGCCACCACCGTATCCGGGGTAACCCGCGATCGGTCGCCCCGGACGGCCGGCGATCGGACCACCTGGATAACCCGGCCGACCGGGACGTCCAGCTATTGGATGCGAAGGCCGAGGACCTCCGGCCACGCGATAGCCGCGACCACCGTGAATGCGTCCCGCGTGAGCGGCGCCGCTCCGAACGTGAGCTGTTCTCATGCCGCCGCCGTGAAAGCCTCCCGCGCGCATGCCGCCACCGTGAAATCCTCCCCCACCGCGAATGCCGCCACCTCCACCGCGGCGTGCCGATGCATCATCAGGAACAAGGCTGGCAGCGACGAGGATCGCGGCCGCAAAGCCGATCAGACCGTATCGAACCATAGCATCCTCCCGGGGAGTAATGTGCCGACGGCTGCTGTCTTCAGAACTTGAACGCTTGCGCCAGCGGCACAGGTGGCAATCAGTTCTCTTCCTTCACCTTGCGCGCTTGATTTAAATCAATCGAGCAAGGTCGCACTCAATCGGCGCGCACGTTCCCGTCGGGAACTTCCGCCCTCGTATTGCTCAGAAAGGTGGACCAAGGTGCGGCTCCGCGTCTTGCGAAGCATGGGCATACCTGCCCGCCTCCTCGCGGAGCGGCGGGCGAGCAAGCAAAAGCCCGCTCGTGCAGCTACTCCGCCGCCTGCCGCACGTGCCGTGCGGTCGGGGTGCGCATGGTGACGAGCTCTTCGGCCGCGGTCGGATGCAGCGCGATGGTCGCGTCGAAATCGGCCTTGGTCGCCTTCATCTTCACCGCGATCGCGACGGCCTGCGTGATCTCGGCGGCGGCATCGCCGACGATGTGACAGCCGAGCACGCGGTCGGTCGCGCCGTCGACCACGAGCTTCATCAGCACGCGGGTGTCGCGGCCGGACATCGTCGCCTTGATGGGCCGGAACGTCGTCTTGTAGATGTCGACGTGGCTGAATTGCGCGCGCGCCTCGGTTTCCGTCAGGCCGACAGTCCCGACCTCCGGCTGCGAGAACACGGCCGTCGGGATATTGGCGTGGTCGACCTGCACCTCGCGCTTGCCGAACACCGTGTCGGCGAAGGCATGGCCCTCGCGGATCGCGACCGGCGTCAGGTTGAAGCGGTGGGTGACGTCGCCGATGGCATAGATGCTGTCGACCGAGCTCTTGGAGAAATGGTCGACCGCGATGCCGCCGTTGGCGGGATTGATGGCGACGCCGGCATTCTCCAGGCCGAGATTGGCGACGTTCGGATGGCGGCCGATCGCGAACATCACCTGGTCGGAGGCGAGGCTCGAGCCGTTCGACAGATGCGTGGTGAAGTCCTCGCCGTGGCGGTCGACCTTGGTCACGGTGCAGCCGGTGAGAATGGTGATGCCCTGCTTCTCCATCTCGGCGCGGACATGGGTCCGGACATCCTCGTCGAAGCCGCGCAGAATGTTGTCGCCGCGATAGATCACCGTGACGTCGGACCCGAAGCCGGCGAAGATGCCGGCGAATTCCAGCGCGATATAGCCGCCGCCCTGGATCACGATCCGCTTCGGCAGCCTCGCAAGATGAAACGCCTCGTTGGAGGAGATCACGTGCTCGATGCCGGGGATCGCCGCGCCATGGTTGGGCGCGCCGCCGGTGGCGATCAGGATGTACTTCGCCGTGACCTTCTTGTCGTTCTCGAGCAGGCGGACGGTGTGCTTGTCCTCGATCACCGCGCGGCTCTTGACGATCTGCGCGCCTGATTTCTCGACGTTGGCGGTGTAGGCCGCCTCCAGCCGCGCGATCTCCTTGTCCTTGTTGGCGATCAGCGTCGGCCAGTCGAAGCTGGCGGGCGGCACGGTCCAGCCGAAGCCGGCGGCGTCCTCGAGCTCGTGACGGACGTGCGAGCCGATCACGAACAGCTTCTTCGGCACACAGCCGCGGATCACGCAGGTGCCGCCCATGCGGTACTCTTCCGCGATCATGACGCGGGCGCCGTAGCCGGCCGCGATGCGGGCGGCACGGACGCCGCCCGAGCCGCCACCAATGACGAAGAGGTCGACGTCGAAATCAGCCATTATCCACTCCGACCCCTTATCAGGAACGACCTTTCAGATAGGTGCGCTCAGATCTCCTTGCCACGCTTGCGCATCTCGGCACGGAAGGCGCCCATCACGGTTTCCGAGAAGTTCTGGGCCCAGCTGTTCATGAACGCCATGCTCTGCCCGATCGCGCGCGGCTCGGCATCGATCAGCTTCTTGCCCAGCGGCGACTTGTAGAAGGTGACGAGGTCCTTCAGCTCCTGCTCGGTGAACTCGCTGGCATAAATCTGCGCCATGCCTTCGCCGATCTCGCTCTGGCGGCCGTTGAGCTGCTGGGCCACGATCGGCGCGACCTCGTTGAGGTCCTTCTGGTAATTCAGGTTCTGCTGGATCAGCGCGCCCTTGGTCTTCTCGACCATGCCCGGCACGGCGCCCGCATACATCCCGGCGGCGTTCTTGATCTGCAGAATTTCCTTCGCTGCCGCAATCGCCGCGGGCGACGCCTTCGGCAGGGCCGGCGCCGCGGGAGCCTTCTGGCCCGCCTGCTGCGCGGCGACCGGGGCGGCCGAAAGGGCCAATCCCGCAGCGAGAGCCGCAGCCGGCAAGAATTTCAACACGTTCTTCATTCCTGGTCTCCTTTCGGCTTACGCCGTTCAATCACGCGGATTCCGCCGCCGCCCGCCAGAACGGCGGAGCTGGCCAAGCCGATGAACAGCCCGTGCTCGACCACACCGGGAATGGCGCTCAACGCCTTGGCGAGACCGGGGGGATCCGTAATACGTCCGAGCTGGGCATCGACGATCCAGTGGCCGCCATCGGTGACGAAAACGTGGCCGTCCTTGTCCCCGCCTTTGCCCTTGCGGACCGCCATTTGCCCGGAAACGCCGCATTCGGCAAATGCCTTTTCGATCGCGCGGCGCGTCGCACCGAGCCCGAACGGGATGACCTCGATCGGCAGCGGAAACTTGCCGAGCGTCGGCACCCATTTGCTGTCGTCGGCAATCACGATCATGCGGTCCGAGGCGGCCGCCACGATCTTCTCGCGCAACAGCGCGCCGCCGCCGCCCTTGATCAGATTGAGCTCGGGATCGATCTCGTCGGCGCCGTCGATCGTGAGGTCGAGATGGTCGATCTCGTCCAGCGTCGTCAGCTTGACGCCGCAGCGTTCCGCATCGGCCCGCGTCGCCTCGGAGGTCGGCACGCCGATCACCTTGAGCCCGGCGGCAACGCGTTCGCCGAGCAGCTCGACGAAGTGCTTGGCGGTCGAGCCGGTGCCGAGCCCGAGCTGCATGCCGTCGCGCACCTCCTCCAGCGCACGCGCCGCAGCCTGCCGCTTCAACTGGTCCATGGTCACGTGTGCGCCTGCCTTGTGAAGTCTCGAACATGCGGCCGATTCCGGCCGGTTTCGGGCGCCTATGTAGCCTCGTTTTTCCCAGGAGAACAGGGCCTGGAACAGGGTCTGGGAACAGGCCTATAAGGTGATCTTATGGGCCCGCCCCTTGCGCGGATAGGACCGGGCCGGTAGCGCTTGGGAATCATGACCTCCTTCAAGACGACTTCCCCTCACACCATCGTCTTCGATCTCGACGGCACGCTGGTGGATACGGCACCCGACCTGATCACGGCCCTCAATTACGTGCTCGACCGCGAAGGCCTGCCGCCGGTGCCGATGGCCTCGGCCCGCAACATGATCGGCGCCGGTGCCCGCAAGCTGATCGAGCGGGGGCTGGAAGCGGAGGGCCGCACCGTCACGCCCGCGGACATGGACCGGATGACTGCGGATTTCATCGCGTACTATGCCGACCATATCGCGGTGGAATCCCGCCCCTTCGAGGGTCTCGAGGCCGCGCTCGACCAGTTTTCGGCGCAAGGCCACCGCCTCGCGGTCTGCACCAACAAGCTGGAATGGCTGTCGAAGCGCCTGCTGGACCAGCTCGACCTCAGCCGCCGCTTCGCGGCGATCTGCGGCGCGGACACTTTTGGCGTCCAGAAGCCCGATCCGACTATTTTTCGGGAGACGGTGGCCCGGGCCGGCGGCGACGTGAAGGCCAGCATCATGGTCGGCGATGCCGGAACCGATGTCGGTGTCGCCCGGCGGGCCGGCGTGCCCGTGATCGGGGTCAGCTTCGGCTACACCGACGTGCCGATCGCCGAGCTGAAGCCGGACCGCCTGATCCACCACATGCGCGACCTGCCGGCGGCCGCGATCAGCCTGATGACGGCAAGCGAAACAGCAATGCTTTGATAGGATTGCCATTTTCGCCGCCTCACATCCCGAATGGATGCATAGAGGGCTGACTTCACCGGCGCCGCGGGCGTTGCCGGCCGTACGCGGAACCCAGCTGCGAGCCGCACCGAACGAGCCGAAATCCCGCGCCGAGGGGGTCACATGCGTCAGTGCTGCACTCACGTATACCACCCGATTGTCCTTGCCGCGTCCGATGCTTAGATTGCGTCGACCGCACCGCTGCAGCAAAGGTGCGCCCGTCGCCATAAGTGAAGGCCTCTCGCATGACCGGATCCGCCGCATTGTCGACCCCGATGACCGATCCGTTCGGGCGGACCATCACCTACTTGCGCGTCTCCGTCACCGACCGCTGCGACCTGCGCTGCTTCTACTGTATGTCCGAAGACATGACGTTCCTGCCCAAGGCGGACCTGCTGACGCTGGAGGAGCTCGATCGGCTCTGTACGGCCTTCATCGCCAAGGGCGTGAAGAAGCTGCGCCTCACCGGCGGCGAGCCCTTGGTCCGCCGCAATGTGATGTCGCTGGTGCGCTCGTTGTCGCGGCATCTGTCGAGCGGCGCGTTGAGCGAGCTGACGCTGACCACCAACGGCACCCAGCTTGCGAAGCACGCGCGGGAGCTCGCCGATTGCGGCGTCCGCCGCATCAACGTCTCGCTCGACACCCTCGATCCCAAGAAGTTTCGCGAGATCACCCGCTGGGGCGAGATCTACAAGGTGCTGGAGGGCATCGAGGCCGCGCGCGCCGCAGGGCTCGCCGTGAAGATCAACGCCGTGGCGCTGAAGAACCTCAACGAGGACGAGCTGCCTTCGCTGATGCGCTGGGCCCACGGCAAGGGCATGGGCCTGACGCTGATCGAGGTGATGCCGATGGGCGAGATCGGATCGGACCGCATTGACCAATATCTGCCGCTGTCGCTGGTGCGCGCCCGCCTCGCCCAGCAGTTCACGCTGACGGATCTGGCCGAGAGCACCGGCGGTCCGGCCCGCTATGTCGGCGTCGCCGAGACCGGCGGCAAGCTCGGCTTCATCACGCCGATGACCCATAATTTCTGCGAATCCTGTAATCGGGTACGCATCACCTGCACCGGAACGCTGCACACCTGCCTCGGCCATGAGGATGCCTCCGATTTGCGCAAACCTCTGCGTGCATCGAGCGACGATCTATTGCTTGCGGATGCGATCGACCGCGCCATCGGGCTGAAGCCCAAGGGCCACGATTTCATCATCGACCGCCGCCACGACCGGCCCAGCGTCTCCAGGCACATGAGCGTCACCGGCGGCTAACTCCGTATAGTTGCGGCCCTATTCCCCTTAACTATCAACAAACTTCCGATTGACTGGCGGCACGCCCGCTGGTTTGGTGCGGCGGCCTCATGCCTGCGCGGCGAGATAAGCCACGCGCCATCTCGGCGCAGTCAAGACGGCCGGGGCACAATCGGGGGAGGACCTATCGTTGCAAGCGCTCCTTAAGCTGAGCAGCAGGATCGACGCGTTCACGCGCTGGACCGGCAAACGTATTGCGTGGCTGATCGTGCTCGCCGTTGTCATTTCGGCGGTCAACGCGATCATCCGCAAGACGTTCGACACCTCGTCCAATTCGTGGCTCGAGCTGCAATGGGTGCTGTTCAGCATCGTCTTCCTGCTCTGTTCGCCCTGGACGCTGCTCGACAATGAGCACATCCGCATCGACATCGTAAGCAACACGATGCCCAAGAAGGCGCGCAACGTCATCGACATCGTCGGTCACGTGTTCTTCCTCATTCCGATCTGCATCGTCATGATCGTCACGGGCGTGCCGTTCTTCCTGCGCTCCTTCCAGATCAACGAGCAATCCGGCAATGCCGGCGGCCTGCCGCAATGGCCCGCCAAAGCCCTGATCATGGTGGGGTTCGCCTTCCTTCTGGTCCAAGGCATTTCCGAGCTGATCAAGCGGATCGCGGTGATGCGCGGCTTGATACCGGACCCGCACGAATCGCAGGTGTCGGCGCTCGAAGCGGAAGTCGAGCATCTCGTTGAAGCGATCGAGAAGAAGTAGCCGTTGGCGACGGTGTAGGGGGAATCCATGACCGCATTCATCATCGCCAATATGGCGCCCATCATGTTCGTATCGCTGGTCGTCATGCTGCTGCTCGGCTATCCGGCGGCATTCTCGCTCGGCGCCGTCGGCCTGTTCTTCGCCATCATCGGCGTCGAGCTCGGCCAGTTTCACCCCGACTTCCTCCAGGCCTTGCCGGAGCGCGTCTATGGCGTGATGAACAACGACACGCTGCTCGCGATCCCCTTCTTCACCTTCATGGGATTGGTGCTGGAGCGGTCGGGCATGGCCGAGGACCTGCTCGACACGATCGGCCAGCTGTTCGGCACGATCCGCGGCGGCCTCGCCTATGCCGTGATCTTCGTCGGCGCGCTGCTCGCTGCGACCACCGGCGTGGTCGCGGCGTCCGTGATCTCGATGGGCCTGATCTCGCTGCCGATCATGCTGCGCTACGGCTATGATCGCCGCGTGGCCGCCGGTGTCATCGCCGCCTCCGGCACGCTCGCGCAAATCATTCCGCCCTCCCTCGTCCTGATCGTGATGGCCGACCAGCTCGGCAAGTCCGTCGGCGACATGTACGAAGGCGCCTTCATCCCGGGCCTCGTGCTTGCCGCCCTCTACGCCGGATACGCTTTCCTCGTCAGCATGATCTGGCCGAAGGCGGCGCCCGGCCTGCCGAAGGACGCCATCGGCTTCCGCGAAGAGAACGGCGATCGCGGCCTTGTATCGCTCGGTGTGCTGTTCCTCGCGAGCTGCGCATTCGGATGGCTCATGATGCGCAATTCCAGCACTCGTGGCGCCGATTACGTGGTGCTCAGCATGTTCTACGGCATCATCTTCGCATTCGCCGTCGCCGTGCTGAACTGGGTGGTGGATAAGCTGACCGGATTCCGTTTCCTCTCGAAGATGGCGCAGCAGACCACCTTCGTGATGGTGCCGCCGCTGTTCCTGATCTTCCTGGTGCTGGGCACGATCTTCATCGGCATCGCCACGCCGACCGAAGGCGGTGCGATGGGTGCCGCCGGCGCCCTCATTCTCGGTGCCGTGAAGCGGCGGCTGAGCTGGGACCTGATCCGGCAGGCCACGGAATCGACCGCCAAGCTGTCGGCCTTCGTCGTGTTCATCCTGGTCGGCGCCCGCATCTTTTCGCTCACCTTTTACGGGGTCAACGGTCACGTCTGGGTCGAGCACCTGCTCACATCGCTGCCGGGCGGCCAGATCGGCTTCCTGATCTTCGTCAACGCGCTCGTATTCGTACTGGCCTTCTTCCTCGACTTCTTCGAGCTGGCCTTCATCGTGATCCCGCTACTGGGACCGGCCGCCGAGAAGCTCGGCATCGACCTGATCTGGTTCGGCGTCATTCTCGGCGTCAATATGCAGACCTCGTTCATGCACCCGCCGTTCGGATTCGCGCTGTTCTATCTCCGGTCCGTCGCGCCGAAGGAGCGATACACCGATCGGGTCACTGGCAAGCGGATGGACCCCGTCACCACCGGCCAGATCTATTGGGGTGCGGTGCCCTTCGTCGTCATCCAGATCATCATGGTCGGCCTCGTGATCGCGTTCCCGTCGATGGTGATGCACTACAAGGGCGTGCAGACGAACATCGATCCCAGCACGATCAAGATCGAGGTGCCGCAGATCGAGCTGCCTCCGCTGGATCTCGGCCCTCCGCAGAAGTAGCGGGAACGAGGCTCGCCGTCATGCTCCGCTGAAGCGGCGCATGACGCGCCTCGGCGCGTGACAAGCACCGAAATCGGAGGCATACCGGCCGTCCCCCCACTCGCATGGATGGCCGCTCATGCCCCGATCGCACCCCGCTTCCACGTTCTTTGGAACGTTGATCGCCTCACTCTGGCTGGCATCTGCCGCAACGCTGGTGCACGCCGAGCCGATCGCCAACGTCCATGCGCTGGCGCAGAAGGAACAGCAGCCGCTGCTCGACACGCTGCGCGATCTCGTCAACATCGAATCCGGCAGCAAGGACATCGAAGGCCTGAACCAGATCGCCGAGCGCATTGCCGGTCAGCTCAAGCAACTCGGCGGCACGGTGGAGATCCTGCAGCCGACTGACATCTATCGACTCGACGACACCCCCGAAAAGATCGGGCCGGCCGTGCACGCCGTGTTCAAGGGCACGGGGTCCAAGAAGATCATGCTGATTGCTCACATGGACACGGTGTACCTGAAGGGCATGCTGAAGGACCAGCCGTTCCGCATCGACGGCGACAAGGCGTACGGGCTCGGCATTGCCGACGACAAGCAGGGCATCGCGCTCATTCTCCATACCGTGGCATTGCTGCAGAAGCTGAACTTCAGGGATTACGGCACGCTCACGGTGCTCACGAACGGCGACGAGGAGGTCTCCTCGCCCGGCTGGCGCAGCACCATCACCAAGCTCGCATCGGATCAGGACGTGGTGTTCTCGTTCGAAGGCGGCGGCACCGACGGCACGCTGCGCCTCGCCACCAGCGGCATCGGCTCGGCCTATCTCACCGTGCATGGCAAGTCGTCACATGCCGGCGCACGGCCCGAAGGCGGCGTGAATGCGCTGTACGAGCTCTCGCACCAGGTGCTGCAGATGAAGGACTTGTCCAAGCCCGAGCAGGGCCTGAAGCTGAATTGGACGGTGTCCAAGTCAGGAACCAACCGCAATGTGATCCCTGCCGAGGCGACGGCCCAGGCCGACGCGCGCGCCCTCAAGGTGTCCGACTTCGACGAGTTGCAGAAGGCGCTGCAGGACAAGATCAAGAATCGCCTGCTGCCCGATTCCAGAGTCGAGCTGAAGTTCGAGGTGCGGCGCCCGCCGCTCGAACCCAGTGAGGCCTCGCGCCGGGTGGCGGCCTATGGCAAGACGATCTATGGGGAGATCGGACTATCCCTCAAGGTCGACGAGAAGGCCATCGGCGGCGGCACCGACGCGGCTTTCGCCGCGCTGCAATCCAAAGGAGCCGTGGTGGAAGGCATGGGCCTGTCGGCCTTCGGCGCGCACTCCAACGATGCCGAATATGTGCAGGTGGGCAGCATCGTGCCGCGGCTGTATCTGACGACACGCATGATCATGGACCTGTCCACCGGCAAGCTGAAATAGCGGCTCGGTCGCCGCGTTTCACTTTCAGGCTTGCCGCCCTCCACGGCGAACGAGACCGAGCGAAGCTGTTTCGTCAGGAACAGGAAGCGTTCAGAGATCGTCTTCGACATGACGTCCGGCATATGCGATTGTGACAATCTCGACCTCTGTCTTCAGGACACGGAACGCGATCGTCACGCGCCGCTCGAATCCGAGGTACGCAGACCTGGAAGAAGATCGTCGCGACTGGTCCCACGTTTGGGAAAGGTGGCGAGAGCCATGCATGCCTTCTCGATACGGTCGATATAGCCGCCTGCAATTCGGTAGCCGGCACGTTCTGCGATGTACTCGTAAAGGCCGACCAGATCGGCCTCCGCCTCCGGTCGGAATACGACCTTAAGTGCCCCGCTTGGCTGCCTTCACGTTTCTGGCGTGACGAGTCCGCAGGCGCTTGAAAACGTCGCTCGCAGCAACGCTTGGGCGGGGATCCTGGACCGAAGCTTGGACCTTGGCGGCCAGATATTCGTCAAGCGCGGCATCCTGACGATCGAGGGCGCGGAGGGCCGAGCGCATGACTTCGCTGGCAGAGGCATATTCGCCTGACTTCAGGCGGGCTTCCAGGCTCGCGCGCTGCGGGCCAAGAGTCACGGTGATCGGCTTGCTGGTCCGCATGTGGTTCCCCTTCAGTGCTCTACAACGCAAGATATGACAGTGTCATACATACCTTAAGCGCCATCCGGGCCTCCCTGCTCCGCGCACGGGAAAAGGTGCATTGTCATTGCCGGGCCAGTTCCTCCCCTATCGTGACCTTGTCCGCCAGCCGAAACCGCAGCGTGAACTCCGCACCGCCGCCGGGCAGGTTCTCCACCGACACCGTGGCGGCGTGATCATCCGCCACGGCGCGCACGATCGAGAGCCCCAGCCCCGCGCCGTCACTGCGCCGGCGGTCGGCGCGCCAGAAGCGCTGGAAGATCAGCTCGCGCTCAGCCTCCGCGATCCCCGGGCCGGAATCGCGCACCCGCACCGAACCGTCCTCCCCCACCTCGACCTCGACGGTGGTGCCCTCCGCCGTGAACTTGATGGCGTTTTCGGCAAGATTGAACACCGCGCGCTGCAGCATCTCCGAATTGCCGTGTATCAGGACCGGTGCGTCGGTGCCCTTCAGCGCGATGTCCTTGCGTTGCGCGATCGCGAACGGAGCGATCGAGCCGACCACCTCGGCACAGACGGCGCGCAAATCCGCGGTCTCGCCGGGATCGAGCACCAGGGTGTCGAGCTCGGCGATCTCAAGCAGTTGGGCGACGATCCGGCTCATCGCCTCGATGTCGGCATGCAGCGCCCGCCGTTCCGCGCCGTCGCCGAGCGTCTCGATCCGCGTGCGCAGGATCGCCAGCGGCGTGCGCAATTGATGCGCGGCATCCGCCGTGAACTGCCGCTGCACGCGAAAGCCGGCCTCGAGGCGGTCGAGCGCCTGGTTCACGGCGGTGACCAGCGGCACGATCTCGCGCGGAATCTGCTCGGTCGGCAGGCGAATGTCGGTGCGTGCAGGGCCGATGTTGCTGGCCTCCTGGGAGGCCTTCCACAACGGCGCGATCGCGCGGCGGAAGATGATGATGTCGATGGCAAGCAGGACCAGGAGGATCGGGACGGTGATCCACCCGACCCGCCGAAAAAAGTTCGAGACGATATCGTCGATGATGACGTCCCGGTGGGCCAGATCCTCGGCAACCTGGATGCGCACCGTCTTGCCGGCAACGTCTCGCGTGACGCTGGCGCCGGAGACGGTGTCGGAGAAACGGGAGGGCGCCGTCGCGGCGGAACGCCGGTGGGAGGAGAACAGCAACCTTCCGTCGGCATCGCGAATGTCGAACTGGTAGCGGCCGTAGGCGTCCGAATAAAGCCCCTTGAGGCTGTCGGGCAGGTTGAAGGTCAACGTGCCGTCCGGCTGCGCGACGATGCGCTCCGCCAGCACCTCGGCCTGCGCGCGCATGGCATCGCGATGCAGCTGGTCGATCTCGGAGTTGAGCAGCCAGAACAACACCAGCGGCAGGAAGATCGCGACCATCGCGACCGCGACGATGTGCAGAAACACGATGCGCGAGATCAGCGATTTGAAGGTCAGCGATCCGGCACGGCCCGCGGCGGGCACGCTATTTCTCCTCGGTCATGAGATAGCCGACGCCACGGATCGTATGGATCACGACCTTGGCGCCGTGTTCAGTCAGCTGCTTGCGCAGCCGCGACACGTAGACCTCGATCGCATTGGAGGCGACGTCGCCTTCGAGACCGAAGATGTGGTCCTCGACGTTCTTCTTCGGTACCACCCGCCCCTGCCGGCGCAGCAGGATCTCGAGCACCGAGGTCTCGCGCGCGGAGATGATCCGCGGCTGGTCGTCGACGAAGATCTGCCGGCTCTCGGTGTCGTAGACGAGGTTGGCGAGAGTGAGCGAGCGGCCGAGCAACTGGCCGGGGCGGCGCAGGATGGCCTCCAGCCGCGCCACCAGCTCCTCCATCGCAAACGGTTTTGCCAGATAATCATCGGCGCCGCTGCGCAGGCCGGTGACGCGGTCCTGCAAGCCGCCGCGCGCAGTCAGCACCAAGACCGGCAGCGGCTCCATCTGGTGACGCAACTCGCGCAGCACCGACAGGCCGTCGGCATCGGGCAGACCGAGGTCGAGGATCATCGCGGCATAGCTGACGCTGTTCACCGCCTCGCGCGCCTCGGCCGCGCTGCCCACGATGTCGCTCTCATAGCCGGCTGCGGCCAGCCCACCGGCCACGAGCCGCGACAGCTCAGCATTGTCCTCAACGATCAGAAGGCGCATCGCATATCCGCTGGACGTTCCTGATACCGCACCGCTCGCGCCGCATCTGCGCTCTTTTCCAGCATTCGGGGCGCCGCGGCCAGCGAAAAAGCGCCGAATAGCCTCTCCTTGTCAGGTCGGTGTAAGCCAGCGCTGCGCATGAACCCGGTCATCGACCACATGATCATCGCCGGCCGAAGATTGACCCACGGAACATTCGTTTTGGCGTGTCGTTAAATCCAAGCGCTCAGGATGAGCGCCTGGAGGAGCCCGATGTCGTATTTTCCATCTGGCGAAGACCAAGCCTTCCGCATTTGCAAGGTGCTCGCCGACGTCTTCTGCGCGATCCTGCTCGGCACCTTTTCGATCGTGTTCTTCGGCTGGATCGGCGGAATTGTCGCCTTCGTCATTCTCGAAGCTGCCCTGCTCGGGCTCGACTGGCTCATGCCAAGCGCAAGAGACGCAGCAGGCGTCGTTCGCTAGCCGCGCTTCCGATGCTCGGCAGCCGACCGATGGTCCGCCTCTGGCGGCAAATAAGCTCGGCTGCTACGACTCAGCTTGCCCCAACGCGCGGACCTTTCCATTACGACGCGCGCCGGCACTAACGGAAAAGGACTCGACCAGGCCTTGCGCAGCGCTCTTTGAATTTCATCGGGATCGAAGCGCATCGGGGGCATCGTTCAGCGCCACGATTTCGGATCGGGCGATGATGCATGTCTACCACTGTTTTGCCCGACGGGTCAAAAATTTCGGTAATTTCGCAATCGCTCGTGGTAACGAAGTCAAGTCATTGATATCGCTGCCCCGGTCTACTGTGCATGGGGTTGTTTTCGATGTTTTGGTTGGACGCCCTCCCAACAGCAGCGACAACGCCCCGGAGTCTTTCGCTCCGGGGCGTGCCGCATTCGATCGGGGCGCGATCAGCTCTGCGAGCGCCGCGCCATGAAGATGTCGTAGCCGACCTCGGCCACCTGGAACCAGGAATAGCCGTCGCTCGTGAACTTGGCGAGCGAGTCGTTCACCTTCTTGAAGTTCGGATTGGTCGCAGCGACTTCGGCGTGCAGCTCCTTGGCCGCCTTGTAGCAGGCGTCCATGATCGCGGGCGAGAAGGCGTGCAGCTTGGTGCCGCCCGCGAGCAGCTTCCTCAGCGCCAGCGGATTGGCGTTGTCGTAGCGCGCCATCATGTAATTGTTGGCGTAGTGGCCGGCCTGCTCCAGCACGCTCTGGTAATATTTCGGCAGCGCGTTCCACTTGTCGAGGTTGACGAAAGCCATCAGCATCGGACCGCCTTCCCACCAGCCGGGGTAGTAGTAGTGCGGCGCGATCTTGTAGAAGCCGAGCTTCTCGTCGTCATAGGGCCCGACCCATTCGGCGGCGTCGATCGTGCCCTTCTCCAGCGCCGGATAGATGTCACCGCCGGCGAGCTGCTGCGGCACCACGCCGAGCTTCTGGAGCACGCGGCCGGTGAAGCCGCCGATGCGGAACTTCATGCCTTTGAGATCGTCGGGCGTGTTGACCTCTTTCCTGAACCAGCCGCCCATCTGGCAGCCGGTGTTGCCCGCGAGCAGCGAGACGACGTTGTAGCTCTTGTAGAACTCGTTGAGCACGTCGCGGCCGCCGCCCAGCATGTACCAGGCCTGGTTGATGCGCATGTTGGGACCGAACGGCACGGCCGAGCCGAAGGTGAAGGTCGGGTCCTTGCCGAAATAATAATAGGACGCGGTGTGGCCGATCTCGCAGGTGCCGTTCTGCACGGCGTCGAGCACCTGCAG
The DNA here is from genome assembly GCF_003122645.1 of Bradyrhizobium sp. SUTN9-2. Taxonomy (NCBI): domain Bacteria; kingdom Pseudomonadati; phylum Pseudomonadota; class Alphaproteobacteria; order Hyphomicrobiales; family Nitrobacteraceae; genus Bradyrhizobium; species Bradyrhizobium sp. SUTN9-2. The sequence continues at coordinate 5,405,757 of NZ_LAXE01000001.1, forward strand.
GCCCGGCACGATTTCGCCGGCCGCGAAGATCTGGATCTGGAATTTGTTGTCGGTCGCCTCGGCAACCATCTTGCACATCATCTCGGCGCCGCCAAACAGCGTGTCGAGCGATTTCGGCCAGCTCGTCGGCATGCGCCATTTGATTTCCGGCATCGACTGCGCGATCGCGGGAGCCGCGAGCGTGGCGGCGCCGGCCGCACCAAGTCCTGTGACCTTGATGAAGTCTCTTCTCTTCATGATTTCCTACCCTAATGGATCTAATTGTGGAGCCTTCTTTGCGAGGCTTGCCGACAGAATGGAGCATCACGGGACCGAATGCCATCCCGATCGCAAAGAAAAAGCCCGGCCTCCTGGGGAGGCCGGGCTAGTGGTCTTACGACCTGAGCCGTAGATCAGCCGCGGGTGCGCGAGCGGATCATGAAGCTGTCGTAGGTATATTCGGCAACCTGCCACCACAGATATTCGTCGGAGCGGTAGGCCTGCATGGCGTCGATGGCCTTCTTGAAGTCGGCGTTCTTGCCGGAGACCTCGGCCCACAGCTCGTTGGTCGCCTTGAGGCAGGCTTCCAGCACCTCGTTGGTGAACGGACGCAGCTGGGTGCCGCCGGCGACCAGGCGCTTCAGCGCCGCCGGGTTCTGCATGTCGTAGCGCGCAGCCATCCAGCTGTTGGCGTTCGCCGTCGCGTTGGTGAGGATCGCCTGGTAGTTCTTCGGCAGCGCATTGAACTTTTCCAGGTTGGCGAAGGCGTGGACGGTCGGACCGCCCTCCCAGAAGCCCGGATAGTAGTAGTACTTGGCGACCTTGGCGAAGCCGAGCTTCTCGTCATCGTAGGGACCGACCCACTCGGCCGCGTCGATGGTGCCCTTTTCCAGCGCCGGATAGATGTCGCCGCCGGCGAGCTGCTGCGGCACCACGCCGACCTTCTGGAGCACCTGGCCGGCAATGCCGCCGATGCGCATCTTGAGGCCGGAGAGGTCGGCAACGGTCTTGATCTCCTTGCGGAACCAGCCGCCCATCTGGGTACCGGTGTTGCCGCATGGGAAGCCGATCACGTTCGACTTCTTGAAGAACTCGTTGGCGAGCTCGTTGCCGCCGCCCTGATAGAGCCACGAGTTCTGCTGGCGCGCGTTGAGGCCGAACGGCACCGAGGCGAAGATCGCGAAGGTGGGGTCCTTGCCGACGTAATAGTACGAGACGGTGTGGCACATATCGACCGTGCCGTTCGAGGTCGCATCGAGCGCCTGGAGGCCGGGGACGATTTCGCCGGCGGCGAACACCTGAATCTGGAACTTGTTGTCAGTCATCTCGGCGACGTACTTCGCCACCTGCTCGGCGCCGCCATAGATGGTGTCGAGCGACTTCGGGAAGCTCGAAGTCAGGCGCCACTTCACCTCGGGCGAGGACTGTGCGATCGCCGGCGAGGCCACCGCGGTCGCCGCCGCGCCTGCTGCCGACACTTTGAGAAAATCACGACGCTTCATCTTCAGGTCTCTCCTTGCTGGGGCGTTTCCCCTTGACTTCTCTTCTTGCCGCCGCTCGTTCCGGCGACGCGTGGAGGTCGCGTCGAACCGAAGGGGCTTGACTGCGGGGGGGCCTTTAACACGGCCAGCCCGGTTTCGGAACGCGACAATGACATGACGGGGCTCTACGAAAGTCGCATGCCCCGGAGCCTGCCGCGGTGCCCCCATTCAGGCCGCGGCGATGACACCCTTGAGCTGGTCCCGGACCTGGCCGGCAATGGCGCGGTAGATCGCCGCATGAGGGCCGTCCGGCTCGCTGTCGACCACGGGATTGCCGGCGTCCGAGGTGGCGCGAATCGCCATGTGCAGGGGGATCTCGCCCAGGAATGGGACGCCGAGCTTCTCGGCCTCGTGCCGCGCCCCGCCATGGCCGAAAATATCCGACTTGGTGCCGCAATGCGGACATTGGAAGTAGCTCATATTCTCGACGATGCCGAGCACGGGCACGTTGACCTTCTTGAACATGGCAAGCCCCCGCCGCGCATCGATCAGGGACAGGTCCTGCGGGGTCGAGACGATCACGGCGCCCTTGAGCGGCACGTTCTGCGCCAGCGTGAGCTGGGCATCGCCGGTGCCCGGCGGCATGTCGACGACCAGCACGTCGAGCTTGCCCCATTCGACGTCGCGCAGCATCTGCGTCACCGCCGACATCACCATCGGACCGCGCCAGATCATCGCGGTCTCCTCCTCGACCAGGAAGCCGATCGACATGATGGCGAGCCCGAAGCGCCGAAGCGGAATCATCTTGCGCTCGTCGTTCAGCTCCGGCTTGTCGCGCAGGCCCGTCAGGCGCGGCACCGAGGGGCCGTAGATATCGGCGTCGAGCAGCCCGACCTTGAGGCCGAGGTCGCGCAGGCCGAGCGCCAGATTGAGCGCCGTGGTCGACTTTCCGACGCCGCCCTTGCCGGAGGCGACCGCGATTACGGCGGCAACGCCGGGAATTTCCGATTGCCGCGCCATCGGCGCCCCCCCGCCCTGGGGCGGCTTGTGGGCATGGGCCGGCTGCACGCCGGGCGTGCCGCGGCTCGGCTGCGGGGGTGGCGGCGGCGCGGAGCCCGGCTTGCGCTCGGCGGTCAGCGCCACCATGACGGTGGTGACACCGGGAATGCTGCGCACGGCGGCTTCCGCTTCGGCCCGGACGGATTCCCAGGCTCTTGCCTCGGCGGCGTCGACATTGATCGAGAAGAATACCTTGCCGTCGGAGGCGCTGATCGCGCTCAGCACATTGGCATGGGGGAGCGCGACCCCGCGGGGCGACTGGACCCTGGCGAGGCTATCGAGAACCTGTTGCTGCGTCACGCTCAAAGCGCATCTCCTGCAGTTGAGGATGCCCCATTAGAGCGGAAACGCCCAAAAGGCTACTGTCTGCCGATATCGTCCGCCTTTTCGGCCGGCGCCGCCCCCTGCTCCAGGGCAGCCTCGTAGTTCAGCTCGATCATGACCCCGTTGGGGTCGTGGACGAAGATCTGCCAGAGATCGCCACCGGGCACCTGGCGGGCCTCGAACTTGATCTTCTTTGACGCCAGCCGCTGTTTCATACCGTCAAAGCCGCGACTGGCGAAGGCGACATGGTGGACAACGCCGGAATCCGGCTTTTGTGGCTCGTCGGTCGGGGAAATGTCGACGAGGTGAACCACCGGCCTGCCCTCGCTGTACATCCAGGCGCCCGGGAAGGCGAAGTTCGGCCGCGCGCCTTTTTCCAGGCCCAGCACGTCTTCGTAGAAGCGGACGGTCTCGGCCAGATTCCGGGTCCGGATGTTGAAATGATCGAGGACGCCCACGCTCACGCCGCCCATTCTCTCGCTCCCTTGTTTTGAAGTCCTTGGGTCGCCACCCTAGCACGGCAGGCCGCCAAACGAAGCCGTTGCCCTCTGGCCTCAAGGGTTTATGGTGCGCCTCCGGTCCGCCCTCACCGCGGAACCCAGGCATCCCTCGCTTGGCAAGAACCGTAAACCCGAACTACGGACAAGGTACCACTATGGCTAAAGTCGCTTTCCTCGGTCTTGGCGTGATGGGCTTCCCCATGGCCGGACACCTCGTGAAAAAAGGGGGCCATGAGGTCACCGTCTACAACCGCACCGCGGCGAAGGCGAAGGAATGGGCGGACAAGTTCGGCGGCAAGACCGCGCCGACCCCGAAGGCCGCCGCCGAGGGTCAGGATTTCGTGATGTGCTGCGTGGGCAACGACAACGATCTGCGCGCGGTCACGATCGGCCCCGACGGCGCCTTCGCCGGCATGAAGAAGGGTGCGACCTTCGTCGACCACACCACTGCCTCCGCCGAGGTCGCCCGTGAGCTCGACGCGGCCGCGACCAAGGCCGGCTTCAAATTCGTCGACGCCCCCGTGTCCGGCGGCCAGGCCGGCGCCGAGAACGGCGTGCTGACGGTGATGTGCGGCGGCGCGCAGGACGCCTATTCCGGCGCCGAGCCGATCATCACGGGCGCCTATGCGCGGATGTGCAAGCTGCTCGGGCCCGCCGGAAGCGGCCAGCTGACCAAGATGGTCAACCAGATCTGCATCGCCGGTCTGGTGCAGGGCCTCTCCGAGGGCATCCATTTCGCCAAGAAGAGCGGCCTGGACGTCGCCGCTGTGATCGAGACCATCTCGAAAGGGGCCGCCCAGTCCTGGCAAATGGAGAACCGCTACAAGACCATGAACGAGGACAAGTACGATTTCGGCTTCGCGGTCGAATGGATGCGCAAGGACCTCTCGATCGCGCTGGCCGAAGCCCGCCGCAACGGCGCCAATCTGCCGGTGACCGCGCTCGTCGATCAGTTTTATTCCGAGGTCGAGAAGATGGGCGGCAAGCGCTGGGATACGTCGAGCCTGCTCGCACGCCTGCAACGCTGACGCTCTGTTGCGGCCTGGTTCGGCGTAGCCGGCTTTGAACTTCGTCGCGACCTCGGCCGCGACGAATTGTGTCGAGCGCACCGACCGAACAACCATAGACTTCCGGGGGGAGCCTTGCTTAGCGTGATCGCCGCCATCCTTGCTGTTGCCCGCGTCGAATTCGCGCCGGAGCTTCGACTCCGAACCGCCAGGATTGCCGCAGGTTTGGGCGTGCGGCGATCCCGGCTCATCGCGCGCCTGCTCCCGGTCGCGCTCCTGATCCTGGTTGGATCTCCTGCACAGGCGCTTGCCGCATCGCTCGATGGTGCCAGCATTGGCCCGCAATGGGCGCTTCCATTCGCGGGGATGCTGCTCTCGATCGCCATATTTCCGCTCGCCGCGCCTCACTTCTGGGAGCATCACCAAGGCAAGATTGCCGCGATGTGGGCCACCCTGATCGCGCTGCCGCTTGCAATCTGGTACGGCCCGCTTCCAACCGTCCAAGCGCTCGTTCATACGGCGCTGCTCGAATACGTCCCGTTCATTCTGCTGCTCCTCGCTCTGTTTACCGTCGCCGGCGGAATCGTGGTGCGCGGCAATCTTCACGGCTCCCCCGTCCTGAATACGCTGCTGCTCGCTCTCGGCACTCTGATCGCGAGCGTCATCGGCACGACCGGCGCCTCAATGGTCATGATCCGACCGGTGATCCGCGCCAATGACGATCGGCGGCACAACGCGCACGTCGTGATCTTCTTCATCTTTCTGGTGTCCAACATCGGCGGTTCGCTCTCCCCCCTTGGAGATCCCCCGTTGTTTCTGGGGTTCCTGCGCGGCGTGGATTTTTTCTGGACGACGACACACCTGCTTCCCCAGACCACGTTCGCGGCCTGGATTCTGCTCGCCCTGTTCTTTTGCATCGATACTTATCTCTATCGCAAGGAAGGCCGCGTCAAACCGGACCCAACTCCGGACAATCCCTTGCGGATCAGCGGCGGCCTCAACTTCGCTTTGATGGGAGTCATCATCGCTGCGATCCTCTTGAGTGCCAAGCTCGACCTCGGCGGATTTGAAGTTCTCGGCACGCATCTCCAGGTGCAGAATCTCCTGCGCGATGCCGTGATGATCGGAGTCGTGTTCGCATCTCTCGCCGTCACCTCGAAGGAGGACCACGACGCGAACGGCTTCTCTTGGGGCCCGATGATCGAAGTGGCAAAGCTGTTTGCCGCGATCTTCATCACCATCATTCCCGTGCTCGCGATTCTCAACGCCGGCAAATCCGGCGCGTTTGCCTCCGTCGTAAACATGGTCACCAACGCAGACGGCACGCCGAACAATGCCGCATATTTCTGGTTAACCGGCCTGCTCTCATCCTTTCTCGACAATGCGCCGACCTATCTGGTCTTCTTTGAACTTGCCGGAGGCGACGCCAAGCATCTGATGACGAACGGCGCCTTGACCCTTGCCGCGATTTCCGCCGGTGCGGTGTTCATGGGCGCAAACTCCTACATCGGCAACGCGCCCAATTTCATGGTGTACGCAATTGCCCGAGCGAGTGGTGTCGCAATGCCCGGCTTCTTCGGATACATGGCCTGGACCTCCGTCCTGCTGCTGCCGGTCTTCGGGTTGGTCACGCTCGTTTTCTTCAGATGATTGAAGCGCGGGTTGATGAAAGCGGCCGCCCGGACTGCGTATGAATTAACGTTCGGTTAACGTAATTCTTTAGCTCCTTAAGTCAGCTCTTAAGGATTTCTTGCCAGAGATAGACAATGCAGAAAGCCCGCGTCCGGCGTGGGCAGGAATCCGTGTTGCTTGATGAGTAACCCCGCTGAAAAGCCTGAGGTCGTGCAGCTTCCGGCCGAGCCGGTGAGCGCGCCATCGGCGAGCAGCCGAAGGGCTGCGGCGCAGCGGGTGCGCGAGGCGCGCGACAAGTTAACGTCGACCAGTGGAACCCGGCCGGCTTTCGACGCCGAGATGCTGCGGCAATACGCCCAGACCCGGCTGTCGGCCTCCTATGTCGTGATGCTCCTGGTGGTGGCGACCGGCGTGCTGTTCGGGCTATGGATGCAGCCGATCCCGGCCGCGGCCTGGACCGCGGGCATGCTCTGCATCCACAGCGCCATGATCCGCAGCTGCCGGCGCTTCCTGACCGAGCCCGCCTCGCCGGCCGCGACACGCGCATGGCGGACGCGCTTCGTCGTGCTCGACCTGCTCTATGGCCTGTGCTGGATGGCGATCCTGATCCATCCCGTGCTCGACATGGTCACGGAAACGCTGATGATGTTCTTGATGCTGCTGGTGATCGCAGTATCGAGCATGCTCGCGGCCAATCTGCCGATCGCAGCCCTCGCCGCCACGGCGCCGGTCGCGGTTGCGATGGCGCTGAGCTTCGTGACGACCGGATCGCTGGACAATTACATCCTGGCAGCGCTGTCGCTCGCCGCCGAAGGCTATTTCGTGCTGCTGGCGCACCGCCTGCACTCCTCCACCTTCGCCACGCTGGAAGCACGTGCGGAAAAGGACGCGCTGATCGGCGAGCTGGAGCAGGCCAAGGCAATCTCGGACGAAGCGCGCCACCGCGCCGAAGCCGCCAACGTCGCCAAGTCGCGCTTCCTCGCGCAGATGAGCCACGAGCTGCGGACGCCGCTGAACGCCATCCTCGGCTTCTCAGAGGTCATGAAGAGCGAGATTTTCGGCGCGCATGCGGTACCGGTCTACAAGGAATATTCCGCCGACATCCATAATTCCGGCGTGCACCTGCTCAACCTGATCAACGAGATCCTCGATCTGTCGCGGATCGAAGCCGGCCGTTACGAGCTCAACGAGGAAGCGGTGTCCCTGGTCGGCATCGTCGCCGATTGCCATCATCTGATGAAGCTGCGTGCCTCGAGCCGCGGCATCACCATCCACGAAGTGTTCGAGCAGGCGATGCCGCGGCTCTGGGCCGACGAGCGCGCGATCCGCCAGGTCGTGCTCAACCTGCTCTCCAACTCGATCAAGTTCACCCCGCAGGGCGGCGAGATCTGGCTCAAGGCCGGCTGGACCGCCTCCGGCGGACAATATCTCTCGGTGAGGGATTCCGGCTCCGGCATTCCCGAGGACGAGATCCCGGTCGTGCTCGCCTCGTTCGGCCAGGGCTCCAATTCGATCAAGTCGGCCGAACAGGGCGCCGGCCTCGGCCTGCCGATCGCCAAGAACCTGATCGACCTGCACGGCGGCACGTTCACGTTGAAATCGAAGCTGCGCATCGGCACCGAGGTGATCGTCACATTCCCGCCGGAGCGCGTGATGAGCGCGCTTGCCCCACTCTCGGACGATTCTCCACCGCTCCAGCCGGAGAGCTCCGTCGTGCCGGACGAGAAACGCCGGCCGCGGCACAAGCCGATCATGAGTGCCGGCACAGGCTCTTAACGAGATGCTTGCAGACATGCCCGATCATCCCTCACTATGTCCGTATGAGCAAAGAAACGCCGTGCGTCGCCGTGTGCATGATCGATCCCAAGACGAAGCTGTGCTTCGGCTGCGGCCGCACCTTGCCGGAGATCGCACGCTGGCACGCCATGGAGAGCGCGGACCGGCGCGCGATCATGGCCCTCTTGCCGGAGCGCATGACGGAAGCCGGACTAGTGCGGATCGCTGGATCCCCAAAGCACGTCTGATCCGCCTGCGTGCCCTTGGAGGCGCGCGATGATCCGCTTCCTGCTCGTCCTGATCATGCTCGCCGGCACGGCAGGTGCCGTCGTCGCCTATGGCGATCCCGACCAGATCGCGCGCGCCAGCCACAAGGTCTCGCATATTTTTCGCGCACAAGCCGCCTCCCCGGCGCCGGCCGTGCAGATCCCGCGTGGCCAGGGCGGCGAATTCACGCTGCGCGCGAAGATCAACGGCGTCACTGCGCCGATGGTGATCGATACCGGCGCGACGTCGGTGGTGCTGACCTGGGAAACCGCAAGGGCGATCGGGCTGCCGCTCGAGATGCTTGAATACGACGTCGATCTCGAGACCGCGGGCGGCCACACCAAGGCAGCGCGGCTCACGCTCGACCGTCTCGCCGTCGGCAAGCTGGTCGAGAAGTCGGTGCCGGCCCTCGTCGTGCAGCGCGGCCAGATGAAGACCAATCTGCTCGGCATGAGCTTCCTCGACCGGCTGGAAAGCTGGGGCGTGCGCGCCGACACGCTGATGCTGACAGGGTATCCGGAGCAGCAGCGCAGTCCCCGCCGCGCGCGCACGGCGGTCGACTAAAGCGCGATGCGATTAGGATGAATCGTCTCGCGCTTTAGGTTGTTGTTTGAACATGATCTTTTCGAAAAACCGCTGCGCACTTTTCCGGATCATGCTCCCGCTCATTTAGGCCGCCTCAGCCGGCGCGCGGGCCCCGACGCACGTGATCGCCTCGCGCAGCACGTCGAGACCGGCGCCGGGCTTCACACCCTGCTCGGCAAGATGCCGGCGGAACGCACGCGCGCCGGGCACAGCATGAAATGCGCCGACGAAATGCCGCGTGATCGCGTGCAGCCGCGTGCCGTGCGCGAGCTGCTCTTCGATGTAGGGCATCATCGCCTCGAGCGCGTCCTGCATGGTGGCGTGCGGCGCCGGCCCTCCAAAGATTTCGTGGTCGACCGCGAGCAGCCGCCACGGCTCCTGATAGGCGGCGCGGCCGAGCATCACGCCGTCGACATGGGCAAGATGCGCCTTTGCCTCGTCGATGCTCCGAACGCCGCCATTGATGATGACGGGCACATCGGACATCGCGCGCTTGAGCCGGTAGACGCGATCATAGTCGAGCGGCGGGATATCGCGGTTCTCCTTCGGCGACAGGCCGTTGAGCCAGGCCTTGCGGGCGTGCACGATCAACGCATCGCTCCCCGCGGCGACCACCGCACGCGCGAGCGCATCGAGCGCGACCTCCGGATCCTGATCATCGATGCCGATGCGGCACTTCACCGTGACGGGAACGGCGACCACGCGCTTCATCGCGTCGACGCACCTCGCCACCAGCTCCGGCTCGGCCATTAGACAGGCGCCGAAACGGCCATCCTTCACACGATCGGACGGGCAGCCGACATTGAGATTGATCTCGTCATAACCGAAGTCCTCGCCGATCCGTGCCGCCGCCGCGAGCTCGCGCGGATCCGATCCGCCGAGCTGAAGCGCCACGGGGTGCTCGACCGCGTCGAACCCAAGCAGCCGCACCCGGTCGCCGTGAATGATCGCGCCGGTCGTCAGCATCTCGGTATAGAGCAATCCCCGCCGCGTCAGGTGACGGTGGAACACCCGGCAATGCCGGTCGGTCCAATCCATCATGGGGGCCACGGAAAAGCGATGAGACAACATATGGATCATATAGACTTTCGAGCCCCCGACGGGAATAGCGGATTTCATGACCGTGCCGGGCCCGATGGCACGCTCTGCGAGCCAATCGGCGCGGGGAAGGCCGGCGCCAGACCAGACGGCAAGCGGTTCGCGGCAACACGGCGCGGCGCCGCGCTCGAACGCGTACACGTCGAACGCGACCAGTCCGCTGCCAGCGAGTAGCGCGCGAAGAGCATGCTCACTCACGTGGGCCGTCGGAAGATTTGCCTTGATCTCCCGGTGCACATGTCGTGGACACGATAGCCCCTAACCAACATGAGAGATCGAAAGCGAAATCAAGCACGCTATTGCAGCGCAGGCTGCTCCGATCAAGTCGCCATGCAGCAAATCTGTGCAGCGTGGTTGCGCCTGATCAGATCAGGCTTCGCCACTCGGCCGTCCTTACCTCGCTTGTTGCGGGCCACGAGGATTGGCGTACGCCGCGGCGCTACACCAAGCTCAAGCAGTAGCTCGCCTGCGAGCACTCGGGCGAGCTCGCTGGCTTCGACAGGGAGCGCCGGTCCAATGCTCAAGCTCGTGAGACAGCGTCTAAAAACAATCGACCTGCTTTGCGCCAGCGCATGTACCGCCTTAGCCACCAGCCGCCCGCGTGAAACGCGAGGGCAACGCCGATAAGGGGAGAGAACGAACGTTTCCTTTCCGAACGGAAGAACGTCGGAACGCAAAGCGGCAGATGACGCTATCGAGACTCTCATTCACGTCGCGCATGCGGTGTCCGTGAAAGGCCATCCAGTTCTCGATGTGACGCATGCCTGAACGTCCCAAGCCCGGCTGCGCCAGGAGCTCGGCCTTGGTGTGAAGCGACGCAATCTCGAGGAGGTAGTGCATGCGCGTCACGGGCTCTCTGCCAACCAACGCCGCAAGCGGACTGTGAACCAGAATGCCTGCAATCCGCTCAGGGAGAAGGCTTTGCCCCTGCTTGGGAACGAGAGCTTTCCTCACGGTCAATTCCAGCTAGACTTTCAGAAATTCCAAGATCGTTCTAAGAACTCCTCTAGCAAAGCCAATCGGCGTTGTCTCACACGTACACGCTGCGGTTGATCTCGATTAGACAGGTTCTAGATCGGGGAACCCCAAAGCGACAGCGGAACACGCCTGCAGGGTGACCGCGAGAACGCCGGCTATTGTGTAATGAGAACGGGACGATTCGTGATGCGTTTCAGTCTCCATCCGCGCAAGGCTTTTGGAGCTGCGATCTCTCCCGGATCGTGTTCTAGGCGATGAGTTCCCGGCGCGAGATTGTCGAGAGCAGAGACTCCGCAATCTCCTGCGACCGCACGGCAATCACCGAAAGCAGCGTGTCGCTCAGACCGTGAGAGGATTCCGAATAGCCCTGGAGGTGGATCTGCGGCCGGAACGCCGGATTGATCACGAGCCGGTAGTTGCGATCCAGCGCCGCATCGCGAATGTAGCGGCGGATCGGTTCGAGAAACCCGTGCGGCGTCTCCCTGTCGTATCCCGTCGCCAGCACGACCACGTCATAAGTCGAACGACGGTTTTCGCCGCGGAACTTGTCAATCACGCCGATCTCGATGCCGTCCGGTCCCGCATCCACATTGGAAATCTCGCTGCGGGGACGCAACATGACCCTTGTGTCGCCACCGACGCGCTGCTGGTAGAGCAGCCGATAAAGCTGGTCCAGCAGGTCGGCATCGACGACGGCGTAGTTGGTGTTCCGGAAGTTGCGGACGATCGCATCCCGCCGCTCGGCAGGCTGCGCGTAGACGAAGTCCGTATAGTCGGGGTTGAAGATCTCGTTGACGAAGGGACTGCTGTCGGACGGCTTGAGAGCATGGCCGCGGAAGATCAGATCGATATGCGCTTCGGGACATCGGCCATGAAGATCGACCGTTACCTCGGTCGCGCTCTGTCCGCCACCGACGACGGCCACACGCACGGACCGGCCGCGCGGGACAACGCGCTCGATCAGGTCGAGATAGCGGCTGGAATGCAGCAGCCTGCGATCGTCGGCAGCCTTGGCAAACACCTGCGGAACATAGGGCTGGCCTCCAACCGCGACCACGAGATTTCGCGCCAGCCGCACGGTCTCCCCGCCGGCGAGCGAGCGCGAATGCACCCGCAACGACGTCACCGTCTGCCCGGCCGTCACCGGCTCGACGGCGACGATGGTCTCGCCGTAAGCGGCCTGCGACTTGAAATGGCTCGCCACCCACTGCAGGTAATCGTTGAACTCGACCCTGCTCGGATAGAACGTCCGGCAGTTAATGAAATCCAGTAGGCGGCCGCGCTTATGCAGGTAGTTCACGAAGGTGAAGGGACTGGTCGGATCGCGCAAGGAGACCAGATCTTTGAGAAACGATATCTGCATGTCGCTGCCCGGAAGCAGCATGCCGCCATGCCAGGTGAAGTGCGGCTGCTTCTCCACGAACAGCGGCGTGCATTTCAGCCGTGATCGCTTCGCGCATTCGTCCAATGCGATGGCGAGCGCGAGATTGGAAGGCCCGAATCCGACGCCAATGACGTCGTGCTCGATCGCAAGTTGATGGGACATGAAGCCGCGCTCCGCTTGCGCTTTAAGACGAGACCGTTGGGCCGGCGGCTGCCGGAAGCCAAAGCCGATCGCCGAAGAAGCGCTCGCGCAACAGCATGACCAGGGTCGCGCGCTTATGGGGAAAGTTGAAGTTCTTGATCCTTGCGAATCCCGAGCGCTCGAGATTGCGAAGCTGCTGCGTATGCGCCGCCGCCGGCTCCCCGACGATCCGCTGCGTGCGGCAATCGTCGAGGAACATGTAGTGCATCAGAGACGGCAGCCACGCGCTGATGTAACGAGCGCCGCGAAAAGCGTCCTCGCCCACGACCACGTGCCATCCCCGGTCATAGTCGTCGGCATCATAGAACGGCGCAATGCGATTTTCCTTGGCCCAATAGAGCTCGAAATAGCCGAACGGCTGCTCGCCGAAGCAGCCGATCAACGGCAGCATATGAGGATCGGCCAGAATGCCGGCCAGATATCGCCGATGCTTGTCGAGATCGCCCGCCTCGTTCCAGAATGCATCGACGCGAGGATCGTTCATCCAGCGGTGCAACAAATGGAGGTCATTCTCGAGATCGGCCACGCGAAACGAGATGACCTCCGACAGCCAGGGAATGAAACGACCGTACACCTTTCCCGCCGGCTTCGCGGCGCGGCGCGGATGGCGCTTGCCGTCCGTCATGACGTGGAGTTGCGGCAATGGCGGTCGCCCGGGGTTGACCAGCCAGTTGTCCCGCCGCTGCATCACCAGTTCGGGCGGCAGCACCAGTCGCCCCTCGGACATGATGGCAAGACCACTCTCGGTCAGCTCTCGTGCAAGCGGCGCTCTTCCAGCGAAGTCCAGAACGAGCCGATCGGCGCCAGGTCGCCAGGCAAACAGCGCCTCGGCGGACGCCGACACCGCCCGTGCCGCAACCTCGCGGTCGTCCGAGGCATTCAGGATATCGAGGTGATCGACGCGCTCGCGCAGACGCAGTTCCAACGCGGTCACATCGGCGGCGACGACGCGAAGGCGATCGCCCTCCTGGAAAACGGTCTGAGCGGAATATGGGCCGACCGGGAACGCACGAGGTCCGGTCCCGGAATCCGAAGCCTTGTTCATCCGGCCCTCGCATCTCGATCATCGCTGAGGCGTGGTGTAGATCACTCGCCTACAGGCTGACAAGGAATGCGCGCACACGCAGATTAGATTCTCTACAAATCTGACGGCCTGTCGCAAAACGGGATCGTATGCCGTCATTTGTGCGACAGATGGCGCCAGCGGCTCGCTACATTGTGTCTAAAGCGGCGCATCGGTTGGAACTGCGGAAGGCCCAGCGACGTTGCTGGCCCTTGCCTCGCTTGCGACGATCTTGCCGTCGCGCAGCCGCACCAGATGATCCGCAATCCCGAAATAGCGATCATCGTGTGAAATCACGATGATGGTCTTTCCGAGACGCTTCAGATCGGGCAGCAGCTCCGTATAGAAGATGTGCCGGAACGCCGGATCCTGATCCGCGGCCCATTCGTCAAACACGAGCACGGGTCTTTCCTCCAGCCATGCATTCATCAGCGCCAATCGCTTGCGCTGTCCGGTCGACAGGTCCGTCGTCGTGAACACGCCGTTCTCGACCGAGACCTTGTGCGCGACCTCCAGCCGCTGGAGATAGCGTTCCGCCACATCAGGAACCACGCCCTCTCCACGAATGAGATCCTCAAACAGATAATAGTCGGAGAAGATGGTCGTGAAGAGCTGGCGGTAATCGTCGCGTGTCTCCGTCAGGACCGGCGAACCGTCGCGCAGCACGGCGCCGCCATGCGGAGCATAAAGGCCCAGCAACAACTTGATCAGGGTCGTCTTTCCACTGCCGTTCTGTCCCACGATGAAGACGATGTCGCCTTGCCGAACGAACAGATCAACCGGCCCGAGGACAAAGGGATCGCTGCCCGGCACGGCGCGAAAAGCATAGGTTACGCCGCGGAGCTCGATGGATTCGATGGCGGTCTTGCCGGGTGCAGCGGGCGCACTGGCCAGCAGATCGTGCTCGGGGCTCGAGAACTGCCCCGAGAGCTCCGCAATGCGGCGCATCGCGACCTGGGCGCGACCGAGCGCCGGCAGGATGCCGATGACCTGGTCAATAGGCCCGCGCATAAAGAGCAGCACCAGCACGAACCCGCTGGACACCGCAGCGGGACTGTCGGGCCACAGGAACGGTCGCAAGGTCAGCGCCACGCCGATCACGACGAAGAACAGCATCGTCCCGAACGCCCGCGCCGTCACGAACAGATTGATCGACCTGATCTGCACCGAGCTGATCCGGTCGACGGTCTGCTGGAGCTGCTCGACATAGACGCGGCGACGGCGCACGCGATTAAGGCGCAGCTCCTTGGCACCTTCGGCGATCGCGCGATACTGCTTATGCAGCTGATCTTCGGCCTCTCGCGCGGTGCTGAAGCCGCGAACGCCGCGCGTCCTCGCATATCCATGCGCCAGCGATCCCAGCACGATGACGACTCCCGTGATCAGGAAAAGCTGCCAAGACAGCACCGCCAGGTAAACCATGCAGCCGAGCGCGATCACGAGCGACACGAAAAAGGACGAAAAGAAGAACGCGAAATCGCTGATCGTGTCGACGTCCTGCGTGAGAACCGGGATCAGGCGATGCGTCCGGTAGATTTCGAGCTGATCGATCGGCGCAGCCAGGATTTTGGCGGCGAGCGACTTACGAAGCTCGGCGATGATCCGCTGTCCGACATAATTGGCGCTGATGTCGGCGCCAATGGAACCGATCAGGATCAGAAGGCACAGGCCAGCGAAGGCGAAAAACAGCGTTACCACGTCGGCCCGCGTGGCATAAAGCCCATGATTCACGACCGCGAGCAACGCCGCGACGGAGGCACCGCCGACCACTCCGAGAACGCTGCCGCCGAGCACGAGTGGCCAGTAGGGCCGCAGGAGCTGCAGGATCTGCGTCGTCAGGCCGCTTCGTGAGTTCATGATGAGAGCCGCGCTGGAGGAGACCTGAAGCGAACCTATATGGCCGGACAAGCCGTGCCGAAGTGATGCGAATACATGATGGCAGCACCGCAACTCCAGCGGTTATTTTCGCTGCTCTTTCGATGGATTCTAATTTGGGATCGGCAATGCCTTTAATATGATGCGGGTAGTATCGCTTTTGCATCGCAGCCGGCGAGCGAGCAGGATTTTTGATCCAGAGCCGTGCCAGGCCGCGACATCCGGACATTTGAAGCGCTTGCAGGCTGGCATCGGACAGGCCGGTGGAGAATGAGTTTGGACTTGCTGATCTCCGAAACCCGCATCGCGCTTCCCGACGCCGCCGGCCTCGCCGCGCGGATGATCGATCATCTGGCCGAGCATGACATCGCCTTCGAGGACCGGGACGGTCTCATGGTGGCGAAACTGCCGTTCGGCACCAGTTCCCTCGCCGTCGAGGCCGAAGCGCTCAAGATCCGCGTCGAGGCCAACGACAAGGGCAATCTGGAAATGCTGCGCTCGGTCGTCGCCTCGCATGTGATCGAGTTCGCGGGCGACATTGCCCCAACCATCATTTGGTCAGGTCACGAATCCAACGGCGGCACGCTGGCCAATTTCCGTGAAGTGCGGCTGAAGGCCGCGATCACCCTGACGCCGCACATGCGGCGGCTGACCTTCACGGGCGACGATATCGCCCGTTTCGTGAATGACGACGATCTGCACGTGCGGCTGTACTTCCCGCCCGAGGGCCTCGCCAAGCCCGAATGGCCGTGGCCCGCGCCCGACGGACGTATCCTGTGGCCGGAGCCCGACCGCAGGCCCGTCACCCGTTATTACACGATCCGTCGCATCGACTTGCAGAGCCGCGAGATCGACATCGATTTCGTGGTCCATGATCATGCCGGGCCGGGCTCGGCGTTCGCGGTGAACGCGACGGCCGGTGCCATCTGCGGCATGGCCGGCCCGCTCGGCCGGGGCATTCGTCCGGCGCGCTGGGTGCTGCTGGCGGGCGACGAAACCGCCCTGCCCGCCATCGCGCGAATTCTGGAGACGCTGCCGGCGACGGCGACGGGTGAGGCCTTTATCGAGGTCGCGGATCGGCGCGAGGAAGTTCCGCTGGTCGCCCCGGCCGGGGTAGCGATCCGCTGGTTGCATCGCGAGGGCCGTCCAGCCGGGACGACGCAGCTCCTGGTCGACGCCGTCAAGGCAGTGCGATGGCCGGACCATCGGGACGTCTTCGCCTGGATCGCGTGTGAGGCGCAGGCGCTGAAGACCCTGCGCAACCATCTGCGCGATGAGCGAAAGCTTTCCCGTGACCAGCTTCTGGCCGTCGCCTATTGGAGCCTACGCCAGCCATGACGATCCAACACGCGCAGACGAGCGAAAGGACGCTCGCCTTGCCCGACGTCACGCAGGCCTCACTGGAAGCGCCCGCGCCCTTGTTCCAGCTCGACCAGGTCGGCTTCGCCGTGGCCGGGCGCCCGCTGCTCGAACCGCTGACGCTATCTCTTCCCGCACGCAGCGTCGTCGGGCTGATCGGCCATAATGGCTCCGGCAAATCGACCTTGCTGAAATTGTTGTCGCGCCAGCAGCCGAGCTCGTCGGGAATGATTCGTTTCGAAGGCCGCGCACTGCGCGCCTGGAGCGATCGGGACTATGCCCGCAAGGTCGCCTACCTGCCGCAGCAGACGCCGCCCGCCGCCGGCATGCTGGTCAAGGAGCTGGTCGCACTCGGTCGCTATCCCTGGCACGGCGCGCTCGGACGGTTCGGTGACATCGACCGCGAGAAGGTCGCAAACGCCATGGCGTTGACCCATATCGAACCCTTTGCGGATCGCCTGGTCGATACGTTGTCCGGCGGCGAGCGCCAGCGGGCGTGGATCGCCATGCTGGTTGCGCAGGATGCCGAGTGCCTGCTGCTCGACGAGCCGACCTCGGCGCTCGACATCGCTCATCAGATCGAAGTGCTGGCGCTGGTCAGGCAGCTCGCCCGCGAGCGCAATCTCGGCGTGGTCGTGGTGCTCCACGACGTCAACATGGCCGCCCGCTTCTGCGACGAGATCATCGCGCTGCATTCCGGGAAGCTGATCGCGCGCGGCACACCGGACAAGATCATGACGCCGGCCGAGCTCGAAACCATCTACGGCATCCCCATGGGCGTGATGCCGTCGCCGGACCATGGCCATCTCATCAGCTTCGCGCGGTGAGCGCCGTCAACCGCGCTGCGGGCGCAGCAGCCAGATGAGATAGGGTCCGGCAAGCATCATGGCGAAGATGCCGGCGGGCATCTGGAACGGGAAGATCACCATGCGTCCGGCCCAATCCGCCGTCACCATCAGGATCGCCCCGATCAACGCGGCCAGCGCCGCCTGATGCAGCGCGCGCTGCGCCCCCATCATCCGTGCCATATGCGGCGCGATGAAGCCGACCAGGCTCAGAAGACCAACCATCAGCGTGGCCGTCGCCGTCAGCAACGCCGTCAGCAGCATGATGATGACGCGGCTCCGCGTCAGCGAGATGCCGATCGAACGCGAGGTCGCAGATCCCAGCGGCAGGATATCAAGCCAGCGGGACAGCATTGGCACCATGATCAGCAGAACGAGCGCCGCGGCGGCGAGGATTGCGGCCTCGGCCGGGCCGATCTGGTAGAGCGAGCCTGTCAGCAGCGACAGCAGCGTGCCGATGCGGGGATCGCCGGTCGCCAGCGCCATGGCAATGATCGCACCGAATGCCGCGCTCATGGCGACGCCTGCCAGCAGCACGCGCTCCGGACTGAACTCGGACCGCCGGCTGAACAGCAGCACCAGCGCCAGCACAATGAAGGCGCCGATCCCGGCCGCTGCAATCTGCTCCAGCCGGGTGTGGGCGGGAAAGAGATAGAGCAGAACGATCACGCCCATCGCGGCGCCATAGCTGATGCCCATGACCTCCGGCGCGGCCATCGGGTTTCCGGTCATCCGCTGCAGCAGCGTGCCGGCGACCGCCAGCGTCGCGCCAGCTGCCAGCGCCGACACCACGCGCGGCCAGCGCCACGGCCAGAATTCCTGCAAGCCCGACAGGCCGCTCCAGCGCCAGCCGTCGGAGCCGACCCCGAGGCCGAGTGCGATCCAGACGGCAAGCAGCAGCAAGACGAACGCGAACAGGATCACGCGCCAGGGATGATCGAGCCGCGCCGGAACGGATGGCGTGAGGTTTCCCATCGGCATGGCGGCCCGCAGCCGCGGCAGCAGCACGAGCAACATTGGCGCGCCGATCAGGGCCGTCACCGCACCGGCCGGCATTTCGCGATAGCCGGGCGGGATCAGAAGCACGAGCTGATCCGTCAGCCACAGCAGCAGGGCGCCGCAAAGTGGCGCCCAGATCAGCCGGTCGCGAAAGCGGCGCGCGCCTGACAGCATGACGATGGCCGGCGCGGACAAACCGACAAATCCCATGACGCCGACCACGCTGACGACTGACGCACTGAGCGCGATCGCGATGACGAGCGCGAAGACCCGGGCCCTCGTCAATCCGAGGCCGAGATTGCGCGCGGTCTCGTCGTCGAAGCCGAGCAGGGTCAGCGGACGAACCATCGCCGCGATCAGCACGATCGAAATCAGCAGCCGCGGCGCCAGGAACGTGACGTTGCTCCAATCCTGCTGATTGAGGAAGCCGGCGCCCCAGATGAACAGACCGATCAGATATTCGTGGTTGAGCAGCACCAGCGCCTGGGTGGTCACCGCGCAGTAGTAGCTGACGATCAATCCAGCCAGCACCAGGACGACGGGCGACAGCGCACGTTTCCAGGTCAGCCCGAACACGCACAGGAACGCAGCGAACCCGCCGCACAGCGCAACCCACTCCCGGCCGAAGGCCAGGAGCGACGGCGCCCACAGCGTCGTCACGGCCAGCGCAAGATAGGCGCCGTTCAGGACGCCGATAGTGCTCGGCTCCGCAAGCGGATTGCGCAACACCTGCTGAGAGACCGCGCCGGCAAGACCGAGGGCTGCGCCGGCCAGCAGCGCCACTGCGATGCGCGGAAAAACGGTGTAGTGCACGAGCATCTGCTGGGGATCGGTGACCTCGGGCCGCCACAACACCGGCAGCCAGGCGCCTACGGGCAGATATCCGGACAGGTTCCGCCAGGTCAGCGCGGCCGCGGCTGCCAGCAGCAAGCCGATCAGCACCGCCGGATGCATCTCCAAGCCGGACCGGGCCGGCAATGCCTCAACCTTGCTCATGGCTTTCCCGCGGCAGACGTTCGGCGAGAAGGCGGGCGAAACGTTCGGCCGCCGGCACGCCGCCATAGAAGAACTGGTTACCCAGGACCGTCAGCCGATGCGACCGAAGAGACGGCAGGGTTTGAAGCACAGGGCTTGCCTTCAGCAGCGCTTCGACATCGGCGACCCGCGAGGTCATCAACACCAGCCGCGCGTCCGGAACCGCGGCGAGCACTTCGAGCCCAACACTGGTATGGCCCCATGGGCCGCTCTGTCCTGTCCAGGCATTCCTCAATCCGCACTGATCGAGCACCTCCTGATAGAGGCTGTTCGGACCGAACACGAGCGCGCGGTTGCGCGCGATCTCGCTGACGAGATAGAGCGGCTTGCCGCCGCGACCCCGGAGCCGCTCACGATAGCCGGCCATGGCGACGTCGAAACGGGCGAAATAGGCTTCGCACGCCGACTGCACCCCGAGGCGTTTGGCAAGCTCCAGCGTCGAATGGCGCGCCGTGTCGAGAGGATGCCCGCCGGGTCTGAAGATCGTGAACGTTTCGACCGGCGCGATCAGCTTGAGCCGGGGGACGGCGGCCGCAATGCTGGGATCGATGACGATGATGTCGGGCGCGAAGCTCTGCAGCAGTTCGAGATTTGGCTCCGAACGCAGACCGATTTCCTGAACCGCGGACGGAACGGGCGGCTCGACGACGAGCCGGCCATAGCGCTCGATCTCCGGAATCACCAGCGGCACGACGCCGAGCGCCAGGATCGTCTGGGCACAGGCCCAGCCGAGCGCGGCGACCCGGGGCCCGGATTGCGATCCAGCGGTTTGGGCAAACGCCATGGGCCATGGACCCGCAAGGGCCGTGCCTCCGATCGCTGCGCCCGCGCCGAGGAGCGCACGGCGGGACAGCCTATGGTCTGGAATAGACGTGCTCATGGGATCCGTTCAGGCGCCTCTCGCAGAGAGGCCGCGAGAGATGATGATCATGACATACTTTGGCTCACGCTGCATTCCATGTCAGGCCGCCTTTTCGCCAGCGGCGAGAAAGGCCTTGGCCAGCGCCCGCCCGATCGCCGCCCGCGCCTGCAAGGCATCGGCCACGACATTCCCCATGCGAAGGAATTCATGGATCATGCCGGGATAAACGTGCAGATCGACGGGAACACCGGCCGCCGCCAAGCGGGCTGCATAATCGTTTCCCTCGTCCACCAGCGGATCGAACTCGGCGAGGACGATGCATGCGGGAGCGAGGCCCGACAAATCATCCGCTGCGAGCGGTGCGAAACGCCAATCGTCGCGATCCGACTCGTCGCGGAGATATTGCCGGAAGAACCAATCGACGGTGCTACGCTCCAGAAGATGGCCGGTACCGTAGCGCTCGTAGGATGCGGAGCTTTGTCGGGAGCTGAGACCGGGATAAGCGAGAACCTGAAGCACCGGCGGCGGAAGGCCCGTGTTTGTCCTCGCTTCGATCGCGAGCGCGGCGGCAAGCGTTCCGCCGGCGCTGTCGCCGCCGACGGCGACCCGGCGGGGATCGAGCCCGATCGCGCGGCCCTCGAGGCCGATCCAGGTCAGCGCATCGACTGCATCCTCGAAAGCGGTCGGAAACTTGTGCTCCGGTGCGAGCCTGTAGCCGACCGACAGCACGGCCGCACCGCTGTCCTCGGCGAGGCCGCGGCACAATGGCTGATGCGAATCGAGGCTGCCGACGACGAAGCCGCCGCCGTGCATGTAAAGAAGAACAGGAATGGGAGTGCGTTCGCTCGGCTGCGCGCTCGCATAGAGCCGCGCCTCGATGATCGCGCCATCCCGCACCGGCAGCGACAAACGCCGCTCGTAGGCAAGCGCCGGCGGATCGACGTCGAGCAGCGGCGAGGACGCATCGAAATCGGCCCGCGCCTGCGCAGCAGTCAATTGCGGAAACGGAACGCGCGCGCCGCTTTCGGTGCCGGCCTGCACCATCTCGAGCAATGCCGCGATATCTGGATCAAGACTCAAAGACTTACTCCGCTGGCTCCGGGACCGTATCCTGCGCGATCGTCGACGCCTCCGCCGGCACGAGCAGACCGCAGATCTCATCGAGCAGGCCGGCATCCCTCAGGATCGTGAAATGGTTGTCGCCGACGAAGCCGCGATCGACCGCCTTCGGCATCTGCGATTCCAGCCGATCACGCTGTGCCAGACGGATCGAGGTCCACCAGCAGAGCGGCGTGGCTTCCAGGCCCCGCGGCAGCGCTGTGTTCTGCGCCAGCCTGTTGAGGTGCCGTCCGACTGCGAATGCAGCGGACAAATCATCGGCGCCGAGCGAGGCGTCGTTCGCTCTCACGCTCCTGCTCTGCTCCACAACAGAGGCGACCAGATCGCGGATGCGCTCCGGCGTCTCCGGCAAATCAGCGCGTTTCGCTGCCTCGACCTGCGCCTTGATGCGAGAGGCCGCAGCGCTCGGAAGAACCGCGGACAGCAATCCTGCGAGATCGTCGGCCCAGTGTGCCATCGACTCCTGCCGGTTCGGTCCGTCCGGCTGCCGCGGCACGAAGCTGTCGACCAGCGCGAGACGATCGACGCGCTCACCGCCGCGTTCGAGCTCGGCCGCGACGAGACCGACCAGCAGTCCTCCCAAGGACCAGCCGACCAGGCTATAGGGACCGCGCGGCTGCATCCGCCTGATCTCGGCCGCGTAGTCCACGGCCATGGCTTCGAGGGAGGCGTCGGTCCACGAGGGATCGACCAGCATTCTCGATTGCAGCCCGATCAGCTGCCGGTGCCCTTCGAGGCGGCGCGCCAGCGGCCCGTAGTCGAACACTGTGCCGAAGCCCCCATGCACAGCGAAGACCGGGTTCACGCCGCGAACCGCGGCATTCAGCGGCAGCAGCGCCGATGGCGCGGGTGCGACGGCGGACGCCGCGGTGGCGCTGCCGGCGAGCAAGGCGCGGATCGTCGGCTTCTGAAGCAGATCGCGCAGCTTGATCTCGATCCCGAACGTCTTGTCCTGACGGACCCGCGCCACGACCTTGAGGCACAGGATTGAATTGCCGCCAAGCTCGAAGAAATTGTCGGTGACGCCGACCTGCGGCACCTCCAGGATCTCGGACCACAGGCGCGCCATTGCAATCTCTGCCGGGGTTCGCGGGGGGACGAAGCTCCGCATCGACGCATCGGAAGCCGGCAATGCACGCCGGTCGATCTTGCCGCTCGACAATATCGGCAACCGCTCCAGCACCACGATCCGAGCCGGCACCATATAGGCCGGCAGGACGAGCTTCAGGAAACCGGTCAAGCGCTCGACCAGCGTCTCGGCCGCATCAGGCGCGGCGTCATCTGCCGCCTTCGGCGCGACATAGGCAATGAGCTGATTTCCGGCTGCACTCGGCACTGCCACCACCGCCGCCTGCGCAATCGCCTCATGACGAAGCAGCGAGGTCTGGATCTCTCCGAGCTCGATCCGGAAGCCGTTGACCTTGACCTGGTCGTCGCTGCGGCCGAGATATTCGACGGTGCCATCCTCGCGCCATCGCGCCAGATCGCCGGTGCGGTACAGCCGCGCTCCCGGGGTCGACGAGAATGGGTCAGGCACGAAGCGCTCTGCGGTCATACCGGCCTTGCCGTGATAGCACCGTGCCAGCCCAAAGCCGCCGAGATAAAGCTCGCCGGCGACTCCGGCGGGAATGATGTCGAGCGCGGCATCGAGAATGTAGGCACGGCGATCTCCGACCGGCACGCCGATCGGCGCGTAGGGCGTGTCGCATTCCGACGCGCCATCGACTTTCCAGACCAGCGGCGTGACGACGGTTTCGGTCGGACCATAACCATTGATCAGAATGCGTGGCTTGAGAACGCGCCTGACCTTGTCGAAGCCCGCCTTCGGCATCGCCTCGCCGCCGAACGAGTAGAGCTTGACCGGCGGTGGATTGCCGCTCTGCTCGACGCAATCGGCGACCTGCTGGAGGTAGGCCGGCGGCAATCCGATATGGCTGACGCGATGGGCGTGCAGGTTCTCGACGGTCTGTTCCGGCGTCCACAATTCGGCGTCACGCATCAACAGCCGTGCGCCATGCGACAGAACTGTGAGCCAGCGCTCATGGGCGCCGTCGAAGGCCAGCGAGAGGAAATGCAGCTCGCAGGAGCTCTCGTCGATCTCGTAGAGGCTGCCCGTGACGTGACAGTGCATCGCCAGCGGTCCGTGGGCGACAGCGACGCCCTTTGGCGTCCCCGTCGAGCCCGAGGTGTAGATCAAATAGGCAAGGTTTTCCGGATGCAGTTCGGGCTGCGGCGGATGGTCCGGTCCCGCGTCGAACTCGAACGAAGACAAGGAAATTCGCTCCATGCCGTCCGGGCTGCCCTCGATTTCGAGCGGACCCGTCAACAGGAACGCGATTGCGGCATCGCGCATGACGAACGCGCGCAGCTCCGAGGGCAGCTCGGGATCGAGTGGAACGTAGGCCCCACCCGCCTTGAGCACGGCCAGCAGCGCAATCATCGTGGCAGCAGTTCGCTCGACCACCACGCCGACGCGCTGCTCGGGCTTGAGCCCCCGGGCGATCAGGTGATGCGCCAGACGGTTGGCCCTGCGCTCGAGGTCTCCGAACGAGAGCACCGAGCTGCCGATTGTCAACGCCGTCCGCTCCGGGAGACGCCGCGCATGGCTGCTGATCGCCTCATGCACCAGCGGCAGCGGAGCGCTCGACGTCGCGTGCCGATTGCAACGATCTGCAAGAGCGGCATCGAGCTCCGTGACGGGATCGATGCTACCAAGCAAGGCCGCGGCATCCCGCGTCAGCTCCGCCAGCAAGTGCTCGAACTGCACCTTGATCTGGGTCGCCTGCACCGCGGTGAAATGGCTCGGCATATAGGTGTATTCGACCTGAAGCGTGTCTTCGACCAGCACCGAGAGGTCCATCGGATAGTTCGTCACGTCGACATTCTTCAGACCGCTGAACTGCAACCCGCCTGCACCGCGGTGCATGCTGCGTTCGATCGGATAATTCTCGAAGACGATGATGCTGTCGAACATGGTCTGACCGGCGCGGCCGGCCCAGCCCTGGATGTCATAGAGCGGCGTGTGCTCGTAGTCCCGGATCGCCGAATTGCGGTCCTGCAGCGCGCGGAGCCATTCACCGATCGGGCTTTCGGGCGGAATCGTATCGATCACGGGCAGCGTGTTGATGAAGAGCCCGAGCATCTGCTGCGATCCGTCGAGACCGGCCGGACGACCGGCCACGGTTACGCCGAATGTGACTGTGTTCTGGCCCGTATAGCGTTGCAGCAGCAGCGCCCACACGCCCTGGACGACGGTGTTCAGCGTGATCCGTTCGCGGCGCGCGAACGCCTTCAGCTCCGCGGTCGCGGCCTCTCCGAGACGCGTGTAACAGCGTTCGTGGCCGGATGCCTGATGGCGGCGCGCGCCGAAGGCGTCGGCGAGCTGCGTTGGCTGATCAAAGCTCCTGAGTTGTTCACGCCAGAAAGCTTCGGCAGCCTTGGCGTCCTGCGCCTGCAGCCAGGCGATATAGTCGCGGTAGCGCGTCGCGTTCGCGGCAGCAGCGCCGCCGTAATAGCACTCCAGGACTTCTCCGACGAACCTTGCCGAGCTCCAGCCGTCCATCAGGATGTGATGATAGGTCCAGATCAGCCGATACAGGTGGTCCTGGAGGCGCAACATCCGCACCCGCTGGAGCGGCGGCCTCTGGAGATCGAACTCGGCGGCGCGCTCATCGGCAAGAGCCGCCGCAATTCTTTCATCACTGATCGCCTGCCCTCGCCAGTCCACCTGTGCGAACGGCACGATGGCGTCGCGATAGACGGCTTGCAGCGGGGAGCCGGAGAGCTCACGCCAGAGGAAGCCGGTCCGCAGCATCTGGTGACGCGCGCTCACCTCGCGCCACGCTGTGCCGAGCCGTTCCGGGTCGAGGCCCCGGATCTCGACACTGACCTGGTTGACATAAACGCCGCTGCCGGCATCGCGCAGGCTGTGAAACAGCATGCCCTGCTGCATCGGCGACAGCGGATAGACGTCCTCGACGCGGCTCCAGTTCAGACCGAGCCGTTCGAGCTGCTCGCTGGAGAGTCCCGCCAGCGAACCGCGCTCCGATGCGCGGTCTTCCTTGTCGGGCTCGACATCTCGGGACGACGCAATCAGCAGCTCGATGGTTTGATGCCGGAACACGTCGCGCGGCTCGATGAGCACGCCTTCGCGCCGCGCGCGGCTCACCATCTGCAGCGAGATGATGGAATCGCCGCCGAGCTCGAAGAAATTGTCGGTGACACCGATATTGGGCTGGCGCAGCAGATCGGCCCAGATCGCGGCCAATGCAGCCTCCGCCGGCGTGCGCGGCGCCACATGCTGGGCGGACGCCGCGAGCTGATCCGGCGCCGGCAAGGCCTTGCGGTCGATCTTGCCGTTCGGCGTCAGCGGCAGA
>NZ_LAXE01000001.1:5432759-5444665 GCF_003122645.1 Bradyrhizobium sp. SUTN9-2
GTCCATCGCATCGAGCCGATGGCGCGCCGACCACACCGTGGTCTCGGTCGGGCCGTACAGGTTCCAGGCCTCGCCGGCCTGGGCCACCAGCCGCCGCGCCAGATCCGGCGGCAGCGCCTCGCCGCCGCACAGCACCCGGCAGCTCGCCGGCAGCGCAGGGCCGTCATGATCGAGCAGCATCCGCCAGGTCGATGGCGTTGCCTGGATCACGGAGACGCCATGCCGCGCCACCATCGCCTTGAGCTTGCCAGGATCATGCGCGGCCGCGCGATCCGCCAGCACGACGCAGGCGCCGATCGTCAGCGCCAGCCACAGCTCCAGGACTGCGATGTCAAAGGACAGCGAGGTCAGTCCGAGCACGCGGTCGCCGGCCGTCATGCCGGGCTGCTTCGCCATGGTCGCCAGGAAGTTCGTCACCGCATCATGGCGAACCATCACGCCCTTGGGCAGGCCGGTCGAGCCCGACGTGTAGATCACGTAGGCGAGGCTCTCGCCGTAAACGGCGACATCGAGATTGCCGGCATCGCCGCCCTCGCCGTCCTGTCCATCAACGAACCACGCCTCCGCGCCGGTCTCCGCCAGGATGGCTGCGAACTGATCGTGCAATCCCTCTTGCGTCAGCACCAGCGCCGCGCCGCTGTCGCGCAGCATATGCGCCAGCCGCTCCGGCGGGTAATCCGGATCGAGCGGCAAATAGGCCCCGCCGGCCTTCAGCACCGCCAACAGCGCGACCAGCATCTCGACGCTGCGCTCGAGCGCCAGCCCGACCACGATTTCGGTCCCGACGCCGCGATCCCGCAATCGTCGCGCCAGCCGGTTGGCGCGTGCATTCAGCGCAGCGTAACTCAGCCCCACCTCGCCGAACACCAGCGCGATCGCCTCAGGTGACTTCCGGACCTGTGCCTCGAATTGCGCAATGATCCCTTCGCGCGGTTCATCCCGGCGCGTATCGTTCGCCCGTGCAAGCAGGACGTCATCCGCGGGGTCGCGGGCCGCGATCATCCCGACCGGTCGATCGGCATCCATGCTCAGCGCCTCGATCAGCCGCACAAAGGTTCGCTGCAGCCGTGCGATCTGAGCCTCGTCGAAATATTTGCGCTGATAGTTGAAGACGAGGCGCAGGCGCTCATCGACGCCGATGCTGGCGAACAAAGGATAATTGCTGCTCTCGACGATCCGGGTTTCGCCGACCTGGGTCTGCCGGTTCTGTCCGATCAGCGCGCGGTCGACCGGGTAATTCTCGAACACCAGGATGCTGTCGAATAGCGGCCGTCCGGGACGCCCTGCCAGCCGTTGGATCTCATAGAGCGGCGTGGCGCCGAATTCGCGCAGGGCCAGATTGCGATCCTGCAATTCGCGCAGCCATGCACCGACGGCCTGCTGCGGGCTGACGCCGTCGATCACGGGCAACGTGTTGATGAACAGGCCGACCATCTCTTCGGCGCCGGCGAGCTCGGGCGGCCTGCCCGACACGGTGACACCGAAGCAAACCGTCCCCTGCCCGGTATGCTGCCGCAGCAACTGCGCCCATGCCGCCTGCACCAGCGTGTTCATCGTGATCCGCTCGCGCGCCGCAAATTCCTGCAACCGTCCGGTCATGGCAGGATCCAGCTCCAGCGCAAGCATGCCATGGCCGGACGTTTCCACGTCCCCCCCTTCGGCCAGGCTGCCTGCGAGGAAGCTCGGCTCGACCAGCCCAGCCGTCGCATTGCGCCAGAACGCCGCCGATGCGTCGCTGTCGCGGCTCTTCAGCCACGCGATGTAGTCGCGATAGCGGTGCCGTAACGGCGGCAGGCGCCCCTCGCCGTTATGTTGCATCACTTCGGCGATGAACCGCGCCGAGCTCCACCCATCGAGCAGAATGTGATGATGCGTCCAGATCAGCCAATGCCTGTCGTTGCCGAGCCGGATCAACCGAACGCGCTGCAAGGGCGGCCGCGACAGGTCAAAGCCGGCGGCCTGCTCCTGCCGCGAAACGTCGGCCAGCGCCGCATCCAGTTGCGCCTGGTCCCAGGTCGCACTCCGTGCTCGCCAGTCATCCTCGATAAAGGGCACTTCGGCCCGTCGATAGACGACCTGTTGCGGCGCGCCGGACAGGTCACGCCAAATAAATCCCGTCCGCAGCACCGCGTGACGATCGCTGGCTGCCTGCCAGGCGCGGCGCAGCTTTCCGGCGTCCAGCCCACGGATCTCCGCCGCGACCTGGTTGACGTAGAGCCCGCTCTCGCCGTCATGCATCGCATGGAACAACATGCCTTGCTGCATCGGCGACAATGGATAGATGTCCTCGATCTCGCGCCAATCAAGCGCAAGCCTGTCGAGTTCGGTCTGACCCAGCCCCGACAACGCCACGTCCGATGGTGTCAGGCCGCAAGCGCCGCCGGTGCAGTGATCGACCAGCTCGCGCAACGCAGCCTCGTACAACGCAGCCAACCGCTCGACCGTCTCGCGCCGATAGCGCTTGCGGCCGAACCCGAACGATAGAAACAACCGACCATCGCGCACCGTGCCGTTCACGGTCAGCCAGCGTCGCAGCGGGCTCGATGCATCCCGCGATCGGCCCGCGCTTTCCGCTGCCATCTTGAACAGCGCCGCCTCATCGCCTCCGTCGATCTGGCCGAGATAGTTGAACGCAATCTTCGGCTCGCCGGCATGCGATAGCGCCAAACGTCGTTCTTCGGAGCCAAGATAGCGCAATACGCCGTAGCCCAGCCCGCGGCCGGGAATGACGCGAAGCTCCTCCTTCACGGTCTTGATCAATGACGAAGGATCTTCCGAGCCACCGGCCAACCGCACGGGAAAAGCCGTCGTAAACCAGCCGACCGTGCGCGAGAGGTCGAGATCGCCAGCGAGAGGCTCGCGGCCATGCCCCTCCAGCTCGACGAGAACGTCGTCCTGCCCACTCCACTGCCAGACGGCGCGTGCAAGGCCGGCAAGAAGGAGATCATTGATCTGCGTACGATAAGCCGATGGCGCATCCGTCAGCAGGCGCCGCGTCCATTCACTTTCGAATGACAGCAGGACCTCATCGGCATCGGCGATGCGATCGTTGCCCGCGTGGTCCTCGTCGCAGGGAACGTCCGCATTTGCACAGCGGCTGGTCCAGTAGGGTAACTCCGTCGCCAGTTCTGGCGAGGTCGCGTAAGCCCGCAAGCGCTGACCCCACAGCGCGTGAGCATGAGTCTTGGGCGGAAGCGCGGCCGCGGCGTCACCCTTCGCAAGCTGCCTGTAAGCGGACGCGACGTCCTCCAGCAGAATGCGCCATGACATCCCGTCGACCACGAGATGGTGGATCACGATCAGAAAACGCTGGCTGCCATCAGCGACATCGATGCCGACGGCCCGTAACAGCTCCCCGCCGGAGATCGACAGGCTTGCTTGCGCCGACGATGCCAGCGCCGTCACGGCATCGCGGCCGGCCGCCTGCCGGACCCAGAGCAGTTCCTCCGCGCCAACAGCAGCGCCGTGCTCGGCATACCAGCTTCCTTGCTTCTGCTCGAAGCGCAGGCGTAGCGCATCATGATGATCGACCACGGCGGCGAGCGCGCGCCGCATCACGTTCCAGTCGAGGCGCTCTCGCGGATGCAAGAGCACAGCCTGGTTCCAATGATCCCGATTCTCCATGTCCTCAGCAAAGAAGCGGGACTGAATCGGCAAGAGCGGATGCGGGCCGATGACCTGCCCCTGATCGGCGAGCGTCCCCGTGCGCTGCTCGGTCCGCGCCGCGCGCGCCAGAGCTTCGAGCGTCTGATGCTGGAATACGTCGCGAGGCTCGATCAGGTATCCGGCGCGCCGGGCGCGGCTCACCATCTGGAGCGAGATGATGGAATCGCCCCCGAGCTCGAAGAAATTGTCGGTGAGGCCGACGGCCGGCCGGCCGAGCAGCTCGGCCCAGATCGCCGCAAAGGCGATCTCCGCAGGCGTGCGTGGCGCCTGATGATCCGCATGGCCAGAGGCCATGTTGGGCGCCGGCAGCGCCTGGCGATCAACCTTGCCGCTCGGCATCAAGGGCAGCCGCTCCAGCACGGCAATTCTCGGCGGCACCATGTAATCCGGCAGGACGGCCGACAGCGCTGTCCGCAGCGCAGCCTCTTCCAACTCCGCCGTGCCGCTGACGTAGCCAACGAGCTGCCGGCCGGCGCCGACCTCTCGCGCCACCACCACGGCGGAGCGAACGCCGGACTGCTCGAGCAACCGGGCCTCGATCTCACCGAGCTCGATGCGGAAGCCGCGGATCTTGACCTGGTGATCCGCGCGTCCGACATAGTCGATCGCGCCATCAGCGCGCCAGCGCGCCAGGTCTCCCGACCGATAGAGCCGCTCGCCTTGCTCCCCGAAGGGATCCGGAATGAAGCGCTCCGCCGTCAGCTTCTCGCGTCGCCAATAGCCCCGCGCCAAGCCCGCCCCGCCGATGAACAACTCGCCGGTGACGCCCGCCGGAACCATGTTCAGATCGGCGTCGAGGATGCGGATCGTCACGCCGGGAATGGGCTGGCCGATCGGCACGCTCGTCCCATCCTCGTCGCGACAAGTCCAATACGTGGCGTTGATGAGAGCCTCGGTCGGACCGTAGCGATTGTCGAATCGCACGTGGGGGAACGCCGCACGTACACGCGTCATGAGATCGAGCGACAGCGCCTCGCCGCCAGCAAACAGGCGCTTGATCGAGGTGCAGCGCGCCGCGCCGGGCTCGGCCACGAAATGCTCGAGCATCTGCGGCACGAAGTGCAGCGTCGTCACGTCATGGGCGATGACGGCGTCCACCAGGAGTCGCGGCTCGCGATGCGCGCCTGGAGGCGCGATCGCCAGCCGCGCGCCGGTTGCGAGCGGCCACAATATCTCCCAAACCGAGACGTCGAAGCTGAACGGGGTCTTGTGCAGCAAGGTCTCGGCGGGATCGAGACCATACTCCGCCTGCATCCAGCCGAGCCGTGCCGCGAGTGCGCGATGCGAGCAGGCGACGCCCTTGGGTACGCCGGTCGAGCCGGACGTGTACATCACATAAGCCAGGCTGTCCGGATGAAGCGCCGGGTCGGGATTGCCGGCAGGCGCGCCGATCCGAGCTTCAGCCTCGCCGTCGATTGTCCAGGCCTCGACGTCCGCATCCGTGATCACAGACGCCAGATGCGGAAGCAGCCGCTCCTGGGTCAGCACCAGCGCCGTTCCGCTATCACGCAGCATGTGGAGCAGGCGATCGGACGGGTAGTCGGGATCGAGCGGCAGATAGGCGCCTCCGGCCTTCAGCACGGCCAGGACGCCGACGATCAGCTCGATGCTGCGCTCGAGCGCCAAGCCGACCAGCCGGTCGCGACTGATCCCGTGCTCCCGCAACCGCCATGCCAGGCGATTGGCACGCGCGTTCAGCTCGCCATAGCTGATCTGCCGTTCACCGAAGATCAACGCGATCGACGATGGCGAAGCCGCGGCCCGGGCTTCGATCTGCGCGACGATAGTGTCGCCAAGCTTCGGTGCCCGCTCGGCGCTGCCGCCCCAGCCGAGCAATCTCTGCTCCTCATCGGCATCGAGGCTGTCCAGCGCGCCCAGCGGCCGCGAGGCGTCCGCCACGATCCTGGCCAGCAGTTGCGACAGCGAGGCTTGCAGATATCTGATATGATCGTGGTCGAGGCGGCTGCGATCGTAGCGAAAGCCCAGATTGATGCCGTCGGGCTTGGCGAAGACCGCCACCGTCAGCGCATAGTTGGTGATCGAGACCTGCTCGACCCGGCCGAACCGGCGTCCGCTTTCGCTCTCGCCCCGTAGCGCCTGATCGATCGGATAGTTCTCGAACACGAGGATGTTGTCGAACAACGCGCGTCCGGAACGGCCGGCAAGACGCTGGATTTCGTACAGCGGCATCCAGCCGTGATCGCGCAGATCCGTGTTGCGCGCCTGGAGATCGCGCAGCCACGCTCCGATCTCGGTTTGCGGGCTTGCCTGATCGACGACGGGCAGCGTGTTGATGAACAGGCCGACCATCTCCTCGGCCCCGCTGATCTCCGCCGGCCGGCCCGAGACCGTCGCACCGAAACAGACCGCGCGCTGACCGGTGTGGCGGCGCAACAGCTGCGCCCAAGCGCCTTGCACCAGCGTGTTCAGCGTGACGCGCTCGCGCCGCGCAAAGGCTTGCAGGCTTGCCGTCAGGTCGGCCGTGAGCAGCAGGTCCGACGAGCCATGGCCGGAAGCACCGTTGGCCGCAGGTCCTCCCAGCGTGTCCGCTAGGAAGCTGGGCTCGTCCAATTCGGCCAAGGCCGATCGCCAGAACGACGCGGACGCGTCGCGGTCCTGCCTTTGCAGCCACGCGATGTAGTCGCGGTAGCGGCCCTTCACGGCCGATAGTCGCGCACCGCGTTCGTGCTGCAGGATCTCGGCCATCAGACGCGCGGCGCTCCAGCCGTCGAGCAGGATATGGTGATGGGTCCAGATCAGCCAGTGGCGTGCCTCGTCGAGCCGGATCAGCCGGACCCGCTGCAATGGCGCCTGAGACAGATCGAATGCCCTGGTACGTTCGGCTTGCGCAATACCCGCGAGCGCAACCCGCAGCTCCTCCTCTTCCATGGCGGCCGCCCGCGAGCGCCAGTCTTCTTCCGCGAATGGCAAAGGCGCAGAGCGATAGACCACCTGCTGCGCGGCCCCCGACAGCTCGCGCCACGCAAATCCGGTTCGCAACACGGCGTGGCGCGAGCTGATCTCGTGCCAGGCTGCGCGCAGCCTGCCGGCCTCGAGACCACGTACCTCCAGGCCGATCTGGTTGACGTAATTGCCGCTCTCGCCATCACGAAGGGCATGGAACAGCATGCCCTGCTGCATGGGCGACAGCGGATAGATGTCCTCGATCTCGCGGCAGTCGATCGTCGCGACCAGCGCGTCGAGATCAGCCTGCTTGAGGTTCGACAAGGCGAAGTCCGACGGCGTGATGCCGCGGGCGCCGCCCGTGCAATGCGCGACGAGTTCGCGCAAGGAAGCCGCGTAATGCTCGGCGAGACGTTCGATCGTTGCGCGCCGGTAACGCCTGCGGCCATAGCTGAACGACAGGCGCAACTGTCCTTCGCCGACCTGACCGTTGATGCTGACCCAGCGGCCGAGTGGCGCGCTTTCGCTGCGCATCGGCCCCGAGCTCTCGGGCGCGAGGCGGAACGGGGCACTCTCTCCCATGCTGGAATCGAACTGGCCGAGATAGTTGAAGACGATGCGCGGCTCAGGGCGTGTCGCCAGGGCGCTCCGCTGCGCCTCGGTGCCGAGATGGCGCAGGATGCCGTACCCCAGCCCGCGGTTGGGAACGGCCCGAAGCTCCTCTTTGATGGATTTGATCAGAGAGGCATCGTCCTCGGAGCTACCCGACAGCCGCACCGGAAAAGCAGTGGTGAACCAGCCGATGGTGCGGGACACATCGGCGCCCGCAAAGACGTCCTCGCGGCCATGGCCTTCGAGCTCGACGACGACGTCCTCGATCCCGCCCCAGCGCGACACGGCTCGCGCAAGTGCCGCCAGCAGGAGATCATTGACCTGGGTGCGGTAGGCGGACGGGGCTTCCTTCAGCAGCCGCGTGGTCAATCCGGCGTCGAACGCCAGCAGGACCTCCTCGCCGTCTGCAACCCGGTCGACCCCGCCATGATCGTCATCGCAGGGAAACGCCGCATGCGATCCCCGCTCCAGCCAATAGTCGAGCTCGGCTGCCAGCTCGTCGGTCGCAGCATAGGTCTGCAATCGCGCGCCCCAGGATGCATAAGAGTCGCTCCTCGCCAGCGCGACTGAAGCCGCGCCCTGGCGGAGCTGATCGTACGCCGTCGCAAAGTCTTCGAGCAGCACACGCCATGACACGCCGTCGATGACGAGATGATGCACCACCACCAGAAGCCGCTGGCTGCCGTCCGCGAGATCCATGCCGACCACACGCAACGGCGGCCCGGCCAGCGACAGGCTGGCCTGAGCTTGTGAGGCGACCTTCGTGACTGCGGCGGCATCCTGGAGGTCACCAAGAATCCACAGCAGCTCGGACGTTGGCGGTGTAGCGCCGTAGGTCGCGCGCCAACCGCCATCAATCTCCTCGAAGCGCAGGCGCAGGGCCGCATGATGCGCGACAAGAGCGGCAAGCGTGAGCTCGACGAGCTTCCAGTCGAGCCGCGACTTCGGCATCAGCAGGACGGCCTGATTCCAGTGATGACGGTCCCCTGCATCCTCACTGAGGAACCGCAACTGGATCGGCAGCAGCAGGTGCTCGTGGCCGTCGAGATCGATCTCAGCGGCGACGATCTCCGCTTTGTCTTCACTCCGCGCCACGCGCGCCAGATCCTGCAAGGTCTGATGCCGGAAGACGTCACGCGGCTCGATCAGCAGGCCCGCCTGGCGCGCGCGACCGACCAGCTGCAGCGAGATGATGGAATCGCCGCCGAGCTCGAAGAAATTGTCGGTGGCGCCGATGGCGGGCTGGCCGAGCAGCTCGGCCCAGATCGCAGCGAGCACCGTCTCGGCTGCGGAGCGCGGCGCGACATGCGCGGTGGTTGCGGCCGGCATCTCAGGCGCCGGCAGGGCGTCGCGATCAACCTTGCCGTGCGCGGTGAGCGGCAGCCGGTCCAATCGCACGATGCGGGCCGGCACCATGTAGTCGGGCAGCTCATCCGAGAGCGCCGCACGCATCGCCGCTTCGTCGAACGGCCCATCGCCGGCGACATAGCCGACCAGCTGACGGCTGACGCTGGCTTCAAGGGCAACGACCACGGCCGACCGCACGCCGGCCTGCCGCATCAGCCATGCCTCGATCTCGCCGAGCTCGATCCGTAAGCCGCGGATCTTCACCTGATGATCGGTCCGGCCCACATATTCGATGATGCCATCGGCGCGCCACCGCGCCAGATCGCCGGTGCGATACAGCCGCGCGCTCGGCGCGCCAAACGGATCAGGGACGAAGCGGTCGGCCGTCAGCTCGGCGCGCTGCCAGTAACCGCGCGCCAAGCCCTCGCCGCCGATGAACAGTTCACCGGTCACGCCGACCGGGACGATGTTGAAATCATTGTCCAGGATGTAGGCCGAGCGGCGGCCCACCGGGCGACCGATCGGGGCATAATTGCCGTCGATCTCCTCGCTCGCATCGACCTTCCAGACCAGCGGCGTGACCACGGTTTCGGTCGGCCCGTAGCCGTTGATCAATGCCCGCGGCTTGAGCGCGCGCTTGACCTTGTCGAAGCCGGCCTTTGGCATCGCCTCGCCGCCGAACGAGTACAGCTCGACTGGCGGCGGATCGCCACGCCACATCGCGAAATCAGCGAGCTGTTGCAGGTAGGCGGGCGGGAATCCGGCATTGGTGACGCGCTGCCGGCGCAGAACCTCGATAGTCTGTTCGGCGGACCACAGGTCCGCATCCCGCATCACGAGCGCTGCGCCGCAGGTCAGTGCGGTCCAGAGCCGCTCATGGGCGCCATCGAAGGTGAAGGACAGGAAGTGCAGCTCGCGCGAGTGCCGATCCATGTCGTAGAGCCCGGCCGTCACCTCGCAGTGCATGGCGAACGGACCGTGTTCGACCGCGACGCCCTTGGGGATGCCGGTGGAGCCGGAGGTGTAGATCACATAGGCAAGGCTGGTTGGCACCACCGCGATCTCGGGATCGCTTTCGCTCTCCTTGGCGAGATCGATCGCACCGAGCGGAACGACCACAACGCCAGCTGGCGGCGGCGTTAACGCCGAACTATCTGCGTCGACCAGCACGACACGCGCGCCGGCATCGCGCAGGGTGCCGACCTGTCGTCTGGCCGGATGCTCGGGATCGAGCGGCAGATAGGCTGCACCCGTCTTCAAGATGGCGAGCAGCGCTGTAATGAGGCCTGGCGAACGCCGTGCCGAGACACCGACAAGGTCGTCGCGCCCGACACCGAGGCGGATCAGGTGGTGCGCGAGCCGATTGGCGCGGCGGTTGAGCTCGGCATAGCTGATTTCATCGTCACCGAAGACCAGCGCCGGCGCGTCGGGCGTTTCGGCGGCCAGCCGTGCAACCGTCCGATGCACCGGTGTGAACGATGAGCTTGCCGTTTCGTCGGCGCGATTCCATTGCCGCAACTGCCCCAGTTCCTGTTCGGACAGCAACGCCACATCGGCGATCCCTTGCGCGTCGTCGGCGACCATGGCCTTCAGGGTCGTGGTCCAATGCGCGGCAAGACGCTCGATCGTCGCCGCCTCGAACAGCGCCGCCGCATAGGTAAAGACGGCGCGGATTTCGCCTGACAGCCCCTCCTCGGTATCGAGCGCGAGGTCGAACTTGACGGCATCGACCTCCGTATCGATCGTCTCGATCTGGAGACCGGTCCGATCCGATGGACTAGCCGACGCCCGACGGCGCTGATGATTGTAGAGGACCTGGAACAGTGGATTCTGACTCAGGCTGCGCGTGGGCCGAAGGATTTCGAGCAGACGTTCGAACGGCAGGTCCTGGTTTTCCTGTGCCTCGACAGTGGCCGCATGAACCGCCGCAATGAAGTCCGCGATCGCCGCGCGGCCGTCGATCTGCGTGCGAAGCACCTGGGTATTGACGAACAGACCGATCACGCCGCGCGCTTCGCCGCGATGCCTGTTGGCGACGGGCACGCCGATGTTGATGTCGGACTGCCCGGTGTAGCGATAGAGCAGCAGCTTGAAGCTCGCCAGCAGGACGGCGAACAGGGTCGTGCGATGCCGCCGCGCGAGCCCGCGCAAGCCATCGGCTAGCGCCGGGTCGAGCGGGATGCGATGTGCCGATCCCGCCAGATCCGGGACCGCCGGGCGCGGCCGGTCGATCGGCAGCTGGAGCACCGCCGGATCGGCGAGACGCCTGGTCCAGTAGCCGACCTGCCGTTCGCCATCGACCGCACTCATCCAGAGCCGCTGCCATTCGGCGTAGTCGGCATAGTCAATCTCCGGCTCCGGCAGCGCCGGTTCTTCACCGCAAGCGAATGCCGCGTACAGTTTCCAGAACTCATCAACCAGCACGCCCATCGACCAGCCGTCGGCCACGATATGGTGCAGGCTGACGACGAGGAAGTGATCGCCCTCGTCCAGCGTCAGCAGCGTCGCGCGCATAAGCGGGCCGGCCTCGAGATCGAACGGCAGCGAAGCCTCCTGCCGCGCAAGCTCGCGCGCCTGCCGTTCGCGGTCGTCGCCATCGAGGGCCAGGTGCCGCAATGCGGCCGGCTGCGGAACCTGGATGACTTGTTCGGCCTGCTCCCCTTCCTGCCGAAAGACGGTGCGAAGCGCGCTGTGGCGGGCGACAAGCATATCGAACGCCTGTTGCAATGCGCGTGGTTGCAGCTGGCCGCGCACGCGCACCGTCGCTGATATGTTGTAGGCCGCGCTGGACGGATCCATCCGCCACAGGAACCAGAGGCGCGCTTGCGCAAAGGACAGCGGCGCCCGCTTTCGCCCCTGGCGCACGATCGGCAGCATGGCGAGGTTGACGCCCTTCGCCGCGAGCTGCGACACGAACGCGTGCTGCTTGCCGGAATCGAGACGCATCAAGCGCCGTGAAATGTCGCGCAGCTGCTGCTTTTGCGTGGTTGCCGTGTCACTCATGGGACAGTTCGACTTCCTTCAACAGGTCGAGCATCGCTACGATGTCGTCGCTTCGCTTGTCGATCTCGCTCTCCAGGCCCAGCGCAGCAGCCATGGTTTCAACGGTCGTCAATTCAAACAGACGATTGAGCGGCAGGTCGTGGCCGAGATCCCGCTTGATGCGGCTGACGAGCTGGACTGCGATCAAGGAATCGCCGCCGAGCTCGAAGAAATTGTCGGTGACACCGATATTGGGCTGGCGCAGCAGATCGGCCCAGATCGCGGCCAATGCAGCCTCCGCCGGCGTGCGCGGCGCGATGCGTTCTGACTCCGCGAGCTGATCCGGCGCCGGCAATGCCTTGCGGTCGATCTTGCCGTTCGGCGTCAGCGGCAGG
>NZ_LAXE01000001.1:5444829-5467577 GCF_003122645.1 Bradyrhizobium sp. SUTN9-2
ATCCATCGCATCGAGCCGATGGCGCGCCGACCACACCGTGGTCTCGGTCGGACCGTACAGGTTCCAGACTTCGCCGGCTTGCGCCACCAGCCGCCGCGCCAGATCCGGCGGCAGCGCCTCGCCGCCGCACAGCACCCGGCAGCTCGCCGGCAGCGCAGGGCCGTCATGATCGAGCAGCATCCGCCAGGTCGACGGCGTTGCCTGGATCAGGGACACGCCATGCCGCTCCACGATCGCCTTGAGCTTGGCAGGATCATGCGCGGCCGCGCGATCCGCCAGCACGACGCAGGCGCCAATCGTCAGCGGCAGCCACAGCTCAAGCACTGCGATGTCAAAGGACAGCGAGGTCAGGCCAAGCACCCGGTCGGCGGCCGTCATGCCGGGCTGCTCCGCCATGGTCGCGAGGAAGTTTGTCACGGCGTCGTGGCGAACCATCACGCCCTTGGGCAGACCGGTCGAGCCCGAAGTGTAGATCACATAGGCGAGGCTCTCACCGTGAACGGCGACATCGAGATTGGCGGCATCGCTGCCCTCGCCGTCCTGTCCATCAACGAGCCAGGCTTCTGCGCCAGTCTCCGCCAGTATGTCTGCGAACTGATCGTGCAATCCCTCTTGCGTCAGCACCAGCGCCGCGCCGCTGTCGCGCAGCATATGCGCCAGCCGCTCCGGCGGGTAATCCGGATCGAGCGGCAAATAGGCCCCGCCGGCTTTTAGCACCGCCAACAGCGCGACCAGCATCTCGACGCCGCGGTCGAGCGCCAGCCCGACCACGATTTCGGTCCCGACGCCGTGATCCCGCAATCGTCGCGCCAGCCGGTTGGCGCGCGCATTCAGCGCGGCATAGCTCAGCTCCGCCTCGCCGAACACCAGCGCGATCGCCTCAGGTGACTTCCGGACCTGTGCTTCAAATTGCTCGATCAACGACTGTCGCCGATCATGCGCCTGCGTCCGGTTCCACGTCTCCAGCAACAGCTGCCGCTCGTCGGGGGGCAAAATGTCGAGCTGCCGGACCGGCGCACGCGGCGCGCGATCCAGCGCATCGGCCAGTTGATCGAGTGCCTGCTGCATCATGGCGCAAATGCGATCGGCCGAGAACGGATGGACGATCTGGGCGGTCAGGCCAAGCGCCTGGCCATAATCCTCGACCGCCAGCATCAGGGGATAATTGGTGCGTTCCTCGCCCCCGAGCCATTCGATGCCGGTGCTCTCCCTGTTGGCAGCCAGATCCGCCGGCATTGCATTGTGCCGATAGTTCAGGACCGCGCTGAACAGAGGCGCAGGTGCCGTGACGCCGCTGCATCGCTGCGCGAGCGCCAGGGAGGCGTGCTCGTGTGCCATCAGTTCGGTCAGCCGGCGATGCGCATCACGAACGCTGTCCTCGACCGCAGCGTCACCAAGATCCAGCCGCAACGGCAAGGTGTTGATGAACAAGCCCATGGTGCGATCGCCGCCCGCGCCGGCGTGCATGCGGCCGAACAGGACGGTCCCGAACACCACGTGCTCGCGCCCGCTGGTTCGCGCCACCACCTGCCACCAGGCGAGATGGCAAAGGCTGGCGAGGCTGACGCCCAACCGCCGCGCCTGCACACGAAGCCTTGCGTTCAACCCTTCAGGCAGCATTCGCCGGGCTTCCACGACGCCACCGCCGTCGCCGTGCACCCGGTCCAGTCCAAACGGTGTGGTCGGCTCGTCGATGTCGGCGAGCATGCCGCGGAAGAAACGCTCATGCTCCACGGTCGCCGCCGATCCGCGCGCCTGTGCCACCAGATTCCGGAACGGATAAGGCGGCGGCAATTCGTGGCTCCGCCCGGACAGGATCTTCCCGACCTCGTCGTGCATCACTTCGAGCGTGGAGTGGTCGCCAATCAAATGATGCAGCAGGACCAAAAGCAGCCAGCGCTCTCCACCCGGATCGGCCGCGACCGCAAATCGCAAAAGCGGCGGCCGTCCGAGATCGATCCGATGCAAACGCGGATCGAATCGTCGCGCGAGCTGCTCATCCCCAGGGCCTTCGCCATCCAGCACGACCTCGTCGACGACCAAGGACGCCTGCCGCCAAACCACCTGTGCCGGCGTGGACAGTCCGCTCCACACGATAGACGTTCGCAGAATGTCGTGACGGGCGACCACCTGCCGGACCGCGTCGAGATAGCGATCGAGCAGGTCGCGGCTGGCAAATGCCATTCGGCCGACCAGCAGATAGGGATCGCCTTCCTTCGACAGCAGGTGGTGGAAGAGAATGCCATCCTGAAGTGGCGAGAGGCCGTAGACATCCTGGATGTTGGCGACGCCGCCAGGAACGTCGGCCACGATGCTGTCGATGTCGGATTGCGTCAACGTGATCAGCGGCAACAATTCCGGTGTGATCGCCGTCGTCTGCCGGGTGATCTGATTGACCGGAACGTCGGCTTCTACGCCGCCATCGAGGCTGGCGGCAAATTCCGCCAGCACCGGCTTCGCGAACAGCATGCGCGCATCCGCCCTCAGCGCATGCCGCTGCAATCGCTCCAGCATGCGCACTGCGAGCAGCGAGTGGCCGCCGAGCTCGAAGAAGTGGTCACTGCGTCCGATCCGATCGACGCCCAAGAGCTCGGCCCAGATATTTGCGACAATCTGCTCGACCTCGCCTCGCGGCGGTTCGAAACGGCGCCGCGCATATGCATCGTTCTCCGGCGCCGGCAGCGCCTTGCGGTCCACCTTGCCATTCGGCGTGAGCGGGAGTGCATCGAGACTTACGAACGCTGACGGCACCATGTAGTCCGGCAGACACGCACGCAGGTGATCGCGCAACGCGCTGGCAAGCTCTCCGCCATCGCGCCTTACGCCCCCCCTAGCGGCCACATAGGCGACCAGCCGCATGTCGCCGCCATGATTGCGCTGCACCAGCACGATTGAATCGGCAACGTCGGCGTGCTCGTTGAGCCGAAACTCGATTTCAGCGAGCTCGATACGAAAGCCACGGATCTTGACCTGGTGGTCGTTGCGGCCGAGAAACGCAATATTGCCGTCCGGGAGATAGCGGCCGAGATCGCCGGTGCGGTACATGCGTGCATCCGCATCGCCGCAGAAGGGATCGCGCACGAAGCGTTCCGCCGTCAGATCGGCGCGATTGAG
The DNA here is from genome assembly GCF_003122645.1 of Bradyrhizobium sp. SUTN9-2. Lineage (NCBI taxonomy): Bacteria > Pseudomonadati > Pseudomonadota > Alphaproteobacteria > Hyphomicrobiales > Nitrobacteraceae > Bradyrhizobium > Bradyrhizobium sp. SUTN9-2. Next base: position 5,447,944 of record NZ_LAXE01000001.1, read on the forward strand.
ATAACCGCGCGCGATGCCGACCCCTCCGATATGGATTTCACCGACCGCACCGAGCGGAACGGGCGCACCGAACCGGTCCAGAAGATAGATCCGCGCATTCGGCAGCGGTCGACCGATCGGAGCCGCGTCGCCATCAAAGCCCCGATGCCGCAACCAGCTCGTGGCGCAGACCGTTGCTTCCGTCGGCCCATAACCGTTGAAGACGGCAATATCAGGAGGCAATCCCTTGACCAGCTCGGCCCTGGGCAATTCACCGGCAAGAACGAGAACCCGCAACGAGGCGAGCCGTTCGAGATCGGTCCGCCCGTGCAGCATCGCCGGCGGCAAGGTCGCATGCGTGATCGCATTGTCCGCGAGATAGCCGAACAATGCCGCGGTGTCCTGATGCTCGCGCGTGCCGGCCAGAAACAGCGCGGCGCCCGAGCACAGGGCCATGACGATTTCCCAGATGCTGGCATCGAAGCTGAGCGAGGCAAACTGCACGACGCGACTGCTCGAATTGATGTTGAACAATGCCCGCTGCGCCAACGCCAAATTCACCAGGCCACGGTGCTCGACCATCACCCCCTTCGGCCGACCGGTCGAGCCGGACGTGTAGATGATGTAGGCGAGGCTTCGCGCAGTCAGGCCTTCGAGGAGAACACTCGGATCCGACGTCGCCAGCCCTGCGTCTGCGTCGGGGTCGACGATCTCGCAGGTCCCATCTGGAATGATCGCGCGTCCTGTGGCGTCTGCGATCAGCAGGCGCGGCCTGGCATCGTCGACAATCTGGCGTAGCCGCTCCGCAGGATAAGCGGGATCGAGCGGCAGATAGGCGCCGCCCGCCTTCAGCACGGCCAGCAGGCTCACCACCATTGCGATGCCCCGCGGCAGGCAGATCGCAACGGGCTGATCCGGCACCACTCCCAAGGTGATCAAGTGCCGCGCAAGCCTGTTCGCCCGCGCATCGAGCTCGCTATAGCTCAGACGAACGTCCTCGTATGCCAGCGCAATGGCGTCCGGCGCCCTTCTCACCTGCTCCGCAAACAGATCTTGAATGCAGCTTTCGGAGGGAAACGGCGTGGCCGTCTCGTTCCAAGTGTCGAGAACGCGCCTGCGCTCATCGGCACCAATGATATCGATCCGGTCGACCTCCTGGTCCGCATCGGAGATCATCGCCCGCAGCACGGTCAACAGATAGCCCCGATGGCGCGTGATCGTCGCTTCGTCGAATAGCGACGTCGCATAATTCAGGGAGCCGACAATGCGCCCGTCCATCTCGCCGAGATTGAGCTCGAGATCGAACTTGACCTGTTGCAGCGGAATATCAGCGACCTCGGCTTTGAGGCCGGGCAACTCGAGAGGCCCCCTCTCGTTGTTTTGCCAGGCGAACACGGCCTGGAAGACCGGTGTCTGCTCCGGCCGTCGCAGCGGTTGGACGATCTCGACGACCTGCTCGAACGGTAGGTCCTGATGATCCTGCGCCGCGAGCGCCGCCGCGCGCACGCGGCGGAGCAGTTCGGCCACGCTGGGCTCCGCCGAGAGATCAACGCGGACAGCCAGCATGTTGACGAAGAATCCGATCAGGCCCTCGATCTCCGGCCTATTTCGGTTGGCCGTCGGAGTCCCGATGACGATATCGGTCTGCGAGGAGAGTCTCGACAACACCACTGCCCAGGCCGCCAGCACCGTCATGAAAGCACTGGCGCCATGCGACTGACTCAGTCGCCTGATGCCGGAGGCCAGCTCCACATCGATCTCGATCGGCAGGGACGCCCCGGCGAGCGACCTGATTGGCGGACGCGGCCGATCCGTCGGCAATTCAAGCACGGCAGGAGCGTCCGCGAGTGCTTCTCGCCAATAGTCGACCTGCCGCTGCAAGCGTTCGCCCGACAGCCATTGCCGCTGCCAGACGGCATAGTCCGGATACTGGATTGCCAATGGCGGCAGAGGATCGTCCTTGCCGGCGGCGAATGCCCGGTAGAGAGCGCCGAGCTCGCGCATGAGCACGCCGATCGACCAGCCATCGGAGACGATGTGATGCTGGGTGAGCAAGAAGAGATGCTCTCCCTCCGCCATCCGGATCAGGCGACCGCGGACCAACGGTCCAGCGGCGAGATCGAACGGCGTCGCGGCCTCCTCGCGGCAGAGGCGCGCCAGCTCCTGCTCGCGAACGTCCCGGCTACTCAGATCATGTTCGAGCAGCGGCACACGCGCATCCGTGGGCAGCAGCACCACGCGCGGCTGTTCGTCCACTACGCGAAAGACGCTGCGCAGGGCTTCGTGGCGCGCGAACACACGGTCGATGCTGCAACGCAAGGCTTCGAGATCGAGCTCGCCCGTAAGCCGCAATGCTCCGCGAATGTGATAGCTGGAATTCGTACCATCGAGCTGCGCCAGCAGCCAGAGCCGCTGCTGCGCAAAGGACATTTCCAACGATCCGCTCCGCGCCACCACCGGAATGGCACTGGCGCCACTCCTGTCGGCACTCCGGCCGCGATCCCTGGCCAGCGCGACGAGCTTTCTCATCTGCTGGGGATCCAGATCGCGTAAGCTCGGCTTTGCCGTGTCAGCCATGCTCACTGCTCCGTTCCCACCAGTTCCTGGAGCTCTTCGGCATCGAATTCTTGCTCGATGAGCCTGATCGACACGACCCGGGCAAATGAGGCAAGATCGGGATGAGCGAACAGATCCGAGACCGCGATTGACACGCCGATCTCCTGCGACACCCGGCTCAGCACCCGCACTGCGAGCAAGGAATGTCCGCCGAGCTCGAAGAAGTGATCGTTGCGTCCGACCTGATCGACGTCGAGCAGCTCCGCCCAGATCCCAGCCAGCGCAAGCTCGATCTCGTCCTCGGGTGCCTCGTAGGTGCGACGCATCAACGCATCCTCGCCCGGCGCCGGCAGTGCACGCCGATCGATCTTACCGTTAGCGGTGAGCGGCAACTGCTCCAGCACCGTCACCGACGACGGCACCATGTAGTCAGGCAGAACGGCGGACAGTGCATCGCGCAAGGCGCGGCCCTCGAGCGACGGCCCGCCACTCGCATAGGCGAACAATTGGCGCCCGGTCCGGCCTTCGCCCGCCACAACGGCCGCCGCACGCACGCCACGCTGCTCGAGCAGACGCGCCTCGATCTCTCCGAGCTCGATACGGAAGCCGCGGATCTTCACCTGCTGGTCGGCGCGGCCGACATATTCAATCACGCCGTCGTCGCGCCAGCGCGCGAGATCGCCGGTGCGATAGAGGCGCGTGCCATCGACGCTGAACGGATCGGGGACGAACCGCTCCGCGGTCAGTGCAGCCCGGTTCAGATAGCCGCGGGCCTGGCCAACACCACCGATGAACAGCTCGCCGGTGACACCGACGGGAACGATATTGAGGTCGGAATCGAGAATGTGCGCCGACCTCGCACCGACGGGCCGCCCGATCGGTGCGGGCTGGCGAGGTGTCAGCGCCGCGGCGTCGACGATCCACGCCGTCGGTGCGATCACCGTCTCTGTCGGGCCGTAGGCATTGACCAGAAGATGGATATCGACGGCCTCGCGAAATGCCCTGACCCCGGTATCGGACCAGGCTTCGCCGCCGACGATACAGGCCCTGATCGCCAGCCTGCGCCCACCCTGCCGCAATGCCGCGCTCAATTGATCCGCATAGGCCGGCGGCAGGAAGATCGAGGTCACCGCATTGCGGGTCATCTCGCTGACGAGATCGTCAATCAGGAGACCGGGCTTCGAAGGCAGGACGAGCGAACCGCCCGTCATCAGCGGCACCAGCCATCGCTCGTGGGCGATGTCGAAATTGATCGATGCCGTCTGGAACTCGCGGTCACGCGAGGTCATGCGGTACAGCCGGCCGATGGCTTCGCAATGCATCGCCAGCGGTCCGCGCGCAACCGCCACGCCTTTCGGCGCGCCGGTCGACCCGGACGTGTAGATGACATAGGCCAGGCTGTCCGGATGGATTTCGATGTCGAGGTTCCCGCCGTCCTCGCCGGCGCGCGGCGATGGCTGGTCGATGCAGAGCGCCTCGACCCCGGCTTCGCGCAGCACCGGTGCAAGCGGCTCGAGCAGCGCGCCTTGCGTCAGGACCAGCGCCGCGCCGCCGTCACGCAGCATGTAGGCAAGCCGCTCGGCCGGATAATCCGGATCGAGCGGCAGATAGGCGCCTCCGGCCTTCAGAACCGCGAGCAACGCGATGATCATGTCCGGGCTTCGGCTCAAGGCAATGCCGACCAGCCGATCCGGACCGACGTTCCAGAGGCGAAGGCGTCGTGCGAGCGCGTTCGCACGCGCGTTCAACTCGCCATAGGAGATGCGCTGGTCGCCGCAGACGATGGCAATGGCAGACCGCGCCTGCGCGGCCTGTGCTTCGATATGCATCACGACGTCGGCGCAGGATGATGCGGAGGTCAGCCGCGCTGCGCCACTCCATTCGAGAGCTCGTCGCGCGTCCTGCTCGACTGCCGCAGAAAGATCACCGAGCGCACATTCCGAATTCGCCGCAATCCGTTCCAGCAGGGCGTGGAGAATGTCGCGAAGGCGCAGGATCGCCGCCTCGTCGACCCGGCTCCGGTCATAGTTGAATTCAATGTTCAGCCGATCGCCGGCGGCGAACACCGCGACCGCCAGCGCATAGTTCGTCGGCGTCACATGCGCCACACGTCCCAGCCGCGGACCACCTTCCCCGCCTCGCAGCACCCCCTCGTCGATCGGATAGTTTTCGAACACCAGGATACTGTCGAACAGCGGCTGCCCGGCACGGCCGGCGAGGCGCTGAATGTCGTAGAGCGGCGTCCAACCGTGCTCGCGCAGCGCCAAATTCTGTTCCTGCAACTGGCGCAGCCAATCGCCCACGATAGCTTGCGGGCTGGTCGCATCGACGATGGGAAGCGTGTTGATGAAGAGGCCCACCATCTCCTCTGAACCGGGCAATTCGGCCGGACGACCCGAGATGGTCACGCCGAAAGAGACCGCGGACTGCCCCGAATGACGCCGCAGCAGCTGCGCCCATGCCCCTTGTATGAGCGTGTTGAGTGTTACCCGTTCATGCTTTGCAAAGGACTTCAATCGCTCGGTCAACGCTGCGTCCACCGCAAGCCCGACGCTGGCATGGCCTTCGGCGAGGGATGTTTTGGGGGGCGTCAGTGTGTTCGCGAGCAATGTGGGCGCCTCAAGCCCTGCCAGAGCCTCGCGCCAGAACCTCTCGGCGCTCTCGCAATCGCGGCCCTGCAACCATGCAATGTAGTCGCGATAGCCGCCCTGCACGGCCGGCAGCGGGCGGCCGCTCGCCTGCTGCAACACCTCGGCCACTAGCCGGGCCGAGCTCCAACCATCGACGAAGATGTGATGATGGGTCCAGATCAGCCAGTGCCTCTCGTCGTCGAGACGGATCAGACGGATACGCTGAAGCGGCGGCTGCGAAATGTCGAAGCCCATCTCGCGCTCACGCCGGGATATCTCCGCCAGCGCGGCTTGCAGATCCGGAGGCGCGCTGCCGCGCCAGTCCTCCTCGACGAACGGCACCGTCACATGACGATGCACCATCTGCTGCGCTGCGCCCGACAGGTTCTGCCAGACAAACCCGGTCCGCAGGGCCGCATGCCGGTCGCTGACTATCTGCCACGCGGCTTTCAGCTTGCCCGCATCGACGCCGAACAGTTCGAGCCCGACCTGATTCACATAGGCGTCGTTGGCACCGCCGCGCAGCGCATGAAACAGCATGCCCTGCTGCATCGGCGAGAGCGGATAGATTTCCTCGATGCCGCGCAGATCCAGGTTCGCAGCCAACCGGTCGAGGTCGGCTTGAGCGAGCCCAGACAGCGGGACATCCGATGGCGTGAGGCCGAACGCTCCATTGCAGCAGTGGGTGATCAGTTCGCGCAGTGCGTCTTTGTAATGTGCGGCGAGCCGCTCGACCGTCGCGTCCCGGTAGCGCTTGCGTCCGTATCCGAGAGATAGTTCCAATCGGCCGTCACGCACGAGGCCAGTGATGTTCAGCCAGCCGCGCATGGGTGCCGTGGCGCTACGCGAGGGACCTGCACTCTCCGCTGCGAAGGAGAAGCGCTGGTTGGTGCCTATGTTGGCGTCGAAGCGGCCTAGATAGTTGAAGACGATCTGCGGCTCCGCCAATTGAGCCAGAGCATGGCGCTGCTGCTCGGAGCCGAGATGGCGCAACACGCCATAGCCGATCCCGCGATTCGGAATCGCGCGAAGCGTCTCCTTGACCGCCTTGATCAGCGACGCCTCGTCGCCTGCATCTTTCAGCCGGACCGGGAAGGCCGTCGTGAACCAGCCGACGGTGCGGGACACATCCGCATCTGGGAAGATCTCCTCGCGGCCGTGGCCTTCGAGCTCCACGGTGATCTCGTCGTGCTGGCTCCAGCGCGACACCGCGCGCACGAGACCGGCGAGCAGGAGATCGTTGGCCCCGGTCCGATAGGCAGCCGGCGCCTGTTCGAGGAGCTGCGACGTCAGATCGGCATCCAACACCAAGGACACCTCGCCGCCATCACCGACGCGATCGACATCGCCATGGTCGTCGTTGCATGGCAGGCGTGCGCCGGCGCCACGATCCAGCCAATACGGCAATTCGGCCGCGATCTCCGCCGTTGCCGCATAGGCATGCAGCCGCTCGCTCCACGAGGCAAAGGAGTCGCTCTTCGGCGGCAGCGCGACGGGACTGCCACGCTGCAGCTGGTCATAGGCCAACGCCAGGTCTTCCAGCAGGATACGCCAGGACACGCCATCGACGACGAGATGATGGATCGCAAGCAGCAAGCGTTGGCTACCATCCGCCAGGTCCATGCCGACCGCGCGCAGCAGCGGTCCGGAAGACAGTGAGAGGCTTTCCTGCGCGGCACGGGCGAGCGCCGTGATGTCCGTCGCGCCGCCGACGCCCGCGTGAATCCATAACAGTTCGGATGACGCCGGTGCCGGGCCCTGCTCCGCCCGCCAGGCGCCATCCACCTGCTTGAACCGCAAACGCAGCGCATCGTGATGGTCCGAGATGGCCGCAAGCGCGCGCCGCAGCGTCTCCCAATCGACCTGCATACGGGGCAGCAGCAGAACCGCCTGGTTCCAGTGATCCCGGTTGGCAATGTCCTCGGCGAAGAAGCGCGTCTGAATCGGCATCAGATGGGGCATGCCAGATGCGGTGTCGCCGACTGACGCCTTGGCCGCCGGTCTCTCCTTTTTGGTCGTCCCCGCCGATATCACGGCGACCGTCGCCAACCCGGCAATCGTCTGCCGGCTGAAGATCTGCTTCGGAGTGAGCCGGATGCCGCGCTTGCGCAAGCGGGCGATGATCTGCAGGCTCAGAATCGAATCGCCGCCGAGTTCGAAGAAATTGTCATTACGGCCGACGCGCTCGCGAACGAGCACCTCGCACCAGACCGCCGCGATGACAATTTCAATATGCCCCGCAGGCGCGGCATAGCCGGCCGACGCCCCCTCTTCGGCCGGTTCGGGCAAGGCGCGACGATCGACCTTTCCATTGGGCGTCAGCGGCAATTGCGCCAACATGACGATATGTGACGGAACCATATAGTCCGGCACGATTGCAGCCAGCTGTTGCTTGATCGCATCGGCCTGTGGAGCGGCGCCGCTCTCAGCCACGCAATAGGCGATCAGCTCCTGGCGCTCACTTTCACCGATGGCGCGTGAAACGACCACCGCGTCACCGATCCCCTGCAGCGCCTTGATAACGCGCGCGACCTCGCCCAACTCGATGCGATAGCCGCGCAACTTGATCTGGTCATCAGAACGACCCAGGAATATCAGCCGGCCCTCGCGGTCGCAGCGGACACGATCCCCGGTTCGGTAGAGGCGCCCGCCCGCGGCGCCGAACGGATCCGGCACGAAGCGTTCCGCGGTCAGGCCCGCCGCGCCGCGATAGCCCCGCGCCAGCCCAGCGCCGCCGACATAGAGCTCGCCAACGACTCCGATCGGCACCTCGTTCAAGGCGTCATCGAGGACATGGACGCGCAGATTGGCAAGAGGCAGACCGATCGGAACCGAACCGTCCCCGCGGCCTGCCGCGCACTCATGCGTCACCGCACCGACGGTCGTTTCCGTGGGCCCGTAATGATTCAGGATCCGGCATTCCGGCCGCAAACGCCGGACGTCGTCCAGCAGCGCGCCATCGCACGCCTCGCCGCCCAGGACGAGCGCGTCGCGGGGGAGCAGATCGGCCGAGTGCGAGGCCTGAAGCAGCCCTCGCAGATGGCTCGGCACGATCTTGAGAATGTCGACCTCGCCCTCGCGCATCGCTTGTGCAAACGCATCCGCGTCGAATACGGCCTCCGGTGACAGCAGATGCAGCGTGCCGCCGGATGCGAGCGCACCGAACAGGACAGTGTGGCCGAGGTCGGCCGCCACCGTCGAAACCATCGCCATGCTCGCCGACGGGCGCGGCTTCAGACGTTGCAGCAGAGCCTGGACATAATTGGCCAAGGCCCCGTGCGAGACGCTGACGCCCTTAGGCGCGCCGGTCGATCCGGAGGTATAGATGACGTAAGCGGTCTGCGTTGGATGAATGGTCGTGTCGAGCGGCAGGCTCGATACCTCGGCGCGCGCCGCTTCCGCCTCCGCGTCGAGCACCAGGCAGCCCAGCTCGCGCGCATCCGTCAATTTGTCGCCTGCCGCAAGCATGATGTCGATGCCGCCGTCGGTCAGGATACGGCGGACGCGCTCCAACGGCCATTTCGGATCGAGCGGGACATAAGAGCCGCCCGCCTTCAGCACACCGAGCAAGGCGACGACAAAGGCCGGAGAGCGCTCGATCCACAGCGCAACCGGTGTCTCGCGTGCCACGCCCTTCGCGATGAGGGCGTGTGCGATACGATTTGACCGCTGCTCGAGCGCCGCAAAGGTCAGTTGCCCCCGGCCGCATCGAATGGCGATGGCGGTCTGTCGATCGACTGTCGCCGCGCGATGAAGGCTCACCATATCGGCGAAGCCGAACGCCGCAGCCTCACTCGGCACGGTCTGCCGGTGTCCGTCGTCGATGACGAAGTCCGATATCTGCCGCTCGGCGTTGTCGGCGATCTGGCGCAGCATCGAACCGAATTGCGCCGCCAGCCGTGCAATGGTCGGACGATCGAATAGGTCGGTGGCGTAGTTGAACGTGACCTTCATCCCGACGCCATCGATGACGTCGAGGGCGAGATCGAAATGCGAACCAGCGAGATCGACAATGTCGACGTCGGCAGCGAGCCCCTCCACGCCGGAGAAACCGCCCGGCGCCGTCATGTAGTTGAACTTCGCCTGGAACAGGGGATTTTGCCCACCGCTGCGTTCGGGCTTGAGGCTGTCGACCAGCATTTCGAACGGAAGATCCTGGTGCGCCAGTGCCTCGACCACCGATTCCCTGACCTGACGCAACAGGCTCGTGAAGCTCGCTTCGGCGGTCATCTCGGCCCGCAGCACCAGCGTGTTGACGAAACATCCGATCAGTCGTTCGAGCTGCGTATGCCGGCGCCCGGCGACCGGCACGCCGACACGCAAATCACTCTGCCCGGTGTAGCGATGGAGCAGCGCGTAATATGCGCCGAGCAGCAGCATGAAGACGCTGACGCGCTGCTTGCCGGCGATCTCCCGGAGCCGGGACGCAAGCACGGCGTCGATGGCCAGACCGATCGTATCGCCGGCATGGCTCTGGATCGTCGGGCGCGGCCGATCATGCGGCAGCGCCAGCACCGGGTGAACATCGCCGAGCTTGGCGCGCCAATAGGCGAGCTGCCGATCGCCCTCGCCGCCCGCAAGCCAGCTTCGCTGCCAGGCCGCAAAATCAGCATATTGAATTGCCGGAACCGGCGGCACGCCTGCGCCTTGACCAGTACCGGCTCGATAGAGAGCGGCCAGCTCTTCGAGCAACACATCAAGCGACCTGCCATCGACGATGATGTGATGGGCCAGCAGCAGCAGTTCATACGCATCGTCCGCGAATTGAAGCAGCACGACGCGCAACAATGGCCCGTTCACGAGATCGAACGGCTTGCCGAGCTCTGATCGCCTGACCGTCTCCGCGCGCTCGGAGCGCTCCCGCACAGAATAGGCGCGGAGATCCTCGTGCCGAACGCCGATGCTCATGACATCGTGGACGAGCTGCGTCCCACGGCCGTCTCTGGCGATGAACGTGGTGCGCAATATCTCGTGACGACGGACGATCTCGCCGAAAGCACGCGAAAGCACTGCACGGTCGAGCCGTCCCTTCAGACCGATTGTGCTCGCAACGGTATAGGCTGTCCCAGCAGGATCCATGTTCCAGAGGAACCAGAGCCGCTCCTGTGCGTGCGACAGCATCGTGCGATCGGCCGCGACGGCCCATGGGATCGGCGGGAGCGCCCGGCCAGCGCCGGTGCCCGCCAAAACATCGATCCGGCCAGCGAAGGCCGCAAGCGCCGGCGCGTCGAAGAAGGTGCGCAGCTCCACTTCCACGTTCAGGCGGTCGCGGATCGCCGCGGCTACTTGGCCAGCCGCGATCGAGTTTCCGCCCAGCACAAAGAAATCGTCCTCGCGATGCACCGCCGCGACGCCAAGCGCCTCGCACCACATCGCAGCGACGGCGCGCTCGGTATCAGTCGCCGGCACCGTCAGGGATGCAGTGCCGCGGCGACGCCCTCTCTCGAACACCGCGAAGCTGTCGAGCGTGTTGTCGGCGAGACGCGTTGCGCAGGCCGACCGCTGCAGCTTGCCGCTCGTCGTCAGCGGCATCGCTTGCGGGTTCAGCAGAACGATCACGGCCGGATATTCCTGCGCCTGCCGGAGCACGGCTTCGCCGATCGCATGTGCGAGCGCTTCCGGATTGCTACGCTTGAGCACGGCGCGGCTGAACTCCGCCGCCACTCCGATGGCTTCACGCCCCTCGACCTCAATGGGAAAGGCGGCAACCCGTCCGCTGCGGACGGATTCGACCTCGGCTTCGACCGCCTGCTCAACATCCGTCGGATAGACGTTCTGCCCGCGAACGATCAGCAGGTCCTTGAGACGACCGGCCACCACGAGTGCGCCGTCGCGAAGGAAGCCGATGTCGCCGGTCCGCAGCCAACGCGCACCATCTCGCTCGACGAAGGCTTGATGCGTGGCCTCGACATTGTTCCAGTAGCCGAGCGCGACACTGGGACCAGTGACCCAGATCTCGCCCACCTCATTCGCCTCGGCCACCGCCGATTCGTCGACACGCATGATGCGCATGGCGTGACCAGCGGCGGTTCGACCGCATGCCACGAGGTCCGTGCCTTCGCTGGCGCTCGCGATGCGGCCGGCGGCAAGTTCCGCGGTGTCGAGCGTGTAGCTGACGGTCTCGGCGGTGATGTCGCCGGCCGTGACCAGCAGCGTCGCCTCCGCAAGTCCATAGCAAGCCGTCAACGCCCGTCGATCGAACCCGGCCCGCGCAAACCGGTCGCCAAATTTCTCGAAGGTGGTGCGGCGGACGAACTCCGAGCCCGAGAACGCAAACCTCCACCGGCTGAGGTCGAGCCGACGGATGGTCTCTTCCGAGATGCGGTCGGTGCAGAGTGAGTACGCGAAGTCGGGGCCACCGCTCAACGTGCCGCCGTGACGGTCGATGGCCTCGAGCCAGCGCCGTGGCCGCTCCAGGAAGTTCCGTGGCGACATCAGGACGCCGGTAAAGCCCGTGAACAGCGGGTTCAGAAGTCCGCCGATCAGCCCCATGTCGTGATAGAGCGGCAGCCAGCTCACAAACACGTCGTCCGGCGTTCCGCCACAAACCGCTTCGATGGCACGCTCGTTGGCCGCCAGATTGCCGTGAGAGACGCAAACGCCCTTCGGCTGCGAGGTCGAGCCGGATGTGTACTGGAGGAACGCGATCCCATCGGCCGCAGGCCCCGTCTCGCGCCAGTCCGCCGCGAGATCGGGCGAAATCGTGTCCACCGCAACGATCTGCACGTCGGCGAGCTCGGGCAATGCCGCCTCGATGAGGCCGCGCAGCCCCGTCTCCACCAGGATGAAGCGCGGCGCGGCATCCCGCAGGATACCGTTCAGTCGTCCTGCATAGCGCTCGGGACCGCCCTCAGGCGGATACGCCGGCACGGCGACTACGCCCGAATACAGGCAGGCATAGAATGCGACGGCATAGTTGATCCCGCTCGGAAGCAGAATCACCGCCCGTTCGCCCGCACCGCCCATCTGCTGAAACCATGCCGCAAGCGCCCTGATCCGAGCGTCCAGCGCGGCAAACGTCAGCTCGTCGGCGACGTCGTCGCCCTCCAGGAATCGCAACGCCACCTTCTCCGGTCGCAAGGCGGCATGCTCTCGCAAGCGTTCGACGAGGTCGGATCTGTCCATGTTCTCAAATTCCTGTCCGGCCGCGCGCCGGAAATCCCCGCCGCCCGAATGAGACGTGCCGCTGATCACCCTTGCCGATGAGCTTCCGCCATGGCGACGATCACCTTGCGCGGACCCCTGAACGGGGCCCGCGCGTGCGCGGTGAGCATGTTGTCGAGCATCACGACGTCCCCAGCCTGCCAGGGAAAGCTGATCTTGTGCCTCTCCAGAACGGTCCGGACCGTTGACAATGTTTCGTCCTCGATCGTCGAACCGTCGCCATAGAAGACGTTGCGCGGTAGATCGGCTTCGTCCTCGACCACGTCGAACAGACTCTCGCGCACCTCCGGCTCGAGATTGGAGACATGGAACAGATGCGCCTGGTTGAACCAGACCCACTCCTTCGTGACCGGGTGCTGCGCCGTGCCCTGACAGACCTGGCGCGTACGGAGTTCGCCATCTTCCTTCCACTCGCATTCGATGTCGTGGCGAGCGCAGTAAGCTTCCACCTCCGATCTGGAGTCGGTGCCGAACACCTGCTGCCAATCGACGTCGAGCCCGTTGCCGTAGTTCCGCACATACATCACGCCCTTCTCGGCGAACCGCTCGCGAATGGCCGGCGGCATGTCGCGATAGATGGCGCGGCTGTCGGCGATCGGCGTCTCGCCGCCTTCCAGCGCCGGCTGCATGCAGTAGAACCAGATCTTCATCGGCCAATCGCGGGTATAGGCCTGCTCGTTGTGCAGCGGGATATGCTGGTGCGGCGGATACTCCGTGGACGTGTAGACGCCTGAGGTCACCTGCGAACGCGGCGTCGACCCGAACTCGTAGGTCAGCAGCGGGTGGCCGAAATCGGCCGCGAAGGCTCGAAACGCATCGGGACCATCGAGCGCGAAATCGCGAAACACGATGCCGCCGCTGTCGGTGAGGTACCGGTCGATCGTTGCACGCAGCATGGGAAGGGATTCGCCGAGCGGCTGCCCGGCCTCACCTGCCCTAAGCAGCATGGGAAGAGCCTTGCCCTCAATGAGTGGCTGGACGGAGAACGCGCTCATGATCCTCGCTCCGATGCAAACCGGTCGATCGCCCCGATTGCCGGGCCAGCGCCCAGCCGATCCGGTCGATCAGTTCGGCCTGCTGTGTGTGAATGAAGAAGTGATGCCCGGGCAGAATATCGAGCGTGAATGCCGCCGAGGTCTCCAGCCGCCAAGCCTCGAGTGCTTCGCGGCTGGTCTCGTCGTCCGCTCCGCCAAAAACGTGTACGGGGCACGGCAATGGACGCCGCGGCCGGTAGGCATAGGCTCCGCACATCAGAAAATCTGCGCGCAGTACCGGCAGCGCGGATCGCATCAACTCGGCATTCGACAGCGCCTCGTCGGGTGTGCCCTGAAGATCACGCAGCTCCTGCATCAGCGCCTGGTCGCTCAGGGGATGGCGCCACTTGCTGCCGTCCCGCACCGCCGGCGCTTCCGCACCCGAGGCGAAGAGAATGGCCGGCGCAGGCACTCCGTTATCGAGCAGGCCATGTGCGAGCTCGAACGCGATCACGGCACCGAGGCTGTGCCCGAATAGTGCGTAGGGCCCGTCGAGCTGCGCGGCGAGTTCACCAGCCAGCTGTGCCGCCAGCACGCGCGGATCGGTCGCCAGCGGCTCGTCCATGCGCGCACCGCGGCCGGGCCATTCCACCGGCCGAACGTCGATCCATGACGGCAGCAGCCTGCGCCACCGTGCATAGAACATGGCACTGCCGCCGGAATAAGGCAGACAAAGAAGCCGCATCGGACGACCAGACTTCGCTGACTACGTCGTCTGCTGAGGCGACGCGCCGTCCATGAACTTGCGCAAGCTGAGCGGGCGCATGTCGGTCCACACCTGCTCGATATGGTCGAGACATTCCTTCTTGCTGCCGGACTTGCCCACCGCCTTCCAGCCGGCCGGAATCTCCTTGAACGTCGGCCAGATGGAGTATTGCTCTTCGTGATTGACGACGACGGTGAAGGTGACGTCGTCTCTGTCGAACACCATCATGGCGCGATCCCCTTTTCGGAAAGCGAAAGCAGAGACGTTTGACTAGGTGAGAAGCCGACGAGGGTCAAAGCAATATCGACGCGACTTTTTGTAAGACCTCAAAATTGGCGACGGGCGGACACAATGCAACCTCCGCGCTTGCGCGCCAATACGCGGAAAACTATTGGGATTTCAGGACGCGACGAAGATTGCTGCAATTCTAACTGCGCAAGGAGGAACTTTTCCGATGTGGCATGATGGTGCGATTTTATCGCGGTGGTGTTTCATGACACTGTCATCAATCGCGACAAGTGCAGCTTGCTGATTATGGACCAACGAAAAACCGCCGCGGACCAGATCCACGGCGGTGCGCATCGGGAGTACCAAGGACCAGCGTTCAGAAATTGAACGTCGTCGACAGGAGGTAGGTGCGCGGCGCGCCGAGTGATACCGCGCTACTCACCGTGCGATAGGAATTCCAGTACGCCTCGTTGAACACGTTCTCCACGCTGGCGCGAACAACAATCGGCTTACCGTTCCAAGGCGATAGGAATGTGTAGCGTGCGCCAAGGTCGACTCGCGTCCACGCAGGAAGCTCCTGCGTATTCGCATCGTTGGCGTAGCTTTCGCTAGTGTAGATGACCCGGCCGGTCATAGTCAGTCCCGGCAGGAACGGGGTGTCCCACTCGGCGCCGAGGTTCAAGTTAACCGCCGACACGCCGACGGGAACCTTGCCATTGTAGTTGACGATGATCGATCCGACGGAGACCGCCTGCCTGACGACCTCGCCGTCAATGAAGGTCACACCACCCAGCACCCGGAACGTCGGGGTCACCTCCCCGAAGGTGAACAGTTCGAAGCCCCGATTGCGCTGCTCGCCAGAAAGTCGCCTCGCAGGTAGGGTTTGCCCCGGCACTGCGACCGAAATAATGTTCGGACTGGTGATGTCAAATGCGCTGGCAGTAAAGCCGATCCGGCCCATATCGACCTTCATGCCGACTTCCTTCTGCTTGGTCTGAGCAGGAGGAATGATCTCGCCAACGTTCGAATACGACGTGGCGCCGACAACGACTTCGGGCGCCTTAAGGCCTTCGATGTAGTTTGCGTAAAGGGAGATGTTCTCCACCGGCTTGACGATGACCGCATAGCCGGGACTCCAGGTCGGAACGTCGACACTCGATTTGGCAGAGGTCAGCAGGTTCACGCTGTCTACGCCAGCTGTCTGCCGCCTCGCCCCGACAACAAACTGAAGCCTGTTGTTGAACATCGACATCGTATCAGCGATACCGACACTGGTAAGCTTGGTTCGCGTCTCCAGATTCTGGGCGACGGTAGCGAAGTTGGGATAAGGGATCGGAACCGGATTGTACAAGTTTGAATTGATCGCAGCGCCTGCCCTGCCGAACGAACTGTAATCTCGCTCGAAAGCCGAGTAGTTCACAGTCAAGAGATGATTGATGGGGCCGGTATCCACCGAGGCTCGCAGCCCGACCTCACCTGTATAATTGTCATAAACATCGCGCCCGCTGAATGGAACGGCCGTCCAGTTGCCGTTCGCGTTCGTGATGCGCGGCGATGGATAGACGTAGGCGATCTCGCTCTTGTGATATCCAGCCGCACCGTACGCCGTCACCGACTCCGTTAAATCGACTTCACCGCGCGTCATGGCAAACGCGTCTTTCGGTTTCCATGTCGCCCATTCCGGCATGTAATTGGCGCCGGGCTTCGGAAGGGCGGGAACTGGGATGGTGGTCGCGAACGGAGGACTGGTGGTAAACGTCAGGAACCGCAGCGGCGGCTTCAGATCATCAGCCTGATAACCGATATCCGTTGAAAAGCGCACGCGTTCACCCCGGTAGTCCAGATTGAGCACGGCGTTGCCGAACTGATCGGTCTGCCGATCATACGCAGTCGAGCCGCCCCGCGCCTCACCATTGAACCGGACGCCCCATTCTTTATGTTCGCCGTATCGACGGCTCACATCGGTTTGCAGTCCGAACTGAGACCTTGATATGTAAAGTGCAGTGAGTTGCGTGATGTCGAAGTCAGGTGCGCGCTTAGTCACCAAGTTAATGCTACCACCATTGGCACCTGCAGGCGGCATGCCGCCGAGAAGCACGCCCGGTCCCTTCAGAACCTCGACGCGCTCAAGGAAATTCGCTGACGTGGAATAGAACGGCGCCATTCCATAGAGGCCATTCATGGCGTAGTCGCCACTGTCGTGGTAGAAGCCCCTGATGTAGACACCATCGATGCCATTGCCGGCAGGCGTCTTCACCCGGACCGAGGGATCGTTGAACAGCACATCGCCGACGGTACGCGCCTGCTGATTCTTGATCAGCTCCGCCGTATAGCTCGTCTGGTTGAACGGCGTGTTCATCACGCCGCGATTGCCGAGCAGACCGAGACTCCCGCCGGTTGCAACCTGGCCGCCTGCGTAGGCGGGCGGCACCGTGCCGACCGTTCCGGTCGAGGGCACCACATAGGGAACGGGTGCAGCCTGGCGCGGAGGCGCCGCGGCGACTGATCGCTGTCCACGCGAGGCGCGCGTCGACTGTGATCTCTGGACCGGCTGACGAACTCTTGGCTTGGGGGCATCCACGGTCACGGGCGGCAGATTGGATTGCGCAACCGCATGCTGAAGGTCACCCGAAGATTCCATCGACAGTGCGAGATAACTCACCGCGCCCAACGATAGTGTACGCACGATTTTCCTGGCCGAGAGTTCACGCGTCATTCCTGCGCCCCAATTCCACTTGCAAGCACGTCCCCGTCGCTTCCTAACATACGACGGTGCTGCGAGAAGGAATTGGGACCTAGAAATTATCTAAGGTTGCACGACGAAACCGTCGTGATCGGAGAAGCGATTTCCTGCTTCGAACTTCACTGCAAATTTTCGAAAGCTTCTAGTTTCAAATCGTTCTAAGCGCCGATCCAACATGTGACATGCAGGCGATACGCTGTCACTCCGTCCGGAATTCTCTATTTAGCCAAGCAGGTTGCGTATGGTGCGCACGAATATTCTTGCACCAATTTCTATCAACTGATCCGGAAAGTCGTAGTTCGACTCATGCAGCCCGGGATGCTCTTTGCCGGCTCCCAGGAAAAACATCGCCGACTTCGAACGGGAGCCAAAACGTCCGAAGTCCTCGGAGCCACGCAGTGGAAGGCCCTCCGCCGAATGTCGCACCCCCTCTGCGTCCAGCGCGCTTCTAAGCTGGGCAACAGCATCGACGTCGTTTGCGCAATGATTGAAGACGTCGCGATAAGCGATTTCCGTGCTCAGCCCCTCGCCGGCCGTCACGCGCCGAACCAAGTCTTCCGCCTCCAGGCGGAGCCGTTCCATCATCATGTCGGTGCATGTTCTCAGTGTCGCCCACAATTCGCCGAAGCCCGGCGCGATACCGAACGCAGGCTCCCCAAGTCTTGCGTGGGTGACCGTCAGCATTGAGAAGTCGTCGTCTAGCTCCGTCCCGCGCCCGAGCGCGGGTATCTCCAGCAGAAGCCTGGCGAGCGCGTCTTTCGGGGAGATACCGAGCGCCGGATTCGACGCGTGCGTCGTTCGTCCTGATAATCTGATCTGCATTCCTTGCGAGGCGCAATTCACCAAACCTTCGGCAAGAGAGACCTGTCCAAGACCGAGGCCGGGAAGGTTATGCAGCGCGAAGACAAAGTCGGGCCGCACCTGCTCAAACTTCGCGTCAGCCAGAACGGCGGCCGCACCGGACCCGTCCTCCTCGGCCGGCTGAAACAGGAGCGCTACGCGACCTCGGCTTGGACGTTGCTGGCTCAGATTTTGCGCTACGGCCGCCAGAATTGCCATATGACCATCATGACCGCAGAGATGGGCCTTTCCTGCTATCAGCGATCGATGCTTGAGTTCTGATTTTTCTTGAATCGGCAGTGCATCCAGTTCGGCCCGAAGCATGATCGTCGGGCCAGACTCACGTCCATCATAGATTCCAAGCACGCCGTGACCACCGAGGCCCGAAACGATCCTGTCGGCACCCGCCGCCTGAAGACGGGCCCGCACGGCTTCCGCGGTTTTTGCCTCTTGCCCCGACAGTTCTGGCACGGCGTGAAGATGGCGTCGCCATGTCACCAATTCATTCAGATCGTTCTCGGTCAGGAACATTGGGCTTCTTTCTCACTCATGACCGGCGGCGAAACGCCTGTTGTAGTCGCTGCACTGCTCTCGTCAATTCGATCGCGCGGAAGCCGAGCTCAGTATCACGCCTCAGACCGTCTGCTCAAATTTGCAGTCGATAGATTTTTGTGCATCTCCCGGTGCACACATCGTGCACACGCCGCCCCTTAGCCGATTGAAAATATTGAGCTCTCGCTCCAATCCATCATGGGCGCCGTAGAGAGCTTTCCATCGTGCGAGCCTGCGGCCGACGCCTTCGTCAGCGCGGCACGACGGCCGTCGCCTCGATCTCGACACGCGAGGATGGCTCGACGAGACGCACGATCTGCACCAGCGCCATGCTGGGGTAATGGGTGCCAATGACCTCGCGATAGACTTTGCCGAGCGCCTTCAGGTTCGACACATATTCGTCCATATCCACGACGTACCAGGTCAGGCGCACGAGATGGTCCGGCCGCGCGCCGCCCTCTGCCAGGATCGCGACGATGTTTTCGAGCGTCTGGCGGACCTGCGCAACGAGTCCGTCGGCAAATCGCCCGGCTGCGTCCCAACCGACCACACCACCCGTCACGATGAGTCGTCCTTCAGCCATGACGCCGTTCGCATACCCCTTCGGCTGCGGCCAGCCGCTGGGCTGAAGCAGTTGCAGACCACGCGTCGCGGGAACTTCCGGCTTGCTGATCGTGCTCATGCGTCGCTCTCAATCCTCTCAGCGCGGCTTCAACAGCTCGCGTGCGACAATCAATTTCTGGACCTCGGTCGCGCCCTCGTAGATGCGCAGCGCGCGGATTTCGCGGTAGAGACTTTCGACGACCTCTCCCTTGCGCACGCCGCGGCCGCCGAACATCTGGACGGCACGGTCGATGACGCGCTGCGCGGTCTCGGTGGCGGTCAGCTTCGCCATGGCAGCTTCGCGCGTCGTCGGAAGCTTCTGCACATCGCGGCGCCAGGCCGCGCGGTAGGTCAGCAACGCCGCGGCATCGGTGTCGGTCGCCATGTCGCCGAGCGCGGCCTGGGTCAGTTGAAGATCCCCCAGCGTCGCACCGAACATGTTTCGGCTGCGGACATGCGACAATGCCTCGTCGAGCGCGCGACGGGCAAAGCCGAGGGCTGCGGCGGCGACCGATGCGCGGAAAATGTCCAGCGTCTGCATCGCGAGCTTGAACCCGCCCCCGGGCGCGCCGAGCCTACGGCTCGCGGGAATCCGGCAA
>NZ_LAXE01000001.1:5468550-5528055 GCF_003122645.1 Bradyrhizobium sp. SUTN9-2
TAAAGCGCAACGTCGCCAGCGGGTGCGGCGCAATGACGTCGATGCGCTCGGCAATGCTAAAACCGGGATCATCCGGAAAGACGACGAAGGCCGAAATGCCGCGGGCGCCCGGCGCCTCGCCCGTTCGCGCAAACAGCGTATAGACGTCGGCAATGCCGCCGTTCGAGATCCAGGTCTTCTCGCCGTCGATGACGTAGGTGTCGCCGTCGGCCCGCGCCGTGCAGGACATCGCCGCGACGTCCGACCCCGCCTCCTTCTCGGAGAGCGCGAAGGCCGCGAGCCATTCGCCGGAACGCACCTTCGGCAGCACGGCCTTGCGCAACTCCGCCGAGCCACCCAGTGCAATCGCTCCGGAGCCAAGCCCCTGCATGGCGAAAGCAAAATCGGCGAGGCCATCGGCATAGGCCAGCGACTCGCGCGACAGGCAGATCGAGCGGGAATCGATCGACGTCGCATCGCCATCGGGCGCCGCGACCGCGCAATCGAGCAACCCCGCCGCGCCCATCGCGCGCACAAGCTTGCGACAGGCACCATCCACATCATTGTGATCGATCTTGTCGAGGGCTCCCGACTGCACGAAGCGATCGAGCGCCTCGCCGATCGCAAGATGGCGGGGCTCGAAGAACGGCCAGTCCAGCCATTCGCGCCGGATCATCTTTACCACGGAGTTCATCCGATCCCTCCTTCGCTCACTGCGCGGCCACGGCAGCGGCACGCGCCAGATTGGTTTCGTATTGTCCCTTGGCGGACAGATACTGCTTCGGCCAGTTGACCGCTGTGATGCCGATGCGCGCGGCTTCGTGCAGCGTCCAGGCCGGGTCGGCGAGATGCGGCCGCGCAATCGCGCAGAGATCCGCGCGGCCAGCCGCGAGAATCGAGTTGGCGTGATCGGCCTCGGAGATCGCACCGACTGCTATCGTCTCGATGCCGACTTCGTTGCGGATCAGATCGGCGAATGGCGTCTGGAACAGGCGGCCGTAGATCGGCCGTTCCTCCTTCCAGACCTGTCCCGAGGAGCAATCGATCACGTCTGCTCCCGCCTCCTTGAACATCGCAGCGAAGATCGCGGCGTCGGCCGGCGTGTTGCCGCCTTCGGTCCAGTCATGGCAGGACAGCCGCACCGACATCGGCCGATCGGATGGCCACGCCGCGCGCATCGCCCTGAAGACCTCCAGCGGAAAGCGCGCACGATTTTCGTGGTTGCCGCCATATTCGTCAGTCCGCCGGTTGGTCAGCGGCGAGAGGAAGCTCGACAGCAAGTAGCCATGGGCGCAATGAAGCTCGAGCCAATCGACACCGGCGCCGGCAGCACGACGCGTTGCGGCAACGAAATCGTCGCGGACGCGGTCCATGTCGCTGCGGTTCATTTCCCGCGGCAACTGGCTGTGCGGCAGATAGGGCAGCGCGGAAGCCGAGATCAGAGGCCAATTGCCTGAAGCCAGCGGTTGGTCAATCCCCTCCCAGGCGAGCCGGGTCGATCCCTTCCGCCCGGCATGGCCGAGCTGGATGCCGACCTTGGCATGTCCGAGGCTATGGACCAGATCGACCAGCCGGCGCCATTGTGCCGCTTGCTCATCATTCCAGAGCCCGAGACAGCCCGGCGTAATCCTGGCATCCGGTGAGACGCAGGTCATCTCGGCAAAGATCAACGCGGCGCCGCCCATGGCGCGCGCTCCGAGGTGGGCGATGTGGAAGTCGTTGATCAGCCCGTCCTTCGCCGAATACATCGCCATCGGCGAGACCATGATGCGGTTCGCCAGCGTGAGGCCGCGCACGCGGTGCGGCGTCAGCATCGGCGGCGGTACCCGTTCGCCGTCCTCGACGGCGATGCCCGAGCGCGCGGCAAACCATCGCTCGAATCCTTCCAACCAGGCACGGTCGCGCAGGCGCAGGTTTTCATGGCTGATGCGCTGGGAACGCGTCAGCATCGAATAGAAGAATTGCGGCGGTTCGAGCGTATCAGCATAGCGCCGGCCGACCACCTCGAACCATTCCATCGCATTGCGCGCGGCGTTCTGGATGCGCGCCACGTCGACGCGGCGTACTTCCTCGTAGGCCTCCAGCACGGTCTGGATGCGGTCGCGCCCGTGACCATGGCGATCGAACTGGTTGGCGAGCTCGATGGCGTCGTCGAGCGCGAGCTTGGTGCCCGACCCGATGGCGAAATGCGCAGTGTGCGCGGCGTCTCCCATCAGCACGACATGGGAGCGGCCGTTGAACACGCTCCATTTGCCGCAGATCAGGCGGCTGAAATTGAGCCAGGCCGAGCCGCGCAGATGGCGGGCGTTGGTCAAGAGCTTCGCACCGTCGAGCGTCTCGGCGAAGATCTTCTCGCAGAAGTCGATTGACCCTTGCTGATCGAGCTCGCCCAGCCCGTGAGCATTGTAGGTCTCTTCCGTGGTCTCGACGATGAAGGTCGAGGTCTCCGCGTCGAACTTGTAAATGTGTGCCTGGAACCAGCCGTGCTCGGTCCTCTGGAAATCGAACGTGAAGGCGTCGAACGCCTTCTTGGTGCCGAGCCAGATGTAGCGGTTCGGCCGGATCACCATGTCCGGCTGGAACTGTTCGGCATAGCGGGCGCGAATCCTGGAATTCACACCGTCGGTGGCCACGATCAGGTCGGCGTCGGGGAATTCAAGATCGGACTCCACCTCACGCTCGAAGGCGAGCTCGACACCCAGAGCCTCGCAGCGCCTCTGGAGAATGTTGAGCAGATGCTTGCGACCAATGCCGATGAAGCCGTGGCCGGTCGTGCGCTGCCGCGTCCCCTTGAAGACCAGCTCGATGTCGTCCCAATGATTGAAGGCGTCCTCGATCTCGGCCGCGCTTTCGGGGTCGGCAAGACGCATCGCAGACATCATGGCATCGGAGAATACCACCCCCCAGCCAAACGTATCGTAGGGCTTGTTGCGCTCGACGACCGTGACGACATGTTCCGGATGTCGACGCTTCATCAGGAGGCCCAGATAGAGGCCGGCCGGCCCGCCGCCGATACAGACTATGCGCATGATCCCTCGCTTTCGCGCGTTGCGCCGAGCTCTCACCCAATTATTTTAAGTATAAAATATTTCCTCGACGCGTGCCTTGTCAAGGCGGTTCTGCAAAGGCCCTGGAGGGCACGCCCCTCGCCGCAGCGTCGATCTGAATTTTAGTGTAAATCGGATGCACGGCGGCGCCGATTCCGGATCCCTCGGACCCAGCCTTGAATTTACTTTTGGCACGAACTATCTTGCCAATGTCCACGAGAGCTGCGCCAGCTTTCGTAAGCCACGAAGCCCGGGAGATTCGATTGGCACTCGCGAAGGAGTCCACCCCTGTTTCGGCCAAGAACGAGACGGATCAGGAGGCTGAGTACAGGGCTCAAACACGCCTTTGGCTCCGACTGCTCGCCTGCACGTCCCTCATCGAAAGCGAGTTGCGGCGCCGGTTTCGCGAAGAGTTCGACTTCACGATGCCCCGCTTCGACGTTCTCGCCCAGCTCGACCGCGAACCAAGCGGACTTGTGCTGGGAGAGCTGCCCAAGCGCCTGATGGTCTCCGCCGGGAACCTCACGCCAATCGTCGACCGCCTGGTCGCAGATGGATACATCACCCGCACGGCGTCGAACCTCGACCGGCGGGTGCAGATCGTCTGTATGACGGTCGAAGGCCGCAAGATCTTCAGGCGAATGGCCAAGAGCCACGGCGCGTGGCTTGCCGAGCTCCTGGCGGATTTCCCGGCAGATCGGTTCGATGGATTGATCGGCGAGCTCGACGAACTCAAGGCCGCCGTCAGGGACGCCTTGCAAAAACCTTGAGCGGATACGACGTCAGCGTCGTACCTTCACTCCGGCCGCTTCGCGATCCCATGTATCCGTCGTGACACCGGCATCGCGCAGCACGCCCTTCTTGATCTTGCCGTTCTCCGTCAGCGGCATCTGACCGAGGATTCGCACATAACGCGGAATAGCGAAATAGGCGATCCGTCCTTCGCAATGCCTGACGATGTCGACGGGCTGTAGCAAGTGGCCCGGTTCCAGCAGAATCGCAGCAGCAACTTCATCCTCACCCAACTCCGACGGCAGCGGGTAGACCGCGCAGGCAGCGACCGCGTGGTGCACCTGGATCGCCTGCTCGACCTCCCACGAGGACACGTTCTCGCCGCGCCTGCGGATGGAATCCTTCATGCGATCGATGAAGCGATAATGCCCGTCGGAATCGCGAACGACCCGATCGCCTGAGTGGAACCACAGATTTCGCCAGGCCTCCACGGTCTTCTCCGGCATGCCGAAATAGCCGGACGCGAACGCAAAGGGTTCTCTCGCGCGAAGCACGAGCTCGCCGGCCTCTCCATCAGGCAGCGCGGAATCATTCTCGTCGACGATCCGCGCCTCAATGCCATCGGCCAGGTACCCCATCGTCCCCGCCCGATCCGACGGAATCGTGCCGGCGAACACGAAATTCGTCTCCGTCGACCCGTAGCCGTCGACCAGCGGTACGCCGAAGCGCTCGCGGAACGGGCCGTGGATTTGCGGCGGCACGCCGCCGCCAAGAGCGACACGAAGACGATGCATTGACTCGTCTGCGCTCTTCGGCTGTGCCAGGAGCATCGACGCCATCGCACCGAGCAGATAGCCGACCGTCGCATTGTGCTGTCGCGCGGCAGCCCAAAAGCCGGAAGCC
Organism: Bradyrhizobium sp. SUTN9-2; assembly: GCF_003122645.1. NCBI lineage: Bacteria > Pseudomonadati > Pseudomonadota > Alphaproteobacteria > Hyphomicrobiales > Nitrobacteraceae > Bradyrhizobium > Bradyrhizobium sp. SUTN9-2. The sequence goes on from NZ_LAXE01000001.1 coordinate 5,473,212, forward strand.
GAGAACTTCGGCTCGAGCACGTACGTGCATCCGTTCAGCAGCGCCTGATAGAACGCATTCAGCGCGTTGGTGTGGAACAGCGGCAGCGTGGTGAACAGCACATCGCCCTCGCGGATTCCGAGCGCGCGCGCCGAATAGACGCCCCACCAGAACAGCTGCGCCTGCGGACAGCACACACCCTTCGCAGGCCCCGTGGTGCCCGACGTATAGAGGATCGCAACGGTGTCACCGGGACGCACGGCGCCGGCCGGGGCTGCGGCGCCAAGAGGCGGCAGCGGGACCGCGGAAAGCCTGGCACCGATTGCGTCGGCGGCAGCTCCGATGATCCAGGTCCGAGGCGGCAGCTCGACATCCGCCTCGACACTCTCGACCGCGCTGGCGAACTGAGCCTCGATGACGAGCAGCGCGGGACGCGAGTTGCGGAAAATGTGAGACAGCTGGAAGCCGCGCAAGGCGGTATTGATCGGGACCGCAATCGCCCCCAGCCACGCACAGCCGAGATAGACCTGCAAGAACTCCGGACGGTTCGAGCACATCAGCGCGACCCGGTCGCCCGGCTTGATCCCGGCATCGACCAGCGTCTGGGCCGACGCAGCCGCAATCGTCGCAGCCTGCGTAAAGCTCCAACGCGCCTCTCCGGCAACGAGCAGAAGGCGATCGCCGTAACGCTCCGCCTGGCGCGTGAGCATCGTCGAGAGGATGCGCTCAGACGGCGGAAACGACGCCATCGCGCGCGCCCAGGCAGGCGTCACGTCCTCACCGCCGACCACCTCGGTGATGTTCGCCAGCGCATCTTTCTCCATTGCGACCATGCTCGCACCTCAAGGCAACAGCTTGTACTTGCCGTCCTCGATCTGAACCATGATGCGCGAGCGATCGTCGACTCCATGCCGGTCCGCCGGCGTGTAGGTGTAGACGCCCTGCGTCCCGACGACCTCCTTGGTGGTGAACAGTGCCTGGCGAATCGCGGTACGGAACTCAGGTGAGCCTGGTTTGGCACCGGTTGCCAGCGCACGCTTGGCGGCGTCGGCGAAGATCAGCCAGCCGTCGAAGGAATAGGACGAGAATGAATCCGTCGGCGCCTCGCCGTTGGCCTTTTCGAAGGCCGCGCGGAAATCCAGGGCGACCTTCTGGATCGGATTGCTGGCCGGAAGCTGCTCCGCCGCGGTCACAGGTCCCGTCGGGCACATGATGCCGTTGGCGGCTTTGCCGGCCAGACGAAGGAAATCGGCGCTGATCAGCCCGTGATTGCCGTAGAGCGGTCCCTTATATCCCCGCTCGGACAGAGCGATGACCGGCAGCGCGCCTGGCGTGCCGGTGCCGCCGAGCATGATGGCGTCGGGACGCGCGGCGAGTGCGCGCAGCACCTGAGCCGTCACCGAGGAGTCCGACCGGGCATAGCGTTCGTTGGCGACGACCTTGATGCCGGCGGCCTTCGCACTCTGCTCGAGCGAATTGTACATGAGATCGCCGAACGCATCGGAGAAACCGATGAAGGCCACGGTCGTCAGGCTCTTCGCCTTCATGTGGTCCACGATTCCTTGCACCAGAAGCGGCGTCGGCTGCGGCGTCTGCACGACCCAGGGACCGCCGTCGCCTGACGCCACCGGTGCGATCGGCGACACCGCGATCATCGGAATCTTCATTTCGATGGCCGCGGTCGCCATCGCGAGCGTCTGGGGAGCGCCGGACGTGCCGATCAGGATATCGACCTTCTCCTGCTCCACCAGCTTGCGCGCATTGCGTGCCGACGCGGTCGGATCGGAGCCGTCGTCGAGCTGGATGACCCGCAGCTTTTCGCCGCCGATTTCGCCGATATAGGCCTGACCTGCCGCGATCCCCTTCGCGTTGGGAATACCGATCGATGACACCGGCCCACTGAGGCCGGTAACGAATCCAACGAGGATCTCGGCTCGCGCGAATTGCGGAACGGCAAGCAGCAATGCAGTGGAAGCCACCAGGCTCTTGATCAAGTTCATGGCACCTGTGTTTCGGGAGAATTTCTTGGTCTGATTGGCGAGCGCCATGGATTGGGCTCAGGTCGACGACACCAGAGCGATGACTCGAAGCGGGCTGCCAGAACCGTTCTGGATCTTCAGTGGCGAGGCCACGATGACGGCGCCGGTGGCCGGAAGCTGATCCAGGTTACACAGGCATTGCAGGCCGTAGCGGCCCGCGCCGTGCAGGAAGTGATGCGCCGGATAAGGCGGCTCGAAGTGTCCGGCCTGCCCTGCATCCGTGCCGATGGTTTCGGTGCCGAAACCGATGACACCGCGCTCCTCCACCAGCCACTTCATCACCGCCGGGTTCGGGCCCGGCGTATGCGCGCCGTCGTCCCTGAGATTGGAGTAGTCGCGCCACCCCTTCTTCGACCAGTCGGTCCTGAGCAGCACCCAATTCCGCTCGGGGATCCGGCCGTGCCTGGCTTCCCAAGCTTCGACAATCGGGACGGTCAGCAGGAAATCCGGATCCTGCGCCGCCTGCGCCGAGCAGTCGATGACACAGGCCGGCGCGATCATGTCCGTGGTGGGCATCGTGTCGACGGCATTGTTCGGCAGGTTCTTGCCGGTGAACCAGTGAATCGGCGCGTCGAAATGCGTGCCGGTGTGTTCGCCAAACGTAACGTTGTTCCAGTACCAGGCCGGGCCGCGACCATCGTATCGCGATATCTCCTGGATGCGGACAGGCGCAGCCTGACCGAATTCCGGCGGCAGGACGATGACCGGAAAGTCCGGACTGAGTGTGAAGGTCAGATCGACGACGCGCACCGCGCCGGAAGAAATCGCACTCGCTAGCTCCAGGAGATTGCTTTGCATCGTCAAGTCCTCCAGCTCGGTTGAAATCCCGCTTCTTATCGGTCGAGCTCGCGCTCGAGCGCTTTCGGATTGGCCGCGAGACGTTGCCGGATCTCTTCGGCGACATCTCCGACATACATCTCTTCGAGTCCGTTCTTGAGGCCCGACACGACCGCCTGCGCGATCACGCGCGGCGCGACCTTGGGCGGCGGCACGGTCTGGAACCATTCGGTGTCGACAGGGCCGGTGAACAGGTTCATCACCCGGACGCCGCCCGGCCGCAGCTCCGCGCGCAAGCAATGCGACAACGACAGGCAGGCGGCCTGCGAAGCCGAGTAGGCGCCGAAGGCGGGCCAGTTCGCCAGTGCATAGACCGAGAGAATATTGACCCATGCCGCGCTGCTGTTGATGCCGTCGGCACCGCGCATCCGCATGGCGGGGCCAAAGGCTTGAGCGAGATTGATGAAGCCGAGATAGGCCTGATCGATCTCGTCCCGTGCGATGCTCGTGCCCCTGCGGTCGAGCAGGCCGCCCGGCCGGACATACTCCGTCGTGTTGACGAGAATATCGACCTTGCCGCCGATGTCGGCCGCAAGATCGGTCGCCGATTTTTCGTCAGCCGCATCGAGAGTCACGATCTCGATCCCGTCCTGACCGCGCAGCCGCTCCTCGCCGGCGAACGGTCGCCATGGTTCGGCAATGCCGACGAACACCGTCTTGGCACCCGCCGCCTTCAATGCGGCGACGGCTTCCTGACCGATGACGCTGCGGCCATTGGTGACGAGCACGCGACGGAATTTCGGATCGGCCGTCATTTCCCGCCACTGCTTGTCGTCTGCCATGTTGGGAGTCTCCGCTTCGGGACGGGCAAAGGCCACCGCCTGGCCGCTCGTGTCGAGTTGCAACGACATGCCGACGGCCTCGCCCTCTGCGCAATCGGCATGAAGATGTGCGACGATCGTCGGACCGCAATCCATCTTGATGAGGCCGATCCGCCACGGCGCCCGTTCGCGGAAATAGACGTCGCTCGGCACCCGTGCCGTTGTCTCGGCAAGCAGTACACCTCGCCGCGGCGCATCGACGAAAACGAGGTCGGCCGAAAGACAGGACGGGCAGGCTTCGCGCGCCGGATAAGCAAAGGTGCCGCAAGCCTCGCAGCGCTGCAGCATAAAGCGGCCTTCGGCGGCCGCGCGCGTGAACCCGTGCGACATCCTGCTGCGCGGTCGCGGTGGCGAGGCCGGTAGCCGCGTCCGCAGCAGCGGGTTCTTGCGCCGGGGCGGCTTGATCTGCTCTATCATCGCGACGGTCCAGCAAGGATCGCGGCACCCGAGGCGAGACCACGATCATAGTTGATCATACCGAACCCCGAGGCCAGAGCGAGGCTCGCATTCCTGACCTGCGTGGGACCGGCACTGCCCAGAACCTGCCGCAACCCTTCAACGAGGCCGAGATAGGCGCCGGCGGCACCGGCCTGCCCGACCGAGAGCTGTCCGCCCGAGGTGTTGTGCGGGAAGTCGCCATCGATGGTGAGATCGTGTTGGCGCACGAACTCAGCGCCCTCGCCCTTCTTGCAGAATCCGAGATCCTCGAACTGCATCATCGTGATGACGGGATAGTCGTCATAGGTCTGCACGACATCGAGATCGTCAGGCTTGACGCCGGCCATCGCATAGAGCTCGTCGACATCCATCGCCCAGCCGCCGCGCACCTGCATCGGATCGTCGGCAAAGGCATTGTGCCGCTCGATCGTCGAAAGGAGTCGCGCGGCGGGCAGCTTCAGGGATGAAGCCGTCTCATCGCGCATCACGAGGAAAGCTTCCGCGCCCGCACAGGGCATCACGCAATCAAACAGGTGGATCGGATCGGAAATCGGCCGGGCCGCCAGGTATTGCTCGAGCGTGAGCGGAGCCTTCATGAGCGCATGCGGGTTGCGCAGGGCATTGGCGCGTTGGGCGACAGCGATCTTGCCGACGTCCTCGCGCGCGACGCCGAACATTCGCATATAGTTGCGCGCAATCAGCGCAAAGCTGGCATTGGCGCCGCCCGCGCCGTAAGGATAGACGGCGTCCTGATTGAACCGCGAGAAATTCTCCAGCGTCAGCCTGAACGAATCGACGTGATTGGTGTCGCCAGCGACGCACGCCACGATGTCGGCATCGCGCGCCTGAACCGCGCGCGCCGCCTTGCGCAGCGCCGCAATAGCGCTGGCGCCGCCGAGCGGGATCGTATCCAACCACCGGACGCAGAGCCCGAAATGCTGTGTCAATCCGATGCCACTGTCCGTGCCCATGGTGAAACTGGAGACGCACAGGCCGTCGATGTCGGAGGCCTTGATGCCGGCCTGCGCGACGAGCGCGCTCAGCGCCCGCCCGATCCACCACTGCGCGCTCTCGATGGAGTAGCGCACATAGGGAATCGTGACGGGAGCCGCGATCACCACGCCGTCATATGGTGCGCGCAAGGTGTTGGTCACCGACCGCCCTCGTTCATCCGCCTCAGACCACCGTCAGTTTCACGTCAATATTGCCGCGGGTTGCGTTCGAATAGGGGCAACGTTCATGCGCACCGGCAACGACCTCTTCGGCCACGGCCTTCTCGACACCGGGCAGGCTGACCTTCAGCTCGACAGCGAGCGCATATCCGACGGGCACCGGCCCCATCGCAACCTTCGCAGTCACGGACGGCTCGGCAGAGGGCACCACCTTCCGCGTGCGCGCGACGAGCTTGACCGCGCCGAGAAAGCAAGCGGCATAGCCGGCCGCAAAGAGCTGCTCGGGATTGGTGCCTTCGCCGCCGGGACCACCCATCGATTTCGGCAAGGACAGGGACACCGAGAGCAGACCGTCAGCGCTGACCGCCTTGCCATCCCGACCTCCGGTCGCCGTCACCTCGGTCTCGTACAGGATCTTTTCGGGAGTCATCATTATTTGTTCTCCATGAACGGTTTTTCGAGGACTAGCGGCTGTTACGGGCAAGTAGCGCGCGGAAGTCATCGCGGGCCTGGGCGCTGGCCCGCCTGAAGCTCGGCCCGCGGCTGGGCTCGGTGCCATTGAGCTTCCGGAGCTGTACCCACATCTCGGCACTCTTGAGCGCCACGGCCGCGCAGTTGACCACCGGAGCGTGGCCGACCTTCAGGCCATGCTCTCGCCCGATCAAGAGGCCTGGCAACACGCCGGCCGGGATCACGACATCCGCGCCGCGTTCCACCAGCGGGAGTGCGCAGGCGACGAAGTCCTTGATCATGCGGGCTTGGGCGGCGGCGTTTCCGGCGAACGCATCGGCGAAATCATCCGGCCTGCAGCCAAGGCCAGTCACATGGACGACGCGATCGCCGAGGCCGTAACGCTCAGCCTGCTCATAGTGCAAGACCTCGAAGACGGGATCGAGCGTCACAAGACCCAGCCGCCGCCCGAGTTGTGAGGCCGCCAGCAACGTCGCCTCGCCAGTCCCAATCACGGGAATGTCGAGCGCCGAGCGCAGCTCGTAGAGTCCGGGATCCTGAAAATGCCCCATGACGAAGGCGTCGAACCCACCCTCCTCCGCTGCAATACCGTTGTCGATTGCCTGGACCGCACAGCGCAATTCCGCGAGCCGTCCGAACTCGCGGTCCGGCGGACTGATGCCCTGGACGTGGACCGTCGTGCCTGGCGCAGCGATGTCGTTCAGGTATTCCGACAGCCGCGCCATGTAGGGCGCATTCACGCTCGCATCAACAAAGCTCTGCCAGAAGATGCGCATCGTCCTTCTCCTCAAGCGGTGATCGGAGGATCGGTCGTCGGCTGCCGATGAATATATTTCAACCATAAACTAATTGACGCGTCAAATGCGCGCGGCGGCGACGGCGACCAGTGCCGTCGGGGTCAAGGCGAGCACGGCGTTTTCTGTGGGTCGATGAGCGCAGGAGCGCCGCACACTGACGAAATTGTATGCAACAACATTTTTTTCTGACAGCCCCGTGACACGTGTTGACGGCGCCACCGGAGTTACTTTAGGCTTTAAGTAATTCCTCGCCGGTCAAAGACCGGTGGCCATGACAATGATGTTGCAGGGCACCGATTTTGAGAGACTCGATCGTGTGGACAGTCGCCGTGCTCGAACAGCCGGCCTTAGCAGCAGCATCGCCGTTCGCGCATCGCGGCGGCATCGACGACCTTTCATCGCTCCGGAAAAGGCCCGCTTGCATGTGCCGGTGGGCCTATCGTTCGCGCGGCACGCAACATCATGGCTGCTGAGCGCCGGGCGAGCACACTCTCTTCGGTCGCGCTCGGTATTTGGCGCCGCAGCAATGTTTTCAATCGGTCGGTTCGTCGTTCGGGGACCCCGTGCGGCAGCATCGAAGCATTCCTATCCAGCATCAACGGAGGAGAACGCATATGCGCAAGACTCTGAGTTTACTTGCACTTGCCGCCGGCATCGTCACAGCCCCCGCCGCGCGGGCCGATATCACCATCGGCTTCGTCACCTCGCTCAGCGGCAACGGCTCGTCGATCGGCATCCCCTACGGGCGTGGCATCAACGCGGCCTATGAATACAAGAAGACCGTCAACGGCGAGACCATCCGTCTGATCCAGCTCGACGACGGCTCCGACCCGTCGGCCGCGACCCGCAACGCGCGCAAGCTGGTGGAAGAAGAGAAGGTCGACCTCCTGATAGGCACCGCGACGGCGCCCTCGACCATCGCCATGGCGGCGGTGGCGAGCGAATTGAAAGTGCCGATGATCGCGGTCTCGCCGATCGGCAAACTGCCGGAAACACCCGAGCAGTGGGTGGTGTCGGTGCCGCAGCCTGCGTCCCTCCTCGTCAAGATCATCGCCGATCGCATGAAGCGCGATGGCATGAAGAACATCGGCTATATCGGCTTCTCCGACGCCTGGGGGGACCTCGTCTACAACGGCGCCAAGGCGGCGGAGGCCGCCGGCGATGTCAAGATCCAGACCAACGAGCGCTATGCGCGCACCGACACTTCGGTCACCGCGCAGATCCTCAAAGTGCTCGCGGCGCGGCCGGACGCCGTGCTGGACGGCGGCTCGGGGACCCAAGGCGCGCTGCCGCTCCTCAGCCTCGCGGAGCGCGGCTTCAAGGGAAACACCTACGGCACCGTGGCGCTCGTCAATCCGGACTTCGTGAACGTCGGCGGCAAGGCGGCCGAAGGCATCCAGGTCTCCGCCGGCCCGGTCATCGTGGCCGAGCAGCTGCCCGACGAACATTTCGCCAAGAAGATCGCGCTGGATTTCCGCAGCGTCTACCAGAAGGTCCATAACATCCCGACCACCGACGGCTTCTCGGCCTACTCCTTCGACGCCTGGCTGATCTTCGCCAACGCAGCGGAGCGCGCGCTCAAGACGGCGAAGCCCGGCACGGCGGAATTTCGCGCCGCCCTGCGGGACGCGATCCTCAGCACCAAGGAGCTGCCCGGCGTGCACGCCATCTACAACTTCAAGCCCGGCTCGGTGACCGGCGTCGATGAGCGCGCGCTGGTCGTGGTACGCCTGACGGGCGGCGCCTGGAAATACGCGCCGTAGTCGGACAGGGCAGGCCACCAGAACAAGGGGACGGCGTTCTCAATGACGAGCGACATCGCAGCCATTCTTGCGATCGACGGGATCGCCACCGGCGCAGTCTACGCGCTGGTGGCGATCGGGACCGTCCTCATCTTCACGGTGACACGGGTCATCTTCATTCCCTTTGGCGACATCGCGGCCTTCACGGCGCTGACGCTGGCGGCGCTCGACGCGAAGCGCTTTCCCGGCACGGGCGCGCTGGTCGTCATTCTTGCGTGCCTCGCAACCCTGATCGAAATCGTCTCGCTGCTGCGCAACGGCGAGCGTCGGCTGGTTCCGCGCGCTCTCTTCTTCTATCTCGCATTGCCGCTGGCCGTGGTTGGCCTCGCCTGGCTGACCATGCGCGCCGATCCGCCGCTCGCCATCAGGCTCGTGCTGGCCTTGATGCTGATCACCCCCATCTCCCCGCTGCTGGACCGGATCGTCTTCCGTCCCATTGCGGACGGAACGGTGCTGCTGCTCCTGACCGTCTCCGTCGCCCTGCACTTCGCGCTGGTCGGCCTTGGGCTGCTCTTCTTCGGTCCCGAGGGTGTCAGGACCGAGCCGCTGACGTCATTGTCGACCGAGTTTGCGGGCGTGCTGATCTCGGGCCAGACCATGCTGATCGTGATCGCAGCCCTCGTCTTCTCTGGCCTGCTCTATCTCTTCTTCGACTTCACGCTGGTCGGTAAATCGCTCCGCGCGACGGCCGTGAACCGGACCGGCTCCCGCCTGATGGGCATACGTCCCGCCCGCGCCGGCACCATCGCCTATCTCCTGGGCTCGCTGATGGCCGGCGTCTCCGGAATCCTGATCGCGCCCGTCAACACCATATTCTACGATTCCGGCTTCCTGCTCGGCCTCAAGGCCTTCGTCGGCGCCATCGTCGGCGGCATGACGAGCTATCCCGGCGCGGCCATCGGCGCCGTCGGCGTCGGTATCCTCGAAAGCTTCGCATCCTTCGAGAGCAGCGCGCTGAAGGACGTCATCGTGTTCTCGCTTCTGATCCCGATCCTGATCTGGCGATCCCTCGCCTCGCTGCATTCCGAGGAGGAGATCGAGGAATGACGCGCCTTCACGTTCAGCTCGCGGCGGTGGCGGCGGTAGCGTGCCTTGCGCTCGCGCCATTCGTCCTCAACCCCTTCAGCATCACGCTGATGAACTATATCGGCATCTATTCGCTGGTCGCGATCGGCCTTGCCCTGCTCACCGGCGTCGGCGGCATCGTCTCCTTCGGACAGGCCGCCTTCGTCGGCGTCGCGGCTTATGCCACGGCCTGGGTCTCTGCTCTGAATGGATATTCCCCGTGGCTCGGCCTCGTGTTCGGGGTGGCGCTGACCTGCGGTGTCGCGACCGTCCTCGGCGTCGTCACCTTGCGGCTCCAGGGGCATTTCCTGTCGCTCTCGACCGTCGCCTGGGGGCTCGCCATCGGCTTCCTGTTCGGCAATGTCGAGGGACTTGGGCGCTTCAACGGCATCTCGTCGATCCCGCCGATCAGTATCGGATCGTTCGCGCTCGTTTCGAGCGCCCAGATCTATTTCCTGATCTGGGGCATCGTCGTCGTGGTGCTTTTCCTCGGATACAATCTCCTGGACTCCCGGGTCGGCCGTGCCATGCGCGCGCTGCGCGGCGGCAATATCCTGGTCGAAAGCCTCGGCATCAACGCGTTCCGGATCAAGCTCGCGACCTTCGTGATCGCGGCCTTCCTCGCCTCGCTCTCCGGCTGGCTCTACGCCCATATGAGCCGCTTCATCAGCCCGGGCCCGTTCGAGGCCGGCATGGGCATCGAATATCTGATGATGTCGATGGTCGGCGGCGCCGGCAGCCTGCTCGGCGGCGTCGTAGGCGCCGCTATCGTCACCCTGCTCAAGAACAGCGTGCAGGACTATCTGCCGCTGATCGCCAAGGGCGCGTCCGGCCAGCTCGAGATCGTCGCCTTCTCCGCGCTGTTCATCCTGTTCCTGCAATGGGCGCGGCAGGGCATCGTGCCGTTCGTCGCGCGCTACTTGCCGAAAATCAAGCGCAAACGGCCGCCAGCCGCCCCGCCACTGCCCCGCCGTCCCCAGCCGAAACCGGGCGAACTGCTTCTGAAGGTCGACGGCGCCGAACGGCGGTTCGGCGGTCTTGTCGCCGTCAACAATGTCAGCTTCGAGGTCCGCTCCGGCGAGATCCTCGCCGTCATCGGCCCGAACGGCGCCGGCAAGAGCACGATGTTCAACTGCCTGACGGGCGCGCTCAGGGTCAACAAGGGCGAGATCGTCTTTGCCGGACGCGCCATCACGCGCGATCCACAATCCCGCATCGCGAGGGGCGGAATCGCCAGGACCTTCCAGCATGTGAAGCTGCGGCCGCGCATGAGCCTGCTCGAGAACGTCATGCTCGGCACCTACGCGCGCACCAGCACGGGCCTGTTCGCCGGCGCCCTGCGCCTCAACCAGCGCGAGGAAGCCAGCACCCGGCACGAGGCCTTGAAGCAGCTCGAACGCGTCGGGCTCGGCGACAAGCCGTTCGAGCTCGCGGGCAATCTGCCGCTCGGCAACCAGCGCATCCTGGAGATCGCGCGCGCTCTCGCCGCAGACCCGGCGCTGCTGGTGCTGGACGAGCCGGCCGCGGGCCTGCGCCGCCAGGAGAAGCTCAGGCTTGCGGAGCTGCTCCGCTCGCTGCGGTCGGACCATCTGACCATCCTGATCGTCGAACATGACATGGAGTTCGTGATGTCGCTGGTCGACCGCATCGTCGTGCTCGACTTCGGCTCCAAGCTCTGCGAGGGCGCGCCCGCCGCGATCCGGAGCGACGAACAGGTTCAAGAGGCCTATCTCGGAGGCGTCGCGTGAGCGAGATGTTTTCCATGACGGATGTGACCGTCTGCTACGACAATGTCGAAGCGGTCCGCAACGTCTCGCTGTCGGTCGAGGAAGGCCAGATCGTCACCGTGATCGGCCCGAACGGCGCCGGCAAGACCACGCTGCTGATGGCCGCGATCGGGTTGCTCGCCTCCCGCGGCCGCCTCGTGTTTCAAGGCAACGACATCGGCAGGATGTCCGTCGAGGACCGCGTCGAGCGTCGGCTGTGCCTCGTGCCGGAGAAGCGCGAGCTGTTCTCCGACATGTCGGTCGCCGACAATCTCCTGCTCGGCTCCTACAGCCTGCGCGACCGCTCGGGCGTCCAGAAGACGCTGGACGAGGTCTATGATCGCTTTCCGCGCCTGAAGGAGCGGCAGCGCCAGGCCGCGGGCACCCTCTCCGGCGGCGAGCGCCAGATGCTGGCGCTCGGGCGCGCGCTGATGGCCAAGCCGAAGCTGCTCATGCTCGACGAGCCGAGCCTCGGCCTCGCACCGCTGATCGTGCGCGAGATCTTCCGCACCATCGCCTCGCTGCGCGATCTCGGCGTCTCGATCCTGCTGGTCGAGCAAAACGCCCGCGCCGCGCTGGAGACGGCCGACTACGGCTATGTGCTCGAGACCGGCGAGATCGTGCAGTCCGGCCCCGCCAAGGATCTCATCCACGATCCCCGGCTGATCACGGCCTATCTCGGCGGACACTAGCGCCGGCCTGGATCAGGCCCCGCTCGCTGAAAACACAAAACGTCGAAAACAACCCCATGCACAGTAGCCGCTGACAGCGTTTTCAATGACTTGCAGAGAGCCTTACGGATTTTACGAAAACAGGTTGTTCCGTCGGGCAAAACAGGGGCATAATGCCATCATCGCCGCTCCGGATGCCGACGGCTCAACCGCCAACCTGGACTTCCGTTTTCATTAGGTACACTGCAAGACGCGCGACCGTCTGAATCCGTGCGACGCCAATTCTCCAACGCTCTCGCCAATCTAGCGCGTGGACTCGTAACGCGCGGTCAGCCATAGCCGTGGATTTCACTCGTCAAGCCACCGCGTGACCTTTCGATCGATTGGTCCCAGTTCCTAGTGACACAGCGCCATGCTGATGGACGCGGACAATCGAGGTGTCGATCTCTGGACAGCGGCATCATGGGCAGCAGCAAGTGCGTCTAGAGTGACTTACATCACCTTATTCAAGTAACCCCCTCCGATCGTGCGCCGCACGTCGCGCTGATTTTGAACTCCCCCGCTTTGCGTGGCCACCAACGGCTACTCTGAACTCGAACTCCATAGGGAGGAAACCATGATGACCAAGACGCTGTTCGTCGGACTTCTTACAGCCGGATTTCTCTCTGCATCCTTCGCAGTTGATGCAGAAGCAGAACCAACTCGTTCCCAGCAAGTGAAAAACGTGGGAAGTAGCCAGAGTGGTCCCCGGGCGGGCTCCATGGATAGCTGGCCGCAGACGATGGACGAACTGAACAACGCCTACAACTGTGGTCCGTATGCGGACAAAGAGTCGGCCAAGAAGTGCAAGAAATAAGCGTGTTTTTTGATCGCTCAAGTGCTGCTGAAGGGGTCAGCTACACGCTGGCCCTTTCTCTTCGGGCAATAACTCCGTGGCGGCCGCACGGCGCTACGCAAGGACCCGGCTTTCGATTTCGCCGCGCTCGATCGTCAGCGTCACGTCTGCGAAGGTCTCGAGCAGCTTCGGGTTCGACTCTGTGATCAGCAGGGTAATGTCCCGGTCCTGCGAACGAAGCCGACGCAGCGCCTCGGCGTACCTCTGCGCCAGCACAGGGGCGAGGCCCTGGAACGGCTCGTCCAGAATGACGAGGCGGGTGCCCAGCATCAGGGCGCGCCCGAGGGCGACCATCTTGCCTTGGCCGCCCGAGACGGAGCCCGCCGGGCGATCCGCCAGTTCCTCGAGCTCCGGCAGGACGGAGTAGGCTCGCTCCAGCCGCCGGCGCGCCTCTTCCGCGCTAAGTTTCGCCACGCGAGCGGGCAAAAGAATGTTTTCTTCCACCGTAAAGGCCGAGAAGAGACGACGGTCCTCGGGGGCGTAGCCGATGCCCAGGAAGGGCCGTCGGTGCGGAGGAACATGCCCCAGGTCCTGACCGCCCAGGCGCACGGTACCGCTCGCCTTCGTGAAGCCCATGATGGTCCGTACCGTCGTGGTTTTGCCGGCGCCGTTTCGCCCGATGAGCGCGGCGGTCGCGCCCGGCGGCAGCGAGAAACTGACGCTGCGCAGCACCGGCGCATCGGCGATCGCGACGTTGACGTTCTCGAAGTCCAGCATCGCCGTCATATGCCGATCACCTGTTCGCGGACCTTGGGATCGGCCAGAACCTCCGCGGGCGTGCCGACCTTTTGGATCTTCCCGACGTTCCACACCGCGACTCGGTGGGCATAGCGCTCCACCATGTCCATGTCGTGCTCGACGAAGACCGAGGTCACCTTCTCCTTGGCGAGCGCGGACGTCAGGATGTCCATGATCTCCAGCTTCTCTGCGGAGGCGACGCCCGAGGTGGGCTCGTCCATCAGCAGCAGTCTGGGCTTCAGCGCGAGCGCCAGAGCGATGTCGACCAGCTTGCGTTGTCCCTCGGGAAGCTCCCTCGCTTTGCGAGATGCGTACAGCTTGACGCCGACGAGATCCAGGAGGCGCTCCATTTCAGACAGCTCAGGCAGGGCGGAAAGAGCCCTAAAGCCGGAAGGGCTTCCCAGCCGCGAGGCTGCGGCGATCAGCATGTTCTCCATCACGGTCTGATCGAGAAAAAGCTGCGGTATCTGAAAGGCCCGCGCGATGCCGAGTTTGGTGATCGTGCGCGGGAGCTGCGCCGTGATTTCCTGGCCTAGAAAGGTGATGCTTCCGGCCTGCGGCCGCAGATAACCCGTCGAGATGTTGAGGAAGGTGGTCTTTCCGGCGCCGTTCGGTCCGATGATCGCGAGGTTCTCGCCTTGGAGCACGTCCAGATCGATACCGTCGGCGGCGACGACGCCACCGAACCGGATTTTGATGCCCTTCGCGGAAAGGAGGACGTTGGTCATCAATGTCCTCCCTGCTTCGCCTGGCCGTAGCGCTGCCTGAGACCTATCAGTCCGTTAGGCGCATAGAGAATGATGACGATCAAGACCACGCCGAGGATCAGTTGCCAGGTGTCGGCCAGGTGGGCCGCCGCATAGAAGCGCACGCACTCGAACATCGCCGCGCCGGCGAACGCTCCGAAGGCGTGGGCGCTGCCGCCGAGGATCGCGATAAAGACGAACTCGCCCGACTTCGTCCAGAACCCGAACTCGGGCGTGGCGATCTGCTGGATGATCGCCACCAGCGTGCCGCCGATGCCGCCGAGAAAAGCCGAGATCACGTAGCCTATCAGAAGCACGCGCCGTGCGGACGTCCCGAGGTACTCGAGCCGCGTCTCGTTCGATTTGATGGCACGCAGCATGTGTCCGAGCGGGCTATCGAGATAGCGTTGCACGCCGTAGAAGGCGACGACCGCGATCAAGAGGCTCACGTAAAGAATGACGTACTGGAAGGTTTCGGGCGTAAACGACAGCCCCAACAGGGCCGGACGAGGGACCCGGATGCCGTCGGCGCCGTTGGTGTAATGAAACATCTTCTCCAGCAGCGACCACAGCACCATCGAAAACGCCAGATTCAGCATTCCAAAAAAGATCTCCCGGTAGCGCACGACGAAGAGCCCGACGATGAGGCCGAAGACGGCGGAGGTTATGCCGCCCAGCGCGATGAAGAGCACGATGTCGCCGCCACCGACGTACTTGCCCCAGAACGCTGCGGTATATGCCCCGGTAGCGAAGAACATTGCATGTCCGAACGACACCTGTCCCGCCTGCAGCAGAAGAATGATACCGAGGACGACGATGCCCTTCGCGAGGATCAACGCGAACAAGGTTGCCCAGCTCGCTACAAAAAGGGGCGCGACGGCGCTGGCCAGAAAGAAGATGGTCGCGATCGTGGTGACCGGCTTAATGCGACCGCTCATCATATTTTCCTTACCTGCACGGCGCCGAACAGGCCGAACGGACGCACCAGAAGCACCAGCACCATCAGCAGATAGGGAACGAGAACTTCGAATTCCGGCTGGAGATAGATTACGAAGGCACGGGTCAGGCCGATCATCAGCGCGGTGAGCGCGGTGCCCTCGATCTGGCCGAGACCCGCGGTCGCAGCGACGGCAAAGGAAAGCACGATCATATCGGCGCCCATTCCAGGGACCAGCGAGGTGGTCGGCGAGGCCAGCGCTCCTCCCAACGCGGCCAGACTCGCGCCGATGACGAAGGTGACGAAATATACGCGTTTTGCGTCAATCCCGATGGCCGTCGAAGCTTCGCGATCCTCCGTGACCGCAAGGATCACCGCTCCCGACAGCGTCCTGCGCAGGAAGTAGCGGAGCCCGAACAGCGTCGCCAAGGCGACTCCGGGCAGCAGAATGACCTGGTACGACGTGTAGCTGACGCCGAACACGGCGATGTTGGGAAGTAGTCTCAATGGCTCCGCGGCGAAGATGGGCTGCACGCCCCAGATCAGACGCTGCAGGTTGTCCATGATCATGAAGGCGGCGAAAGTGATCAGAAGCTGGAGGACGTCCTCCTGTCCGGAGAGCGGTCGCAGCAGAAACCGTTCGATGAAACCGCCGCACACGACGCCGATCACGATGGAAGCGGCCAGCAGCGCGGGATAGGTGAGCCAAGGCGAGATCGGCGCGATTGCAAGGCTGAACGTCGCAGCCAGGTAGGCGCCGAACGCGTACAGCGAACCGTGCGCGACGTTGACCACGCGCAACACGCCGAAAATCAGGCTGAGCCCGACCGAGACCAAAAACACCAGTGCGGCGTAGCTGATCCCATCGAGGATCGCCAAGATAGCGAGTGTCGAGTTCATGATGGCCTTCGGAAAAGGTCCGTCCTCCGGGACGAGGCACGGAGGACGGGGATCAAAAGTCGAGCGTGCCGTTACTGAGCTTTGAAGGTCGGCACGTCCATCTTGACGAAGTCCGGCTTGAGCGTCTTGAGCCACTCAACCGACCGTACGCCAGCGGGGTTGGTGATCATCTTCGGATCGAAGATCATCATGTTATCGAGCAGCTTGAAGTCGTACCCCGGAACGGACTTGGTGACGCCGACCAGCTGAGCTTCGAGACCCTGGTTGTCCTCGGGCCGCAGCGTAATCGGACGGCCGAAGCCGGTGGCGAACTCGATGCCCGCCGTCGCATCGACGACCTGTTCGCGGGTGGGCCAGTTGCCGCCGTTGGACTTGATCGCCTTGTCGTAGGCCGTCTGCAGGGCCTTGAATGCCTGCGCCATGTGATAGACCGGGTAGATCGGCCATGCACCGGTCTTCGCCTTGAAGGCTTCATTGAACGCCTTGAAGGCGGCGTCGTTCTTCTTCTCGGGATGCAGGAACCAGTGGTCTCCGCGCGCGCCGACGATCAGGCCTTCAGGCAAGTCCTTGCCCAACCGCTGGATCGATGATTCGCCGATCCCGAGCACGAAGGTCGACTGCTGCAACAGGCCGCGCTGACCGGCCTGGCGGACCAGCGTGTCGAGATCTCCGCCCCAAGACGTGGTCAGAACCACATCCGGCCGCAGCGCCAACAGACGGGAAACCTCAGTGGAGTAGTCCGGTGCGCCGAACTTCGGGAAGAGCTCCGCGACGACTTGCACGTCCGGCTTCATCGCCTTGAGCGCAGTCGAAAAGATCTCCCAGCTCTCCCGACCCCATGCATAATCCTGATTGACCACCGCGATCGTCTTGAAGTCGGGCTTGGTCTTGAGCAGGTAAAGGAGCACGGCCAGCATTTCCGGCGTGCCGTTCGCCTGAGTCCGGAAATTGTAGCGGTACTTCTTGGTTTCGAGGATGGAGGCCGCACCGCAGTCCCACATGAAATTCATGACTTTGAGGTCTTCGGCGACGGGCACCAACTGGGTGCAGCTGCCCGACGAGATCGAAGCAAACGTGGCATCGACCTTTTCGTCCTGCACCACGCGTCGGTAGTTCGAGACGAGCGCTTCGCCTCCCGCGCCTTCGTCGATGAAGGAGAGCTTGACCGGCACGCCGCCGATGCCGCCCTTCTTGTTGAGGTCCTCCGCGATCATCTCCGCCGCGGCCTTCGCCGGCACACCAAAGACTGACGCAGGGCCCGACAGGAACGTCGTGATGCCGATTTTGAGCTCCGACGGCTTGCTCTGCGCAAGCGAGTTGCCGGTAAAGGTCGCAATGACAAGCCCGGCCGCAACCGCAGCCTTGAGAAACTGCATCGAAAGTCCTCCCTGTTTTATTGTTGCGCCCGGTTTTAGCCGCCGTGCGCTTCTTCTTGCAACAACGCTACTATAATTGTCGCGTGTTGCCAGCCCCCTTGGCCGCCATTCGCAAGCCGACGAATTCAGTTCGACCCGCCGCCCATTTGTCGGAAGTGCATCGATTGGAACGGACAAGTCCCCCAAAATGGTCGATGCCTTTAATTCCATGGTGCGATAAAAGCTCCGGCCAGAGCCCGCTGCGGGCCATTCGTGCCCGCTCTTCCTCTGCGGCGTTGGCGCTCTCGTTCCAGCAACAAACACCGACCGCGCTTCCGCTTGTGGCGCATCGCTTCCGCTAGGTCGTTGGGGCGAGATGTCCGGGGTCAGGGCAAAGCGGAAGCGCCCCACCGCCGCTCAAAACGGCGCTGTTGACCCACTGTGGACCTCGCTACCCCCTTGACGGATGGTAGTCGTCCTGACCCAAACTGGGGTGGAAACAACGTTCATTGGAATGGGCCGAATGCTAACAGTTCTTGATGCAGAAATGTTGGTCCGACAGCATTTGGGTGACACCCCAAGAGCCAATCACTCGCGGGTCGTGGCCCATATGATGCGGACGCTTGCGCCGGGCTTTTCCGCTTCTGCTGAGCTTTGGGAAGTCGTTGGCCTGTGCCATGATCTCGATTATTTTCACACATCGAGTAACTGGAGCCAGCACGGTCTGCTGACGGTTCGCTGGCTTGGAGACAACATCCCTGCTGAGGCTCAAGATGCAATCGCTGCGCACGATCATCGCACGGGCATCCAGGCGGATACGGTACTCGCCGACATGCTGAAGGCGGCGGATGCCATCGCAATCATTGACGAGAGACTGGGACGTACCACGCTCTGTGACTCGGACGGCGCGGAGCCTTACGCGGCGCTGCGCCGTCGGCTCGGTGATCGCTCCTATTTGAGCGATATTTTGCAGCGATACTCAGAAAGGCACGGAGTGCCTTTTGACCGCATGGTCGAGATCATTTCCCTAGCGCCGGGGCAATAAAGCTCGTGTCGGACAGGCAATGGCACGAGATGCACGACCTCTTCTGGCCCCTTAGCAGGCCAATTGCGACATTGTACGCAACGATAAGCTTCGGCCCAAGACGACCTCATAGGAGAACGAGAGGTGTTAACGGAGCGCGCGATCAAGCAGCCCCATCATGATGTCATCGTGCCATTGCGAGTTTACCCATGCTGCCTCTCGCTCATGACCTTCGATAACAAACCCGCACTTCTGGTAAGCGCGTATGGCTCTCAAATTGTAAGCAAGTACTCGCACCGATATACGATGCAGTTTGAGCTGCTCGAAGGCAAACCGCAGGACGAGGCGCATGGCCTCAGTTCCGATGCCTCGCCCTAGGCACTGCGGATCAAGAATGCCCACGGCGAACGATGCGCGCCGATCCTGCATATCAACACGGTCTAACCGGGTTTCGCCGATCACCCTTGATCCATGTTCAATCACCCATGCAAACGGATGACTCGATAACCGTTCAACCACGGCATCAGCGGCCTCCCGAGTCATGACGCGATAGGTGTCGCGGCTACCTCCAAACATTTCGTGTATTTCTGGATCGGTCTGGAGCGCGAAAAAGCCGTCGCGGTCGGCGGGACGAACCCTTCTGACTATGACGTTCGGACCTGAAAGAGGCGGCACTACTTGCTGCATGGGCCCTAGTATATCTTTGGAATGGGCCCGTGTCGCCTGTCGGCTCATCGCGACATACTGCGCCGCCGAACGAACTCGGTCGCTATAGGGGCCAAGCAGACATTGCTTTATTCGCATCACGCCGCCGGGTATGGGTACGCGGCCTAGGACCTCGCCCCAACCACTCTGGTCAGCATCGGAAAATGCTTGTTGCCGCCTGCGAATGGCGGGAATTTCACGAAATCCGCACGCATGTGCTTGATCACCTCGGAGCCGAGTGCGTGCGCGAGGGCTTGCGGGCTGTCGAACACCAGCTTGTTGCGTTGCATGTGCTCGACGCGCCGCGACGGCAGCCGGTCGACCCAGTCGATGCGGGTGTAGATCTCGATCTGGCGGACATCAGGGAAGGTCCGCATGATCGACGGGTGGTGCTCCAGATAATGCAGGTTCCAGGCGCTCATATCCTCGGCCGGGCCGGGATAGTGCACGAGGTAACTGCACGGAGTCGTCGTTCCCGCCGGATGCTCTGCGACATCGACGGGAAACGCGCGCGTCAGCATCACCTGGTGTGTGATAGCGAGTCCGGTGAGGCCGGAGAGACCGGCCCCTGTTGCGAGGCCGGCAAGCACGCCGCCGCGGTCCATCGCCGCCTCGCAGGCGAACAGGTCGGGAAACCGGAGTTGCAGCGCAAAGGCGGGGCCGGCGCCGTCGGCCTTGTAGGGATGGTCGACCGACTGTTCGAGCGGCGTGAACAGCAGGGCCTCGGTCATGCCGGGGATCGATCCGACGAGCTCCGCCACAGCGGCAACCTCATCAGGACGAACTCGCCGTTCGCCTGTGGAATCGGAGAATGCCATGAACAGCGAGATCATGCGGGCATAGCCTCGGTCCCCTCGCCCGCGCTCACATGCGCCATCAGTGCGAAGCGAATGTCATCGGGCCATGGGATCGCATGGTGATCGATCAGCGAGGTCGCAGCAAGGATCTGCCGCGCGCGCCAGCGCGGGCCATTCGCGCCGGAGATGATATGCTCGAGATGGAGAGATGACCCACCGACCCTGATGATGCGCAGGTTGAACGTCAGGAGATCGCCGAACATCGAGGGCCGGGAAAAATCGCAATCAAGGTGTACCGTGGGCGTTCCGATCTTCCGGACCGTGATCAGCTCCGGCCATGGAAAACCGATTCCAGCCCAGAAATCTTCGACGACGCCGTTGAGGATGTTCAAATAGGACGGGAAGTACGCGATCCCCGAGGGATCGCAGTCTCCGAACCTGAGCACGCGATCGAACGAAAAATTCGTCATCAGATCGCAACGACGGGGTGGCGAATGACGCCGACGCCGTCGACGCCGGCCTCGACCACGTCGCCCGGCCAAAGCCATTCCTGCGGGCTCATGCCGGCGCCGACGCCTTCGGGCGTACCCGTGGCGATGATGTCGCCCGGCTCGAGCGTCATGCCCGACGAAATGTCCGCTATCAGCACCGGAATGTCGAAGATCATGTATTTGGTGTTGGAGTCCTGCTTCATGACCCCGTTCTTGGTCAGCCACAGCCGCAGATCGTGTGGATCAGGAATCTCGTCCGCGGTCACGATGCACGGGCCGAACGGCGCATAAGTGTCCATGCCCTTGGAGAAAATCCACTGTCCGGCGCGGCGATTGTCGCGCGCGGAAATGTCGATCATCACCGAATAGCCGAAGACGTGGTCCATCGCCTTGTCGGCCGCGATGCGCGTTGCAGTCTTGCCGATGATGACGGCGAGCTCGACTTCCCAGTCGAGCTGCTGCGTCATCTTCGCATTGTGCTGGATCGCCGCGCCCGGGCCGATCACGGAGGTCGGCGGCTTGGAGAAGACGACCGGCTGCTTCGGCAGGTCCTTGTCCGTATCCAGGCTTTTGGCGGATTCCGCCACATGCGCCCGATAGTTCAGCCCGATGCCGAAGATGTTTTTCCGCGGCCGCGGGATCGGCGCCTGCAGCTTTACATCCTCGACCGCGACCGCCGAGCCAGCCGGGAAGCGGCCATTGGCGTCCGCCAGTGCACGCTTAAGCGCAGGCAGCAGGGTCACGCTGTTGTCGATGAACGACAGCATGTCACCCGGCCATGTCACGCCGCTGGACGCACCAAGGTGCTCGACATCGACGACCAGTCCATTGACTAGGGCTCCAAGACGGGCACCGCTGGAGCCCAAGGTGTAGGTGACGAGACGCATGAAAGCTTCTATCCGGCTGTTCTGGTTGAATTCTGCAAGGGCCTATCAGGCCGCAACCGACTGGTAACCGCCGTTGTCGCCATAGGCCTCTTCCCGATAGAGCCCGAGGCCTTCGATGACGGGCAGGTCGTTGAAGCAGAACAGGCAGGCATCCTCGCTCGCTGATGCATTGCCGTGCTCGTGCCAGGCCCAGGAGGGAACGCAGAAGATGTCGCGCTCTTCCCATTCGAGCCGCTTGCCGCCAATGATCGAATAGCCGCGCCCCTTGGCGACCTGGTAGATGAAGCTGCCGGTGTGCCGGTGCGACTTGGTCTTCTCGCCGGGGCGCAGCAGCTGCATGCTCGCACCGATCGTCTGCATCACGTGCCCGCCGGTGACCGGGTTGACGTAGTTCATGAGGATGCCGTCATAGGGCGAGCCATCGGTCGCGGCCGCATATTTCTGCAAGGACTCGTAGGTCGGCTCCCACTCATATTTGAACATCGGCGAATAACCCTTCGACCAGCGCGAGTCCGCCGGCCGAAGACCGGGATTGCCCCAGGTCCGGGTCATGTCGTCCACGGGATAGCCGGACGGCTCCTGCTGGATGTTCGGATGCACGACGAAGAAATTGGCTTCCAGCGCGTTGACGAGCGGGATGTCCAGGCCATCCTGCCAGATGCAGACCGAGCCGTTGCCTTCGACGCCATGCTCGTGCCAGGTGCCGTTCGGCGTCAGCACGAAATCCCGCGCGCCCAGCGTCATCTTGTGACCGTCGACGATGGTGTAGGCGCCCGCGCCCTCCATGATGAAGCGTAGCGCCGAGGCCGAGTGGGCATGGGCCGTGGCGACCTCGCCGGGATGCATCACCTGCAATCCGGAATAGAGCCAGCCGACCGCGGCCGACACGTCGCGCCGCCCGGGATTGTTGAGATAGATCACGCGCCGGCCGGCTTTCTCGGGCGAGACCAGCTCGACCGAGCGCAGCACGTGCTCACGCAGATCCTTGTAGCGCCAGAGCACGGGAACCGAGGCCGATTGCGGCGCCCACGGCTCGATCTTGTTGGCGACGGTCCAGAGCGCTCCGGCTTCGTACCTTTCGAGATCCTTGTAATAGGCCTCGAGCTCGGGGGTGTCCTCGACATTGGCCCGGCCGATCACGTTCTCGCGCATCCTATCCTCCAAGTCCTGTCTTATGATCCCGCACCCTCAAGCGAACCGGCCCGTCATTCCGCTCGACCTGGAATCGACGCGAAGCCCGCCTGCTCCGGTCCGCCGACGGCTTCCGCCTCTGCCAGACCGAGCGGCGTCTGTGGACGACGGTTGACCCGCAGATCGAAAATGTCGAACCGGTTATAGTGCCCGACGATGTCGTGCATCTGCTTCGGCTGGATGCAGCGATCGAGGTCGATGTCGGCATAGACGATGCCTTCGTCGTCGATCAAGGGATCGCCGACCACGCGCCCGTCCGGACCGATGATACCGGAGAATGCGCTCGACTTCCGTTGCAAACGCGCGCGTGCGTCGGGAACGACGGTCTCCATCGCCGCGATGATTTCCTCCGACACGGTCGAGCAGGAGACGATCGTGAAGATCTTGCCTTCGAAGGAGTGGGCAATCGCGCGCAATTTGATCGCCTCCGCCATGTCATAGTCGGGGGGCGCGACGGGAAGCGAGATATAGCTGGCGACGTGCACGAGCTCGCCCTGCCCGAGCAGCGCAAAGCGCGCGAGCGTGTTGGTGTTCTCGCCGCAGGCCAGGCCTCCGAGACGCCCGATCTCGGTATCATAGACGCGCAGGCTCGACCCGTCACCGCCGGTCCAGGTCAGCTTCTCTGCCCAGGTCGGCACCAGCTTGCGATGCTTGCCGAGCAAGGCGCCGTCAGGACCGATGAAAACCAGCGTATTGTAGATCGCGCCGAGCGAGACCGGGCTGCGCTCGTTCACGCCGAGCACGACGTGGCATCCCGTATCGCGCGCGGCCTTGCAGACGATGTCGACCTCCGGCCCCGGCACCAGCACCGACGCCTTGGCGAGCTTCTCGAACCATGCACTGCCGGTGACGGGATCGGTGATCCAGTTCCAATAAGGATAGCCGGGAACGAACACTTCGGGGAACGCGACGAGCTTCGCCCCGTTGGCTGCGGCCTCACGGACCAGTGAAGCCGCCTTCTCCGCGGTCGCGCTTGCGTTGAGATAGACTGGTGAAGCCTGGACGGCGGCAGCTTTAAAGCGAGGCAGCTTCAGCATCGGCCCTACCCTGTCGCTGGCTCATGACCGCCTTGTCGGAGAGAGCATCCGCAAGCGTGATAGCATGGCGCGGCGTTGACTTACTTCACATGTAAACGTATGCTATCGCATATTTCTGGAGGGTGCAATGGCTGAACGGTCTTTTGCTCGCGAGGTCGAGGATCTCAGGCTCGGCGATGGCGACACGTTCCGCGGCGAAGGCATCCTCGCCATCACCAAGGCGCTGCTGCAATCGGGGGTCGCCTATGTCGGCGGCTATCAGGGCTCGCCGATCTCGCACCTGATGGACGTGCTGGCCGACGCCAAGGACGTGCTCGACGATCTCGGCGTCGTATTCCAGAGCTCGGCCAACGAAGCAGCCGCCGCGGCGATGCTGTCGGCATCGGTGATGTATCCCCTGCGCGGCGCGGTGGCGTGGAAGTCGACCGTCGGGACCAACGTCGCCTCCGACGCCCTTGCCAACCTCGCCTCGGGCGGTGTCACCGGCGGCACCATGGTCATTGTCGGCGAGGACTATGGCGAAGGCTCCTCCATCATGCAGGAGCGTACCCACGCCTTCGCGATGAAGTCGCAGATGTGGCTGCTCGATCCCCGCCCCGAGCATGAATGCATCGTCAATCTGATCGAGAAAGGCTTCGAGCTCTCCGAAGTCTCCAACACGCCGGTCATGCTGGAGGTGCGCGTGCGCGCCTGCCACATGCACGGCAGCTTCGCCTGCAAGGACAATGTCAGGCCGGCGCACACCATCAAGGACGCGCTCAACAATCCCAAGCGTGACGTCAACCGCATCGTGCTGCCGCCGGCGGCCTATGAGCACGAGCAGGAGAAGATCAAGACGCGGATGCCCGCGGCCATCGGATTCATTCGGGACAACAAGCTGAATGAGTTGATGGGGCCGAAGCAGGGCAAGGTCGGCATCATCATGCAGGGCGGCATGTACAACAACGTCATCCGCGCGCTGCAATATCTCGGGCTGTCGGATGCCTATGGCAACACCCAGATCCCGCTCTACATCATGAACGTCACCTACCCCGTGATCGATACCGAGGTTGCGGAATTCTGCATCGATAAGGAGGCCATTCTCATCGTCGAGGAAGGCCAGCCGGAATATCTGGAGCAGGCGATCAATACGGTCTTGCGCCGCAAGGACATCCAGGCGCGCGTCCACGGCAAGGACGTGCTGCCGATGGGCGGCGACTACACCGCTCAGGTGCTGCTCGGCGGCGTCAGGGAATTCCTGGAGAAGACCGAGCCGCGGCTGCTCGGCAACCGTCCGCCGGCGCCGGACGCAGCGCCCGTGCTCAATCACCCCGCGGTCGAGAAGCTCAAGCAGGTGGTGCCGGCGCGCCCGCCCGGGCTTTGCACCGGCTGCCCGGAACGGCCGATCTTCGCCGCCATGAAGCTGGTCGAGGAAGAGCTCGGCCAGCACCACGTCTCCGCAGACATCGGCTGCCATCTGTTCTCGATCCTGCCGCCCTTCAACATCGGCGCGACCACGATGGGCTTCGGCCTCGGCCCGGCCTCGACCTCGGCCTTCAACGTCAAGGCGGACAAGCGGTCGATCGCGGTGATGGGCGACGGCGGCTTCTGGCACAATGGACTGACCAGCGGCATCGGCAATGCCGTGTTCAACAAGCATGACGGCGTGTTCGTCATCGTCGACAATTACTACACTTCTGCCACGGGCGGTCAGGACATCCTGTCCTCGCGCGCGGTCAACAAGCGCCGCAAGACCAACAACTCGATCGTGCAGGCGGTGAAGGGCATCGGCGGCCAGTGGGTGCGCCAGCTCGACCGCACCTACGACGTCGGCAAGATGCGCGACACGCTGAAGGAAGCGCTGACGACGAAAGAGGAAGGCCCGAAGGTCATCGTCGCGTCCTCCGAATGCATGCTGAACAAGCAGCGGCGCGTGAAGCCGCAGATCAACAAGGCGATCAAGGACGGGACGCGCATCGTCAAGGAGCGCTTTGGCGTCGACGAAGACGTCTGCACCGGCGACCATGCCTGCATCCGCCTCTCCGGCTGCCCGTCACTGTCGGTGAAGCAGCTCGACGACCCCTTGCGCGACGATCCGGTCGCGGCGATCGATAATTCCTGCGTCGGCTGCGGCAATTGCGGCGAGGTTTCCGAGGCCGCCGTGCTCTGCCCCTCGTTCTATCGAGCCGACGTCATCCATAATCCGACGCGCTGGGACATGTTCAAATCCAGGGTCGCCTTGAGCGTGATCGGCTGGCTGCAGCGTCGGCGCGACCGCCGTCGGCCGGCGCTCGAGGCACTGGCATGAGGGACGAGACGGTCCGGCTGGCCCTCCCCGCCGCAGGCGAAGCGACGGAGCGGCCGATCTCGATCGCGATTGTCGCGATGGGGGGCCAGGGCGGCGGCGTCCTGACGGACTGGATCGTTCAGCTCGCCGAGAACCATGGCTGGGTCGCGCAGTCCACCTCCGTGCCCGGCGTCGCCCAGCGCACCGGCGCCACCATCTACTATATCGAGGCGATGCCGCCGCTCGACGGCCGCAAGCCGATCCTGTCGCTGATGCCCACCCCGGGCGACGTCGACGTGGTGATGGCGGCGGAATTCATGGAGGCCGGGCGATCGATCCTGCGCGGCCTCGTGACGCCGGATCGCACCACGTTGATCGCGTCCAACCACCGCTCGTTTGCGATCGGCGAGAAGATCGCGCCGGGCAACGGCATCGCCGACGGCGGCGCCGTGACCGGCGCCATCGGAATTGCGGCA
This sequence comes from Bradyrhizobium sp. SUTN9-2, assembly GCF_003122645.1. NCBI lineage: Bacteria > Pseudomonadati > Pseudomonadota > Alphaproteobacteria > Hyphomicrobiales > Nitrobacteraceae > Bradyrhizobium > Bradyrhizobium sp. SUTN9-2. The sequence goes on from NZ_LAXE01000001.1 coordinate 5,499,515, forward strand.
AAGACCGAGATCATCTTCGATCTGAACGCGCTGGCGATCGCGCATGGCAGCGTCATCTCGGCCGCGATGTTCGGCGCGCTCGCAGGCGCCGGCGTCTTGCCGTTCAGCCGCGACAGCTATCTCGACGTCATCCGCACCGGCGGCAAAGGCGCCAAGGCCAGCGTCGAGACGTTCGAGGCCGCCTTCGAGCGGGTCAAGACCGGCCCGACCGAAGTTGCGGCGCCCGCGCCAGCCAAACCGGCCGACGATACCCCCTCTTCCGCGGCGCCCGATCCGCAGCTTGGCGAGCTCGTCGCAAGATTGAATGGGGAGCTGCCCCAGCCTGCACTCGGCATGGCTCGTGCAGGCTTGCGGAAGGTCATCGACTTCCAGGACCTCGCCTATGGCGGCGAATATCTCGACATCCTCAAGAGGTTGCACGCAGCCGACCGAAACGCCGGCGGTGACGCACATGCCTATGCCTTCACGGAAGCCGCGGCAAAGTACCTCGCCAACGCCATGACCTATGACGACGTCATCCGCGTCGCCGACCTCAAGACGCGCGCCGGCCGCCGCGCGCGCATCGAGAGCGAGCTCGAGATGTCGAACGGACAGGTGCTCCAGACCACCGAGTTCATGCATCCCCGCATGGAGGAAGTGATGGGCATGCTGCCGGCAGGCTTCGGCCGCTGGCTCGGCGCGCGTCCGCGCCTGCTCGGCTGGCTCGATCGCCGCGTCAACCGGGGACGCCGGGTGCGAACCTACTCGCTGCCCTGGTTCCTGGCCCTCTATGTCGTCGGCGGGATGCGCGGCCTGCGCCGCCGCTCGCTGCGTCACGCCATCGAGACGGCGCACCGGGATTCATGGCTCAAGGCCGCGACCGAGGCGGTCGGCACCAATTACCAGCTCGGCATCGAGATCCTGCAATGCCGACGCCTCGTCAAAGGCTATTCAGATACCCACAGCCGGGGGCTGTCGAAATTCGACAGGACGCTCGCGGCGATCAAGCTGGTGGAGCGCCGCGAGGATGCCGCCGACTGGGCGCGCCGCCTGCGGGAGGCCGCGCTGAAGGACAGCGCCGGAACGGCGCTCGACGGCGTGATCCAGACCATCAAGACTTTCGCATGATTCCACGGGCGCCGGACGTAGGATTGGATTGCCGTTCGCCCCTCAGGAGGTCAGGATCGGACGGCTTGACTACGATTCTCAGGTTGTTAATCGGAGCGAACGACCCGCAGTAATTCCCTTCACTCGACGAGACATTCTGTACTCGATGGTCATGCGATGCCGGCAGCACTCAAGGAGAACGTTGTTCCCGTCCCTGGGCAGATCGAAACCCGGCTCTGGCTCCAATTGCTGTCGCTGCATGGTGAGCTGTTCGCCTCGCTCAATTCGATGCTGAGTTCGGAGTTCGGCCTGTCGCTGGCAAAATTCGACGTGCTGGCCCAGCTCGATCGTTACCAGGAGGGCCTCGCGCTCGGGCAATTGTCGCAAAATCTGAAGGTGACCGGCGGCAATGTCTCGGGGCTGGTGCAACGTCTTCTCGCCGACGACCTCATCAGCAGGGAGATGTCGAGCGAGGACCGGCGGTCCTTCATCGTGCGCCTGACGCCGAAAGGCGAAGCGCTGTTCCGGCAGGCGGCCGAAATCCACAAGAAGCATCTCGCCAGACGGCTCGAGAACGTCCCGGCCCGGGAGCTGGACACCGCGCTGTCCGTGCTGAAATCGCTTTCCTCGAAACTTCATACCGAGAGCAAGAAGCAAAGTCGCAAGAGATAATGGCCAGAGAATCCAAGAGCAGATGGAAGTCGGGTCCGCCGAGGACGAGGGACCAGCTGCAAACCTATATTCCGTATCTGTTCAACCGGCTCGCCAATCGCTGGAACCTGGATCAGAACCGTGATTTGAGCGAGCACGGCATCAACAATGTCGTGTTCCGGACGCTGTCGGTGCTGTTCATCTACAGGACGCTCACGGTCAACGAGGTCGCCGTTCTCGCGGTGACCGAGCAGTCGACGGCAAGCCGCATGGTGGAGTCCATGGTGTCGTCGGGCCTCGTCAAGCGCGAGATCGCCGAGGAGGACCAGCGCCGCCGCGTCGTCGCCCTGACGCCGGAGGGCGAAGCGCTGCTGCGCAAGATCTGGCCGATCATGGCGAACAATTACGACAGGCTGGTCGCGGGCATCGAGCCCGACGACATCGAGGTCTGCGCGCGCGTGCTGGCCAAGATGGTCGAGAATATCCGCCAGAACCAGATCTAGAACGCGCGCGTCAAGGCCCGAGGCCGACGAGGCTGGTACCGCCGCAGACATAGAGCACCTGGCCGGTGACGAAATCGGAGTGCTCGTCGAGGAAGAACGAGATTGCGTGCGCGACGTCCTCGCGCGAGCCGAGCCGCCCGACCGGAACGTTGCGCGCCATCCGCTCCTGCTGCTCGGAGCCGTTCGGGATGATGCCCCAGAAATTATCGGTCAGGATCGGCCCCGGGGCGACGACATTCACGGTGATGCCGCTCGGGGCAAGCTCCAGCGCCCAGGTCCTTGCCATGCCGTGCACGCCGGCCTTGGTGGCCGAATAGGCCGAGCGCGTCACTGCCCCCATCGCGGCGCGCGAAGAGACGAACACGATGCGCCCGAAGCGGCGCGCACGCATCCCTTCCAGCGCCACCTGGGTCAGGAGCATCGGCGCGCCCAGATGCAACTGCGCCAGCATCAATATGTCTTCCGGCTTGGCGTCGGGCAGCAGGTTCGGCAGGATGATTCCGGCATTGTGGACCAGGCTGTCGACGGCGTGATCCCGGCAGATCTCCTGCGCGATCGCACGCGTCTGTTCGATATTGGTGAGGTCGGCGCGATAGGCCGCGAGCAGATCATGGGTCCAGCCGGGCTGCTCCAGCCCGACCGAGACCACGCGCTGCCCGCGCTCGACGAGCTTCTTCGCCAGGGCCTCGCCGATCCCCGAATTGCCGCCGGTGATGAGAGTGGTGCGGATCTCGCTCATGATCAGACCTTCTTTGATCAGACCTTCTTGATCAGACTTGCCGCTTCTTGAGGTCACGCAGATCGAAGAACGCGCCCTCGCCCATCAGCTTCCCGACGAAATCCTTCAACCCGCCGCGCTGGATCTTCTCGGTCGCGGTCAGCGGCAGGCTGTCGGCGAAGCAGATCCAGCCCGGCGCCTTGTAATAGGCCATCTGCTCGAGGCTCCAGCGCACGATCTCTTCGGCGAGCGCGCGGTCCGCGCCGGCCTTCTCAGTGATGATGACCGCCGCAACCTCGTCGCCGCGCATCTGGTCCGGCGTCGCCGCAACCGCGGCTTGCCGGATCGCGGGATGCCGGTTGAGGACGGATTCGACCTCGACCGCGGCGATGTTCTCGCCGGAGCGACGGATCACGTTCTTCTTGCGATCGACGAAGTGCAGGTCGCCGTCCGCATCGCGCGACACGATATCGCCGGTGTGCAGCCAGCCGCCGGCCCACGCCTCGGTGGTGGCAGCCTCGTTCTTGAGATATTCGCGGAAGAAGCCGTAGCGCGGATCGGCGCCGGCGCGCCGCACCAACAGCTCGCCGGGCACATCGACCGGGGCATCATTGCCGCCGTCATCGACGATCCGAACCTCGATCTCGGGGGCCGGGCGGCCAAAACAGCTGGTGCCGACCTTGCGCGGCTCGACATTGGCGGCGATGACGCCGCCGCTGCCGGTCTCGGTCATCGCCCAGGCCTCCAGCAGCGGAAAGCCGAAGCGCTGCTCGAACGTGGCATGCAGCAGCTTGTCGACGCCGGCGCCGAAGCCGAAGCGCACGCTGTGCGCGCGGTCCAGCTCCGACGGCGGCGCGCTCATCAGCATCGAGGGCATCACGCCGAGATAATGCAGGCAGGTGGCACGGCTGTCGCGCACCGAGGCCCACCAGCTGCGCGGGTGGAAGCGATCGAGCATGGTCAGGCAGCCGCCGACCGACAGCATCGCCATCAGAGACACCGCCATCGCGTTCATGTGGAACAGCGGCAGCGGCGTGATCATACGCTCGCCGTCTGGCTTGAGGTCGATCAGCCCGCCGACGTCGCGATACCAGTTTCCGCAATGCAGGAAATAGGTGTTGGTGAGCACGCAGCCCTTGGGCTGGCCCGTCGTCCCCGACGTATAGAGCAGCGCGCATTCGCTTCCCTCGCTTGCCGCGGTCAAGGGCCGCGCACCGCCGAAGGGCGCGGGAACGTCGTCCTGATCGGCCACGACAGGGATCGGCCGGCCGGCCTGACGCGCGGCCAGCCCCACCTCCTCGCGCCGTTCGGTGAGGACGAACGCGGCATTCATCTCGGAATGCCCGATGATGTATTCGAGCTCGCTGAGACGGAGGTCCGGATTGATCGGCACCACCGAGACGCCGAGCGCATTGAGCGCGAACCACAGCTCGATGAAGACAGGCCTGTTCTGGAGCAGCAGCCCGACCCGGTGGCCTTCGCCGTAGCCGCGGCTCGCAAACGCCGCGCGACGGTGCTCGACCCGGTCGAGCATCGCGCGGTAGGAAATCTCGCCCGCCGCTATGCCGTAGATGCCTGCGGTCTCCGGCAGCACGTTGAGGAAACCCGCCTCGCCGCGGCGGAGCGCGGTCTCTTGAAAACGGGCATGGACAGTGGTCGCAGCGGTCAAGGCAGTCTCACATGAAAAGCTGGATGTTGCCGAACGGCGCATCGAAATTGACGAGATCGACGCGCTTGAGCTTGATCTTCAGGGCATCGCCGACCTGCACGAGCTCGTGCGAGGCCCATCCCGAATAGCGCTCCAGCATATCGCCGCGCGTCTCGGTGTAGATGTAGGAGGTTCGTGCCTTGAACATTCCGGCAGCAGGATCGCACGCGACGATCCGCGGTGCCTGGAGCAGGTGATGGCAACGGCTCTTCGGCTTCTGGCTGAAGGTGCGCTCGCCGGCGAGCCGCTCGACCCGCACCTTCAGGAGCAGCAGATCCTCGTACATCAGAGACGGCTGCAGCACCGGATCCTGCTGCTGCCATTCGAGCGGCATCCAGTAACGCCCTTCGGGGTGAAACAGATCGAGCCAGGCCTGCCACTGCATCGTGTCGAGCAGCTCGGCCTCGCGATAGATAAAGTCCGTGATGGTGTTCTCGTCGCTCATTCCGCGGCCTCGATGCGCTCGTCCATGCCCATGGTGATGAATTTCGCCCAGGCGTGAAACTGGTTCCGCATCTGCCGCTCGGACGTGCCGTTGATCACTGCCGTGACGTCCTGTTCCTCATGGCCATCGTAGAGCCGACGCAGATTGACCCATTGATTGCCGTTGGACTTCAGTCCTTCCTGCGCCCGCTCGTACATCTCGAGGTCGTCGTGGCCGACGATCGAGGTCGGCGCGTTGATGAACCGGTTGTACATCAATGCGCGCTCGTAGAGCTTGTCGGGCGCGCCGACCAGGCGATAGACCCAGCTCTCGACCAGCGTCTTATCGACCGCGATGGGGATGAAATTGCGTAGGATCTGGACAGCGCCCTTCACCATGATGTTCGGGAAGTAGACGGTGTTGTGCCTGACTTCGCCGAGAATCTCGTGCGCACGCTGCTCGCCATAGGCCGCGACCATCTGGTCGAGATAGCCCGGGATATCCGAATAGTTCGAATGGATAGAGTTAGCGACGCCGGTGTGGCCGTGGCCGTTCGGCCAGATCCGGATGCCGCTCTGCTCGTAGAACTCGTACGGGCTCATGAAGGGACCGTAGAGCTGCACCGCCATCGGTGTTTCCGTGGAATCGCCCTGCTCGCGCTTCCAGACCTTGACCGCGGTGCCGGCCGAGCTCTCGTGCGCCACCATCGGATGGCAGGTGTCGGTCTGGTTCTCGACCAGCATCTTCCAATTGCACGTGTGCATGTAGCGGATCGGCGTCGCCTGGACCGCGAGCTTCCCCTCCGGCGAGCGGTCGACCATGTTGTCGATGGTCGAGAGACTTTCGCCGAAATAATCCTCGAAGGAGACGCCCTCATCGCTCAGGCGAGCGAAGATGAAATCACGGTAGATGACGACGTTCCTGACCCTCGACAAGCCCTCATTGGCCTGGGTGTCGCCGAAGCCGGTGCCCTCGTAGCCCTTCTTCAGCGGGATCGCGAGCAGGGAGCCGTCGGTCTTGAAAGACCATGCGTGATAGGGGCAGCGGAAGAACTTTCCGGTGTTGCCGCAGGGTTCGGACGCGATCTTCACGCCTTTGTGCGGGCAGCGATTGTAGAACACATGGATGGACCCGCCGGTATGGCGGCTGGCCATGACCGGCTGCCGGCCGATATTGGCCGTGATGAAATCGCCGGGTTTTGCAAGTTGACTGGCATGACCGACATAGACCCAGCTGTTGGGAAACAGGTGCTCCATCTCGAGCTCGAAGATCTCGGCATCGACATAGACGTCGCGATGCACCTCGGCCTCGCGCACCAGCGCCGCAATCGCGTGGGCATTCCCGCCGTATCTTTTCATGGCGTCCCTCGTCTCCCCTAGAGATCCAGCACCAGTCGTTCCGACTTCGCGCGTGACACGCAGATCTGCATGACCTTGTTGGACGCCCTCTCCTCGTCGCTGAGGATGACGTCGCGATGATCGGGGACTCCCGCGATCACGCCGCACTGGCAAATGCCGCAATCGCCGCGCCGGCAGTCGTAGAGCACGTCGAAACCGGCCGCCTCCAGCGCCTCGATGATGGTCTGCCCCGCAGCAACGCCGACAACCTGCCCGGTCGACTTGATCTCGACCTCGAACGGCCGGTCAGGCGATGACGGCTGCTCGGACTTGAAGAGCTCGTAATGAACGCGATCGGCTGCCACCCCGGCGGCGGCCGCACCGGCCTTCACCGCCTCGATCATGCCCGAAGGGCCACAGACATAGACGTGGGCGTTTGCTGCGGCATCGCCGAGCGCCGCGGCAATGTCGAGGCGGGATTCATCGCTGTCGTAGTGGACGGACAGCCCTCCGGCGCAGATCTCCTGCAATTGCGGCAGGAACGCCAGCAATCCTTGCGTGCGCCCGGCATAGTGCAGGCGATATGAGCTTCCCCGCGCCGCCAGTTCCGCCGCCATCGACAGAACGGGCGTGATGCCGATGCCGCCGGCGAACAGCAGCGCCGGCGCTGCTCCCTCGTGCAGTCGGAAATTGTTGACCGGCGCGCTCGCCTTCACGACGTCGCCGACCTTGAGCGCGTGCATGAACTGCGAGCCGCCGCTCGAAGCCTCCTCGCGCAGGACACCAAGCGCCAGCGCATCTTCAGGAAGTCCCGGCAACGCCATCAGCGAGTACGGCCGGTCTCCGCCATTCGGGAGCGCGACGCGGAGATGCGCGCCTGCCTGCCATTGCGGCAGGACGCCGTCCTCCACACCAAACACAAGGCTCCGTATGAACGGCGTCTCCGCGACATACGACCTGACCTTGAGCTTGAGCGGATGCACGTCCATTCAGGCATCTCACGGATTATATGAATTTGCATATTTTTAGACATGTAATAATTCGCTTGTCAATCGTCAGCGTGGGGCAGGTCCGGATGATGCAATCAATGGATCGCCAGCTGGCGTCTCGGGCGATCGCCCGCCGGCAACGTCAGTGGCCAGCCGGGGGGCTCGCTACCGGCTTGCCGCCGGTCGTCAGGCCCGGCGCATCATGCGCTCTCCTGCGCTCGGCACGAGCAAGGATACAAGGGGCGAAAGCCGGCGGTAATGGCGATCCGGTGATACTTCGAGGCACCTGCCCATCTCGGCACGCAGCTCACGAATGCAAGCTGGCCGACCTCATTCCAGAAATCAGAGCTTACAACTTGACAGCGCCGCTCGTCCCCACGTGAGGGCACGTCGCCATCAAGCGGCAGCCGCCTGGTACAGGCACTCGCGAAGCCAGGCGTGGCCTTTGTCCTCCTGATTGCGCGGATGCCACAGCGCGACGATGCGAGCGGGCGGCAGATCGAGCGGCGGGGGCGTGAGATCGAGCTCGTGGGCGAAGCGGATCAGGAAGCGCCGCGGAAGAGTGCAGATGCAGTCACTGTGCGCAAGGATGACCGGCGCCAGCGCATAGGTCTGGATCGAGACGGCAACGCGCCGGGAGCGGCCGAGCGCGGCAAGCGCGTCGTCGACGAGGCCCGAGAAGCCGCCACCATCGGCGGAGATCAGCAGATGGTCGAGCGCGCAAAAGCTGTCGAGATCGAGCGGACCGATGCCGCGGGGATGACCCTTGCGCTGCGCGGACAGGAAGCTGTCTTCGAACAGCGGCCGCTGCATCAGTTCGCCATGTGCGCGGTCGGCTCCCGTCACCAGGATGTCGATCTCTCCCCTTTCGAGCTGATCCACGACATCGCGCGCGGGGTGAATAAGGGCGAGCCGCGCCCGCTCGGCCATCGCGGTCAAGCGCGCGACCAGGCCGGGCGCCAGCGTCACGGCCGGATTCTCGTGGATGGCAACGACGAAGGTACGCTGGCTCTTGGCGGGGTCGAACTCAGCCGGCCCCTCCACCATGCGACGAAGCTTGCCGAGCACGTCCGCAAGCGCCGTCTGCAACTCCACCGCCCGCGTCGTCGGCACGACGCCGCGCCCGCTCGCGGCGGGTACGAACAGCGGATCGGCAAAGATCTGCCGCAGCCGGTTCAGCCGCGCCGAGAGCGCAGGCTGCCCGATATTGAGCCGGGAGGCCGCGCGCGTCACGTTCCGCTCGCGCAGGAGAGCCTCCAGAGCCAGCAACAGACCGAGGTCGATCTCGGCGAGATCGTTATCATCGGCCGGCCGACCCCGGCCGTGTTCCGCATCCTGCATCGGTGGCACCTCCGTCTGGGGCATGTCGCGACCGCGACGAGCCGCGATACGAGGGTTAGGGCCAAAACGCCGGCGTGAAAAGCTGGGCCAGCATCCTTTCCGATATCGACAATGTCGATGGGACCTATTGAGCCCGCGACTCTCCCCAAGGCCTGGCGCGCTTCGTACCTCATTGTCACCGCGGCCCGGGCAACCAGCCCTACGCCGCGGTCCAGTGGAGGACATCTTGATGATTCACGCGGCCAAGACCTATCAGGTCGGCGAAGCATCCGTCACGCGGATCGACGAGTTGCGGCTTGCCGCATTCAAGTTCGACGCGCTCTATCCGGGAGGCGAGCCAGAGGCGCTGGAGCGCAATCGCGACGAGTTGGAAGCGGGCTCGTTCGATGCTGCGACCGGCACCTTCATCCAGAGCATTCACAGCTGGCTGGTCAGGACACCGCACCACACGATCCTGATCGACACGGCCACCGGCAACGACAAGAACCGGCCGGAGATTCCGCCGCTTCACCGGCTCAACGAACCGTTCCTGGCGCGGCTGGCCGCAGCGGGCGTCACGCCGGAGCAGGTCGACTACGTGCTGCTCACCCACGTGCACGCCGATCACGTCGGCTGGAACACCCGTCTCGTCGAGGGACGCTGGGTCCCGACCTTCCCGAATGCGACCTACGTCTTCTCCGCGATCGAGCAGGCCTATGGCGAGAGCCTCGCGACGGGCACAGAGCCGACCGGAGCGGCCCGCCCGGCCCCGGCCCTCGGCCCCGCGCTGCGCAAGCCGGCCGACCATGTCTATGACGACAGCGTCCGGCCGGTGATCGAGGCCGGACTTGCCAGGCTCATCGCAGTGGACGGGAGCGAGGCCATCGAGGGCATCTCGTTCGTCCCGACGCCCGGCCACAGCGTCGATCACGCCTCCATCCGCCTCGTCTCACGCGGCGAGGAGGCGCTGTTCGCCGGAGACGTGATGCACCATCCGCTCCAGGTCTATGAGCCTTCGCTCAATTCCTGCTTCTGCGAATTCCCGGAAGCCGCGTTGCGCTCGCGCGCCTTCGTGCTGGAGGACGCCGCCGAGCGGGGCTCAACCATCTTCACCACCCATTTTGCACAGTCATCGGTCGGCCGCGTCAGCCGGACCGGAGGACGCTTCACCTGGCAATTCATCTGAACGGAGAGCGATCATGAGCCAGCACGCCAGCGCGCGCGTCGACAGGCACGAGATCGTGGTCGAGGATCTCATGATCCCGAGCGACACGGCCGGAATTTCGCTTCACCTGCGCAACAAGCGCCCCGCGGCGCTCGAGACCTTCTCCGCCGAGCGAACCATCCTGATGATGCACGGCGCGACCTATTCATCGGGAAGCCTTTTCGACACGCCACTCGGCGGCGTCTCGTTCATGGACTATCTCGCCGGCCATGGCTACGACGTCTTCGCGCTTGACGTGCGCGGCTATGGCCAATCGACCCGCCCGTCCGAGATGGACGCGCCGCCGGAGCAGTCCGAACCGCTCGTGCGCACCGAGGCCGGCGTGCGCGACCTCGCCAGCGCCGTCGCGCACATCCTGAAGCAGCGCAGGATCGCTCGCCTCAATCTGGTTGCAATGTCCTGGGGCGGCTCGGTGGCCGGCGCTTACACCGCAGGCAACAACGACAAGGTCGTCAAGCTCGCGCTGGTCGCGCCGCTTTGGGTGCTGCAGGGCCCAGCTCCGATCGATGCTGGCGGGCGCCTCGGCGGCTATCGCAACGTTCCGGTGCTGGACTTCAGGGAGCGCTGGCTTTCGGCTGCGCCGGAAGCAGCACGATCGAGCTTGATCCCGGCGGGCGGCTTCGAGCGCTGGGCCAATATCTCGCTCGCCACCGACCCGCTAGGCAGCGCGCAAGCGCCTGCCATCATGCGTGCAGTCAACGGCCCGATCCTGGACATCCGCGAATACTGGGCCGCGGGCAAGAGGCTCTATGACGCCACCGACATTCGCGTGCCCGTGCTCCTGGTCCACGCGGAATGGGACCAGGACGTTCCTATCGACTCGGCGCAGAACTTCTTCCTTTCGTTGAAGCATGCGCCATACCGGCGATGGGTCGAGATTGGCGAAGGCACGCACATGGTTCTGCTGGAGAAAAACCGTCTGCAGGCGTTCGATGCGATCAACCAGTTTCTCGGCGAAGATTACAGCTAGCGCGGCGTCCTGCTGCACCGCGAAAATCACTCGCGCCGCAACATTCAAAAATGAGACTACCGGTCAAGCCGAACGAGGCCGCGATGGGTGCAGCGCATCCGACTTCGGTTAGCTTTCCTCCAAAGCCGCGGGCTTCGAGAGCCACGGGCATCATACGGTTCGTCGCGGCAACAAGCGATGACACAGGGAGGAGCACATGTCGAAATGCAGCATCGGACTGCTCGCGTTGAGCAGCCTGTTTCTTTCGGGCGCGGCGATCGCCCAGGAAAAGATCAAGGTGGGCGTGACCGCAACGCTCGAGGGCACCTACACGGTGCTCGGCGAGGACGGCATGCGCGGCCATCAGACCGCGCTCAACGTGCTCGGCAAGAAGGTCGGCGACAAGGAACTCGAATTCATCGTCGCTTCGACCGACGCAACGCCGGACTCCGCCGTGCGCGCCGTGCGCAAGCTGATCGAGCAGGACAAGGTGCAAATCCTGCTGTCGCCGCTCTCCGGCGACGAAGGCATCGCGGTCAAGAATTTTGCCAAGAGCCATCCCGGGCTGACGTTCATCAATGCCGCATCCGGTGCGCAGGAGACGACCTATGTCGACCCGGCACCGAACTTCTTCCGCTACAACATGGACGGCGCGCAGTGGCAGATCGGCCTCGGCAAATACGCCTATGAAGAGAAGAAGTATCGCAAGATCGCGACCGTCGGCGAGGACTATTCCTTCATCTATACCCAGGTGTTCGGGCTGGTGCTCGAGTTCTGCGGCATGGGCGGACAGATCACCAACCGGCAATGGGTGCCGCTGGGAACGAAGGACTTCGCCTCCGTCATCGCCGCCCTGCCCGACGACGTCGACGCCATCTATCTCGGGCTTGGCGGCGCCGACGCCGTCAACTTCCTCAACCAGTATCAGCAGGCCGGCGGCAAGGCGCATCTGATGGGCGGTTCCATCATGATCGACCAGACCATCCTGTCGTCGAAGGGCAACGCCAAGAACGCGCTGATCGGAACCATCGCGGCGAGCGGACAGGCCGACACCTGGGAGGATCCGGGCTGGCAGAAATTCGTGAAGGCCTATCAAGACGCCTTCCCGCCCAACAAGCGCTTCCCGAGCCCGTCGCTGCTCGCCACCAACTACTATAATTCAACCATGGCGCTGATCCTCGCACTGCGTCAGGTCAACGGCGATCTCTCCAACAACCAGGCCAAGTACAAGGAAGCACTGGCGAAGATCGAGCTCGACGCACCGAACGGCAAGATCAAGCTCGACTCCAACCGCCAGGCGATCGGCACCAACTTCGTCACCGAAGTCGTCGACGACGGCAAGGGCGCGCTGTTCAGCAAGGTCGTGAAGGTGATCCCGAACGTGAACCAGACGCTCGGCTACGACCCGGCCGTGTTCTCCAAGATCGGGCTGCCGAGCCGCACCGTGCCGGAATGTAAGAAGTACTGACGCATCACGTCAGACAGACGCAACCGGGGAGCGACTCGCTGACGCGGTCGCTCTCCGCTCTTGCAATCTCGGCGGTGTTGTTGAAGGCTGGCCGAAAAGACAAGAACATTCGGGAGAGGAAGGCATGAGCCGTGCGCTCGCCGTCTTCCATGGCCGCTTCGGCCGGGCGACGGTTTATCAGTTGAACCGGCCTTTCAATATCCACGCCCATCGCGAAGGTCATCTGATCTTCCATGTCGGCGGCATGTCGGCATGCATCGATGTCTCCGACGGGCATTACGATCTCACCGAGACGTCGGTCGTCGCCGTCAATCCCTGGGAACCGCACAACTTCCTGCCGACCGATCTCGACGGCGGCGCGATCTTCTTCGTGCTCTACGTCAACGCCGAATGGTTCGCGCCGGATGCCTCCGGCTCCGACCGGTTGCGCTTCGGGCGCACCCAGTTCAGGCGCACGCCCGCACTCGACAAGCACATCAGGCGGACCGCCGCGCTCGTGTGCGGCGCACCATCGCTCTCCAGTCTCGATTCCGAGCTGAGGCGGCTGATCGACATCTGCTACGACGAAAGCTGGCAGCAGGCCGAGATCGCGCGCGATCCGCGCGCAGGCGGCGCCGTCACCGACTTTCGCGTGCGCAAGTGCATCAAGATGATGTCGGAGAGCCCCGGCGCTGAAATCGAGCTCGACACCATCGCGCGCGAATCCGGCCTGTCGCGACCGCATTTCTACCGGCTGTTCCGCGTGCAGACCGGCGTCACGCCGAACCTCTATCTCAACACGCTGATCATGGAACAGGCGCTCGAAGCGCTGGTGGCGAGCGAGACACCGATCGCCGACATCGGCTTCGATCTCGGCTTCTCCTCACAGAGCGGTTTCACGCGCTTTTTTGCCGCCAATGTCGGGATGGCCCCGACCGATTATCGTCGCGCCGCCAAGGTTTTGCGCGCCTGAGCGCAGGCCACGAAAAGATACTCACGATCAAATGTCGCCCTCGCCGCTTGGCTAGGATGCCGGCAACGCGATCCCGGAAAAGAGGATCGCGCGTGACGGGAGGACGTTCGCTCATGGCAGGGCCAGCAGCCGGCAACGGCTTGCATGCCCCCTCGCCCCGCTTGCGGGGAGAGGGTCTGGGTGAGGAGGAGTCTCCGCAAGTGCGGCGGCAGTTTGGCTTGCGGAGAGTCCCCCTCACCCGGCGCTACGCGTCGACCTCTCCCCGCAAGCGGGGCGAGGTGAAGCCATGAGCCGCTTCGTCGAACGCCATCCGGCTTGGGCGCTGATTACGATCATCGTGATCGCGGTCGCGCTCTGGCTGATCTTCGCAGTCTGGCCGCCGGGGCTGGAAGAGGCGATCGGCCGCAAGCGCGTCTTCCTCAACGCGGTGTTCAACGGCATCACGCTCGGGGGCCTCTATTTTCTGGTCGCCAGCGGCTTCACGCTGATCTTCGGCCTGATGCGCAACGTCAACCTCGCGCACGGTTCGCTCTATCTGTTCGGCGGCTATATCGGTTATGCCATCAGCACATCGTCCGGCTCGTGGATCCTCGGCTTCATCGTCGCCTTTGTCCTGACCGCCTTTGTCGGCGTGCTGCTGCAGGTGATCGTGTTCCGCCGGATGGAGGGCCAGGATCTCAGGCAAACAATGGTGACGATCGGGCTCTCGATCGTGTTTGCCGATCTCATGCTGTGGGCCTGCGGCGGCGACTTCTACCAGATCCAGACCCCGAAATGGCTGATCGGTCCCATCGAGCTGCCGCTGGTGACTGCGATCAAATCCTCGGGCGATCCGGTCTACCTCAGATATCCACTCGTCAGGCTCGTGATCTTCGTGGCCTCCGTGGTGATCGGCGTCGCGATGTGGCTCGCGCTCAACCGCACCCGGATCGGCATGATCATCCGCGCCGGCGTCGACGACCGCGATATTCTCGCCGCGACGGGCGTGCGCATCCAGCTCGTCTTCGTCGGGGTGTTCGCCTTCGGCGCGGGGCTTGCCGGCATCGCTGGCGTCGTCGGCGGCACCTTCCAGTCATTGTCGCCCGGCGAAGACATCCGTTTCCTGCTGGCGTCCCTCGTCGTCGTGATCGTGGGCGGCATGGGCTCGATCCCGGGCGCTGCGCTCGGCGCGCTGATCATCGGCCTCGCCGAGCAGCTCGGCTCGGTCTACATCCCGACCTACGCCATCGTCGTGACCTTCCTGATCATGGTGCTGGTGCTGGCTATCCGGCCGCAAGGCCTGTTGGCGAGGCGCTGAGATGTCGCTCGCCCACGATGCCCCAGTTGCCGTAGGCCGCGCCACCAAGGCGCAGCCCCCCGCCCGGACATGGCCGGAGATCAACAACCCCGCTGCCTGGGCCGTCGCGGCCATTCTCCTGATCATGCCGCTGATCGCGAGCAGCTTTTTTCTGATCGAGATCTTCGCGACCACGCTGATCCTCGGCACCGTGGCGCTGAGCCTCATGTTTCTTGCCGGCTATGGCGGCATGGTCAGCCTGATGCAGCTCACCATCGCGGGCTTCTCAGCCTACATGGTCGCGGTGTTCGGCGTCAGCGGCAACCCCAATATCAGCCTGGGCTGGCCGTGGTGGCTCGCGGTGCCGATGGCGCTGGCGCTGGCGACCGCCTTCGGCACGCTCGGCGGCGCGCTCGCGGTGCGCACCGAAGGCATCTACACCATCATGATCACGCTCGCGATCGGAGCGGCCTTCTACTATTTCACCAACCAGAACTGGGCGATCTTCAACGGTCATACCGGCATCAACACCGTGGCCACGCCACACTTCTGGGGCGTGAACTGGCGCGCCGACATTCCCTTCTATTACATCGTGCTCGCGGTCGCCGCGCTCTGCTATTTTGCCGTCGAGTATCTCTCGCGCGCCCCGTTCGGCCTTGCGCTCCAGGGCGTGCGCGACAATCCGCGGCGCATGGCGGCGCTCGGCTTCAACGTCAATGCGCATCGTGTCGCGGCCTATGCCTTCGCGTCTTTCGTCGCCGCGCTGGCCGGCGTGCTCCAGGTCTGGAACTATCGCCAGATCTCGCCGGGCTCGGTCAGCGTCGGCGCCTGCATCGACGTGCTGATCATCGCCGTCGTCGGCGGCATCACGCGCCCGATCGGGCCCTTCATCGGCGCGCTGATCTTCGTGCTGCTGCGCACCTTCGCGCTCGACTTCCTGGTCCGACTCGGACTCGACGGCAACCGCTTCCGCCTGCTGATCGGGCTCGGCTTCCTCGCCATCGTGTTCTGGTCCTCGGACGGCGTCATCGGCCTCTGGCAGCGCTGGCGTCAGCATCAACGGCGCGAGGTGAGCCGCACCAGTGGAGGGCGCGGCCATGGATAGCGTCGCCCAACGCCTCTCCGCAGTCGGTGCCGGCGCTGCGCTGGAGCTGCGCGGCGTGACGCGGCTGTTCGGCGCGCTCGCCGCGCTGACCGACGTCACCATCACCGTGCGGCCGGGCGAGCGGCGCGCCGTGCTCGGCTCGAACGGTGCCGGCAAGACCACGCTGTTCAACTGCATCACGGGCGACTTCCCACCCTCCTCCGGCACCATCCGCTTCTTCGGCGAGGACGTGACGCACTTCCCGCCCTATGAGCGCATCCGCCGCGGGCTGCGCCGCACCTACCAGATTTCGGCGCTGTTCCCCGGCCTCACCGTGCAGGACAACGTCTATCTCGCCTGCCGCGGCGTCTCGCGCGGACGCTTCTCGTTTCTGCGTCCGGGACAAAACGATGCATTGATGCATGCGGCCGACAACCTGATCCAGGCCGTGCATCTGTCCGCCGTGAAGGACCAGCGCGTGGCCGAGCTCGCCCACGGCCAGCAGCGCCAGCTCGAGATCGCGCTCGCGCTCGCCGGTGCGCCGCGCTTCGTGCTGTTCGACGAGCCGGCCGCGGGTCTGTCGCCGACGGAACGGGCCGAGCTGATCGAGATCCTGACCTCCCTGCCGGCCCATATCGGCTACATCATCATCGAACACGACATGGACGTTGCGCTGCGCGTCGTGGAGAGCGTCACGATGATGCACAACGGCCGCGTCTTCAAGGAAGGCCTGCCGGAGGAGATCCAGTCCGACCCCGAGGTGCAGGAGCTCTATCTCGGAGGCGGCCATGAATGAGGTCCGCCGCAGCAATCCGGCGCTCGAGGTTCGGGGCCTCGACGTCTACTACGGCCACTCGCATGCGCTGCAAGGCGTCGATCTCGTGCTTGATAGCGGCGTGTTCTCCGTCGTCGGCCGCAACGGCATGGGCAAGACCACGCTGTGCAAGGCGATCATGGGGCTCGTCGGCGTGAGCGGCGGCTCGATCCGCGTGCGCGGCGAGGATGTCACGCGGCGGCCGCCGGCCCAGATCGCCCGGCTCGGCGTCGGCTACGTGCCGCAAGGACGCCGCCTCTGGCGCTCGCTCAGCGTCGACGAGCATCTGCAGCTCGCCGGCGGCCTGCGTTCGGGCGCCTGGACCGTCGAGCGGATCTACGACACATTCCCGCGCCTCGCCGAGCGCAAGGGCCACGGCGGCGGCCAGCTCTCCGGCGGCGAGCAGCAGATGCTGGCGATCTCGCGCGCGCTGCTCACCAATCCGCATCTCCTCGTCATGGACGAGCCGACCGAAGGCCTCGCACCCGTCATCGTCGCGCAGGTCGAGGAGATGCTGCTGCGGCTGGGCGACGACGGCGACATGTCCGTGCTCGTGATCGAGCAGAACATCGGCGTCGCCACCGCGATCTCGCGCAACGTCGCGATCATGGTCAACGGCCGCATCAACCGCATCATCGACTCCGCGCGCCTTGCCGCGGACCGCGAGCTACAGCAGCGCCTGCTCGGCGTCGGGCTTCATGCGGAGCTCGAACCGGATATCGAAATCGCCGCATCCGGCGCCGAAACGAAGCCGGCGCCGGCGCCACGGCGCGACGGGCCGGTGCGCATCTACATCTCCAATCCGACGCTGCCGACGCGATGGTCGCAACCGGTGCCGATCGCCCGCATCGAGGCCGCGGCGCGGACGCTCTCGACGCAGGTCGCCCGGCTCGACGAGACGGCGCGGCGCAAGCACGAACCGGTGGCGGCGCAGGCTTCGGGCCCGCCGGTGGTGCTGGTCGTCGGCACGCTCGATACCAAGGGCCAGGAGCTGCGCTACATCCGCGACATCATAGCCGAAAGCGGCCTGCGCACGCGGTTGGTCGACGTCTCGACCAGCGGCAAGCATTCCTCCTGCGATGTCTCCGCGCAGGAGATCGCCCTGAATCACGGCCGCGGCGGCTCCGCCGTGTTCGGCACCGATCGCGGAGCCGCCGTGACCGCGATGGCAGATGCGTTTGCCAATTGGCTGCGGCGCCAAGGCAATGTCGCCGGCGCGATCTCGGCAGGCGGTTCCGGCGCGGCCTCGCTGGTCGCCCCGGGGATGCGGGCCCTGCCCGTCGGCGTTCCCAAGCTGATCATCTCATCCGTCGCCTCGGGCGATGTCGGCCCCTATGTCGGCCCGGCCGACATCACCATGATGTACTCCGTCACCGACGTGCAGGGGCTCAATTCGATCTCACGCGCGGTGCTGGCCAACGGCGCCAACGCGCTCGCCGGCATGGTCAAGGCGCGGCTCGAGGACCGCGAGGCAAAAGAGCGAACCGCCGGCGCCGGGCTGCCTTCGGTCGGCATCACCATGTTCGGCGTTACCACGCCGGCCGTGCAGAAGATCGCGGCCGAGCTGCGCGATGATTTCGAATGCCTGGTCTTTCACGCCACCGGCATCGGCGGCCGGTCCATGGAGAAGCTCGTCGAATCCGGTCAGCTCGCCGGCGTCATCGACCTCACCACGACCGAGATCTGTGACCTCATGATGGGCGGCGTATTTCCCGCCGCCGAGGACCGCTTTGGCGCGATCATCCGCAGCCGCCTGCCCTATGTCGGCTCGGTGGGCGCGCTCGACATGGTCAATTTCGGCGCGCCTGACACCATTCCCGAGCGCTATCGCGGCCGCAAATTCCACGTCCACAATCCACAGGTGACGTTGATGCGGACGACGGCGGAAGAGAACGAGCGCATGGGCCGCTGGATCGGCGAGCGGCTCAACCAGATGGATGGCCCGGTGCGTTTCTTCCTGCCCGAGGGCGGCGTCTCGGCCCTCGACGCGCGAGGTCAGCCGTTCTGGGATCGGGATGCCGACGCCGCGCTGTTCCGCACATTGGAGCGGACCGTGCGGCAGACCGGCAACCGCCAGCTCATTCGCATCCCCAAGAACATCAACGATCCCGATTTCGCCGCCGCCATCGTCAGTGCGTTCCGAAACCTGTTCGGGCGGACCGGTGTGCGGCGGAGACTCGCGAGGTGACCGATGGCCAGGTTTGAACGCGCGGCGCTGCTGAAGAGGTTTCGCGACATGGCAAGGCGCGGCGAGCCGATCGTCGGCGGCGGCGCCGGCACGGGGCTGTCAGCCAAATGCGAGGAAGCCGGCGGCGTCGACCTCATCGTCATCTACAATTCCGGCCGCTACCGCATGGCCGGGCGCGGCTCGCTCGCGGGCCTGATGGCGTATGGCGATGCCAACGCCATCGTGCTGGAAATGGCGAACGAAGTGCTCCCCGTGGTCGGCCAGACCCCGGTGCTGGCGGGCGTCAACGGCACCGATCCCTTCCGCGACATGGACGTCTTTCTCGACCAGCTGAAGGCACTTGGCTTCGCAGGCGTCCAGAACTTTCCGACCGTCGGCCTGATCGACGGCACCTTCCGCGCCAATCTCGAAGAGACCGGCATGTCCTACGCGCTCGAGATCGACATGATCGCCAAGGCGCACGACAAGGACATGCTGACCACGCCCTACGTGTTCAGCGAGAAGGAAGCCGCGGCGATGGCAATCGCCGGCGCCGACATCATCGTCTGCCACATGGGCCTGACGACCGGCGGCACGATCGGTGCGCAAACCGCCTTGAGGCTCAAGGACTGCCCGGCGCGGATCGACACCTGGGCCAGTGCCGCGCTCAGCGTCAATCCGGACATCCTGGTGCTGGCGCATGGCGGCCCGATCGCAGATCCCGCCGACGCTGATTTCATCATGAAGAACACCCGTCATTGCCACGGCTTCTACGGGGCGTCCTCGATGGAGCGGCTGCCGGTGGAGCGGGCGCTGACGGAACAGGTGCGGCAATTCAAGGCGATCGGCGCGCGATAACGCCTGATAGGTTCGAGGGAGGGAAAGATGTCAGGGATGTTGGTCGGTGAATTGATCCTCTGGCTGATCGTCGCGATCATCGTGATCGTGGTTGGCGTCTATATCGTGAACTGGCTCTACCACCGCTCCTCCAAGGAGACCTCGTTCGTCCGCACCGGCTTCCTCGGCGAACGCGTGGTGATCAATGGCGGCGCCTTCGTGCTGCCGTTCATCCACGACTACACGCCCGTCAACATGAACGTGCTGCCGATGGGCATCGTGCGTTCGAAGCAGGATGCCGTGATCACCCGCGACCGCATGCGCGTCGACATCGAGGCCGACTTCTATGTCCGCGTGCAGCCGACCCGGGAGGCCGTCTCGATTGCCGCGGCGACACTCGGCCGCCGCACCCTGGAACCCGGGCAGCTCCACGCGCTTCTCGCCGGCAAGTTCATCTCCGCGATCCGCTCGGTCGCCTCCGAGATGACCATGGAGGAAATGCACGAGCGTCGCGGCGACTACGTCGCGCGGGTCAAGACCGAAGCGGCGGAAGCTCTTGCCCAGAACGGCCTCGAGCTGGAATCGGTCGCGATCACCGATCTCGACCAGACTGACCTCGAGTTCTTCAACCCTTCGAACCGGTTCGACGCCGAAGGCCTGACCCGGTTGATGGAGGACATCGAGGCCAGACGCAAGCTGCGCAACGACATCGAGCAGGATTCGATGATCAAGATCCGCTCGCGCAACCTGGAAGCCGAGCGGCAGGCGCTCGAGATCGAGCGCGAGAGCGAGACCGCGCGCCTGGAGCAGGAACGCGACATCGAGATGCGCCGCGCGCTTCAGCGCACCGAAGTCGCGCGAGAGCGGGCCCTGCGCGAGACCGAGGCCGAACAGGCGCAGATTTCCGCCCGTGAGGCCATCGAGCGCGCCCGCATCGCCAATGAGCAGGCGATCGCCGAGGCCCGCATCGCCTCCGAGCGCGAGACCCGCCAGAAAGAGATCGAGCGAACCCGCACCATCGAGGAAAAGGAGCTGCTGGCGCGCGAGGAGATCGAGAAGACCCGGATCGCCAACCAGCGCTCGATCGACACCACACGCATCGCCTCGGAACGCGAAGTCCGCCAGCGCGAGATCGAGCGGATGCGCACGGTCGAGGAAGCCGAGATCGCCGCGCGCGAGGCAATCGAAAAGGCCCGCATCCAGCAGGACCGCGTCGTCACCGACGCCCGCATCGCGAACGAGGAAGAGACGCGGCGCCGCGAGATCGAGCGGACGCGCGCGGTCGACGAGGCCGAGATTGCCGCACGCGAGGCCACCGAAAAGGCGCGCATCGCCCAGACGCTGATCGTCAATGTCGAGCGCATCTCGTCCGACGAGCGCACCCGCGCGCTGGAGATCCAGCAGGTGCGGACCATCCAGGAGGCCGAGATCGAGGCTCAGCGCGCGGTCGAGGCCGCCCGCATCGCCCGAGAGCGGACGCTCGCCGCCGAGCGCATCGCCGCCGAGCAGAACACACGGCAGCTTGAGATCGACCGCAACCAGGCGCTCGACGTCGCCGGCATCGCCGCGCGCGAGACCACTGAGGCGACGCGCATCGCCCAGGAGGAGCGCGTGCGCTCGCTGGAGATCGCCCGCAACCGCGCCGTCGAGGAAGCCGACATCGCCTCGCGCGAGGCGATCGAGGCGGCCCGCATCGCCCAGGAAAAGGCGGTTGCGGCCGAGCGCATCCAGGCCGAACGGGAGACGCGCGCGCTCGAAATCGAGCGGACCGGCGTCCTCGAGGCGGCCGAGCTGAAGCGGCGCGACGCCATCGAGCGGCAGCGCATCACGGTCGACCTGGCGCTCGAGGCCGAGCGCATCAATTCCTCCAAGAAGCGCGAAGTGCTCAACATCGAGCAGAAGAAGGCGATCGAGATCGCGGACGAGGACCGCGTCATCGCGCTGTCGACCAAGAAGTCCGAGCGGATCGACGCCGACCGCCAGGTCCGGCAGGCCGAGATCGTGGCGCGCAAGGAGGTCGAGACCACCGACGTTTCGCGCGAGCAGACGCTGGAGGCCGCCCGCATCGAGCGGCGCCGCGCCATCGAGCAGCTCGAGGTCGCCCGCGTCCAGTCGCTCCAGGAGGCCGAGATTGCTGCGCGCGAGGAAGTCGAGCGTGCCCGCATCGCCTCCGACCGCGGCCTCGACGAGGCCCGCATCGGCCGCGAGCGCGAGCTGCGCAAGCTCGAGGTCAATCGTGAGAAGGACGTCGAGACGGTGCTGATGGAGAAGGCCATCGCCATCCATCAGAAGTCGCTGGAGGAGTCGGCCGCGCGCGCAGCCGCCGAGGAGGCGCGGATCCGGGCGACCGAAGCCGCCGAGCGCGTCGTCACCGCCCGCGAGAGCGAGATCGCCAAACGGCGCAAGACCGTCGAGGTTCTGCTGGCGGAGAAGCAGGCCGAAGAGACCCGCATCGCCGCCGAAGCCGAGCGCGTGCGCGCCGCGGTCGAAGCCGAAGCGCAACGCATGCTGAACGAAGCCGAGAACGTGCTGACCGACCAGGCACGCTACTCGCTGTTCCGCAGAAAGCTGCTCGACCGCATCGAGGGCATCGTGCGCGAGAGCGTCAAGCCGATGGAGAAGATCGAAGGCATCCGCATCCTCCAGGTCGACGGCCTCAACGGCAACGGCCACGGCAACGGCAATGGCGGCCGCAGCGCCACCGACGAGGTGATCGACTCGGCGCTGCGCTACCGCGTCCAGGCGCCGCTGATCGACTCCATCCTGTCCGACATCGGCGTCGAAGGCGGCAGCCTGGCCAAGATGCCGGGACTGATCCGCGAGGCCCGTGACATGCAGGGCATCAAGGAGGCCGCGCGAAAGAGCGGCGGAGGTGCTGGCGGCGGCGGCGGTAAGCCCGCGACCGCTCCGCCTGCGGCCGAGGGCGGCGAGCCACCGGCCGAGCGCGAGCCGCGGAAGAAGAGCTGAGGTTTGAGCGATGGCCCGCGTCTACGTCTCCACCGTCGTCAACGCCCGCAACGACCGCGTCTGGGCGCGGGTGCGCGATTTCAATGGCCTGCCGAACTGGCATCCGGCCATCGCCGAAAGCCGGATCGAGGGCGGCGAGCCCTCTGACAAGATCGGCTGTGTCAGGGATTTCCGCCTGCGCAATGGCGACCGCATCCGCGAGAAGCTGCTCGGCCTCTCCGATTACGACATGTTCTGCACCTACTCGATCCTGGAATCGCCGATGGGCGTCGAGAACTACGTCGCCACCCTGCGCCTGACGCCCGTCACCGACGGCGACCAGACGTTCATGGAATGGACCGCGGAATTCGACTGCGCGCCGGAACGGGAGACCGAGCTCGTCAACAACATCGGCGGCGGCGTGTTCCAGGGCGGCTTCGACGCCCTGAAGCGCGTGTTCGGAGGCTAGCCGTGCCGCATATCGTCAAGAGCACGATCCTGAACGCACCGACGGACGCGGTGTGGGACGTGCTGCGCGATTTCAACGGGCACGACCGCTGGCACCCGGCAGTTGCGACCTCCTCCATCGAACGCGCGCAATCCGCCGACAAGATCGGCTGCGTCAGGCGGTTCAAGCTGAAGGACGGCTCGGAGCTGCGCGAGCAGCTGCTGGCGCTGTCCGACCTCGAGCAGACCTTCAGCTATTGCCTGCTCGATACGCCGGTCCCGATGTTCAATTACGTCGCCCATGTCCGCTTGCTGCCGGTGACCGACGGTGACCGCACCTTCTGGCACTGGGAATCGCGGTTCACGACGAAGCCGGAGGACAGGGATCGCATCACCTATATGGTCGCCGAGGACATCTATCAGGCCGGATTCGAAGCGATCCGCCGCCATCTGAAGGAGGCCGCATAGCATGGCCATAACGGTAAAGACTTTTGCGAATGCGAGCGAGGCGGCTGACGCGCTGTCTTCGGACCGGAGCGCGCGCTATCTCGGCGGCGGCACGCTGGTGATGCGTGCGTTGAACGAAGGCGACGTCTCGATCTCGACGATTGTCCGCGCGCAAGACCAGGCGCTGGCCCGGATCGACGCCTCAGGTCCGCGCATCACGCTGGGCGCCGGCGTCACCTTCGCACGCGTGCTCGCCGAGCGCGATCTCGCCTTCCTGCATGCCCCTGCCCGCTCGATCGGCGGTCCCGCCGTGCGCAACATGGGCACGGTCGGCGGCAATCTGTTCGCGCCGAACCCTTACGGCGATTTCACCGTGGCGCTGCTGGCGCTCGACGCCACCATTGCGGTTCAAGGCGGCTTCGGCTCGCGCGATATTCCGATCGAGGAGTTTCTGCAGGGGCGCGAGCGTCAGGCCGGAACTTTGGTGCTGTCGGTGTCCTGCACGCGGCCGGCAAGCAGTGAGGCGTTCCGATATCGCAAGATCGCGCGCATCAAGCCGAAGGGCGGCTCGGTGATCACGCTTGCCGCGCATCTGCCGGTCAGCGGCGGACGGATCGCGGGTGCGCGGATTGCGCTGGGCTCGATGGCGCCGACCCAGATCCGCGCTCGCGCCGCCGAGCGCGCGCTGGAGGGCCGCTCGCTGGATGCGGCGACCATCGCAGCTGCGGCCTCTGCCGCCACAGAAGGAACTTCGCCCTCAGACAACGCGCTCGGCAGCGCCTGGTATCGCCGCGAGATCGTCGGTGTGCATTTGCGGCGCCTGCTGTCGGGACAGGAATAGCTCGCCATGACAAAAATCCCCCTGCAGTTTCGCCACAACGGCCGCGACGTCGCGATCTTCGTCGACGGCGGTACCAACCTGCTCGTCGCGCTGCGCGAGCTAATCGGCGACATGACGCCGAAATTCGGCTGCGGCCAGGGTGGCTGCGGCACGTGCAGCGTGCTGATCGACGGCGAGCTTCACCTCTCCTGCCTGACGCTCGCCGAGACCGTCGCGGGCCGCTCGGTCGAGACGCTCGACGGCATGAAGCAAGGCCCGAACCTGCATCCGCTGCAACGCGCCTTCGCCGACAACTTCGCCGCCCAGTGCGGCTATTGCACGCCCGGCATGCTGATGGCCGCAAAGGCGCTGCTCGACCGCAATCCCGCCCCGAGCCGGACTGAGGTGATCGAGGCGATCTCCGGCAACATCTGCCGCTGCACCGGCTACGAGCCGATCATCAATGCCATCCTCGCCGCCGCGGGCGGCCGGGCCAGCGCCTGAGGTCAGACCATGCTGGAACTGCGCAAGGACATCTTCGCCGACGAGCGTGACGATAATTTGAAGGAAATCGGCAAGGGCACGCAGCGGCAGGACATGCTCGGCCACATCACGGGCACGTCCAGCTATTTCAACGACCACAAGCTGCAGGGCATGCTGCACCTGAAGGTCGTTCGGTCGACCCAGGCCCATGCAAGGCTGCGCCGCATCGATACCACCGAGGCCGAGCGCTCGGCAGGCGTGCGCCGGATCATCCGTGGCGCGGACGTGCCACGCAACCTCAACACGCTGCTCAGCCTGATCAACTTCGGCAAGGACGACGAGCCGTCGCTGGCGGTCGACAAGGTCCGCTACAAGGGCGAACCGATCCTCGCTATCGTCGCCGACAGCGAGCGCGAGGCGTTCGAGGCGATCGCAAAAGTCAGGATCGATTACGAGCCGCTGCCGGCCGTGTTCGACGTCGAAGATGCGCTGAAGCCGGGTGCGCCCGTCGTCAACGAGACCTATCCGAAGAACGCCTTCATCTATCATGACGTCTACGACCACCAGCGCCTGCGCTTTGGCGATGCCGATGCCGCGCTCGCAACCGCCGACCACGTGCTCGAGCAGCGCTACCAGATGTCGCCGATCGAGCACGCGCCGACCGAGACCAACGGCGCGATCGCCGCGCCCGATACCAACGGCCGCTACGTCGTCTATACCTCGACGCAAGCGCTGTTCTTTTCGGTCGACACCTGCGCGAAGATTTTGGACGTGCCTTCCAACACCTTCCACTTCATCGGCGGCACGGTCGGCGGCGGCTTCGGCGGCAAGGTCGATACCTTGACCGAACCGCTCGCGATCCTCGGCGCCATGCTGACAGGGCGCCCGGTGCGCTACGTGTTCGGCCGCGAGGAGGAGATGCAGTACGGCCCGCCGCGCGGCGCCGAACGCATCTACATCAAGGACGGCGTGATGCGCGACGGCCGCATCGTCGCGCGCAAGATCCGCGCCTATTTCGACAGCGGCGCCTATACGCGGCTATCGAGCTATGCCGCGGTGAAATGCGCCGCGCATCTACCGGGCCCCTACACCATCCCGAACGTCTATGGCGACGTCTATTGCGTCTTCACCAACCGCACGCCGGCCACGGCCATGCGCGGCTTCGGCGTCACCGCGATGGATTTTGCCATCGAATGCCAGATGGACAAGCTCGCAAACCTCGTCGGCATGGACCCGATGGAGTTCCGGATCCTGAACGCCTATCGGGACGGCGACATGAAGGCGCACCGGCGCGAGGCCAAGAACACCGCGCTGATCGAATGCGTGCAGGTTGCCGCCGAGAAGGCCAAATGGCCGATCCGCGACGAGTTCAGGCGCGCCTCCTCGCGCAAGGACGGCGGCGGCAGCCGCGCCGTGATCCCGCCAACACCGACGGATTCGCGCAGCCGGCCCGCTGCGCCGGCGCAGCAGCGCACGACCTACGACCGCGCGCCGGTGACGGCGACAAGAGAGCCGCCGCGCGAACCACCTCCGCCGGCGCCGCCGCCTCCCCCGCCCCGCCCGGCCGCGCCATCGCACGGCGCGACCCGATTCTCCTCCGTGTTCGGCACCAGGAGACGCTGAGATGACCCGGCATCGTGGACGCGGCATGGCGTCGATCAACTACCCCATCGGCATGAATCTCGGCGGCGATCCGAGCCAGGCGCTGGTGCATTCCAACCCGAGCGGCAAGTTCACCGTGGCGCTGTCGTCGATCGACCTCGGCCAGGGCATGAAATCGGTGACGCGGCAGATCTGCGCGGAGACGCTGGGCGTGCCCGTCGAGGACGTCTATGTCGACACGGCGGATTCCGACACCGGCCCGCACTGCATGGGCTCGTTCGCCTCACGCGGCACCCATCGCGTCGGCAACGCCGTGATGGCTGCGGCGCGCGAGGCGCGCGGCGTGATGATGGAGGCCGCCGCCGAGGAGCTCGAGGTCAACGCCGCCGATCTCGAGACCGACGGGCGCGGCAACATCCATGTCAAAGGCGCGCCGCACCGCTCGATCTCGACAAAGGACGTGGCCATTGCCGCGCAGTTCAAACAGGGCAAGACCATCTCCGGCCGAGGCATCTTCCTGGTGCCGCTCTCCAACGTCGACCCTGAAACGGGCGAGATGTCGCCGGCAACCTGCTATGCCCATGCCTGCCTTGTCGCCGAGGTCGAGGTGGATGATGAGACCGGCGAGGTCGCGATGGTCCGCATGGACTCGGCTTATGAGCTCGGCCGCGCGCTCAACCCGCGCCTGGTCGAGCAGCAGCTGGTCGGCGGCGCCTGGATGGGCATCAGCCACGCGCTCTACGAGACGCCGGAGCCGTACTATCCCGATCCTGTCCACGGGCCCCGCGACTTCGTCGAATATCTGATGCCCGGTCCCGGCGACATCTGTCCGCATGATATCGCCGTGCTGGAGCGCCCCGCCCCTGACGGTCCGTTCGGGGGAAAAGGCCCTGGCGAGATGTGCGCCAATCCGGTGCTGCCCGCGGTGGCGAATGCGATCTTCAACGCGGTCGGCGTGCGGATCGACGACCTGCCGATCACGCCCGAGAAAGTGCTGCGCGCGATCAAGGCCCAAGGCGGCGCGCGGCCGCAGGCGCGGCGTTAGAGGATCGGCCGTGGCGGTTCGCAGCAACATCGTCGGCATCGACAGCCCGGAGGCGCTGGAGCGGGCGCTGCGGGCGGCCTATTATCTCGCCGACGAAGGGCTCGCGACCGCCGCCTATCTCGGCCTCGCGCTCGGCAAGCCGCTGCTGCTCGAAGGCGCGCCCGGCGTCGGCAAGACGGAGGCCGCCAAAGCCATCGCCGCCGTGCTCGGCCGCCGCCTGATCCGCCTGCAATGCTACGAGGGCATCGACGCCTCTGCCGCGCTCTATGAGTGGAACTATCCACGCCAGATGCTGGCGATCCGTCAGGCCGGCGACGAGAGCATCGACATCTATGGCGAGACGTTCCTGATCGAGCGGCCGATGCTGGCGGCGCTGCGCGCACCTGATTCCACCGTGCTCCTGATCGATGAAATCGACCGCGCCGACCAGGAGTTCGAGGCCTTCCTGCTCGAATTCCTCTCCGACTTCCAGATCTCGATTCCCGAGCGCGGCACGGTCCGCGCGGCCGAGCGGCCGGTGGTCGTGCTCACCTCGAACCGGACCCGCGATCTGCACGAAGCCTTGCGCCGCCGCTGCGTCTATCACTGGATCGATTATCCGACGGCGGAGCGCGAGGCACGCATCATCATGATGCGCGCCTCCAGCGTCGCCGAAACCACGGCCCGCGCCGTCGTCGCGGCCGTCGAGAGATTGCGGCGTGAACCGCTGAGCAAGGCCCCCGGGATCGCCGAAGCCGTCGACTGGGCCGAGGCCGCGACCCTCCTCAACAAGGGCGGCGCGCGCTGGCCTGATGCCTTCAAACGCTCGATCGGCGTCGCGCTGAAGGACGAAGAGGACCTGCACTTCATCGCGCCGCGGCTCGATGCCATGCTCGCGGAGGCGACCGCATGAGCATCGAGCCGCAGCTCCCGCGCGCTGCCCGCACCTTTGTTTCCTTCGTCGCCCTGCTGCGCGCCAACGGCTTCGCCGTCGCGCCGGAGCAGACCACCGCGTTCCTCGCCGCGATCGCGCTGCTCGGACCGCGCAAGCTCGAGGACATCAAGCAATCTGCGCTCGCCACCCTCGCCCCTCCGCCCGAGCGCCGCGCCACCTTCGATCGGCTGTTCGACCTGCATTTCCGCGGCAGCGAGGCGATCGAGCGTGCCGACGACGGCGAGGATGACGAGACCGTCCGTCTGCAGGAGGAAGGTCGCGGCGACGAGGAGCCCCTGCTCTCCGACGAGGCCAACGAGTCCGGCCTGA
>NZ_LAXE01000001.1:5528486-5543021 GCF_003122645.1 Bradyrhizobium sp. SUTN9-2
CCCCTTTGCCGACCTCCGCCGCACCTTACGCGACTCTGTCCGCAGCGACGGCGAGATCCTGCGGCTCGGCCACATGAAGCGGCGGCAACGGCCGCGCAAGGTGTTGCTGCTGATCGACGTCTCCGGCTCGATGAAAAGCCGCACCGAGGAGAATATGAAGCTTGCGCATGCGCTGGTGCAGGCCGCGCCCAATGTCGAGGTCTTCACCTTCGGCACGCGGCTGACCCGTGTCACGCGTGCACTGCGTCTGAAACGGCGCGAGCAGGCGCTGAGCGCCGCGGCACATCTGGTCAGCGACTGGGACGGCGGCACCCGGATCGGCGACGCGCTGCAGGCGTTTCTGGCGGTCCCGCGGTTCGGCGGCTACGCCCGCGGCGCCGCTGTGATCATCGTCTCCGACGGGCTCGAGCGCGGCGAGCCGAACGCCCTTCGCGACGCTGTCGCGAAACTATCGCGGCGGGCCTGGCGCCTGAGCTGGCTGACGCCGCTCGCGACAGGCCCCGCGTTCCGTCCGCAGACAGAAGCTCTGGTCGCGATCGAACGCTTCGTCGACGATCTCGTGGACGGCGGGTCGAGCGCATCGATCGTCGCCCACGTCCTGGCACTGGGAAGGAGAGCTGCGTGAACGATATTGTCGACGGCCATCATCACATCTGGCGGCAGGCCGACCTGCCCTGGCTGACCGGCCCCATGCAGCCCCGCATCTTCGGACCGTACGAGCCGATCCGGCGCGACTATCCGATCCAGGAATATCTCGACGATCTCAAGGACAGCGACGTCACCCGTTCCGTCTATGTGCAGACCAATTGGGCGCCTGAGCATTTTGAGGAGGAAGCAGCGTGGGTACAGCGTACCTCCGACGAACATGGCTGGCCGCACGCCATCGTTGCCTACGCCAATTTCGCGGCCGAGGACGTCCGTCCGCAGCTCGACCGCCTCAAGCGTTATCCGCTACTGCGCGGGGTGCGCATGCAGCTGCATTGGCACGAGAACCCGCTCTATCGCTTCGCAGCGCGTCCGGATCTCTGCACCGACCCGACGATCCGTCGCAATGTCGCACGTCTTTCCGATTACGGCTGGAGCTTCGATTTGCAGGTGTTCACGCCGCAGATGCCGGATGCTGCGCAGCTGGCCGAATCCTGTCCCGGCGTACTCTTCATCCTCCAGCATGCCGGCATGCTCGAGGATCTCTCGCCGGCTGGACGGGCGGCCTGGCGCGCCGGGATGGCCCGGCTCGCGAGTTGTCCGAACGTGGTCTCGAAACTGTCCGGGCTCGGCACCTTCATCCATCGCAACGATCCCGCGCATATCGCCGCCGTGCTCACCGATACCGTCGCGATCTTCGGCGCCGAGCGCTGCCTGTTCGGCTCCAATTTTCCGATCGAGAAATTGTGGACCAGTTATCGCGAGCTCGTCGCAGCCTTTCGCGCCGCCGCCGCCCCGTTCAGTGCGGAGCAGCAGGATGCGATCTTCAGGACGACGGCGACGCGCGTCTATCGGCTTTGACAGACAAGAAACGAGACGGGAGGGAAACGAATGGCGCTGGAGATCAAGATCCTGGACTACGGCGATATCGAGCTGGAATCGAGCTTCCTGGTGCTCGGCCGCGACTGCGGCCGCACCCGCCGCGTCCTCACGCTCGGCTTTTTGATCCTCGGTGGCAAATATCCTGTTGTCGTCGACACCGGCTATCGCTCCAACCAGATCATGGAGACGCTGGGCATGCGCGGGCTCCAGTATCATGAGAACATGATCGAGAACCAGCTCGCGCGCCACGGCGTTCGCATGGGCGACGTTCGCTTCGTCTGCCACACGCATTTGCATATCGACCATGCCGGCAAGGACGACCTGTTTCCGATGAACACGACCGTCGTGCTCAACCGCAAGGAGCTCGAATATTCCGTCTCCGGCCTGATGCATCCGCAATATCCCGCGCCAGACATCAAGCACCTGATCGACCGGCTGCATACCAAGAGCGCGCTGCGCTTCCTGGACCTCGAGATCACCGGGCCGATCGAGCTGATGCCCGGCGTCTATTGCGATGCCGCCAACGCGCACACCGAGGGCTCGATGAACATCATCGTCGAGACCGCCGACGGCATCGCCACCATCTGCGGCGACGTGATCTACGACTTCAACGACCAGATCGTCACGCCCTTCCATGAGATCCACGATTGGGAGCCGCGTACCACCGGCAACCATGGCACCACCAAGCGCGCGGAAAAGGCGGCGATCAAAAAGCTGCTGAGCAGCTCGCGCTACCTGCTCCCGGTCCACGACCGTCCCGCCAAGATCGAAGGCGGCAATGTCGTGGGGCGTCTGCACGATCAAGTCCCTGGCCCGATCGTGCAGTCGCTGCCCGAGCGCAACTGGTTCCCGGCTTGACGTTGTCGAGGATCGACCGATGACGCATGTGACGTTGCGAAGCGAGTTCGAAACCCTGATCGACCCCTATGCGCCGGTCGCACAGATCGGCACCGGCTTCGACTTCACGGAAGGGCCGATCTGGCATCCGGTCGATCAGTATCTGCTGTTCTCGGACATGCCGGCCGACGTGCGGCGGCGCTGGGATGCGCGGCGCGGCGTCGTCGAGGTCAAACGCCCGTCGAACAAATGCAACGGCATGACCTATGACGCCGAGCTCAATTTGATCGTCTGCGAGCACGCGACCTCGTCGCTGATCCGCGAACGCCCGGACGGACGGCGCGAGGTGCTGGCCTCGCATTTCGGCGGCCAGGAGCTCAACAGCCCGAACGACGTCTGCGTGCACTCATCCGGCGCAATCTATTTCTCCGATCCATGGTATGGCCGCATGCCGGTCTATGGCGTCGAACGGCCGCGCCAGCTCGGCTTCCAGGGCGTCTACCGCGTCGTGCCGGGCGGCGAGCCGAAGCTCGTGGTCGAGCGCAGCCTGTTCGACCAGCCGAACGGGCTATGCTTCTCGCCGGACGAGAGGCTGCTTTATGTCAACGACACGGTGCAAGCGCTGATCCGCGTGTTCGACGTCAACAGCGACGGCTCGCTGTCCAATGCGCGCGTGTTCGCCAGCGGCATCAAGTCCGAGCTCGAGCCTGGCTTGCCCGACGGCATGAAATGCGATCAGCACGGCAATGTCTGGGTCACCGCCCCCGGCGGCGTCTGGGTCTATTCGCCGCGCGGCGAACTGCTCGGCAAGGTCCGCGTGCCGGAGCTGGTCGCCAACCTCGCCTGGGGCGGGCCGGATTTCCGCACGCTCTATCTCACCTCGACCCATTCGGTATATGCGATCCCGACCCGGGTCGGCCCGCGGCATGAGCCCTATATGAGCGGCAGGCGCACTGGTGGCGGAGCAAGCTCGAGCTCGTCGCCAGCCGCGCCTATTCTGAGCGAGGGCGAGATGCGGCTCGATCCGCAACGCTGCGCCATGATCATTCAGGATCTCCAGAACGACGTCATCATGGACGGCGGGGCTTTCGCCGAGTCGGGCGCGCCGGGTCATGCCAAGCAGCAGCATGTCGTGGAGAATGTGCGGCGCCTCGCGGAGGCCGCGCGCGCCCGCGGCGTCACCATCATCCATGTCTGGTTCGTGGTCGAGCCCGGCGCGCCCGGCGTCACGCTGAACGCTCCGTTGTTCGAGGGCCTGGTCGACAGCAAGGCGATGGTGCGCGGGAGCTGGGGTGCGGCCCCGGTTTCAGGCCTCGAGCCCCGGCCCGGCGATTTCGTGGTCGAGAAGATGCGGATGAGCGCCTGGGAAGGCACGCGGCTGGAGACGATCCTGAAAGCGACCGGCCGCGACATGATCATCAATACCGGCGCCTGGACCAACATGTCGATCGAGCACACGGCGCGGACCGGCGCTGACAAGGGCTATTTCATGATCGTGCCCGAGGATTGCTGCTCGACCATGAATGCCGACTGGCACAATGCCTCGATCAACTTCGCCATGCAGAACGTCGCGGTCGTGACCAGGGCCGATGCCGTGATCAGAGCGCTGGGATGAGCTGTGGCAAAGCTCCTGCACTTGTCCTGCTCGCCGCGCGCGGAGGCCGAATCGACAGCCGGCGCGCGGCTCTTTCTCGATGGCTTCCGCCAGGCCCGGCCGGATTGGGACATTGATGTCGTGGACATCTGGCGTGAACGGATGCCGGAATTCACAGGTCCGATCGTCGAGGCCAAATACGCGCGCATGAAGGCTCAGGTCTTCACCGATGCGCAGCGCGACAGCTTTGCCGAGGCCGAGCGAATGGCGCTGCGCTTCTCGCTCGCCGACCGGGTGCTGATCTCGACCCCGATGTGGAACTTCGGCCTTCCCTACAAGCTCAAGCAGTGGTTCGACATCATCGTCCAGCCCGGTCTCACCTTCCGGTTCGATCCGTCGCAGGGATATCTGCCGCTGCTCAAGGACCGGCCGACGCTGGTGATCATCGCCAGCGGCAGCGATTTTGCCACCGGCATGAACCGCGGCCGTATCGATATGGCAACGCCCTACTTACGGGAGATCCTGCGCTTCATCGGGATCAGCAATGTCCGCTTCGTCCTGATCGGTCCAACCACGGGACCACAAGCGCCGATCGATGCCGCCCGCGAACGGGCCCATCAACGTCTCGCTGCAATGGCCGCGACCTTCTGAAGCGCGATGGCGGCGTGTCGAGCCGGATCAGATCAGGCTCGACTTGCCCCGGCTCAGCACCTGGCCTGCGCCTTTGGCGCCGACGATCCGGCCCTCGCTGCAGACCACCTCTCCCCTCGCGATCGTCGTCACCGGCCATCCCGTAACCTCGAAACCTTCCCAGGGCGTGTAATCCGCGCCGTGATGCAGATCGGCCTGCCGGATCGGCTTCTTCAACTTGGGATCCCAGAGAACGATGTCGGCATCGAAGCCGACGCCGATCGAACCCTTCCGGGGATAGAGACCGTAGATGCGGGCGTGGTTGGTCGCGGTCAGCTCGACGAACTTCTGCAGGGTGATGCGGCCCTTCGAGACGCCTTCGGAGAACAGGATCGGCAGCCGCGTCTCGACGCCGGGGATGCCGTTCGGCACCCAGCGGAACGAGGTACGGGCGTTCGGCGTCAGCTTGCCCTTGGGATCATCGTAGCGGAACGGGCAGTGATCGGACGAGAAGGTCTGGAACACGCCCGACGTAATGCCCTCCCAGATCGCCTCCTGGCTCTCGACATCGCGCGGCGGCGGCGAGCAGACGTATTTCGCGCCCGTAATGTCCATGTTGAGGCCCTTCATGTCGTCGGCCGTCAGCGTGATGTATTGCGGGCAGGTCTCGGCATGAACGGGCAGACCGCGCTGCTGCGCCCAGCGTACCTGCTCCATCGCCTCGCGTCCGGAGACGTGCACGATCATGATGGGAACGCCGATCACCTCGGCATGGCTGATGGCCCGGTGCGTCGCCTCGCGCTCGACCGCCTGCGGCCGCGAGGTGCCGTGATAATACGGCGCGATATGACCTTCGCGCTCCAGCTTGCTGGTCAGGAAACGGATGGCGTCGTAGCCCTCGCAATGGACCATGACCAGCGCCTCCTCGCGGCGCGCGACCTCGAACACTTCGAGCAGCTGCTTGTCGCTGAGCACGAGGTCGTCATAGGTCATGAACACCTTGAACGAGGTGTAGCCGTCCTTGACCAGCGCCGGCAGCTCCTGCCCGAGCACCACGGCAGTCGGATCGGAGATGATGAGATGGAAGGCCGTATCGATGTAGCACTCACCTTCGGCGAGCTTGCGATAGTTCTCGACACAGCTGCGCAGCGAGGTGCCTTTCTCCTGCAGCGCAAAGGGCAGCACCATGGTGTTGCCGCCGGCTGCGGCTGCGCGCGTCGCCGAGGCAAAATCGTCGGCCATCACCACGTCGGGGCCCGAGGGCTGGGAAATATGGACGTGGCTGTCGATGCCGCCCGGCAGCGCCAATAGGCCCAACGCATCGATCTCGCGCGCTGCGCCCGCGATGCTATCGGCGATGCTGACGATGCGGCCGTCGCGAATTCCGATATCAGCGCGAAACTCGTCGCTGGCCGTCACGATGGTGCCGCCGCGGATGGCGAGGTCGAGCTGCGTCACTGATGTCTCCGTCACCTGATATTTGGCATTGTCTGGAAGATCCGTCCCCATTGCGCAAGGGCCGTCACATCGCCGCCGGCGAGGCAGAGGGTCCGCCACAGCGTCACCGCGACCGAATCGAGCACGGCGATATCCAGCTCCCGCTCCAGCGTGGCCGCAAGCGCCGCACCATCGAGATTGGTGCAGAGGATGACGATCGCGTCAGTCCCCTCCGCCGCCACGGCGCGGATCATATCCGTGATCGTCGACGGCGCGACTTCGCCAAAGGAAAAGTTGTCGCGCAAGCCGAGATGCCGCTCGGCATGCGGGGCGATCCCCTCCTCAGCCCAGACGTCGGCAATGCGCCGCTGCACGTCGTCGGTATAGGGCGAGACCAGGCCGACGCGCCTGGCGCCGAGCGCGCAGGCGGCATCGATGCAGGCCAGGGTCGATGTCGTTGCCGGCACATTTGTGCGGGCCGTGATCGCCTCGCACAGGCTGCGGTCGCGGCCGATGCCGAGCCAGCTTGCGGACGTTCCGTTCCAGGCGATCGCGTCGACCTTGGCATCGGCCAGCAGATCTGCCGCCGGCAACATCACCGAGGCATCGAACTGGCTCAGCGCGGCGGCATCGAGCGCGATCTGGGTGACGCGGAAGCGAGAGAAATGCGCGGTGACGCCGGGGGTGCCCGCCAGCATGGCGCTGGTGACGGGCTCGAGCACCGAGTTGGAGGACGGCGTGATCATGCCGAGGCGCTTGCGCATGGCTGACATCGATCACAGTCGCTCCGTTGCCGCAGGGAGCATCAAACGCTCCCTCGAAACGATCATCGGCATCCCCGGCGCCGTGCGCAACCCGCAATTTGCATACTGCATACAATTTGTTCGATATGCATTTGTTTTACGCCACATACGTCGCCTATTTGAGCATCGCGTTCGGCTCGGTATGGCTAGGATGAGTTGCAAGCAGGAAGCCTCGCGTGCAGCAAAAATCCGAAACGAACCCGGCGCGAAAGTCGCCCAAGCTCAAGCGGATGGGCCTGCATGAGCGCGCCGCCGCGCGGATGCGGACGATGATCATTCGCGGCGAGCTTCCGCCGGGCTCGCAGACTCAGGAGACCAAGCTGTCGAAGGAGCTCGGCGTGTCGCGCACCCCCTTGCGCGAGGCGATGAAGGTGCTCGCGGCGGAAGGCTTGATCGAGCTCCGTCCCAACCGCAGCCCGCGCATCGCCGATATCGCGGTCGACGGCATCTCGGAATTGTTCGAGGCGCTCGCCGGAATCGAGCGGCTCGCCGCCGAGCTCGCCGCGGAACGCGCCACCGAGCGCGATCTCGTCCGCCTGCGCACGCTGCAGACCCGGATGGAGGGTCATCACCGCAGCGGCAAGCTCGACGATTATTTCGCGATCAACGGCGAAATCCACAACGCCATCGTCCGCATGGCCCGCAACACCCCGCTGCGCGAGGCGCACGAGACGCTGATCTTCCGCGCCGAGCGTGCGCGCTATCTCGCGCTCGGTGCCGACAGGCGCTGGAGCAATTCGGTCGACGAGCACGCCGACATCCTGGCCGCCCTCGAAGCGCACGACGGCGAAGCGGCCGGCCGCCTGCTCGGCGCGCACGTTGCGCGCACCGGCACGGCGCTGCTGGAAGTTCTCGCCGCCTCTCAGGCCAAGCGGCCGGCGGCATGATCATGAAGCTGCTCCTGCTCAACCCAAATACCAGCACCGAGGTCACGCAGCTGATGCTGGGGGTCGGGCAGCGCGCCGCCTCGGCAGGTACCGAGCTGATCCCCTGCACCGCGGCCCGCGGCGTGCCCTATATCGCCACGCGCACCGAAGCGCAGATCGGCGGCGCCATCGCGCTGGAGATGCTTGCCGAGCAGCACAAAAAGGTCGACGCCGCGATCATCGCGGCCTTCGGCGATCCCGGCCTGTTCGCGGCGCGCGAGACCTTCGACATTCCCGTGATCGGCATGGCGGAAGCCGCGATGCTGACCGCGTGCATGGCCGGGCGCCGCTTTGCCATCGTTACCTTCGCGCAGGCGCTGGGGCCCTGGTACGAGGAATGCGTCCGCGCCCACGGGCTGTGGGAGCGCTGCGCCGGCATCCGCATGCTGGATACGCCGTTTCAGGCGATCTCCGAGGTCGGCACTGAGAAGGAGGACATGCTGGTCGAGCTCGCCCGGCGCGCCATCGTCGAGGACGAGGCCGATGTGCTGATCTTTGCCGGCGCCCCGCTCTCGGGTCTTGCCGAGCGCGTCGCCGACCGGATCCCTGTCCCCGTGGTCGATCAGGTCATAGCTTCAGTGAAGCAAGCCGAGGCGCTGCATGCGCTCCGTTTGCGCAAGGCCGTTGCGGGCACCTTCCGCCGCCCCGCCGCCAAGCCGACCATCGGCCTTGCCGATGCGCTCGCCGCCCGGCTCGAGCACCGCGACAGCTGATCAGAGAGGCGGCCGGCGATGCGAAAAACCCAATTCGTTCTCGAGCACGCGGCCGAAGGCAAACAAGCGGGATTCGCATCCCGGCGGTGCGACGATCTGCATGCCGAAGGGCAGCACATTCTCCCCGCGCGGCACCGGCACGGTCAGCACCGGGAAGCCGACCAGCGACACGATGAAGGTCACGGCGAGATAGTCGATCGGCGTCTCCAGCGCGGCCCCATCCATGGCCGTGACGTCGGCGATTTCATTCGGCCAGGGCAAGACCGACGCAGCCGGCGCGACCAGGAAATCGGCGCGAGTGAACAGCTGGCGAAAGCTGCGGTAGATCGCGGTGCGGCGCCGCTCGGCGTCGAGGTAGTTCTGCGCGGACAGTTTGCCCCGGCTTCGATATTCCAGATCACCGTCGGCGTGAGCTCCGCACGCCGCGTTCTCAGCAACTCGCCGTAAGCGTTGGCGATATGCGCGGCGCGCAAGGTGCGGAAGGTTTCGATCGCCCCGCCGCAATCCGGCGAGGACGGCACGACATCGGCGACACGCGCGAGCGCCTCGCACGCCGCCGCGAAGCGGGCACGAGCCTCGCGCGCAACGGGCGCCACACCGAAATCGGGCGTGACCGCAATCCGGGCACGGTCGGGGACTGGTCGATCATCATCGGTACTGCCGAGCGAGAGCGGATCATGCGGATCGCTTCCGGCGCAGACCGACAACGCGAGTTCGAGATCATCGACACCGCGGGCGAGGAAGCCGTGGGTCGCCAGCATGTCCC
The DNA here is from genome assembly GCF_003122645.1 of Bradyrhizobium sp. SUTN9-2. NCBI lineage: Bacteria > Pseudomonadati > Pseudomonadota > Alphaproteobacteria > Hyphomicrobiales > Nitrobacteraceae > Bradyrhizobium > Bradyrhizobium sp. SUTN9-2. Next base: position 5,537,720 of record NZ_LAXE01000001.1, read on the forward strand.
AGCCGAGCGGCCGGCGCGGCAATGCAATGCGGCCGGGTGTCGGCCGGATCGAGGCGACACCACAGAAGCTGGCGGGCGTGCGCACCGAGCCGCCGAAATCGGTGCCGTGCGCCAGCGGCACCATGCCGGATGCGACCGCGACGGCAGAGCCGCCGGACGATCCGCCGGAGGTCAGCGCCGGATCGAAGGGGTTGCGTGTCGGCCCGCACAATCTGTTGGTGCAGACCGCGCCGAAGCCGAACTCCGGCGTGTTGGTTTTGCCCAGAATGACCGCGCCGGCACGCCGCAGCCGCGCCACGACGAGATCATCCTCGGCCGGGACGTGATCGCCGAACAGCAGGGATCCGTAAGTCGTCGCAAGTCCCGCAGTGTCAGTGAGGTCCTTGACCGCAATGGGCACGCCGTGCAGCGGGCCCATCGGCGCAGAGGCGGCATCGCACATCTGCGCTGCACGGCGGGCACCATCCGCATCCACCGTCACGAATGCCGCCAATCGGCTGTCGAGGCTCGCCATCCGCGCCAGATGCGCTTCGACGGCCTGGCGGGAGGACACTTCGCGCCTTGCAATGGCGCGCGCGAGCTCTGTCGCCGTGAGGTCGCATATCGATCGAACCGATGTCATCGGGTCACCATGCCAAAACGCTCCGCGAAAAGCGACAGTCGCGGGCACGAGACTTGCTTTCTCCTCTGGGGCAACGGGAGGCAACACCATGGTTGATGCGCCAAGCAGCCGATCGCTTGTCGTCGATGCGGTCACCCACCGGTATCCGAGTGGCGCGCTTGCGGTCGAGAACATCAATCTCGACATCAAGGGCGGCGAGATCATCGCGCTGCTGGGTCCGTCCGGCTGCGGCAAGACAACGCTGCTGCGCATCATCGCCGGCTTCATCGCGCAGACGCAAGGGAGGATCATCATCGGCGACGACATCGTCGATGCGCTGCCGCCGAACAAGCGCGCCGTCGGCGTCGTGTTCCAGAACTACGCGCTGTTTCCGCACCTGTCGATCAGCGAGAACGTCGCCTACGGCCTCGCCGCCCGCGGCATCGACAAGGCCTCACGTCAGCGCGAGGCGCAGCGCCTGCTGGAGCTGGTGCAGCTGCCTGCTATGGCCGAGCGGCTGCCGCGGCAGCTCTCCGGAGGCCAGCAGCAGCGCGTTGCGCTCGCCCGCGCGCTCGCGATCAAGCCGTCGATCCTGCTGCTCGACGAGCCCTTCGCCGCGCTCGACAAGAATCTGCGGCTGGACATGCAGATCGAGGTCAAGCGGCTGCAGCGCGTTTCCGGCATCACCACGCTGATCGTGACGCACGACCAGGAAGAAGCGCTGTCGATGGCCGATCGTGTCGCCGTGCTGAGCCATGGCAAGCTGGAGCAGTTCGGCTCGCCATCGGACGTCTATGACCGTCCGCAGACGCTGTTCGTCAACACCTTCGTCGGCTCCACCAACCGCATGCCCGGCATCGTGGTCTCAGCGGACCGCACGGCAGCGAAGGTGCGCCTCGATGCCGGCGCGGAGATCATCGCGCGTCCCGCGGGCGGTGCGCTCAGCGAGGGAGGCCGCGTCACCGTCTGCATCCGCCCCGAGCACCTGCAATTCGTCGGCGACGAGACCGGCTTTGCCGGCGTCGTTGGCATGTCGCTGCCGCTGGGCGCCACCGTCGTGCACGAGGTCACCACGGCCGATGGCTCCGGCGTCAAGGTTTCTCAGGCGCGCATCGGCGAGACGCGCGCCCTGGAGAGCGGCGCTGCGGTGCGCCTCGCACCGCTCGCCCCATCGCTCGCCAACGCCTTTCCCGCAACGCTTTAGATCCAGTCCTTGTCCAGAGGGGAGTTTGATATGATCATGAATCGCAGAAGCCTGCTGACCACGGCGCTCACGCTCGGGGCCATGAAGGCGTTTCCAGGCCTGAGCTACGCCCAGGCGCGTCCGCTGGTGTTTGCGACCTTCACCGGCAGCTGGGAGGAAGCGCACAAGGCCGTGCTGGTGCCGGCGTTCCGCAAAGCCAATGCGGACGCCGCGATGGTGCTCGATCCCATGCTCTCTGTCGACCAGATCGCCAAGGTCAACGCGGCGAAAGCAAATCCGCCGATCGACGTCATGCTGCACGACCCGGGTCCTGCCCTCGTCGCCGTCGGCCAGGATCTGGTCGAGCCTTATCCGGTCGAGAAGAGCGCCTACTACAAGGACCTGATCGCCGAGGCACAGGAACCGATGGGCCCCGCCCCGTTCTTCCAGGTCGTCGGCCTCACCTACAATCCGGAAGCGGTCAAGACGCCGCCAACGTCATGGGCCGATCTCTGGAAGCCGGAATTCAAGGGCCGCGTCGGCATCACCAACCTCAACTCGACACTCGGCACCGGCTGGCTGGTCGAGATCGCCAAGATGCGCGGCGGCTCGGAGGCCAATGTCGATCCGGGCTTCAAGGCACTGGAGGAGCTCAAGCCCAATCTCGCCGCGGTCGCCGCCAATCCCGGCGCGCTCGCGACCCTGTTCCAGCAGGGCCAGATCGACATCTCGCCCGGCAATTTCAACGCCATCCAGATCCTGAAAGCGCGTGGCGTGCCGGTCGAGTTCGTGGCGCCGAAGGAAGGCGCCATCGCCTTCAAGACCACGATTCACATCGTCAAGAACTCACCGAACCGCGAGCTCGCCTTCAAGCTGATCGAGGCGGCCCTGACGCCGGAGGTGCAGACCACGCTGATGAACCCGCCCTACCTGATCGTGCCGACCAACTCCAAGGTGACGATGGGCGGCGAGATCGCACGTGTGCTGGCCAAGGACACCGCCGAGCTGAAGAAGAAGTTCGTGTTCCAGGACTGGAAGAAGATCAACGAGCAGCGCTCGGCCTGGATCGAACGCTTCAACCGCGAGATCAAGATCTAAAACCTCGAGGTTCAAGCCATGGGCGCAGCGCCGGCAGCACGGGACGTGACGTCCTACGGAATGGGATTGGCAGCGCCGCTGGCGCTGTTCTTCCTGGTCTTCTTCGTCGCGCCGCTGCTGCAATTGTTCTGGCTCTCGCTGCACAACGACACGGCCGGGCTCCATTGGGGGCTCGGCCAGTACCTGCACTTCCTCACCGATCCCTTCAGCCTCGGCGTGCTCGGCTCGACGCTGCTGCTGGGCGCCGAGGTGACGGCCGTCTGCCTCGTGCTCGGCTTTCCCATCGCCTGGCTTTATCAGCGGGTCGGGCCAAAACTTCAGACCGTCATCATCCTGATCGTGCTGCTGCCGCTTCTGACCAGCGTCGTGGTCCGCACTTTCGCCTGGATCGTCATCCTCGGGCGCCAGGGCATCATCAACGCGACGCTGCAATCGCTCGGCCTGATCGATACCCCGCTCAAACTGCTCTACACCCAGTTCGGCGTGGTAATCGCGCTGGCACAGGTGCAGATGCCCTTGATGACGCTGCCGCTGATCACCGCGCTCGGCCGCATCGATCCCAATCTCGACGATGCCTCCTGCTCGCTTGGCGCCGGAAGCTGGCGCACCTTCTTCCGAATCATGCTGCCGCTGTCGTTGCCGGGGGTCATCGCCGGCTGCACGCTGACCTATGCCGCCGCGATCACTGCCTTCATCACCCAGTCGCTGATCGGGGGCGGGCAGATGCTGTTCATGCCAATGTATCTCTACCAGCAGGCTTCGACGCTGCAGAACTGGCCGTTTGCGGCCGCGATCTCGATCATCTTCCTGCTCGCCGTGCTCGCGGTCGTCTCGGTCTTCACCACGCTCGGCCGCATGTCGCGCGGCTATGGAGGCGCATGATGAGCGGCCGCAAGCGCACGCTCGAGGCGATCAGCTTCGAGCTCGTCATGACTGTGATCGCGATGATCGCGCTACTGATCATCATCGCCCCCTCGCTCGTGGTGCTGATCGTCTCCTTTACCAGCGGCTTCTCGCTGCGCTTCCCGCCACCGGGCTATTCGCTGCGCTGGTACGTTGAGCTGTGGAATGCCTGGCAGCTGCACTTCGCCGCCAAGAACAGCCTGATCGTTGCGATGTGGGCGACCGGCCTGTCCGTTACCCTCGGCGTCGCCGCGGCGCTCGCGATCTCGCGCTCGCGGACACTGTCGGCGCGGCTGCTCGATTCGCTCTTCATGTCGCCCCTGGTGCTGCCCGCGCTCGCCTTCGGCCTTGCCGCCCTGATGCTGTTCTCGCTGGTCGGCCTGCCGGTGTCGCCGCTGACGCTGGTGATCGGCCACACCGTGGTCTGCGTGCCCTATGTCGTGCGCAACACGGTCGCAGCGCTGGCCCAGCTCGAGCCGACCCTGCTCGAAAGCTCGGCCGTGCTCGGCGCCAGCCGCCTCTACACGTTCCGCCGCATCGTGCTGCCGCTGATCCGGCCGGGCATCATCGCGGGCGCCTTCATCGCCTTCATGTCGTCCTTCGACAACGTGCCGGTCTCGCTGTTCCTGCGCGATGCCGCCACCGACATGCTGCCGATCCGGATGTGGCAGGATCTCGAAGGCAAGCTGGATGTCACCATCGCAGCCCTCTCGGGCGTGCTGATCATCGCCACCGTCGCGCTGGTCGCGGTGATGGAGCGCGTCACGGGCCTGTCGCGGCGGCTGACCAACTGATCAGGCGCCGCGGAACAGCGAATAGCCCCAGCGCGTGAATTTCAGCGGCAGATGAAAATGCTCATCAACGTTCTTGATGCGAAAGCGGAACGGCGTCACGGTGAGGAAACCGTCGCGCTCGCCAAAGAACTCGCCGAGATGAAACAGCACCTCGTACGCGCCTTCCGTCACACCGGCACCTTGCGCGACGGCATGATCGAGCACGCCGTTGGCGCCGAGCCGCCCGTCGGCGATGCGCTGGGACTCCGGATCGATCCGCCAGATCTCGACGCGCAGCCCCTGCGCCGGACGCCCGCTCGCGACATCGACCGCGTGAATAGAAATACCGCCTGCCACAATGTTCCTCCCATGAGCACGCCGCCATGGTAGACGGAAACACGGCCGCTCGGCCAGCACCCGCGCTGCTGCCGGCCCTGGGCGCGATGACCGCGCTTCAGGCCCTGGTCGCGCTGGCCTTGTTCGCGCCCGGCGTGGTCGCCCCGCGAGCCCATATCGAGGTCTGGCAGCTCTCGATGTTCTCCGCCGCCGTGTTCGCGGTCGGCATCCCCGCCTCGTTCTGGGGCGGCGGCTTCATCGCGCGCCTTGGCTCGCTGCGGATCGCGAGCCTGTGCGCGGCGGCCATCGTCGTCGGCATGGCGCTGGCTTCGCTCGGGACGAGCGCCGCCCTGCTGGCTGCGGGCCTGTGCATCGGCCTCGCTATGGGACCCGAGACGCCGGCGAGCG
>NZ_LAXE01000001.1:5543182-5549911 GCF_003122645.1 Bradyrhizobium sp. SUTN9-2
TGCCGAGCGGCGCGCCTTCGTGTTCTCGGTGCGCCAGACCGGCAACCAGATCGGCGCCGTTTGCGGCTCGCTGGCCCTGCCCGCGATCGCCATCGTGTTCGGACCGGTCTGGTGCTATGCGGCCGTTGCTGCCTTGGCGCTACTGGCGATCGCGCTGTTCGAACGGTTGCGGCCGGCCTATGCCGGCAAGGTCGCCCCGCCGCCGAAGCTCGATCTCCGCGCGCGGGTGGCGCTGGTGATCGCGGACCGGCGGATCGCGATGCTGGCGCTGGCCTCGATGCCGTTCAGCGCGATGCAGGTGTCGCTCAACACGGTCTTCGTCACGCTCGGCACACGCGAGCTCGGCCTCAGCCATATCGAATCCGGCATGGCGCTCGCCTGCGCGCAAGCCGGCGGCCTGATCGGCCGTCTCGGCTGGGGCTATGTCGCCATGCGGCTCGATGCCTCGCGCGCCGTCCTCGTCGTCATCGGCCTCGGCATGGCCTTCTGCGCCGCGCTGCTCGGCCTGAATGGCGCTTCGCTCGGCCGCAGCGGACAATTCATCATTGCCGCATTGTTCGGCCTGACGGCGTCGGGCTGGAACGGCGTCTTTGTCGCCGAGATCGCCCGCCTCGCCCCGCAGGACCGGATCGGCGAGACCACCGGCGCGGTGCTGACCGCGTCCTATGCCGGTCTCCTTGCCGCGCCCGCGCTGGTGTCGATCCTGGATGGCGTGGCCAGCCTCGGCATGGCCTTCTTCGCCCTGGCGTGCCTTGCCCTTGGCGGTACATTGGCGTTGATCTGGGGAGGCCATGACAACGCGGACAAATAGCGCGCGCGAGACCGTTGCCGACGTCAGCGCCGGGCGGACCAATGCCGTCGAGACCGCGAAAGCCGCGCTCGGCCGCATCGAGGCCGCCAAGCCCTGGAACGCGGTCGTCACAATCGATCCCGCACGCACGCTGGCGGATGCTGCGGCGGTCGATGATTGCCTGCGTATGGGCGAGATCATGCCGCTCGCCGGTGTTCCCGTGATCGTCAAGGACAACGTCTGGGTCGGCGGCTGGCGCGTGACGCAGGGCTCGCGCTTGTTCCACCATTTCATCGCGCCGCGCGATGCCATCGCGGTCGAGCGGCTGCGCAAGGCCGGTGTCGTTGTCGTCGGCATCGGCGCGACATCCGAGTTCGCCTGCAAGGGCGTGACGACCTCGCAACTATACGGGCCGACGCGACATCCGCTCGATCCCGCGCTGACGCCCGGCGGCTCATCGGGTGGCCCGGCCGCAGCTGTTGCAGCCGGCTTGGTGCCGCTCGCGATCGGTACCGATGCGGGCGGCTCGAGCCGCAGGCCGCCGGCGCATGTCGGGGTTGCCGGCTTCAAGCCGTCCTACGGCGCGATCCCCTATGGGCCAGGTTTCGCCGAGCCCTTCTTCGGCCTCTCCGTCATCGCGCCGATCGCATCGGACGCGGCCGATATCGCGCTGGCGTTTGAAGCCATGGCCGGCGCCGACCCGCGCGATCCGGAGTCTGCCGTCGTGGTGCAGCAGGCCAAAGACATCGGCAGTCAGCGCATCGCGTTCTCGCCGCGCCTTGGTCTCGACGTCGCGATCGACGACGTCGTCGCGAATGGCCTCGCCGCCGCCGTCGACCGGCTTTCCGCAGCGGGTTTACGCATCGCGCGACGCGATCCTGTCTGGCCGGCAGATGCCACGGAGGATGCGATCATGCCGCTGCAGCATGCGGGTCTCGCGGCGCTCCACGGCGATAGCTTTCGCAAGGATCCGACTGTCTTCGATCCTGACATCGCCAAGCAGATCGAGCGAGGTTTCTCCTGGTCGGGTGCGGAGGTCGCCGCGGCGCTGCTCGCGAGCACCGCGATCGCCAATGCCTTCGCCGCGTTCTTCACTGAGGTCGACCTCCTGCTGGCGCCGACCGTCCCCTGCGTCGCCTGGCCGCTGACGCAGCTCGGCCCTGATATGATCGGCGGAAAGCCCGCAAGCCCGCGGGCCCACGCGGTGTTCACGCCCTTCGTCAATCACGCCCGCCTGCCGGCGATCTCGATTCCGTGCGGAACGGATCGGCGCGGGCTTCCCTTCGGCCTTCAGATCATCGCGGCGCGCGGGCAAGACCGCTCGCTCCTCGCAGCAGCGCAAGAGATCGAAGCGATCTTGCGCAGTGCCTGACGCAAACGGAGACTCCCATGGTTGAGAACGCTCATTCGACAATTCGACCGCTCGACCCCCGCGACCGGTGGTCCGAGCTGTCCCGGGCGGAGCGCAGTGCCGCCTATGACAACAACGCGGCGGTCAAGAACAGCCCCGCCCTGATCGCCGAGCGCAACGAAGCCTCAAGCCGGCTGCGGGGCACGCTCAGGTCCCATCTCGACCTGCCCTACGGCGAGCGGGCCAACAACAAGATCGACCTCTATCCGGCGGCGAAGGCTGATGCGCCCTGCCTGGTGTTCCTGCATGGCGGCTACTGGCAGCGCAATTCGCGCGAGCTGTTCGCGATGCTGGTCGAAGGCGTCGCCGCGCATGGCTGGTCGGTTGCGATCCCCGGCTATTCGCTGGCGCCCGAGGTGTCCCTCAGCGACATCGTCGCCGAGATCCCGCGCGCGCTCGACTGGCTCGCGGCGCACGGCGCGTCCTACGGCGTTGCCGGACCGGTCGTGCTGTCGGGCTGGTCCGCCGGCGCCCATCTCGCTGCCATGGCGCTGGATCATCCGCGCGTCCAGGCGGGGCTCGCGCTCTCGGGCGTCTACGATCTCGCACCGATCCGCGATACGGGATTGAATTACGCGCTGAAGCTGACGGACGAGGAGATCGCCACGCTGTCGCCGTTGCGCCTGCCCGTCACCCGGAAGCGTCTCGACATCGCCTATGGCAGCAGCGAGCTGCCGGCGCTCGTCTGCGATTCCATCAATCTCTACGACAGGCGCGTGGCTGCGGGAGCGCCGGGCAAGCTCATCTCGGTCGAAGGCGCCGACCATTTCACCATTCTCGAGGCTTTGCGCCGCCCGGACGGAGTCCTGGTGGAGGCTGCGCAGCGGCTGCTGGACTAAACTTCGAGAACAACCCCATGCACAGTAGCGATGTCGTTGTTTGCAAAGGCGAATTGTTTGAGGGCCGATCGACACCGCCGCCGCCGCTTTGACTCGTCGGGCAAAACAGGGGCATGATGTCATCATCGCCCCGGCTGCCGCTCCTGCATCTCAATCCAGATTCGCTCGCCCGTGATCCGCACCGGATAACGCCGCAGCGGCCGGCTCGGCCATCCCGCGGTGATTGCGCCATCGCGCAAATCGAACGACGCCGCATGGCGGGGACAATTGAGGCGCCCGGCCGTCACCTGCCCCAAGGCCAGATCCGCCTGCTCGTGCGGGCATGCACGTTCGCAGGCGACGACGTCGCCGTCGTTCCAGATCACGAGCAGGTCGCGCCCGGCGACGCGGACGATCGTCTCCGCCTTCAACCGGTCGAGATCGCAGACGGCAATCCACCCGGCGTCGTCACCCACCGAGATAGGCCTTGCGCACATGCTCGTTCGCGATCAGCTCGGTCCCGGCACCCGACAGCACGATGCGGCCGTTCTCGAGCAGATAGGCATGATCGCACATCTCGAGCGCAGCGAAGGCGTTCTGCTCGACCAGCAGCACCGTGGTGCCGGCATCGCGAATGCCGCGGATGATCGCAAAGGTGCGCTCGACGATGTTGGGGGCGAGCCCGAGCGACGGCTCGTCGAACATGATCAGGCGCGGCCGCGACATCAGCGCGCGGCCGATCGCAAGCATCTGCTGCTCGCCGCCCGACAGCGTGCCCGCCGCCTGCCGGCGCCGCTCGGCGAGCCGCGGGAATTCCGAGTAGATACGATCGCGGTCGGCCGCGATCTCGCCCGAACGACGCCGGAGGTAAGCGCCCATATCGAGATTTTCCTCGACGCTCATATGCGGAAACACGCGCCGCCCTTCCGGACAATGCGCGATGCCGCTCGCCAGCACGCGCGGCGGCTTCGCGCCGGTGATGTCGATGCCCTCGAACTTCATCTGGCCCGAGCGCGGCGGCACCAGGCCGGAAATCGCGCGCAGCGTCGTGCTCTTGCCGGCGCCGTTGGCTCCGATCAGGGCGACCAGCTGGCCGGCCTTCACGTCGAGCGAGATGCCGCGCAGCGCGGTGACGCCACCGTAGCCGCAGACCATGTCGCGGATCTCAAGCACGTCCTGCTCCATGTCCAAGATAGGCTTCGATGACAGCAGGATCGTTGCGGATCACCTCCGGCTTCCCTTCCGCGATGATGCGGCCATAGTTGAGCACCACGATGCGATCCGAGACGGTCATCACCATCGGCATGTCGTGCTCGACCAGCAAAATCGTGATGCCGCGGTCGCGGATGCCACGGATCAGCTCGACGAAACGGTGCGTCTCCGAGGCGTTCATGCCGGAGACGGGCTCGTCGAGCAGCAGCATCGACGGCTCGGCCGCCAGCGCCAGCGCGACGCCGACCAAGCGCTGCTCGCCGTAGGAGAGCGAACCTGCCGCATCGTGGACGCGGCGTTCGAGCCCGACCCATTCGAGCAGCTCGCTCGCGCGCTGCCGCAGCTTGCGCTCCGAGGCGCGCGCGCCTGGCAGGCCGAGGATGGCGTCGAGCAGCCGGACCCGGCCCTGCCGGTGCAGGCCGATCAGGAGGTTGTCATAGACGGTGTCGTTCGGGAATACGCTGGTGCGCTGGAAGGTGCGGATCAGGCCGAGATCGGCGATCTCGTGCGGCTTCAATCCGGCGAGCGCAGTGTTGCGATAGGTGACGCGGCCGGCGCTCGGCGTCAGGAAACCGGTCATGACGTTGAAGGCGGTGGTCTTGCCGGCGCCGTTCGGCCCGATCAGGCTGACGATCTCGCCCTCGCCGACCTCAAAGCTCATGTCGGAGATCGCGACGAGGCCGCCGAAGCGGACGGCGACCTGATCGATGGTCATGGCGATGCTGCGCGCCGTCATCACGCCGGCTCCTTGGCACCGGTTTCACTGAGCGCGACCGGCGCCAGCGCCGTCGTCCCGCTCCGTCGCCGGGTCAACCGCTGCGCCAGCGACGGCACGATGCCGCGCGGCAACACGAACAGGATGGCGATCAGCACGCCGCCATAGGCGATCCACTGCGCTTCCGGCGCCATCACAGGCCGCAGCGCGACCGGCAATAGGCCGAAGATCAGGCCGCCGACGACGGGACCCGCCAGCGAGCCCTTGCCGCCGCTGATGACCATGATCACCATCGTGACGGTGTTGATGAAGGCGAAGACTTCAGGATCGATGATCCGGATGTAGTGTGCATAGAGACTTCCGGCCGCGCCGGCGATCGCGGCGGAGATCACCGCAGCAATCGTCAGCGTCCTGGTCACGTCGATGCCGACCGAGACGGCGAGCGTTTCGTTCTCCATCAGGCCACGCATGGAGCGGCCGAAATGGGAATGAACGAGGCGCGCGATCAGGAGATAGGCAATGAGCGCAACGACCAGGACGAGATAATAGTTGTGGAATTTCGTGCGCAGTGTCAGCTCGCCAAAGCTGGGCAAGGGCAACGCGACGGACGGGATATTGGTCAGCGCCAATGGACCCTGCGTCAGCTCGACCCAGTTCAGCGCGACCAGCCGGACCACCTCGGCAAAGGAGATCGTCACAATGACGAAATAGGCGCCGCGGACGCGGAACGACAACAGACCGACGAAATAGCCGCACAATCCTGCAATCAGGATCGCCAGCACGAAGCCTATGATCGGCGGCCAGGGCGTGTGAACCAGCCGAAAGCCGCCGGGCAGGCCGATGTCGAAACCAAGCGACGTCAGCGCGCTGACATAGGCGCCGATGCCGAAGAAGGCGATATGACCGAGGCTGAGCTGGCCGGTGAAGCCAAGCAGCAGATTGAGACTCATCGCGCCGATGACGAAGATGCCGGTCGTGATCAGCGCGTTGAGCAGATAGGGATCGCGCAGCCAGAGCGGCACCGAGGCCAGCGCCGCGACGGCGAGAATGGTGACGATCGTCTTCATCCGACGCGCTCCGCGCGCGCGAACAGGCCGGTCGGCCGGAAGATCAGCACCGCGATGATGATGAGAAAGCCCATGGCATCGCGGTAGCCGGACGAGACGTAGCCGGCGCCGAGCTCCTCGGCCAGCGCCAGGATGAAGCCGCCGATCACCGCGCCCGTGATGTTGCCGAGGCCGCCGAGGATGACGATGGCGAAAGCCTTGACCGCGGCGAGATCGCCCATCTGCGGGAAGATCACGTAGACCGGCCCGAGCAGCGCGCCCGCGGCGGCGGCGAGGCTAGAGCCGATCGCGAAGGTCGAGGTGTAGATCATGTCGACGTTCACGCCCATCAGCGACGCCGTGTCATGGTCCTGGAACGTCGCCCGCATCGCGCGGCCGAGGCTGGTCTTGTTGATGAGCAGATACGTCACAAGGATCAACATGGCCGCAGCGGCGAGCACGAACAGGCGCAGCCAGGAGACGGAGACCGGCCCCAGCACCAGCGGCGCCTCCGGGAATGGCGTCGCCACCGCTTTCGCGACTCCGCCCCAGATCCACAGCGTGCCCGACTGCATCGCGATCCAGGCGCCGATCATCACCAGCATGGTGGTGTCGATGTCGGAGCCGCGCAGCGGACGCAGCAAGGTCAATTCGATGGCCGCACCCAGCAGCCATCCGGCCAGCACGGCCACCGGTAGCGCGAGAAAGAAGTTCAGCCCGATCTGCTGCACCACGAT
>NZ_LAXE01000001.1:5550278-5692927 GCF_003122645.1 Bradyrhizobium sp. SUTN9-2
TGCTGCACCACGATGAACATGATGTAGGCGCCGAACGTGTAGAGCACGCCATGCGTGAAGTTCACGACGTTCATGATGCCGAAGATCAAGGTCAGCCCGATACCCAGCAGCGCATAGGTGCCGCCGAGCACGAGCATGTTGATCAAATGCTGGAGGAATTCGCTCAAGATTGTTCCCGATTAGTCCGTATTCGGCGAGAGCGGTGACGTACCGCCCTCGCCTGCGAACAAGCGCGTCAGAGCGTCTTCATCTCGATCTTGCCGTCGGCGATCTCGATGAGATAGACATTCGGCTGGCTCTGACCGCTTTCCTTGCCCTCGGGGCCCGACTTGCGGAACACGATGTCGCCGTTCAGCCCCTTGATGTTGATGTTCCAGAGCGCCGCCTTGATCGCGGCAGGCTCAGCCTTGCCGGCCTTCTCGATCGCGGCGGCGACGGTGCGGATGCCGTCATAGCCACGGAAACTCTCGGTGCAGCCGGCGAAGTCGAAGCCGCGCTTCTTCCATTCCGCGATGAAATAGTTGGTGGCTTCCGGGTTCGGCGTCTTGTCCGGGAACCAGGGCAGGAAGGTGGTCAGATGCATGGTGCCGTTGGCGGCCGCTCCGGCTTGCGCGATGATCTGATCCGGGTTCTGCGAGCCGCCGGTGGTGATGACGCGCTTCTTCAGGCCGAGCGCGGCGGCCTGCTTGAAGATCAGCGTGAGCTGGTCGACGGCGGTGGTGACGATGACGGTCTCAGAGTCCGAGCTCTTGATCTTGGAGAGCTGCGCGCTCATGTCCTGCGCGCCCTGGTCCATGGTCTCGACCAGGCCGATGCCGATGCCCTTCTCCTTCATCATCTTGCTGAAATCCTCGGCGGTGCCGCGGCCCCAGTCGTTGTTGATGACGAGAAAGTCGACCTTCTTGAGCGCGAGCTTGTCGACGATGTTCTTGAACGCGGCCGCCTCGATCGCGGAGGGCGGCGAGATGCGGAAGATGAAGGGATTGCCCGTCGTCGTGATCTTGCCGGAGGACGAGGTCTCCACCACCATCGGCGTCTCGTATTCCATCAGCTTCGGCATCACCGCGAGCGTCAGGCTCGAGCCCCAGGCGCCCATCAGGACCGGCACCTTGTCGCTTGTGATGAGCTTCTCGGCGACGGCGGCGGCCTCCGTCGGGTTGCTCTTGTTGTCCTCGATGACGAGCTCGATCTTCTTGCCGAGGATGCCGCCCTTGGCGTTGATCTCGTCGGCGGCGATCTTGGCACCGTTGACGACGTAAGTGCCGGACGCCGCGAACGCGCCGGTGAGCGGCTCGTTGACGCCGATCTTGATGGTCTGCGCCCCCGCGGCGCCGCCGAACAAGGCCGTCGCCAACGCGATAGCCGGAACCAGTCCGAGTGGTCGTGTCATGTGTCTCTCCAAATCCCACGCTGTTGATGTCAGGGCAGTCCAGGCTTCGTCACTCCGCGGCGCCGGCGCGCCGATCATTCCGCGTCACCTCTTCCAAAGGCGCGGCGAAATAGTCGCGCGAGCCGGGCTCGCAGGATGTCCGATGCAATCGACCAGAAGCTGAGCTCCGCCGGAGCCGCCTGCCCCGACGAGGCGCCGGACATATGGCGGTCGAGATTGGCGGCGAACTCCGCAACGAGACGTTTTGCAAGGTCTCGCACCAGGCCGGGACGACCGAACTGCGCCAGCATTCCCGTTAGCGTGTAGCCGATCGACAGTTCGACCGCGGTCGCCGCACCGCTTTCCAGTGGCAGCAGGCGGTAACGGATCTCGCCCTGCGTCGCGGAATGGCTGCGCTGGTCGGTGCCGATGCCGACGATGCGCCCCGAGAGTGTCGCGGGATCCCGCTCGACGCGCGCGGCCCCCTCGAAGCTTGCTGCGATCGGACCGAGCCTGACGCGGATCGATCCTTCGACGCGCTCCGGCTTTGGCGTCGACGACAGCGATACGCCAGGGAGGCAGGCGGCGATGCCTGCGATGTCCTCGAACATCGCGAACACCTTTGCCGGCGGATACGGCAACGTGAAGCGCTGATCGAGCACGGTTGCCGGCGTGAAGTCGGGGATGCTGCTTGGGGTGGCACTTTCCAGTGCCGGAGCTGGCGCGTGCCGCGCAGGCCGCAACTCGTTCCGGGCGGTTGCCGCTCGCCCCGAGCCGGCAGGACCAAGGACGGTCCGACCCCCATCCGCCATCGGCGCGACGTTGCGCGCGCGCCTTGCCTCGATCACGGACTGCACCGCGCGCACAATGCCGACATAGCCGGTGCAGCGGCAGAGATTGCCGCTGAGGCCAATGCGAATCTGGCGCTCGTCGGTGTCGGGCAGACGCAGCACCAGGTCGCGCGCCGAGACCAGCATGCCGGGCGTGCAATAGCCGCATTGCAGGGCATGCTCGCGGGTGAAGGCAGCGCGCAGCTCGGTCGTGATCTCGTCCTCATCGAGGCCTTCGATCGTGGTGACATCGGCGCCCTCGCAGGCCGCCGCATAGGTGATGCAGGAGCGCGCCGGCACGCCGTCGAGCAGCACAGTGCAGGCGCCGCAGACCCCATGCTCGCAGCCGAGATGCGTGCCGGTGAGATCGAGCCTGTCGCGGACGAAATCGGCAAGGCTGGTGCGCGGCTCGGCGTGCAGCTCCACCGCGCGGCGATTGACCTGAAGCGCGATCGTGGTCATGCCGCGGCCTCCAGAACGGCGCGCTTCAGCACGCTGACATGGATGTGGCGCTGCGCGGCATCGTCGATGCCGGCGCTTGCGAGCAGGGCATCGGCGGCACGGACATCGAAGCGCTGCTTGTAGTCGGCGGCAATCCGGCCGCCGAACAGCTCGGCGGCATCGGTGATGACGATCGGCGTCGTATCGATGGCACCGATCACGATACGCGCCGAGGCGGCAGCGGGATCGACCAATATCGCACCGATGGCATGGGCGAATTCGCCGGTCTTGCGGCAGCTCTTGGCATAACCCCAATGCGCAGTCGCCGATCGCGCCGGCACGTGGACCGCCTCGACGATCTCGCCGGCATGCAGCGCAGATTCCAGCGCACCGACCACAAACGCTTCGACCGCCATCGATCGCACACCGGCAAGACTGCGCAATGTCACGCGCGCACCCAGGGCCGCCAGCGCCGAAATCCAGTCCGCGGCGGGATCGGCATGGCTGAGCGAGCCGCCGATCGTGCCGCGATTGCGGACCGCGCGATAGGCGATGTTGGCAGCGACAGCCCGCATGGCGCCGCGGGTCACGTCGGCCGTGCGGCCGTCCTCGATATCGGCATGGGTGACGAGGGCGCCCAGCACGAGCTCGTCGCCGGAGACCTCTGCGCGCTTGAGCTCGGCAAGGCCGGAAATGTCAATAATCAGTTCCGGCTGCACCAGCCGCAGATTGAGCATCGGGCCGAGCGATTGGCCGCCGGCGATGATCTTCGCCGATCCGCCGCTTGCGGCCAGCATCGAGAGAGCCGCATCGAGATCGCGCGGGCGCTCGTAAGCAAAGGGCGCCGGTTTCATGCCGCGCTCCTCTCAGCCGCGCGCGCGGCCAGCACCGCCGCGACGATGCGATGCGGCGTGATCGGCGACTGCATCAGCTCGACGCCGAGCGGGCGCAGCGCGTCGTTGACGGCATTGGCGATCGCGGCGGGCGGTGCGATGGCCCCGCCCTCGCCGATGCCTTTCACCCCGAATTGCGTATAGGGCGACGGCGTCTCCATGTGATCGAGGCGCGCGGCCGGGACCTCGGTCGGACCGGGCAGCAGGTAGTCGGCGAGCGTCGTCGCCAGCGGCTGGCCGGAGGCGTCGAACGGCATTTCCTCGTAGAGCGCGGTGCCGATGCCTTGCGCGAGGCCGCCATAGATCTGGCCGTCGACGACGAGCGGATTGACCAGCACGCCGCCGTCCTCGACGATCACATAGTCGAGGATCTCGACCTCGCCGATATCAGGATCGACCGCGACCACGGCTGCATGCGCGGCATAGCTGAAGGTGCCGCTGTCGCGCACGGGCTTATAGCCTTGGGTGACCTCGAGCCCGCCGGGATCGACGTCTGGCGGCAAATCCTGCGGGCGGCGGTACCAGGTGTGGGCGATCGCCTTCAGGCTGACGCTGCCGTTGACGCCGCGCACCTCGCCATTCTGCAACACCACCGAGGCCGGATCGTGCTGCAAGAGTTTCGCGCCGATGCGGCGCGCACGTTCGCCGAGTTCGCGGCAGGCCGTCGCGACCGCACCACCCGCCATCACCATCGAGCGCGAGCCCCAGGTGCCGGTCGAATAGGGCGTCATCGCGGTGTCGCCGAGGACGATGCGGATGTTTGCGACATCCACGCCGAGGATTTCGTGCGCGACCTGGGCGAGCGTCGTCTCCATGCCCTGCCCGTGCGAGTGCACGCCGACGCGCAGTTCAAGGCCACCGTCCGGCGTCAGGCGCGCCGAGGCCTGCTCATGGCCCGGCACCATCGGGATGCCCCAGCCGGAATAGACCGAGGTGCCGTGCGCGGCCTGCTCGCAATAGATGGAGATGCCGACGCCGATGCGGCGGCCGTCGGCCTCGCCCTGCTTTTGCCTGGCGCGGATGGCGTCGATGTCGATGGCCGCGAGCGCGCGGCGCATCGCTTCCGGATAATCGCCGCTGTCGAAATGCTTCTTGGTGATGTTGTCGAACGGCATCTGTTCAGGGCGCACCAGATTGCGCAGCCGCACCTCGCCGGGCTCTAGGCCGGCCTCCGCCGCCACGAGGTCGAGCATCAATTCCAGCGCAAAGCAGACGCCGGTGCGCGCGACGCCGCGATAGGGCAGGATCGGGCATTTGTTGGTGGCGACCGAGAAGGTGCGGCAGCGATAGGCCGGCATCTTGTAGGGACCGGGCAGGATGCTGGCGACCTGCGCGGCTTCGAGACACGCGGAGAACGGATAGGACGAGTAGGCGCCGGAATCCACCGTCGCTTCGCAATCGATGCCGCGCAGCGTGCCGTCACGGTCAGCATAGACCGTGATTTTGTAATGATGTTCGCGGCAATTGGAGCTGGCGACGAGATGCTCGCGGCGGTCTTCGAGCCAGCGGACGGGATGGCCGCAGCGCATCGTCAGCCAGGACAGGCAGACCTCTTCGGGCAGCAAAATTCCCTTGTGACCGAAACCACCGCCGACGTCGGGCGAGATGACGCGGATCTGCCCCTCCTCCATGTCGAGGCATTCGGCGAGGCCGCTGCGCGTGATGTGCGGCATCTGCGCCGCCGAATGCAGCGTGAGCTGATCGAGCCTCTTGTCGAAGGTCGCGACCACGCCGCGGCCTTCCAGCGGCGACATGCATTGCCGCGCCGTCGAGATCTCGCGCGTCACCTTGATCGGCGCATCGAGCGCTGTGGAGATGTCGACCTCGTAATTGGTCTCCAGGAAGACGTTGTCGCCCCAATGCTCGTGCACCAGCGCCGAGCCGGGCTCGCGCGCCTTCAGCATGTCATGGATCGCCGGCAGCTCCTCCAGATCGAGCGTCACGGAGGCCGCGATGTCCTCGGCCTCGGCGCGGGTCGGCGCGAGGCACATCGCGACGAGCTCACCGACCTGGCGCACCTTGCCGGTGGCGAGCACCGGCTGCTCCGAGATCTTGAAGCCCGGCAGGCCCGACACCGCACGGATCGGCTTGATGCCGACGAGATCGGTCGCCGTGAACACGCTGCCGCGATGGCGTTCGGGCACATGGATGCCGCGGATGCGCGCATGCGCCAGCGGGCTGCGCACGAAGGCGACGTCCTGAAGGCCGGCGAGCCTGACGTCGCCGACATATTGGCCGCGGCCGCGCATCAGGCGGTCGTCTTCCTTGCGCGGGAGCCGCGCGCCAACGCCCTGCCCCGTCTTTCCGTCCGGAAATTCTCGCTCGCTGCGCAACTTCGCGTTCTCCTTCACCGCCCGGCCTTATGCCGCGACGGCCTGCGGCAGGATCGGCGCGACCGCGTCGAAGCGGGTGCCGGCGCGCAGGCAGAAGGCTGGCTGCAGCAGGCGCTCGGCAATCACCTCGTTGTCCTCGTTGTCCTTCAGGACGAAGCGGCCGTTTCTCTCCGTGAGCACGGAGACGTCGGCGTCCATGCCGCTCTTGAGCGCACCGATCTCGTGGCTGCGACCAAGCATTTTTGCGGGATTGGAGGTGACCATCGGCACCACCTGCTCCAGCGACAGGCCCAGCGCCATCATCGAGCTCATCGCCTGGACCAGGCTGAACTTGGCTTGTCCCGCGAAGGGATGGTTCTCATCGTCCTCGTGCTGGTCGGGCGTTCCGGCCGGCGCGGGCACATGGGTGTTGTAGCCGTGGATGTCGGCGCCGAGCGTGGTCGGAATGATTCCGGCGGCGATCGCCTTCTTCGCGAGCCGATAGGAGAAATGGCTGCCGTGGCCGACATCGACCTTGAGGCCGCGGTCGAGCGCGGCCTGGATCACCGGATGCACCTCGCCCTCGCGATTGACGAAACCGCCGGGATGGCGCGTGAAGGGATGAGCGAGGATGTCGCCCTCGCGCAAGAGCGGGATCACGCGGGTGAGGATGGTGTCGGCATCCTCGCCATTGGCGCCGCTCTCGGGCAGGCCCCAGAGTTGGCCGAAATGCACATAGACCGGCAGGTCGGCGCGCTTGCCGATCTCGGCCGCCATCTCGATGACGCGAATGCCCCAGCGCGCGAAGCCGCCGATCTCCGCGTGAGCCTTGATGCCGCGCACGAGATCGAGGTTGGCGGTTGCCGCCTTGACGGTCGCATCGATGTCGACGCCGTCGGGGCTGTAGAGCTGCGGATAGAAATGGCCCTCGAGGCCGCCGACGAGATAGGCGGAGATAAACGCATAGACGCGCGAGGCCGAGGCTTCCGCGATGAAATGGCGGAAACCCGGCAGCGTCATGCAGGACGGACCGCCCTGGTCGACCAGCGACGTCACGCCGGACTGCACGCCGACCATGTCGGGGTTCATGCCGAAACGGCCGGAGACATACTGATAGACGTGCGCGTGGGTGTCGATCAGCCCGGGCAGCACGAGCTTGCCGCTGACATCGACGACCTCCTTCGCGCTGGTCGGCAGAATGTCAGATGCGACCGCCGCGATCTTGCCATTGCGGATGGCGACGTCCTTGAGGCCATCGACGCCGGAGGCCGGACAGATCACGCGGCCACCCCGGAGCAGAAGATCGAAGCTGGCAGTGACGGACATGGCGCTCTCCTCTTCTTGCGAGGGGCGACGGCTTCGTCCCTCGAATTACGAAGCATGCTTCGCATTTTGACAAAAGCAAGCATCGTGCCATGATCCCGATGTGGCAGGCGCACTCGAATCGAGCTAAGCGCGGCAGGGTTTCGGCTTGGGAGTGTGTGCATTGCGGCAAGCGAAGACACGTCGCGGCGGGACGCGGCACCGCCCCTGGCCCTTGTCGGAACGGCCCGGCTATCTGATCCGCCGGCTGCACCAGATTCACGTCGCGCTGTTTCAGGAAGCCTGCGGCGAATTCGAGGTCACGCCGCTGCAATACAGCCTGCTCTCGGCGCTGGCGGTGCGAGAAACCGCCGATCAGACCACTTTGGCGGCCGATATCGCGCTCGATCGCACTACGACGACCGGTGCGTTGAAGCGTCTCGCGGCGCGCAACCTTGTCGAGCGCGCGGTGAACAAGGACGATCGGCGCGCGCGATTGTGCCGCCTGACGCCGGCCGGCGCCGCGCTGCTGGTTAAAATCGAGGGCGCGGCACGGCGGGCGCATCGCGCAACGCTCGGCGATTTGAGCCAGCGGGAACAGGCGCTCTTCATCGAGATGATGCAGCGCATCGTGGCCGGCCATCCCAGTCGCGACAGCGCCGCTGCCCTATTCGACTAGAGGCGAGTGCTGCGCTTTTGAGTTGGGCTGCTTAATTTATCATCGTACCGCTGCCCGGCCGTGCATCGATCGCCGTCAACCGGCGGCGGGTCCGGTGTGCTGCGGCAGGCCGGCGCGTCGGCATGGCCGGCGCTTAAAAACGCAGTCGCATCCGAGGCGAGCCTCGCTGCGTCCGGCATCGAAACGCGCCCGGCCCGGCCGCTCCGCAACCCATGGCACGATTTATGCTGCGATGATGCGAAGCGTGCTTCGTATTGGGGGATGCCATGACGGATTCCGAACTTCGCGCTGATATTCACAGCATCGAGCCAATTCCTGACGCGGACCGGGACTCCAGCGGGCCGCAGCAGATGTGGATCTGGGCCGGCGCCAACATCGCGCCGGTGAACTGGGCGCTCGGCGCGCTCGGCATCATCCTCAAGCTCGGCCTGATGGAGACAATCGCGGTCATCGTGCTCGGCAACATCGTGGGCTGCGCGATCTTCGCGACCTTCACGGTGATGGGACACAAGACCGGCGTCAACCAGATGGTGCTGAGCCGGTCCGCCTTCGGCGTCCGCGGCGCCTACCTGCCGAGCATCCTGATGTTCCTGATGACGCTGGGCTGGATCGGCGTGAACACCTATTTCCCGGTCAAGGTCTCGATGGGCATCCTCGGCCAGTTCGGCGTGCCCGACACCTGGCTGGTCGAGATGATCGTCATCACGCTGGTGATGGCGGTGCAGGTGATGATCGGCGTCTACGGCTTCTACGCGATCCGCACCTTCGAGAAGTACACGGTGCCGCCGACCATCGCCATCATGGTGCTGATGAGCGTGCTGGCCTGGACGCGGCCCGGCGTCGTCAACTGGAACCTGACCACCTCGCTGCCGCCCGGCGCGCATCTGGCGATGCTGACGATGCTGATGACCGCAATCGGCGTCGGCTGGGGCATTTCCTGGGTCACCTGGGCCTCCGACTATTCGCGCTTCGTGCCGCGCTCCACGCCGTCGAAAGCCGTGTTCTGGTACAGCTATGTCGGTATGTTCGTGCCGACGGTCTGGCTCGGCATTCTCGGCGCGACCATTGCCTCGACGACGCTGGACACGGATCCCGCCAAGATGGTCAGCGCGGTGTTCGGCGGTCCCGTCAGCATCCTTGTCCTCCTGATGGTGCTGCACGGCCCGATCGCTACCAACATCCTCAACGTCTATTCGGCGGCGCTGGCCGCCTTAAGCGCGGGGCTGAAACTCTCGCGCTTCTGGCTCACCGTCATCGTCGGCGTCGCCGGCTATCTGGTCACCCTCTACTTCATCTTCGCGCCGTCCTTCGCGAAGGCGTTCGACCATTGGATGATCAGCCTGCTGTTGTGGATGAGCCCGTGGGCCGGCGTGGTGCTCGCCGACTTCTACATCAAGCGCAAAGGCAAGATCGAGGTGGCCGAGCTCTATCGCTCGCCGGAGAGCAGCGCCTATGGCGACATCAACTGGGCCGGCATGATCGCGTTCTTCGCCGGCCTCGTTGCCGGATGGCTGGTGCAGGACGGCCTCGTCAGCGCGCTGCAGGGGCCGATCTCGATCTATCTGCTCGGCGGTGCCGATCTGAGCTGGCTGTTCGGAATCGGCGTGGCGGGCCTCGTCTACCTTGGGCTCGGCAAGTTCGCGACCTCGCCCACACCGGCCGTCGCGAGCCGTGCCGGCAGCTAGCCTGAGAGCGCTGAACCTCGTCTGTCGTCAGCGCTTGCGGCCAAGCCTCACGATCATGTCGCCGGGCCCAAGTGCTCCGGCGTCATGAGAGTGCAATCGCCACAGGCTCTCGCCGTCGACCAGCGAGGGCATCGGCAGTTCGAGGTCGGCGAAATTGGCGACGATCTGCAGAACGTCGCCCTGCTCGGTCTGCCAGCGCACATCCACGCCGCCCATGCTGGGATCCGCGCCGAGCAATTGTCGCTGCGCCGAAACGAACCCGCGTTTGATCAGCGGCACGATCTTCTCGCGCCGGATCGTCAACAACTGCGTCGTCAGTGCTCGGAACCTGGTGCCGGAAGGCGATTGCTCGATGCTGGTCCAGTCCAGCTTGGAGGCGCGGAAGGTTCTTTCGTCGCAGGGGTCCGGGATTCCGGCGCGCGTTTCGGGGGTCGCGAACGCCTTGAAGTGCGAAAACTCCTTGCGGCGGCCTTCCCGTGTCAGTTCGGCGGCTTCGCCCGTCCAGTCGGCGAAGAACAGGAAGGGCGTTTCGGCTGCCGCTTCCTCGCCCATGAACAGCATTGGAATATGCGGGCTGAGCAGAACCAGTGCGAGGGCCAGCTCCAGCTTGTCCGGACCGACCAACCGCGACAGCCGCTCCCCGAAGGCGCGGTTGCCGACCTGGTCGTGGTTCTGGGCGAAGAAGATGGTCGCTTCGGGCGGCAGATGAGCACTCGGCTCGCCGCGCGGCGCCTCGTGCAGGGGAAACACCTCGCCCTGATAGGCAAAGCCCTCGGTCAGGGATCGCGCCAAATGCTCGAGCGGCTTATCCGCAAACGCCCGGTAATAACCTTCGTCCTCGCCCGTGAGCAGGACGTGAAGCGCGTTGTGGAAATCGTCGCCCCATTGCGCATCGTAGTACGTCGCTCGTCCCTGCGAACGCGCGAGCAGGTGCGCCTGATTGGCCTCGTTCTCCAGCATCAGATGGATGCGCCGGCCCGCCAGCTGGCTGCGCAGGGTCTCGGCGAGCTCGACCAGGAAATGACGTTTCGAGTCGTCCTTCAGCGCATGAACGGCATCGAAGCGCAGGCCGTCGAACCCATAATCGCGCAGCCACATCAGGGCATTCTCGATCAGAAACCCGCGCACGAACGCGCCGTCGGCTCCTTCGAGGTTGACGGCGGGCCCCCACCCGGTGGTGTGGCGCGGGTTGAAGAAGTTCTCCGCATAGAGATGCAGATAGTTCAGCTGCGGCCCGAAATGGTTATAGACGACGTCGAGATAGACCATGAGGTCAAGGGCATGCGCCGCGCGCAGCAGCCGCTTGAGATCCTCCGGCCGGCCATAGCGGGCATTCGGCGCGTTCAGGAGCACGCCGTCATAGCCCCAATTGTGCCGCCCGGGGACGTCGTTGAGCGGCATCAGCTCGATGGCGGTGATGCCGAGATCGCGAAGATAAGGCAGCTTCTTCTCGACGCCGGCATAGGTCCCCTCCTCGCTGAACGTGCCGACATGTAGCTCGTAGATCACGGCTTCCGCCCAGGGACGGCCCGGATAGAGCACCGGGTCCCGCAACGCGGCCATGTCGACCACCTCGCTCGGCGCGCCGACGTCGTCCGGCTGGAAGCACGAGGCGGGATCGGGCACGACGCGGTCTTGGTTGATCCTGAACTGATAGCGCGTGCCGGCGCGCGCAGTTTGGCTCAATAGCTGATACCAGCCGTCCGCATCGCGCGGCATCTTGCGTGGCGGCTGGCCGATTTCGAACAGCTCGACCGATCGCGCCGTCGGCGCCCACAGGTTGAACGAGACCCCATGATCGACGATCTGAGGACCATGGCGCCGACCTTGCTCGGCCGTTCCCAGTCTTTGACTCAAGCCCATCCCCTTTCGCGGCATGCCCACCTCGGCATGCAATTGCGCGCGTCGGGGCGACAAAGCGGAGCCGTGTGCGTTCGTTCCTCCACGGCGCCGACGCCGGACATTTGCAGCGCAACGGGAACGGAATCAGCAGCGCGACGGTTACCACCCCAGATAGGAGCCGTGGCCATGCGCCGCCCGAAGCCGCAACTGATCCGCAACAAGCTCGACCTGACCGACCGCGCCCAGGTGCGCCTCGTCAAGAAACGGCTCGGACTTTCGGACGCTGAGCTGATCGCGATCGTCGGGCGGATCGGCAACTCCATTCCGGCCATCAGCAAGGAGGCGGCTCTGCAAAAAGCCAACGCGCCGTCCAAGCCGGCCGACGTGGAGCCCACCGCCGCGACTGCGCCGACATCCTGACGGGCAACTCGGGGGCAGAGATGGACCAGCCAGCACATTCAGACGAGGCCCTGACGCGGACGGCCTCACGCCTGCGCCGCACCCGGATCACCGAAGGCAGACCTTTCCCGCTCGGCGCCACCTGGGATGGCCTCGGCGTCAATTTCGCGCTGTTCTCCGCCCACGCCACCAAGGTCGAGCTCTGCCTGTTCGACGATACCGGCGAAGCCGAGCTCGAGCGCATCGAGCTGCCCGAATATACCGACGAGGTCTGGCACGGCTATCTGCCCTCCGCCCGTCCCGGGACCGTCTACGGCTATCGCGTCCATGGTCCTTACCAACCCGACGCCGGCCACCGCTTCAATCCCAACAAGCTCGTGCTCGATCCCTACGCCAGGCAGCTGGTCGGCCAGCTCCGCTGGGGGCCGGAGCTGTTCGGCTACCGGCTGGATCACGCCGACAAGGACCTGTCCTATGATGAACGCGACAGCGCGCCCTTGATGCAGAAATGCCGCGTCATCGATCCCGCCTTTACCTGGGGCGTGGCGCGCAAGCCGGAAGTACCGTGGGAGCGCACGATCGTCTACGAGATGCACGTCAAAGGCTTCACCCAGCTGCATCCGCTGGTGCCGGAAGCCGATCGCGGCACGTTCTCGGGGCTCGCACATTCGGAAATCCCGGCCTACTTGCGCTCGCTCGGCATCACCAGCGCCGAGCTATTGCCGATCCATGCCTTCGTCGACGACAGCTATCTGGTCGAGAAAGGCCTGCGCAATTACTGGGGCTACAACTCCATTGCCTTCTTCGCGCCGGAGCCGCGTTACCTGAAGGCGACGTCGGCCAACGAATTCAAGGCCATGGTCAACCAGTTTCACGCCCATGGCATCGAGGTCATTCTCGACGTCGTCTACAATCACACCGCCGAAGGCAACGAGCTCGGCCCGACCCTGTCGTTCAAGGGAATCGACAATGCCAGCTATTACCGCCTGCTGCCGGACGAGAAGCGCTACTACATCAATGACACCGGCACCGGAAACACCGTCAATCTTTCGCATCAGCGTGTGCTGCAACTCGTCGCCGATTCCTTGCGCTACTGGGCGACCGAGATGCGGGTTGACGGCTTCCGTTTCGATCTCGCCACCATCCTGGCGCGCGAACCCTATGGCTTCGATGAAGGCGGCGGCTTCCTCGACGCCTGCCGCCAGGATCCCGTGCTCTCCAGCGTCAAGCTGATCGCAGAACCCTGGGACATCGGACCCGGTGGCTACCAGGTCGGTCAGTTCCCGCCGGGCTGGGCCGAGTGGAACGACAAGTTCAGGGACACGGTGCGGGCCTTCTGGAAGGGCGATCCGGGCACGCTGGCCGACTTCGCCAAGCGCGTCTCGGGCTCCGGCGACCTCTTCAACAAGCGCGGACGCCGGCCCTGGGCCAGCGTCAATTTCGTTACCGCGCATGACGGCTTCAACCTCAACGATCTCGTCTCCTACAACGACAAGCACAACGAGGCGAATGGCGAGGACAATCGCGACGGTCACAGCAACAACCATTCCTGGAATTGCGGCGTCGAAGGGCCGACCAACGACCCCGAGATCACCGCCTTGCGTGAGCGCCAGAAGCGGAATCTGCTGGCGACGATGCTGCTGTCCCACGGCACGCCGATGCTGCTCGCAGGCGACGAGTTCGGGCACACCCAGAACGGCAACAACAACGCTTACGCCCAGGACAACGAGACCACCTGGCTCAATTGGATGGGCATCACCGCGAACGGCCGCAGCCTGCGCGAGTTCGTGCGCAAGCTGATCGCCACCCGCAAGGCGTTTCCGATCCTATATCGCAGCCGCTTCCTGGTCGGCTCGCACAACGAGGAGCTCGACGTCAAGGATGTCACCTGGCTGTCGCCGTCCGGCGAGGAGATGACGACGGAGCAATGGCAGGACGGCAACGCCAAATGCTTCGGCATGCTGCTCGACGGCCGCGCGCAGGAGACCGGGATCAAGCGGCGCGGCTCGGATGCGACCATGCTGCTGGTCTACAACGCGCACCACGACGTCGTGAACTTCACCCTGCCGGAGGTCACCGAAGGACACAGCTGGCTGGGCTTGATCGACACCAATCGGCCCGACGCGCCGATGGCCGAGTTCGAGTTCGGGCATGCTTACGCGGTGACCGCGCGCTCGCTCGTGGTGTTCGGCCTTGCCAACGACAGCATCGCGACGCGGCGCCTCCGTCAAGGCCTCGGCGCGCTGCTGGACATCGCCGACACGCCTCTGCCGGAGTAGCCGCGTTGCCGTCCGTTCGCGATCACGGGACAACCGCAGCCGAGCGCCCTCTCACGACCGTCGCATTCTCCGGCGGCCTCGGCCTCGGTGCTTATCATGGCGGTGTGTTTGAAGCCTTCACCTCTCTTCGGCTGCCGATCGACTGGGTGACGGGTTCGTCGGCCGGGGCCATCACGGCCGCGCTGATCGCGGGGAGCGCGCGCGACGACCGGCTGCAGACTCTGCGCAGCTATTGGCATGCACTAAGCAGTCCAGCCGACGTGCCGAACGCGGGCCGCCACGCGTTTGCGTGGCTGAGCTCGATCAGTACGCGCGTGCTGGGTCATTCGGGCTACTTCCATCCCCGCCTCCCCATTCCGGCTTCTCACTACGGGGGCCTCTACGATCTCGGCCCGACCCGTCAACGTCTGCAGCGCTTGATCGATTTCGGACGTCTGAACGGCGGCGATCTGCGGATCACGATCTGCGCCACGGACGTCGAGAGCGGCGATGCCGTGCTGTTCGACTCCGCGTCGGAGCGGATCGAAATGGACCATATCCTGGCCAGCTGCGGCTTTCTCCCCGAATTCGCTCCGGTGCAGATCGCCGGCCGCTGGCTCGTCGATGGCGGGTTCTCGCTGAACGCGCCGTTCGATCCGATCCTGGAGACTGCTGGCCCGCTCCGTCTCTATGTGATCGATCTGTTTCCGCGCGACGGCAAGGTCCCCGATGGGCTCGAAGCCGCGTCCGAGCGCAAGAGCGACCTGACCTTCGGCAACCAGACCTTCCAGCGCCTCGGCTACGCGCTGGAGGCCCGTCAGCTCCGCGCCGAGCTTCAGGACCTCCACTACGACGACGAGGTCTATCTCCTGAGCTACCGCCCGGGCCGCGAGGAAGCCGGGCCGGAAAAATCCTTCGACCTGTCGGAGACGGCCATGGCGCAGCGCTGGCGCGCCGGCTTTCTGGACATGCAATATGCCGCAAGCCTCACTCCAGCCTCGAACGAGATCTGCAGCGTGCGGCGTCCCTAGCGATGTCTCTCGGTGTCGGGACACGAGCTAGGCACTGTCCTGCCGTCACGCCGCTCGCGAATGTCGCGCAGCAACCGCCTGAGACCGTCATCGGCAGCCATCCCGTCGGGCGGAGCGATGGTGGTAATGCCCCAGTTCGCGAGCACGGCCTCCTGCACCGGATTGCGCTGCGCGACGAACACGAAGGATCTCGGCCGGTCCTGGCTGTGCCCGGACTCGTCCCAGATCTGCCAGATCCGGTGCAGCAACAGCCGAATGTTCGGATCGGACATGCTGTATCCGACGAAAAGCAGCGTGCTTCCCAGCGCATCGGCGCGAAAGCGGATATCGAGCGGGGAATTGAAGGCGAGCCGGTTCAGAAAGTCGGTCTCGGTCAGAACCAGCGAAGCATCGTCGTCGAAGTCGCCGTGAAACTTGATGATGTGGGTGACACCGGCACGCGCGCTCGCGATCTCCTTCGCGTTGCTGATCTTCGCAAAGGGCTTGTTCAGCACGTCGAACGCGGTTTCCAGGTTGCGGTCGTAATTGGTGGTGTAGATGACCGGAAAATCCAGCTCGACGATCATCCGGTGCAGCTCTGAAGCGGCGATCTTCTCGGGGTCGACACGCCAATTGCGGTCGAGCCAGCTGCGCAGCGGGCCGATCCCGCCGCGCTTGATCCGATAATATTCCGCGAGCATCTGATAGCCGCCATGCATTCCATCGATGACGTTGCGATCGAGGCCGAGATCGTCAAGGAGATGATCGATCAGGGACTGCCAGGACGGCAGGCCGACGGCCATCGAGACACCGGCGCCCACGAACAGGACGGCGCGGCGTCGCTCGATCGCCGCTGCCAGGATGTCGTGAGGCGGCCGCTCCTCCGATATGAGCCCCGTGGTTTGTTGGTCCATCAACCTTGAATGATTGGGCGCGCGGCGCGTTCCTAAATCCGGCCCACCCCTCACCGGCCGAGCGGCGAGGATGTCTCGCGCGCCGTCTGCGCCGCGAACCGGGCGATCAGGCGCCGGAGCTGCGCCTTGTGCACCAGGCGCGCCGCCGTCTTCGGCGAGACCCAGATCGCCTCCCGCTCGCCCTTCTCGGGCCACCAACGCTCCCGCCCGTGCACCTTCATGGGGAAGACGGCAACGTTCATGGTCCGCTTGCGATCACCTTTTCGCTTGCGATGCTTGAAGCTGCCCAGTGCGCGCGTGGCCACGACCCCGACCAGGCCCGCCTCCTCATAGGCTTCGAGCGCAGCCGTCAGGTGCGGCTCCTTGTTGCGCATCGGCGATCCCTTTGGGACGCTCCACCTGCGCTTGCGCCTGGTCGTGATCAGCATCACCCGCAGCTCGGACTTGTCCAGACGAAACGGCAGAGCGGCAAATTGCTTCTTTCCCATCAGGCGCCTCCAACTCGCGTCTGATAAGCGAACGCCGCAGCCATGGTTCCTGTTTTGCGAAGTGGCGCCTCGCGTGTGGGCGCTGGAATTTCTAGGAAGCCTGAACTCCACCATGGTCACCTCCGCGCTCAGACCGACGAAAAACAGCGCAACTGCAAGAGATCGTCGACGGAGAGGCCGAACAGCACTGGCCGAAACGCTGGTGCCGTCGCGAGCACGAGCAGCAGCAGAAAGATCACGTAGACCAGAGCCGGCGGCGTGTTTCTAACGACCTGTAGACTGCCTTTCGCATGCACTCCCTCCTGCGCCCCCACGCGTGCCATGGCAACGCCCATTCCGATCATCGCAGCTCCCCACAGCAGAAAGCCGATATCCCAGAAAATGCGCTGGCCGTCGGGCACGGTCTCGTTCACCTGATGCAATCTCAGGATCTGGTGATCGACCACGCCTTCAGCGAGATTGAAGATGCCCCACCCGATCAGGATCGTCCCGAGACACTGCGAGCCGGACCACCGCGGCGCGCTTCGGCGTGTCCGCTGCCACATCAGGAAAAGCCCGGCGAGCACGAGGACGTAGGCGGCACTGTGAAAGATGCCGTCCCAGGTCGTATTGAGGGTGATGTTCTCGATGGAATTAAGCGGATACCAGCCGCTTAACATATGATGCCATTGCAGCAGCTGATGAAAGACGATGCCGTCGAAGAATGCGCCGAGGCCAAGTCCGAGAAGGACGCATGCGGACGTCGGGAAATTGCTTTGTCTGTCTTCCATGTGGTGAACTCGTGCGCGGCTCGGCACTTCCGATACGGAATCAAGCCATGCCACACGCGCACGTTCCTATGGCGATCAGCAGGTCAATGGGATCGAGCTTGCGATCAATCGTGCCAATTCATCGAGACTAACATGCGTTAAGACGAGCCAGACATTCGTCGGCACGCGTGCGCGATTGGTTATCGGCTTCATTCCCGATAGGAACGTTCGGTATCAACGCTGCGTCTGTCGCTCACATGTTGGAGATGCACATGCCGAGAAGATCGTTCTTGCTTGCTTTGAGTGGCCTCGGATTGTCGACCCTGAGTCACCTCAGGGAAATCGCATAGTGCGTAGCGACGGAAGCCAGAGAGGCGATCATGGCATACGCCCTGTTCAAGGACGGAGAGAAGATGAGCCGCACGTTTCCGACCAAGGAGGAAGCGCTGGAGAAAGCCGATGAGGCGGGGTTGGTCGAGCATGCCGAGGGCGAGGCGGTGCTCGAGGACGAGTTGAAGATCAGGCCTTGCCCGGCCGACCCCGAGCCTTGCGATGATGCGGACCTGGACTGGACGCCGGTCAAGCCGGCGTCCTGATCAGGGGCAGCGCAATCGCATATGACTTGTGGCGGCGGTCTGCGCGCACGCCTCGTCCTTCGAGACGGCGCTGACGCGCCTCCTCAGGATGAGGCTAATCGGTGTCAGTGCCCGTTGAAACTGCTGCCGCGCACTCCGACCTCATCCTGAGGAGCCCGCCTCAAGCGGGCGTCTCGAATGATGGCCGCAGGGAAAATCTCAACTGCGATAGCCCTGCTGATCGGGGTCAGCATCATGGGCTCAGCATCCCCTGCAGATGCCTTTGATCTTTCGATCCGCCTCGGAATCGCGGGAGGTCTCCGAACGAATCTGGTCGTCGCCCTGCAGCGAGGGTCCGGGCGTGACGGTCCCATCGATGCGTCCGATGTTGGTGCCGCCTGCAGGATTGCCGGGTCGGCCGACGGTCGTCGATCCCCGTGGGCCGGAGCCGCCGCTCGATTGCGCTGTCCCGGCCGAGTTGGTCCCGGGCGCCGACGACGTGCTCCCGGCCGCCCCGCCACCGGCGCTCCCTCCCCCGCCGCCACCTCCCTGCCCGAATGCCGCTCCGGCGGAGGCGGTCGCCAGCACGGCGAGCAGCACCAGACCTGTCCTGCTCATCGACTGTCTCTTGGTGCATCTGTTGAGGTCGAGCATCATCGATCCTGCTGGTAGCCCTGGTTGGTCGTGTTCTGCTTGATGTTGCCGTGGCGGCCCTGGGTATCGAAATTCTCGCGGCCCGGCTCCCGTTCTGTCGGCTCGACGGCCGGATCGGAACCGGGTCCCTTGTTGCTCCGCTGTTCTTCGGGGACTGGAGGCATCTTTGACATGTGCTGCTCCTGTGTCGATGGTTCGCAATGTCGAAATAGAACAATGAGTTGTCGCAGGGGTCGTTCCTGCGCCGATCGCCGCAGCGCGAGACAGGGAACACCGCGCTGCGTCCCGGGTTGATCAGAGGGTGCTGCCGCAGCCCATCCTGCGAGCTCGACAGGGAAACTCTCGACGGGGAAACACATGCCAAAGGCGACTGAACCTGAAACCGATCCGCGAGAGACACCGCTCGACGATCCGCGCCGGAAGACCGATATGCCGACGCACCGGCAGACGGATAAGCCTTGGCAAGGCAATCCCGAGAAGGAACAGATCGATCCGGAACGGCCGCCGCTGGATCTGGAGCGGTGGCAGAAATCGAAGACGCACTAGCAGCGGAGGCCTGCTGGCGTGTCGAGATCGTGAATGACCGGCCGCAGCGGCCCGCCGGAGTGCAGTTCCATCGTTGCCAGCGTAATCGGCAGCTTGAAGCGGCGCTTCCCTGCGCTGCCTGGATTCAGATAGAGCACGCCGTTGACGGTTTCGATCCGCGCGCGGTGGGAATGCCCTGAGACCACGACATCGATCCCGAGCTCGGCAGGATCGATCGTCAGCTCGTTGAGGTCGTGCAGGACGTGGAAGCTGCGGCCGCCGAGGCGCAGCGTTTGTGTTTCGGGAAAGCGTTCAGCCCACGTGCCCCGGTCGACATTTCCCCTGATCGCGGTGACGGGTGCGATGCGGCAAAGCCCGTCCATCACCGCCTGGGCGCCGATGTCGCCGGCGTGGATGATGTGCGAGACGCCGGCGAGGCAGCGCTTCGCCTCGGGCCTCAGCAGTCCATGCGTGTCGGCGATCACCCCAATCATGAACGTCATGTCAGATCACGGCTTCAGTGCACTACATCCAGCGGCATCCGGCCGATTTCCTCACCATCCTCGTTCGTGACGAGGATCGAGAAGTGGCGGCCCTTAAGCTCGGGACGCTCCTCGAGCAGGCGCCGCGCAATCTCTTCGGCGACATCCAGAGCCTTGATGTCGTCCGGCAAATCGGCACCTCCCTCGTCGGCTACGGTTTCAGAATCCACCAAATCAAAATGATAGCGCGGCAACGTCTGGTCCTCGGGTGTTCCCGCAGGAACGCGCGGTCTCGGGGCTTCGTTCCGGCGTCGGAGCCATCTGCGGTCCGGCGGGCGGGCATCCCCGTCGGTCCTCGGCGCGAGATTGCCGCGGACTCACGCGCGGCGCCGCCGCGTCCTCGCGCGGGGTCTGTAACGCCCCGCCCTCGATGCCGCGAATGCCAGGCCGGCAGCGATCCCGAGCACCACGAGCCCCTTGCTGAGCACAGCGGCCGGCGGAACCTGCTTCCGCACCAGCCAGCCGCCGTCGACGGACGTGCCCTGCGGACCCGCTTCGAGCAAGGTCCCTTCGTTCCTTGCTGCTGGACGCGCGCGCGACAGCAGCCAGCGGAATGCGGCTCCGATGACATTCTCGGTGATCTCAGGAGCAACCGCATAGGCCAGTTGCCCGGCGCGCGCCGGCCACCCCACGGCCATCTCGTCACGAGGCGCGCGGACGAGGCGCAGGAGGGTCTGGGCTACATCTTCGGATTGATAAAGCAGCGGACCAGGATCGAGCCTTCGTCCGGAGACGTTGGCGCCGTGGACGAAGCCCGGCGTATCGACCATGGACGGAAAAACGCCACAGACGTGAATGCCGGGATGAGCCCGGAGCTCCTGACGCAAGCTTGCGGTGAAGCCGCGCAGGCCGAACTTGCTGGCGGTGTAGGCTGCGGCAAAGGGCGTCGGCGCCCAGCCGCCGAGCGAGATGTTGTTGATCAGGACACCGCGGTTCTGGCGAAGGAAGATCGGAAGCACCGCGAACGCGCCATGCATGGTGCCGAGCAGATTAACCTCGATGGTCCGGCGATGAAGCGCGATGTCGGCATCCTGATAGGCCCCGAACACGCCCGTGCCGGCGTTGTTGATCCAGACGTCGATGCCGCCGAAGGCCTCATCCGCCGCACCGGCCAGACGCTGCACCGCCTCCGCGTCAGTGACGTCGGTTGGCACGGCCAGGGCCCGGCCTCCGAGCGCCTCACAATCCGCAGCAAGCCGCATCAAGACCTCGCCGCGGCGTGCGGCGAGGACCACGCTTGCGCCCTCGCGGGCAAAGGCCAGCGCCGCGGCGCGGCCGATTCCACTGGAGGCGCCGGTGATGACGACGCGCGTGCCGACCATCTGCCCGTGCTCGCGTCCCGAGACGTCCGCGGGAAGCAGCCAGCGCAGGGATCGCCGCAGGCGTGCCGTTCCCTGTGTTTCGAACCAGTCGCCATGCGCAAAGATCACCCGCTCCGGAGCCAGCTTCACGAGCCGCTCGCCCGCAGCCCGCGCCGAACGGCCGCCAAGGCGGAGCAGCAGCCGCAGATAGATCGGGGCCTTCCCGCCCGGCTTGGCAATGCCGAGCAGGCTCGCCGCGGCTGTATTCGCGGCGCTGAGGTGGTGGGGATCGAGGTTCTGAACGATATCGGTCAGAACCAGCGTCCGGCTCCGCCTGTCGAACAGCTCGACCTCCGAGAACATCGGAGCATTCACCGACACCGTTTCGAGGTCGGCGGCCCATTCCTCCGGCGTCGTGTCTCCAAGCTCCCGATCGATGCGGAGGCCCGCCGCCCGCACCTGCCCGCGCGCCGCAAGGCCGCGCGCAGCAAAGATCGCGGCCTGCGGCAGCTGCCTTTGCCATTCTGGCAGGAACATCCAGTGCGCAATATTCGGCGCCAGCAGGTATCTGATCGTGCCCAGCCGCTCCAGCTCTTGGCGCAAAGCCGGCGAATATCTCACCGGCGAATGCAGCACGAGGTCGCCGTTCGACAGGCGGATGACAGTCATCCGCACGGGCAGTTGCAGGCCGGCGGCGTTGATCGGCTTGTCGTTCACGATCCAGATATCGTCGGTCACCTGCGACAGGCTGGCAGTCGACACACCGGCGTCGGAACTTTGCATGAGCGTCTTTCCATTGCGAGGGCGTTGCACCAAAGCGCGTGGGCGGCGCTCGTTCCTCATCAATGTCTTGGAAAGAACGTCTGGAAATCACATCGCCGCGGTCGTTCGACCTCCTTCGAGCCGCACCCGTAGCGCGTTGCGGGCGTCGGCGATGACATCGACCCAATCGCCCGGCCGTGTTTGATGAAACAGCCGCAGGCTCGGGTACCAGAACGAACGCGCACCGGATTGGGGCCAGCGCCAGTCGCAATCGGCATGCAGCAAGACCCAGGCCTCGCATCCCAGCGCGCCCGCAAGGTGTGCCACCATGGTGTCGACACATACGACGAGATCGAGCTGCCGCAGGCGATGGCCGAGAGCTATGATGTCGGGCGTGCTGATGTCCCGCGCCCCGATCGTCGCGAGCTCTTCGGTGCTCGTCCCGCGCTGAAGCGAATGGAGCGTCACGCCGGATCCAGCGAGATTGCGCAGCAAGACGGCCGGAACCTCCCGCCGCTTGTCCCACTCACCGACTTTCCAGACCAGGCCGACGGCCAGACTTTGCAGCCGAAGCGGTTGTACGGCAACAGGAGGGAGCATCAGGTAGGGAACGCGCATCTCGACCTGATCGCGGCGCGCTCTGATAGCGTGCGGCACCTCCATGATCTCGATGTCGACCTCGAAAGCGCTCTCGGGCGCACCATCATGCAGCGGGATGGCGCGATCGACGCCCGCTGCGCCCTCGACCATCGGCAGCAGCTCGGGTTGACACCACAGGGTGACGCTGCGCGCAATCGCGCGAAGCGGCTTCATGAAGCGCAGGAACTGGATGGTGTCGCCGAGCCCGTGATAGCAGCGCACCAGCACGTGCTTATCTTTCAGGTCCTCGCCGCGCCAGATCCGCTGGAGATGGCGCGGGCCAGTGTGCTTGGGCGGATGCGCGATCTCCAGCAAATCTCGATCGTTGATCCGCCAGGCGCGCCCAAAATCGCCCGCCCTGATCGCTTCCGCCCAGCCGCCCGCCATGTCGCGCGGTCGCTAATGTCGCACGAACTTGTGGAATCGACTGAGCTTGCCGTCCTTGGTTCGATCCTGATGCAGGAACGCGATGCCGGCTTCATCGAACTTCTCGAAGAACGCATCCCAGCTGATGCGATCCAACGCTTCATCCGGCGGATCGAAATCAATACGCAGGATTCCGGCGTGGCCACCCTCCTCCGTCGCCTTCACGGTCGCCGGCTTCCCGCCGCGTTCTTCGGCCCATTTCTGGATGACGTTGTGATCGGTGGTCTCGTGGGCTTCGCTGTTCTGTGCCTTGGATGTCATGTCACACCTCGTTCACTAGGCGGGCGATGAACGCCGCACCGCATCGAACCATTGGCCGACAAACGCGGGCCGGAGTGATTGGTTCTTCGCGGCAGATACGAAACGGTCCGCGTGAGGCGAGCATCATCTTCTTCATCTTCATCATGAAAGTCGTTCGTTCCGAGCTGGCGGTACGGGATTTTATCCCATGTTAAGCGCGTCGCATTTTCTCGCGATGAATCGGCCGAGGCGTGCCGCCCGCCATCTCCTTTCCAGGAACGAACATACCTTCCACACGTTCGCCGACGTACTTACACCGACTCTTGCACCGACGCCGCGCGTTTTCCGGAGGGCTTCATTCCATGCATTCTCGTCTCCAACACAGGCGCCGCGTACGCGTCGGACTCGTCGGCGTCGGCAATTGCGCGAGCTCCTTCGTCCAGGGCCTCACCTACTACCGGAACGCCAAGTCGAACGAGCCGGTCCCGGGGCTAATGAACGCGGATCTCGGCGGTTACCATATCAGCGATATCCAGATCGCTTCGGCGTTCGACGTCAACGCCAACAAGGTCGGCCGCGACGTCGCCGATGCGATCTTCGCCTCGCCCAACAACACGCACCGCTTCTCCGACGTCGCGCCGACAGGCGTGATCGTGCAGCGCGGACCGGTCCTGGACGGCATCGGGCATTATCTCACCGACGACGTTCCGATTGCGGACGTGCCGGAGGCCGACGTGTCCGAAGTGCTGGCGATGTCCCGCACCGACGTTCTGGTCTCCTATCTTCCGGTCGGCTCGCAGCGTGCCAGCGAGTGGTATGCGGCACGCGCTATCGAGGCCGGCTGCGGCTACGTCAATTGCATTCCGGTCTTCATCGCCTCCAATCCGGATTGGCAGCGCCGCTTCGAGGAAGCGGGCCTGCCGATCGTCGGCGACGACATCAAGAGCCAGGTCGGTGCCACCATCCTGCATCGCGTGCTCGCCAATCTGTTCCGCGAGCGCGGGGTGCGGCTCGACCGCACTTACCAGCTCAATGTCGGCGGCAACACCGATTTCAAGAACATGCTCGAACGGGAGCGGCTGGCGTCGAAGAAGATCTCCAAGACCCAGGCCGTGACCAGCCAGTTCGACGTCCCCATGGACCCCGACAACATCCATGTCGGACCGAGCGACCACGTGCCGTGGCTCACCGATCGAAAGCTCGCCTTCATCCGCCTGGAGGGAACGACGTTCGGCGGCGTTCCCCTGAGCGCCGAGGTCAAGCTCGAGGTCTGGGACTCCCCGAATTCGGCGGGCGTCGTGATCGACGCGGTGCGCTGTGCCAAGCTCGCCATGGACCGCGGCCAGGCCGGAGCGCTCACCGGACCTTCCAGCTATTTCATGAAATCGCCGCCGCAGCAGTTCACCGACGAGGAGGCCGGACGGCGGACGCGCGCCTTCATCGACGACAAGGCGTTTGCGTGATGGCTGGGATCATCCATCTCGTCCGGCACGGGCATCATGCCCTGCTCGGCCGCATCCTGTGCGGCCGGATGAAGGGCGTCGCGCTCGACGATCTCGGCTGTGAGGAAATGGCGCGCTGTGCCGGCACCATCGCGCCGCGGCCATCGCTCATTCAGTCCAGTCCGCAACGGCGCTGTATGCAGTCGGCCTGCATCCTCGCGGCGCATTTCAGGCTGCCGGTCGAGATCGTTCCCGCCCTCGACGAGCTCGATTATGGCGAATGGACCGGACGATCGTTCGACGAGCTGGCGCCGGATCCCCGATGGTCGCGCTGGAATGGGCGACGCGGCACGAGCCGCCCGCCCGGCGGCGAGAGCATGCGGTCGCTTCAGAATCGGATGGTCGCTCATCTGGAGCAGCTGCGTGGCGATCGCAATCTCGACGCCGTGGTCCTCGTCAGCCACGCCGAGCCGATCCGCGCCGCGCTGCTGCACTATTCGCGCACGCCGCTCGACCAGTTTCTTTCGATCGAGATCGATCCGGCCAGCATCAGCACGCTCCGCGCCGACAGAAGCGGCATGAAGATCACCAGGATCAACCAACGGGTGACGGCGTGAAGATCATCATCTTCGGCCTGACAATCTCGTCTTCCTGGGGCAACGGTCACGCCACCTTGTGGCGCGGCCTCTGCAAGCATCTCGCGCGTTCGGGACACAGCGTCGTCTTCTTCGAGCGCGACGTGCCCTATTATGCCGGTGCCCGGGATCTCTACGAGCTGCCGGGTGGCGCGCTCCGGCTGTTCGCGAACTGGGACGACGTGCGGCAGGCGGCAAGCGCCGAAATCCGTGATGCCGACGTCGCGATCGTGACCTCCTATTGCCCCGATGCGATCGCCGCGACCGAGCTGATTCTCGCTGAGGATCGTGCCGTTCCCGTGTTCTACGACCTCGATACTCCGGTTACGCTGGCAAGGCTCATCGCCGGCGAGGCCGTTCCCTATATCGGCCCGCGCGGCCTGCGGGACTTCGCGCTGGTGCTCAGCTTTACCGGCGGGCCTCACGTTGCGGACGAATTCCGCAACAGGCTCGGCGCGCGCGACACGCGGCCGCTTTATGGGCATGTCGACACAGACATCCACCATCCGGTCGCGCCGCAGCCGCATTATCGCGCCGATTTGTCCTATCTCGGCACCTACTCCGAAGACCGCCAGCGCACGCTCGAGGCGCTTTTCGTCGCGCCCGCGCGGGCGCGCCAGGATCTCCGCTTCCTGATCGGCGGCGCGCAGTATCCGGACGATTTCCCATGGTCGCCCAACATTTATTTCGTGCGGCACCTGCCGCCGTCCGAGCACGCGCCGTTCTTTGCCTCATCGCGGCTGACCCTCAACGTCACCCGCCGGGCCATGGCGGAGATGGGCTGGTGCCCGTCCGGCCGGCTGTTCGAGGCCGCGGCATGCGGTGCCCCGCTGCTGAGCGACGACTGGCCCGGAATAGCGGACTTCTTCGCGCCCGGAGAAGAGATCCTGATCGCACGCGACGAGCACGACGCGCTTGCCGCACTCGCGATGCCGGATGCCGAGCTCAGGCGCATGGCCCTGCGCGCCTATGAGCGCACCATGGACCAGCACACATCCGACAAGCGGGCGCGTGAACTGATCTCGATGCTCGAGCAGATTGCGTCGAGCCGGGTCAGCCGGCAACAAATCGAGGAGGCCTGATCATGTGGGGCATCGTTCCGGCCGCGGGCCGCGGCAGCCGTATTCAGCCGCTCGCCTTCTCGAAGGAATTGCTGCCGGTCGGCAGCCGGCGCGACGACGGGACCGACCGTCCCTGCGCCGTCTCCGAGTATCTGCTGGAGCGCCTCATCCTCGGCGGCGCCGACAAGATCTGCTTCGTGATCTCGCCCGGCAAGTCCGACATCCTCGAATATTTCGGCGACCATTACGGCAGCGCCGAGCTCGCCTATGTGGTGCAGCCCGAAGCCTCCGGCCTGTGCGACGCGGTGTTCAGGGCAAGCACCGTCGTCGGGCGGCACGAAGACGTCATGGTCGGCTTGCCCGACACGGTGTGGTTTCCCAAGGCGGCCCTGCAATCCCTGCCCGAGGCAGACCTCTCGTTCCTGCTGTTCCCGGTCGAGCACCCCGAATTCTTCGATGCGGTGGTGCTGGACGGCGAGCAGGTGACGGAGATCCAGGTCAAGCAGCCGAATGCAGCCTCGCGCTGGATCTGGGGTGCTTTCAAGATGTCGGCCCACGGCTTCCGCCAGCTCCAGGCGCTGTGGCACGCACGCGAACGCCGCGACGAATATTTCGGGACGCTGGTCAATGCCTACCTTTCGGCCGGCGGCAACGGCATCGGGGTCAAGGCCGGCGAATCCTACGTCGATGTCGGCACCATCGACGGCTATCGCACGGCAATGGCCCTGCTCGCCGAGGGCGTCGAGGGCCGTTCCAAGTCGCGGACCCGCGCCTCATCGGACGGGGCCCGGCCGGTCTCAATGAATAACGGAGCGATTGCATGACCAGAGGCGCCCTCTCCCGCGAGGAAATCCGCCAGCGCGTCGATGCGCTGGGGCCATGGTTTCACAATCTCGACCTCAAGGGCGTGCCGACAGCGCCGTCGCACTTTCTCGGCGACTACCCCAATGTGAAGTGGCAGCGCTTCTCCGGCATCATTCCGGACCGGCTCGAAGGCAAGACCGTGCTCGATATCGGCTGCAATGCCGGCTTCTACGCCATGGAGATGAAGCGGCGCGGCGCCGAACGCGTGCTCGGCCTCGACACCGACGAAGAATATCTGGCCCAGGCCCGCTTCGCGGCCGAGGTGAACGGGCTCAGGATCGAATTCCGCAAGATGTCGGCCTATGATGTCGGGCAGCTGCGCGAAAAGTTCGACCTCGTGATCTTCATGGGCGTGCTCTATCATCTGCGACACCCGCTGCTGGCGCTGGACCTGATCCATGAGCACGTCGCCGGCGATCTCCTCCTGTTTCAGTCGATGCTGCGCGGCGACAGCCGGGTCGATGCGATCGAGAAGAATTACGACTTCTGGACTACCGATCAGTTCGATTCCTCCGGCTACCCGAAGCTGCACTTCATCGAGCACAAATATGCCGACGACCCCACCAATTGGTGGGTGCCCAATCGCGCCTGCGTCGAGGCCATGCTGCGCAGCGCCGGCTTTGCCATCGCGGCCCATCCGGAAGAGGAGGTCTATCTGTGCAAGCGCACGACGCGGCCGCAGGTCGACGGGCCGGTTTATCCGTCACGGGAGGCGAGCCGATGATCGAGGCGGCCAAGATCTGGAATGAGCCCAACAACAAGTCGCATTGGGACCTCCTGATCGACCCGGACTGGGCGATGTTTGCCAACCTGGCGCTCGCGGCCGGCAAGGCCATCCGCAGCGCGCATCCGACCTTGCCGCGCGTGCTCGGCGGCATTTCGCCGATCGACCCGTCCTTCATGCGCAGCATGCAGGCGCGTGGCGTGCTCGATCACGTCGACGCCGTCGCCGTGCACGGCTTTCCGCTCGACTGGAATTTATGGCAGATCGGAGAATGGCCGGCCAAGATCGAGGAGATCAAGGCTGTTACCTCGCTCCCGGTCTGGGTCACCGAGGTCGGCGTCTCCTCGTTCGGCGCCGAGGAGGTGCAAGCCTGGGGCCTGTCGCGCACCGCCGACCTTCTGATCGGCCGCGCGCCGCGCATCCACTGGTACAGCCTCTATGATCTCCCTTCGGCCTGGGAGGCGACCACGCGGCACAAGGAGGCCGAGGGGTCCTCCTATTACCGGCATTTCCACATGGGCCTGCTGCGCGAGGATGGAACGCCGAAAGCCGCGGCGGAGCTGTTCGGCCAATACGCCGCCGACATGGGCCTCTGCCAGTGGTTTCATTTCGAGGACCATCGTCTCGATGACGCCGTGCGCTGGATGCGACGGTTTGGCGTGCGGCACTTGCGGACCGGCCTGTCATGGGCCGACAGCTTCCGCCCCAACGCACTGGACTGGTTCGACCGCCAGATGGATGCGCTGGCCGAGTTCGAGATCACTGTGACGTTCTGCTTCACGCCGGAACACCGCGGTCTCGAACCGCATCACACCAGCCCGCCGCTCGACGTGAACGAGTTCGCCGATTTCTGCGCGCAGATGGTCGAGCGCTATTGCACGAAGACCGGTCTCGCCTCCTCTAGTGGCGTCTCCCCGCCGATCAGGGAGCCGACATGCGTGCCCTGATCCTGGTGATGGATTCCGTCGGAATCGGCGCCGCGCCCGACGCCGCCAATTACGGCGACGAAGGTGCCGACACCATCGGCCACATTGCGGATGCATGCATGGCCGGGCGTGCCAATAGTCCGCAGCGGGAGGGGCCGCTGTGCCTGCCAAATCTCGTGGTGCTCGGCCTCGGCGAGGCCTGCCGCCTTGCGACGGGGCGCGTCCCGCCCGGGCTCGACGGCCGGGTTCAGGGTGCGCGCCATGGATGCGCCAGCGAGATATCGAGGGGCAAGGACACGCCATCCGGCCATTGGGAGATCGCCGGCGTGCCTGTCGCGTTCGACTGGGGCTATTTTCCAAAGATCCAGCCCTGCTTCCCGCGCGATCTCGTAACAAAGCTGTGCGAACAAGCCGGACTGCCCGGCATCCTCGGCAACTGCCACGCCTCCGGCACCGACATCATCGCCGAATTCGGCGAGCGCCACATGCGCAGCGGCGAGCCGATCTGCTACACCTCGGCCGACAGCGTGTTCCAGATCGCGGCGCACGAGGAGACGTTCGGGCTTGAGCGGCTTTACGACGTTTGCACGATCGCGAGACGGCTGGTCGATCCCCTGAACATCGGCCGCGTCATCGCGCGTCCGTTCGTCGGAACGGACGCAGGCAATTTCAAGCGCAGCTCGCACCGGCGCGATTTCTCGGTTCCGCCGCCCGAGCGAACCATCCTCGACCTTGCAGAAACTGCCGGCCGCGACATCGTCACGATCGGCAAGATCGACGACATCTTCGCTCATCGCGGCACCGGGAGAAACCTGCGCGGCGACGGCAATGCAGCGCTGTTCGATGCCACGCTCGATGGGCTTGGAGGCCTTGCAGAAGGCGGGCTTTTGTTCGCCAACTTCATCGATTTCGACACGCTCTACGGCCACCGCCGCGACGTCGCCGGCTACGCAGCGGCGCTCGAAGCTTTCGACGCCCGCCTCCCCGAGCTGCTGAGCCGGCTGCGAAGCGACGATCTCCTCATCATCACCGCCGATCATGGTTGCGATCCGACCTGGAGCGGCACCGATCACACGCGCGAGCAGGTCCCGATCCTGGCGTGGACCGCGCAGTCAACGGCTCCGATCGGCCGACGTGCGGGCTTTGCCGACATCGGCGCGACGGTTGCAAGACATCTCGACCTGCCGGCGCCGCTTCATGGCGCGTATTTCTAGCCGGGATTCTAGCTGGGATTCACTTGGGTTATTGATCCAGGTTAGAGAAATTTTCGTTTGTAGGTTTCGCAGGAACGAACATTCCTTGCACCGCTTCTAACTCCCAGACGTGACTGGCGCGCAGGTCGCCCGACCAAGCAAAGGCGCGCTTCAACTCTCATCATCGGCTGGTCCCGAACGGATCGGTCCCATGCGGCACGGAGCGGTGAATGACGCGAGTATTGATTACCGGAGGCGCGGGATTCATCGGTTCGCATACGGCCGACGTGCTGCTTGCGGCTGGCTATAAGGTCCGCCTTCTCGACAATCTCTCTCCGCAGGTCCATGGCGGCAACCGTCAGCGGCCCGCTTATCTCGCGGACGATGCCGAGCTCGTGGTCGGCGACGTCACGGACAGCGTCGCCGTCGAACAGGCCTTGCGCGGCGCCGACATGGTCCTGCATCTCGCCTCCGCCGTCGGCGTCGGCCAGAGCATGTACGACATCGAGCCCTATGTCAGGACGAACGAGCTCGGCACCGCCGTGCTGCTGCAGGCGCTGGCGAAGCGACCGGTCGCGCGGCTGGTGGTGGCGTCCTCGATGAGCATCTACGGCGAGGGCCTGTATCGTGATGCCGTCGGCAACGTCGTGGCTTGCGACGAACGACCGATCGGGCAGCTTCGCCAAGGAGAGTGGGAACTGCGGGATCATGCAGGCCATGCGCTCGATCCCGTGCCTACGCCTGAGACCAAGCAGCCGTCTTTGAGCTCGATCTACGCGCTGAACAAATATGCGCAGGAGCGGATGTGCCTGATCACGGGCAAGGCCTACGGCATTCCGACGGTCGGCTTGCGCTTCTTCAACGTGTTCGGTCCGCGGCAAGCGCTGTCGAATCCCTATACCGGGGTGCTGGCCATCTTCGCCGCGCGGCTGCTCAATGGCCGGCCGCCGCTCGTCTTCGAAGACGGCCTGCAGCGGCGCGACTTCGTCCACGTGCACGATGTCGCCCGCGCCTGCCGCATGGCGCTCGAATCCGACCACGCCCAGGACGTCTTCAACGTCGGCTCGGGCCAGAGCCGCACCATTCTGTCGGTAGCCGAGGATCTTGCCCAGGTGATG
The DNA here is from genome assembly GCF_003122645.1 of Bradyrhizobium sp. SUTN9-2. Taxonomy (NCBI): domain Bacteria; kingdom Pseudomonadati; phylum Pseudomonadota; class Alphaproteobacteria; order Hyphomicrobiales; family Nitrobacteraceae; genus Bradyrhizobium; species Bradyrhizobium sp. SUTN9-2. The sequence goes on from NZ_LAXE01000001.1 coordinate 5,581,077, forward strand.
GGACGGTGCGAGATCGCTGCCGAGATCACACGGAAATACCGTGCTGGCGACATCCGGCACTGCTTCGCCGACATCGGCAAATCACGCGACCTGCTCGGCTTCGAGCCGCATGTCGCGTTCAAGGACGGGCTCGAAGAGCTCGCCGGGTACCTCGCCGACCAGATCGCCGACGATCAGGCGGAGCGGGCGACCCGTGAGCTGCTGCAACGAGGGTTGGTCGCGTGATGAGTGAACAACACAACAGACCTGTCCTGGTCACCGGCGGCTGCGGCTTCATCGGCTGCAATCTCGCCGACCGTCTGGCCGAGCGCGGCGACCGTGTGCTGGTGCTGGACAATCTCGCCCGCGCCGGCGTGCGCGAGAACGCGCAATGGCTGAAATCCCGGCATGGCGACCGCGTCGCGATCACGGTGGCCGATATCCGCGACCCCATTCCGGTGATCGACGCCGTGCGCGAGGCACGCGCCGTGCTGCACCTCGCGGCCCAGGTCGCCGTCACCGACAGCGTCAGCGATCCCTCGGCCGATTTCGAGATCAACGCCCGTGGCACGCTGAACGTGCTCGAAGCCGTCCGCCTGCACAACGCCTCGGCCCCGGTGATCTTCGCCTCGACCAACAAGGTCTACGGGCGCCTGATCGAGGACAGCGAGATCGCGCTCACCGGCCGTCGCTACACGCCGGTCAACGATCTGCTCGCCGGCGGCATTTCGGAGAACGCGCCGTTGGACTTCTACAGTCCCTATGGATGCTCAAAGGGCACCGCCGATCAATACGTCCACGATTATGCCCGGGTGTTCGGGCTGCAGACCGTGGTGATGCGCATGAGCTGCATCTACGGGCCGCGGCAATTCGGCACCGAGGACCAGGGCTGGATCGCACACTTCCTGCTCAGCGCCATAAGCGGCAATCCGCTGACGATCTATGGCGACGGCAAGCAGGTCCGCGACGCGCTGCACGTGTCGGACGCGGTGAGCGCCTGGCTCGCGGCGCTCGACCACATCGCGCTGGCGCGCGGGCGCGTCTTCAATCTCGGCGGCGGTCCTGCGAATGCGATCAGCCTGCTCGAGTTGATCGACCGCATCACCGAGCTGACGGGCCGCAAGGTCAGCTATCGCTTTGCGGACTGGCGACCGGGCGATCAGCCCTGGTACGTGACCGACACGCGGGCGCTCGCCACCGCGCTCGGCTGGACGCCGCAAATGCCTCTCGCCGATGGCCTGCGCTCGCTCCACACCTGGCTCGACAGCCGCTTCGGATCACAGAATAGAAGCGAGGCCCTGGCATGACGCGGGTCGCCCTCATCAATCCGAACTGGGATTTTTCGGGCAGCATCTATTTCGGCTGCCGCTCGCCTCACCTGCCGCTCGAGCTCGGCATCTCCAAGCACTATCTAAAGGCGGCCGGCCACGACACGTTGCTGCTCGATGCGCATATGTTCGATCTCTCTCTCCGCGACATCGAGACCGAGCTGCGCGCCTTTCGTCCCGGCCAGATCGTCTTCACCACCGCACCGACCTATCTGTTCTGGCGCTGCGCGCCGCCCGAGCTGCGCGTACCGCAGCAGCTCGCCATCGCGGTGCGGGATCTTGCGCCGACCCTGATCGCGGTCGGCCCGCATGGTTCGACCACGCCGAAGACCGCGCTGAAGAAGCTCGGCGTCGATATCGTCGTGATGGGCGAGTGCGAGGCGTCCCTGCTGCGTCTCGCCAATGGCGAACGGGACTTCCCCGGCCTGTGTTTCGCCGACGGTGCTTCGCTCCGGGTCAATGGCGGGCCCCAGGCGGTCGCGTTCAGCGATCAGCCCGCGCTCGACTGGCCGGAGGATATGATCCGGCGTCACCATCACCATCATCACCGCTTCGAGGCCGCGCCGACCGCACCGGGCGCCGAGGTGGAGGCCTCGCGCGGCTGCCCCTACAACTGCACGTTCTGCGCCAAGGAGAATTTCCGCAACGCCTATCGCAAGCGGCCACCCGCCGTCATTCTCGGAGAGATCGATCGTCTGCGCCGCCATGGCATCGAGTACGTCTACTTCATCGACGAGATCTTTCTTCCCAATCGCGAACTTTTGGAAGGCTTGACGACGCGCGGGCTGAAGTTCGGCGTGCAGACGCGGATCGACCTCTGGAAGCCCGACATGCTCGCCCTGCTCGGGCGCGCCGGCTGCGTCTCGATCGAAGCCGGCATCGAGAGCCTCACCGTGGAAGGGCGCGCGGCCCTCGCCAAGAATTGCAAGATGACGACGGATCAGCTCGCCGACCGGCTGGTCGAAGCTCGCCGCCACGTCCCCTTCGTGCAGGCCAATTTGATCGAGGTGCCCGAGGACGACGATCCCGTGGTGCAGCGCTGGCGCCGCACCATGCAGGATGCCGGCGTCTGGGCCAACGATCCCGTGCCGCTCTACCCCTATCCCGGCTCTCCCGACTACCGCAAGCTCTGGGGCGAGCCCGACGATGTCGCCTGGGAGCGCGCACACCGGCACTATCTCGCGATGTTCGACCAGTTCAGCGACGTGCAGAACGGTCGCCCGGTGCCACTCGACAGCCTCGAACTCCAGGTGGCCTCATGAACCGTGGCGCCGACATCAGGATCATGATGACGACCGACACGGTTGGCGGCGTGTGGACCTATTCCTGCGCGCTTGCCACGAGTCTCGCTGCGTCCGGTGCCGACGTCACGCTGGTGACGCTGGGCCCGCGGGCACGGGTCGATCAGCGTCAGATGCTGCGTGAGACCAGCGTGCACCTGGTCGACACGGACCTCGCACTCGAATGGCAGGACCCGGAGGGCCAAAACGTTTCCGACGCAAGGCGCGTGCTTGCGAAGCTCGAAGCCAGGTTGTCGCCCGACGTCGTGCATCTGAACAGCTTTCGCGAGGCGTCCTTTGCCTGGGCGGCCCCGACCGTGCTGGTCGCGCATTCCTGCGTGAACTCCTGGGCGCTCGCCTGCCGCGATACGGCCTGGCTTGGCGAGCCCAGATGGCGCCGCTACAGCGAGCGGGTCGCCGCTGCGCTCGACGCGGCGCAGGCCTGGGTCTGTCCGAGCCGGGCCTTCCACGACGACATCACGGCGATCTACCAGCCGCAATCGCGCGGCGCGGTGATCTGGAACGGAATTTCGCCACGCGCCCCGTCTGGGCGAAAGCAGGACCTGATTTTCGCGGCAGGACGGCTGTGGGACCGAGCCAAGAACATCGAAGCGCTCGCCGCCGCCGCGCCTGGGCTGGATTGGCCGGTCGAGGTGGCCGGTCCTATCGAAGCACGCCTGCCAGCGGGTATCACCTGGCTCGGAGAGCTGCCGCACGCGGCGCTGGAGACGCGCCTGCAGCATGCAGCGATCTTCGTCAGCCCCGCACTCTATGAACCGTTCGGTCTCTCGGTGCTGGAAGCCGCCGCCGCCGGTTGCGCGCTGGTCCTCTCTGACATCCCGACCTTCAGGGAATTGTGGCGCGGCGCCGCCTTGTTCGTCGATCCCGCCGACAGCGAGGCGCTGCACCGGGCTCTGGCAGATCTTTGCGCTGACGAGATGGGCCGCGCAAAGCTGCAGCGGGCCGCCTATGAGCAATCCCTGACCTATTCGCTGACGCGCATGACGAGCGCCTATCTCGGTCTCTACCAGGATCTGATCGCATCGCGCCGGACGAGCGCCGAGGCCAGCCAAATCGAGGTGCGCGCATGAAATGCGTCCTGTTCTATCATGCCTTCACCTCCTGCTGGAACAACGGCAACGCGCATTTCCTGCGAGGCTATGCACGCGAGCTCCATGCGCTTGGGCACGAGGTGGTCGTGTTCGAGCCCATCGACGGCTGGAGCCGCCTGAACGCCATTCGCGAAGGAGGGAGTCATGCGATGGAGGACATTCCCGCCCTCTTCTCCGGCATCGACATCCGCCGCTACGACACCAGCCTCGATCTCGAGCGGGCGCTTGATGGCGCGGATCTCGTCATCGTGCATGAATGGAATTCGCCCGATCTCATCGCGCAGATCGGGCGCAGGCGGGTGCAAGGCGGGTCCTTCACCCTGCTCTTTCACGATACCCATCACCGTGCGGTCAGCGCGCCCGACGAGCTTGCGCAATTCGATCTCGACGGATTCGACGGCGTGCTCGCCTTCGGCGAGGTGCTTCGGCAGATCTATCTGAAGCTCGGTTGGGCAGACCGGGTCTTCACATGGCACGAGGCAGCGGACGTTGCGCTGTATCACCCGTTGCCCCAGGTCGAGCGGACCGACGATCTGGTCTGGATCGGCAATTGGGGCGACGGCGAGCGCAGCGCCGAGCTGAACGAGTTCCTGGTCGAGCCCGTGGCGGAGATGAAGCTCCGCGCCAGCGTCCATGGCGTGCGCTATTCGGATGATGCGCTCCGCACCATCAGGAGCGCAGGCATCCGCTATGGCGGCTGGCTGCCGGCGCATTGGGCCCCCGTCGCCTTCGCGGGCGCGCGCGCGACCATCCATGTGCCGCGCGGGCCTTACGTCGCCCTGCTGCCGGGCATCCCGACCATCCGCGTCTTCGAGGCGCTGGCCTGCGGCATTCCCCTGGTTTCGGCACCCTGGTCGGATGAGGAAGGCCTGTTCCCCGAGGGCGCTTATCTCAGCGTTGGCGATGGCCAACAGATGAAGCATGCGCTTCGGTCCGTCATCGACGATCCGGAATTCTCTGCCGCGATGGTGGAGACCGGCCTGAAGGTCATCAGGGATCGTCATACCTGCCGCCACCGCGCCGAGCAGCTCATCGACATCGTCACCGACCTCAGGGATTCCAGCCGCTCGGCACGGCCTCAGCACGACATCGGAGCCGTCGCATGAAGATCTGCTTCTTCGGATCCAGCCTCGTCTCGTCCTACTGGAACGGCGCTGCCACCTACTACCGTGGCATGCTGAAGGAGATCGCGGCGCTCGGCCACGAGGTCACCTTCTACGAACCCGACGCCTTCGACCGCCAGTCGCATCGCGACATCGACGAGCCGGATTGGGCCAGGGTGGTGGTCTATCCCGCGACCGCCGACGGCTGGCGCAGCTCGCTCGACACAGCCGCACAATCGGCCGACATGCTGGTCAAGGCCAGCGGCGTCGGCGTCTTTGATCTCGAGCTGGAGAACGCCGTCGCCGCGCTGCCCTCGCGGCTGACGCGGATCTATTGGGACGTCGATGCTCCCGCCACGCTCGAGGCGATGGAAAGCGATCCGCAGCATCATCTGCGTCGCGCGATCCCATACTACGACATGGTCCTGACCTATGGCGGCGGCGAGCCCGTCGTCTCCGCGTATCGATCGGTGGGCGCGCGGGACTGCGTGCCTATCTACAACGCACTCGATCCGGCCACGCATTTTCCGTCGCCGCCCAATCCGCGCTTTGCCTGCGATCTCAGCCTGCTGGCGAACCGCCTGCCCGACCGTGAGAGGCGCGTCGAGCATTTCTTCCTCGACGTTGCACGCCATCTGCCCGAAAAGTCCTTCGTGCTCGGCGGCTCCGGCTGGGACGACAAGGACGCCTCCGCCAATCTGCGCAAGGTCGGCCATGTCGGCACCGCCGATCACAACGCGTTCTTCGGCTCCGCGCTCGCCACGCTCAACGTCAATCGCGACAGCATGGCGCGCTATGGCTTCTCACCGCCGACGCGGGTGTTCGAAGCGATCGGCGCCGGCGCGTGCCTGATCACTGACGAGTGGGCCGGCATCGATCATTTCCTCGAACCCGGCCGCGAGGTGCTGGTGGCCGCCGACGGCGCCGAGGTGGCCGAGCACCTCACCGCGCTCGATCCCGAGCGGGCCCGGTCTATCGCCCGCCGCGCCCGCGCACGCATCCTCAGCCAGCACACTTACCGGCAGCGCGCCCGCCAGTTCAACGATCTCTTCGTCGCCCACAGCTCCCGAATCGAGGCAGCAGAATGAACCTCTCCATCGTCGTCATCGGTCTTTCGGTCACTTCGTCCTGGGGCAACGGTCATGCCACGACCTACCGCGCCCTGATCGAAGCGCTGGCGCGACGAGGTCACCGCGTCACGTTCCTGGAGCGGGACGTGCCCTGGTATCGGGATCACCGCGACCTGACCAAGCCCTCTGCCTGGACTGTCGAATTGTACCATTCTTCGAAAGATGTTCCGCGCCAGTTCGGCAAGCTGATCCGCGATGCCGATCTGGTGATCATCGGCTCTTATGTTCCTGACGGGATCGCGCTCGCCGAATGGACCACGACGCACGCGAGGGGCATCACCGCGTTCTACGACATCGACACGCCAGTCACTCTGGCGCGGCTCGAGCAAGGCCTCGACTATCTCTCGGCGGCAATGATCCCGCGCTTCGATCTCTATCTGTCGTTCACCGGCGGACCGGTGCCCGGCATGATCGAGCAGAGCTACGGCAGTCCGCTCGCGCGTGTGCTTTACTGCAGCGCAGACGCGGAGATCTACGCGCCGAAGCAGGCGCCGCCGAAATGGGCGCTCGGCTATCTCGGGACCTACAGCGAGGACCGGCAGCCCGTTCTCGAGGAGCTGCTGCTGGCACCGGCGCGCACGCTGCCGAGCGATCAATTCGTCGTCGCCGGCGCGCAATATCCGGACAATATCGCCTGGCCCGCCAACGTTACGCGGATCGAGCACCTCTCGCCGAAGCAGCACCCGGAGTTCTACGCGGCGCAGCGTTTCACGCTGAACGCCACCCGCGCCGACATGAAGGCGCTGGGCTTCTCCCCGAGCGTCAGGCTGTTCGAGGCGGCGGCCTGCGGCACGCCCGTGATCTCGGACCGCTGGCCGGGGATCGAGACGATCTTCGCGCCCTCGAAGGAAATCCTGCTGGCAGCCAGCCCGCGCGAGGTCGTCGAGATCCTGCGCGACATGCCGGAAGAGCAACGGCGCACGATCGCCCACAACGCGCGGCGGCGGGTGCTCGCCGACCACACCCCCGACCATCGCGCACGGCAACTGGAGACCTATTACGCCGAGGCAGCCGCGCGGCGCCGCCGCAAGACGGCGCCACTCCCCGTCGTTCGCCCCATGCAGGTCGCCCAACTCTGAAAGGCCACGTCATGACGCTCCAGACCCGCATCCACGCGTCCCGCCGCTCGCCGACGGTCCTGGTCGCCGGCGGCGCCGGCTTCATCGGATCGCATCTCTGCGACGCGCTCCTGCAACGCGGCAGCATGGTGATCTGCCTGGACAATTTGTTCACGGGAACCACCGACAACATCCGGCCCCTGCTCAACCATCCGAACTTCCGCTTCATCGAGCATGACGTGCGCGATCCCATCGAGATCGAGGGCGAGATCGACCGGATCTACAGCCTCGCCTGCCCGGCCTCGCCCCGCCATTATCAAGTCGATCCGGTCGGAACGATGAAGACCTGCGTGCTCGGCTCGATCAACCTGCTCGAACTGGCGCGGCAGAAGGGCTCCCGGATTCTTCAGGCCTCCACCAGCGAGGTCTACGGCGACCCGGAGGTGCATCCGCAGCCGGAATCCTATCTCGGCAACGTCAATCCCGTCGGGCCGCGGGCCTGTTACGACGAAGGCAAGCGGGCCGCGGAGACGCTGATGTTCGACTATCGGCGGATGCACGGCACGGAGATCAAGGTCGCGCGCATCTTCAACACCTACGGCCCGCGCATGCTCGAGAATGACGGCCGCGTCGTGTCCAACTTCATCGTGCAGGCGTTGCGTGGCGAGCCGATCACGATCTACGGCCAGGGCACGCAAACCCGCAGCTTCTGCTTCGTCGACGATCTTGTGCGGGGGCTTCAGCTCCTGATGGAGAGCCCCGCCTCGGTCACAGGTCCCTGCAATCTCGGCAATCCGCACGAGGTCACGATCGAGGCCATCGCCCGTGAGGTGCTGGCATGCACCGAATCTGCGTCCCCGCTGCGCTTCGAGCCCCTGCCAAAGGACGATCCGAAGCGGCGCAAGCCCGTGATCGACGCCGCCGAGAAGATCCTGGGATGGCGTCCGAAGGTGGCATTGAAGGACGGGCTTCAAGCGACCATTGCCTATTTCGCGCTCCGCCTCGCCGGGGAAACGCCAACGCTCGTGCCGGCCATCGCCGCGCGCAGGACGCGCCACCCAGCACGTGGCCGCCTGACGATGTCCGAGCAGCCGTGAAGGCCTTGGCGGATCGGCCGGTGTGCTCGCGCAATAGACCTAAAACGTTCCGGCCACAGTGACCCGAAACGCCATCGGCTCGACCGGGTGCAGCACATAGTCCATCACGCCGTTCGCGCAGACCGCGGCCGGTGCGGCATTGGCGGCGCAGAGATTGTAGAGCGTATCGGTCTTCAACAGCGAGCCATAGGCATAGGTGATCTGGTTCGCCTTGCTGTTGAAGAGGTTGAGCACGTCGAGCTGGATTCGCCAGCCGTTCTCGCTGCGGTAGCCGAGCCGCGCGTTGACGATGCCGGTCGGGCGCGAGCGGAACGCATTGTCCTCGGTCAACGGGCTCGCGCCGATGTAGCGCCAGCGCGCGCTGCCGAACCACCCGGTCTTCTCGCCAAGTGTTATTCCGGCCGATGCCACCACCACCGGAGCATTGGGAATGTAGTTGCCGGGCGCATTGCCGGTCTGCGCCTCGGGATAGCCGGCAAGCGAGGCATAGACCGCGGCCTGCTCGCTGTCATAGCCCCGGAAGCGCGCATGCGTCATTGCGAGATCCGCGTCGATGTCGATCCAGGACCGTGGCCGGTAGTGGTTGGTCCACTCGAAGCCGTAGCGGCGGCTGGCGCGCGTTGCCGAGGTGTCGCCGGCATCGCCAGCGAACAGGATCTCGGAATCCTGGTCCAGGATGAAGAGGCTGAGAGAGCTGTCGAGGCCGGGAATGATCCTGCTGCGAACCCCGACCTCCGCGCCTCTGGTGCGCACCAGGAGCGGCGACGGCGTGAGCCTTGTCGCGGGATCGGTGGGATCCTCCGTCGTGGTCGCACCGCGGGCATCGTTCGAGTGCATGCCGTAGCCGGCGCCGAGGAAGAATTCCGTATGATTGAACGGCCCAAGCACCATCCTGAATTTCGGGCTGCCGAGCGCGGCATCGGCGCGACCGGAATTTGCGGCGTTGAACAGAGAGGTGACGTCGGCGGCGTAATAATCGCCCCGCCAGCCCAACGTCGTCCTGAGCCAGTCGGTCCAGCGCACCGTGTTCTCGGCATAGACCCCGACGCTGCCCTCGCCGACCTTGTCGCTGCGGATATTGCCGATGAAGCCGCGACGGAACGTATTGGTGAGCGCGAGGTCGATCGCATCATAACGCGATTGCAGACCGAAGGTGGTCTGCATCGGCAGGCCGGCCAAGGAGCCGTCCAGCGTGCGCGAGACATTGGCGCCCGCCATCAAGCGGTCGTCGTGCTGGTGGAACTGGTCGCCGAGCACGGGATCGTCAAGGAAGTAAGTGAAATTATTGAAGAGGTCGAGTTGGCTCTTCACCAGATAGGCGTTGGCCTTCCATGAACCGATGTCGTCGGTCTGCGCGATGCGCCCGGACAGCGCAAAGCGGTTGGCATGACCACCGTCGCTCGGATCTTCCGAACCATAACGGCCGAGCAAGCCGCTGGTGATGGCGCGCTGCGGCACCTGGTCGGTCGAATTCCATTTGTTGACGTAGGCCATGCCGGTGATCGACATACCGTCGGTCGCGGTGCCCTGGCTGTAGCGCACGAGGCCGTTGAGCTTTCGCAATTTGTCCGGATTGTCCCACGGGCCGTCGTAGGTCCCGATCTCGCCGGCCACCAGCAGCGAACCGTCGCCAACTTTCGCGGAATCCATGCCGAGCAGACGGCGGTAACCGAAGCTGCCGGCGCTCACCTGCGCCAGCCGCCTTGTGCTGTCGATCAGGCCGATGTGAACGCTTCCGACCGAGGCGAAGTCGCCTTCGTCGGCGAAGTAAGGTCCCTTGCGCACGTCCATTGCGGCCATGGTTTCCGGGATCAGCCAGTTGAGATCGGCATAGCCCTGACCATGCGCGTGGGTGCGCATGTTGACGGGGACGCCGTCGACGATGATCGCCAGATCGGTGCCGTGGTCGAGATTGTACCCGCGCAGGAAATACTGGTTGGCTTTGCCCTCGCCGGAATGCTGCGTCACGATCAGACCAGGCACGGCTTCGAGCGCCTCGCCCGGCCGTGTGAAAGGGCGCGCGTTGATCTCGTCGCCGGAGACAGTGATCTCGCTGGCCATGCCGGCTGCGGCCCTTGCACCCGAGCCGGCACTGCGCGGATCCGACGCCTGCGCCGTCGCGGAAGACACGAAGATCCGGCGGCCGGCCGCGGGCGATCTGGCGGCACGGCGCGATGCGGCCGTCATCTTGCGCCCGGGCGCGGCGCCACCACTGACCTCGACCGGCGGCAGTTCGCGTGAGGCGTCATTGCTCTGTGCAAAGGCGCGGCCGTCATCCGCGAGCAGCGCCAAGACCGAGAGTGCCGTCAAAGCGCCGCCGTGACGACCGTGCTCAGGCCGCCTCGGTCGCATCGGTGCATTCCAAAACTTTCGTGCCGGCGCGGCGAGGCTCGTTCCCGAACATGCGGCGATAGAGCACGACCGAGACGAGCCATGCGACCGCAAACAGCGCGATCACGACAAAGCCGACATTGGCAAGCGACTCGTTGAGGTCCTCGACCAGCACCCATGCGCCGCCGGAGAGACCGAGCCGCTCGCCGATCAGGCCGAGCGCTTCGATCCCGCCGATGAACAGTGCTACCGCGACGGAGGCGCCGGTGATCGTGAGGTTGTACCAGAGCTTGCGCAAGGGATCGACGAAGGCCCAGCGATAGGCGCTCACCATCAGCGCGGAATCGGCCGCGTCGACCAGCGCCATGCCTGCGGCGAACAGCGCGGGGAAAACCAGCACATCGGCGAGCGAGGCGCCGCGCGCGGCCTCGCTGGCGGAGATGCTGAGCAGGCTGATCTCCGTCGCGGTATCGAAGCCGAGGCCGAACAGGAAGCCGAGCGGGTACATGTGCCAGGGCTTCGTCACCAGGCGGAACATCGGGCCGAGCAGCCGGGCCAGAATACCGCGGCTGGCAAGCAGCGCATCGAGCTGCGCAGCATCGTGAACGCCCTGGTCCCGCGCCGCGCGAAACGTCCGCCACAGGCCGACGAAAATGACGAGGTTGATCGCGGCAACCGCAAGCAGGAACAGGGCCGAGACTGAGGTGCCGATGAGACCGCCGATCTCCTTGAGCAGGCTGTCGCCGCCGAGGCTCACGACGCCCAGTGCCAGCAGCATGGTCGCCACCACGACGACGGTGGAATGGCCGAGCGCGAAATAGAGGCCGACGCTGCGCGGCGTCTCGGCGCCGTGCATCAGCTTGCGCACGACGTTGTCGATCGCGGCAATGTGATCGGCATCGACGGCATGACGCAGGCCGAACACCCAGGCCAGCAAGGCCGTCGCCATCACCGTCGGCCGGTCGCCGAACAGCGTGAAGGCCCAGGCCCATGCGGCGATGTTGGCGGCGACGAGCCCGCCAAGCAGCGCCACCGTTCCGGGCTCGACCGCCCGCAAAGTCCGCATCGCTGCTCGTTCCATTCGCTCGCCCTTACAGTATGACGTTTATCAAAATTTCTCATACTGGCAAGAGCAAGAGCCGGACCAGTTTCGGTCTGCCCCCTGACGAGCCGACGGAATGCGAGCCAAATGGCGGGCCTGATGGAGGAATTCCGCGTCAGCGGGATCACCGCGCCGATGCGGGATGGGCGCTCGCATTGGCAAGCAGATATCCAGTTTGACGCCGAAGTTGACGGTCGTCAGGGGGAGCTCGACCCACGCAACTGGAACCCGTTGCTGTGAAGCCGCTCACATCCGATTCGACGATCCCGATGTATTCATCGTGCCGGGTGGAGATGGCAGACGGAGACGCGCATGAAACTCCTCATGCTCTCGCTAATCGCAGCCATGCTTCTCGCCGGTGCGGCCAATAGCGTGTTCAGGCCGCATCCAGTGCCTCATTTCGGTCAGCCCGGCATGGCGTCCATTCAAGATATGCAGACGGGACGGGCCGACAAGCTTCCCGAGCAGGAGCTGCAGGACCGCTCCGTCTTGTTTGCGAAAGAGCTGCGGTAGGCCGGCAGGTTCGCTTTATTCGGCCGCTGCGGTCGCAGGTTGCCGCTGCCCATCGTTCGGTCCCGTTCGCGCCATCTGCTCGTCGAGCCAGAGGCTGTGGTGCTCGCGCGCCCAGTTGACGTCGACTTCGCCCGAGCCCATGGCGGCGAACGCACCTTCCATGCCGATAGTGCCGATATAGATGTGCCCGATCATCGCCGCGACGAACAGGACCGCCACAATGGAGTGGACGATCTGGGCCATCTGCATGCTTTCGATACCCGTGCCGTAGAACGGGAACATCAGCGCATAGCCGCTCGCCGCGACGAGCCCACCACCGATCACGACGATCCAGTAGATCATCTTCTGGCCGCCATTGAAGCGATTGGCCGGCGGATGGTCATGCCCGATCAGGCCGCCACCCCGCTTGGCCCATTCGATATCCACCTTGCTGGGAATGTTGCCGCCGATCCACATCAGGAAGATCAGCACGACCCCCAGCGTGAACGGGAAACTCAGATAATTGTGGGCGTATTTGGCCCATTGCGACCATTCGGAAAAGGCCTCGAAACCGATCAGCGGCAAAAGCAGTTGCCGGCCAAACGTGACGTTGAGGCCGGAGATCGCCAGGATGATGAAGCAGGTTGCCGTCATCCAGTGCACGAAACGTTCGAAACCGTTGAAGCGCACGATGGTGCGGCCCGAGTGGCCGCTTTCCAGCCGAACCATGCCGCGGGTGAGATAGAAGATCATGATCAGGGCGATCATGCCGATGATGGCAACGCCGCCGATCCAGGGCAGCGTCACCATGCGGAATTCCCGCCATTCCCGCCCCTGCGGCTGCTCGAGAACGCCGGACCGCTGATCCGGAATGCTGACACGCCCTTGAATCCGGTTCAGCTCCTGCAGAAGCTGCTGTTCCTTGACCGAGCTTGCAGTCGGATTGACCTGCTGAGCACTCGCAGGCGCCGCCATCGCCAAGAGAAGCAGCGTGCAAACGCCGAACGCCAGGCGAATGAACCTTCCAAATGACGCCATCACGTCCTCCCCGGTATTTGCGCGCCCTTCTGTTGCCACTTCAGGACTCGATCGCCTCGCGATAAGCGGTCTTCCAGCCCCATGCACCCGAGCCATAGCCGCGCTTCATGACGCGCTCCTTGTAGATCTGTGCGATGATCTCGCCGTCGCCCGCAAGCAACGACTTGGTCGAGCACATCTCAGCGCACAGCGGCAGCTTGCCTTCGGCCAGCCGGTTCGCACCGTACTTCGCATATTCCTCCTTGCTGCCGTCGGCCTCAGGGCCGCCGGCGCAATAGGTGCACTTGTCCATCTTGCCCCGGGAGCCGAAGTTTCCGACCTTTGGATATTGCGGCGCGCCGAACGGACAGGCGTAGAAGCAATAGCCGCAGCCGATGCAGAGGTCCTTGGAGTGCAGCACCACGGCATCGGCCGTGGTGTAGAAGCAGTTCACCGGACAGACCGCCGCGCAGGGCGCGTCCGTGCAGTGCATGCAGGCCATCGAGATCGAGCGCTCGCCCGGCTTGCCGTCGTTGATGGTGACGACACGCCGCCGGTTGATGCCCCAGGGCACCTCGTGCTCGTTCTTGCAGGCGGTGACGCAGGCGTTGCACTCGATGCAGCGATCAGCGTCGCAGAGAAATTTCATCCGAGCCATGTGCGTGCTCCTCTTAGGCTGCGACGATCTGACAAAGCGTGACCTTCGGCTCCTGCATGCCGGTTGCAGGATCGTAGCCGTAGCTCGTGATCGTGTTGGCGCTCTCGCCCAGCACGATCGGATCGGTGCCGGCAGGATAGTTCTTGCGCAGGTCGTTACCGCCGAGCCAGCCGCCGAAATGGAACGGCATCCAGGCGACGCCCTTGCCGACGCGTTCGGTCACCATCGCCTTCATCTTGGCCCGCGAGTTGTTCTCAGCGCCGCTCACCCAGACCCAGCCGCCGTCCTTGATGCCGCGATCGGCGGCATCAGCCGGGCTGATCTCGATGAACATGTCCTGTTGCAATTCGGCGAGCCACGGATTGGTGCGAGTTTCCTCGCCGCCGCCTTCGTATTCGACAAGACGTCCGGAGGAGAGGATCAGCGGGAACTGCTTGGCGATCCCCTTCTCCACCGCCGCCTTCTGCACCGAGAAGCCGATGTTGGGCAGACGGAACTGCTTGGCATCGGGCAAGGTCGGATACTTCTCGACGAGGTCGACGCGCGGCGTGTAGATCGGCTCGCGGTGCACCGGGATTGGATCCGGTAGACCGAACGCATTCATGCGCGCCTTGCCGTTGCCGAAGGGCACGCAGCCATGCTTCAGCGCGACGCGCTGGATGCCGCCGGAGAGGTCGAGCGCCCAGGACACCGCATCCGGATTGGCCGGGTTGACCCGCTGGATGGTCGCCATCTCGGCCTCGGTGAGATCCTTGTCCCAACCGAGCTTCTTCAGGCTCGCCAGCGTGAACTCGGGATAGCCGTCCTCGATCTCCGATCCCTTGGAGAAGGACTTGTCGGCGAGCAGGCTGACCTTGCGCGTCGTGCCGTCGGGCAGCTTCTCCTCGCGCTCGATGCCGAAGCGCGGACGGAATGCGCCGCCGCCGTCCATGACGTGCAGATTGTTGTTGTAGAGCAGCGGCGAGCCGGGATGCTTCACCTCGGGCGAGCCCCAGCACGGCCAAGGCAGGCCGTAATAATCGCCGCCGACTTCCGGATCGTCCTTGGGGGCGCGCATCGTCACCAGGTCGAACTTGTGCTGGTTCTTCATGTGCGCCTTGATGCGCTCCGGCGACTGGCCGCAATAACCGGTCGACCAGCTTCCACGGTTGATCTCGCGCAGCACGTCCTCGGGGACCGGAAGGTTGTTCTCGACCTTGATGTTCTTGAACATCTTGTCGGCGAAGCCGAACTTCTTCGCCAGCAGATAGATGATCTCGAGGTCGTCCTTGGATTCGAAGATCGGCTTGACGATCTGCTCGCCCCATTGCATCGAGCGGTTGGAGGCGACGCGCGATCCCGCGCATTCGAACTGCGTCGCCACGGGCAGGATATAGACGCCGTCCTTGCGCCCGGCCTCGACCGCCAGAGACGCCCAGGTGGTCGGGTGCGGATCGGCGATCACCAGCAGCTCCAGCGCCTTCAGGCCCTTCAGCGATTCGGGAATGCGCGTGATGCTGTTGCTGGCGTGGCCTTGCACGAACACGGCCTTGACGTTGTCCTTCTGTGCGACGTCGGCCTTCGGCAACAGCGCCGCATCGAACCAGCGCGTCAGCGGGATGCCTGGCGTCTCCATCTGCTTCTTCTCGTCGAAGCGCGAGACGAGATAGTCGTAGTCGACCTCCCAGACCCGGGACCAGTGCTTCCAGGCGCCCTCCGCGAGGCCGTAATAGAACGGCAACGTCACGATATCGAGGCCGACATCGGTCGCGCCCTGCACGTTGTCATGGCCGCGCAGGATGTTGGCGCCGGCCCCGGCCTTGCCGACGTTGCCCGTCATCAGCAGCGCGATGCAGCTCGCCCGCACGTTGGCGGTGCCGACCGTGTGCTGGGTCTGGCCCATGCACCAGATGATGGTCGCGGGCTTGACCGTCGCGAACGTCTTGGCGACGCGCTCGAGCTGCGCGGCGGGCACACCGGTGACGCGCTCGACCTCCTGCGGATTCCATTTCTCGACCTCCTTGCGCAGGTCGTCGAAGCCGTAGACGCGCTGGGCGATGAATTCCTTGTCCTCCCAGCCGTTCTTCAGGATGTGCCACATCATGCCGTAGAGCACGGGAATGTCGGTGCCGGGACGGATGCGGACATATTCGGTGGCATGTGCCGCGGTGCGGGTCAGGCGCGGATCGAAGACGATGAAATTCGCCTTGTTGAGCTCCTTGGATTCGAGCAGGTGCTGCATGCTGACCGGATGCGCTTCCGCCGCGTTGCTGCCGATGAACAGCATCGTCTTGGAGTTGCGCATGTCGTTGATGCTGTTCGTCATCGCGCCGTAGCCCCAGGTATTGGCGACGCCGGTGACGGTGGTGGAGTGGCAGATCCGCGCCTGGTGATCGGTGTTGTTGGTGCCCCAGAACGCGCCCAACTTGCGGAACAGGTAGGCTCCTTCGTTGGTCATCTTGGCCGAGCCGAGCCAATAGACCGAATCGCTGCCCGACTTCTCGCGAACCTGCAGCAGCTTGTCGCCGATCTCGTTCACCGCCGTGTCCCACGACACGCGCGTCCACTGCCCGTTCACCAGCTTCATCGGATAGCGCAGGCGGCGATCGCTGTGCACGAGCTCGCGCACCGAGGCGCCCTTGGCGCAATGCGAGCCACGGTTGATCGGCGAATCCCAGCTCGGTTCCTGCCCGATCCAGACTCCGTTGAGGACTTCCGCCGTCACCGTGCAGCCCACGGCACAATGCGTGCAGATGCTCTTCTTGACGGTGGCGCCGGCCGCGAGCGGGCCGGCGGCGGCCGCCTCCGCCTTTCGCACGTTGCCGACCGGCATGGCCCCGAGCGCGGCGAGCGCGCCGCCGGCCAGGCCGGACTTGCGCAGGAACGTGCGGCGATCAAGTCCCCCGCCCTGCCCCGCAAGGGATTCGGCGACGGAACCGCGGCGATCGGAACGCTGGTGTGTTCGCTTGATAAGCACGGGCAGCCTCCCTCTCAGGCCGGATAACGATTGACGCGGTAGAACGTCTTCACGTGATCGGATTCCTTGTAGCGCGCCTTGCGCTTCTCATCGTTGGTTTCACTGTCGGCCTGGGCGGACCCGACCAACGGTGTTGCAAGCGCCGCGCCGGCACCGGCGGTACCCAAGCCGACCTTGCGCAGGAAATCGCGGCGTCCGACCTTTGCTTTCGTCTCGTCACTCATCGCATCTCTCCCGGACCGAAGCGCCTCGGTCAGCTGGCGAATGTAAATGCTTCCGTCTCGATTTCGATGAAAGTGCGGCCGAGCGCGCCGACTGCGCGATAGAAACGGGCAGTCCCCGCGTTCTCGATGTCGGCGAACAATCGCCCCATCCATGGCGACACGTGCTTTTCGAAGAAGGCGCGCTGCGCCTCGTGCGAGGCATCGAAGCGGCCATCGGCAAGGCCCGACATGATCTCGCACAGGATGGCAGCGTGATCTTCGGGTTCGGAATCGTTGGCGATACGCTCGATGCCGAGCGTCATCAGGTCGCCGCGCAGGCGCGACAGGGGCCGTTCGTTGAGAAAGCCCGTGAGATAATAGGAGGCATAAGGCAGCAATTCGCCGCGGCCGAGCCCGACGAACAAATCGAAATACTCCCGCTCAACCTTCGCTGGGACGGCGCTCGAGGCGGCCTCGGCAAGCGCCGCATGCGCGCGACCGAGCGGCGTCGCGTCTCCGCTGAGCGCGGCGAGCTGATCGAGCAGGCGCTTCGACGGAGGCGCAGACAGCAGCGCCGCGAGCAAGACGTATTCCTGCGCGCGCGCCGCATCGATGGGATCGACGAGTTCGGCGGAGCCGGCTTGCTCACCGTAAAGATCGGGCCGCAGATCGTTTCGGGAGACGCCGGTCGCCGTTTCGACTGCAACCACCCGTTGTGCGGGCACACGGGTCCAATTCGAGACGGAGGGCTGGCTGATGCCTATTTTGCGTGCAAGCTGAGCGATGCCGCCTGCGGCATCGATCGCTCGATCAAGTCCGTCATCGCGCACGTGGACCTCCCATCCCAGTCCCGTCTGCTTGATTATCGCTTTTGTTACAAAGCAGTAGGTAGCGTAATCCGGGTTCCAGCAACGGTCAATCGCCTGCCATAGCCTGTACCTATAGTCTTTGGTCGTGGTTCAGCGCGGCAGTGCACCACCATGCGTGCGGGACCTCACAGGCTCTGCAGAATCCGCAGGTCTTTCACCCACTGTCGGTTGCACTGCAGCAGGGATTGCCAGGTGCTGCGTCTCATCGGGCGGCTCGACGACATTGGAAACAAGTGCCACATCGGCTTGATGCGATTCCGGCGGAGAATCCGCCGTTTCGATCGACGCCTCAGCAAGAGTCTGGGCCGCAGACTTGGCCGCCTCGCGCACGCCGCCGACAATGCGATCGACCAGTGCGGCCAGCTCCTCCGAGGAACAATCCAGCGGGCCAAATCCCGGCATCGCCGTCGGGTCGTTGAAGTCCCATGCATTCTCCGCGAGCCCGACGAAGTCGCGAATCGCGGGATCGGTCGCCCAAGCGCGGCGAAGAGCCGCAAGGCTCAACTCGCGAGGAATCCCCTTGCCGAGGAAGGCCGTGATGTCGGTGGCAGCATTGATCTCGTCGATCGACGGCAGGCTCGACAGATCGAACTCCGTCTCGTCCTCTTTGTCCTCGGACGGCGGCGTCGGCTGCGCCGGGGCAGGTTTCGCCGGCTCCGCTCGCGACTGCTGTTTGCGGCGGGACCAACGCGCAAGGAAGTCCTCCTCACTCATTCCTTTCCGCCTTCATGTTCGCGCCGCGCCAGCGCCTCCGGATCGGCACGGCGCCGCTTGCGTTTGACGAATTCGCGCTCGACATGGTGCTCGGCCACGAAGCTTTCAATCGCCTCGCGCAGCACTTCCGGCATCGGCACGGCCTCGACGAGATTGTCGGCGGCTTCGGTAAAGCCTTCGCCCTCGGCGGGGTCGGCGGTCACCGCGGTGACTGCATAGGGCCAGACGCCTTCCGCAGGCGACAACACGACCCAGATGCTCGGACCGCCGGAGGCGAGATTGTCGCGATAGCGCGCCGTCTCCGACGGATAGAGATCGATGGTCGCACTTCCGGCATAGAACAGGGTCGTGCCGTCCTGCTCGCGAAGCACGGTCCATGGCTCGGTCGACGGCTCGTCCGGCAGGACAGCAATTCCGCGCCAGATGCAATCGACCCAAGGCGAGTCGGCCTTGCGCCGCTCGACTACGACGCCGACGGCAATCGAGAGGGACGGCAATGCCGCGGGGCTCACGTCGCCATCTCCAGCCGCTTCACCGGCAACCCGGTCAGCAGATTCTGTGGCTTCATCCGCAGCTTCTGATCCGCCGTCATCGACAGGATCAGGTAGACCGGCTCATCCCCGACATCGTCGAGGGCACGGCTGGAATCCGCAAACGTCAGCCGGAACAGCGCCAGCACGCGATCGGCGTCGCGCTCGCCGAGCTCTTCGCCGTGCCACAGACGGTCGCCGAGCCTCGTGGCATCGGCATCGAGCCCGACATACCAGCTCAGCTTCGCCTCGTGCAGCGCCCGTAGCGGCTCGATCACGACATCGATGCCGAGCAGATGGGAGACCCAACGCGTCATCGCCTGCGCCAGCGCTACAGGTCCGCGGCCGTCGGCGGTCAGGTCGAGGGCCATGTCGAACTGGTCGCTCCGGTGCCAATAGGCCTCGGCATTCTCCTCGCCCAACACCTCGACCACCGCATCGGTGGTGGCGCCGAGCATCGACATCAGCGAGAGCACCGGGGTCGGGCTCCGGCCGCCGACGACCTCCTCGTCTCCCAGCAACAAAGCGTGCTCATGTGGGAGAACGCGCTGGATCCGGAAGAACAATTCGGCCGCGCGCAGCACGAACGGGTCGTCGCAGCCGTCGAGCGCGTTGCGCAGGATGACGTGCACGAGCTGGTTGACGAACAGCGGCGGCAGATCGTTCGCCCCTGAGCGGAGCCAGGCAAGATAGGCCGCTTCGAGCGTCGGATGCCGCAGCAGAAGATCGCGGAACGCCAGCACGAACTGCCAATTCTCCCTGGCATCAGCATCGGCAATCGCGGCGATCTCGCCGGCGCCGACGGCCTGGCGCGGGTCGGCGAGCAGATCGCGATGCAGCCGGCGTTCGACCGGGCACGCGTCGTCCGGCGGCATCAGCTCGGGACGGGCAAAATAGGCTTTGAGAAATTCGTCCGTGACACGCAGGCCGCCGCCCTCGTCGCGATCGAGCAGGTGGTGACCACAGGAGATCCAGAAATCGTTCATCGGACGGTCGGCTCCCGGCCGAGATCCGCAAGCCTGAGATCGCCGTCCGGCTCGACGTCGTCCTCCATCTCGATGAACGAGAACGCCTTGCCATGCCCCTGGCCTTCCCGAAGCTGCAGCCGGCGGAACGACTCGCGGACCTCCCCGTCGCTCGAGGTGCGGTGCACTGCAATAAGCGAGCTGATGGGATGGCTGCAGAGCGACTGGGCAAAAGCGACCTCCTCTTCGGCCGCCGTTTTCGCCGCCGCCATATCCGGCGCGCCGAAACGATCGACCAATTGCCTCGCCAGCAGATCGACCAGGCCGTGGTAATCGTCCGCGGTCGCCGGAACGATCTGCGCCAGCGTCGACCAGCCCCAGGATTGCACCCCGAGGAACCCACCGCGAAACGCCGCGCGGGCCTTGCCCTCGAGCTTCGCGCCATCGCAATCCCAGAAGCGGAAGGCGCCGGAAACGGCCCATTCGCCCGGCTCTGCCGCCACGTCGAACACGAAAGTGTCCGAGGGATCGAGCGCAATCGTGCGCAGGAGTTTCACAGGCGCGGTCCTCCGAGGGCCGGATCGAGCCAGGACGGCACCGCGAGCGCCCGGACCAGGTCGCTTCGTTCGATCGTCTCCGTCCCGATGCGGCGCGTCAGGAGGTCGCCGCAATCATCTATGCGCTGTATCGTCTGCCTTTCACGCGGCATCCGCGTGAGATAGTCGCGCGCGACGCTGTCGAAGCCGTCGACCCGCCAGCCGTCCAGCGCCAGCATCAGATGCCGGGCGAAGCTTTCCGTGATCTGCGCCGCGCCCGCCTCGCCAAAGCCTTCCTGGTCAAGCGCCGAGGCCAGCGGGTGGACGCCTGGATCGTCATCATTCATGGCAACCGTCCGTATCATCGCGCCGAAGACCAGCCAGGGCGGCGGCGCGTCCTCGTCAGCTCCGGAACACCAACCCATCCGTCCGCCGCCGACCAGCCCCCCGTCGATCCTGACCGCATCCGGCCAGCCGATCGTGATCGGCTTGCTCGGCGGTGCATAGGCGCGAAGCGCGTCGGTGAGCGCGACCATGCCTGCGTAGAACGCACGCCGCGCGCTGCGCAACGGCTCGGCCGGCTCGAGCACCACGGCGAACTCGGCGAGGTCGAAGCGGCCGACATAGACGAGCGTTCCGGCGCCGCTCTCCGGTGCGATGCGGCATGCATGGGCAAAAGCGTCGCCGCTCTCGCGCAATCGCACCAATGTGAACGGCGGCGGCAGGTGGATCGGTTCCGCCGTGGAAACATGGCTCACTGGGATCGACGGCAGACCGTCCTCCGCTTTCCTTTTCTTCCCGATGGATAATGTCTATACGAGGCGAAGGGCCGGCGCGAGTCCGTCGTCGTCGTCCGAAAGGCGGAGGAGTTAACCTGGAGCAGCCGTCGAAGACCATCCTGATCTGCTCGTGCGAAGACACGATGCGCCTCGACGTGGCTGCAATCCGGCGCGCATGTCCGAACAGCGAGGTCAAGAGCTTCCGCCACCTCTGCGGGGCGGAGCTCGATCATTTCCGCAACATGGCCGCGACAGAAGGCGTGTTGACGGTCGCCTGCACGCAGCAGGCGGCGCAGTTTTCGGACGAGGCCGGCGAGCGGCCTGACGCGATCGGCTTCGTCAATATCCGCGAGACGGCCGGCTGGTCCCGCGACGGCGCGCACGCCGGCGCAAAAATGGCCGCCCTGCTCGCATCCGCCTCCATCCCCGCCCCGGACTATCCGCTCGTCACCTTGTCGAGCGAGGGCGTCATCCTGATCTACGGGCGCGATGAGGCCGCGATTGAGGCCGGCCGCCTGCTTGCCGATCACCTCGACGTCACCGTGATGCTGAAGCAGCTCGATGACACGGTGCCGCCGGTTGCCACGGTGTTCCCGATCGTGAAGGGCACGATCCGCTCCGCGAAGGGACATTTCGGCGCGTTCGAGCTTGTCATCGACGACTATGCGCGTCCCCGCCCCTCCTCGCGCGATCGCTTCGTGCTCGACTCGCCGCGAAGCGGGGTCACCTCGCGCTGCGATATCGTGCTCGATCTTTCCGGCGGTCTGCCAATGTTTCCCGCCCACGACCTGCGCGACGGCTATCTCCGCGCCGACACGAAAGATCCCGCCGCGGTGCTGCGCGCGGTGCTGACCGCGCGCGATCTCGTCGGCAGCTTCGACAAGCCCAGATATGTCGAGGTTGCGCCGGCGCTTTGCGCCCATTCGCGCTCGAAGCGTACGGGCTGCCATCGCTGTCTCGATCTTTGCCCGACCGGGGCAATCACACCCGTCGGCGATCATATCGCAATCGATCCGAATATCTGCGCGGGCTGCGGCCAATGCGCGGCGGCCTGCCCGACCAGCGCGGTCTCCTACGCGCTGCCGCCCGCCGATACGCAGCTCCATAAACTTCGCGCCATGCTGCTCGCCTATCGCGAGGCCGGCGGCGCGAATGCGGTGCTGCTCTTTCACGACAGCCCGCACGGCACGCCGCTGATCGACGCCCTCGCGCGGCATGGCGACGGCCTGCCGGCGAACGTGCTTCCCTTTGCCGTCAACGAGCTCACGCAGGTCGGGCTGGAGGCGATCGTCGGCGCCTTTGCCTATGGCGTCTCTGCCGTGCGCTTCCTGCTCCGTGGCAAGCCGCGCCACGACGTGACCGGATTGACGCAGACGATCGCGATGGCTGAGGCGATCCTCGGCGGCCTTGGATTTGCGGGCCGTCGCCTCGCCACCATCGAAACCGACGATCCCGACGCGCTCGGCGCGCATTTGACTGATATCGGCACGCTCGCCGCGGTCCCGACGCCGGCAACTTTCAAGACCGTCGGCAAGCGGCGCGACCTCTTGCGGTTTGCCCTCAGCGAGTTGCATCGGCTGGCGCCGCAGCCGGTCGACATCATCGCGCTGCCGCAAGGTGCGCCGGTCGGCGCAATCAGCGTCGAGGCCGATGGCTGCACGCTGTGCCTATCCTGCGTCTCGGCCTGCCCGACCGGCGCATTGCGCGACGATCCCGAGCGGCCGGTGCTGAAATTCATCGAGGATGCCTGCGTGCAGTGCGGCCTGTGCCAGAGCACCTGTCCGGAAAAGGTCATCAGCCTCAAGCCGCAGATCGATTTCCGGGCGGCGCGCGCGCCTGCCGTTGTCATCAAGGAAGAGGAGCCCGCGCTCTGCGTCCGCTGCGGCACGCCCTTCGGCGTCAAGAGCACGATCGACCGCATCGCCGCCAAGCTCGAAGGCCGGCACTGGATGTATCCGGCCGGCGACAAGCGAATCGAGGCGCTCAGGATGTGCGCGGACTGCCGCGTCGTGGTCATGAGCGAACAGCAATTCGATCCGTTCAAGGGCGTTCCGGAACGAACGCCGCCGCGAACGACGGATGATTACATCCGCGAACGCAACGGCAAGGACTAAAGCGGACGCCGTCGAATCGGCGCAAGGCAATCATCTCGACGTCGCGCGGGCCAGAAATTCGGTCAGCGCGCGTCGGTCCTCGGCCGAGCCGATGCGCTGCTCCGGCATCTTGGTGCCGGGGGTGTAGGCATTCGGCCCGATTTCGAACAATCGTGCGACGGTTTCCGGCGTCCAGACGATGTCCATCGTCTTCAGTGCATCAGAGAAGCGATATCCCGGCACCGAAGCGATCTTGCGGCCGTAGAGTCCCGCAAGTGTGGGACCCGCGCGCTGCACCTCCTTGTCCGAGAGCGTGTGGCAGGCAACACAGGCCCGAAACACATCGGCGCCGTGATCGCCGGCATAGGCCGCAAGCGGGTCGGCCGGTGTGCCGACCAGGCTTGAACCGATGGGATTGCCGGTGCGGGCATTCCAGCGCCTGATCCTGCCGTCCGCACCACCCGTCATCAGTGTCTCGCGATCGGCAAGGAAGGCGACCGCCCACACCGGCAGCCCGGGCCCAACCAGGGTGCGCAGCAGGTTGCGCGACTTGCGCTCGATGATCGCCACCGTGCCGCCGATCCCGGCCGCAGCGATCAGCGCACCGTCCGCCGACATGGCCAAGGCCACGACCGGCGTCGGACTGGCTGCGACCTCGCCGCTGACCTTGCCGTCCGTTGTCAGCATGCGCAGCCTGCCATCGACCGCGCCCGTGACGATTTCACCATCCGGCGCGACAGCCACCGCGTTCAGCGGCGCCGGCAAAGTCACGATGTCAGGTTGGCCATCCGGCAAACGCCAGATGCGCAGCGCAAGATCGTAGCCGACACTGACGAGCCTGCCGTCCGGCAGGAAAGCGACCCCATTGACGTTCTGCGTATGCCCTTCGAGCACGCGGGATGTGCCGTCCGACAGCGACCAGAGCCGCACTGTCTGGTCCCATGACGCCGATGCGAGAAGCGTCCCATCGGACGACACAGCAAGCGCCGCGATCGGAGCGACATGTCCCTCCAGCACCCGGTCCGGCTCCGGCCGGCCCGCCGTCCACACCGCAATGCGCGCATCGGCTCCGGCCGTGATCATGCGGCCGTCTTTGAGAAAGGCGACGGCGTTGACGCCATCGGCATGATACCGCAGCACGTGCTCTGCCGTATCCGTCCTGAGCGACCAGCGGATAACGGCGGTGTCGAAGCTGCCGGAGAGAAGGCTGTCGTCATCGGGCGAAATGGCGAGAGCCCGTATCGGGCCGCCGTGTCCGACCATGTCGGCATGCACCGTCGATGCGGCAAAGATGGTCCACAGCAATGCGGCCACCTTCGTGCACAGAGCCGATCTGTTCATTCCTGGCCGCCCGCTGACATTCACCCGCTCGAGATTGCCAGAAGAGGCAACGGAAATGAATATCCTGGAACGGTCTACTTGAAACAGTCTACTTGGCCGGTGCCGTCGTGGTCTTGGACGACCCCTCCGGCGCGGGCTGCATTCCGGGCGGACTCTGGCCCTGGGGGCTTTCGGGCGGCGCACCACCCGAGCCGGTATTGATCGGACCCGTCCAACCTTGCGGCTGGAGCTGGCCCTTGTCCTCGGGAGGCGTTTGCCCCGTCGGCGAGTTGGTTTGCGCCGGCTGGGCCAGGGCGCCCTCGACAATGCAAAGTGCTGCGAAGCACAGGATCGTTCTCGGTAATTTCACGCCAAGCCTCCGATGCGCTCACCAGGCCTGCAGAAAACTTGCAAGACCCGCATCCGTTCCGGATCGTGCAGCGCAGCAGCGCCGAGCTCCGGTCCCTTGGCTCGATGGGCGATGCGTCTTTCCGCCGATCCCGTGTTCAAAAGCCCATAGCGGGCGGATGGCTGATGCGATCGACGAGCTTGCTCGCCGCAGGCCCTGTCGTATAGATGGCGTGGTCCAATCGAGGGAGGCTGAGGATGAAGGCTTTTTTGCTTGGCTGCGTCGCGGCCGTGGTGATCGCGGTTGGTGGCATGGTGATCCTCGATCGCGTGCAGGAGCCCGCCGCGCACGCGTTTGCCACCACCGGGGTGCGTCTCTGAGAAGGCTCACTCGCGCTTGAGCCCGATCGGCCCGAGGATCGGAGCGGAGGGAACGAGCTCGACCTTGCGAACCATAGCTTTCCTGCAGCCGAGGATCGTAGATCATTGCCTGCGCCATGCAGACGATGGCGCCGCGCAAGGTGCGCTCCATGCGCCATTTCCGCCTCCGGCTTCAGAATTTGGTAACCATACGAGCATGGTTGAACGCATTGGCGCAAATCGCGCGGCGGCAGTGTCTGACCTGTAACGGCCTTGGTATAAGCGCAGCTACGGTTCGAACGACGTTCGCGGATGATCCGGTTTCCTTGTGCGCATGAATAAGCCCAGCAACACGTTCGACATCGCCATCGAGCCGTCGTTCGACTTTCTGTCTCCGGAATATGCAGAGCTGTTCGATCGTTCGGCTGCCACTGCCTTCCAGCATCCGGTCTGGTTGCATAGCCTCTACACCAGGCTCGCGCCGGAAACGGATGCAACGGCTCTGGTCGTCGTGGTGCGCTACCGCGACACCGGCGCCCTTGCCATGGTGCTGCCGCTGCTCCGGATCCGGCGCGGTCCGATACGGACCATCGAGTTCGCCGACTTGCGCGTTTCCGACTATCTGGCACCGGTTTGCAGCCCGGACGTGTTCTCGCAATTGCTCCATGATGCGGCTGCATGCGCGCAGATTCGGCGCCTTGTCCGCCCCTTCGATCTGCTGCGAATGGCCAAGCTGCCTGACGGACGGCTTCCGATCGAGGACCTCCTCGCCACGTCCCGCCGTGTCTCGATGAACACCAATGCTTATGCCACGGTTCTGGTCGCGCCGTACGAGCAATGGCGGGCCAGTGCGATGGATCGCTCCTACCAGAAGGAGCTCGCCAAGAAATATCGCCAGCTGCAGAAGAAGGGCGCGCTGAGCTTCTCATGCTGCAGCGACAGCGCCGCCGTGCTCGAGACGATGGAGGTGATGAGGAAGTTTCGCGGCCCGCGCTTTCACGCACAAGGCGACGGAGACCTGCTGCAGCGGCCCGAATATTACGGCTTCTATTCCGACGTCGCCCTTCGGGGCCTCGGGTCCTTCGTTCGCCTCTATGCCATGAAGATGGACGGCGAAGTGATCGCCGCCGTGCTCGGATTGTGCCACCGCGACAGCTTCCTCGTCATCATGAGCGCCTTCGACATCGCCGGCTACAAGAGCCAGTCCATCGGCGCGCTGATGTTCGAACAAGTGGCGCGGGATTGTATCGAGCGCGGAGATCAGATGCTCGACTTCACCATCGGCGACGAGCCATACAAGAAATCGTTCGGCGCACAGGCTTCACCGATGTGGGAGGTCACGCAGGTCGGCAGCGCCGTAGGCGCAATCGCCCTCTTCGCGCTGAAGCAGGCGCCCTGGCTCAAGCTGGCGGCCAAGCGGCTCTCCGATTTGAAGGTTCAGCCCGCCCACACCGCGAGGCCCACGCGCTGACCGGCGGGGGGTCGCAGAGATCAGGCGCGCAATACGCCGCGGACGCGGCCAAGCCAGCCCGGATGCATCTGATCGACGCGGTGTGCAAGACTGCGCCGCAGGAAGTGCAACCGTCGCCGCACGTCCCAGCCGATATCGTTGCGCGAGGTCAGCGCCTGGCGGAAGCGTGCCATCTTCAGCGATTGCTGATCCGCCGCGATCTTGTCGCGATCGGCATAGAATTGCGAGATCTTCTCCAGGCCCATGCCTGCGGTCACGAGCCATTGCGGCACATATTCGGTGCAGAGACGGTCGACGTCCACGAGCAGGCGGGCGACGCCCGTTCCGGCCGCAGGACAATTGGTCTGGAACGCATCGCCGATGAGCACGATTCCGGGCCGGAGATGCCCCTCGACGACGGTCAGATCCATCACCCAGTTCTGGACGCGATCGGTCACACGGAAATCGCCGAGGTAGCTCCGCAATCCCGGCAGCAGGCGCAAAACTGTCGCCTCCGGTTCGCGGCGCAACTCGCGCATAACAGGATCGGTCGGATCGCGGAACATGAAGAGATTGGCACGCATTCCGGCGTGGACGGGAAACAGGCTGAGATAGTCGATGCCATCGGCGGTGCGTTCGCCGTAACAGGTCAACGCCTCGAAATCGAACGGGGTGCCATCCTTGCGCGCGATCGTGAAACCGAACGACACCGAATGGCGCTCGGCAAGCACGCGCCGCCTGATGCCGAGCTTGTAGCCCAGGGCTCCCGCCATGCCGGTGGCCAGAACGACGAGGCGCGCCGCCACGCGCCGTCCGGAGGCGAGCTCGAGATGCTGGACATCGCCGCTGCTGCCAATCGCTGTGACCTCGTCGACGATCAGGTTGGAAGGATCCGGAAGCTGGCGACGCGCCATTGCGACGAGATCGGCATAGGCAAATCCGTAAGCCCTGCCGACGCTGACATCGACCACCTTGCCCTCACGGATGTTGAGCACTTGATCATATCGGCACGCGACATCTTCGAGCGCATCGAGAAAGCCGAGCTTGCCGAACAGCTCCAGCTGATGGCCGCCAATCTTCTCGACCCGGAACTCATCCGGATGGACTGCCCGCTTGTCGATCAGAGCGACGCGGCGCCCTGCCCGGGCCAGCACGGCCGCCGCAAGCGATCCCGCAAGACCGCCACCGACGATGGCGACGTCCGAGTCGATGGTTGCGGTCTCGTCCCCGTCGACCGGCTCGGTCACGGTTCTCGTCATGGCTCCGGCTCCCACGGTTAACAGCGTCTGC
The DNA here is from genome assembly GCF_003122645.1 of Bradyrhizobium sp. SUTN9-2. NCBI lineage: Bacteria > Pseudomonadati > Pseudomonadota > Alphaproteobacteria > Hyphomicrobiales > Nitrobacteraceae > Bradyrhizobium > Bradyrhizobium sp. SUTN9-2. Next base: position 5,609,177 of record NZ_LAXE01000001.1, read on the forward strand.
AGTGCAATTCTCTCGCCTGATGTCGCATCGCAGGGCCGGGTGCGAACATTTCCTGAGATTGAGGTTAATGACCGCAGGTGCCCAGTTCGCCGACTCGCCGCGGCACGCGTCTTGCTGTCCCGAAACCATTCTGCACGCGAGCCCCGGATCTCGCCTTCTCAGTCGTCGATGCGGCGTTATGCCGTCCGTCGCGCGACTTGAAACTCGCAGATGTTGGACAATGGAGACAGCGATGTTCCAGAACGAAGCAACCCGTATCGCCGCGATCGCCGAAATCCTCCAACTCGTCCATTAACACTCGCGATTGCTCGACATGCTAGGTTCTCGCCGGTATCGGAACATGTCTCGTCAGGGGAGCGCGGCTCCCTTAACCCTTCCATGATCGCATCCATTCTCCAGTTCATGCGGCGCGACGTCACGCGCGGCGTTGCCGGGACCATCCTGCTCAAGGTCGGCAGCGGCGTGCTCGCGTTCGCGTTGTTCTCGCTGGCTGCGCGGACGATGTCGCCTGACGGCTTCGGCATCTTTGCGACCTGGCTGTCGGTCGCGCAGATCGCAGCCGTCGTGGGACTGGTCGGCCAGGAATCCCTGCTGGTGCGATTCCTGAACGAATATCAGGTCGGCGAAAGGCCGGACCTTACCAAAGGCGTGCTGCAATCGAGCTTGAAGATCGCCTCGGTCGCAATGCTGATCGTGATCGGCGGGATCGCGATCGTCGCGAGCATAAGAGGCGACTGGTGGCTGCTGATCCTTGCGGTGTCGGCCTACACGGCCGTCAATGCCGGATTGATGCTCGGCAGCCAGATCGCGCGCTCGCTGGTCAGCATTATCATGGGCGAAGGAAACCGCGAGTTCCTTTGGCGGGCCCTCGTCGTCGTGTTCCTGCTCGTCATGCTGCTCGCCCATCGCCAACTCGATCCGGCCGAGCTGTTCGCGGCGATGACGGTCGCCATGTCGGTTGGCCTTGTTGCGCAGATCGTATCCGTCGCGCGCGTGCTGCCGGATCTGCGCAGTACGCCGGCGCGCTCGGAGACGTCACGCTGGCGATCAAGTGCCCTGCACTTCTGGCTCGCATCGATCCTCGAAGTCGCCAATCAGTATCTCGACGTCATTCTGGTCTACTGGATGCTGGATCCGACGACCGCGGGAATCTACTTTGCCGCCTCGCGCCTCGCCAACATTTTCGCCATGGTGTCCGCGGCGCTTTACACGTTCGGTGCGCGCCGGCTCCCGTCGCTCTATTTCAGCAAGAACCACGGGGAGTTCGAGCGGACCTCGCGCTTGATGGCGGAAGTGACTGGGCTCTGCGTCGTCGCCGGTCTCGCCACGATCTGGATCGGCGGCCCCTATCTCCTCAACCTGTTCGGACCTCATTTCGCCGAGCAGCATTCGGTCCTGATCGTGCTTGCAATCGGAACCGCCATTCAGGCGGCGGGCGGCCCGGCTGCTGCGATCCTGCAGCTGACCGGTCATGAACGAATCTATGTGCCGGTGGTCGCTGCCAACGTCGGGCTGCGGCTCGTCGGATTTCTCGTCCTGGTCCCCTTCCTCGGCGTGCTTGGCGCGGCGATTTCGACGACCGTGTCGCTCGCGCTCGCGACCATCGCCCTGAACGTCCTCTGCCGCCGGCGCAGCGGGGTGGATCCTTCCGTTCTGGTGCTCTTGCGCTTCCCAGCATCGAGGCGCGGCAATTATGCCGTTCGTAGCGCGGACTCGCGTGACTAGGTGTCAGCACGCGCCGCCGGGGTGAACGCGCAGGACCGATTGGTTAACGCGCCAGCCGGGAACCAGCGGAAATGCTGCGCCAACGACACCGTCGCCATCGCGCCGCATTAACTCCGTTTGTTGCTAGCCGGTGTCCGCGGGATGCCCGCATGATAGGTACGGAGTTAAGAAGGTGAAGATTTCGTTGCTTTAGCGGGTCGGGATCCGTGCTCCATTATCAGCCGAACAAGGACCTGGACGAGACGAGCGCGACGGCACCTGCGCGGCCGAACGGCAGTGGGCGAAAACTCCACGTGCTTCTTGCGCAAACCCAGGCCGAGAACGCCGGTGCACAGGAGATCTCGCGGCTGCTCGGCGCCGGGCTGACCGCGCGCGGTCACCGGGTCACCAACCTGTTCTTCTTCCGCAAATCGGACTCCTTTGACGAACCGCCCGCCACGCTCTACTGCGCGCCGAGCCGGCCGGGCAATCCGCTGGCGCTGCTGCGGATGCTGTGGACGCTCGGCCGCCACATCAGAACCACCAGGCCCGACGCCGTCTTGACCTTCCAGCATTTCGGCAACGTCATCGGCGCCGGCGTCACGCGCCTCGTGAGCCGTGCACCCGTCGTCGCCAATCAGGTTTCATCCGCGCTGGCGATGAGCTGGCCGGTCCGCACCGCCGACATCGCCATGGGCAGCCTCGGCTTCTTCGACTGCATCACGCTCAATTCGCAGGACATGGAGCGCGAATATTCGCGCTACCCCGCGGCCTACCGGTCGCGCATGGTGCATGTGCCGCACGGCTTCGACGACAAGGCCCTTACCCTGTCGAAGGAGGCGGCACGAGGTCAATTCAACCTGCCACCGGACCGCGTCCTGCTCGGTTGCGCGGCACGGCTGCATCCGCATAAGCGGCTCGATCTGGCGATCGGTCTGCTGCCGGATCAACCGTCCTGGCATCTTGCGCTGGCCGGCCAGGGAGCCGACGAGGCCCGGCTGAGGCAGCTCGCGAACGACTTGAACGTCGCGGACCGTCTGCATTTGCTGGGAGAGATTCCTCCTGGCCGGATGGCGGACTTCCTTGCTTGTCTCGACGTGTTCGTCTTTCCGACCCAGGCCGAGACCTTCGGTCTGGCCGCGGTCGAGGCCGCCAACGCCGGTGTTCCCTCCGTCGTCACCGATCTTCCCGTCCTGCGCGAGGTATTGTCCTACGAGGGCAGACCGACGGCGCTCTTCGTCGATGCCTCCGATCATGCGAAGCTCTCCGCGGCGGTCTCCAGGCTGGTAACCGACAAGCAATTACGTGACGAGCTGCGACAAAACGCCAAAGGCCTGCGGCTGCGCTATTCGGTAGATGCCATGGTCGAGGAATACGTCCGGATTCTCGACCGGGTCGTTTGACCTGATACGTCGGAACAGATTGGCTCGACATGATCATCGAGTTTCGCTGTGAACGTGACTATGCGCGGCGCTGGATGGACCGCAGGACGCTGTCGGTCGACGGCCGGGACATGTCGGTGCAAGTTGCATGGACGGCAACGGCGGAGCCGCGGCCGGCAGGTCTCGATGCGCTGTTCGAGCTCGAACGCATCGTGTTGCACAAGGGCAAGCACAGCGCCGCCGACAGGCTGACGATCAGCTCCGAACCAGCACGGGTCAGCATCGGCACCGCCGACGTAATCGTCGATTTCACGAATGCCCCGCGCGATCCGGCGAGCCCGGCCCGGCTGTATCTGCGGCCGCTGTTCAACGGCGTCGCAGGCGAAAATGCCGCGCTCGCCGCCATCCTCGCCGGCGACCTGCCCGTGATCGAGATCGTCAACGAGATCGACGGTTCGGTCCTCGACCGCGGCCATCCGTCCGGTGAGATTGCTGCGGGCCTCAGTGGTGCGCTCGAAACGATCATGGCGCGGACCCTCACCATGCTGGCGGCGATCCTGTCGGGAAGGCCGCGCATCGTGCCGCACCTGCCGCGCCCCGCTTCAACTGTCCCGCACCGCGGACCCGTTGGCTACGTGGCGCGCGGCCTTGCCGTTTCGATCGCCAAGGAGATCTATCGCCTCTGCTGCTATGCCCCGCATTGGCATATCGGATGGCGCTTCAACGACGGCCCGGGCGTCTGGCAGACCGGAGACCTGTCAGGTCCAAGCTGGAACGTTCTGGGAGATCCTGGAAACCACTTCTACGCCGATCCGTTTCCCGTCACGTGGCAGGGACGGACCTTCGCCTTCTTCGAGGATCTCGATCACCGTGTCGGAAAAGGTATCATTTCCGCGATCGCGTTCAACGACGCGGGGCCGATCGGCGAGGTGACGCCGGTGCTGGAGGAGCCCTGTCACCTCTCCTATCCGTTCCTGATCGAGGACGATGGCGAGCTGTGGATGATCCCGGAGAGCTCGACCCGCGGGGACGTCGCCCTCTACAAATGCACTCGGTTTCCGGACAAATGGGAGCGATACGCAACGCTCCTTTCCGGCCTCGAGCTGGCCGACGTCACGATCACGCGCCACAACGGCCTGTATTATCTGTTTGGCGCCTGGCGCGACGGAACGGGTGGCTATTCGGATTCGCTGGCGATCTATTACGCCGATCGGCTCTTGGGGCCTTGGCTTCCCCACGCCAGCAATCCCGTCTTGATCGACCGCGCCAGCACGCGGCCGGCAGGAAACTTCGTCACGCTCGATGACAAACTGTGGCGACCGGTCCAGGATTGCACCGACGGATACGGCGCAGCGCTTGCCCTGGCGGAAGTGGTCGAGCTGTCGCCGACGGTATTCAAGCAGGTCGTCCGCCACACTCTGAAACCCGGACCGGCATGGCCGGGCAGGAAGCTGCACACCTTGAATCGCTGCGGGCGGCTCGAGCTGATCGACGGATCGCGCGTCCAGCCCAAGACCAGTCTCTTTACGAGCGCAATTCCATCGGCCGTGTCACCTGCGCGAACCAATCCCTCCACCGCCGGCTAGCAGCCGCGCGTCTTCGCGCCCGAGTACGCGGCTAAGAACGCGTGCGATCGTTCCGGCCTGCGATGCGTTGCCGCGCCAAGCCACGATCTGGTCGGGACGTATCAGGGCGAGATCCGCCTCATAGAGATCGCGCAACGATCTGGGTAGCGTGACGAGCTTTACGTCGGCCCCGATCGCGCGAATGGTGTCAGCGAATGACGCATGGGCCGACATGACGTCCCCAAACTGAAGCAAGGTCCATTCGAATCCGAACTGGTCGTATAGCGACATGCCGTCCTCCAGCCACGCATGCGGTGGGCGGCCACCGGGAGAGGCGGTGGGAACGTAGACGTTGGCAGCATCCGGCGGCGGCTCGCTACCATCGGGGACGATGATTGGGGAGCCGTCGTAGCGTCCGCCGAAGGTGACGCCGGGGATGTTGAACTCGGCACGGGCGTGCTGATTGAGATAGGCACCCGCGATTCGCCGCGCCTTGTGGCCGGCCTCCGTGGCATCCTCGATCTCCGGCGCCGGCGCGAAGAGGCCAAGCGAATCGGCGAAGCGGCGCGCATGATCGGTGTTGCGGAGCGCCACCGGACGCCGCTCGACCTCGTAACTATTGAGCAGTGCCGCCGGGCTCACGCCCTTGACGACGCTTGCGAGCTTCCAGCCGAGATTGACCGCATCCTCGATGGCGGTGTTGTAGCCGAGCCCGCCGGTCGGCGTGAACAGATGCGCCGCGTCGCCGCCGAGGAAGACCCTGCCCCGCTGCATCCCGCTTGCCACCAATGCGTGACCGGCGGTCCAGGTCAGGAAGGACAGAACTTCGCAATCGATCGGCGCACCGCAGGCGCGCTGGAACGCGGCTTTGGCCTGGTTGATCGTGATCGCAGTTTCGTCCTCGGCCGGTCGCAACTGGGTGTGGAATGCAAACTCATCGCGGCCGTTCACCGAAGCCATGAAGGCGCGGCGGTCGCCGTTGAAGCAATTGTACATCCACGCTTTCGCGTGGGGAACGCGCGCGTAGAAATCGGGCGAGCGGAGATAGACCGCCAGCATGCGGCCGCCCATGAAGTCGCGCTGCGTCCCGCTCTCGCCGCCATAGACGATCCCGAGCGATTGTCGGACCATCGAGCGCGGCCCGTCCGCCCCGCCCAGGAAGCCGGCCCGGACCCGGGAGCGGCTGCCATCGTCGAGACGTTCGATTTCGCCGACGATACCGTCATCACTTTCCGTGTAGCCGATCAGCCGGTGACCGTAGTTGAGCTGGATTCCGGGCAGCCGTTCGGCGTGGCGGCGCAGCACCGCCTCGACATATTTCTGCGAGACCCGATGCGGCAGCTCCGCCGCGCTCCAGGAGCCTGACATGCCCTTGATCAGCTCACCCGCCCGCGACGCTGACGGCAGCGCGAACCGCGCCAGCTCGTATCCGGTATAGCGCGTGAAATATGCGACATCGGTCGGGTAGTCCGCGGGCAGACCTTCGCGCCTGATCTCGTCGGCAAAGCCCAGCCGCCGATAATGCTCCATCGAGCGCGCCTGCGTCGCATTGGCTTGCGGGTTGAAGGCCGTGCCCGGCTTTTCGTCGACCAGGATCGCGGACACGCCGCGGCGGCCGAGCTCGTTGGCCAGCATCAGCCCGCAAGGGCCCCCGCCAACGATGAGCACCGCGGCCGTCAGACGAATTTCCAAGCTGCTTCTCCCTACCAACGCCAACCTGCATGGTAAGGACACCTGACTATTTCGTCAAGCTGCCTGACTAATCCGGGTCATCGAGCGTGTCGAATTCCGTGCCATACACCGCGAGCCCCTTCAGGATTGCATCCATCGTGGCCTTGCCGAGCTCGACGCGCATCTCCCGCTCGGCGATGTCGACGGCATCACGGAACGCATCGAGCCATTTGCGTCCGGCCGGCGTGAACACGACGATGCGCGCGCGCCGGTCGGTCGGATCGGCGATGCGATCGACGAGGCCGAGCGCGGCGCATTGGTCGACCAGCTCGCCCATCGCCTGCTTGCTCATGGAGGCGCGGCGGGCGAGCTCGGTGAGCCGCGTCCCCTCCACGTCCAGATTGCGCGTGAGGCTGACATGGGCGATGCGCGTCTCGTCGTGGCCCCGCTCGGTCATCAATTCGAGCACACGGCCTTCGAAGCGCCGCACCGCGTTATTGAGCAGGCGGCCGATATTGGCATGCCGCCACGCGGTGCCTGACGTCGTGGATTTCACCGGATCTGCTTTCCGAATCGACCGAACGAGATCGTGGAAAGCTAGCACAGGCATTGCTGCGTGCTACTGGTGAGCACGCGAGGTATCGGCGGCGGGCGGCGCGATCGAACCGCCACCCGCCATCTCTCGTGCTTCGAACGCCCCGATGCCTTACTGCGAGCGATCCGAGGTCCAGCCCTTGTACGCGGCAACGTTGTCCCTGGTCACCAGCTTGGACGGCAGCAGCTCGACGGTCGAAGCCGGCTTCTGGCCGTTGAGAATGCCGACGCCGACCTGCACGGCCCGCCGCGCCATGAAGAACGGATCCTGCGACGCGGACGCCTGAATCTGCGGCGACTGCGGATCTTTCAGCGCGGCCTCGATATCGGGCGCGCCGTCGACGGCGGTGATGATCATGCCGGTTCGGTTCTGCTGGCGTGCCGCAAGGTCGGTGCCGATCGCCTGCGGATCGTTGATGGCGAAGATGGCGTCGATCTTGGGGAAGCGGGTCAGATAGCCCTGCGCGACGGTGAGGCCGCCCTCGCGCGAGCCCTTGCCGTCCTGGTCGCTCGACAACACCTTGATGCCGGGATTCTTCGCGAACACGTTCTTGCAGCCGACCACACGGTCGATCACGGCGGAGACCTGCGGCCCGTTCTCGATGATGACGTCACCCTTGCCGCCCAATTTGTCGACGATGTACTGGCAGGAGATCTCGCCGGCCTGCACGTTGTTCGTGGTCACGGTGGCATCGGCGCCTTCGGCCGCGGTGTCGACAGCGACGACGACGATGCCTGCGGCTTGCGCCTTCTTGATGGCCGGCCCGATCGCCTTGGGATCGCCGGGATTGAGCAGGATCAGGTCGACGCCAGCGGCGATGAAATTGTCGATCTGGGTGACCTGCTTGCCGAGGTCGTATTCGAAGCCGACCGTCGTGATCTTCACGTTGGGATTGGTCTTCTTGGCCTCGAACTCGGCGCCCTTCGACAGCGCGACGAAGAACGGATTGCCCATCGATCCCAGCGAGACGCCGATCGACTTGAGCTCCTTGGCGAAGGATGGTGCGGTGGTGAGGGCAAGCGCCATGGCGGCGCCGGCGAGCATGATCGTCTTCAACATGGACTTCCTCCCTGGTCTGTCTTCGTCCCCGGCGCGGCAGACCAGTTGCCGCAACGGAATCTCGTCTCAAGCCATGCGCACGCCGTTGCGCGCCAGACCTTTCACGTTCTCGCGGAGCCTTGCAGCCGGTAGCGGTCCAGCGCCACGGCACCGATGATCACCAGGCCCTTGATCACATATTGCCAGATGTCGGAGACACCGATCAGGATGAGCCCGTTCGAGAGCACGGCGATGATGAGCGCACCGACCAGCGTGCCCCAGATCGAGCCGATGCCGCCGACGAACGAGGTACCGCCGAGGATCACCGCGGTGATTGCATCGAGCTCATAGGACTGGCCGAGCTGGAGTCCGTTGGCTGCGTAGAGCCGCGCCGCCTGCATGGCGCCGCCGAGCCCGGCGAAAAGTCCGGAGATGCCGTAGACGAAGATCAGGACGGCCCAGACCTTGATGCCGGCAAGCCGCGCTGCGCTCTCGTTTCCGCCCACGGCATAGATATGCACGCCGAGCACGGTCCGGCGCAGCACCAGCCAGGAGACGAGAATGACGAGCAAGGCGATTACCGAGAGCCATGGGATCGACGCGACTCCGGGAATGAGCGTCAACGAGCCGTTGCCGATGAAGGCATAGGGAATGGAGGGATTGAACACGGTGGTGTCAGCCCCGAGCAGCCGCGCCAGGCCGCGCACTGCGGTGAGCGAGCCGAGCGTGACGATGAAGGGCGGCAGGCGCAGCAGCGCAATCAGCGCGCCGTTGACGATGCCGAAGACGAGGCCGGTGAGCAGTGCGGCCGGCAGCCACAGCAAGCCGAGCTCCGGCATCTTGGAGAGCGTCAAACCCGCCATCGCGGAGGCCGCCAGGATCGAGCCGACCGACAGGTCGATGCCGCCGGTGAGGATGACGAAGGTCATGCCGGCGGCGAGCACGGTGTTCACCGCGGCCTGCTGCAATACGATGCCGAGATTTTGTCCGGTGAAGAAGCGGCCTTCCGACAGCACGTTGAAGCCGATGCAGAGGATCAGCAGCACCGGCAACATGCCGAGCGCGCTGATCAGCATCCTCATCCGCTGGCGTCTTGTCTCCGCGGCAGCGCCATTGGTCGTCGTCGATGCCGGCTTTGCCTCCGCAGCACCATTGTCAGGCATCGAGATGCTCCATCCCCGTGGCAAGCCCCATGATGTCTTCCTGCGCAAGCGGCGAATTCGGACCGCGGCTGACCTCGCCGGCAATGTGCCCGGCACGCATCACGATGACGCGGTCGCAGATGCCGATGATCTCGGGCAGATCGGACGAGATGACGAGGATCGCGGTGCCGGCCTTGGCGAGATTGTCGATGATCGAATAGATTTCCGACTTGGCACCGACATCGACGCCGCGCGTCGGCTCGTCGAGAATGAGGACCTTCGGCGCGATGGCGAGCAGTCGCGACAGCAGCACCTTCTGCTGGTTGCCCCCTGACAGGCCGCCGGCGGGAACGCCGGCATTCGCGGCGCGGATGCTGAGGCCGGCAAAGGCGCGGTCGGCGCGCTCGCGGGCCTTGTCGCGATCGAGAAACCAGCCGAGCTTCGCATCGCGGCCGAGCACGGCGAGGTTGATGTTGTCCAGACACGACATGTCGAGAAACAGGCCGAGCGCTTTCCTGTCTTCCGTCAGATAGGCGATGCCGGCCTCGAGCGCCTCGCCCGGCGTGCGGATCTCGACCGGACGTCCCTCCAGCTCGAGCCGGCCGGAGGTTTTCGGTGACGCGCCGATGATGAGATGCGCAAGCTCGGTGCGACCGGCGCCGATCAGGCCGGCAAGGCCGACCACCTCACCCGCATGCACGGTGAGAGAGCAGCCCTTGACGCGCCCGCCATCGGCCATGTCGATCGCCGCGAGCACGGGATGCCCCCGCCCCGCCTCCGGATCATGGTCCTTCTTGTAGAACGAGGAGACGTCGCGACCGACCATCAAGCGCACGATGGTGTCGGCACGGATCTCGGGCTTGTCGAGCGAGCCGACCAGGCGGCCGTCGCGCAGCACGGTGACGCGATCGCCGAGCGCATAGACCTCGTCCATGCGATGCGAGATGTAGATGATGGCAAGGCCCTCGGCGCGAAGCTGGCGGATCAACGCGAACAGCCGCTCACTTTCGGCGGCCGACAACGAGGTGGTCGGCTCGTCCATGATGAGGATTTTCGATCTGACGTGCAGCGCACGGGCGATCTCGACCAGCTGCCGCTGCCCCATGGACAGATGCGCCACCAGCGTCGAGGGCAGGAAGTCCGCGCCCAGGCGCTTCAGGATCGGGCCGACGCCCTCGCGCATTGTGCCGCGCGCCAGCAAGCCTGACCGCGATATCTCCCGTCCCAGATAGATGTTCTCGGCAACGCTGAGATTGGGAGCGAGCGACAGCTCCTGGTAGATGATGGAGATGCCCGCCGCGCGGCCGCCGAGCGGGCCTTCGATCCGCACCGCCCTGCCCTCCATGCGGATCTCGCCGCCCGGGTCGGGCCGGTAGGCGCCGGACAGGATCTTCATCAGCGTCGACTTGCCGGCGCCGTTCTCACCCATCAGGGCGTGAATTTCGCCGGGATAGACGGTGAGATCGACGGCCCGCAGCGCCTTGATGCCGAAGAAGGTCTTCGAGACCCCGCGCATCTCGAGGATCGGATCGTTCATCGTGCCTCCCGGCGCACAATGCGTTTCCCACCCGCGTCTCGTTTCTCGGCAACGCGGTTTGGTCATTAAACAAAAGCGGGTGACGCAGGGCAATACCGAAGGCGAATATACCGAAGTATGCAAACCAGATTGGGCCAGCTAGTGGCGCGGCCGATACAGGTCGCGCCAGGCGGGAAGCCGTTCAGCGTAGGCATCGACCAGTGCAGCGTCGGGCTCGAATGTTTCGATGCGCTGCGGCTGCATGCATACGTCACCGATTGCCTCACCCGTGACAGCAAGCCGCCCCAATCTCGCCGCACCGAACGCGGCGCCGGTTTCACCTCCGGCAAAGCGATGGATCGGAATGCTCAGCACGTTCGCCAGCACCGAGAGCCAGAAGGTAGAGCGTGAACCGCCGCCAATCACGTCGGCCTCCGCAATCCCGATGCCGGCATCCGCGAGCGCATCGCGGCAATCGGCAAGCGCGAAGGCAACGCCTTCGAGCACCGCCCGCACGATCGCCGCGCGATCGGTGCCATGGCTCAGGCCATCCAGCATGCCGCGCACAACGGGATCGTCGTGCGGCGTCCGCTCACCGGCGAGATAAGGCAGGAAGCTCACGGGCGACGGCGCCTGCGGTCGTGCTCCAAGCGGCGCCAGCAGCTCGGCCTCGGCGGCGCCGAACAGGCGCGCGAGCCAGGCAAGGCAGGAAGCGGCCGAGAGGATCGCGCCGGCCTGAATCCACATCCCTGGAATGGCGTGGCAGAACGTGTGCACGACACGGTCGGGATTGGCGGCGATCCGGTCGGTCGGGACCATGAGCGCACCCGAGGTTCCCAGCGACACGAAAGCGGCTCCCGGCCGGATTGCGCCGATGCCGATGGCGCCCGCGGGATTGTCGCCGGCCCCACCCGCGATCACCGGCTGCCTGATCATCCCCCAGCGCCGCGCGAGTTCGCTGCGCAGCGTGGTTGCGGGCGCGCATCCCTCGACCAGGCGCGGCATGTGCTCGCGCGACAAGCCGCTCGCTGCCAGCGCTGCGTCCGACCAGTCGCGGCGCGCGACGTCGAGCCACAGGGATCCCGAGGCATCCGAGACATCCTCGACGGCCTCGCCCGATAGCACCAGTCGCAGATAGGCCTTTGGCAGAAGAACGAGTTTCGTCGCCGCAAAGATCTCGGGCTCGTGCGCGGCGATCCAGAGCAGTTTTGGCGCGGTGAAGCCCGGCATCGCCTTGTTGCCCGTCACCTCGCGCAAGGCGGGCCAGCGTTGCTCCAGGACACGGCACTCAGTCGCAGAGCGTCCGTCGTTCCAGAGGATGCAGGGCCGCAGCGGCCTAGAGCTCGCATCGAGCAGCGTGGCGCCATGCATCTGGCCGGACAGCCCGATGCCTGCGACCGCCGCCAACGCATCGGCATGCGACGCCTTGAGGGCATCCAGCGTGGCGAAGGTCGCATCGATCCACTGCGCCGGATCCTGCTCGGAATAGCCCGGTTGCGGCGAGACGGTCGCGAGCGACCGGCTCTCGCTTGCGATCACGCGCTGGGCATCATCGACGAGAACCGTCTTGACCGCCGACGTGCCGAGATCGATGCCGAGATACATGGCTGCTTCCCGCTCACTTCGCCGCGTCGATCCAGATCCCCGGCTCTGAATGCTCCCGGATGTAGCTGACGAGGAAGTCGGAGAACACCCTGATCTTGGCAGGCAGCCTGACGCGGTTCTGATAGGCGATGTTCATGGTGAGCAACGGCAGCTGCCAATCGCTCAGGACAGGCACCAGCCGGCCAGCCGCGATATCGCCCTGCACGATATAGAGCGGCTGGATCAGGATGCCGAGCCCCGCGCGCGCCGCACCACAGATGATCTGGCCGTCATTGCTGTCGAGCGTCGGCGCGATCCGGATCGTCTGCGTCGTGCTGCCCTGGCTCAGCCGTAGCGAATAGGGATCATTGGCGAGATTGTAGATCAGCATGTTGTGACGGGCGAGATCGGCGGGATGCTCGGGCCGGCCGTGCTTCTCCAGATAGGACGGAGCGGCCGCGAGCACGCGGTGCATTTGCCCGATGCGGCGCACGATGATGTTGGAATCCGGTTCGTGCTCGCGGGTGCGGATCGCAACGTCAATGCCGGCTTCGATGAAGTCGAGGTAGCGGTTCGCGCTGATGATCTGCACGCTGAGATCAGGATAGAGCGCACGGAAGGCGGGCAGCATCGGCGCGAGGTAGATCATCGCAAAGGACAGCGAAGACGTGACGCGCAGCATGCCCTTCGGCGACAGCGCGCGGTCGGAGACGGCGTCCTCAGCCTCGGCGAGCTCGTTCAGAAGCGTGCTGCACCGCTGCAGCAGTTCCTGTCCCGCTTCGGTCAGCCATTGCCGGCGCGTGTTGCGCTCGATCAGCCGGACCGCAAGCCGCTCCTCCAGCGCACTGAGATGGCGGCTCGCAGCGGCGTTCGACATCCGCAGGATTTCGGCGGCCTTGGAAAGGCTGCCGAGCTCAGCGGTTTTGGAGAACACCTCGAGTTGAAGCAGCCGGTCCATTTTTGCATAAAGAGGAAAAGAGACTTACAAATTTTGACCTTTATTTCCGTTTTCTGCAAGGCAAAATGGCGCCAACAAAGCACCATTGCAGGCGAGGAAATCAGGAAATGTCGGGCCCGATCAGGCACATCGTGATGTGGCGACTGCGCGGGGAGAGCCCTGAGGAGCGCTCGGCCGCCCGGCTCAAGGTCAAGACCCTGTTCGAGGGCCTCAAGGGCCGGATCGACGGCCTCACCCATATCGAAGTCGGCATGGACGTCAGCGCGGTTGATTATGCCTGCGACGTGGTGCTGTTCTCCGAATTCACCGACCAGGCGGCGCTCGCCGCCTATGCCAACCACCCGGAGCATCTGCGCGTGCGCGAGGCGCTGGGCGACTTGCGGATCGGGCGCTTCCAGGTCGATTATCCCATCAAAGAGACCGGCGCATGATCGGCTCGTTCACCTTCGAAAACCTGCCCTGCCGCGTCGTGTTCGGCAGCGGCACGCTTGCCTCAGCCAAGGCCGAGGTCGAGCGGCTCGGCGGCAAGCGTGCGCTGGTGCTGACGACGCCGCAGCAGGAGGCACAAGGCAAGAGCTTGGGAGCCGCGCTCGGCCCGCTCTATGCCGGCATCTTTTCCGGCGCCACCATGCACACGCCGGTCGAGGTCACGGAACGCGCGCTCGCGGCAATGAAGGCATGCGAAGCCGATTGCGTCGTTTCGCTCGGCGGCGGCTCGACCACCGGGCTCGGCAAGGCCTTGGCCTTGCGCACCGGCGTCAACCAGCTCTGCATTCCCACCACCTATGCCGGCTCGGAGATGACGCCGATCGTCGGCCAGACCGAGAACGGACTGAAGACCACGGTGCGCGATGCAGCCGTGCTGCCGGAGACCGTGATCTACGACGTCGACCTGACGCTGACGCTGCCGGCGAGCCTCGCCGCAACCTCCGGCATCAACGCGATCGCCCATGCCGTCGAGGCGCTTTACGCGCGCGATGCCAATCCTGTCACCTCGCTGATGGCCGAAGAAGGCATCCGCGCGCTGGCGCGCGCCCTGCCCGCCATTGCCGCGAAGAGCGACGATCGCGAGGCCCGCACCGAGGCGCTCTATGGCGCCTGGCTGTGCGGTGTCTGCCTCGGCACGGTCGGCATGGCGTTGCATCACAAGCTCTGTCACACGCTCGGCGGCACTTTCGACCTGCCGCACGCCGAAACGCACACCATCGTGCTGCCGCATGCGCTGGCCTACAACGCGCCGGCCGTGCCCGACGCGATGGTGCGGATCGCGCGCGCGATCGGGGCAGCCGATGCAGCTCGGGGGCTTTTCGAACTTGCGAAACGGCTGGGTGCGAAGGTCGCGCTACGCGACGTCGGCATGCCCGAGGGCGGGATCGACAAGGCGGCTGACCTCGCAGTCACGAATGCCTACTGGAATCCGCGGCCGCTCGAACGAGGCGCCATTCGCGAGTTGATCGCGCGCGCCTGGACCGGCGAGCCACCCGGCGCCATCAAAGCGGTAGCTTGAAGCGATGCGGCGCACCCTGATCAGATCCGCCACCGTCATCAGCATGGATGACGCGATCGGCGATCTCTCGACCGGCGATGTGCTGGTCGAGGGCAGCCGGATCGCCGAGGTGCGCCCGTCGATCGACGCTGCGGCCGACACGGCGGTCGTCGACGGCACGGGCCGCATCGTCATTCCCGGCCTGATCAACGCACATATGCACACTTGGCAGACCGGCTTGCGCGGCTTTGCCGCGAACTGGACGCTGCTGGAATATTTCCGCCGCATGCATGCGGGCCTCGCCACCGTGTTCCGGCCCGACGATATCTACATCGCAACCCTCGTCGGCGCGCTGAACCAGATCAATCACGGCGTCACCACGCTGGTCGATTGGTGCCACAACAACCCGACGCCGGATCATACCGACGCCGCCGTGCGCGGCCTGATCGAAAGCGGCGTCCGCGCCGCGTTCTTCCACGGCTCGCCCAAGCCCGAGCCGAAGCCGGGCGAGCCGCATTTCTCGGAAGTGCCGCATCCGCGCCGTGAGGTCGAGCGGCTGCTGGCCGGGCCCCTCGCCGACCGCGACGGCCTCGTCACGCTCGGGCTCGCCATCCTCGGTCCGCATTATTCGACGCTCGACGTCGCCATGCACGATTTCCGCCTGGCGCGGGAGCTGAAGCTGATCGCATCGATGCATCAGGGCGGCGGTCCGGCCAAGACGCCCGGCGGCTGGGAGAAGCTGCTCGAGGCCGGCCTCGTCGGTCCCGGCATCAACATCGTCCACGGCAACGATCTGCCCGATGATCTGCTCGATCGTCTCGTCGATCTCGGCGTATCGTTCTCGGTGACGCCCGAGAACGAGATGATCCAGGGCCATGGCTTTCCGATCACCGGCCGCCTCCTGAATCGCGGCGTGCGGCCGACCATCGGCATCGACCTGGAGTCCGTGCTGGCCGGCGATCTCCTCTCCGCCGCGCGCGTTGCGCTGTCGATGCAGCGGGCACTGGACAATGTGGAATCGCGCAAAGCAAGTGGCGCCATTCCGGCGACGACCACGATTCCCGTGCGCGAAGCGCTGCGCTGGGTCACGACGGAAGGCGCCCGCATGCTCGGCCGAGGGCACCAGATCGGCTCGCTGACGCCTGGCAAGCTCGCCGACCTCGTCATCATCAACGCCTCCGACCTCAATCTCCATCCAGTGCACGATCCCGTCGCAACCGTCGTGATGCAGACGAGCCTCGCCAACATCGAGGCCGTCATGATCGGCGGTGCCTGGAAGAAGCAGAACGGGCGGCTATTGGTCGAGGGACTCGAGACGAAGAAGGAGCTGCTGGCGCAATCCGGCCGGCGGCTGGTGCAGGATATTGAACGACAGGGACGCGCCGCCTGCGGAGCCAATGGACAAGAACAATGACTGACGCTCTGAAAACAGTTGGTTGCATCGGGATCGGCAAGATGGGCCTGCCGATGTCGGTGCTCGTCGCCAAGGCGGGCTTTGCCGTTACCGCGTTCGACCAGAGCGCGGCGCGCATCGACGAGGCACGCGCGCAGGGCATTGCGATTGCCGCTTCGCCGGCCGAGGCCGTGCGCGGCAAGGCCGCTGTGATCACGTCCCTGCCCGACGACGCCGCTTTGCGCGGCGCATTGCTCGGCTCCGCCGGCCTGATCGCCGCGATGGCGCCCGGTGCCGTCTTGATCGAAACCAGCACCGTGAGTGTCGAAGCCTCGGCTGAGGTTGCGGCCGCCGCGCCGGCACGCGGCATTTCCTATCTGCGCTCGCCGGTCTCCGGCAATGCCAGCATCGTTCACACCGGCGCGCTGACCTGCTTCGTGTCGGGGCCGAAAGACGCCTTCGAGAGCGCAAAGCCGCTGTTCACCGCATTCACCCGCGCCCAGACCTATCTCGGCCCGGCCGAGGAAGCGCGCTACGCAAAACTCTCGGTCAACCTGATGATCGCGGTGTCTGCGGCGATGATGGCCGAGAGCCTGGCGCTGGCGCGCAAGGGCGGCATCGCCTGGCAGGACATCCTGAAAGTGCTCGACGACAGCGCGGTCGCCTCTCCCATGGTGAAGTACAAGACCGCGCCGCTGCGGACTCGCGACTTCGAGTCCACCTTCTCCTGCAAGCAGATGGCCAAGGATCTCGACCTGATCCTGGGCGCCGGCCACGCCGTCGGCGTGCCGCTGCAGCTCGCCGCCCAAGTGCGCGAGACCTATGGCGCGCTGGTCGCCCAGGGCGACGGTGATACCGACTTCATTGCGACCGTCAAGCATCTCGAACGGCTGTCCGGCCTCAGCGAGCCGAAGCTGTGATCCACGGAGGCTGACATGCGTAACTTCAACGAAAACACGATCACGGACGCCGTTCTGGAGCGGATCGCGGGCGCGACCGATCCACGCATCAAGCAGGTGAGCGAAGCGCTGGTGCGGCACTTGCACGCCTTCGTCCGCGAGGTGCGGCCCACCCAGAAGGAGTGGGAGTTCGGCATCGATTTCCTGACCCGCACCGGGCACATGTGCAACGACAAGCGCCAGGAGTTCATCTTGCTGTCGGACACGCTCGGCGTCTCCATGCTGGTCGACGCCATCAACCATCCGGTGCCCGAAGGCGCGACCGAGACCACGGTGCTCGGCCCCTTCTTCGTCCAGGCTGCGCCCGAGAAGGACAGCGGCGCTGACATCTCCGGGCCGATGGATGGCGATCCCATGCTGGTCACCGGCTCGGTCTCGACCGTGGACGGAAAGCCGCTCGCCGGCGCGATCGTGGACGTCTGGCATTCCGACGACGACGGCTATTACGACGTGCAGCAGCTCGACAAGATCGGCGATCTCGCGATGCGCGCCCGCTTCCATACCGACGCCAACGGCCGCTTCCATTTCTGGTCGATCAAGCCGGCCGCCTACCCGATTCCGCATGATGGACCGGTCGGCGAGATGCTGGAGGTGCAGGGACGCCATCCCTGGCGCCCGGCGCACGTGCACTTCATGATCTCAGCGCCAGGTTTCGAGCAGCTAGTTACGCACGTGTTCGTTGCCGGCGACCAATATCTCGACAGCGACGTGGTGTTCGGCGTCAAGGACAGCCTGATCCGGGAGTTCGTCCGTCATCCCGCCGGCCGTGCGCCGGATGGTCGCATGGTGGAGCGCGACTATTTTCATCTCAACTATGACTTCGGCCTGAAGCAGCTCGCGAGCAACGCAAGAGCCGCTTAAGCTGAACGACGGACCAACAAGAGTCCGGAGACAGGGAGCAAACGGGAGCTTACGGATGGGACCGCGGGTCAGCACGGACATATTGGCCGAGCGCCTCGCCGGCATGATCGGACCGCGCGCGAGCGTCGCGCGCGGCGTGCTCGATCAGCATGGGCAGAGCGAGTCGCATTATCGCAGCCTGCCGCCGGACATCGTCGTCTTCCCTGAGACGACGCAGGAGGTCGCTGAAATCGTCAAGCTCTGCGCCGGCGCGGGCATGCCGATCGTCCCGTTCGGCGCCGGGACCTCGCTCGAAGGCAATGCGGCCGCGGTCGCCGGCGGCGTCTGCTTCGACTTCGCGCGCATGAACAAGGTGCTCAGCCTGCACGACAGCGACATGGACGTCGTGGTGCAGCCCGGCATCACGCGCAAGCAGCTCAATGCGGAGCTGCGCAACACCGGCTTGTTCTTCCCGATCGATCCGGGCGCCGATGCCTCGATCGGCGGCATGACGTCGACGCGCGCCTCGGGCACGATGGCGGTGCGCTACGGTACCATGAAGGACAATGTCATGGCGCTCGAGGTCGTGCTGGCCGACGGCCGCGTGATCCGTACCGCCCGGCGCGCGCGGAAATCGGCGGCCGGCTACGACCTGACGCGCATGTTCGTCGGTGCGGAAGGCACGCTCGGCGTCATCACGGAGATCACGCTGAAGGTACACCCGGTGCCGCAGGCGATCTCGGCGGCAGTCTGCAGCTTCGACACCCTGCACGATGCGGTGGACACCGCGATCTCCGTGATCCAGTCCGCGATCCCCGTGGCCCGCATCGAGCTGCTCGACGATGTCATGATGCGCGGCATCAATGCCTACGCAAAGCTCGGCTATCGCGAGGCTCCCACCCTGTTCTTCGAATTCCATGGCTCAGAGACTTCCGTCGCCGAGCAGGCCGAAGCCGCGCAGGCGATCGCGGCCGAGCATGGCGGCCATGGCTTTGCCTGGGCTAAGGCGCAGGAAGACCGCAGCCGGCTCTGGCATGCCCGCGACAACACCCTGTACGCCGGCCTTGGCTTGCGGCCCGGCGCGCGCGCTGTGATCACCGACGTCTGCGTGCCGATCTCGCGTCTGGCGGAATGCCTGATCGAGACGCGGCGCGATGCTGACGAGCACGGCTTCACCGCGCCGATCGTCGGCCATGTCGGCGACGGCAATTTCCACATGCTGATCCTGATCGACCCGACACGACCGGAGGAGGTCGAGGGCGCCAAGGCGCTGCAGGCCCGCATGGTCGCGCGTGCCATCGCCATGGACGGCACCTGCACCGGCGAGCACGGCATCGGGCTCGGCAAGATCGACTATCTCACCGACGAGCTCGGCGAGGCCGTGGACGTGATGCGATCGATCAAGGCGGCGCTCGATCCCGACGGATTGATGAACCCCGGAAAGATCTTTGCTGGCAGAGCCAAAACATGAGCAATAAGCCATGAGCGACGCGCTCCCGATCGAGGTCACCTCGCCCACGCCGCTGCTGGAGCTGCGCGGCATCAGCAAGGAGTTTCCGGGCGTCAAGGCGCTCGACGACGTGTCCTTTGCCGTCTACCCCGGCGAAGTCCATATGCTGCTGGGCGAGAACGGCGCAGGCAAGTCGAGCCTGATGAAAGTGCTGTGCGGCGCCTATCGCGCCGACACCGGCGAGTTCTATTACAATGGCGAAAGAGTCGCGATCTCCTCGACCGCCGATGCGCAGAAGCTCGGCATCGCCGTGATCTTCCAGGAATTCTCGCTCGTCCCCTATCTCGACATTGCCCAGAACATCTTCCTCGGCCGCGAGCCAAAGGGCCGCATTCCCGGCACCATCGACCGCCGCAGGATATTGGCCGACGCAAAGCGCGTGCTCGACACGATCGGCTTCGACATCGATCCCGCCACCACCGTCGACAAGCTTGGCGTCGCCCAGCAGCAGATGGTCGAGATCGCCAAGGCGATCAGCCAGAATGCCCGCATCCTCGTCATGGACGAGCCCACCGCAGCCCTGTCCGATCGCGAGACCGAGCTCTTGTTCGCGCTGATCGCGCGGCTGAAGGCCGATGGCGTCGCCATCGTCTACATCTCCCACCGCATGGCCGAGGTGTTCGCGCTCGGCGATCGCATCACCGTGCTGCGCGACGGCCGCCGCATCGACGGTGTCCGGCCTGCCGACGTCACGCCGGACCAGCTGGTCCGCATGATGGTCGGCCGCAACGTCGACATGACCTATCCGCGGAATTTCGCCGACAAGCCCGGCGAGGTGCTGCTCGAGGTCAAGGGCCTCTCCGCGTCCACCGGCATCTCCGACATCAACATCGAGGTGCGCCGCGGCGAGATCGTTGGGCTGTGCGGGCTGGTCGGCTCCGGCCGCAGCGAGGTCGCCCGCGCCATCTTCGGCGCCGATCCCGTGACATCGGGGGAGATCATCTTCGACGGCAAGAGCATTTCCGGCGAGCCGGATCTCGCCGCCCGCCGCGGCATCGCGCTGATCCCTGAGAGCCGCAAGAGCGAAGGCCTCGCGCTGCTGCGATCCGTCAGCGACAATCTGGTGGTGTCGGCGCTGAAAAAGCTGTTTCCGAGCGGGCTGTTCGACCAACGCTCGGCACAGCGCACCGCCGACGGCCTGATCCGGCAGCTCCGCATCGCGACACCGAGCGCACGCCAGACCGTCGGACTGCTCTCGGGCGGCAACCAGCAGAAAGTCGTGATCGGCAAATGGCTGGCAGCCGGCTCGAAGCTCTTCATCTTCGACGAGCCGACGCGCGGCATCGATATCGGCGCCAAGTCGGAGATCTTCGCGCTGATCGACCGCCTCGTCGCGGACGGCGCCGCGGCCCTGATGATCTCGTCCGAGCAGGTCGAGATCTGCCATGTCTGCGACCGCGCCTATGTGATGCGCGAGGGGCGCATCGCGGGACATTTGTCACGCAACGAATTGACCGAGGAGAACATCGTGCGACTGGGGATGCATCATGCGTGAAGCCGCGATCGTCTCAGAGCCCAATCCGCTGCAGCGCATTCCCGGCGTTGCCATGGTGCTGGTGCTGCTGATCGTGCTGTTCAGCGTGATCGCGCCCGGCTTCCTGTCGGTCGCCAACCTCTCCAACGTGCTGGTGCAGTCGACCATCCTGACCATGCTCGCGCTGCCGATGACCCTGATCATCATGACGGAGGGGCTGGACCTGTCGATGGGCGCGGTGCTGACGCTGACCTCGCTCTGCGTCGCGATCGTGTCGCTTGCGACCAAGTCGATGCTGCTGGGCCTCGGCGCCGGCCTTCTGGTCGGCACCGCCTTCGGCCTCGCCAACGGCTGGCTGGTCGCGATTCTCGGCATACCGCCCTTCGTCGCGACGCTCGGCACGCTCGGCATGGCGCAGGGCCTGTCGCTGATCGTCAGCGACGGCCAGAGCGTGGTCGGCATTCCCCACAGCGTGCGCGACATCTACTCGGCGACGCTGCTCGGCATTCCCGTGCCGATCGTGATGGCGCTGGTGACATATGCGGCCTTTCACGGCCTGCTCTATCACACCCGCTTCGGCACCTACATCTTCGCCCTCGGCGGCAACCGCGAGGCGCTGCGCTATGCCGGGCTATCCCCCAACAGGCTGCTGATCGCGGTCTACGCGATCGGCGGCGCCATGGCCGGAATCGCAGGCCTGTTGATGACCGCACGCATGAACTCCGGCCATCCCACCGCCGGCCTCGGCCTGGAATTCGATGCCATCGCGGCCGTCGCCGTCGGCGGCACCTCGTTCGAGCGCGGGAATGGTTGGCTACTCGGTACGCTGCTCGGAGTCCTTTCCGTCGGCGTGTTGCGCAACGGGCTGAACCTGATCTCGCTCCCCTCCTCGGTGCAGGTCGCCAGCGTCGGCGTGCTCGTCATCGTTGCCCTGTTCCTCGACGGCCTCAGGAGCCGCACATGACCGACATCACCAAGGGCGCCATGGCGCCGCCCCGCTCCTTCCTGTCGCAGGACGCGGTCCAGCTATTCTATCGCCTGCTCGCGGCTTTCCTGATCTGCGCGGTGCTGGCCGTGCTCAGCGATTCCTTCCTGAGCCTCGGCAACATCCTCAACGTGCTGAGGCAGGCAAGCTTGACCTTCTTCATCGCCTCCGGCCTGACGCTGGTGGTGCTGACCGCAGGCCTCGATCTCTCCGTCGGCGCCAATGTCGCGCTGTCCGCCTGCCTCGCCGGTACCGTGATCCACACGACCGGTTCGCCTGCGCTCGGCATCCTCACCGGACTTGCCTGCGGCGGGCTCGTCGGCCTGATCAACGGCGTCATGGTCACGGCGCTCCGCATTCCCTCCTTCATCGCCACCTATGGCATGCTCTGGGTGCTGAACGGCCTCACCTATTGGTACATGGCGGGCGAGACCCTGCACGGCTTCCCGGCCGGCTTCCGCCAGATCGGCAGCGGCTATCTGTTCGGCCTGCCCATTCCGGTCTACCTGCTCCTGGTGTTCCTCGGCATCGGGACGTTCTTCGCGCAGCGCACGGTCTGGGGCCAGGAGATCTACGCGATCGGCGCCAATCCTGCCGCCGCACGACTATCAGGCATTCCCGTCGCGCGCCGCCTGCTGCTGGTCTACGCGGTCTCAGGCACCATGGCGGGACTTGCCTCGATCATCTTCCTGTCGCGGCTCAATTCGGCCGAGGCCGATATCGGCGAGAGCCTGACGCTGCCGGCGATCGCGGCCGTTCTGATCGGGGGCACCTCGCTGTTCGGTGGCGTCGGCACCGTGTTCGGCACCTTCATCGGCGCGCTGATACTGACCCTGGTGCTGAACGGCATGAACCTGCTCGCGGTCAGCGCCAATTGGCAGCCGCTCGTCACCGGCGTCATCGTCATTCTCGCGGTCTGGCTCGACATGAAGACCCGCCGCCGCGCGCAATGAGTTCCAGCAATCCAACAAGCAAAATGAGGGATGGAGGCAATATGAGAAAGACAATTGGCTATGTGGCGCTGCCGCTGCTGATGGCGACTGCGCTCACCACTGCGGCGCGTGCCGACGGCGAGACCATCGCCGTCTTCACCAAGAACCAGACCAATCCGTTCTTCCAGACGGTGCGGGTCGGCGCCGACAACATGGCGAAGGTGCTGAACGCGAAGACGCTGCAATACATCCCGACCAAGCCGGACTCGATTCCCGAGCAGCTCAGTCAGATCGAGGACGTCGTGGTGAAAAAGCCGAGCGCGATCGTGTTCACGCCGGTCGACTACAAGGCGATGGTGCCGGGCGTCGAGAAGATCAACGAAGCCAAGATCCCGGTCGTCAACATCACCGACCGTTCGGCCGGCGGCAAGTTCCTGTCCTTCGTCGGCGCCGACGATTACAGCCTTGGGCTGGAGACCGCGCGCTTCCTGCTGAAGACGCTCGGCGGCAAGGGCAACATCGTCATCATCGAAGGCGTCAAGGGCTCGCTAACCAATGTCGACCGCGTCCGCGGCTTCAACGACGCGCTGAAGGAAGCCCCCGGCGCCAAGCTTTTGGCTTCGCAGCCCGGCAATTATCAGCGGCTGCAGGCGCTCCAGGTCATGGAAAACCTGATGCAGTCGAATTCGCAGATCGACGGCGTGCTCGCCGCCAACGATGCCATGGCGGTCGGCGCGATCGAGGCGCTCGACGGTGCCAACCGCAAGGCGCAGGTGATCGGCATCAACGGCACCAAGGAGGCGATCGACGCGATCAAGTCCGGCAAACTGCTGGCGAGCGGCGACTACAACGGCTTTGCGCAAGGCTGCCTCGGCACCATGATGGCAATCCGCTCCCTTCGGGGCCAGCCTGTCATCAGCGAGATCGTGCTGAAGCCGACGGTGATCACCAAGGACAATTACGGGCCGTTCGACGTGCCGCTGGAGCAGCGGACCTGCCCCACCTTCGAGGACGCCGGCAAGCTCAGCGCGAAGTAGGCCATCCCCCCACATCAGGACCGGACGGCCGCAGCCCGCGGCCGTCCCAAGAATGAAGCCAAGAAACGGAGACAGCATGCTGTTCGCCATTCACGCCCTCGACCGCACCGGCGCGTTGCCGACGCGGCTCGCCAATTACGACGCCCACAAGGCTTTCCTCAGCGACACCTCGCGCTTCGGCGTCAAGATCGTGATGTCCGGTCCGCTCGTCTCCGACGACGGCCAGACCATGATCGGCAGCCTGTTCCTGATCGAGGCCCCCGGCCGCGCCGAGGTCGAAGCCTTCAACCGCGCCGATCCGTTTGCCGCGGCCGGCATCTGGGACAAGGTGACGATCACCGGCTTCCTGCGCCGGCAGGGTTGAGGGTCCGCCACGACAAAGTGCGAAAACAACCCCATGCACAGTAGAACGGGGCTTGTTTTCGCTTACGAATTTCCGATGCACCGCGCGACCTCGCATCCGAGGCCAATGCCGACCCGGATCGGCGGTGGATTTTGACTCGTCGGGCAAAACAGGGGCATAATGTAATCATCACCCGATGTCAGTTGCGCCCGCCATCCAGGCACCTGCCCAGCGTCGGCGCGGTGTGCGATGCGGACTGGCGTCAGGTCCCTAACCGCTGACTGCCGCCGCAGCCTCTTCCAGGTGACACGCCACCCACTGCTCGGGTCCCGTCGCGCGCAGCGTCGGCTCCTCGGTCCGGCAACGATCGAACACGAACGGGCAACGGGTGTGAAAGCGGCATCCCTTCGGCGGATTGATCGGGCTCGGCACGTCGCCCTTGAGGATGATGGGATTGCGCTGGGCTCCGGGCTCCGGCAGCGGCACGGCCGAAAGCAGCGCCTTGGTGTATGGATGCCTTGGCGCGGCAAAGATCTCGCGGCGCGGAGCCACCTCGACGATCTTGCCGAGATACATCACGGCGACGCGATGGGTCATGTGCTCGACGATGGCAAGATCGTGGCTGATGAAGAGCAGCGCGAGCCCGAACTCGCGCTGCAGATCCTGCAGTAGATTGACGATCTGCGCCTTGACCGAAACGTCCAGCGCGGAGACCGCCTCGTCGCAGACGATCAGCTCGGGCTCGGCAGCCAGCGCCCGCGCAATGCCGATGCGCTGACGCTGGCCGCCGGAGAATTCGTGCGGCCTGCGGTTCAGCGCCTCGCGCGGCAGGCGCACCGTGTCCATCAGTGATGTGACACGGACCTCGAGATCCTCTGCGGACTTGGCGAGGCCGAAATTGCGGATCGGCTCGGCGAGAATGTCGCGCACACGCATGCGCGGATTGAGGCTGGAGAACGGGTCCTGGAACACGACCTGCACGCGGCGGCGCATCTGGCGCATCGTGCCAGGTGCTGCGTCGTCGATCCTCTGGCCGTCGAGGATGACCTGGCCCGAGGTGATCTCGAACAGCCGCAGGATGGCGCGGCCGACCGTCGATTTTCCGCAGCCGGACTCCCCGACCAGCGACAGCGTCTCGCCGCGCGCGATCTCGAAGGAGACGCCGTCCACCGCGTAGACGAATTCGGACTTGCGGCCGAACAGGCCGCTCTTGACCGGAAAATGTTTCTTGAGGTCGTTGACCTGGAGCAGCGGAGGACTCATGCCGCGACGGCTCCCTTGGCGGCGTAATGGCAGGCGGCGACGTGGCGCGGGCCCTTCTCTTCAAGTCCGGGCGCATATTGCCGGCAGACGTCGGTCGCGAGCGCACAGCGGCCGGCGAAGACGCAGCCGATAATGGGCTTGCGGAGATCCGGCACTTGCCCCGGGATCTCGGCAAGGCGGGTCGCGGTGCCCGCGAGCGAGGAGCCGAGCTTCGGCACCGCGCCCAACAGGCCTTGCGTATAGGGATGACGCGGGGATCGGAACAGCTCGGCCACCGGCGCCTCCTCGACCTTGCGGCCGGCGTACATCACCATAACGCGCTCGGCGATCTCGGCGACGACGCCGAGATCGTGGGTGATCAGGATGATGGCGGCGCCCACCCGGCGCTTCAGGTCCAACATCAGCTTGAGGATCTGCGCCTGGATCGTCACGTCGAGCGCGGTCGTCGGCTCGTCCGCAATGAGAAGCTTGGGATTGCAGGCCAGCGCGACCGCGATCATCACGCGCTGGCGCATGCCGCCGGACAGCTGATGCGGATATTCGCCGACGCGCCGTTTCGGCTCGGGAATGCCGACCAGTGTCAGCATCTCGACCGCGTGCGCCTCCGCCGCCTGCTTGTCGAGGCCCTGATGGATCATCAAGGTCTCGCGGATCTGGCGGCCGACGGTGAGCACCGGGTTCAGGCTCGTCATCGGTTCCTGAAAGATCATCGAGATGTCGTTGCCGCGGATCGCGCGCATCTCGCGGTCGGACAATTTCAGCAGATCCCTGCCCGCGAAGCGGATGCTGCCTGCGATCCGGCCCGGCGGCTCCGGAATCAGCCGCATCAAGGACATCGATGTCACCGACTTGCCGCAACCGGACTCGCCGACGATGGCGAGCGTCTCACCCTCGTTGACATGGAAGGATACCCCGTCGACCGCGCGGTTGATGCCGCCGGGCGTGCGGAAATGGGTCTGGAGGTTCTCGACTTCGAGCAAAGCCATCGCAATCAGCCTCGATCCATCACAGACAACATCACAGGCTTTTGGCCATGCGCGGGTCCAGCGCATCGCGAAGACCGTCGCCGAGCAGATTCACGGCGAGCACGGTGACGGACAGGAACGCCGCCGGGAAGAACACGATGTAGGGCTTCACCTGCCAGAGCGCGCGGCCCTCGGCCATGATGTTGCCCCAGGACGGGATGGTCGGCGGCGTGCCGGCGCCGATGAAGGACAGGATCGCCTCCGTGATCATGGCGCTGGCGCAGATGTAAGTTGCCTGGACCAGCATCGGCGCAACCGTGTTGGGCAGGATGTGGCGCAGGATGATCATCGGCGTGCGCGTGCCGCAGGCCACGGCCGCGTCCACATAGGGCTGCTCGCGCAAGGACAGCACGACGCTGCGGACGAGGCGCGAGACGCGCGGAATCTCGGCGATGGTGATCGCCAGGATGACGTTGCCGACGCTGCCGCGCGTCAGGGCCATGAGCGCGATCGCCAGCAGGATCGGCGGAATCGACATCAGCCCGTCCATGAACCGCATCAGGATGCCGTCGGCCCAGCGGATGAAGCCGGAGACCATGCCGATGGCAAGGCCGATCGCCGAGGCGCAGATCGCGACCGACAGGCCGACCGTGAGCGAGACGCGCGCGCCGAACAGCACGCGCGAATAGATGTCGCGGCCGAGCACGTCGGTGCCGAACCAGAAATCGGCCGACGGCGCGCGGGTGCGCTTGGCGGGCGCAAGCGCGGTCGGATCGACCGTGCCGAGGTATGGCGCAAAGATCGCGATCAGCACCAGCATCAGCAGCAGCGCGCCTCCGATCGCGACCGTCGGGTGGCCGCGCAGGAGGCCGACGAAGCCGCGCCGTATCCTGACCGGCCGCAGGATCTCGGG
The DNA here is from genome assembly GCF_003122645.1 of Bradyrhizobium sp. SUTN9-2. Classification (NCBI taxonomy): domain Bacteria; kingdom Pseudomonadati; phylum Pseudomonadota; class Alphaproteobacteria; order Hyphomicrobiales; family Nitrobacteraceae; genus Bradyrhizobium; species Bradyrhizobium sp. SUTN9-2. Next base: position 5,636,432 of record NZ_LAXE01000001.1, read on the forward strand.
CAGTTGCGGCGCAAGGACGAGGCCGGCCGGAAGCGAATGCGGATTAACGGTGGTGTCGGTCAATAGCGGATCCTCGGGTCAACGAGCGTGTAGACGACGTCGATCATCAGATTGACGAGGACGTAGACGAAGCTGAACAGCAGCACGATGCCCTGGATCACCGGATAGTCACGGCGCAGGATTGCATCGATGGTGAGGCGGCCGAGGCCGGGGATCGCGAACACGCTCTCGGTAACGACCGCCCCGCCGATCAGCAGCGCGATGCCGATCCCAATCACGGTGACGATCGGCACCGCCGCGTTCTTCAGCGCGTGAATGAACAGGATGCCGCCCTGCCCGAGGCCCTTGGCCTTGGCGGTGCGGATATAGTCCTGCTGCAGCACTTCGAGCATGGCTGCCCGCGTGATGCGGGCGACCAGCGCGATGTAGACGCAGCCGAGCGCGATCGCCGGCAGGATCAGGTTTTCCAGCCATGGCCAGAAACCCTGGGCCAGCGGCGTGTAGCCCTGCACCGGCAGCCATTCCAGCTCCAGCGCGAAGATGTAGGCGAGCATGTAGCCGACCACGAAGACGGGCAGCGAGAATCCGAACACGGCAAAGCCCATGATGACGCGATCGATCAGGCTGCCGGCCTTCCATGCCGCCACCACGCCGAGCGGCACTGCCACCACGATCGTCAGCAGCAGCGTGACGATCATCAGCGACAGCGTCGGTCCGAGACGCTGCCCGATCATCGCCGAGACCGGCAGGTTGGTGAAGATCGAGGTGCCGAGATCGCCGTGCAGGATGCGCCAGACCCAGCCTCCGAACTGGACCAGGAAGGGCCGGTCCAGCCCGAGGCTCTGGCGGATGCGCTCCACATCCTCCGGGCTTGCCTGATCACCCGCGATCACCACGGCCGGATCGCCGGGCGCGATGTAAAGCAGGCTGAACACGAACAGCGCGACGATGGCCATGACCGGCAAGGTCGCGACGATGCGACGGAGGATGTAGGAGAGCATCTGGCCTCAGCGCACGATCATGCGGACTTCGACACGCCCCAAAAGAACGGCAGCGGTCCCTTGGCAACGCCGGAGACGTTCTTGCGCCAGGCGGTGTAGCTCAGGAAGAAACCCGTGGGCGCGTAGACGACGTCATCGATCGCCGCCTTGTTGAGGCGGCCCATGGCGGCCTTCTCTTCGTCGACGTTCTTGGCCTCGAACCACGAGGCGACCTCCTTTTCGGTGGCCGCGCTGGTGGGCCAGCCGAACCAGGCCTTGTCGCCGTTGGCACGGATGGCGGTGTAGGGAGCCGGATTGACGCAATCCGCGCCGGCGTGCCAGGTGTGGAACATGTTCCAGCCGCCCTGTCCCGGAGGCGTCTTCTGCGCGCGGCGGGAGCCGACCGTGCCCCAATCGGTTGCGACGAAGTCGACATTCATGCCGAGCTTCTTGAGAAGGTCGGCGGTGACGTCGCCCATTGCCTTGGTGATCGGCTGGTCCTGCGCGACGAGGCAGGTCACCGGCTGGCCGGAATAGCCGCTCTCCGCGAGCAGCTTCTTGGCGGCGTCCAGATCGCGCTTGCCCTTCAGGATCTCGCCGCCCACTTCGGTGTAGAGCGGCGTATCCGGCGTGAAGAAGCCGGGCAGCGGCTTCCACAGCGAATTGTCGTCGCCGACGATCGCGCGCATGTAGTCTTCCTGGCTGAGCGCCATCAGCACCGCACGCCGCGCCTTGACGTCGTTGAACGGCGGATACAGGAAGTTCATGCGGAACGAGCCGATATTGCCGAGGGGATCGCCGATATCGACGCTGATATTCTTGTTCTTCTTCAGAACCGGAACGAGATCCGCGATCGGGTTCTCCCACCAGTCGATCTCACCGTTCTGCAGCGCGGCCGCCGCGGTTGCCGGATCCGGCATGATCACCCACTCGACGCGGTCGACCATCACCTGCTTGCCGCCAGCAAGCCAGGACGCCTTCTCCTGCCGCGGTGAATAGTCGGCGAATTTCTCGAACACGGCCTTCGCACCGGGGACCCACTCGCTCTTGGCGAACTTCAGCGGACCGGAGCCGATATATTCGGAAATCTGCTTGAACGGATCGGTCTGCGCGATGCGCTCCGGCATGATGAAGCTGCAAGGCGAATTGTTCTTGCCGAGCGCGTAGAGCAATTTCGGGAAGGGCTGCTTCAGCACCCATTTGAAGGTGCGGTCGTCGACGGCCGTGAGCTCCTGCTGGAGCGCCTTGATCATCAGGCCCATCGGATCGCGCGCCGACCAGCGCGTCAGGCTTGCCACGACGTCCTTGCTGAGCACCGGCTCGCCATCGTGGAATTTGAGGCCGGGCCGCAGCTTGAACGTCCAGGTGGTGCCGTCGTCGGTCACTTCCTCGGACTCGACCATCTGCCGCTGCGGCCGGAACGAGGAATCGATGCCGTAGAGCGTGTCCCAGACCATCGCGGCGGCATTGCGCACGACATATTGCGTGCCCCAGATCGGGTCGAAATTGGCGAGATTGGCCTGGGGCACGAATCGCAGGGTGCGCGCCGCCGCACCCTGGGCGATCGCCGGGGCCGACAGGCCACCCGTCAACGCCAGACTGCCCGCGCCAGCCAGTCCCTTCAATACCGTCCTGCGATCCATGAAGTCCTCCCAGAGATGCCGTGATGCCAGCTGTTCATTGGCAAAGGGCAAGTGAAACCGAACCCATTTGCAAGCAAATGGTATGCCACTAAATGCGGCTTCGCCAGCGGGATCTCGCCATTTGGCGGCCCAGGAATACGAGTTCGGGGTTCACAGAGCGGCCGCCAGCGTCGGCCCGGTCTCGATATGCGGGATCGCCTCGACCAGTTTGCGCGTGTAGTCGGTCTTTGGATTGTCAAACAGCGCTCGGCTCTCGCCCTGCTCCACGATGCCGCCGTTGCGCAGCACGATGGTGCGGTCGCACAGCATGCGCACGACGTTGAGATCGTGGCTGACGAACAGCAGCGCAATGTCGTTCTCGCGCCTGAGGCGATCGAGCAGTTGCAGCACAACCGCCTGCACCGAGACGTCGAGTGCGGCGGTCGGCTCGTCCAGCACCAGCAGCCGCGGCCGGCAGGCGATGGCGCGGGCAATGCCGACGCGGGCCTTCTGCCCGCCGGAGAGCTGATGCGGAAACCGCGGCAACAGATCGAGCGGCAGCCCGACTCGCTCGGCGCATTCTACCACCCGTTTGCGCAAGCCTTCGCCCGCGCGCATGCCGTCGAGCCGCATCAAGGGATGGGCAATGCAATCGAACGCCGTGAAGCGCGGGTTGAGGCTTTCGTTCGGGTCCTGAAAGACCATCTGGATGTCTTTGCGCAACGGCGAGCGGTGGAAATCGCGCGCCGCCACGTGCCCGATCGACTGCCCGTCGAACACGATGTCGCCCTCGCTCGGATCGATCAGGCGGCAGATCATGCGCGAGGTCGTGCTCTTGCCCGAGCCGGACTCGCCAACCAGCCCGACACTCTCGCCGCCCGCCATCGTCATCGAGAAGTCGGCAACCGCAGCAGAGCCCTGATCGGAACGCTTGGCGAGCTTGCGCACTTCCAGGAGCGGCGGCGTGCCGTGCGCTCGCTCCTGCCTGGGCCTGGTGACGACGTTGGCGTAACGCTCTCTGTCCTCCTCCGTCACGAGATCTTCGATCCGTGACGTCGCCGTCGGCGACGCCGCAACCAGGCGCCTCGTATAGGCGTGCTGCGGCGCGCTGAAGAGAATGCCGGGGCTCGCCTCCTCGACGATGCGGCCGCGCTCCATCACGGCGATCCGGCGGCAATAGCGCGCCGCAAGGCCGAGGTCGTGCGTGATCAGGATGGTGGCCATGCCTCGCGCGGCGGCAATGTCTGCCAGCAGATCCATCACCACCTTCTGCGTGGTGACGTCGAGGCCAGTGGTCGGCTCGTCCGCGATGAGCAGCGCAGGATTGCAGGAGATCGCGATCGCGATCATGACGCGCTGGCACATGCCGCCGGAGAGCTCGTGCGGATAGGCGTTCATCCGCGCCTCGGGATCGCGAATCTGAACGGCGCGCAGCAGGTCCAGCGCCTCGGCACGCGCGGCCTCTTTCGAGATACGCTTGTGGGTGAGGATCGCGTCCGCAATCTGCAGGCCGATCGCGCGGATCGGATTGAGCGCCGCCCGCGGGTTCTGGAAGATCATCGACATCGCCGCGCCCTGCAGCTGTCGCAGATCATCGCCGCGGAGCTTGGTGACGTCCTGCCCACGGAACAGAATCTTGCCGCCGGTGACGCGGCCGGCTGCATCGAGCAGCCGCGTCGTCGCAAAGCCGGTGACCGACTTGCCCGAGCCGCTCTCGCCGACGAGGCCGAGCATCTCGCCGGCCTTCACCGTGAGCGTGACGCCGCGCACGGCCTCGACCATGCCCCGCCGCGTCGAGAACGCGACGTGGAGGTCGTCGATCCTGAGCAGGTCCTCGCTCATGTGCGCATCCGCGGATCGAGAATGTCCCGCATCCCGTCGCCGAGGAGGTTGAAGCACAGCACCGCCAGCATCAGCGCAAGGCCGGGAAAGGCCACCAGCCACCAGCGTCCGGTCGAGATGAAGCGCGCCCCTTCCGCGACCATGATGCCCCATTCCGGCGTCGGCGGCTTGACGCCGAGACCGATGAACGACAGGCCGGCGGCATTGAGAATGGCCCAGCCGAGATTGAGCGAGATCTGCACAGCCATTGCGGGCAGGATGTTCGGCAGCAGGAAGCGCAGCACCACCGAGAAATGGCTCTCGCCGCAGGCGCGCGCGGCCTCGACCCAGCCGACATTGCGGCGGACGTTGACCTCGGCCCGTGCGAAGCGGATGTAGAACGGAAGATTGATGATCGCGGTCGCGATCACGATGTTCTCGATCCGGTTGCCGAGCGCGGCGACCATCGCCATCGCCAGCACGAACAGCGGAAAGGCCATCATCACGTCGACGAAGCGGCCGACGGCGCGATCGAGCCGTCCGCCGGCATAGCCGCAGAACGCGCCGACGACGGCCCCGATCACGAACGAGATTCCGACCGCGGAGACTGCGATGGCAAGGTCGAGCCGTGCAGCGATGATGAGACGGCTGAACACGTCGCGGCCGAGCTGGTCCGTGCCGGCAATGTGCGCCGCACTCGGCGGCAGCAGCGCCTCCGACACGTTCGAGGCCACGGGGTCGTAAGGCACGATCCACGGTCCGAAGATCGCGACCAGGACGAACAGCGTCACCCCGGCCGCGGCCACCGCCGTGAGCGGATTGCCGCGCAGGATCCAGACCGAATGGCGAAGTGTGGCGCTGGTCATTCGATCGACACCCTGGGATCGGCGATGCCGTAGCAGATGTCCACGACGAGATTGACCAGCACGAACAGGCTGGCCATCAGCAGCACGAAACCCTGCACCGGCGCATAGTCGGAGGACAGCAACGCGTCGAGCGCATAAGAGGCCACGCCCGGCCAGGAGAACACTTTCTCCACCAGCACGTTGGCGCCCAGCATGGTCGAGAACACGATGCCGGCGATGGTGATGACGGGCAGGATCGCATTGCGGAGCGCATAGGTGACGACCACCTTGCGCCAGGACAATCCGACCGAGCGCGCAGTGCGCACGAAATCGCTGCCGAGCGAGACCAGCATCGAGGCCCGCGTGATCCGCGCCAGCGGCGCGATCACGAACAGCGCCATGCTCACCGCCGGCAGGATCAACTGCCTGCAGGCCGCCCACCAGCCCTCGACGTCGCCGGCGAGCAGGAAATCGATCGAGAGGAAGCCGGTGCGCTGCGGCGGCAGCGAGGTGAAGACGTCGATGCGCCCGGTCGGATCAGGGGCCAGCCCGAACAGATAATAGAAGACGTAGATCAAGAGCAGACCCGAGACGAAGGTCGGCACGCAGACGCCGAGTGCGCAGAACAGCCGAACGCCGTGATCGATGATCGATCCCGGCCGCAGCGCCGCCAGCACCCCAAGCGGCACGGCCGCGATGAGCGCGATCAGCAGTGCGGTGAAGGTGAGCTCCAGCGAAGCCGGCAATCGCTCGCGCAGGTCCTTCAGCACCGGCTGTCCCGTCATCATCGAGCGGCCGAGATTGCCGTGGCCGATGTCGGAGAGATAGAACACGAGCTGCTCCGGCACGGATTTGTCGAGCCCCATCTGCTTGCGGATCTGCTCGATCTCCTCCTTGCCGGCATTGGGCCCCGAGGCGAAGAACACCGCGGGGTCGCCGGGCAGGACGCGCATCAACAGGAAGGTGAAGACCAGCACACCGAACAGTGCCGGCAGCGACGATAAGAGCCGCCTGCCCGCCCGCACCATCGTTGCACCAAGACCGGTCGTCACCATTCAGCGTCCCTGCTCGCCGCGGATGTCACTTGCGGCTGACATCGCGATAATCCACCTGGCGGTGGAACTCATAGGTGTAGCCTTCGATCGACGGCGCCATCACCGCGTCCTGATTGGGCTGCCACAGCATGATCTGCGGCATCAGGTCGACATGCATCGCGTTGAGCTTGCGGCCGGCTTCCTCGTACTTGGCCTTATCCGGCTCGAAGCGGGCCTCCTGCGCAATCGCGGCAAGGTCCGGATTGTTGATCGAAGAGTAATTCCAGCGCTGAGTGCCGGTGTAGAAGTTGCGGTAGAAATAGTCGGTCGACGGCAGCCAGGCGACGATGCCTTCGGTGAAGAACGGCAGCTTCTTCTCGTTGATCTGCGTCGACATCTGCGCGTCCGGCAGTTTCTGGATGTCGACCTTGATGCCGATCTTGCCAAGAGACTCCTTGACGAGGGCGGCCATCGGCTCGGCCGTCGAGGCCTGGCCGACATTGAAGCTGAAGGTGGTCGAGAAGCCTTCGGGCAGACCTGCAGCCTTGAGGTATTCCCTGGCCTTGTCGAGATCCATCTTCACCGGCTGCTGGAACGGATAGATGCCGTTCGCCGGCTTGCCGTCCGGCCAGGTCGCGCCGAACAGCGGCGCGCCGCGGCCGAACAGGGCCGCCTTGAACATGTCCTCATAGGGCAGCGCGGAAGCGATGGCGCGGCGGACATTGACGTTGTCGAAGGGCGGGATCTGGTTGTTCATCGAGACGTAGGTGACCGCATTGTATTGCGGCGTCGAGATTACCTTGAGCTTGCCCTTGGCCTCCAGCGACTGCACGTCGCTGGCCTGCAGGTCGAGCACGAGATCGGCATCGCCGCGCTCGACGAGGTTGGCGCGGGTCGCCGGCTCCGGCACCGATTGCACGATGACGCGCTTGAAGTACGCCGGCTTGCCCGGCGATCCGCGGTTCCAGGCCTCGTTGCGCTTGATGATCACCTGCTCGCCCGGCTTGAAGCTCTCGACCGCATAGGCGCCGCTGCCGGCGGTGTGCTCCTTCAGCCAGGCCGTGGCCCAGGGATCGTCAGCCGTCGCGTGCTCTTTTGCCACTTTCGAGTTGATGATCATCGGATAGACGGTGGCAAGATTAGGCAGCGCAAGCTTGTCGGGTTTTGGCAGCGTCACCTCGATGGTGAGGGGATCGATCACCTTGAACTGATCGGCCGAGGTCAGCGAGCCCGTGAGCAACTGCGCCTTGCCGAGGATCGGCGCCGTGACGCAGCGGTCGAGCGACCACTTGACATCCTCGGCCGTAACAGGCGAGCCGTCCTGGAACTTTGCATCCTTGCGCAGGCGGAAGGTGATCTTCAGGCCGTCGGGACTGACGTCATAGGATTCGGCGAGCTCGCCGGTGATCGTGTCGAGGTCGAACACCCATTTGCCGTTGAGCTGCTTGCGGCCGAATGCCACCAGCCGGTCATAGGTGCTCATGCTCAACGCGAAGGATTCGCGGGTCGAGCCGGGGATGTTGGGATCGAGCGTGTTGACGGAGGCGCCGGTGACGTAGCGCAAGGTCTCTGCCCTGGTTTGCGCTTGCGACGGCGCAGTGGCGATGAGCAGCAGCGCAGTGGTAGCGAGAACTGAGGTCGCCAGTCTGAAAGACACAAAACGCATTGGTTTTTCCCTGAATTTCGAACGAGAACGCCAGCAAGGCAGGTTCAGAAGGAAGCAAGTTGCGCGCCAGTCCGATCGGACATTTCGAGGGACGCGAGGTCGCGACGGCGCATGGGTGATCACAGCGATTCCCCCATTTCTCGCGCCTGACGCGTCACCACCGCCTGCGGCACGTCATAGGCGCTGAGCGAATCCCAGTGCCGTTCGACATCGGCGCGAAACAGGCCGCGCGTCAGGCCGTGGACCAGCTTTGGAACGGCCGTCGTCATCGCATTGATCGACGATCCCGACGGACCGAAGCTCATGGTCGAGGCGATGGCGAACAGATGGATGTCGGCGATCCACGGCGTCATTCCCTGCTCGCGCTCGGTGAAGGCATAGTCGTCGGCGAGATAGGGAAAGCGGCCGAGCCGTTCGTTGCGTTCGTCTTCCGGCGGCTGGTAGCGGTCGGCCCAGGTCGCGATGTTGCCGGCACATTGGGCGAGCTCGCCGCGGCCGGCAAAGTCCATGTCGATGCCGGTGCCGCAGATGACGAAATCGGCGGTGATGGCGCCGCGCGGCGTCTGGAGTTCAACGCCGTTATCGGTCTTGCGCGCGGCTTCGACCGGCGCGCCCTCGTGCAGTGTGAAGTTGGCGTGACGCGCACAGCGGTCATAGGTCGGCTGCGGAAATCCTTCCCGCATCTCGAGGATCTTGCGCATGAAGCGCCAGCGCCAGGCATCGTCGAGATCGCTGAGATGACGCAGGAAGCCACGAAAGGTCAGCCAGCGATAGGGCTGGATCACCTGGATCTGCGCACGGCGGCACAGCAGGTGCACTTCAGCGGCACCGGCCTCCAGCGCAGTCGCCGCATTGTCGAAAGCGGAGGCGCCGGCACCGATCACGGCGACGCGCTTGCCGCGCAGGCTTTCGAAATCGATGTCATCGGCGACGGTCGCAACTGAGCTCGCCGGCAGATGCACCAGCTGCTCCGGAATCATCCATCCGCCCATGCCCTCCTGCCCTGTCGCAAGCACGATTTTCCGCGCATAGAGCGTCTCGACCTCTCCTGCCCGTTTCACGCGCGCAGCGAGCAGGCCGTCAGCCGCCGGCGCGATCTCCTTGAGCTCGCAAGCGTTGCGCACCGGCAAGCCGACCGCGCGCCGCAGCCAGAGCAGATACTCCGCCCAATGCTCGCGCGCGATCAGGCCGAGCTCCTGCCAGCTCGCCTTGCCGAAGCGGGCCTCGTGCCAGGACTGGTAGGTCAGGCCGGGGATGTCGAGGTCGGGCCCGGTGTAGTCCTTCGGGCTGCGGAGCGTCGGCATCCGGGCGTAGGTGAGCCACGGGCCCTCCTTGCCCTCTTCGGCCTTGTCGATCAGCAGGATGTTGCTGACGCGCGAGCGCAGCAGGCCGAAGCCGATGGCGATGCCGGACTGGCCGGCGCCGACGATGAGAACATCCAGCGCCGGCTTGCCGTCTGGCCCCGCTTTCGGTTCGAGCCACGCCGCGCCGGGATGCGCGATCCGAGCGAGATCGGCGTGAATGTCGGCTTCGAGCTGGGTCAGCGTCTCACTCATGCGGCGAGCCAGCCTCCGTCGACCACCATCACGGTGCCGGTCGTGAACGACGAGGCATCGCTCGCGAGATGCAGTGCGGTTTGCGCGATCTCCTCAGGCACGCCGAAGCGCTTCATGGCGTGGCGGTTGCGCGAGGCCTCGCGCACTTGCTCGGAATTGGCGTGCCGGGCAAAGCTGCGGCGAAGCATCGGCGTGTCGATTGCGCCGGGCGCGATCGCGTTGACACGGATGCCATCCGTTGCGAAATCCACCGCCATGGTCCGCGTCAGGCTGACGATCGCGCCCTTGGCCGCGATATAGGCGCTGTTGCCCTTGCCGCCGGCAATGGCGAGCTGCGATGCCAGCGTGATGATCGAGCCGCTGTTCTGCCGCTGCATCTGCGGCACCGCAGCCCGCGCCCACAGCCAGGTGCCGCCGACATTGGCGCGGAACACCGCATCCCAGTCGTCCAGGCTCGTGGTCAGCACCGTGCCACCACAGGAGAAGCCAGCCGCGGTCATGAGGATATCGAGCCGACCATGCCGGGCCACGACGTCGCCGACGACGGTTTGGGCGAATGCGCCATCGCCGACGTCGCCGATATGCGTCGTCGCTTCGCCGATAAGGCTCAGCGTTTTCTCGAGGCCCGCGGCGTCACGATCGACCAAAGCAAGGCGCGCGCCCTCCTCCGCGAACAGTTTTGCGCTGGCGCGGCCGATGCCCGAGCCTGCGCCGGTGATGATGGCCGTGCGCCCCTGCAGCCGCATGTCAGATCCCCTCCCTGTGCTGCATCCACCAGGCGCTCATCGCGGCAGCGGAATCCGCACAGCCGAACCGCGCGCGCCAGCCGAATTCGTCGGCCATTCGCGTCACTGAGAGCGGCGCGCGATCGCCGCCATGAAGCTTGATGAAGGTCTTCTCGCCCGGCTCCGCCAGCCGACACTCCAGCCCGGGATGCAGGGCCGCAAAAGCCTCGCCCCATTGCAGCGCCGACCAGGCCGCGCCGCTGGAGATATTGTAGAGCCGATGGCGCGGCCGCTCGGCTTCGATCAGCACAGCCACGGCCTCGGCAGCGTCCAGCGCGTAGGTCCAATCCTTGATGCCTGGCGCCGGCAGCAGCGCCGGTTCGCCGCGAGCGAATGCAGCAAGGATCTGGAACTGGAGGCTGGGCGTATCGCGCACCGAACCTGGCCGCTCCCACGGACCAAATACGGCACTTAAGCGCACACTCAGAAAATCGCCGCCAAACAGCTCGGCATGCCGCGCCGCCGACCGCTCGGAAGTGAACTTGCTGATGGCGTAGAACGAGACGGGATCGCAGGGCGTTTCCTCGTCGAGGATCTGATGACGCTTACCCGCAGCGCCATAGGCTGAGGCCGACGAGAGATTGACAACGCGGCGAACACCATGGTGGATCGCGGCTTGCAGGATCGGGATCTGGGCCATGACGTTGATCTCGAGAACGCGCGCGGGCGATGCCCGTTCGAGGTCATCGCCGGCGGTGACCGCGGCACCCAGTACGATCGCATCGCAGCCCTTTGCAATCAGGGCGTCGATGGTGTCTGTGTCGCTAATATCGCCCTGCACGGCATTTATCCGCGCGCCGTAGTCAGCCAGAGATCTTTGTGCACTCGCCGGCAACGCCGCACGATCATGCAGCGTCACCTCGTGCCCGCGCGCGAGCAGCACCTCGGCGAGATTGAGGCCGACAAACCCGGTGCCGCCGAAGATGACGATCCTCATCGCGCGCGATCCACCGTCACAGCAGCTTTGCTCCGAAATTCCGTTCGGGATCCATGTCGGCGACGAGCCGGCCGGTCGGCCTGGCCGCCTCGCCGCCGCTGCGCGCGAGGAACTTTCCGCTGCCGGCGCTCGCGAGGCACTTGTCGCCCTCGATGATCACGCGGCCGCGCGAAAGCACCGACACCGGCCAACCCTTGAGCTTGCGACCCGCGAACGGCGTGTAGCCGGCAAGGTCGTGCATCATCTCGTCGACGATGGTGACCTCGCGGTTGGGATCCCAGATCGCGATATCGGCGTCGGCACCGACGGCGATCGAGCCCTTGCGCGGATGCAGGTTGTAGATCTTTGCAGGCGCCGTTGCGGTCAGCTCGACGAATTTCTCCAGGCCCAGCCGTCCCTTCGACACCATCGCATCGAACAGCAGCGGCAGCCGCAGCTCAAGGCCCGGCAGGCCGTTGGCGACCTGCTTGAAATTCGGATTGGGGCCGGCGCGCAGCTTGCCGGTCTCGTCATAGCGATACGGCGCGTGGTCCGACGAGATGGTCTGGAGATCGCCGAGCGAGAGCGCCTGCCACAGCGCCTCCTGGTCGGCATGCGAGCGCGGCGGCGGGCTGCACATCCATTTGGCGCCTTCCGCGCCGGGCTTGTCGAGATCAGCGGCGGTCAGGAACAGGTATTGCGGACAGGTCTCGGCAAAGACCTTGAGCCCCTGCCCGCGCGAGTCGCGGATCACCTTGGCGCCTTCGGCTGTCGAGACATGGAAGATCATGATCGGCTGGTCGATCAACGCCGCCATGCCGATCAGCCGGGTGAAGGCCTCGGCTTCCGACACGCGGGCGTGGCTGACGGCGTGGTATTTCGGCATGGTGTAGCCGCGCGAAAGCAGCCGCTTCACCATCCAGGCGATGATGCCGTGGTTCTCGGCATGGGCGCACAGCATCGCACCGGACTGGCGCGCCGCGAGCAGGATGTCGAGCAGCGGCTCGTCGTCGACCTTGAGGCGTTCATACGTCATGAAGATCTTGATCGAGGCGTGGCCCTGCTTCACCAGCGCGGGAATGTGTTCCTCGACCGTCTCCTTGGTCGCGTCCGCAATGATCATGTGAAAGGCGTAGTCGATCACCGCACCCTTCTTAGCCAGGGCGTGATAGTCCGCGACGACCTCAGGCAGCTTCATGCCGACATGTTGAGCTGCGAACGGAATCACCGTGGTGGTGCCGCCGAAGGCGGCGGAGACGGTGGCGCTCTCGAACGTATCGGCATTCATGATGCCGGCGGCCGACAGCTGCTCGATATGGGCATGGCTGTCGACCCCACCGGGCAGCACCAGCTTGCCGCGCGCGTCGATCTCGCGCTTTGCGGGCGGAAGCCCGCGGCCGATGGCCGCAATGGTCTCGCCGGAGATGGCGACGTCGGCCTCGAAGACGTCTGTGGTGGTGGCGACGCGGCCGCCGCGGATGATCAGGTCGTAAGCGGGTTCAGTCATGAGGCACTCCGTGATAGGCTCAAGGCACGTTCGCTAAATCTCGCAGGAAGATCATCATGTCCCGGCCGCGCATTCTCGTCATCAACCCGAACTCCAACCACAAGGTCACGCAGGGGCTGGAGGATGCGTTGAAGCCGCTCGATTTCGAGGGCGGGCCGGAAGTGGTCTGCCAGACGCTGGCCGAAGGTCCGTTCGGCATTGAAAGCCAGGCGGACGCAGACAGCGTTGCGATCCCACTGCGAAAGCTGGTCGAAAGCGACAACAGCTCGGCCGCCTTCGTCATCGCCTGCTACAGCGATCCCGGGCTGCAAGTTTGCCGGGAAGGCACCGACCGCCCCGTGTTCGGCATCGCCGAGTGCGGCGTGCTGACGGCGCTTTCCCGCGCGGAGACTTTTGGCGTCATCGCGATCGCCCAGCGTTCGATCCCGCGTCACATGCGCTATCTCAGGCAGATGGGCCTGACCGACCGCTTCTCCGGCGAGCGGCCGCTGAACATGAGCGTCGCCGAAACCGCTTCGGGCGAAGGTACGCTCGCCAAGATGATCGAGGTCGGCCGCGCGCTGCGCGACGAGGACGGTGCCCGCGCCGTCGTGATGGGCTGCGCCGGCATGGCGCGCCATCGCCGCGCGCTGGAAGACGCGCTGCGGATTCCCGTCATCGACCCGACGCAGGCGGCCGTTACCATGGCGCTGGGTACGGTGCAGTTCTCGGCTCACTAGGCGTCCTTCAGCTCTTTGGCACCCTGGCGCGCGAGCCATTGCGCATGGCTCTCGCGGACAAGGGCAAACGTATCCCGCTGAGTGGTGTAGAGATTGCCGAACATGCGGCCAATCGGCCGGTAAGCGTCGAGATCGACATACATGTTGGCGCTATCGACCAGCCCCTCGCGGGCGTGAACCCGCAAGACCTCGCCGACCAGGAGCTCGCGATCGGGCGAGAAGGTCATCACGACATGGCGCCGGCATTCCAGCGCGAAGGGCGCCGCGGCGAGACGCGGCGCCTTCACGTCGACGGAGGGAAGCGTCGCCAGGCCCGTCGCGGCGACCTCGCTGTCTCCGGAGGGGAAATCGACCGCGCAGTCGTTCATTGCGACCGACAGCGCCTCGTCCACCATGTGCACCACGAACTCGCCGTCGCGATGGATGTTGCGGGTGGTGTCCTTCGGCGAGTGATCCGGCTTGTGCTGCAGGCCGAGCACGATCAGCGCGGGACTTTCGGAGAACACGTTGAAGAAGCTGAAGGGGGCGGCATTCACCGTGCCGTTCTCATCCAGCGTGGTCACCAGCGCGATCGGCCGCGGCACCACCACGCCACACAGCAGCTTGTAGCGATCGCGCGGATCGAGCTCACGCAAGGAAATGCCTTTGTCGGCCATCGGCGTCACGTCTCCGGCGGCGGCACCGCGCCGGTCTGGCTGGTGATCAGGCCGTAATGCTCGATGCGGCGATGCCGGGCGAAATCGAAGATCGTGGTCTTGCCGAAGACCGTCGCATCGAGGTCGCAGGCGTGGACAAGAACCTCGTCGTCCTCGCTCTTGGCCTCGGCGACGATCTCGCCATTGGGATCGACGATCAAGCTGCCGCCGAACAGCGGGTGGCCATCCTCATTTCCGGCCTTGGCGACCGCGACCACCCAGGTCGCGTTCTGATAGGCGCCGGCCTGCACCGAGAGGCGGTTGTGGAACAGGCGCTTCTCGACGCCCTCCTCGCTCTTCTCGGCATTCACTGACGGCGTATTGTAGCCGATCAGCACCATTTCGACGCCCTGCAGGCCCATGACGCGATAGGTCTCGGGCCAGCGGCGGTCGTTGCAGATCGCCATGCCGATGATGCCGCCGAGCTCGCGCCAGACCTTGAAGCCGAGATCGCCCGGCTCGAAATAGCGCTTCTCCAGGTGCTGGTGCGAGCGCTTGCTGTCGTATTCCACATGGCCAGGCAGATGCACCTTGCGGTATTTGCCGACGATCCTGCCGGACTTGTCGGTCAGGATCGCGGTGTTGAAGTGGTGGCCATCGGGCGTCAGCTCGGCATAGCCGAAATTCATCGCGATCCCGTGCTGGGCCGCACGCTCGAACAGCGGCCTGGTCGCCGCGTTCGGCATTTCGCGCTCGAACCAGATGTCGAACTCGGCGCGGTCCTCGACGTACCAGCGCGGGAAGAACGTCGTCAGCGCCAGCTCGGGATAGACGATCAGGTCGGCACCCTTGCTCTTGGCTTCGTCCATCAGCGCGATCATGCGCTTGACCACGACCTCGCGGCTGTCGGCTTTCTGAATCGGGCCCATCTGGGCGGCGGCGACATTGACGATGCGCATCAGCGAGTTCCTGGTGATGTCTGAGGGGAAGCGTCGGCTTGCAGGATCTTCCGCGGCGCCGAGCATAACTCGGCTCCGTGCCGATATTCCAGCCAAGCAGCTTTCATGCCGTCCGCCCCCATTCGGCATCCTGCAACAGCCGCCAGTTGATCTTGTTGCTGGCGGTGCGCGGCAGCGACTCGACGAAGACGACGGCGCGCGGCGCCTTGTAGCTCGCCATCGCGCTGCGCGCCCAGCCGACGATGTCGCCCTCCGACGTCGTCGCGCGCGCGGCGTCATCGAGCACCACCAGCGCCTTGACGGTCTCACCGCGATAGCCGTCCGGCGCTGAAACGATGCAGCATTCCCGGATGGCGCGGTTCTGGTACATCGCCGCCTCGACCTCGGCCGGCCACACCTTGAAGCCGCTGACATTGATCATGCGCTTGAGGCGGTCGACGGCGAAGAAATAGCCGTCGGCATCGCGATAGCCGAGATCGCCCGTGCGCAGGAACCGCTTGCCGTCGCGTTCGATGAAGGCTTCGGCATCCGCCTCCGGCCTGTTCCAGTAACCCTGCAGCACCTGCGGCCCGTGCACGATGATCTCGCCGACGACATTGTCGTCGAGCTCGATCAGGCTCTCGGGATCGATCACCCTGGCGTCGGTCTCGTGCACGGCGATGCCGAGGCACTGCCGCTTCGGCGCCGCCATCGGATTGAGGTGCGTCGGAGACATCGTCTCGGTCATGCCGTAGCCCTCGACGAAATCGAGCCCAAACCGCCCCTTCAGCCGTTCCGCGACGGCGGTCGGCATCGCCGCGCCGCCGCCGGTCAGCACCTTGAGCTTCGCAAAACATTTGTCGCGGAAGCTGGCGCTGGCGAGCACATCCACGATCATGGTCGGCGCAGCGTTCCAGAACGTGACGCCATAGGTCTCGAACAAATCCGGCAGCAGATCCTTGTCCCAACGCGCCATCAGCAGCAGCGTGGCGCCGGCGACGATGGCCGCATTCATTGAGCCCTGCATGCCCGCGACATGGAACAGCGGCATGAAGCCGGTCATCACGTCGCTGCCATTGAGCCCATACCAGCGCGCTTGCAACACGGCGGTGAACAGCGCGCTGCGATGGGTGTGCATGCACGCCTTGGGCTTACCCGTCGTGCCGGACGTGTAGGGCAGGATCATGAGATCGTCCGGCCCCGCCTCCATCGCACCCGGCTGCAGGCCCTGCACTATCGCGGGCGACCACGAATACCAGCCCGGCGATGAAGGCGGCTCCAACGGCGCCTCGGTCACGCATGATGGCAGTGTGTAGGGCGTCGCGGCTGGAACTTCGTCGCGGTACTGCGCGACAATCGCATGCGTAATCGCCTCGCCCACCAGCGGTGCAAACACATCGCTTAGCTCGCTGCCGATGATTGCAACCCTGGCGCCGCTGTCCGCGGCGAGATACGCGATCTCGGCGGTCTTGTTCATGGGATTGACCGGCACGATCACGGCGTTCGCCCGCATCGTCGCATAGTAAGCGATGACGTATTGCGGCGAATTCTGCAGCGCGATCATGACGCGGTCGCCGCGCTTCACGCCGCAAACGCCTTGCAGAAAGCCGGCCATGGCATCGACCCGGTCGCGCAGCTCGGCGTAGCTCAGGCTCGCCCCGTAGAACATTGTGGCCGGATGCGTTGGCCGTTCACCTGCAGCGCACGCCAGCGCGTCGTAGAGCGTCCCCTCCGGCATCGCGAGATGCCACGGCTCATCCGCCGGCCAGGCCGGCGAACGACGAGGTGCTGCGTGGTCCGCGATCACCCGTGCTCCTTATCGGCAATTTCGAGGCCGTGGTCGAGCGCGTCCAGAAGCTGGTTAGCCTCCCACTCGGAAATCACCAGCGGTGGTGCCAGGAACAGCGAGGTCTGCTCGCCGCTGGTCCCGATCACGGCGCCGGCTTCCAGCGCGCGCTCCGCGACCCGCGAGGCGATCGGCACCTCGGTGGTGTCGGCGTGCCAGGCCCGCCAGTCCGGGCCGTGCAGCTCCACCGTCCAGTGCAGCCCCTGCCCAGCCACGCGCTGCACGCTCGGATGCTTTTGCGCGATTGCGAGGAGGCGGCGGGTGAACAGCTTCTCCAGACTTTGCACGTGGTCCAGAATCTTGTCCTCACTGACGACCTTCAGATAGGCGCTGACGGCCGCCATGCTGATCGGATGGCCACGCAGCGTGCCGTAGTTCTGCCAGCTCGTGCCCTTCAGCCGCTCGACGATATCTTTGGACACCACGACAGCGGCCACGGCCGCCGCGCCGCCGCCGAGCGACTTTCCGAGCGTCACGATATCGGGCCGGCTCTGCGCGCCCTGGAACGCGAACCAGCGGCCCGCGCGGCCGGCGCCCGTGACGACCTCGTCCGCGATCCAGTAAGAGCCGGCCTGCCGGGCGCAGCGCGCGACCTCGTCCTGATAGGCCCCGTCGTAATAGATGCCGCCTTGGGTGTAGTCGATGATCGTCGCGGCCGTATCCGAGAGCAGGCGCAGGGCGTCCGCGAGATATTCGCTGGGCGGGGTGTTGTTGGCCGGCGCGCCATAGATCGCCCCATCCGGCGCCGGCAGGATCCGCACCGGCGCCATCGGTGCCGGCAGCTTCGAGCCGCCGGCGTGCACGGCGAGTCCGCCGTGCCATTGCGGCTGCACCGTCATGCTGCGCGACAGCCCGGTGATGCCGTGATAGGCGCGCTCGCGCGTTGCCAGCGCCGAGCGCTGCGTCAGCGCCTGGCAGAGCGACAGCGCCATGTCATTGGCCTCGCTGCCGCTGATGCAGAAGCGCACCGCGCCGACCCAGTCCTCTTCGCCCATGAAGGCGATAGCCATCAGATCGTCGGCGGCCTGCTCGCGGCCGACCCAGGTCCAGCCTTCGTTGACGACGGGCGTATCGGCCGCGCGGCGGATCGCCTCCACCATTGCAGGATGGCGATGGCCGAGACCGCCGCCGGTATTGCTGCCGTCGATCAGCTTGCGGCCATCCGCAAGATGAAAGTAGACGCCCTCGCCGCCGACCACGGCCATCGGCGCGGCCTCGCCCGCATTCAGCCCGGTTCGCAACAATCTGCTCATCGCCACTGCCTCACTCCGCCGGAACGGCGCCGTAGCCACCGCCACCGCACATCTCGATCGTGACGAGATCGCCTTGCTGCAACACCAGGTTCGACTTGCCGTCGATGGCGACGTCGGCGCCCTGCCGGACCAGCGAGATGCGGCAGGCCTTGCCCGATTCGCCGCCCTGCATGCCCCACGGCGCCATCACCATGCGTTCGACGCAGGTGGTCAGGTGCATCGAGGGCGCCAGGATGCGGTAGGTGCGGACTGAGCCGTCACCGCCGCGATGCGCGCCCGCGCCGCCGGAATTCCGGCGGATGGCCTGCTGCTCGAGCCGGATCGCGTAGTTCGCCTCGATCACCTCGACCGGCGTGTTCGAGGTGTTGGACAGATGCACGCGGGTCGCGGACGTGCCGGCCCGATCGTGCCGCGCGCCTTCGCCACCGCCATGGACTTCATAGAGCATCTTCCACGACCCGTTCGGCCGCGGCTCGGCGAAAAACAGCACGCCCGCGGTGGTCGCCCCGCCCGCCGACAGGCGCTCGGGGATCGTGTCCTGCATGGCACGGAAAATCGCATCGACGATGCGCATGGAGGTCTCGTGATTGCCGGCCGCGACCGATGCGGTCCAGCCGGGCTCGAGGATCGAACCCGGGCGCGTGATGATGGTCAGCGGCCGCAGTGCGCCGGCATTCTGCTGCATGTCGCGTCCGCTCATGATGCGCGCGGCATAGGCGACCGCCGAGCGCGCCATGAACGGCGTCGTGTTGCAGAAATTGGAGACGCGGTCGCAGCTTCCGGAGAGATCGAAGGTCGCTTCATCCCCGCGAATGGTGATCTTCACATGGATCCGCGCCGGCGCATTGTTCGCGCTGCCGTCGTCGAGATAATCCTCGCCCTCGTAGACGCCATCCGGCAGATCGCGCAGCGCTTCCCGCATCTCAATTTCGGAGAGGTCGTGGAGGCGCGACTGCGCCGCCATGAAGACGGCTTTGCCATGCTCGCGGCAGAGCTCGACGATGCGCTTCTCGCCGGCCTTGGTCGCCGCGATCTGGGCAAGAAGGTCGCCCTCGCAGGATTCGGCATCGCGGACATTGGCCTTGAGCAGCTGCACGATCGGCGTGTTGAGGCCGGCTGCGGTTGCGATCAGTACCGGCGGAATCCGCATCGCCTCCTGGAACGTATCGACCGCCTTGGCGAAATAGCTGCCGGGCCAGGTGCCGCCGATGTCGGGCCAATGCGCGAGGCTGACTGCAAAGGCGACGATCTCGCCGTCGAAGAAGACGGGACGCACGACCTTGACGTCGTTGAGATGATTGCCGCCGAGCGCGCCAACATTGTAGATCACGACGTCGCCGTCGTTCAGGCCATCGCGCGGCATCACCTTCAACAGTTCGGGGATGGTGTAGGCCATCGCGCCGAGGTGGATCGGGATGTCGCGGCCCTGCCCGACCAGGCCGCCGTGACCGTCGGTGATCGCGGAAGAGAGGTCGCCGGCCTCGCGCAAGAGCGGCGAGCGCGCCGAGCGCGTCATGACGAGGCTCATCTCCTCGGCCGCGGCGGAGAGCCCGTGCCTGATGACCTCGACGACGAACGGATCGAGCTTCATGCCGCCCTCCGCGTCAGGAACAAATTGCCTGATGTATCGGGCTTTGCCTGCCAGCCCGGCGGCACCACCACTGTCGACCAGGCGTCTTCGATGATGGCGGGACCATTGATGGTCTCGGTGAGCGAGGCGCGGTCGACGATCTCGGTTGCGATATCGTGGAAGCCGTCGAACGAGCAGGTGCGCGTGCTCATAGACACTGCCCTCGCCGCAGTCGCCGGCCGGCTGACAATTGTCGTCGACGGGCGACGCGCCTGCACCCGCACCGATTCGATGACGCAGGGCTCGCCGGTCGCATAGCCGAACAGCTCATGATGCCGCGTCAGGAAGTCCTGCTTCAGCCTGGCGACGTCGAGCGGCAGCGTGAAGGATACCGGAATGGCGTCGTTCTGCGCCGCGTAGCGCATCAAGGCCACCGGCTCGACCTGGATCTCGGCCTTCGCAACATTGTTGGCGAGAAGCGGCGCCGAGGCATCGGCAATCAGGGCCTCGATCCGTTCCGAGGCGCGGGCGAGATCGATGCCGTCGAGGGCGGCGCGAAGGGTCTGCTGCTGCAGGAAGCTGAAATCGGCGGTGAGGCAGCCCAGCGCCGAGAATGCGCTCGAGGCACTGGGCACGACCACCTCCGCAATGCCGTAGAGACTGGCAAGGCCCGCGGCATGCATCGGGCCGCCGCCGCCGAAGGCCAGTAGCGTGCAATCGCGCCCGTCGATGCCGCGCTCGACCGTGACGCGGCGGAGCGCGCGGGCCATGGTCGCGTTCGCGACCTTGATGATGCCGAGCGCCGTCTCCGTCAGGCTCAGCCCGAGCGCGCGGGCAATCGGCGCGATGACGCGCTTTGCGGCCGCGATGTCGATGCCGATGCGGTCGCCAAGCTTGGTCTCAGGATTGAGATAGCCGAGCACCGCATTGGCATCGGTGATGGTCGGCTCCGTGCCGCCACGGCCATAGCAGGCCGGGCCCGGCTCGGAGCCGGCGCTCTCCGGCCCGACCGTCAGCCCGCCGGGACCGTTGCGCACGATCGATCCACCGCCGGCGCCGATCGAATGCACCGCGAGCATCGGCTGGCGCAGCGGCTTGTCGCCGAGCATGCGGCCGTCGGTCATCTCGGCCTGGCCGTCGACGATCAGGCACACATCCGTCGTGGTGCCGCCCATGTCGAAGGTCAACATCCGCGCGCAGCCGAGCTGGCGCGCGATGCTGACCGACGCCGAGACGCCGGCCGCCGGGCCCGACATCGCCATCACCAGCGGACGCTGCTTCACCGCCGAAATCGGCACCATGGCGCCGGCGGAGTGAAACACCTGCAGGCCGGGCCCGATGGGCAGCCGCTGTTCCAGCTCGCTGAGATATTCCACCGCAATCGGCATCGCGGCGGCGTTGAACACGGTCGCCGAGGTTCGCTCATATTCGCGCGCCTCGGGGTTGACCTCGTGTGAGAGCGAGACGTGAGCGACCACATCCTTGAGCCGCTCGCCCAGCATCTTTTCATGCACCGGATTGGCATAAGCGTGAAGGAGCGCGACTGCGACGCTCTGCACGCCGGTCCCCTTCAGCCACGCCACCAGGCGTTCGACCTCCGCTTCCTCGAGCGCCTTCAGCACCCGCCCCTCATGATCGAGGCGCTCGGCGAGCCCAAAGCAGCGTTCAGGCGGCACCAGAGGCGGCGATTTCGGCGGAATGTCGAGCCGGTAGAGGTCTCGGCGGCGATAGCGCGCGATCTCGAGCACGTCGGCAAAGCCTTCGGTCGCGACCAGCGCCACCTTCGGCAGCCGGTTCTCGACGATCGCGTTGGTCACGCGCGTGGTGCCGTGGACGAAGCGCTTCACCTCGCTCTTGCGCAGGCCGACCGCCTCGATCGCCTCCAGCATCGCTTGCACCGGTGCGTCGGGGCGCGACGGCACCTTCGCAATCCGCGCTTCCGCGGAATCGCGCCGGATCGCGATGATGTCGGTGAAGGTGCCACCGATATCGGTGCCGACCTCCCAATGATTGCCGGGATCGCTCATCTGCACAATCAGCTACGCGTGACGTTCATCATCATTCCCTGTCATGCCATCACGTGCGAGCGTGCGACAGAGCGATGGCCGCGGGATAGGGTCAGAGTTGTCGCAAACCAAAGCGCTAGCAAGCCACCGGCCTTGCGCGGCGCAGCATCGGCTGCACGTTTCCGTGCAGCGCTGCTCGCGCAGAGAGCAGAAGGCCGCGAAGTCAAAATGTGCAGCGCACCCTTGGATTCTCCGAGGCAAATAGAAGCGCCCGTTGCACTGCAATCGGATCGCACAAGGCCGTTTGTCTAATTTGCAGGCGATCGGTCGGCGGTGCGGGAGATAGCACTGACCAAGAGCTATGCACGCAGGTCGGCTCAGCCTCTCTTTATTGTACGGTCGGTAAGCGAGGACATCACCGGCCGCTGGTGGATAACCCGGCGCGCCGAACGGGTCGCGCCGGGTACGGAGATTTCGCGACTGGCTATGCGCTCGCTAGCCATGCCCGCAAGCGCCGCCAACCGATGACGATGCCGGTGATGGAGAACATCAGCCCGAGCGTACAGAGCCCGACAATGAGAGCGTCACGCAGCCGCGCATGAGCCAGCAGAATCGGGAAATCAAGCGTGTGCAGCGCACTGTAAAGCCAGCGATAGGCGCGGCGCGACGGGTCCAGCCTTTGCAGCACCTTGCCATCGGCGGCATCGACATCGAACCAGAGATCGCCGCAGGTCGTCCGGTAGACAGGAGCCCCCGGAAGTGCGGATTGCGCCGGATAGCCGTCGTTGCTGGCGAGCAGGAACGGTGCGGCACAGCCGGTGCCAAGGCGCGCCGTCAGGTCGCCGATCTCCTGCCTATCCAGGTATGCCGCCTGTCCATCACGCGGCGCCTCTCTAGCCCTGATCAATGTCTGGTGGCCTAGGGCGATCCGATCGCGCCGATAGACCTTGCCGTTGAACGCGAACCATTCGATCTCGCGAGCCGAGGGGGATATTGGCTGCCGATCCAGCGTTGGAGCTTCCTTCCAATCGGGCGCGGCGTTCACCACGCCGGCCTCTGCCGGCGTCAATTGCCCGCGCGAGAACAGGCGGCCGTGATCCATCGACAGCCAGCCGCTGAAGATCCAGGTCAGCACGAACACGGTCGCGACGAGACCGATGATGTGATGCAGGGCGTGCCAGCCCCGATAGGGCGACGAGAGCTGGCGTCCCCGCATTTTCACACGCACGATTCCGAGCACCGCGCCAAGCAATGCTGCGATCAGGGCCAGCAGCGACAGCGTCCAGACCACGCGATCCCACAGCGCCCAGCTGCTGCGCAGAATTGTCGGATAGATCCAGTGCAGCACGCTGCCGGCCCAGTTCCACGCGCGCTCGCTGCGCGTCGTATCCAGGACGACTTCGCCGGTCAGCGACGAAACGTAGACCTCCGTTCCAGGGGCATCGCCGAGAGCGGCGCGAAACAAGGGGCGATGGCGATCAAAACCGTTCGGCACGCTCCATTGATCGTAATCCGACCGCGCGACGATCGCAGCGCGCACCGCCTCAAGCCCGCGCTGACGTGAATAAGCTTGCACGATGGTGAGCGCGACATCGGCTGATGTCACCGACGCGTCTCCTCCATCGGAGGCGCGAACCGCTCGCGAACCTATGGAGCCCGAGACGACGTAGACCGGTCCATCGCTCCGCTGGATCAGCCGAACACGCCTGCCATCGGCAATCCCGCTCGCCGCAACGGCGTCCGCGACCGAGATCCTCATCCCGTCGCGATCGACCGGCACAAGTCCGGCAAATCGCTCCGCTTCCGTCAGCGACGGAAACGGGACGAAGTGCATGACGATCCCGCTCGCGAACCACATCGCGAACAGCAGGCAGAATGCGATGCCGAGCCAGCGATGCGTGAGGACGATCGCGCCCATCATGCGCTCAAGGCCTCACCATTTGAACGCGGCCGATATTTCATAGGTACGCGGCGCGCCCAGGAGGATCTGGTCCGGATAGAACGGATCGCCCCAGATCGCATAGCGCTTATCAGTGATGTTGCGGACACGGAAGGTCAGGCGGGCCTGGTCGACCGCATTGAACGCCGTCTTGGGGATGTCGACGAAGGCGTAGACGTCGGCCACGGTGTAAGCCTTCATCGTCACGACGTTGGCGTCGGTGTTGTAGCGGTCGCCGACATGACGGCCGGTGATGCCAAGCTCCACCGGCCATGGTGTGAAGAAGCGATACGACGCGCCGGCATTGGCGACGATACGCGGCACGTTTGGCGGCGTGTTGCCGGAGAACGAGCCGCCGGCAAAATTGTAGTCGGCATAGCGCGCATCGACATAGGCGATGTTGCCCCACAGCCGCAGCGGCTCGATCGGGCGTATCGAGGCGGCAAGCTCGACGCCTTTCGACTCCTGTCGTCCGGCGATGTTGAGTTGCATGCCGCCGGCGGCCGCATAGACGTTCTTGCGCAGGATGTCATAGGCCGAGAACGACCACTCCGCCCGATTGTCCCAGAACAGGTGCTTGACACCGGTCTCATAGGTGCGCGCGGTGGTCAGATCGAGCGGCTGGGTGGGCGAGAGCAGGAAGATGTTGTTGGCTGCGACGTCGGCGCCGGTGGCGTATTGGCTGAAGAAGGTCAGGCCGGGAACGGCCTCCCAGGTGTAGCCGATGCGGCCCGTCACCGGCGCCCAGTCTTTCCTGAATGGGAAGCCCACCTTCTCCACACCGTTCTTGTCGGTCGAGTTGCGGTCGAGCCCGATGTGCTCGACACGAAGGCCGCCGATCAGCGCGAAGCTGCGCGTCAGCTTGAGCCTGTCCTCGAATGACAGCGCCTCGTTGTCGATGCGCGCGGTCTGCTGCTGCGTCGTGAGCAGGCCGTAGAAACCGCGGTTGGGGTCGACCAGCGAAACGGAATCGCCGGGAAAGTTTGCCGCACCGGGCCTGACGAAATCGAGATAGCTCGACGACAGCGTCGTGACCAGCCGGTTGTCGAAGCCCGCAATATTTGTATCCCAGATCAGGTCGGTGATGTTGCCGACCAGTCGCTGACTGTGGGCGACATAGAAACGCTCGCGATCGACCAGGTTCGTGGTGGAATTGAACGCCTCGATCTCGTTATTGAACCAGGTCCGTTCCGCGCCATAGCCATAGGCCTGACTTTTCAGCGTGAGGTCAGGCGCGAGCTTCAGCTCGAAGCCGCCACGCAGCCACACTTCCTGCGCCACGTTGCGGTTATCGAGAACGTTGTAATTGGTGTTGAAGGTGCGGTCGTCGATGGTGACGGCACCGAGATTCGTTCCGTTGTAATTCGAGACGTAATTGCCGGAGACGATCCCCGTCGTCGCATGCGAACCGCTGAAGGCCACCGGCACCAGCGGCGCGCCCCAATAGGCCTTCGAGCGGTCTTCACGATATTCGACCGCACCCCAGATCCTGAGGCTGTCGGAAACACGGTAGTTGAGCTGGCCGGACGTGCCGAACGTCTTGACATTGGTGTCATCGGCAAAGCCGTTGAGGGCGGAACGGCTGATGTCGAAGCGATAGTCCAGTCCCTGCACATTGGTGCTGCCGCCGGAGCCGTAATGGGCACGGAACGAATTCAGCGAGTCCCAGGAGAAATTGGCGTCGTTGCTGACAGCTCCGGTGTGCGGCTGCTTGGTGACGAAGTTGATGGCACCGCCCGCAGCGCCCTCGCCCGAAATCAGCGAGGCCGGGCCCTTGAGAAATTCCACCGCCTCCAGATTGGCGGTATCCACGATCCGCGAGGTCATGTTCTGCGGACCGATCTTGATGCCGTTGTAGAGCGTGTTGATCTGGCTGTTGGTGAAGCCGCGCATCGAGAAGGCCGAAGGTTCGGCCGGGTTGTCGCCCGAGGTGACGCCGGCGGCGCCCTGCGCCACCTCGGACACGGTGCGATGGCCCTGCTCGCGCATGGTTTCGGCCGAGATCACCTCGACCGTCGCGGGCGTCTGCCGCACCGTCAGGCCGAGCCGCGAGGCGCTTTCGGCCACGGCATTGGTGTTGAGCGGCGTCTGCACCGTCGAATCCGGCGTGACGGGTCTTGGCGCTGCGGATACAGCCGCCGGCCTGCGCGCTGCCGCGCGGCGCGCGCTCTGCGCCGTTCCTGCTGCCGGTTTGGCCGGCTTGCGGGCCTGGGCGGGCGACACCTCGATGGGCGGCAGCGGCTCTCGGGCCTGCTGCGCCAGAGCGGCAGGCGGACCAAGAGCGGCGAAGGACGTGAACGCGGCGGAAACCAGCAGGACGCGGCGCGGTCGTGCGATACGGATGGAAGACACAGGTGAAAACCTCGGTATGACGTCAGTGGCACGTCACAGCGAACGAGGTTTCACCTTCGGCCTTAGCCGTCCGATGAAGCCGAATGTCTGTACTCCCCGACCGACATCTTCGCGTGTGACCACGGCTGACGGCAGGTCTCCTGGCTCGCGGGTCGTGACCGCTTCGTCGCCTTCCCGGGACCGAGGACCCAGTGGCTCGTGACGAAGGATTCACCGCTTACAGTTGCGGGGGCAGCCGCGGCATTGGGGACATTTTCCCCGCACCGCATTCCCTTTTCATTCCCTCTCGGGAAAACCGTCGTGAGCATCTAGGATTACCACCAAGACAGAGTCAATGTGCCAGTTGCGGCGTTGGGGCCACAGCAACCAACTTCCTTGGAGATGAGCATGGAAGGCGAGACCTTCCTCTGGTTGATCAGGCATGCGGCCGTCGCGGGCGTGCCCGGGACGATCCATGCGGCCGATGCGCGGGCCGACCTCGGCGATCACGCTGCATTGGCGGCCCTGAGGCAGCTGTTGCCCGCCGATGTCGCCGGCTATGCCAGCCCGTCGCGGCGCACGGTCGAGACGGCGCGCGCCCTGGAACTCGAACCGGAGCTGATCAGCGAGTTTCGCGAGCAGGATTTCGGCGACTGGACCGGTCATCGGCATGACGAGCTCGCCGCGACCGGCGGCGAGGCCTACGCGCAGGTCTGGCGCGATCCCGCGCACGGACGGCCGCCGAACGGCGAGAGCTTTGCGGATCAGGTCGCCCGCGTCCGCCTGGGCCTGGCGCAGATTGGCGCAGGCTCCGCGGCGCTGGTCGTTCATTCCGGCACCATTCGTGCCACGCTCTGCATCGCGCTCGATCTCACACCGGACGCCGCGCTGCGCTTCGTGATAGATCCGCTGTCGCTGACCCGGATCGACCGGCTCGCGGGCGGCTGGCGTGTCGTGTCGGTCAATCAACGCATCAGCTAGGCCGATCCGGCACGTTGGCCTGCGCGAACGTCGCCATGCCGTTGTGAAGTGCGCAGGCCGAGCGCACCAGCGGCAGCGCGATCGCGGCACCCGATCCCTCGCCGAGCCTGAGATCGAGGCTGATCAGCGGCTGCACGTTCAGCGCGCGCAACACCAGCCGATGTCCCTGCTCCGCCGATTGATGCGAGGGCAACAGGAACGGCTGGCAGGACGGGTTGAGGCGCACTGCTGCCAGCGCCGCCACCGAGACGATGAAGCCGTCGAGCAACACGGGAATGCGGCGTTGCGCAGCCGCAATGATCGCCCCCGAGATCGCCGCGATCTCGAGGCCGCCGACCGCGCACAGGATCTTCTCGACCGCGGCTCCGGCGACGCCGTGGCGCGCGATCGCCGCATCAATCACCCGCGCCTTGTGCGCGCGGCCGGCCGCATCGACGCCGGTGCCGCTGCCCGCGATCTCCCCGGCGCTCACACCGAGCAGGCTCGCAGCAATCGCCGCCGACGTCGTGGTGTTGCCGATCCCCATCTCGCCGAAGATCAAGAGATCAGGCCGGCCGGCCTCGGCGCGCACCACCGCGCGCTGCCCGGCCTCGAAGGCGAAGGCCAATTCCGCCGGCGTGAGCGCGGCCTCGACACTGAAATCGCGGGTGCCGCTGCGCGGCTTGTCGGTGACGATTCCCGCGATCTGCGCCTCGGCCAGCGTGCCGGCGTCGACCACCTCGAGGCTCGAACCCAGCTCGCGCGCCAGCACCGAGATCGCGGCGCCACCGGCAGCAAAATTCGTCATCATCGCGATGGTGACGGCTTGCGGATAGGCCGACACGCCCTGCGCGACGATGCCGTGGTCGCCGGCGAAGATGATGATCGGCACCCGCGCGGCGCGTGGTTGCTCGGTGGCCTGCAGGCCCGCAAGCTCGATTGCGAGCTGCTCGAGCCGGCCGAGCGCGCCGGTCGGCTTCGTCAGTTGCGCCTGCCGCGCAATGGCCGCCTCGCGATGAACAGCGGAGACCTCGGGGCAGTTCTGGGTAACCCATTCGGGAAGCATGCTGCTCAACGCCTGCGTTTGATGATGTAGCTGTCCATGATCCAGCCGTGCCGTTCGCGTGCGTCCTGCCGCACGGCGGCAATGCGCGCGCCCAGTTCAGCCAGCGCGCCGGACATGATGATCTGATCGGGCATGCCGAGATAGGCACCCCACCAGATCTGCAGGCCTTCTGGATCCAGCGATTGGAACGCCGTGCCGCCATTGAGCATCACGACGACGGTATCGACGCCCTGCGGCCAGCCGCCTTCGCGCAAGCGCCGCCCCGTCGTGACCAGAAACGGCTCGCCGATGTCGTTGAGCGGCAGCGCATGCGCCGCGCACAGCGCCTGGATCGAGGTGATCCCAGGCACGACCTCGATTGTCGGCAATGGATCGAGCCGCCGCGCAATGCGCAGCGAAGAATCATAGAGCGAAGGATCGCCCCAGATCAGCAGCGCGACCTTGCCCTCATCTTCGAGATGCCCAGCGATCGTCTGCGACCAAATCGCGGCCACCGCATCGTGCCAATCGTCGACGCCCTTGCGGTAGTCCGCCTCGGTCGCATCGCGCACGGGAAGATCGAATTCGGCGATGCGCGTCGTTTTGTTGGTGAGCACAGCGGCGCAGATCGTTCGCCTGAGATCGGCGAGATCGGATTTCGTAGTCCCCTTGCGCGGGATCAGGATGAGATCGGCGGCGTTGATGGCGTCAACGGCGGCGCGCGTGAGCTGCGCGGGATCGCCGCAACCGATGCCGATCAGAGAGAGCGTTAGCATCGCGAGCGCGATGGGCGGCCACACCGGCCGCCCATCGCTGATCTCTTACGCCGCGTTGTGCAGGCGCGGGGTGACGAGGCCGGGCGCGGTGACGCCGCGCAGCGACTTCGCCAGCGCCAGCACCGCGAGATCGGCGAGCGGTTCGATCACGATCACCAGCGCATAAGCGGCAGCGAACGTCCCGACGCTGGCGAGATTGCTCATCGCAAAGCCGGAGCCATAGAGCGCCCAGAACGCCACCCATGCGATCACGCCGGCCTGGTAGGTCGTCGAAAGCGCCAGCGCCTGACCGTACTTCAAATCGACATAGGCGGTGTTGCGGGCAATGATCCGCTTGGCGATCGCCTGGATCGCGAACAGCGGCACCAGAAGCGTGGTGACGTTCATGCCGTATTGCGGCAGATCGACTGGCTCCAGCAGCATGCCCTGAAGCAGCAGGCCAAATGCAAGGCCGAAGGCGGCGGGCGCAGCACCAAAGAGCAGGAACAAGGTCGAGCCGAGGATGAAGTGCACCTCTGATACCCCAACCGGAAAGTGCGGCAGGATCTCGAAGAAGACGAAGACGAGAGCGGTGGTGGCCAGTGTCCGCGCCGCGAACGAGCCGGCGCCCTGCTCGCGCACGGTCTCGACCGCGAGCTTCAAGGCAACGCCGCCTGCGGCGATGCCGGTTGCGTAACTCAACACGAGCTTGGCGCCCGTCACGATCCCGGGTTCGATATGCATGGCTCAATTCCTTTCCGCCGTCACACCCGACGGCCTTGGCCTCAATACGTGCACGGCCGGTCTCCTGGCTCGCGGTTCACTGGGTTCTCCGGCCTTCCCGGACCTTGCGGTCCAGTGGCGGTTCGGAGGCCCTCACCGCTTACAGTCGCGGGGGCGGCTGGGGTTTTGGGCGCCGCAACTGGGTCCGCCCATCCCCATTCCCGATTATGCTCCGGCGCTTTGCGCCGCGTCGAGCACCATGCCGCTCTTGTGTGCCCCTTTCGTATCGCGGGCGTCAAGGGGCGAACCGCTGCCGGAGCCGTCATGCCGGATATTCTCCCGCCAGCGCGCCAATCAGGATGACGGCCGCAGTGGAAGCGGCGCCGCCGCGCCCAAGCTGCTCGGCGAGCTCGGCAATCGTGGTGCGGACCAGCCGTTCGTCGGGACGCCCGAGAGATTCGGCGAACAGCGCCGGAGTGCTGGGAGCGAGGCCGTGCGCGATCAATTTTGCGGCAAGCGCCGGAAAGGTGCGCCGGCCCATATAGACCACGGTCGTGGCCTCGGGGTCGGCCAGTGCCGCCCAATTCAGATTGGGCGGCAGCTCGCCCGTGACGTCAGCGCCGGTGATGAACTGCACCCGGCGGGAGGTATACCGGCGGGTCAGGGGAATGCCGGCCTGGGCGGCGGCGACACAGGCGGAGGTGACGCCGGGAACGATCTCGTAGCCGATGCCGGCCTCGCGCAGCGTCTCGATCTCCTCCTCCAGCCGGCCGAAAATGCCGGCATCGCCGGACTTGAGCCGCACCACGCGCGCGCCGGTTGCGGCATAGTCGACCAGGAGACGGTTGACGTGGTGCTGCTTGGTCGAAGGACGCCCGGCCCGCTTTCCCACCGCAACGAGATTGGCGCCGGGCCGTGCGAGATCGAGGATCGCGCCGGAGGCAAGATCGTCATAAAGCACGACGTCGGCCTCGCGCAGCCGCGTGGCGCCCTTCACCGTGAGGAGTTCGGGATCGCCCGGACCGGCGGAAACGAAAGAGACAAAACCGCTCACCGGTCCTCCGCGATCAGATGGAAGAACGTGCCGGTGGCATGGCCACGGCGCGAGCCGGTTTCGGCAATGACCGCGCCAGTGGCATCGTGCACGACCGCGAGCGGCGTATCGGGCTGGGCGAGGATCGTCGAATAGTGGAACTCGTGGCCGCGCAGGCGCGCGCCAGGCTGATGCCCCGGCATCGGCGCAGCCAGTTCAGCAAGACGATAGCCGAGATGCATGCGGCGCTTGGCAAAGCTGGTCTCGAGGCCAAGCAGCCCCGCCATCTCATGGCTGATACCGTCGGCGTCGGTCAGGCCTGCGCCCAGCACCATATAGCCTCCGCATTCGCCATGCACCGGCCGCGTCTCGGCGAAAGCGCGCAAGCCGCTGCGAAAGCGCGCATTGGCCGCGATCTTTCCTGCATGAAGCTCGGGATAGCCGCCGGGCAGCCAACACACGTTGGCGCTCGCATCGGGCGCTTCATCGGCCAGCGGCGAGAACGGCACGATCTCGGCGCCCGCCGCGCGCCAGGCTTCCAGCATATGCGGATAGACGAACGAGAACGCCGCATCGCGCGCCAGCGCGATGCGCTGGCCGGGCGGCCTCACGTTCAAGCCGTTCGCCACAGCTTGCGGCGACCATTGGCCTGCCGAGTGGAGCACCGCATCGAGATCGACGTGCTCGGCGACAAAGCGCGCGGCCTCGTCGATCAGCTTGCCGATCTCGGCCTGCTCCTCGGCCTGCACGAGACCGAGATGCCGCTTCGGCAGGCTGATCTCGGCATGGCGCGGCAGCGCGCCGAACACTTTGATACCGGCCTCGTTCAGCGCGCGCCGCACCAGATCCTCATGGCGCGGGCTGGCGACGCGATTGAGCACGACGCCCGCAAGGCGCACGCCGGCGCGGTAATCGCGAAGGCCGCCGGCGATCGCTGCCGCAGTCTGCGCCTGGCCGGAGGGATCGATCACCAGAACCACCGGCCAACCCAGCATCTCCGCGATATCAGCGGTCGCTCCCGTGCCGGAGACACCGCGCGCAGCGACACCGTCGAACAGGCCCATCGATCCCTCGGCGAGCACGACATCTGCATCGCCGCCACGGCTGACGAGATGCGCGATGGTGCTGCGATCCATCGCCCAGCTGTCGACGTTGACCGAGGCGCGTTCCGTGGCCGCGGCGTGGAAGGCGGGATCGATATAGTCGGGGCCGCTCTTGAAGCACTGCACGTTCAAGCCGCGCTTGCGCCAGGCGCGGGCGAGCGCCAGCGTCAGCGTCGTCTTGCCGACGCCGGAGGCCGGCGCGGAGATGACAAGGCTCGCCGGCATCACGACGCCTCCGGAAAGCGCGGCTCGGCACCGACGGGCCGGTAGCGGCGGTCGTAATCGGCGGCATAGAGACGGCTCTCGTCAAAATCGGCAGCGCCAAGCGTCTTGCCGACCAGGATCAGCGCCGTGCGCTCCATCTCGCCACCCACGAACGCATCGAGCGTTGCGAGCGTCGCACGCACGATGCGCTGCTCCGGCCAGCTCGCGCGCCAGACGATCGCGACCGGGCAATCCGCGCCGTAATGCGGCGTCAGCTCGGCGACGACCTGGTCGAGCAGATGGATCGACAGGTGGATCGCGAGCACCGCGCCGGTCGCAGCGAACGCGGCGAGCTTCTCGCCCTCGGGCATCGCGCTGGCACGGCCCGGCGTGCGCGTCAGCACGACCGTCTGAGCAAGACCGGGCAGCGTCAGCTCAGCCTCCAGCGCGGCCGCGGCAGCCGAGAACGAGGGAACGCCGGGTGTCACCGAGTAGGGAATCCCGAGCGCACGCAAACGGCGGAGCTGCTCGCCCATCGCCGACCAGATTGAGAGATCGCCGGAATGCAGCCGCGCGACATCCAGGCCTGCCGCATGCGCGGCTGCGATCTCGGCGATGATCTCGTCGAGCGACATTGGCGCGGTGTTGACGATACGTGCGCCGGGCGGGCAATGCGCCAACACGCCCTCCGGCACCAGCGAGCCGGCATAGAGACAAACCGGACTGGCCGCGATCAGGTCGCGGCCGCGCAACGTCAGCAGATCGGGCGCGCCCGGCCCGGCGCCGATGAAATGCACGGTCATGGGCCGTCTCCTTCGGCAATCGCCGCGGTCGCGGTGCGATCCTGCGAGACAACCCGTGCTGCAATCAACCGCGCGCGCGGACCGGCGACCGCGAGCGCAGCAGCCTCGGCTACAGATCCGGTGCCAAATTTCTCCGCGATGAGCTTCGATTGCGTGGGCGTGTCGATGCCGGCCAGTGTCGCGACCGGAACGGCCCTGATCGGCACGCCGCATTCGCGTGCGAGCTGCTTCAGCGCCTCGGTATCGGCCTTGTCGCTGACGGTTGCCATCGCCGCAAGCCCTTCCGCACCGCCCGCAGCGAGCAGCGCTTCGCGCAACGAAGCCAGCGTCACATCGCGCTTGAAGCCGAGTCCGGCGACCTTCATCGGACCACACTCCACTGCACCACGGGGCGTGCTGCTTCCCACGACCGATAGCGGCCGAGCGGAGCGGCATGAGAAATTTCGGCTCTCATAAGCTCGCCACCATGGCGCTGATGTAGCTCGCTGAGCAACGCTTCCGTTTCCAGCGTGACCGAGTGTGCGACGAGCCGCGCTCCGAGCGAGAGCCGCGACCAGATCGCATCAAATAACACTTCGTCGAGACCACCGCCAATGAAGACGGCATCCGGCGCTTCCAACCCGGCAAGAGCTTCCGGTGCCCTGCCCGTGACGATTGTGATCCGATGTGCCAGACCGAAGGCGGCTGCATTCTTGCGAATGTTCGCGACGCGATCCTCGCGCGCTTCGACTGCACTCGCCGTCCCACCACACAGCGCCCACTCCACGGAGATCGAGCCTGAACCTGCGCCGATATCCCACAACCGTTCGCCGGGCCGCGGCGCCAACGCCGAGAGCGCGAGCGCACGTACCGGCCGCTTGGTGATCTGGCCGTCATGCATGAAGAGGTCGTCCGATAATCCCGAACTGCGGGGCATCCCCTGTCCGCCCTTCGCCTCGACGGCGACGGTGA
This sequence comes from Bradyrhizobium sp. SUTN9-2, assembly GCF_003122645.1. Classification (NCBI taxonomy): domain Bacteria; kingdom Pseudomonadati; phylum Pseudomonadota; class Alphaproteobacteria; order Hyphomicrobiales; family Nitrobacteraceae; genus Bradyrhizobium; species Bradyrhizobium sp. SUTN9-2. The sequence continues at coordinate 5,669,978 of NZ_LAXE01000001.1, forward strand.
CCAGGTTTCCGGCGAGATCACCGGCAAGACTATCGGCGCGATATTCTGTGACGCTTTCGCGCGGGCCACCGAGGGCGGCGAGCATCCAGAAGGCCGAGGCGCCCCACCCGCGCTCGCTCAACCACCTAGCCAGATCGCCAGCCGCTTTCCCATCGCGCACGAGACAGATGATGCGCGCCCCTCGCGCCAGATGCGGACCGAGACGCTCGAACGGTGCGGCGTGAAGCCCGAGGCAGACGGTGGATTCGAGTCGCCAGCCCAGCCGCGCGGCGGCGAGCGAGAAGGTGGACGGAGCAGGATGCGCGATCCACTCGTCGCCACCGAGCTTCTCGGCGAGGCTTGCGCCGGCGCCATGCCAGAACGGATCGCCGGAGGCGAGCACCACCGTCGGCCGATCGCGGCAGCTCAGCACGACATCCGCATCGAACGGCACCGGCCATGGACGACCTCGGCTGCCAATTTCGGCAAGCGCAAGATGGCGCTCGCCGCCGAACACGGTGTCGGCCTTGGCAAGCGCCTTTCGGCTTGCCTCCGACAGCCCGGCAAGGCCATCTTCGCCGATACCGATGATGGTCAGCCAGGGATCAGACATGATTCGCGCCCTCATTCTGGGCGGAACGGCCGATGCGAGCCTGCTCGCCGCGGAGATCGCGCGCGCCGGCATCGATGCCGTCTATTCCTATGGCGGCCGCACCCGCGCGCCCGCCGATCAGCCGCTGCCGACGCGCATCGGCGGGTTTGGCGGCGTGAGCGGGCTGGCCGACTACATCCGCCGCGAAGGCATCACGCATGTCATCGACGCGACGCATCCGTTCGCTGCCGAAATGAGCCGTCATGCGGTCGAGGCCTGCGCGGACACCAATGCGCCGCTGATCGCGCTGGAGCGCGCGCCCTGGACCAGGGTGTCCGGCGACAACTGGATCGAGGTCGCCGACGTCAACGCCGCCGTTGCGGCCCTGCCCGAGGTGCCGACAAACGTGTTCCTCGCCATCGGCCGTCAGCACATCGCGCCGTTCGCGGCCAAGCCGCAACATGCCTACACGCTGCGTTTCGTCGATCCGCCCGAAGCGTCGCTGCCCTTCGCGGCCGATGTGATCGTATCGCGTGGCCCCTTCACCCTCGACGGCGAGTTGGAGATGCTGCACACGCGCGGCATCGCCTGGATCGTCGCCCGCAATTCCGGCGGCGACGGCGCACGCGCGAAGATCGACGCGGCGCGCATGCTCGGCCTGCCCGTAATCATGATCTCGCGACCAGAGCTGCCCGAGCGCCAAAGGGTCGAGAGTGTCACTGACGTGATGCAATGGCTCGGTCATTCTGCCCGCCTCGGCGCATAGACCCAGCGGCCGACGCGGCGCGTCTGCGAGTTGCCGAGGATCACCAGCGTGCGCATGTCGGCCATCTCGGGCGTCGCCTGGTTCAGCGTCACGATCTCGATCTTTTCATCGGCCGCGCTGATCGCGCGCGCGAAGATCATGAGACGCTCGCCGCAGCCGGCTTCGCGAAGCAGCGCAAGCGCACGGCCGAATCCTTCCGGGCGGCTGGCCGAGCGCGGGTTGTACATCGCGATGGCAAAATCGGCTTCCGCCGCGAGGCGCAGGCGTTTCTCGATCACTGCCCACGGCTTGAGATTGTCGGAGAGGTTGATCGCGCAGAAATCATGGCCGAGCGGCGCGCCGGCACGCGCGGCGGCCGCCAGCATCGCGGTGACGCCGGGCAGCACACGGATCGAAAGCTCACGAAATTCCGGCGCCTGCTCGAGCGCCTCGAATACGGCGGATGCCATCGCGAACACGCCGGGATCGCCAGAAGAGACGACGACGACCTGACCGCCTTCGGCGGCAAGCCGCAGGGCTTCGCTCGCGCGTTGCAGCTCTTCGCGATTGTCGGATGGATGCAGAGTGAGCCCAGGCCGCGGCGGCACGCGCGCGACATAGGGCGCATAGCCCAGAATGTCGGTCGCCGTCGCAAGCGCGGCGGAAACTTCCGGCGTCACCAGCGCGTCGCTGCCCGGCCCGAGGCCCGCGATGGTCAGTGTGCCTGTCATTCGGCGGCATCCAGATGCCGGCCCTTGCCGTGCACGAGCACGATCGCGAAATAGGGACAGTCAGCCGCATCGATCTCGGCGAGCCGCACCACGCGCTCGCCTGGCATGGTGCCACGCTCAACCAGCCAGGCATCGGCGAGCCGCCCGGCGGAGCTGAGCGCGCGGCGCACTTTTGCGAGATTGCGGCCGGTCTTCATGACGACCAGTGCATCGGAATCGCGCATGCGCCGTTCGAGCTCGGCCTCGGGCAGCGTGCCCATCAGCACCGTCGTCACGTCGTCGCCGAGCGCGATCGGCCGGCCGACGCCGTTCCAGCAACCGACCATGCCGGGAATGCCGGCGATAACCTCGATCTCGACGCGGCCCTGCAGGCGCGTGTGCAGATGCATGAACGATCCGTAAAAGTAGGGATCGCCCTCGCACAGCACGACGACGTCGACGGCGCGCGAAAGCCGCGCCAGGCGCTCGGCCCATTCGTCATAGAAACCTGCGAGCAGTTGCACGTATTCGGGGCTGTCGAAAGCAATCTCGGTCGTAACCGGATATTCCATTGGATATTCGGTAACGCCCGCAGCCAGCATGCCCTCGACGATGCGGCGCGCCTGACCGGACCTGCCCTTCTTGCGAAAATAGGCGACGTGGCTGGCGCCCCGCACCGTACGATCGGCACGCACGCTCATCAGATCAGGATCGCCGGGGCCGAGACCGCAGCAGATGATGCGTCCCATGGCTATTCGCTCCGGCTTGCCAGCGCGTTCACGGCAGCAACCGTGATGGCGGAGCCGCCGAGGCGGCCTTCGACGGTGAGCGCCGGTGCCGGCGGATCGACCATCAGCGCGGCCTTGGATTCGGCCGCGCCGACGAAGCCGACCGGACAGCCGATGATCGCAGCCGGCCGCGGGCAGTCGCGATCCTCCAGCATGTTGAGCAGATGAAACAGCGCGGTCGGTGCATTGCCGATCGCGATGATCGCGCCATCAAGATGCGGCCGCCACAGCTCCAGGGCCGCGGCCGAGCGCGTGTTGCGCATGGACTGCGCCAGCGCGGGCACGGCGGGATCGCCGAGCGTGCAGATCACGGCATTGGCCGCGGGCAACCTCGCGCGCGTAATGCCTTCGGACACCATGCGCGCGTCGCACAGGATCGGCGCGCCCTTCTGCAAGGCCGCGCGCGCGGCAATCGCCATATCAGGGGTGAAACGGATATGCGCCTCGAGGCCGACCATGCCGGCGGCATGGATCATCCGCACCACCACCTGCTCCTCGTCCGACGTGAAGCGCGCGAGATCGGCCTCGGCCCGGATGGTGGCAAAGGATTGCCGGTAGATCACAGCGCCGTCGGTCTCGTAGGTGTGCGGCATCAGTTCCCTCCGACCAGGATGGAGGGATCGCTGACGATGTCGGCGCCGTTCAGCCCGCGCAGGACCGGCGCGTCGCGGGTCGAGCCGTCGCGGACGAGATCGAACCCGGCGCGCGTCGCAATCAGGGTAACCGCAGCCGCGCCGGAATGGGCGCAGCCCTTGCCGCAGCCGGAGACGTGGAGTCGCGCGTCGGCGGGGATGCTCGGCGCCAGCGCCGCGGCCAGCGCGCGCGTATCGGCATGGGCCTCGCGGCAGCGCGGCGCGCCGCTGCAGGCGATGACGCGCAGCGCCGGATCATGGGGCCTGGTGATGAGCCCCGCCGCGCTCGGCATCTCGCGCTTGCCCTCGCTCAGCACCATCCGCCAGGGCGTCATGCGCAGCGCATGGCCGCAAGCAGAGAATTGATGCAGCGTCGCGTGCAGCATCTGCCCGAACGCCACCCCGACCATTGCGCCTTGCGGATAGTGCCCGGGACGCACCGCGGCCATCACCGGCGCAGGCTCGGTCTCGCCGCGCAAGGATTGAGGCAACACGGCGCCGGATGCGATGTGGGCTGCCATGCGCCCTCGCCCGCCGTTTGCACCGCCGGAGATGATGAACCAGCTTGCGAGCGCCAGCGCCGCGCTCACGGCCTGTCCGCGTTCAACGGAACGACCGAGCTTGGCGCCATCGGCCCGCACCAGGAGACCGCCCGAGCGGTCGCGCTCGATGCGGATGTCGGCGGAATCGCCGGCGAGAACACGCGACCGCCCGTCATCGATGGCGAAGCCGAACTTGGTGGGAAGCGCCAGGCCAGAATCGGCAAGCGCCTCCTCGAGCTCCGCGGCGAGCGACTGCGTTTCGTCGCCGTTGCTCCAGAACGGCGTCACCAGGATGTTGCGCCTGGCTTCGATGTCGGCGTCGGGATCGAGCAGCGCCAGTTGCGCCAGACCATCGAGCAACGGCCGATGGCCGTCCTCCTGAACGCCCCTGATCTGCAGATTGGCCCGGCTCGTGACGTCGATTAGACCGTTGCCGAAGCGCTCGGCGAGTTCCGCAAGCCCGGAGATTTGTGGTGCTTCAAGGCGTCCCCCGAACGGACGCACGCGCACCACGAGCCCGTCGCCCGATTGCATCGGGCGCAGCGCGCCGGGACACCAACCCTTGACCGTGGTCGCGCTCATGAGGCCTCCCGCAGCGCCGCTGCAATCGAATTGCGGCGGGTTCGCCAGAGCGAGGCTTCGCGCAGGCGCGTGAAGCAGGTTTCCATCGCGGCGAGTGCGGACGGATTTTCGTGCGCCATGAAGGCGCGGACGTCGTCGTTGCCGAGTGTCGCGTCGTAATAGAGGTCGAACAGATGCGGCGGCACCGCGCCGGCGAGATGCGCGAAGGCGGCCATGTGCTCCAGCGTCGCGGTGATCTCGGCGGCGCCGCGGAAACCGTGGCGCATCATGCCGGAGATCCAGGCCGGATTGGCCGCCCGTGCGCGAACGACGCGCGAGATCTCTTCCGTCAGCGTGCGCGCATGCGGCTCGCCGGGCCGCGTCGCATCGAGGTGATAGAGCGACGGCACGCCTGCGCCGAGGTTCGCGGCTGCCGCGGCGATGCCTGCCTCATGCGCGGCATAATCGGCGGCCAGCAGCAGATCGGTTTCGGGCAAGTCCTGGACGTGGACAAAAGCGTCGGCGGACGCGAGACGCTGTTCGATACCTGCGCGATCCGGCTGCATCGCGCCATCGGCAGAGAACGCCCAGGACGATGCCGACAGCCACGCTTCGCCTGCGGCCTCGCGCGTGTCCGGCGTGAAGGCATCCGGGATCGCCGAGAGCCCGACGCCGTATTGTCCGGGCCGCGGCGCGAACACGCGGGACGCACGCTGGCGATAGGGATTCTCATCGCCCTCGTCCTCGCGCGCGGCGAGCGCCTCGGCGGCGGCTTCGAACAATTGCGCCAGCCCTGCGAAGACATCGCGGAACAGGCCGGATACGCGCAGCGTGACGTCGATGCGCGGACGGCCGAGCTCGGCCGGGGCGATGATGTCGTAACCGGTGACACGGCCGGAAGCGTGATCCCAGCGCGGCGCGAGGCCGGCCAGATGCAACGCCATCGCGAACTCTTCGCCTGCGGTGCGCATCGTCGCCGAGCCCCAGAGATCCACCACGAGGCCCTTCGGCCAGTCGCCGTGATTCTGCAGATGACGGCGCAACAGCTCTTCGGCGAGTTTTATCCCCTGCGCATGCGCCGACGGCGTCGGCACCGCACGCGGGTCGACGGCGAAGAGGTTGCGCCCTGTCGGCAGCACATCCTGACGCCCGCGATACGGGGAGCCCGACGGCCCGGGGGCAACGCGTTTTCCGGCGAGCACGGAACGCAATGCATCGCGCTCCGCTTCGCCGCAGGCACCGCGGCCGAACACGTGCAGGCCATCGCCGAACTGGCTCTCCTTGAGATCGCAGACGAAGCGGTCGATCCGCGGGATGGCTTCGGCCGGTGCGGCCATTGCATCGAGGCCGAGATCGTCTTCGAGACCCGCCGCCCGCGCCTCGTCACGGATCGCCGCGATCAGCCGCTGGCGGCGCGCGGGATCGAGACCATCGGCGGTCGAATATTCGTCGAGCAGCCGTTCGAGCCGACGAAGCCCCTCCGGCACCGCGGATGTCTCAAGCGGCGGCGGCAGATGGCCGATCGTGACCGCGCCGATGCGCCGCTTGGCCTGCGCGGCCTCGCCGGGATCGTTGACGATGAAGGGATAGATGACGGGGACATCGCCGATCAGCGCTTCCGGCCAGCACGCTTGCGACAGCGCCACGGATTTTCCGGGCAGCCATTCCAGCGTGCCATGTGCGCCCATATGCACGACAGCATCGCAGCCTTGCTGCCTGAGCCAGAGATAGAATGCGACATAGGCGTGGCGCGGCGTGCAGGCGAGATCGTGATAATCGGCATCGCGCGAGGCCGCGTCGCCGCGCTCGGGCTGAACCGCGATGACCGACCGGCCGCACGCGATGGCGGCGAAGTGGAACGCACCATCGCGGCAGCTCGGGTCGTTTTCCACCGCGCCCCAGGCGCGCGCGAGATCGTCCTGCAAGGATTGCGGCAGGCGCGACAGCCCCGCTCGATAATCGGCGACGCCCCAAGTCAAACTCTGCTTCAACAGTGTCTCGCCGAGCGCATCAACCGGCGCAACGTCGAAGCCGACCTCAGCGACATCGGAAATCAAAGCCTCGACCGACGCCAACGCATCAAGACCAACGGCGTGCGCGATCTGATGCGGACGGCCCGGATAATTCGAGAGCACGATTGCCAACCGCTTCTCGCCGGCGGGCTTCTCCGCGAGGCGACGCCAAGCCGCGACGCGCATGGCAACGGCGTTGACGCGCTCTTCGTCGGGCCTGTGCGCTAGATGCGCGAATTGCAGATCGGGATCGCGCTGACCGGCCGATTTGAAACTCACCACGCCGGCGAACAGGCGGCCGTCGACCTCCGGCAGCACGACATGCATCGCGAGATCGCCGGGCGACAGGCCACGCAGTGATTCCGCCCAATCTTCGCGCCGCGCCGTCGAGAGCGCGACCTGGAACACCGGACAGAATGCGGCATCGAACGGCGTCGTGCCGTCATCGCCAAGGGCCGAGAACGCCGTCGCATTGACGATCGCCGCCGCAGGATGTTGTGCCAGATGCGCGCGCAGCCAGTCGGCAGCGCCCGGCGCCTTCAGCGAGGTGACGAACGCGCCGTAGGCGTCAAATCCCTTCTCGCGCAGCGCCGCAATCAAGGCGTCGACGGGCCCCGTATCGGCGGCGGTGAGATAGGAGCGATAGAACGTCACGAGTGCGCGCGGCTTGCCCTCGCCGCCCGCCGGCGCGGCAATGACGCCGCGCGCGGGATCGTAGAATCCCATCTCGGCCACGGTCATCTCGCCGATGACCGGGCCGGCATAGAGGCCCGAGGCCAGCGCGAGCTGCGCGATCGCGGCTTGCGCGGCGACCGGGCCACCGGAGTCGCAGAGCACCTTGAGCCGCCGCAGCGTCGAGACCGGCAGGGTCGAGTACGCATCCAGCCGCGCGTCGTCGCGGCCGTCCGCCGGCAGCACGGCGAGCACGATGTTGCGCTCTTGCGCGAGTTGCTGGAGCGCCGCGAGCCCGTATGCCCAATAGGACTCCCCGCCGATCAGGCGCACGAATATGCCCCGCGCCTGCGACAGCGTCCGTTCGATATAGGTGTCGACCGACAGCGGATGACGCAGCTCCGCGAGATTGGCCAGCCGCAGCGACGGCAGGCTGCCCCGACCGCGGCGCCAGCCGGCCGCAAACGCGGCAAGGTCGGAATCCGAATACGAGAGCACCACGAGATCGGCCGGGTCCTGGCCGATGTCTCTTGGCGTCGCGGTCTCCTCGAGACCGCGGCTCTCGCGGAAGACGACGTGCATCAGATGCCAGATCCTGAAAGACCAAGTCCTGCCTTGATGGCGGCCTCGTCGATATCGCCATGCTCGCCGATCACGACGAGCTTCGACTGTCTGAGACCCGCGCCCCAGGGCTTGTCGAACTGATGGCGCACCCGCTCGCCGACCGCCTGCAACAACAGGCGCATCGGCTTGCCAGCGACCGCGATGTACCCCTTCGCCCGCAGCACGTTCTGCTCGCGCGCCAGTTTCTGGACCGATGCGACCAGCGCGTCGATGTCGGCGACCTCCGGAAGGTCAATCACGACCGAGGCAAAATCATCGTGCTCGTGCTCCTCCTCGCCGTCATGATGCGATGGCCGCGCGGCGAGATCATTCTCGGCGGCAGCGCCGAGGCCGAGAATGACGCGCGCATCGATCGCACCGTCGGTGACCGGCAGCATCGGCACGCGGCGCGGCATCTCGGCGGTGATCGCCGCTTTTGCGGCTTCGATTCCGGCTGCGCCCGCAAGATCGGCCTTGGTCAGCAGCACGATGTCGGCGCAGGCGATCTGGTCCTCGAACACTTCCGACAGCGGCGTTTCGTGATCGAGATTGTCGTCCGCCGCGCGCTGCGCTTCCACCGCAGCCGGATCCGGCGCGAAGCGGCCGGCGGCGACAGCCTCGGCATCGGCCAGCGCGATCACGCCGTCGACCGTGATGCGCGAGCGGATCTCCGGCCAGTCGAACGCCTTCAGCAGCGGCTTTGGCAGCGCCAGGCCCGAGGTCTCGATCAGGATGTGATCGGGCCGCACCGGACGCGCCAAGAGTTGCTCCATGGTTGGAATGAAATCGTCGGCGACGGTGCAGCAGATGCAGCCATTGGCGAGCTCGACGATGTTCTCCTCCGGGCAGTTCGCATCGGCGCAGGACTTCAGGATCTCGCCGTCGACGCCCTCGCTGCCGAATTCGTTGACGAGCACCGCGAGCTTCTTGCCGCCGGCGTTGCTGAGCAGATGCTGGATCAGCGTCGTCTTGCCGGAGCCCAGGAAACCCGTGACCACCGTAACCGGGACTTTTGCGAGCGAGTTCATTCAGCGGCCTCCGGCACGACGGTAACAGGGGGAATACGGGCAAGCGACTGCTTGCGGAAGATTTCGGGACGGCTGCGCCAGGGCACGATTCCGTCGGGCGTCGCCGCGTAGGCCGCAGCACCTGCGACCACGTCCTGCGCATTCGCATCGGACAGGCGGCCATAGACATAGGACCAGCGGCCGGGCGCGCTGAGCGCGACCGAGCAGCCCTGGCTGCACGCCGACAGGCATTCGACGGGAACCACGCTGACGCCCTCGGGCACGCCGGCCTCGAGAATCGCGCCATGCAGGCGCTTGCCGGGCGTCGTCTCGCCCTCGCCAAGCGTCTGGCCGGCGCGGCAGGTGATGCAGACATGAAGTGTGACGGTCATCGCCTCTTCCAGATAACAGCGGGAGGCGATGAGGCGCACGGACCATTCTCCTGAAGGCCCGCTTCCCCGTCGCGGAACACCCCGTCCGCCGGTCCAAAACTCGTCCGCGCTGGCAGGTCTCCCGGCTTGCGGAGCAGGGTTTTGGCCCTTCGATCCCCGCCTTCCCGATCCCAAAAGGAATCAGTGGCTTCGGGCATCTCTCCGGTCACGGTCGCGGGGGCGGCTGCAGTTTGGACCCAAATCTTTGCGGATTCGGACCCTATCGCATTCCCTCTTCGCCTGTCATAGGACAGGAACCAACGCCAGGCCACCATTTGCCGGTGGCCGCCACTTGTCAAGCCGAAGGACCGGGACCGATGACGCCTGAACCGGAAACCCACACGACCGAGGAAACCGACGCCCGCCACGCCGCCAAAATGGCGAAGAAGAAGGCCGCTCGCGACAAGATCATGGCGACCAAGAGCGGTGAAAAAGGCCTGATCATCGTCCACACCGGCGCCGGCAAGGGAAAATCCTCCTCGGCCTTAGGCATGATCGTCCGCTGCGTCGCGCATGGCTTCCCTTGTGCGGTGGTGCAATTCATCAAGGGCGCCTGGGATACCGGCGAACGGCGCCTACTCACCGGCCATTTCGGCGAACTCTGTCAGTTCCACGCGATGGGCGAAGGCTTCACCTGGGAGACCCAAGACCGCACCCGCGACATCGCTGCCGCGCGCGCCGGCTGGGAGAAAGCCAAGGAGCTGATCCTCGACGAGCGGCTGCGCATGGTCGTGCTCGACGAGATCAACATCGCGCTGCGCTACGACTATCTCGACATCGCCGAAGTCGTCGAATTCCTGACGACGCAAAAGCCTGCGATGACGCATGTCGTGCTCACCGGTCGCAACGCCAAGGACGAGTTGGTCGAGATCGCCGATCTCGTCACCGAGATGACGCTCGTGAAGCATCCGTTCCGCTCCGGCATCAAGGCGCAGGCCGGCGTCGAGTTCTGAAGTCATCATGGCACGCGCGCTGATGATCCAGGGAGCCGGCTCGGACGTGGGCAAGTCGCTCATCGTCGCCGGCCTCGCGCGCGCCTTTACGCGCCGTGGTCTGCGCGTGCTGCCGTTCAAGCCGCAGAACATGTCGAACAACGCCGCGGTCACCGTCGATGGCGGTGAGATCGGCCGCGCCCAGGCGCTGCAGGCCCTCGCCGCCGGTGTCGAGCCGCACACCGACATGAACCCGGTGCTGCTCAAGCCCGAGACCGATGTCGGCGCGCAGGTCGTCGTCCACGGCAAGCGCATCGCGACCGCACGCGCGCGCGACTACGCGGCGATGAAGCCGTCGCTGATGGGCGCGGTGCTGGAGAGCTTTGAACGGCTGAAGGCGCGGGCCGATCTGGTGCTGGTCGAAGGCGCCGGCAGTCCGGCCGAGGTGAATTTGCGCAAGTCCGACATCGCCAATATGGGCTTTGCCCGCAAGGCGAATGTGCCGGTCGTGCTGGTCGGCGACATCGACCGTGGCGGTGTCATCGCCCAGCTGGTCGGCATCAGGACGGTGATCGACCCCGACGATGCCGCGATGATCTCTGGCTTCGTCATCAACAAGTTCCGCGGCGATCCCACGCTGTTCGACGACGGCTACAGGCTGATCGAGCAAAAGACTGCATGGCGCGGCCTCGGCGTGCTGCCCTGGTTCCCGCGTGCCGGCGAGCTGCCGGCCGAAGACGCGCTCGGCCTGCGCGATGCGCGCAAGCCGGGCCAATGCAAGATCGCCTGCCTGGCGCTATCGCGCATCGCCAATTTCGACGATCTCGATCCTCTCAAGCTCGAGCCGGGCGTCGATCTCGTGATGGTGCGCCCGGGCGAGGCGATCCCGGGCGACGTGCGCCTCGTCATCATCCCTGGCTCAAAATCCACCCGCGGCGACCTCGCCTTCCTGCGCGCGCAGGGCTGGGACGTCGACCTGTTCGCGCATTACCGCAGGGGCGGCCATGTGCTCGGCCTCTGCGGCGGCTATCAGATGCTGGGACGCAGCGTCACCGACCCCGAAGGCATCGAAGGACCTGCGGGCGACACGCCGGGCCTCGGGCTTCTCGATGTCGAGACGGTGATGAGCCCGCAAAAGACCCTCACGCGCGTTACGGCCGTGCATGCCGCGACGGATCAGCCGATCCAGGCCTACGAGATCCACATCGGCCGCACCGACGGCCCGGATCGCGCCCGCCCCTTCGCCAAGCTGGACGGCGAGGCGGAAGGCGCGATCTCGCGCGACGGCCGTGTGCAGGGCAGCTATCTGCACGGCCTGTTCACCTCAGATGATTTCCGCAAGGCCTACCTCGCCAAGCTCGACATTCCCGCGGGCGACGAGCCCTATCACGCTAGCGTCGAGAGCGCGCTCGAGGCGCTGGCCGATCACATGGAAAAGCATCTCGACGTCGAAGGCCTGCTCGCGCTAGCGCGCTAGGGCCTCGGCAAGGCGCGTCCATTCGGCTTCGCTGCCGGGGAGCCCGAGGCGCAGCCATGTCGGCTGTTGCGCGAACACGCGGGACCAGATGTGGCTGCGCGCGAGCCTCTCCTGCGCAGCCACCGCGTCAGCCGTTTCGTACAAGCGAAACAGCGGTGTGCCGCCGATGAGCCGCCAGCTTCGCGAATGCGCCATCGCATCGAGGCGAACACAGTCGCGCGCGAGCCGCGCCGACGTCGCCTCCGCCCAAGCCTGATCGCGCAAGGCACGACAGCCGATTTCGATCGCCGCGCCCGAAACAGGCCATGGACCCGACACGGCGGCAAGCTTGTCGATGTCGGCGGCATGACCGATGGCGAAGCCGAGCCGCAGGCCGGCCAAGCCATAAAACTTTCCGAACGACCGCAGGATCAACAGTCCCGGTCGATCCGCGTCGGGTGCAAGCGACAATTGCGGAATCGGGTCCGCAAAGCTCTCGTCTACGACGAGACGGCCGACGCGCGGCAACAGCGCGAGCAGATCCTTGCGCGAATGGCACCGCCCGTCGGGATTGTTGGGATTGACGACGATGGCGAGGTCCGCACCCGCCAGCGCATCGAGCTCGGCAACCTCCTGGACGTCCCGGCCGGCGGCCGACAGGACGCCGGCATATTCATTGTAGGTCGGCGCGAGGATACGCGCGCGCCCGGGCGCCGCGAGTTGCGGCAGCAATTGAATGGCGGCCTGAGCACCGCCCATCGCAACGATCGGTGCGCTCGTGCGGTAGCCGTGCCGCGCCGCCTGATGCAATGCCTCGATCTCGGCGCGTGACGGCAGCGCGCTCCACGCGCGTGCGCTTACCTCGCCCACGGGAAAGGGCATCCGGTTGATCCCGGTCGACAGATCGATCCAATCCTCTGCGCGTCCGCCGAAACGCCGCTGGGCCAGATCGAGATTTCCACCGTGCTCGCGCATGCCCCGTTGTTTCACGCGAAAGCCAGGATCGCAAGCACGCCGGCGACCAGCAGCATGGCGCGGCGATAGACTGTCAGCGCCTCGGTGATATCGGCGGCGCGCGGATCGCGCGCACCCTCGTTCAGCCAGGGCTCGTTGGTCGCGTTGCCGTGATAGATGCGGGGGCCGCTGAGCCGCACGCCGAGTCCGCCCGCCATCGCCGCTTCCGGCCAGCCGGCATTGGGCGAGCGATGCCGGCGCGCATCGCGCGTCATGCACGCCAGCGCGTCCGATCTTCGCGGCGCCAGCAGCACGACCAGAAATCCGGTCAGCCGCGCCGGGATGAAATTGGCGACGTCGTCGATGCGCGCTGCCGCCCAGCCGAAGGCTTCGTGGCGTTCGCTGCGATGGCCGATCATGGAGTCCAGCGTGTTGATCGCCTTGTAGCCGAGGATGCCGGGCAAGCCCAACAGTGCGCCCCAGAACACCGGCGCCACGATGCCATCGGAGGCGTTTTCGGCAAGGCTCTCGATCGCCGCGCGCGCGATGCCGGCTTGATCGAGGCTTGCGGGATCGCGGCCGACGATGCGCGAGACCGCTTCGCGCGCGGCGGCGACGTCGCCGGCCAGCAAGGGCGTGGCCACGGCAGCGACATGATCGTGCAGCGAGCGCAGCGCGACCAATGGCCAGGCCAGGATGCCAATCAGCACGATCTGGATCCAGCCCGAAGGAAGCAGTGATTGCAGCGCCCAGCCGAGCGCCGCGGAGAGCGCGATCACCGCAAGCGCGCCCGCAACGCCCGCGGCTCGGCGCAACGCCGGCGGATCGGACGCGCGATTCAAGGCGGTGTCGATGCCGGCAATCAGCCCGCCCAGCCAGGTGACGGGATGCCCGATCCGCGCGAACAGCCACGCCGGCCAGCCCAGAAGGGCATCCACCGCCATCGCCACCACCATCGCGCCCGCAAAGTCCACATCTAGCTCCTGTCCCGCCCCTGTTGCGCAAGACGGCGGCCGAGTGCAAGCCCCTCGCTGCCTGATTTCGGCTTTGTCTTTGGCCGCGTTTGATGATTAGTGCTGCGGCAGGAGACCTTTATGGCCATCATCTTGATCACCGGCGGGGCGCGATCGGGCAAGAGCACCCGGGCGGAGGCGCGCGCGCGCAGCTTTGCCGGCCAGCCCGTCTACGTCGCGACGGCCGAGGCGCTCGACGGCGAAATGCAGGAACGCATCGCAAGACATCGCGCGCGGCGCGGAGCCGATTGGATCGAGCGCGAGGTGCCGCTCGATCTCGTGCCCGCGCTGCTCTCGACCGAAGGTGGCGGCGCGAGGCTGGTGGACTGCCTGACGCTGTGGCTCTCCAACCTGATGCATGCGGCGCGCGATTGGGAGCGAGAGGTGAGAGAGCTCGCCGACACGCTGCCCCGCCTCAACAGCCCCGTCGTGCTCGTCACCAACGAGGTCGGCCTCGGCATAGTGCCCGACAACGCGCTGGCGCGCAGCTTCCTCGATGCCGCCGGAATCATGAACCAGATCATTGCCGGTGTCGCCGACGAGGTCGAGTTCGTCGTCGCCGGCCTGCCGTTGAAGCTGAAATGATCCCGCGCGCCGAGCACCTCAAGGACATCCTCGCCGATCTCAAGATGGCGACATCGTTCGTGACGATCCTGCCGGTGGCATTCTCGAAGCCTGCGGGCGACGGCGCCGTTGCGCGGGCAATGTGGGCGCTGCCGGTCGCGGGACTGCTGGTCGGCCTCGCCGGCGCCCTCACTTACAAGATCGCCATTCGCTTCGGACTGACGCCGAGCCTTGCCGCCCTCCTCGTGCTAGCCACGACCGCCCTCATCACCGGCGCGCTGCACGAGGACGGACTTGCCGACACCGCGGACGGCCTCGGCGGCGGCCGCACGCGCGAGCGCAAGCTCGAGATCATGCGCGACAGCCGGATCGGGACCTATGGCGTCTGCGCCCTGATCCTATCGTTCGGCCTGCGCTGGAGCGCGCTTGCGACGATCGCAAATCCATGGGCCGTCATGCTCGCGCTGTGCGCGGCGCACGTTGCTGCCCGTGCCGGCCTGCCGGCCTTCATGTGGCTAGTCCCGTCGGCGCGGCCTGATGGCCTCTCTGCCGGCGCCGGGGCGCCGCCCGGGCGCAGCGTGGCCATCGCCTTCGCGCTTGGAACGCTTGCGCTTGCCCTGACGTTGGGGCCGGGCAAGGCGCTGGTCGGCCTGATCCTGCTGTCACTGGCCGGCCTGCTGCTGGCGCGGCTTGCCATCCGCCAAATCGGGGGGCAGACCGGCGACATCCTCGGCGCGTTCGAGCAGACGGGCGAGATCCTGATCCTGCTGGTGGCGGCGTCCTTCCAAATGGGGCGATGACCTCATGGTCGAATTCGACGATAGCTTCCGCCAGCACTTACGCGAGCTGTTCGTGTGGCGCCGCGACGTGCGCCGCTTCCGCAGCGATCCGCTGCCGGAGGGGGCGATCGATCGCCTGATCGAGACCGCCTGCCTCTCGCCTTCGGTCGGCCTCAGCCAGCCCTGGCGCTTCGTGATCGTCAATGATGCTGCAACGCGCCGCGCCGTGGTCGAAGATTTCAGGACGTGCAATGCCGACGCGCTGAGCTGCTACTCCGGCGACCGCGCCGCACGCTATGCCACCTTGAAACTGTCCGGCCTCGAGCAGGCGCCCGGCCATCTTGCCGTGTTCGCCGACAAGGGCAGCGACATCGGCCACGGCCTCGGCCGCGCGACCATGCCTGAAACGACGGAATATTCCGTGGTCGCCGCCATCACCGCGATGTGGCTCGCCGCCCGCGCCGAGGGCATCGGCCTCGGCTGGGTGTCTATACTGAACCCTGCGCGCATGCACGCTGTTCTCGACGTGCCTGACAGCTGGAAGTTCATCGCCTATCTCTGCATCGGCTATCCCGAGATCGAGTGCGACCGGCCCGAGCTGGAGCAGGCGAAATGGGAGCAACGGCGCAGCGCGGACGCGTTCACGCTGCGGCGCTAGGCCGCCGGGCACCAGATCGAAAGCCTGCGAACGAACATTCACATGCGCCTTTCGCCGATTGTGGGCACCCCGCTTTCGCGCTAAGCATCGAGCAAAGCAAGGCGATCGTGCAACGTAGTCCATGACGGGGCGATCTTTCGTTTCCTCGGCGGTCAATCGCCGCGGCTTCATTCGCCTCGCGACTGCGTCGGTCGCGGGATGGATCGCGCTCGGCGCAACCGACAATCGCATGCGGATCGTCGCCTCACTCACCGCATTGCCGCTCGACGACGAGCTGACCAGACGCGGCATGATCGACAGCGCAAGCTCTCGCCTGGGCAACCTCGTCGCCGGCTTGCGGCAGCGCGGCTGGGTCGAAGGCGTCAACTTCCGCCTCGAGCTCCGTTCCACCTTCGGCGCGCCGGACCGGCTGAAGATGGCCGTCCAGGAATTGCTCGACCTCAAGCCGGACGTGATCCTGACGGGGTCGACGATCGAGACCGCCGCCGTCCTTGCCGCCACCAAGACCATCCCGGTCGTGTTTGCGACCGCGAACGATCCGGTCGGCAACGGCTTCGTCGAAAGCCTCGCGCATCCCCGCGGCAACGCCACCGGCTTCACCAACAGCAGCGCCGAGATGGGCGGCAAGTGGCTCCAGCTGATCCGCGAGGCCGTGCCCGACGTCGCGCGCGTCGGCATCCTGTTCAACCCCGCGACCACGCCGCGCGGCGGACGCTTCTTCCTCGAATCGATCGAGCAGGAGGCTGCCGCATCCGGCGTCTCCGTGATCCCCGCGCCCGTCAACGCGCCCGCGGAGATCGACGACGCCGTCAAGCGCTTTTCCGAACTGCCCAAGGCGGCGATGGTGGCGCTGGTCGACAGCTTCCTCGTGGTCAACCGCAAGGCGGTGGTCGCGGCCGCCGCCAAATACCGCGTGCCCACGATCTATCCGTTCCATTACTTCATCGATGCCGGCGGGCTGATGAGCTACGGCCCAACGCTCGAGGTGCGCTCGGCCGATTACGTCGACCTGATCCTGCGCGGCACCAAGCCCGGCGACCTTCCAGTGCAATCGCCGCGCAAATACGAGCTGTTGATCAACCGCACGGTCGCCCGCTCGTTCGGCTTGACGATCCCGTTCACGCTGCTCGCGCGCGCCGACGAGATCCGCGAGTGAACGATCCCGGCGACCAGGAACCTTCGCGCACGCCTTCCGGCCGGCTGTTCAGGAAATATCTCTACTCGATCGTCGCCCTCGCCTTCGCCGCGCTCGCCATCAACACCAGCTTCGACGTCTGGTTCTCCTATCGCGAGCAGAAGCAGCTGCTGGCGGCGACCCAGCGCGAACAGGCCGCCTCCGCAGCGATTCAGATCGGCCAGTTCATCGGCCAGATCGAGAACCAGATCAGGTGGCTCGCGCGCCTGCCGCCGGAGCTGTCGACCCACGAGGACGAGCGGCTGAACGCCATCCGCCTCCTGCGCCTCTCGCCTGCGATCGCGGAGATCGCCCAGCTCAATTCGGAAGGCCGCGAGCAGCTGCGCGTATCGCGCCGGATCGCCGACAAGGTCGGCAGCAACGCCGATCTCTCCGCTTCAGCCGCCTTCCGCGGTGCCAATGACAGCCGGGCCTATTACGGTCCCGTCTATTTCTTCGGCGACACCGAGCCCTTCATGACGCTCGCCACGCGCGGCACCGGGCGCGCTCCCGATGTGATCGTCGCCGAGGTCAATCTGCGCTTCATCTGGGACCTCGTCACGGGAATCAGGGTCGGCAACACCGGCAAGGCCTATGTCGTCGACCGCATGGGCGTGTTGATCGCGCATCCCGATTTATGGCGGGCGCTCCAGCGCAGCGATCTCTCCGGCCATGCCGACGTCCGCGCCGCGCTCGACGGCATCGGGCCGCCTTCGGGCGGCCTCGTCAAGGAGGATCTCTCCGGCCAGCGCGTGCTGTCGACCTATGCGACCGTGCCCTCGCTCGGCTGGCTGGTGTTCGTCGAGCTGCCGCTTACCGAAGCCTACGCGCCGATCTATGCCTCGATCGGCCGCTCGACCTTCCTGCTCGTGATCCTGCTCGCCTGCGCGGTGCTGGTCTCGCTCATTCTCAGCCGGCGCATGACCGTGCCGATCCAGCTGCTGACCCAAGGAGCCAGGCGGATCGGCAGCGGCGACCTCAACTCGCGGCTCGCGATCAAGACCGGCGACGAGCTGGAGGCGCTCGGCGAGCAGTTCAACCGCATGGCGGCGCATTTGCGCGAATCCTACGCCACGCTCGAGCGCAAGGTGATCGAGCGCACCTCCGAGCTGGAGAAGGCCCGCGACCACGCGCTCGCCGAGCACGACGCCGCCGAGCGCGCGCGCCGCGCGGCGGTCGCGGCCAATGAGACCAAGTCGCGCTTCCTCGCCGTCGTCAGCCACGAGCTGCGCACGCCGCTCAACGGCGTCATGGGCGTGCTGCAACTCTTGGACGACGGCAGCCTCAGCGAGGCCCAGCGCCGCCATCTTGCCACCGCGGCGGCGTCGGGCGAAACGCTGATCGCGCTGGTCGATGCGGTGCTGGAATATGCGCGCCTCGAGGCCAGCACGGAAATGCTGGAGACGCGCGACTTCCGTCTCGACCAGCTCATCGAAGCCGCCGGCGACCTGATGCGTCCGCAAGCCCTGGACCAGGGCCTGAGCTTCGATCTCGCCTGCGATGACACGGTCGACACCGCCGCGCATGGCGATCCCGTCAGGCTCAACCGCATCCTGCTCAACCTGATCGGCAACGCGATCAAGTTCACCCCGAGCGGCGGCATCGGCGTGAGCGCGGCAACCGAGCGGCGCGGCGATCACCTCCTGCTGTGCATCATCGTGCGCGACACCGGCATCGGCATCGCGCCCGAGCTGCACGAGCGGATTTTCGAGGATTTCGTCCAGGCCGACGACAGTATCGCGCGCCGCTTCGGCGGCACCGGCCTCGGCCTTGCGATCGCGCGCCGCCTCACCCGCCTGATGCGCGGCGAGCTCAAGGTCGAGAGCGCGCCCGGCGCGGGCAGCACGTTCACGCTCGAAGTGCCGCTCGGGCTTGCCGGAAGCAGCGTGGCGCAAGGCGCGCTTGCGCCGCCGTCGCGGCAGCTCCGCGTGCTTCTGGTCGACGATGACCCCGTCAATTGCGAGGTCGGCGCAGCGATCCTGCACCGGCTCGGCCACCACACGACGATCGCCAGGAACGGCGCCGCAGCCGTCGAGCTCGCCCGCGATCAGGCCTTCGACGTCATCCTGATGGATCTGCACATGCCCGACATGGACGGCGTGGAGGCGGCCTTCCGGATCGGCGAGCTCGGACTTGCCAAGATGCCGCGCCTCATCGCCGTGACCGCCGACGTCTCCGGCCGCGCCCGCGATCGGCTTGCCGGCGCCGGCATCGCCAAGGTCGTCAGCAAGCCGATCCTGGTCAACGCGCTGCGCGAGGCGATCGAGGATGATCTGGTGGCCGAGCCGGCAGCCGCGCAACGCCCGGCGACCGAACTGATCGATCGGCCTTTCCTCGACGACCAGCGGGAGCTGCTGGGCGCCGCGCAAATCCACAAGCTCCACCATCTGCTCCAGCAGACGGGAGAACGATTGATCCACGACATCGCCGACGCCGCGGCGGCGGGCGATCACAAGCACCTCGCACGATCCGCGCATCAACTTGGCAGCGCGGCAAGTGCGCTCGGCCTCGTCCGCCTGTTCGAGCGCAGCCGCGACGTCGAGCTGGCGGCACCCGCGATGTCACCTGCCGAACTCGACAGTGCCGCACGCGAACTCGCCGAGATTCGACAGGCGTCGATGCAAGCGCTGAATGATCTGCTTGAACCTGCCGGACAGCAATCTGTCAGCTAGATTTGCGCAGGTCGGAGCTCCCAAGCGTTCTCTCCTGCGGCACCAGCGGCTGGCCAAGCGGAAAGATCAATCCCACGACTCCAGCCGGTTCTTCAGCAGGTCGCCCGGCCGGCGCTGTGTTTCCGGCCGGGGCAGCGCGCCCCCCAAGAGATCAACTACCTTCGTGCGGGACCTGTTAGCATTCGCTATCACGAGCCCGAAGTTTTAACGACCAGCTTTATGTTGAGCAGGTTGACACCCTTGAATGGGTTCGGCGCGCTTTCGATGGTTCCCGTACCCGTTGCATTCGCGTAGGCACCAGTGCCCGACAGAATCGTGTATTCGCCCGTCGATTTGCCGTCTTTGGCCGATCCGGTGTAGCGCGCCGTAATCGAGCCTTCCTCGAACGTGTAAGTGCTATAGCCGAAGAAGGGGCCAGACCCTTTGAGCTGGTCCGAACTATTGACGAACTCTTTCACGCCGATACGGCCATCGCTGAAGACGGCCACTCCGAAGAATTTCCCGGACACGACCGTCTGTCCTTCAACGTTTGCGGCCTCTATGACCTTGAGGTCGAGCGGCTTGGTGACGAGCTTGAACTCGAGCACCCGCTCACCGGCTACGGCGGTTGACGCCGCGACGGCCAATGCCACACCAGAAAGGAAAAAGGTGAGAGACTTCCGCATAGCTTCCTCCTGCGCTTGTTGAAACCAAGTCGAGAAGTGCGGGCGACTCATCGAGCCAGGCTCTTCGCGGTGGCACGGAAGAGAGCCCTCGGCAACGCCCGACAGCGGCTGAACTCTCTCTGTCCTGAGGCGAAGTCGGGACGCGAATATGAGTCCCAAGCCACGGGAAGAAAGTTCAAGTCTCCGTTGCGATATAATCTTATCCAGCCACTGCGCGGGACTCTCAGCAGAGGCACAATCATCATGGCCTCTGCTGGTTGCCGGACTTCATCTTATCATTCGCGCAAGAGTAATTCCGAGGAATCACTGTCAACAACGCTGACAATGGGAGAACCCATGCCACTCACAATTTCAGCGGCAGAGTCCCTAGACTGGCGCTGCGAGCCGTTGCCCCGGCAGATTCGTGGCTTCACGACCCAGCCTCCGCACGTCTGCGCCCGCCAACTTCCTCATCCTCCCGCCCGAACCGCTCGACCAGAAAATCGATGAACAGCCGCACCTTCACCGACAGATGCCGCGTCGGCGGATAGACCGCATAGAGCGCTAGCGGCGGCGCGGAATAATCATCCAGCACTGTCCGCAACTCGCCTTTCCGCAACGCATCGGCCGCAATGAACTCCGGCAGCAGCGCCAGTCCCCTGCCCTTGATGGCGACATCGCGCAGCACCTCGGCATTGTTGACGCAGAGCGACCAGGCCGGCTGGATCCAGTGGTCGCCGTCGTTGCCTGTGAGCTTCCACTGATTGCCCGTCAGCAGGAAGCCGTAGGTCAGCGAAGCATGCTCGCGCAAATCCTGCGGATGTTTTGGCGTGCCGTGCCGGGCGAGATAATCCGGCGACGCACAGATCATGCGCGCCACCGGCATGATCTTGCGCGCGATCAGGCTGGACGATTCCAGCTCCGCAATCCGCAAGGTCACGTCAAAGCCGTCCTGCACGGGATCGAGCAGATCGTCGCTGAGCACGATCTGGAGCTGCAGCTCCGGGAAGCGCGCCATGAAATCGGCGAGCACGGGCCCGAGGCGCATCGTGCCGAACGACATCGGCGCGTTGACGCGGAGCAGTCCCCGCGGCGCCGATTGCGCCTGCGTCACCGCTTGGTCCGCCGCTTCGATCTCCGAGAGGATCACGACCGCGCGCTCGAAATAGCGCTGGCCGTTCTCGGTCGGGCTGGCGTGCCTTGTGGTGCGGTTCAGAAGCTGGACCCCGAGGCTCTCCTCGAGGTCGGCGATGTACTTGCTGATCGCCGAGCGCGACAGCCGCAGCTGCCGACCGGCCTCGGCAAAGCTGCCGCTTTCCACCACCTTCACGAAGGCCCGGAGGCTGCCGAGCTTATCCAAGGGGTCGCCCCGTCGATTGTTTCCAAATCGTAGACATAGCCGTCATATTTGCATGGATTGTCTCCAATCCAAAGCGGAACGATATTTCCGGCCAGAGCAAGACCGCTCCCCGAATTTGGAGGACGACAATGTCTGGACTGCACCATGTCACCGCGATTGCTGGCGATCCCATCCGCAATTTCGGCTTCTACACGCGGGATCTTGGCCTGCGCTTCGTCAAGAAGACGGTCAATTTCGACGATCCCGGCACCTACCACTTCTATTATGGCGACGAGACCGGCCGCCCCGGCACCATCTTGACCTTCTTTCCGTGGGCCGGCGTCTCGGCCGGCCGCCGCGGCGTCGGCGAGACCCATCAGACCGCCTTCCGCGTGCCGCAGCGCTCGCTCGGCTACTGGACGCAGCGCTTCACCGAGAAGGGCATTCGGTACGAGGCGCTGGAGAAGCGCTTCGGCGAGTCCGTCCTGCCGTTCACCGATCCTGATGGCATGGCGCTCGCGCTGGTCGGCATTCCCGGCGCCGAGAATGAGCCCGGCTGGAGCAATGGCGACGTGCCGGCCGAGCATGCGATCCGCGGCTTCCACGGCGTGACCCTGCTGCTCGACAGCGCGGCGAAGACGGCGGCCATCCTCACCGACGTGTTCGGCTTCAAGGAGAGCGGGCGTGAGGGCTCGGTGATCCGCTTCAAGGCACCCGGCGATGCAGAGGGCAGCGTCGTCGACATCTACGAGGCCAAGGGCTTCTTGCGCGGGCACCAGGGCGGCGGTTCGGTGCACCACATCGCCTTCCGCGCGGCCGACGATGCCGAGCAGGGCCAGATGGCCGCGAAGCTCGTGAGCAATCACGGCCTGCACCCGACCGAGCAGCGCGACCGCAACTACTTCCGCTCGATCTACTTCCGCGAGCCTGGCGGCGTGCTGTTCGAGATCGCGACCGACATCCCCGGCTTCGCGGTCGACGAGCCCGTGGCGAGCCTCGGGCGCGAGCTGAAGCTGCCTGCTTTCCTCGAACCGCACCGTAAGCAGATCGAGGGCGTTCTGCCGAATCTGGAAGAGACCGCGTCATGACGGAGACTGCATTCATCCATCGTTTCGAGCCCGCAGGCGACGCGGGCTCTCCACCTCTGCTGCTGCTGCACGGCACCGGCGGCGACGAGAACGACCTGCTCGGCCTCGGCAAGATGATCTCGCCCGGCTCTGCCCTGCTTTCGCCGCGCGGCCGCGTGCTCGAGCACGGCATGCCGCGCTTCTTCCGCCGTCTCGCCGAAGGCGTGTTCGACGAGGAGGACGTGCGCCGTCGCGCGCACGAGCTGGGCGAGTTCGTCACAGAGGCGCGGCAACGCTACGGCCTCGCCGCGCCGATCGCAGTCGGATTCTCCAACGGCGCCAACATCGCGGCCGCGCTGTTGCTGCTGCAGCCGGACGTGCTGGCCGGCGCGATCCTGCTGCGCGCGATGGTGCGGTTGTCGGA
>NZ_LAXE01000001.1:5692952-5713152 GCF_003122645.1 Bradyrhizobium sp. SUTN9-2
ACGGCTCGCCGCACTGCTGTCGCAGGCAGGTGCGAGCGTCACCCACAAGGTGCTGCCGGCAGGCCATCAATTGTCGCAAGCTGACGTGACGCTCGCCCGCGACTGGATCAGCAAGGCGGACGCCAAGGCCGCATGATCGAGCAGCGGCGCATCGTTTGAACGATGCGCCGCTGCCATCACTCGAACCAGCCGCGCCGCTTGAACCAGATCAGCGGCAACAGGCCGCTGGCGATGATTGCGAGCCAGGCCAGCGGATAGCCGAAGCTCCAGTCCAATTCGGGCATGTGCTTGAAGTTCATGCCCCAGACGCCGACCATGATGGTTGGCGGCACGCCGACGACTGAGACGATCGTCAGGATCTTGAACAGCTCGTTCTGCTGGATGTTGATGAAGCCGAGCACGGC
The DNA here is from genome assembly GCF_003122645.1 of Bradyrhizobium sp. SUTN9-2. Lineage (NCBI taxonomy): Bacteria > Pseudomonadati > Pseudomonadota > Alphaproteobacteria > Hyphomicrobiales > Nitrobacteraceae > Bradyrhizobium > Bradyrhizobium sp. SUTN9-2. Next base: position 5,693,357 of record NZ_LAXE01000001.1, read on the forward strand.
ATCGAGCAGCAGCTGGATCTTGTCCGACAATCGCGTCTCGTAATCGCTGAGCGAGACGACGTCCTTGGACACGGCTTCCAGACGCTTCTTCGAGGATGCCGTGATCCACTCGCTGCCGACGTCGCCGGCAAACGCGGCAACGCGGCCCACCCCGAGCAGGACATCGCGCGCCTTGGCGAGCCGGTCGGCCAGCTCGCCGACAGTCTCCAGGGCCTCCCGCATCCTGCGGCTGGAGCGCACCGGGCGCTGGGTGCGCACCAGCCCGCCCCTAAAGACACCGCGCGAGAGCTGGTCGACCTTGCCGCCGAGATGCTCCAGGACATCGGCGCCGCGATCGATCATGGCCTCGAGCAGGCTGACGAACACGCACATGCCGTTCTCCAGGCTGTCATCGGAGCCGATGCGCTTGCCGATGTCGTCGAAGATCGGCAGCTCTGCAAAGCGCACCGTCACCAGCACATGCGGGCCGATGACGAAGCCCACCGGCGTGATCTCGGCCTCGTCGGCCTCGGTGACCCGGACCGCGGGCGAACTGAGATAGAGCGTGCCGTGGTCGAAGATCAGGCGGCTCGACGCCTCGATCTCGCTGAGCGAGTCTTCCGAGGGAATGCGGATGCCGAGCAGCCGCTCGACGAACTGCTTTTCCTCGTCGGTACCGTTTAGAAGATCGGCCCAGATGACCTCCGTGGGCATTTCCGCGCCGATGCCGTGCCAGTCGTCGGACGGCCATCTGTAAAGTCTAAGCAAGAACCGAACTCCGTGGCCGCATCATCATGCCGGATGGCGCCGCCGACTAACGCATGAGAGTTCCAGACGTTCAAGACCCTCCAAGTGACAGCGGTATTCCAGGGGACATCGAGATACCGACCGGAACACGGTCGAGCGAGGCACGTTGACGGACGCGCGGGTGATCCATGGATACGCGTAGTGCATCCCGACATGACGACATTCCTGGGTGTTGAGGCCTGCGACTTGACCGCCCCACTGCCGGCGGTTGACGCGATCCTGTTCGGCGCGTCGGATGCCACCCCGTACCTCGCAGGTCAGACCAGCCATGCCGCAAGAGCGCCCGACGTCATCCGTCGCGCGCTGCGTCACTATGAGAGCGATCTCACCCGCTGGGATTTCGATCAGGACGCCGAGCTGCTCGATCCGAGCAAAATGAGGGTCTTGGACGGTGGAAACGTCCCGACCGACCCAATGACGCCGGAGAGCAACCGTGATGCCATCAGAGCAGCCACGCAGGCCGTCCTTTCGGTCGGCGCCGTTCCGATCCTCCTGGGCGGTGATGATTCCGTCCCCATTCCTTTCTTCGAGGCGTTCCAGGACTGCAAGGGACTGACAGTCGTGCAGATCGACGCCCACCTTGATTGGCGGGATCAGCGAAACGGATCGGGCTATACCTTCTCCAGCACGATGCGGCGCGCCAGCGAATTGCCCTGGGTCAAGCGCATCGTGCAGGTCGGCTTGCGCGGCATCGGCGGCTCCGGTCGCGCCGAATTCGACGATGCAAAGGCGTGGGGCGCGAAGATCTTCACGGCAAGACATGTCCAGCATCACGGGATCGCAAGCGTGCTCGACGCGATCGAGGCTGACGGCGAGTGCCTGATGACCATCGATTGCGACGGTCTCGATCCCTTGGTCATCCCCGGTGTGCTCGTCCCACAGCCCGGCGGCCTGTCCTATTTCGACGTTGTCGATCTCATACGGGGTGTCGCGGCAAAGTCCAGAATAGTCGGCCTGGACATCGTCGAATTCGTTCCCGAGCGCGATGTGCAGAATCTTGGAGCGATTGCGATCGCGCGGATCATATGCAATGCGCTGGGTTGCATTGGGAGACGGAAGGTATAGTGGTTCACCCTTCCGAGCACAGTCGTCTCAGGTCCACCATCCGTCACCGGGATAGGAAACACGATCCGCGGAAGAGATTTCCATCCCGACGCCCGTTCGAAGACGGCTGGCGTAGAATGCGAGAGGCGTTCCCTCATTGTGCCGGCACCAGCGCACCTCGCCGATGAAGAGCGTGTGGTCGGCGATATCGATCGATTGGACCACCTCGCAGGCGAACTGCGCGATCGCCTGCGGGAGCACGAAAAATCCTTGGCGAGCGACGAGCGGCGGAGCGTCGCGCAACAAGGGCCTTCCGGCAAAGTGCGCGCAGATCGCGGCGTCTTCCGCATGCAGGACATTGACCGAATAGACGCCGGACCTGGCCACAGCCTGCCACGTCCGCCCGTGCATGAGAGAGACAAGCACCGTCGGCGGGTTTGCCGAAACGGTCGTGAAGCTGTTGGCGGTCATGCCGAGCGGCGCGCCATCCTCATCGACGGTCGCGACGACCGTAATGCCCGTCGCGAACCGCGATGCGGCTGCCCGAAAACCGACCGGTTCGGCAACGTGACCCATTACGCGCCTTCGATCTTGAAATGGCAGAGTGTCGCCCCCTTGGGCGAATAGTTTGGCACGTCGGCTGCGACCTTCCGGCCGATCTCCGAACCGAGCGCCGCGTCCATCGCAGCCGCATCGGAGAAGAATGCCTGGAAGATGCAGAACGGCGCCTCCCCCGGTCCGAGTCGTTGGGGGAAAGCGTAATGATGACGCACCAGACCAGGGAGCGTCGCTGCCAGGGGGGCATGCTTGTCGACGTAGTAGGCCCTGAAAGCCGATGGATCGTCGGGCGTCGGGTAAAGAACGGTCAGGCAATGCATTGGTGTTCCTCTCAGACATGGTTCAGCATCCGCCCAGGAGCGGAACTGAGTCCGTACGGCGGTTCGTCGTCAGGCGGCGATCCTGCCGCTTCTATCGATCCAGGCGTGGATGCGTTTGTCGCTCGCCAGACGATCCCACTGGCGCTCCGGATAATTGAAGTTCTCGGTGAACTCGTCGCAAAGCTCCCGGTCCTGCGACATGGCGAAGATCAGCCGGCCCATGGCTTCCGATGGCGGCTGCAGCATCATGTTGGTCCAGCGGGCAGCGGCAAGCACGCGGTTCTCGCGCGCACGGTCGACGTCCTCGACGAAGCGCGCATCGAATGCCACCGCATCGACGATCGCCTTGCCGAGCTCGAAGGCCGCATATGAGGCCATGTTGGCGCCCTGGCCCATCAAGGGATCGACGACGGAGTGAACGTCGCCCAAGGCAATGGCGAGCTTGTCGCCGTCGAAAGCCACCCAGGACTGCCGCACCGTTGGCACCACCGCGCCTTGCAGCAGGTCGAGAGGCTGGGCCAGCCCGAAGCGGTGCGTGTCGATGCGGTTGTAGGTGTGCGGATGATGCTTTTCCAGCTTGTCCAGAAGGGTCTGGCGGAATGCTGCCGGGTTGGCATCGTAGCTGAGCGAGACCAGGTCGGCCATGTCGCCGCCGGGAATGTTTTCCATCAACAGCGCCGTTTTCATGCCGCCGAAGCTCAGCGTGGGGATGACGATCATCTCGCCATGGCCGGGCGAGACGGACAGGGTGACGCCGCGCGGATCGTCGTCATCCGGGCTGCCGTGATCGACGCCGTCGTACAGGCCGACGCAAAGCAGGCGCTGCGGCCGATCGTACGGAGAGAGTTCGGGCCGGTGAGCGAACATGCGCCCGAGGGCGCCCTTGCCCGTGGAGACGACGAGAAGGTCGAAGCGGGAGACCAGCGCCGGGATGTCGTCATCCTGAATGCTGGCATATTCGATGCGGCCGCCACGATCCTCGAAGTCCTTCATCAGGGCCGGCAGGTAGATCCGATAATCCACCGCGCGGCTCGGCCGCTGAAATGCTCCGCGGAACAGGAGTCCGCCGTTCGGGAAATTGAAGTAATGATCGTGGTGGTGATAGACCACTTGGGGATCGTCCCAGTGGTTCACGCCGAGCTCGTTCTCGCGCGCGATGGTGACGCTGTGATGCGCGACGGTGTTCATCAGCCGTGTCGCCGCATACTGCTCCGGGGCGCGGTCCGTCAGCACGGTTGCCGCAATGCCCTGCTTCTGCAGGTAGAGCGCCAGATGCAGGCCGCCGATGCCGGCCCCGAGAATGCCGATCGATTTGCTCATTCGTGTCCTCCCCTGAACGCAGGAAGGCTAGACCGGACCAGCCATGCCGTATATGGAATGGTCAGAATAATATAAATTCCGGCGAGGAATGAATGGACCGGATCGAGGCGCTGCAGACCTTCATCCGGGTGATGGAGGCAGGGAGTTTCACCCAGGCCGCCGACGACCTCGGTTTGGGTCAGCCGGCGATCAGCAAGCGCATCGCGCTGCTGGAAGCCGAGTTTCGCTGCCGACTGTTCGTGCGCACCACGCGCAAGCTGCGGCCGACCCCGGAAGCCGACCGCGTGTTGAAATACGCCAAGGACATCGTCGCGCTGCTCGAGAGCGCCGGCGCGCCGACGCAAAGCCGGATTGGCAATCCGTCAGGGACGTTGCGCATGACGGTGCCGACGTCGTTCGGCCGCTTCTTCTTCCGTGAGATCTTCGCCGAATATACCCGCCGCTATCCTGATGTCCGGCTGGACGTCAGTTTTACGGAACAGTTCGTCGACCTCATCGAAACCGGGACCGAGCTTGCGATACGGATCGGCAGCCTCAATTCGAGCTCGCTGGTGGCGCGGCGGGTGGGCACCATTAAACGCCTGCTGGTGGCGGCGCCCGCGCTGCTTGCGCGTCATCAGGTGCCTTCGCTGCCGGACCATCTGCGCCGCATGCCCTGCGTCACCTACTCACGCCTGTCGCAGAAGAATCAGTGGGCGTTCGAATCCGAAACCGGCCGTTACGTCGTGGACATCGCGCCGGCGATGACCTGCGACGATGCGGACGTGATGACGCTGGCTGCATTGGAGGGGATAGGCGTCGCCGTGCTGCCGAACTGGTGCACCGTCGAGCACATCGCGGCCGGCCGTCTCGTCCATGTGCTGCCCGACTTCGTCGTGCCGCCGCTGCCCATGCACATCGTCTATCCCGACCCGCAATGGATGTCACACCGGGCGCGACTGTTCCGCGATCTGATCATCGAGCGTGCGGACGTCTTTGCGCTCGCTGATCGCTTTCGAAACGCCGATCTCGCCCCTTCGGCAACCACGGAAACTGGCTCGTTCCGTTGAGCGTGTGACGTCTGGAAGGGGTCACAAAGCGGAGCGAGGTAAGCACGTCTCCGCGTCCGGTCTAGCCCTGAGAGCCAACATTGCGATGGCCTCAGCATTGTTCGGCTCAGGGGCCAGAAGCGGACAAACGTCGCTTCCAATTGTTTGCCGCAGAGTGGTGTTTCCTTAATTTCCTTTGTGACAAAATCCGAGGATCGCAGGGATATTGCCTTGAACGAATGCGACTTTCACTAACGGCCCGCGCTGACAATCTCGCCAAGCGTCGTAGCAAGATTCCTGAATGGATCGCTGCTGCATCGTCCGGCGACGTGGACGCTCAGTTGGCCCTCGCCTGGGAGTATGCCCGAGGCGATGCCGTTGCCCCCGATCTCGTGACAGCATGGAACTGGTTTGATCGTGCCGCCTCATCTGGTCAGGAGAACGGTGTCTTACATCGAGCCCGCTTCCTTCAGCTTCGCGGTGTCCCGGAGGGGGTACGAGAACTTCGCAAGCTCGCCGTCAAGGGTAATTGGAACGCACAGTTTTGGCTCGCGACGCACTATCAGTCCCAAGACGGGCGCTTGAACCAGTTGAGAGCCGCCGTGTGGTACGACCGATCCTACAAAAACGGCTGCCTCGGCGGTAAGCTCGCCAAGCTGGCGCAACTGAGAAGAACCGCGCATCAACCCTTCAGAACTGTACTTGCCGTCAGGCTCGTCATTGAAGCGTTTTCGTTCTTCCAGCAAATTTTTCGTCAAGAGCAGAAGATCGAACTCCACGAGGTGCTTCTGTATCGCTTAAAGAGCAGACCTCGTGAGAGCAGCTAATCGGCGGTTGAAGTCGCTTCGGGTCAAAAGCTTGCGCTAATCGCGAGGTTTCTTGAATATGAAATCAAATGCTGAAGTAGGACACTGCTGCCTCTTCCAATCCGCAAGCCTCTCCTCTTGCTCGTGCAACTCACGATACAGCTCAGACATCCGGGCAAATATCGACCGGATAGTTTCATCATTCGCGGCCTTCGAAATCTGAGCACATCGCTCGGCCGTGTCGAGATTCTCGCTCATGAATGCTGTCTCTACGCTACAACTAGGCCCTTACCTTAGCCTTCCGGCCAGACGTCTCGGATGCCTCAAGGCATGCTTGTACTCAAAACGGGAAATGAACGGCCAAGCATTGTAATCTCCAGCCGCAAGAAAGCCGGAGGCACGATCGTGAGAAATCGTATTGTGCCAACTCAACCACATCGGGCGGGCACGTCGCATCGGGTGGAGGCCGGGCAATGAAATCTTCGGCCAACGGTACTCAAAGTCGCCGTCGAGAAACAATATCCAGCGCAGCACTTCGCGTTTCCAGACCGGATCGAGGCTGTGACGTCGGACCAAGCGATGCTCCTTCATATCGCTGTAGAGGAGCCACGACATGTCTGTAATCGCCCAGATCGCTGGGTCCCCGTCGTTCACCGGCATAGTTCGTTCAAACTGATCGTTGGTAATCGAGCCGGCAATCAGGTGTCTAAGGTTTCCTGAAAGCTGGTCGCGTGCTACGCGATCTATCATCCTGCTGCTCCGATCCGGCCGGTGGATCATTCACCCGGCAAACCTTCCGTTGAGTTAGCAGCTTTGCTCGCAGTTGAGAGAAATCTAGCGAGGTCCGCTTCGGGTCAAAAGCCGCCGATTTGCCCAGCAGCCGGGGCGCTTCCGGTTTACCCCGCTTCCGGACAACTCGTCGCTACGCCCTAATGGAAGCGATGGGCCAACAGCGGAAGTCGCGCTCATTCGATCACCTCGTTGCGCAGATAAGTCCTTGGCTCAGATTTAATTTCGGCAGCCCGGGGCAATGTGCCGCACGCCGGTTGATGGAAACGCGGTTCGGGGATGAGAAAAAAGGAGCTTCCGATTTCGGCGTAGCGGAGTTGATACCGCACGGGATCACCACACTGGCGCCTGACCTTCCGCCGCCACTGTGGGGCCAAGTCGCTCGGGCGGGGGTCGCATGGTGGTCGGCGCACGAGACGAAAAGTTCCACTCCGGCGGCCTGCCTGTGACTGCGTCCGTATAGGCAAATCGCGGAGCGACGCTCCGACGTCGGCTTTCGGGGAGCACACGCGTCATGGATGAAATCCTGCGTTGGGTGGCGACAGTCGGCACGATCGGCGCCGGGCTGATCCTAGCTGCCCGGGCGCGGCCACTCATTACCGGCTGGGCCTTCGTCGTACTGAGCGGTGCATCGGTGATCTGGATCGTCGTCGGCTATCTAACAGCGGAATATGCGCTGATGGTGCAAAACGTGGTGGTGACACTTATCAACGTGTTCGGCGTCTACCGGTGGCTGATCTGGAAAGGAAATGTATGAAAGCGTTCTGCCTGCGCGCTCTGCCGTCCGAGCGCCAATTGTCGGCACGCAGGTTACTTCCGATTTCCGCGATGAGCCGAGAACAGAGACGCTGCCTGGACCTGCACCTCTGGGCCACATTCGGACATGTGCGTCGTTAGGCTGACGAAGATCCTTCAACAATCTTCCAATACGAGTCCTTGCGGATCACCTCGTCCGCGCGAAAAGTGTAAAAGTCACATCCTCGGACCTCGATCTTTTTTCCTTCACCTGTAGTGCCCGTTAGCGTCCATTTTGAAATGCCCGTGTTTGCCATCGTATCCACAAAATGCTCGGCGTCGCCGTAGTGAACATCCGGTAAGCCTTCAAAGCGCGTCGCGAGCCCGTCTCGTACGTTGCGTTTGCCCTCGAAGCGAGATCCCCAAGGCTTGCTTCCCCTCGGCATCTCCAAGACACAATCGTCAGCAAAGAACTCCATGATGGAATCCAAGTCGTGCGCGTTGAACGCTTCACACAGCGCCGTCAATTTCGATCGAATGTCCATCCTTCCCTCCATCGAGTTCCCGGAAGGGATACAATAACACAAGGGCACACAGGTGAGTTGAAGGGCCGATTAGACGTCTGGTCGATGGCGCCTTCGGGTCACAAAGCGCCCTCCCCAGGGCAGGACGGTGCGTCCGCCAGTTCGGTGAGAACAGACAGCAGATTTATCAGCATGCCACCGCCTCCAACCGGCACATGCACAGTGCACTCTAAAGCGCCGGCAAGCCGGGTGGCGGCTTGCGCTTGGCGGAGGCCTGCTCATACGCGTAGGCCAGGCGCAGCAGCTTGTGTTCGCTCCAGGCGCGGCCTGCGAAGGTAACGCCGAACGGATAATCGGGCGTGTCCTTGCCGTCGACGCCGGCGACGAAGCCGCACGGCACGAGGACACTGGGATAGCCCGCCCTGGCGGCGATTGCGGCGCCTTCGCTGCCCGGGAACAGCACGGCGTCGAGCTTGTGCTGGTTCATGTAGGCATCCATGCCGCGGGTCCTGGCGCTGAGCAGGTCCATGGCGAGTGCCGCCTTGTACTCGCGTTCGCTTAGGTCGCCCCGGGTGAGGTCGGCTGCGAGGAAGTTGTCCTGGCCGAAGCGGAGCGCCTTGCCCGCATTGGCTTCGTTGAAGGCCACGATGTCGGTCATGGTCTTGATGGTGGTGTTGGTCGCCCAATCCCTCAGGTAGAGGTTGAGATCTCGTTTCAACTCGTAGATGAAGACGATCCGCTGCGGGACCGCATTGCCCCTGTTGGCGCTCAGTGGATTGCGGTTGAGCACGGCCATGATCGTACCCGGTCCGCTCATCCAGCCGGCTGTCGGAATGCTGGCGCGCACGATCACGGCGCCGAGATCCTCCAGCACCTTGATCGCTTCCCCTACCACCTTCGCTCCTTTGGGGGGCAGCTTGCGGAAGAAGGGATCATTCAGCGGATCGGCGGGATCGCTCGGCACGCCGATGCGCGCACCTTTCATCGCATCGCGCGTCAGACCGGCGGTGTAATCGGCCGGCCGCCGCTGCTTTTGCGTCGCCGGATCGAGCGGGTCCTTGGCCGCGAGCACATTGAGCAGCAGCGCCGCATCGCGCACGCTGCGCGTCATCGGCCCTGCAGTGTCCAGATTATGCGAGATCGGCACGATGCCAGCACGGCTGATGAGCCCGACCGTCGGCTTCACGGTGACGAGGCCATTCTGGCTGGCGGGAAAGAGCAGCGAGCCCGAGGTCTCCGTGCCGATCGAGGCCGCACACAAGCCCGCCGCCACCGCGACCGCCGAACCCGCGCTCGAGCCGCCCGGGGACACGACGGGGATGCCGTGATCGTCGGCCAGCGCCGGCGCATAGGGATTCTTGACCTGACCGCCCAGCGACGAATAGCCGGAGGGCATGTCGATCGCGAGCATGTTGGAAAACTCGGTCAGGTTCGCCTTGCCGAGGATCACCGCGCCGGCGTCCCGCAGCAACTTGACGAGCGTCGTATCGTCCCGTGCGCGCGCGCCTTCCAGCGCCAGCGAGCCCGCCGTGGTCGGCTGAGCGTCGCCGGTCGCGATGTTGTCCTTCACCAGGATCGGGATGCCGGCCAGCGGCCGCTTGGCCGATGGCTTGACGCCGTCGAACCTGCTCGCGATCGCGAGCGCGTCGGGATTGAGCGCGCGGACCGCGTTGAGCTTGGGCCCGTCGCGGTCGTAGGCTTCAATGCGCGCGAGATAGGCTTTGAGCAGCGCCGTGGCAGTGACATGCCCATCGGCCAAAGCATGAGCGATATCGCTCATCGACGCATGATCGAGCCTTGCATGATCAAGCATTGGGGAGATCGGCGCCTCGGCGCTGACGGCCGCCGCGGCAATGCCGGCATTGCGGCGGGATGATTTCTGCACGGCTGCCTCGACCGACGGCGCGCGTCTCCACCACGAGACTCGAGCATGCCATCATGCCAGTGTTTTGCCCGATGGGTCAACTTTCGGGCGCATCGCGTCGATCACACAGGCGCAACGTGCAAGCCATTGAAATGACTGACCCCGGCTACTGTGCATGGGGTTGTTTTTCAGGTTTTGTTTGGCGTCTTCCTTCTCCCCTTGTGGGAGAAGGTGGCGCGAAGCGCCGGATGAGGGGTATCTCTCCGCGAATTCCGATGAGAGATGTGCACGCGGAGAGAACCCCTCACCCGTCTCGCCGCTGCACGGCGAGCCACCCTCTCCCACAAGGGGAGAGGGGAAGAAAGGCAGCGCGCGGCCTCAGCGGCGCGCCCCTTCGCCTATTCCCAATACCAAGCGGAGAAGTCGTTCTCGAATTGCGGGACTTCCTTCCAGACGCCCTTCAGCTTCTTGTTGATGACGGTGGGCCATTGCGGCTGGAACAGGTAAGCCGAGACCGCATCGGTCGCCAGCATGCGCTGGGCGTCGCCAAGCAGCTTGGCGCGGCCGGCTTCGTCCGGCGTCGAGACGATCTGCTTGTAGAGCGCGTTGAACTTCTCGTTGTTGTAACCGAGGTAGTAATCCGGCTCCGTGATCTTGACGAGGTCGAACGGCTCGACATGGCTGACGATGGTGAGATCGAAATTGTGCGGGCCATTGCCGGCGAACACCTGCGACAGCCATTGCGCCCATTCGACGTTCTCGATCTTGGCGATGATGCCGACCTTGGCGAGCTGGGCCGCGACGATCTCGCCGCCTTGCCGCGCATAGGGCGGCGGCGGCAGCTTCAATGACAGTTCGAGCGGCGTGGTGACGCCGGCTTCAGTCAGCAGCTTCTTGGCCTTCTCGGGATCGTACGGGTTGATGCCGGTGGTGTCGACATAGCCGAGCGATCCCGGCGTGTAGAAGCTGCCGATCGGCGTGCCGTAACCCTCGACCGCGCCGTCGATCAAGGCCTTGCGGTCGATCGCGGCGAGGATGGCGCGGCGAACGCGGACGTCGTCGAGCGGCTTCTTGCGGTGGTTGATGGCCACGATGGTCTTGGCCCTGGAGCCGCCGATCAGCACCGTGAAGCGCGGATCAGACTTGAACTGAGCAACCACGCGGGTCGCGATGCGCGGGAATGCGTCGACGTCGTTCGAGAGCAACGCCGCGGCCTGCGCCGCCGGATCGGAGATGAAGCGGATCGTCACCTTCGACAGCTTGATCGCAGAGGCGTTGCGGTAGTCGGCCCATTTGTTCAGCGTGATCGAAGAGCCCTTGGCCCAGGCCCCTAACTGATAAGGTCCGGTCCCGACCGGCTGCGTGACATTGGTGCCAGCGCTCTTCGGCTCGACGATCGAGCCGCCCGCCTGCCCGAGCAGGAACGGCAGGTTCGGCTCGGAATATTTCACGGTGATCACGACGGTGTCGGCGTCAGGCGTCTCGACCTTCTCGAAGGCCTGGTACAGGCTCTTGTCCTTGTTGGTGCTGGTCGGCGCCGCGTTGCGCTCGAACGAGAACTTCACCGCAGCGGAATCGAACGCTTCGCCATTGTGGAATTTGACGCCCTTGCGCAGCTTGAACGTATAGGTCTTCAGATCGGGCGAAGCGGTCCAGCTCTCGGCCAGCAGCGGCGAGACCGAGCCGTCCTCATTGATCTTGGTCAGCGTCTCATAGATGTTGTAGAGCGTGACCTCGGCGATCGCGGCCGCGGCGGCGTTGGTGGGGTCGAGCCCCGGCGGCTCAAGCGTCATCCCCATGACGACGCTGTCCTTCTTGCTCTGCGCCAGCACCGGCAAAGGCGCCGCGACGAGCGCAGCGGCAAATGCGACGATCGATAGTTTCCTGAACATGCGCAAACTCCCCTGCCAATCCTGTTTCCAGCTTAACGCCAATCCTGCCCCGGACACTAACCTTCCATGGCCGCCTGCGGCAACGCCATCACGGCCTCGGCCTTGTGGCAGGCGGCAAGGTGCCCCTCGCCCACCTTGCGTAACGCAGGCGGAACCTCGCGACAATGCTGGTCGGCATGGGCGCAGCGCGATGCATAGGGGCATCCGGTCGTCACCGCCGAGTGCGAGGCGATCGCCTGGGCCCCGCGGCGGCGCCGGCCAGCTCCGGCGCGAGCCCGCGGCACCGCCTCCAGCAGCGCCCGCGTATAGGGATGGGCGCAGCGCTCGAACAAATCCTCTGGCCGCCCCTGCTCGACGATGCGACCGAGATACATCACCGCGACCTCGTCGCAGAGATAGTCGACCACGGCGAGGTCATGGCTGATCAGGATGTAGCTCAGGCCGAACTGCTCCTGGAGGTCCTGCATCAGGTTCAGCACCTGGGCCTGCACGGAGACGTCGAGCGCCGAGACCGGCTCGTCGGCAACGATCAGCTTCGGCTGGGTGATCAGCGCACGCGCAATCGCGATGCGCTGGCGCTGGCCGCCGGAGAATTCGTGCGGATATTTTTCCATGTCCGCATCGCGCAAGCCGACCTGGCGCAGCACCGCGGCGACGCGGTCGCGAAACGTGGTGCGGTCGGCACCTTCCAGCACGGTCAGCGGCTCGGCGACGATCCGCGCGATGGTCTGCCGCGGATCGAGCGAGCCGTAGGGATCCTGGAACACCATCTGGAAATCACGCCGGGCGCGGCGCAGCTCGTCGGCCGGCAAGCGGTTGAGATCGCGCCCGAGCAGCGCGACCTGTCCTGCGGTCGGCCGCTCCAGCGCCATCACGACGCGCGCGAAGGTGGACTTGCCGGAGCCGGACTCGCCGACGATGCCGAGGCTCTTGCCGGCCCGGACCTGCACACTGACGCCGTTGAGCGCGCGCACCTGCCCCGGCGGACGGAACAGGCTCTCGCGCGGCAGCGTGTAGCGCTGTTCGAGATCCCTGACGTCGAGAAGCGGCGCGGTGCTCATGCGGTCAGCGCTCCGACGCGTTCGGCCATCGACACGTCCGTTCTTATGCAGCGCGCAAAATGGCCGGGCCCGACGTCCACCATCGGCGGCAGCGCGGCGCGGCACTGGTCGATCACGAGCGGACAGCGATCGGAGAAGGTGCAGCCGGACGGCAGATCGGCAAGCTCCGGCACCGTGCCGGAGATCGTCTTCAGCCGCGTCCCCTTGCGCGCGCCGAGCTTGGGCCGGGCACGGAACAGGCCCTGTGTGTAGGGATGGCCCATGCGACGAAACACCTCGTCGGTCGGGCCGCTCTCGACCACGGTGCCGCCATACATCACCATCATGCGCTGGACGTTCTCGGCGATGACGCCGAGGTCGTGCGAGATCAGGATCATGGACATGCCGCGCTCCTCGACGAGATCGGCGATGAGGTCGAGGATCTGGCCCTGGATGGTGACGTCGAGCGCGGTGGTCGGCTCGTCCGCGATCAACAGGTCCGGCTCGCACGCGAGCGCCATCGCGATGGTGACGCGCTGACGCTGGCCGCCGGAGAACTGATGCGGATAGGCATCGACACGACGCGCGGGGTCGGGCAGCCCGACGCGGTCGAGCAAGGCGATTGCTTCCCGACGAGCCTGCGCCGCCGAATAATTCTTGTGACGGCGCAGCGGCTCGGCGACCTGGTTGCCGATCGTATGCATCGGATTGAGCGCTGTCATCGGCTCCTGGAAGATCATGCTGATGCGGTTGCCGCGCAGGCGGCAATAGTCGGAATCCGCAAGTCCGACGAGTTCGTCGCCGTCCAGCTTGACGCTGCCGGTCACGACGGCACTGTCCGCCAGCAACCCCATCAACGACAACGCCGTGACCGACTTGCCGCAGCCGGACTCGCCGACGAGCCCGAGCGTCTCGCCGCGCGTCAGCGCAAAGCTAACACCGCGCACGGCCTGCGCTGGCCCGCGGCTGGTGTTGAGGCGAACGCCGAGATTGTCGACCACGATTAGCGGCATGTTGGAGCACTCGGCCATCGTCATCGCTCCCGCGCCAGCCGGGGATCGAGCAGGTCGCGCAATCCGTCACCGAGCAGGTTGAGGCCGAGCACCGAGATTGCGATCGCAACGCCCGGATAGACCGCGAGCATCGGCGACTGGAACAGCAGCGTCTGCGCATCGTTCAGCATCCGTCCCCAGGACGGCTGCGGCGGCTGCGTTCCGAGGCCGAGATAGGACAGCGCGGCCTCGGCGAGAATGGCGAGCGCGAACTGGATGGTGACCTGCACGATCAGGATCGACAGGATGTTCGGCAGCACATGCTCGATGGTGATGCGGAAGCGCCCCTTGCCTGCCGCCCGTGCCGCCAGCACGAATTCACGCGCCCAGATCGCATTGGCCGAGCCGCGCGTCAGCCGGGTCAAGGTCGGGATCTGGAAGATGCCGATCGCGACGATCGAGGTCACCATGCCTGGCCCCACCACGGCGGCGAGCATGATCGCGGACAGCACGGCCGGAAAGGCGAAGGTGAAATCGGAAAAGCGCATGATGATCTCCTCCGTCCAGCCGCGCCGGGCCGAGGCGATCAGGCCCAGCGTGACGCCGAAGGTGAGGCCAATGCTGACGGCGATGACACCGACCATGATGGTGGATCGGGCGCCCGCAAGCAGCAGCGAGACGATGTCGCGGCCGAAGGAATCGGTGCCGAGCCAATGCGCCGCCGAGGGCGGGCGGAGCTTTGCGGCGATGTCGATTTCGTAAGGCGACCACGGCGTCCATACCAGCGACAACAGTGCCGAAGCCAGCACCAGAAGGCTCAGCGTGCCACCGAGGACGAAGCTGCGGTGGCGCAGCGCGCGGCGCCAGAACGTGCGCGCCGGCAGCGGACGCGTTGCGACGGGCGCGTCGATGGTGATGGGCGCGCTCCCAGGTCGTGCACCTTGATGCGGGGATCGATGAAGGCATAGAGCACATCGACCACGAAATTGACGATCACCACCATCGCGGCGAGCAACATCACGCAATTGCGCACCACGATCAGGTCGCGGTTGGCGATCGACTGGAAGATCAGGCGGCCGAGGCCCGGCAGGTAGAACACGTTCTCGATCACGATGGTGCCGGCGAGCAGATTGGCGAATTGCAGGCCCATCACGGTCATCACGGGGATCATGGCATTCCGCAGCACGTGGCTCCACAGCACCTCGCGCTTGCCGAGGCCCTTTGCGCGGGCGGTGCGGACGAAATCCTCGCGCAGCACTTCGAGCACGGCCGAACGCGTGACGCGCGCGAGGATCGCGGCCTGCACCACCGCGAGCGAGATCGCGGGCAACAGCAGCGACCTGATCCCCGGCCAGATGCCGTCCTCCCAGCCGGCAAAGCCACCTGCCGAAAGCCATTGCAGCCGCACCGAGAACAGCAGCACCAGGAGAATCGCGAACCAGAAATTCGGCAGCGCGATGCCCACTTGCGTCAACGACATCACGCCGACATCGCCGAGCTTGTTGTGGTTGGCGGCGGTGTAGATGCCGGCCGAGAGCGCAAGCGTCACCGTGATCGTCATGGCCATGATCGCGAGCGGAATGGTCAGCACCAGCCGCTCGGCGATCAGGCTGCCGACCGGGGTGCCGTAGACGTAGGAATTGCCGAGATCGCCGACGAGAAGGCCCTTGATCCACTGCAAATAGCGAACCGCCAGCGGCTGGTCGAGCCCGAGCTTGACGGTGAGCGCGCGCACCGCGTCGGGCGAAGCATCGGCGCCCATCAGCATCTGCGCTGCGTTGCCGGGCAGCGCGTCCAGCACCAGGAAGATGATCAGCGATGCGCCGACCAGCGTCGCCAGCAGAGTCAACAGACGTCGGAGGACAAAGACGCTCATGCGCGCTCGGCTTCAGGGCTCACCCAGGCCACGATCAACATGTCCGGACGCCTTAAGCAAGCTCTTTGCTGCATCTCCATCTCCTCAAGACGGCCAGCGGGACAGAAGGTCGGTTGACGCCTCGAACAGAGCGCTCACGCGCAGCAATTCCGCGTCGGCCCGGAAACGGCCGACCAGTTGGAGCCCGATCGGCAGCCCGTCGCGGGCAAAGCCCGAGGGAAGGCTGATCGCGGGGTGACCGGTCATGTTGAACGGCATTGTCCAGGGGAACCAATGCGGCCGGACGCTGTCGTAATGCCTGCCGTCGATCTCGATATTGCCGAACAGGTCCTGCTTGATCGGCAGCGCGGTGCGCGTCAGCGTCGGCATCACCAGCAGGTGACCGCGCGCAAGCAGCGATTGCACGCGGCGGAACAACGCGGTGCGCGCGAACATCGCCTCCTGATAGTCGATGCCGCTGACTTCGCTGGCGAGCGCGAGCTGCTTGAGGAAGGCCTCGCTCAGTTCGTCCCGATGCTCGGCCGCAAGCTTGGCAAAGCGCGTGCGCCAGACGGTGTGGTTGATGGCGCGCCAGATCGGCTCGATGTCGAACCCCTCGCCGGAGAATTCCTCGAGCTCGGCCCCTAACCCGGCCAGCCGGTCGAGGCTCACCTTGAAATTGGCGGCGACTTCGGCCGATACCGGACGGCCCGGCGGCGTCAGGCAGTACAGGATCCTCAGCCCGCGCAAATCACCATGCGGGGCGGCGGTGCCGATGAAGTCGGGCACGGGCACGCCGATCGACCAGGGATCGATAGGATCTTCGCCCGCCATCGCCTGCATCATCAGCGCAGTATCGGCGACGGTCCGGGTGGTCGGCGTGACATAGGTCTGGTTGCCGAACACGTCGAGCGCCTGGCTGTGCGGGATCACGCCGTTGCTCTGCTTCAGGCCCACCACGCCGTTGCAGGCGGCCGGAATTCGTGTCGAGCCGCCGCCGTCGGTCGCAATAGCGAGCGGCGCGATGCCGCTCGCCACAGCGACCGCCGCGCCGCCGCTGGAGCCGCCGGAGGAACGGCAGGCGTCCCACGCATTGCGGGTCCGGCCGAACAAGGGTGAATCGGTGAGGCACTTGCTGCCGAACTCCGGCGTCGTGGTCTTGCCGATCAGGATCGCGCCTTCGCTGCGCAACCGCGCGACGGCGACGGCATCCTCGGCCGGCACATTATCCTTGTAGGGAACGGCGCCGAAGGTGGTCTTGACCCCCTTGGTATTGACGATGTCCTTGACGGTTACGGGGATGCCGTGCAGCAGGCCGAGCGGTTCGCCCGCCATCACCTTGCGCTCGGCTTCGCGCGCCGCTGCGATCGCCTCGTCGCCGCACAACGTGACGAAGCAGTTCAATTCGGGCTGGAGGGCCTCGGCGCGGGCAAGCACAGCGCGGGTGAGCTCGACTGGCGAAATCCGCTTTGCCGCGACGAGACCGCGCAGCTCGGTCGCGGACAACAGACAGGGATCGCCGTTCATCGTCACATCACGCTCCGAAGCGGGCCGCCGTTGGCCTGAAGACATTGACAGCGAGAATGACAGTTTTGTTAACTCGCCGTCCAATACGATTTTTATCGCCAACCCATACGCTCTCGGTATGCCAATGGATCTTCGCCGGCTCCGCTATTTTGTCGCCGTCGCCGAGGCGCGCAGCATCGGCAAGGCGGCCGAGCAGCTCCGGATGGCGCAGCCGCCGCTCTCGGTCCAGATCCGCAAGCTCGAGGCCGAGATCGGCGCGCCGCTGTTCCGCCGCGGCACCCGTGGCATGGATCTGACCGAGGCCGGCCAGGCATTGCTGGCGCGCGCCAGCGAAGCGCTGGCGTTGGCAGCCGACGGCGCCGAAGCCGCACGCGCGGTTGCTTCGGGACGGCGCGGCCGGCTGTCAGTCGGTTACATGTTCGTGCTGGCGAATGCGATGTTGCCGCGACTCATCCCCGAACTGCGCCGCGCCGTTCCCGGCGTCGATCTCAGCTTCGTTGAGCTGAGCGCCTCAACGCGCGAGGCCCGCGTGCTCGACCGCAGCGTCACAGTCGCGCTGTGTATGCCCGCAATCAATCATCCCGAGATACAGGTGGCAAAGATCGGTGCACAGCCTTTCATGCTGGCCATGCCGATCCGCTCGCCACTCGCCCGCTTGAGCTCGGTGCCGATGGCCCGGCTGCAGGGCCGCCCGCTGATCGCACTCCCGCATCCGGACCATGGGCCCGCCTCCTCCGCGGTCGTCCCTTTATTGCGTCGGCACCAGGTGGTGATGCCGATCGCCAGCCGGGTGGAGACGGTGCATTCGGCGATGAGCCTGGTCCTGGCCGGCGAAGGTCTCGCCATCCTGCCGGCCTGCGCACAGCTCGGCGCGCCACGCGGAGTCGTGTTCAGACCCCTGCGTGACGTCACTGACTCCCTCGACATCGCAGTCTGTTGGCGGCGGGACTCCCACAGTCCGTTGATCGGAACCTTCCTCAAATGTGCCGAGAAGGCCGTCGCGCGGATGTGACGTGGGCTACCAGTCCCAATTGATCTCGTGGCTCCAAGGCGGATCGGCGCCCGGACGGGTGCAGGTCAGGCCGGCACAATTGGCGGCGAAGGACAGCGCACGGCGGAGCTCGTCCGCGCCGATGTCCTTCAATCTCGGCCGGGCGATGCGATCCTGCTTGTAAAGTGCCAACAGCAGCGCCGCCTGAAAGCTGTCGCCGGCGCCAATAGTGTCCGCCACCTCGACCTTCGGTGCTTGCACTTCGATCTGCCCTGCTTGCGCATGCCAGGCTATGGCACCGTTGTTGCCGCGGGTGATGACGACGAGGCTCGTCCCCTGCCCCAGCAATGTGCTCGCGCGCTGCTGATACGGCTCCTCGCCGAAGAGATAGGCGAAATCGACGTCCGACATCTTGATGAGATCGGCGCTTCCGGCGAACTCGGCCATTCGGCCGAGATAGGTTGGCTTGTCCTTGACGAGGTTCGGTCGGCAGTTCGGATCGAAGGAGATCGTGGACGACGCCCGCGCGTCTGCGATCAGCACCTTGGTCTCGGCCGCACCCTGGTCGTTGACCAGCGTGGTCGAGCCGACATGGACGGCCTCGACAGTATCGAACGGAATGGACCCATGCCGGTAAGTCCAGTTCCGCGTCGCGGTCTCGGCATCGTAGAAGGCGTAGTGCGACTCGCCCGCGACAATGCGGACAAAGGCGAGCGTGGTCTGGTGGTCGCTGCGGGTGGCGAGATCGAGTGCAACCTTCGATGCGGAGGCATGATCGGCGATCATGCGCCCGAACAGGTCGGTCGAGATGCCGCCGACGAAACCAGTCGGCGCGCCCAGCCGCGCCATGCCGATCGCGACGTTGAGGCAGGAGCCGCCGACCGCGGGCATCACCGCTTCGCGCCCTTCGACGTTTCGCGTCGGCACGAAATCGATCAGCGCGTCGCCGCAGGCAATCAGCATGTCCTTCAACCTCTCGCGACGCTGCGCATCGCGGCACGGCTGCCGCGATCGAGCTCGCGCAGCAGCTTGTAGACCTCGCGCTTGCGGGCGTGAAACGCGGCCATATCAGGCGCGGTCGGCTCGCTCTTGCGCCCCAGCGCCGACATCTTGGCCATGGTCTCACCGATCGAGGCATAGGCGCCACCGGCGACCGCCCCTAACATCGCGGCGCCCAGCAGCACCGGCTCCTTCGTCTGCGGCAACGCGACCGTGAGACCGGTGGTATCCGCCATGATCTGCCGCACCAAAGGACTGCGGCTGGCACCGCCACCCATGATCATGATGCTGGAGCGGACCCCATGCGCGGCAAAAGCCTCGATGACCTCCGCAAGCCCGTAGGCAAGACTGCAGAGGCCGGCGACGAACAGCCGTTCCATCGCGGCGATGTCGGTGTCGAGATCAAGGCCCGCGATCACCGCGCGCGTGTCGGGATCGGCATAGGGCGAGCGGTTGCCAATGAATTCCGGCAGCACGTGGACGTCGCGCGCCAGCAGCGCGGCGCGGCTGGCACCGCCGGAGCGCGCGATGATGCGGCGCTCGAGGAAATCGATGAGATCGAGGCCTTCGCTGCGTGCCGCCGCGCTCGCCTCGCCATGGCCGGGATGCGACTTGAGGAGATGATCGATCGCAGCGCCCGCGGCGGACTGCCCGCCTTCATTGAGCCAGAAATCCGGCACCATGCCGGAATAATAGGGACCCCAAACGCCCGGCACGAAGCACGGC
>NZ_LAXE01000001.1:5713673-5747964 GCF_003122645.1 Bradyrhizobium sp. SUTN9-2
GTCGTCGCCATGATGCAGGCCGACGTTCCCATGATGTAGGCGAGACGATCGCCGACATCGCTCGGGCCGGCTGCCCCGTCACGGCCGCCAATCGCACCGATACCGCCGGCATGGGCATCGATCAGGGAGGCGCCGACCGGGGTGCCCGGAGGAAGGCCGAGCTCGACTGCTGCTGCCGGCGTGAGCCCGACGCCGAGGCGCGTACCGGGCGCAACGATTTCGGTGCCGATGCGCGCGTATTTTTCGGCGACGAAGTCGGACAGGCCGATGCGCTTGAAGAACGGCGCGCTCCAGCCGCCGCCGTCATGGGCGAGATAGTTCCACTTGCAGGTGACGGTGCAGGTCGAGCGCTGCAGCGCGCCGGTCGCCCGCCAGGTCAGATAATCGGCCAGGTCGAAGAAGTGACCGGCGGCATCGAAACTCGCGCGCAGATTCCGCTTCAGCCATAGCAGCTTCGGCATCTCCATCTCCGGCGAGATCGAGCCGCCGACATAGCGCAGCACGGCATCCTCGGTCTCGTTGATCAGCCGCGCTTCGGCCGTGGCGCGATGGTCCATCCAGACGATGACGTTGCGCTGCGCCTCGCCGGAGGTGCTGACGGTGAGCGGCTCGCCTTGCGGATCGAGCACCACGAGGGAACAGGTGGCGTCGAAACCGATGCCGCCGATGCTGCCCGGCGTAATCGCTGCTTCCGACATCGCCGCGCGCACCGATTTGGCGCAGGCCTGCCAGATGTCCTCCGACGACTGCTCGACGATGTCGCCGGCCTCGTGCCAGATCCTGATCGGATGCCGGGCCGTCGCGAGCAGCGTGCCG
Organism: Bradyrhizobium sp. SUTN9-2; assembly: GCF_003122645.1. Taxonomy (NCBI): domain Bacteria; kingdom Pseudomonadati; phylum Pseudomonadota; class Alphaproteobacteria; order Hyphomicrobiales; family Nitrobacteraceae; genus Bradyrhizobium; species Bradyrhizobium sp. SUTN9-2. Next base: position 5,714,490 of record NZ_LAXE01000001.1, read on the forward strand.
GCCTCGTCAAACACCCCTGCCCGCGTGCTCGTGGTCCCCACGTCGACGCCGATATACGCTCGCGGCATGGTCTCTCCCGGTCCGTCCGTTTTGACGGTGAGCCTACCAGCAAGTGTAGCCGCCATCCACCAGCACGATGCTGCCAGTCATCAGGCTCGCGGCCTCGGACGAGAGGAACAGCACGACGGAGGCGATCTCCTCGACCTGCCCCATGCGCGCCATCGGAGTTCCACCGATCCAGGCGTCATACATTTTCGGATTGCTCTTCACGAAGGCGTTGAGCGGCGTCTCGATATAGGTCGGCGCCACCGCGTTGACGCGGATGCCGCGCGCGCCCCATTCGGCGGCCAGCGACTTGGTCAGATGGTGCACGGCGGCCTTGGAGGCGTTGTAGAAGCACTGCTCCTGCGGTTTGTTGACGATGAAGCCGCTCATCGAGCCGACATTGACGATGGCGCCGCTTCCAGCCTTCAACATGTGCTTGCCGAACTCGCGGCAGCACCAGAAGGTGCCGTTGAGATTGACGTCGATGACGTTGAGCCAGTGCTCGTCGGTAACGGTCTCGGCCGGCGTCTCGCTCCGCGCGATGCCGGCATTGTTGACGAGGATGTCGACCTTGCCATGGCGGGCGACGAGATCATTTGCCATCTCCGCCACGCGTGTGGTGTTGGTGACGTCCATGATTGCGGTCTCGATGTCGTAGCCCTTCGCCCTCAGGCTGGCTTTGGCGCCGTCGGCGACCTTGCCGTCGCGGTCGCCGATGATGACCTTCGCGCCGGCCTCGGCCAGTGCCTCCGCGCAGGCGAGGCCGATGCCCTGGCCGCCGCCGGTGATGAACGCGGTCTTGCCGCTCAGCCTGAATTTTTCCAGATACATGGTCGTCTTTCCGTCTTCTTGCCGTTTCTTGTCAGCCCCGAAGAGCGTTGCCGCTCTCGTCGAAGCGGTGAATGCGCGCAGGGTCCGGCATCAGCGATACTCGGTCGCCGGCATGCAGGCTCAATTCGCCGATGTAGCGCGCCGTCAGCATGCCGAGCGCACCGGCGTCGACGTAGAGGAAGGTGTCACTGCCGAGATGCTCGGCCACCGCAATGGTGCCCTGCCAGCCGCCACCGCCGTCGCGCTCGATCTTCAGATGCTCCGGCCGGACGCCGATCGTCGCTGCCCCCTTCTGCAAAGCGGGCTCGCCGGTGACGAAATTCATCTTGGGCGAGCCGATGAAGCCGGCGACGAAGAGATTGGCGGGTCGCTCGTAAAGTTCCAGCGGCGAGCCATATTGCTCGATCTTGCCGCCGTTGAGCACGACGATCTTGTCGGCCATGGTCATGGCCTCGACCTGGTCGTGGGTGACGTAGATCGCGGTGGTGCCGAGCTGCTTCTGAAGTCGCGTCACCTCGATGCGCATCTGCACGCGCAGCGCGGCGTCGAGGTTGGAGAGCGGCTCGTCGAACAGGAATGCCTTGGGCTCGCGGACGATGGCGCGGCCGATCGCGACGCGCTGGCGCTGGCCGCCGGAGAGCTCGCGCGGCTTGCGGTCGAGGTAGGGCGTGAGATTCAGCGTCGCGGCGGCCGCCTCGACCTTGCGGTTGATCTCGTCCTTCGGCAAGCCCGCCATCTTGAGGCCGAAGCCGATATTGCCACGCACGCTCATATGCGGATAGAGCGCGTAGGACTGGAACACCATCGACAGCCCGCGCTTGGCGGGCGGCGTATCGACGACGTTCTTGCCGTCGATCAGGATCTTGCCGCCGCTGACGTCCTCGAGCCCCGCGATCAGCCGCAGCAGCGTGGTCTTGCCGCAGCCGGAGGGACCGACGAACACCACGAAGGAGCCATCGGCGATCTCGAGGTCGGCGCCCTTGATGATGTGCACGGGGCCGAAGGATTTCTGCACGCCCTGAAGTGTGATCTGACCCATGATCCGGCAGCCCCCTATTTCACCGCGCCAAAGGTGAGCCCGCGCACGAGCTGCTTCTGGCTGAACCAACCCAGGACGAGAATGGGCGCGATCGCCAGCGTCGACGCCGCCGACAGTTTTGCCCAGAACAGCCCTTCGGGGCTCGAATAGGAGGCGATGAACGTGGTGAGCGGCGCAGCGCTCGAGGTGGACAGGTTCAGCGTCCAGAACGCCTCGTTCCAGGCCAGGATCAGATTGAGCAGCAGCGTGGACGCCAGTCCCGGGATCGCCATCGGCGTCAGCACATACACGAGCTCGCGGCCGATCGTGGCGCCGTCCATGCGCGCGGCCTCTAAGATGTCGCGTGGGATCTCCTTGAAATATGTGAAGAGCATCCAGATGACGATCGGCAGATTCCCGAGGCAGAGGATGAAGACGAGGCCGATGCGGGAATCGAGCAGCCCGAGGCTCTTGTAGATCAGGTAGATCGGCACCAACACGCCGACCGGCGGCATCATCTTGGTCGAGAGCATCCAGAGCAGGATGTCCTTGGTGCGCTTGGTTGGCGAGAACGCCATCGACCAGGCCGCCGGAATGGCGATCAGCAGCGCAATGAGCGTCGAGCCGCCGGCGATGATGATCGAGTTCATCGCGTGGTGCAGATAATCGCTGCGTTCCTGCACGGTGGCGTAGTTTTCCGTGGTCCAGTGGAAGAACAGGAAGGATGGCGGGATTGCGAAGGCCTCGAGCTCGGTCTTGAAGCTCGCCAGCCCCATCCACAGGATGGGAAAGAAGATCAGGAAGCCGAACAGCCAGGCCGCCGCCGTCGATATCATCACCCGCCGCGTCGTCGCCATCCGTGCCATGTCAGGCCTCCAGGTTGCGGCCGACGATGCGGACCAAGAAGAAGGCGACGATGTTGGCGATGACCACCGCGACGAGCCCGCCCGCCGAGGCGCTGCCGACGTCGAACTGGATCAGCGCCTGCGAATAGATCAGGAAGGCGATGTTGGTGGTTTGCAGGCCCGGCCCGCCGCCGGTGGTGACGAAGATCTCGGCGAACACCGTCAGCAGGAAAATGGTCTCGATCAGGATCACCACCGTGATGGGACGCGCGAGGTGCGGCAGCGTGATGTAGATGAAGGTCGAAACGGCGCTGGCGCCGTCCATCTCGGCGGCTTCCTTCTGCTCCTCGTCGAGCGATTGCAGCGCGGTGAGCAGGATCAGGGTCGCGAACGGCAGCCATTGCCAGGTCACGATCAAAATCACCGCAAACAGCGGCACGTCGTTGAACCAATCGATCGGCGTCAGGCCGAACAGCGAGGCGAGCCAGGCGAACAATCCCGACACCGGATGCATCAACAGGTTCTTCCAGACCAGCGCGCTCACCGTCGGCATCACGAAGAACGGGGCGATCACCATCAACCGCACGATATTGCGGCCGATCACGGGTTGGTCCATCAGCAGCGCCAGGGGAATGCCGAGCAGGATGGTCAGCGCCAGCACCGAGCCGACCAGCACCAGCGTGTTCTGAAGCGAGGCGAGGAAGGCAGGATCGGTGAGGAAGTAGCGGAAGTTTTCAAGGCCGACGAACGATTCCGAGCCGGGATCGAGCAGGCTGTAATGCAGCGTCGAGAAGTAGATCGTCAGCGCCAGCGGGACGATCATCCAGATGAACAGCAGTCCGACGGCCGGGGTCAGGAGCGACCGCGCAAGAAGCTGCGTCTGCCGGGTTGCCATTCTTGGCGCTCCGCTCGGAGGAAGAAGGGCGGCCATCCAGCAAGGATGGATGGCCGCAAGTTTGAGCTCAGGGAGAGCCCGGGTTCACTTGATGTAGCCGGCGCGCTTCATCTCGCGCTCGGTAGCGGACTGCGCAGCCGTGAGCGCCGCATCGACCGTCATCGATCCCGCAAGCGCCGCCGAGAACTGCTGGCCCACCTGCGTGCCGATGCCCTGGAATTCAGGGATGGCGGCGTATTGCACGCCGACGTAGGGAACGGGCTTCACCGTCGGCTTGTTGGGATCGGCGGCGTCGATCGAGGCCAGCGTCAGTTTCGCAAACGGCGCGACCTTCAGGTACTCATCGTTCTGGTAGAGCGAGGTACGCGTGCCCGGCGGCACGTTGGCCCAGCCCTCCTTCGAGGCCACCAGCTTGGTGTAGTCCTTGCTGGTGGCCCAGGCGATGAACTTCTCGGCGGCTTCCGTCTTCTTGGAGCCGGCAGGGATTGCGAGATTCGAGGCCCACAGCCAGTTGGCGTTCTTGCCGAGCCCGGTGTTGGGCGCGAGCGCGAAGCCGACCTTGTCGGCGACCTTAGACTCCTTAGGGTTGGTGACGAAGGACGCCGCGACTGTGGCGTCGATCCACATCGCGCATTTGCCGGCGTTGAACAGCGCCAGATTCTCGTTGAAGCCGTTGGAGCTGGCGCCGGGAGGCCCGGCTTCCTTCATCAGGTTGACGTAGGTCGTGAGTGTCGTCTTCCATTCCGGCGTGTTGAACTGCGGCTGCCACTTTTCGTCGAACCAGCGCGCGCCATAGGAATTGGCCATCGCCGAGAGGAACGCCATGTTCTCGCCCCAGCCTGCCTTGCCGCGCAGGCAGATGCCGTAGGTGCCGGCGCTCTTGTCGGTCAGCTTCTTGGCCGCATCGATCACGAAATCCCAGCTCGGCTTTTCCGGCATCTTCAGGCCGGCCTTCTCGAACAGATCGGTGCGGTACATCACCATCGAACTCTCGCCGTAGAACGGCGCGGCGTAGAGCTTGCCGTCGGCGGAGACCGCGTCCTTGATCTTGGGCAGGAGGTCGGCGACGTCGTAGTCGGCGCCGAGGTTGGCGAGCGGTACCAGCCAGCCCTTCTTGGCCCAGATCGGCACCTCGTACGTGCCGATGGTGAGGACGTCGAACTGGCCACCCTTGGTGGCGATATCGGTGGTGACGCGCTGGCGCAGCACGTTCTCCTCCAGCGTCACCCATTTCACGGTGATGTCAGGGTTCTTCTTGGTGAACTCACCCGTCAGCCCCTGCATGCGGATCATGTCGCCATTGTTGACGGTGGCGATCGTCAGGGTCGTTTCGGCCGTCGCCGGGACGGCCAGCAGCAGGCAAGACGCGCCGCAGACGGCGCCCAGGACATGTTTCACGGTGACCTCCCCTCAATTCGCGTTTTGGGCATATGCCCACGCGTTGGGCGTATGTTCAGCGCAAGGGCGGCACGTTGTCAAGCAGGCGCGTGGGCATTCCAGCAACTTGTGAGTGCTGCGGTGCGGGAAGGATGGGGAGGTTTTGCTTCACCCACGGCTGCCGTCCTCCGCGAACGCGAAGCATCCAGTGTGGTAGGCACGCGAAGCGTGAGCGCTTTACCGCTCCAGAATCGCTCTTGCCGTCGCCTCGTCCGTGATCAATCCGTTGATCAGCCCGCCGCTCAGCGCGGCTGCAATCGCCGCCACCTTGGCTGCGCCCACCGCCGCACCGATGGTCGTGGTCTTCGCCGGCACTTCCGGCGGAATGCTGGTGAGGCGCTTGTTGGTGCCGGCCTTGAGCAGGCGGCCCTTGGCGTCATAGGCCCAGCCGGTGATCTCGCCGATGGCGCCCAGCCGCATCATCTCGAACAATTCGTCGCGGGTGACGAAGCCGTCGACGTGCACCTGCGCCTTCTGATCCATCTGGCCAATGCCGACGAGGCGCAAGTCAGCCCTTGCCGCGACCGCCTTCACCTTCGCGATCGGCTCGATGCGCACCATCCTGTTGCGCTCGTCCTCCGACGACATCAGGAACGGCAGCGGCATCGGATAGTGCCGCGCGCCGGTGCGGTCGGCGAGCCGGCCGACGGTGTCGTAGAAGCTCGCCGAGCCGTCGGCGGAGATGTTGCCGACCAGCGAGACGATCTGGTGATTGGGCCGCTCGATCGGCGTGACGCGCTCGACGGCGGCACGCACCGCCCGGCCCGTGCCGAGCGCGACGATCACGGGCGTCTCCGAACGCAGCGTGGAATCGAGCAAATTGGCGCAGCGCTCGGCGATTCCAGCCACCGCCTGCGGCGCGGCCGGATCGGCCGGCACCACCTCGCAATGAACGAGGTCGAACCGTTGCTTCAAGCGCGCCGCCAGCTCCATGCAGGCTGCGATGGGGTGCTCGAGCCGGAAGGTGATGAGCCGCTCGGCGAGGCACAACGAGACCAGCCGCTGCGCCGAAGCCCGCGACACCTGAAGCATCTTTGCGATCTCGTCCTGTGTGTGACCGGCAATGAAATAGAGCCAGCCGGCGCGCGCGGCGTCGTCGAGTCTCGACTTGTCGTTCTCGGCGGCCATGCGCGCTCACACCTCCCAGAGATCGCTCATATGTGTAAAGACCCGATCGGCCCCGGCGGCCGATAATATAGCCCGGCCATCGCGGCTGCGATAATGGCCGCCGCCGACAAATCCCCAGACGGTCATGCCGGCCGCCTTACCCGCCTGCACGCCGCTGACGCTATCCTCGATCACCAGCGTGCGCGATGGCGGCGTGCGCATGCTCTCGGCCGCATGAAGAAAGAGATCAGGCGCCGGCTTGCCGTGCCTGACCATCTGCGCGGTGTAGATCCGATCGCCGAAATATGCCCGAAGACCGGTGACGTCGAGCGAGAGCGAGACGCGGTCGAGATCGCTCGACGAGGCCACGCAGAACGGCACGGTCAGTCCGGAGATCGCCGCCTCCACCCCGGGAATCGGCGCGAGCGAGGCGGCAAAATTCTCCAGCACACGCGACTTCAGTCGGGGCGGGAAGGCGTCCGTCAGCGAGTGCCCGAGATCGCGATAATGCTGCTCGACGGCCTTGGTGCTGCGTCCGAGAAACAGCTCGAGCGCCTGCTCCTCGCTGAGCACGAGACCGAATTCCGCCAGGACCTCGGACAGGCAGCGGCAGCTCAAGAGCTCGCTGTCGACGAGCACGCCGTCGCAGTCGAAGATGATCAGATCGGGATTTGGCCGGCTCTGGTCCATCCGGACATTCGATCATATACCCAAGCCGTGAGCAATAGCCCAACGTCGAGTTGCATGAACCGCCTCAGTGGGCCACCTGCCGGTAGATCGCCGGCAGTGCCGCGGGCAGTCGCTTGATGTTGCCGACGATCGCATAGCCGCTGCGCCCGAACAGGGCCGGAAAATAGGATTGCGCCGCCGCGTCGATCGTTACGCCGAACACCGTGATCCCGAGCCGGCGCGCTTCCTGCACGGACTTTCTGGTGTCTTCGACCGCAAAGCGCCCTTCATAGTGGTCGACGTCGTTCGGTTTGCCGTCGGTGAGGACGAGCAGCAGCTTCTTGCGCTGCGGCTGGCGTGCAAGCTCGGCGACGGCATGCCGTACCGCCGCACCGATCCGCGTGTAATAGCCGGGCTTGAGCGCGCCAATGCAGCGCTCGACCACGTCACTCATCGGCTCGCCGAACGCCTTAACCGTCTCGAGCCGCACCCAGGAGCGCCGGCGCGAGGTGAAGGTCAGGATGCCGTGATGATCGCCGCAGGCGGATAGGCCGTGGGCAAGCACGAGCAGCGCCTCCTTCTCGACGTCGAGCACGCGGTAGCCATTGGCCCAGGCGTCCGTGGAGAGCGAGACGTCGACCAGCAGCGTGACAGCGAGATCGTGACCTTGCGGGCGCATCGCCACGTGGACGCGATCAAGACCGCTGCTGCTGCCGGCGCGGAGATCGCACCGCGCACGCACCAGCGCGTCTAGATCCAGATCATGCCCGTCGGCCTGAGCCCGCATCAACTCATGGCGCGGCCGCAGGACCTCGAAGCGGCGGCGCACCTGGCGGATGTGCCGGCGCATGGTCTCGTCGGGCGTCCAGCTTTCCCCATTCTCGGGGGCGGCAGATGCGAGTACGCGGCAATGATCCGGCAAATAGGAGCCGCTGCGATAATCCCACTCCGGATAGGTCAGGTCCGCAGTCAAGCGCGAGGCATCGAGGGCCTCCGGCGGGAGGTCGAGATCAAACTTGAACCGGCCCGCCGGCTTGCCGCTGCGGCGGCTGAGCGTTATCTCCTCGAGATCGTCCGCCGCCTTCTGCGCATCCTCCTCCTCACTGTCATCGGTGGGGCGGTCGACATTGACCATCTCGGCCATCGCGAGAATTTTCTCGAAGCGGTTGAGTACGAAGGGATCGCGGCGATTGGCGCCGTCCTCGCGCTCGCGCACGGCAAAGTGCTTGCGATTGTCCTCGCTCGCGGCCTCCGCACCATCGACGCATTCATCCACGCCCGCATGCGCAGGCGACAGCTCGCGGGTCCAGCAATCGCCCCACAGCGGGCACGGAAGCATCGAGCGATAGCCAGGCGGCGCCTTGACCAGCAGCGGCTCCGTTCCCATCATCGCGGGCCACAGCTTGCCCGCAGGCGCCTTTCCGGTTCCGAGTAGCCCCAGCACGATCTGCTCGACCTCCTGCTCGATGCGCGGCAAGGGGCGACGCGGCCTGGCTTCGGCAGTTGCTGCGGCGAGTTGCGCATAGTCGTCGACGAGGCCGGGAAATTGCGTGAGCACGAAGACCGCCGTCTCGCTGGCCCGGCGCAACACCAGAAGATCCCGTCGCAGCGGATCGGATTCGGTGATGGTTTCGATCGGCGCGGCTGCGAACCATGCCGCGAGCCAGCGATAGAGCGCTGCATTCAGCGCGTTGTCGGGAAAGATCGCGATGCTTTCAGGGAGGAAGATGGAGGTGGCATCGCGGCCCGGCTGCTCCAGGCGCTCGTCACCGAGACCGATGCGTTGCCGCCAGCCGAGCCGATGCCCGGACTTGCGCGCGCCGGCACCGGCGATCTGCACACCCGCCTCACCGCCCAGCGCGCGGAACATCACCGCGAGCCTGTTTCTCATTTCCGCAAGCGAGACCGCATGCTCGGCATGAACCGGATAGCTGGCGGTGCCACCGACCATGCGGTGCCAGGCGCGGCCGACGGTCTCTTCCAGTTCGAGGAAATCGAGCATCGGAGCCGCCTCAGCCGATCACGGCACGCGCGACGTCCAGCAGCGCCGCCTTGACATCGGCATCGTCGGTCAGCGGCTCGATCATGCCAGCGAGCACGGCATCGGCCGTCGGCATGCCGGCCGCAATCAGGGTCGCGCAATAGACGACGAGCCGGGTCGAGACACCCTCCTCCAGGTCGTGGCCCTTCAGCGCGCGCAGCCGGCCAGCCAGCCCGACCAGCGGCCGCACGCGCTCCGGCGATAGTCCGCTCTCGGCGGCGACCACCGCAATCTCCTGCTCCGGCGGCAGGAAGCCGAACTCGATCGCGACAAAGCGCTGCCGCGTCGACGGCTTGAGCGCCTTGAGCAGCGTCTGATAGCCTGGATTGTAGGAGACGACGAGCATGAAGCTGTTCGGCGCGGCAAGCTGCTCGCCGGTACGCTCCAGAGGCAGGATGCGGCGATCGTCGGTCAGGGGATGCAGCACCACCGTTACGTCCTTGCGCGCCTCCACGACCTCGTCGAGATAGCAGATGCCGCCCTCGCGCACCGCCCGCGTCAACGGGCCGTCGCTCCACACGGTATCGCCGCCCCTGAGCAGATAGCGGCCGGTGAGATCGGCCGCGGTGAGATCGTCGTGGCAGGCGACGGTGTGCAGCGGCAATCCCAGCCGCGCCGCCATATGCGTGACGAAGCGCGTCTTGCCGCAGCCGGTCGGCCCCTTCAGCAGCACCGGCAGCTGATTGCGCCAAGCGTGCTCGAACAGCGCGCATTCGTTGCCACTGGCAGTATAGGCGGGCGGCTGAGGTTCGGGCTTCGCCACGGCGAGAAGTGCTGCATTCATGGTCTTTCTCCGGAATTCACATAGTGACGGCGGCCGCAGCGAGCCACGGCCGCCTTTGCGCGCTCACTCGGCCGGCTGCAACGCGCCGGGGATGACCGGCTGACGGGCGCGACCGGGCACAAGCACGGCCCACACGAACATCAGCGCGGAGATCGCGACGAACACGCCGGACCCCAGCCGGACCCAGTAAAACATCGCGAGCTGGTCCTGCACGTCCATGTAGCCCTGGCCGAGCACGCGCTGGAGATGGACCTGGACCACGCCGGCGAAGGTCAGCGCGAAGGTCATCACCATCATGGCGGTGCACATGATCCAGAAGCTCGCCATGGAGAGCCATTGATTGTAGGGCGCACGCCCTCTGATCTGTGGGATTGCATAGGCCATCACGGACAGGTTCAGCATCACATAGGCGCCGAAGAAGGCGAGATGGCCGTGCGCGGCGGTAACCTGGGTGCCGTGGGTGTAGTAGTTGACCGAGGACAGGGTGTGCAGGAAACCCCAGACACCGGCGCCGAGGAACGCCATGACCGAGCAGCCGACCGACCACAACAATGCAGCGCGGTTCGGGTGCTTGCGGCCGGCCTTCCAGGTCATTTGCACCGTGAAGATCACCATGGTGAAGAACGGCGCGACCTCGAGCGTGGAGAACAGCGAGCCGATCCACTGCCAGTAACCGGGCGCGCCGATCCAGTAGAAATGATGGCCGGTGCCGAGGATGCCGGAGAACAGCGCCAGCCCGATGATGACGTAGAGCCACTTCTCGACCACTTCGCGGTCGATGCCGTTGAGCTTGATCATGAGATAAGCGAGCACGGAGGCCATGATCAGCTCCCAGACGCCCTCGACCCAGAGATGAACAACATACCACCAGTACATCTTGTCGACCGCGAGATTTACCGGGTTGTAAAAGGCGAACAGGAAGAAGATCGCAACGCCCCACAGCCCGAATAGCAGGATGTTGGTGATCGTGGTCTTACGGCCCTTCAGCGCCGTCATGGTGACGTTGAACAGGAACATCAGGCAGACGACGACGATGCCGACCTTGATGATGAAGGGCTGTTCGAGGAATTCGCGGCCCTCGTGGTATTGGAAGAGATAACCGACCACAGCCACACCCGCAGCACCGAAAAACATCCAGAACTGGATCTTGGCCAGAAGCGGGCTGTAGAGCTCTGTCTCGGTTTCCTCGGGCAGCAGGAAGTAGGTCGCGCCCATGAAGCCGATCAACGACCACACGATCAGCGCGTTGGTGTGGATCATCCTGACGACGTTGAACGGCAGCAGGGTCGACAGCGTGTTGGGCAGGACGTAGATCGTTCCAGCGACGAGGCCGAATAGGACCTGCGCCACGAACAGGGTCAGCGCGCCGTAGAAATACAGCATCGCGACTTTCTGGGTCTGATATTTCATCTCAGGCTCTCTGTCTTGAGGGATTTCAGGAAGCGATGCGCTCAGCCCGCCTTGTTCGGCGGCCACTCTTGGCGCTTGATCTTGCTGGTCCATTGCAGGAAGTCGGCGAGATCATCGAGCTCCTGGTCGGTGAGGTTGAATTGAGGCATCTGCCGGCGGCCCGGTGCGCCCGAAGGCTGCGACTGCATCCAGGCCTTCAATGTCTCGCGCGCGGCGGCCGGATCCTCGTTGCCACCCCAGCGATCCCAGACATTGCCGACTTCAGGCGCAAAGTAGGCGCCCTCGCCCAGCAGGGTATGACAGTTGATACAAGAATTCTTCTCCCAGACGTGCTTGCCGCGGGCAACCGAAGACGTCAGCGTGGCTGCGTCGGTCGATGTCGTGGCCATGTAGTAATGGCTGTGCGCCGTTAGCCCTATGAAGATGGCGAAGAAAAAGGCCGAGCCGCCGTAGAAGACGTTTCGAGCGGCCGACTTGGTCAGGCGTTCAGCCATTGCCAATCCTTTCCGGTTGATTCCTGCGAAATCGCGATAGTGTGATTTATTGCCGCTTTGCCCAGCCCGTTCTTTGTCAGGGCGCAATGAGCGCGTCAGATCAGGGCGACGAGCGCCGAGGCGAGCCAGGCAAGCAGCAGCACGATGAGGATCCAGCTCGCGACGAGACCGCGCCAGAGTGCGGGGACGGCGCGAAGATCCATGAAGTCGAGCGCGATGCGATGCCCCTTGAGCGCGGCGAAGGCAAGCAGCAGAGCGTTGCCGAGCAGCGCCCGTGGTATTAGCGGCGGCAGCAGGACGGTCGCAAGCGCAAGGCCGATCAAGGCGATCCAGGTGACGTCGACACGATCTGGCATCGTCATTTCACCAGATACAGGATCGGGAACATCACGATCCAGACCAGATCGACCATGTGCCAGAAGGCCGTTCCCGTCTCGACGCCTGATATCCCGGCACGGCGGCAGACCACGGCGAGAATGATGATGCCGAGGCCAACGTGCAGGAGATGAAAGCCGGTCAGCAGGAAGTAGAGCGTGAAGAAGGGATTGGTCTCAAGCCCGACCCCGCGCCCGGTTTCTTCGGCGTACTCTGCGAGCTTGATCGCGATGAAAAGGCAGCCGAGCGCCATGGCGCCGAGAAGCCAGTATCGTGTCGTTGCCCGTTGTCCATTCCGCACGGCCTTGGTCGCCCGGGCCGCCGCCCAGCCGCTGGTCACCAGCACGACGGTGTTGAGGCCGGCGAGATGCGAATCGAGCGTGGCCTGCCCGGCCGCGAACACCGCGGGGTGAATCGCGCGGGCGACAGAGAAGGCGCCGAGGAGCAGGCCGAAGGCGACGAGTTCGCTGAAGATCAGCACCCAGATCATGGGATCGCCGGGGAGATCCTGCAGGATTCCCCAGCCTGTTTCCTGCTGTTCGCACTCGGCCGTCGACATCGTCTTTCTGGATCAGGACGCCGGTCAGACTTAGCTCGACCACCCGGTTCCGAATTTGTTGCCGGACAAACTGGAGGACTGCAGGGCTCCTGTTTGCGCCGACACAACGTTCAGCCAGCCGTTTCGCGGTACGAACCGGCTCAGAGCTTCACGGAGCGCCGGACGATCCCATGAGCGATGCACAGATCGGGCTGATGACCGCAACACCCATCATCATTGCCTTCGCCATCGCGCTCAGGCGCATGGGCGTGCTGTCGACGGTGGGAACCGTATCGGCGGTGGGGCTCTCGATCGGGATCGCGACCGTGCTGTTCACGACGCAATCACCGCTGCCGTAGTGCTTTGACCGCAGCCCGGATGCAGCGCAGCGCAATCCGGGAAATCTCACCAAGCGCAGAGACCCGGATTACGCTGCGCCGCATCCGGGCTACGAAGCGCTACCGCCGCTGATTGTACACGTCGATGCACACCGCGCCCAGCAGCACCAGGCCCTTGATGACCTGCTGATAGTCGATGCCGATGCCGAGGATGGACATGCCGTTGTTCATCACGCCCATGATCATGGCGCCGACCACGGCACCGCCGACCCGTCCAACGCCGCCATAGGCCGAGGCGCCGCCGATGAAACAGGCGGCGATGACGTCGAGCTCGAAGCCGAGGCCGGCCTTCGGGGTCGCCGTGTTGAGCCGCGCGGCGAAGACGAGGCCGGCGAGCGCGGCGAGCACGCCCATGTTGACGAAGGTGAGGAAGGTCAGCCGCTCGGTCTTGATGCCAGACAGGCTCGCCGCCTTGGCGTTGCCGCCGACGGCGTAGATCTGCCGGCCGATCACGGTGCGGCGGGTGACGAAGCCGTAGAGCGCGATCAGCGCAGTCATGATCACCAGCACGTTGGGCAGGCCGCGATGCGAGGCGATCAGATAGGTGAAATACAGCACGGCGCAGGCGAGCAAGATGCTCTTGCCGAGGAAGAACGCATAGGGTTCGACCTCGATGCCGTGCGACTGCTCGCGCGACCTTCCCTTGGCGCTGGCATAGACGAGCCCGAGCGCGAGAACGGCGCCGATCAGCATCGAGGTCGGATGCAGCGTGCCGGCCTCGGGCAGCAGTTCCGGAATGAAACCCGAGGACAGCTTCTGGAAGGTCGCCGGGAACGGCCCGAGCGACTGGCCCTGCAACACCGCGAGCGCCAGGCCCTTGAACACCAGCATGCCCGCCAACGTCACGATGAAGGAGGGGATCTTGAAATAGGCCACCCAATAGCCCTGCGCCGCACCGATCGCGCCACCGAGCGCGAGGCAAGCGATGAAGGCGAGCGTATAATCGACCTTGTAGGTCACCATCAGCAAGGCCGCCACGGCGCCGATGAAGCCCGCGACCGAGCCGACCGAAAGGTCGATATGGCCGGTGACGATGACCAGCAGCATGCCCAGCGCCATGATGACGATATAGCTGTTCTGCAGCACCAAGTTGGTGAGGTTGAGCGGCTGCAGCAGCGTGCCGCCGGTCACGACCTGGAAGAACAGCATGATCGCAACCAGCGACATCAACATACCGTAATTGCGCAAATTGTTCTTGATGAAGCTGCCGTGCCGGCGCTCCTCGGGCAGCGAAACCGTCTTGTCGGTCATGGCTGCGATCCTCCCATCTCCGCGGCCGCGGGCGCGGCGTTCCCAATGCTTCGTTCGTTGCGCATGATGGCGCGCATGATCTTTTCCTGTGTCGCCTCTGAGCCCTTGAACTCGCCGACGAAGGCGCCGTCGTTCATGACACAGATGCGGTCGCAGATGCCGAGCAGCTCGGGCATCTCCGAGGAGATCACCACGACGCCGCGGCCGGCTTCCGCAAGCTCGTTGATGATACAGTAAATCTCATATTTGGCACCGACGTCGATACCTCTGGTCGGCTCGTCCAGAATCAGGACCTTGGGGTCGGTCATCAGCCATTTCGACAGCACGACCTTTTGCTGGTTGCCGCCGGAGAGCTGGCCGGTCTCCTGGTAGACGTCGGAGCAGCGGATGCGCATGCGGTTGCGGTAGTCGCTGGCGACCTTGAGCTCGGCGATGTCGTCGATCACCCTGCCAGGTGCAACCTGGTCGAGGCTCGCCAGCGTGATGTTCTTGCGGACATCGTCGGCGAGGATCAGGCCGAGTTGCTTGCGGTCCTCGGTGACGTAGGCAAGGCCGGCGTCGATCGCGGCGGCGACGCTCGGCAGCGCGATCTCACGGGCTTCGAGCCGGATAGTGCCGCTGATATTGGTGCCCCAGGAGCGGCCGAACAGGCTCATGGCGAACTCGGTGCGCCCTGCCCCCATAAGCCCGGCAATGCCCACGACCTCGCCGCGCTTGACACCGAAACTGACGTTCTTGATCACCTGCCGCTCGGGATGGATGGGGTGATAGACCGACCAGTTCTCGACGTCGAGCACGGGCTCGCCGATCTTCACGTTGCGCTCCGGGAAGCGGTGCGCCATGTCGCGGTTGACCATGCTGCGGATGATGCGATCTTCCTGGATCTGCTCGGCGTGGCAGTCGATGCTGTCCACCGTGCGGCCGTCGCGCAGCACGGTGATGTGGTCGGCGACCTTGGCAACCTCGTTCAGCTTGTGCGAGATCAGGATCGAGCCGATGCCCTGCTCGCGGAACGTCATCAGCCGTTCGAGCAGCGCGGCGCTGTCGGCCTCGTTGAGACTCGCGGTCGGCTCGTCCAGGATCAGCATCCGCACCCGCTTGGACAGCGCCTTCGCGATCTCGACGAGCTGCTGCTTGCCGACGCCGAGATCGGTGATCAGCGTATCCGGCGATTCCTTCAGGCCGACCTGCGCCAGCAGCTCGCGCGTGCGCCGGTAGACCTCGTCGCGGTCGATCACCCCCAACTTCGACGGCGGATGCGACAGGAAGATGTTCTCCGCAATCGACATCAGCGGGATCAGCGCCAGCTCCTGATGGATGATGATGATGCCCAGCGCCTCGGAATCATTGATGTCGCGGAAGCGGCGCTCCTCGCCCTCGAAGACGATGGTGCCCTCGTAGCTGCCGTGCGGATAGACCCCGCTCAGCACCTTCATCAGCGTCGACTTGCCGGCGCCGTTCTCGCCGACGAGCGCATGGATCTGCCCGGCGCGAACCGAGAAGTTGACGTCGCGCAATGCCTGCACGCCGGCAAAGCTCTTGCTGACGTTGCGCATCTCCAGCATGGCGGTCATGGCTTTGGTGTCCCTTGCGTTACTTCGTCTCTCCCCGCGTGCGGGGAGAGGTTGACTGATATCGCTGCATCCACATCGTCATTGCGAGCGCAGCGAAGCAATCCAGACAATTTCCGCGGTGGCAGACTGGATTGCTTCGCTGCGCTCGCAATGACGGAGTGCATACCAACCACTGCCCGTATGGAAAGAGGCCCCTCACCCTAACCCTCTCCCCGCAAGCGGGGAGAGGGGAAAAAGAGAGAGTCTTACTGGAACTGCGACTTCTTGTAGTAGCCGCTGTCGACCAGGGTCTTCTCCCAATTGTCCTTGTAGACCACAACCGGCTTCAGCAGATAGGACGGCACGGTCTTGACACCGTTCTCGTAGGTCTTGGTGTCGTTGACGGTGACCTGCTTGCCGGCGAGCGCGGCGTCGACCATGTCGGCGGTCACCTTGGCGAGGTCGCGGGTGTCCTTGAAGATGGTCGAGTACTGGTCGCCGCGCAGCATCGCCTTGATCGAGGGCACCTCGGCATCCTGGCCCGAGATGATGGGCATCGGCTGGCCGGCACTCCCGTAGCCGACGCCCTTCAGCGAGGAGATGATGCCGATCGAGAGGCCGTCATAGGGCGACAGCACGGCGTTGACCTTCTTGTTGCCGTAGTAGGCGCTGAGCAGGTTGTCCATGCGGGCCTGCGCAGTGGCGCCGTCCCAGCGCAGGGTCGCGACCTTATCCATGCCCATCTGGCCGGACACGACCACGAGCTTGCCGCTGTCGATATACGGCTTCAGCACGCTCATGGCGCCGTTGTAGAAGAAGTAGGCATTGTTGTCGTCGGGCGAGCCGCCGAACAGCTCGATGTTGAAGGGGCCCTTGCCGTCCTTCAGGCCGAGACCTTGCACGATCGACTCCGCCTGGAGCACGCCGACCTGGAAGTTGTCGAAGGTCGCGTAATAGTCGACGTTCGGCGTGCCGCGGATCAGGCGGTCATAGGCGATCACGGTGATGCCTTTTGCTTTCGCCTGCTTGAGCACGTCGGACAAGGTGGTACCGTCGATCGCGGCGATCACCAGCGCCTTGGCGCCCTTGGTCACCATGTTCTCGACCTGGGAGAGCTGGTTCGGGATGTCGTCCTCGGCATATTGCAGGTCGGTGTTGTAGCCGCGCTCCTTCAGCACCTTGACCATGTTGTTGCCGTCGTCGATCCAGCGCGCCGAGGACTTCGTCGGCATGGCGATGCCGACCGTCGCCTTCTGGGCGAAGGCAGCGACGCCTGTGGCCATCGTGGCGGCACTGGCCAACGCCAGCGCGAGAAATGTTGTCTTCAGTTTCAGCATGTTTCACTCCCTTTGGGTGTCAGACTTTCTTCGTGGTGTCGAGAACGACGGTCGTGTACGGCTTGGGCCTCCTATGCGAGCTTGACGTCGGGTTCCGCGCGTCCGCGCGCGGTTGCTTCGAGCAGAAAGGTGCAGCCGGCTTGCGGATCGGCAGCGCGTGCCGCCGTGTCCATATCCTGCCAGGCCAACGTGACGAGCAGGCGCGACAGGTCGGGGCCGACGAAGGCGGGGCAGCTCGCCTGCTTCGCCGGCACGCTAAGCGAACGCAGGCGCTCGCCTTGCGGCGAGTAGACGTCGATCCGGCTCGCGCCCCAGCACGCATTCCAGATCTGCCCGTCGGCGTCGCATACCGAACCGTCGAGACCGCCGATGCCGCTGTGGCGCAACAGCACCTCCGGCTCGCCGCGCGGCAGGCCGGTCGCGGGGTTGAGCGGCACGGCATAGAGCACCGCACGCGGCGTGTCGGTGAAGTAGCCGGTGGCGCCGTCGGGCGAGAAGCAGATCGAATTGGGAATGCTGATGCCGGGAAACAGCGTCGAGATCTTGCCGCGATGAAGGGCGTAGATCGCGCCCGCCTTCGGCTCGGCTTTCTTGCCCATGGTGCCGATCCAGAACGTACCGGATTGATGCACGCGGCAATCGTTTGAGCGCGTCGCCGGATTGTCCGCTTCGAGGAGACAGAACAGCGTCATCGCACCATCAGCGAGCTTGCGGATATAGAGGCCGTCCTCGGCGACGATCAGCTGCCGCTCGGCGTCGATGCGCCCCAGCGCGCTCGCCATCCGCCCGAGCGCGTGGCTGCGGACAGTGCCGCTGCCGAGTTGCGCCTCGAACAGCTTGCCTTCGCGGATGTCGAACCACCAGGCCGTATTCGTGGTCACGTCATAGGTCGGACCTTCGCCGAGATGGCAAGGATGGTTCGAGAGGACAGCCGTCGGCACCTGCTCCATCATGGCGACCTCACTGAGAAGCGATAGACCGTGTGATGGCGATAGACCTCGCCGGAATCGAGGCGCGGGCTCGGAAAGTCCGGCCGGTTCGGAGCGTCGGGCCAGATGTGCGGCTCCAGGCAGATGGCGTCCGATTGCCGGATCAGCTTGCCGCCCTTGCCCGACATCGTACCGTCGAGATAATTGCCCGAATAGACCTGAAGTCCGGGCTGATCGGTGAACAGCTCCATGATGCGCCCGGAGCGCGGCGCCTCCAGCCGCGCCGCGAGCGCAAGCTTGCCGTCGCGCCCGAGGCAGTAGGTGTGGTCGTAGCCCCTGCCGTTGCGCAATTGCGGGTCACCTTCGCGGATGCGCTCACCCATCGGCCACGGTTTGCGGAAATCGAACGGCGTGCCGGCCACGCTGCGCGGCGGCTCCGGCAGCGGAATGGCGGTGGGATCGATGGCGAGGAACTGCTCGGCGGCGACCATCAGGCGGTGGTCGAGAATGGACGTCTCTGACGTCGCACCCTCGAGATTGAAGAAGCTGTGGTTGGTCAAATTGACGACGGTCGGCCGGTCGGTCCGCGCTTCCATCAGCAGCGACAGCTCGGTCGGCCCGGTGATGCGATAGGTCACGCGAACGTCGAGCCTACCGGGATAACTCTCCTCGCCATGCGGGCTGACATAGGTGAGCGTCACCGCGGGCTCGGCGCCTTCGTCGATCTCCGCGATCTCCCAGAGCTTGCGATCAAAACCCTCGAGCCCGCCGTGCAACGCATTCGGACCGTTGTTGACCGCTAGCTGCACCGTCTCGCCTTGAAGCGAAAACTGTCCCTTGGCGATGCGGTTGGCATAGCGGCCGACGGTGGCGCCCAGAAACTTCCGTTCGGCGAGATAGCCGGCGAAGGCATCATGGCCAAGCACGACGTCGTCATATCCGCCGTTGGCATCCGGCGCGATCAACGCCTGCAGCACCGCGCCGTAGCTGATGATGCGCGCCTCGAAGCCGCCCTCCCCGCGCAGCACGACGCGCTCGACCTCGTGGCCGTCGGGCAGCGTCCCGAACACGTCTCTTGTGATTGTTGACGCGGCCATGCTCAATCCACAAACGGTTCGGCGATCGTGCGCTTGCCGGGCAGGAAGGCGTCGGCGACGAGACGGAGCGGCGTCAGATCGACGTCACTTGCGCCGGTTGCTGCGAGCGCGACGAAGCGTCGGTAGAGCCCGCGATATTCCTCATCGGGCCCTTCGGCAAGCACCTTGCCGTCGACGGCCATGCGCGCGCCACCGCTGGACAGCGTCAGCCGGCCCTGATCGGTTTCGACGAGGATATCCCAGCTCTGCGGTCCGGTCTGGCGGAAGTCGAACTCGGCGGTCACGGGCAGGCCGCTGATATCCGTCAGGTTCACGTTCGCCGCGATCGGCGCCTGGCAATTGGCTGGAAAGGCCAGCTCGGCCGCGGTGACGAACACGGGCTTCGGCAGAATCCTGGTCAGGATCGACAGCGCATTGATGCCCGGATCGAACACGCCGAGGCCGCCGGGCTCCCAGATCCAGCCCTGCCCGGGATGCCAGACACGCACGTCTTCCTTCCAGCTGATGTGAACGGATTTGATGTGCCGATCAGTGAGCCATTGCCGGGCCGGCTCCACCGCCGGCGCATAGCGCGAATGCCAGGTCGCAAACAATGTCCGCTTCGCACCCGCCGCCATCGCGATCAACGGATCAAGCTCGGCAACGCCGTTGCCCGGCGGCTTCTCCAGCATGACGTGCTTGCCGGCGGCGAGCGCCGCCGCGGCCTGGGCCCGTCGCACCTGCGGCGGCGTGCAGAGCGAGACCGCGTCGATCGGCGGCCCCTTCTGAAGCAATTCCTCGATGGTCGCAAAATGCGGCACCCCCTGCAGCGAGGCGTTGCGGCTCGCCACGGCGGCAAGCGTTGCGCCCGGTGTGGCGGCGATCGCCGCCACATGCTGGTCCCGCGCGATCTTGCCGAAGCCGACGATGGCGATGCGAAGGTCTGTCACGCTTGTTCTCCAGTGTCGGCCGACGGTGGCGGCTCGGCCGGGGCGGTTTCGATCGCCGTACTGTCATGGCGGCGCATGCCGTTGTGAATGACATAGACCATGGCCTCGGATGCGGCATGGGCATCGCCCGCGACGATGGCATCGACGATCTTCTGATGCCAGAGCAGCACGGTATCGCGATCCTCCGGCTCGACCGGAGCGCTGAGCAGGAAAGAGGCGCGCAGCGCTGCTTCAATGACATGCCCAATCGAGCGCATGAACAGATTGCCCGAGGCACGCGCCACGGCAACATGAAGCGCGAGATCTGCATCTGCAAAACCGACCGAGTCGGACGCTTCATGCCGCATCCGATCCATGCTGCGGCGCAGCTCGCTGATGTCTTGCTCGGATCGCTGTGTTGCCGCCAGCATCGCCGCGCGCGGCTCCACGGCGAGACGGATCTCGGCGAGGTCGTCAAGGAAGCGCTTGTCGATGCCGGCATCGAGGTGCCAGGCCAGCACGTCTGCGTCGAACATGTTCCAGGCACCTCGCTCGCGCACGACGGTGCCGACCCGCGCCTTGGTGGTGAGCAGGCCCTTGGCGACCAGCGTCTTGACGCTCTCGCGCAGCACCGGCCGCGACACGCCGAACATTGCGATCATCTCGGCATCCCCCGGCAGGCGCGTGCCTTCCGCATAGCGGCCGGCGATGATGTCGACGCCGATCGAACGCGCCACCTCCGCATGGTTGGAATGGGCCCGCCGGGTCGGGATGACGACGATCCGCGAGGTCATGACGCCGCTCCCGCATGCTTCGCCGCCGGCCGGCGCGCAAGCGCGACCAGCCCCTGCAGCAGGGCGATGAAGGCGAATAGAAGCACGCCCGAGGTGCGGGGGATCAGCAAGAGCTTTGGCGCGGTGCAGGAGGTCGACTTCATGCTGAGACGGACGTTTCGGCCGCGCGCCAGCCGGATTCCGATCCAATCTGCGAGAAGCCGATCGTGAGCTGGGCGCTGGCCGGCGTCGCGAGCAACAAGGCGGCCATGGCGCTGGCCGCACAGAGAGCTTTAGGGGGCATCAGGCGCGTCTCCCAAGATGTTTTATCCGGGGGCGCCGATTGGTAGCATGGCACCCACAGGCCGGCCTTCGCGCCAGCGGCGGGCACTATTTCACGGAAGTTGAGTTCCGACTAGTCATATTATTTGACTATTTGGAGCAAACGCAGCCGAGGTGGAGCGAGCTGAGTTATGACACGTTCAGCGCGATTTTGCTCCCTTCATGCAACGGAGGGATGAAAAAATTAGGCGGCGCGATGGAGCCTCAGCTGTCAGCGGGGCGAAGGTGCGCCCCCGCTTGCGGGAGGCGAAGGGCAGCAGCGCTAGATCAGCTTCCGCTGCGCCAGGTTCTTCATCAGTGCGCCGATGCCGAACGTCCAGGGCTCGCACTCGTCGCTGGTGCGCATGCGGTTGACGAGCTTGCCGAGCTGAGGCGCTGCGATAGTGACAATGTCGTCGCGCTTGTGGGTGAATCCCTGCCCCGGCGCATCGCGATCCTTCACGGGTGCGAACATGGTGCCGAGGAACAGCACGAAGCCGTCAGGATATTGATGCACCTTGCCGATGGTCTGCGCGACGAGATCGGTCGGATCGCGGCTGATCTTGCTGATCGAGGAATGGCCGTCGAGAACGAAGCCGTCCGCGCCCGTGACATTCAGGCTGATGTCCAGCCTGCGCGCGTCGTCGAGCGTGAAGGTGTCGTCGAACAGGCGCAGCAGCGGGCCGATCGAGCAGGACGCGTTGTTGTCCTTGGCCTTCGACAACAGCAGCGCCGAGCGGCCCTCGAAGTCGCGCAGGTTCACGTCGTTGCCGAGCGCGCCCCCGACGATCTTGCCGCGGCTCGACACGAACAGCACGAGCTCGGGCTCGGGATTGTTCCAGGTCGATTTCGGGTGCAGGCCGGCATCCATGCCGGTGCCGACCGACGACAAGGTGGGCGCCTTGGTGAAAACCTCGGCATCCGGACCGATGCCGACCTCAAGATATTGGCTCCAGGCATTCTGATCGATCAGCACTTGCTTCAGGTGCATCGCCTGATCCGAGCCCGGCTTGAGCTTTGACAGATCGTCGCCGATCAGGCGCGTCACTTCTTTCCGGATCGCTTCGGCCGAGGCCGGATTGCCCTTGGCGCGCTCTTCGATAACGCGTTCCAGCATCGAGATCGCGAACGTGACGCCGGCGGCCTTCAGCGTCTGGAGATCGACGGGCGCGAGCAGCCAGGGCTTTTGGGGATCGCGCCCGTCCGGCGGGGTGTTGGCGACGATCGCCTCGAGATCACCGATGCGCTCGCCCTTGGTGGCGGCAAGCGCCTTGGCGGGATCGTCCGTCTCGCAGAGCGCACTGATGGTCGGAAATTTTGCTGTGACGTCATACACACCGTCACCGCGCATGGCGGCGACGGCCGGACCGTTGACCTGCGGCAGCCAGACGCGGCCGACCAGCGTCCCCTTCGTGCCGTCCTCGGGGAGAAGGTCCTTTACAGTCAATGTCGTCATGGCCGCGTCCTCGCTGTTCTAAGGAATGGCCGCATTCGCAGCGGCCGTTCCCGTGAGCGAAGACCAATAAACGTCTGGCGCTGGAAGTCCAGAGCGGCGACGCGCCGTGCAATTATGCCCCTGCCCGCGCCTTTCGCGCTGCAATCTGGTGCAGTGCCCAGCGCGCATTCTTGCGGACATCAGGATCAGGATCGTCGGCGGTCACGGCCAGGAATGCCTCGCCGTCAGGGTGGCCGATCTCACCTAGCGCGGCGGCGGCCTCTTTGCGCAAATTCGCCTGGTCGTGATTGACGCAATTGCCGATCGGCCGCACCGCGCGTTCGATCTTCATCTTGCCAAGGCTGCGGATCGCCTTCAGCCGCACCTGCCAGAACTCATCCGCGAGGCAAGCGACGAGCTGATCAGCCGCGATTGCACCATTCACGTTGAGGCCCAGCGTCTCCGCGGCCATCTCGCGAACCATCCAGTCGGCGTCCTTCAGCGCGCGGGTGATGGTCTCCGCCGCCGGCTTCATCTGCGAAAAGGCCAATGCGCTCACGGCGGCGCGGCGCACATGGGCATCGGGATCGTTGATCAGCGCGGTCAGCGCCGGAATGGATTCCTCCAGCTTGAGGAAGCCGATCACGCCGATCGCCTGCACGCGCACGGCGGCGTCAGGGTCCTGGAGCGCTTCCAGCGCGGGCTTGAGTGTATCCCTGCGCCGAAGTTCCTTCAGCGCGCGCAGAGCGCCCATGCGGACGAAAGCGTGGGTATGCCTGACCAGCGGCAGAATCGCGTCGGCGCAGGCGGGATCCTTGAATTCAGCCATGCTGTCGGCCGCAGCCGCCGCGACGATCCTCTCGGGATCGACGAGCAGCTTCACCAGCGCGCTTGCTGCCTCCGGTCCGTCGAACTCGCCGAGCGCCATCGCGACCTGCTGGCGCACACCGGCATCGGGATCGGTGACCATTTTGGCGAGATGTGCGACCGCGGCGGGATCGCCGGAATGACCGAGTGCAATGATGGCGACGCGGCGTTCGGCGGGATCGGCCGCCTGCAGCCGCTCGTCGGCGTCTTCGAGATCGTCATAGGATTCGAACGGGCTCGACATGATCACCTCAACAGATAGGGAATGTTGACGGTGACGGCGCCGGTCGGACAATCCGCTTCGCAGGGCATGCAATACCAGCACTCGTCATAGGCCATGTAGGCCTTGTTGGTCATGTCGCTGATGCGCAGCACGTCGAGCGGGCAGACATCGACGCACACCGTGCAGCCCTTGTCCGCGATGCATTTGGCGTCGTCGACCACCACCGGAACCGATGTCTGATAGGACGCGAGAGGCATGTGATGTCTCCTGTTGGCTATGTTCTGGTGGATCAGGCCGAGGCGCGAATGCGCTGCTTGTCGTAGAGGTCCTTCTCGTCGTCCGCGATCGGCACGACATAGGGCTCGACTGCGCGCTTCTCGCTGGTCATCCTGCCGTCCTGCTTGGACAGCAGCGTGTGGCAGAACCAGTTCTCGTTGTCCTTCTCCGGGAAGTCCGTCCGCCAGTGATAGAGACCCCAGCGGCTCTCTTCGCGGTAGAGCGAAGCGTGTGCGGCCATGTCGGCACAGTCCATGATCGACTGCACTTCGAGCGCGCGCAGCAATTCGTGCGCGTTGCGCGCGATCATGCGCTCCTGCATATCCTCACGCGCCTCGGCGAGCCGCCGCATGCCGAGCTCATATTTGCGCGTGACCTTCGGCGGCTGGAGATAGTCATTGACCAGACGGCGGGTCTTGTACTCGATCTGGTTCGGCGGAATGCCGTCCTCGCGCTTGGTCGGCGCCATCACGCGCTCGCGTTCCATGGCGACGTCGGCCGCGTCGAATTCCGCGAAATCATGGTTGTCGGCGAACTCCATCGCGTCGATGCCTGCGACCGAGCCGTTGGTGAAGGCGCCGAGCATGTAATTGTGCGGGACGCTCGCCATGTCGCCGGCGGCATAGAGGCCGGGTACGGTGGTGCGGGCATTGTCGTCGACGAACACGCCTGACGCGCTGTGGCCGGAGCAGAAGCCGATCTCGGAGATATGCATCTCGATGGACTCACTGCGGTAGTCGACCCCGCGCCCCTGCTGGAACAGGCCGCGCGTCGGACGCTCGACCTTGTGCAGCGTGGATTCGATCTCGGAAATCGTGTCGGGGTGGAGATGCTTGAGCTGGAGGAACACCGGACCCTTGCCCGAGAGGAGCTCGTTGTAGAACTCCAGCATCATCTGGCCGGACCAGTAGTCGCATTCGATGAAGCGCGAGCCTTCGTTGTTTGCCGTATATGCGCCGAACGGGCCGGCGACATAGGCGCAGGCCGGGCCGTTATAGTCCTTGATCAGCGGGTTGATCTGGAAGCATTCGAGGTTCGCGAGCGCTGCGCCGGCGTGATAGGCCATGGCGTAACCGTCGCCGGAATTGGCGGCGTTCTCGTAGGTGCCGAACATGTAGCCGGACGTCGGCAGACCGAGGCGACCGGCGGCGCCCATGCAGAGGATCACGGCCTTGGCCTTGATCACCAGCATCTCGGCGGTACGCGTATTGACGCTGATGGCGCCGGCAATGCGGCCGTCGCCCGATTTGACCAGGCGCGTCGCCATGTAGCGGTTGGAAATGAGGATGCGGGCGCGGCGGAGCTGGCGATACAGCGCCTTCTTCACGGTCTCGCCGTTCGGCATGGGCAGAACATAAGTGCCGATGTGGTGCACCTTCTTGACGGCATAGTCGCCGTTCTCGTTCTTCAGGAAGCGGATGCCGAAACTGTCGAGCTCCTCGATGATGCTGTAGCAGTTCTGCGCGTATTTATAGACCGCCTTCTGGTCGACGATGCCGTCATTGGCGATGGTGATTTCCTTGGTGTACTGCTCGGGCGTCGCGTAACCGGGGATGACGGCGTTGTTGAGCCCATCCATACCCATCGAGATCGCGCCGGAGCGCTTGACGTTCGCCTTCTCGAGCAGGACGACATTGGCCTTCGGGTTCTTCAGCTTCGCCTTCAGTGCCGCCATCGGGCCGGCTGTGCCGCCGCCGATCACCAGCACATCGCAGGAAACTTCCGAAAGTCCGTCGACGATCTGATCTAGTGCCATCGCTTGCTCCTGGTTCGCCGATCCCGGCGCCTTTGCGTCAGATTTGTTCAGGGGGCGTCGCCGCGATAGCAATTAGTTGTCGCTGGGACGCGATTTGTAGCTCAGCGTTCGACGAAGGCTTTTTCGATGACGAAATGGCCGGGCTGGCTATGGTTGCCCTCGACAAAGCCGCGCGCCGCGAACATCGCGTGGAGTTCCTCGAGCATCGCCGGGCTGCCGCACAGCATGATGCGGTCAGTTTCGATGTCGAGGCTCGCTTGTCCGATATCCTCGAAGAGCTGGTTCGAGGCGATCAGGTCGGTGATGCGGCCGCGATTCCGGAACGGCTCGCGGGTGACGGTCGGGTAGTAGACGAGCTTGTCGCCGATCAATGGGCCGAAGAATTCGTGATTGCGCAGGTCCTCGACGAGGTGCTCGCCATAGGCGAGTTCCGAGACCTGGCGGCAGCCATGGGCGAGCACGATGGTCTCGTAATTCTCATAGACGTCGGGGTCCTTGATCAGGCTGGCGAAGGGCGCCAGGCCCGTTCCGGTTGAAAGCAGCAGCAGGCGTTTTCCCGGAATGAGGTTGCCGGTGATCAGCGTGCCCGTCGCCTTGCGCCCGACCAGGATGATGTCACCTTCCCTGATCTTCTGAAGGCGCGAGGTCAGCGGGCCGTCCTGCACCTTGATCGAGAAGAATTCGAGCGCCTCCTCGTGATTGGCGCTGGCCATGCTGTAGGCCCGCATCAACGGCTTGCCCTCGACCTCCAGACCAATCATTGCGAACTGGCCGTTCTGGAAGCGGAAGCCGGGATCGCGCGTCGCGGTGAAGCTGAACAGGGACTCGGTCCAGTGCCTGACCGACAGAACCGTTTCCTTCTGAAATGCACTCATCGTCTCTCCTTGGTCATCGATGACGCGCAAGGTTTCGGAGAGAGGAGAGTCCGGCAATTCGGAAGTGAAGTTCCCGGTCGATTAGTTTCACATTTCGCGTGGGTTGCTCGAAGAGCAGGCTCGCGATCCCACCCGCACCGGCAATTAGTTGCTATTCGTGCGTTCCCGCCTCGACGTAGAACGAAGTCAGAGGTTCGTCATGACAATGACATTGGTGGCACCGACCGTGGCCGACTACGAAGCCAGCGCCGATCTCGCTTCGCTCCTGGTCCGCACCGCGCAGGACGACGCGCTCAGCGTTTCTGCCGAAACACTCCGCCTCTCCTGCAAATGCGCCCATTGCACCCGCGCCCGCTTCGACGGCCGCTTCCCCAAAGCGTTTCCGGGGATTGCGATTACCGACATCGGCGATCTCGGCTATGGGCTGAACATTTCGTTTTCGGATGGGCACAACCGGGGGATTTATCCGAAGCCGTATCTGCTGAACTTGGCGGGGCGGTGACCCGGTATTCGGTGTCATTTCCCCGCGCGAGGCGTCTGCCCCCGTCTGGCACGGACATTGCTCCTCTTTAGAACGATTTGAAACGTTCGGGAGGCAGGCGATGTTGCAGGCAGCGAATGCGGTTCGCGGGGCTGTTCCCCCAGCAGTCAGGCCTGCCAGCAGTTCCTCGCTGCTGCTCACCGAGAACCAGCAATGGATCGGCGGTCCACCCCCGTTGATGGACAAGCTCTCACCGCGCGAGCGGGAGTTGGTGCTGAAGCAGGGCCGCCGCAAGGTGCTCAATCGCGGCCAAACGCTGTTCAGCCAGGGCGGCAAGCATGACGGCATCTGGCTGATCGAGAGCGGCCGCATCCGTGTCTTCTACACCTCGCCACTCGGACGCGAGATCACGCTGGCCTATTGGCATGTTGGCAATTTCGTCGGCGGTCCCGAAGTGTTCGAAGGCACCGTGCATCAATGGTCCGGCGTTGCCTCCAGTAATTGCAGCGTCGTGCACCTGCCCGGAAAGGAACTGCGGTCCCTTGCCGCAGAGATCCCGAACCTCGCGATTGGCCTGATCGAAGGCCTGACGTTCAAAGGCAAATGCTATTCGGCGCTGGCCCAGATGCTTGGGACGCGCTCGATCACGCAGCGTCTCGCCCATCTCTTGCTGCATCTCGTCGAGCTCTACGGCGTCGCGGATGCCGACGGCACCGTGATCGCCGCGGCCTTCACCCACGCCGACATCGCCCACATGGTCGGCGCCACCAGGCAATGGGTCACGATCAGCCTGAAGCGGATGCAGGAGAAGGGAATCGTGCTGACCAAACGGTCGCAGATCGTGGTCTGCCGGACCGACATTCTCGAGGAGATGCGCGGCCAGGCGACGGATTGAAGGGGGCCCGCGACCATGGCCGATGCACAGGCAAGCGGCTTTATAGTGCAGGACTGCCCAAGGAGTATGCAATCAGCTTTTCCCGGCAACTAATCGACTGCGGCGGCCACTCCGGATTTGCCCTGCTTGCGCCCTCCCCCAATCATGGCACCCACAGCACATCCAACCGAATGAGGATGAGAATGGTCCGCCATCTTCCCACGCTCTCGATCGCGATGTCGGTGACGTCGCTGGCGCTGCTCGTCGCGCAGCCGGCTTCTGCGGAAACCGTCAAGCTCGGCATCGGAACGCAGGATACCACGACCAACACGGTCACCGCAGGCGTCGTCATCCGCCAATTGCAACTGCTCGAGAAGTACCTGCCGAAGGACGGCAAATACGCCAACATCAAGTTCGAGCTCGAATGGCAGAACTTCACCTCCGGTCCGCCCGTCACCAACGCGATGATGGCGAACAAGCTGCAGATCGGGATGATGGGCGACTATCCGCTCATCGTGAACGGATTCACCTTCGAGAGCAATCCGGAGAGCAAGAGCCGCCTCGTCGGCATCGCCGCCTACAGCCTGTCCGGCTCGGGCAACGGCCTCGTCGTCCACAAGGACTCACCCTATTACGACCTCGCCGATCTCAAGGGTAAGCTCGTCAGCGTGCCTTTCGGCTCCGCCGCGCACGGCATGGTGCTGAAAGCGATGCAGGATCGCGGCTATGCGTCCGATTTCTTCCAGCTCGTCAGCCAGAGCCCGGAGGTCGGCTCGACCAATCTGCAGGAGAAGAAGATCGACGGGCACGCCGATTTCGTCCCCTTCGCCGAGCTGTTGCCGTTCCGCGGCTTCGCGCGGAAGATCTTCGACGGCGTCGAAACGAACTTGCCGACCTTCCACGGCATCGTGGTTCGCACCGACTTCGCCGAAAAATATCCCGAGGTCGTCGTCGCCTATTTCAAGGCGCTAATCGCCGCCAATCAGTGGCTGCGCGCGGATCCCAAGCTGGCCGCCGAGAAGATCCAGGAATGGACCGGCATCAACAAGGAGGTCGTCTACATCTTCTTAGGGCCCAGCGGCAATATGACGACCGATCCGACTATCAAGCCGGCGCTGATCGATGCGGCCACGACCGACGTCAAGGTGCTGCAGAATCTCGGCCGCATGAAGGAGTTCGATCCGAAAAAATGGGTCGACGACAAATACATCCGCAAGGCCTATGCTGAAATGAAGCTCGACTACGACGCCCAGCTCGCGAGCACCAACAACTATGAGATCTCGGGCGAGGACAGCTTCTGCAAGAAGCCCATCACCGATCCGCGCAAGGCGGGCGAAGTTTGGGTCGACGGTGCCGGCATCATGCCCTTCTCGTCCGCCAGCTGCACGCTCGGCGCCTATGCCGACTACAAGGCCAAGGGCAAGAAGATCAACGTCGCCTACGTCTTCGACACCACGCGCGGCATCAAGCTGTTCGCCGATCAGGCCTTCTTCGCGGTCGGCAATAGCGAGGTCGCCCCGTTCCTGCTGAAGAAGGACGCCGAAGCCTACGCTGCCAAGATCAGCGGCAAGGTGCTCGGCTTCGATGAAGCGATGAAGGCCGCCGTCGGCGGAGGCAAGACGTGAGCAGCCCCGCCCTCGTCAGACAGCCCGAGGACAGCATGCCGGCAACAGCACTTGCTGAGGCGGGCTCCGCGCCCGCCGCCATCATCCGGCCTTCGACGCCGCCTTCCTTCGCCACACTGGGGTTGCGCTGGTACCGGCTCAATCGGGCAGGTCTGCGCGCGGCGGCAATCGGCGTGATTTCGCTGCTCGCCTTTCTGCTGGTCTGGCATCTGCTCACGACCTATCGGGTCGTGTTCTTCGTGCGCTTCACCAACGTGCCCTCGCCGCTCGCGGTCTATGACAGCTTCATAAAGGCGATTCACGATCCTAAATTCCTGATGCACATCCTGCTCAGTTGCCGGCGCATCTTCATCGGATTCTCGCTCGCGGCGATCGTCGGCGTGCCGCTCGGCCTGATCATGGGGCGCTTCAAGCTGGTGCATGAGGTGATTTTCCCGGTCGCCGAAGTGCTGCGGCCGATCCCGGCAATCGCCTGGGTGCCGATGGCGATCATGCTGTGGCCGACCAACGAGCAGAGCATCGTCTACATCACCTTCCTCGGTTCGTTCTTCCCGATTCTCGTCAACACCCTGCACGGCATGTCGCTGGTCGACCCCGTGCTGGTACGCGCCGCACAATGTCTCGGCGCGCGCGAACGCTCGATCTTTCGGGAGGTCTATTTCCCAGCCTCGCTGCCGCACATCTTCACCGGCCTCACCGTCGGCATGGGCGTCGCCTGGGTGTCGCTGATCGCGGCCGAGATGATCTCCGGTCAGTACGGTATCGGTTACTTCACCTGGGAAGCTTATTCGCTGGTCCAATATGCCGACATCGCGCTCGGCATGATCGCAATCGGGGTGCTCGGCCTCGGGTCGAGCCTGCTGATCAGGGGCGCGGGGCAATTGGTGATGCCGTGGAGATCGACATGAGCGAGGTGCTAGCGAACAGCCCAAAAGGCCACATCGAAGTCAAGAACTTCTCCCTCGCCTACGAGACCATCGAGGGCGCGGTGCAGGCTGTCACCGACACGCAGATCCATGTGCGGCCCGGCGAGTTCGTGTCGATCGTCGGCCCGTCCGGCTGCGGAAAGTCGACGCTGCTCAATGCGGTCGCAGGCTTCCTCAAGCCGACGACCGGTGTAGTTACCGTCGACGGCGAGCGGGTAAACGGTCCGAGCGCCGAACGCGGCATGGTGTTTCAGCAATATTCTCTTTTTCCGTGGAAAACCGTGCGCGAGAACGTCGAGTTCGGCCTGAAGATGCGCGGCATGCCGCGCTCGCAGCGCGAACGCGCCGCGCGCACGCTGTTGGGGCTTGCGGGACTCGAAGCGTTCGAAAAGCATTATCCGGAAAAGCTCTCCGGCGGCATGAAGCAGCGCGTCGGCATCGTCCGCGCGCTCGCGACGGGACCGAAAGTGCTGTTGCTGGACGAGCCCTTCGGCGCGCTCGACGCGCAGACGCGCGTCATCATGCAGCAGATCCTCACCAATATGTGGCAGCGGCTGAAGATCTCGGTGCTGTTTGTCACCCACGACATTGACGAAGCCATCTTCCTGTCCGACCGCGTCTATTGCATGACCGCGCGGCCGGGCTCGATCAAGGCGGAGATCCCGATCCCGCTGGAGCGGCCGCGGCAGCAATCGATGATGATGTCGTCGGAATTCTTGGCGCTCCGCCGCGGGCTGATGTCGCTGATCCGCGAAGAGAGCCTGAAGGCGATGGGCGGCGAGATCAACGACTTGGGCATGCAGGGGCTGAACATCGAGCTGCACGGCCACTCGCTCGCGGACGTGATTTAGCTTACCGCTCGCAGCAATGACGGTCTCGTAGGGTGGGCAAAGCGAAAGCGTGCCCACGGTTCTCCGTCTCTTATAGAACCGTCGGCACGGCGCTTGCGCCCCTTTGCCCACCCTACTGCAGCTTTGCCCTGATCACTTGAACCAGTGCACCAGCGCGATGCTGATCCCCAGCAGCAGCAGCAGCGACAGCGTCACGGCCGCCGTCACCCGGCCGCCGACATTGGCGAGCACGCGCACGTCGACGCCAAGGCCGAGGGCGGCCATCGAGACCACCGTGAGAAAGCTCGTGATCGTCGTCACGGGGCCAACCACCGTCGCCGGCACGATCTCCAGCGAGCGCAGGGTCGCAAGCGCAAGGAAGCCGAGGATGAACCAGGGGACCAGGCGGAAGAAGCCGACGCTGGTTTTCTTGGCATCGCTCTGCCAGCGCGAAGCGACCAGCGACAGGCCGACGACGACCGGGCCGAGCATCAGGACACGCATCAGCTTCACCAGCGTGCCGATCTGGGTTGAGACGAGACCTGCCGGCACCGTCGCGGCGAGCACCTGCGGCACTGCGTAAACGGTGAGCCCGGCGAGAATGCCGTACTGCGTTGCGGACAATTGCAGCAGCGGGATCAGCAGCGGCAGGCCCAGCACCATCATCACGCCAAGGATCGCCGTAAAGGAGATCGAGGATGCAATCTCGTCGTTGCTGGCGCCGATGATGGGCGCCACTGCGGCGATGGCGGAATTGCCGCAGATCGAGTTGCCGCAGGCGATCAGGATCGACAGCCGCGTCGACAGGCCGAGCAGCCGGCTGAGGCCGAAGGAGACGCAGAGCGCGACCACGACGACCGCGGCGATGGAGGCGAGCAGCGCAATGCCGGAAGCCGCGATCGCGGCAAAGCTGATGGAGGCCCCGAGCAGCATCACCGCGACTTCCAGCAGTTGCTTGGCGCTGAAGGCGATGCCGGCCTGCCACCGCGGGGCCGGCTTCCAGAAGCTGCGCACCGCCATGCCGAGCAGGATCGCCATGACCAGCGCCTCGACATAGGGGTGCTCGAACATGCTCAGTTCGGCCCGCTCGAGCAGGGCCGACACACCGGCCACGAGAACGCAGAGCAGGATGCCCGGAATCAGCGCCGCAATACGGCCCGCGGCGGTGACCGGCTTGGAATCGGCCGGGCTGGATGCTTGATTCTGCGACACAAATCTCTCCCGAAGGAGAAAGATTTATACGCACCACGACCCGATTGGGAAATATGTTTTCGACATATCAGGGCCGAGAGAAGTTCTGTCCTCGGACCGGAATAAACGGCCTCAGAAGATCAGGTTCTTGGCCAGCGAGGCGACGCGGCTGAAACCGTCATAGATGCCGGGCTCGAAGAAGGCTGCACGGGCCAGCACGATGCCCGCGACAAGCGACCAGAACAGGGTGGTGCCGGCCCGCAGCAGGAGCTTCGAGGCACGCGACTTCGGCTGTGTGTCCGTTGCGGACACCAGTTGCTCGCCGAAGGGCTCAAATCCAGTGCGTTCCATGGCTGCCGATCCACCAATTTCTGGCGGAAATGTCGTCGTTTCGGCTGCAAACAGCAATGGAAGCGATTGGCGTTTTTGCCCTCGGAAGGGGAAACTCCTTCCTCCTGACAGGACCGCGGCAATAGTTTTCTTCTTTCCGCCTATTTGGACACCGCCGCTCCGGTCACAACGGCTTCACCGCGTCGGGATTCCCCGGGGGCTCGGGAGCACGGCGGCAGCGCCATCTTCCAGTCGGTTGATGGCGCGGCACCGACGATGGCCCATCTCGCTACGCCGCCAGTCCGCTCTCTACTGGCGCAAACTCCAGCCCCAGACTCTCCGCCACCGCCTTGTTCGTCACCCGGCCGCGATGCACGTTGAGCCCGTTGCGCAGATGCGGATTCTCCAAGATGGCCGCAAATCCCTTGTTGGCGAGCATCAGGCCGAACGGCAGCGTCGCGTTGTTCAGGGCTTGGCTCGAGGTCACCGGCACGGCTCCCGGCATGTTGGCGACGCAATAGTGAACGACGCCGTCGACCTCGTAGGTCGGCTCCGCGTGCGTGGTCGGGTGCGAGGTCTCGAAGCAGCCGCCCTGGTCGATCGCGACGTCGACCAGCACGGCTCCCGGCCGCATCGATTTCAGCATCGCGCGCGTGACGAGCTTCGGCGCGCTGGCGCCGGGCACCAGCACTGCACCGATCACGACGTCGGCGGCGAACACCTCGTCCTC
>NZ_LAXE01000001.1:5748257-5815976 GCF_003122645.1 Bradyrhizobium sp. SUTN9-2
CGGCGACTTCGCTCATCGGGGCGAGCAGCGGGAGGTGACCGCTCGCGTCCGTGACGGTTTCATAGGCGATTGCGGTGCAGCCGGAAGCAAGCAGGCCCTTGGCCTGGTCGGGATCCGGCGCAAGATGAAGGTAAGTAAAAAGGATCTGGCCTTCGCGAAGCTGAGCCCATTCGCTCTTCTGCGGCTCCTTCACCTTCACGATCATGTCGGACTTTGCAAAGATCTCGCGAGCGGTCTCGGCAATGGACGCCCCTGCCCGCCGGTACACCTCGTCGGACGCACCGATGCCGCTGCCGGCGCCGCTCTCGACCGTCACCTGGTGCCCGGCGGCAACGTATTCGCGGACCGCACCTGGGGTGAGCCCGACCCGATATTCCTGCACCTTGATCTCCTTCGGGACTCCGACGCGCATCTTGATCTCCCTCGCCAATGCTTTGATTCCATTGTTGATCGTAGCGAGAGGGTCGGTTTGGTTTCGTGCAAATATCCGCTACCTTGGCAGCGCCCGCGCCGGTTTCCGGCGCGAAATGGTCCTTTGACGCTGGAAACGAAACCTTGGCCCTCGACCGGAAAGACCTCGCCATCCTCGCGGAACTCACGACCAATGCGCGAGCCAGCCACACCGAGCTTGCCAACAAGATCGGCTTGTCGAGCACGGCGCTGGCGCGGCGGCAGAAGGCGCTGGAGGATGACGGCTACATCCAGGCCTACCAGGCCGCGCTCGACCTGGCCCAGTTCGGCCTCACCACCACGGTGCTGGTTCGCATCGCGCTGGAGAGCCAGAGCGACGAGGCACTGAAGGCGTTCGAGGCAGAGGTGACGAAATGCCCCTCTGTCGTGCGCTGCTTCCTGATGTCGGGGACGGACGACTACATCCTGATCGTGCTCGCCCGCGACATCCAGGATTTCGAGCGCATCCATCGCACCGAGCTGTCCCGCCTGCCCCGCGTCGCGCGGGTGCAATCGAGCTTCGCGCTGCGCGAGATCGTCAACCGCGCGGTGCCGACCGTGGTGTTCGGCGAGACCAAGCGCTGATCTCGTCGATCCGATCGGGAGAACCGATTGGGAACCAAGCAACTCGTCATCCGTTGGGCGCTATCGGCCAGCGGCGGCAACGCAGTCTCGCGTCATTTGCACAATTTGCCCGGCTCGGCCTTTCCGCAGGGAAATACACCATGGCCGACCTTACGATCCCCGAGCGCATTCCGATCAACCTCGTCGTCAATGGCGAAAGCCGCGCGCTCGAGGTCATGCCATGGACCACGCTTCTGGATGCGCTACGTGACCGTCTGCAACTGACCGGCACCAAAAAAGGCTGCGATCACGGCCAATGCGGTGCCTGTACCGTGCTGATCGACGGAAGACGGGTCAATTCCTGCCTGACCCTGGCCGTCATGAAGGATGGCGCCGAGATCACGACCATCGAAGGCTTGGCCAGGGACGGCGCGCTGCATCCTCTGCAACAGGCCTTCATCGACCACGATGCCTTTCAGTGCGGTTATTGCACGCCGGGGCAGATTTGCTCTGCCGCGGGCCTGTTGGCCGAAGGCCGTGCGCGCGATGCGGATGAGATCCGGGAGCTGATGAGCGGAAACCTCTGTCGCTGCGGTGCCTACCCCAACATCGTGGCTGCGATCGAGCAGGCAATGAGCCGGTCATGAACAACTTCCAATATTCCCGCGCAAGCGATGTTGCCGACGCCATCCGCCTGCTCGCCGCCGATCCCGGTGCGAAGTTGATCGCCGGCGGCACCAACCTGATCGATCTGATGAAGGAGAACGTCGAACGGCCCTCCCGGCTGATCGACATCTCTCGCCTGCCGCTCCGCGACGTCGAGGAGACAGCGGACGGCGGTCTGCGCATCGGCGCCTTGGTGCCGAATTCGGACCTCGCCTACCATCCGTTGATCGAGCAGCGCTATCCCCTCCTTGCCAGCGCCATACTGGCCGGCGCCTCCGCGCAACTGCGCAACATGGCCTCGGTCGGCGGCAATCTGATGCAACGTACGCGCTGCCCCTACTTCTATGACACCACGACACCCTGCAACAAGCGAAGCCCCGGCACGGGCTGCTCGGCCGTCGATGGCCTCAACCGCAACCATGCCATCCTCGGCACCAGCAACTCCTGCATCGCGACCAATCCATCCGACATGAGCGTGGCGCTGGCCGCGCTCGGCGCGCTCGTACATATCGCACGCCCCTCGGGGCAGCGCACCATCGCGCTGACGGATTTCCATCGGCTTCCTGACGACAAGCCTCATCTCGATACCAATCTCGGCAGCGGCGAGATCATTATCGCCATCGAGCTGCCGCCGAACGGCTTTGCCCGGAACTACAGCTATCTGAAGATCCGCGACCGGCTGTCCTACGCCTTTGCTCTGGTCTCGGTCGCGGCCGCGGTCGACCTGGAGGGCAACGCGATCAGCGAAGCGCGCCTTGCGCTCGGTGGCGTGGCCCACAAGCCCTGGCGAAGCCTCGAGGCCGAAGCCGCATTGCGCGGTCAGGCGGCAACACCGGATCATTTCGGGCGCGCCGCCGACCTGCTGCTGCAGGGAGCGACGGCACGCTCCCACAACGGGTTCAAGATCGACCTGGCGCGCCGAGCCGTCGTGCGTGCGCTGATGCAGGCCGCAAGCGCCACGCCGCAATCACAAGCTCACAAGAAGATCGCATGAGGACCCGATGAACGCCTATGTCGGAACACCAACGTCGCGCGTCGACGGCCGCGCCAAGGTCACCGGGGCCGCCAAATATGCCGGCGAATTCGCAGCAGACGGTCTCCTTCACGGCTTCGTCGTCGAGGCCAGCATCGCGCGTGGGCGCGTCGCTCGTCTCGATACCAGCGAGGCGCTGAAGGTGAAGGGCGTGGTCGACGTGCTCACGCATGAACATCGGCCGCCCCTCGCCGACAAGGACGAAGCCTGGAAGGATGAGGTGGCGCCGGAGAAGGGCTCGCCGTTCCGGCCGCTCTATGATGAGAGGGTCAAGTTCAACGGCCAGCCGATCGCACTGGTCGTCGCGGAGGACTGGGAGATCGCCAAGTTCGCCGCAACCCGCGTTCGCGTCGAATATGAGCAGGAGGCGTTTTCGACCGATCTTGAATCCGAACGCGGCAAGGCCGAGAAAGTGGATCAACCGCACAAGCCGCGTGGTGATGCCGCAGCAGCCCTGACGCGCGCGGCCGTGCGCCACGAGGCGGATTACGTCATTCCGACCGAGCACCACAACCCCATGGAGCTCTTCGCGACGACAGCCGTCTGGAACGGCAGTGGCGGGCTCACGGTCTACGACAAGACGCAGGGCGTCCAGAACGTCCAGAAGTTTCTCTGCAGTGTTTTCGGCAAGGAACCGGACGACATCCGCGTGATCTCGCCTTATGTCGGCGGCGCCTTCGGCTCGGGCCTGCGGCCGCAGCACCA
The DNA here is from genome assembly GCF_003122645.1 of Bradyrhizobium sp. SUTN9-2. Classification (NCBI taxonomy): domain Bacteria; kingdom Pseudomonadati; phylum Pseudomonadota; class Alphaproteobacteria; order Hyphomicrobiales; family Nitrobacteraceae; genus Bradyrhizobium; species Bradyrhizobium sp. SUTN9-2. The sequence goes on from NZ_LAXE01000001.1 coordinate 5,751,676, forward strand.
GGTGGTGCTGGCAACCCTTGCCGCGCTCGCACTGAAGCGGTCCGTCCGCGTCGTGCTGACGAGGCAACAGATGTATGGCCTCGGCTATCGTCCCATGACCATCGAGCGCGTTGCGCTCGGTGCAAAGCCGGACGGCACGCTCGATGCGATCACCCACGAAGCCGTTGCCGTGACCTCACGTTATGAGGATTTTTCGCGCAACGATACGGGCTGGGCCGAGCAGCTTTACAAGAGTCCTAACAGCAACTTTTCCCATAAGCTGGTCGACCTCGACGTTTCGACGCCCTCCGACATGCGCGCGCCGGGTGCGGCAACGGGCGTGTGCGCACTCGAATGCGCCATGGACGAATTGGCCGTCGCGCTGAAGCTCGATCCGGTCGAGCTGCGCCTGAGGTGCTACTCGGATCGCGACCAGAGCCAAGGCCTGCCTTACACCAGCAAGCAGCTGCGCGAGGGATACGCCCGCGGCGCCGAAGCGTTCGGCTGGAGCCGGCGTAATCCGGCGCCGCGTTCCATGCGAGACGGCAAGGAACTGGTCGGCTGGGGCATGGCGACTGGGGTGTGGGAGGCGCTGCAGATGCCGGTCGCCGTCCGCATCGTGCTGACGGCCAACGGCCATGCCGAGGTCTCCTGCGCCGCGTCCGATATCGGCACCGGCACGTACACCATCGTGGCGCAGGTCGCGGCCGATGCCCTCGGGCTGCCGATCGAGAATATCAGCGTCCGGCTCGCCGATTCGACCTTGCCGCAAGCCCCCGTCGAGGGCGGCTCCTGGATGGCGGCATCAAGCGCGCATGCGGTCTTGGGAGCGGCCGAAGAAATTCGCTGGGAACTCGCACGTCTTGCCAAGGCCATGCCGGGCTCACCGCTCGCTGACCTCGACGCCGCCGACGTCACCCTGACTGACGGCATGATCGCCAGCAGCGACGGTCGCGGGGCCGCTGTCTCGATTGCGGATGTCATGCGCCACAGCAAGCTCGAGCGGATCGAAAAGGAGAAGCTCAACCAATTCGCGGAGGATAAATCGCACGCCCGCAACACACATTCGGCGGTCTTCGCGGAGGTGAAGATCGACGAGGAGCTGGGAATTATCCGCGTCACCCGGATCGTGAATGCGGTCGCGGCCGGGCGCATCCTGAACACCAAGACCGGCCGCAGCCAGATCATGGGCGGGGTGGTCTGGGGTATTGGAATGGCGCTGCACGAGGAAACGGTGATGGATCACCGCTTCGGCCGCATCATGAACGCGAACATTGCCGAATACCACATTCCCGTGAACGCCGACGTCCACGACATTGACGTCATTTTCGTCGACGAGCCCGACGACCGCATCAACCGGTTGGGAATCAAGGGGCTCGGCGAGATCGGCATCGTCGGCGTCCCGGCCGCAATTGCGAACGCCGTCTATCATGCCACCGGCAAGCGCATCCGGCGCTTCCCGATCACACTGGACAAGCTGCTGGAGTGAAGCGTCAGGCTAACCTTGCCGCAGCACTCGGGCATGTCATCCAGATGTCATCGAATGTGCAGAGAGCTGTATCTTCCTGCACATTCGGGACCTGCCATGGACTATTTCAAGCGCTTCAACTTCCTGTTCGCGTCCCCTGTGTTCGATGCCGACGATCTCGAAGGCGTCCGCTTCAACCAGATCATCGAGGAGATCCAGCGCTCCGGCTTCGAGGTGGTCCGGGCCCGCAAGCTGGAGGATGCCGAGATGGCGGTGCAGACCGATGCCGCGATCGGCTGCATGGTGGTGGACTGGGGCAAGAAGGGCCTGGAAGGCAAGACCTCGGCGCTGATCAATCTGATGCGCCGCCGCGGCCTCGACTTCCCGATCATCCTCCTGATCCGCCGCAAGCGGTTCGAGGATTTGCCGGTCGAGGTGCTCGATTTCATCGACGGCTATGTCTTCCTGTCCGAGGAGACGCCAACCTTCATCGCAAAGAACCTGATCAGCCGGCTGAAGCAATATGCCGAGACGCTGAAGACGCCGTTCTTCGGCGCGCTGGTCGACTATGCCGAGGAAGGCAACCAGCTCTGGACCTGCCCGGGCCACAATGGCGGCGTGTTCTACAACCGCAGCCCGATCGGGCGCGTGTTCGTCGAGCATCTCGGCGAATCCGTGTTCCGCGACGACCTTGACAATTCCGTGCTCGACCTCGGCGACCTCCTCACCCATGAGGGCCCGGCGCTGAGGGCGCAGAAGGAAGCGGCGGCGATCTTCGGTGCGGAAAAGACCTATTTCGTGCTCAACGGCACCTCGACCTCGAACAAGGTCGCGCTGGGCGCCCTCGTCACCGACGGCGATCTCGTGCTGTTCGACCGCAACAACCACAAGGCCGCCCATCACGGCGCGCTGATGATCAATGGCGGCATCCCGGTCTATGTGCCGACCGTTCGCAACGCCTGGGGACTGATCGGCCCGATGCGCTGGGACCGGCTCGAAGAGAAGAGCTTGCGCGAGGCGATCCGCAACCATCCCCTGGTGAACGATCGCGACGCTTGGCGCAAGGAGCGGCCGTTCCGTGTCGCCGTGGTCGAGCAGTGCACATATGACGGCTCGATCCACAGCGCCGAGATGATCATCAAGCGTATCGGCCATCTCTGCGACTACATCCTGTTCGACGAGGCTTGGGCCGGCTTCATGAAATTCCACCCCCTTTATGCCGGCCGCTTCGCCATGGGGCTGGTAAATCTCTCGCCCGACGCCCCCGGCATCATCGCGACGCAGTCGACCCACAAGCAGCTGGCAAGCTTCTCGCAGGCCTCGCAGATCCACATCAAGGACCGCCATATCCGCGGCCAGAAGCGTCGCGTCGAGCACCGCCGCTTCAACGAGAGCTTCATGCAGCACGCCTCGACCTCGCCGTTCTACCCGCTGTTCGCCTCGCTCGACGTCGGCGCACAGATGATGAAGGGCCGCTCCGGCGAAGTGCTGTGGGACGACACGATCCGGCTCGGCATCGAGCTGCGCAAGAAGATCCGCGCGATGCGCCAGGAGTTCGAGGAGAAGGAGCAGAACCCGGATCGCCGCTGGTTCTTCGAGCCCTTCGTTCCCGATCGCGTCGCCATTGCCGATGTCAGCCGTCCCGGCGCGGCGCATAACGTCGCCTGGGAGACCCTCTCGACCGACGAGCTCGCCACCAACCCCGCGCTGTGGCAGCTCTCCCCGGATACCAACTGGCACGGCTTTCCCGATCTCGCGGAAGGCTTTGCCATGACCGATCCGAACAAGCTGACGCTGCTCACGCCCGGGTTCGATCGTGCGACGGGAGCTTATGCCGAGCACGGCATTCCCGCGCCGGTCGTCGCGCAATATCTGCGCGAGAACCGCATCGTCCCCGAGAAGAACGACCTCAACTCCCTGCTCTTCCTGCTCACGCCCGGCGTCGAGGCGAGCAAGGCGGGCACGCTGATCTCCGGCCTCGTCGCGTTCAAGCGACTGCACGACGACAATGCGCTGCTCGCCGACGTCATCCCCGAATTCTATCAGAGGCGGCAGGCGCGCTACGCCGGTGCACGGCTGCGTGACCTCTGCGGCGAGATGCACCGTTTCTTCCGCACCGCCGATGTCAGCGCGCTCCAGGCGCGGCAGTTCATGCCCGAGCATATGCCCGAGATCGCGATGTCGCCCCGCGATGCCGCGCGCTATCTGTTCAAGAACGACGTCGACTACCTCCCGATCGAGGCGATCGCGGGCCGAATCGCGACCACGCCGTTCGTGGTCTACCCGCCCGGCATCGCCACCATCGTGCCCGGCGAGCGGCTGACGGAACGAGCCAAGCCCATGATCGATTATCTCAAGATGTTCGAGACCTGCTTCAACACATTTCCGGGCTTCGACGTCGAGATCCAGGGCGTCTACAAGGAGGTCGATGCGAATGGGCGCATCGGGCTCTACACTTATGTCGTGACCGAGTAGGTGCCGATGAACGAAGCAGCTGCGCGCGCGAGCGATGAACCCGTCCTGGTTCGGCCATCACGCGAAAGCGACATCGAGGCGATGCTGGCGATCTACCGCCATCACGTCCGCAGCGGCGTGCCGCGCGATGTCGAAGGAACCGGTGCGCCGGAGCCGGACGATCTGCGCGACCGGCGCAAGAACCTGAAGCAGACCCGCCTACCGCATCTGGTTGCGACCTGGCGCGGCGAGGTCGTCGGCTATGCCTATGCCGTGCTGTTCCGCAAAAGGCCGGCCTATCGCTACACCGCCAAGCACTCGATCTACGTCCACCACGCCCATCTCGGCCGCGGGGTCGGACGGCTGTTGCTGCAGGAATTGATCGACGCCTGCGCGGCGGCCGGCTTCCGCCAGATGATCGGCTATATCGATGCAGATAACGCGCCCTCGCTGGCGCTGCACGAGCGGTTCGGTTTCGCACGCGCCGGCCTGCTCAGCGGCGTTGCCTACCGCCACGGCCGCTGGTCCAACACCGTCTTGGTGCAACGCTCGCTCGGCGCGGGGACGACGACGCCCCCGCCCGTCACGGCACCCGGGCGCTAGTCGCTACGACGGGAAGTCGGCGGGTCTGACATGGATGCGGTCGGCATGCAGTGACCAGTGATGCAACGCCTGGTCCTTGCAGAACCTCGCTTTCGCCCGTTCCCTGGCCTCGTCCTCGTCGGCGGCGTCGATCTCGAGCGTGCCTTGGCAGACCTCGCATTGCCGGCCGTATTCGCCGAGCACGTCCTTCATGAACCTGACGACATAAGTTGACATGGGACCTCCCTGCCTGCCCGCCGGCACTCTAGTCCCATTTAGGCCGGACGGGGAAAGGAGATTTTGACGCGGATCAAGGCTTGTCCAGTCCCGGCGGAAGATTCGTTGCGGAACCTGCCGCGCGGGTTTATGGGCAAATGCCGGTCGCCAATGAGGAACTTGCCTTGCACTTTGTCTCCGATACCGAAGTCACGAAGGCTCTGACCTTTCCGATCCTGATTGCGGCCCTCGAAGAAGCGCATCGCCGGCCGAAGATGGAGGTGCTGGACGCCTTCCTTGGAGACGAGAGGGGGCAATACGTCATCCGCAGCGCCGTCGATTCCGGCCGATACATGGCCAGCAAGATGTTCACCAGCTTTCCGGCCAATCTGGCCGAAGGCAGGATGCCGGCGGTGCAGGCCGTGTGCGTGCTGTTCGACGGCACCAACGGCCGGCCGCTGGCGGCGATGGACGGGACCGAGATCACGCATTGGCGCACCGCAGCCGACTCCGCGTTGGCCACGAAACTGCTCGCCCCGCCCGATCCCGAGACGCTGCTCTGCGTCGGGGCCGGCGAGATGTCCGAATGGCTGATCCGGGGTCATCGCACCGTGCGGCCGTCACTGGAGCGCGTTCTGATCTGGAATCGCAGCCCGGACCGGGGTGTGGATCTCGCTCAGCGCTTGGCGAAGGCCGGCATCAAGGCGGAAGCAATCACGGATCTCGACGCCGCGACGCGCGAGGCCGATGTCATTACCACCTGCACCCGCGCGCATCAGCCGCTGATCAAGGGCCGCAATCTGCGGCCGGGCACGCATCTGGACCTCGTCGGCGGCTACACACCGCAAACCCGGGAGGCTGATGACGAGGCGGCCAAGCGCTCCCGCGTCTTCGTGGACCGGCGGGAATCCGCCTTCCACGGCGTCGGCGACATCCTGCAGCCGATCGCGAGCGGCGCGATCAGCGAGACGGACGTCCTCGGCGACCTCTACGACCTCGTCGGCGGCCTTGTGCAGGGGCGAACGTCACCGTCCGACATCACGTTCTTCAAGAACGCGGGCGGCGGCCATCTCGACCTCATGACCTGCGAGGCCGTGTTCCAGCAGCTCGGCGCAAAGCTGGGGTAGTGGCCCAGGCTGGCGAGACACGGCCGACGTCAGCCCTCACGCCTTGATGTCGAGGAGCGTGTCTTGCGTCTCGGCGTAGGCCTGAATGACCTTCGCATTGGCCACGAAGCTGTATTTTGCGGTCACCAGCTGAGCGAATTCGCTAGCAAGATCGACATTCGGCGCTGCCACCAGGCCGTCCTGGTTTGCGAAGGGAGCGCTCGGGTCGGATTGCGCGGTATAGCTCGGCGATACCGTCGATACGGTCGCAACCGTACCGCCCGGCGTCGAACCGCTCGACTGGGAGACCTGATCGACCCGCAAGGGCACGTAGGCTGCAGGAAACGTTGGAGCAATGCCCGCACCGGCCGATGCGCTCGACCCGCCTGACGCGGGTAGTGGGCCGGTCGTCCTGATGTTGGCGATATTGCTCGCCGCCACGTTCACGCGCAAACTCGCCGCAGAAAGTCCGGATGTCGCAATCGAAAGTATGCTCATGCTCCCTGATCTACAGGAGAGGTCATACGCGCTCATTCACGCCATCAGTAAAATCCACCGCTCTCCGTTTTCATCCTGATAACCAAGGATCGGCGCGCGACTGGGCTTCGCGCGCCCTACCCCGGCGTCACGCCAAAAGCCTGCTTGAAGCGCTCGGCATAGCGCGGCCAGGCTTCGGGATTGATGATGCGCGGCGGGCGCTTGCCGTCGAGCACATCCAGCACCTGCTCGGCGGCGATCCGGCCCATGTTCTGGCGCGCCTCGATGGTGACGCCTGCCGTGTGCGGGCTCGCCAGCACGTTGTCGAACTGGAGCAGCGGATGCTCCGGCGGCGGCGGCTCCTTGGACCAGACGTCGAGGCCGGCACCGGCGATGCGCTTGTCGCGCAGCGCCTGCAGCAGCGCGTCCTCGTCGTGGATGAAGCCGCGTGCGGTGGTGATGAAATAGGCATGCGGCTGCATCAGCGCGAATTCGCGTGTGCTGATCAAGTTGCGGCTGCCCTTGTTGAGCGGGCATGAGATCGAGACGAAATCGGCGCGGCGCAACAGCTCGTCGAGCTCGACCTTCTCCCCGCCCCGCTCGGCCATCACCTCGGCCGACAAATACGGATCGTAGGCAAGCACTGTCATGCCGAGCAGGCCCTTGCACAAGGCGGCGATGCGCCGGCCGACATTACCGAGGCCGATGATGCCGACGGTCTTGCCCTCGACCTCGTTGCCGACGAGATCGTTGCGGTTCACGTCGCGCTCGCGGCGCAGCCGGCGATCCGACTGGATGATGCGCTTGGACAGCGTCAGCATCATCGCCAGCGCGTGTTCGGCGACCGAATGGGCGTTGCCGCCGGACTGGTTGACGACTACGACGCCTGCCTCCGTGCAGGCCTCGACGTCGACGGGATCGAAGCCGGCACCGTTGCTGGAGACCAGCAGCAAATTCGGCGTCCGCTTCAGAAAGGCGGCATCGACATGGAAATGCGGGGCGAGCTCATCGCGGGCGGCGCCGACCTGGTAGACGTGGGCAGCGCCGAGGAGCGGCCCATAGACATCCTCGGGGCTTCGGTTTTCGATGCGATCGAGCCGGACGTCGGGCCGGGCCTTCAGAATATCGATATAGATCGGATTGGCCAAATAATTGGAGTAGACGACGCGCTTGTTGTTGACGGACATCAGGACCCTTCCGGCTCGTTCGCGGGAGATCCGCAAGGTCAGCGCGATGCGCGCCCTCCTATGCCCCTCCCGTGTTCTGGTTGTCGCCGCTTATGCCATGGCGGTGCCGGCCACGGCAGGCCTGCTGGCGCAGATCACGGTGACGGCGCGGACATGTTGACAATCCCGCTGCCCGCGTCAAGTTCGGCAGACCGCCGCGACAGCAAGAACCAAGAAGCATGCGCGGCCCCAGGGAGAGCGCGATGGCGATTGCGGAACAGCAGCCGCAGGGGAGCAGCGACGGAAGCTGGCACGGCATCGTCCTGCAAACCTTGAAGCGGAACGAGATCAACCTGATCCCTTACGTGCCGGACCGCGTGCTGACGCCGCTGATCAAGAACCTGCACGCCGATCCCTTCTTCACCACTTTCGCGACCGCCCGTGAGGAAGAGGCCGTCGGCATCGTCGCCGGCGCCTGGATGGGCGGTCGGCGCGGCGCGGTGCTGATGCAGACCTCCGGCTTTGCGACGCTCGCAAACGTGCTGGCCTCGCTCGCAGTGCCCTACCAGATTCCGCTGATCATGCTCGTCTCTGAGCGCGGCACGCTCGGCGAATTCAACTACGGCCAGTCCCTGGTCTGCCGCACCATGCGACCGGTGCTGAATTCGCTGGCGCTGGAGCATCACACCATCACCCGGCTCGACGAGCTCGAATTCATCGCCGACCGCTCGATCAAGCAGGCCGTCACCACGCAGGCGCCGGTGGCGTTGATCCTCAACCCGCTGCTGACGGGCGGCAAGGTCTTCGACAAGTGAGGCCGACGATGAACACTGGCAACACCAAGGTGATGAACCGCTTCGACGTCACTTCGCGGCTGATCGCGAAGCTGAAGCACGAGGAAGCCGTGATCGGCGGCATCGGCAACACCAATTTCGATCTGTGGGCCGCCGGCCACCGCCCGCAGAACTTCTACATGCTGGGCAGCATGGGACTCGCCTTTCCGATCGCGCTCGGCGTGGCGCTGGCGCAGCCCGACCGCCGCGTCTTCGCGCTCGAAGGCGACGGCTCGCTCCTGATGCAGCTCGGTGCGATCTCGACGATTGCAGCCTTGAAGCCGAAGAACCTCACGATGATCGTGATGGACAACGGCATCTACCAAATCACCGGGGCGCAGCCGACGCCGGCAGCGAACGTTGCCGACATCGTCGCCATTGCCATTGGCTCTGGTCTTGCGAGCAGCGCCTGGGCCGCGGACGAGGAAGATTTCGAGCGGCTGGTCGACGACGCCATGGCCGCTTCCGAGCCGATCCTGATCGCGGTCAGGATCGACGACAAGCCCGGCGTGGGCACCACCCGGCGCGACCCCGTGCAGATCCGGGAACGCTTCATGCATGGCCTCGGCGTGCGCGATCCGCTTTAACATTTTTGTCATTAACTACACGGCGATCTGATACGAGCCTCGCGACAACCCGACCAAATTCGTGCTAAGCGACCCGGATGTTCATTCGTACCTTTGCCTGGCTGCTCGCCGCTGCCGTTACGTTCGCCACCCTCGGTCCTCCCGGCCTTCGCCCCCATTCCGACCTCGGTCAGGACGGCGAACATGCGCTTGCCTTCGTCATGGTGGGATTGGCCTTCGGCCTCGCCTATCCACGCCGGCGCCTACTGAGCGCAGCGGCCGCGGTCGTCCTGATCGGCGTTCTCGAGCTGATGCAATTTTGGGCACCCGGCCGTCACGCGCGGCTGGTGGATTTTTTGGTCGATGCTGCCACCGCGTGCCTCGGCTTTGCACTCGCCGCCGCCGCAGACCGGCTACTCTCGCGCTTTCGCACCAGCTCCGCCATGACAAGCGAAGGCCCCGCGGAGTGATGCTCCGCAGGGCCCTGCTCAGCACAAAGAATTGCGTCGATCAGTCGATGATCTTGACCACGCGGCGCGTGCGCGGCTCGACGATCACACGGCGATCGTTCACGACCGCATAGCGATATTCGGTGTAGTTCGGCACCGGCCGCAGCACCACGGTCGGAGGCAGCGGCTCGCCGACCACGACGCGCTCCTGGACCACGACGGAGTCGCTGCGAGGAATTCCGCCGAGGACCGCATTCGGAATTTCGAGACCGGCGCCGACGGCTGCACCCACGGTGCCGCCAACCATTGCACCGATCGGGCCGCCGATGTCGCCACCTGCACGCGCGCCGTCCCTGGCGCCCTGTTCGGTCGTCGACTGAGCAAAGGCTGCGCTCGACGCCAGCAGCGACGCTGCAGCCAACGTAATCGCAAGACGGGTTTTCATGGTGTTTTGTCTCCAGTGATTGTCCTGCGCCTTCAACCCGCGGGGCCGGAGCATTGTTCCGGTTCCCCTGCGACGAAAGATGCATCACTGGACAGTGTTACCGCGTAACAGTTCAGGCCCTGGCGATCTCATGCCCCGCCATCAGTTCCAGCGCCCGCACCATGGCGGAGTGATCCCAGGCCTTGCCGCCATGTGCAGTGCAGGACGAGAACAATTGCTGCGCCACCGCCGTGCTCGGCAGCGACAGGCCGAGTGCACGCGCACCTTCGAGCGCGAGATTGAGATCCTTCTGGTGCAGCTCGATGCGGAAGCCAGGATCGAAATTGCGCTTCACCATGCGCTCGCCATGCACCTCCAGAATTCGCGAGGACGCGAAGCCGCCCATCAGCGCCTTGCGCACCAGCGCGGGATTCGCACCGGCCTTGGATGCGAACAACAGGGCCTCGCTCACGGCTTCGATGGTGAGCGCGACGATGATCTGGTTGGCAACCTTTGTCGTCTGCCCGTCGCCGTTGGCGCCGACATGCGTGACGTTCTTGCCCATCTTGTCGAAGATCGGCTTCATGGTGCCAAAGGCCCGCTCGGGCCCGCCGACCATGATGGTGAGGCTCGCCGCCTTGGCGCCGACCTCCCCGCCCGACACCGGCGCATCGAGATAATCGGCGCCGAGCGCCTCGATCTTCCTCGCAAACTCCTTCGTCGCCAGCGGCGAGATCGAGCTCATGTCGACGACGATCTTGCCCTTGGAGATGCCGCTAGCGACACCCTCCTTGCCGAACAGCACGGCCTCCACATGCGGCGTATCCGGCACCATGATGATGACCGCGTCCGCGTGCTCCGCGACCTTGCTGGCGGATGTGCAGGCGATGCCGCCCGCGGACATCAGCTCTGGCGCGATCGGCGCAACGTCATGCAGGAGAACGCGATGGCCCGCGGCCAGGAGATGGCCGGCCATCGGCCGTCCCATGGTGCCAAGTCCGATGAAGCCGATGTTGGTCATGTTTGATTTCTCACAGTTGAAGTAGCAAAATTCATCCGCGCACTCGGTGCACCTCTCCCGCTAGCGGGAGAGGGAGCGCACCGCCGACGTGGCAATATTCTCAGGTCTCAAACGTCTGTGCCGCATGCCACGACAGGCCCTCCAGCGTCGTGGTGCGCGGCTTGTATTCGCAGCCGATCCAGCCGCGATAGCCGATCGCGTCGAGGTGGCGGAACAGGAAGGGATAGTTGATCTCGCCGGTGCCGGGCTCGTGACGGCCGGGATTGTCGGCAAGTTGGACGTGAGCAATCTGAGGCAGATATTCCTGCATGGTGCGGGCGAGATCGCCTTCCATGATCTGCATGTGGTAGATGTCGTACTGGATGAAGAGGTTGTTCGATCTCACCTCGGAGATCAGCTGCACCGCCTGCTCGGTGCCGTTGAGGAAGAAGCCGGGAATGTCGAGCGTGTTGATGGGCTCGACCAATAGCTTGATGTTCTCTCGCGCCAGCGACGAAGCTGCAAAACGCAGATTCCCGACCAGCGTCTCCCGAAGCTCGTGCGGATCGGCGTCGACAGGGGCGATGCCGACGAGGCAGTTGAGCTGCTCGCAATCGAGCGCCCTGGCATAATCGATCGCGCGGAACACGCCGTCGCGGAATTCGGCGATGCGGTCGGGCAGGATCGCAATGCCGCGCTCGCCCCCCGCCCAGTTGCCGGCGGGGAGATTGTGCAGCACCTGCGTCAAGCCATGCGCCTCGAGCTGCTCGCGCAGCTGCGCCTTGTCGAAATCATAGGGGAAGAGATATTCGACCCCGGCAAAGCCCGCCGCCTTCGCCGCCGCAAAGCGGTCGAGGAACGGCATCTCGTTGAAGAGCATGGTGAGATTGGCGGCAAATTTCGGCATGGTGCTTCTTCCCCTATTCCGCCGGCTGCAGCACGCGCGTGGTCTCGACTTCGTCGAGCGGAAGGTCCAGCACCTCCTCGAACTCGACGATGTTGTCGATCTCCGTGCCCATCGCGATATTGGTGACCCGTTCGAGGATGAACTCGACCACCACAGGCACGCGGTGCTTGGCCATCAATTCGCGGGCGGTCGCAAACGCTGCCTGCGTGTCCTTCGGGTCGGTGACGCGGATGGCCTTGCAGCCGAGGCCTTCGGCGACCGCGACATGGTCGACGCCGTAGACGCCGATCTCGGGCGCGTTGATGTTCTCGAAGGAGAGCTGGACGTGATAGTCCATGTCGAAGCCGCGCTGGGCCTGTCGGATCAGGCCGAGATAGGAATTGTTCACGACGACGTGGATGTAGGGCAGATTGAACTGCGCGCCGACCGCGAGCTCCTCGATCAGGAACTGGAAATCGTAGTCGCCGGAGAGCGCGACGATCTCGCGCTCCGGGCACGCCGCGCGCACGCCGAGCGCGGCCGGCAGCGTCCAGCCGAGCGGCCCCGCCTGCCCGGCATTGATCCAGTTGCGGGGCTTGTAGACGCCGAGGAACTGCGCGCCGGCGATCTGCGACAGGCCGATCACGGTGACATAGGTGGTGTCGCGGCCGAACGCCTTGTTCATTTCCTCGTAGACGCGCTGCGGCTTGATCGGGACGTTGTCGAAATGGCTCTTGCGCAGCATCGTCTTCTTGCGGTCGCGGCAGGCCGCAGGCCACGCCTGGCGCTCGCGGAGCCTGCCTGACCGCCGCCACTCCCTGGCGACGGCGACGAACAGTTCGAGCGCGGCCTTTGCGTCCGAGACGATGCCGAGATCGGGATTGAACACGCGCCCGATCTGCGTCGGCTCGATGTCCACGTGAACGAATTTGCGACCCTTGGTGTAGGTCTCGACCGAGCCGGTGTGGCGGTTGGCCCAGCGATTGCCGATGCCGAGCACGAAGTCGGACTCCAGCAGCGTGGCATTACCATAGCGGTGGCTGGTCTGGAGACCCACCATGCCGGCCATCAGCACGTGATCATCGGGGATCGCGCCCCATCCCATCAGCGTCGGCACGACGGGTATGTTGGCGATTTCGGCGAACTCGACCAGCAGGTCCGAGGCGTCGGCGTTGATGATGCCGCCGCCCGCGACGATCAGCGGCCGTTCGGCGGCGTTGAGCATCTCCAGCGCCTTCTCGACCTGCTTGCGCGTCGCGGCGGACTTGTAGACCGGCAGCGGCTCGTAGGTCTCGTCGTCGAACTCGATCTCGGCCAGCTGCACGTCGAGGGGCATGTCGATCAGCACCGGCCCCGGCCTGCCTGAGCGCATCACGTGAAAGGCTTGGCTGAACACACGCGGCACCAGCGCCGGCTCACGTACCGTCAGTGCCCACTTCGTGACAGGCTTTGCAATCGACTCGATGTCGACCGCCTGGAAATCCTCCTTGTAGAGCCGCGCGCGCGGCGCCTGCCCGGTGACGCAGAGGATCGGGATGGAATCGGCGATCGCGGAGTAAAGACCGGTGATCATGTCGGTGCCAGCCGGCCCGGAGGTGCCGATACAGACCCCGATATTGCCGGCCTTGGCGCGTGTATAGCCTTCGGCCATGTGCGAAGCGCCCTCGACATGGCGCGCCAGGATGTGGCGGATCGAGCCGCGCTTCTTCAGCGCCGAGTAAAGTGGATTGATTGCAGCGCCGGGAACACCGAAGGCCGTCGATATACCTTCCTTCTCCAGGATACGCACGGCCGCATCGACAGCTCGCATCTTCGCCATATCGGACCTCGCTCAAATTGCGTCAGCGAGCGAGATCATCAGATACGCAGAAGCCGATCTCAACGAGACCGATTTTATTTTCCACGATGCGGCAACCACGAGAAAATCGTGGACGTGTCAATCGGTTAGATCAACAGATGCGTGAAAGCAGATCACTCGAACAGCGGCGCCAGCTGCATCTGCGGCACCAGCACGAGGCCCTTGTCGGTGATGCGAATTTCCGGAATGACCGATAGCGGAATCAAATTGAAGCCCATGTACGGGATGGTGCAGCCGGCCTCGGCCCATTCCTTCTTCAGCACCTTCACCTCTTCCGCCACTTCGGTGACACGCTTGTCGGACAGGAGTCCTGCGATCGGCAGCGGAACCAGCGCCCTCACCTCGCCGTCGGCGACGACGCAGACGCCGCCCTGCCGCTCCTTGATGGCGGCGATGGCGACCTGCATGTCGCCCTCGTTGGTGCCAGCGACGATGAGATTGTGGCTGTCGTGTCCGACGCTGGAGGCGACCGCGCCGCGCTTCAGGCCGAAATCCTTCAGGAGCCCATGGGCAACGTTCCCGGCGGATTTGCCATGACGCTCGACCACGGCGACGAAGCAGAGACCGTAGCGCGCGAACAGCGACGGCCAGTCTTTTGCGGGTTCGATCGCGACCTTCTCGTGGATCAGCGTGATGCCAGGCAGCGCGGTCTTGATGGCGTTGACGGTGCAGGCCTTGGCCGGCAATTCGGGCGTCAGCTTCATGGTCTGCGGCAGCTTGACGGTCGCATAGGCTCCCTTGGGATATTGGTAGCGATGCGACAGCGCCTGATCGAGACGCGGGGTGATCTTGCCGTGCTCGACCACGAGCTCGCCACCATACCAGGTGCATTGTGGCTCGAGCTGATCGTCCATCAGCACGAGATCGGCGCGGCGGCCGCCGCCAAGCCCGCCGATATCGCCTTCCATCCCGAAGCGGGTCGCGCCATGCAGAGAGCCCATTGACCAGGCCTGCTCGGGCGACATCCCCGCTTTCACGGCTTCCCGCACGACCCAGTCGAGACCGAACAGCACGAGATCATCGGCGTCACGATCGTCCGTGCACACGGCGGTGCGCTTGTGCGAGGCCCCGAGCTCGGTGATTGTTCGGATCGCTTGCGGCAGCGAGTGCCAGGGCGTAGTCGGCGGTCCCCCGCGCAAAAATACCCAGACGCCGGCATCGAGCAGGTCATCGGCGATGTCGCGGTCGATCGCCTCATGGGTGTCGGTGACGCCGGATGCCGCATAGGCCGCAACGAATTCGCGGCCGTAGACATGCCCGGAAACGGGACGCCCCCGCTTTAAGGCTGCGGAGAGGATGGCATGGCTGCGCTCGTCGCCCATCGCGACAGGCACGAAATCCATCTTCTCGCCAAGCGCCACCGCTTCGGGCCAGCGATCGAACAGACCGGCGATCTTGTCCGGCGTGAGGTCGCCGCCCGCCGTCTCCAGTTCAGCCGAGGTCGCGGGAACCGTGCTCGGCACGGTCAAGAAGATCGACAGCGGCGCCTCGCGCGCATCTTCCAGCATCGCCTCCACACCGGCGACGTCCATGACGTTGCCGATCTCGTGGCTGTCGCAGAAGATCGTGGTGGTGCCGTTCAGCAACGCAGCCTCGGCATAGGCGCAGGCCGTCACCATCGAGGATTCGATGTGGATGTGCGGATCGACGAGGCCGGGCGCGATGATGCCACCGGCGGCGTCATACAGCGGAACATCGCTCCAGGCTTTCTTGGCTGTGCCTGCCGGTTTCACCGCCGCGATGCGGCCGCCTGTGATCCAGACTTCCCGCCCCTGATGAATGCGCTCCGAATAGGTCGAGAGCACCCGCGCCCCCGTGACGACGAGATCCGGCGCGACGCGGGCCGACGCAACATCGGCCAAGCGCCGCGTCATGCTGTGCAGGGGAGCAACGGTGAAGCGGGTGAGTTTGGTCATCGGGGCTCTCACGGATATTGGACAGCCCAGCGATGGTTGCCCCCGACGGCGGCAGGGGCAACTCAAATAAAACGGCACCTTTGCTTACGCATTGGGCAAACTGGCCGTTGATGAGTTCCGCTAGTCCTCATTCGCCTTGAACCGCCCGAGCCCCTTCAAGACGAAGGGTGCCACCAGCGCGATCAGCGCGACGCCGAGGAGCGTCGCCGAGATCGGGCTCTGCAGCAGCGTCATGGGATCGCCGAGGCTGATCGCGAGCGCGCGGCGCAGCTGGCTTTCGGCAATCGGGCCCAGGATCAGGCCGACCACGACGGGCGCGATCGGGAAATCGAACCGGCGCATCAGGAAGCCGAGCACGCCGAAACCGGCGAGCATCGACAATTCCACCACCGACGGCTTTGCCGCGATGGTGCCCATGGTCGCGAACACCAGGATGCCGGCATAGAGCCAGGGCTGCGGGATCGCGAGCAGCCGCACCCACAGGCCGACCAGCGGCAGATTGAGCACCAATAGCATCATGTTGGCGATGAACAGGCTGGCGATCAGGCCCCACACGAGGTCGGGCCGCTCGGCGAACAGCAGCGGGCCCGGATTGAGACCATATTGCTGGAAGCCCGCCAGCATCATCGCGGCGGTCGCCGAAGTCGGCAGGCCCAGCGTCAAGAGCGGCACCAGCGTGCCTGCGGCGGAGGCGTTGTTGGCGGCTTCGGGCCCGGCGACCCCTTCGATCGCGCCCTTGCCGAACTCTTCGGGGTGCTTCGTCAGCCGCTTCTCGGTCGAATAGGACAGGAAGGTCGGGATCTCCGCACCGCCGGCCGGCAGCGCACCGATCGGAAAGCCGAACATGGTGCCGCGCAGCCAGGGCTTCCAAGACCGCTTCCAGTCCTCCTTGGTCATCCACAGCGAGCCGCGCACCGGCTCCAGCTTCTCCTCGGTGTGGTGGCGGCGCGATGCGACGTAGAGTGCCTCGCCCACCGCGAACAGGCCGACCGCGAGCGTTGTGACTTCAACGCCGTCGAGCAATTCAGGAACGCCGAACGCAAGCCGCGCCTGACCGGTCAACTTGTCGATGCCGACGAGACCGAGCGTCAGACCGATGAACAGGCTGGTCAGGCCGCGGATTGGGGAATCGCCGAAGGTCGCCGACACCGTGACGAAGGCAACGCACATCAGCGCGAAATAATCCTCCGGACCGAAGCGCACGGCGACATCGACCAGCCATGGCGCAAGGAAGGCCAAGCCAATGGTGGCGATGGTGCCGGCGACGAAGGAACCGATTGCGGAGGTCGCAAGCGCCGGCCCGCCGCGGCCGGCCTTGGCCATCTTGTTGCCTTCGAGCGCGGTCGCCATCGAGGCGCTTTCACCCGGCGTGTTGATGAGGATCGCTGTGGTCGATCCGCCGTACATGCCGCCATAATAGATGCCGGCGAACATGATCAGCGAACCGCCGGGGTCGAGCTTGTAGGTCACTGGCAGCAGCAGCGCGACCGTCAATGCCGGGCCGATGCCGGGCAGAACGCCCACGGCCGTGCCGAGGAACACGCCGATCAGCGCGTAAAGCAGGTTCATCGGCTGGACGGCGACCGCCATGCCGTGAGCCAGCGCGGCAAAGGTATCCATCACAGCAGTCGCTCCAGCGGGCCGGCAGGCAGGCTCAGCGTCAACAACCGGTCGAACGCGAGATAGATGAGGGTCGACATCACGAGAGCGATGATGGCGTCGATGAGGATGGCACGGCGCCCGAAGGCCGCCGAGGTCGTCACGAACAGGGCCGAGGTCGCCAGGATGAAGCCGCCGCCAAAGCCGATGATGGCGATCAGTAGCGCCAGACCGACGAGGATCAGAACCACAGGCACGGGATCGGCGCTTTCGCGTGTCGGCAGATTGCCGCGCAGAGCGTCCACGAAATTGCCGATCGCAAGCAGCGCAAGGCCGCAGGCGACCACGACCGGCATCGCCTCCGGCCCCATCCCGTACATCGCGGCAGATTGCAGGCCGCGCGCGTCCCAGACCAGCACGACCGCGAGCACCGCAAGCGATGCCGCGATGACGAGACCGGCGCGGTCGACGCGCCGCGGCGGCTGGACGGGATCGCCCGAGGTCATGATTTGACCAAGCCGACCGATTTCAGCACGTCGGTGACCCGGGCCGTTTCCTTCTTCAGGAAGTCGGCAAAAGCATCGCCGCCGAGATAGGCATCCTCCCAGCCCTTCTGCTTGAGGATCTCTTTCCAGGCGTCAGACTTCACCATCTTCTCGACCGCATCGCTCAAGGTCTTGCGCTGCTCCGGCGTGATGCCGGGAGGCGCGACCACCGAACGCCAATTGGCGATCACGAGGTCGATGCCCTGCTCCTTGAACGTGGGGATGTCGCTGCCTGCGATGCGCTTCTCCGAGGTCACGCCGATCGCGCGCAGCTTGCCGGACTTGATCTGCCCTTCATATTCGCTGAGCCCCGAAATGCCCGCGGTGACCTTGCCGCCGAGGATCGCCGCCAGCGACTCGCCGCCGCCGGAGAACGGGATGTAATTGATCTTCTTGGCGTCGGCACCGACGGCGCCGGCGAACAAGGCCGCCATCACGTGGTCGACGCCGCCGGCCGAACCGCCGGCAAAGGTGACCTTGGCGATATCGGCCTTCACCGCGGCGGCCAGATCCTGCGCAGTCTTGATCGGTGAGTTCGCGGGAACCACGATCACCTGGATTTCCTCGGTCAGGCGCGCGATCGGCGTCACCTGCTCCAGCGTCACCGGCGACTTGTTCATGGCGAGCGCGCCGACCATGACGAAGCCGTTGACCATCATCTGGTTGCCGTCGCCCTTGGCGCCGTTGACGAACTGCGCGATGCCGACGCTGCCACCTGCACCGGGAACATTGGTGACCTGCACGCTGCGGGCGACGCCCGCAGCCACCAGCGCCTGCTGCATCGAGCGCGCGGTCTGGTCCCAGCCTCCGCCCGGAGCCGCCGGCGCCATCAGCTTGAGCTCGAGCTGCTGGGCAAAGCCCGGATTGGCTGCCGCCAGAGTCAACGCGACGGCTGCGCCGACAAGGCGCACGGGAAATCGGAACATGTGGGCATCTCCAGGCTCATGCGGACGTTTGCCGCATTGTGTCGTTTGGTCGCATATCAACCAAAACGGCCGATGCTGTCCAGTGACATGCCTCAGGGTTTTTGGTCAGCGGGGCGCCGGGATCACCCCGCCGAGCGCGGCAGTCAGTTCCGCCGCGACGTCCCGGACGATCTGGCCGATCTCCGGCAACCGTTCGTCGGTGACGCGGCTCGTCAGGCCGGAAACAGAGATCGCCGCAAGCGGTTCGGCCAGCGCGTTGTATACCACCGCGGCGACGCAGCGCAGGCCGATCTGCGCCTCCTCATCGTCGACGGCAAAGCCCTGTTTGCGGATTTTCTCGAGCTCCCTGAACAGGTCGCTCGGGCGCACGATCGACTTCTCGGTCAGGCGGGGCATGCCGTGATGGCGGATGACGGCGCCGACATCCTCGTCTGAATAGGTTGCGAGCACCGCCTTGCCGACGCCGGAGGTCACCATGGGGACGCGGCCACCGACCTTGGTCAGCGAGCGCATGATCTCGCGGCTTTCCATGCGGGTCAGCACGATGATGAATTCATCGTCGACCACGGCGAGATTGGCCGTCTCGCGGGTGAGATCGCGCAGCTTACGCAAATATGGAATTGCCTGTGCGGAGAAATTGCGTCGCCGCGCAAAGCTGGCGCCGACCGTGAAGCTGCGCACGCCGACGTGCCATTTGGATTCGCCACGGTCGAACTGCACGAAACGGCGGCTTTCGAGCGTTGCGAGCAGCCGGTGCACGGTGGACGCCGACAGGCCGGTGCGGATCGCGAGATCGCTCAGACGATAGCCTTCGTCGTCCTCGGCCAGCGTCTCGATGATCGACAGCGCGCGGTCGACCGATTGCACGCCACCGTCGCGGCTCTCGTGATCGGCCTCCGAGGCCGATTTGGGCTCGAGCGATTTGCGCCGGATCACGTTCTTGCTCATCGCGACCTGACCGTTCTCCCTCGCCCCGCTCGCGGGGAGAGGGTCGGGGTGAGGGGAGTCTCCGCAAAGACGGTGAGAGATGGATTCGTGGAGAGTCCCCTCACCCGAATTGCTTCGCAATTCGGCCTCTCCCCGCAAGCGGGGAGAGGTGAAGTCGCAGCTCAGAGCAGCCCTGCCCCGCGTGCCCACTTGTACTTGGCGCCAAGCACCTCGACCGGCAGCTCGGTCGAATAGGCGTAAGCCGGGATGCCGTTCTGATAGAGATATTCGGCGGCCTCCTCGACCTCGACGTCGCCAGCGAGCGAGGCGACCATCGGCTTCACGAAGCCCTTGGCCTCCATCTCCTTTTTCACCTCGACCATGTTGCGGGCGAAAACCATCGGCGGCGTGACGATGGTGTGCCAATAGCCGAGGATCAGCGCGTGGATGCGCTCATCCGACAGGCCGAGCTTCACGGTGTTGACGTAGGTGATCGGCGGTTCGCCGCCGGTGATATCCACGGGATTGCCGGCCGCACCGAACGGCGGGATGAACTTGCGGAAGGCCGCATCGAGATCCGGCGGCATCGACATCAGCGACAGGCCGTTATCGACGCAGGAGTCCGACAGCAGCACGCCCGAGCCGCCGGCACCGGTGATGATGAGAACGTTCTCGCCCTTCGGCGTCGGCAGCACCGGTACGCCGCGGGCGAATTCGAGCAACTGGCGAAGTGAGCGGGCACGGATCACGCCGGACTGCTTGAACACGTCCTCATAGATGCGATCGTTTCCGGCGAGCGCGCCGGTGTGGGACGACGCCGCCTTCGCGCCGGCCGAGGTCCGGCCGGCCTTGAGCACCACCACCGGCTTCTTCTTGGACACGCGCTTTGCGGCTTCCGCGAAGGCGCGGCCGTCCTTGAGGTCTTCGCAGTGCTGGGCGATCAGATTGGTGTTCGGGTCCTGCTCGAAGAAGGCGAGCAGATCGTCCTCGTCGATATCGGACTTGTTGCCGAGGCCGACGATCGCCGAGACGCCCATCTTGGCCGAGCGCGAGAAGCCGATGATGGCCATGCCGATGCCGCCCGATTGCGACGACAGCGCCGCATGGCCCTTGACGTCATAGGCGGTGCAGAAGGTCGCGCAGAGGTTGGCGGGCGTATAATAGAAGCCGTAGATGTTCGGCCCCATCAGACGGATGTCGTACTTCTTGCCGACCTCGACGATCTCGGCCTGCAGCTCCGGCGCACCGGCTTCAGCGAAGCCCGACGGAATCAGCACCCCGCCCGGGATCTTCTTCTCGCCGCATTCGGTCAGCGCGGCCGCGACGAATTTCGCGGGGATTGCGAACACGGCGACGTCGATCACACCCGGCACGTCCTTGACGCTCTTGTAGGCCTTGTAGCCGAGGATCTCGGCGGCCTTGGGATGGATCGGATAGATCTCGCCCTTGTAGCCGCCGTTGATGAGGTTCTTCATCACGGAATTGCCGATCTTGCCGTCCTCCGCGGAGGCGCCGACCACGGCGACCGCCTTCGGCTGCATGATGCGGTTCATCGCCGCGACGATCTCATCGGTCGGACGCGGCTTCGGCTTGGGCTTGTAGGCGAAGTCGACCACGATGCGGACGTCTGCGGCCGTGGCATCCTTCGGCGTCGCGAACACCGGGTTGAGGTCGAGCTCGACGATCTCAGGGAAATCGGTGACGAGCTGCGAGACCTTGACGATGACGTCGGCGAGCGCGTTGCGGTTCACCGGCTCGCCGCCGCGCACGCCTTTCAGGATCTCGTGCGCCTGGATGCCGTCGAGCATCGAGAGCGCGTCTTCCTTGGTCGCCGGCGCGAGGCGGAAGGTGATGTCCTTGAGCACCTCGACGAGCACGCCGCCGAGGCCGAAGGCGACCAGCTTGCCGAACGAGCCGTCGGTGATCGAGCCGACGATGACCTCGGTTCCGCCGGCCAACATCTGCTGCACCTGCACACCTTCGATCTTGGCATCGGACTTATATTTCTTTGCGTTGCCGAGGATGGTCTCGTAGGCCTTCTCGGCCTCCTCGGTCGTCTTGAGGCCGACGATGACGCCGCCGGCTTCGGTTTTGTGGAGAATGTCCGGCGAGACGATCTTCATCACGACGGGGAAGCCCATGGACGAAGCCATCTTGCCGGCCTCGCCCGCCGACTTGGCCACGCCCTCCTTCGGCACCGGAATGCCGTAGGCGTCGCAGACCAGCTTGCCTTCCGGGGCCGTCAGGCTGGTGCGATTGTCCGCCTTGACCTGGTCAAGCACCTTGCGGACGGCATCTTTGGAATTGGACATGTGGCTTCTCCCTTGACCTCAGTTCGTTCTTTTCAAAGCGCGCGCGTGTTTGCGGCTGCCCATGATGCTTGCCATTCGCCGCGCTCTGTTCCATGCGGCGGTACGGAGTGGCATAAGCCTCAGGACTACTCCGCCGGCACGGATCAAAAATGGCTGGCGATGGCATTTGGTATGCCAGAAGGCAACTTGTCAAGCTGGTGCATGGCCTAGAAGGCCGCAAAAAATAGGCAGCTTGACATTCTGGCATGTGGTATGCCAAAAACTTTCCAGTTAATATTCCTGTAAAAGACGACTCCCCACTGGAGGAGATTCGTCGTGTCACTACGGAAACCAACCAAGGCGTTGCCGAACATGGCCGAGGCAGACATCGCAATCGTTCGTATTGCCCCGGAGAGCAGCTTCAAGAACAAGGCGTATGACGCCTTGAAGGAAGCCATCCTCAAGATGGACATCTACTCGACGCCCGAGCCGGTGATGCTCGACGAGCGCGCGCTGTCCGAACGGCTCGGCGTCAGCCGCACGCCGATCCGCGAGGCCATCGCGATGCTGGAGCAGGACGGTTTCGTGAAGACCGTGCCCCGCCGCGGCATCATGGTGGTGCGCAGGACCAAGAGCGAGATCGTCGACATGATCCGCGCCTGGGCGGCGCTGGAGAGCATGGCCGCCCGCCTCATCACCACCACCGCGCGCAAGAAGGACATCACGGCGCTGCGCGACTATTTCAAGGATTTCGGCAAGGACCGACTGCCCGAGGATCACGTCGAGGAATATTCGCGCGCCAACATCGCCTTCCACCAGGCGCTGATCTCGCTGTCGGAATCCCCCGTGCTGGTCGATCTCACCAACGACCTCCTCTTGCACGTGCGCGGCTATCGCCAGCTGACCATCGGACGCAAGGACCGCACCGCGACGTCACTGCCCGAGCATCTCGGCATCATCGAAGCGCTGGAAGCGCGCGACACCGAGCTTGCCGAGAAGCGCGCCCGCGATCACACCCTCGGCCTTGCCGCTTACGTCGAAGCGCACGGCCAAGAACTGTTTACGTAACTGTTCACTTAAGCAACGTTCACCAGAAGGGCGAACAACTCGCCCCAACGACCTTGAGACCAGGGAGACAAGGCCCATGCTGAATACCGCGACCAAGTCCGAAGCACCGGGCACCGAGCAGGAACTGACGGATGGCTTCCATCTCGTCATCGACGCGCTCAAGCTGAACGGCATCAGCACCATCTATAATGTGCCGGGCATCCCGATCACGGATTTGGGCCGCATGGCGCAGGCCGCGGGTATTCGCGTGATCTCGTTCCGTCACGAGCAGAACGCCGGCTACGCCGCCGGCATCGCCGGCTATCTCACCAAGAAGCCCGGCGTCTGCCTCACGGTGTCGGCGCCCGGCTTCCTCAATGGTCTCACCGCCCTCGCCCACGCCACCACCAATTGCTATCCGATGATCCTGGTCTCCGGCTCTTCCGAGCGCGAGATCGTCGACCTCCAGCAGGGCGACTACGAGGAGATGGACCAGCTTGCGATCGCAAAGCCGCTGTGCAAGGCGGCCTATCGCGTGCTGCACGCCCAGGACATCGGCATCGGCTTCGCCCGCGCCATCCGCGCTGCGGTCTCAGGCCGTCCGGGCGGCGTCTATCTCGACCTGCCGGCAAAACTGTTCGGCCAAGTCATGAACGCCGAGGCCGGCCAGAAGTCGCTGGTCAAGGTGATAGACGCGGCGCCCGCGCAGATCCCCTCGCCCGCATCCGTGAAGCGCGCGCTCGACGTGCTCAAGAGCGCCAAGCGCCCCCTCATCATCCTCGGCAAGGGCGCGGCCTACGCGCAGGCCGATGAGGAGATCAAGAGCTTCGTCGAGAAGAGCGGCGTTCCGTTCCTGCCCATGAGCATGGCCAAGGGCCTGCTCCCCGACACCCATCCGCAATGCGCCGGCGCCGCCCGCTCGACGGTGCTGAAGGACTCCGACGTCGTCATGCTGATCGGCGCGCGGCTGAACTGGCTGCTGTCGCACGGCAAGGGCAAGAGCTGGGGCGAGGCGCCGAAGAAGTTCATCCAGGTCGACATCGAGCCGAAGGAGATGGATTCCAACGTCGAGATCGTCGCGCCCGTCGTCGGCGACATCGGCTCGGTCGTCTCCGCCTTCAACCAGGCGATGGGATCATCCTGGACCGCCCCGCCGGCCGAATGGACCAAGGCGGTCTCGTCCAAGCGCGAAGAGAACGTCGCCAAGATGGCGCCGAAGCTCATGAACAACAAATCGCCGATGGATTATCACGGCGCGCTCGGTGTGCTGAAGAACGTCATCAAGGACTATCCCGAGGCGATCCTCGTCAACGAAGGCGCCAACACACTCGACCTCGCCCGCGGCGTCATCGACATGTACAAGCCCCGCAAGCGTCTCGACGTCGGCACCTGGGGCGTGATGGGCATCGGCATGGGCCAGGCGATCGCGGCCGCGCTCGAGACCGGCCACCCCGTGCTGGCGGTGGAAGGCGACTCGGCGTTCGGCTTCTCCGGCATGGAGGTCGAGACCATCTGCCGCTACAATTTGCCGATCTGCGTCGTCATCTTCAACAATGACGGCATCTATCGCGGCACCGACGTCAACGGCGCCAACTCCGATCCGGCAACGACCGTGTTCGTCAAGGGCGCGCGCTACGACAAGATGATGGAAGCCTTCGGCGGCGTCGGCGTCAACGCGACCTCGCCGGACGAGCTGAAGCGTGCCGTCAACGACGCCATGAAGTCCGGTAAGCCGACGCTCATCAACGCCGTGATCGATCCGGCCGCCGGCTCGGAGAGCGGCCGCATCGGCAACCTCAATCCACAGAGCGTTCTGCAGAAGAAGAAGTAAGTCCACCCCTCAACCCTTATTCCCTGCCGGGTGCAGGGGCAGACAGAGTACGGAGCAATACGATGACCAAAGCGCTCGAGGGCGTTCGCATTCTCGACTTCACCCACGTCCAGTCAGGACCGACCTGCACGCAGCTGCTGGCCTGGTTCGGCGCCGACGTGATCAAGGTGGAACGCCCGGGCGTGGGTGACATCACCCGCGGCCAGCTGCAGGACATCCCGAACGTGGACAGCCTGTATTTCACCATGCTCAACCACAACAAGCGCTCGATCACGCTCGACACCAAAAACCCCAGGGGCAAGGAAGTCCTCACCGAGTTGATCAAGAAGTGCGACGTGCTGGTGGAGAATTTCGGCCCCGGCGTGCTCGACCGCATGGGCTTTCCTTGGGAGAAGATCCAGGCGATCAACCCGAAGATGATCGTCGCCTCGATCAAGGGTTTTGGCCCCGGACCGTATGAAGACTGCAAGGTCTATGAGAACGTCGCCCAGTGCACCGGCGGCGCCGCCTCCACCACCGGCTTCCGCGACGGCGTCCCGCTCGTCACCGGCGCGCAGATCGGCGATAGCGGCACCGGCCTGCACCTCGCGCTCGGCATCGTCACCGCGCTCTACCAGCGCACCCACAGCGGCAAGGGCCAGCGCGTCACTGCCGCGATGCAGGACGGCGTGCTCAACCTCTGCCGCGTCAAGCTGCGCGACCAGCAGCGCCTCGCCCACGGCCCGCTGAAGGAATACAGCCAGTTCGGCGAAGGCGTGCCGTTCGGCGACGCCGTGCCGCGCGCCGGCAACGATTCCGGCGGCGGCCAGCCCGGCCGCATCCTGAAGTGCAAGGGCTGGGAGACCGATCCCAACGCCTACATCTACTTCATCACCCAGGCCCCGGTCTGGGAGAAGATCTGCGATGTGATCGGCGAACCCACCTGGAAGACCGATCCGAACTACGCCAAGCCGGCCGCCCGCCTGCCGCGCCTGAACGAGATCTTCGCCCGCATCGAGCAGTGGACGATGACGAAGACGAAGTTCGAGGCGATGGAGATCCTCAACAAGGACGACATCCCCTGCGGCCCGATCCTGTCGATGAAGGAGATCGCGGAAGACCAGTCGCTGCGCGCCACCGGCACCGTGGTCGAGGTCGACCACCCCACCCGCGGCAAGTACGTCTCGGTCGGCAACCCGATCAAGCTGTCGGATAGCCCGGCAGACGTGACGCGATCGCCGCTGCTCGGCGAGCACACCGACGAGATCCTGCGCTCGGTGCTCGGCTTCAGCGATCACCAGGTCGCCGAGATCCACAAGTCCGGCGCGCTCGACCCGCCGCAGAAGCAGGCCGCGGAGTAAGCGGACCACATTTCACGAGACCAAAGGGGCCGTCCGAAGGGGCGGCCCCTTTTGCTTGTGAAGGCGTGCAATCGCAGGCTCAAAATCAAAACTGGAAAACAACCCCATGCACAGTAGCCATCCCGTTGGCACGCAACGATATTTCTGATTCGACGAAAAATTCTGACCCGTCGGGCAAAACAGGGGTATTATGCCATCGTGGCTATCATGCCGGGAGCGCACATCAGGCGCTGGCTGCTGCACATCGGAGCGGATCCCGACCACACGCTGTTCGCGGAAGGGGCTGCAGAGATCTGGAGTCCAAGGGCGCTTATCGGACGTCAGCCCGAGGGACGTCAGCATGGGCCACAACTGGACGGATCGCGGCGCGATCCAACGTGCCCGCCCAGCCGGAGCCAGTCGGTGCTAGCGAAGACCGGGAAGATCACCCTTCAGCCGCGCTTGCCGACCGTCGCAGACCCGGCGGTAACCTCGTCCTTGTGCGCGGCAAACGCAGCCAGCACCTCGGATTTCTCGCGCTTAGGGACCTTGGCAAAGTCGAGGCTCCGCCCGAGTTCCGCCGCGACCTCATCGAACTCTGCCGGAGATATTCTGAGATTGCGGTGCGCTTCCTCAAGTCCGAGCGGCGTCGCGCCAGGCTTGGTGGCCGCGAACTTAAGGGGCCCGCCCGAAACGTCGCAGACCCACAGCGTCCGCATGAACTTGAGGCCCGGCAACCTTGTCAGGTTCTTGGTGTGCCATTCTCGTAGTTGCGGATTCTTGGACTTCTGGCCCACGACGGGATTCTTCACGACAGCGTCGCTGAAGTGATCCACCACGGCCGCAATAGCAAAAACGCCGCCCAGCCGCTCATACAGACTTTTCTCAGGCGAGGTTTGCTGGGCCTGCGCGTATGCCTTACTCGCTCCCTGCAATGCAGTCGTCGGGGCGGCGGTCAGCGCCATTCCTGCGACCATGCTTCGTCGTGTGATGGAAGTCGGAATAAATTGTACCATGGTCACCTCCTCTGGTGAGGCAACAGGATAATCCGTTGGGAGCATGCAGCCGGTCAGAATTCGTCACTTTCTTCCGGCATTAAATTTTAGGTCGATGGATTAAGATGGAAGCGTCGGGGTTACACGCTAAGAACGATTCACCGCACATTGGCTTGTGTGGCCGCTCGGGACGTCTGCGTTGGGCCACAAGCCGCAAATCGCTGGCCACTCACCCAATCCGCCGCGTCTTCGATGCAGGGGTCGTCGTCATTATTAACACCGATGATGTGCTGGTCTTCGGACAAGGTGTCTCGGAAGAGTTCCTAAACCTGTACACGGTTGGACTCTCCGATGCTGAAGAACTGGAAGCAATTCGCGTGGCTGGCCTTTTCGACCTGGATCGGCCTGAGTGCCATTCGAAGATGTAGTCCGCTTCGGGTCAGAAGCAGCTCCGACCTCGTACAGCAATACCCGTCCGGTCTTCCCTCAACGGCGGACACCGCGCAACACGGTCAGCACTTCTGCGCCCTGGACAGAGTTGTTTTTTCTGCGGCGATCTTGAACAATCGATACAAGTCTTCGAGAGGGCTCGAGCAAGAAAGATGAACATGGAAGGGCACCGGTCCGTATCCTCGCCATGAAGATCACGATCATCGCCTTTGATGAATGCATGACTTCGGCCGTTTACGGCCAGGCGGACGCATTTGCGATCGCCGCCACGATCGCCTCGCAAAGCAATTCGTTGGATTGGTCCGGCCATGAGATCGTGCTGGCCACTGGGGACGGCGAGCCGGTCCGCGGCTCTGGTCATCACCGCATCGAGCCTCACTACTCGCTCGCTGAAGCCACTGATAGCGACGTCGTCCTGCTCCCGCCCATTTTTGGCGACATCGAAAAGGCCTTGACGCGGGAACGCGCGCTGATCGCCTGGCTGGCGTCGCTGCCATCCCGCGCGAAATTGCTGGCGTCGACCTGCACCGGCGCCTTCCTGCTTGCAGAGGCGGGCCTTCTGGACGGGCGGCGCGTCACGACAAATCCTGCGTTCGGTGCGCTGTTCCGTGAGCGCTATCCACGCGTGCAACTGGCGCTCGAGGAACGAATCGTCGACGACAACAGGATCATCTGCGCGGGATCGACCACGGCCTACCTCACCCTCGCCGTTCACGTCATCCACCGGTTGGCCGGCCACGACCTTGCGGTTGCCACGGCGAAAGCCCTGTCGATGGACCTCAACCCGGAATCGCAGCGCCCCTATTTCATGTTCATCGCGCCGAAGGATCACGGCGACGACAAGGTGCTCGGGCTACAGAACTGGATCGAAACGCATTATCCCGAACCAGTTGGCATCGACGACATGGTGGATGCAGCCGGCATGAGCGTGCGCAACCTGAACCGCCGATTTCTTGCAGCGACCGGCCTATCGCCGCGACAATATCTGCGCATGGTTCGAATCGAAATCGCTAAACGAATGCTCGAGAGCCAGAATGCGCCGATCGATCGCATCGCCGAGGCGGTCGGCTATGGCGACACCCGTGCCTTCATTCGGTCCTTCGGCGACATCGTCGGGCTGTCACCCGGTGCATATCGGCAAAAATTCCGTACGCGTTAGCAGCCGGCAAACTTCGCGGCCCGCCGCTCCATCATTGACATCATGCCCTCGCGTGCATCGGCGGAGAGCGCAATGCGGCGGCCTTCTGTTCGGATGTGATCGACCGCGGCCCTGACACCGTCGGTCTGCGCAAGGCGGGCGTTCGCTAGTGCCGCCTGGACGGCCAGCGGCGCGCACTTGGCGACCTCACGAGCCAGATCGAGAGCGCCCTGAAGCTGTTCGCCTGGCTCGGTGACCACTTGTACCAAACCCCAGCGATGCGCCTCTTCGGCGCCAAACTGCCCGCCGGCCAGGATGCAGTGCATCGCCGATCCCCAACCGATCGCCTTGGGCAAGCGGATGGTCGCCCCGCCCAACGGGAAGATGCCGCGCGTGGTCTCCTGCTGGCCGAATTGCGTGTCCCTCGACGCGACGCACATGTCGGCGGCAAGCGTCAATTCGAGCCCCGCCGTGTAGCAGCGACCATGGACCGCTGAAATGACCGGCTTTGAACAGGCCGGGCCATACAGGCGAAACGGGTCGCACTGACCGGGCTTGAGGTAGGTGTTGGCGCCCTCTTCGATCGAGGCCGGGATGACGTCGGCCAGATCGAGCCCGGCGCAAAACACGTCGCCTTCGCCGTGGACCACGCCGCATCGCAGTTCCCTCGAGTTGGAAAGTCTCGTGTAGGCGTCGACCAGGATGCGCAGCGCCTCACGGTTGAGTGCATTCTTCACCCGAGGGCGATTGAGCCGCATCACCAGAATGTCGTCGACTTCGGTGACGACGACTGCGGCCTCTTGCCCTGCTTCCTGGGACATCAATTCTCTCCATTGCCTCGCAAACGTTCCCTCCAGATTGGCGATCCGTGCACGCTGGGCCATGGCCGCATCAGCAAAATTGCTTGCCGTTCCGGCCAAATTGGCCGGGGCACCCCAATCGGATGGCCAATGCGGCAACTCGTTTGGCCGGTGCAGCCATGGCCGATTGAACCGCATGCGCCGATGCTGTGCGGGCATCTGGAAAAAACGGCCAATGACTGACGTTCAGCTTGAAGACCACGCGGAAGACCTGGCGGCATTGCAGCGAACGCTTGCCCCGCTCGAACTCTACAAGAAATTGCTGGCGGGAGGCGGGGCTCGGGCGCCTATGGCCGAGCACATGAACATGACGATGACCGAAGTCGAGCACGGCCGCATCGTCTTCACCGGCGTGCCTGAGGACAGGTACTACAACCCCATGGGAACCATTCACGGCGGCTATTTCGGAACGTTGCTCGACACTGCGATGGGATGCGCGGTCCATACCGCCTGCAAGGCGGGACAAGGCTACACCACGCTCGAATACAAGGTGACCTTGATCCGGGCGATGACCGCCGCAACCGGCCCGGTTTTCTGCGAGGGGAAGGTTCTCAACGTCGGCAATCGCGTCGGCACGGCGCTGGGGGCTATCACCGATGCCAATGGCAAGATCTATGCTCACGGCACCACGACGTGCCTCATCTTTCCTATTTAGACCCGCGGACAGGCATTCCACGGGTTATCGCCAGCCATTTCGCGCCCAGCGCTTGCTGAGACATCTGCAGAAATATCTGCAACCTGCTGTCTAGCTGAGCCGCGTACAGATGGTTTGACTGCTT
Organism: Bradyrhizobium sp. SUTN9-2; assembly: GCF_003122645.1. NCBI lineage: Bacteria > Pseudomonadati > Pseudomonadota > Alphaproteobacteria > Hyphomicrobiales > Nitrobacteraceae > Bradyrhizobium > Bradyrhizobium sp. SUTN9-2. The sequence goes on from NZ_LAXE01000001.1 coordinate 5,781,763, forward strand.
TGCGCCAGACCGCCATAACTTACGCCCGGAAAAGCGCACGGTGCTGAAATAGATCTGATGCTGTTCTCAGTTATCCTTGCTGCGATCATGTGCTGACGCCTAGAAGGGCCGGAGGCCTAGAGCGATTGCGATGAATGCCGGGCCATTCAGGGCGGCATGAATGATCACGCCGATCGACGAATTGCGCTGCCTCTGCACGATCCAAGGCAGAATGAATATTATCGGTGTCACAAGGAGAACGACCACGCGGCCAAACGCAAGGTGGAAGACTAACCAACCGGCCCCGTTGGCAAGCCATGCATATCGGCCGAAGGCGAGTTCCTGGCGCGGCAGGATTACGCCGCGCCACAGGAATTCTTCGCCCAGGATGTTGAGTAGCCAGAAAGGCAGCCACACTAACAATATCCACAAGCGATCGGCGCCGAGTGGGGCAAGTGTCAAGAAGGCGGGTTGGACGGTCTCGGCAACACCTGTGACAGCGAGCAAGGCCATCACGACACCAGTCGACACGCCAACTCCCGCAATGCCAGCGATGGTCCAGAGCCAGTCGGAGCGGTTGAGCGGAAAAAATCGCAAGCGGCCCAGCCACGAGGAAGTAGTTCGTTTTCCCTCCGCACGTAGTGATAGGCAGCCGGCAACGATCAGCGTCGCGAAGACCAGCCCGCCCAGCACGAACCAGCCTACAATCGGCTCAACCCCAGTTTTGCTCACGAGAAATACAAGCAGAGGCCCGGTTGCGACCCAAAGCAATACGGCAGCCCCGCCAAAGGCCAGGACAGTTGCAAGGAAACCGAACGGGTCCATCGCGTCGAACTCGATTGGCGCTTAGTTTGACCTAGCAGGGCCGACAAAGAAGGCCAAGCGGACTTGGATAAATTCCCGAGCCCTCAGCGATCTCCCGCCGCCAACTGCTCACGAAAATACTTCATCACAGCCGCATTGAACTCGCGGTGAAATCCTGCTCGATCGAATCCTGCCGGCACGTCGGTGCAGATGCGCGGGACAGCCGCCGCCAGCTCCGGCGAGCACGGTGCCAGGAACGCATAATGGCCGGCCGGCACGACGTGAACATCGGGCTTGCCCGGCAGGCCCTCGGCGACGCGCGCGTTGCCCGAGCCGTCGCCGACGCCGGGTCCGCCGAACTGCGATCGCCAGAACTGGAAAGGCACTTTGACGAGAGCGAGGTTCTCCCGCGTCAGCGTTAGCGGCGCAGGATCAACGATGACGGCGGCGCGAATGCGCGCGTCCTGTATCGGCTCGGGCGGCGTCTCGCCATTGTGAAGCTGTGCGCACATGCCGATCGTCTCCTTGCAGAGACTGGCGACCCTGGCGAAATCCGGCTTGATCCCCATCAGCACGAGGCCGGTCGCCCCTCCGAGCGAGAAACCGACGAAGCCGACCCGGGCAGGATCGATCACCGCCCTGTCCTTCCAGTCGTTCAACAGAAAATCGAGCAGGCGCACGATGTCGGCCGGACGCGATCCCTAGACCGACAGCGTATCGCGCCTCGAGGGATCGCCGACCGTATCGCCGGGATGATTGATGGCGGCGACGATGAACCCGGCATCGGCCAGCGCCTCCGCCGTGTCGTGCTGCTGGCCGAAAAATCCACCCCGTCCGTGCGAGTAGATGACGAGCGGCAGCTTTGCGCCCGTGACGGGGCAATCCTTCACGCCCTTCAGGTCGAAATCGGCGGCGACCGATAAACGGCCCAGCGCCACATGCGTGGGCTCCGCCGCGCACGAATACCAGATCGCGCCTGACAGCGCTGGATCGGCATCGAGCAACTGAATGCCCACAGCCGCGGCCGGCGAACCAAGACAGCAGAGCGTGATAGCGAAAGCCCAAAGCGTGCTGCGCAACGAAAGTTCTCCTGATTTCCCGCAGGAGTTGAACGAGGTAACGATAGCGGAATTGTGGCTTCGGCTTGCCGAGCGGGGACACCTTGCCGCCGCCGTCGGTGTTGAAGCAAAGTGTCCGCAAGAAGCCAGGGCTATCGCATATGACTGGTGGCGGCCTGCGCGCACGCCTCGTCCTTCGAGACGGCGCTCACGCGCCTCCTCAGGATGAGGCTCATCGGCGTCAGTGCTCGTTGGCTATCTCGAGCGGCTCAATGCGCCGACATCGTAGTCGACGAAGATGATGCCGCATCATCTCGGCATGGTGCGCAGCCAGTGCCGGATCGCCAGAGCTTTGGCGGCGGTATCGCAGTCTCGCGAGGCGCAAGGACGTCAGCGACAAGCCAATGCGCGACTTTCACTGACTGTCACTCCTCTCAGGGGTGCCCACGCAAAAGGACCACGAACAGCGTCGCAGAAAGCACGCTAGCCAGAGCAGCGTCACGACAACAGTGGCGAAGTGCCAATCTATGTCGCGGCGTCTGGCGCGCATTTGTGTTTCCAGCGGGTGGTCAGAGGTCCGGGCGAACGCGACGTATGCACAGCGCAGGCGAGTCGCTCCGCCTCTTCGACCTTGAGGCGGAGTTCTTCTAGTTCTGCAAGTTGGGAAGAGAGTTCGTTCAGCCGTTCGACAAACACAATCGTGCGGTGGTTCTGCATCGACGCCCTCGCCACAAGACTTGAACGGTCTAAGAGTAGAGAAGAGGAAGTGCGCAGCTCATTAAGATAAGTGAATCGGGGGTTGCGCCAAAAGACCTCTAGCCCGATTCAGGCTCAAACCCGTCCACTCCCTCAGGAACTCTCAGAGAGCGGAAAAAAGCGACACAACAACTGCTAGATTCAATATAGGCGGATCACGCGAGCAAATGCATTCTCAAGCGGCTTCGGGTCTGCTCCGATTTTTACATAGACTGGGGCGTAGCTTCTTTTTTCGGAATTTCCATCTTTGTAGACCTGAGACACGCAGTCGCTTAGCAGGCAATATAATCTGAGATGTGGAAGCCCCGGAGCGTGCGTTACAAATCCGGTTCTGGTTTGAGATCGCCGAGGCGAGCCCAATAAGCCGAAGATCTGTTGAATATCTCAATTTTGTCGTCATTGATGCTAACCCCGTACGTCAAAGGGGGACCAATCTGCTCTCCATACGCGTGCCTTGCAATCTTTCTGAATGCAGTATGAAGGTCTGCAAGAGCTAAACGCTTTTCATCGCGTGTACCTGATTTCTTGTTGGGGAAAAGCTCTTCGAAGATTCGGTCGATATAGGGCTTTAGGCAATCGAGCTGTCGCTCAGAGAGTTTGACTCCGCTGTCAGTTACTTCTTTTTTGCAGTGCAGCCACCAGCCCGTGGGCTTCCTCCTTCGTGAAGTTGACACTGGCGCCGGCGTCGGCGGATGCGTCAGCAGGTCCCAACAGTGTAATGCGACCGGTCGCATTTCCCTTCACTTCTGTTTTCTGCGTTGCCGAGCCGGTAGGCATCCTACTTTAATAAGCCTCATGCCCAGCTCGATGCGTCTGACTAAGTCGTCGGATTGGGCATGAGCCAATCCGATACCGATCGATTGAAGCGCGACAAGCCCAACGAATAGCAGCCGTTTCATCTCCTCCTCCACACTTTTAAGTGCTCAAAGCGACTAGGACAGGCCGGTTCGCGAGCTACGCCGCGGTTCGATTGACAACTTCAAGTATCTTATCTCTATTTCGACTACTTGAGCTTGGAAAAATGATGGGTGTGCGGCGCATCAAACCTCTGTCGAAACAGGCATTGAAGTCACTCGCTCCGAGGCGCCGCGCGCCTGTCCACTCCCTCAGGGTGCCGGTTCGCTCTCCTCAAGAGGGCCCCAGCGCCATCGAAAGGATCGTGAGAAGACCGATGGCGGCTATTGCCCAAGCAAGTAAATGCATCGTCCGCGTAGGGCGATTAATGAACATTCCCTGCTCCCTCCGGTGCAGCTCAACGTGGGCAATTACGTGGGTCGAGAGGCTGTTTGATCTAGATCGAAGTCCATGTGTCCCGGCAAACCCGGTCCGTTTACTCCTCTCAGGGGAGCTGATGCATTCCCTTCAGGCTGACGTTCACTGCTCTCCGGTTCCGCGGCGCTCCCCCTCGGTGACGTCCCGTTTCGATTTCGGAAATGATCTATGCCATAGGCGATCATCACTCCGACAATCCACCCGATAAAGATGCCCAGGTTGGTCCAGTGGCCGAACAGCTTCTTCTCAATCCAGCCGACACCCCAGACTGCGATGAGCCCTAACATCACCTTCAACAGCGTAGTACTCGTCTTTTCCTCTGAGAGCACTTCTCGCCTCCCTTGCAGCGCTCAGTGCTAAGCCTATTGACGCCGACGGACCAACTCCGAGCGAAACCGATCTTCTAGCTTCGCGCGGCAGCTGCGCCCTCGGCTTTCGCGCCCCTTAAGCAGCGCAGATCAATTTCAGATCAGCTTCGAACCTGATGCTGCGCTTGCCCGCAAGCGCCGTGCCCTCGAGGAAACCGCCCTTGGCATCGCACGTCCCGGAAAAACCAATTCCAATCTCGTGTCCGCCGAATACCGGGTCTTCCCCTCGCGCCGGCGTATGCTCTTGATTGACCATCTGCCCTCTCCATCGACCGCTGGAGGAGGAATATGACCCCAGATAGTAGAAGAAGGCATCGCCACCCAGGATACGGCCGTTGTTCAATAGCATCACTCCAGTCAGGCCGCCGGGGACGCCGTCCAAGATTTTGAGATGGATGGAGTACAATCCGTTGGAAATGCCACCTTCACCAATCATCCCGGGCGCCGGAAGGTCGCTTTCATCCAGCGGGGTCATGATGGATCGAAAAACGGCACCCGGCACCTGCGGGGAACTGCCCTCGAAGTGAAACGCCTTGCCAACGGCTCTTCCAACGACGGAAATTGACGAGACGTCGGAACCCAGCAAAGACTGATGATCAGCGCCAAAATTGTGTCGTCGGCTGGTCACATCGACACGGATTGAGTCCCCCTCGACATGGTAATTCCCGATATGAGCAAACCCTGAATTGCCGCCCAGCAACTTGCCCCGGCGCACATACGTGACGCTCCGGCCAACCATTTGATTGATCGAGAATTCACTTTTGAAGAGGCCGTCGAAAGTGCTTGATAACTCGTTCATCCGGCACCACCGATTGACTCGGACTCCTCTTTTGCTCAGCGGCTAGTCTCGGAAGACCGAGAGTACCGTTCGATTATTTCGACATCGGGGTCGATGACGCCCTCGCGATAGCCGAACAAGTTGACGTCTGAGTTCGGGGCAGAGCAGACTTGCTCTGCCCTGCCCGTGGTTCGCTACTGGCCGCGCCTGCGTTACCACCACTAAGCACCACAAAATCCATTCAGTCAAAACCGATAATTGATGCCGCCCTTGGCCGTATGAAGCTGAACCTCGGTGTCCGTGAAGGACGCGCCGGGGAATGCAAGAGCATTGCCGTTCGACTTTCCGAGATTGATGTAGATGTACTCGGCCTTGAACGTCCAGCGCGGATCGAATGCCCATTCAAGACCGCCACCCGCGGAGAAACCCACCTGGACCTCCGACGAGGAAGCGCTTCGCGTCAGGGCCGGGAAGAAGCCGTTGAAATTGGCGATATTCGGCGTGGCGAGGTTGGAGGTGAAGATGCTGTTCTTGACGTGGCCCCAGGCGAAGCCACCGGTACCGTAGATCAGCACATTGTTCGCCGCGTATCCGAGACGTCCGCGGATCGTGCCGAAGACGTCGATTTCCTGCTTGAGATTGAATACGCCGGTGAAGGCGCCATTGTCGCCGCCGATCGTTCCGGTGACGCTGAAGGGGCGGCTCGCCGTCTCTCTGATGGCAGCGCCGCTGACATCCGCTTCCAGGCCGTACACGAACGTGCCGGACTGCCAGTTATAGCCGATTTGGCCGCCGCCGAATCCGCCCTTGGGGCTCACATCCAGGGTGAACGGCCCAGTCCCGCCCGTGACGACATAGCCGGGCACCGTCCCGGTTGCGAGCGCGCCGGGATCGAAGGTCGCGGTCGGATCGCTCCAGCCATAACCGCCATGCACGCCGGCGTAAAAACCGGTCCAGCTGAATGCGACCGGCGCGGGCGGCGCCTTGGTGTAGGCCCTGGCAAGATCGGCCGCGAAGGCGGCGTGGGAGAGACAGAGAGCCGAGAGCAGGAGAGTACCAGAGACAATGGATTTCATGACTTCCCTCAAATTGCGCCGAGAGGCGGCGCACCCATGGAACGATTCAGTAGCGGCTTTTCGCCTGCCTATTTCACAGAGGTGATCGCAACCACCATCTGCATGCGCGTTTGCCACCGTGCACCTAGTCGCAATAGCAGAAGCCATAGACGGCACCGATCTTCGCAATGTGAATATCCGCAATGGTCTTTCGCGACGTGGTGTCTGCGTTCGACCTGAAAATGGTCGTGGTGCCCAGGGTCTGCGTGCTCGAGCTGGTCCGTGTCTCGTTGCGGTCGATGTCGAAGTGCATGTAGCGATATTCGCCGCGCAATGACCATCGCTGCGTCAGCTTGAACTCGCCGCCCGCGCCGGCCGTATAACCCGCCACCCACTTGCCGTTGGGCCCTTCGAAATTGCCGGGATCGGGAAAAGTGAAATGGCCCAGCGCCAGGCCGCCGAGACCGTAAAGCATCAAGTTCGGGGTCACGAGATAGCCGGCCCGGCCGATCACGCCGACGTTCGAGCGCAATTGCTCGCTGGCCTGCATCGCCACCTGATTGACACCTGTCGTCACGACACCGTTGGAAACTTGCCGGGTATTCCTCGTTTGCTCGCCGACCGTCTTGAACGCGACATCGGAGAACAGCGTGCCTTCGATCTGACCGCCGGCCACAACATTGCCGGCTCGCCAATTGTAGCCTGCGAACAGGTCGACCATCGAGCCCATCGTGTCGCCGACGGCATTGCCGCGGGTCGTCGTGCTGACGACGCCATTCGTCGTTAGCACGGCGCCATTGAAATTCTGCTGCGCGGAGTCGGCCGTCGAGGCGAGGTTCTGTCGGGCGCGGCCTGCGCCGGCAGCGAAATAGGCGCCGAGATAGGGGCCCGCCCAGTGGTCGCTGGGGGCGCCAGGCATCGCGGCCATGGCCGAACGCGGTCCGCCTTCACCGAACCGGTAGACCATGCCGATCTTCCCGGTGTGGAAATCGGCATTGATCTGACGATGGGTGCTGTCGGTGGACACAGAGGTCCTGGAGGATCCGGTCGATTGCGAGTTCGATGCGAATTTGCTGGTTTCGTTGCGGTCGAAGCCGTAATGCGCATAGCGATACTCGCCACGCAGCGACCAATTGCCTGTCAGCTTCACTTCGCCGCCGGCGCCCAATGTGTAGCCGGCCACCCACTTGCCGCTGGAATCGCCGCGGCTGAAGTCCCCGTCTGCGTTAGTGAAATGCCCCAGCGCCAGACCCCCGAGGCCGTAGAGCAGCACGTTCGGTGTCACCAGATAACCGGCCCGGCCGATCACGCCGACATTCGAACGCAGCTGCTGCGGAGCCTGGCTCGCGGCGGTTTGCGAGCCCGAGAACCGCGAGGTGACAGCTCCGTTCGAGGTGTCGACTGAGGTGAATGTCTGAGGACCGATGGTGTTGAACGTAACGTCGGAGAACACCGAGCCTTCGATCTGCCCGCCGGCCACGACATTGCCGGCGCGCCAATTGTAGCCCGCGAAAAGATCGACCATCGAGCCCGTCACGTCCCCGACGGGACGGCCGCGCGCCGATTCAGTGCTGGTGGAGGTCGTGGTCCCGACGCTGGTGGTCGTGCTCGTCCTGCTGTTGTTCGTTGCGATGGTTTCCGCCGCACGTCCGGCACCGGCACCAAAATAGGCACCGATATAGGGTCCCGCCCAGCCGTCGCTCCAGGCCGGGCCCGGCGGTGCCGCCATCGCCGACCGCGCGCCTGACGCGCCGAATTGGTAAACCAGTCCAACCTTGCCGACGTGGAAATCGGCATCGATATGCCGCCGGTGGACGGTGCTGTTGGTGGACGTGTTGGTGCCGCCGCCCGATACGGACGTCGACGAGTTGCCTGACGGCTCGTTACGGTCATATCCGAAATGCATGTAGCGGTATTCGCCGCGCAGCGACCAGCTGTCCGTCAGCTTGACCTCGCCGCCCGCGCCCGCGACATAACCGGCCACCCATTTGCCGTTCTTGTCGCTGACCTGCGCTTCCGGGTCGGGATAATTGTCGGGATAGGTCAGGTGCCCCAGCGCCAGGCCTCCGAGGCCGTACAGCAGCACATTCGGTGTCACCAGATAACCGGCCCGGCCGATCACGCCGACGTTCGAGCGCAATTGCTGCCGGTCCTCGATGCTGTTCGTCCCCGATTCTGTCGAGGTGACGACGCCGTTGTCGCTCGACACCGAGCTGTATGCCTCGTTGCCGACCATCCTTGTGGTGACGTCGCTGAACAGGGTGCCTTCGATCTGCCCGCCGACCACGACATTGCCGGTTCGCCAATTGTAGCCCGCGAACAGATCGACCATCGAACCGGTCATGTCGCCGGCGAGATTGCCGAATCCTGATCGCGTGAACGCCGACGACCCGCCGAGACTGCTGGCATTGCCTTCGTCGTCGATTCTCGTGGAGGTCTGCCTTGCCCGCCCGGCGCCGGCGCTGACGTAAGCACCGATATAGGGGCCGGCCCAGCTGTCACCCCAGGCGCCTGCGAATGAAGACCCGCGTGCTGCCGAAGGTATCGCCGCCATTGCGGACAGCGGCCCGGAATCACCGAATTGGTAGACCAGACCGATCTTGGCCAGGTGGAAATCAGCATTTATGCGTGACGAAAAGGATTGACTGCTAGTCGAGACGGACGTGGTTGCGCCCGTCGCCGAGCTGGCCGTTGAGCTGGCGGCTGCGCTCCGGTTGAAGCCAAAGTTCAGATACCGATACTCGCCGCGCAGCGACCAATTGCCGGTCAGCTTCAGCTCGCCGCCGGCGCCGACCGTGTAGCCGGCAACCCATTTGTTGTTGTCACCGCCGAAAGGATCGGCGCCGTCGGCAAAGGTAAAGTGACCGAGCTCGAGGCCGCCGAGGCCATACAGCAGCAGATCCGGACGCGCGAGAAAACCGACCCGGCCGATCAGCCCGACCCGCGAGCGCAGCTGCTGGTTGCTCTGCACGATCGCCGTGCGGGCACCCGTCGAGGTCACCGCCCCGAGCAGCACGTTGGTGCTGACGCTGTTGAGCGTCTCGTTGCCGAACGGCTTCAAGCCGACATCGGAAAAGACCGTGCCTTCGACCTGTCCGCCCGCCACGATACTCCCGGCCTGCCAATTATACCCCGCGAACAGGTCGACCATCGAACCGGTCACATCGCCCGCAAGATTGCTCGCGGTCGTTCCGGCCAGGGTCGAGCTCGACGTCACAACACCGGCGTTTGTCGAGACAGAACTGTTACCGAAACGGCCCGTCGAGGATTCCGTCACACGTCCGGCACCCGCGCCGAAATAGGCGCCGATATAAGGCCCGGCCCAGCTATCGACCCAAACCGGTCGGGGCGGCGCCTTCACAGTGGGGTCGGCGGCCAGAGCTCCTGCAGAAACCATGATCGAGGCGCCAGCCAATGAAGCGCCCGTCAGTGATGTCAGCTTTTTCACTCCACCCCCCAATTCCAATTCCAAAGCAGGCGCTCCAAAACCACAGGAACGCGCCCCGTCAAAAGGCGTAGCGCACCACGCCCTTGCCGCCTTCGTTCGATGGCTAAGTTACTCTCACGTCATGGCCATCGGCTTCTTGTCCTGGCCTGCACCCGAGTTGGACGATTCCGCATCGTCTGCCGTTTTCGGAATCCATGTTGCTCGGTGGATACATTCGCCCGTTCAAAGCATGACGAAGTTTGACAGCGGCGCGCTCGACTTAGACTGGCGCGCGCAGCCAATTGGTTCTCGCAGAGAATGCGGCGCTTTACCGCACACGTAGCGCTTGCGCCGCGATAAACTCTGCGGCGGTATCAAGTTACACCTGAACTTTGCCGTGCAACGATGTCCAAGGTCGTATTCGCTTCGGATCAGCTTCCCGCGCATCTTGACGAAGGTGCGCGCCAGCGGCTGTGGCTCGACCTGTTCACCGACCATTTGTGCGCGGCGGACATTTCGTTCTTTCCCGATGCGCCGTTTTACTCGCGGTCCGAATTCCTGAAACTCGGCGATATCGCGGTCACCCAGCTTGAGGCTAATATTCAGACGGCAGTTCGTACCCAGCGTCACGTCGAAGCCGATACCCGCGGCGACTACATCATCGGCACCACGTTCAACGGTGTGAGTACGCTGATCAGGCAGGAAGGCCGCGAAGCCATTCGCGGCGCGGGGGAGGCGATGCTCTATACCAACGCCGCCCCGATCGCGTCGCAACTTGATGGGCCGATCGCCTTTCGCGGCATCACGGTGCCGCGCGCGCTGCTGGCCGAGCGGCTGCCGAATTTCGAGGACCTTGCCTTGACGCCGTTGGCTGCATCGCCGGCCTTGCGTCACCTGGAGCGCTATCTCGCCATCGTCATCGACTCCGACATCGATGCCGACCTCGTGCTGAAGGAGAACATCGGCACGCATCTCATCGATCTGGTCGCGCTGGCCCTCGGCGCCCGCGGCGATTCAGCCGAGCTTGCGACGCGGCGCGGGTTGCGTGCCGCGCGGCTGCAGGACGTGATCGCAGATATCAGGGGGCGTTTCGCTGATCCGTCGTTTTCGCCGAGCGAACTTGCACGCAAGTTAGGGCTTTCGCCGCGTTACGTCCAGGAACTGCTGCAGGAGACCGGATCGAGCTTTACCGAACGTGTCACCGAGCTGCGGTTGCAGAAGGCACGGAAGATGCTGCTCGATTCCCGCTACAACCGATCGAAGATCAGCGATATCGCCTATGCCTGCGGATTCAACGAGGTGTCCTACTTCAACCGCTGTTTCCGCCGCCGCTTCGGAACTTCGCCGAGGCATTATCGGCGCGATGTCGGCGAGCCGATGTGATCGGACGCGCAGTCCGGCGCTCCGCTGGGCTCGCGTCCACCACGCACCATGATCGCCTCCGATCGCGTCGTGGCTGCGGCTTGCCAGGCGGAGACACCTTGCCGCCCCTGTTGGTGTTGAGGCAAAATGTCCGCAAGAAAGTCAGGGCTATCGCATATGACTAGTGGCGGCCTGCGCGCACTCCGCCCTCATCCTGAGAGCCCGCCTAAAGCGGGCGTCTCAAATGCGGTAGCCCCGCGCAAGGCAGGGAGGTCAGCATGTCACTGCTCGGCAAGGCCGCCGTCGCGATGTGGTGGAGTGTCCGCCCGGAGCAGCGCAGCGAGTTCGGTGACTGGCATTCGCACGAGCACTTTCCCGAGCGGATGAGCATTCCCGGTTTTCGGCGCGGGTCACGCTGGACCAGCACGACTGACGCCGAGGGTTTCTTCGTGCTCTACGAGCTCGAGCACTACGACGTCCTCACGTCGAAGGGATATCTCGACCGGCTCAATGCGCCGACACCGTGGTCGACAAAGATGATGCCACATCATCTCGGCATGGTGCGCAGCCAGTGCCGGATCGCCGCGAGCTTTGGCGGCGGCATCGCAGGCGCGCTCGCCACCATCAGGCTGTCGCCGCTCTCTGGACGTTCCGCCGAGCTGCAGGCGCGCCTTCTCGATACGCTCGGTGCCCTTGCCTCGAAGCCGGGACTGACGGGCGCCCACCTCCTCCTGACCGATACGCCCAAGACGAGTTCGCCCACCACTGAACAGCAAATCCGCGGCAATGACGGTGCCGCCGACTGGATCATTCTGGTGTCAGGTTACGATATCGATGCGGTTGACGCTGTCATCGCCGGACAGCTCTCGCCGCCATCGCTTCAAAGAGCGGGCGCGCAGGATGGTCCGACGCCAGGTCGTTACAGATTGGCGTTCACAATGACACCGAATGACGTTGGGGCCTAGGCCGAGCCGATCAAAGAGCGCGCCGCTGCTCCGCAAAGAACTTCCTTGCCGCGGCTTGAAGTTTGCGCCCATCGTTTGGTCGTAGACCGACAATGAGCGCCTCCTGAACTCATTTGGGCGTCGAGCTCTTCTTGGAGGATTGTCCGCCAGGGGTGCTGCTGCCCGAGCCGTCCGTGGTGCCGGTCGACGAGGTCCCGGTCGTCATGCCGCCTTTGGTTTTGTCATTGTTCTTCGTGGTGTCGCTTGTTCCGCCCACCCCGGATTGCGCGCCTCCCTGTTGCTGACTGGGTTGCGCCATTGCGGTGGATCCCATCATCGAGGCGATCACTGCGCCCAGCATGAGCTTCTTGATCATCTGACCTGTCTCCTGTTCTGACTGCCAACAACAAGCCGATACGCTCCGTGTTCCTCACGTGCGCGGTTAAACCAGGAGAGAGCTTCTGCGCTCTGCGGTCCCTGCGCAGGCAGGGTTCTCGCATATGAGGGTTCGCGGTCCGGGCACCCGCGACAAAAAATCCGCAAAGTCCTGTCGGATCAGCGACGTCCCGGTCGTCCTCGTGACATGAATGGGCCATAGAGGCCAGCTCGGGCCCATCAACACTGAGGATAACAACCATGCCCAATACCGTCCGCCTGCACCGCGTTCTCGCCACCAGCCCGGAGAAGGTCTATCGCGCCTTCCTGGAAGCCGATGCGATGGCGAAATGGCTTCCGCCGAACGGCTTTACCTGCACCGTGCATCATTTCGAGCCCAAGGTCGGCGGCACGTTCAAGATGTCGTTCCGGAACTTCACGACGGGCAACAGCCATTCGTTCGGCGGCGAATATCTCGAGCTCGTGCCGGGCGAACGTCTCCGCTACACCGACAGATTCGACGACCCCAACCTGCCCGGCGAAATCCAGGTGACCGTGATCCTGAAGAAAGTCTCGGTCGGCACCGAGATCGACATCACGCAGGCCGGTATCCCCGACGTCATTCCACCGGAGGCGTGCTATCTCGGCTGGCAGGAATCGCTGCGTAATCTGGCCAGGCTCGTCGAGCCGGAGATCAATGAATAGCGGTCAGTATCTTAGGGTGGGCAAAGCGACTTGTCCGCCGTAGCTCGACGAGCGAAGGCGGAAGCGTGCCCACCAACGGTCTCTCAACCTCGCAAAGATGGTGGGCACGGCGCGCGAAGAGCGCGTCTTTGCCCACCCAACGGCACTTGCCAGATGGCGCGCACGGCGGAGCGCGCCTTTGCCCACGCGGCGGCACTGGTGTGCGGTCTTGATATGCATCAAGCCGTCAAGACGGCGAAGCGGCTAGGAGCAGAAGTCTTCCCTGCGCGCGTCGGAGGCGAAATGATGCGATCTGCTGTCGAATGGTTGATCATTGCCGGTGTTGCCGCCGGTTTCGCCACCGCGGCCAAGGGCGAAGACGTCGATATCGGCAAGGCGGAATTTCAGTCTTCGTGCGCGAGCTGTCATGGCGCCGATGCAAGGGGCAGCGGACCCGTCAGCAACCAGCTCAAGATCCGGCCTTCCGACTTGACCATGTTGACCAAGAACAACAACGGGGTGTTTCCCACCAACGCCGTTTACGAAACCATATACGGGTCGAAATCGGTTCCGGCGCACGGCACCCGTGAAATGCCGATCTGGGGCGAGCGGTTCAACCCCATCGTCAACCTGCCTCACGCCGTCGATTCCTATTATTGGCAAAAGGCAGGGCCGCAGCAGAACCCGGAGGTCGTCGTGCGGACTCGCATTCTCGCGGTGATCGACTACCTGAACCGAATTCAGCAGAAATAGCGATCGAACAGCGTCGCCGCACAGACGCCGAACGCCGCCTGCTATGCCTTCGCGGCAGGCCCTCCGCCTGCCGTCCAGCGCTCGGGATCCGGACTGTGCCCGATCAGCGCCAGGCCATAGGCGATCGACTCGAACTGGTCGCCGGACATCAGGCGCTCGTTGCCGAAGCGGTCAGCGAACAATTTTCGGACCGCAGGCACAAACGAGGTGCCGCCGGTCAGAAACACCTTCTCCACCTCGCGCGAGGCGATGCGGGCCTCGGCCAGCACCTTGTCGACGGTGGCACCTAACCGGGCGATATCGTCGGCAATCCAGGCTTCGAATTTCTTCCGCGTGATGGCCGCGCCGATGTCGACGCCGCCGCCCCTAAAGCGGAAGTCCACCTCGTCCTGCGCCGAGAGCGCCACCTTGGCGTCGGACACCGCGCGGTAAAGCGCAAAGCCGAGGTCGAGATCGACGATGGTGATGAAGTCCTCGAGCAGCTCGGGCTTCAGCGCGGTGCGCGCGAGCTCGCGGAGCTCGCGCAGATCGCCGTTGCTCTTCATCATCGCGAGCTGATGCCAGCGCGCCAGGTTCGTGTAGTGCCCGGTCGGGACCGGCAGCACCTTGTCGAACGAGCGGAAGCTGGAGCCCTTGCCGAGCCGCGGCGACACGATGTGGTCGACGATGCGATAGTCGAAGGTGTCGCCGGCAACGCCGATGCCGGCATGGCCGAGCGGCTCGGCGCGAAGAACGCCGCCCGCACGCGAGAAACGCATCACGGAAAAGTCGCTGGTGCCGCCGCCGAAATCGGCCACCAGCACGGTGGCATCGCGCTCCAGCCTGCGGGCAAACGAGAATGCCGCGCCCACGGGCTCGTAGACATAGCGCGCGTGGCCGGCGCCCAAGCGCTCGAACGCGGCGCGGTAGCGCTGCATCGCCAGCGCCTCGTCGGGATTGCCGCCGGCAAAGCGCACAGGGCGGCCGACCGTGATGTTCGCCGCCTCGAAGCCGAACTTGTCCCCGCCATGGCGCGCCAGCGTGCGCAGGAACGCCGCCAGGATGTCCTCGAATTTGTAGCGCTGCCGGAAGACTTGCGTGGTGTTGAAGCTCGAGCTCGCTGCGAAGGTCTTGAACGATTGCAGGAAGCGGTAGACGTGGCGTCCTTCGAGAAACTGCTCGATCGCCCATGGCCCGCCCTCGGCCTGGGCACCGGCGCCCGGCCGGTCCTCCCAGAAGCACAGGGCCGACACGTAGACGCTGTGGCGCTGCCCGCCATGGTCGAAGCGAATGGCTTCGACCCGGCGGTCGTCCGCCGCCAGCGCAACAACCGTGTTGCTCGTGCCAAAATCGATGCCGATCGAGACGGCGGGCGAGGCGCTCGACATGAACCACTCTGAATGATGCTTGGAAAGGGGGCAGAGCACTAACGGCTTTGCCGTCCCCTTGCAAGACCTGGTCCGAGATGGTCGAGCCCGGACCTCACGTCGCGTGGCTGGCAGGCACGTCGATCAGTTGGACTGATCGCCTCGACGCCAGGCCGGAAACGGATCGGCGAGAGCGGACCATGCGGCGATGTCCATGGTGGACGTATCAGGGACAAGGCATGCGTCCAGCCTGCCACGGATCTCGGCCTCGTCCATGCCGGTGCCGATGAACACGATCTCCTGGCGACGATCGCCGTACAGCTTGTCCCAATACTGGTCGAGCCGCTTGCGCCAGGCCTCATCGTTCGGCCACCGCTCCTTTGGAACGCTCGCCCACCAGAACCCCAGCGCTTCGGTCCTCACGATCGCTCCCGCCTGGCTGATCTCGCCGAGCCATTGCGGCCTCGTCGCCAGCCAGAAATGACCCTTCGCCCGGATCACGCCTGGCCAGGATGCCTTGACGAACTTGTCGAACTTCGCCGGATCGAACGGCCGGCGGGCGCGGTAGACGAAGTTCTTCACGCCATATTCCTGCGTTTCAGGCACGTGGTCGGCGAAACCATAGAGCTCCTTGTACCAGAGCGGATGCTGCTGGGCCTTCTCGAAGTCGAACCGGCCGGTGTTGAGCACGCGGTCGAACGGCACGCGGCTGTGATTGGCTTCGATGATGTCGGCTTCGGGATTCAACGAGCGGATGATCTGCCGTGCCGCCTCGCGCTGTTGCGGCGAGGCATCGTCCACCTTGTTGAGGACGATCACGTCGGCGAACTCGATCTGCTCCACGAGGAGATCGACCAGCGTCCGCTTGTCGCCGTCCAGCGCCTCGCCGCGCTCGCCGAGGAACTCGGTCGAGGAATAGTCCTTCAGCAGGTTGGCGGCGTCGACCACCGTCACCATCGTGTCCAGGTGGGCGATATCGGAGAGGCTTTCGCCCTCTTCCGAGCGGAAATCGAACGTCGCTGCGACCGGGAGCGGCTCCGAAATGCCCGTCGATTCGATCAGCAGATAATCGAAGCGCCCGCTTTCGGCGAGCGCACGTACTTCCCTCAGGAGATCGTCGCGCAGGGTGCAGCAGATGCAACCGTTGGTCATCTCCACCAGTTTCTCATCAGTCCGCGAGAGGTTGGCACCACCATCGCGGACCAGGTCCGCATCGATGTTCACCTCGCTCATGTCGTTCACGATTACCGCCACTTTCAAGCCGTGCCGATTGTTCAGGACGTGATTCAGCAAAGTGGTCTTTCCAGCCCCGAGGAAGCCGGACAAGACGGTGACGGGGAGTTTGGGCATGGAGATCGAACAGCCTCTTGAGGGGGATGGGCCGAGGACAACGAGACACGGCATCTCACTATGTAATGTTATAACATTACATTCTCTTTTCGACCTGACCCTGTCAAGGCGCTCGGCCCGCCCAGGGTTCGCCGCCTATGCCGCAATGCGGAAGAAAGAATGCTGCTATGCAAACAAGAACATGGACGCTGGCATCTGGCATACATAGATTGTTCCGAGAAATGAGACAGCAAGACTGACTGTTCTCAAGAAAGGGATTTCCGATGTCCAAGACCGCTTCCGTCGCTCTTGCGCCCTCCTCCTCGCTGTTCGCCCGCCTGATGGCCGCGATCGACGGCTTGCTGCTGGCGAGCGCCGAAATCTCCAATCGCAACGGGGACTTGCCGCATTTCGGCCTGTAAGAAGGCCTTCGCTCCCGCACCGAACGGGCGACGGCACAGAAGCCAAAAACACGTTGTTTGACCAAATGGCCCCGCTTGTCGGGGCCATTTCTGTTTGGCAGCGCCCTCCCTCGCAGGCGAGCGGAACTGCGACGATTAGTCCGCCGAGGCCAACCGACGATTCCGGTTGTTTGTCTACTGGCATTTCGCATACCATCCATTCAAACAAGAACGGTTGCACGATTCAAAAGTGTAAGGACGGGGAAGCGTAACGCAGGACGGAAGGCCGAGTGGCAAGTTTTGCCGCGCCCTTGGCGAAGCCTTAGCCGAAAGATGCGGATGCCGCGCGTTATCCCTGCTCATACAGTTTCTATCGGGACTGCCATGGGTGCTAGACCGCAAGGGTAATCCCGGGGCATGTGACTCGGGATGGGCTAACGCAAGCCGACAAAGAGCGGCTGCGTTGAGGGTTCGACAGGGAGTGAACAAGATGAAGCCATTCGTTCTGAATGTCGCGTTGGCGGCAATGGTGATGTCGTGCGCGAGCAGCACCGCTAGCCGTGCCGCCTGGGAGCCGGTCCGTCCGGTCGAGTTCATCGTGCCCGCGGGCACAGGCGGCGGCGCCGACCAGATGGCGCGCACCATCCAGGGCATCGTCACCAAGCACAATCTGATGAAGCAGCCGCTGGTCGTCATCAACAAGGCCGGCGGCGCAGGCGGTGAAGGCTTCCTCGATGTGAAGACGTCGGCGAACAATCCGCACAAGATCATCATCACGCTGTCGAACCTGTTCACGACGCCGCTGGCGACGGGCATCCCCTTCAACTGGAAGGATTTGACTCCGGTCGCGATGCTGGCGCTCGACGAGTTCGTGCTTTGGGTCAATGCCGAGAAGCCGTACAGCTCCGTCAAGGACTATGTTGAGGCCGCGAAGAAGGCACCAAGCGGCACGTTCAAGATGGGCGGCACCGGGTCCAAGCAGGAAGACCAGATCATCACGGTCGGGATCGAGAAGGCCATCGACGCCAAGTTCACCTACATTCCCTACAAGGGCGGCGGCGAAGTCGCGGTGCAGCTGGTCGGCAACCACGTCGATTCGACCGTCAACAACCCGATCGAGGCGGTCGCGCAATGGCGCGGCGGCAAGCTCCGTCCGCTCTGCGTGTTCGACGCCCAGCCGATGGCCTATGACGAGCCGATCGCCGAGGGCAAGGCCTGGAAGGATATTCCGACCTGCAAGTCGCAGGGCCTTGCGATGGAATATCTCATGCTGCGCGGCATCTTCATGTCGCCCAAGGCCACGAAGGACCAGGTCGAATATTACGTCGAGCTGTTCAAGAAGGTCCGCGCCACGCCGGAATGGCAGGAGTTCATGAAGAGCGGCGCCTTCAACACGACCTTCCTGACCGGCGCCGATTACGCCAAGTGGATCGAGGCGGAGGAGAAGCGGCACGAAAGCCTGATGAAGGAAGCCGGCTTCCTCGCATCGAATTGAGCCTGGCATCGATGACGGCCGAGGATGCTGCGCGTCCTCGCGCCGGCAGCGACTGCGAAAGACTGCATTTCCGCCTGGAGGCTTCATGACTGAACGATCCCGATCCGAATCCGGCCCCGCACACAAGACGCTGGAAATCGGCATGGCGCTGCTGATCGGTGTGTTCGGCCTCATCGTGATCTTCGGCAGCCTCAAGGCCGGCATCAATTGGGGCCCGGAGGGGCCGCGCGCCGGATTTTTCCCGTTCTATATCGGCGCGGCCATCGTCGCGGCGAGTGCGATCAACGTCTGGAACGCGCAGCGCGACGACGACGGACGGTTGTTCGCCGAATGGGGGCAGCTGCGCCAGGTCATGAGCGTCGTGGTGCCGACCGCCATCTACGTCGGCACAATGCCGTTCATCGGCCTTTACGTCGGCTCGATGCTCTTCATCGCCTGGTTCATGCGCTGGCTCGGCGGCTATCGCTGGCTGACCGTCGCAGCGGTGGCGGTCGGCATGCCGGTCGTGACTTACCTCGTTTTCGAGCGCTGGTTCCTCGTCCCTCTGCCCAAGGGGCCGCTCGAGGAATGGCTCGGCCTGTGAGACCCATCCACCCATTCAATTGCTGCTGCAGGACGTTTTGACATGGAAGAGTTGGCCAATCTGTTTCACGGCTTCGCGGTCGCCCTGCAGCCCTACAACATCATGCTGATGGTGATCGGCATCACGCTCGGCGTCCTCATCGGCGTGCTGCCGGGGCTCGGGGGCGCCAACGGCGTCGCGATCCTGCTTCCGCTGACCTTCAGCATGCCGCCGACATCGGCCATCATCATGCTGTCCTGCATCTATTGGGGCGCATTGTTCGGGGGAGCCATCACCTCGATCCTGTTCAACATCCCTGGCGAGCCATGGTCGGTGGCGACCACCTTCGACGGCTATCCGATGGCCCAGCAGGGCAAGCCCGGCGAGGCCCTGACGGCGGCCTTTACCTCCTCCTTCGTCGGCGCGCTGTTTGCCGTCGTCATGATCACGCTGGTTGCGCCGCTCGTCGCGGGCTTTGCGCTTCGATTTGGGCCGGCGGAGAAGTTCGCGGTGTATTTCCTCGCCTTCTGCTCCTTCGTCGGCCTCAGCAAGGAGCCGCCGTTCAAGACCATCGCCGCAATGATGATCGGCTTTGCGCTCGCGGCGGTCGGGCTGGACTCGATCACCGGACAATTGCGGCTGACCTTCGGCATCACCGAACTGCTCAACGGCTTCGACTTCCTGATCGCCGTGATCGGCCTGTTCGGCATCGGCGAGATCCTGCTGACCATGGAGGAAGGGCTCGCCTTCCGCGGCGGCAAAGCCAGCATCAACCTTCGTGTCGTGCTCCAGACCTGGCGCGAGTTGCCCGCCTATTGGATGACATCGCTGCGGTCCTGCCTGATCGGCTGCTGGATGGGCGTCACCCCGGCCGGCGCGACGCCTGCTTCCTTCATGAGCTACGGCATCGCCAAGCGGCTGGCGCGACGCGGCAACAATTTCGGCAAGGGCGAGATCGAGGGCGTGATCGCGCCGGAGACGGCCGCACACGCCGCCGGCACCGCGGCGCTGCTGCCGATGCTGTCGCTCGGCGTGCCGGGCTCGCCGACCGCCGCCGTGCTGCTCGGCGGCCTCTTGATCTGGGGCCTGCAGCCTGGCCCGATGCTGTTCGTCGAGCAGAAGGAATTCGTCTGGGGCCTGATCGCCTCGATGTATCTCGGCAATCTCGTCGGGCTCATCGTCGTACTCACCTGCGTGCCGATCTTCGCCGCGATCCTGCGCGTACCCTTCGGCATCATCGCGCCGTTGATCCTGGTGCTCTGCGCGATCGGCGCCTATTCGGTGCACAACAGCACCTTCGACGTGATGCTGATGTTGGTGTTCGGCGTGATCGGCTATCTCCTGAAGAAGTGCAATTACCCGCTCGCGCCGCTGGTGCTCGCCATCGTGCTCGGCGACAAGGCCGAGGAAGCCTTCCGACAATCGCTGCTGGGCTCGCAAGGATCGCTCGGGGTGTTCTTCTCCAACGGCCTCGTCAGCACCATCATGGCGCTCGGCTTGGTCGCCCTGTTCTGGTCCGCGATCCAGGAAGGCTACAGCCGGCTGCGCACGTCGATGGCGTGAGGCGGGATCTGCGCAATCCGCATCGGTACCGACGCCAAATTGCCGCACTCCAGACTTCTGGAATATAGAATTCCAGGAATTGCGCCGTCTCCCGCCGACGGCGCCTCGGCGCACGCGACCAATGCAGGCCTGCAAGAACGCCAAGTGCATAGGCTTTCAACAACGCCCCGCGACGTCGCCGATCCGAGATAAAGCGCTGTAAAAACAGCCTCTTAGCTTTAATCAACTGCAATCGCCGCCATCACGCCGACGCGATCGGGCTTTACATTTCCGCGTTCATAGCGCATGTGAACAAGCCCGCGCTATTTCGCCGCACCCTCCCGTCCTCGCTTGAATCTTGGCATATTGCATACCAGAGTGCGCGCCAGCGCATGCATAAAAATGATGGGCGCGTTTGGGAGGGTTTTTGATGACGGACATGGTGCAGTCGGCAGCAGCGGCCCCGAGTGCCGCGCGCGTAAGCGATGCCTATCGCTGGGCGCAATTGGCGATCGGTGTGGCGGCGATGGTGATGATCGCCAACTACCAATATGGCTGGACGTTCTTCGTCCCCGACATCCAGAAGACGTTCGGCTGGGATCGTGCCTCGATCCAATGGGCCTTCACGCTCTTCGTGTTGTTCGAGACCTGGCTGGTGCCGGTTGAAGGATGGTTCGTCGACAAATACGGCCCGCGCATCGTGGTGCTGGTCGGCGGCGTGCTCTGCGCTATCGGCTGGGCGATCAACGCGCAGGCGACCTCGCTGAACGGCTACTATCTCGGCATGATCATCGCAGGCATCGGCGCCGGCGGCGTCTACGGCACCTGCGTCGGCAACGCGCTGAAATGGTTTCCGGACAAGCGCGGTCTTGCGGCCGGCATCACGGCGGCCGGCTTCGGGGCAGGCTCCGCGCTGACCGTGGCGCCGATCCAGGCCATGATCAAGGACAGCGGATTCCAGACCACCTTCCTCTATTTCGGCCTCGGGCAAGGCATCATCATCTGCCTCCTCGCCTTCTTCCTGCTCGCGCCGAAAGCGGGCCAGGTGCCGCACGTGGTGGCGAATGCCAATATCATCCAGACCCGGCGCAACTATCAGCCGACCGAAGTGCTGCGCCAGCCGATCTTCTGGCTGATGTACTTCATGTTCGTGATCGTCGGCGCGGGTGGACTGATGGTCACCGCGAACTTGAAGCCGATCGCGGTTGACTGGAAGGTCGACAGCGTCCCTGTGACGCTGATGGCGGTGACGATGACGGCGGTGACCTTCGCGGCCACGATCGACCGCGTGCTCAACGGCCTGACGCGTCCGTTCTTCGGCTGGATCTCCGACATGATCGGCCGCGAGAACACGATGTTCATCGCCTTCGGCATGGAAGGGTTCGGCATCTGGATGCTCTACCTCTGGGGCCACGATCCGGTCTGGTTCGTGCTGCTCTCGGGCTTCGTGTTCTTCGCCTGGGGTGAGATCTACTCGCTATTCCCCTCGACTTGCACCGACACGTTCGGCACCAAGTTCGCGACCACCAATGCCGGCCTGCTCTACACCGCGAAGGGCACCGCCGCGCTGCTGGTGCCGATCGCCAACTACATGCAGCAGACATCGGGGACCTGGGACAGCGTGTTCATCATCGCGGCCGGCGCCAACATCCTGGCTTCGGTACTGGCGATCGCGGTGCTCAAGCCCTGGCGCAAGGTCGTGGTCGCGAAATCGACGATCTGACCGGCGATACAATTCAGCAAGCACGACGCCCGGCCTCACGGCCGGGCGTTTTTTCTTTGGCGATCGTCGCATCGCCTCGCCGGGGCGCGGGCGGAGCCACCAAGAAGTGACAAGTTAGGGCTTGCAATCTGGAATATCGTATACCAATCTCCGCGTCGCGCCTGCGACGATAAGCCACAATACTCGCGACACCAGGTCGTCTTGCGATCCTGTGTCACGGACAATCAGGCGCTGGGAGGTTCTCGATGATTTCCAGCCCGGACGGCGCCGTCACCGCCGCGCCGCTTCGCACCGGTTTCCGCTGGCTCCAGCTCGGCATGGGCATCGTCTGCATGGCGATGATCGCCAATCTGCAATATGGCTGGACGCTGTTCGTCGATCCGATCGATGCCGCCCACCACTGGGGGCGCACCGCGATCCAGCTCGCCTTCACCATCTTCGTCGTCACCGAGACCTGGCTGGTGCCGGTCGAGGCCTGGTTCGTCGACAAATACGGCCCGCGCATCGTCATCATGTTCGGCGGCGTGATGATCGCACTGTCCTGGATCCTCAACGCCTCCGCTGACAGCCTCACCCTGCTCTATGCGGCGGCGATCGTCGGCGGCATGGGCGCGGGTGCCGTGTACGGCACCTGCGTCGGCAACGCGCTGAAATGGTTTCCCGACCGCCGCGGCCTCGCGGCGGGCGCGACCGCCGCCGGCTTCGGCGCAGGGGCCGCGATCACCATCGTGCCGATCGCGAGCATGATCGCCTCGAGCGGCTATCAGCACGCCTTCCTCACCTTCGGCATCGCCCAGGGCCTCGTCGTGTTCGTGCTCGCCTTCTTCATCCAGCCGCCGCGCCTCTCCATTCCGCCGAAGAAGAAGCAGATCAACCTGCCGCAGACCAGGATCGATTTCACCCCGCCGCAAGTGCTGCGCAGCCCTGTTTTCTGGGCGATGTATCTCGTCTTCGTCATGGTCGCTTCCGGCGGACTGATGACTGCGGCGCAGATCGCCCCGATCGCACACGACTTCAAGATCGCCGACAAGCCGGTGACGCTCGCCGGCTTCCAGATGGCGGCGCTGACCTTCGCGATCTCGCTCGACCGCATCTTCGACGGATTCGGGCGACCCTTCTTCGGCTGGGTCTCCGACACGATCGGCCGCGAGCCCACCATGTTCATCGCCTTCGGCACCGCGGCCTTGATGCTGCTGACGCTCTCGGCCTATGGCCAGGTGCCTGTCGTCTTCGTGCTGGCCACCGCGGTTTATTTCGGCGTGTTCGGCGAGATCTATTCGCTGTTCCCCGCGACCTGCGGCGACACCTTCGGTGCGAAGTTCGCAACCACCAACAACGGCATGCTCTACACCGCGAAGGGCACGGCTTCCCTGCTCGTCCCGCTCGCGAGCGTGATCTCGACCGCCTATGGCTGGAAGGCCGTGTTCGTGGTGGCGGTGGCGCTGAACGCCACGGCGGCGCTGATGGCGCTGCTCGTGATCAAACCGCTGCGCCGCGCCTTCATCCTCGGCCAGGAAGCCGAGCGCACGGAGACCGCAAGCGGAACCGCCAAGACCGAGACGGCGTAAGGCGCCGCACCTTGCCGGCTTGCAGAGGGGCGCAGCGATGCGCCCCTTTCTTTTTGGGCACGGCGATAATGTCAGTACGCCTGTCGCAAGATTTTTCGGATCCGCCAAATCCAGCGCTTGACGATTGGCATTATGTATACCACACTTCCTCACCACTCACCCAGGGAGGTTGCAATGCTGGTCGGAGACATTCTGCGCAAGAAGACGCCGCGCGTTGTCACGGTACGTATGAACGAAACGGTGGGGATCGCGGCCAAGCTGATGCGCGCCAACAATATCAGCGCGCTGGTGGTCAAGGATGTGGTCCGCTCCGAGGGCAACACCGCGGTCGGCATGTTCACCGAGCGCGACGTGGTGCGCGCCGTCGCGGAGCACGGCGCGGGCGCCGTCAACGTCAAGGTCTCCCAGCTGGTCTCGGTGCAGCAGCTGGTGTCCTGCACCTCCACCGACACGATCGAGCACGTCCGGCATCTGATGAACCGTCATCACATCCGCCATCTGCCCGTGATCGACGATTACAGCCTCGTCTCCGTCATCAGCATGCGCGACATCGCCGCGGCGATGGACGAGGCGCTCAACGGCACGCCGCAAGCGGCGGCTTAAAGCATGATCCGGAAAGCGCGCAGCGGTTTTCCGACAAGATCATGCTCAAACAATAGACTAAAGCGCATCGCGCTTTAGAGCGGCAAAACTTCCCCCTGCGACTGCCGGCCCCGGCTCGGATCCTTCCGAGCCGGACCGGATCTTTCGTCCCAAAATCCGTCTCTGCTCGCGAGGATTTCATGAAGATCTGCATCTACGGCGCCGGCGCGATCGGCGGATATCTCGGGGTTCAGCTCGCGCGCGCGGGCGCCGACGTCAGCCTGATCGCACGCGGCGCGCACCTTGCCGCCATGCGCGAGCGCGGCCTGACGCTGCTCGCGGGCGAGGAAAAGCACACCGTTCATCCGCGCTGCACCGATGACCCCACCGAGCTCGGCGTGCAGGACTTCATCATCATCACGCTGAAGGCCCATTCGATCACCGGCGTAATCGAAAAGATGCAGCCGCTGCTCGGGCCTCACACCCGCATCGTCACCGCCGTCAACGGCATTCCCTATTGGTACTTCTACAAGCACGGCGGCCAATACGAGAGCTCGACGCTGGAGAGCATCGATCCCGGCGGCCGGCAATGGCGTGAGCTGGGGGCCGAGCGCGCCATCGGCTGCATCGTCTATCCCGCCACCGAGATCGAGGCGCCCGGCGTGATCCGCCACGTCTACGGCAACAACTTTCCGCTCGGCGAGCCCTCGGGCGAAATCACCTCCGACGTGCAGCACCTCGCCGATCTCTTCGTCGCCGCCGGCCTGAAGGCTCCCGTGCTCGACCGCATCCGCGACGAGATCTGGCTGAAGCTCTGGGGCAATGTCTGCTTCAACCCGATCAGTGCGCTGACCCACGCCACGCTCGACGTGATCTGCACCGATCCCGCCACGCGCGCACTGTCGCGCGCGATCATGATGGAGACGCAAACCATCGCCGAGAGCTTCGGCGTCAAGTTCCGCGTCGACGTCGAGCGCCGCATCGAAGGGGCGCGCAAGGTTGGTGCGCACAAGACCTCGATGCTGCAGGATCTCGAGCGCGGTCGCCCGATGGAGATCGATCCGCTCGTCACCGTGGTGCAGGAGATGGGCCGGCTCACCGGCATCGCCACGCCCGCGCTCGATTCGGTGCTGGCAATGGTGACGCAGCGCGCCCGCATCGCCGGTCTCTATGACGGCGTTACACCGGCTGATCCGCGCGCACTGGCGGTGGCGTGATGACGAGCGTGACCAAATGGCTGCGCTTCCGCCATGCCGGAACGACGGGATTCGGCACGCTGACGTCCTCCGGCATCACCGTGCACGAGGGCGACATGTTCGGTCGCAACGCCGCAACGGGCAAGATTTTGGCGCTCTCGGAGGTCGAGTTGCTTGCGCCTGCGTGCCCAGCAAGATCGTCGCGCTCTGGAATAATTTCCACGCGCTCGCGGCCAAGCTGAACCAGCCCAAACCGCCGGAGCCGCTGTACCTGCTCAAGGCCACCACCAGCATCGCCGCACCCGGCGCCGTGATCCGCCGCCCGTCTCATTACGACGGCAAGACCACCTATGAGGGCGAGCTCGGCATTGTCATCGGCAGGACCTGCGCCCGTGTCTCGCCAGATGAGGCCGACGGCTTCATCTTCGGCTACACCTGCGTCAACGACATTACCGCCAACGACATCCTGACGCGCGACCCCACCTTCGCCCAATGGGCCCGCGCCAAGGGCATCGACGATTACGGTCCGTTCGGCCCTGTGATCGCGACCGGTCTCGATCCGGCAAAACTCACGGTTCGCACCATCCTCAACGGCGCGGAGCGGCAGAACTACCCGATCTCGGACTTGATCTTCAGCGCGCAGGAGCTGGTGAGCAGGATCTCGCACGACATGACCCTCTCGCCCGGCGACCTCATCGCGGTCGGCACCTCGATCGGCGTCGGCGTGATGAAGGAGCCCGTGAACACGGTGACCGTCGCGATCGACGGCATCGGCGAGCTCACCAACGAATTTCGGCTGTAGACTTTTTCGCCGCCGCAGAGCAGCAAAATTGATCTGGCGCAAACCCGCCGTCGCGGCCAAGGCTACCCTCCCCGGCAAAAGATTGATTTCTGATGCAAGGGAGGACGCACATGTCGAATGCCGGCAACGCACTGCTGTGGACCGTGCTGTACTTCGCTCTCTCGTTCGCCGCGATCTTCGTGGTCTGGTTCGCCGATAGGATTCGGTCGAACTTGCTCGGGAAGCGATAGCCCCAGGGCACGTTGCTTCGTCCTAGCGCTGGCGGCTGGCCTGGTGCAAGCGGGCCGGCACAGGGACGTGGGCGCCACCTCGCATCTTCCCGCAGCGCCTGGCGTTGACGGAATCCCGGTGCTGCGCGCTCCCGGCAAGCCCAGCGGGCCCCCGTCGGCACCAAGGGTCGGTCGCGCTCCGAAACATCCAGACACATCACATCTTCGCGCGCCCGAGCAATGCCGCCAACATGTCCCGTGCGCGCCGCAACTTGGACGCATTCGGCCGCCCTTTTGGGAGGCGTGTCTGGGGGCACGGCATGACCGTGTTTGGACCAAACCTTCTAGGGGTATCACTGTGAAGAAGATTGTATTTGCTCTGGGTGCCACGCTTGCTTTTGCGACGGCTGCAAACGCTGCGGATCTGCCGCGCCGGCAGCCGGTGCCAGCCTATCCGGGCGAGCAGGCGCCAATCGGCAAGATGCCGATCGGCAAGAGCCCGATTGGAAAGGCCCCGATCGGCAAGGCGCCGGGCCCGGTCGCCGCGCGCTACTGAGGCGCAGCGAAATACGCGTCAGACATTTGCGCTCGATGGTCGAGGGGGAATAGCGTGACGAACAAAGCTGGTCGATCGGGATCCTGCATCCTCGCGGGCTTCGCTCTTGCAGCTATGCTCTCATGCACGACGCCCTCGGCCTCGGCCCATGAGACCGACAAGCAGACCGACAGGCGCGTTGCCGATGCGAACGCGCTTGCTACGACCGACACTGCCCCGCGGCCACAGCCGCAATCGACGCGGCGCTCGGTCGCGCGGGCGGAGAAAGGCCCCTATTACGTCGACTTCCGCGCCCGCACGGCTGCGAGCTGGGGCCATGCCTTCGTCTGGTACGGCAAGACCAGCGAGAAGGCCGTCGAGGTTGCGGGCCTGACGCCGGCGGGCGATACGCTCGCTTACGTGCTCGGTCACATCACCTTTGTGCCATCCGAGACCGGCGCCAGCTACGGCGATCTCGATCCGGAATATCTGACCGCGAGCTATCGGGTCTACCTGAACGAAGCCGACGCCAAGCGCGTGTTCGCCTACATCAAGGAGTTGCAGGCCAGCTCGCCAGTCTGGAATGCCGAGACCATAAACTGTACCGGCTTCATCGGCGACATCGCGGAGTTCATGGGATTGAAGGTCCCCCATCGCTGGCAGCGCCCGGAAAACTTCGTCAACAGCCTCAAGGAAATCAACGGCGGGCGCCAGATGGTGCGGCTGTCGGCGAAGTAGCTCTTCGCCCCATATTCGGTGTCATTGCCCGCGGAGGCGGGCAATCCAGTATTCCAGAGACTGCGAGGGTAGAGCCGAGAGGTCGCGGCGTACTGGATACCCCGCCTTCGCGGGGTATGACGGCGGAGTTTGAGGAAAGAGCTTGCCCTCGTCAGGCAGCAGCGCACCCCAATTATCCGCCCCGCGGAATCTCCTCGCCTTCCGCATGGTCGCCCCGCCGGGCGGCGCAATAGACTTTTCCCACCCCCAGCGGCATCCTGCCGCCATCAACCGAGAACAAAGCGCCACGCGGGGCGCGGGGGAAACAGATCATGTTGCAGACACGGTTCACCAAGCTCGTCGGCGTCCAGCACCCGATCGTTCAGGGCGGCATGCAATGGGTCGGACGCGCCGAGCTGGTCGCAGCCGTCGCCAATGCCGGCGCGCTCGGCTTCATCACCGCGCTGACCCAGCCGACGCCGGAGGACCTGACCAAGGAGATCGCGCGCTGCCGCGACCTCACGGACAAGCCGTTCGGCGTCAACCTCACCATCCTGCCGGCGATCAAGCCGCCGCCCTATGCCGAGTACCGCGCCGCGATCATCGAGAGCGGCATCAAGGTGGTCGAGACCGCCGGCAACAAGCCGCAGGAGCATGTCGACGAATTCAGGAAACACGGCGTCAAGGTCGTGCACAAATGCACCAGCGTCCGTCACGCGCTCTCGGCCGAGCGGATGGGCGTCGACGCCATCTCGATCGACGGCTTCGAATGCGCCGGCCATCCCGGCGAGGACGACACGCCCGGCCTGATCCTGATCCCGGCCGCCGCCGACAAGATCAAGATTCCGATGATCGCCTCGGGCGGCTTTGCCGATGGCCGCGGCCTGGTCGCGGCGCTGGCGCTGGGAGCCGAGGGCATCAACATGGGCACCCGTTTCATGGCCACCAAGGAGAGCCCGATCCATCAGCTCATCAAGGAGAAGATCGTCGCCAATGACGAGCGCGAGACCGAGCTGATCTTCCGCACCATGCGCAACACCTCGCGCGTGGCCAAGAACGCGGTCTCGACCAAGGTCGTCGCGATGGAGAAGGAAGGCGCCAAGTTCGAGGACATCCGCGAGCTCGTCGCCGGTGCCCGCGGCAAGATGGTCTATGCCACCGGCAATTCCGACGAAGGCATCTGGTCGGCCGGCCAGGTGCAGGGCCTGATCCAGGACATCCCGAGCTGTGCCGAGCTCGTCTCCCGCATCGTGCGCGAGGCGGAGGCGATCATTCGCAGCCGGCTTGAGGGGATGATCGTTCAGTCACAACGCGAAGCGGCGGAATAATCACTGCAAGACGTGAGAGTATTGCATGAAAGCCTACGTCTACGGCCCTGAAGGCGCGGGGATTTCCGACGTCGCTCAACCAAAGCCCAAAGGCACGCAGGTGCTCGTCCGCGTTCGCGCCTGCGGCCTCAACCGCGCCGACACCGGCATGCGCAAGGGCCACGCCCATGGCGCGGCCGGCGGCGTCGGCACCGTGCTGGGCATGGAATGGGCCGGTGAGGTCGCCGAGCTCGGGCCCGATGCGAAGGGCGTGAAGATCGGCGACCGCATCATGGGATCGGGCGGCGCGGCGTTCGCCGAATATACGCTGGCCGATCACGGCCGGCTGTTTCACGCGCCCTCGAACATGAATTTCGAGGAGGCCGCCACCCTCCCCGTCGCGCTCGCGACCATGCACAACGCCGTCGTCACGATCGGCGGGGTGCAGGCTGGCCAGAGCGTGCTGGTCCAGGGTGCGAGCTCCGGCGTCGGGCTGATGGCAATGCAGATCGCCCGGCTCAAGGGCGCGAAGCTGGTGATCGGCTCGTCCACCGACGCGTATCGCCGCGGCCGGCTGAAGGAGTATGGCGCCGACCTCGCCGTCGACAGCTCCGATCCGAAATGGGTCGACGAGGCGCTGAAGGCGACGAACGGCGAAGGCGTCAACCTCGTCGTCGACCAGGTCTCGGGCAAGGTCGCCAACCAGAACCTCGCCGCGACGAAGATCAAGGGCCGCATCGTCAATGTCGGCCGCCTCGGCGGCACCCATGCCGACTTCAATTTCGACCTGCACGCGGCCCGCCGCATCGACTATGTCGGCGTCACCTTCCGTACCCGTACCATCGAGGAGGTCCGCGAGATCTTTGCCGAGGTCCGCAGGGACATCTGGGGCGCGGTGGAATCGCGCAAGCTGCAACTGCCGATCGACAAGGTGTTCGCGTTCGACGACATCGACAAGGCGTTCGAGCACATGGAAGCGAACAAGCATCTGGGGAAGATCGTGGTGACGGTGCCGTAGGGCGCCGGCAGCGGCCCGGTAGGGTGGGCAAAGCGAAGCGTGCCCACGATCTGCATCCATCGCGGACGAATGGTGGGCACGGCGCTAACGCGCCTTTGCCCACCCTACGGGGCCGGAGCAAGGCGTAGACCGCTCCTGCAACTCACTAGCGACTACATCCTGTGGATCATCGCTTGATGTCCCACACGGGGCTGCTAAATCCCCGCCCATGACCTCCCAGCATGACAAAACCTCGGTCGCGGCCATCTCGATCTTCGCCAGCGGCGGCATGGCGGCGGCCAAGTTCGCGGTCGGGATCGCGATCGGCTCGCTGGCGCTGATCTCGGAAGCCCTGCATTCCCTGATCGACCTGGTTGCGACCATTATCACCTGGGCGGTGGTGCGGGTGTCCGACAAGCCCGCCGACGAGGAGCACCATTACGGCCACGGCAAGCTGGAAAGCATCTCCGCGCTCGGCGTCACCGCCCTGCTCTACGTGCTGGCCGGGGGCATCCTGGTTGAGGCCTATAGCCGGCTGCGCGAGGGAACCCCGCCGCCGACCATCTCGGCCGTGCCGTTCGTGGTGCTGGTGATCGATATCGCCGTCAATCTCTGGCGCGCCCGCGCCCTGCACCATGCTGCGCGGGAGACCAGAAGCCAGGCCTTGGCGGCCGACGCGCTGCATTTCGCCTCGGACGTGATGGGCTCCTGCGCCGTGATCGTGGGCCTGATCCTGGCCGGGCTCGGCTTCTGGTGGGGCGACACCGCGGCGGCCGCAGCGGTTGCCGTGATGATCGCAGCGCTCGGCCTGCGCATGGCCGGCTCGACCGTGCAGACGCTGGTCGATCGCGCTCCCGAAGGCGCGCAGGAGAAGGCCAAAGCGGCGATCCGCAGCGTGCCCGGCGTGATCGACGTCGAACGCTTGCGCGTGCGCATGGTCGGAGCGACCACGTTCATCGACACTATCGCGAAGGTGCCGCGGACCTATCCGATCGACCGGGTCGAGGACATCAAGCGCAACGCGCAGGCCGCCGTCGCCAAGGCTTTCGGCGATGCCGACCTTACCTTCGCCGCAGTGCCCGTCGCGCGCGACAACGAGACCGTGCGCGACCGCATCATGGTGATCGCGCGCAATTCCGCCCTCGCCGTCCACCACGTCACGGTGCACGATCTCGGCGTCAAGCTGATCGTCAGCATCGACCTCGAGGTCGATGCCAACATGCAGCTCGAGGCCGCGCACGACATCGCCAACACGCTGGAGCGCAACATCCAGGAGGAGTTCGGCGAGGACGTCGAGGTCGACGTTCACATCGAGCCGCTGGAACCGGAACTTCCGTTCGGGGTCGATGCCACGCCGGACCGGGTGCGGACCATCGCCGCCGCGCTGACGGAATATGCCGCCGGCAGCGAGATCCACGACATCCACAATGTGCGGGTCCGCAACACCGACGCCGGCGAGATCGTCAACTTCCACTGCCGCGCAACACCGTCGATGAGCGTGATCAAGGTGCACGAGCATGTCGACGCGATCGAGCGTGCGTTGCGGCGCGCGTTCCCGAGCGTGAAGCGCGTCATCAGCCACGCCGAGCCGCCGCGGGCGTGATGAAGAATGCGCGGCGAGTCACACGTTCTCGTTTCGGACTCGTTGCACCCGTGCCTTTGCGGACGCGCGACGCACAAACTGCGTGTTGGATAAGAATAATTTCGCGTTAACGATTCGTTGACTCTCGACAGCCCGCGAAAACTGGATTCAAATCGGTGTGATTCGGAAGTGACGTGGGGCTGCTTCCGGAACTCGTTTTTCAGGGGGCCGAAGGCATGTCGCGTGCAGACGCCGCGAACGCGTGCGTCCAATCCGATTCGATCAAGGGATTGGCGCAATCGATCGCGAAACCTGCCTATCATCGGCTGTTGATCGCGGAGCCGGCGCTGCGTCGCGCCGTGCCGACGCTCATCATCGCCTTCCTGATCACGATCTGCCTCGGTGCCTTCGTGCAGGTGGTCGATCAAACGCGCCAGAAGCGGCTGGTGATCCGACACGACATTTCGGCGCTCGCCGACCTGCTCGCCGAGCGCATCGACCGCCTCACTTCGGTTCGCCAGGAGCGGCTCAAGACCATCGAGGGCCTGCCGACGCTGCTGCCTGATCTCATTCCGTCCTGGGCCACGGCCTCGGGCCGGCACGTCATCGTCACCTCCGCCGGCATCGACCGCCGCATCCTCGCGCGCATCCCGGCCGACAGCGACCCGATCGGCAACGACCGCCTGCTCGATGCGATCACGACCGCGCAGCTGGTCGCGGCGCCGCCACGCGACGCCAACGTCTCCGACCTGACGCTGCCGAGCGGCAACGCGGCGATGGCGACCTCGCGGCAGATCAAGTCACTGCCCGGCTTCGTCACCGTGATCCAGGAGCGCAACGAGCCGATCTGGGGCTCGGACGCCGCGCTTTCGGTGACGCTGTCGGCGACCACGGGCTTCGTCGTCCTGATCCTGGGCTTCGCCTTCCACTGGCAGTCGACCCGCGCCCGCGAAGGCGATCTCATCAACGACGCGGTGCGCGGCCGCATCGACACCGCGCTCAACCGCGGCCGCTGCGGGCTGTGGGACTGGGACCTGTCGCGCGGCCGGATCTTCTGGTCGCAGTCGATGTTCTCGATCCTCGGTCTCGACGGCCGTCACGAACTCCTCACCTTCGGAGAGGTCAATGCGCTGGTGAAGTCCGACGACATCGACCTGTTCGCGATCGCCGACCAGCTCATCTCCGAGAAGATCGACCATATCGACCAGACCTTCCGCATGCAGCATGTCGACGGCCACTGGATCTGGCTCCGCGTCCGCTGCGAGAAGACGCGCGGGGCGACCGATTCCAGCGTCCACCTGATCGGGATCGCGGTCGACATCACCGAGCAGAAGAGCCTCGCCGAAAAGACCGTGGAAGCCGACCTCCGCCTGCGCGACGCGATCGAGACCATTCCGGAGGCCTTCGTGCTGTGGGATGCGAGCGACCGCCTGGTGCTCTGCAACTCGCACTTCCAGCGCCTGCACAAGCTGCCCGACACCGCGGTCATCCCCGGCACCTCCTACGAGACCGTGCTCGAGGTCGGCCGCATGCCGGAGGTGCGCACCCGCCACAACGAGACCGCGGCCCAGGGCCCGGGCGCACGCACCTTCGAGGCGCAGCTCGATGACGGCAGCTGGCTGCACATCAGCGAGCGCCGCACCAAGGACGGCGGCTACGTCTCGGTCGGCACCGACATCACCCGCATCAAGGAGCACGAGCAGAAGCTGGTCGACAACGATCTGCGCCTGCGCGCCACCGTCATCGACCTCAAGCGCTCGCAGGCCGCGCTGGAGCGCCAGGCGGTCGAGCTCGCCGACCTCGCCGAGAAGTACCAGCGCGAGAAGACCCGCGCCGAGGAAGCCAACCAGACCAAGTCGAAATTCCTCGCCAATATGAGCCACGAGCTGCGCACGCCGCTCAATGCCATCATCGGCTTCTCCGAGATCATGGGGTCGGGCATGTTCGGCGAGCTCGGCAGCGAGAAGTACCAGGAATATTGCCAGGACATCCTGACCAGCGGCCATTATCTGCTCGAGGTCATCAACGACATCCTCGACATGTCCAAGATCGAGGCCGGCCGCATGAAGCTCGACATGGAAGAGCTCGACCTCGCGCAGACGCTCGCCGAATCGTTGAGGGTCGTCACCGGCCGTGCGCAGGACAAGCACCTGACGCTCGATGCCGACATCGCAAAATCCATCTCGGTCGTCGCCGACCGCCGCGCCACCAAGCAGATCATCGTCAACCTGCTCTCCAACGCCGTGAAGTTCACGCCCGACGGCGGACGGGTCGTGGTGCGCAGCCGGCAGCTCGACGACAGGATCGTGCTGATGATCGCCGACACCGGCATCGGCATCGCACCGCATTCGCTGGCGCGGCTCGGGCGTCCCTTCGAGCAGGTCGAGAGCCAGCTCACCAAGACCTATCACGGCTCGGGCCTCGGCCTTGCCATCGCCCGCTCACTGGCGCAGCTCCACGGCGGCTCGATGCGCCTGCGCTCGAAGATCGACGTCGGCACTGTCGTGCGCGTGACCCTGCCGCGGGATGCGGTGAAGGCGGGATCGGGGATATCGGCTGCGGCTTAAAACCGCGAGCAACGATCGAGTCAGTTTCGATCTGGGATGCCCTTCTCCCCTTGTGGGAGAAGGTGGCGCGAAGCGCCGGATGAGGGGTGTCTATCCACGCGCAATACTTTCGGGAGGAGAGATACCCCTCACCCGTCTG
>NZ_LAXE01000001.1:5818439-5917361 GCF_003122645.1 Bradyrhizobium sp. SUTN9-2
CACCCGTCTCGCCGCTACGCGGCGAGCCACCCTCTCCCACAAGGGGAGAGGGGAAGAAGAGCTCTCGGTTCACTCGGCTCAGCCAAAAGACCTTCCGCTTACGATTGCAGTGTCGGCGCGACTTCGCGCGCGACGTTGACCAGCGCTGCAATCAGCGGCGTCATGGGATCGCGTTGCGGGATCACCAGGCCGATGCTGTAATTGACCTCGGGGTCGACGATCGGGATCGAGCGGACGGTGTCGGACAGGCCGAGCGTCTCGGCGAGCTTGGCCGGCATCACGCTGGCCCAGCGCCCGGTCTTGACGTGCGTGAACAGCACCAGCAGCGAGTTCGACGTCAGCGTCGGTGTCGCCTCCGCGCCGACCGATCGCAATGCGCGGTCGATGATGCGGCGGTTCTGCATGTCTGGCGTCAAGAGGCACAGCGGCACCTGCCCGACCTCGGTCCAGGTCACCGTCTCGCGATCGCCGAACATCGCGTCCGGCGCGGTGAGCAGGCGATAGCTCTCGTTGTAGAGCGGGATGGTGCGCACCTTGCCGATCGGCTCGTTCTCGATATAGGTCAGCCCCGCATCGACCTCGAGATTTTCCAAGAGCCCCAGCACCTCGGACGAGGTGGTGGACTGGATGCGGAAGCGCACCTCCGGATGCTTGGCACGAAACGGCGTCGTCAGCGCGGCGACCATGCCGAGCACGGTCGGGACCGCCGCGATGCGGATCTCGCCGGAGAGCTGATGCTTCAGCCCGTTGATCTCGTCGCGCATCGCGCGGGCATCGCCCACGATCCGCCGCGCCCAGTCGAGCGCCCGCTCGCCTTCCGGCGTAAATCCCTGAAAGCGCGAGCCGCGTTGGACCAGCATCACGCCGAGAATTTCCTCGAGCTGCTTGAGCCCGGTCGACATCGTCGGTTGCGTCACGCCGCAGGCCTCGGCCGCGCGTCCGAAATGCCGCTCCTTCGCCAGCGCCAGCAATAGTTCAAGCTTGTCGATCAACCGGCCGTCCCCTCGGATTCCATCTCGCATGCAAGCTAGCACGCCGGACCTGCACCAACACGTAAAAACCCGCAGCCGACCCAACTTTCATGACCAATCCGTATCGATCGATTGCGGTTGCAAATCGGTCCGAATCCGCAATCGCAGCTTCTGAGCGATGAGCTCGGTCACCGCGCTGAAGCAGGCGATGACCCTTCCAGCAGCGCCCTGAACACGCGCCGCACCTCGCTCTGGGTCTCCTTCACCCGCGCCTCCAGTGAGGAGAAGTCCGGCGCGTCGCCGGCGCGCGCCATGACGCGCTGCAGGTCGGTGCCGGCGGTATCAGGCTTGAAGCGCTCGCTGACGCAGAGACGCAGGATCTGCGTGAGGTCGTGATAGAGCCGCGCCGCGGCGCGTAGGATCTCCGTCTCCGATTGCGCGAGCACGCCGATCCTGCAGGCATTTTCCAGCACCTGCATGGTGCTGACGTCGAGAATCTCGGGCTTGTCGTGCGCGTGCACGAGCTGGAGATATTGCGCGATGAAGTCGATGTCGACCATGCCGCCGGCGGCATGCTTGAGATCCCAGCAATCGGCCTCGCCCTTCTCCTGCGCAATCGCACGCCGCATGTCGGCGACGTCGTTGGCGGTGATGGCAGGATCGCGGCGGCGGGTCAGGACATCGCGGATGACGCGCTCGATCCGTTCCCGGAATTCGGGCGAAGCCGAGACCACGCGCGCACGCGTCAATGCCATGTGCTCCCAGGTCCAGGCTTCGTTCGCCTGGTAGTCCGCGAACGAGACGAGGCTCGAAGCCACCGGACCTGCGCGTCCCGAGGGCCGCAGCCGCATGTCGATCTCGTAGAGCACGCCGTAATTGGTGCGGGTCGTGAAGGCGCTGATCAGGCGCTGGGTGAAACGGGCGAAATAGTGTGCGCCGTGAAGCGATTTCACCCCGTCGGAGTCCGGATGGTCGCCGTCGAAATCATAGAGCAGGATCAGGTCGAGATCGGACGAGGCCGTCATCTCGCGGCTGCCGAGCCGGCCCATCGCGACGATCGCGGTCTCCTGACCCTTGATGCGGCCGTGCTGGGCGGCGAAGCGATCGGCGACGAGACCGTGCACGGTGTGGACGATTCCCTCCGCGACGTCGGCGAAGGCCGTGCTCGCCTGCTGCGCCGAGACGGTGCCGGAGAGGATGCGTGTGCCGATCAGGAACAGGCTCTCCTGCCCGAACAGGCGCAGGCGATCGAGGAACTCCTCGTATGAGCCGGCGTCCTGCACGGTGGTCGCGAGCCGCCCCGACAATTCCTGCCTGTCGGGCATGGCGCCGAAGAAGCGCGGATCGATCAGGCCATCCATCAGCTGAGGCTGCCGCGCCAGCATGTCGCCGAGCCGCGGCGCGGCTCCCAGCACCAGCGCCACCAGCGCGACGAGATCGCGGTTCTGGCCGAGCAGCGTGATCAGCCGGCCGCCGCGCTGCAGCGCGCCGAGGAAATGATCGAACGAAACGACGGCGCGATCCGGCTCTTCGGCATGGGCAAGGCCGTCGATCAAGGCCGGCACGAACTCGACGAAGGCGCTTCGCGTCGCCTCAACGCGGAAGACGCGATAGTCGCCGGTGATCCAGTCGCGCACCGTCTGCGCGACCGCGGCGGGCTTCTTGAAGCCGAGCGTCGCGAGGTGCTGCAGCAGGCGCGGATCATCGGGGCCCGCACCGTAGTCGAGCGCCGGCAGCCTCGCCGTGCCGGTGGGGTCATCGCCCTCGAACAGTTTTTCGTAATGGCCCTGGACGATCTGGAGCTGGCGCAAGAGGTCGCGCGCAAAGGCCTCCCGAGTCCGATAGCCGAAGAACCACGCAAAGCGCTCGACCGCTTGCTTGTCCTCCGGCAGCGTGTGGGTTTGCTCGTCGGCGATCATCTGCAGGCGATGCTCGACACGGCGCAGGAATTCGTAGGCGGTCGCCAGCTCGTCGCGCGCCGCCACAGTGATCCAGTTGCTGGCGGCGAGCACGTCAAGCGCCCGCAGTGTCGGCCGCACCCGCAATTCCGGATGGCGGCCGCCGGCAATCAATTGCTGGGTCTGCGCGAAGAATTCGATCTCGCGAATGCCGCCGCGTCCGACCTTGACGTTGTGGCCCTCGACCGCAACCTCGCTCTGGCCGCGATAGGTCTGCATCTGCCGCTTCATGTCGTGTACGTCGGCAAGTGCGGCAAAGTCGAGATGCTTGCGCCAGACGAACGGCCCGATCTCGGCGAGCAATGCCTCGCCCGCTTTTGAATCGCCGGCACAGGTCCGCGCCTTGATCATCGCGGCGCGCTCCCAGGTGCGCCCTTCCCGCTCGTAATAGTTCAGCGCGGCGTCCCGCGAGATCGCCACCTGCGTCGAGGACGGGTCGGGCCGCAGCCGCAAATCGACGCGGAAGACGTAACCATCATAGGTGCGCTGCTGCAGGATGCGCGCCATGCCTTGCGTCACGCGGACGAAGAACGGCTGCGGCTCGATATCGGGCGCGAGGGTCGTCGCATCGGGATCGAAGAACACGATGAGATCGATATCGCTGGAATAGTTCAGCTCGCCCGCACCCATCTTGCCCATCGCGAGCACGATCAGCCCGCAGCCCTCTTCGGGTGCCTCGGGATTGGGCGGTGAGAGCTTGCCGCGTGCGGCTTCCTGCCGCAGCAGATATTGCAGTGCCGCCTGCACCGAGGACACCGCGACATCGGTCAGCGCCGCCGTCACCCGCATCACCGGCCAGACACCGCCGATATCGCACAGCGCGATCAGGAGCGCAGCCTCAGCCTTCATGCGGCGGAGCAGCCGCATCACCTCGGCCTCCTCCGAAGCCGCGAGCACCGCGCTGCGCGCCTCCGCGATCAGCGCCGTCAGATGCGCATCCGGATCGCATTCGAGCAGCCGGATCAGGCGCAGGGCATCGGCGCGCACCAGTTCGAACAGATAGGGCGAGAATTCCGCGATCCCGGTCAGGATCTCGCGGACGAAGGGATGACCGAGATGCGTTTCGAGACGGGCCGATTGTACCGGCTCGAGCTCGGCCAGCCAGCTTTCGAAACGGGGTTCGTCGGTTGCGGAAGCGGCAATATGGGGAGCCTCCGCGAAGCGTGCGGCCAGCCTCTCACCATGCTTGTCCGCGTTTCCCGGCGCGGAGTGGTTCATGCCACCTTCTGTGGCACATCCGGTGTTGGCGGAGCAACCCTGTCGCCGGCGCCCGCGCGCGCCGGCAGCACGAGCGTGGCGACGAGGCCGGGATAGGCATCGCCCAAGCGCAATTCGCCGCCGTGCAACGTCGCCACCGCCGAGGCGAGGCTGAGGCCGAGGCCCGAGCCCGGCAGCGTGCGGCTGGCCTCCAGCCGCACGAATCGCTCGATGACGTGCTTGCGGTCGGCTTCGGGGATGCCGGGGCCGCGATCGGTGACGCTGAGCAGCACCTGGTCGCCCTCGCGCCTCGCCTCGATGGTGATTTGCCTCGCGTCCATGCTGACCACGGTTCCCGCCGGCTGTGCCGCGGGCTGGCCGTATTTGATCGCGTTCTCGACAAGATTGGCAAGCGCCTGGCTGATCAGCTCGCGATTGGCATGAACCGGCGTCGGCTCGCACTTGACCTTCAGGGTCATGCCGTCGTCCTCGGCGAGCGGCTCGTAGAGCTCGTGGATGCCCTCCGCGACCTCCGCGGCATCGAAGTCGTCCATGTTGCCGCGCGCCTGTCCGGATTCCGCGCGCGCGATCATCAGAAGCGCATTGAAGGTCCGGATCAGCCCGTCGGACTCCTCGATGGTCCGCTCCAGCGCGGCGCGATAATCCGCCTCGCAGCCCGATTTCGCCAGCGCCTCCTCGGCGCGATTGCGCAGCCGCGTCAGCGGCGTCTTGAGGTCGTGGGCGATGTTGTCGGAAACCTCCTTCAGCCCCGCCATCAGCGCCTCGATCCGCTCCAGCATGGCGTTCAGGTTCTCAGCGAGGCGATCGATCTCGTCGCCGCTGCGCCCCACGGGCAGGCGCTCGCTGAGATCGCCGGTCATGATCCGCTGCGCCGTGCCGGTCATCGCGTCGATGCGCCTCAGCACCCGCCGCGCGACGAAGATGCCGCCGCCGAGGCCGAGCACGACGACGATCAAGACCGAAAACTGCGCCGCCTTGGCGACGATGCCGAACAGGCGCCGCCGCTCTGCGAGGTCGCGGCCGATCAGAAGCCGGAAGCCGTTCTCCAATTCGGTGACGCGAACGAGCGCGCGATGATCGCGGTCATCGCTGTCCTCGATCCGCCGGTAGGCTGTCTCCGACCAGCCGCGCGTCGCCATAACGCCCGGCGCCAGCGAGCCGACATTGCCGGCGATTGCCTGGCCCGTCGGCGTGGTCACGAGATAGAGATTGGCGCCTGGCCGCAGCGCCCGATACTCGATCGTGCGCACGAGACCGACTAGGCCGCGGCGGTCGTAGATCTCGTTGATCTCCGAGGTCTCGGCATTGACGGTCTGCGTGATCTCCTCGGTGATCAGCCGCCGCGTATTCCAGGCGAAATAGGCCAGCAGCGAGGCCGCGAACATCGCGAACAGCAGCAGATAGACCAGCGTCAGCCGGAACGCCGTGGTGCGGACGAGTTTACCGAATGCCGTCACGGATCATGTACCCAGTTTCAACCACGCGCCTGCATCACGAGCATCGACACTCACGTATTTCGCTTTGTTTGCAATAACATAGCCTATAGATTGTCGCACCTGCGCCTAGGTCCCTTGTGGAACGAGCAACGCGAAAGGCATTCGTGACCACACGTGATAGGCGCACGCGGAACGTTAAAGGGGCACTCGATCGGAACCAAGTTAAATCCCCGCAAGCTCGGGCCATGCGGACACCGGACGGAGCCTGCGGGAGCAGTGATCCGCTGTGGGCCTCCCCTTCCGACCACGCTGAGGAACATCAGCCGTTACGGGCGGACGTCCTTGTCGAGGGCATCGCGCCATTGCGGTCAAACCCGCCGGCTTCCCTCACACTTCCAGCCATTGCGCGCGAACGTCGCTGTTTGATTTCAGTTGCTCGGGCGTACCTTCGAAGACCACACGACCGTGCCCCATGACGTAGACGCGGTTGGAGATCTTCATCGCAATCGACAGCTTCTGCTCGACGAGCAAAATTGCGACGCCGGCCTGCGCAATGCGGGCGATGAGATCGCCGACCTGCTGCACGATCAAGGGCGCAAGACCTTCGGTCGGCTCGTCGATCATGATGAGATCGGGGTCGCCCATCAGGGTCCGGCACGTCGTGAGCATCTGCTTCTCGCCGCCTGACAGCACCCCCGCAGGCGTATCTGCCCGCGCGGCAAGATTCGGAAACATGTCGAGCATGTCCTGAAGCTGCCATTTGCCGGGACGCCGCGTATCCTTGATGCCGAGGAGCAGATTCTGGCGGACCGTCAGCCCCGGAAAGATGTCCCGATGCTCCGGCACATAGCCGAGACCGAGGCGCGCGATCCTGTAGCTCGGCAGCCCCGCGATGTCCTTGCCTTTGAAGCGGATCGTGCCTTGCGGCGCAACCTCGCCCATGATCGCCTTGACAGTGGTCGAACGTCCGACGCCGTTGCGGCCGAGCAGGCTGACGACCTCGCCTGCCGCAACGTCGAGATCGACGCCCTG
The DNA here is from genome assembly GCF_003122645.1 of Bradyrhizobium sp. SUTN9-2. Lineage (NCBI taxonomy): Bacteria > Pseudomonadati > Pseudomonadota > Alphaproteobacteria > Hyphomicrobiales > Nitrobacteraceae > Bradyrhizobium > Bradyrhizobium sp. SUTN9-2. The sequence goes on from NZ_LAXE01000001.1 coordinate 5,825,055, forward strand.
GAGAATGTGGCTCTTGCCGTAATAGGCGTGCAGGTCCCTGACCTCCAGCATCAGTGCGCCTCCTCGCCGAGATAGGCTTCCTTAACTTTCGGGTCCCGCCTGATCTCCTCCGGCGTGCCGGAAGCAATGATGTGGCCGTAGACCAGCACGGAAATGCGGTCGGCCAGGCCGAACACAACGCTCATGTCGTGTTCGACGATGACCAGGGTCTTGCCCTCGGTCAGGCGTCGGATCAGCGACACCGCGCGGTCGGTCTCGGCGTGGCTCATGCCCGCCGTCGGTTCGTCCAGCAGCACGACGGTCGCGCCGCTGGCGATGGTGATGCCGATCTCGAGTTCGCGCTGCTCCGCGTAGGTCAACAAGCCGGCCGGAACATCGCGCCGATGCGTCAGATGGATGTCGTCGAGGATTTGCGCCGTGCGCTCGCGCACCTCCGGCAGGCTATCGACGTTCTTCCAGAAGGCGTAACGGTGCCCCGTCGCCCACAGCACGGCACAGCGGACGTTCTCCCAGACCGACATGCGCGCGAATACGTTGGTGACCTGGAACGACCGCGACAGGCCGCGCCGGTTGATCTCGAACGGCCTGAGGCCGGAGATCACATCGCCGTTCAGTCTCACCTCGCCCGAGGTCGGCTTGATGTGGCCACTGATGAGATTGAACGTCGTCGATTTCCCGGCACCGTTCGGACCGATGATGGCGTGACGCTCACCTTGCGCGACGCTGAGATTGAGATCGCGGATGATGCCGACATTGCCAAAGCGCTTCTCAACGGCGCGGACTTCGATCGCTGCCGTCATGCCAAGTACCCCCGATCGCGCGCGACCGTCGCCGCGCGGTCCCATGCCTCGGCGACGCGCCGCCAGCTCAGGCGCGCGACGAAGAAGCCGCCGATGAGGAGGACCGCCGCGCTCGCCCACGTCAGCGGCGACGCCGGACTGAAGGCAACGCCGAACAGGTTGATCGGATTGCCCTGACCGCTATGCGTGCGCGCGATCGATTCGATCGTCAGGATCACACCGCAAGCCAGTGCCAAGGTCGGCACCGCCGCGATCAGATAGGAAGGGATCACCGTCGGCAGAGTTCCGGCGCGAACCAGCGGCCGGTGCATCATGACCAGCCCGGCGATGCCGCCGGGGGACAGCATCACGATGCCGATGAACATAATGCCGAAATAGAGCTGCCACACGCCGGTGACGCTGGTCAGCCCGAGCTGAAGATAGGTCACGAGGATTGCACCCAGGATGGGTCCGAAGAAGTACGCGACGCCGCCAATGAAGGTCGAGAACAGCACGAGGCCGGATTGGATCGCGCCGAGATAGGCGGCGTTGGCGATCTCGAAGTTGATCGCGGCCAGGCCCCCTGCCACGCCAGCGAAGAAGCCGGCAAAACAGAAGGCGATGTAGCGCACCACGTGCGGATCATAACCGATGAACTGGACGCGCTCGGGGTTGTCCCGCACCGCATTGCTGATTCGCCCCAGCGGGGTCCGCGTCAGCGCATACATCGCGACGGCCGAGATCACCAGCCAGAACGCGATGAGGTAATAGACCTGAAGCTGCGGGCCGAAACTCAAGCCGAAGATCTTCGGCAAAGCCGTGCGGTCGGTCGATATTCCGGACTCGCCGCCGAACACCGAACGCAGGATCAGCGAGGACGACGCCACCAGTTCGGCAATGCCGAGCGAGATCATCGAGAACACGGTACCAGCCCGCTTGGTCATCAGCCAGCCGATGATGATCGCGAAAACGAGGCCGCCGAGTCCACCGAACAGCGGTATGAACGGCAGCGGGATTGGCCAGCCGTGCGAGACCACTGCATTCATCATGTGGCACGCTGCGAAGCCGCCGAGGCCGTAATGCACCGCATGGCCGAACGACAAGAGGCCGGTCTGGCCGAGCAGGATGTTGTAGGACAGCGCGAACACGATCGCGATGCCGATCAGGCTGAAGGACGTCAGCGAGCCGCCGGAGGAGAAGATCAGCGGCAGCACGATCAGCACGGCGACGCCGGCAAGCCATATGCCGTAGAAGCGCAGGCCGTCGCCGGCCGGCTTCCCTGCGAATGTCGATGTCGGCGTCGATGTCGTTTTGGCGTTCATGTCTCGCGCGTCCCCATCAGGCCCATGGGGCGTACGATCAGAATGATCACCAGCAGCAGGTAGGGTACGATCGGCGCCACCTGGGCAATGGTGACGTTCCAGATGTCGGTGAGCACGGACGGCCCTGCCGACGGATCGAGCGGACCGAAGGCGCTCGCCAACGAACCGTTCAGCGCCACCGCGAAGGTCTGTATCAGGCCGATCACCAGCGAGGCGATGAAGGCGCCCGGCAAGGAGCCGAGGCCGCCAAACACGATGACGACGAACAGGATCGGTCCCAGCGCCGCGGCCATGTCGGACTGCGTCACCAGCGCCGGACCGGCGATCACGCCGGCAATTCCCGCCAGCGCGCTGCCGACGCCGAACACCAGCATGAATATGCGTCCGACATTGTGACCGAGATGCCCCACCATATGGGGATGCGTCAGCGCGGCCTGAACGATCAGGCCCACCCTCGTGCGCTTGAGCACCATCAGCAACACGATGAATATCAGGATCGACACAGCCAGCATGAAAATCTTGTAGGCGGGATAATTCGTCGAGAAGATCGTGAAGGCCGGAAAGTCGAGCAGCGCCGGCACGCGGTAATCGACGGGGCTCCTGCCCCACATCATCGCCACGATTTCTTCGATCGCGAACGCAAGACCGAAGGTCAGGAGCAACTCCGCCACATGGCCGTGCTTGTGCGTATTGCGCAGGCCGTAGCGCTCGACCGCCATGCCGATCGCGCCGACCAGCAGCGGAGCCAGCAGCAGGGCCGGCCAGAAGCCAATCCATTTGGTGAGCTGGAAACCGAAGAAGGCGCCGAGCATGTAAAAGCTGGCATGGGCGAAGTTGAGCACGCCCATCATGCTGAAGATGACGGTCAGGCCGCTCGACAGCAGGAACAGCAGCATGCCGAACAGCAGACCGTTCAGCGTCGATATAACGATCAGTTCAAGCACAGTAATCACACCTCTGGCCGGGACAGAAACGGCCCCGGCGAAGTCGGTCCGGATGCGAGCAGCAACCTTCCCGCGAGCCGCTGTCGGCTGCGGGAAGGCAAAGCTATTCCAGGCTTACGGCCGGGTCATCTTGCAAGTTGTGGGAACCATCGTCTTGGATGTGTCGATCTTGGAAACCAGATGCCATCCCCAGCCGGTGCCTTCCTCGTCGAACGGCTCGTCTGCAGCGAGCTTGCCGAAGGAGGAGATGTAGATCGGCTGGAAGAACTGGTGATCGTCCTTGCGCATGACGCCCTCACCGCCATCCAGCACCTCGAACTTGAGATCCTCGAGGGCAGCCGCGACCTTCACCGGGTCGAGCGAGTTGGCCTTCTCGGCCGCGGCCTTGAACATGCGCATCTCGTTGACGGCGCGCGGATACCAAAGCGACATGTTGACCTTGGCACGGAAGGTCTTTTCGAAGTCCATCGCCGGCTGGTGGCCGGAATTGGCAAAGCCCTCGGTGATCTGGAAGACCTGATGGTCGAGACCGGTCTGCTTGATTGCGGTCGGACCACCAGCGCCGCCGGCATAGTAGGTGTACCAATTGACCTTCAGGCCGGCGTCCGCCGCGGCTTTGAGCAGCAGTGCGATGTCCTGGCCCCAGTTGCCGGTCACGACGCTATCGGCGCCCGAAGCCTTGATCTTGGCGATATAAGGCGAGAAGTCGGTGATCTTCAACAGCGGATGCAGTTCGTCACCGACGATTTGGATGTCGGGCCGCTTGGCGCCCAGCATCTTGCGCGCATCCGCACGCACCGACTGGCCGAAGGAGTAGTCCTGGTTGATCAGGTACACCTTCTTGATCGCGGGGACATCCTTCATGTAGCTGGTGAGCGCTTCCATCTTGATGTCGGAGCTCGCATCCCAGCGAAAATGCCAGTAGCTGCACTTTTCGTTGGTCAGGCTCGGATCTACGGCGGCATAGTTGAAGTAGAGCACTTCCTTGCCGGGATTGCGCGTGTTGTTCTTGGTAACGAAGTCGGACAGCGCTGCGGCGACCGACGAGCCGTTGCCTTGCGTGATGAAGCGGGCGCCGGCATCGATGGCCTTCTGCGCCTGCACCAGGCTTTCCTGCGGGTTGGTCTTGTTGTCGAGAGGCAGAATCTCGATCTTGCGGCCCAATATGCCGCCCTTGGCGTTGATCTCGTCAGCCAGATACTGGAACGTCTTCAAGCCGCCTTCACCGATGCTGGCGCCACCGCCGGACAGCGGATCGATGTAGCCGAACTTGATTGTTTCCTGCGCGAATGCCGCTCCTCCGAGCATCGTCAGCGCTGCCGCCGCAGCAATTGCGAGCTTGTGCATCCTGGCCTTCTCCCTTTTGTATGTTCTTGTCCTTGGCGATCGAAGCTGACTCACAACGTCGGTCGCGCCCACTCTTCGCTACTCCAATATTGAATACTGTGTAAAGTTTTGGTGCAAGAAGTAATTGCGGCCTCAACGTGAAGATTGCCGCGCGCCGTCCGGAATATTGAATTCACAGGCAACTTTTGGGATCAAAGCCGCGCTCAATCTGCGGCTGACATCAAGTCCGAACGGGAAAGGATGAAGAGCGCGATCAGGGTCTCAGATTGGTTGCTTTATACCACTCCCCGACGGGGCTTGAGCCCCAAAAGGAACAGCCGCGAAAAATAATCGGCAATCTGCATCGGAGACCAGCTCCGCTCGTCCCTGAACCAGATCGGGTACCAGTGGCCCATTCCAGTCAGAACGCGTTCGGCGAAGTAAGTGTCGACGCTGCGGAAGTATCCCTCGTCGATCCAACACTGGTGGTTTCTCTGGTCCTGCTGGATCGTTGCGAGCACCTGCCTGACATAGTGCTTGCGGTCAACGTCGTTGAGATAGTTGATGTTGTGGTAGGTCGCCTTCGGGCCGCAAGGGGTATCGTGCAGCATCAACAACAGGCGGACTCTCTGGACGACGTAATCGAACGCCCCGAGCCTCAGGTCCTGCAAATATTCTCGAATCCCGATCTCACCGGCCAGACCTCTTCGCAGGCAAGCCAGCAAGAGGCGCTCCTTCTCGCTGAAATGATAATAGATGCCGGCGCGGGTCATGCCTGCCTCCGCCGCGATGCTCTCGAGCGACGTACCGGACGCGCCCCTTCGATTGAAACTGTCCGAAGCAATCGAGAGCATCCTGTCCAGCTTCGCGGCGCGCTTGTTCAATTTCGAGCGGGATTGGAGAAATGGTGCCAGGCTCGGCGCTTCAGGCATGTCCGGTAAGGCAATCTCACGCCGATACACCCCATGCGTGATGATGTCGTCAATGGCATCAATCGCCTGCTGGCGCGAATAATAGTCGCGCTCGGAGAACCAGAACGGAACCCAATCCAGGATGGAGATGAGGGCGACGGCCGTAAGGAGCGGCTCCTCGCAGGCAATCGAGCCGTCGGCAATGCCACGCTTCAGAAAGTCGGCGAGCAGCGCGGCATTCTGCCAGCGCCTGGCATGCACGTCTTTGCTGTAAGACGCAGCCAGTGCATCGATGTCGGAGAACAGGATCATGCGCTGGCCTTCAGGCCGCAGCCGGGCTCTTATGAAGCGCCTGACGATTTCGAGCCCGTCTATCCCGGGTTCGGCCGCCGTCTCGATTTCGTGCCTGTAGATCGCAAGACCGCGCAGGTAGCAGTGAAAGATCAGGTCTTCCTTGTCGCGGAAGTAGTGGTACAGCGCTCCCGGCACCGATCGAACCGATGCTGCGACCTGCTCCATCGTCACATTCGCATAGCTATGGCGGGCAAACAGCTTGGAAGCCGACACGAGGATCTCTTCAGCTCGGTCGGACGGGAAGGCGGCGACTTGCAAGCTTGAATATCCTTCCTGATCGTGGACGGATTCACCCCGGTGAAACGTCCACTACCACACGTCGGATATTCTTGCCATCGGACGAGGCGTTAGGCCAGTATCGCCCGCAACCCTCGGACGGCGGTGCAAATGAAGACGCAGCCGATGATTGCAGGCGCGCCGTAGATCGACGCCGAACGCCCTATCTCATGCCGTCACGGATCATGTATCCGGCGCCGCGGATCGTGTGCAGCAGCGGGCGCTCGAAGCCCTTGTCGATCTTGGAGCGCAGCCGCGAGATGTGCACGTCGATGACGTTGGTCTGCGGATCGAAATGATAGTCCCAGACATTCTCCAGCAGCATGGTCCGCGTCACCACCTGGCCGGCGTGCTTCATGAGGTATTCGAGCAAGCGAAATTCGCGCGGCTGCAGCGTCAGCTCGTCCTTGCCGCGGGCGACGCGATGCGAGAGCCGGTCGAGCTCGAGATCGCCGACGCGATAAAGCGTCTCCTCGGCGGGACCGCCGCGGCGGCGCGACAGCACTTCGACGCGGGCCAGCAGCTCGGCGAAGGAATAGGGCTTCGGCAGATAATCGTCGCCGCCCGCGCGCAGACCCTTGATGCGGTCATCGACCTGCCCGAGCGCGGAGAGAATCAGCACCGGCGTCGTATTGCCCTTGTCGCGCAATGCGCCGATCAGCGACAGCCCGTCGCGCTTGGGCAGCATGCGGTCGACCACCACCACGTCGTATTCGCCGTTCTCTGCCATGGCGAGGCCTTCCTCGCCGTCGGCGGCGTGGTCGGCGATGTGTCCGACTTCGCGAAACGCCTTGGCGAGGTAATCGGCGGATTCACGGTCGTCTTCGATGATGAGGAGGCGCATCGTGCGTTCGGCGGCGGTCAAGGAGGTCAACCTTCTCTAAACATGGCGCGAGCGGCGACCGCATGCAAGCCGAGCAGGAGAGGCTCGAAGCGGGGAAAAAGGCGGGCGGTGAAGCTGGGGGGACCTCACCGCCCTAGGCCTTCCGACGGAGGGGGGCGTAATTCCACCGGAAGGTAGATGAGGGAAGCCAGCGTTGCGCTGCTTCCCCGAAGGGCACCGGCGGCGGGGGCGACTGATGCCGGCGGTACCCTTCATCTCGTGGGCCTCCTGAAGGCCTCAGCCCTTGGCGATGGGCACCGCGACGAAGCGCGACTGGCCGCCGCTCTTCACGCGCATCAGGACGCTGTTCTTGTTGTCGGTCCGCGCCGCATTGATGGCGTCGCGGACTTCGCCGGCGGTTGCCACGCTCTTGCCGCCGACCTCGAGGATCACGTCGCCTTCCTTGAAGCCGCGTTCGGCCGCCGCGCTCTTCGGATCGACCTCGGTGACCACGACGCCTTCCTTGCCGGCACCGGCCACGGAATTGGCCGGCGCAACGGTCATGCCGAGCTTCGGCACGTCGGTGCCCTTGCTGGCGCCCTTGCCGCTGTCCTTGTCGGTGTCGGCCTTGGCCTCGACCGTGTTCGGCAGCTGGCCGAGGGTGAGGTTGACGACCTTGTCCTGGCCCTTGTGCAGCACGTTGAGCTTCACGGACGCGCCGGGCGCCATGCCGCCGATCGTGCGGGCGAGCTCGCGGGCATCCTTGACGGGGTCGCCGTTGACCGCGGTGATCACGTCGCCGGACTCGATACCGGCCTTTGCCGCCGGACCGTTGGCCTGCGGTTCCGCCACCAGCGCGCCTTCGGCCTTCTTCATGCCGAGGCTGTCGGCGATGTCGGAGGTGACGGGCTGGATCTGGACGCCGATCCAGCCGCGGCTGACCGAGCCCTTGTCCTTGAGCTGCGCAACCACGCTCTTGACGGTGTTGGCCGGGATCGAGAACGCGATGCCGACGCTGCCGCCGGAGGGCGAGTAGATCGCGGTGTTGACGCCCATCACCTCGCCGTTGGTGTCGAAGGCCGGACCGCCGGAATTACCCTTGTTCACGGGCGCGTCGATCTGGATGAAATCGTCATACGGGCCGTTGCCGATGTCGCGGCCGCTCGCCGAGACGATGCCCGCGGTCACGGTGCCGCCGAGACCGAAGGGATTGCCGACCGCGAGCACCCAGTCGCCGATCCGCGGTTTGCTGTCGGCGAGCTTGGCGAAGGGGAAGTTCGTGCTGCCTTCGACCTTGATCAGCGCGAGGTCGGTGCGCTGGTCGGTGCCGATCACCTTGGCGGTGTAGGTCTTGCCGTCGTCGGTGGTAACCTCGACCTTGTCGGCGCCATCGACCACGTGGTTGTTGGTCACGGCATAGCCGTCAGCCGAGATGAAAAAGCCGGAGCCCTGCCCCTGCACGACGCGGCCACGGCCGCCCTTCAGGCCGGGGGGCAAACCATCCGGACCACCGAAGCGGCGGAAGAAGCGCTCCATCGGCGAGCCCGGCTGGAACGGCGAGGAGGAATCGTCGCCGTCGTCATTGCTGGCGGTCTTCTCCTTCATGTTGACCTTCACCGAGATCACCGAAGGCTTCACGCGCTCGACCACGTCGGCGAAGCCGACCGGACGCTCGACCTTGCGGACCTCGTTGTTGACCTGCGCATGCGCCGGGCTGGAGAACAGGTCGGCCGGCGAGGTCGACGGGCTGAAGCCATAGACGGCCGCGCCGAGACCGGCGACGACCGAAGCCATCAGCGCGAGCTTGCGCGCGGAAAACACCGACCGGCGCGGCTGCCGGTAGGACGGGAGGTTCGAAAGGTCGATACGATCGTTCATGCGGAAATCTCCAGAGCCCTGAATTCCTGTTGGTGCCGGATGCCGGCACCTTGCGGACCTGAAGATGGGGACTCCCGCCTTACCGCGCGCTGGCGGCGGGGTTAAACTTTCGTAATGATGGTCGGGGCCGATGCGGCAGTTTAGCACAGGCCAAAAATCGTGGTCTTACAGGAACTTAATCGAGTTCCCCGACAAAGCGGCAGGCGCGAATTCTGGCCCCTCAGCTCGCCCTGACACTGACGATGAACTCGTCGACTTCGCGCTTCAAGGTCTCGGCCTGCCGCGACAGATCGACGGCCGAATCCCTGGCTTCGGCCGCCATGCGGCCGGTCTCGGCCGAGGTGGAGGTGATCTGGACGATATGGTTGGAGACGTCGAGGGTTCCGCGCGCGGCGTCCTGGGCGCTGCGCGTGATCTCCTGTGTGGCGTTGCGCTGCTGGGCGGTGTCGACCTCGATGCCCGACATGATCGACGAGATCTCCGACAGCGTCCTGGAAATGCCGTCGATCGCGCCGCGGGTCTCCGCGGTGATGCCCTGAATGCTGGCGACCTGCGAGGTTATCTCCTCCGTCGCCTTGCTGGTCTGATGCGCCAGGTTCTTCACTTCCGAGGCGACCACCGCAAACCCCTTGCCCGCTTCGCCGGCCCGTGCCGCCTCGATGGTGGCGTTGAGCGCCAGGAGATTGGTCTGCGATGCGATCGCCTGGACGAGCTGGACGACCTCACCGATCTTTTCGGCGGCATCCGACAGCGTGTGAATGGTATCGCGGCTCTTCTCCGCCTGGCTTGCAGCGCCTTCGGCGCGCTGGGTCGCGTCCGTGACGCGGCGGCTGATCGTGCCGATCGAGTTCGTCATCGCCTCGGCAGACCCTGCAACCGTCTGCACGCTCGCGCTGGCCTGGCTCGCCGCGCTCGCGACCGCATTGGCCTTGGTGCTGGTGTCGTTGGCGGTCCGCGACAGCGTCTCCGCGTTGGTCTTCAGATGCACGGCCGATGACGCCACGCTGGCGACGACACTGGCGACGAGATCGTTGAAGCGCTTGATCCTGTTATCGAGGAATTTCGACCGCTCGGCCTGATGCTGCGCTTCATGCAGCTGCTGCTCGGAGAGGCGGCGCCGCTCGAGGCCGTTGGTCTTGAACACCTCCAGCGCACCGGCGAGCAGGCCGATCTCGTTGGTGCGGCCGAGCCCCGGAACTGATGTCTCGAACTTCTGGTCGGCAACCTCGCGCATGGCATGCACGATGGCCGCGAGGGGATTGAGGATGCCGTTGCGCACGGCGAACCAGGTGGTGAAGCAGATCGCGAAAGCGACGACGGCGATCACGCCGCAGGCGACCAGGAAATAAGAAAACGCGGTCTGCGCCTGCTGGTAGATCTGCATGGCATGGTCGCGCGCCGGGCCGCTCAGCGCGGCGAAGTTCGAGGACAGGCTGGTGATCTCGTTGTTGAGATAGAGGACCGCGATGAAGCCGGTGCCGCCGCCGATGCCAAGCAGGAACAATAACGCAGCGACGACGGCGCCGACCAGGAAGCGGATCGTCAGATTGCTGTTCGCGAACATCGGGGGACTCAGGAGCTGGAATCAAATCTCGCGACAAGCTTCCAGACAAAGGTCAATTTAGCATGAACCACGCAGCCGTTGCCGCGCACTGCGTGGCACGACGTAGACGGCTTCAGGGCGATTTGGGTTCGTCCGACATCAAGGCCGCGAGCCGTGCCTTCTCGTCGGGCGTGAGCGGCGGTGCCGGTACGTCCACACCAGTTCGCGAGCGGCGGCGGATTTGCAGCCACAGCGCCAGGCCGCCGCCGATCAGCAGCACCGGCCCGAGCAGCCACAGCAGCAGGGTCTGCAGCTCGAAGCGCGGCTTGAGCAGCACGAACTCGCCGTACCGCGCCACCAGGAAATCGAGCACCTGCGAATTGCTGTCGCCGGCCGCGATGCGCTCGCGCACCAGCAGTCTGAGATCGCGCGCCAGCGGCGCATCGGAATCGTCGATCGACTGATTCTGGCAAACCATGCAGCGAAGCTCGCGCGACAATTCGCGCGCGCGCGATTCCTTCACCGGATCCGGCATGATCTCGTCGGGCTGCACGGCGTGGGCCGCCGGCAAAGCCAGCAACACCAACGCGATGAACGCGGCCATCATCCGGCGCATCGGGTCATTCCGCGGGCTGGAGGCGCTGCTTGGCCCGCGCCGGCTTCGGCGCGCCGACCCGCAGACGGCGGTCGGAGAGTGAGAGCACGCCGCCGAACGCCATCAGCACCGGTCCCCACCAGATCAGGAGAACCAGCGGCTTGTGATAGATGCGCACGGCGATGGCGCCTTCGGCGGTGGCGTCGCCGAGCGAGACGTAGAGCTGGCTCGCGCCGCTGGTCAACAGCGCGGCCTCCGTCGTCGAGGAGCCGCGGGTGGTGAAGCTGCGCTTGGACGGCGTCATCACCGTGACCGCCTCGCCATCGCGGCTGATCTTGAACTCTGCGATCATCTCGCGGTAGTTCGGGCCCTGGCGTTGAAACAGCCCGTCGAGCTTCAGATCGTAGCCGGCGACATGGGCAGTCTCGTTCGGTTTCATGGTCGCGATGTATTCGCTGTTCCAGGTGGTCTCGCAGACGATCCCGATCAGCGCAACGCCGAGGGCGGCATGCGCGAACGCGGTGCCCCAGGCCGAGCGCGGCAGGCCGCGCGCCCGGTGCAGCACCGTTGCGAACGGCAGGCGCACCAGGCCCGTCCGTTCGACGAGGTCGGTGACCGCGCCGGCGATGACGAAGACGCCGAGCCCGATCGCGAGCGGCGCCAGCGCGCTGCCGCCCCGCACCCAGGCCCAGACGATGGCGACCACGACCAGCCCGGCAACCCCGGCCGCGAGCAGACGTTGCATCACGCCGAGCAGGTCGCCGCGCTTCCACGCCAGCATCGGCCCGAACGGCACCGCGAGCAGCAGCAGCGCGAACAGCGGCGCGAAGCTCAGATTGTAGAAGGGCGCGCCGACCGACATCTTGAAATCGGCGAGCATCTCCATCGCGAGCGGATAGAGCGTGCCGAACAGCACCACCGCGCAGGCCACCGTGAGCAGCAGATTGTTCAGCACCAGCGCGCCCTCGCGCGAGATCGGTGCGAACAGGCCGCCCTGCTTCAGCGATGTGGCGCGGCCCGCGAACAGCGACAGGCTGCCGCCGATGAACAGGCATAGGATCAAGAGGATGAACACGCCGCGGGTCGGATCGGTGGCGAAGGCGTGCACCGAGGTGATGACGCCCGAGCGCACCAGAAAGGTGCCGAGCAGCGACAGCGAGAAGGTCAGGATCGAGAGCAGGATGGTCCAGACCTTCAGCGCGTTGCGCTTCTCCATCACCAGCGCCGAATGCAAGAGCGCGGTGCCGGCGAGCCACGGCATCAGCGAAGCGTTCTCCACCGGATCCCAGAACCACCAGCCGCCCCAGCCGAGCTCGTAATAGGCCCAATACGAGCCCATGGCGATGCCGAGGGTCAGGAAGATCCAGGCGACCAGCGTCCAGGGCCGCACCCAGCGCGCCCAGGCCGCATCGATCCGTCCCTCCATCAGCGCCGCGATCGCGAATGAGAACGAGATCGAAAAGCCGACATAGCCGAGATAGAGCATCGGCGGATGCACGGCGAGACCGATGTCCTGAAGCACGGGATTGAGATCGCGTCCCTCGATCGGCGGGCTCGCGATGCGCAGGAACGGGTTCGATGTCATCAGGATGAAGAGGTAGAACGCGCTGGCGACCCAGGCCTGCACAGCCAGCACATGCGCGCGCAGCGAGAGCGGCAGATTATTGCCGAAGCTGGCGACCAAGCCGCCGAACAGCGCCAGGATCAACACCCACAGCAGCATCGAGCCTTCATGGTTTCCCCACACGCCGGTAATCTTGTAGAGCAGCGGCTTCATCGAGTGGGAATTCTCGTAGACGTTGGCGACGGAGAAATCCGAGTTCACGTGCAGCATCACCAGCGCCGTGAACGAGGCGCCGACGAACAGCAGCTGAGCCAGTGCGGTCGAGCGCGCCACGTTCATTAGGGCGGCGTCGCCAAGGCGCGCGCCGATCAGCGGCACGACGGACTGGATCAGTGCGAGGGCGAGCGCCAGTACCAGCGCGTAATGTCCTGATTCCGCGATCACCGCACCGCTCCCTGCGGATTGCCCTGCGCGGTCGTCGCCGCGGGGGTGGCAGCGCCAGAAGCTTGGGTGCCGGAACCTTGGGTACCGTAATCGTCCTTCCAGTGCCCCTGCTTCTTCAGGGCATCGGCGACGTCCTTGGGCATGTAGGTCTCGTCGTGCTTGGCAAGGACGGTATCGGCCTTGAACACGCCGTTGGCATCGAGTGCGCCTTCCGCGACGACGCCCTGCCCTTCGCGGAACAGATCGGGCAGAATGCCTTTGAAGGCGACGGGCAGCTTGGCGTTGCCGTCGGCGACCTCGAACGTCACCGCAAGATTGTCGCCGCGCTGGAGCGAGCCGGGCTGCACCAGGCCGCCGAGGCGAAACCGCTTGCCGGGCTCGACATGCTTCTCGGCGACCATGGTCGGGGTCGAGAAGAACACGATGGAGTCGCGCAGCGCGTTGAGCACCAGCGCGGCCGCGAGCGCGAGCACGGCGAGCGATCCGCCGATGATGGTCATACGTCGCTGCTTGCGCGTCATGGCGTATCCGTTCTCCGCATCTGTCGTCCCGAAATCATCCGCCGATCCCGAGAGTCTTCAGGCCTTCGTTGAGCTGGCGCAGCCGCTCGGCGTTGCTGGCAACCGCCTGCCGGGCATCGGCCGAAGCGCCCATTGCCTTGTCCCGCTCGCCCATCACCAGATAGGCGCGCACCAGACGCAGCCAGCCCTCGACATCGTCGCCGTTCTGTTTCAGCCGCGTCGCGAGACGATCGACCATGCCGCGCACCATGGCGTTGCGATCGGTTTCGGCCATGTCCTTGGAGGCAGCAATCGTCTCGTCGGACAGCGCCGGCAGCGTGCCGCCGCCACCGACCCGTGCCAGCGAGGACTGCACCAGGGCACGCCACGGCGCATCCGCAGGCGCTTTCGCAAGCAGCGCGCGCCAGATATTGGCCGCGTCGTCCTTGCGGCCGTCCTGCTCGGCGGCAAGGCCCAGAAAGTAATTCGCCTTGGGATCGTCGGCGTTCAAGGCGTGTGCGCGCTCGAATTCGGCCTTGGCCTCGGCGGTCACCACGCCGCCGGCGGCAGCCGAGATCGCTTCGCCGAGATCGGACCGGCGCTCCGCGCTCTCACCGTTGTAAGTGAGCGAGTTGCGATAGGCGCGCACCGCGTCGTCGAAGCGGCCGAGCCGCTCCAGAACCGGCGCGAGCACGTTCCAGCCGCGCCCGTCCGTCGGATTCTTCTCAAGATGCTGCTCGACCTGCACGACGAGGTTCTCGAGCGACTGCGCCATGCCACCCCCGCGCTCCCGCTGCGCAAGGGGAAAGTCCTGCAGCCGGGGCGAGCCGAGTGGCATGTAGACGCCGGCCGCGATGAGCGGCAGTCCGGCAAGCGCCAGCACGGCCGCCGCACGGCGCCATTTGAGGTTCGACTTCGGCGCCGTTGCCGGCTCGCTGGCCGCCGCCGCGAGCAGCCTGCGGCTAACCTCGACGCGCGCAGCCTCCGCCTCCGGCGCCAAGATCAACCCTGCGGCGAGATCACGCTCGATCTCGGCCAGCTGGTCCTTGTAGACCGCGACCTCGCTGCCCTGATCTTGTGCGCGGCTGGTGCGGCCAAGCGGCAAGAGCACGGCGAAAATCGCCGCGACCGTCATCAGCGCGAACACGAACCATAGCGTCATCTGGCAAGCTTCCGGCGGCGCCCGAACCGCGCCTGTAGGTGCCTTTACACCACGGCCGGACGATGCGGCAATTGACAATTGTCAAGGCGGCGCAACCGCATGTAGTGCCGAAAAGGTGAAAATCCAACGGCTTAGCCGATCTCGAAGTCGATACTTTGCGCGGCCTGCTCGCCGTGCCCGTCGAAGGCCTTCAGGAAGTATGTTCCGGGCTTGATTGCATCCGGCAATCTGATGCGCAGCGCTCCGACCGGAACCCGAGATGCAACCCTGGTGGCGGTCTCGGGCAGCTGCCGATCGCTGGCCTTCTCGACCAGCACCACCTTGGCTCCAACCATCAGCCGTTGATACTTGGCAACGATGACGCGGTTCTCAATTTCAATCGAGCTGATGACCGGTTTCATGCGCCTACAGATGGAAATTTCCAGACTTGCACCCGCGAAAGTACGGTGCGCCTTCAGTGTCGTCAACTTCAAATTGTGATCAGGAAAAGTGCGCGCCGATCAGCCTGCGCGCGACGATTTGCGCTCGCCCGTGAGTGCATTTTCGGCGGCCCGGCTCATCAATGAGGCGTAATCGTCGCCGAACAGCACCTGGCAGAAGCGGATCGCGGCCTGCACCTGCTGCTGCCGATAGGTGCGGACCTTGTGATCGGCGGCACGCAGCGACTGCACCAGCTGCTCGGTCGACCGTTCCACATATTGCTGGAGATCGGAGAAGGTACGCAGCGTCACCTCGTTGATCGCAAGCTCGCTCGCATAGTTGCGGCACGTCGCGACGAAGTCGATCAGTGCCACCGTTTCCTCGACCTCGGTGCTGTCGATCCGCGCGCCCGGCGGAATGTCCTTTTCGGGGCGCTGGCGCAGGATGCGGCGGACGCGGCCGGGAACGCTGTCGATCTCGGACTGCAGCGCATTGGAGATGTCGGCCCGGATCGACGTCAGTTGCTTGCCCCAGGTCGAATCGTTGCGCAGGTCGAGCTCGGTGCGCAGTCCGCGCACGCCGTCGTGCAGCGTCTTGAGGTTGCCGGCGACATTGTCGAAATGGCCGCGCTTGATGTCCATGCGCAGGACCGCGGCGACGCAGGACAAATCGTGCAGGGCCATCGTGACGGCCATACCGTAGGGCGTCGCCGCGACGCGGATCTCGTCATCGGACGCCGCTATCTTGACCGCAAGGCGGATGATCTGCCAGGGCGCGGTCATCCGCTGCACGACGATCGACAAGGCGAAAGGCAGCATCTGCGGCGTCTGAAGCGCCGGAATGTTGAGCGCCGACGTCACCGAGGCGATCTGGGAATCCCCGAAGGCCCGCAAGGTGCGCGGTAATTTCTCGTTCAATGTCGCAATGGCGTCCCGGACCTGGAGCACCGCACCGATCGAATAGAGATCCTCGATCACGTTGGGCGGTCCGACCCGGGCCAGCGCCCGCGACTTGTCGCCGCCGCCCGGCCCCGTCAGCTCGAAGATGGCGTCCGCGGCCACCGCCTGAAGCTTCTGCGCCAGGGCTTCGACCTGCCCAGCACTGTCCGCCGGCATGCGCGCCAGCGCCGCCTCGAATTCGTTCACCTTGTCCGGTGCGCCGTCACGGCCAAGCCACTGCCAGATCGGCTGCAGCGAGGAGCGGCGAATCTGGCCGGCCCTGACAGGAGTGCCCGCTTCGACGAGGAACGGTTCCAACACCTGGAATAGGAGCCGCGACAGATCGTCCGTGCGCGGCGGCAAAGCCTCGTCGGCCTCGCTCTTGCGGACGATCTTGCGCAGCTGCTCGAGCACGAGGGTGGCCACCGCCGTGTCCTGGCCGCGCTCCAGCGCACGCTCGAACTCCCGCATCAGCAGTGCCTGCGACTGCGGCGGGAGCTGCGCGAGATATTCCCTCAGCCGCTCGATCGATGTCTGGCTCATGCGCCCGGGTAATGCACGGTAAAATGGCGGACATGGGATGGGTCCGGCGCGATCATAGAGGGTCCCGACTTAAGAAGCCGTTTAGGAAGCTGCCTCGAATGCCTCCCATGCTTCGCTGGAGGAGCCTCGGCCGCGCCGGAAATTGTCGTCGAAACAAGGGATTATAGTCCGGGAAGAACCAGCTCGGCGCGCAGACCCCCAGTCGGGGCGCTGCCGAGCGAAAGGCTGCCACCATAGAGGGCCGCGAGGTCGGTCACGATCGACAGCCCCAGTCCCGACCCGGGCTTGGACTCGTCGAGGCGCTTGCCGCGCCGGGCGACCTGGGCGCGCTCGGCTTCCGACAGACCACGGCCGTCGTCGTCGACGATGACCCGCAAACGCGGGCCGGCGCCGGCCCGCTGTTGCGGCTCGACCAGGACCTCAATGAGGACGCGGGAGGCCGCCCATTTGCAGGCATTGTCGACGAGATTGCCGACCATCTCCTCAAGATCCTGCCGCTCGCCCCGGAACTTGGCGGATGGATCGGCCTTGGCCTCGACCACGATGCCGCGGTCGCGATGGATCTTCTCCATGGTCCGCCGCAGTCCCTCGATGGCAGGCGCCACCTCCGTCACGGTCGCGACCACCGAGACCCGTGCCGCGATGCGGGCGCGCTCCAGATGATGGGCGACCTGATCACGCATCACATCCGCCTGCTCCATCACCTTCTCCGCGAACGGATCGGCGGCATGCGCGCTGGCTTCGTTGACGATGACCGAAAGCGGCGTCTTGATCGCATGAGCGAGATTGCCGACATGGGTGCGCGCCCGCTCGACGATCTCGCGATTGGCGTCGATCAGCGCGTTGGTCTCGCGCGCCAGCGGCGCGATCTCGACCGGGAATTCACCCTCGAGCCGTTCCGCCCGCCCGGAGCGGATGTCGGCGATCGCGTCCGAGATGCGCTTGAGCGGTGCAAGGCCGAAACGGACCTGGAACACGGTCGTCAGCAGCAGCACGATGCCGAGCGCCGTGAAGGTGCCGCCGAGATAGTAGTCGAAGCTGCGTGTCTCGTCGAAAATCTCGGTATCGTCCCCGGCGACGCTGACCAGAAATTTGCCGTCGGCACCAAGATCGACCGGCCGTTCCACCATGCGCAGATTCTGCCCTTCCGGCCCGTCGACATAGGCGAGGCGGATGCCGGCGGCGGTGAGCTCGGCACCCTGCTCTTCGAGCTTCGGTAGCTTCTTGTCCCAAAGCGAGCGCGAGGAGCGCACTTCCGGCTTTTCGGTGTCGGTCCGCGTGATCTGCCAGTACCAGCCGGACAGCGGCAGGTCGAACAGGGGCTCGCCAAGCGACTGGAACTGGCGGTCCGGCGGCTCGTCGGGCGTTGCGACCTCGGCGATGAGGGTGCGCAGATAGAGATTGAGCCGGCGGTCGAAGGCGCGCTCGGTGGCGTTCTTGTAGACTGACGACAGCACCACGCCTGTGATGGCCAGGATCACCACGAGCCAGGCGGTCGCCGACAGGAACAGTCGGTTCGCAAGCGAGCTAGCGGCCATCGGAATGATCCCGGGCGGCGCAGGATAGCAGGTGGTCGGACGTCATGACCGGACCAAGGGCCCTGTTCGGCCTCCCGTCAAGCCAAGATACTTCAAGGCCGGAACGCCTCAGGCGCCCGGGGCCGGCGGCGGGGTCAGGAGATAGCCCAGGCCGCGGACGGTCTGGATGATGTCGACGTCGAGCTTCTTGCGGATGCGGCCGACGAAGACCTCGATGGTGTTGGAGTCGCGGTCGAAATCCTGGTCGTAGAGATGCTCGACCAGCTCGGTGCGCGAGACCACCCGCCCGGAATGGTGCATCAAGTAGGCCAGAAGCCGATATTCGTGCGAGGTCATCTTGATGGGATTGCCCGACACGCTGACCCGGCCGGTTCGGGTGTCGAGCGTAACCGGGCCGCAGGTCAATTCGCTCTGGGCATGGCCGGTGGAGCGGCGCAGCAGGGCGCGGATGCGCGCCAGCACCTCCTCGAGGTGGAACGGCTTTGCGACGTAGTCGTCGGCGCCGGCATCGAAGCCCTGCACCTTGTCGCTCCAGCGGTCGCGTGCAGTGAGGATCAGGACCGGCATGGTGCGGCCGTTGCGGCGCCAGGCTTCCAGCACCGAGATGCCGTCCTTCTTCGGCAGGCCGATATCGAGCACCACGGCGTCATACGGCTCGTTGTCGCCGAGATAGTGCCCCTCCTCCCCGTCGAAAGCCCGATCGACGACATAGCCGGCGTCGGTCAGCGCCTTGGTGAGCTGGCGATTGAGATCGGGGTCGTCCTCAACAACGAGCAGGCGCACGCTTCTCTCCAAGGATAGGCTGCAAGAACAGGCGACATGAACACCGCCACAGATGAGCAATTCCGGCGTGAACTGAATATGAACGCAGGGAACCGGGCTACGTTACTTTTTGGTCATATACGACCCGGCGCGCGCAAATGCGACTGCGCCCACCATGCCGCCGGAGGAGCCGGTGGCATGGTGGGCGCAACGTGCCGCATCGCGCGGCGAGCCGGAAGGTGCCGGCGTGCTGATCCGGCCGTCAGGTCCGGAAGAACACGAACCAGACGACGGCGAGGATCAGGATCGCAAGCCCGGTCGAGATGGCGAGCAGCGCCGCCACCGATGGTCCGGGCTCGCCCTGGCGTGCCTCTGTCGGAGTTTCGACGATCCGGTTCTGCTCTCGCCTGGTTGCCATGGTGACCTCGATCTGTGGCTGTCGCGTCGGATGGCCGCGACCTCCTCGGCGATGAATTGCCGGGGCAACGCGTCATCTCGGGCGATGTTCCGGTCCATGGGCCCGCCCGGCAAACACGGCGCAGGCGGCGATTAACGCCGTTGCAAGATTCCGCGCCGGCGGTTGCTATGATTCGCAACTGGGCGATGGTATCCTCAAAGCTTGTCCGCTGTTGCGTCTGGAGTAGCCCATGGCCCCCCGCGCCAATTGGAAGGGTTTTCTGCGTCTGTCGCTCGTGACCTGCCCGGTCGCGCTCTATCCGGCCACTTCGGATACGGAGAAGGTTTCGTTCAACCAGATCAACCGCAAGACGGGCCACCGCATCAAGTATCTCAAGGTCGATGCCGAGACCGGCGACGAGGTGACCTCCGAGGACATCATCAAGGGCTACAAGGTCGACACCGACACTTATATCGAGGTCACCAAGGACGAGCTGGACGACATCGCGCTCGATTCCACCCACACGATCGAGATCGACGAGTTCGTGCCCAAGGCCGACATCGACAACCGCTATCTGATCCGCCCCTACTACCTCGTGCCGGACGGCAAGGTCGGCCACGACGCCTATGCGGTGATCCGCGAGACCATCCGCAGCATGGACAAGGTCGCGATCGGCCGCGTGGTGCTGACCAACCGCGAGCACATCATCGCGCTGGAGCCGCTCGAGAACGGGCTGATGGGCACGCTGCTGCGCTACCCCTACGAGGTCCGCAGCGAGAAGGAATATTTCGACGACATCCAGGACGTGAAGCTGACGAGGGACATGCTCGACCTCGCCAAGCACATCGTCGAGAAGAAATCCGGCGCGTTCGAGCCCGAGCTGTTCGAGGATCATTACGAGACCGCTCTGATCGATCTCATCAACAAGAAGCGCAGCGGCATGCCCATCACCGCCAAGGCCGCACCGAAGACCGGCGGCAACGTCATCAGCTTGATGGACGCGCTGAAGAAGAGCATCGCGAACGAGAAGGACGCGGCCCCCGCGGCGAAAGCCGTCAAGGACACGGCCAAGGAGACCGCCAAGGACACAGCCAAGGCCAAGAAGCCGAAGAAGCGCGTCGAGGGCCAGCGCGAGATGCTGCTGCCGATATCAGGCAAGGGCGGCAAGGACGCTGCGGCGAAGGCTGCGACCACGCCGAAGAAGGCCGCCGACAAGCCGGTGCGCGCGCCGGCGCGGGCAAAGAAGGCCGGCTGACAGCACCACGCCCCGCGATCACGCCGTGATGTCTCTCCTCGCCGATCGGCCGGCCTGACATGCCCTGGTCGACGACGTTCGACGATCCCGTCCGCGTGAGCAACAAGCGCAAGTTGTTCACGCTTCAAGAAGCCGCCGACTACATCATGGAGCTGCCCGAGGACGCCCAGCACGAGGCGCATTGGCAGACGGCGATCGAGACCTTGATCAATGCGGCCGAGACCGGCGGCGGCTGGGTGATGTTCGCCCGCATCGCGATGTTGCGGGCGCTGAATGCGGACGGCCGGCGCGGATGAGCGCGATCGAGACATCCTTGCCTATTCGTTGACGAACAGGCTCAACAATCGGTTAAGCGGCCAAGCCAATGGGGGCAATGCAACAGGCTGTCGGTTTGACTTCATTTGAACGGATCGACGGAACCCTAATTTAATGAATGCCGTCGTACGAGGTAAGGTGCGATCGCCGCGTTTTGGCGCGCTCGAAGATTTATTCGATCGATTTGCAAGTCCGATAACGACGCGACCATCAATCGGATCGGATGAACAGGAGTTGGCAATGCGTCTGCTTAGGTCCTTCCTTGCCGATGAGAATGGCGCAACCGCAATCGAGTACGGCCTGATCGCTGCTGGGATCGCTCTGGCAATCGTGACCATCGTCAACAGCACGGGCGCTGCGCTGCTCAACAACAAGTTCAACTCGGTCAGCACGGCGATGAAGTAACCGCCGGCCAACGGCCTGCGCAGCGGCTGCCCGCCGGAGCGGATGGCCATGATCTGGGTCAACAGGATCCGGACGGCGGCGTTTAAGCATGGAGGTCCGACTCCCTGCTGCCGGCCCGTCCATGCATCCAGACCTTCCGCATTCCCAACTGAAGATCCGCCGCGTCCGCCTCGACACCGGCCGTGAGAACGTCGTCGTCGTCTCGAGGCGCTCCAAGGCGCTGCGCGCGGAGATCTTCCGCGGCTTCAGCCGCGTCGAGCTTCGTCAGGGCGGCAAGGTTCTGCTGGCGACCCTGCTGATCACGGACGACGATACGCTCGCGGCTCCCGACGAGATCGGCCTCTCCGAGCCTGCGTTCCGGCGCTTCGCCGAAGCGGTCGGATCGGAGGTCACGGTCAGGCCCGCCTCGCCTCCGGAGAGCCTGGAAGCGGTGCGTGCGAAGATCCGCGGACGAACTCTGAGCCAGGCCGAGATCGGCGCGATCATCAGCGACCTTGCCCATTATCGCTACTCCGACATGGAGATCGCTGCCTTCCTGATCGGGTCGGCGAGCTTCATCACCAGCGACGAGCTGCTCGCCCTCACGGGGGCCATGGCGCAGGCCGGCACGCAATTGGTCTGGCCGACCCCTGTCGTCGTCGACAAGCATTGCATCGGCGGCATCCCCGGCAACCGCACCTCGATGGTGGTGGTGCCGATCGTCGCCGCGCATGGCCTGCCGATCCCGAAGACCTCCTCGCGCGCGATCACCTCGCCGGCCGGCACCGCCGACACGATGGAGGTGCTGGCGCGGGTGAATATCTCCGTCGAGGAGATGAAGGCGATCGTCTCCTCCTGCAACGGCTGCCTGATCTGGGGCGGGCACGTGAACCTGTCGCCGGCCGACGACGTCCTGATCTCGGTCGAGCGCCCGCTGAGCCTGGATACTCGCGAGCAGATGGTCGCGTCCATCATGTCCAAGAAGATCGCGGCAGGCTCGACCCATCTGCTGATCGACATTCCGGTCGGGCCGACCGCGAAGGTCACCGGCGGCGTCGAGGCCATGCGGCTGCGAAAGCTGTTCGAATTCGTCGGCGACCGCTTCGGCCGGACGGTCGAGGTGATCACGACCGACGGCAGCCAGCCGATCGGCAACGGCATTGGGCCGGTGCTGGAGGCCAACGACGTCATGGCGGTGCTCGGCAATGACAAGGATGCGCCGCGCGATCTGCGCGAGAAGTCGCTCCGGCTCGCCGCCCATCTGCTGGAATACGATCCCAAGCTGCGCGGCGGGGCCGGCTATGCCCGGGCGCGCGAACTGCTGGATAGCGGCGCGGCACTGAAGCAGATGCAGAAAATCATCGACGCACAGGGCCCCTCGACATGCAGCAACGAGCTCGGACCGCTCAGCTTCGACGTCGAGGCGAGGCATGACGGCATCGTGTCCGCAATCGACTGCCTGCGTCTGAACCGCCTCGCCCGCACCGCCGGCGCGCCGCTCGACAAGGGCGCAGGCATCCGCCTGTTCAAGAAGATCGGCGACCGCGTCGAGCAGGGCGAGCCACTCTATCGCGTCTACACGTTCGGCCGGTCGGAGCACGATTTGGCGGCCAGCGCGACTGCGGCCGACGACGGCTATGCGATCAACGGCAAGCCCCTCGGAGAATGACAGATGAGCATCACCGTTCGATTCTGCGGTGCCACCCGCACCGTGACCGGCTCGAGCTATCTGTTCCAGACCGCAAGCGGCTGTTTCCTGGTCGATTGTGGATTGTTCCAGGGCCAGAAAACGCTGAAGGAGCTCAATTACCGCGCCTTTCCGTTTCGCCCCGCCGACATTGATGCGGTGCTGCTCACGCATGCTCACATCGACCATAGCGGTCTGTTGCCGAAGCTCGTGCGCGCGGGCTTCGAGGGGCCGATCCTGGCGACGCGCGGCACGATCGACCTCTGCTCCTACATGCTGCCCGATGCCGGCAACATCCAGGAATCGGAGGTCAAGCAGCTCAACCGGCGCAATGCTTCGCGCGGGCGCAAGGAGGTCGAGCCGATCTACACGCAGGCCGACGCGATCGCATCGCTCCGATCGTTCCGCGCCGTCGACTACGAACGCTGGACCGACGTGATCCCCGGCGTCCGCGCACGCTACTGGAACGCCGGCCATTTGCTCGGCTCCGCCTCGATCGAGCTGGAAATCGCCGAGCAAGGCGCGGCGCGGCCGCTGCGCGTGCTCGTCTCCGGCGACGTCGGGCCGGAGGCCAAGCTGCTCCAGCCCGATCCCGAAGCGCCGAGCGATTTCGACTACGTCATCTCGGAATCGACCTATGGCGACCGCGTGCGCGAGGCCACGACACCTGCGCTTCGCCGCAAGCACCTCGCGGCCGAGGTGCGCGATGCCGCGGCGGCCGGCGGCGCGCTGCTGCTGCCCGCCTTCGCGGTCGAGCGCACCCAGGAGCTTATCGTCGATCTCGTCGACCTGATGGAGCACCGCGAGATTCCGACGGCGCCGATTTTCCTTGATTCACCGCTCGCGATCCGCGCGACCGAAGTGTTCCGCCGCCATTCCGAGAGCCTCGATCCGTCGGTCGACGCCACGCGCCTGCTCAACTCGCCGCATCTGAAATTCACCGAGACCGCGGACGAGAGCAAGGCGATCATGCGTCTGTCCGGATTTCACATCATCATCGCCGCGAGCGGCATGTGCGATGCGGGCCGGATCCGCCATCATCTGAAGCGCTGGCTGTGGAACGAGCGCGCGACCGTGCTTCTGGCCGGCTTCCAGGCCAACGGCACGCTCGGCCGCTTCCTTCAGAACGGGGCCAAGGCCGTCCGCATCCAGGGCGACGAGATCAAGGTTGCTGCCCGCATCCGCATGATCGACGAATATTCGGGCCATGCCGACGGCGCCGGCATGGCCAGCTGGATCGCGGCGCGTCGTCCCATCGCGCGCGGGCTGTTCCTGGTCCACGGCGAGGAAGCGGCGGTTGCGGGCCTGGCCGAGCGCATCGCCGAGCGCATCATTCCCGCGGCCAGGATCTACCAGCCGATGCTGGACGACACTTTCGAGCTCGCGGCACCCGAACCGCGCGTGCTCGACGCCGATCGTCGCCGGCGACTGTCGCCGGAGGCCGTGACGCGTCTCGACTGGCACAACGAGATGTCCGAGCTGATGCTCGACATCAACGATCGCGTCGCAGCCGCCGCCGACGACCGCGCCCGCGGCGTCATCATCCGAAGGCTGCGGCGGGCGCTGCAGGAAACGGCGTAGCGCCGGCGGAAACAATAAGCCGGATTGCGCCTCGCTTCATCCAGGCTACGGCGCTTTGACGGCCCTCTGGGTGCTGATATTCTCCGGCGGAACGGGCTCGACGAGCCATGCCGTCAATCGATCAACCAGCGCTGCCGAGAGAATGCGGATGAGACGCGTGATGCTCCTGACAATCGGCCTCATGTCTGTCGTCGCCTGGCCGCACGACAGCGCCAGAGGCCAAACTTCGGCCGCGCCGCCGGTTTCGCTTGCTCGGCCCGATGCAGCGCCGCCACGCCCGGGTGCCACCAAGCCCGCCCGGGTAACGACGAACGGAACTCCAGCAGCGACGTCCAGCAGAGAGCCTTCCGTGATTGGCCGGCCTCAACCGAATCCAGCCGCCGACTACGATGGCTTCAGCGTCGGCACCGTCGATGACCTTGGCACGCCGAGCCGCGTGACGCCGGCCGTGCGTTCACGCGCAGCAAGGGACGCCAGGTCCAATCCGGATGGTCTCGATCAAGAAGATGAGGCGTTGAAGCGAAAGCTGATGATCTGCCAGAGCTGCAAATAGCAGAGCAATCGGATATGACTTGTGGCGGCGGCCTGCGCGCACGCCTCGTCCTTCGAGACGGCGCTGACGCGCCTCCTCAGGATGAGGCTAGTCAGCATCAGTGCTCGTTGAAATGGCTGCCGCGCACTCCGCCCTCATCCTGAGGAGCCCGCCCATAGCGGGCGTCTCGAAGGATGGCCGCCGGGGAAACTCCCAAATGCGATAGCCCTGCTGCAAAGAGGGATGTAAGCACAGCTTCAGATGCCGCGCCCATCCCGCTCGAATTCGTCCTTGCGAATCTTCAGGTTTTCGCGCCGCTGCTCCTATCCTTGAGGGCGGCCAGCAACTCTTTTCCGAGCGCTCCGGCAGAGGCGGGGTTCTGGCCCGTGATGAGCCGGCCATCGACGACGACGTGAGGTTGCCAATTGGCCGCGGACGAGTACTCGGCACCCTCTGCCCTCAACGCATCCTCGAGCTCGTAAGGTACGTCATCGCGCGCATAGTCGTACTCTTCCTTCTTCGAAAAGGATGTCAGCTTCTTGCCGCGCACGAACGGGACGCCATCGCCGAGGTCGACGCCAAGCAGCGCGCACGGCCCGTGACAGACAGCGGCGACGAGCTTGCCGGTGCTCCAGGCTCGCACAACGGCACTTTGGACCGCCGCATTGCGCTGGATGTCCACCATGGGACCAAGACCGCCGGGTATCAGGATGGCGTCGTAGTCGGCGGCATCCACCTCGGATAATTTACGGCTGTGATTCAGGCGGCGAAAGGCTTTGCTGGCGAGGAAATCCTTCTGAGCAGGATCTTTCTCGTCATATGCATCGTAAGGCGTCCACCCCCCGGCCGGCGACGCGAACTCCACCGCGATCCCAGCCTTGTCGAGCACCTCGAAAGGATGGGCAACCTCGGCGAAAAAGAAGCCGGTCTTGCGACTATGCGGTCCGATCACGGCTGCGTTGGTGACAATGAAGAGGACGTGTTGGGTCATGGTTTTCTCCTTTCGATAATGCTATCTGGGATCGCCTTGCCGCGGTGCGGAGACCGCCTCAATTCGGACAGGGCTGTCCGGCCGCGCCCCACATCGCCATGTCCTTGACGTGATCCTCGAAGGTGCCGGGCGGCGTTGAGCGGCCGGCTCCGGGCGCCCAGCCGCGCGGGATGAAGCCGCTCAGCGAGGCATCGTGCCGCAAATGCCCGACGAGACCAGCGGCGTCGCGACCGCCGTTGCGCTTGGGATCTTTCATCTGGGCACAGATCTCGGCGCCGCTCTTGCCGAACCAGATGAAAGCCACCGGGGCGAGCTGCCAATCGATGCCGGCGCGCGGCGGCGAGGGCGCCGGCTCGTTCGCCTGGGTCGAGGTCATGTGGCAGGTCGAGCACGGGATCGCTTCCGCTCCGATGCGGCTCTCGCCGCCATGGATGTTCATGCCATGCGGGCGAGGCTTGGTTTCGCCGGCCGGCGTCCAGATCGGTATCGCCTTGGCATCGACATGGCAGTTGGCACACCGTGGATGGGTCACGACGGCTTCGATCCGCTTCCACGCCTCCAGCCCCTCGGCGCGGCTGACGCTACCGGGCGGCAGCAGGTCCTTGGCGGCCTCGTCCTTCGCGGCGACGATCCCGGTCAGGGCGGCGACGGCCGACGCTGCCAAGACCAACGCGATCAGAGATCTCTGCATGGCGTGTCTCACACGAAATCGATGAACTTGTTGAAGGGCATTTCGCGGATGCGCTTTCCGGTCGCCGCGAAGATCGCATTGGCAAGCGCAGGCGCGGCGGGTGGCACCGGCGGCTCGCCGAGGCCCCTCACCTTCGGATCGTTCTCGAGCCCGCGAACTTCGATGATCGGGCATTGGTGGATCCGCATCGCCTCATGGTGATTGTAATTGGTCTGCTGCGCCGCGCCTTTTGAGTAGGTGATTTCGCAATTGATCGCGTGGCCTAGGCCCCAGACGACGCCGCCCTGGACCTGGTTCTCGAAATTGACGGGATCGATCACCTTGCCGACGTCGACCGCGACCCAGACCTTGTCGATCCGGATGCCACGGTCCGTCGCCGTCACCTCGACGACCTCGGCAACCGGTGTCCCGAACGACTCGACGAAGGCGACGCCGCGGCCCCTGCCGTTGCCGAGCGGCCCCTTCCAGGTCGACATCTCCGCGACCGTCTCCAGCAGCTTGCGATAATGCGGCACATTGCACATCGCGATGCGCGCCTTCATGGGATCGAGGCCGGCTGCGTGGATCAATTCGTCAATGAAGCTTTCGGTGAAGAAGCCGGCTGTGGACGCTCCCACGGAGCGCCACGTGGTGCACGGCGACAGCCCTTGCGCCTCGTAGCTGATGGCGCGGAAGTTGGGGATGTCGTAATAGACGTTCCACGTGCCGGCGGCCAATTGAGGATCGGGATCCTTCGAGGGTGCACCCATGCGCTCGAGCAGTCCCTTGAACGGCGCCGTCGATGCCAATTGCAGGTCGGTCGCAACGATCTTGCCGTTGGCGACGCTTCCCCTGTGACGCGCGATCGCAATCTGCCGCGGAATATCCTGAAGGAAATCCTCCTCGCGCGAGAAGACGAGCTTGATCGGCGTCCCGCGCATCTGATTGGCGATCTCGGCGAGCACGCGGACGTTCTCGAATTCGAGACGATGGCCGAAGCTTCCGCCGGTCCATTGATTGTGGAAGGTGACCTGCTCCGGCTTGACGCCGATAGCGTTCGCCGCGATGGCTTGCACCGCCTGCGGGCTCTGATGGCCAACCCAGATTTCCATGCCCTTGTCGGTGACGAGACCGATCCCGTTCAGCGGCTCGAGCGGCTGATGCGCCACGTAAGGGGCGCGATATTCGGCTTCGACGAGCTTGCCCGTCTTCAGGCCGGCTCCGACGTCGCCGATCGTCCGCCACTCCTTGCCGAGGAATTCGGGCTTGAACGATGATTCCAGCACTTTCCAATGATCGGCCTGCTCGGCGGGATAGGCCGAAGGCGCCCACTCGCAAGCGATGGCGTCGACGGCTTTCATCGCGTACCAGCTGTTGGTGGCGATCACCGCAACGCCGTTCTTGATCTCGAGGATCTTCTTCACGCCGGGCATCGCGCGCGCCTTGCTGGCGTCGTAGGATTTCAGCGGCTGGCCCTTGCCGGGGTTCAGCTTGACTGAGGCGTAGAGCATGCCCTCCATCTTCTGATCGATGCCGAATTGCAATTCGCCCATAACTTTGGCGCGCACGTCGAGGCGCGTCATCGGCTTGCCCAACATGCGCCAGGTCGAGGGATCGCGCGGCTGCGCATCGAGCACCGGCGGAATTCTTGCGGCCTCGGCCGCCAGTGAGACGTACGGAATTTTGCTTCCGTCGGGCAGGATCACGTGGCCGGATTGCGTGCGGATGTCGGCGATTGCGACGCCCGAACGTTTGGCCGCAGCTGCCTTCAACGTCTCGCGCGCAACTGCCCCTGCCACGCGCAGCTTCTCATAGGTGTCCGGGATCGTGCTCGAGCCGCCCGTCATCTGCAGGCCGGATTTGCGAAGACTTTCCAGCGCCGCAGCACGTGCTGCTTCGGCCGCAGGGCTCTGGTCCGCGGCCAGGAACGGCGCCAGCTCCTCCTTGAATCCGGTGTTGAAGTAAGCGGGACTCGGGCCGGCGAAGCGGACTTCGAACTGGCCGGGGTCGAGGTCCATCTCCTCGGCGATCATGATCGGCTGCACCGAGCCGACACCCTGACCGATGTCGGCGTGTTGCGCGATCAGCGTGATCTTGTCGGGGCTGATCTCGACCCATGGATTGAAGGTGACGGAATTCGGGCCGAGGCCGGCGGCCAGCGGATTGCCATCGGCACTCGGCGCGGCCGCTTCGGCCGGACCATAGGCACCGAAAACGATGCCACCGGCGACCGCGGCAGAGCCGAACACGAAAGCCCGACGCGAAAGGGTTTGCATGTCGCCCATCTCACTTCTCCGCCATCTTGTTTGCGGCGGCCGCATGGATCGCCGCACGAATGCGCGGATAGGTGCCGCAGCGGCAGAGATTGCCGGACATCACCTGGTTGATCTGCTCGTCAGTCGGTTTTGGGATCGATGCAAGAAGCGAGATGGCCTGCATGATCTGACCGGTCTGGCAGTAGCCGCATTGCGGCACCTGATGCGCGATCCAGGCCTGCAAGACCGGATTTTGGTCCTTGTTGTGCAGGCCTTCGAGCGTGACGACCGATTTGCCCGCGACCTCGCCGATATGGGCCTGGCAGGACCGCACCGCCTTGCCGTCGATGTGAACGGTGCAGGCCCCGCATTGCGCGACCCCGCAGCCGTATTTGGCGCTGGTGATGCCCAGTTCGTCACGCAGCACCCACAACAGGGGCATCTCGGGCACGACGTCGACCTGGCGCTTGATCCCGTTCACCTTGAGCTCGATCATGCCGATATGTCCTCTCGCCTACCTGGTCGCTGCAACAGCAATGCTCGACGCCCATTGCGCCGTATTTCCGAATCCTGCTGGATCATGCGCAATCCCTGCGGAATGGCTTTCGAGCCAATCGGCTTTCACCTCGGCCTGGCCACAGCACAATTCGCGATACTGCCCCGGGGTGAGATTTGCGGCCTTGCGGAATACGCGCGTGAAATTGGCCTGCGAGCCGAAGCCGAACTCCAGGGCAATCTCGACCAGCGACAGGTGGTCGCGCGCGAGCTCCTGTCGCGCGGCGTGGACGCGGCGATCGGTGACGTAACGGTGCGGTGACAATCCGGTCGCTTCGCGAAACAGCCGGGAAAAATGATAGGGGCTGAGGCAGGCCTGGGCCGCCAGATCCTCGAGCCTGACATCGCTGCCGAGAGACGCCTCGATATAGTCCAGCACGCGCTGGAGGCGCCTTGGGTCGAGCGCCGGCGATTTGTCGGGTGCGCGCCAACGGTCGATGGTGTAATTGCCCAAAAGATGCGCAGCAAGCGCGACCTGGATCCCCTCCACGAACAGCGCGTCGGTCGGCTGGCGCGGGCGATGGAGCAGATCGCGAAGCGGCGAACAGATGTGGAAGAGCACCTGGTCCGCCAGACCGTGCGCATAGGCGATCTCGATTTTGGCCGGATCGATGTCGAAATCCGCAAGTGCACTGTGGTCGAGCAGCGCGGGCGGCAGATAGAGATGAAGACATTCCATCCGGTCGGAAAGCTCGAGGTGGCTCTCCTGCGTGCCCACAGGCACGAGATAACTCATGCCCGGACGCGCGAGGCTTTTCTGGATTGCGCCGTTGCCGGCGCGGGACACCATCCCTCCGCCCGACAACAGCATGACGATCTCGGTGCAGATGGGAACGGGCGTTGCCTGACGGCCCGCCTCGAACTTGCGATGCTCGATGCTCAGCCCCGGCCAATCATTGACCTCCGCGAGCTTCTCGCTGTTCTTGTATTTCTCATCACCATGCGTCACGAGCGCCATCCCGACCTCCGCTTTGTTGCGGCGATTCCCGGCCCCGTATCGCGCGAGCGATCATTCCATCCGGTGGTGAGTTGCAGCCCCGGTCACTGCCACGCCGATCGCGAATTACTCACAAGCTGCGCCAGCGAAGTCCAGAGGCGGCACGGTTAAAAGAGGTAAAAGCCAGCCAAGGCAAAGGCTTGGCGCCAGACGTGTTCGGCTTCGCAAGCTTGATCTCCTCGCACCTCAGCAAGATGCGTGCGTCATCGCGCAGGAATCGGAAATATCGCAATGCGGGCGTGCGCTAGTGAAGGCGCACCAACGACAATGTCGCCGTATAGAGGACAGGAGCCTGACATGAAGCCGCTTACCTCCGCGCTTGCCGCGTTGTCGATCGCAACCGCCGCCCCCGCGGCCGCGGCCGACAGGAATGTTTCGATTGTTCTCGTGCACGGCGCCTTCGTCGATGGCTCGGGCTGGAAGGACACCTACGGCATCCTCTCGGAGGCGGGCTATGAGGTGCTCGTCGTTCAGCAGCCGACGATCACGCTTCGCGACGATGTCGCCGAGACCGAGCGCGTGATCGCCAAGGCACGGCATCCGGTCATTCTGGTCGGGCATTCCTATGGTGGGATGGTCATCACGGAAGCCGGCGACAATCCCAAGGTTCGCAGCCTGGTCTATCTCGCTGCCTTTGCTCCTGACGCCGGAGAGTCCGTCAGCACGCTGGCGGAAGCCCCGGTGCCCGCCGGCGAGCACAAAGCTCCGCTGGTCACCGAGGGCAATTATCTGCTCGTCGACCGCGCAAAATTCCCCACCTCTTTCGCGGCCGATGTCGACCCGGCCACGACCCGCTTCATGGGCGCCGCGCAGCTGCCCTGGGGATTGCAGGCGGTGCAGACCAAGGTCGATCGCGTGGCGTGGAAGACGAAGCCGACCTATTACATGGTGACGAGCGAGGATCGCATGATCCCGCCGACGGCACAGCGCACCATGGCCAAGCGTTCCGGCGCGAAGGTGACGGAGATGAAGAGCAGCCACGCCGTCATGCTGTCGCATCCGCGCGAGGTCGCGGCGTTCATCAGAAGCGCAGACACGTCAGCGACCGACTGAGATCGGCTGCGCCGCACACCGACGGACTTGGCCCTCGCAGACAAGGACTAGCAACATGTCCCTCAAGGATATTCTGCCGGGACGACTAGGGTTCGGCGCGGCGCCGCTCGGCAACATGTTCCGCGACATCCCGGAGCGGGAAGCGCTCGCGACGGTGAACGCAGCCTGGGACGACGGCATTCGCTATTTCGACACCGCGCCGTTCTACGGCGCGGGGCTTGCGGAGATCCGCATCGGCGCCGCACTCGCCGGCCGGCCGCGGAGCGACTACGTGCTCAGCACCAAGGTGGGCCGCCTGATCCTGGACGAGATCGAGGACGTCGATGCCCGCGACCTCGGCGAGAAGGGCGGCGTATTCAGGTACGGCCGCCCGAACCGGATCGTGAACGATTATTCCCGGGACGGAACGTTGCGCTCGATCGAGGACAGCCTGAAGCGGCTCGCGACTTCCCACATCGACGTCGCTTTCGTGCACGACGTTGCGCAGGATTTCTACGGCGACGAGTGGCTCTCGGTGTTCGAAAGCGCCCGCAAGGGCGCCTTCAGGGCGCTCGACCGGCTGCGCGACGAAGGCGTGGTCAAGGCGTGGGGACTAGGTGTCAACCGGGTCGAGCCGATCGAGCTGCTGCTCGCGCTCGAAGAGCCGCGCCCCGACGGCTTCCTGCTCGCGGGCCGATACACGCTGCTCGACCATGCAAGGGCGCTGCAGCGGGTGATGCCGATGGCCGCCGAGCACGAGCTCGCGATCGTGGTCGGCGGCCCCTACAGTTCCGGCGCGCTCGTCGGCGGCCCGAACTTCGAATATGCGCCGGCGCCTCCCGAAATCCTCAAGAAGGTGGCGCGGATCAAGGCGATCGCAGACCGCTATCGGATCAGCATGAAGGCGGCCGGCCTGCAGTTCGCGCTCGCCAATCCCGTGGTTGCCGCCGTCATTCCCGGTGCGAGCCGCCCAAGCCGCATCGCCGAGGATCGCGCGGCGCTCGAGGAAGCCATCCCGGCGGAGTTCTGGCGCGAGCTGCGCTCCGAGGGGCTGGTCAGCCCCGCAGCTCCGCTTCCCGCCGCTGATTAACCAATCCACCGAACGACCAAGGAGAGCAACATGACAGATGAAACCGACAACACCACCGAGATGGGTCGCCGCGCCCTGCTTCAAACCGCCGGCGCCGCCGTCGTCACCAGCATCATAGCCGGCACGGCAATCGACGCACGGGCCGCGACACAGGATGCGGAGCGCGACGAGGCGCCGCTCGGCGCGCGGCTCCAGGGCGTCCAGCATTTCGGGCTGACGGTCCAGAACATGGAGCGGGCGTACCAGTTCTACACGGAGGTGCTTGGCGGCACCGAGGTGTTTCGGCACGGCGACTTCCAGGGGGACGGGGTGCAGAACACGCTGTTGGCCGACCAGGAGATCGAGGCGAACGCACGCGGGATCAATCCGCGAACAATTGGCGTGCCCGACTTGCGAAGCGGGGCACAGCGGCTCGATGTCCGGTTCATCCAGTTCGACAACATGGTGCTGGAGCTGCTGCAATATCGCGAGGCTGATCAGCCCATGGGCAGCGCCAAGAGTTTCGCCGAACCGCTGGAGCACATGAGCCCGGCCTTTCCGCGCATGATGCACATCTGTTTCTACGTTCGCGACGATGTCGACTTCAACAAGTTCATTGCGGATCTCGAAGCGGAATCGGCGCGCCGCGGCATGACGCAGGTGAGGGCGAACCGCACCATCCGCGTCATGACGGAAGCGGATCGCAAGGCCGCGCCCCGCAGCACCAACACGAACCGGGTGACCGCTGAACCCTCGAACGGCTGGGAGTTGATCTATTGCAAGGGACCCGAAGGCGAGCAGCTCGAATTCGTCAAGGCGCTCGGTCCGGTCAAGAAGCGCTTCAGCGAGGCCTTGGCAAAGCGGCAACAGAAGATCCTGCGCTAGATTCTCGTGCGGGGCGGCTGTCAGGTGTCCTGGCTGGTCACTCTGCGATCCAATCACATGTCGAGGACTTCACCATGCAAACTCTCGTCCGCAACTCGCTTGCCGCCCTGCTGATCGCCTCCGTGGCGCCGGCGACGCTTCCGGCCATGGCTCAGGAGGCGCCGCGCATGCACTATGGGGAGATCCCGGAGGGGGCATATTCCGTGGTGGCCCAGGTGCGCGCCAAGCCTGGAAAGGAAGACATGCTGCGTGCCGCCACCTTGCCGCTGATCGACTTGGTCCGCGGCGATCCCAAGAACCTGATCTATTTCCTTCAGGAAGACCGCGCCAAGCCGGGCCACTTCATCTTCTACGAAGTCTCGCCAGCCAGGCCGATTTCGACGCACACAACGCGATGCCTTATGTGAAGGATTGGTTCGCCAAGCTTCCGGAACTTGCCGACGGCGGCGTCGAAGTCATGCGCATGGCCGTTCTTGGCAAGCCCAAAAAATAGCCGAGCCGTCCGGCGCGCGCGTGTGTCAATTGTCCTGCGGCAAATCGTACGACCCGGAAGGGTTCCCTTCAAAAATATTGCAGTGCATGATAATACCAGTCGATCTGTTCGATCGATTGGCAATGATCAATGCGGGCTGCCACGGAGACACGACAACGCGGCACAGGCCGCCGGGAGCTAACCTACAGCTTCGGCTCCTTTCGACTGATACCCAGCCGCCAGTTGCTCCTTCTCAAAGGGCGCCCCGTCAAGCTGGGCGGACGCGCATTCGAGCTTTTGCAGCTGCTGGTGCAGCGCTGCGGCGAGCTGGTCAGCAAGAACGACCTGATGGCGGCCGCCTGGCCCGGCACCTTCCTCCACGACAGCAATCTCAAGGTCAACATGTGGAGCTTGCGGCGTTCGCTGGGAGATACCCAGATAGAGCCCGTCTACATCGCGACCGTGGCGCGACGCGGATACAAGTTCATCGCCGAGGTGCAGATCAGCATCGGCGAGGTCGAGGACGATCTTGCGCTCGCCGAACCGCTTCCCTCGTCTAGTCCGCCATTGCTGCGCGGCATCGTTGGTCGTGAAGCGGAAATCGACGAAATTACCAGTCTCTTGACCGGCAACAGGCACGTGACCCTGGCGGGGGCGGGAGGAATCGGCAAGACGACGGTTGCCTTGGCTGTAGCCCAGGCGTTTGCGCCACAGTGCCGCGACGGCGTGTGCTTCGTCGATCTCGCAACGATCTCCGACCCGACGCTGTTCGGCGCCGCACTGGTGACGGCATTGGGCATCAGGGGCAATCCGGACAACAGCCTGGCTGCGGCCATCGACTCTCTGAAACCGCGGCAGATGCTGGTCATTCTGGACAATTGCGAGCACGTCCTGCCAGCCGCAACGATCTTCGCCGGCAGGTTCATGGCGGAGGCATCGCCGTCCAAGCTGCTTGCGACGAGCCGCGAACCGCTCGGCACCGCCACCGAGCACGTCGTCCGGCTCGGCTCCCTGGTCTCACCCAAACCCGGCCACGCCCTGACCGCAGATCAAGCCGTCAGGTTTCCGGCAGTGCAATTGTTCGTCAGCCGCGCCGCCGAATGGGCGGACTACCAATTCGTCGATCATGATTGCGAGGCCGTTGCCGCAATCTGCCACTCGCTCGACGGCCTTCCGCTGGCCATCGAATTGGCGGCAGCCCAGATCGGCAGGTTCAATCCTCACCGATTGGTGGAGTTGCTCGACCAGAATTTGGGTTTTCGTGCCCCCGCCGCCGATGGCGCGCCGCCGCGTCATGAAACGCTGATGGCGACGATCGACTGGAGCTTCAGACTGCTGTCGCAGCGGGAAGCCAGACTGTTCGGCCTGCTCTCGGTGTTCAGCGACGCATTCGAGGTCGAGGACGCGGTCTTCGTCGCCGAAGCGGCAGGGCTCACGCCGGTCGACGTCGTCACCGGCCTCGGCAGTCTCGTTGCCAAATCGCTCCTGAGCGCGCAGGCACATGGCGCGAGCCTGCGCTATCGCCTGCTCGACAGCACATGCCGCTATGCGAGCGAGCGGCGCCGGGCCGATCCTGCCTGCGACCAGGCGCTGCGCCGTCATGCGCAACGTGTCCTCACGCTGTTCGAGCAGTCCGAGGAGGAGTGGAACTGGCGCGAGCCGGCCGATTGGACCCAGCGTTACCTTGGCCGCATCGCCGACTTGCGCGCCGCTCTTTCATGGGCGTTCGGCGAGCACGGCGATGCCGTACTCGGGATCAGGCTCACGGTTGCGGCGATCACCTTGTGGTCGGAGACGTCGATCCTGTCGGAAGCGCAGGCGCGGTATGCGGACGCGCTCGCATTGGCCAAGACCGTCCCGTGCGACGATCTGTCGAAGACAAAACTCGCCTGCGCCCTTGGGTGGAGCCTCTTCTACGCCCGCAAGATGTCGAATGAGAACGAGATTGCCTGGCTCGATGCCATCCTCTTTGCAAAGCGGGCCGGCAACATCGAATATCAGCAGCGGGCGCTGGTCGGGTTCGGCTTCTACCTGCTGCAGATCGGCCAGGTCGAGCGCGCCATATCTTATCTTGAAGAGGCCACTGAGCTCGCCGACCGCGATCGCGATCTGACGGCGACGTCCGAAGCCGATCGCGCGCTGGCCTGGGCTCGCGCTTTTGCCGGCGAATTGAGCAGGAGCCGCCCTGTTCTCGACCGTCTTGCAGCGACCTACTCGCTGGCCGAAGGGCGTTCGCGCAAGGACGCGAACGAAGTCTATCGGTTCATCACCGTCCGCTTCAATCTGCCCTTCGTCGCGTGGATGCAAGGGCAAGCGGACTACGCGGCGAGGCTCGCCAAGGACGCAATCGATGCCGCGGACCGCAGCGGCCATTGGGTGTCACAGTCGAACGCATTTGGGCTCGCCGCCCTTCCCGTTGCGCTCGAAACCGGCAATCTTGACGCGCTCGCGAGCTACACTGAGCGATTGCGTCGCAACCTTGAACGCGAGCGCATCTCACGCTGGGTTCCGGTCGAGCGCTATTTCTCCGCATGCCTTCGCGACCTGCGGGGCGATCCACGCGCGGTGGAGGATATTCGAGCCGCGATCGACGAACTGACAGAATGCCGGTTCTTGATGCGGATCGGCAGCTATCTCGCGGTCCTCGCCCGCGCCTATCTGAGGCAAGGGCGGATCGCGGAGGCGCAAGAAGCCATCACGCGGGCGATCGAGCATCAGGAACGCCAAGGCGAGCGCTGGTGCCGTCCGGAGCTCCAGAGAGTTGACGCCGCGATCCTTCTCCACACCGGCGAGCCGCTGCGCGCCGAAAAGCGGTTTCAGCAAGCGCTCGCGGAAGCGCGCAGGATAGGCGCGCTGACGTTCCAATTGCGGATCGCGACCGATCTCGCGGCACATTGGATCGCCACCGACCGCAGATCCAAGGCTGTCCGGCTGCTCTCGCCGATCTATCACGAGTTCACCGAGGGGTTCGGGACACCGGATCTGCTTGCGGCCCAGCGCCTGCTGCAGCCGACCGCGAGCGGCTGCAGCGACCATCGCAGGATGGAGCCGGTGCACGCTCGCGACGCATAGCTGGCCTACCGCCGCGCTCGCTGCCCGCGCTTTACGCTCCCGGAAATTCCTGATCCTCTCCTCCCAACAAGCCGGATCAACCGGCCTTGCCAGGGAGAGAGACGCCATGAAGCTCGGCACCGCCATTGCGGAAATCATGAGGCGCGAGGGGATCGAGATCCTCTGCGGCTATCCGGTCAACCATCTCATCGAACACGCGGCCAAGGCCGAGATCCGCCCGGTGATGGTGCGGCAGGAGCGCGTCGGCATCCACATGGCGGATGCGATCTCGCGGGTGACGTCGGGACACCACATCGGTGCCTTCTGCATGCAGCACGGGCCGGGCGCGGAGAATGCGATGGGCGGCGTGGCGCAGTGCTTCGGCGAATCCGTTCCCGTGCTGGTGCTGCCGATGGGCTATCAGCGCCGGCTGGCGCATATCGAGCCGAACTTCAATTCCAGCGAGGCGATGAAGCCGTTCGCGAAATCGTCCGAGCCGATCATCCTCGCGAGCGAAGTCGTCAACATCTTCCGCCGCGCCTTCACCAAGCTGAAGAACGGCCGCGGCGGGCCCGTCATCGTCGAGATCCCCTCGGACATGTGGAACGAGGAAGTGGCGGAGCCGCTGAACTACACGCCGGTGTTGCGCACCCGCTACGGCGCCGACCCCGTTCACGTCACGGAAGCCGCCAGTCTGCTGGTGAACGCAAAACGGCCGGTGATCTATGCCGGCCAGGGCGTGCATTACGCGCAGGCCTGGCCGCAGCTGAAACGGCTCGCCGAGCGATTGGCGATCCCCGTCACCACCAGCTTGGGCGGCAAATCATCGTTTCCGGAGACGCATCCGCTGTCGCTCGGCTCCGGCGGCCTTGCAGTGCCGCGCGCGGTGCCGAAGTTTCTGGCCGAGGCCGACGTCATTTTCGGCATCGGCTGCTCCTTCACCGAGACCAATTTCGGCATCGCGATGCCGAAGGGAAAGACCATCATTCATTCGACGCTCGATCCCAATCATCTCAACAAGGACGTCGAAGCGAAGATCGGCCTGGTCGGCGATGCCGGCCTCGTGCTCGACGCGCTGCTGGAGGAGATCGGCAAAACCGTCACCGCGGATCGCGATGCATCCGCCGTCGCGGCCGAGATCGCAGCCTCGCACAAGGAATGGCTGGCGAAATGGATGCCGAAGCTGACCAGCAATGACGCGCCGCTCAGCCCCTACCGCGTGCTGTGGGATCTCCAGCACACCGTTGACATCGCGAATACGATCATCACCCACGATGCCGGCAGCCCGCGCGACCAGCTCTCGCCGTTCTGGCGATCGGTCGAGCCCCTCACCTATCTCGGCTGGGGCAAAACCACGCAGCTTGGTTACGGCCTCGGTCTTGCGATGGGCGCCAAGCTGGCAAAGCCCGACAAGCTCTGCATCAACGTCTGGGGCGATGCTGCGATCGGCTTCACCGGCATGGATTTCGAGACCGCGGTGCGCGAGCGCATCCCGATCATGTCGATCCTGCTCAACAATTTCTCGATGGCGATCGAGCTGAAGGTGATGCCGATCTCGACCGAAAAATATCGCTCGACCGACATTTCCGGCGACTACGCCGCGATGGCCCGCGCCTTCGGCGGCTACGGAGAGCGGGTGACGCGGCCGGAGGACATCGTTCCCGCGATCAAGCGCGGCATCGCGAAGACGAGGGAAGGCGTGCCGGTGCTGCTGGAGTTCATCACAGCCAAGGAGACCGAGGTGTCGCGGCCCGGCACGTGAGCGGAGCCGGTGCGGGCACGGCTGCGAGCCGCTGGCTCCGGCCGCAGAAGTTGTGATAATCCGGCCCGGTGCCGCGCACGCCCGCGGCATCAAGCTGGACCGGGAATGACGACCGTTTTGCAGGAAATCGAGGAACTCGAGCGCCGATTGGGGTCGGCCGCCGCCGAGATTGCGCAGCTGCGGGCCGAGCTTGCGACGGCTCGGGATCGCCAGAGCGCCAGCGCCGAGATCCTGCGTACCATCGCCGCCTCGCCGTCCGATGCGCGGCCGGTCTTTACGGCGGTCGCCGCCAGCGCAAAGCGCCTGCTCGGCGGCTTCTCCGCCACCGTGCTTCAGTTCATCGGCGACGAGCTTCACCTCGTGGCGTTCACGCCGACCAATCCGGAGGCGGACGCGGGGCTCAAGGCGTCGTTCCCGCGCAAGATCGCGGACTTCCCGACTTTTGGCCTCGTGCGGGAGGGCCAGACGATCCAGTTTCCCGACAGCGAGGCGGCCGACGTCCCTGAACTGAACCGGGAGCTGGCGCGGCTGCGCGGCTTCCGCAGTGTGCTATTCATGCCGCTGATGAACCGGGGCGCGCCGGTCGGCATGATCAGCGTCACCCGCGCCGAGCCAGGATCATTCGCGCCCGACCTCGTCCAGCTGCTGCAGACCTTCGCCGACCAAGCCGTGATCGCGATTGAGAACGCGCGCCTGTTCAACGAGACGAAGGAGGCGCTGGAGCGCCAGACCGCGACGGCCGACATCCTGAAGGTGATGGCGGCATCCCCGTCCGACGTGCAGCCGGTATTCGCGGCCATCGCCACCAACGCCAACCGGCTGATCGGCGGCTTCTCCACCGCGGTGCTCCGCTATATCGACGGTGCCGCGCACCTTGCGGCATTCACGCCGACCGATCCGGCCGGCGATCGCGTGCTCCAAGCGTCCTTTCCGGTGCCGTTCGCACAATTTCCGCCCTACCAGCTCGTGGCCAATGGTACCGCGGCGCAATTGCCCGACACCGAGGTCGAGCCGGCCGCGCGCGACATCGCGCGGGCCCGCGGCTATCGCAGCATGCTGTTCGCGCCTCTGATGAGCGAAGGCGAAGCCATCGGCATCATCATCGCGACGCGACGCGCGACCGGCAACTTCGCCGAGCATCACGTGCGCCTGCTGCAGACCTTCGCCGACCAGGCCGTGATCGCGATCAAGAATGTCAGCCTGTTCAACGCGACCAAGGAAGCACTGGAACGTCAGACTGCGACTGCCGACATTCTCAAGGTGATCGCGGCTTCACCGTCCGATGTCACGCCGGTGTTCCAGGCCATTTCCGACAGCGCCAAGGCGCTGATCGGAGCGCACTCCTCCACTGTCACCCGCCTCGTCGACGGCATGCTGCATCTGGCCGCCTTCACGACCGACAATGAGGCCGGCAATGCGGATCTGCTGAACTCATTTCCGACGCCGCTGTCCTCATCGGGCATTCACAGTCGGGTGGCGAGCAGCGGCGAGTATGCCTTCCGCAGCGACATGCAGAACGAGCCTGATCTTACCGAGGCCATGAAGGAGCTGGCGCGAACACGCGGTTATCGCAGCATCCTCGTGGTGCCGATGCTGCGCGATGGCCTTGCGATCGGCACCATCGCCGTCACGCGGCGGGAGCCCGGTTATTTTCCGGACAAAGCCATCAACCTGCTCAAGACCTTTGCCGACCAGGCCGTGATCGCGGTCGAGAACACGCGCCTGTTCAACGAGGTTCAGGACCGCACCAGCGAGCTCGCCAAATCGCTCGATGATCTCCGCGCCGCGCAGGACCGCCTGATCCAGACCGAGAAGCTGGCGTCACTGGGCCAGCTCACGGCCGGCATCGCGCACGAGATCAAGAACCCGCTCAACTTCGTCAACAATTTCGCCTCGCTGTCTGCCGAGCTGACCGAGGAGCTGAACGGGGTGCTCGCGCCGGTCCCGCTCCCCGAGAACGTCCGCAGCGAGGTCGACGAGCTGACGGGGCTTCTGCAGGACAACCTCGGCAAGATCGTGCAGCACGGCCGCCGCGCCGATTCCATCGTCAAGAACATGCTGCTGCATTCGCGCGAAGGCGGCGGCGAGCATGGGCTGAGCGACATCAATGCATTGGTCGAGGAGAGCCTGAATCTCGCCTATCACGGCGCACGCGCCGAGAAGCCCGGATTCCACGTGACGCTGAAGCGCGCGCTCGATCCAGCGGCCGGACAGGCCGAAGTGTTTCCGCAGGAAATCACCCGCGTGCTCCTGAACCTGATCTCGAACGGCTTCCACGCGGTCATCAGGCGCAAGGCCGACGGTGCCGCCGGTTACGAGCCGATTGTGACCGCCGCGACGCGCGATCGCGGCGATGACGTCGAGATCACGATCCGCGACAACGGCACCGGCATTGCCGACGATGTGAAGGAGAAAATGTTCAATCCGTTCTTCACCACCAAGCCAGCCGGCGAAGGCACCGGCCTCGGGCTGTCGATGACCCACGACATCGTCGTGAAGCAGCACGGCGGCACGATCGACGTCGCGACCGAGCCGGGCGAGTTTACTGAATTCACGATCGTGCTGCCGCGCAAGAGTGGTCTGTCAGACAATAGCTGAGGTTGAATCGCGCGGTGGGTGCTTTCGGCAAACTGGCGTGGCTCATTCGGCGGCAATTGCTGTCGTTCTCCGGCGTCGGCCTCATGCTCGGTGCCCTGTTCTTCGCAGCCGCGCTGACGCCGACGCTGATCCCGCGGAGCTATCTCACGCAGGGCGCCATCGCCGGCGCCTGCTTCGGGATCGGCTATCTCGCCGGCAACGTCTGGCGCTGGCTGTGGCACTATCTGGAATTGCCCGAGCCGCCGGCGCGCCTGAGATCGACCGCAAACGCGCTGGTGGCGGCCGCCTGCCTGCTCGTCGTCATTGTTTTTCTGTGGCAGGCGGCCGGATGGCAGAACTCGATCCGCACCGTGATGAAGATGGCGCCAGTCGAGACCGCCCATCCGCTCAAGGTCTGCGCCATCGCCGTGATGACGTTCGTCGTGCTGCTGGTGCTGGCGCGGCTGTTCGCGCTTGCCGTGCGCCTCATCGCCGCGCGTGCGAGGCGCGTCATTCCGCGGAGGATCGCGAACGTCATCGGCGTGCTCGCCGCGGGCCTGTTGTTTTGGTCAATCGCCAGCAATGTCCTGATCCGCACGGCGTTCAACGCGCTCGATGTGTCCTTTCGCGAAGTCGACGCCTTGCTCGAGCCCGAGCGGCCGCAGCCGACCGCGCCCGAACGAACGGGAAGTGCCGCCTCGCTGGTGAAGTGGACGCAGCTTGGACGCATGGGGCGCAGATTTATTGCCTCGGGGCCGACCGCAACGGAGATCAGCGCCGTTACAGGAAGGCCCGCGCTGGAGCCCGTGCGGGTCTATGTCGGCCTTGGCGGCGCCGAGACGGCACAAGCGCGCGCCAGGCTTGCGCTCGACGAGCTCAAGCGGCAGCACGGGTTTGAACGCGACACACTCATCGTCGTTACACCGACCGGAACCGGCTGGATCGACCCTGCCGCGATGGACACCGTCGAATATCTCCACCATGGCGACGTCGCCAGT
The DNA here is from genome assembly GCF_003122645.1 of Bradyrhizobium sp. SUTN9-2. Taxonomy (NCBI): domain Bacteria; kingdom Pseudomonadati; phylum Pseudomonadota; class Alphaproteobacteria; order Hyphomicrobiales; family Nitrobacteraceae; genus Bradyrhizobium; species Bradyrhizobium sp. SUTN9-2. The sequence goes on from NZ_LAXE01000001.1 coordinate 5,867,142, forward strand.
GTCGCGATGCAGTATTCTTATCTCAACAGTCCGCTGTCGCTGCTGTTTCAGCCCGAATCCGGTGCAGAAGCGGCGCGCGCCCTGTTTTCGGAAATTTACGGCTACTGGGCGACGCTGCCGAAGAACCGGCGGCCGAAGCTGTACCTGCACGGACTGAGCCTCGGCGCGATGAACTCGGAAAAATCCGCAGAGCTGTTTGAGATGATCGGCGATCCGATTGCGGGCGCACTTTTGAGCGGCGCGCCGTTCGAAAGTCGCATCTGGCGCTCGATCACGGCAAACCGCAATCCGGGCACGCCGGCCTGGCTGCCGGAATTCCGCGACGGCCGCTTCGTGCGCTTCATGAACCAGAATGGACCGTCGGTGCCGGCAGATGCGCCCTGGGGTCCGATGCGCGTCGTCTATCTGCAATATGCGAGCGACGCGATCACCTTCTTCGCCTATCACGACGCCTATCGGGCCCCTGACTGGATGACGGCGCCGCGCGGGCCGGATGTGTCACCGGAGCTGCGATGGTATCCAGTCGTGACGATGCTGCAGCTCGCCCTCGACATGGCGGTCGCGACCAATACGCCGATGGGCTTTGGCCATGTCTATGCGCCCGAACATTACGTCGATGCCTGGGTCGCCGTCACCGATGTCCATGATTGGTCCCCCGACGCGCTGGCGCAGCTCAAGACCCATCTTGCAGCGGCGGCGCGAAAGGCCGCCGAGGGCAATGTCGCAAACGAGCCTTACGCCGATCGAGGCGGCTAGCCTACTCGGCCATCTCCACGGGCTGCTTGGCCGACGGTCCGGCCAGCGGCCGCTCCTCCATCGCGATCAGGCACAGCGCGGCGATCGTCATCAGCGCGGTGGCGGCGCCGAACACGTAGCGGAAGGCGTGCCGCATGTCGTCGGCGGGTATCGCGACGGCGCCCGCGGCGTGATGCTCGCCGGCGAGCGGGACGTCGGTGCCGAGCGCGATGAGCAGGATCGCGGCGAAGGCCGCCACCGTGAACGAGGACATCAGCGAGCGGAAGAAGTTCATCGCGCCGGTGATGGTGCCGACTTGCGGACGCGCCACCGAATTCTGCAGCGAGACCACGCACACCGGAAAAGTCGTGCCGAGTCCCAGCGCGAATGCGGCCATCAGCAGCAGCAGGCCCCAGAGCGGCAAGGTGGTGACCGTGAGAACGAGACCGCACAGCGCGGCCCATGACGTGCCGACGATGGCGACGCGCTTGTAGTGCTTGGCCCGAGCCATGGTGCGGCCGGCGACGGCCGCGCCGACGGTCGAGACCGCCGCGAGCGGGATCAGCGCAAGCCCCGCCTCGCTGGCGGTGAGATGATAGACCTGCTCGTAATAGAGCGGCAGCTGCACGGTCAGGCCGGTTATCGCCCCGAGGCCGCAGCCGCCCGCGGTCAGCGCGAACGGCGCCACCGATCCCGTCAACAAGGGCAGCGGCAAGAACGGCTCGTCGGCCCGCCGGGCGTGCCACACGAAGGTCACCGCGAGCGCGACGGCACCGCCCACCATCGCCAGCACCGTCGGCGAAAGCCAAGCATAGCGCGTCCCGCCCCAGGTCAGCACCAGCATGAAGACCACGGCGGACGCCATCAGCAAGAGGCCGCCGAGCCAGTCGACCTTGCGCTTGCGGTGGAACACCGGGATCTTCTTCATCTTCGGCAGCAGCAATGCGAGTGCTGCGGCCGCAAGCGGCAGGTTGATCCAGAAGATCATCGACCAGTGCAGATGCTCCGCGAACACGCCGCCGATGACCGGGCCGAGGATGCCGCCGACCATCCAGACGCTCGAGAAATAGGCCTGGTACTGCCCGCGCTCGCGCGGGCTCACCACGTCGGAGATCACGGTCTGCACCACCGGCATGATGCCGCCGCCGCCGAGGCCCTGAAGCCCGCGTGCCAGGATCAGCATCGGCATGTTCGGCGCGATCGCGCACAGCACCGAGCCCGCGACGAACAGGCTGAGCGAGATGATGATCATGACGCGGCGGCCGTAGATGTCGCTGAGCGTGCCGAACACCGGCGCAACCGCAGTCGAGGCGAGCAGATAGGCGGTGATCACCCAGGACAGATTGGAGACGTCCTGGAACTGGCGTCCGATGGTCGGCAGCGCCGTCGCCACGATGGTCTGGTCGAGCGCGGCCAGGAACATCGTCAGCATCAGGCTGATGACGATGGTGCGGACCTCGTCGGAGCTCAGCGGCACCGGCGGGGCGATCGAGGGCGCGTCGTCGACGCTGATGACCTCGCTCGGCAGGCGGGACAGCTCTTCGGCAATGTCGTCGGGCAAGGCCTGGATGTCGGCAGAATCGCTCTGCCGGTCGAACTTGTTCATCTCGATCGGGCGTCGTGACGCGGTGCAACACCGCGAAGGATTCGTACTATGCAGCCCAATGTAGAGGGGAAATTTCTTCCCAGGCAGGCACCGCGACGCATGGGTGCATCCCGCCGACGCATCCTCGCGGCTCCGTGATCGACAGGCGGAGCGGCGCAGTATTGAGGTACTACTTGGGGCCTGAGCGCCCCCAAGCCCACTAAAGCTCAATGGGGTCCAGCAAGTTGATCAGATGCGGTTTGCCGGGATCAACGATGACCACTTTCTTGCCGAACTTGGGATTGCTCCGGAACAGAGCGCCGAGGCTGTGCTTTTCCGGCGACCAATTTTCTCGAACCGGCTTCTTGGTTGCCGGATTCTTCTTCTTGCGCGCCTTTTCCTTCGCCTGCTCCTTTTCCCAGTCGGCTTGGCGCTCGATATCGATCTCGTCAATCGGATAGGTCAGGTGGATTGTGTATTCGGCGTCGACGCCCCGTGCTTTCAGCAGCATTTCCAGGGTCGCTCGTTCGGGGTTACCGTGCTCGCCATCGCCTGAGAAGACGTAGTGATCGGCAGGCAGACGTTCGAAGAAGATCGTCTCCATATTGTTGTCGCTGCCGTGGTGCGGCACCTTGAGAAGATTGACGTGGCGCGTCTTTCCGGGGGCGAGCAACCTGGCTAGCTCAAGTCCCTCCAAGACCTTGTCGCCACGCGCGTCGCCGGTCAGCAGCATGCTCTTGCCGCCCATTTCAGCCAAAACGACGATGCTGGAGAGATTGGGCACCGACTTGTCGACGAATGCCGCCAGCATTGCTTCCGGGCTTTTCTTCCCCTGCTTTTGCTCCCGGAGCCATTTATCGTGGGCCTCCTGAAGGGCCATCAATTCCGGCTGCATCGGTCCGGCCACGGTCATCTTGAGGCCGCCATCCAACGTCACCGCTTCCGTATCCTCGGTTGCGACGATCAGCTCGCCGTCGAATTTGTGGTTCAGTTTCCATTGCCGACGTGCCGGCGACCGACGTTGCAAGACTTCCCGATCATCACGCAATTGACGGCCTTGCGAAATGCCGGCGAGAACATCCACCGTCTGATGCACCTCTTCCTCGTCGGACTCTTCGTCGGGCTCAATTGCGTCAAAATCCGGCCTGCGCGCAGTGCCTGCCTCGAATGACGCCGGCCCAAATCCGGACAACAGTTCTTCAGGCGCAGTCGTAAGCAGATCGTCAAAGCTGTTGTGCCACAGGCTGGCGACCTTGAGACGGAGATCGGGACTGTTGCCCAGCTGATCCGCCGTTAGTTCGAGAATGCCCCTGATGTGATCGTCGTCGATATGACTGATCATCACAACGTCTATCGGCAAGGGATCATTCGGCTCCAATTCGCGCGAACGGTGAATCTGCGCGATTCTCGGCGCCAGATGTGGCTTATAGACCTTGGCAGGTCCTCCATCGATCAGCATCAGATGCGGATCGTCAGCTGTTCCGAAATGAAGGATCAGGCAATCGCCCTTGCGGGCACGCAAGACGTCAAGGCTAAAATGCATCGCATTCCTCCTCAGATCGATTGAAGAGCCCGCAACACGTCGAGCATGCCGTGCCCCTGAAAGCTGCGCTCGCGGCCAAGATCCGTCGCGCTCTCGCACAGGATGCGTTTGACCCGACGCGGCTGCCCGATCAGCTCTTCGTATCGGGCGAGCAGCATCGCCGCGGCTCCACTGACCATGGGAGCCGCCATGCTGGTGCCCGATTCCGGAGCCCAATCATCATTCGGAACGGTCGATAGAATTCGCTCACCGGGCGCGACGAGATCCGGCTTCGCGCGGCCATCGCCAGTTGGACCGCGGCTCGAGAAGAAGCTGATTCCGTATGTATGCGGCCAATTCCCGTGGGTCGATCCAACCGTGATGACGCCCTCGGCGTTTCCTGGATCGGTAATACTGAAGGCGGCGTAATTTTCGAACGGACCGTCCTTCGTTTCGAATTTCTGAAAGCCGCGATTACCCGCTGCGGCCACGACCACCACTCCGCTTTCGACCAAACGCTCGCATTCGTTGCAAATCGGCGTCCGCCCACATGCAAAATTGCGCACGTTATGGGGAATTGAGAGGCTGAGATTCGCGCCGTGAATCATGATGTAGTTGTGCCGCTCGTTGACGTAACGGATGTACTGCATGGCAGCGATAACGGCGAACTCGGTCTCCTCCAGGCTCGCACCCAGCACGCGGAAATCGTACAGTCCGATGTCCGGGCACATGCCGCCAGCGTATTTGCCGTCCTTCTGGTCCGCTCCGATGATTCCGGCAACGTGGGTCCCGTGCGAACTGGGCAGCTTTTCAGACTTGTCGTTTGGATCCGGCCTCTTGACCGTGATTAGCCTTTCGACGGTCGCCCAGTTGATGGGGCGCTCCTTCTCGAAGTCTTCGGCAATCTTCTCTAGATTGACGTCCACCTCGGCTCCAGCGAGCCCGGACGTTCGGATCAGCTTTTCGCGGGTTTGAGCATCGACGTCACCCGTCTCACTGCTAACGATCTCGCGAATATTCGTGAAGTCGAAGATTTTCCTGACACGCGACGTCGGCTTCTCGCCGGACGTCATGAACGCGTCGTGATTGTTTTGAATACCGGAATCAAGAACTGCCCAAACGATGTTCTTGCACTGGACGTTGAACAGCGACCTCGCAGCGTCGGCCTTGACCGCTGGCACCGACCGATCGAGCGCGGGAACGGCCGATCGGTTGAGCGATACCTGGAAAATACAAGTTGGTCTCTCTTCCGCCGGCTCGCTCCTGGTATCGACGCCGTCGTTCTGCTGCCGAGCATTCTCGTCCGCTTTGACTACTTCATAAAGTGCGAACATGCCGGAGAGAATCTCGTCAGCATAGTCCCGGTATCGTTCCAATGCCTGCTCAAAGGTCAGTGGCTCCAGTGGTTCGTCCCAACCGACGGGACGTTCCAGCTTGCAAATCCAGTAAATCAATCCGGCGAGCGCGATATACCTTTGGAGCGACGTGGCATTGTCCAATGTGCGTTCGCGCAGCGCGTTGGATCTCTTCGGCCCTTGCTGGAGCAACTTTTTGATCGTCCCCTGATTATCGCCGGCATCCACGCCTTCGATCCTTTCGGCCACCTTCGGCTCGCGCCACCATTGTGTCCGCGGCACCAGGATGCGCAGCACTTGGTCGAAATAGAGCCGCGCACCGACGAGCCCCTGCAAATAGGCGACCTTGGCCTTTGTTGGAGGCCGGGCAGGCGGCGCAGATTCGACCGGCACTTTCAGCGCGCCTGCGATGGTACGGGCCACGCTCACCGCGGTCGCATTCTTGTGCGGCGTAATCAGAACGTCCTGGGCGATGCCCGGATCGAGAGCGTAAGCCGCCCAGACATCGCCGAGCAGCGGCGAGTCCTGCAGCACGCGCCTGTCGTCGCGGGGACCCAGGAGGATATGTTCGACCACTTCGGGCGGAACGGAGAACTGCTTGGGTCTTCCGTCGGCCGAGACCGGCCAAGTCGGCCCGCGGCTCTTGGGTGTGCCGCTTTGCGGTTTTGCACGCCGCTTACGCCCCTTGTCGTCCGCCATTGTCGTCTTCCTCAGACACCAGACTGCGGATAGGGAAAGGCGGGCGGCGGCCCGACCGCCGCGAGATGCTTGCGCAGGGCTGCATCACACACGGCGTAGCCCCAGTTGATCAGTCTTTCCTGCGTCGTCGCGTCCAACCGCTTCAGACGTGTCGGCACTTCCGCAAGTTGCAATGTACGCTCGAAAGGACACGGCAGAGCATCGGCCAGCCCGTAATTCGCGATGTCGGTGCGGATGCCCCAATAGGCGCCCTTGCGCGTTCCCGATTTGAAGGAGTCGATGACCTGGCGCTTGCGCAGCGAACGCACCTGATTGTCGATCAGATTGAGGATCCGGTAGGAATGCCGCGGCCAATCCGTCTCCGGCTCCTCCTCAGCCTCGATCTTGCCGCCGGCGTCGCTGACCAGAACGGTCTGGTGGCGCTTCCATGCGGTCTCGAGGCCGAGATTGTCGTAGACGCCGCCATCGCTGAGAACGACGCGCGTTGTAAATGGAGGCCGCTGCAGGTCGAGCCCGGTACCGGGCACGAAATCGCTGTCCTTGAGGCGCAATTCGAAGGGAGAGAGGACCGGAGGAAAAGCGGAGGACGCCGCCACGGCTTGCGCCAGCAGAATTTCTGGATTCTTCACCTCGCCGACGCGGTAGTCGCGCATATAGGGCTTCATGAAGCGCCAGAGCGCGCCTGACTGCACGTTCGTCGCATTGATCACGAAGCGCGGCTCGTCAGGCATATCCTGCAGAGTCTTGCCGCGAAACAGGTGATCGTCATACGCCTCGGCAATCCGGTCGCCGATGCTGCCTGGTAACAGTGCGCCCAGGATGACCGACTCGGCGTCGATTGTGATGCCGGCGAAGGCGCGCAACGGCGCGACGAATTTCGGAATGAAATCGCTGTCGACGCTGTCGGGTGTGAAGCTGAGGCCCGGCCACGCCAGCGCCAACATGCCGGCAGTGATCGACCCGCCGGAAACGCTCGATATGCGCCTGACGTTCTTCAGCAGTCCTGTTTCATATAGGCGCCACAGGACGCCGACATGAAACACCATCGCGCGATATCCTCCGCCGGAAAGGCAGAGCGCAGTGGTTGGTTTCAGCGGCTTGTTCTCGTCGTCGGTCGGTATCGGGTGAACCGGATCGGTAATCATGGGGCCCCCAAAAATCCTAGGGTACCTTCAGCAATTCAAAACAACCTGAATATAGCCATAGCAGAATCTACAACCAGCTTAGCACCTCAACCCCTGAATGTGAAGCGCATCTGCATGCGACCGCTGCGCACAGCTGTTCAAGGTCGCTTCTTCAGGCGCGCTCGCTTCGGCAAGGTCGCCGGCCATTGCACGATGTGGTCCTCGAGCTCCTCGTCCGGGACCTCCTCCTCGCTGCTCTCCACGCGGCCGCGCACGGAGACGCCGGCTTCGTGCACGGTGTTGGGGTCACCCGAAACCAGCGGATGCCACCAATAGAGGTCGCGCCCTTCGGCGACGAGCTTGTAGCCGCAGCTCGGCGGCAGCCAGTTCAGGGTGCGGACATTGGCCGGGGTCAGGCGGACGCAGTCCGGAACCTTGTCGGAACGGTTCGGATAGTCCTTGCAGGCGCAGCTCGTCCCGTCGAGCAGCTTGCAGCCGATATGGGTGAAGTAGATCTGCCCGGTATCCTCGTCTTCGAGCTTGTTCAGGCAGCAGCGGCCGCAGCCATCGCACAGGCTTTCCCACTCGCGCTCCGACATCTGTTCCAACGTCTTGGTTTTCCAGAAGAATCCTTCCTGGCCTTGAGATCGTTTGGGAGCTGCGGTCATGCGCCTCAACAACAGTTCGAAAGAGCTACGGCAACGCCATCTAGGGCGCGCGGCGGCAATGGTGCAAGCGAGGCCCCTTTGAGGCCCGTAATGAACCGGGGGTCAATTAGGCCTGTTGTTCAAAATAGCGAGCGTGGCCATTGGTTTATGAGCCCCGCTCGGCTAGAAGGAACAGCAAGTCCCTCGGATGCTGGCCGGGCGCCTTGGGTTTGCCGCAACATACCCGCAAGACGTCTCGATGCCGCCCCGGCCGGGTGCTTGAACGCTTTCGAAGCAAGCCGCAAGGGTTCTAGGTGCGCCAGATCATACCACCGCATTGGAAGCAGAGGATCCGGAATTTCTTCCTGGATCTCGATGCGCGCATCGACTCCTCGCTGTTCTCCTCGGCCAAGGGCATCCGCGAGCTCTACGAGCGCTACTCGACCTTCATGGACCGCTTCTATGTCGGGCGGTGGAAGCGCTGGGTGTTCATCGAGCCGTTCTCGGAGGCCGCAACCCTCGGGCTCGGCGGCCTCGTCGTGATGCTCGCCCTCGCCATCCCGGCCTTCCGCGAGACCGCGGACGAGGACTGGCTGAAGAAGTCCGACCTCGCGGTGAGCTTCCTCGACCGCTACGGCAACCCGATCGGCAGCCGCGGCATCAAGCACAACGACTCCATTCCGCTGGAAGACTTTCCGGACGTGCTGATCAAGGCGACGCTGGCGACCGAGGACCGCCGCTTCTACGAGCATTTCGGCATCGACATCGCCGGCACCGCGCGCGCGCTCGTCACCAACGCGCAAGCCGGCGGCGTGCGCCAGGGCGGCTCCTCGATCACCCAGCAGCTCGCCAAGAACCTGTTCCTGAGCAACGAGCGCACCATCGAGCGCAAGGTCAACGAGGCCTTCCTCGCGATCTGGCTGGAATGGCGCCTGACCAAGAACGAGATCCTCAAGCTCTATCTGGACCGCGCCTATATGGGCGGCGGCACCTTCGGCGTCGACGGCGCGGCGCATTTCTACTTCAACAAGTCCGCGCGCGACGTGACGCTGGCGGAAGCGGCGATGCTCGCCGGCCTGTTCAAGGCGCCCACCAAGTACGCCCCGCACATCAACCTGCCCGCCGCCCGCGCGCGCGCTAACGTCGTGCTGGACAACCTCGTCGATGCCGGCTTCATGACCGAGGGCCAGGTGTTCGGCGCCCGCCGCAACCCGGCCTTCGCGGTCGACCGCCGCGACGAGGCCTCGCCGAACTATTATCTCGACTACGCCTTCGACGAGATGCGCAAGCTGGTCGATACCTTCCCGAAGTCCTACACCGAGCGCGTCTTCGTGGTGCGCACCGCGATCGATGCCAACGTGCAGAAGGCGGCCGAAGACGCTGTCGAGAACCAGCTGCGCCAGTTCGGCCGCGACTATCACGCGACGCAGGCCGCGACCGTCGTCGCCGATCTCGACGGCGGCATCCGCGCGATGGTCGGCGGCCGCGACTACGGCGCCAGCCAGTTCAACCGCGCCACCGACGCCTATCGCCAGCCCGGCTCCTCGTTCAAGCCCTACGTCTACACCACCGCGCTGCTGAACGGCTACACGCCCAACTCGATCGTGGTCGACGGCCCGGTCTGCATCGGCAATTGGTGCCCGCAGAATTATGGCCATTCCTATTCCGGCTCGGTGACGCTGACGCAGGCGATCACCCGTTCGATCAACGTCGTGCCGGTGAAGCTGTCGATCGAGATCGGCCGGAAGAACGAGCCCAAGACGCAGAACCCCGCCAAGGTCGGCCGCGCCAAGATCGTCGAGGTCGCGCGCCGCTTCGGCATCAAGGCGCCGCTGCCCGACACGCCGTCGCTGCCGATCGGCTCGGACGAGGTCAACGTGCTCGAGCACGCTGTCGCATACGCGACCTTCCCCAATCGCGGCAAGGCGGTGACGCCGCATGCGGTGCTGGAAGTGCGCACCGGCGCGGGCGACCTGGTCTGGCGCTGGGACCGCGACGGCCCGAAGCCGCGGCAGGCGATCCCGGCTTCCGTCGCCGCCGACATGTCCGGCATGATGAGCCACGTCGTCAGCGAAGGCACCGCACGGCGCGCCGCGCTGGACGGCATTCCGACCGCGGGCAAGACCGGCACGACCAATGCCTATCGCGACGCCTGGTTCGTCGGCTTCACCGGCAATTTCACTTGCGCGGTGTGGTACGGCAACGACGATTACTCGCCGACCAACCGCATGACCGGCGGCTCGCTGCCGGCGCAGACCTGGCACGACATCATGCTCGTGGCGCATCAGGGCGTGGAGGTCCGGGAGATTCCCGGCATCGGCATGGGCCAGAAGCTGCCGCCGCAGCATGTGAGCAACGCGCAGGCCAACGCAGCGCCGAAGGTGCTGGAGACCAAGCCCGGTCCGCCGCCGGTGCTGACCAAGCGCGGCGCGGACATCCTGGTGCGGGTCGAGAAGCTGCTGGATGATGCGGCAAAGGCCGCGAACAAATCGACGGCGAATGACAGCAAGCCGGCCAGGCCGTCCTCGTCGACGAGCGCGCTCGCCTTCCCGCAGAACTATGCGGAAGACAACGCCAACACCTCTGCCCCGCGCAAGAACTGATCGAAAGCAAGTGCGGCTGATCCTGACCACATTGACGGCGCTTCTTCTCGCGACGGTCGTCGGCGTCGGCGCGACGTGGATGACCACGACGCGCGGCACCGAGATCGGCGCGCTGACCATCGGCCCCTGGACCGCACGGCCGCGCACCGGCACCGCCGACGTCGATCCCTATTCGCGCGCCACCATCGTCCGCAACGGTGAGCTGCCGATCGGCACCGGCGACGGTGTCGCCTTCACCGCCACCACCGACGACAGGAAGAAGGCGCTCGACGGCCGCTGCGACGTGGTCGTCTCCGGCGTGACGCCGCCGGCGCGGTTCTGGACGCTGACGCTCTACGACCGCAAGGGCTATCTCGTCGCCAATTCGCTGCAGCGCTACGGCTTCACCAGCCAGGAGATCGTGCGCTCCTCCGACGGCTCGTTCGAGATCCGGATCGCCTCGCGCTCGCGCGCCGGCAATTGGCTGCCGACCGGCGGCATCGAGCGCTACGCCTTGATGCTGCGTCTCTACGACACGCCGGTCGGCGTTGGAACGCGCACCCAGCGCGATGCGCCGATGCCGAGCATCACCACGGTGGGCTGCTCATGATCCGGCTCGTCTTCACCGTCGTCGCCGGCGTGGTGCTGGGCCTCGTGGTCCATCTCGTCAGCGTGCTGGCGCTGCCGCGGATTGCCACACAGGATGCCTATTCGCGGCTGACGCCGATGACCAGGGTGAACGCCGTCACCCAGCTTCCCCTCGCCGATCCCAACAATTCGCCGATGCCGTTCATGGATCCGGCCTTCGCGCTGGCGATCTGTCGTTATGATCTGTCTGGCGGGCCGATCAAGCTCACCGTGCCGGTGAGCCAGGCCTACACCTCGGTGTCGTTCTACACCCGCAACGAGATCGCCTATTACGCCATCAACGACCGCTCCGCGGGGCGCAAGGTGATCGAGCTCGACCTGATGACGGAAGCGCAGCATAGCGAGCTGCCGGAGGACGAAGAGGTCACCGCGGCCGACCGACTGATCATCGATTCCCCGACCACGACCGGCCTGATCCTGATGAAGGCGCTCGCGCCCGAGCCCGGCTTGATGCAGCAGGCGCAAGGCTCGCTCCAGGCTGCGACCTGCGCCCCGCAGACCGAGCCACCGGCCAAGGCCGAGGCACCGCGCAGCCGGCGGTGAGCGCGGCCGCCAACAAAAAGTGCGAAAACAACCCCATGCACAGTAGCTGGGCGTTGAAATCATTACGCTCTTCCGCCGACCGCAACGATACCGCCGGGGACGCCTGCGTACCTTTGACTCGTCGGGCAAAACAGGGGCATACTGGCATCATCGAGAGTTGATCACACCCGCACGGAGCCGTCCGTCGCGGGTGTTGTCTTTGGCGCATCTTTCCGTGTCCATGCGAAACAATCCTGCCGCGTTCGGCTCGGGCACAATCATCGGCACTCTGGGCGGCTTGATCGGTCTCGGCGGTGCAGAATTTCGGCTGCCCCTGCTCATCAGCCTGTTCGGATTTCGCGGCCTCGAGGCCGTGATTCTGAACAAGGCGACGAGCCTGATCGTGGTGGCGAGCGCACTGCCGTTTCGCGCACGCGCCGTTCCGTTCGCGGAGATACATGCCCATTGGCCGATCATCCTGAACCTGCTGGCGGGCAGCCTCGTCGGCGCCTATGCGGGGGCATCCTGGGCGACGCGTCTGGAGTCCGGGACGCTCTACAGGATCATTGCCGTCCTGCTGCTCCTGATCGCCGGCATGCTTCTGTTCGCATATGGCAACGAGGCGGCAACCCCACCGGCGCTGACAGGCGTGAGCCTGATCGTCGCGGGCATAGCAGCGGGCTTTGCGATCGGGATCGTGGCATCGTTGCTCGGCGTTGCCGGAGGGGAATTCCTGATCCCCACCCTGATCTTGTTGTTCGGCGCGGACGTGAAGCTGGCGGGCAGCCTCTCGCTCGCGGTGAGCCTGCCGACCATGCTGGTGGGATTTGCGCGCTATAGTCGCGACCAGAGCTTTTCGGTGCTCCGCGCGAATTGGCAGTTCATGCTTGCAATGGCCATCGGGTCGGTCGTCGGGACATTCATAGGCGGCCTGCTTCTCGGCGTCGTCCCGAATTCGATTCTTCTGCCGGGATTGGCCGTGATCCTGGTCATTTCGGCGGTGAGAATCTGGCGGCATGAGTAGGCTGGTTCGAAACAATGCCGCAACCGGCGATGCGCCCTCGATCGGTTCGCAGATCGAGACGGATCGCTAGAGCATGATCCGGAAAAGTGTGAAGCGGTTTTCCGAAAAGATCATGCTTCAAACAATAACCTAAAGCGCGATGACGATTCATCCTAATCGCATCGCGCTTTAATGGATGATCTGGCCGAGGAAATCCCTCGCCCGCTCCGTCCTCGGCGCGCGGAAGAAGGTTTCGGGATCGGCTTCCTCGACGATCGAGCCGCGATCCATGAACACCACCCGGTCCGCGATCTCGCGGGCAAAGCCCATCTCGTGCGTGACGCAGACCATGGTCATGCCGTCTTTCGCGAGCTCCACCATGGTGTCGAGCACCTCCTTGACCATCTCCGGGTCGAGCGCCGAGGTCGGCTCGTCGAACAGCATGATCTTCGGCTGCATGCACAGCGCCCGCGCGATGGCGACGCGCTGTTGCTGGCCGCCGGAGAGCTGCCCCGGATATTTGTTCGCCTGGTCGTGAATGCGCACCTTGCGGAGCAGACTGATCGCGCGCTCATGCGCATCAGTGCGGGACAGGCCCCGCACCTTCATCGGCGCCAGCATGCAGTTCTCGACGACGGAGAGGTGCGGAAACAGGTTGAAGCTTTGGAACACCATGCCGACCTCGCGACGTATGCCGTTGACGTCGGTCATCCGGTCCGACAGCTCGATGCCGTCGACGACGATGCGCCCCGCATCGTGCTTTTCGATGTGGTTGATGCAGCGGATCAAGGTCGACTTGCCCGAGCCGGAGGGCCCGCACAGCACGATCTTCTCGCCGACCGCGACCGTGAGATTGACGTCGTTCAGGGCCGTGAAATGGCCGAACCGCTTCACCAAATTTTCAACGGTGACGATGGACGCCCGATTCCCCTCAGCGAACTCAAGCATTTTTCCTCTCCAAAGACTGGGATGACCGTGCGCAGCGCTAGCGGCGTAGTCCCGCGATCGCATATCGCTTGCGCAAGGACGCCACGCATTGCGATGCCGCCGAACTGATCGCGAGGTAGACCACCGCAATGACCAGATACATCTCGACCAGACGGCCATTGAGCTGCGCCAGCTTCGAGGCTGCGCCAAGCAGATCGGTGAGCGAGAGCACGTAGACCAGCGAGGTATCCTGGAACAGGATGATGGTCTGGCTCAGGACGATCGGGCTGGCGACGCGGAGCACCTGCGGCAGGATCACGGAGCGATAGGTGTCGAAGGTGGAGAGTGCGAGCGCCTGACAGGCCTCGAACTGTCCCCGGTTCACGGCGCGCAATCCGACGCGGATGATCTCCGAATAATAGGCGGCCTCGAACAGACCGAAGGTGATGAAGGCGGTCCAGGTGGCGCCGATCGGGACCGGTCGCCCGCTTCCGCCGAAATGACCGAGCACGATCGGCACCAGGAAGAAGAACCAGAACAGGACCAGGATCAGCGGGATCGAGCGCATCAGGGCGACATAGCCGCGCACGAGCTTGCCGAGCACGGGCACTTCGAAGTGCTGCACGAGGGCCAGGCAGGTGCCGAGGACCAGGCCGACCACGAAAGCAACGGCGGTCAGCGCCAGCGAAAACAGCAGGCCCGACCAGAGGTAAGGCCACGCCTGAAGCACAACGGAGAAATCGAGGCTGGTCACTTCACGACCTCCATCGCGTCAGGCAGGGCATCAATCGGTTGGATGGCGTGCGTCGCGCCCGGCTTGACAGCATCGTCCGCAGGGCTCGTGCCCGGAATGCGCACGGCCCTGTCGATCAGCGCCATCCCCTGATAGGCGATGAGCGCCAGCGCGAGGTAGACAAGCGTCGCGGCGCCGAAAGCGGTGAAGGTCTGGAACGTCGCTTCGCTGATCTGGCGGGCCTGCGCCGTCAGCTCCATCAGCCCGATGGTGAGCGCGACCGAGGTGTTCTTGTAGATGCCCATCACCTCGCTGGTCAGGCTCGGGATGATCAGGCGCAGCGCCTGCGGAACGATGACATGGCGATAGGTCGGATAGCCACCGAGCCCGAGCGCGCTTGCCGCTTCGACCTGACCTTTCGGCAGGGCCTCGATCCCGGCACGCACCTGTTCGGCGATCCGGGCGGCGGTGTAGAGACCGAGGCACACCAGCGCCGGAAAGAACGATCCCCAGGGCGGCGGAATCTGCTTGATGGCGTTCCCGAGCGAGGCGGGAAGAATCTCCGGCAGGACGAAGTACCAGAGAAACATCTGCACCAGCACGGGGATGTTGCGGAATATCTCCACATAGAGGCGGGCAAGCGCCGCGACGGCCCGGTTCTGCACGGTGCGGCCGATGCCGACGACTACTCCGACCGCGAAGGCGATCCACCAGCCGAAGAACGCCAGCGCCAAGGTCCAGCCGAGGCCCGACACGAGCCAGTCGATATAGCGCTGGCCGTCCGCTGTCTGTTCAAGAAGCACTGCAAACATGGCGAACCTCGGGGCTCGGTTTGCGGGACACTCTCCGCCGACCTCGCAATTAGTCCACCGCGTCGCTGGGACGCGCGATCCGTTCCGTGAGCTCGACCGTCAGCGGAAACGCCAGGTTCTCATTCTTGGGCGGAATTGGCCTAGTGAACCATTTGGCGTAGGTCTTTTCGAACTGGCCCGACGCCATCTGCTTCGACAGAACGCCGTCGACCAGCGCCTTGAAGCCGGTATCGCCCTTCGTGAACATCAGGCCATAATAGATCTTGGCGTAACCCTCGGGGAGAAATATCAGCGCATCCGGCTTCGGAGCTGCGGCCTTGAGGCCGGCGAGCAGAATGTCGTCCTCCATGAACGCGGCCGCGCGGCCGGTGTTCAGCATCAGGAAGGATTCGGCATGGTCCTTTGCCTGGACGATGTTGAAGCCGAGCTGCTCCTTCGCATTCACGCCTTGCGCGAAGCCGACGGCATTCGAGCCCTGGGTGACGACGATGGTTTTGCCCTTGAGATCGCCGGCCGTCTTCAGGCCGCTGTCCGCTTTGACCAGCCAGCGCGGCTGACTGACGAAGGTGGCGACGGAAAACGAGACCTGCTCCTGCCGCTTCCTGTCGTTGGCCGTGCCGCCGCACTCGATGTCGACGGTGCCGCTCTGGATCAGCGGGATGCGATTGGACGAGTTCACCGGAACGTAATTGACTTTGAGATTGGGTAAGGCGGTCTCCGCCTTGACGCGCTCGACGATGGCCGCGCAGAGGTCGAGCGAGAACCCGATCGGCTTCTGGTCGGGACCGAGATAGGAGAACGGGATCGAGGCCTCGCGATGACCGATGGTGATGGCGCCGTTCGACTTGATCCTGGCCAGCGTGGGGCTGTCGGCGGCAGAAGCGGCGCTGCCGAGGCCGCCAATGACCGACAGAATGCTCAAGACACATGCAAACTTCGTCATGTACGTCTCCTTGCTGGACAGCCTATGCGGCTCTCGATGATGGCTTCACGCCGCGCCGCTGGATGACCTCGATCAGGCGGTCGACGTCGGCAATCGTGTTGAACATCCCGAACGACACGCGAATGCCGTCCCGCTCCGGCGACACGCGGACGTTATTCTCCTCGAAATGGCCGAGCCATTCGGCCGCGGGCAGCGCAATGACGTAGATGTGCGGCGCGCGATGCTGCCGCGCGCGAGGGCCGACCAGGCGAACGCCCAGCACATCGAGCCGGGCGATGAGATGATCGCCGAGATCGAAACAATGGTTCTGGATGTTCTCGACGCCCAGCGCTTCGATCATGTCGAGCGAGGCATCGAGGGCATGGATCGCCGGAAGATTGAAATTGCCGAGCTCGAAGCGGCGCGCGCTCGGGGCCGGATCGAGCCTGTCAGGCCGGGCGATCAGATCGGCCGGGACTTCAGCGAGGCTCGCGGCCGCAAGATAGGTCGGCTCGAGCTCAGCCCTCGACTTGTCCCAATAGAGCAGGCCCAGTCCTTGCGGCACGAGCAGCCCCTTATGGCTGCCCGAACCGATGAAGGTCGCGCGCATGGCTTTCGCATCGATTGGCACAACACCGATCGCCTGCATCACGTCGACGACGAAATGGAGCCCCTTCTCCGCGCAGAGGGCGCCGATGCTTTCGATGTCGAAACGATGGCCGGCATGGAATGTCACCTGCGAGATCGAGATCGCCCTCGTGCTCGCATCGATGTAGGGACGAAGACTGTCGGCGTTCACGATCTCCGTCATCGGCACGAATGCGACGGTCACACCCTTGCGCCGCAGATTGAGGAACGCGTAGGCGTTGTTCGGATGATCGCCGTGGATCATCAGGACCTTGTCACCGGCGCGCAGCGGCAGCGCATTCGCGGCGATGTTCATGCTTTCCGAGGTGTTCTTGGTGAAGGCGATCCCGTCGCCCGATACGCCGAGAAACCGCGCCAGCTTTTCGCGCGTCTGCTCGACGCGATCGAGCCAGACGCTCTTCGGGCCGGCGGTCTCGAGACCTTCGCTCAGAAAACGATCGATCGCCGCTTTGACGGGGCGCGCAAGCGGCGTCTGGAAGCCGGAATCGAGATAGGTGATCCGCTCGGCAGCCGGAAACTCCCTCCGCACGGCATCGACGTCGTAATGGCCTGACATCCCGATCTCCTGAAGCACTTCCCCGGTGGCTCGCACTGCACAAATCCTGTTCACCACCGAGCAGCGCCAACGATATGGGCACGACACAAAAGTGCCTATACAAATTTTCATATTCCAGTATATTTCATTCCGAAAAATGATAATTGTACTTCGGGTGGAGACTGGCGAAATGCAGCAGCCGAGTACCGACGGGCCATTGGACCGCGCCTTCGCGATCATTGGCTATGTCGCCAGCCAGACCAGAGCAGCCTCGGTCGCGGACATCGCCGCTGCGCTGTCCCTGCCGCTGCCGACTGCGCATCGGCTCATCGGAAATCTGGAGCAGCGCGGGCTGCTTCAGAAAGCCGTGGGAACGAAGCGGTACGTGGTCGGCAATCAAATGGTCACGCTGTCGGCCCGCGTCATCGGCGCAGCTTTCCGTACCGCCCGCCGGCACGCGGTGCTCCGCGCCGTCGCCGCCGAAATCGGCGAGCAATGCGAGATCGGCGTCGTGCGGGACAACGTCGTTGCTTACGTCGACAGCGTCCGCGTATCGCAACCTCAAGGCCTGCAATTCAATCCCGGCGAAGCGGCCCCGCTCCACTGCACGTCGACCGGCAAGATCTACATGAGCCGGCTGCCGGAACGCGCGCGCGAGAAGCTGTGCCACGCGCTCACGCTGACGCGATACACCGAAACCACGATCGTGGACGTCGAGCACCTGATGAAGGTGCTCGATGAGACCCGCAAGCGCGGCTGGGCCAAGACCAATGAAGAATATGTGCGAGGCGTGGTCGGCTGTGCCGTTCCCATCCTCTCACCGGATCGCGAGCTGATCGCGTGCCTGGGTGTGTCTGTTCCCGTGGCACGGGTGAGCTTCACCGAGCTGGATCGGTTCATAGCTCCCCTGCAGAAGGCCGCTGCGCTGCTATCGGAGACGATCCTCGCGGACAATGAGGACGGCGTAAGCGAAGCCGTGTCGGCAAGCTGATGCTGCTCGAACGTCGTCCACAGTCACCGAGATTGTCCTCGCCCTGCAAGCCGGATCAGGCCTTGGTCAATATCTCGGGCGGTGCGACTTCGCCCACTCGCGGGCATGTGCGATGGGCTCTTGCGGCGGCAGGATGGCGCGCAGCTTCTGTATCGCCGGCTGGCTCTCCATGGGTCCCGCCATCGACAGAAGGCCGGAAATTTCGGACCCTGCCGGCGCTGTTCCTGCAGGAGCGTCGTCAAAATTCAGGCTCTCGGCCATGGCGTTTCCTCCCATCAGCACAGCCAGCATAGGCGGCCAGGACGAGACCGGCCCGTGCCGACGCCCGCGACGCAAAGGCCAAAGCGGCGCGCATCGTCGGCTGCCCCAACACGTCAGACATTCAATCATTGAAACGCCTCACGGTGCATTTTCTGTGCCTTGGATCAGCTCTTGGTGCTGGCGGTCTTGTCGATCGCCGCGCGCAAGCCTTCAGCAAGCTTGATCGCGTCGTCATTGGCCCAGAAGTGCATGAAGAAGAGTCGCGGCTGTTCGTTCAGCATATGGCTGTGCAGCGCCGTCACCTCGATGCCATGCGTCCGCAGCGCCGCGATGACTGGATTCACCTCGTCGCTGGTCAGCACGAAATCGCCGGTGATGGCGGCCTTGCCGCCGCCGGTCGGCTGGAAATTGATGGCGGTCGCGACGCCCATTGGACCGACGGGGGTTAGCAGCATGCCGTTCTCCGTGATCGGGTCGCGCCGTTTCACATTGAACTGGTAGACGCCGCCATTGCCCTGCCCCTTGACGCCGATGATCTGATCGAGCTTTGCGGTGTCGAGATCGATAGAGGGCGGATTCCCGGCTGCGGCGACCGTCAGGGGCGTCTTGCTTTCGGCGAGCGCATCACGGATTGCCGACGCCAGCTTGATAGGGTCGCCGTGTCCGGCGACGTGCATGTAGAATGTCGCCGGGCTTGCGCGCAGCAGATGGTTGTGCACGGCGGTAATCTCGAGACCGCTCGCCATCATCTTAGCCATCACTGGATTGATCTCGGTCTCAAGCAGCACGAGGTCACCCATGACCATGGTTCCGCCATGCGCAGGCTTGAACGCCAGCCAGCCGCCAAGCGCCAGCGCCGGCTTGATCGTGACGCCATCCAACGTCACGGTGAGATCGGTGCGCGGGAAGCCGTAGCGATGGACATCGTCCGCAACGGTTGGCTTGCGGCCCAGTGCCTCATCGACCTTTTGCCAGTCGATGCCCTGCGCGTGAGCGTTCGTGATGAAGCAGGCAGCGACGCCGATCAGTGCCGAAACCGTCTTATGCATGGATCAGCTCCCTTGAGCTCTGGGTGTGTCCCTGCCCCAATCGGATAAGCGAGGCCGCTCCGGCCGTTCCGCCACACACAGCGGACTCGCCGCGGAGGCGCATGCCATGGCGGTTCGGATGCCGGCAAGCCGAGAGGGTCGTGGAATGGAGTTGCGGTGTGTGAACATGCTGCGCCCTTGGTGATCAGGACGCGATGCTTGGGCATGTCGCCTCGCGGGGAGATCGCACATCCCCGTCGCGCTGACTAAAAACCCGCAGGGCAGAACTGTCAACCGGCGCACGGCCGCGTCACGTCACGAAGAGTTCACCCTTTGAAGGAACCCGCCAGCCGCCATCTTGAAACTACGAGGCGGTTTCACATACATTGTCGGCGTGGGGACGATGCAGACTCCCCGTGAGACCCAGGTCCAAGCTCTGCGCAGCACGCAAATCCGTGGAGCTTGCGCATGGACACCGAACGTCACCCCTCTCCCCGCCAGACTATAGCCATCCTCTCGCGCGGCGACGCGGCCGCGCGGCGCGAGGCGATGGCGCAGAACAGCCGCTTCGTCCGCGTCTTCGAAGCGCTCGCCGCCGCGGGCATCGACGCCTTCCCAGTGATCTATGACGAGAGCTTTGCCGGCGCGGTCCGCGACCAATTGCTTGCAGCCGACGGCGTGCTGGTCTGGGTCGATCCGATCCACCAGGGCAAGACCCGCGCCGAGCTCGACGCCCTGCTGCGCGACGTCGCGGCGCAAGGGCCATGGGTGAGCGCGCATCCGGACATCATTCTGAAGATGGGCGTCAAGGAGGTGCTCTACCGGACACGGCATCTGGGCTGGGGCGCCGACACGCACCGCTATGACACCGCCATAAGCTTCCGCAGCCAGTTTCCGGCGCGCCTTCGTGCCAGCGGCCCGCGCGTGCTGAAGCAGAACCGCGGCAATGGCGGCCAGGGGGTCTGGAAGGTTGAGGCCCTGCCCGATACCGAAGGCATGGTTCGCGTGCTGCATGCGCAGCGCGGCAGCACGCCGGAGGACATGCCGATCGATGCGCTGCTCGCACGGTGCGAGCCCTATTTCGGTTGGGGCGGCTGCATCATCGACCAGGCGTTTCAACCGCGCCTGCCCGACGGCATGATCCGCTGCTACATGAGCGGCGCCAAAGTCGCAGGCTTCGGACACCAGAAGATCAAGGCGCTGATCCCGCCGCCGCCGGAGGGACCGGAGGCGCCTGAGGCGCAGCCCGGGCCGCGGATCATGCACGGGCCTGATGCTCCGCCATTCCAGGCGCTGCGAGGAGCGATGGAGGACGAATGGACGCCGCAGATGATGGCAACGCTCGGCGTCGATGAGTCGTCATTGCCGGTGATCTGGGATGCGGACTTCCTGTACGGGCCGAAAGATGCGGCCGGCGCAGACACCTACGTGCTCTGCGAGATCAACGCGAGCTCGTGCTTTGCGATCCCCGAGGAGGCGCCGGCTGCGCTCGCCCGGACGGTGAAGCAACGGCTGATGCGGACCGAACGTACAGAGGCCCGAACATAGCCTCGCCGGGCGTTTGGACAGCAGCCCTCGTTCTCCGCAGCAATGCTGCGAAGCATGTCGGTCGCTTCGATTGTAAAGAGGTGGCTGCTAGCGCAGCCAGGCCTTGATCTGTCGCTTCACTTCCGCGGTCGAGATGCCGTAGCGGTCGTGCAGCGTCGGCAGCGCGCCGGCGGCGAGAAACTCGTCCGGCAGCCCGATCTGCCGGAATGGGAGATGGACGCCGGAGCGCATCAACAGCGTCGCCACCGCTTCGCCGAGGCCGCCGATCACGGTGTGGTTCTCGGCGACGACGACGAGGCGGCCGGGCTTGCCCGCTTCGCGCAGGATCGCCGCGGTATCGAGCGGCTTGATCGTGGGCACGTGCAGGACGGCAGCGCTGACGCGGTCGTCAGACAAGGCTTGGGCCGCCTCCAGCGCGCGCATAGTCATGATGCCCGAGGAAATGATCAGGACATCGGTGCCGTCGCGCAGCAGCGCAGCCTTGCCGAGCTCGAAGCGGTAATTGTACTCGTCGAGCACCAGCGGCACTTGTCCGCGCAGCAGCCGCATATAGACCGGTCCGCGATGCGCGGCGATGACCGGCACGATCTGCTCGATCTCATGCGCGTCGCAGGGATCGATCACCGTCATGTTGGGCATCGCGCGGAACAGCGCGAGGTCCTCGACCGCCTGATGGCTCGGGCCGTAGCCGGAGGTCAGGCCGGGCAACGCACAGACGATCTTCACGTTGCGGTCTTCCTCGGCGATGGTCTGATGGATGAAGTCGTAGGCCCGGCGCGAGGCGAACACCGCGTAGGTCGTTGCGAAGGGCATAAAGCCTTCGGCCGCGAGCCCCGAGGCTGCGGCGAACAGCAGCTGCTCGGCCATGCCCATCTGGTAATAACGATCGGGGAAGGCCTGCGCGAAGATGTGCAGGTCGGTGTATTTGCCGAGATCGGCGGTCATGCCGACGACGTCCTCGCGTCCGCGGGCGAGCTCGACGAGCGCGTGCCCGAACGGAGCCGGCCGGGTGCGCTGGCCTTCCGCCGCGATCGAGGCGATCATGGCCGAGGTCGTCAGGCGCGGCTTGGCCCATGGGGTCGATCCGGCGGACTTCATGGCTGCTCTCCCGCGTTCAGGGCTGAGAGCGCGAGCTGCCATTCATGCGGCTCGACGCGGATGAAATGGTTCTTCTCGCGCTGCTCCAGAAAGGGAACGCCCTTGCCCATCAGGGTGTCGGCGACGATCATGCGCGGCTTCGGCTCGCCATGTG
This sequence comes from Bradyrhizobium sp. SUTN9-2, assembly GCF_003122645.1. Lineage (NCBI taxonomy): Bacteria > Pseudomonadati > Pseudomonadota > Alphaproteobacteria > Hyphomicrobiales > Nitrobacteraceae > Bradyrhizobium > Bradyrhizobium sp. SUTN9-2. The sequence continues at coordinate 5,889,221 of NZ_LAXE01000001.1, forward strand.
TCATCGCGGCATCGAAGGCGGCGACGACCGCGTCGAGATCGTTGCCGTCGACGCGCTGCACGAACCAGCCGAACGCCTCGAGCTTGTCCACCAGCGGCTCGAAGCCGAGCATCTGCTTGGAGGGACCGTCCGCCTGCTGATTGTTGACGTCGACGATCGCGATGAGGTTGTCGAGCTTGTGATGGGATGCCGACATGATGGCTTCCCATTTGGAGCCTTCGTCGAGCTCGCCGTCGGAGAACAGCGTGAAGATGCGCGCGGCCGATTTTCTCCGCTTCAGCCCGAGCGCCATGCCGACGGCGATGCCGAGGCCAAGACCGAGCGAGCCGCCGGACATCTCCATGCCCGGGGTATAGGAGGCCATGCCCGACATCGGCAGGCGGCTCTCATCGAAGCCGTAGGTTTCGAGCTCCGCCTCGGGAATGATCCCGGCCTCGATCAGCGCCGCATAGAGCGCGATCGCATAATGTCCGTTCGACAGCAGGAAGCGGTCGCGGCCTTCCCAGGCGGGATCTTCGGCGCGAAAACGCATCGCGTGGAAATAGGCCACCGCCAGCACGTCGGCGATGTCGAGCGCCTGGGCGATATAGCCCTGGCCCTGGACCTCGCCCATCAACAGGGCGTTGCGGCGGATGTTGCGGGCGCGCTGCGCCAGCGTCGGCGCGTTTTCGAGTGTCGGTGTCGCCATGTGTCTCCCCTTCCCGCTCAGTGGATCAGCATGCCGCCGTTGACGTCGATGACGGCGCCGGTGACGTAGGCCGACAGGTCCGAGGCGAGGAAGGTGTAGATGCCGGCGACATCGGCGGCTTCGCCGAGCCGGCCGAGCGGGATGCCCTCGAGGATCTTCGCCCGCATCTCGTCGGTGAGCTTGCCCGCCGTGATGTCGGTGCCGATCAGGCCCGGCGTCACACAATTGACGCGGATGCCGTCGGGTCCGAATTCGCGGGCCATCGCCTTGGCCAGCCCGAGTACGCCGGCCTTGGCCGCCGAATAATGCGGGCCACCGAAGATGCCGCCGCCGCGCTGGGCGGAGACCGACGACATGCAGGCGATCGATCCGCTCTTGCGCTTTCGCATGTAGGGGATCACGGCCTGCGACAGGAACAGGATGCCCTTAAGGTTGACGTCCTGGATGCGGTCCCAATCTTCCGGCGTGATGTCGAGAAGCTTCACGGGCTGGGTCACGCCGGCATTGTTGATGAGGATGTCGATCTGGCCGAATGCCGCGGCGACCGCTTCGGCGGCCTTGATGCAGGCCTGCTTGTCGGTGACGTCCAGGGCCAGCCCGAGATGCGGCTCGCCGGTGACCGGCTCGAGGCCGCGGGCGGCAGCTTCCGCCGCCGGGCCGTCGATATCGAGAATGGCGACCCGGGCGCCTTCGGCTGCAAAGCGGCGCGCGGTCGCAAGGCCGATCCCCCGCGGCGAGGCCGCGCCGGTGATGATGGCAGTCTTGCCGCGTAGCAGCATTGGCTCCTCCCTGGCTCGCTCTTGCCGGGCGCCGCAGGGCCCGGTCTTGATCCCGTTGATTAAGCCGCTGCTGCTTCCCTCGCAAACGCGCTGTTGTCTTGCATAGGTGAATTTGGTTCACTCATCGGATGCTGCTGTCGAGTATCCCGATATCCTCCATCCGCGCCTTCGAGGCGGCCGCGCGCACCGGCTCGTTCCGGGATGCCGCGAACGAGCTTCACCTCACCCCGAGCGCGGTCAGCCACGCCATTCGCAAGCTCGAAAGCGCGATGGGCACGATCCTGTTCGAACGCAGCGCCCGGGCGATCCGCCTGACGCCGGCGGGCGCCAACCTGATGCGTCATACTGGCGCCGCCTTCGACAATCTGCGCCGCGGCATCGAGGAGGTCGCAGGCCGCGGCCCGCAATTGCTACGGGTGCATTGCGCACCGAGCTTTGCCGCGCAGTGGCTCGCCCCGCGCCTTGCCCGCTTCATGGCCGCCGAACCCAAACTCGAGGTCCGCCTGGCGGCCAATACCGAATATGCAAGGTTCAGCAACGACGATTTCGACATCGACATCGTCTATGGCAAGCCGAGGGCCGAAGGGGTCGAGATCATTCCGCTGGGCGAGGAGACGGTGACGCCGCTCTGCACGCCCGAGCTCGCGAAGAAGATCCGCAAGCCGAAGGACCTATTCGATCAGGTGCTGATCCGCTCTGAAGTCAAGCAGGTGCAGTGGCATCAATGGTTCAGCGCAAACGGCCTCGAAGCGCCGGCCATTCACGGCATGCGCTTCGATCGCAGCTTCCTGGCGATCGCGATGGCCTCGAGCGGCCTCGGCGTGACGCTGGAATCAACCCTGCTGGCCGAACGCGAGATCGCGACCAGGCGGCTGGTCGCGCCGCTCGCCCGACGTTCGGTCGATATCCGCTATGTCGGCCACCATCTCGTGTTTCCGCGCGCAGGCCAGCAGCGCCGTCCCATCCGCGTGTTCGCCGAGTGGATCACGCGCGAGCTTGCGGCCGGCCGCTCGGCTTGAATCACCGCGGTTTCCGGGAACGGCAGCCGACGAACTGCGCAATGGCAGCAGCTGTCAGGCGACAGTAGGACGCAATCTCGAATTGGTTGCGTTGTTGAAGCCAAAAGGCTCGAGAGCTATCGATCTGAAGTCATCTTCGATCGGAGGAACGCATGAGCAAAATCACGGGCGGCTGTCACTGTGGCGCAATCCGTTACGAGGTCGAAGGCGAGCCGATCGTCCACGCGCTTTGCCACTGCCGCGATTGCCGGCTACACGCCGGCGCTCCTGTCGTCGGCTGGACGATGTACCCGGAGGGCGCGGTCAAGGTGACGAAGGGCGAGCCGAAGGTTTACCGCTCCTCGGAACACGGGCGGCGGCACTTTTGCAGCGCGTGCGGAACCGGACTGTTCTACGTCAATGCCAGCATCCTGCCGGGGGTCATCGACATCCAGAGCGCGACCTACGACGACCCCGAGGTCGTGCCTGCCACGATGCAGATCCAGGTCGCCGAGCGCCTGCGCTGGATGAAGCATGCGCACGAACTGCCGGCCTTCGAGCGCTATCCGCCGCAGCCGTAGTGATGGCCAGACATCGCGCAGCACAGTCGGATGGTCCCTCGCACAGCCCGGAGGCTATCACATACGACTCTGTAGCGCGGCCGGTGCGCACGCCTCGTCCTTCGAGACGGCGCTTACGCGCCTCCTCAGGATGAGGCTGATCGGCATCAGTGCTCGTTGAATCTGCTGCCGCGCACTCCGCCCTCATCCTGAGGAGCCCGCCACAAGCGGGCGTCTCGAAGGATGGTCGCAGGGAAGAGCTCTCAAATGCGATAGCCCCCGCACTGCCCGGTGCATCATTGATGCCGGAATATGTCCAGCGCTCCTTCATCAATCAATCGCCTCCGAGCCGATGAAGCGCATGAACGGCTTCTGACCGTCGGCACCGAACAGCACGACCTCGTAACGCTGCGGCTTGCCGCCTTCCATGCCCGGCGATCCGACCGGCATGCCCGGCACGGCTATTCCCTTCGCGTTTGGACGCTCCGCGAGGAGGCGTCGCACGGCCGCGGCCGGCACGTGCCCCTCGACGACATAACCGGCGACCTCTGCCGTGTGACACGCGACCAGGTTCGAGGGGACGCCGAGACGCGCCCGGATCGGCTCGAGGTCGGGAGTCTCCTCCACCTGGGCGGTAAATCCTGCGTCCCGCAGATGCTGCACCCAGCCGGCGCAGCAGCCGCAGCTCGGATCCCGGTGCACCGTGAGCGCGGCTGCGTCGGATGCTGCCGCGGCGGGCCTTGCAAAAGCTGCCGCGGCCATCAGCCCGACAAGGGACCGGCGGGTCATCAGGTATGCGCGTTGCTTCATCTTCGGCTTCCTCTTCTGTCACTCCGTCGCCCTGACATATGATCGTGCGTCACGGCTCGCCTCATCCGGCCGGCTCCACGACGCGCAATCTGGCGCCGATCGGCTTGGGCATCTCAGCCGGTTGTTCTCTGTCCTCGCGCGTGGGCGGCAGGCGGACACCCTTCACCAACCCGAAGATCGCCGGGATCACGATCAGCGTCAGCAGCGTCGACGATATCATGCCGCCAATCATCGGCACCGCGATTCGTTGCATGATCTCCGACCCGGTTCCGGTGCTCCACATGATCGGCAGCAGGCCCGCCATGATGGCGACGACCGTCATCATCTTGGGACGGACGCGCTCGACCGCGCCCACCATGATGGCCTCGTGGAGATCCTGCCGGGTGAGGCCCCTGCCCTCGGCGCTGCACGCCGCTTTGATCTCGGCCAGGGCATGCTCGAGATAGATCAGCATCACGACGCCGGTCTCGGCGGCGACGCCGGCAAGCGCGATGAAGCCGACGGCGACGGCGACCGACATGTTGAAGCCGAGCCACCACATCATCCAGATGCCGCCGACCAGCGCGAAGGGCAGCGACAGCATCACGATCAGGGTTTCGGTCATGGCCCTGAAATTCAGGTACAGCAGCAGGAAAATGATCGTCAGCGTCACCGGCACCACGATCTTCAGGCGCGCCGCGGCGCGCTGGAGATATTCGTACTGACCGCTCCAGACCACGTAATATCCTGATGGGAACTGGATGCTGTCAGTCACGGCGCGTTGCGCATCGGCGACGTAGCTGCCGATGTCGCGATCGCGGATGTCGACGTAGACGTAGGTCGCGAGCTGGCCGTTCTCGGTCCGGATCGAGGTCGGCCCCCGCGCCGGCTCGACCTTCGCGACCTCGCCGAGCGGCACCGCGCCGCCTGCGGGCATCGGCACCAGGATATCGCTGGCGATCGCCTTGGGATTGTCGCGCAGGTCGCGCGGATAGCGCATGTTCACCGTGAACCGCTGCCGCCCCTCCACCGTCGTCGTGACGGTCTGGCCGCCGAGCGCCGCCGCGATGGTGTCCTGAACATCCTGGATCAGGATGCCATAGCGGGCGAGCGCCTCGCGATCCGGGACGATCTCGAGATAGTAGCCGCCGATGCCGCGCTCGGCATAGGCCGAGGAGGTGCCCGGCACCGTCTTGATCACCCGTTCGACCTGCTTCGCCAGCCGGTCGATCTCGACGAGGTCGGTGCCCATCACCTTGACGCCAACGGGGGTGCGGATGCCGGTGGACAGCATGTCGATGCGCGCCTTGATCGGCATGGTCCAGGCGTTGGAGACGCCCGGAAACTGCAGCGCCTTGTCCATTTCCGCGATCAGGCTGTCGATGGTGACGCCTTCCCGCCAAAGCTCCTTCGGCTTCAGACTGACCACCGTCTCGAACATCTCGGTCGGCGCCGGATCGGTCGCGGTCGCCGCCCGCCCCGCCTTGCCGTAGACCGATTCGACCTCCGGGAACGACTTGATGATGCGGTCCTGCGTCTGCATCAGCTCGGCCGCCTTGGTCACGGAGATACCGGGCAGCGTCGTCGGCATGTAGAGCAGCGTGCCCTCGTTCAGCGTCGGCATGAACTCGGTGCCGAGCTGCCGCGCCGGCCAGATCGTAACGGCGAGCACGACCAGCGAAGCCAGGATCACCGGCGTCTTGGCGCGCAGCACGCCCTTGATGACCGGGCGGTAGATAAAGATCAGGAAGCGGTTGATGACGTTTTTCCTCTCCGGCACGATCCTGCCGCGGACGAAGATCACCATCAGCGCCGGCACCAGCGTGACGGACAACAGGGCCGCGGCCGCCATCGCGAAGGTCTTCGTGAACGCCAGCGGGCTGAACAGCCGCCCCTCCTGCGATTCCAGCGTGAAGATCGGCATGAACGAGACAGTGATGATGAGCAGGCTGAAGAACAGTGCCGGCCCGACCTCGGATGCCGCGTCGATCAGGATCTGGACGCGCGACTGACCGGGCTCGGCGCGCTCAAGGTGCTTGTGCGCGTTCTCGATCATGACGATCGCGGCATCCACCATGGCGCCGATCGCGATCGCGATGCCGCCGAGGCTCATGATGTTGGATCCCAGGCCCAGCAGCTTCATGGCGCCGAACGCCATCAGCACGCCGACCGGCAGCATCAGGATCGCGACCAGCGCGCTGCGGACATGGAGCAGGAACACGATGCAGACGAGCGCGACGACGATACTCTCCTCGAACAGCGTGTGCTTGAGCGTGTCGATCGCCGAATAGATCAGGCCCGAGCGGTCGTAGACCGGGACGATCTCGACCGATTTCGGCAGGCTGCTCGCAATCTCCTTGAAACGCTTCCTGACGTTTTCGATGACGTCGAGCGCGTTGACGCCGAAGCGCTGCAGCACGATGCCGCTTGCGACCTCGCCCTCGCCGTTCAGCTCCGCAATGCCGCGCCGCTCGTCGGGTCCGAGCTCGACATTGGCGACGTCCCGCAGCAGCACCGGCGTGCCGTTGCTGGTCTTCAGGACGATGTTGCCGAGATCGTTGATGCTCTTGATGTAGCCCTTGCCGCGAATGACGTATTCGAACTCCGACAGCTCGACCGTGCGGCCGCCGACGTCGGCATTGCTGGCACGGATCGCCTCCCGGATCTTCTGCATGCTGATGCCGCGGTCGCGCATGCGCTGCGGGTCGAGCACCACGTTGTACTGCTTGACGAAGCCGCCGATGCTGGCGACCTCGGCCACGCCTTCGGCCTTGGCGAGCGCGAATTTCAGATTCCAGTCCTGGATCGTGCGCGTGTCGGCGAGGTTCAATTCTTTCGACATCACGGCGTATTGATAGACCCAGCCGACGCCGGTCGCATCGGGCCCGATGGTCGGGGTGACGCCGACGGGAAGTCGAGACGTGGCGCCGTTCAGGAACTCCATCACGCGCGAGCGCGCCCAATAGATGTCGGTGCCGTCCTCGAAGATCACGTAGACGAACGACACGCCGAAGAAGGAGAAGCCGCGCACCACCTTCGATTTCGGCACGGTCAGCATCGCCGTCGTCAAGGGATAGGTGACCTGGTCCTCGATCACCTGCGGCGCCTGGCCGGGATATTCGGTGTAGACGATGACCTGGGTGTCCGAGAGGTCGGGGATCGCATCCAGCGGGAGATGAAGCAGCGCGTAGAAGCCGGCGGCCGCCGCAAAGCCGGTGCCGAACAGCACCAGCAGCAGGTTGCGCGCCGACCAGGCGATGATGCGGGCGATCATTTGTGCTCTCCCGTCGCATGGCCGGCGTCGGAGGCTTGAGGCGCAGCCTCGGCAAAGCCTTTGAGCGCGGCCTTCAGATTGCTTTCCGCATCGATCAGGAAGTTGGCGGATGTGACCACCGCTTCGCCTTCGGCAAGGCCGTCGCGCACCTCGATAAAGCCGCCGCCGCGCCGGCCGAGCTTCACTTCCCGCGGCTCGAAGCGCCCGTCCCCCTTGTCGACGAGGACGGCCTGCCGCGTGCCGGTATCGAGCACCGCGCTGTCCTGGATCGCCAGGACAAGCGCGCTATCGGCCGTGTCGACGTCGGCATCGACATACATGTCCGGCAGCAGCAACGCTTCGGGATTGGCGAGCTCGATGCGGACGCGAACCGTCCGGGTTTCGCGGTTCACCTGCGGATAGATCACCGCGATCTTGCCGGTGAAGCTTCGGCCGGGGAAGCTGCGCGCGCGCACCGCGACGGACTGCCCGACCGCGATGTTGCCGAGATCGCGCTCGGCGACGTCGACCAGCGCCCAGACCAGCGAGGTGTCGGCGATGCGGAACAGCACGTCGCCGGGATTGGCGCGCATGCCTTCGATCGCGTTGCGCTCGAGCACGATCCCGTCGCGCGGCGCCGACCAATGGATGGTGACGGGCGCGACACGCGTTCTCTCCATCTCGGCGATCACCCGCTCGGGGACGTCGAGATTGATCAGCCGTTGCCGCGAGCCGCGGCCGTAGATCTCGACCCCGCCGACGGTCTTGGAGGTGATGGTCGCAAGATAGTCGGCCGCCGCGGAGGCGACCGCCGAGCTGTAGATCTCCATCAGCGGCTGGCCCGCCTTGACGCGGGAGCCGGTGGTGACGTCCGCGATCTTCTGCACGAAGCTCTCGGCCCGCATCGCGATCACCGAGACGCGGCGCTCGTCTAGTTGGATCGTACCGGGCGCCTTAACCAGGACCTGGACCGATCGCCGCGCCACCGGCTCGGACTTCACGCCGCTGCGCTGGATCTTGCCGGGCGACAGTTTCACCGTGCCGTCATCGGCGTCGTCGCCTTCGTAGACGGGGATATAGTTCATCCCCATCGGGTCCTTCTTCGGCACCGGCGAGGTGTCGGGCAACCCCATCGGATTGCGGTAGTAGAGGATTTTTCGCGATGAAGCCGCCTGCGGTGGCTTCGGCTCTGCCTGGGCGGCCTTGTCGTCATCGTAGACCGGCAGATAGTCCCGCCCGCGGTCGTCCTTCTTTGGCCCGGCGGACCAAAGCGGCGCGCCGCTCGGATCGCGATAGTAGAGCGGAGTCCGGTCCGCTGGCGCCGCAGCCGGGGTCACCTCGGCATGGACCGACCAGCGCCCCTCGTTCGAGAACCAGTACGCGCCAAAGGCGAGGCCACTGCCGAGAGCGAGAGTCGTCAAGAGACGCAACGTCTTCATGGTTGTTTCGCGCGCTCGGAGCGCGCGTCCATGTGAATGGGAAAGAGAAGTTCGGGCACCGTCCGACGGCGCCCGAAAGCTCACTTGATCGCCTTGACGATGACCTTGCCGGTGACCGTCTCAGGCTCGCCCTGCACCTTCGCCGAGAGCGTGACCTGATAGCGGCCGGCCATCGGCAGGTCCGTCCTGAAGGCGTAGACGCCCGGCTCTTTGGAGGGCAGTGGCGCGACCGCCGATTCCATCTCGGCCATGCCGTCCGGAGCCATGTCGACGCGCGTCTTGAAGATGACGGCATCAAGCACCGGCTTGCCGGTCTGCTTGTTGGTCAGGCGAACGGCGAGCGTGACGTCGTCGCCCTTCTTCATCTCGGGATTGACCGGCTCGAAAGCGTAATCGCCGGCACCCGCCAAGGCGACTGAAGCGGCGAGCGAAAGGGTGGCGGCAACAGCCGCGGTGCTGAACTTGGAAAGCATTGTCCTGTCCTCATGAATTGATCTCGACCGCGACGCTTGAATGCGCACATCAGTCATCGCCGCGCGGGGCGTGCCCGCGCGCGTCTTGAGAGATCAGATTCGAGGAGGCCGGAAGGGAGGACTGCCGCCGCGCGAGTCGACGACCTGATCGGCAGGAATAGCGGTTTCCGCTGCCGCGACGGCAAGGAATTCGAACGCCAGGGGACGAATGTCTGCCAGTGCGACGGTGCCGCCGACACAGCAGAAGCCCATCCCGCATTGGTAGCCGGTGTCGGAGCCCGTTCCCTTCATGTCGGGACAACAATCGTGCACCGACATATCGTCGTCGCCGCCGACCTGCATGGCCGCCTTCATGTCACCCGACGACATCGCGACGCCGGAAGCGGACGCGCCAGCCGGCAGCATCGCCAGGGAGATGGCGATGGCGAATGCCAGGATGGTCCGAACGATCCGCATGAAACGTGCTTTTAACCTTTTGGATACCTTTGGGAACCGCAACGTTGCCTGAGTACCATAGTCTGCGGCCGAATGCATTCTTTGATCAAAGTCAAGCATTCGTGACCGAGGCTCCGAGGCCTGTCAGGCCGACCGCCCGCATCCTGCCTCGCCTATTGCGACTTCGGTACCAGCTCGCCGGACCGCGCCGTCCGCGACCATAGCAAGGCGAGCGGGCCGAGCGCGATCCCGGCCGCGAGCACGATGAAGGCCAGCAACCAGCCCTCTGCACTCTGGGGGCCGCCAGCGGCATCGAGGGCAACCCCGGTTCCCCAGGCTCCGATCGCCGATAGGCCGAACCCGACGGTCGAATGCAGGGCGAGAGTCGCCCCGCGATGCTCCGAGACAGCCGCGGCCGACATCCCGGCTGTCAATGCACCGGAATCCGCTGGCACTGTCAGGCCATAGATCATCAGCAGCAGCGCCAGCACCCATGCTGGAGCCGTCGCATTCAGGCCGATGACGAGGGCAACGCAAGCCGAGGCGATCATCACCACCGTGATCGCCCGATGTCGCCCGAATTTCAGTGCGGCCTCGTTGCCGAGGATGCTGGCCGGCATGGAGATCACTGCAAAACAGAAGCTCATCAGGACCGGGCTCAGCCACGAGGGCGCGCCCTGATGCGCCACGACGAAGGTCCAGAAGCCGACCAGCCAGGTGCGAATGCCGTAGAGCTCGAAGCAATGCGCGCCGTAGCCGAATATGTAACCGAGTGCCTCGCGGTTGGCGAAAACGGGCGCAAAGTTCAAAAGGCGTCCCGCTCTTGGAGCGGGACTGCGGCTCTCGATCAAAAGACACGCGACCACCATGGCGATGGGACCGATGCCGGTCACGTAAAACGCGGTCCGCCATCCCCAGCCGTCCGCGATGACTTGCGCGATCAGGAACGACAGGCCGACGCCCACCGAGAAGCTCGACGTGTAGAGCGTGACCGCCCGCGAGGTGTCGCCGACGGGCAGCCGGTCGGTCAGCGCCTTGAGCCCGGGCATGTAGGCACCGGCAAAACCAAGGCCGGCGAGCGACCAGATGATGGTCCCCGACCAGAACCCTTCCGCGAAGATGCCGAACGCGACGGTCGCAAGTCCGCTGACGACAGAGCCGCAGAGGAGCACGAGCCGTGCGTCGATGCGATCGGTCAGCGTCGTCAGCACGGGCACCGCCAGCATGTAGCCAAACGCGTAGCCGCTCGCCATCATGCCGCCCTCGGCGGCGGACAACCCCCACGCCGGCATCAGATGCTGGGCCAGATTCGCGGACAACGTCACGTGCGGCAGCAGATTGCCGAGCTGGCCGATACACATCACCGCAATCAACGGCCGGCCGCGCAAGCTACGAATGTTCTCCTCCCATCGGGCAGGAACTCATGCCGTCTGATCCCCACGAAGCAGCAGAAGCGCGAAGAACGCGGAGACCGAGGCCAGCGCGCCGATCCAGAGCGCGCTGCTGCCGAGATGCTCCACCATCAATCCCAGCGCAAGCGGCGCGAAAGCCCCCGTTGCCCTCGAAGGCAGCGAAATCATCCCGACCCGCCTGCCGAACCCGACCGGCCCGAACAGCGCCAACGGCAGCGTACCGCGGGCAATGGTAATGATGCCGTTACCGGCGCCGTACAGCACCGTGAAGACGGGTGCGAGCCAAGGGCCGCCCGCGACCAGAGCAAGCACCCCGATCGGATTCATGAGCATGGCGAGCCTCGCCGACAGCAGCGGATGAAACCGGCCAAGCCATCCTGCTTCCAGAAGGCGGGCGCCGACTTGTGCCGGTCCGACCAATGCTCCTGCCAGCAACGCCTGTGCCGGCGTGGCGCCGAACGCAACCAGCATGGTGGGCAGAATGGCCGAGACTCCGGAGCTGACAAAACTCGCGGCCGCAAACATGTACGCCAGCAATATCATTGCGAAGGTTTCGCTCTGACCGCCGGATTGCTGGCTTGCGCCTGTGGTCGATCCGGCCTCCTGCAATGGCGCGGCCCGGGGCAGCGCAAGGTTGAGCGGCAAGGCAAGACCGATGTGGATCACCGCCCAAAGCTGACAGGCCGCGCGCCAGCCGTACTCCGTGGCGAGCCACATCGTGAGCGGCCAGCCGAGTGTGCTGGCGAAACCGGCGATCAGGGTAATGCCGGTGATCGTTCGTCGCGCATTGGCGCCGTAAATGCGCGCAAGCGTCGCGAACGCCGCTTCATAGAGGCCCATGCCCATGCCGATCCCGAGCAGGACCCAGGCTGCGATCAGCACCGCGACGCCATAGGCCGCGGACAGCAGCAGCAAGCCAGCGGCGAAAACGAGGTTTGAGACGGCAAGCATGCTGCGCCCACCGAACGTATCGATTGCGTGCCCAACGCGCGGACCAAGCAGGCCGGAGATGACGAGCGCTCCCGATAGCGCGCCGAACACGTAAGTCGGCGCAAGTCCGAGATCGTCCGCGATCGGCGCGGCCAGGATCGCAGGAAGATAGTAGCTCGACGCCCACGCGATGGTCTGCGCGCTGCCGAGCGCGATGACGACGGTGAGCGGGCCCGCAGTGCCTCGGCTCATGAGCAACCGCACCCCGCACCGCCCGCCTTCTTCGCGGATTCATCGGCGGCACAGCAGGCCGAAGGTTCGGCCTTGGCCGGGCCGCCGCAACATCCCGCTGCGGCGGCGGACTCCACGCCGGCGCGTGTGCAGACGCCGGTCTCCGGGAGCACGAGCTCGACCCGTGCCGCGGCCTTCTTGTCGCCGGCGATGTCGGCGACGATCGATCGGACCTGCTCGTATCCAGTCATCATCAGGAAGGTCGGCGCACGTCCGTAGGATTTCATGCCGGCGAGATAAAAGCCCGGCTCATCATGCGCCAGCTCGCGCGCGCCGTGAGGCCGCACCGTTCCGCAGCTATGCTCGTTGGGGTCGATGAGCGGCGCGAGCGCGAGGGGCGCCTCGATCGCCGGATCGAGCCGCAGCCGCAGCTCGGACAGAAACGAGAGATCAGGCCGGAAGCCGGTCGACACCACCAGCTCATCCGCAATCACACTCCGCGCAGCCGAGCCGGCGCCTGCCGAAATCCTGAGGCGGCCTTCGATCTCCGAAATGTGAGTGACAGCGAAGCCGGTCTCGACCGCGATCTTTCCGGCAGTCACGAGCGCGGCGAAGGCTGAGCCCAGCTCGCCGCGCGCGGCAAGCTTGTCGTTGCGGCCGCCGCCAAAGGCCTTTGCCGGATCGTCCCCGCGCAACAGCCAAACGGGCCTGGTGCCGGGCGCCCACTCGGCGAGCTGCGCGAGATCAATCAGCGTGCCCAGCGCGGAATGGCCCGCACCGAGCACGGCGACGGTCTTACCGGCGTATCTGCTGCGAGCGGAGCCGCGCACAGCCGGCATGCCATAGGCGATGCGGCCGGCGCATTCGCGTTCGCCGAGCGCCGGCAGACCGTTGCTGCCGGCGGGATTGGGCGAGAACCACGTGCCGGAGACGTCGATGACGGCATCGGCGCGCAGCACTTCGTCGCCTTTGCCGTTCTGGTAGCGGATTTCGAACGGCGCCTGGTCCCGCCCCTTCGTCTTCGCCTTGTCGAAGCCGGCGCGGCTGATCGCCGTGACGCGGCTCGAGGTCCGGATCGTCTCGCGCAGCGGCGTTCGCGTTGCCAGCGGCGCGAGATAGCGCTCGATCAGTTCGCCGCCGGTCGGATAGGAGCTTGGATCCGGCGAATTCCATCCCGTCGGCGCAAGCAGGCGCGCCGCGGCCTTGTCGACGTTATATTCCCACGGCGAGAAGAGCTGGACGTGCTGCCATTGCCGTACCGCATGCCCGGCCTCGGGTCCGGCTTCGAGCACGACAGGGGACATGCCGCGTTCGAGCACATGAGCGGCGGCCGCGAGGCCGACCGGCCCCGCCCCGATGATGGCTACTGTCTTGTCCATTCCGAACTCTCCATCCTTCTAGAATTATGGAATAACTGATCAAATGAGTCAGGCTGCGGTCTGCGCAGCCTTGCATCCCGCTTCTTCCGCACAGCACTCCGCGGCCAGGAAATCGACCAGCCCGCGCATGGCGTCGAAATTGGCGCGGCAGATCAGGGTGGTCGATTCCCTGATCTGACTGACCAATCCGACCGAGACCAGCGTCTTGATGTGGTGCGACAACGTCGAGGCCGGGACCTTCAGCTTGTCCTGCAAGCGGCCGACCGGCATGCCCGCGTGCCCGGCCCGGACCAGCGCGCGATAAATCTGCAGGCGGGTCCGATTCCCCAGGGCTTCCAGGCGTGCTGCTGCGTCGTCGATCTTCATGCGCGACATGATGCGCCCGTGCGCATCAATCGTCAAACCATATTTCTAGAATATTGGAAATTACCGCTCACTCCATGGACCGGAGGTTTCCAGATTGACTTGCCCCCTATAATTCCATAAATCTGGATATATGGAAACAGAGCAAGCCGTCCTGGCGCTCGCCGCGCTGTCTCAACCGACCCGTCTGGAGGCGTTCCGGACGCTGGTCAGGCACGAGCCTGACGGTCTTGCGGCCGGCGATCTCGCCCGCCTGTTGGAAGTCCCGCAAAACACGCTGTCGGCGCATCTGTCGATTCTGAGCCGCGCCCGCCTCGTGTCCTCCGAGCGGCACAGTCGCTCGATCGTCTACCGCGCCAATCTCGGCGAATTCCGCGACGTCGCGCTCTTCCTGCTGCGCGATTGCTGCGGCGGACGGCCGGAGGTTTGCGAGCCCGTCGTCGAGACCTTGCAATCGTGCTGCTCGCCAAAACGAAAGGAGCGAGCCGGCTGATGGACAGTTTCGATCTCCCGCGGCGCCTCGCGGCTGAAGCGCTCGGCACGGGTATTCTCGTCGCCACCGTGGTCGGCTCCGGCATCATGGCGGAAACGCTGACCAAGGACGTCGCCCTTGCGCTGCTCTGCAACACCTTGCCGACCGGGGCCATCCTGGTTGTCCTGATCACGGTGCTCGGTCCGATCTCCGGCGCACATTTCAATCCCGCAGTGACGCTCGTCTTCACCGGCAAGCGCGAGCTGCCGGTCAACGAGGCCGCGCTTTACGTGATCGCGCAGATCGCTGGCGGCATCGCGGGAACGCTGGCGGCGCATCTGATGTTCGGCCTGCCGCTGCTCGACCTCTCGACGAAGGTCCGAACCGGAGGGCCGCAATGGTTCGCCGAAGCGGTCGCTGCGTTCGGGCTGGTCGCGACGATCCTGGCCGGCATCCGGTTTCAGCGGACGGCCATCCCCTGGCTGGTCGGCCTTTACATCACGGCCGCCTATTGGTTCACGGCTTCCACGTCGTTTGCCAACCCTGCGGTGGCCATCGCAAGGTCGCTGACGAACACGTTCGCCGGCATTCGCCCCGCTGACCTGCCCGGATTCATCCTCGCGGAACTCTGCGGCGCCTTCGCGGGCATGCTGCTGATGAACTGGTTGCTCGGCCGCTCACGCGCGTCCGCCTCGGTCGCAATCACGGAGACAGTTCGATGACCGTCACGATCTATCACAATCCCGCCTGTGGCACCTCGCGCAACACGCTGGCGATGATCCGGCAGAGCGGCGTCGAGCCTGATGTCATCGAATATCTGAAGACTCCACCCTCGCGGGACAAGCTCAAGGAACTGATCGCGAGCATGGGCATTCCGGTCCGCGCGCTGCTGCGCGAGAAGGGAACGCCTTACAAGGAGCTCGGCCTGGACGACCCCAAATGGAGCGATGAGCAGCTCCTCGATGTCATGATCGCCCACCCTATCCTCATCAACCGGCCGATCGTGGTGACGCCAAAGGGCACGCGCTTGTGCCGGCCGTCGGAAGCCGTGGTCGATCTCCTGGACAATCCGGTTGGCCGGTTCGTGAAAGAGGACGGCGAGGTGGTGGAAGCGCGCTAGGCCTGAAGGCGCGCCGTGAGACAGATGCAGTCGAGCTAGCCCAGCAAGCCCTTCAATCCCGCATAGATCGAGCCGACGCCGGTCGCGGCAACGCCGGCGAGCGGCCCCGCGGTCTGCATGAGGTCCTGTATCAAGCGGGCACGACGGCGCAGCTGTTCCTCGCCGACATGCTGCCCGAGCAGCCGCGCCACCCTGAATGCGAAAGCGTTCGGCTTGCCTCCCTGCGTCAGCACACGCGGCAGGATCTGGAAGATCACGACGCTGAGAATGTTGCCGGAGACGAAGGCGAGCAGGATGCTCGCGCCATATTCGAACACTTCACGCCATTCGATCCAGATCGTCGGAAGGATCGGAACATGGTCATGGATCCCCGTAACCGTCAGCATTGACAGGACGCTGACGGCCGCTGCCAGGAACGCCAGCACGAACGCCGTCAGGGCGGACACCCGGTGCAACGGATAGGCCACGAAGCCGAACAGCAGCGGTATGGCGATCGATGCAATCCGGAGCGGGATGGGGGACACGTTGAAGGTGATGGTCACGAGCACATGCGCGATCACCAGCAGCAGGGCTGGAATGACCACATAAAGCACCGCATGCGTTCCGTAATAGCGCAACGGATTGTTGTAGCGCTCCAGACGGACGTTGACGCGATCGAGATCCCGCCTGAGCTTGTCCAGCTCGGCAACGATCTCGTCGATCTCGAGGAGCGTCGGTCGCACGACGCGCAAGTCGCGCGAACAATGCTTGCACGCGATGGCTTCGTCCTTGATCGTCTCGGCGCAGAACGGACATTCCATCGCTAGCGCGACTTCCCTCGCCTCATAATGGCTTCGATCTCGCCTCTGGCCCGCTTCAGTTCATCGCGCAGATCCTCGCGCTTGCGCAAGAGATCGTCGCGCTCGGCAAGCAACGTGGCGGGAACGGCGATGTCGCGCCCGCACGAGGCGCAGACCAGCGCACCCTCGGCATTTTCCGACCGGCAGTAGAGGCACGCCACTTGCGAGTTCACCTGCGAGCTCACTTGGGCGCAACCTTCAGGGTGAAGACGGTCGTGCCCGGCCGGCCATCGCTGTCCTTGATGTCGACACGCATCGTGTACTCGCCCGGCGGCAACTCCGCATCCTGCATGTTGATGCCATCTGGCTGCACGAAGGGCCTGACCCGAGGCGTCAGGTCGACGTTCGGCGTTCGGAGGAAGATCACCTTGACCGATTCCGGATCGATCTTGGCCCCGCCATAGGACTGGAATTTCAACACCAGCCGCAGAGGAGAATTCGCGGGAGCGCCCGGCGAGACGAACTCGATCTTCGGGCCGCGCATGATGCCGCGCTGATCGACGGCGACCGCGCCCTTGGGAGGCGGCAGCTTGGCCTCCTCTTCCGTGATCAATGGCGCGGCGCGCGAGGATCCCGCGGCCAACAGACCTGCAACCACCAGAGCCAGTAGAGCATTCCGCTTCATTTTCCTTGCCCCCTTTCCCATTCGTCAACGCAAGCCGCCATCGCCGATGATCGTGTAAGGCGCCCAGAACAGCGGATGCGCATAGGCAAACTCGGTCTTGCCCTCGCTGTTGAGATAGCCGGGACCATCGACAAGAGCCATCGTCGCCTGGCGCAGCGCTTCGCTGCGCGACAGCTTGGGATCGTCGGCCTGTCGCTTGAACAGGTCCGTCACCAATTGCCGCGCCGACTGGGAGTGCACCGACCAGTTCGTCACCAGCAGGGCGCGCGTGCCGGCGTAGAAGAACGCGCGGCCCAGCCCGGAGGCCGCCTCGGCCCCTGCGCCTGCGCCGGCGCCGGTATTGCAGGCCGACAGGACGACCCAGTCCGCATCGAGCTTGAGACCGAGAATCTCTTCCATCGTCAGCAGTCCGTCGCCGCCCTCGCCCGTCACCACCGGCGACGACAGAGCGAGCGCCGGCTGCGTCAGCCCGTTGAGTTCGCCCGGGACCAGACCGTGGGTCGCAAAGGCCAGGATCCTGAAGCCGGAGAGATTCATCGTCTTCACCGCGCTCTCGGTCGCGCTCTTGCCGAGGAACAGCACCTTCGAGGGATCCGCCTGCAAGGCCAGCGCGATCGACTTCAACTCATCGGCGGTATCGGGAAGCCGAGGCAGCAGACCGAGTTCGGCGCTATCGACGCCGTCGAGCTTGGGACTGTTGCGCCGCTTCAGCGGCCCGCCGCGCGTGATGTTGCCGCCGGCATCCGCAAGCTGAATCTTCTCACCCGTGCCTTCCGCCTCGGCGTGCTGATCGCTGTTGAAATAGGGATCGCCGAACGCTACGAGGTCGCCGCGGCCGGGCTTGCCGGGCGGCAACTGCCGCAGCGTGCGCAGCGCCGCCGCCGACGGCACCGTCGACACGGCATGGGTTCGCGCCAGCCACGGCACGTTGCGATAACCGACGAAGAGCGGGTCTTCGTCGGCGGCCACCTCCGCCGGTGCCGTCGGCAACAAGGCGAGCGGCAGCAGGCCCAGCGCACCGTTGGTGACAACGATCAGGTTCTTGGCCGGCTTCCAGCCGCTCTCGACCGGCTTGAGCAGCAGCTCGTACAACTCATGGCCGAGCTTGAGATCGAACGGTGGAATGTCCGAGATCATCGCCGCCTGCGGCTCGAGCGCCTCGCGCAGCTTGCGGATCTTGCTCTCGATGTCGCCGATCCTGGCCTGGACGGCGGCGAATGCCACCGGCCCCGACTTCGGCACGGCCCAGACGAAGCTGCCGTTCTGGCCGAAATAGAACGACAGCATGGCCTCGCCGTCGGTCAGCGTCGCGCGGATCTCGGCGACGCTCGGCGGCCTGGGCGAGACGAGATCGGCATAGATCGGGAATTTCTGCTTGATCTCCTGGCGCGCCTTGTCGCGCTGGCCGCGCAACGCCGCGATCGAGGCCTGTATCTGCTGCACGCCTTTCTCGTCGCGTTCCGCTGCGGGAAGCGCGAGCACGTTGTTAAGCGTACCGAGCTGGGCGTTGACCTGCTTGCTCAGATCCTGCTCCTTGCGCACGAGCTCGGCGAGCGCGGGATCCTTTGCCGCCGCACGCGCACTCGAGGCAGCCAGCGCCTGCTGCACCGAGCGGCCGCGGACGGCATCGGCCAGGCTGAATGTCTCTTCGCCGACATTGGTGCCGCCTCCTTCCACCCTGCCGAGCAGCAGCAGATAGCTCTCGACGATGGTCTGCAGCCGCTGGCTGCGCGCGGCCACCACGGTCGTGTTCTCGTCGTCGGCGTTATCGTTGGCGCTCGCCATCATCACCGGAATGGCGGCCTTGAACTCCCTGATCGCGTCGGCATCGCGGCGGGCGCGCATCAATCCGACCGCCAGCGTGCCGCGTGCCGAGGCGGCGTCGAAATGATTCTCCCCCACCCGCGCGATCTGCCTCTTCACGAGCTGCTCCGCGGCGGCAATGCCGGCGTCCAGCTGCCCGGAATCATAGAGGGACAGGATGCGAGAGGGATTGAGCTCGAACACCTGGCGGCGCTGCGGGTCCCAGCCGGCGACGGCCTTTTCTATCCTCGCAAACATTTCGCCCGCTTCGGCGTTCTGGCGGCGAAGCGTCAGGATGCCCGCAAGCTGCGACAGCAACTGCACCGTCGCCTGCGAATCCTCGAGCACACCCACCGTCTTGTTGATGTCGAGGGCGACACGGCCGAGCTTCTCGGCCTCTTCGTAGCGGCCCTGGTCGACCAAAATGCCCGCCAGCCCCATGACGAAGCGCGGCGTGACCGGATTGTACTTGCCGGTATCCTTCAGGCGCGACAGCAGCGCGCGGCGCGCATCCACCTCGGCCTCGGCCAGCTTGCCCTGCTTCGCCTTCATGCGCGCCTGGCTCAACACGGTGCCATCGATCGCCTGCAGCAGAAGGGTCTCGGCCGGCGCACTGTCCGACGCCATGATGGCCTTCGTGCTTGCGCGCTTGCGCAGCTCGGCGGTGCGATAGGCGGCCTCGGCATCGGCGAACTGTCCGCGTGCCTCGAAGATCGCGGCGCGAGTGAGCTCCAGCTCGCCTTCCCAGCTCTGGCCGAACTTCGCATAGGCCGCACGCCAATTGGGATGGCCGCTGGTGCGGGCCTCCTGGATCGCGGTCTGGGTGCGGCGGAGATAGGCTTCGGCCTGTGCGAGGTCGCCCATCTGGATGAGAACGACCGCGATCCCGCGGTTCGTCACGAACTGAAATCCCTTGGCGCCGGGCATGCTGGCCGATTCGCGCAAAAGTCTTTGCATGATCTCGAGCGCGCGCTTCGGATCGCCCGCGAGCGAGTGTTGCAGGGACTGGAGCTGCAACATGCGCCCCAGCAAATTCGGGCCGACGGCGCCGCGCCCGACCTCCACGGCCTTGTCGGCGTCAGCCATCGCTTCGGCGAGCCGGCCGAGCTGCGCGCGGGCATTGGCGCGATCGAAATAGAGCTGCGCGAGGTCCTGGCGGGACTCCTTGCCCGTGGGCACGGCGTCGGCCTCCGACTTCAATTCCGCGATCATCTTCTCGTTGGGCTTGTCGCCGTCGAGGATCGCCGTGATGTCGGAGATGCTGCGCGGCGGGGCGACGAAATCCTTCGGCAGTGCCGTGCCTGCCTCGAGCTTGGGCGCCGTTTCCTTGGGAAGCTCGACGGCGACATTGGCGCGGCCATTGGCGGCATTGAGCGCCGCCATGACACAGGCCCTGACCTGCGGCGTTGCTTTTGCCCGGCAGGCTTCGAGATTTGCGCCTCCGGCAGGTCCGCCGCCGGCGCGCATGCAGGCCTGCACGATCGGCTTGCCGACCCTCATCCGGCAATTCTCGAGCGCTGCTTCCTTGGTCAGCGCGGCCGCGGAGCCAGTCGATCCGAGCAGAATGGCAACTGCCAACAGGCGGCCCGAGGAAATGTCCAGACGGCTCTTGCGCGGATGCGCGGCGTTTAAGCTCATCTCGAAGGACCTTTGGATAAAATGAATTCGAAGAAACGATGCGATCCTATCCGGCCGGCGCGGAAGGACAAGGGCCATCAATGCGGTTCCCGGAGAACCTCAACCAGGTGGGCGGCGGCAGGCGGCGCACTCCCGTGGAACCGGTCAGGCGGCCCGGGGAATCGGGCCGATCGGCCGCGGGGCGGCCGCGCTCAAAGGGCTGAGGACCCGTGCTTAGCCCTTCGAGACCACCGCGCGACCATAGGGCGGTTGCCCCTGGACCGGCGGATTGGCGGTCTGGGCGGCGAGCTCGCCGATCAGGCGGTCGGCATCGGCGGCCATGCCGTCGGGGGCCTGGATCACCAGGCGCTCCAGCGCCCAGCGATAGGACGAGATGCGCTGCTCCAGGCATTGCTGCACCCACTGGATGATCAGCGAGTTCTCCTGCATGCGCGCGACCGCGTCGTCCCTCTCCCTCGGGGACAGCGCGGAGACCCGCGCCATGCTGGCATCGCGCTTCCTGTCGAGATCGATGACGCGGATCGCGGATGCGAAGAACGGCTCGAAGCGGGTGATGTCGTTGCGCACGTCCTCGATCAGCTGCGCATAGCGCGAGGAATGCGAGCGGTGCGGCTCGTCGATCAGGGTGCGCCCGTACATGGTGCGGTCGAACACGACCTTCTGCCGCCACGGCGAGGGCAGCGCCTTGTAGTCGCCGAACACGCTCTTCCATGCGGGGCGCGACAGCGGCGGCTCGATCATGGGATAGGCGAGATCGCGAAGCTGGCGCTCTTCGTCGGTGAGCTGGAATTGCGATGGTCTCAGGCCGACGCTGGAGGTGACCTCCGCACCGAGCCAGCGATGCATGTCGTCGCTGCGCATGCTCTCGCGGGTGCGGCCGAAGTCGCCGCCGCTACACGCCGCGAGCAACGCGCCTAGCAGCGTGAGCAGGACGGCCGATAGGACAGGCCGGATCTGGCGGATGACGTCCGGCATTGCATGAAGCCGGATGTCAGCGGCGGCGACGACGGCGCCCCGGCGCTGTGCCCTGCTCCGGTCCGCGATCGCCGCTGGTTTCGTCCGCCTCGCGCTCGATTCGAATCACGGGAAGGATCAGAACCGTTCCCATGTCTGCGCGCGGAGCGACATCCCCGGACGAGCCCACCCGGCGACCGGCCGGAAATTCGATGATGGTCCCCATGTCAGCTCTCTTCAATTGCCGCGCGACCGAACGCGCCCCAGCAACATGCATTCATTAAGATCAGCTCATGGTTAACGGGGTGTAAACGGGCCGCTTCAACCGTAGCCGCACGGACCGCGCCGCGCCGTCCCGTTGCGGCACGACAACGCCTCAAATTGCAGGGCCGGCTTCACGCCTCGTTTTCCTTAACGAGGCTTTAAACGAAGCTGCGCTAGGCTCGCCCCCAAGTATCTTTCCCGAGTTGCGTACGCCTCCATGACCAAGTCGCTGTTTCCCGGATTCGACGGGCTGATGACCCTGTCCCGTCGCGAAGGTGTCGATGTCCGTCCGACGCTGCTGCGCGTGCTGACCGACCTCTATGTCCAGACGAGCACCCACAGCGACGACGAGCAGCGGCAATTCGTCGAGCTCGCCACGCGGCTGATCGACCAGGTCGACGATGCGACGCGCGCAGCCGTCAAGGCCCGCCTCGCGGTCTATCCGCAGACGCCCGTCCCGATCCTGCAGAAGCTCGGCCTGGTCGCCACCCAGGAAGGCCGCAGGGTTCCACTGGCCCGGGAGATCCCCGCCCCGCCGCGCGCGTCTGCTCCGGCGCGCGTGCCGACCGAGGCCGAGCAACGCATGGCCGCCAACTTGGCGATGCAGCCGAAAGAGGCGGCCGAGATCCACGACATGTTCTTCCGCGCCGGCGCCTCCGAGCGCGCGCTGATCCTGCACAATCTGGCGCAGACCCCGCTGAAAGCCGCCCCCCGTATTCCGACCGTGCGCGCCAAGCGCGCGATCCAGATCCTGGAGATGGCGGCGATCGCGGGCGATATCGAAAGCTTCACCTTCGAGCTCGGCGACAGCCTGATCCTGCCCTCGCGCGTCGCAGCCCAGATCGTCGACGATGCCGGCGGCGAGGCGCTTGCCGTTGCCGCACGCGCGCTCGACATGCCGAGCCCGGTGTTCCAGCGCATTCTCTTGTTCTTCAAGCCGGAGATCGGAACGTCCGTGAACGCCGTGTACCGCCTGTCGCGGCTCTATGACCGTCTCGCCGAGCGATCGGCGCTGGTGATGCTGGCGGCCTGGCGCGGCTCGACGCTCGCGGTCACCCGCGCGAAGTATCAGTCCTCGCTGCATGACGGGGAGCGCCAGCGCGCACGCGCCGGCGCGAGCCAGACGCGGCCGGGCGTGCAGCCCGGCTCGAGCCCGGCGGTGCGGACGGGGACTAATCCGTCGGATCGCTGATTTGCTTACGCCGCCTCAGCGAGCGGCAGCGGTGAGGCACGCAACGAACTCCAACCCCGTCATTGCGAGCAATGACGGTTGAGGCTACGCCTTGGCCAATTCCAGAAAATGCCGGCCCGCGCGATCCTCGGTCTCGACGATCCAGGCATCCGGATCGAAGCGGATTTCCTTGGTCAGCCGCTCCTCGATCGTGTGATCCGGCAGAGGCTGCGGCGCGACAGGGACGAAAAAGCGGTCGACCGGCCGGCCGTCGTCATAGACGGTCTGCGGCGCCGGCGCATACAGCATGGCATGGCCGTCGAGCAGCGACACCTTGACGAACACCGCGCCTGCCTCCTCGGCACCGCGACGCCGCACGGCGCCGAACACGCCCTCGGTCTGGCACCGGCGCAAGTAAGCCGCCACCCAAATATTGGATTTCAAACGCATGAATTCGACGATAGGCCAGTGCGAGGCCTCACGCCAGCTTTACGTCTCACGCCTTGCGCGTGCCGTCCTGACCACCGCGAATCTGCGTTGCGATGAAGTATGACAGCGGCATAGCGAGTGCAAATCCTACCGCCACGGCATAGGGAATGTTCCTGATGGCGTCGGCGGCGAAGCTCGGGACCATCAGCACCACGATGAGGCTGATGCCCGCCAGCGTCGTGCCGAGCATGATCCAGACGAGAATCGAGACCTTGAACATGACGACTTCTCTTCCTTGATGAGATGAGCCATCTTGTTCCTGCGGCCGCCGGCCGTCATTGATCCCACTCAAATCGCAATCGTATCGGATCCGGTCCATCGTGCCGGCGCCGGCAATTGACCTGCGTCAACGACACTCGACGTGCGGCTATTCGACCGGGCGGCCGATCGCAGCGGCGAGCTCGCGCAGCAGCCGGTCCGAGACCTGGCCGGTGACCTGCATCTTGTGCTCGCGCTCGAACTTCTGGATCGCGGCCTGGGTCTCGCCGCTCATGGTGCCCGTGATCTTCAGATTGCCGTAGCCGTATTCGGACAGCGCGCGCTGCACGCCGGCAATGCGGCGTGCGGCCGGGCTTTGCGCCGGGATCGGCGCCGGCGGACGCAGGGCCGCGGGCGGCGTCGAGGTGGTCGCCTTGACCAGATTGGTCATCGGATCATTCGAGCGCGTCGAGGCGGTCGCCTCGACCGGCTTTTCGGCAGCACGCTCGGCGGGCTTGGGCTCGGCAGGCTTAGGCTCGACACGGAACTCGGTCGCGCGCGGCTCGAGCGGCGAGGTATCGGCGCCGACGGGGCGCGGACGCGGCATGGGATTCGACAGCGGCACGGACGACGGCGCGGGAAGATTGATCACCGTGCCGAACATCGGCGCGGGATGCCGGCCGGTCTGGAGGAACAGCGCATTGGCAACGATCGCGGCGATCGCGGCGACGGCGACGAGGCCGGCCAGCGTGTCCTTGGGGCTGTGCAGCAGCACGCGCATCACGAGGTTGCGCTCGGTCTCGACGTCGACAACCGCAGCTTTGGCGCCACGGCGGCGCGGAGCGGCTTCGTCCTTGGCAGACTTCTTAGGCACTTTTCTTCACCAGAGCGGGTTGGTCCTGAGACTGGTCGTGAGCTTGGTCTTGAAGATCCTGACCTTGAAGTTCTTGGCGCAGCACAGGCGTCAGCGTCGCAATCTTGCGCTCGGCCGGCTTGGCTTGCGGCGGCGTGTAGACGAGCGGCAGCTTGACGGTGACCGCCGTGCCCTCGCCCAACCTGCTTTGTACCGTCAATTCGCCGAGATGCAACGCCACGAGACTCTTCACGATCGAAAGTCCAAGGCCGGTGCCCTCGTGACGGCGCTGATAGGTCGTGCCGGCCTGGAAGAACGGCGCGCCGATGCGCTTGAGATCGTCGGGCGCGATGCCGACGCCGGTGTCGCTGATGCGCAGCGTCAGCTGCGAGCCGGACACCGCGGCCGATACGCAGACCTGACCGCCGCGCTCGGTGAACTTGATGGCGTTGGCGACGAGGTTGAGCACGATCTGCTTGAAGGCCCTGGGATCGCCAGTCATGACGGGCAGGTCCTGCGGCGCGTCGGTGATCAGGTCGATGCCGTTCTCCCGCGCCTTCAGCGCCAGCAGATTGCAGCAATGCAATAGCGAAGCGCGCGGCGCGAACGGCTCGGACGCGATCTCGAAATTGCCCGATTCCATCTTCGACATGTCCAGGATGCCGTTGACGACCGACAGCAGGTGCTGGCCGGAATCGTTGATCAGCTGGGCGTATTCCTTGCGCTGCGCAGCACCCAGCATCAAGGCCTGCTCCTGCGCGATCATCTCGGAGAAGCCGATGATGGCGTTGAGCGGCGTGCGCAGCTCGTGGCTCATGGTGGCGAGGAAGCGCGTCTTGGCGGCATCGGCCGCCTCGGCGGCGCTGCGCGCCTGGTCCAGCGCCTGCTCGAAAAGCTTGCGGTCGGTGACGTCGCGCATCACCGCGACGACTTCGGCTTCGCACGTGACGTCACGCGCGCTGTCCTGATCGAGCGGACGGCAGCGCATCTCGACCCAGATGAAATCGACCTGGCCGCGCTCGGCGGCGGGCTCGCGCCGCAGCCTGAACTCGACGCTGCGCACCTCGCCGCGCGCCGCGTCGGACAGTGCCGTGAGATAGGCCGGCCGATCGGCGACATGGACACGGTCGAACAGGCCGTGGCCGAGCAGTTGCGCCACCTGCGCTCCGAGCATGGCCTCCACCGCCGGCGAGATGAATTGCACCGCACCGTTGCGCTGATGCCGCGAGATGACATCGCTCATGTTGCGCGCCAGCAGGCGGTAACGCTCCTCCTCGCGCGACAACAGCGCGACGCTGGTGCGCGCGAGCGATTCCGCGCCGAAGGCGAGGCCGGCGGCATAAAGAGTGGCAGACGTGACCCCGAAAGCCATCAGCACGCCGCGCTCGGCGGCACTCGGCTCAACCACCGGCAGCCAGCCGAGCTGGCTGACCAGAATCAGCATTCCGGCGCAGGACAGCGCAAGCAGCGAGGCAAACGCCGCGACGCGGCGCGAGGCCGACAGCGCAGCTTCGAGCGGAACCACGATCAGCCAGACCGCGGCGAAGGATTCGATGCCGCCTGTCGTGATCGCGACAGCCATGATCAGGCCGGCGAGCGCCAGCGACGACAGCACGTGTGCGCCCTCGTAACGGCCGGTGCGCGACAGGAACCAGGACAACATGATCGGCGCGATCAGCCAGGCAAAGGCCGCGACCTCGATCGCGCTCGGCGCGCCGCGCATGGCGAGATAGACCGGAAATGCAGCGAAGGCGGCAAGGCTGCCGAGCAGCCGCGGTGCCATGAAGGCGCGATGGCGCGCGCGCATCAGCGCATCGTAGCGCGCGGAGGGATGCAGCAGTGCATCGAGACAATCGCGGATGATACTCAAAACTGTCACGGGTCTCGCGCTTCGGCTCAATCGTCTCTTGGAAGACGCGCCGGAACGCCTCCTTGTCGTTGAGCCACCGTGTCAGAGCGACCTTAAACGAGTGCTAAGGCGGCACAGCGTGTGGCCGGACACCGCGTTATCGCGGAGCTTTTTAGACGATTTGGCGACGTCTTCGCTGCGAATGGTGAACGCGGGGTTTCACCCTGCTCCGCATGGTTTCGAATTGGTGGATGCGGGCGGCCGGCAGAACCATGGGTACGGGCGTCAATCGAAAATTTACCGGAACGTCGCTCCCGAAGAATCTTGCGTCAATTTTCCGCGAATTAAGCTCAAGGCAATCACTTGCGATTTATCGAGGATCGCTAGGTCCGACATCCGCGGGAGATCGCCGCGGGCGGAGTCTAACGGACAGGTCGATAAGATGCGCTTTCTGCTCCGCATCACATTCTGGCTCGGGCTGGTGCTGGTGCTCCTGCCGCGGGACAAGACGCCCGAATCGGACAAGCTGCCGCAGATCGGCGCCGCCGATGCGGTGCAGGCCGCGACCGCGGCCGTTTCCGACGTGACCCAGTTCTGCAAGCGCCAGCCGGCGGCCTGCGAGGTCGGCGGCCAGGCCGCGACCATCATCGGCCAGCGCGCCCAGGACGGCGCGAAGAAGCTCTATCAGATCATCAACCACAAGAAGGAGCAGATCACCAACGACAAGATCGACGGCGGCAGGAACGACGGCAGCAAGACCGATAGCAAGAAGGCGCCCGACCATACCGGCTCGATCGCGCTGGCCGGCGAAGGCGATCTTGCAGCGAGCGAGACGCCGCGCGATACCCTGACCCAGGACGACCTTGCGCTCGAATGGCGCGGACCGGCGCCGGCGAATTAGCGTCCAGGCCCTATCGATTTCAGGGCTTCGCGTCTCTATATTGGCGGTAAGCGGGAACTGCGGGCCGATATGACGACGATCGACGACATCAGGGATAATTTCGAGCTTCTGGACGAGTGGGACGACCGCTACCGGTACGTCATCGAGCTCGGCCGCACTCTGGAACCGATGCCGGAGGCGGAACACTCGGCCGAGAACAAGGTGCAGGGCTGCGTCAGCCAGGTCTGGCTG
The DNA here is from genome assembly GCF_003122645.1 of Bradyrhizobium sp. SUTN9-2. Lineage (NCBI taxonomy): Bacteria > Pseudomonadati > Pseudomonadota > Alphaproteobacteria > Hyphomicrobiales > Nitrobacteraceae > Bradyrhizobium > Bradyrhizobium sp. SUTN9-2. The sequence continues at coordinate 5,916,357 of NZ_LAXE01000001.1, forward strand.
CAGAAGACGGTCGATCGCAGCAATGGCGAGCCGGTCCTGAAATATCGCGGCGACAGTGACGCCCATATCGTGCGCGGGCTGGTCGCGATCGTGCTCGCGCTGTATTCGGGCCGCACGCCGCGGGAGATCCTCAATACCGACGCGATCGCCGTGTTCAACGAGTTCGGCTTTCGCGATCATCTGACGCCGCAGCGCTCCAACGGCCTGCGCTCGATGGTCGAGCGCATCAAGACCGATGCGAGAGAGGCGCTCGCGGAAGCGTCGTAAGATGCTCTCGTAGGGTGGGCCAAGCGGAGCGTGCCCACCTCCTGTGTATAATGAAAACTCGTGGGCACGGCGCTTTGCGCCTTTGCCCGCCCTACAAGACCCCGACTACTTCCGCTTCCGCTGCTGCTGCCCGAGCCCCATCTGCTTGGCCAGTTGCGAGCGCGCCACCGCATAGTTCGGGGCGACCATGGGATAGTCGGCCGGCAAGCCCCACTTCTCGCGGTACTGCTCCGGCGTCATGTTGTACTGCGTGCGCAGATGGCGCTTCAGCGACTTGAAGCGCTTGCCGTCTTCGAGGCACACGAGATAATCGGGCGCGATCGACTTCTTGAGCGAGACGGCGGGCTTGGCCGGCTCCAGCGGCGCGGTCTCGGTGCGGCCTGACGAGACCCGCACCAAGGCGCCATGCACCTGACTGATCAGGTTCGGAATCTCGGCCGCCGGCGTCGGATTGTTGCTCAGATAGGCCGACACGATGCTCGCGGTCAGCTCGATGAAATTCTTCGCCCCCGCATCCGACATGCGCCCTCCCTTGTCCGCTTGTGGCTTACAGGATTGACGACACCGAAGTATTCCCTGTCAAGAATACATTCGGCTGAAACACGATGACTGACGGCGAGGCACTGATTACTGGTGAAAAGCGCCCGTCTACTTGAGCGCGCGGTCGCTTCAACCGCGCTGGTCGAGATGGGCACGGAGCTCGTCGATCGAGGCAAAGCGCATCATGCCCTCCGGCAT
>NZ_LAXE01000001.1:5917386-6041678 GCF_003122645.1 Bradyrhizobium sp. SUTN9-2
GACGCTTCCGGAGCGGGAGGCGGTGTCGGGGCTTCCGGCTCCTGCTGCGGTGACTCGGCACGCGGCCGCTCGCGCGCTGCAGCTTCGCTCTGCCACGGCGGCGGACTTGCGGGCGGTGGCGGCGGCGCCGGCTCGGCTCTCACCGCCGCAGCGGGCACCGGCTCGGGCGCGACTACGCCAGGCACAGCGAGGCCCGGCAGCGCGGGCCTGACCCGAACCTCGGATGGCGCGACCGCACCGGCCAGCCGGCGTGCGATGCCCCTGAGCTCGAGCAGCACCAGATGCAGGCCGACCAGTAACATTCCGGAGCAGACGCCAATGGTGCCGGAGACTATGAGAGTCCCACCGAGGCTGAATTCCCTGATCGTCATGCCGAAAATCACCGCGAGGAGACCCGCCAGCACGGCGCAAATCCCCACGATCAGCAATGCCAAATTCATCGAACTCACCCCCGGCCGCGCATCACGCGCGAGAACCGCTACGCCACGATACCGTCATACGCTGTTCCACGCCAACGGCCAATTCTGGGCAGTGTTCCTAAAGGGAAGGAAATCAGGGACTTATTCACATTCCCTTCAGCCGGGGCTCGCTACTGCTAAAGCTGCTCGCAAAGTCATCTGAATGGGTGCCAACCGGAATTGCTGCGTCGCATCAGGAATTTAGCCATAATGCCCAATTACTTGGTAATGGAACTGCGCTATAGGGAGTCCGGGGTTGAGGCCCGCGCGCGCCAGCAGGGCCAAAAGGGGATTCCGGGGCACCGATAGCCATGACATCCATCACGACTTCGGCGATCGACACGCCTCAGCGGCGCTCGATCGAACGGACTTGCGACGATCTCGCCATGCTGGTGCTGGCCGCGGTCGCCGTCATTGCAGGCTTGACCTTCCGCGACTACGGGCTCGGCTGGGACGACTACACCCACGCCGAATATGCCGAGCTGCTGCTGCGCATGTTCGGTTCCGGCTTCAAGGACACCGCGGCGCTCTCCTTCGCCAATCTCTACATGTATGGCGGCGGCTTCGACATGGTCGCGGCCCTGCTGCACAAGGTCATTCCGCTCGAGCTGTTCGAGACCCGCCGTCTGGTCGGCGCCATCGTCGGCGTAATCGGGCTTGCCGTGACATGGCGGCTCGGCCGCCGCATCGGCGGACCGCTTGCCGGTCTGGCTTCCCTCCTCCTGCTTGCGCTCTGCCCGACCTTTTACGGCCACATGTTCATGAACCCGAAGGATGCACCCTTCGCGGTCGCCATGGTCGTCCTGATGCTCGGCCTCGTCCGGCTCGCCGAGGAATATCCGCAGCCATCGCCGCGCACGATCCTGATCGTCGGCTTGGGGGCCGGCCTTTCGCTCGGCTGCCGTGTTCTCGGCGGACTCGCGCTGGTCTACGCCGTGGTCGGCTTCGTGCCGCTGTTCCTGGAGGAATTGCGCACCGAAGGTCCGCGCGAATCCGTTCGCCGCTTCGCCCATGTCGTCTATGTGTTGCTGCCAGGCCTCGTGCTCGGCTACCTCGTGATGGGCCTGATCTGGCCGTGGTCGATCATGGAGCCCGGCAATCCCTTGGCGGCGCTGACCTACTTCTCGCATTTCTTCGAGAAGCCATGGAAGGAGATGTTCGACGGTGCGATCGTGTCGGTGCCCGACATGCCCTGGTCGTATCTGCCGACGCTGTTCGCCCTGCAGCTGCCCGAGGTGATGCTGGTTCTGATGGGCGGTGCGATCGTCAGCACTTTCGCCATGCTGCCGCGGCGCGAGGTTCCGGCACGCCGCAAGACCATCCTCCTGATGCTGACGCTGGCTGCTACCCTGCCGCTCGCGATCGCGATGGTGAAGCGCCCGGCGCTCTACAACGGCATCCGCCATTTCGTCTTCGTGATCCCGCCGATGGCGGTGCTCGGCGGCGTCGCCTTCGCCTGGACCATGGAGCGCCTGCGGGCCAATCACCGCACCTGGCAGCCGGTCGTGCTCGCCACCTTCTGCTTCGGCCTTGCGCTGTCGCTCGCCGAGATGATCCGGCTGCACCCCTATCAATACACGCACTTCAACCACATTGCCGGCACCGTGCGCGGCGCCGACGACCGCTTCATGCTGGACTATTGGGGCCTCGCCTTGAAGCAGGCCTCCGACGGATTGCGCGAGCAGCTCGTCGAGCGCCAGGAAGTGCCGCCCGGCAACCGCAAATGGAAGGTGGCGGTGTGCGGTCCGCAGCGCCCGGCCCAGGTGGCGCTCGGGCCCGACTTCACCATCGGCTGGGATTCCAACGCGGCCGATTTCGCCATGACGCTCGGCGAGTTCTACTGCAAGGGCCTCACCGCCCCGGTCATGGTCGAGATCAAGCGCGACGACGTGGTGTTCGCCCGCGTCTACGACATCCGGGGGCGCGGCATTTCCAGCCTGCTGTCGATCCCGGCACCGTAGTCATCTCCCCGTAGCCCGCATGGAGCGAAGCGTAATCCGGGACCTGCCGTGTCGCGCGAGCGGCCCCGCATTCGCTTCGCTCCATGCGGGCTACGCTGAACTGCCGCGCTCCCGACGCGCCTTGCTGCCAGCGGCGAGCGGTACTACGCTCCTCCTCCGCAACAACGAGGTTCGGAGAGATCAGCCATGTCGCCAGCAGAAGCCCGCCTGAGGGAAGTCCCCTCCAACATGACTGAGGCGGAGTGGCAGCAACGGGTCAATCTCGCCGCATGCTATCGCCTGGTCGCGCTGTACGGCTGGGACGATCTGGTCGACACCCACATCTCCGCGCGCGTGCCCGGTCCCGACCATCACTTCCTGATCAATCCCTACGGGCTGATGTTCGAGGAAATCACGGCCTCCAGCCTCGTCAAGGTCGACCTGCACGGCAATCAGCTCTCCGAGAGCGAGTACAGCATCAATCCTGCCGGCTTCACCATCCATTCGGCGATCCACGAGGTGCGCGAGGACGCGATCTGCGTGCTGCATCTCCACACCCTCGACGGAACCGCGGTGTCGAGCAGCGCGGAAGGGCTCTTGCCCCTGAACCAGACCGCCCAGCTCGTCACCCACGACCTCGCCTATCACGACTATGAAGGCATCGCGCTCGACCACGAGGAGCGGCCACGGCTGCAGAAGGATCTCGGCGACCACAACCACATGCTCCTGCGCAATCACGGCACGCTGACGGTCGGCCGCTCGGTCGCCTCCGCGTTCGAGCGCATGTACCATCTCGAGCGCGCCTGCTCGATGCAGGTGCGCACGCGCGCGCTCGGCACGCCGGTCTATCCGGTCGACGATATCGCGATCGAGAAGAACACCGAGCTGCTCGCCAACCGCGACCGCGCCGAGCTGCGCGCAAACAACCTCGTGTGGCCGCCCTTGCTGCGCAAGCTCGACCGCGTCAATCCCGGCTACCGGTCTTGAGATATTCACGAAATTGAGGTAGTGTTTCCGTCGAACTACCTCTGCACGTATTGGAATGAAACGCCGCCCAATTCCGGGCGGCGTTTTTGTTTGAGTCGTCATTGCGAGCGCAGCGAAGCAATCCAGAATCCCTCGGCGGAGATAGTCTGGATTGCTTCGCTGCGCTCGCAATGACGGGAGAGAGTCTTCGTAGCGAATACTCTCGTAGGGTGGGCAAAGCGAAGCGTGCCCACGTCTTCTTCCTTCGTCATCCGGAGAAATGGTGGGCACGGCGCTTTGCGCCTTTGCCCACCCTACCGCACCGCGCCTATTTCACCTCCGCCAGCGCGGCGAGGATCCTTGCCCAGGAGCGGATGCCCTTCTGGAAGCTCTGCAGGTCGTATTTCTCGTTCGGCGAGTGGATGTTGTCGTCGTCGAGGCCAAACCCCACCAGCAGCGAGTCGAGGCCGAGCGTGCGCTTGAAGTCGGCGACGATCGGGATCGAGGCGCCCGAGCCCATCAGCACGGTCTCCTTGCCCCATTCCTCCGCGAGCGCCTTGCTGGCGGCGGCGAGCGGCTTCATGGTCCAGTCGAGCGCGACTGCGGGCGCGGCGGAATGGTCGCCGAACTCGACCTTGCAGTCGCCGGGAATGCGCGCCGTCACGTAATCACGGAAGGCCTTGCGGATCTTTTGCGGGTCCTGGCCCTGAACCAGGCGGAACGAGACCTTGGCCGAGGCATGCGAGGGGATCACGGTCTTGGAGCCCTCGCCGATATAGCCGCCCCAGATGCCGTTGACGTCGCAGGTCGGGCGCGTCGAGGCCTGCTCGACCAGCAGCCTGCCCTTCTCGCCAGCCGGGAGCGACAGCCCGACCGGCTTGAGAAAGGTCTCGGGCGTGAAATCGAGCTTCTTCCACTGCTCCAGGATATCGGGCGGCGTGTCCTTCACGCCGTCATAGAAGCCGGGGATGGTGATGCGGTTGTCGTCGTCGAACAGGCCACCCAGGATCTTCGTGAGCAGGCGGATCGGGTTCATCGCGGTGCCGCCGAACACGCCGGAATGCAGATCGCGATTGGCGGCGGTGATCTTGAGCTCTTCATAGAGCAGGCCGCGCAGCGAGGTCGTGATCGCCGGCGTGTTGCGGTCCCACATGCTGGTGTCGCACACCAGCACGTAATCGGCCTTGAACTCGTCCTTGTTGGCCTCGATGAAGGGCACGAAGTTCTTCGAGCCGACCTCCTCCTCGCCCTCGATCAGGAAGGTGACGTCGACCGGCAGCGAGCCCGTCACCTTCTTCCAGGCGCGGCAGGCCTCGACGAAAGTCATCACCTGCCCTTTGTCGTCCTCGGCGCCGCGCGCGACGATGATCTTGCGGCCGTCGGCATGATCGGTGACGACGGGCTCGAACGGCGGACGGTGCCAGAGATCGAGCGGGTCGACCGGCTGCACATCGTAATGGCCGTAGAACAGCACGTGCGGCCGGCCGCCCGCGCCGGTCTTGCCGACGACGGCGGGATGACCCGCGGTCGGCCTCACCTCGGTGGCAACACCGAGGCTGGCGATGTCCTTGGCGAGATGCTCGGCGGCAGCCTTGCAATCATCGGCGAAGGCGGGATCGGCCGAGATCGACTTGATCCGCAGCAACGAGAACAGGCGCTGCAGGCTGTTATCGAAATCCTTGTCGATGTGGTCGAGCACGGATTGGAGCTGCGCGTTGGCCATGATTGCTATCCTGATTGTTAAGTCTCAAGAGGTCCGGGTTTTAGCGCCGGTGCAGCCTTAGGGCTAGCCGCAAGCGGCGGATGCCGGATGTGCCAGGCGAGACACCCTGCGAGGATGGCGGTCGCAGCGAGGTTGTTGCCCCAAGCCTGGAAGGCGAGCGGAAACCACGGCAGCGACAACAGCATGAGGATGCCGGCCGCACTGAGGGCAAGCCAGGTTCCCAGGCGCACATGCGCTCGCTCGTCGAAGGCGGCCCGATGCATCAACACCGTCACCGGGAAGTACAGCCACATGAAATAGTATTGCCGGGCCAGAGGCGAGGCGACCGTCATGAGACAGAACAAGATGCCGAGCTCTTCGGCATCCGAGCGCGCCGTCCGCCGCGCTTGCCGCGGCATGACCGCAACAAAGCCGAGCCCGAGCAGCGCCGACAGCGCGAGCACGATCCAGTTCGCCGTCCTGTAGTCGACCTCGATCAGATTCATGGTGCGCGGCGGCTTGCTGGGATCGTCCTGATTGTAGTTGATCGGCCGGACCAGCCGATGCGTGACGGCAATGAGGGACTGGTTGACCCACGACCAGTTCTGCTCGTCACGCTGGCCAAAGCCCTTTTCCGAGCTGGTCCCGACCATGCCCTGGTACCAGGTCGCCAGCTCGGCCGCGTTGCGCTCGAAGCCGCGGATCGGTGCCGGCACGACATAGAGAAGAATGCCGGTGAAGACGATCGCGCTGACCAGGGCCGCCCATTTGCGCCGCCAGGCCAGATAGGGCAGCACGGCGATCGGGAACACCTTGATGGCGGCGGCGAGCGCGAACATGAAGCCGGCCAGCCACGATCGCTGATGCCGCAAGCTCCAGAAGCCGTAGAGCATCATCGCCAGCAGGAGGAGGTTCGGCTGGCCGAGGTCGAACATGTCGAACACGAAGGTCACGGTGGCGACGACCGGCAGCGCCTCGAGCCAACGACTCGGCGCGCGGTCCGAGCCGGTCATGACCTGGGAGAACGCCGCGGTGTACCACCACGCCACGGCGTTCAAGATCGACAGGACGACATAGAGCGGGATCTTGCCGAACCAGCTCGGGATCGCCAGCAGGATTGCCGGCAGCGGTGGATAGATGAAATCGAAATGCTCGACGGCCGTGGAAGGATACAGCGGCCCACCCTCCAGGACCTGCTGTCCGGCCCAGTACCAGAGCGAGTAGTCCTTGGTCTTGCCGCGGCCGAAAATCTCGGGGACGAGCACGTCGGCGATCAGGAGGACGCAGCAGAGCAGAAAAAGCAGATCCAGCGGCGCACCCAGCGACGGGCGTCTGGGTGCGTCAGGCTTGGCCAACGGGGCGGGCGGGGTCACGATGTAGTCCTGAGCGGCGACGACACAGGACCTAGCAGACCGGCGAAGGCTTGCAGAGCCCTTCACCTGAATTTGTGCGCCGTGGTAGCTCGGACGAGCAGATATCAGGCGACGGTCAACGTTCTAGAGCTTCACCGGATACGACGACTGCCTCAAACCGGGCGTTCTGCCTAACGCCGTAGCAATCCGCCGAGCGCGCCGCGGACCAGCGTACGGCCGATCGAGCCGCCGAGCTGGCCGCCGAGCGACTTGCCGATATTGGCGGCCATCCCGCCGATCACCTGGTTGGTGACCGATCGCGTCACGTCGCGGGCAATGACCTGGCCGGTCGACAGACGACCTCGCTTGACGTTGGTGCCGAAGATGGTGCCGACGATCGAGCCGATCTGGCCAAGGATTCCGCCGCCTGCGCCGGCTCCACCATTTTGTGCGTCGGCAGGCGCAGCCGTGCCGGCTACGCGCTTCTGCAGCATCTCATTGGCGGACTCACGATCCACCGCGGTATCGTATTTGCCCTTCACCGGGCTCCTGCTCATGATCGCCTTGCGCTCCTCGGGCGTGATCGGCCCGATCCGCGCCGTCGGCGGCCGGATCATCACCCGCTCCACCATCGAAGGCGTGCCGTTGCCCTCGAGGAAGGACACCAGCGCCTCGCCCTTGCCGAGCTCCGTGATCACCTTGGCGGTGTCGAGCTTCGGGTTGGGCCGGAAGGTCTGCGCCGCAGCGGCGACCGCCTTCTGGTCGCGCGGCGTGAAGGCGCGCAGCGCATGCTGCACGCGACCGCCCAATTGGGCCAACACCTTGTCCGGCACGTCGATCGGATTCTGGGTGACGAAATAGACACCGACGCCCTTGGAGCGGATCAGACGAACCACCTGCTCGATCTTGTCCATCAACGCCTTCGGCGCATCGTTAAACAGCAGATGCGCCTCGTCGAAAAAGAACACCAGTTTTGGCTTCGGCAGGTCGCCGGCTTCCGGCAATTCCTCAAACAACTCCGACAGCAACCACAACAGAAAGGTAGCGTAGAGCCTGGGGCTCTCCATCAGCTTGTCGGCAACCAGGATGTTGACGATGCCGCGACCGTCGCTATCGGTCTTCATGAAATCCTTCAGCTCCAGTGCAGGCTCACCGAAGAATTTCGTTCCGCCCTGGTTTTCCAGCACCAGCAGCTGGCGTTGAATGGTTCCAACCGTCGCCTTGCTCACATTGCCGAAGCTCTGCGCGGCCTTCCGGATCTCGGCTAACGGATCTTCCTCAGCATCCGGTCCCTTCTTGCCGCTGGCGGGCACGATCGCATCCAACAGCGATCGCAGATCCTTCATGTCCAACAATGGCAGGCCGTTCTCGTCCGCGACGCGGAATGCGACGTTGAGAACCCCTTCCTGCACCTCGTTCAGGTCGAGCATCCGCGCCAGCAATAGCGGCCCCATTTCGGTGACGGTGGCGCGGACCGGATGTCCCTGCTCGCCGAACACGTCCCAGAACACGGTCGAGAACTGGTCCGGCTGAAACTTGAGACCCATTTCGCCGGCGCGCTTGAGGATGAAGTCTTTGGCCTCGCCGACTTCCGAGATGCCGGAGAGGTCGCCCTTGATGTCGGCCGCGAAGACCGGAACACCGGCGCGCGCAAATCCTTCCGCCATCACTTGCAGCGACACGGTCTTGCCGGTTCCGGTTGCACCCGTGACGAGGCCGTGGCGATTGGCCAGCGCAAGCGTCAGCCAAGCCTGCTCGTCTCCCTTGCCGACGAAGATCTTGTCGTCGGTATCGCCGAGCTTGCTGTCCTGTGCGGTCATTATTCTCTCTGATCTTTCTGCCGAGTTTCGCGTCGCGAAACCCGAATGCACCAATTCCGCAGTTTAACGCATCTCGTGCGCCGATTAAATCGGTTCAGCGGCTCCTGCGCATGCGACATTGTCGGACCGGACGGACGCGATCAGCCCAAAGTAGCAACGAGGCGTTCGCATAGCGGCAATTTTTCGCGATTCGCTCTAGGCTCTTGCACGGCGGCAACACTTTTCGCGCGTTCGCGACGGCGCCTGCGTTCATCGCTTGTATTTCACGTCACACCGGCTCAAGATCATTCTCGAAAGCAATATTCCGGCATGCAAACCGGCTGAGGGGCGGGGTCTTATGGACGAGCTGATCGGACGGCTGGCGACAAACGCCAGCATAGATGGTGCTGTCGCTGAAAAGACCGTCGGCATTATCCTGGCCTTCCTTCGCAACGAGGGCCCTTCCGACAGTGTGCAGGCCCTGATCGACCAGATCCCCGGAGCGGAAGCTGCGATCGAAGCCTCCAAGAGCGGTGGCGGTCTGTCGCGGCTGATGGGCGGCGGCTTGATGGCCGTCGGCACCCGCCTGATGAGCCTGGGGCTCGGCATGTCCGAGATTCAAAACGTCGCCCGTGAACTTTTCCGCTACGGGCGAGACAAAATCGGAGCGGATCAGATGGGCAAGATCATCGCGGGGACGCCGGGCCTCAGCCAGTTCGCCTGAGCGACGCTTTTCATATCGAGCATCATGACATATCCGATTTCCGAGATTGAGGGCCTGCCGGCCTTTGCCGCCAACAAGTTGAAGGCGCAAGGAATCCGCACCACCGACGCGCTGCTCGAGGCGGCGTCCACCGTGAAGGGCCGCAAGGCGCTTTCGGCCAAGACCGGCATCAGCGAGCAGCAATTGCTGGAATGGGCCAACGTCTCCGACTACATGCGCATCCCCGGCATGGGCAGGGCCAAGGTCGGGCTCGTCCGCGCCGCCGGCGTCACGACGGTGCGGGAGCTCGCCTATCGAAATCCGGCAAGGTTGGCGCAGAGCATGCGCGAGGCCAACGAGAAGAAGAAGCTGGTCCGCGTCCTGCCTTCCGAGAAGTCGGTCGGCGACATCATCGCCAAGGCCAAGAAGCTGCCGCCGAAGATTACGTATTAGCGCTGCGGACCAAGCTGGAGAGGTTGGGTACCACTGCTCCCAGATCGTCATTGCGAGCGCAGCGAAGCAATCCAGAATCTTGCCGCGGTGACAGTCTGGATTGCTTCGCTGCGCTCGCAATGACGGAGGGTGAGCAAGAACATCGCATCCTCTCGGCCGTCTGCACGCATCGGAATGGCCGCGAATGGCCCCAATCCCGTCTTGACTCCCCCTGCCCGACAGCGCAATGCCACGCGCATGAATGCCTCGCCCTCCCCTTCCGTCCCGCCGGCCGGCTCGGCCGGGATCGGCGCACTGCGGACGCTCGTGGGCCGGCGGCTTCCTGCGGTGATGGGCGTGCTCAACATCACCCCGGATTCCTTCTCCGACGGCGGCGAGTTCGTCGCGCCGGCGCGCGCGCTGGAGCGGGCGCGGTCGATGGTCGCCGCCGGCGTCGACATCATCGATATCGGCGCCGAATCCACCCGGCCCTACAAGGGCGCCCGGCCAGTCACGGCGGCGGAAGAGCTCGCGCGGCTGAAGCCGGTGCTCTCGGACGTCGTGGCGCTCGGTGTGCCCGTCTCGATCGACAGCATGAAGGCGGAGGTGGTGGCCTTCGCGCTCGACCAGGGCGCGGGGATCGCCAACGACGTCTGGGGCCTGCAAAACGACACCGCCATGGCGCCGCTGATCGCCGCGAGGGGCGTGCCCGTCATCGTCATGCACAACCGCGACAGCGTCGATCCCGCCATCGACATCGTCGCTGACATCAAGACATTCTTCCTGCGCTCGCTCGATATTGCCGCGAAGGCAGGTATCGCGCGCGAAAAAATCGTGCTCGATCCCGGGATCGGCTTCGGCAAGACCGCCGAGCAGAGCATGACCGCGCTGGCGCGCTTGCGCGAGCTCGACATGTTCGGCCTGCCGATCCTGGTCGGCGCCTCGCGAAAACGCTTCATCGCCTCGGTGTCGCCGTCGGAACCATCGGAGCGGCTCGCCGGCTCGATCGCCGCGCATCTGATCGCCGCGCAGCGCGGCGCCAAGATCATCCGGACCCACGACGTCGCCGAAACCCTGCAGGCCCTGCGGGTGGCACAGGCCATCGAGAGCAAGCAATGACCGACACGATCTTCGTCACCGGCCTGTCGATCCATGCCCGCCACGGCGTGATGGATCACGAAACCGAGGTCGGCCAGCGTTTCGTCATCGATCTCGAGCTCTATACCGACCTGTCCGAGCCTGCGCGCAGCGACCGGCTCGCGGACACGGTGTCCTACGCCGATGTCGTGGCGACGACGACGGCGGCGTTCAAGAACACCAATTACAAACTCCTGGAGCGCGCGGCCGGCGCGGTGGCCGATGCCATCCTGTCGCACTTTCCGCGCATCCGCGCCGTGAAGGTCACCGTGCACAAGCCGCACGCGCCGATCGCCGCGATCTTCGACGATGTCGGCATCGTGCTGACGCGCTCGCGGCATCCCTAGCATGGCGAGCGTGCTGATCGCACTCGGCGGCAATGTCGGCGATGTCCGCGCGACGTTCAAGAAGGCGATCGCTCATATCTGCGGCATGGCACAGGCGGCGCTGATCGCGCGCTCGTCCGACTATACGACCCCGCCCTGGGGCGACGAGGACCAGGATCCCTTCATCAATGCCTGCATCGAGATCGAGACCAGCCTCGATCCGCATGCGCTATTGTTCGTGCTGCAGAAAGTCGAGCAGAAGTTCGGCCGCGCGCGAACCAAGGCGCGGCGCTGGGGTCCGCGCACGCTCGATCTCGATATGATCGCCTATGACGATGTCTCCTTGCGGAAGCCCGACCTGACGCTGCCGCATCCGCGCCTGTTCGAACGCGCCTTCGTGCTGGTGCCGCTGGCCGAAATCGCACCTGACCGCGTGATCTCGGGCATTCGTGTGCGTGACGGGCTCGCCGGCGTCTCGACGCAAGGCATTGAGCGGCTTCCGGATACCGGTTAACCAAAAACAACCGTTTGCAGGAACGGTCCGCCGTGGCAATTTCGCCTGCGAATAACAAGACGTTTCGGGAGCCCCGCGCTGCATGACCTCCGTGACTGACGACCTGCCGCTGGCGGCGGATTTTCCCAAGGCCACGCCTGAGGACTGGCGCAAGCTGGTCGACGGCGTGCTGAAGGGCGCGCCGTTCGAGAAGCTGGTCGGCAAGACCTATGACGGCATCAAGATCGAACCGCTCTATCCGCGCGCGAAGGGCGTTGCGCCGGTGATGGGCCGGCCGCCGGCCGCACCGTGGCAGGTCGTGCAGCGGATCGACCATCCCGATGCGGGGATCGCGAATGCGCAGGCACTGCAGGATCTGGAGAACGGTGCGACCGGGCTCGCGCTGGTGTTCGCCGGCGCCAATGGCGCGCGCGGTTTCGGCCTGGAACCGTCGGCCGAGGCGGTGGCAAAGATCCTGAAAGACATTCACCTCGACGCCGGCATCGGCATCGAGCTCGAGATCGGACCGCAATCGCGGATGGCCGCGATCCATGTCGCGGAATATGTGAAGAGCAACGGCCTCGATCCCGGCACCTGCAACATCCGCTTCGGGCTGGATCCGCTCGCGGCGGGCGCGGTGTGGGGCCACAGCCCCTATACCTGGGACGAAATTGCCCCCGCGATTACGGGCGCCATCAAGGGCCTCGCCGGGCTCGGCTTCAAGGGGCCGTTCGCCTCCGCCGACGGCCGCGTGGTCCATGATGCCGGCGGCTCGGAGGTGCAGGAGCTCGCTTTCGTGCTCGCCTGCGGTGTCGCTTACCTGCGCGCGATCGAAGGCGCGGGCATTCCGCTGGAAGCCGCGCAGGACATGGTCTATGCGCGGCTCGCCGCCGATGCCGACCAATTCCTGACCATGGCCAAGTTCCGCGCCCTGCGGCTGCTATGGGCGCGCATCGAGACCGCTTGCGGGCTGACGCCGAAACCGCTGTTCATCGCGGCCGATACCGCCTGGCGCATGCTGACGCAACGCGATCCCTACGTGAACATGCTGCGCGCGACCATGGCGGCCTTCGCCGCGGGACTGGCCGGTGCCAACGCCATCACCGTGCTGCCGCATACGCTGGCGCTCGGCCTGCCCGATACGTTCGCGCGGCGCGTGGCGCGCAACACGCAGCTTCTGCTGCTGGAAGAATGCAACCTCGCCAAGGTCAGCGATCCCGCGGCGGGGGCTGGTGGCATCGAGACTCTGACGGCGCAGCTGTGCGATGCCGCGTGGGCCCTGTTCCAGGAGAGCGAGAGCGCCGGTGGCGCGTTCGCGGCGCTTCAGCAGGGTGTGTTCCAAAGCAAGGTCGCGGCCACGCGCAAGGCGCGCGAGGCCAATATCGCGAAGCGCCGGGACATACTGACCGGCGCCAGCGAGTTTCCGAACCTGCACGAGAGCGAAGCCACTGTCCTGAAGGCAGCGCCGATCGCGCTTCCACCCTACGGCGAACAGACCTACAAGTTTGAGGCGCTGCCTCCGATCCGTCTCGCGGAACCGTTCGAGGCGCTGCGCGACAAATCCGACGCGAGTTTGAAGGCGCGGGGCGCACGGCCAAAGGTGTTCCTGGCCAATCTCGGCACGCCCGCCGATTTCACCGCGCGCGCGACGTTCGCGAAGAGCTTCTTCGAGGCGGGCGGCATTGAGGCCACAGGCAGCGAGGGCTTTGCCGATCCGGCCAAGCTGGCCGCGGCCTTCAAGGCCTCCGGCGCCGAGCTGGCCTGTCTGTGTTCCAGCGACAAGGTCTATGCGGAACACGCCGAAGCCGCGGCAAAGGCCCTGCAAGTGGCCGGCGGGCGACATATCTACCTGGCGGGCCGGCCGGCCGAGGCCGAGGCGGCGCTGCGAGCCGCCGGCGTCACGGGCTTTGTCTTCGCCGGAGGCGATGCGCTTGCGGCACTGCAGGACGCCTACCGACGGATGGAACAGCGATGACCGACACCAGCAAACCCGTTCTCACCGGCGGCTGCCAATGCGGCGCCGTGCGATTTGCGGTCATGACGGCGCCGACCAGGATTTCGATCTGCCACTGCCGGATGTGCCAGAAGGCGAGCGGCGCGCCGTTCGCCTCTTTGGCCGACATCAACAAGACCGATTTCGCCTGGACCAAGGGCAAGCCGTCGTTCTTCCGCTCCTCCTCGATCGCCGATCGCGGCTATTGCGCCGCCTGCGGCACGCCGCTGAGCTTCGGCCGCATCGACGGCGATCGCATCGAGATCATGACCGGTACCTTCGATCGCCCGGACCGGGTCGTGCCGACGCGGCAGTTCGGCATCGAATCCCGCCTCGGCTGGGTGGTCGGCATCGCCAATCTGCCGAGCCAGACCACGCAACAGAACTACGGACCGGAGAAGATGGCGACCATCGTCAGCCATCAGCATCCGGATCATGATTGAGCGCTTATGAAATGGTTGAAGCCATGAGCCGCATTCCGAATTTCGCCGACGTCGCCTTCGAGCGGACCGCAACCGCCGCGCCCACTGGCAGCGCCGAGCCGTGGCTGACGCCGGAGGGCATCCTGGTGAAGCCCGCTTATGGCGAGGCTGATCTGACCGGGCTCGATTTCCTCGAGACCTATCCGGGCATCGCGCCGTATCTGCGCGGCCCCTACCCGACCATGTATGTCAACCAGCCCTGGACGGTCAGGCAATATGCCGGCTTCTCCACGGCGGAGGATTCCAACGCGTTCTATCGCCGCAATCTCGCGGCGGGGCAAAAGGGCCTCTCGGTCGCATTCGATCTTGCCACCCATCGCGGCTATGACTCGGATCATCCGCGCGTCGGCGGCGATGTCGGCATGGCCGGCGTTGCCATCGATTCCATCTACGACATGCGCACGCTGTTTGCAGGGATTCCGCTCGACCAGATGAGCGTGTCCATGACCATGAACGGCGCGGTGCTGCCGATCCTCGCGCTCTATGTCGCCGCCGCCGAGGAACAGGGCGTGCCGCCGGAGAAGCTGTCGGGCACCATTCAGAACGACATTCTGAAAGAGTTCATGGTGCGCAACACCTACATCTATCCGCCGGCGCCCTCGATGCGGATCATCTCGGACATCTTCGCCTACACCTCTCAAAAGATGCCGAAGTACAATTCGATCTCGATCTCCGGCTATCACATGCAGGAGGCCGGTGCGACGCAGGATCTCGAGCTCGCCTATACGCTGGCTGACGGCGTCGAATATTTGCGCGCCGGCCTTGCCGCAGGGCTCGACGTCGACCGCTTCGCGCCGCGGCTGTCGTTCTTCTGGGCGATCGGCATGAACTTCTTCATGGAGGTTGCCAAGCTGCGCGCGGCGCGCCTGCTTTGGGCCAAGCTGCTCAAGCCGTTCAACCCGAAAGACCCGCGCTCACTGTCGCTGCGCACGCACAGCCAGACCTCGGGCTGGTCGCTGACCGCGCAGGACGTCTTCAACAACGTGATGCGCACCACGGTCGAGGCGATGGCGGCCACCCAAGGCCATACCCAATCGCTGCACACCAACGCGCTCGACGAAGCACTGGCGCTGCCGACCGATTTCTCGGCCCGCATCGCCCGCAACACCCAGCTGTTCCTGCAGCAGGAGAGCGGCACCACCCGCATCATCGATCCCTGGGGCGGCTCGTATTATGTCGAGCGGCTCACGCGCGACCTCGCCGCCAAGGCCTGGGGCCACATCCAGGAGGTCGAGGAACTCGGCGGCATGGCGAAGGCGATCGAGGCCGGCGTGCCAAAGCTGCGCATCGAGGAGGCCTCAGCCAAAACGCAGGCGCGGATCGACGCCGGCAAGCAGGCGGTGATCGGCGTCAACAAGTACAAGCCGACCGACGAGGACAAAATCGAGATCCTGAAGGTCGACAACACCAATGTCCGCCGGCTTCAGATCGACAAGCTCAAGCGGCTGAAAGCCGAGCGCAACCAGCAGGAGGTCGATGCCGCCCTCGCCGCGCTGACGCGCTCGGCCGGCGAAGGCAACGGCAATCTGCTGGCGCTCGCGATCGATGCGGCCCGCGCCAAGGCGACCGTTGGCGAGATCTCTGACGCAATGGAGAAAGTGTTCGGCCGGCACCGCGCCGAGATCAAATCCATCACCGGCGTCTATAAGCGGGAGGCGTCCAGCATGGGCACCCAGGTCGAAAAGGTTCAGGCGCTGATCGACGCCTTCGAGGAAGCCGAGGGCCGCCGCCCGCGCATCCTGGTCGCCAAGATCGGCCAGGACGGCCATGACCGCGGCCAGAAGGTGATCGCCTCGGCGTTCGCCGATATCGGCTTCGACGTCGACATCGGGCCGCTGTTTGCCACCGCCGACGAAGCCGCGCGGCAGGCGGTCGAGAATGACGTGCACATTCTCGGCGTCTCCTCGCTGGCCGCCGCCCATCTGACCGCTGTGCCGGAGCTGAAAGCCGCACTGAAGAAGCAGGGCCGCGACGACATCATGATCATCGTCGGCGGCGTGGTGCCGCCGCAGGATTACGATGCGCTCTATGCCGCCGGCGCCGAGGCGATCTTCCCGCCCGGCACGGTGATCGCGGATGCCGCCGAGGAGCTGATCCGCAAGCTGAACGCCCGGCTGGGGCATAGCGAGGCGGCGGAGTAGATGATAGACTGGCCGTGTGACGGCCAGGTGTGTCCATGACGCGTGACGAAATCGTCGCTGCGATACGCAAGAACGCGGATGCCATCAGAGGCAAGGGCGTAGCAAAGCTTGCCATCTTCGGCTCGCGAGCCGGCAACGATTATCGGCCTGATAGCGATATCGACGTGCTCGTCGAGATCGAGCCGGACACCTCGTTTTCCCTGCTCAACTTGATCGATGTCGAGCACATCATCGAGGATGCGACTGGCTTGCAAGCACAGGCAACTGTTCGCCGCTCCATCTCTCCCCGCTTTGCGGAGCGGATCGCAGACGATATTGTCGAAATATTCTGACGCTCACGCAGGAGCACTAACCTTGAAGTTCATCGCCGGTTTGAGCGTCGCCCTGGCGCTGAGCGCAACATGTGCGTTTTCCGCCCACGCCGCCGATCCCAAACCCGATGCGATCGTCAAGACCAAGAGCATCGAAGCGCGCGTCTTCCTCGGCGACAGGATCAAGGCGGATGCGGCGCTGGCGGCGGACTGCCTCGCGGAGGGCAAGAAGTGGCTCGACAAGAATGCCGCGGAAGCCGCTGCCGCGCGCAAAGCGGACCCGCAGTTCTTCAAGGAGGGCGGCTGGGAGTTCGAGCGCAAATATGAAATCCGCTCCGTGGCTACCGACCGCTATGTCAGCGTCCTGCGCAACGACTACATGAACACACGCGGCGCCCATCCTAATTCGGACGTGAACACGATCCTGTGGGACAAGGCCGCCAACAAGCGCATCTCGATCCGTCCATTCTTCACCGAGACCGCCGATGGCGGCCCCACCATGAAGGCGATGGTGAAGGCCATCATCGCTTCGCTGACGGACGAGAAGAAGAAGCGCGGCGCCGGAGAGACCGCGACCGACGAGTGGTTCAAGTCCGTGGAGCCGCGCCTCCTCAAGATCGGCGCGGTGACGCTCGCGCCCTCCACCGAGGCCGGCAGGAGTTCCGGCCTCAACTTCCGCTATCCGCCCTATGCCGTCGGCCCCTACGCTGAGGGCGAGTATGTCGCTTTCGTGCCGTGGGAGACGCTGAAGCCTTACCTCACGGCCGAGGGCGCCCGCATCTTCGGCGGCGCGCGGCCCAAGGGCGACGCGGACGAGCCGTGAGCTGAGGCTAACGGGATCGCGGACGGGTTCGGGCCAGCGTCCGCGCGAGGGAATCCGTCCAATCGGGAATCCAGGAGGCAAACAGGGCTTTCCAGCGCTCGGCGTCCACAGTTCAGTTTCGAGCGCAACCGACCATTCGATGAAGGTGCGGTCGCCTTCGATGATCGGCCGCAGATGCATGGTGCCTTGGTATCGCGCCGGCGCCGGACTCGGGCCGTCGTCGTCTTGCGGATAGGGTATCGCTTCGAGACCGGCATAGGTCAGGCTGTGCTGCAGGTCCGAGTGATCGACCAGGCGCTGGCGGATCCAGTTTCCGAGATAGCAGAAGCGCCTGACGGCGCCGACTTCATCGCCGCGCCTGTTGTCTTCGATCTCGCTCTCGCTCACGCCGTCGACATAAGCGGGGTAGTTGTTGAAATCGCGGATCAGGGACCAGACGTCGTCGAGCGGGTGGTCCAGCACGGCGCCGTAATAGGCTTGGGTCATCGGTGGCTTGCCTTTGGTTTCGTTGCGCGCAGAGGTTGGCTAGGCGCGCGGACAAAACCCACCCGATTTCCGACCGCCCATTCGACGGGCCGTCTGCTTTCACACAACATGGCGATTCCAGTTGGTAGCGCTACCTTGCGGCGGCGACGTAAAGCCGACTAGAATGCCGGAGTTGACAAGAGCGCCTGACATCACGGGGCGCCGCTGGGAGGCATTCAATGTCCAAGATTTCGCGCCGCAGCTTTGCGGCTTCCACCGCCGCTCTCGCGGCCTCCGCCGCTTTCGGCTTCAAGCCCGCGCTCGCACAAGCCTATCCGGCGCGGCCCGTCACCGTGATCGTGCCCTGGGGCGCCGGCGGCGGCACCGATGCCACTGCGCGCATCGTCGCAGCGCTGCTGGAGAAGGACCTCGGCCAGCCCTTCAACGTGGTCAACCGCACCGGCGGCTCCGGCGTGGTCGGCCATAGCGCGATCGCGACCGCGCAGCCCGACGGCTACACCATCGGCATGCTGACCGTCGAAATCTCAATGATGCACTGGCAGGGCCTCACCGACCTGACGCCGAAGAGCTACACGCCGCTGGCGCTGATGAACGAGGATCCGCCGGGCATCCAGGTCTCCTCCTCCTCGCCCTACAAGACGGTCAAGGAGCTCGCCGACGCGATCAAGGCGGCGCCTCCCGGCAAGTTCAAGGCTTCCGGCACCGGCCAGGGCGGCATCTGGCATCTCGCGCTGGTCGGCTGGATGCAGGCGATGGGCCTGCCTGCCAACCAGGTCGCCTGGGTGCCGTCGAATGGCGCGGCACCCGCAATGCAGGATCTCGCGGCCGGCGGTGTCGACCTCACCACCTGCTCGGTGCCGGAGGCGCGCGCCATCATCGAGGCCGGCAAGGCCAGGAGCCTTGCCATCATGGCGCCCGCGCGCAACCCGGTGTTCAAGGACGTCCCGACGCTGAAGGAGGCCATGGGCATCGACTACGCAACCGGCGCCTGGCGCGGCATTGCCGGGCCGAAAAATCTGCCGCCGGAGATCGCAACCAAGCTCACCGCCGCGCTGAAGAAGGTCTACGACTCCGCCGAGTTCAAGGACTTCATGAGCAATCGCGGCTTCGGCACCGTGTGGGGCGATGCGGCCCATTTCGCGGGCTTCATGGACAAGGGCGACGCCCAGATGGGCGAGGCGATGAAGGCCGCGGGCCTGAGCAAGGCGTGATCCGCACCTGCGACGCCTTGATCGGGGTGCGAGGAACTCTCCGCAAGTTCATCTCTCACCTCCTCCGCGGAGACTCCGCCTCACCCCAACCCTCTCCCCGCAAGCGGGGAGAGGGAGCGCACCCCCTGTAGGACTCCCGCTATGCGTCTTCCCGACTCCGTCACGGGATCGTTTCTCGTCGCGCTCGGCGCGGCTGCCGCCTATGGCGGCTACATTCTGCCGCCGGTGCCGGGGCAGCCGGTCGGCCCCAATGTATTTCCGCTGGTGATCGGCTGCGGCCTTGCACTGTGCGGGCTCGCGATCGTGTTCGGCATCGGCCGTTCCTTCGAGGAGGAGGAAGAGCTGGTCCCGTTCGAGGACGGCCAGGCGGCTGCCCCGCCACCGCAGGGCAAGCTCTACGGCCTGCGCGCGCTGCTGCCGCCGGCGCTGCTGCTGTTCTACGTTGTTGCCGCCGACCGGCTGGGATTCATCATCACCGCGGCAATCATGGTCTACGTGACCTCGACCGCGCTCGGGGCGAAGTGGAAGCTGGCGCTGCCGCTCGCGATGCTCTCGCCATTCGCCATCCATCTCATCTTCGGCAAGCTGCTCCGCGTGCCGCTACCGGTTGGCCTGCTGCCGACGCCCTGGTGATCGATGTTGAAGACCCTGATTGATGCGTTCGCGCTGATCTCCACCTGGGAGGTCATCATCTCCATGTTCGCAGCCTCCGTGTACGGGCTGGTGATCGGCTCGCTGCCGGGCCTGTCGGCGACGATGGCGACCGCCCTGCTCGTCCCGGTCACCTTCTATCTGTCACCGATCGCGGCGATCGCGACTATCGTCGCGGCGTCCTCGATGGCGATCTTCTCCGGCGACATTCCCGGCGCGCTGCTGCGTATCCCGGGCACGCCCGCATCCGCGGCTTACGCGGATGAAGCCTACGCCATGACGCGCAAGGGCCAGGCCGAGCTGGCGCTAGGGGCCGGCGTCTGGTTCTCCGCGGTCGGCGGCATCGCCGGCGTGCTGTCGCTGATGATCCTGGCGCCGCCGTTGGCCGAGATCGCGCTGTCGTTCTCGACCTTCGAATATTTCTGGTTGGCGCTGCTCGGCCTGATGTGCGCCACCCTGGTGGCGCGTTCCTCGCCCGTGAAGGCGATCGCTGGCATGTTCATCGGCCTGCTCGTCGCCTGCATCGGCATCGAGAATCCCGGCGGCATCCCGCGCTTCACCTTCGGCCTGACCGATCTGTTCGGCGGCATCGAGCCGATCCCGGCCCTCGTCGGCGTGTTCGCGGTGGCGCAGGTGATGCGCGCGATGCTGACGCCCGAACCGCCGCCGCTGCCGCGGCGCAAATTCGGAAGCATCATGGCCGGCCAATGGAAGCTGACCAAGCTCTATCGCTGGCAGATGACGCGCGGGAACATCGTCGGCATCATCATCGGTGTGCTGCCCGGCGCCGGCGCCGACATGGCCGCCTGGGTCTCCTATGCGATGTCGAAGCGCTTCTCCAAGGAGCCGGAAAAGTTCGGCACCGGCCATGTCGAGGGCCTGGTCGAGGCCGGCGCCAGCAACAATGCCAGCATCGCCTCCGGCTGGGTGCCTTCGCTGCTGTTCGGCATCCCCGGCGACACCATCGCCGCGATCGCGATCGGCGTGCTCTACATGAAGGGCCTCAATCCCGGCCCGACGCTGTTCACCGAGAAGGCGTCGAGCATGTACGCGATCTACCTGATGTTCATCATCGCGAATATCCTCATGATCCCGCTCGGCATCGCGATGATCCGCGTCGCCACCTACATCCTGCTGGCACCGCGCTCGGCGATCATGCCGATCATCATGCTGTGCTGCGCGGTTGGCTCGTTCGCGATCGGCAACAACATGTTCGGCGTCGTCACCGTCGCCGCCTTCGGCGTGATCGGCTATGTCATGGAGACGAACGGCTATCCCGTCGCCGCCATGGTGCTCGGCATCGTCATGGGCACCATGGTGGAGCAGGCCTTCGTCACCTCGCTGATCAAGTCGGACGGCAGCATCTTGCCGTTCTTCGAGCGTCCGGTCGCGGCCATCCTCGCCGCGATGGCGATCGGCGCGCTGCTCTGGCCGGTCATGGTGTGGATCTGGCGCAAGGTGAAACAGCCGCAGACCGCCGCGGCAACGACCCGGTGATATCGGGCGGGCGGCCCTCGCCTGACCCGCCCGGGCGTTGTAAAGCAGGGCATGACTGAGAAGAAGGCCTCGCTCGACATCAAGACCCTCGCCAAGGAGCTTCGCGCCGGCAGTCGTGCGGCCCTCGCCCGGGCGATCACGCTGGTGGAGAGCCGGCGCGCCGACCATCAGGCGCTGGCGCGGGAGCTGGTGCAGATGCTGCTGCCCGAGACCGGCAAGGCATATCGCGTCGGCATCACGGGATCGCCCGGCGTCGGCAAATCCACCACGATCGATGCGTTGGGTACGTATCTCATCGAGCAGGGCCACAAGGTCGCGGTGCTCGCGGTCGATCCGTCCTCGGCGCGCAGCGGCGGCTCGATTCTCGGCGACAAGACCCGCATGGCGCGGCTGTCAGCCTCGAACGACGCCTTCATCCGACCCTCGCCGTCCTCGGGCACGCTTGGCGGTGTCGCGGCGAAGACGCGCGAGGCGATGCTGTTGTGCGAGGCCGCGGGCTTCGGCGTCGTGCTGGTGGAAACCGTCGGCATCGGCCAGTCCGAGACCGCCGTGTGCGACATGACCGACTTCTTCCTTGCCCTGATGCTGCCGGGCGGCGGCGACGAGCTGCAGGGCATCAAAAAGGGCCTGGTCGAGCTCGCCGACATGATCGCGATCAACAAGGCCGACGGCGACAATTTGAAGCGCGCCAAGATCACCGCGGCCGATTATCGCGGCGCGCTGCATATCTTGGCGCCGCGGTCCGAGCATTGGCATCCGCCGGTCGAGACCTATTCGGCGCTGACCGGCGACGGCATCGCAAAGATCTGGCAGAAGGTTCTGGATCACCGCAAGGCGATGAACGCCTCCGGCGATTTCGCCGCGCGGCGGCGCGAGCAGCAGGTGAAGTGGATGTGGTCGATGCTGGAGCAGCGCATGCTGGCACGGCTGCGCAGCGAGGCCTCGGTGCGGACCAAGGTTCGCAAGATCGAGGCCGAGGTCGCCGATGGCCATCTCACGCCGGCGCTCGCCGCCGAGCAGATGCTGGAGTTGCTGCAATGAGCAACAAAGTTCGCATTCTCCTCACCGGCTTCGGCCCGTTTCCCGGCGCGCCCCATAATCCGACCCAGCCGCTGGTGGCGCGGCTGGCGCAATTGCGCCGGCCCGCGCTCGTCGATGTCGTGCTCTCGAGCCACATCTTCCCGGTCACTTATGCCGCGGTCGACTGCCAATTGCCCGACGTGCTCGCTAGGCAAAAGCCCGACGCGCTGCTGATGTTCGGCCTCGCCGCCCGCACGCCTTATCTGCGCATCGAGACGCGGGCGCGCAACGCCGTCACCATGCTCTGGCCCGACGCCGCCAACACCCGCTCGACCAAGCGCGGCATCGCCGGCCATGCCGACGCGATGATGTTCGGCCCGCACACCGCAAGGCTGCTGCGCGCCGCGCGCCTCACCGGCATCGACGCGCGTCCCTCGCGCGACGCCGGCGCCTATCTCTGCAACTATTTAAGCTGGCGCGCGATCGAGCGCGTGAAGGCGGGCGGACCCAGGCTTGCGGCGTTCATCCACATTCCCCTGCTCGCGCGCAGCGGCGGTGCGCGCCGCAAGGGCGCAGCCCGCATCACGCTGGAGGAACTGGTGGATGCGGGGGAAGCGATGCTGATGGAGATGGTGCAGTTGGCACGCAAGGCGCGCGCTTCGTAGGGTGGATTAGCAAAGCGTAATCCACCTCATCTCCATCAACGGTTCCGTACTCGCGGTGACATGGTGGGTTACGCCTACGGCTAACCCACCCTACGCACCGTCTTTTGCGCAAACATTTAACCCTACCGCGAACAATCCTCACGGTCCTCGCCCTGCTGCGCTACGAAACCGCTGCGGACGCCTCCCGCGTCCGCCGGAGGACGCGTCATGAACCTCAATCGCCGTCATCTCATCGGGGCTTCGACCGCGGGCATTGCCGGTGCGCTGGCCATGCCGGCCGATGCCGCGCGCGCCGCGCCGCTGACGTCGCTGCTCGGCCGCGATGCCACGCAATATGGTGTGCGGCCCGGCAGCAGCGAGGACCAGACCCGCGCGCTGCAGCGTGCCATCGACGAGGCCGCTCGGGCGCAACTGCCGCTCGCCTTGCCACCCGGCGTGTACCGGACCGGTCTGTTGCGGCTGCCGAACGGCGCGCAGCTGATCGGCGTGCGCGGCGCGACCAAGCTCGTCTTCACCGGCGGCGCCTCGGCGATCCAGAGCGACGGCTCCGATGCGATCGGCCTCACCGGCATCACCTTCGACGGCGGCGGCATCCCGCTGCCGACACGGCGCGGCCTGATCCACGTCCTCGGCGGGCGCGACGTGCGCATCAGCGAATGCGCTATCACGAGCTCGGGCGGCAGCGGCATCTGGCTCGAGCAGGTCGCGGGCGACATCTCCGGCAATATCTTCACCGACATCGCGGTGACAGCGGTCGTGTCGTTCGACGCCAGGGGCCTCAGCGTCTGCCGCAACACGATTCTCGGCACCAACGACAACGGGATCGAGATCCTGCGCACCGCGATCGGCGATGACGGCACGCTGGTCGCCGACAACCGCATCGAGAACATCAAGGCCGGCCCCGGCGGCTCGGGCCAGTTCGGCAATGCCATCAACGCCTTTCGCGCCAGCAACGTGATCGTGCGCGGCAACCGTATCAGGAATTGCGACTATTCGGCGGTGCGCGGCAACTCGGCTTCGAACATCCACATCAGTGGCAACAGCGTCAGCGACGTGCGCGAGGTCGCGCTCTATTCCGAGTTCGCATTCGAGGCCGCGGTGATCGCCAACAACATCGTGGACGGCGCGGCCGTCGGCGTCTCGGTCTGCAATTTCAACGAGGGCGGCCGCATCGCGGTGGTCCAGGGCAACATCATCCGCAACCTGATCCCGAAGCGGCCGATCGGCACCGTGCCCGACGATGATGCCGGCGTCGGCATCTACATCGAGGCGGATTCTTCGGTGACCGGCAACGTGATCGAGAACGCGCCGTCCTACGGCATCGTCGCCGGCTGGGGCAGATATCTGCGCGACGTCGCGATCACGGGCAACGTGATCCGTAAGGCGCTGGCCGGCGTCGGCGTCTCCGTCGTGCCGGGCGCCGGCACCGCGCTGGTCAACAACAACATGATCTCAGAGACGCCGCGCGGCGCCGTGGTCGGCCTCGATCACGCCCGCGCGGTGACGTCGGATCTATCGGCCGAAGGCGCACAACGTTTTGCGCAGCTGGTGGTCGGCGGCAATGCGGTGCGGCGCTAGAACGCGTTCCGCAGCAGCGGGTACTTCGCTTCCAGGCCGTCGAGGCTGAAAGTGAATTCGACGACGCGCTCGGGGGCGGCGACGATTTCCTCGGCGGGCGGGGCGAACTGCGGCAGGAGCGCCGCCATCGCTGCGGGCGCGGTCTTCGGCGGCTTCGCGGCAGGCACGGGCGGCCTCACTTCCGGCGCGGCGAATGGCGCGGTGGCGGCCGGCTCCGCGAGCGGCGATCTCACGGCAGGCGCAGTGAACGGTGCCTTCGCAGCGGGTGCCCTCAGCGGCGGCATCTCGGCAGGCGCGGTGAACGACGGCCAAGCTACGGGCATAGCAAGCGGCGCGATCGGGGCTTCGGTGATCTCCGCGAGCACGTCGGGCTTCGGATCGAGCCTCACCGGCGTGGTGGTCTCGGGGACGATGTGAACGGCCTTGGGCTGCATCGTTTGCGCCTGCTGCTCGCGCGGCGCCATGCGAGGCATCGTCGCCGGCGACCAACCGAATGCCGGCGTCACGCTCGCAGCCGCCTCGGCGACATCCGCGCCGGTCGCAAGCGCGCGCCAAGTCTGGACGGCGCGCTTGGCTTCCTGGATGTTTTCGAGGAAGGCGATCTCGGAATGATAGCGGCGCCAGCGGCCGGTCTCAAACATCTCGGAGAGATGTTGCAGGCGCTGCTCGGCGAGAGCGCACCAGCGTGCCGCGATTTGGCGGCTGCCGGCCGCGTCGCGAACGAACTCTTCGCGAGCAAATTCTTGGCGATGTGTCATGAACCAGCCCGTCAGGAGAAAACACGGACGCGGGGGACGCAACGCACACGAATCAATTTAGACGCGACATGAATATTTTGTGGAAAAGTTTCGACTTGTCCAGCAACGACGCGGCATTCGTCGTCAAACACCGTAGTCGTGCGGTGATTTTCCGTGTTTTCGAGTCAAGCTTCGCACAAGCATGACGGAGTTGCGGCGGGACTCGCTCGCGACGGCGACCGAGGCCCACGGCGATCTTCAACTGCAAGCTGAACGGATGCGAAGCTTCGAAAAATCGGACGCCAGATTCTTGTTTTGACGCGTTTTCTTCACGCGAACCGGCACCCACTTCGCTCGAAAACGCTCTGAAAAGAAGAGACCCGTCCGGGGGGACAACCGGACGGGTCGAGCCATATGGGCGCTTGGGGTGGATGGGCGCTCGCGCCTGATATGACTGATGGGGAGGGATGACCGCTCCCACATCAGTTGGTCGGGGCAGCGGGCTGAACGTTCAAATGCGCGGTTTGATTTTTTACCCTTTGGCGTGAGCGTAAAGTTGTCGCAGCGACTATCGCGCCGGCGGCCTATCTGCCTGAGAAACCGCGGATTTATCCTCCGCGCTCGACAACGAAGGCTGCTCGATCGCGCGTATGCCCGGCTCGTCGCGACGCTTCGGAGCATCTTCACGTTTTGTTGTACCGGAGGCAGCAGCGACCGGCGTCGCGCTGTCGGCAGGAACAGCCATGACGGCGGCAAACGCGTCGGCCTGGCCGTCGCCGAAGAGGTCGTCGCGCCCGGGAGAGCCGAGGTCGCGTGCGGTCTTCACCAGCGTCATGCGCAGCGCTTCCGGCTTGAGTGTGTGGTTGCGCTCGAGCAGCAGCGCAGCGACGCCTGAGACATAGGCGGCCGAGAACGAGGTTCCCGACGTCACCTGGTATTTGCCGTCGGGTGCCGGCAGGAAGATGTCGACGCCGGGGGCGGCCACTGCGATGTAGTTGCCGCGGTTGGAGGCGGCGAACAGCCTGTCCTGCCGATCCGTCGCGCTGACCGCAATCACGTTGGGGTTGGCCGCCGGATAGAGCGGCGGCGATTTCGCGCCGGCATTGCCGGCGGCCGCGATCAGCACGAGACCACGCGCGGCCGTCGCCGCGATCGCGCGCTCGATCACCGCGTCCTTCGGACCCGCAAAGCTCATGTTGACGATCTGCGCGCCGTGCTCGGCGGCGTAATTCAGGGAACGCAGGATGATATAGGACGAGCTCTCCGCACCGCCATTGGCACCGCCGAAGGCGCGGATGGCGATGATGCGGGCCTCGGGGGCGCTGCCCATCAGACGGGCATGGGCCGCGATCGCCCCTGCGATGCCGGTGCCATGGACGTGCGGCCCTTCGGCACTGCCGAGCGCGTCGAAATTGTCGGCGACGGAATTGGCGAGCTCGGGATGCCGGGCGTCGATGCCGGAATCGATTACGGCGATTGTGACGTTGGCCCCGTGCGCCAACGTATGCGCCTGCGGCAGGCGCAGCTTTGCCAGCGCGTATTGCGCAGGATCGCCCTCGGTGGCGGCGGACGATTTCTGGTCCTGGAGCACGTAGCGGAAGTTCGGCTGCAGCGAGCGCACGCTGCCGTCGGCCGCGAATTCGCGCCGCACGGTCTCATAGGGCCGGCCGTCGGAGATGCGGAACAGGCCGAACGTGGCTCCGATCAGCGGGAAATTCTCGGAAGCGAGGCGGGTCAGGCCGTGGCGACGCGCCAGCTCGTCGGCCTCGGCCGTCGACAGCGCGCCGTCGATCTCGGCGACGAATTCGCCTGCGAAGCTGCGCGAGGTCAGCGCCACCGGCGTGTTGTTGCCGCGCCCTTTGCCGGCGCTCTTCTTGCCGGATTTTCCGGTGCCCTCGCCGCCCGCGTTCGGCTGCGCCAGACATTCGCCGTCGCCACTGCGATAGGGCGCGGTGCAGGCCGGATAGAGGTTCGGCGAGTAACGCGCATAGGGCAGCACCGGCGTCGTCGGCCGGATGCGCGACGTCGTGGTATGGGGAATGGTCGCCATCGTCCGCGGGCCGCGGCCAACGCTTACCGCGCGCGCAGCGATGTTCGGGCTGACCCGCGGGGTGATGTTTGGAGAGACGGTCGGCGTGCGCGAGGGAACGCTGATCGTCGGCGGGCGCATGATCGCCTGCGCCTGCGCAAGCTCCACGCCGAAACAGAAGGCGACCAGAAGCGCAACGCCGACGGATGAAGCGCGGGCCCCAGTGCGCACCCTGCTCTCGGATTTGCCCGTCATCGGCTCGGCGGCGCGCCTAGGGCGCCGCGACGGCGAGGTTGACGAACTTCTCGCGCTGCATCCTGCCGAGCAGGGAAGCGAGCTCGTCCTGGCTCATCGCCTTGTCGAACTGGAGGCGGAACATGCCTCCCTTGGCATCGCCGATGATCGAAGCCTGGTAGCTGTCGAGCAGCGCGGTGATGTCGGCGACGCGCGCCTCAGGGGTGAAGCGCACCAGCGCGCGCGCCGGCGCGGCGGCGCTACCAAGCTCGCGCGTGATCGGTGCGCTGGTCGAGAGCGAAGCGGTTTGGAAGGTCGCCGGCTGGTTCTTCATCAGCACGGCGCCGATGATGCCGGCCTGCAGCACGACCGCGACGGCACCGAGGCTCGCCGACCACGCCAGCGTGCGCGGCGACAAGCTCGCGAAGAAGGTCGAGATACGCGCCGACAGCGGCAGCGAGCCGCTCGCCCTCGCCGGCTCGGCATCGATCGCGGCGAACAGCTTCTGCATCGCGCGCGCCGACGGAGCGCCCAGGCTCTCGTTCAGATGAATGGTCTCTTCGTACTCGCCGCGGATCGCCGCATATTGCTTCGCCAGGTCCGGATCGCGCGCCAGCGCTTCCTCGACACGGCGCGCATCGCGCGCGTTCAGCGTGCCGGCAGCGTGCCAGGGCAGCAGCAGTTCAATTTCACTGGGCTCTTGCTCCAGCATCTTCTTGCTCAAAGCCATCATGGCCAGCCTCGCTCGACGCCGGCTGCCTTCAGCAGTTCGGCCAGTTTCTTGCGCGCATAGAACAAGCGCGTCTTCACAGTGTTCTCTGGTATCCCGACGATTTCGGCCACCTCTTCCACGGACTTCTCGTGGTAGTAGACGAGATCGACGATTTCCCGATGATCCGGCGAGAGGCCCGTCAGACACTCCCGCAACGCCTCACTGGTATCCTTCTTCTGCACCACCGTTTCCGGATCGTCGGACGTATCCTCGATCGCGTTGGCGGCGTCTTCGTCCAGCTCGAAATCCTTCCTGCGCCGGAGCGCAGACAGGGCCTTGAATCGGGTGATTGCCAGCAGCCAGGTGGAAACGGCAGATCGGCCCTCGAATTTGCCCGCTTGACGCCAGACGTCGAGAAACACCTCGCTGATGAGGTCTTCCGCCGCCTGCTCGTCCCGCACGAGCCTCAGCCCGAACCGGTAAACCCTGACATGGTGCCGCCCGTACAGCACCTGCATGGCGAGCCGGTCACCTTGAGCGATCCTGGCGATCAGGATCTCGTCTGAAGCCGCCTGTGTCGCGCTCAATGGCCGTCTCGCAAGGTTGGTCGGGTCGATGCGGTGGCCGGTTCGATGTGGGGGGCAAAATTGTTGAACCTACCGCAGTCATACGGGGGCTTGTGTGAGCTACCCCACATCCGGGCATTTTTCTTGTCCCACCCGTGGTGGTCAGCGTCGCTCATCCGAATCGGTACCATAATACTGCGATATTCCCTGCGGAATGCCTGCCCGGACATAGGCAGCCCGGCCTCATCCGGTTCCATAGCAGCCCCGCACCACCTTTGTCGCGCCAAGCCTCGCTTCGGCTCGACCGCAGCGCACACGATGCGTGATCATCCGTAAAATTCTCACGCTAGATGATCGCCTTGTTCCCTGCTGCACGGTTCGGATTCGATTTCAAAGGATACCAAACCTAAAGGCTTGCCACGTAGGTTTTTACGCTGACATCCACCATTGGCGGGACCATGGGTACGGCCGCGACGTCCTTTCCAGAGAGGAATGCCGCAGAGGTCGCGGATCTCGTCCTTGCGCCCGAGACGACGGCGCCCGAGGTCAGGGCGCGCCGCGTCTGGCAGCGTCGCCAGATGTATATCGGCCAGGTCGCGAGCTACTCGCTGGGCGGCGCGGTCCTGCTGCTCTACGCCTATGACGGCGCGGTCTCCATGGCCGTTCCGACGCTGTTCTGGCTCGGCGGCCTTCTGATCATCGGGACTTTCACGGTGCTGTCGGAGGCCGGTTTCGGCGACCGTTTCGACGATCATTACCTCACCGTCTATCAGATCTCGCTGCATATGGCGCTGCAACTGGTGTTCCTGCTCGCGGTGCCCACCATCGGGGTCGCGTTCCTTGCCGTATTGTTTCTGATCTTCGCGTTCGGCACGCTGCGGATGACGTCGAGCCAGGCCATGCTCACCTGGGGCCTCGCCACCTGCGGGCTCACCGTGGTTTTCCTGGGATCGGACCTGCCGATCGGGCTGCCGGTCGCGACCCGGCTGCAGCGGACCGCCTCGATGCTCTGCTTCGTGCTGGTGATCGGGCAGTGCGCCTTCCTCGGCCTGTTCGGCGCCACGTTACGCAAGATCCTGTACAAGCGCAGCATCGAATTGAAGGCCGCCTATCGACGCATCGAGGAACTGGCCGAGCTCGACGAGCTCACCGGCTCCTACAACCGCCGCTGCATCATGCGGCTTCTCGACACCGAGATCGAAGAGTCGCGGCGGGCATCCACGCCCTTCGCGATCGCGCTGATCGATCTCGACTGGTTCAAGCGCATCAACGACGCTTACGGCCATCCCATTGGCGATGAGGTGCTGCGCACCTTCGCGATCACCATTTTCGCCAACATCCGCCCGGCCGACAGTTTCGGCCGCTACGGCGGCGAGGAATTCCTGCTGCTGCTGCCGGATACGTCGGGCGACGTCGCGCTCCGCACGCTCGAGCGCCTGCGCGGCATCGTCGCCGATCTCGACTGGGGCGCGTTCTCCCCCAGCATGCGGGTGACCATTTCCGCGGGCGTCGTGACGCTGCGCGACGTCGATACTGCCGACACGTTTCTCGCGCGCGCCGACAGCGCGCTCTATTCCGCCAAGGCGCGAGGGCGCAACTGCATTGCAACGAGCTGACCGATCCATTTTCCTCCGGTGCGACGGAAGCCGCTGCCGGGCCGAACGCTCCAGGACAGAGCAATGAGATCCAATTCCGCAAGACCATCCGAAAGCCTGCTCGAGGAATTGCAGGCCGCCCTCTCGCACGGCACCGTCGCGCGCCGGTTGGAGACGCTCCGCCGCGTCACCGATCTCTTCGTGGGCAACGCGGTCGACTATTCCGACGACCATATCCGCGTGTTCGACGACGTGTTCCAGTGCCTGATCGAGCAGATCGAGACGTCGGCCAAGGCGCTGCTCGCCGAGCGGCTCGCGCCGATCGCAGCTGCGCCGCCGCAGATCATCCGCACGCTCGCGCTCGACGAGGTGATCGAGGTCTCCGGCCCCGTGCTGTCGAAGTCGGAGCGGCTGGATGAGGCAACATTGGTCGAGATTGCGCGCACCAGGAGCCAGGCGCATCTCAAGGCGATCTCGCTGCGGCGGACGCTGTCGGAAGCGCTGACCGACGTGCTGGTGGCGCGGGGCAATGAGGACGTGGTGCAGTCGACGGCCGGCAATCCGGGCGCGCGGTTCTCGGAGGAGAGTCTCGCCGACCTCGTCATCCGCGCCGAGCGCGACGACGACCTCGCCGGCTGCATCGGCCTGCGGCCCGACCTGCCGCGCCATCACTATCTGAGGCTGGTCGCCAAGGCATCCTCGAGCGTGCGCACGAAGCTCGCGACTGCGCATCCCGAGCTCGCGGACGAGGTGTCGAGGGCCGTCGAGGAAGCGGCCCAACGGGTTCGCGCCGTCGCCAGGACGAAACAGACGGAGATGGCTCGCGCGCTGGTGAAGTCGCTGCACGAGGACGGCCGCCTCAACGAGCTCCAGGTCGCCACCTTCGCCGAGCAGGGCAAGTTCGACGAGACGAACGCGGCGCTGGCCGCGCTCGCGGGGATCGCGGTCGAGACGGCGGAGACCATGATGATCGAGAGCCGCACCGAAGGCGTGATGATCCTCGCCAAGGCCGCGGGCATGCAATGGTCGAGCGTGCGCGCCATCATCGCCTTGCGCGAGAAGCTCTCCGGCGGGTCGCAGACCGACATGCTGAAGCTGCGCGACACCTATGAGGCGCTGCGCTCATCGACCGCGCAACAGGTGCTGCGCTTCCACCGCATGCAGTTGCACGCGACGCCGGCGGCATGAAGCCGTGCGCGCTAAAGCGCAATGAGATTTCGATGGATCGTCATCGCGCTTTAGGTTGTTGGTTGCGCATGATCTTTCCGGAAAACCGCTTCGCACTTTTCCGGATCATGCTTTAATACCGCAACACCCTCGATCCCACCGCCGCGCCGATCGCCGTCACCAGCGCGGTTGCGAGCGTGTACCAGGTCGCGACGAACAGCGGGGAATCGTCGGTGCAGTGCGAGGCATAGAGGGTCGCCGCAAGTCCCGCCGACACCAGCCCTGCGAGCGCTCCGGCGAGCGCGGGACGAGACGGCGCGCCGTGGCGCAGGCCGAACAGCGCCCCCGCAAGCAGCGGCAGCGCCATTGCGGGGATCGCGACCATGCAGACCCTGGAGTTCTTACCCACCAGGCGCATCGTCATCGGCATCGCCGGCGCCATCATCGCCTCGCTGCCAATCGCCACGGCGAGCAGCCCGACGGGAAGCAGCAGCAGCCAGCCCCAGCCGCGCAGCAGGGCTTCGGGACGCGACAAATGAAGGCTGACGATGATGGCGGGGATCGCGAGCGACAACGTCACCGCGAACTTCATGTCGAAGAACGGGTTGCGCATGGCGCTCATGACGTCGGCGCGCACGCCGAAGAACGTCACAAAGATCAGGATCGACAACGGCGCAGCCACCAGCAGCGCCATGCTCAGCACGGCGCCGACGCGGGGCGCGCGGTGCGGATTGTCGGCGGCGAGCGAGCGAATGAGTTGATCGGTGTCCATGATCAATGGTCCCGCAATTTGGCGGTCAGCGCCGCAAGTCCGCGATGCAGCGCGACCCGGACCGCACCCTCGCTCATCGACAACCTTGCCGCCGTATCCTTGATCGAGGCGGCCTCGACCGCGATCGATTGCAGCACGTCGCGCTGACGCTGCGGCAGGGTTCCGAGCTGGGCGGCGACCTCGCCGGCTGAAGCGGTGTCCTGCGGCGCCTCGCCCGGCAGCGTCTCGGCGAAATCGTCGATGTTGACGAACACGCGCCTGCCGCGCCGCCGGAGCGCATCGATCAGCTTGTTGCGGCCGATCGCAAACAGCCAGGGCGCGAAGGGGGCTTCGCTGTCCCAGGTATGCCGCTTCAGATGTACCGCCAACAGAATCTCCTGCACGATATCCTCGGCCTGGTCGGGCGGCTGACCCGCCCGCGCCAAGCCACGCCTCGCGGCGGCCCGCAGCACCGGCGCGACTGCCTTCAACAGACGATGATACGCCGCATCATCGCCAGCCATGGCCGACCGCATCAGGCCGGTCCACTCGTCCTCACGTCCGCGCACGCGCGCCCCTCACCATGCAATTCGGCCGCTCTTTCAATTTGTTACGCGGGCGCCAAACATATCACGAATTCGTGATCAAGATCCGGGCCGCGCGACCGATGCGGCCGCAAACATCTGCGACGGCTCTTAACACCGATCGGTGCGTCCTGCATCGGGCGGGCGGCTGCGGGAGGGGTCTGCCGCGTTTTTGCCCGGTGTAGCCCGAAGATTCCCATTTTCTGCCCCGCTGTCGTCACGCCCCGGGGTCTCTGTTCGCTGCCGGGACGGGCGGAATTGGGGAGATCGTCGACATGATGAAAACCAGCGCGCGCGCGGCCCTGATCGTTTTGGCCGGGCTTGTCTTGCTATCCGGGGGCCTCGCACAGGCGGCGCCGAACTCGGCCGCAGGCAACAAATCGGAGAGCGCCGACAAAGGGGCCGATACGGCCAAGCACCGGCGCCAAGACTCGCGCCGCACCGACAGCAGGAAGACGGGGCAGAAATCCGAGGACAAGGCCGACAAGAAGGACACGGCGGCCAAGCCCGACGAAGCCAAGAACGACAAGGCCGACAGTCAGGTCCCGGCCTCGAGCCAGCTGGCTCCGGAGGTCGCCAACGCCAATGCGCAGCTCGCCGCCGACACGCCGACTGCCGCGGCAGCCTCCGCGATGACGAACCGCGCCAACGACAACGTCCAGGCAGCCGCCGATAATACCAGCGCCGAGAGCCCCGAAAGCCAGGTCGTCGCGCCCGATCAACTCAACGACATCGATCGGGCCTTGCAGGAGACCCGGCCGCCGCAGAAGGCGGTGATCGCCGCAACCGAGGCGCAGCCGCGGCCGGCGCCGGTGATGGCCAGCAGCCAGCAGAGCTCGGCCTGGGACCAGAGCTCCCTGATCGGCAAGATCTTCATCGGCGTCGGCACATTGCTGACCCTGGCCTCCGCCGCGCGCATGTTCATGGCCTGATGGCCGGTTCCGCCGGGACGCGACCCCGCGCGCGTCCCGCGTCCGGCCCCCTTGAAGGCATCCGCGCCAGCGGGCACATTGCCCGCTCAATCGAAAGCGTGGGTGGAGCATGAGCACGTTCGAACACATCATCGTCGAGAGCGTCGGCGCGGTCGGCATCGTCAAGCTGAACCGGCCGAAGATGCTCAACGCGCTCTCGTTCGGCGTCTTCCGCGAGATCGCAGCTGCGGTCGACGATCTCGAGGCCGATGACGCCATCGGCTGCATCGTCGTGACCGGCAACGAGAAGGCCTTTGCCGCCGGCGCCGACATCAAGGAGATGCAGCCCAAGGGCTTCATCGACATGTTCTCCGAGGATTTCGCCGCGATCGGGGGCGACCGCATCGCGCGCTGTCGCAAGCCAACCATCGCCGCGGTCGCCGGCTACGCGCTCGGCGGCGGCTGCGAGCTCGCCATGATGTGCGATTTCATCATCGCCGCCGACACCGCGAAGTTCGGCCAGCCCGAGATCACGCTCGGCACCATTCCCGGCATCGGCGGCACCCAGCGGTTGACGCGCGCGATCGGCAAGTCCAAGGCCATGGACCTCTGCCTCACCGGCCGGATGATGGACGCCGCCGAAGCCGAGCGCTCCGGCCTGGTCAGCCGTATCGTACCCGCCGACAAGCTGATGGACGAGGTCATGGCGGCCGCCGAGAAGATCGCCGCGATGTCGCGCCCTGCGGCCGCGATGGCCAAGGAAGCGGTGAACCGCGCCTTCGAGACCACGCTCTCCGAAGGCATGAGCGTCGAACGCAACCTGTTCCATTCGACCTTCGCGCTCGAGGACCGCTCGGAGGGCATGGCGGCGTTCATCGAGAAGCGCAAGCCTGTGAACAAGAACCGGTAGCGCACGAGCCGGGCAGGCCGGTGTAAGGCTCTGGCGCTTTCCCGCGCACAGCCTGTGACGCGCCTGCAACAAGCACGGAATACATGGGAGTTTTGCCCGCGGCAGTTTGCCTGCGGGACCTCGGCTGGCTAAACAGTTAAGAGGCCATCGTCGGCGGGGGCGGACAGCCGGGGTTAAGCGAGATTACATGATTGGGCGTACCGCCAGAGCTGGTCGCGGGGTGACGCGACGTCGATCGGGCGCGGGTCATGCGCTTGCGACATGGACCACGCTGGCGTTCTCGTGCGCCCTTCCCTCCGCGGCATGGGCCGAAGCCCTGCCGGACGCATTGGCAAAAGCATATCAGACCAATCCGCAGCTCAATGCCGAGCGTGCGCGCCAGCGCGCCACCGATGAGAACGTGCCGCAGGCGCTGGCCGGCTACCGGCCGCAGATCGTGGCGAGCCTCAGCGCCGGCTTGCAATCGGTGCGCAATCTGTTGCCGGACAACACCATCCAGACCGGCAATCTGAAGCCCTGGATCATCGGCGTCACCGTGACGCAGAGCCTGTTCAACGGCTTCCGCACCGCCAACGGCGTGCGGGCCGCCGAGCTCCAGGTGCAGTCGGGCCGCGAAGCGCTCCGCAACGTCGGCCAGGGCGTGCTGCTCGATGCGGTCACCGCCTACACCAATGTTCTCGCCAACCAGTCGCTGGTCGAGGCGCAGCGCTCCAACGTCGCCTTCCTGCGCGAGACGCTCTCCGTCACCCAGCGCAGGCTCAATGCCGGCGACGTCACGCCGACCGACACCGCGCAGGCCGAGGCCCGCCTCAATCGTGGCCTTGCCGATCTCAACGCGGCCGAGGTCGCGCTTGCGGTCAGCCAGGCCACCTATGCGCAGGTGATCGGCAATGCGCCCTCGCAGCTCAGGCCTGCCGAGGCCGTCGACCGCTATCTGCCGAAGAGCCGCGAGGATGCCATGACGATGGCGATCCGCCAGCATCCGGCGGTGATGGCCGCCAGCTTCGACGTCGATGTCGCCTCCACCAACATCCGCATCGCCGAAGGCACGCTGCTGCCGAGCGCGACCATCCAGGGCAGCGCCAGCAAAAGCCGCAACAACGACCCGGCGCTCAGCACCCTCGCCGAGGACCAGGCTTCGATCGTCGCCAATGTCACCGCGCCGATCTACGACGGCGGCCAGGCCGCGGCGCAGACTCGGCAGGCCAAGGAGATCACGGCGCAGAGCCGGCTCGTGCTCGACCAGGTGCGCAATCAAGCGCGTACGGCGGCGGTCAGCGCCTGGGTTGCCAACGAAGGCGCCAAGATCACGGTCTCGGCCTCGGAGTCCGAGGTGAAGGCGGCCACCGTCGCGCTGCAGGGCGTGCAGCGCGAGGCCGCCGGCGGCCAGCGCACGACGGTGGACGTCTTGAACTCGCAGGCCGACCTGATCCAGGCCAAGGCCCGCCTGATCGGCGCGCAACGCGACCGCGTGATCGCCTCCTACACGCTGCTCAGCGCCATCGGCCATCTCGACGTCAAGACGCTTAACCTGAACACGCCGGATTATCTGCCCGAGGTGCACTACCACCAGGTCCGCGACGCTTGGCACGGCCTGCGCACGCCGTCGGGGCAGTAGCCTCAAATCTCTCTGGTGGAGGCCGATGAAAAGCCGCCGCATCCATCTGATGGGAGCCTCGGGCTGCGGCGTGACCACGATCGGTCGTGCGCTCGCCGGGCAGCTTGCGCTGCCGCATCACGACAGCGACGACTATTTCTGGCTGCCCACCGTGCCGCCCTATCGGACGACCCGCCCGGCCGCCGACCGCCTGCGCCTGATGCACGAGATGTTCTTGCCGCGTCTCGACTGGGTGCTGAGCGGGTCCGTCACCGGCTGGGGCGAAGAGCTCGTTTCGTACTTCGACCTGGTCGTCTTCGTGAGCGTGCCGCGCGAGATCCGGATGATGCGACTGCGCGCCCGCGAGG
Source organism: Bradyrhizobium sp. SUTN9-2 (assembly GCF_003122645.1). Classification (NCBI taxonomy): domain Bacteria; kingdom Pseudomonadati; phylum Pseudomonadota; class Alphaproteobacteria; order Hyphomicrobiales; family Nitrobacteraceae; genus Bradyrhizobium; species Bradyrhizobium sp. SUTN9-2. The sequence continues at coordinate 5,953,714 of NZ_LAXE01000001.1, forward strand.
CCGCCCATTTCGGCGCTGATGCCGTCGCGCCGGGCGGCTGGCGCCATGGCGAGACCGAAGACTTCGTCGAATGGGCCTCCCATTACGAAGCCGGCGATCGCGAAGGCCGCAGTCTCGCCAAACACGAAGCCTGGCTCGCCGGCCTGCCCTGCCCGGTCGTACGCGTGGACGGCTCACGTCCGCTTGCGGAGCTTGTCGAGCAGCTATGCAGCGAAGCGGAGCGGTTGCCCGGTTGATGTGATATTCTCCTCCCACTCGCCGATAAAAAAACAAACCGGGAGAGAAACCGTGCTCAGCCGACGCAGCGTCCTGCTTGCCTCCCTTGCGGCCGGAGTAGCCATGACCAGCAAAGCCCATGCCCGCGCGGCGCAGCCTGCGACGCCGATCAATTTCGATGTGCCGGCGCATGCCTGCGACTGCCACACCCACATTCATGGCGATGTCGAAAAGTTTCCGTTCTTCACGGGCCGCGTCTATACGCCGGAGCCGGCTTCGCCGGAAGAAATGGCGGCGCTGCACAAGGCGCTGCATATCGAGCGCGTGGTGATCGTGACGCCGAGCGTCTACGGCACCGACAATTCCTCCACACTGTTCGGCATGAAGGCGCGCGGCGAGACCGCGCGCGGCGTCGCCGTAATCGACGACAAGACGCCGGAGAGCGCGCTCGATACGATGCACCAGGACGGCTTCCGCGGCATCCGCCTCAATCTGGCGACCGGCGGCGTCAATGACCCCAATATCGGCCGGCCGCGCTTCACCGCCGCCGTCGAGCGCATGAAGGCGCGCGGCTGGCACGTGCAGCTCTACACCACGCTGGCCATGATCTCCGCGATCAAGGACCTCGTCGAGACGGCGCCGGTGCCGGTCGTGTTCGACCATTTCGGCGGCCTTCACGCTTCGCTCGGGCTGGAGCAGCCGGGCTTCTCCGACCTCGTCGCGCTGGTGAAGTCCGGCAAGGCCTATGTGAAGATCTCGGGCGCCTATCGCTCGTCGAAGCTGGCGCCCGACTATCAGGACATGGTGCCCTATGCCCGCGCGCTGATCGCGGCCAATGCGGACCGCATCGTCTGGGGCACCGACTGGCCGCATCCGGATTCGAGCCGCGTCGAGGGCCGCAAGCCCACCGACATCGCGCCGCTCTATCAGATCGACGACGGCCGCCTGCTCAACCAGCTTCCGGTGTGGGCGCCGGATGCCGAGGTGCGCAAGAAGATCCTGGTCGACAATCCGGCGCGGCTCTACGGGTTCTGAGGGTCAGCGCGCGCGGCGGGAGAAGAAGGAGATCAGCACCGGCAAGGTCACCAGAATCACGACCGGCGCGAGCATCATGCCGGTGACGACGACAACCGCGAGCGGCTTCTGCACCTGCGAGCCGATGCCTTCGGACAGCGCTGCCGGCAGGAGGCCGACGCCTGCGACGACACAGGTCATCAGCACCGGCCGGAGCTGCAGCTCGCCGGTGCGTACCACCGCGCTCCTGCGGTCCATGCCCTCTTCGATCAGCTGGTTGAACTGCGACAGGATGATGATGCCGTCCATCACCGCGATGCCGAACAGCGCGATGAAGCCGATCGCCGCGGAGACGCTGAACGCGGTGCCCGAGATCAGGAGGCCGAGCACGCCGCCGAAGATCGCCATTGGGATCACGCTCATCGCGAGCAGTGTGTCGGTCATCGAGCCGAAATTAAACCAGAGCAGCACGCCGATCAGCGCCAGCGAGATCGGCACCACGATCGAGAGCCGCCGGATCGCGTCCTGGAGGTTGCCGAACTCGCCGACCCATTCCATGTGCGAGCCCGGCGGCAGCTGCACCTGCGCGGCGATTTTGTCCTGCGCCTCGCGGATCGCGCTGCCGAGATCGCGTTCGCGCACCGAGAACTTGATCGGCAGATAACGCTCCTGCTGCTCGCGATAGATGTAGGCAGCACCGGAGACGAGGCTGATGGTCGCGACCTCGCTTAAGGGGATCTGCGTGACGGTGCCGTTCGGCCCGGGCGCGCCGATCCGCAAATTCTGGATCGCCTCGGCGCTGCGGCGGTATTCCGGCGCGAGGCGCACGATAATCGGGAAGTGGCGGTCGCTGCCGGGCTCGTAAAGATCTCCGGCGCTGTCGCCGCCGATCGCGACCTTGATGGTCGCGTTGATGTCGCCAGGGGCTAGGCCGTAGCGCGCAGCCTTGGCACGGTCGATGTCGATCTGGACGGTCGGTTGGCCCAGCGAAGTGAACACAGCAAGGTCGGTGACGCCCTGCACGGTGGCGAGCACGGACTTGATCTTGTTGGCGGTGTCGGTGAGCGCCTGAAGGTCGCTGCCGAACAGCTTGATCGAGTTCTCGCCCTTCACGCCGGAGACGGCTTCGGAGACGTTGTCCTGGAGATATTGCGAGAAGTTGAACTCGACGCCGGGGAAGCGATCGTCGAGCTGCTTGAGCAGCTGCGCGGTCAGCTCTTCCTTGTCGCGGGTACCGGGCCACTGGCTCACGGGCTTCAGCGGCGCGAAGAACTCGGCGTTGAAGAAGCCGGCGGCGTCGGTACCGTCGTCGGGACGGCCGTGTTGCGACACGACGGATTCGACCTCGGGCCGGGCGCGGATCACCTTGCGCATCTCGTTGACGTAGCTGTTGCCTTCCTGCAGCGAGATAGTCGGCGGCAGCGTGGCGCGGATCCAGAGGTTGCCCTCCTCCAGCTTCGGCAGGAATTCGAGGCCGAGCAGCCGGGCGAGCGCGACCGTCATCAACACCAGACCGACCGCGGCGCCGAGGACGATGTTGCGGTTGGCGACCGCCCAGTTCAGCACGGGCATGTAGAGCCGGTGCAGGATCAGCATCACCTTCGTCTCGGTCTCCTCGACATGCGCCGGCAGGATGATCGCGGACAGCGCGGGAGTCACGGTGAAGGTGGCAAGCAGGCCGCCGGCCAGTGCGTAGGCATAGGTCCGCGCCATCGGTCCGAAGATGTTGCCCTCGACGCCAGAGAGCGTGAACAGCGGCAGGAACGCCGCGATGATGATCGCCGCGGCAAAGAAGATCGATCGCGAGACGTCGGCCGCCGCGCTGAGGATGGCATGGCTCTTCATGCCGAACAGCGTCTCGGGCGACATATGCTCGGATTCCGACATCGGTGTCGTTTGCGTCAGGCGGCGGAAGATCGCCTCCACCATGATCACGGTGGCATCGACGATGAGACCGAAATCGATCGCACCGACCGACAGGAGGTTGGCCGATTCCCCGCGCAGCACCAGGATGATGACGGCGAAGAACAGCGCGAACGGAATGGTGGCGCCGACGATCAGCGCGCTGCGGAGGTCGCCAAGGAAGATCCACTGCAATAGCACGATCAGGAGAATGCCCACCACCATATTGTGCAGCACGGTGTGAGTGGTGAGCTCGATCAGGTCGCCGCGGTCGTAGATGCGCTCGATGCGCACGCCAGGCGGCAGGATGCTGGAATTGTTGATGGCTTGAACGAGCTCATGGACGCGCTTGATGGTCGGCGAGCTCTGCTCGCCGCGCCGCATCAGGACGATGCCCTGCACGATGTCGTCGGAATCGTCGAGGCCGGCGATGCCGAGGCGCGGCTTCTGGCCGACGGTAACGGTGGCGACGTCCTTGACCAGCACCGGATTGCCGCCCGCCTGCGCCACCATGGTGTTGGCGAGGTCGTCGATCGAGCGGATCAGGCCGACGCCGCGCACCACGGCGGATTGCTGGCCGATATCGACAGTGTTGCCGCCGACATTGACGTTGGAATTGCCGACCGCCTGGAGCAGTTGCGGCAGCGTCAGGCCGTTGGCGACCAGCTTGTTGAAATCGACCTGGATCTCGTAGGTCTTGCTCCTGCCGCCCCAGCCGGTGACGTCGATCACGCCGGGCACCGCGCGGAAGCGGCGCTGCAGGATCCAGTCCTGAATGGTCTTGAGGTCGAGCACGCTGTAGTTCGGCGGCCCGACGAGACGGTAGCGGAATATCTCGCCGATCGGGCTGAGCGGCGAGATCTGCGGCTGCACGTTGCCGGGCAGCGGCGCAAGCTGAGCCAGGCGGTTCAAGACCTGCTGCAACGCCTCGTCATAGGTGTAGGCGAAGGAGAACTGGATCTTGACGTCGGAGAGGCTGTAGAGCGAGATGGTACGGATGGTCGTGACGTTCTTCAGACCGGCAACCTGGGTCTCGATCGGGATCGTGATGTAGCGCTCGATCTCTTCCGCCGACAGGCCCGGGCTCTGCGTCACGATGTCGACCATCGGCGGAGTCGGATCGGGATAGGCTTCGATGTTGAGCCGGTTGAACGCGATCAAGCCGCCGATCAGCACGGCGACGAACATGCCGACCATCAGGAAACGCCGGTTGACGGCAAGGGCAACGAGACGATCCATTCAGGTCTTCAATTTTCTTGGGTCGTCGATCAGCTGCCGGACGCCGCGCGGTCGATGAACAAACTGCCTTTGGTGACGATCTGCTCGCCGGGTTTCAGATTGCTGGTGACCTCGACGAGGTTGCCGTTGATGAGACCGATCTTGATCTGGCGCAGCTCGACCGACTTGTCCTCGCGCGCGACCCAGAGGCGGACCTTGTCGGCCTCGTAGATCAGCGCATGCTTCGGCACCGCCGGCGCGGCGCGGTCGCCGGCCGAATAGATCGTGACGTTCGCGAACATTTCCGGCTTGAGCAGCCCGTCCTTGTTGTCGATCGTGGCGCGGACCTGCAGGCGGCGGGTGGCGGGGTCGATCGCGGCAGCAACGTAGTTGATCTTGGCGCTGAACGGACGGTCCGGCAGCGCCATCACATTGACGGTGATGTCCTGCCCGATGCACACCGCGGCCGCATCGCTCTCGCGCACGAAGGCGGTGAGCCAGACCGTGGAGAGGTCGCCGACCACGAAGACCGGATCGCTGGCGCCGGAATTGACGTATTGGCCCGGGCCGATCTTGCGTTGCACGACCGTGCCGGAGATCGGCGAGTAGATCGTGATCTCCCGATCGATGACGCCCTTTTCCTGGAACGTCTTGGTGGCTTCGTCGGTGAAGCCGAGGATGCGCAGCTTGTTGCGCGCGGCTTCCAGCGCCGCCACCGAGGAGCGCATGTCGTTTTGCGCCTGCACCTGGGCCGCTTCCGCCTGCTGGTAATCCTTGAGCGGAATGGCATGGCCCTCGTAGAGGTCCTTGGCGCGCTTGAACTGGATGTCGGAAAGCTCGAGCGCCGACTTCGCCTTGTTCTGCGAGGTCATCGCCGCGATGAAATCGTTCTGGGCCTGCACGGTGTCGGCGGCCTCGATCGTAAACAGCGGTTGACCTTGCTTCAGCGTCTCGCCGGGCTTGGCGAGCAGCTTGGTAACACGGCCTGCATAGGGCGAGAACACCGGCGTCGAACGATCCTCGTCGACCGCGACCTTGCCCTCGGTGACATACTCGGCCCGGAAGCTCCTGGCGGCGACCGGCTCGATCGTCAACGTCGCCCATTCGGACGGTGTCGGCGTGAAGGTCTGCGCGTTTCTGCGCGACTGGCTGGAGATGTCGGAGTGCTTCTTTGCCTTCGGGCCCGAAGAGAACAAGCCGTACGCTCCGACACCGGCGCCGGCGACAGCTAGTAAGACTACGAATGCGATCACCCGTTGTTTTGCAATCACGTGCAATCGCTTGGTATTCTCAACTGCCATGGGGCCCGGTCGTGTCTGCGACGATCTCGGCAAATGATTGCCTCATCGGTCGCGCTAATAGTGCCGAATTGGGAGTTCAAACAACCTAAAAAACGCGTCGGCCCTTTCCGTTTGCGTTAAAATTCTGGGACTTGTCAGCTTCATGTCAGCTTCGGCCTGGCCATTGTGCCGAATGACTGCCGAGCGGCATCGCCGGACGGCTCCAATGCGCCGGCGTCTTCGACAGCCGAGCGGAATGCTGCACCGCCTTCAACGTGCCGAAGCCAGATTGCATGTGCTCTATGAACGCAGCATGTACGGCCTGTCCCGGGACATCGGGGGTATTCAATCCGCCCTCGAGCCGACCGAGATTCCTCAGCCAGAATGTCGGCGGGGCTCTGCATCGCTGCTTCTCTCCCCGCTCATTTGCTGTACTTTTCGCGACCGTGTCATGATCGCAGAAAGGATTGCAATGGCCGCCATCGATCCCCTCATCGCAGGTGCCGTGTTCATCGCGACGGCGGCCACCGACGCCGTCTATGTCATGTTCACTTCGGCCGTGATCGCGCGCAAGCGCATCCCTGCGGCGAACTGGAGCGCGGTCTGGTACCTGCTCTCCTCTTATGCCGTGATCAGCTACACCGAGAACGCCTTCTACGTTGCCTTTGCCGCAATCGGCTCCTGGGCCGGCGCCTATGCTTCGTTGACCTTCCTGCACCGCCCGCCCGGCGGCCCGCCGGTGGGAGCGGCGCCGGAGTGAAGTCTCTCTGCGTCATTGCGAGGAGCCCTTGCGACGAAGCAATCCAGGATCCTTCCGCGGATGCATTTCTGGATTGCTTCGCGGAGCCTGTCATCGGGCCGCGCTTTGCGCGGACCCGGTGGCTCGCAATGACGACGTGGAGGCTTCTGGGCGCCTCGCGAAACAGCTACACTCGCAGCACCAACAAAAAGGAGCCAACAATGGATCTCGGTCTCAAAGGCAAGAACGCCGTCGTGCTCGGCGGCACGCGTGGCATCGGGCGGGCGATTGCGGCGACGCTGGCCGGCGAAGGCGCCAATGTCGCGGTGTGCGCGCGAAACGCCGATCAGGTTGCGGCCACCGTCGCGGAGCTGAAGGCGGGCGGCATCCGCGCCACCGGCGGCCCCGTCGACGTCACCGACGGCGCGGCGCTGAAAAGCTGGATCGAGACGGCTGCGCAAGAGCTCGGCGGCATCAACATGCTGTTCTCCAATGCCGGCGCAATGGCGCAAGGGCACGATCCCGCATCCTGGGAGCAGAACTTTCGGCTCGATGTGCTCGGCGCCGTGCACGCCTTCGACGCCGCCCGACCGTTCCTCGAGACAAGCGGCGCCGGCAGCGGCGATGCGGCCTTCGTGATCATCTCGTCGATCTCCGCGGCGCAGGCGGACACGGCCAGCTCCTACGGCCCGATCAAGGCCGCGCTGATCCACATGGCCAAGGGACTGGCGCGGCAATACGCGAAGAAGAAGATCCGCGTGAATGTCGTGTCGCCCGGCACCGTCTATTTCAAAGGCGGCGTCTGGGAGATGATCGAGAAGAACATGCCGGAGCGGTACCAGGACGCGATGAAGCGCAACCCGACCGGCCGCATGGCAACGCCGCAGGACATCGCGAGCGCGGCGGTGTTTCTGGCCAGCCCGGTGTCGGGATTCACGACGGGTTCGAATTTCGTCGTGGACGGCGCGATTTCGAACAGGGTGAATTTTTGAGGGCAGCTTGCCGAGCTCTCTCTCCTCCGTCATGGCCGGGCTTGACCGGCCATCCACGCACTGCTGCGCACTCCGAAAGACGTGGATGCCCGGGTCAAGCCCGGGCATGACGACTGAGAATGAGGCGCAATCATCGCAATAAACGTCGGCAGTAGCCCGCGCTCGCTCAATGAAAATCCCGCGACGGCGGCAGGATGCGGACGTTGCGGGGGTGGCGGATTTTTTGTGCCGGCATATCCGTGAGCGCGCGGGGGTCTTCGTTGAGCGGCTCGACCACGGTGGCGCCTGCGGGCAGCGGATGCTTGCGGCCGAGCGCATCGTTGGCGAGGCCGACCAGATCGTGCGAGCGGTCGATCATGCGCTGGGCGATGAGATGCGTCACCTTTTCGGGGCTGCTCTGGATGTAGCCTTCGACCAGGATGAGGCGCGCGCCCATCACTTCTTTCCGGTACTGCTCCATGATCTTGGGCCAGACCACGACATTGGCGATGCCGGTTTCGTCCTCCAGCGTCATGAACACGACGCCGCTGGCGCTGCCCGGCCGCTGCCGCACCAGGACCACACCGGCGCAGCGGACGCGGCGCCGCTCGTTCTCATGGCTGATCTCCTTGCAGGCCACGATGCGCTCGCGCGTAAACATCTCGCGCAGGAATTCCATCGGATGGCCCTTCAGCGACAGCCGGATGGTCTGGTAGTCCGCGACCACCTGCTCGGCGCGCGGCATCGCCGGCAGCGGTTTTGCGCCTTCGTCCGGCTGCTCGCGCGCGGTCGCCGCCTCGAACAGCGGCAGCGGCACGTCGTCGGGCAGCCGCCGCACCTGCCACAGCGCTTCGCGGCGGTCGAGCCCGAGCGAGCGGAACGCATCGGCATCCGCCAAGAGGATCAGCGCGCGCTTGGGCAGACCGGTGTCGCGGGCGAAATCCTCCAGCGAGGTGAAGGGACGACGGTTGCGCGCGGCGACGATGCGGTCGGCCCAGTCCTGGGCTTTCTCGACACCGTCATTCCGGGGCGACGCGTCAGCGTCGAGCCCGGAATCCATTCCTCCGCCAGGCGTATGCGGCGCGATGGATTCCGGGTTCGCGCTACGCGCGCCCCGGAATGACGACTGAGAGCGCTTCAGGCGCTCCTCATCCTCGTCCAGCCAGTGGAATCCATCGATCTGGCGAAAGCCGAGGCGCACGGCGCAATACTGACCGCTCCCCTCCTCCAGCGTGTTCTGTGCAAAGCTGTAGGACACGTCGATGTCGCGCACCTCGACGCCGTTCTTGCGGGCGTCGCTGACGATCTGCGCCGGCGCATAAAAGCCCATCGGCTGCGAATTCAACAGACCGCAGCAGAAGGCGTCGGGATGATAGTGCTTCAGCCACGACGAAATGTAGACCAACTGTGCAAAGCTCGCGGCATGGCTCTCCGGAAAGCCGTAGGATCCAAATCCCTTGATCTGGTCAAAGCAGCTTTTGGCGAAGTTGGGATCGTAGCCGCGCGCCACCATGTTGCCGATCAGCTTCTCCTCATATTGGCCGATGGTGCCGACATTGCGGAAGGTCGCCATCGAGCGGCGCAGGCCGTTGGCTTCCTCGGAGGTGAAATGCGCGGCCTCGATCGCAATGCGCATCGCCTGCTCCTGGAACAGCGGGACACCGAGCGTCTTGTGCAGCACCTTGTAGAGTTCGTCCTTGTCGCCATGCTCCGGCGACGGAGACGGATAGCTCACCTTTTCCAGCCCGTTCCGCCGCCGCAAATAAGGATGCACCATGTCGCCCTGGATCGGCCCGGGGCGCACGATCGCGACCTCGATGACGAGATCGTAGAAGGTGCGCGGCTTCAGCCGCGGCAGCATGTTCATCTGGGCGCGGCTCTCGACCTGGAACACGCCGAGCGATTCCCCGCGGCACAGCATATCGTAAACCCTGGGGTCGTCCTGCGGGACGCTCGCCAGCATAAAACGCTCGCCCTTGTGCTGGTCGATGAGATCGAAACATTTCCTGATGCAGGTCAGCATGCCCAGGGCGAGCACGTCGACCTTCATCATGCTGAGCGCATCGACGTCGTCCTTGTCCCATTCGATGAAGGTGCGGTCGTCCATCGCGGCATTGCCGATCGGCACATAGGTGTCGAGCCGGTCCTGGGTCAGCACATAGCCGCCGACATGCTGGGAGAGATGGCGCGGGAATTCGATCAACTCGGTCGCAAGCTCGACCGCGAGGTTGATCATGGGATTGTTCGGATCGAGCCCGGCCTGCCGGACCTGCATGTCGTTGAGGCCCTTGCCCCAGCTGCCCCAAACGGTGTCGGCGAGCGCGGCAGTGACGTCCTCGGTCAGGCCGAGCGCCTTGCCGACGTCGCGGATGGCGCTGCGCGGGCGGTAGTGGATGACGGTGGCGATGATCGCGGCGCGGTGGCGGCCGTAGCGGCGATAGACATATTGCATCACCTCCTCACGGCGCGAATGCTCGAAATCGACGTCGATATCGGGCGGCTCCAGCCGCTCCTTGGAGATGAAGCGCTCGAACAAGAGGTCCACCTTGGTCGGATCGACCGAGGTGATGCCGAGCACGTAGCACACGGCCGAATTCGCCGCCGAGCCGCGCCCTTGGCACAAAATGTTCTGGCTGCGCGCATAGTGGACGATGTCATGCACGGTGAGGAAGTAATGCGCGTATTTCAGCTCGGCGATCAGCGCGAGCTCCTTGTTCAAGGTGGCGCGCAGCTTGTCGCCGATCTTGCCGCCGAAATATTTGTCGACGCCCGCCCAGGTCAGATCCTCCAGATGCCCTTGCGCGGTCTTGCCCGGCGGTACGGGCTCGTCGGGATATTGATACTTGAGCTGATCGAGCGAGAACTCGATTGCGTCCGCAAAGCGCATGGTCTGCGCAATCGCCTCGGGAAAATCGCGGAACAGCCGCGCCATTTCGCGCGGCGTCTTCAGGAAGCGCTCGGCATTGGCCTCTAACTTCCGCCCAATCGCCTCGATCGTGGTCTTTTCCCGAATGCAGGTCAGCACGTCCTGGAGCGGACGGCGGCCGGGATCGTGATACAGCACCTCGTTGGTCGCGAGCAGCGGCACCTTGGCCTTTGCGGCGAGATCATCGAGCCGCAAGAGGCGACGCTTGTCGTCGCCGCGATAGAGCAGGCTCGCCGCCAGCCACACGCCCTCGGCACGGCTCGCCTTCAGCTTTGCGAGGACATCCAGCGCCCGCGCCAGCTCGAAACGATGCGGCAGCGTCAACACCAGAAGCTGGCCTTCCGAGAATTCCAGGAGATCGTCAAGCCTGAGATGACACTCGCCCTTTTCGATCCGCGTGATGTCATCGCCACGCTTGCCCCTTGTCAGGAGCTGGCACAGCCGGCCATAGGCCGCGCGATCGCGTGGATAGACCAGGATGTCGGGCGTGCCGTCGATGAAGACGATGCGAGCGCCGATCAACAGTTTCGGCTTGTGCAGCACCTCGTCATTGTCGAGCTCCTGATAGGCGCGCACCACGCCGGCAAGCGTGTTGTGGTCGGCAATGCCGATCGCGGGAATCCCGAGCTTGCTCGCCTGATGCACATAGGCGCGCGGATCCGAGCCGCCGCGCAGGAAGGAGAAATTGGTGGTGATGCCGATCTCGGCATAGCTAAGCGTATTCATGCGAAGAGACCGTGCACATACCAGCCGGGAGACGCAGGCTGGCCGTCACCGTCGAACACCTCGCCTTCATAGAGACCGTCGCGAAAGATCCAGAAGCGCAGGCCTTCGGCATCCTCGATGCGGAAATAATCCCGCGTCAGCTGCTTGCCGTCCTGCCGCCACCATTCCATCGCGATGCGCTCGGGCCCCTCTACCCGCACCACCGCATGCAGCGCGCGCCGCCAGGTGAATTGATGCGGCGGACCGTCTGGCACGGTCGCGAACGGCACCTTGATCGGCTCCGGCTTGTCGAACAGCCGCAAGGGACGCAGCGGCGGCTCGCTCGCGACGCGCGCCGGCCATTCGGCCTGCATGGCAGCAGCGAGATGATGCTGCGCCGATGCGGCCAGCACCGCGCTTTCGGGGATGTGGGTATCCTGCGGCAGGTGCACGACGACACGCCTGCCGCCGATCCGCGCGGCGATGCGGTCGATCAGCGCCGCGAGTTCGTCATTGTCGTGGACATGGGCATCGAGATCGCGCTGCTCCTGCACCACGATCTCGGTGCGGCTCGCCGACAATCGCACCATGTCGAAGCCGAAACCGGGATCGAGGGGATCAGCGAGTGCATCGAGCCGCTCGCGGAACAAGCGGTCGACCACGGCGCTTCGCGTCACCGGACGCCCGGTCTCGACCGTAATCGTACGCACCACACCATCGGTGCGGAAGAACGCCGCTTCAAGCCGCCGCGCGCCTTTGCCCTGCTTCTCCATGGACGCGATCAACGTGTCGGCGAGCCGCGACAGCGTCATCGCGATCATGGTGTCGGTCGCGATCGGCTCGGCAAAGCGTTTTTCCACGATGTAATCGGGCAGCGGTTTGCGCGGGCTGATCGGCGCATCACCCTGCCCCAGCGCATGGGCGAGCAGCGTGGAGAAGCGCGCGCCGAACCGCGCCGTGATCTCGGAGGCGCTGCGCGAGGCGACGTCGCCGATGGTCTTCAGCCCGGCACGGCGCAGGCCGGTGGTGATGGCTTCACCCGCACCGAGCGCGGAGACTGGAAACGACCTGATCGCCTCCGCCTCGCCGCCATCGGCCACGATGGTGCCGGATACCTGCCGCGTCAGCGTGCGGGCGCAGATCGAGGTGCCCGCGATCGCCGCGCTGACGGCAAAGCCTTGCCGGCCGAGCGCACGGACCAGCGTCTTGAGCAGCGCGGCCTCGCCGCCGAACAGATGCGCGCAACCGGTGATGTCCAGGAACAGCCCGTGCGGTGGATCGAGCGCCACCAACGGCGTGAAGCGGTCACACCAATCGGTGATATCGCTGAGCGTCTTCGCATCGGCCACGGTATCGGCGTCGAACACACGCAAGTCCGGGCACATCGCCCTCGCATTGGCCAGCGGTTGGCCGATATACAGGCCGAGGCGCTCGGCGGCCTCGTCCAGCGCATGGATCACCAGCGCATTGTTGTCCTTGATGACGACAATGCTCGGCTCATGGTTGGTTTTACCCAGCCCGGCGCTGCCAAGGAACCGCTGGATCCTGTCGATGGGCAGGCGCGGCAGCCACAGGCTGAGGATACGTCGACGGTTCACTGAACTGGCACTCATCACAATTCCATTCCATGATCCACCGGCCGCAGGGGCCATGACGATTGCGCAAGAGCTCGGCATCGAACACCGGCGCGCCCCAGGCACTCCACACCGAGTCCGGCGGCGAATGCGCCGCACGCAGCATCCATCGTGTCTCCGCGGTCGAAGGCAGCGGCTGCGCGGCCATCCGCAGCAAGAGGCCGGTGACACCGGAGCCTTGCGCGGCCAGCGTCAGCTTGCGGCTCGCCACCAGATCGAACTGCCTGGTCTCGCCCCAGAGCTCGAGCACGACGGCGCCGAGCGCATCGCAGGCAAGCGCATCGGCCGAGGTGCGTAGCGCGCTCTCGACATCGGCGGCGCGCACCATCACCACACGACGCGGATCGAGGCCGAGCTCGGATAACCCGCTCATCGACAGCGCGCCGGTTTCGAGCTCCGAAAAATCCTGCCGCACCCACAATAGCGGCCGGCGCGCGCTCACGCGTCCCGCAAGGCCCATGACGAACCCCGTCGCGGCCGCGCCCTGACGCCCTTCGCAAAACACCTCGTGGATCGCCGCGCGCGCGAGCCCGCCCTTCAGCGCGGCGTCGGCCGCGCCATGGCCGAGCGCGATGCGATCGCGCGGATGCACGACCTCCGCCGTCTCGATGCGCTCGATCTGGCTACGCAAGGTCGCAAGCGCGCTCATACGTGCGCCGCTCATGCTCGCCGCTCCTCAGAGGTGATTGCCGATGGCTCTCAAAAAGAGAACCAGCGGCTGGCTCATTTGTTCATGATATGTTCTAATATAAAGCTAACGGCGCCGGCAGAGTCAATCGAATTGGCGCATCCAAAGATTCATGAGCGGAATCAAAGAGATTCAAACATGGACGTACAACGCAAGCTGGAGATTCTGGCGGATGCCGCCAAATACGACGCATCCTGCGCCTCCAGCGGTACCGAGAAGCGGGATTCCAGCGACGGCAAGGGCATGGGCTCGACCGCCCCAAGCATGGGCATCTGCCATTCCTACGCGCCGGACGGACGCTGCATCTCCCTGCTCAAGGTGCTGCTGACCAACGCCTGCAATTACGATTGCCTTTATTGCGTCAACCGCGCCTCCTCGAATGTCCCACGCGCCCGCTTCACCATCGACGAATTGGTCAGGCTCACGCTCGACTTCTACCGGCGCAATTACATCGAGGGCCTGTTTCTCTCCTCCGGCATCATCCGCAGCCCTGATTACACGATGGAGCAAGTGGTGAGCGTCGCGCGAAAACTGCGCGAGGAGCATCATTTCCGCGGCTACATCCATCTGAAGACCATTCCCGAGGCCGACGACGCGCTGATCGCCGAGGCCGGCAAATATGCCGACCGCCTTTCGATCAACATCGAGATGCCTGAGGAGACGAGCCTGCAGCAATTCGCGCCGGAGAAGGACGTGCGGGCGATCCGCCGCACCATGGGCAGGCTGCGGCTGAAGCTGGACGAGGCCGAGGAGAGCCGCAGCGCCAAGACGAAGGCCAAACCGCAGCGCTTCGCGCCCGCCGGACAAAGTACGCAGATGATCGTCGGCGCAGATAGCGCCTCCGATCACACCATTCTCCACACCAGCGCCAATCTCTACGGCGCCTACCGGCTGCGGCGCGTCTATTACTCCGCCTTCAGCCCGATCCCCGATGCCAGCCGCGCGCTACCCCTGCGCGCGCCGCCGCTGCTGCGCGAGCACCGGCTCTACCAGGCCGACTGGCTGATGCGGTTCTACGGCTTCGATGTCGGCGAGATCGTCGACGACAGCGCGATGCTGCCGCTCGACATCGATCCCAAGCTGGCCTGGGCGCTGCGCCACCGCGACCGCTTCCCGCTCGACGTCAACCGCGCCAGCCGCGAGGAGCTGCTGCGCGTTCCGGGCTTCGGCACCAGGACGGTCGAACGCATCCTCGCAACGCGGCGCACCACCACGATCCGCCTCGCCGATCTCGCGCGGCTGCATGTGCCCCGCAACAAGGCGCTGCCGTTCATCGTCCTCAGCGATCACCGCCCCTCACCGCATCGTCTCGATGCCGCCGGGTTGATCGAACGGTTCAAGCCGAAAGCAACGCAACTGGGATTTGGCTTCTGATGCAGTACATCATGCTCGACACCGAAACCGATTTCGACGGCTGGCGCAAAGCCGCGCGCAGCCTCGTGCTCCATCACGTGCCGCCCGGCGCGGTCACCTGGACCGTGCAGGGCCACGAAGCCGAGCTGTTCGCACCGTCCTCGCCGTCTCCGATCCTCGAGGTGAACGACGGCACGTTCACCGTCTCGGCAAAATTCGTCGAGCTTGCCAAGGCGGCGATCCTGCATCGCGACAGCGAGCGCTTTGCGATCCTGTATCGCCTGCTGTTCCGGCTGAAGGACAATCACGATCTCATTGAGGTCGCGACCGACCCCGATGTCGCGCTTGTCACGGCCATGGCGAAAGCGGTCTATCGCGACGAGCACAAGATGCATGCCTTCGTGCGCTTCCGCGAGATCGGCCGGGAACGCCAGGCGCACTACGTCGCCTGGTTCGAGCCGGAGCATCACGTCGTCGAGCTCGCCGCGCCGTTCTTCGCCAAGCGCTTTGCCGACATGCCCTGGTCGATCCTGACGCCGGACCTCTGCGCGCATTGGGACGGCCATGCGCTCTCGTTCACGCCGGGCGTCAGCAAGAGCGAGGCGCCGGGCGAAGACCGGCTGGAGGAAACCTGGCGGCGCTACTATGCCAGCATCTTCAATCCGGCCCGGCTCAAGGTGAAGGCGATGCAGGCCGAGATGCCGAAGAAATATTGGAGGAACCTGCCCGAGGCTTCGATCATTAAGCCCTTGATCGAGGACGCCGAGCGCATGACCGGCGCCATGATCGCCAATGCCGCAACCGATCCGCACAAGCCTCAGAAGCGGCCGGAGGCTCCGATGAAACGCAAGTCAGCTGCCGACGATCTCGAAACGCTCCGCGAGGAGGCCGCGCATTGCCGCGCCTGCCATCTCTACAAGGACGCGACACAGACCGTGTTCGGCGAAGGGCGGAAGAATGCCAACATCATGCTGGTCGGCGAGCAGCCCGGCGACAAGGAAGACCTCGCCGGCCATCCCTTCGTCGGCCCGGCCGGGCAAATGCTCGATCGCGCACTGGAGGAGGCCGGCGTCGACCGCAAGAAGGTCTATGTCACCAACGCGGTGAAGCACTTCAAATTCGTGCCGCGCGGAAAGATCCGCCTGCACCAGAAGCCGAACACACCTGAGATCCGGGCGTGCCGGCAATGGTATGAGCGGGAAGTTTCGACAATCCAGCCCGATCTCATCGTGGCAATGGGCGCCACTGCCGCGCAGAGCGTGTTCGGCAAGATCACCCCCATCGGCAAGAACCGCGGCCGGCTGATCGAGCTTCCCGAAGGCCGCAAGGCGCTGGTGACCGTGCACCCGTCCTATTTGCTGCGACTGCCTGATCCCGAAGCCAAGGTTCTGGAATATCGGCGCTTCGTCGAAGATCTGAAGATCGCCGCCGGCCTGCAGAAGAAGGCCGCACGGGCTGCGTGAATACAGTGGGAAATGGCTTCACGCCGTTGTCGACGATCCGATTTCTCAAATAGACAAGGACCCGTGGAATGCACGGGCCCTTCATCTGTGCTTCGGACCCGGTCCTACGACGCCGCGAGCTGCTCCTCGACCAGCTTCACCCAATAGGACGTGCCGTAGACGATCGCCTCGTCGTTGAAATTGTAGGCGGGATGATGCAGGCCGGCGCTGTCGCCGTTGCCGCAGAAGATGAAGGCGCCGGGCCGCGCTTCCAGCATGTAGGCGAAATCCTCGCCGCCCATCAGCGGCGCCATCTCGTGGACATGGGCCTCGCCCGCGACCTGCGTGGCGATGCGCCGTGCCACTTCGGTCTCCGCCGCATGATTGTTCACGACCGGATAATTGCGCTTGTAGTGCAGGTCGATCTTGGCGCCGGTGATCTGCGCCATGCCCGCCACGACTTCATGCACGCGCTTCTCGACCAGCTTGCGCACCTCCGGCGACAGCGTGCGGATGGTGCCTCTCAGGGTCGCAGTCTGCGGAATGACGTTGCGGGCGTTGCCGGCGTGGAATTCGCAAATCGATACGACCGCCGATTCCAGGGGATCGACGCTACGCGAGACGATCGACTGCAGGGCCGTGATCACCTGCGCGCCGACCAGCACGGAATCGACGCATTTGTGCGGACGCGCGGCGTGGCCGCCGACACCCTCGATCATGATGTCGACTTCGTCGGTCGCCGCCATGATCGGGCCCGGCCTGATCGCGAACGAGCCGACCGGGATGCCCGGGCCGTTGTGCATGCCGTAGACCTGCTCGATGCCGAACCGCTCCATCAGGCCGTCCTTGACCATGGCCGCGCCGCCGGCGCCACCCTCCTCGGCGGGCTGGAAGATCACCACGGCATCGCCGGCGAAATTGCGCGTCTCGGCGAGATAGCGGGCCGCCCCGAGCAGCATCGCGGTGTGGCCGTCATGGCCGCAGGCGTGCATCTTGCCGGGAATCTTGGAGGCGTAAGGCAGATTAGTCTGCTCCTCGACCGGCAGCGCGTCCATGTCGGCACGCATGCCGATCACCTTGAGCCCCTCGCCGGTGGGCTTGTTTCCCTTGATCACGCCGACGACGCCGGTCTGGCCGAGACCGGTCACGACTTCGTCGCAGCCGAACTCCCGCAACCGGTCCGCAACGAATGCTGCGGTGCGGTGGACATCATACAGCAGCTCGGGGTGCTGATGGATGTCCCGCCGCCAGGCCTGGATATCGGGTTGAAGGTCGGCGACGCGGTTCACGATGGGCATGGAAGGTCTCGAGCTGTTGGAAATGCAGGTCTGTCTACCATGCAAGCGTCGGTCCACCCAACCGCCGGCAATCGGGGTCTAGCCCTGTTCACCCGGCATGGCCGGGCTTGTCCAGGTCGGCTGCGTCTGCCTATTAACGGAAAGCAAAGAGACCATCCGGGTGGAAGCAGAATGCCGAGGCGGCTTGAAGGTGAGTTTGACTACATTGTCGTCGGAGCCGGCACCGCGGGCTGCATCGTCGCCAACCGGCTATCGGCTGCCCCAGGCAACCGCGTTCTCATCCTTGAAGCTGGTGGCGACGACAACTGGATCTGGTTCCACATTCCGGTCGGCTATCTCTTCGCGATCGGCAATCCGCGTTCGGACTGGATGTTCAAGACCGAGGCCGAGCCCGGCCTGAACGGCCGCTCGCTAGCCTATCCGCGCGGCAAGGTGATCGGCGGCTGCTCGGCGATCAACGCCATGATCTCGATGCGCGGCCAGGCCGCCGATTACGATCATTGGCGGCAGCTTGGTCTGACCGGCTGGGGCTATGACGACGTGCTGCCGTTGTTCAAGCGCCTCGAGGACCACTTCCTCGGCGCCAGCGAGCATCACGGCGCCGGCGGTGGCTGGCGCATCGAAGCGCCGCGGCTGTCATGGGCCATTCTCGACGCGGTCGGTGACGCCGCCGAGGAGATGGGCATCAAGCGCATCCCGGATTTCAACACCGGCGACAACGAAGGCACCAGCTATTTCCACGTCAACCAGAAGCGCGGCCGGCGCTGGTCCTCGGCGCGCGGCTTCCTCAAGCCGGCCTTGAGGCGCCCCAATCTGCGGCTCGAGAAGCACGTGCTGGTCGACCGCCTCATCATCGAGCAGGGCCGCGCCGTCGGCGTGCGCTTCATCCAGAACGGCGAGATCATCGAGGCGCGCGCAAAGCGCGAGGTGGTGCTCTCGGCAGGCTCGATCGGCTCGGTGCAGGTGCTGCATCGCTCCGGCATTGGACCGGCCGACTGGCTGTCGCCGCTCGGCATCGACATCGTCATGGACAAGCCCGGCGTCGGGCGCAATCTGCAGGATCACCTGCAGCAGCGCGCGATCTACAAGGTCGAGGGCGTGCGCACGCTGAACGAGACCTATTACAATCTGTTGCGCCGCGGCCTGATGGGGCTCGACTACGCTGTCCGGCGCCGCGGCCCGCTCACCATGGCGCCGTCGCAGCTCGGCATCTTCACGCGCTCCGATGCGACGCGCGCCCGCGCCAACATCCAATTCCACGTGCAGCCGCTCTCGCTCGACAAGTTCGGCGATCCCCTGCACCGTTTCCCTGCGATCACGGTGAGCGCGTGCAATCTGCAACCGACCTCGCGCGGCACTGTGCGGTTGCGCGCGACAACGCCTGACGAGAAGCCGATCATCGCGCCAAATTACCTGTCGACCGACGACGACCGCCAGGTCGCCGCCGACGCCATTCGCACCACGCGGCGCCTGATGCAGCAGAAAGCGCTGGCCAAATATCGCCCCAGCGAATATCTGCCCGGCCCCTCCGTCGGCGACGACGATGCCTCCCTCGCAAAAGCCGCCGGCGACATCGGCACCACCATCTTCCATCCCGTCGGCACCGCGAAGATGGGCACGGCGAACGATCCAATGGCGGTGGTGGACGAGCGGTTGCGATTCTACGGCCTCGACGGCCTGCGCATCGTCGATGCCTCGATCATGCCGACGATCACCTCGGGCAACACCAACACGCCGACCGCGATGATCGCTGAGAAGGGCGCCACGATCATTCTGGAGGATGCGAAGTAGCATCCCATCGCTCATGATCGATCCGCACCGTTTCTCAATCGGTCCCGCCGACGCAGAGATCGCCATGCTGCAATGGGGCGACAGCGGCAAGCCGCCTGCCCTGCTCGTACACGGCACCGGCTTCGTCGCCGACGTCTGGCACGAGGTCGCGCGCGAGCTCGCATCGACTTACACCGTCTATGCCCTCGACCGACGCGGTCATGGCGCAAGCCACAAACCCGGCGCCTATCACTTCCTTGATTACGCCGACGACATCTGCCGGGTGGTCGATACGCTCGATCTCCGCGACATCTACGGGATCGGCCACAGCGCGGGTGCGACCGATCTCCTTCTCGCGGCGAAACTCCTGCCCGGTCGCTTCGCACGCCTGTTCGTGATGGAGCCGACCGTCATGGACCCGCGCGCGGCGCGCTCCGGAGGATTGAGCGAAGAATCGCTCGCCCGCGTGCAGGGCACGCTACGCCGACGCGCCGAGTTCGACAGTCCCGACGCAGTGTTCGAACGTTACCGCGCAGCACCGGCGTTTGCGGATTGGACCGAAACCTCGCTACGGACGTATGTGCGCCACGGCTTCGCGCCCCTGGATGACGGCCGCGTCCGGCTCTGCTGCACGCCCAAAATCGAAGCCGCGATCTTGCTTCCCATCTACGAGGCGATGGAGCAGGTCTACATTGGGGATGCCCGCGGCAATCCGTTCGCGATGCTCAGCGAGATCGACTGCCCGGTGCGCGTCACGACAGCGGCGAAGTCGGGTCCAATCTACAAGGAGATGGCGCGACGCGCTGTGTCGCTGATCCCGGGTGTGACCACACGGGTTTTCGAGAATGCCGGCCACTGCGTCGCGCAGGAAGTGCCGGAGCACGTGGTGGAAGCCGTGCGCGAGTTTGCCGAGTAAGTTTCGGCCGCGGACGAGGCGGCCTGAGCGATCGTCTCTAGGCCGACCGTCGCACGGCGTTGTCCACCAGTGTCTTACCGAGCGACCAGATCGCGCCGGGCACCTTGTGGCTGCCGGCGATGACGCCGTCGAACGCCTTCTCGATCCAGGCGCAGTCTTCCTCGGTGATCGTGAGTGGCGGCAAGAGCTTGATGGTGTGGCTGCCGTGGCCGGCGACTTGCGTGAGGATCTTGTGATCTTTGAACAGCGGCACGGTGATGAGCTGGCAGAATAAGCCCTTGTTGGCGGTCTCCAGCACGTTCCAGGAGGCCCGCAGGCGCAGCGACTTCGGGGGACCGAATTCGATGCCGATCATCAAGCCCTTGCCGCGGACTTCCTTGAGCAGCTCGTAGCCCGGCACCATGCGCGTCAGCGCGAGGCGCAGCTCGGCGCCGCGCTTGGCGGCCGCATCGATCAGCTTCTCCGATTCCATGACGTCGAGCGTGGCTATGCCCGCGGCCATCGCGAGGTCGTTCTTGGAGAAGGTGGAGCCGTGCACCACCGCGCGGTCCATCTGGTTGAAGATCTTGTCGAAGATGCTCTTGCGCGTCAGCACGGCGCCGACCGGCACGTGGCCGCCCGACAGCGACTTCGACAGCAGCACCATGTCGGGCTCGACGTTCCAGTGCTCGACCGCGAGGAAGCGGCCGGTGCGGCCCATGCCGGTCTGGATCTCGTCGGCGACAAACAGCGTGCCGTATTTCTTGCAGAGGGCGGCCGCGCCGGGCAGGAACTCGTCGGTGGGCATGTTGACGCCCTTGCCCTGGATCGGCTCGACCACGAAGGCTGCGACCTCGCGCGAGGCCAGCGCCTTTTCCAGCGCCGCCAGGTCGTTGAACGGGATCGCGGTGCAGCCCGGCAGCAGCGGCTCGAAGCCGGTGCGGAAATTGGCATCGCCGGTCAGCGACAGCGCGCCGTAGGTCAGTCCGTGATAGCCGTGCGCGCAATAGACGATGCCGGGACGCCCCGTCGCGCCGCGCGCGAACTTGATCGCGGCCTCGACGCATTCGGCGCCGGAATTGGCGAAGAACGCCTTGTCGAGATAGGGAACGTATTTCAGGAGGCGCTCGGCCAGCACACCTGCGAGCGTCGAGACGTCGAATTGGACGAGGTTGGGCAGGTCGGCATCGAGCACGCTCTTGAGCGCCTCGCGCATGACCGGATGATTGCGCCCGATCGCAAACACGCCGAAGCCGGACAACAGGTCGAGATAGCGCGCGCCCTCACGGTCGTAGAGATACTGCCCATGCCCCTTCTGAAAGCCGACATCGTAGCCGATGGTCTTGAGAACCCGGACGAACTGCTCGTTCAGATACCGGTTATGCAGGGTGCTGCGCTGGGCCTGACGGTCCGCGAATAGCTGAGACATGTCTGGATTTGGGCTGTGCATCCGCTACATACTTCGGTTGAGGGCCGTCTCGTCAACTGAAAACGGACCGTTACTGAAAACGGTCTGTGCGGCCTTTTGCCCTTTTTCGGACCATCTTCGCAAGCACAGCTTTAGACCATGTTGCACTGCCAAGGAACACACATGCGTTTGGCCCTTTACACCGGACTAATACTGGCTGGCGGTTACGCCGGCCTGACGCCGGCGCTCGCCGCGGATCCGACCGGCGACTGGCGGGTCGCCGACGGCGTTGCTAACATTCGCGTCGCCCAATGCTATGGCAGCATGTGGGGCGCGGTTTCCTGGGAAAAACAGCCCGGCGGACGCGACGAGAACAATCCCGACGCCTCGAAAAAGAACAGGCCGACACTCGGCATGGCAACCCTGATCGACATGAAGAAGAAGCCCGGCGTCGATCAGTGGGAAGGACAGGTCTACAACGCCAAGGACGGCCAGCTCTACAGCGCGACCATCACGCCGGCCGGTCCCGACCAGCTCGAGATCAAGGGCTGCGTCATGGGCTTCCTCTGCGGCGGCGAAACCTGGACCCGGGTCGGCCCGCCGATCCCTTCGAGCCCTGCCAACGCCATGGCCAAGGGCGCAGCGAAATCCAGCGGCACTGCGCCGAAGCCCCAAGGGGGGCAAGCGGGGCAAGGGCCCCAAGCAGCCCAAGCCGGGAGCGGCACCACCACGCCTGCGCCCGCAGCTCCCAAGGCCGCCGGCGCAGCCAAGCCCGGTCAGAAGGGCGCCGCCGACCCGGTCGGCGACATCTGCCTACTCGCTGAGATTGCGGGGTTTGCCCATTAGGGCCGGCTGGAACAGCAGCACGGCGGCGAGCGTCGTCACCAGCGACAGTGCCAGCAGCTTGCCCATGCTGGACGTGCCGGGATGGCTCGACAGCCACAGGCTGCCGAACGCGGTCGCGGTCGTCAGCGCGCTGAAAAAGATCGCGCGCGTCAGGCTGGTCTGGAGCAGGTTCGTCCTGCCCGAGCGCCAGGCCACGACATAATAGATCTTGAAGGCGACGCCGACGCCGAGCAGCAGCGGAAGCGCGACGATGTTGGCGAAGTTGAGCGGCAGGCCGATCAACACGCAGATCTCGAGCGTCACCGCGCCGGCAACCAGCAGCGGCACCAGCGTCATCAGCACGTCGACGAAGCGGCGCAGCGTGATCCACAGCAGCAGCCCGATCACCAGCAGCGCATAGATGCCGGCGTGGATGAACGCCTTCACAACGGTGTCACCGGATTTCAGGATCGAGACCGGACCGCCGATCGCAGTCGGCTCCGCCTGGAGAACCGCCGCCGCGAATTTGCGCAGCGTATCGTTGTCGTTGGGATCGCCCTTGGGCAGCGCCTCGACGCGGATGATGCCGTCCTTGCTCTTCCAGGCGCTGACGAGATCGGGCGGCAGCGAGCTCAGGGTGACGGGACCTGCCTGCATCGCGTTCCTGAGCTGGTCGAACACGATCTTCAATGGCGCGACGAACACGTCCTGCGCCTTGTTGCGCGTGGCCTCGTCGCCGTTGGCGAGCTTCTCGAGCGCGTCGGCAAGACGGCGCGAGGCAACAGCGCCCGGGCCCTTCGCGTCGCCCGCGGTCCGGCGCAGATTGTCGACCGACGATTTCAGCGATTCGACATTCTCCTGGTCCGTCGGCGCCGCGTCGATCTGATCGGGGTTGAGCGCCGGATTCAGCACCTTGGCGCCCTGCGCGATGAGCTTCAGCTTCGGCGGCTGGTCCTGCGGCACGAAGCTGTCGAGCGACATCACCCTGAGCACCTCGGGCACCTTCTCCAGCTTCGCCTCGACCTGCCTTGCCTGCTCCTCGGACGTGGTCATCACGTTGATGGCATTGGCACCAGTATTGGGGTCCTTGCGCAGATCGAGGAAGGTGGCGATCGACTCGGCGTGCGGATTGCGCAGGTTCATCGGGTTGAAGTCGAACTTCATGAAGTAGAGCAGCGGCAGGCCGCCGAGCGCGAGCAGCAGCGTGCCGCCGACGATCAGCACCCGATGCTTTTCCAGGAAGTGATCGAGCGGCGCCAGGAAGGCGTACCCGACAGGCTCCGGCTCGCCGGGCGGGTTCAGAAGCTTGAGCAGTGCCGGCAGAACGGTGATCGACGAGATGAACGCCACCAGCATGCCGACGCCGGCGATCTGGCCGAGCTCTGCGATGCCCTTGTAGTCGGTCGGCATGAAGCAGAGGAAGCCCGCGGCCGTCGCCATCGCCGCCAGCGACAGCGGCACCGCCGAGCGCTTGGCTGCCAGCACCAGCGCGCCCGCGAGATCATCGTGCTTGTAGCGCTCCGAGCGGTAGCGGACGCTGTACTGGATGCCGAAGTCGACCCCTAAGCCGACGAACAGCACCGCGAACGCGATCGACAGCAGGTTGAACGATCCGACCATCATCAGGCCGGCCGCTGTCGTGATCGCCAGGCCGACGAACAGATTGACGAACACCGCGAAGATGATCTTCGACGAATGCAGTGCGAGCCACAGGATGACCAGCACGACGAGAATCGTGCCGACGGCGTTGACGACCGCGCCCTCCTGAACGGTGGCGTATTCCTCATTGGCGATCGGCACCGGACCGGTCAGCCGCACCCGCGCCTGGTATTTGCCGGCAAAATCCAGATCCGCAGCGGCCTTGCGGATCGCGTCAGTCGCATCCTTGCCAGGCTCCAGCGCGTTGTAGTCGAGAATCGGCTTGAACTCGATGAAGGTGCGCTTGTCGGAATCCTTGAGCGGCTCGTCGCTGACGAGTTCGCGCCAGGAGAAGCTGGCGTTGCCCTTGTTGAGCACGGTCTCGACTGTCTGCGCGATCAGGTTGAAGGGCCGCTCGGTGCTGTCGAGCTTGACCTGGCCCCGCTTGACGCCGGCAAGGCCGGTCTCCAGCGCCCCGGTCAGGCCGCGGATCGAGGGATCGCCGGCCATGATCTCGATCAGCGGCGCGGCGGCTTCGAACTGGCCGGTGATCTTGCCGACCTCCTCGGTCGGCAGGAACAACAGGCCGTTCCGCTCGAAGAACGCGCCGCTGCCGAGCTGCTGCATCGAGTGGAAGTTGGTCCTGTCGTCCTTCAGCCTGGCATAGAGCGCGTCTGCCGCGGCGCTCGCCATTTCCGGCGTCCTGGCCTCGACCACAGCGAGGATCATTTCGTTCTGATCGAACGCCTTGTCGAATTGCTGGTCACGCTGCCGCCAGTCCAGATTCTGGGCAATCAGCGAGTTGATATCGGTGTTGATGGCGAAGTGGCGCGCAGCGTAATAGCCCGCCCCCACCGACAGCAGGAGCCCGAGAACGACGACGAGGGAGGCAAACCGGGTGCAGGCCCTGACGATGGCAACGACGACGCTTTGCAGCACTTCTTTTCTTTCTGCGGTTAACAGCTTGCCGGAAACGCCCGCTGTTTATCGGAGTTCCCGGCCGAAACCTATTGCTGTTTTGGGTGGTTCTCGCCGCCAGAAGGTTCGAGGTAAACGGAGGGAGACCGTGGCAAAATCATGCGGGGCGGCCGGTATAGGCAGGGAGTTGAGGCGGGAACGTGACGAAGGACTATGCAGGAATGTCGCGCACGCAGGCACACCGCAATCCCTACTAAAATACCTCATAGACGCCTCCCTCCGCGGTTCCACCTTCCCCTACCGCCGATTTTTTGACACAAAGTATTGCGCCTCCATGCGCCGGAGCCGTCCACAGGGGTGGGTGGCTACCGCAGGCGCGAACCAATGGTGCGGATATTGCAACTCATTGGTCAGTATCGGAGTGCCGCTTGGGGACTGCAAAGAGCGGATTGGTGCAACTTGCGTGATGGGCGTCCAATGGAAGTTTATCTGGCGCAACCGCGCGGCTTCTGCGCGGGGGTGGTACGAGCAATCGAAATCGTGGAGCGGGCGCTGGAGAAGTACGGCCCGCCCGTCTACGTGCGCCATGAGATCGTGCACAACAAATACGTCGTCGAGAGCCTGAAGGCCAAAGGAGCCATCTTCGTCGAGGAACTCTCCGAGGTACCGCCGAAGGCGGTGACGGTGTTCAGCGCGCATGGCGTCGCCCGCAGCGTCGAGGAAGAGGCCGTCGCGCGCGACCTTCCGGTGCTCAATGCCACCTGCCCGCTGGTCACGAAAGTTCACAATCAGGGGAAGCGCTACATCGGCAAGGGCCGCACCCTGATCCTGATCGGCCACGCCGGCCATCCCGAGGTCGAGGGCACGATGGGCCAGGTCCCGGGGCCGGTGCAGCTTGTCCAGAGCGTTGAAGAGGTTAAGGCGCTGACCCTGCCGGCGGATACGCCAGTGGCCTACATCACCCAGACCACCCTGTCGGTCGACGACACCAAGGACATCATCGCGGCCCTTCAGGCCCGCTTTACAGACATTCAAGGTCCGGATATCCGGGATATCTGCTATGCGACACAGAACCGCCAATCTGCGGTAAGGGACTTGAGCAAGCTGGTCGACGTGATCTTGGTGGTGGGCGCTGCCAACAGCTCGAACTCGAACCGGCTCCGCGAAATCGGCACTGAGGCCGGGGTCGCGAGTTATTTGATTGCCGACGGCAGCGAGCTCAATCCGGAGTGGTTGAAGGATGCCAGGACCGTCGGCGTCACGGCCGGCGCTTCGGCGCCCGAGGTACTCGTGGATGACGTGATCGAAGCGATGCGGCGGATCGGACCGGTAAAGGTCTCGGTGTTGCCGGGCCGCGAGGAAAACATCGAATTCCGGCTCCCGGCCCAACTGGCCGCGAGCTGACCCACCCGAATTGAAAAGCCCAGAAAGAAACCTGTAATGGCTATCCCGTTCTTCAAGGAAATGCGTATCGGCGGCTATTTGCTCAAGCAGAAACTGCTTGGCCGCAAGCGCTATCCGCTCGTGCTGATGCTGGAGCCGCTGTTCCGCTGCAACCTCGCCTGCGTCGGCTGCGGCAAGATCGATTATCCCGATGCGATCCTCAACCGCCGCATGACGGCGCAGGAGTGCTGGGACGCCGCCGACGAGTGCGGCGCGCCGATGGTCGCCATTCCCGGCGGCGAGCCGCTGATCCACAAGGAGATCGGCGAGATCGTGCGCGGCCTCGTCGCGCGCAAGAAGTTCGTCTCGCTCTGCACCAACGCGCTGCTGCTGGAGAAGAAGCTCGATCTGTTCGAGCCCTCGCCCTATCTGTTCTTCTCGGTGCATCTCGACGGCCTGCGCGACCACCACGACAAGGCCGTGTCGCAGAAGGGCGTGTTCGACCGCGCGGTGTCGGCGATCAAGGCGGCCAAGGCGCGCGGCTTCACCGTCAACGTCAACGCCACCATCTTCGACGGCCACCCGGCCGAGGAGATCGCCAAATTCCTCGACCTCACCACCGAGCTCGGCGTCGGCGTCTCGATGTCCCCGGGCTACGCCTATGAGCGCGCGCCGGACCAGGAGCACTTCCTCAACCGCACCAAGACCAAGAAGCTATTCCGCGACGTCTTTGCGATGGGCAAGGGCAAGAAGTGGAATTTCATGCATTCCGGACTGTTCCTGGACTTCCTCGCCGGCAACCAGGAATACGAATGCACCCCGTGGGGCATGCCCGCGCGCAACATCTTCGGTTGGCAGAAGCCCTGCTACCTGCTCGGTGAAGGCTACGCGAAAACCTTCAAGGAGCTGATGGAGACCACAGACTGGGATTCCTACGGCACCGGCAAGTACGAGAAGTGTGCCGACTGCATGGCCCATTGCGGCTACGAGCCCACGGCCGCGACCGCAGCGCTCAACAACCCGCTGAAGGCGACGTGGGTCGCGCTGCGCGGCGTGCGGACGAGCGGCCCGATGGCGCCGGAGATCGACCTCTCCAAGCAGCGCCCGGCGCAGTACATCTTCTCCGAGCAGGTCCAGAAGAAGCTCTCGGAGATCCGCAAGGACGAAGCCGCTGCCGCACAGGCAAAGGCCGCGCAAAAGGCTTCGACGGCGGCGTAAAGCGCAGAGCCCGTAGCCCGGATGGAGCGCAAGCGAAATCCGGGATGGTCTCTCCAAGGCCCCGGATTACGCTTCGCTCCGTCCGGGCTACGAACGTCGAAACAAAAAGGCCCGGACGCCAATGGCGACCGGGCCCTTTCTTTATTCTCAGATCGAAGCCCCCGCTCACGCCGCCTTCGACACCAAGGCCTCGCTCTCGACGAACTCCGTCCCGATCAGATAATCGCGGCAGCCGCGCAACGACCGCAGGGCGCGGTTGAAGTCGATGCCGGTCGAGACCAGGGCATGCAGCGTTGCCGGATTGCGCACGATGCCGCGCAGCACGGCTCCGAGGTCGATCTGGCCGTTCGGCTTGATCGCGGCGCGGGCCAGCGCCGGCAGCGCGCGGTGGGCGGGGTCGCTGATGACGCGGACGGCGGCGAAGGGCAGCCCGGCGTCGGCGGCGTAGGCCGCGGCGATGTGGCTTTCCATGTCGACCGCGGCGGCCCCCGTCTCGGAGTGCAGGGCCGCCTTGCAGGAGCGCTTCGTGACCACTTCCTCGGCACCGGCGAGACTACCGCGCACGACGCGGCGGCGGCCGGACGTCAGGCGATCGATCAGATCGTCGCCGAGCGACAGGCCGGCGGCCCAGCGGGTGTCGCCGGAGAGCACCTCGGTCGCCAGCACGACGTCGCCGGAGCGCAAGCTCGGATCGAGCCCGCCGGCCACGCCGAACGAGATCACACCGCGAATCGTCTCAGGATCCACCACCGTCAGAAGCGCCCGCAACTGGGTCGGGCTGCTGGATGAACAGATGACCGCCATTCCGGGCCCGGCCGCGATGCGGGCCTCCTGAACCAATCCGGTCACGATCAGTATCGGCCGCGGGTCGATTGCCTGACCCGCGGTAACATAGTCCCCCGTCCCCAAAGTCACATTCCGACCCCTACCACCCTGCTGTTGGTGTTCCGCAAGTTCCGATACCGCGCCAACGCCCACAGCGGAAAGAACTTTGGGTAACCATGATAACGTAGATAGAACACGCGGGGGAAGCCTGTGGCGGTGTACCGCTGCTCGTCCCACAGTCCTTTTTTGTCTTGTGTTGCAATCAGGTACTCCACCCCGCGGGCAACGGCCGGGTGATCAACCTCGCCTGCCGCCATCAGGGCAAGCAAGGCCCATGCCGTTTGCGAGGCGGTCGAGGGGGCGGCCTCCCAGCCCTTGTAGTCGAGCCGGTAGCTGACGGCATCCTCGCCCCAGCCGCCGTCGTCGTTCTGGATCGAGGTCAGCCAGGCCGCCGCCTTGCGGATCATGGGGTCCTTGTGGTCGACGCCGGCCATGTTGAGGGCGCACAGCACCGACCAGGTTCCATAGATGAAGTTCATACCCCAGCGGCCGTACCAGGACCCCTCCGGGTGCTGGGTCTTCCGCAAATAGGCGACGCCGGCGGCCACCTGCTTGCTGGTCTTGGCGGTCTCACCGAGCTGGGCCAGCATCGAGATGCATCGCGCCGTGACGTCCTCAGTCGGCGGATCGAGCAGCGCGCCATGGTCCGAGAACGGGATGTTGTTGAGGTAATATTCGAGGTTGTTGACGTCGAAGGCGGCCCAGCCACCGTCGTCGCTCT
Organism: Bradyrhizobium sp. SUTN9-2; assembly: GCF_003122645.1. Classification (NCBI taxonomy): domain Bacteria; kingdom Pseudomonadati; phylum Pseudomonadota; class Alphaproteobacteria; order Hyphomicrobiales; family Nitrobacteraceae; genus Bradyrhizobium; species Bradyrhizobium sp. SUTN9-2. The sequence goes on from NZ_LAXE01000001.1 coordinate 5,982,761, forward strand.
GCATGCCCTCGATCCACTCCCGGCCGCGGGCGATCGCATCGTCATAGCCGGTCGCGCCGTGCTCCCGGCGCATGCGGTCCATCGACATCACCACCACGGCGGTGTCGTCGAGATCGGGGTAATGGGCATTGTTGTACTGGAAGGCCCAGCCGCCCGGGCGCACGTCGGGCCGCTTCACCGCCCAGTCGCCCTTCACCTCGAGCTCCTGCCTCGGAATCAGCCAGTCGAGGCCCTGCTTGGCGGCCGGCACCGCCTTGTCACCGCCGGCCTCCAGCAGCGCATGCGCGGTGAGCGTCGTGTCCCACACCGGAGAGACGCAGGGCTGGCAATAAGCTTCGTCGTCCTTGATGACGAGCAACTTGTCGATGCCCCGGCGCGTGATCGCGCGTGGCGGGAAGTTCTCGTCCTTGCCGAGGGCGTCGTACATCATGACGATGTTGGCCATGGGCGGGTAGATCGCGCCCATGCCGTCCTCGCCGTTGAGCCGTTCTTCGGTGAAGGCGAGCGCGGCGTCGATCGCGCGCTTGCGCAGACTCTTCGGAAACAGCGGCTCGATCACGCGCAGGATCGCATCGAGCGAACGAAACAACAGAAACCAGGCCATGCTCTGGTGCGGCGCCTTGGCGGTCATGCCGATCGAGCGCGGATCCTGCAGGAACAATTCGTCGATGCCGACGCCCTTCGGATTCCTCGCGCGCGGCTTCAGCGCGGCGATCACCATCAGCGGCACCATCGTGGTGCGCGCCCAGTAGGAGATCTTGTTGAGGTGGAACGGCGACCAGAAGGGCAGCAATACGATCTCGATCGGCAGCACCGGCACCGCGCGCCAGGTCACGACGCCGAAGGTTGCGAGCAGGAAGCGGGTGAAGACGTTGCTGTTGATCGCACCGCCGCGGGCGTGGATCGCCTCGCGCGCCCGCACCATGTGCGGCGCGTCGATGGAATCGCCGATCATCTTCAGCGCGAAGTACGCCTTCACGCTGGCGCTCATGTCGAACTCGCCGTCATGCACCAGCGGCCAGCCGCCATGGGCGCCCTGGATGCGGCGCAGGTAATTGCCGATCTTGGCCTCGAGGACGGTATCGACTGGCTCGGCGAGATAATGGCGCAGCAGAACGTATTCGGCCGGAATCGTGCAGTCGGCCTCGAGCTCGAACACCCAATGGCCATCGGATTGCTGGAAGCCGAGGAGGCCCTGGGTGGCCGACGCAATGCTCGATTCCAAAGCTTCGCGGCTGGTCGCGGTCACGGAATCCATGTCGCTCGATTGCTCCGATAGTCGGTTGAAAGTTGACCGGGAGAATTGCCCGTCGGGCCGCCTTTCAGGATCCTTTGGCGGCCAGAACCAGATCGGCGGCGCGGTCACCCGACCGGACCGATCCCTCGATGGTTGCTGGCAATCCCGTAGCAGTCCAGTCGCCGGCGAGGAACAGGTTTTTCAGCGCAGTGACCGGCCCGGGACGCAGGGCGTTCTGGGCCGGCGTCGCCGCAAATGTGGCGCGGCGCTCGCGCACGATCTGCCAAGGAGGCAGCTCACCGGATACACCTCCCGCCTGGCAGACCTCGTTCCAGATCGTCTGCGCCAGTTCCTCGCGCGGCATATCGACCAGGCGGTCGCCATTGCTGATGGTCACCGAGAGCCGGTTCGGGAACGCGAACAGCCATTCCACCACGCCGCCGATCACGCCGAGGATGGGCGCCGAGCCCGGCGGCGGCTCAAAGCGGAAATGCGCGTTCACAATGGCGCGGAATTCGGTCGGCGTCTTCAGCCCCGGGAGCAGGCTAGCGGCCGCGCGCGGCGGCACCGCCATCACGACGACATCGCCCGCACCGAGCTGGATCAAATCCTCGCCGCCGAAATTCAGCGCGGTCACCTTGCCGTCCGTGCTGACGAACGAGCGCAGCTCGTGGCCGAGCTGAACGCTGTGACCACGCTCCTGCAGAAACTTCACGGCGGGTTCGATCAGAACCGCGCTGAGACCGTCGCGCGCGATCAGCGGACGACAGGCCTGCCCGCCCGCAAGCAGCGTCTCCCGCACGATCGCGCCGGCGAGCCCGGCCGAGCCCTCGGGCGGATCGACGTTGAGAGCTGCCAGCAGCAGCGGCTGCACCAGGCGCTGATAGAGGATGCCCTCGGTCGGAATCGACTTGCCGACCAGCGTCTCCTCCGACGCCCAGATCAGTGGCGCCAGCTTGAGATAATCGGAAAGGCCGGTGTCGGGCACGCGGCGGCTTTCGTCGAGCACCCAGGTCGGCCACCGGCCATCGCCGAGATCGATCTGCCAGCGCTGCCCGGTTTTGACATCGACGAACGGAAATTGCGCCCGCTCGGGGCCGACCAGGCCCGCCTCGGTGCCGATCGCGCGCGCATAGGCGCGCGCATGGCTGTTGCCCGACAGCAGCAGATGATTGCCGTTGTCGATGGTGAGATTGGTGGCGCCGTCGAAATAGGACCGGCAGCGGCCGCCGGCCTGGTGCGTCGCCTCGTGCACGGCGACCTTGAAGCCGGCATTGGCGAGCCGCACGGCGGCGGAGAGGCCGGAAATTCCAGCGCCGATGATGTGAGCTGTGTTTTGCATCAGATGAAAGCGTAACGGAGCAGGATCAGGATGCGCGTGATCTTCGACACACGGACCGGCTCGCGCGGCGCGGTGAAGCCGCGCGCGATCAGGAGGTCCAGAATGGAATGGTAGTATTTCGACATGATCCGCGGCGCGCGCACGGCGCGGCGCCTGTTGCGGTTCATGATCTCGTCCGACTTCTCGAAGTGCACCTTGGCGCGCTGCGCCAGCGGCATGCAGACCTTCGGCAGCGCGCGCTCGGCGATCACGCGGTTCGGATCATCAGAGGTGATGCCGGCATGCAGCAGCGCCTCGCGCGGCAGATAGAGCCGGCCAAGGCCGGCGTCCTCGTCGATGTCGCGCAGGATGTTGGTGAGCTGCAGCGCGCGGCCGAGGTGGTGCGCGAGCAGGATGCCGTCTTCCTCGGGCATGCCGAACACGCGCACCGACAGCCGCCCCACGGCGCTGGCGACGCGGTCGCAATACAGATCCAGCGTCGCCATGTCGGGCGCACGGATGTCCTGCGGCACGTCCATCTCCATGCCGTCGACGATGGCGAGGAAATCCTCGCGCTTGAGCCCGAAGGTCTTCACCGAGGCGACGTAGTCCTTCAGCCGCGGCGGCGGATGGCCCTGATAGAGCGCGTCAATATCGTTGCGCCATTCCTGAAGTGCGGCGAGCCGCTCGTCGCGCGGGCCGTCGGAATCGGCGATGTCGTCGACCTGGCGGCAGAAGCTGTAGATCTGAAACATCGCTTCGCGCTGATCACGCGGCAGGATGCGCATCGCGGCATAGAACGAGCTGCCGGATGCGGTCGAGCCGTAATTGGCGCCGGGCGTGGTCGCCTCAAGCGTCATGGGCAGTCCCCGGTCTGGAAATGGCCTTGCGACGGATCGCACGGCGGCCAACTTCGCCGATGATCCCGGCGAGGCTGAAGGCGAGCAGCTCGAATTTGTTCAGATGCACGCGCTCCCGCAAGGGATCGCGTACCTTGAGCAAGCGCACGATGCGGTCGGCATAGGCCTGGATGACGGAGACGTCGACGCCGAGACGGAAATCCCGGATCTCGGCTGCGAGCGACCTGCCCTCTCCGAGCAGCACCTCGTTGCGTGCGGCGAGCGACTGCAGGCAGGCCAGCATCGCCGGCGGCGACTGCGCGAGACCGAGTTGCTCGACGGAGGCGCCGTGCGCTGCCAGCGCATCGCGCGGCAGATAGACGCGGTTGAGCTCGCGATAATCCTTGCCGCAATCCTGCAGGTGATTGTTGATCTGAAGGCCCGCGCAGAGCGCGTCCGAGGCGGCCCATGTCGAGGTGCTCTCGCCGTGAACGTCGAGCATGAAGCGGCCGACCGGCATCGCCGAGTAGCGGCAATAATGGATGACCTCGTCCCAGGTCTCATAGCGCAGCTTGGTCACGTCCATGCGGAAGGCGATCAGCACGTCGAGCGCATGACGTGGCGCCATGCCGCGCTCGGCCAGCGCGCGGCGCAAGCTCACGGCCTCAGGCTGGGTGTCACCCTTGCCGAGCAGTTCCGCCTCGAGCAGATCGAGATAAGCGAGCTTCTGGTCGGGGGGGAGCGTGGCGTGATCGGCGATGTCGTCCGCGGTGCGGACGAAATTGTAATAGGCCAGGATCAGGGCGCGATGACGCGGATGAATGATCCAGGACGCGACGGGAAAATTCTCGTCGCGGTCACCCTTGCCGGATCGCAATTCGCTCGCAGAGGTCATCGAGGGCTGGTTTACAATCGTTTGGACAGGAAGGGCTTTTTCGCTCGGGCGGGCTCACGCCGGCGACGCCGCCGCGGCCCCCATATAGGGGAATACGGCCGCAAAACCAATCCTGTCCGTCGATGGCTGCCCCTTCGAATTGGGCCCGGAAAAGCGGCCGAGGGCCGCCTTTCTAGGCCAATGGCCGAGTTTATTGATTGTGGTTCTTCAGCACCTGGTCGCAGGCCTGCGAGATCTTGGCCCGGTTCTCCTTGAGGCAGGCCAGGATGGTGAAATCGCCCTGGTCGATGACCGGGCGGCAGAACTTCTGCACATCGCGGGTGCAGGCCTTCTGCTCGGCGTCCGTGCCACGCCCTTGTTGGGCGAACGCCGCCGTCGAAAGGGAGGCCGACAGCAGGGTGAGAGCGACGAGAAGATTGCGCATTGTATTCCTTCATTCTGACGGCAGAATCGCACCGATCCCGGACTGCGCAGGGCGGATGGCCGGAACGGATTGGTTCTGATGGCAAGTCGCCGCTTGTAGCGGCCTCAGGGAAGGCACAAGCACTGGCAAATGCGGCCAAATTGGCGCCGCCCCACCGAATCAGGTCTTCCCCGCGCCTTCATTGACAGATGTAAGGGCTTGATACTACATCGCAATTCGGGAGCATTGCGCTTTAATGCAGACCTGTTGCCGCGCTGCATCTCTTCGCCCGTCCTCGGCTGCCGGAAACATGACGAAGCGCGGCAAATCGCGGCCCCTGGAAGCACGGCGCGGCCGCGTGAACCGCCGTCTCTGGCCGCCGGGCTTTGAACCTGCGACTTGCTCGGAGCACTAAACTTTCGATGTGGCGAGACGTTCTCGATCGAAGCGAACGTCGTTCCAAAGCGGGATATTCGAGATGACATTCTTTTGGCGATCTGGACTGGCAATCAGGGCGGCCGGCATCGGGGTGGCGCTGCTCTTCTCGGCATCGGCAAGCCACGCGCAGTCGTCCGGACCGTTTGCCGGTTTCGACGGCGCGTGGACCGGAACCGGCACGGTGTCGCTGTCCGACGGCTCCACCGAGCGCATTCGCTGCAAAGCGGACTATAAGGTCGCCGGCAGCGGCCTCAACCTGAAGCAGGCGCTGAGCTGCGCCTCCGACAGCTACAAGTTCAACCTCACCAGCGACGTGACGAGCCAGGGCGACCGCATCTCCGGCAACTGGAGCGAGTCCAGCCGCAACATCTTCGGCAATCTCCAGGGCACCGCCGGCGGCGGCCAGATCGAGGTCTTCGTCGAGGCCAACGGCTTTGCCGCCAACCTGTCGCTGCGCACCAACGGCACCAAGCAGACGGTGCAGATCTCGTCCAAGGGCGAGATCCGCGGCGTCAACATCACGATGACGAAGGGCTGAAGGCCTTTCGCACGCAATGAGGAACATGCCCCCGGTTCTCGCGAGCCGGGGGCTTTTTGCTGACACGAACTGACCGGCTGGATTTGCTGAGATGGACCCGATCCGCAGACATCTGCTGAAGGCCGCCGGGCTCTTCGTGGCCAGCCGCGCCTTCGCCAGCGATCAGCAGGGAGCGAACATGCAGCCTTCGTCCGTGAAGCCGCGTCACGTGCTCTGCTTCCTCGGCAAGAATGAAATCCTGCTGCATCCGCCCAAGGCGGTGGCGAAGACGATCGCCGATTTCGGCTTCGAGATCGACCGCACCTATTCGCAAGCCAAACCCGATCCGCACATGGAGCGCTCTTTCGGTGTGTGCTGGGACCGCGTCTTTCCGAAAGCGTGGTCCGAGGCGGACGAAATGGCCGTACTCAATCACAAAGCGGTCCTCTACGTGCTGAGCCCGCCGATGGAGCAGCACAAGACGGTCGCCTATTCAGCTGCCGCCTTGCGAATTGTCGAGGAGATGATCGAGGCCGGCGCCACGGCCGTGAAAGGAGAAAGCGCGGGCGTTGCCCACGGACTCACGCGATGGCGGCAACTGGCCCGCGAGTGCAAGGCCGCCGCAAACACGAACCAGGGCCTTACCGTCACGCCAGCGATGGGCCGATCCTGTCGCCTCGCCTTCGCCAAGCGTCCGCTTGCCGGCGACACCTACAACGAAAGCGTCGGCTTCCACCTCGTCGGACTGCCGGAAATCTATGTCGCGCGATCGCGCGGCAGCGACCGGAACGCAGCGAATCTGATGGACGAAATCGCGGACGCAATGGCCGAGCGCGGCATCGAGGCAACGCTGCGCGACCGCAAGCTCGCGCTGTCGCGGGAGCAGGACTACGCCGAGGGCGACTTCAAGTTCAATCCTTACGGAATCGTTCGTATCGGCGCGTGAGGGCGGTCCGGCGCCGGCCCCTCAGATCGCCTGCTTGTCCGCGCCATGCAGCTTGGCGTGCAGATTGATCAGCCACATCGCCGTCGGCCGGAGGATGAAAAGATCAGCGACCAATGCCATCACCATCGAGAAGGCGCTGAGCCAGCCGAACAGACGCAGCGATGGCAGGTCGGAGAACACGGTGACGACGAGGCCGCAGGCCAGCACCACCGTGGTCAGGATCAGCGCAGGTCCCACCAGCACGGTGGCCCGCTCCACCGCGAGCGCCGAGCCGACACCCGGCTTGTTCTCGAGCCGCAGGCGGTTGAGGAAGTGGATGGTAGCGGAAAGGCCGAGGCCGAACGAGACCGTGAGCGCAACGACGCTGGCGAATTGCAGCCCCTCGCCCATCGCCCACAGCACCGTGCCCGACATCACCACCGGGAAGATGCCCGGCAGGATGCAGGCGAGTGTCACCACCCAGGAGCGGAAGGCGAGGCCGATGAAGATCGCGACCAGCGCGAATTCGATCGTGAGGCCGTGGTTCAGCTTCTCGATCATGTTGGCCGAGTTACGCGCGGCGATAGCGGCGAGACCCGTCACGGCGATCTCATAGCCCGGATGCTTCTTGCGGACGGCGTCGAGCTCCGAATCGAGCTTGTCGACGATCGGCAGGAGCTGGCTGGAATCCTTGTCCGGCACGCGGCCGGCCACCACGACAGCGTCCTGCTCGGCGTCGATGAAGCGGCGCACCAGGTGCTCGGGGATGACGCTGACATATTCCTTCAGCGTCGCGACGTCGGCACTGCCGGCCTTCTCCGCCAGCCAGCGGCGCAGCGTCTCCAGCGACCACACGTTGCCGACCCCTGCGGATTTCTCGACTGTCGCGTGCACCTCGGCGATCGTCTGGAGCGTCTGCGGCGAATAAAGCGATTCACCCTTCGGGAACACGATCAGCACGTTGACGGGATTGGCGCCGGTCAGCTTGGCGTCTAACCGGTCGCTGGCGGCAACCGCCTGGCGCTTGTCCGGCACCTGGTCGGCGAGCCGGTAGCGCGGCTCCAGATTGGCATAGATGACGCCGAGGCCGCCGACGAACAGCACCGCCAGCAGGCTGAACAGGCCGGGCCGGCCGACCATGCGCACCGCAATCCAGTAGCAGAAATTGCGCAGCGCCTGTACGCCGGCATCAGCGCCCTGGAACTTGACCGCGAAGACCTTCTCGTTGCGCACGAACAGCACGCCGAAGACAGGCACCAGCGACAGCACCGCGACCAGCGCGATGATGGTGGCGGCAAGGCCCGCCTCGCCGAACTTGCGGATCAGATCGGAGTCGGAGAATTGCAGCGCGATGAAGGAGATGCCGGCGGTGCCATGCGTCAGCACGCAGGCCGGGCCCACCACCAGCACCGCGTTCTTGAACGCGGTGAACTTGTCCTGGCCCGCGATCAGCCTATCGCGCGCGGCGAAGGTCAGCTGCATCGAGTCGGAGAAGCTGATCACCATGATGAGCGGCGTCATCACGTTCAGGAACATGTTGAGGTTGAAATTGGCCCAGCCGAGCGCGCCTAGCGCCAGCAGGATAGCGATCATCGGCGGGAATGCCGCCGCGATCATGAACGAGATCTTGCGGAAGAAGATGATGGCGATGATGCAGCCGGCGAGGATGCCGAGGATGTTGTAGGTCAGCCCGTCGCGCTCAACCGCGTTGCGGATCTCGAGCTGCATCACCGGGACGCCGGAGAGCTGCACGTTGAGGCCGGTGTCCCCGAGCGTCTCCTTCATCAGCGCACGGATGTCGGCGACGGTCTTGGTCAACTTGTTGGAAGCGACCACCTCCGGATCGAGCGACAGCACGACCAGCGCCAATGTGCCGTCCTCCGACAGCAGCTTGCCGCGGATGATCTCGTTGTTCTTGACGGTCTCGATGAACTTGTCATAGGCCGCGCCCTCCGGTAGCTCGGGCGGGAACAGGGCCGCCGGCAGCTTGCCGGGGGCCGGCGCCTGGCGCGCCGAGAACAGCGAGACCAGCCCGCGCGTGCCTTCGACCAGCTGCAGGTCGGTGACGAAGTCGCGCAGCTTCTCGAGGTTGCTGCGTTCCAGGAGGGTCTTGCCCTCGACCACGACGAGGACGTCGAACTCCTCCGCCGGGAATTTCTTGGTGACCTCTTCGTACTGGCGGAACTCGCGGGTGTCGGAGCGGAACAGCTGCGACAGCGAATCGTCGATCTTGATCCGGTAGATGCCGAACACCGCGCCGACGATCAGCGCGAGCAGGACGATGCAGGAGACGATCGGGGCCCGAACGGCGATCAGCCCGAGACGCTCCAGCCCGAAGGCGATGGAGGACGTAGATCCCTGCTCGACCTTGTCGACATGAACCTCACTCTCGCTGTGCTTTTCGAGCATGCCTTGTCCAGTTCCTAAATCGGCTCGGGCTGTGAGCTTATCGCGCCGCGCGAACGGCTTGAAAACGCCATACCAATGGGAGGCTTGCCCTTTGAAAATGCGCGGAAAATCGCCGGCAGCGGTTTAGCAGGTCAACAGGTCTTTTCGCAAGCAGGCCCGGCGCGGCCGAATCGATCAGAAAAGTGGCGATCCGGGCGTGGAATGACCGTCATCCCGGCGAGGATGTGCCAATCTGGCGCGGCGCGCGGTCCGCGCTCTCGTCCTTCAGCGCCACGCCGGTGATCTCCCGGGCCAGCCCCTCGCGGACCAGCCAGGCGATCTTGAACGCCGCCTCCTCGTGGCTCAACCCGGCGTGGTGGATGTTGGAGACGCAATTGCGCTCGGCATCGGCGCGGCCGGGCCTCGGCGCAAAGGTCAGATAGGCGCCGAGGCTGTCGGGCGCGGACAGGCCGGGCCGCTCGCCGATCAGCATCACGACCATGCGCGCACCGAGAATGGCGCCGATCTCGTCGCCGAGCGCGACGCGCGCGCCCGAGGCGACGACGACATGGCGAACCGCGACAGCATCCCCCTGTGCAAGCGATTGCAACAGGCGCCTTACCACGATCGCCGCATGGCTATGGACCGCCGCCGCGGACAGGCCGTCTCCGATCACGACCGCCAGCTGGCACGGCGCCGAGATGCTTCGTGCCAGACGCTGAGCCGAGCCGGGGTCGAGCTGTCGTCCCAGATCCGGCCGCCGCAGATAGTCGCCGCGATCGACCGCCCGGCTCCTGACCTCGGTCACCGCAACACCGAGTGCGTCGAGATCGGCGATAAGACGCGGCGTGTCGAAGGCCGCATGCACAGCATCGCGCGCGCGGGCATGGTCCAGCGTGAAATCGAGCAACGCTCTCGTCGGCAGGCTCGCGGCGCTGCGCCCCAGCGCGACGCGCGCAGGCGTAAACGAGCGCAAATCGAGGGTCGGACGGCGCGGCAGGGCCGGGTCAGACATGTGGCATCATTCGGCGGGCACGGCGGCCTCGCGCAGCCGGATCGAATAGTTCGAGGCGTTCTGCTTGCCGCTGGAGGCCGCGCGCGCAAAGGTGATGAGATGGTGCGCGACCAGCGTGCAGCCGATCAGGCCTTCGATGTCGCCGCGCTTGATGCGGCCCAGCGCGAACTTCCAGAACACGCGCCTATAATCGCCGAGCACGCCGACCTTCCAGAAGATGTTGCGCAGCATGACGAGGCCGCGCCGGATGCTGCGCCAGGTCTTCATCTCGTCCGGCACCGGTACCTTGAGCCGGTTCACATAGACGTGGTCGCATTGGTGCTGATAGCGCGCGTAGACCTTGTCGGGCGCGTAAGCGACTGCCATGGCGTGCTTCCAGGACGCGACGACCTCGTCATAGGGCAGCAGGAAGTCGACGTTGGAATCGCGGCCATCGTCCTCGACCAGCCGCCCCTCGCGCTCAAGCCGGTCCCATAGCGGCGTCTTCGGCAGCGCCTGCAGCAGATTGATGGTGAGCAGCGGAATCCGGGACTCCTCGACGAAGGCGAGCAGCGCCTCCGAGGTGTTCGGCTTGTCGGTGTCGAGCCCCATGATGATGCCCGAGACCACCTCCATGCCGTAGGAGTTAATGGTGCGCACGCCCTCCAGGATCGGGACCATCATGTTGTGGTCCTTCTGCATCGCCTTCAACGCGTCGGGATCCGGCGTCTCGATGCCGCAGAAGATGGTGATGAAATAGGCCTCGCGCATCTTCTCGAGGATCTCGGGGCGCTTGGCGATGTTGAGCGTCGCCTCGCAGGCGAGCCGCACCACGTAGCCGGTCCGCTTCTGCCACTCGATCAGGTGCGGCAGCAGGTCCATGGCCGCCTTGCGGTTGCCGATGAAATTGTCGTCGACGAAATAGACCGTGTCGGTCATGCCGCATTCGCGCAGGCGGTCGAGCTCGGCGATGATCTGCTGCGGCGTCTTGATGCGCGGATTGCGGCCGTAAAGGCCGGGGATGTCGCAGAACTCGCACTGGTAGGGACAGCCGCTGGAATATTGGATGCTGCCGAGGAAGTACTTCTTCACGTCGGCGAGCTCGTAGGCCGGGATCGGAAACTCCGTCATCGGCACGCGGTCCTTGGTCGTGAGCACGACCTGCTGTTCGGGCCGCGAGGTGCCGCGCGACAGGATCTCGATCAGCTGGTTGGTGGCATCGCCGAGCTCGCCGACATGCAGATAATCGAAGGACGGGTAATAGTCGGGACAGGCGCTGACAGAAGGCCCGCCGAGCGCGACCGGCAGATCGAACTCATGGGCGCGGCGGCAGATGTCGTTCATCTGCTGGCGCTGGATGTGCATGCCGCTGACGAAGACGGCTTCCGCCCATTCGAACTCCTCCCTCGTCGTGCGGCGCAGGTTCTCGTCGACGAATTTGACCTGCCATTCCTTCGGAAGATAGGCGGAGATCAGCAGCAGCCCTTGCGGCGGCATGAAGGCGCGGACGCCATCGGTCAGGGGATAGGAATGCTCGAACGTGCCGAAGGACGAGGTGTAGCGCGGAAACACGCAGAGAATCCGCCGGGACGTTCCGTTACTTTCAGCTCGCATCAAAGCTCCCCCGCCACACTCAACCGATGGTGCGGAAATTGCCAGCCCGACACATAGCGTAATGCTGTCGGCGGAATTTCTCAATATTGTGGCGTAAGCATAATTCCGAGAGGCGCCGATGGTTTCCCAACCGAGTTGACCTTCCGCCTCATGCGATCAGCCGCGCGGCAAAATCGGGCAGCAGGCCTGCATCGCCGGCAATCCGGAAATCGGCACCTGCAATGCCCGAGCGCGCCAGCCAGTCGTCGAATTCCGGCGCGCGGCGCAGCGCGAAGACGTCCCTGACATAGAGCGCGTCGTGAAAAGACGTCGACTGGTAGTTCAGCATGACGTCGTCGGCACCGGGAACACCCATGATGAAGGTGACGCCGGCGGCGGCGAGCAGCGTCAGGAGATTGTCCATGTCGTCCTGATCTGCCTCGGCGTGGTTGGTGTAGCAGATGTCGACCCCGAGCGGCAGGCCGAGCAGCTTGCCACAGAAATGATCCTCCAGCCCCGCGCGGATGATTTCCTTGCCGTCATAGAGATATTCCGGGCCGATGAAGCCGACCACGCTGTTGACCAGCAGCGGAGCGAAGGCGCGGGCGACCGCATAGGCGCGCGCCTCGCAGGTCTGCTGGTCGACGCCGTGATGGGCGCCCGCCGACAGCGCCGAGCCCTGGCCGGTCTCGAAATACATCAGGTTCCGCCCGACCGTGCCGCGCGACTGCGACAGCCCGGCCTCTTGCGCCTCCTTCAACAGTGCGAGGTCGATGCCGAAGCTGCGGTTGGCGGCCTCGGTGCCCGCGACCGACTGGAAGACGAGGTCGACCGGCACGCCCTGCCCGATCAGCGACAGCGTCGTCGTGACATGGGTCAGGACGCAGCCTTGCGTCGGGATCTGCAGCCGCGCGATGATCTCGTCGAGCAGCCGCAGCAATTGCGCGATGACGGCGGGGTCGTCGCTGGCGGGATTGATGCCGATGCAGGCATCGCCCGCCCCCAGCAGGATGCCGTCGAGGATTGAGGCGGTGATGCCCCTTGCATCGTCGAAGGGATGGTTCGGCTGCAGGCGTGTGCTCATCCGCCCCCTCAGGCCGATAGTGTTGCGAAAGGCGGTGGTGACCTCGCATTTCCGCGCCGCCAGGATCAGATCCTGGTTGCGCATCAGCTTCGACACCGCGGCCGCCATCTCCGGCGTGATGCCGGGCGCCAGCTTGCGCAGGATCTCGGGCGTTGCGGCGTCCGACAGCAGCCAGTCGCGGAAGGCGCCGACCGTCAGCGATGCCACCGGCGCGAACGCCCTGGCGTCATGGCTGTCGATGACGAGGCGGGTGACCTCGTCGGCCTCGTAGGGAACGACGGCTTCCTGCAGGAACTGGCCGAGCGGCACATTGGCGAGCGCCATCCGCGCGGCGATCATCTGCTCGGAGCTGGCAGCGGCAATGCCGGCCAGCCGGTCGCCGGAGCGCGGGGGTGTCGCCTTGGCGAGCAGGTCGCGCAGGTCAGGGAAGCTGTAGGTCGTGGCGTCGATGCTGTGGCGGTAGACCAAGGGTCTCTCCGGGGTTGCTCGGCCAACGGCCGACTCCAAGACTATCCCAAAAGACTATCCTGAAACTAAACCTTCGGATCAAGACGCTGAAATGACTTGCCTTTCCTTCGACCAAGGACGGAGGCGGCCAGGCCGCGCGTTAACGAGGCGTCCATCTTCGTTCTGCATAGTTTTGCAACAATTTGCCTGACCCCGTTCACCGGCCGGTCAGGCCAATCCGGGCTCCTTGAACATCATGACATCCGACCGATCTGGGAATGCCGCCAAGCCGGCAGGCCGCTTCACGCTTGCCAGCAAGCTCTATGCGATCTTCGCGCTGTTCGCGCTGCTCACGGCAGCGATCGCGATCTTGTCCGACTACAACAGCCGCCGCAGCGCGGACCTCGCAGTCGCGATTGAGACGGCCAATGCCGCCGCGCTGAACGTCGAGCGGGTCAACTCCCTCGTCTATGCGGTGGTGATGGAATCGCGCGGCATCTACATGTCGACCGAGCCGGCCGTGGTGAAGAAATACGGCGACGGCCTGCTCAAGTTCAACGCCCAGATCGTCGACGTCGTGAAGCGCTGGGAGACCATCGTCAAGGCCGACGATGCCGAGCAGTTCGCGACCTTCAAGAAGCGCATCGAGCAGTTCGTCGAGTTCCGCAAGGAGCTGGTGCGGCGCGGCGTCGAGATCAACGCGGCAGCGGGCCGCGAATGGGGCGACAACGACGCCAACCGCAGCGTCCGCTCGGCGCTGAACAAGGACCTCGAGGCGCTGTCCAAGGTCTATGCCGAGCGCGGCAGGCAGATCGCGCAGCAGACCGAGACCGCCCGCACATTGTCGTTCATCCTCACCTGCCTCGGCGGCGTGGCGCTGGCCCTCGTCGTCGCTGGCATCGTCATCATTGCCCGCTCGATCGCCCGGCCGCTCGCCGCGATCACCGCAACCATCAAGCAGGTCGCCGACGGCGCCGCCGATGTCGTGGTGCCGCACTCCGACCGCGCCGACGAGATCGGCGCGCTGGCCCGCGCCATCCAGGTGTTCCAGGACTCGATGGGGCGCAACCGCAATCTCGCCTCGCAAGTGTCGCAGGACGCCGCCGCGCGCGAGGAGCGCGCCCGTCACGTCGAGCGGTCCGTCGAGCAATTTCGCGAGGCGATCGGCGCGATCATGCGCGGCCTCAGCGACAACGCCTCCGTCATGCGCGAGACCGCGCAGACCATCACGCGTGTCACTGCGGATGCGAGCAGCCGCGCCGGCACCGCGGCGAACGCCACCGAGCAGGCCTCGCACAACGTCACCGCGGTGGCGGGCGCGGCCGAGGAGCTTTCGGCCTCGGTGGTGGAGATCGGCCGCCAGGTGCGACAGAGCGCCGGCGCGGTCGAGCAGACCGGCCAGCGCACCGAGAAGTCGATCTCCGAGATCGAGAGCCTCGCTGCAGCCACGCAACGCATCGACGGCGTGCTCAACCTGATCCAGGCGATCGCCGAGCAGACCAACCTGCTCGCGTTGAACGCCACCATCGAGGCGGCGCGCGCCGGCGATGCCGGCCGCGGCTTTGCCGTCGTCGCCCACGAGGTGAAGGCGCTCGCGGGCCAGACCGCCAAGGCCACGGCCGAGATCAGCGAGAACGTCGCAATGATCCAGGCCTCGACGCGGAACGCCGTCGACGCCGTGCGCGAGATCGGCGGGGCGGTGCGCGAGATCAACGAGGTCACGTCCGCGATTGCCGGCGCCGTCAGTCAGCAGGACCAGGCCACGCGCGAGATCTCCTCCAACGCGCAAAGCGCTGCCCAAGGCAACGAGACGCTGGTGGCGAACATCACCTCGCTGCGCGATGCCATCGGCGAGACCGATACCGCGGCGGCTTCGGTGTTCACCGCAGCCAGCAGCCTGACCGAGACGGCGCAGACGCTGTCGCGGGAGGTGGAGACGTTCTTCCAGAACCTGCGCGCGGGGTCGGCGGACGGTCGCATCGCCAAGGCGGGGTAGCGGCCCGCCTGGCGCCGCGAAAACGGTCGCTCCAGCAAAAACGGAAAAACAACCCCATGCACAGTAGACGGGGGTCAGCTTTTTCAATGGCTTGGCGGCCCGGCGCGAAGCCCTGCTGTTTTTACGGACCGATTTTGACTCGTCGGGCAAAACAGGGGCATGATGTCAGCATGCCGAGCGTGGCGCCTGTGCCGCGGCTGGCAACCGAACGGGGTTACCGCTCCGAACCCGATCGAGCGACCAAGATCCGGACGCGGCCGCCGGCATCCTCGAGCTCGCGGTAACGACTTAGCTCGGCCTGGAGCTCCGGATCGGACCTTGCCCAGGCCAGCCAGTCGAACGGGACCGCGCTCAGCAGCCGGGTATCCACGAGGATCACATCCGGTCGACCGGCGCGCAGGTCCGCGAGCAAGTGCCGTCGCTCGAAATCGATGATGCTGTCCCGTCTTGCGCGCTCGCCTTCGGTTGGCGTCGTCGTCTTCTGAAGCATCATCGCGCCGCCCGCCAACAGCTGCGTGCAGGAGCTGCCCTCCCAGGTCCCGTTGGCCTCGCGGACGAGCGGATGCCCCAGCGCGACGTGATCGCCGATCGTGATCAGCCGCGGATCCTTTGCGAGGGCCAGGATGCGCTCCTTGAGCGGCGGAGCCCATACTGCATCGCGACTTACCCCATCACCCCGCCGCGCCTGATCAGCTCCTTCCCGACGGCCGCGAGATGCACTTGGTCCGGCCCGTCGCCGATGCGGATGAAGCGGGCGTAGACGTAAGCCCGCGCGAGGAACGTGTCCTGCGAGACACCGGCGGCGCCGTGAATCTGGATGGCGCGGTCGATGACGCGGGCGGCCATGCTGGGGACCACGATCTTGGCCGCGGCGATCAGGTCGCGCGCGGCCTTGTTGCCCTCGCGGTCCATCTTGTCGGCGGCCTGCAAGGTAAGCAGGCGGGCTTGCGCGATCTCGCAGAAGGAATGCGCGATGTCCTCGCGCACCGAGCCCTGCTCTGCGAGCGGCTTACCGAAGGCGACGCGCGAGACCGCGCGCTGGCACATCAGTTCGAGCGCACGCTGGGCGCAGCCGATCAGGCGCATGCAATGGTGGATGCGGCCGGGGCCGAGCCGGCCTTGCGCGATCTCGAAGCCGCGGCCCTCGCCGAGCAAAACGTTCTCGGCGGGCACGCGGACGTTGTCATAGACGATCTCGGGATGGCCGACCGGCGCATCGTCATAGCCGTAGGTGAGCATGTCGCGGACGATGCGCACCCCACGCGTATTCTTCGGCACCAGGATCATGGATTGCTGGCGATGGCGGTCGGGATGGTCGGGTGCGGTCTTGCCCATCACGATCAGGATCTCGCAATCCTCGTTCATCGCGCCCGAGGTGAACCATTTGCGGCCGTTGATCACGTAGTCGTCGCCGTCACGCCGGATCTCGCACTGGATGTTGGTGGCGTCGCTGGAGGCGACCTGCGGCTCCGTCATCGAGAAGCCGGAGCGGATGCGCCCCTCGAGGAGCGGCTTCAGCCAGCGCTCCTGCTGCGCCTTGGTGCCGTAGTTTGCGAGCACCTCCATGTTGCCGACATCGGGCGCGGAGCAGTTGAAGACCTCGGGCGCCCAGAGGATGCGGCCCATGATCTCCTTCACCGGCGCGTATTCGAGATTGGTCAGACCCGGCCCGTGCTCGCCGGACAGGAACAGGTTCCAGAGCCCCTGCTCGCGCGCCCGCCGCTTCAGATCCTGAAGGATTTGCGGAGTCTTGTAGCGTGAAGCTTCCGGCTTGACCTGCTCGTAGTAGAGCTCCTCGACCGGCTCGACATGGGCCTGCATGAACTGGCGAACGCGGTCCTGGAGCTCCAGCGAACGGGCGGAGTGGTGAAAGTCCATGGTGGTCTCCTGTTCGCCAAGTATATTGCGCTCGATGAGGGCGCTTCTTCCCTTCTCCCCTTGTGGGAGAAGGTGGCGCGAAGCGCCGGATGAGGGGTTGTCTCCGCAAGCACAACAGACAGCTTCGCACGCGGAGAGAAACCCCTCACCCGGCTGCGCTTCGCGCATCCACCCTCTCCCACAAGGGGAGAGGGTGCACCGCCGTGTGGCCGCTATTTCATGCCTCACGTCCCGCGCAACAGCTCGCTTGCCACCACCCAGTCGTTGCCGTCGAACTGGAGCATGTAGCCGTCCTTGATCGGGCGGAAATCCTGCGGCGTGGTGTTGAGGGTGATGCCGGGCATCAGGAGCGACAGCGGCACGTTCTTCAGATTCGCGGCCTGCGCCATGATGTTCTCGCGCGTCAGATTGTCCTTGCACTGCTTCAGCAGCGCCACCAGCGCCTCGGCGACGGTGTAGCCGTAGAGGCCGGCGACGTTGTTGATGTCGGCATTGGGCAGGCGCTTCTTCATGAAGTCGATATAGGCCGTCATCGCCGGATCGTCCTTCGGCGCCTCGACGAACGGCTTGAGCGCGCCGAGCGACAGCACACCCTTGCCGGCCTCCAGGCCAGCGGGCGCCATCACGGTAGCCTTGTTGGCGCAGCCGGAGGCCAGAAAGCGCGTCGGCTGCCAGCCGACCTCGTGCGCCTTGCGGATCGCCTGCGCGCAGGCGCGCGGCGTCACCGAATAGATCATGAAGACGTCGGCCTTGGTATTGGCGAGCGTCAGGACCTGGGAATCGACGGTGGGATCGGCGACCTCGAAGCTCGAGGCCATCGCGATCGCCTTGTCGGCGTCGGCACCGAGCGCCTCCTTGACGCCGCGAAGATATTCCTTGCCGGCGTCGTCGTTCTGGTAGAGCACCGCAAAGCGCGCATTCGGGTTCCTGGCGCGGGCATAGGCGACGTCGATCGCAGCCTCGCTGGTGTAGTTCGGCGCCCAGGGCAGCGCGATCGACCAAGGCATGTTGGCGGGATCGTTCCACTTCGAGGCCGAGCTGATCAGGAAGATCTGCGGCACCTTGTTGCTGTTGAGATATTTTGCGATCGCCGAGCTCGGCGCCGTGCCCATGGTGGCGAAGATGAAGGCGACGCCGTCGCCTTCGACGAGGCGCCGCGCGGCTTCCATGGTCTTGGGCGGCGAGAAGGCATCGTCGAGCGAGATCAGGTTGAGCTTGCGGCCGCCAACGCCGCCCTTCTCGTTGATCTCGTCGAAATAGGCGGAGATCACCCGTCCCGTGATGCTGAGCGGCGATGCCGGGCCGCTATAGGGCATGGTGTTGCCGATCTTGATCTCGGTGTCGCTAACTCCAGGACCGTAGGATTTTTGCGCGGAGACAGGAGCGGACAAGCAGGCGGCAGCCAGCGCTGCGGCCAGGGCCAAAGCGGCTTTCATGGTTTCTCCCCGATGATTGTCGCCGCGGCGAAACGACCGCGCGGCGCGCTGCTTCTTGTCAGCGCGTCAGATCAGCGGAGTTCATCAAGATGGTCTTGCGTCGAGTTGCTGATGGCATCGCCTGAAGCGCGACGAGATTTTGATGAATCGTCATCGTGCGTCAGGTTGTTCTTGACGCATGAGCTTTCCGGAAAACCGCTTCGGCACTTTTCCGGATCATGCTTTAGCCGCGCCGCTTCAAGGCGAAGCCCAAGCTGACCCATCCGGCACCGGCCATGATCAGGTCGATGCCGAGGAACAGGCCGAGGATGTAGACGCTGTTCACCGGCCAGCGCACCAGGATCAGCAGCCCGAGCAGCAGCGTGACGACGGCCGACACCGCCACCCAGCCCCACGGGCTTTCGCGCTTCATGCTGAAGGCGAGAAACAGCCTGACCGCTCCGGAGGCCAGCAGCGAGGCGCCGAGGAACAGCGTGAGCAGAACCGCGGCGAAGAGCGGGTTCGCGAAGGTGAGGAAGCCGGCAACGATGTAGAGCACACCGAGCAAGGCCCAGATCAGGAACTTTCCCCAGCTCTTCATCTGGAATGCGCCGATCACCTCGGTGACGCCGGCGACGATCATCATTGCGCCGACCACGATCACGCTCGCCACCGTTGCCATCACCATGCTGCCGAGCGCGACGAAGCCGGCAATCAGGTAGACGACGCCGAGCGCGACGATCCAGCCCCATTTGGCGTGTAGCGCAGCCATTCCCGAGCCGAGACCGGACGGATGAGACGTATCTGACGCAGTTGTCATGGGCCACTCCTGCATGCGAAGCCCCCGGGCACACGCCATGATAGCACGCACCCGACCGAGACAACACCCAGCAGAGCAGACCTCGCCTGCCGCAACCTTGACGCAAATCAAGATCGAATGCGGCGGGTCAGCGCCGAGCGCAGGTCAATCGTCCGAATTGGCGAGCCCCAGCAGTTCCTGGCGCGTCAGCGCATTGTCGCGGAACACACCCAGCATACGGCTGGTGACGAGATCGGTCCCGGGCTTGTGCGCGCCGCGCGTGGTCATGCAGTGATGTGTCGCCTTGATGATGACCCCGACGCCTTCGGGCTTGAGCACATCGTTGATGGTATTGGCGATTTGCGCGGTCATCTTCTCCTGGATCTGGAGCCGTTTTGCGTAGACGTCCACCACGCGTGCGAGCTTGGAGATGCCGACCACGCGCCCTTGCGGAATATAGGCGACCCAGGCGCGGCCGACGATCGGCGCCATGTGGTGCTCGCAATGGCTCTCGAAGCGAACGCCGCGCAGCACGATCATCTCGTCATAGCCTTCGATTTCCTCGAAAGTCTTCTGCAGAATTTCGGTCGGGTCCTGCGCGTACCCCGAAAAATACTCCTCGAAAGCGCGTGCGACGCGATCAGGTGTCTCGCGCAGACCGTCGCGCGCGGGATCATCGCCGGCCCAGCGGATCATGGTCCGGATCGCCTGTTCGACCTCCGCCCTGTCAGGCCGATCGGTCGGCGTCTGCGCCACGGCGACACGTTCCAGCTTGCGCACTTGTGACTTCATCAAGCTTCTCCCCTGCAACGAGCCCGCATATGGAAGCGGGCCCACAGCTTGGACGGCCGCAATCGGAAAAGGTTCCCGAAAGTCGGGGAAATTTGGGGAACGGATGGATGGCCTAGTGCCGACCCGCCAATCCCCTCATGATGAGGTGCCCCGAGGGCGCCTCGGGGCCGCCTATGACGCAGCCGCTTTCCGCACGTCGATCACGGCCTGAGCCCATTCGGCCGGCCGCTCCTGCGGCAGATTATGACCGGCATCGGTGAAGACGCGCCGCTCGAAAAATGCCTCGAACTTGCGCGCGTGGTGGGCGGTGCCGGAATTGACGCCGTCGCTGTCGCCGTCGACCGCGATCGTCGGGACACGGATCGGCGGCTGCGCGGCGAGCTTTGCCTCGATCCCCGCATAGGCGGGATCGCCGGCCACGAGCGCGTAGCGATGGCGGTAGGAATGGATCACGACATCGACGAAATCGGGATTGTCGAAGGACACGGCGCTTGTCTCGAACGTCGCGTCGTCGAAGGCCCATTTCGGCGACCACATCGTCCAGAGCTGACGGGCAAAGCCGCGGCGGTTGCGCTGCAGCGCGCGGCGGCCGCGCTCGTTGTGGAATAAATATTGATACCAGAACGCCGCCTCCTCCGGCGGCGAAGCCGGCTCCATGGCGAGGGCGATGTTCTGGATATTGTAGGAATTGCCGGAGACGAGACCGACCACGCGCTCCGGATAGAGCGCCGAGACCACACAGGCGGCACGCCCGCCCCAATCGTAGCCGCCGACGACGGCGCGCCTGATACCGAGCGCATCCATGAAGGCCAGGAGATCGGCACCTAACGCCGCCTGCTCGCCGGAGCGCAGCGTCTCAGCGAAGCGAAACCGCGTCGGCCCGTACCCGCGCAGCCAGGGCACCAGCACGCGTGCGCCGGCCTCGGCGAGGATCGGCGCGGTCTCGGCATAGGCGTTCGCGTCATAGGGAAAGCCATGCCCCATGACGCAGGGCCAGCCGTCCGGCGCACCGTATTCGCGATAAGCGATGTCGAGGATATCAGTGGTGATGGTTTTTTGTTGCATGATTTGCTCACGGATGATCTCGTTGCGCAGAGCTCTTGTAGCCCGCATGGAGCGAAGCGCAATGCGGGGACGCCTGTATCCGCGAATCCCGGATTTCGCTTACGCTCCGTCCGGGCTACGAGGCTACAAGGCGCCTATTTCTGCGGACCGGACAGCGAGATGTCACGTTCGGCGCGGAACACGTTGCTGTAGAGGTTGGCGATCCATTGGCGGCCGATCTCGGTCTTGTTGAGATAACCGATCTCGGTCTGGATGTGCGGAGCAACGCTGTTCCAATAGAATTGCGGGTAGCGGTTCACGATGTCGGCGGGCGAGTCGTAGCCGAGCTGGCGGTTGATGCCGACCTCCTCGAACTCGTAATAGAGCGCGTTGGCCTTGCGCAGATAGTTGGGATCGCCGAGCTGGCCGATGAAGTCGGCCGCACGCAGGATCGAGGCTTCGTCGTCGTATTCCTGGCCTTCACGGGCGGGAAAGCGCGTCCCCTCGATGGCGCGGGCAACGCGCTCCGGATCGACTCCCGGGATATGCCGCAGCCTCCGCGTCACGTACAGCTTCGAACGATCGACATGATACATCATCAGGCTCGCGTCCGACGCGCCGCGCGGCAACGAGATTTTGGTTTCGGCCGCATCGATGACGAAACCGTCGGCGTCGTCCTCCTCGAACAGCCCGCGGACATAGCCGATGTCGTGGGCGAGGCAGGCGATCAGGACATGAACGTAATCTTCCGCCGAAAGATGGGTATGAAGGCTTCGGCCGCGGAGGATCGCCTGGGCGGCCAGGGTCACCAGCATCGTATGCTCGATATTGTGGTAGAGCGCATCGCTGTTGCCGATGCATTCCATCGCGGTACGGGTTGCGCTGGCAACGATGCTTGCGGAAGTCTCATCGTACCGGCGGCGCATGAAGTTGCCGAGGAACTGCTCCAGCGATTCAGCTGCCAGTCTGGGTAAGGTTATCATGGACGCAGCCCCGTCCGCCGCTGGTATCCCATGCCATCTCCCGACGTCTCATTCTTGTCGTCGACGCAGCGGGGAGCATAGCCCATCTTGGGCCGGGTAACCAAACTTCGGGGACGGAAAATACGCAAATACCTTACCGTCCCGCTGCGCAACATCACGGTTGCCGTCACAGTTCAGCACAACCCAAAGCGGCGGGAAGGCGGCCGCCGCTCAGGGCGCAGCCAGGATATCGGCGCCGTCGGCCGGGCGCGAAAGGCTTCGGGCCAGGTAGAACAGCTCGACCAGCTTGCCGCGCTTGCCCGCCAGCGAGAAGATGTATTCGGGCGACTCCGCCTCGATTTCCGCGATCGCCACCTTCGCGATCCGGTCGATGCGGCTCGAGCCGTGCTCCCAGACGAAGCCGACGCCAAGCCGGTTGGCGACCGCCTCCAGCATCCCCTCGCGCGTATTGACGATGATCGCCGGACTGGCACGCAGGTTGAGGGCGCGAAACGCCCGGTCGACGGCGCGCTGGGTCGCGGAATCCCGGGTCCGGAACACCAGCGGATATTGCACGAGGCCGGCGATGGACACGCGCGACTGGCGGCTGAGGTCGTGAACGGGATGGCAGATCGCAACGACGCGTTGCTGCACGCAGGGCTCGCGCCGGAAGCGGTTGTCCTGCGGCACCTCCGGCAGTACGGCGACGTCGACGCGCTGGTCGACCACCGCGGCCATGATCGCCGACCAGCTGCCGATCTCGATGTTGATCTGGATCTTCGGATAGAGATTGCGGAACGCCGCGATCAACGCCATGCCGGGCATGGCGTTGCCGAGCCCGATGCGAAGCTCACCCCCCGTGAGCTCGTCGCGCTGCTGCAGGATGGCGAGCGCATCGGCTTCGACCGCCTGCATGCGGCTCGTTGCGGCATAGAGCCGCCGGCACAGCGACGTCGCGATCAGGGTCTGGCCGTGCCGGTCGAACAGCGCCACCCCGAACTCGGCCTCCAGATCCCGCACCAGCTGCGCAACGGCCGGCTGCGACACCCCGAGCCGCCTTGCCGCAGCGGCAAAGCTGCCGGTCTCGAACACCGCATTGACCGCCCGGACACGCGACGACGTCAACGCCACAACAAGCAACCCAAGATCGTTCTTCCCCGTCTTCCGGACCTGAAAGCAAAACTTGGGACGACCATAAGCCGGGCCATTGACCGTTATGTGAATGTCAGACGCGCTTCCTACTCCTCGTGCGCCGCAAACGGGCCAGCAGGGGATCAGCGCGCATGGCGCAAATCGAACTTTCCGCAATCCGCAAGTCCTTTGACGGCACCGACGTCCTGAAAGGCATCGATTTCCGCATCGCCGACGGCGAATTCATCTCGCTGGTCGGCCCGTCCGGCTGCGGCAAGTCGACCCTGCTTCGCATCATTGCCGGGCTCGAGCCGCAAGATTCCGGCGAGGTCCACATCGACGGCCGCCCCGTGGACGGCATTCGCCCGAGCGCGCGAAACCTCGCGATGGTGTTCCAATCCTATGCGCTTTATCCGCATTTGAGCGCCTTCGACAATATCGCGGTGCCGCTGCGGATGCGGCGCCTCTCCGCGATCGAGCGACTGCCACTGCTGGGTGCGCTGCTGCCGGGCCGGCGCGCCAAGGAACGGCACATTCGCGCCGACATCGAAGGCATCGCCGAGCAGCTCGACATCAGCCCATTGCTGCGGCGCAAGCCCGGACAATTGTCCGGCGGACAGCGGCAGCGCGTCGCGGTCGGACGCGCCATGGTGCGATAGCCGGTGGCCTTCCTGTTCGACGAACCGCTCTCCAATCTCGACGCCAAGCTGCGCGTCCACATGCGCGCAGAGCTCGCCGAGCTGCATCGCCGCCTCAAGGCAACGTTCGTCTACGTCACGCACGACCAGGCCGAGGCGATGACGATGTCGAGCCGGATCGCCGTCATGATGGGCGGTGAGCTGATCCAGGCCGGCACGCCGGCCGAGATCTACAACGAGCCCGGCGACATCCGCGTTGCCGAATTCATCGGCAGCCCCAAGATCAACGTCCTCCCCGGCCGGATCCGCAAGGACGGCGGCGTCGATGTGCTGGGGACCGCCTTGAAACTTACGTGCAATGCGGCGGCCGGCGATTGCCGCATCGGGGTCCGCCCGGAGCGGGTCGAGCTCGGCACCGGGCCGTTCTCCGGAACCGTCGTCCATCTGGAGAATCTCGGCGCCGAGGCCTTCGTGCATCTGGCGGTCGAAGGCACCGGGTCGCGCCTGATCGCGCGGCTCGCGGACGTCAAGCATTTGCCGGCGATGGCAAGCTCCGTCGCCTTCGGCTTCGCACCAGACGCGGTGCGGATGTTCGATCCGGCCGGGAAACGGATCGAGCTCAGAGTGGAGCAGGCCGAGCGCATCCGTGAGCCCGCCCATGTCTGACGGCTCCATGACGATCGGGGCCGCCGGCGCTCCCGCGGGCACGACGAGGCGCACGCTGCCGGCCCATGGCAGCAGGCGGAGCCATGCCGCCTACGCGCTGGTGACGCCGGCCGCCGCGCTCATGCTGGTCATGCTGCTCGGCCCGCTCGCCGGCGTGATCGCCCTCTCCTTCACCGACTATCAGCTCGGCGCGCCGCATTTCTCCTGGATCGGGCTCGCCAACTACCAGGACCTGTTCGCCGACAAGGTGTTCTGGACCGCGCTGCGCAACACGCTGACTTACGTCGTGATCGTGGTGCCCGGCGCCGTGATCGCCGGCCTTGCGATCGCGCTGCTGATCCAGAGCGGCACCAGCCTGCGCAGCCTCTACCGGACGATCTATTTCCTGCCAGTCATGGCGACCCTGATCGCGATGGCGGTGGTGTGGGAATTCATGCTGCATCCGCAATTCGGCCTGGTGAACGGGCTTCTCCGCGGCGCGGGCCTGCCGGCCTTCGCATGGCTCCAGGACCGCAGCACCGCCCTCTATGCGCTGTGCGCGATCGGCATCTGGCAGGCCGTCGGCTTCAACATGGTGCTGTTCCTCGCCGGCCTCGTCTCCATTCCCAAGCAGCTCTACGAGGCGGCCGAGATCGACGGCGCCTCGAGCGGCTGGGCACGCTTCCGCCTCGTGACCTGGCCGATGCTGGGGCCGGTCACGACCTTCGTCGTCGTGATCTCCGGCATCCGCTCGTTCCAGGTGTTCGACACCGTGCACGTCTTGACCAAGGGCGGCCCGTCGAAATCCACCGAGGTTCTGATCCACACGATGTACACGGAAGGCTTCGAATTCTTCCGCTCGGGCTATGCCGCGGCCATCACCGTCGTCTTCCTGGTCTTCGTCCTCGCGCTCACCCTGATCAAATCGAGGCTCGCCGATCGCGGCGTGCACTACACATGAGCAACGCGCATCCCATCCCAGTCCGGGCGATCCTCCGCCACGTGCTGCTGATCGCGGGCGCCGCGCTCATGCTGGCCCCCTTCATCTGGATGATCTCGACCGCATCCAAGCCGCAGACCGAGATCTTCTCCAGCGAATTGCACCTGATCCCGCACCAGTTCGCGCTTGTCGAGAATCTGCGCGAGGCCTTCGCCAAGGCCAATCTGCTGCGCTTCCTGCTCAACGGAATCATCGTCACGGTCTCGATCTTCGTGTTGCAGGTGATGGTGGCGCTGCCGGCGGCCTACGCGCTGGCAAAACTTCGCTTCCTCGGCCGCGAGACGCTGTTCGCGCTGGTGCTGTTCGGGATCCTGATCCCGCCGCAGGCGACCGCGATCCCGGTCTTCCTGCTGCTGCACAAGATCGGCCTGCTCGACAGCTATGCCGCGCTGGTGCTGCCCTTCACGATCTCGGTGTTCGGCATCTTCCTGATGCGCCAGTTCTTCAAGACCGTGCCCGACGATCTCGTCGACGCCGCGCGCATGGACGGCATCTCCGAATTCGGCATCGTCTGGCGGGTGATGCTGCCGGCCGCGATTCCCGCAGTGACCGCCTTCGGCATCTTCTCCGTGGTCGCGCATTGGAACGACTATTTCTGGCCGCTGATCGTGCTCAACAGCGAGCATTTGCGCACGCCGCCGCTCGCGGTCGCCCATTTCCGCAACAGCGAGGCCGGCACCAGCTACGGCCCGCTGATGGCGGCGGCGATGGTGATCATCGCGCCGCTCGTCATCGCTTTCCTCTTTGCCCAGCGCCGTTTCATCGAGGGCATCACCCTCACCGGGATCAAGTAGCCACGTCACCTCAAACAAGGAGTCTATCATGCTGAAGACCATCATCGCCGCGGCGGCTCTGTCGCTTGCGGCCGGATCTGCGCTCGCGCAGACAAAGACCGAGATCGTGATGCAATATCCCTATCCGGAGCTGTTCACCGAGACGCACAAGCGCATCGCCGAGGAATTCGCCAAGGTGCGCCCGGAGATCAAGATCACGATGCGGGCGCCTTACGAATCCTACGAGGACGGCACCCAGAAGGTGCTGCGCGAGGCCGTGACCAATCAGATGCCTGACGTCTCGTTCCAGGGCTTGAACCGCATCCGCGTCCTGGTCGACAAGAACATCCCGGCCGAGCTCGACGGCTACATCGCCGCGGAGAAGGATTTCGACAAGCAGGGCTTCCACCAGGCGATGTTCGACATCGGCACCGCCAGCGGCAAGGTCTACGCCCTGCCCTTCGCGATCTCGCTGCCGATCGTCTACGTCAACCTCGACCTGGTCAAGCAGGCCGGCGGCGACGTGAACAATCTGCCGAAGAGCTGGGACGAGCTGATCGCGCTGGCCAAGAAGATCAAGGCGCTCGGCAACGACACCAACGGCGTCACCTATGCCTGGGACATCACCGGCAACTGGCTGTGGCAAGCGCCGGTGTTCGCGCGCGGCGGCACCATGCTCAATGCCGACGAGACCAAGGTCGCGTTCGACGGAGCGGAAGGCAAGTTCGCCATCAATACGATCGCGCGGCTCGTCAACGAGGCCGGCATGCCCAATCTCGACCAGCCGTCGATGCGCGCGGCGTTCGCGGCCGGCAAGACCGGCTTCCACGTCACCTCGACCTCGGACCTCAACAAGGTCACGCAGATGACCGGCGGCAAGTTCGCGCTGAAGACGATTCCGTTCCCGGACGTCGCCTCCACCAAGGGCAGGCTGCCGGCCGGCGGCAACGTCGTGCTGATCCTCGCCAAGGACAAGGCCAAGCGCGATGCCGCCTGGGAAGCGGTGAAATTCTGGACCGGCCCCAAGGGCGCCGCGATCATGGCGGAGACCACCGGTTACATGCCGCCGAACAAGGTCGCCAACGAGGTCTATCTGAAGGACTTCTACGTCAAGAACCCCAACAACTACACCGCGGTCAGCCAGCTCGCGCTGCTCACCAAATGGTACGCCTTCCCCGGCGACAACGGCCTGAAGATCACCGACGTGATCAAGGATCATCTCAATTCGATCATCTCGGGCGCCCGCGCAAAGGAGCCGGAGGCCGTCCTCGCCGACATGACGGCTGACGTGCAGAAGCTGCTGCCGAAGACCACAGGCGCGGCGCGCTGACCATCCTCACATCCCCCGGCACGGGACGCCCTCGGCGTCCCGTGCCGCCTCGATGACCGGAGCTGGCGATGAAACTGCTGCATCTGAGCGACATTCACCTGACGGCGCCCGGTGCGACCATCGGCGGCCGCGATCCGCGCGTCAATTTCGAGCGGGCGCTGGCGCATGCGCTGCACGATCATCACGACGCCGAATTGATGGTGATCACCGGCGACCTCTCGGATTGGGGCGATCTCGCCGATTATCAATGGCTCAAGCAGCGCCTCGACGCATATCCGCTGCCGGTGCGGCTGTGCATCGGCAACCACGACCGGCGCGCCGCCTTCCTGAGCGTGTTCCCCGACCTCGCCGACGAGAACGGCTTCGTCCAGGGCATCCACGATACGGCTGCCGGCCGCTGCCTGTTCCTCGACACCGCCCATCCGGAAACGCACGCCGGCCGCTATTGCGACGATCGTCTCGGCTGGCTCGAGGCCCGGCTTACCGAGCATGACGGGCCGTTCCTGCTTTTCATGCACCATAACCCGATGCCTGTGCATCTCGTCCCGTTCGACCAGATCGGCCTGCTCGACGAGGCTCCAATCCGGCATCTCGTCAGTCGCCACCGGGCCAAGATCCGCCACGTATTCTTCGGGCATTGCCACTTGCCTCTCGCAGGCTCGATTGCAGGCGTCCCCGTCTCGTCGCTGCGCGGCACCAACCATGCGAGCTTTCCGCTGTTCTCCGAGACGAAGCTGCTGAGCGCCTGCGACCTGCCGCAATCCTACGGCGTCGCATTTTTTGGGGAGGACTATGTGACCGTGCACATGGTGGAATACGGCTACGACGGTCCGATCCGCATCCAAGGTTCGCCCGACTACAAGGCCTGGGATCGCGAGACCATGGTGCGGTGACGGCGAGCGCCGACCCTTTCCAGGGGCGCGTATTCATAAGCCCGCGCTGCACTCCTTGGAGAGTCCGCTCCACCTCGATAGCAGCGCGCTGGCGTCCTCGCCCGGGTCGGAGATGGGCCAGAAGCTGACATCCGATGTGAGGCTACAAGGATCGGCGGAAATTTCGGGGCGTCGTGCCGACAATTCTGCGGAAAGTCTGGGCGAAAGCCGACGGCGTTGAATATCCGACTGCGAGCGCAACTTCACTGATCGATAGATTTGGATCATTCAGCAGGCGTTGCGCAAGCAACATGCGTTGCCGAGTTAGCCAGACATGCGGCGTCAATCCTGTCGAGAGACGGAACGCCGAGCAAAAATGATAGCGGCTGCGGCCGACCAGGGACGCAAGTTCGTCAAGGCCGATCGGCTTGTCGAGATGCGCCAGCATGTATTCGGTCACACGCCTGAGCTGCCAGCGCGCGAGCCCGCCGCGAGTATAAGCGAGGCTCTGCGGCATCTGCACTATGCTGTGCGAACGCAATAGCTGGATGCAGAGTAGGTCAACCGCGCGATCGACCAGCAACTTTGCCGAAGGATCGACAATGACGTCGGGGTCGCTGAGGATTGCAAGAAGCTGTGAGGTCACAGCGTCTTCGCTGCCGACGCGTGGCGCCAGCTCTACCTTGCCTCGCCCACCGATGAGTGTTCGGCAATGCTCCAGTCGTTCGTTGGTGAGATAGACATGGGACACGTGGAGCGGTCCTTCAACTTCCCAATCTCCATCATGCCGGTCGGGAATCACAGTGATAGAATTCGGCCGCAGCGGGGCAGAGAGCCGCCGTCGCTCAACCGTCCACGCACTGTGCTGAGGCTCTCCATAGTAGGTGCCGACAAGGTGTCCGGGCATGCCTGGGGCATAGCCATAACGCGTGCCGCGAACAAAACGATGAGTGAGTTGTGTGCCGCAGTTTAACTGGATGGGTGCCAAAGGCGGCGGGGCTTCCGATAGCAGCCGGACCATCGTCTGAAAAGGATTTCGATCAGGCATCGCTTTGGTTATGTCATATTTGGCCGCACCCGCGACAGGCGCTTCATCGACATACCATGTTTCACGACATGGCGGGAATGGAAGCTGCGGTCGAAATGTCGCAATGTCTGGCTGATTGCACAAATAGTGCGCATGATTGACTTCGCGGTATCGAGACAACTCCGATGGCAAGTGGCACGTGGGTTGGGCTTGATCTCATTGCGCCCGGTCTACCACTCACAGCTGGGCTGCCTTGGCCGCGATGGGCGAGAAGCAGAGTCCACAGGCGCGGGCGCCAATTCGTCGCAAGATTGCGATAGTCGCCGCAATATCGGAACGGTGCGTCCGTCGGGATCATGGCCTACTAGGCCGGATCGTCCGAGGGGATCCCGACCACCATGACAAACCAAGAACCGTTCGCCGCCGCCGGTGCTGAGAGCGAAACCACGCGGGAAGGAGTATCGCGCCGTTCGGTCCTGCTGACCGTCGGGGGAGCGGCTTCCATGGCGGTGGTGCCCGAACTCGCCGTACAATCGGCATCGGCCAGCAGGCTATCCGCATCAACGTCACGGGTTCGCCTGGCAGTGAACGGGATGCGGCACGAGCTCGACTTGGATACGCGGCAATCCCTGCTCGACCTTCTGCGCGAAGATCTCGGTCTCACCGGTACGAAGAAGGGCTGCAATCAGGGCGCCTGCGGCGCTTGCACCATCCTTCTCAACGGCAGGCGGGTCGTGTCGTGTCTGACGCTGGCTGCGATGCATGACGGGGCCATTGTCGAGACGATCGAGGGTCTCGAGAAGAATGGTGAGCTTCATCCGCTCCAGAGCGCGTTCGTCGAGCACGACGGCTTGCAGTGCGGCTTCTGTACCCCCGGGCAGATCATGTCGGCCGTCGGCTGCATCGCCGAAGGCCATGCGGGCTCGCCAGAGGACATTCGGTTCTGGATGAGCGGCAATATCTGTCGCTGCGGGGCGTATCCCGGGATCGTCGCCGCCGTTGCCGACGCCGCCAAGAGGGTCTGACCATGCTCCCGTTCACGATCGAGAAGGTGACCTCCATCGAGGCCGCCGTCGCCGCCGCATCCTCCGGAGGCCGCCTCATCGCCGGCGGCACGACATTGGTCGATCTCATGCGCGACGAGGTGGAGCAGCCACAGCAGCTCGTCGACATCAACGCGCTTCCCCTGTCCGGTATTCGCGTCGACCGGTCCGACCTCGTCATCGGCGCGCTCGCGCGGATGGCCGACATCGCCGCCCATTCCGATGTTCAGCGTCTTTACCCGCTGATCTCCGAGAGCCTGATCGAGGGCGCCTCGCCGCAACTGCGCAACATGGCCTCGATCGGCGGCAACCTGCTCCAGCGCGTGCGCTGCCCCTACTTTCGGATGCTCGACGCATCCTGCAACAAGCGCAGCCCTGGCTCGGGTTGCGCCGCACGCGACGGCCTGAATGCCGGTCACGCCATTCTCGGCACCAGCGATCACTGCGTGGCGACGCACCCCTCGGACGTTGCGGTCGCGCTGGTCGCGCTCGATGCCACTATGCGGGTCAGGGGGCCGAAGGGCGAGCGCACTTTCCCGGTCGAGGAGCTGTTTCGCTTGCCCGGCGACACTCCCCATCTCGAACACACGCTGCTGCCGGGCGAGCTCATCGTTGAAGTGCGGGTCCCCGGGGGGCCTGATAGCCGCCGGGCGCGCTATCTCAAGGTGCGCGACCGCGCGTCCTACGAATTTGCGCTGGTCTCCGCGGCAGCGGCGCTCGACGTCGTGGACGGCGTGATCCGCGGCGCGCGGCTCGCGGTTGGCGGGGTCGGCACCCGACCTTGGCGCATGCGCGCGGTGGAAGCGGCGCTGATCGGCAAGGTACCGGGCCGGCAGGTGTTTGAGGCGGCCGCCCGATCGGCGTTGGAAGGGGCCCGCCCGCTGTCCGGCAATCATTACAAACTCGAACTCCTGCCGCGGACGATCGTCCGCGCCTTCGAAATGACGGGAGGAATTGCATGACCATCACCGTCATCGGACAGCCGCTGCCCCGTGTGGATGGCCGTGCCAAGGTCACGGGCTCCGCGCGGTACGCGGCCGATTTTAATCAGCCCGGCCAGGCCTATGCCGTGATCGTCAGCGCCACAATAGGGCTTGGACAAGTGACCGGCGTGGACAGCGCGGCGGTCGAGAAGATGCCGGGCGTTCTCGCCGTCCTCTCGCATCTCAACGCGCCACGCCTGGCGTACCGCCCGCACAAGAGCTACATCGATCCGGCGACGGGCGAGCGGCTGCATATGCTGCAGGACGACCATGTGCGCTTCCACGGACAGCCGGTGGCGCTCGTCGTTGCCGCAACCATTGCGCAGGCGGAGCGCGCCGCCGCGGCGCTGCGCCTCACCTACAAGGCCGAGCGGCCAATCATCGATTCCGCAGGTCCCGAAGCCCGTCCCATCGTGCCGGAGGCTGGCAAACAGCCGGACGCCCGGCTGCCCGCCGACAAGGCGCGCGGAAGTGCGGATAAGGCCCTGGCCGACGCGCCGGTGAAGGTCGATGAGACCTATGACATCGCGCGCGAGAACCACAATCCGATGGAGCCGCATGCGACGATCGCCAGCTGGAACGGCGACCGCCTGACGCTTTGGAGCAAGAGCCAGTTCGTCGTCAACGAGCAGGCCGAGATCGCGGCGATCTTCGGTCTGTCGCCCGAAAAAGTGACGGTGATCTGCCCGTTCATCGGCGGGGCCTTCGGGACCTCGCTCAGAACCTGGCCCCATGTGACGCTCGCGGCCATGGCCGCCCGGCACGTGGGGCGCCCGGTGAAGCTCGTCCTGACGCGCAAGCAGATGTTCTTCACCACCGGACATCGGCCGCGCACGGTGCAGAGGATCGCTCTCGGCGCCACGGCGGACGGAACGCTCATCAGCGTGGTGCACGAAGGCACGGGCGAGACCAGTCGCTACGAAGAATTCATGGAAGCTCTGACCTCGGTCACGACGTTCCTCTACTCCTCGCCCAACGTGCGGACGCGCTACCGTCTGGTCCCGCTCGATACCGGAACGCCAAACCACATGCGTGGCCCTGGCGAGGCCAGCGGCGTTTTCGCGCTCGAATGCGCCATGGACGAGTTGGCTTATAAGCTTCGCCTGGATCCGATCGATCTGCGGCGCCGGAACGAGCCGGAGATCGACGAGGGAGAAAACAAGCCCTTCTCCAGCCGATCGCTGATGAAATGCTACGATCTCGGGGCCGAACGGTTCGGCTGGTCGCGCCGTACGCCCGAACCGCGCTCGATGCGCGACGGCCGCCTGCTGATCGGGATGGGAGTAGCCTCGGCAAGCTATCCCGCCTTTCACGCACCGGCCACTGCGCGGGCGCGGCTGCTTCGCGACGGGACAGCCGAGGTCGAGATCGCGGCCAGCGACATGGGTCCGGGCACCTATACGTCGATGACGCAGGTCGCCGCCGAGACTCTCGGGCTCCCTGTCGAAAAGGTGCGCTTCAGCCTTGGTCGCTCCGATTATCCGCCTGCCCCATCCCACGGCGGCTCTTGGACCATGGCCTCGGTGGGCTCCGCGATCCGCGCTGCCTGCATCGCCGTGCGAGAACAGGCCGCGAAGAGCCGGAACGATCGGCCGATCGAAGCCACGGCGTCGTCTAAACGGGATCCCGAGGCTGCCGCCAGGTTCTCGATGCACTCGTTCGGCGCCGTCTTCGTCGAGGTCGCCGTCGATCCCGACGTCGGCACGATCCGCGTTCGCCGCGCGGTCGGCGCCTATGGCATCGGCCGCGTCGTCAACCCGCGTCTCGCCCACAGCCAATGCACCGGCGGCATGGTCGGCGGCATCGGTATGGCGCTGATGGAGCGCACCGTTCTCGACGCGCGCGACGGCCGGCCGGTCAACGCTCACATGGCCGACTACCTGATGCCCGTCAACCTGGACATTCCCCAGATCGAAGCGCACTTCGTCGAGGAGGCTGATCCGCACGTCAATGAACTCGGGGTCAAGGGTCTCGGCGAAATCGCCCTGGTCGGTATCGCCCCCGCGATCGCAAACGCCGTCTTTCATGCGACCGGCAAGCGCGTCCGCACCCTGCCGATCCGGATCGAAGACGTGCTGACCGCTTAGCGCTGTAAAGAGGGTGGCATACGCCACTCCTGGGCATGTGGTTGTGCTGCATCGAAGAGGCTGACGTACCCACCCTACGCCACCAGCAGCACGTCGACGGCGACGCCGAGCTTCTGCTTGGGCGAGCCGACGATGATGCCGTCGACCGGCGAGACGTCGGAAAAATCGCGTCCCATTGCGAGCACGATGTGATCGTTGCCGATGAGGAGATCGTTGGTCGGATCGAGATCGACCCAGCCAAGCTCGGCCCCGCACCAGAGAGACACCCAGGCATGGGTGGCGTCGGCCCCTTGCAGCCGCGGCTGGCCCGGCGGCGGAATGGTGCGCAGATAGCCGCTGACATAGGCCGCCGGCAGGCCGAGCCCGCGCAGCCCGGCAATCATGACATGGGCAAAGTCCTGGCAGACGCCGTGACGCTTGTCGAAGACTTCGTCGAGCGGCGTCGAGATCACGGTCGCCTTCGGATCGTAGCGGAATTCGCCGCGGATGCGTCGCATCAGGTCGACGGCGCCGGTGAGGATGCCCACGCCGGGCGGAAAGCTCACCCCGGCATAGGCGCTGACCGGGCGCAGCACCGGCACCAGGGGGCTGGCAAAGACATAACCGACCGGCGAGGACGGCCCGAGGCTGGTGGCTTCAAACGCGATGTCGCGGACGCTCTCCCAGGGCGGGCTGACCGCATCGCGCGCCGGCGGTCGGCGCGAGATCGAAACCCGGGAGCGCGAGTCGATGCGCAGATTGCGATGCGCGGCTTCGATCGTCACGCTCTCGGTCAGCGTGCCGAAGAAGTCGCGCCGCACATTGCGCTCGGCCGGGCGCGGTTGGATCTCGACCTCGTGCGAGATCAGCTCCTGGCCGACGCCGATTCTGGGCTCCAGCCGCAGCGTGCAGCGGGCGAAGCTGACGGGATTCTCGTACTCGTAGGTGGTGACGTGACGGATGTCGTAGATCACGCCAGCCCCGTCAGCTTTTCCGGCCGGCTGGCATTGGGACCGTGCGGGAAGTAGTGCTGCCCGATCGCCTCGCCGAGGCTGAGCAGATCCTGCTCCAGGGCGAACAGCGTCTTGACCTCGAGCTTCTCGGCCTCGGCGGTCGCGAGCATCGCCTGCATCGCCACGGCGAGACGCTGCGGTTTCTCGATCAGGCCATGCTCCTTCAGGCTCGGCAGCGCCGCAATGTGCTCGTTCAGCGTCGTCACCTGAAACGCCACCGAACGCGGATTGTAGCCGTCGAGCACCGCGAGGTCGCGCACCGGGGCCAGAATGGGCGCCAGCAGATAACGCGAGCGGTAGGTGATCTGGCAATCCACCAGCGTCAGCAGGATGTCGAGATCCTCGTCGCCGGCCTCGTCATAGGCGAACTGGCGGGTGAAGCGCGTGGTGTTGATGGCGCGCTCGATGCGGCGGCCGATGTCGAGGAAGCGCCAGCCCGCGGCGCGGTTCATGTTCTCCTGCGCGAGCCCTGCGAAGCTCGCCAGCTCCTGCAAGGTCAGCTCGGCGGCGCTCAGCACGCTGTCGTCGTCCTCCACCTCGATGGCGAGGCGCTCGGCCATCTCGGTGATCACCTGCCAGGCATCGGGCGACAGCCGCTCGCGCAAGGAGGTCGCCGTGCGCTGCGCCGCCCTCACCAGCGACAGGGCCGAGCCGAAACGCTCCGCGCCCTGCAGCGCTTCGGCGACGATACGCCCCGCGGCCGTGCGCGAGGATTGCGAGACCGCGCCCCAGGCGACAAGGAGGCGCTGGATGCGTTCGGCCGATTGCACCGAGGCCGCCGTGCCCTTGTTCGGCCCGCTCGGCGAGCCCAAAGCGCGCACCAGCCGCAGCGTCGCCTCGGCGCGCTCGAGATAGCGGCCGAGCCAGAACAGATTGTCGGCGGCGCGGCTCGGCAGCACGCCAGCGATGCGGCGGATGCGCACCTTGTCGGTCGCCGGCAGGAGCGTCGCGGTCGCGACCTGCTTGTCGGAGACGACCCAGACGTCGGCGGCGCGCGCGCCGTCGCCCATCGACACCGCGCGCGCGTCCGGCTGCTCGGCGATGCGGCAGAAGCCGCCGGGCATGATGGCCCAGCCGTCCGGCGTGGCGGCGGCGAACACGCGCAGGACGAAGGGCCGCGGCGTGAGCTGCCCGTGCTCCCACACCGGCATGGTCGAGAGCCGCACCACCTCCTGGCCGACATAGTCCATGCCGCGCGCGCTGATCGCATCGATCAGGCGCTGCCGTCCGCTGGCGTCGAGCTCGCTCGCGAGCACCGGACCATTGCTGTCGAAACCGGGAACGCCGCGCCGATAGGCGCCTTCGATCGCGACCTCGTCGAGCCGCGCCAGCACCTCGTCGCGCGCCACGCGCTGGCCGCACCACCAGGTCGCGATGTGCGGCATCTTCAGGTCTTCGCCGAGCAGGCGGCGGCTCAGGGCCGGCAGGAAGCCGAGCAGCGCCCGCGCCTCCAAAACGCCCGAGCCCGGCATGTTGGCGACGACGACGCCGTCCTTGCGCAGCACGTCGATCAGGCCGGGCACACCGAGCCGGGAGGAGGCATCGAGCTCGAGGGGGTCGAGCGAGTTGGAATCGACCCGGCGCAAGAGCACATCCAGCCGCTTCAGGCCGGCGACGGTGCGGATGTGGACGCGGTCGTCGCTGACCGCGAGATCGTCGCCCTCGACCAGGAGGAAGCCGAGATAGCGCGCCAGCGTCGCGTGCTCGAAATAGGTCTCGCTGAAGCTGCCGGGGGTGAGCACGCCGATCCTGGGCTCGTCGCGATCGGCGCGCGCGCGCAAGCTGTCGCGGAACGCCTCGAAGAACGGCGCGACGCGCGGCACGTTCATCGACTTGTAGAGATCGGAGAAGGCGCGCGACAGCACCAGGCGGTTCTCCAGCGCGTAGCCCGCACCCGATGGCGCCTGGGTGCGGTCGCCGAGCACCCACCAGCGGCCGTCGGGCCCGCGGCCGACATCGGCGGCATAGATCGAGAGATAACGTCCGCCGGGCGGCGGCACGCCGCAGACCGGACGGAGATATTCGGGACTGCCGGCGATCGCCGCGGCCGGGAGCGCGCCTTCGGCCACGAGGCGCCCCTCGCCATAAATGTCGCGCAGCACGCGCTCGAGCAGCTCGGCGCGCTGGGTGATGCCGGCGCAAAGCTGCTGCCAGTCGGCCTCGTCGATCAAAAGCGGCAGATGGCTGATCGACCAGGGCCGGTCGGCGCTATCGCCGGGCGCGCGGTAGGTGACGCCGGCCTCGCGGAGATGGCGATCGGCCATGCCGAAGCGGCGCTCGATCTCGTCGGGCGCCAGCGCGCCGAAGGCGTCGAAGAAGCGGCTCCAGACCGCGCGCGGCGCACCGTCGGGCCCCAGGAACTCGTCGGGGATGCCGGGCAGGCGGCTATAGTCGCGGACCCACTGCGCAATCCGCTGCTGGGCATTTGCCCTGCCCGCCTGGTCGTTGTCTTCGGCTGCGCCCTCGCCCATGGGCCTTTCCCTCCCCCACCATCATACTCATTGCAGGAGCGGGGTCCGCAAGTCGAGGGTCAGCGGAAATTCATTTGTGCGTTCCTCAGGCGGCGGCTGCATCGGACCCGGGGTGTGGCCGTGGTCCTGGAAGCGCGCCAGCCGCCGGGCCTCGGCCTCGTAGGTATTGACCGGCTTGGTGTCGTAGTTGCGCCCGCCAGGATGGGCGACGTGGTAGACGCAGCCGCCGAGCGAGCGGCCGTTCCAGGTATCGATCAGGTCAAAGGTCAGCGGCGCGTGCACGGGGATGGTCGGGTGCAGGCCGGAGGCCGGCTGCCAGGCCTTGAAGCGGACGGCAGCCACAGCCTCGCCGGAGCGGCCGGTCGGGGTCATCGGCAGGCGGCGGCCGTTGCAGGTGACGACGTGGCGGCCCTCGACGAAGCCTTCGGCCTTGACCTGGAGCCGCTCGACCGAGCTATCGACATAGCGCACGGTGCCGCCGGCCGAGCCCTCCTCACCGAGCACGTGCCAGGGCTCCAGCGCCTGCCGCAGCTCCAGCGTCACGCCGCCATGGTGGATGCGGCCGAAAGCGGGGAAGCGGAATTCGAGCTGGGCCAGATACCATTCCGGCTCGAACGGATAGCCCGATTGCTTGAGCTCGCCGAGCACGTCGAGAAAATCTTCCCAGATGAAATGCGGCAGCATGAAGCGGTCGTGCAGCGCGGTACCCCAGCGCACGAACTTGCCACTCAGCGGCTCGCGCCAGAACTTTGCGATCAGCGCGCGGATCAGGAGCTGCTGCGCCAGCGACATGCGCGGATCCGGCGGCATTTCGAGCGCGCGGAATTCGACGAGGCCGAGCCGGCCCGCGGGCCCTTCCGGCGAATAGAGCTTGTCAATGCAGATCTCGGCGCGGTGGGTGTTACCGGTGATGTCGACCAATAGATGCCGGAACAGCCGGTCCACCAGCCAGAGCGGCGTCTGGTAGCTGGGCGGCGGCACGTGCGAGAGCGCGATCTCGAGCTCGTAGATGCTGTCGTGGCGCGCCTCGTCGATGCGCGGCGCCTGGCTGGTCGGGCCGATGAAAAGACCGGAGAAGAAATAGGACAGCGCCGGATGGCGCTGCCAATACAGCACCAGGCTCTTCAGAAGATCGGGCCGGCGCAGGAACGGCGAGTCCTGCGGTGAGGAGCCGCCGACCACGACGTGATTGCCGCCCCCGGTGCCGGTGTGACGGCCGTCGACCAGGAAACGGTTGGCGCCGAGGCGGACCTTGGCCGCATCCTCGTAGAGGCCGGTGGTGATCTCGACCGCATCGCGCCAGCTCTTGGCCGGCTGGATGTTGATCTCGATGACACCGGGGTCGGGCGTCACCTTGATCACCTCGATCCGCGGATCGAACGGCGGCGGATAACCCTCGACATGAACCGGAAGCTGCATCTCCTCCGCGGTGTCCTCGAGCGCCGAGATCAGCTCGAGATAATCCTCGATGCGCTCGACCGGCGGCATGAAGGCGCAGATTACGCCGTCGCGGATCTCCACGGCCATCGCCGTGCGCACGGGTATAGCGGTGTTGAGATGCTCGGGGGCCGTACGCGGCGGCGATGGCGGACGCGCCATGCGGGTGAACACCGGCAGCCTGCCCCGCGGCTCCATCGGGTCCTGCTCGACGATGTAGGGATATTGGTTGGGCGGGACGTGACCGAGCGAGCCGATCGGCAGGCGCAGGCCGAGCGGTGAATCGCCCGGCGTCAGGAACAGATGATTGCGCCGCAGCGGCCA
This sequence comes from Bradyrhizobium sp. SUTN9-2, assembly GCF_003122645.1. NCBI lineage: Bacteria > Pseudomonadati > Pseudomonadota > Alphaproteobacteria > Hyphomicrobiales > Nitrobacteraceae > Bradyrhizobium > Bradyrhizobium sp. SUTN9-2. The sequence goes on from NZ_LAXE01000001.1 coordinate 6,021,481, forward strand.
GCGTTCGCTGCGCCAGCGCGGCGGCGCATTCCAGCGCTGGATCGGCAGCACGAAGCCGCGCGGCGTATTCAGACCCTGATCGAACACCCGCGCCATCCGTGCGCGCGCTTCGGGATCGGACAGCTTGGAATCGGTGGGATCGACGTTGACCGGAAGCTCCGCTTCCTTCTGCAGCCAATAGGCGGGATCCTCATAGGCCGGCATGATGTAGCCGAGGTCGACGCCGAGCCGCGCCGCCGTGCCTTCCATGAAGGCCTCGGCATCCTTGACCTCCGGTCTCCTGGGCTTCTCGATTCTGGCGATGAGGTCGGCGTTCTTCCAGATCGGCACGCCGTCCTTGCGCCAATAGAGGCCGAAGGCCCAGCGCGGCAGGCTCTCGCCCGGATACCATTTGCCCTGGCCGTAATGCAGCAGCCCGCCCGGCGCGAAGCGCGTGCGCAGGCGGCGGATCAGATCGTCGCCGAGCGCGCGCTTGGTCGGGCCGACGGCCTCCGTATTCCACTCGCCGGCCTCGAGATCGTCGACCGAGACGAAAGTCGGCTCGCCGCCCATGGTGAGGCGCACGTCCGCGCTGGCGAGATCGCCATCGACCTGCTCGCCGAGATCGTTGAGGCGCGCCCAGGATTCGTCGGAGAACGGCTTTGTGATGCGCGGCGCCTCGCGGATGCGCTTCACGCTCATGTCGAAGGAAAACTCGACCTCGGCAAAGCCGGCCCCGCCGGAGATCGGCGCCGCCGAACGGTAGTGCGGCGTGGCTGCGACCGGGATGTGCCCCTCGCCTGCGAGCATGCCCGAGGTCGCGTCGAATCCGATCCAGCCGGCGCCCGGCAGATAGACCTCGGCCCAGGCGTGCAGATCGGTAAAATCGTTCTCGACTTCCGGCGGCCCCTCGATCGGATCGATGTCGGGACGGATCTGGACCAGATAGCCCGAGACGAAGCGGGCGGCGAGCCCGAGATGGCGCAAGGTCTGGATCAAGAGCCAGGCGGAGTCGCGGCATGAGCCTGCGCCGGAGACAAGCGTCTCCTCCGGCGTCTGCACGCCCGGCTCCATGCGGATGATGTAACGGACCTTCTTCTGGATCTCGCGATTGAGGTCGACCAGGAAATTGACGGTGTTCGGGGCCTCGTGCGGGATGGTGTCGAGGAACTTGGCGAACAGGCGATCGGGCTTGATGGTCTCGAGATACGGCGCGAGCTCCGTCTTCAGATCCTTGGGATAGTCGAACGGGAAGCTGTCGGCATAGGGCTCGACGAAGAAGTCGAACGGGTTGACCACCGTCATCTGCGCCGTGAAGTCGACCTCGAATTTCAGCTCGGTGGTCTTCTCCGGAAAGACGTAGCGCGCCAGCCAGTTGCCCTGCGGGTCCTGCTGCCAGTTCACGAAATGATTGGAAGGCGTGACCTTGAGCGAATAGCTCAGGATCGGCGTGCGCGTATGCGGGGCCGGCCGCAGCCGGATGGTCTGCGGGCCAAGGTCGATCGGACGGTCGTATTTGTAGTGCGTGACGTGGTGTAGCGCGACGTAGATCGACACGGGTTGCGGTGCTCCAGCAGCTTTTTTGAGCAGAACACCTGAGGTGAACGCGATCAAGCACTAACAACGGGCACGGGGTGCCTAGGTAAGATGCGGAGCGGGGGATGGTGAGACGCTTTCTTCCTTCTCCCCTTGCGGGAGAAGGTGGCGCGAAGCGCCGGATGAGGGGTCTCTCTCAACCCGCAAAACCGCTCGTGAGGATAGAGACCCCTCACCCGGCTTCGCTTTCAGCGAAGCCACCCTCTCCCACAAGGGGAGAGGGTTTGAAAGCCCTACGCCGCCGAGGTCAGCCTTTGCAGGAATTGGGTCACTTCGCGGCGGAGCGTCTCGACTTCGCCGTGGACGCGTTCGGAGGCGTGGTTGACGCGTGCAGCGACGCGGCCGGTGTCGGCGGCGGCCTCGCTGATGCCCGTCACGTTGGAGGAGACCTGCGAGGTGCCGGCGGAGGCTTCGTGAACGTTGCGGGCGATCTCGCGCGTCGCGGCGCCCTGCTGCTCGATCGAGGCGGCAATCGAGGCGGTGATGCCGTTGATCTCGGCGATGGTCTGCGCGATCGCCTCGACGGCCGCGACCGAATTGGTGGTCGATTGCTGCATCTCGCCAACCTTGGCGCTGATCTCTTCGGTCGCCTTCGCGGTCTGGTTGGCGAGGCTCTTGACCTCGGAGGCCACCACCGCGAAACCGCGGCCGGCGTCGCCCGCACGGGCCGCCTCGATGGTGGCGTTGAGCGCGAGCAGATTGGTCTGGGAGGCGATCTCGCTGATAAGCTTGACGACGTCGCCGATCTGCATCGCGGCGTCCGCAAGGCTCCGGATCTCGCTGCCGGCGCGATTGGCTTCGTTCACCGCCCGTCCCGTGCTCGCGGTCGAGCCGGCCACCTGGCGATTGATCTCGGCGATCGACGATGCGAGCTGCTCGGCGGCGCTGGCGACAGTGGCGACGTTGCGCGAGGCCTGGTCGGACGCGGAGAGCACGCCGGAGGTTTGCAGGCTGGTCTTCTCCGCCGCCGCCGCCATCTGGCCGGCATCGGATTCGAGATCGGTCGCGGCGCCCATCAGCGTGCCCGCAACCTGATCGAGATGCGTGCCGAACCGCCTGGCGAGGTCCGCGATCTCGACGACGCGGCGGCCGAGACTGTCGGTGCCGGCATTGATGACGGTCGCCGAGCGGCGGAACGAGCCGGGCAATCCGCGCGCCAGGATCTTGCGGAAATACTTGCCGCGGCTGGCATACTCCATCGATGCCGAAGCTTCCCGCTGGAACGCATCGGTAATGTCGAGCATGTCGTTGACTGATCTCTGGATGGCGCCGATGCGCCCGGCCTGCCGCTCACTGAGGATGCGCGCCTCGAGATCGCCGCCCGCCGCCTTGCGGCACACAGCGGCGACCTCGTCGACGGCAATCGCGGTGCGGTGCTGGCACCAGACGGCATAGCCGGAGAGCGCGATCGTCGCGCCGAGAGAAGCGGCACTCGCGATCCCGGTCATGCCGAGAAGCGAGAGAACGAACGCAAGGACGGCAAGACCACACGCGAGCGCGGTTGCTCCCTGCGCCTTAGAGAGAGAGCACAAATTCATCGTAACCGACACCCTGTTGCTTGAGCAGCCCGACCATCGCCTCGAAGCTCGCCTGCATGCCCTCCTTGGCATTGGCATGCCGCGCCTCCTCAGTGCACAGCGTCTTGTAGATCGGCTTGATGCGCTCGATCTGCGCGGGATCCGGCTTGCGACGGTTGGAGTGATAGCCGACGATGTTGCCGCGCTCGTCGAATGTCGGCGTGACGTGGGCGAATACCCAATAGTGACTGCCGTCCTTCGCCAGGTTGACGACGTAGGCGAAGATCTCCTGCTTGGACTGCAGCGTGTCCCAGAGCAGCTTGAAGACGGCGCGCGGCATGTCGGGATGGCGGATCAGGCTGTGGGGCGCGCCCATCAGCTCCTTCCACGAGTACTTCGCCATGCGGATGAAGACGGCGTTGGCGTAGGTGATGCGGCCTTTGAGATCGGTCTTCGATACGATCAGCTCCTCCTCACCGAGGAGATTTTCCACCCCAGTGGGACGTATCGCTTGCATCGGCTCGATCCTCAAATCACGCCGGCCCCACCACGCTGTGAAGCCGCATCGCCTCCTGTCTACGGCAACAGTGTTAACCAGGTGTAAGCCGGGAACTTCTCACGGGAGGCGCCCACCTCCGTATCATTACTTAGCGAACGGCCGTTGCATTTCGGATCGCCACACGCACTCCGATTCCGGTTGCGATCATCGGATACCGGCGGCGCTTGATGGGTTGCGCGGCGATGCTCGCGCGACTACATCGTCGCGCCGAGCACCCAGGGCGCGAACTCGGCGCCGCCGAAATCGAAGCTCTCGCTCTTGGTCGGCTTGCCCGAGGCGGTCTTGAGGATGAGATCGAAGATGCGCTGGCCGCATTGTTCGACGCTCTCCTCGCCTTCGAGGATGGTGCCGCAATTGACGTCCATGTCCTCTTCCATGCGCTTGTACATGGGCGTGTTGGTGGCGAGCTTGATCGACGGCGCCGGCTTGCAGCCGAACACACTGCCGCGGCCCGTGGTGAAGCAGACGAGGTTGGCACCTCCTGCGACCTGCCCGGTCGCGGCCACGGGGTCGTAGCCGGGCGTGTCCATGAACACGAACCCCTTCTTGGTGACGGGCTCGGCGTAGCGCAGCACCTCGACGAGGTTGGTGGTGCCGGCCTTGGCCATCGCGCCGAGCGACTTCTCCAGGATGGTGGTGAGGCCGCCGGCCTTGTTGCCGGGGCTGGGATTGGCGTTCATCTCGGCGCCTTCGCGCGTCGTGTATTCGTCCCACCAACGCATCAGGTCGACCAGCTTCTCGCCGACCTCGCGGCTGACCGCGCGGCGCGTCAGCAGGTGCTCGGCGCCGTAGGTCTCCGGCGTCTCCGACAGGATCACGGTGCCGCCGTGACGCACGATGAGGTCGCTGGCTGCGCCGAGCGCAGGATTGGCCGATACGCCGGAATAGCCGTCCGAGCCGCCGCATTGCAGCGCCACGGTGAGCTCGCTCGCCGGCACCGTCTCGCGCTTGACCTTGTTGGCATCGGCGAGCGCCTCGCGCACGAAGGCGATGCCGGCTTCGACCGTCTTGCGGGTGCCGCCGACCTCTTGGATATCCATCGCGCGCAGGCGGCCGGCAAGCTTCTGCTCTTCCATCAGGCCGCCGATCTGGTTCACCTCGCAGCCGAGGCCGAGTACGATGACGTGGGAGAAATTGACGTGCCGCGCATAGCCGCCGAGCGTGCGGCGGAGCAACGCCAGCGGCTCGTTCTGCGTCATGCCGCAGCCGGTCTTGTGGGTCAGCGCGACGACGCCGTCGACGTTGGGGAAGTCGGCGAGCGGATTGTCGCCGGTGAAGGGATTCTTTTTGAAGACGTCGGCGACGAGGCTGGCAACATGCGCGCTGCAATTCACCGAGGTGAGGATGCCGATATAATTGCGTGTGGCGACGCGGCCGTCCGGACGGCGGATGCCTTCGAAGGTCGCCGGCAGGTCGAAGTTCGGCGTGGGCTTGACGTCGGCGCAATAGGCATAGTCCTTGGCGAAATCACCCATTCCGCAATTCTGCACGTGCACGTGCTGGCCCGGCGCAATCGCTTGCGTGGCAAAGCCGATGATCTGGCCGTAGCGCTTGACCGGCTCGCCCACCGCGATCGGCTTGATCGCGACCTTGTGGCCGGAGGGGATGCGGTCGACCGTGGTCACGCCGTCGGCCACCAATGTGCCCGGCGGCAAGCTCGCGCGCGCGATCACCACGCCATCATCGGGATGCAGGCGGATGACGGGGCTGATGGTCATGGGAGTCTCCTTCGGAGGCGAATAGCGAATAGCGAATGGCGAATGGAAAAGGGAGTAGCCCTATTCGCTGCTCCCCATTCGCCATTCGCAAGCTTCTCAGGCCTTGCCGCCCGAATCCTTGCGGGTCGCGTTCACCTGCATCTTGGCGTAGGTCGTCATCAGGCCGACTTCGTTGGACAGTGTCACCAGCTTGAAGCCCATGTTGATGGCGCGCGCTGCGCCTTCGGCGCCGCTGCAATGGATGCCCGGGTTGAGGCCGCGCTTGCCGCATTCCTTGATGATCTTCTCGTAGATCGCGAGAATCTCGGGCTCGCTGCGGTCGAGCTTGGGCTCGAGGCCGTAGGAGAAGCCGAGATCGGACGGGCCGATATAGACGCCGTCGATGCCTTCGACGTCGAGGATCGCTTCCATGTTCTCGACGGCGGTCCGCGTCTCCATCATCGGCAGCAGCACGATCTCGTCGTTGGCCGTCTTCTGATAAGAGCCCGCGGTGCCGTACATGCCGGCGCGGATCGGACCGTTGGAGCGCACGCCCTTGGGCGGATATTTCGAATACGAGACCAGGTTCCGGGCTTCCTGCGGCGTGTTGACCATCGGGCAGATCACGCCATAGGCGCCGCCATCGAGCACCTTGCCGATGATGCCGGGCTCGTTCCAGGGCACGCGGACCATCGGGGTGATCGGATGCTTGTCCATGGCCTGGAAGCACTGCACCATCGAGAGATAGTCCTGCACGCCGTGCTGCATGTCGACGGTGACGCTGTCGAAGCCGCATTGCGCGATCATCTCGGCCGAGAAGCCGGAGGGGATGGCGAGCCACGCGTTGACGACCGCCTTGCCCGACTTCCAGATCTCTTTGACTTTATTCGCCACGTGCCTTTCCTTCCCTGTTGCTCTCACTCGCCGCGGATCGGGTTGGGCCGCACTTTGAGCGAAAAAAAGCGTCAATGTCCATGGCTCTCGCCGCGCACGCACGCATATCAGGGTTCATCCCTCCGCGAGGGTATCATCGGTGCTGCCGAGCCCCGCAAGGCTCCGTTCGAGTTCGCCGAGCATCTCCTGCAATTCGGCGAGCTTGCGGGCGCCGAAACGCCGCGTGATCTCGGCATAGATCGCCTCCGACGTCGGCGCGACCGAGGCCATCAGCTTCAGCCCCTCCTTCGAGATCGAGACCATGCTGCGGCGCTGGTCCGCTTTCGCCGTCTTGCGCTCGATCAGGCTGCGCGCCTCGAGGTCGCGCAGGATGCGCGACAGGCTCGGCCCGAGCAGGAACGCGGTGCGCGCGAGTTCCGTTACCTCGACCGCCTCGATCGCCGCCAGCGCCCGCAGGATGCGCCATTGCTGCTCGGTCAGGCCGTGCTCGCGCAGCGAGGGACGAAACTGCCGCATCACAGCTTCCCGAGCCCGCAGCAGCGACATCGGCAGCGAACGCGAGAAATCGCGCATCGGCACCTGGCGCGTAGCAGGCGGGTGACCGTTGACGGGATCGGCGGATTTCTTCGTCATGACGCCCTTTCAAGCCGCAAAACGTTTGCAGTGCAGCAAGCCGAATTTGTGTTTGACGCATTCACTTAACATGTTAAGTATCTCGCGGCACCACGATTTGTAAGATCACAAATGGCGCTTTCCAACGACGATATCCAAGCTTGTGCGAGGCGTCTGCACCAGGCGGAGAAGACCCGCACGCAGATCCGGCAGCTCTCGCAGGACTTCCCGGACATCAGCATCGCGGAGGCCTACGCGATTCAGAAGGCCTGGGTGGACGTCAAGATCGCCGAGGGGCGCGTGGTCAAAGGCCACAAGATCGGCCTGACCTCGAAGGCGATGCAGAGCGCGCTTGGCATCGACGAGCCGGATTCCGGCGTGCTGCTCGACGACATGTTCTTCGCCGATGGAGGTTTGGTGCCGACCGAGCGCTTCATCGCGACGCGCGTCGAGGCCGAGCTCGCCTTCGTCATGAGCAAGCGCCTTTCTGGGCCCGACTGCACGCTATTCGACGTGCTCAACGCCACCGACTTCGTGGTGCCGGCGCTGGAGATTTTGGATACACGGATCGAGCGCGTCGATCCCAAGACCAAGGCGACGCGAAAGATCTTCGACACCATCGCCGACAATGCGGCGAATGCCGGCATCGTGCTCGGGGGGCGGCCGATCCGCCCGCTGGATGCTGACCTGCGCTGGATCGGAGCGCTGTGCTTCAAGAACGGCCAGCTGGAAGAGACCGGCCTTGCCGCCGGCGTGCTCAACCATCCCGCGACTGCCGTCGCCTGGCTCGCCAACAAGATCGCCCCGCTTGGGCTGGCGCTCGAGCCGGGCCAGGTCGTGCTCGCCGGCTCGTTCATCCGTCCGATCGAGACCCGCAAGGGCGACACAATCCAGGCCGATTATGGCGCCTATGGCTCGGTGAGCTGCTACTTCGCGTAGAACGAACGAAGACAGGGAGTGAAACCGCGATGCCGCATTTCACCATCGAATATTCGGCCAATCTCGACGGCCACCTCGACATCGCCGCGGTGTGCGAGGTCGTGCGCAAGGCAGCTAGCGAGTCCGGTATCTTCCCGCTCGGCGGCATCCGCGTTCGTGCCATCCGCTGCGAGCACTATGCGATTGCGGATGCAAAGCAGGATTACGGCTTTCTCGACATGGTGCTGCGCATCGGCGAGGGCCGCGACCTGCCTACCCGCCAGAAGGCCGGCGAGCACGTCTTCCAGGCGCTCTCGAGACATCTCGATCCCGTCTTCGCCGCCAGCAAGTTCGCCCTGTCGTTCGACATGCAGATCAACGACAAGGACACCAGCTGGAAGCGCAACAACATTCACGACGCCCTGAAAGCGGAGGCCGCTCATGGATAAGCCCACGCCGAAAGCCGATCTGTTCCAGGCCAACCGTGACCGCCTCGCGCCGCTTTTGAAGACTCTACGCGCGGACGGCATTGGCCACATGATCGACGGCAAGACCGTCGCCTCGATCTCCGGCGAGACGTTCGAGACCAGGTCGCCGGTCGATGGTGCCGTGCTCGCCAGTGTCGCGCGGGGCAAGGCCGAGGATATCGACGCGGCGGCGACTGCGGCTGCGCTCGCCTTCAAGTCCTGGCGCGACATGGGTCCGGCCATGCGGAAGAAGCTGCTGCATCGGGTGGCCGACGCCATCGAGGACAACGCCGACGACATCGCCGTGCTCGAATGCATCGACACCGGCCAGGCCTATCGCTTCATGGCCAAGGCCGCGATCCGCGCCGCCGAGAATTTCCGCTTCTTCGCCGACAAATGCGCTGAGGCGCGCGACGGCCTCAACACGCCGAGCGACGAGCATTGGAACGTCTCGACGCGGGTGCCGATCGGCCCGGTCGGCGTGATCACGCCATGGAATACGCCATTCATGCTCTCGACCTGGAAGATAGCGCCAGCGCTGGCGGCCGGCTGCACCGTGGTGCACAAGCCAGCCGAGTGGTCGCCGGTGACGGCCTCCATTCTCGCCAGGCTCGTCAAGGAAGCCGGCGTCCCCGACGGCGTGCTCAACACCGTGCACGGTTTCGGCGAGGAAGCGGGCAAGGCGCTGACCGAGCATCCCGCCATCAAGGCAATCGGCTTCGTCGGCGAGAGCGCGACCGGCTCGGCCATCATGATGCAGGGCGCGCCCACGCTGAAACGCGTGCATTTCGAACTCGGCGGCAAGAATCCGGTGATCGTGTTCGACGATGCCGATCTCGACCGCGCGCTCGATGCCGTCGTGTTCATGATCTACTCGCTCAACGGCGAGCGCTGCACCTCTTCCAGCCGCCTGCTGATCCAGCAGAGCATCGCGAAAGAATTCTTGGAGAAGCTGACGGCGCGGGTGAAGGCGCTCAAGGTCGGCCATCCCCTCGATCCCGCCACCGAGATCGGCCCGCTGATCCACGAGCGGCACTTGGCAAAGGTCTGCTCGTATTTCGACGTGGCGCGCCAGGACGGCGCGACGATCGCGGTCGGCGGCAAGGCCTATGACGGGCCCGGCGGCGGGCATTATGTCGAGCCGACACTGGTGACCGGAGCGCACGGCAAGATGCGGGTGGCGCAGGAGGAGGTGTTCGGGCCGTTCCTCACCGTGCTGCCGTTCCGCGACGAGGCGGACGCGGTCGAGATCGCCAACGACATCCGTTACGGTCTGACCGGCTATGTCTGGACCAATGACATGGGACGCGCGCTGCGCGTTGCCGATGCGCTGGAGGCCGGCATGATCTGGCTGAACTCGGAGAATGTCCGCCACCTGCCGACGCCGTTCGGCGGCATGAAGGCTTCAGGCATCGGGCGCGACGGCGGCGATTATTCGTTCGACTTCTACATGGAAACCAAGCACGTCTCGCTGGCGCGGGGCACGCACAAGATTCAGAAGCTGGGAATTTAGCGGCGGTGTCATTCCGGGGCGGCTCGAAGAGCCGAACCCGGAATCCATCGAGCAGCAGAGTTGGTGGATGAATGGATTCCGGGTTCGTGCTTCGCACGCCCCGGAATGACGAAGCCGAGAGAGGGGAAACGCACATGCCGGTACCGCAACACGTCTTCGAGCCGCCGTTCAACATCATTCGCTCGAGCCACGTCGTGCTCGACGTCACCGATTTGAAGCTGAGCCGCGAGTTCTACGAAAGCATGGTCGGCCTGCATGTCGAGGACGCGGACGACGAGGTCGTGTACCTGCGCGCGGCCGAGGAGCACCAGCATCACTCCCTGGTGCTACGGAAAGCCGCCGCGCCGGCTTGCGCCCGGCTCGGCTTCAAGGTCGGCAACGACAAAGATCTCGACAAGGCCGCCGCGTTCCTGTCCGAGAACGGCCTCGCCTACGCCTTCGTCGACCAGCCGTTCCAGGGCCGCACGCTGCAATTCACCGATCCCTTTGGCTTTAGAATCGAGCTCTACGCGGCGATGGAGCGGCGGCCGCATCTCTTGCGCCGCTACGACCTCTATCGGGGCTGCCACCCGCAGCGGCTCGACCATTTCAACGTCTTCGCCGCCGAAGTGCAGGACACCATGGAATTCTACGCCCGGCTCGGCTTTCGCCTCACCGAATATGCCGAGGAGGACGGGCCGGACGGGCGCATCGCCGCGGCCTGGATGCATCGCAAGGGCAATGTCCACGATTTCGCCATCACCAACGGCAAGGGTCCGCGGCTGCACCATTTCGCCTATTGGACGCCGACGGCGATGAACATCATCCATCTCTGCGACGTCATGGCTTCGCAGGGCTTCGTGAAGAACATCGAACGCGGTCCGGGACGCCACGGCATCTCGAACGCGTTCTTCCTCTATGTGCGCGATCCCGACGGACACCGCCTCGAGCTCTACACCAGCGATTATTTCACCGGGGACCACGACCACGAGCCGCTGCGCTGGTCGCTGCGCGATCCGCGCCGTCAGACGCTGTGGGGCGCCCCTGCCCCGCGTTCCTGGTTCGAGCAGGGCTCGCCGTTCACGGGGCAGGCCGTGCGCGAGCCGAAATTCGTGGCCGATGTGCTGGTGGCGGATTGATGAAGCTGCCTCGTCTCGCCACCTATTCCGTCAAGGGTGATGTCAGCTATGGCGCCGTCCTGGAGGGCGGCATCGTCGATCTCTCCGCGCGTCACGCCAGAGACTATCCCACGCTGCGCGAGGTGATCGCCGCGGGCAAGCTGATCAGCTTTGCCGAAGAGGCCGCTGGCCGCAAACCGGATCACGCGCTCACTGAGATCACCTGGCTGCCGCCGGTCCCGGCGCCGGAGAAGATCATCTGCATCGGCGTCAACTATCCCGACCGCAATGCCGAGTACAAGGACGGCCAGGAGGCGCCGAAATATCCGAGCATGTTCATGCGCTCGCCCCGCTCCTTCGTCGGCCACGACACGCCGCTGGTGCGCCCGCGCGCCTCCGCGCAGCTCGACTATGAGGGCGAGATCGTGCTGGTGATCGGCAAGCCAGGCCGGCATATCCCCGAAAGCACAGCGCTCGATCACATCGCGGCTCTGACACTGTGCAACGAGGGCTCGGTGCGCGACTGGCTGCGCCACGCCAAGTTCAACGTGACGCAAGGCAAGAACTTCGATTCCAGCGGCAGCCTCGGCCCGTGGCTCGTGCCCTACACGCGGGAATCGCAGGTCGCCGACATCAGGCTCACCACGCATGTCAACGGCGAGCTCAGACAGGATGATCGCACCAGCCGGCTGATGTTTTCGTTCCGCTATCTCCTGAACTATATCTCGACCTTCGCAACCCTCGTCCCCGGCGATATCATCGTCACGGGCACGCCGACCGGCGCGGGTGCGCGGTTCGATCCGCCGCGATATCTAAAACCCGGCGACATCGTCGAGGTCGAGGCCGAAGGGATCGGACGCTTGCGCAACGGCGTGGTCGACGAAGCCTGAACAACAAGCGAAATGGAGTAGCCAAATGACCAGCCTCACCGGCGGCGAAGCGATCGTAAGCGGGCTTGTCGCCCACGGCGTCGACACCGTGTTCGGCCTGCCCGGCGCGCAGGTCTACGGCCTGTTCGACGCCTTCCACCAGGCCCAGCTCAAGGTGATCGGCGCGCGGCACGAGCAGGCCTGCGGCTACATGGCATTCGGCTATGCGCGCTCCAGCGGCCGGCCCGGCGTGTTCAGCGTGGTACCCGGCCCGGGCGTGCTCAATGCCAGCGCGGCGCTGCTCACCGCGTTCGGCTGCAACGAGCCGGTGCTGTGCGTCACCGGCCAGGTGCCGACTTCGTTCCTGGGCAAGGGTCGCGGCCATCTGCATGAGATGCCGGACCAGCTCGCAACCTTGCGCACCTATGTGAAATGGGCCGAGCGCATCGAATATCCCGGCAATGCGCCGACGATCGTGGCACGCGCGTTCCAGGAGATGATGTCGGGACGGCGCGGCCCCGCCTCGGTCGAGATGCCCTGGGACGTCTTCACGCAGCGCGCGGCAACAGTGCCTGCGCAGGTGCTGGAGCCGCTGCCGGCGCCGCAGCCCGATCCTGATATGATCAAGCAGGCCGCCGCGCTCATCAGGACCAGCAAGGCGCCGATGATCTTCGTCGGCAGCGGCGCGATCGAAGCGGGTGAGGAGATCCTCGAACTCGCCGAGATGATCGATGCGCCCGTGGTCGCCTTCCGTAGCGGCCGCGGCATCGTCTCCAATGCGCACGAGCTCGGGCTCACCATGGCCGCGGCCTACAGGCTGTGGCCGAACACCGATCTCATGATCGGCATCGGCACGCGGCTGGAGCTGCCGACCATGTCGCGCTGGCCGTATCGGCCCGCTGGCCTGAAGTGCATCCGCATCGACATCGATCCGGTCGAGATGCGGCGGTTCTCGTCCAACACCGCGATCGTCGCCGACGCCAGGGCCGCGACCCGCGATCTCGCCGCCGCCGTGGGCAAGGCCGGCTACAGCAAGACCTCCGGACGGCGCGGCACGATCCGCGAGGCCACCGCGGCCGCGCAAGCCGAGATCCAGCGGGTCCAGCCGCAGATGGCCTATCTCAACATCCTGCGCGAGGTACTGCCGGCGAACGCGATCGTCACCGACGAACTATCGCAGGTCGGCTTCGCCTCCTGGTACGGCTTTCCGGTGTACCAGCCGCGCACCTTCATCACCTCGGGCTACCAGGGCACGCTCGGCTCGGGTTTCCCGACCGCGCTCGGCGCCAAGGTCGCCAATCCCGACAAGCCGGTGGTGGCCATCACCGGGGACGGCGGCTTCATGTTCGGCGTGCAGGAGCTTGCCACCGCCGTGCAGTTCAACATCGGCGTGGTGACGCTGGTGTTCAACAACAACGCCTACGGCAATGTCCGCCGCGACCAGCGCCAGCATTTCGATGGCCGCGTGGTGGCGTCCGACCTCATCAATCCGGATTTCGTCAAGCTCGCGGAATCCTTTGGCGTCGCCGCGGCGCGCGTCACCGCGCCGGAGCAGTTCAAGGCGGCGATGGAGAAGGCGCTCGGCCACGGCGGGCCGGTGCTGATTTCAGTCGAGGTGCCCAGGGATTCCGAAGTCAGCCCGTGGGCCTTCATTCACCCGCCGAAGCCTTGAGGCCGGACGCTCCCTGTAGCCGCGCGGCTGCAATCACCAGCAGACCGGCGCCTGCGACCGACCAGCAGGCGACCGGCGCCCAGTGCAGCAGCGGCGCGTATTCCGGCATCTTCTGCAGGCCGCCGGCAACCGCCGCCATCCGCGCGAAGGTGCCGAGGGCGAGCGCGGAGAAGACGAGGCCCGTGACCTTGCCTTCAGCGCCGGTCGAGCCGATCGCGAGCGCAGCCGAGACCGCGCTCATCAGCATGCAACCCCACGCGGCTCCGGCGAGAAATTGCGCGGCGATCAGCATGTTGAGATTGCCGGCGAACTCGGCCGCCGCAATCGCCACCGCACCGAACAAGCCCGCGGCACCCATCACGACGAGGCCGCCACGATGCTTGACGACGAGGCTTGCCGGAAACATCGCGATGTTGAAGCCGATCCAGAACACCGGCATCAGCCATTGCAGGTCGCCGGGAGCTGCAAAGCGCAGATAGAACGGCGCGCTGTTCATGGCAAAGTGCAGCTGGTAGCCGAGTGCGAGCGCGACCATCGCGACGATGAAGGCGATCGGGACGAGACCGAGCGGTGCTGCCGCTTCGTCCGGTGTGGGCGGCACGGTGTCGTGCGCCACGTCGTGCTCGATCCTGGACAGCCCGAGCGCGGTCAGGAGCAGCACCACGCTGGAGATCACGAACGGCAACCGCGCATCGTGCTCGCGCAGCACCACGCCGAGATAGGGCGAGAGCGCGCCGGCGACGCCGTAGCCGAGCATGGCGAGCGCTGCGAGGAACGGCACCTGCGGCTGGGCGCGGTATTTGCCGAGCAAGGTCAGCGGCGGCGCCCGCAACGCGGAGGACGTGATCGACCAGATCACGATCAGCGCAATGAACCAGCCCTGCGCCGCCGCACCGGCTCCGGCAACGAACGGCAGCGCGACGAAGGCGCCGCAGGAGACCGCGGCCACGACGGCGACGAACAGGCCGAGCCTGCCGACATGGGGCGCGAGCCTGTCGGCGGCTACTCCCATCGCGGTGTCGGCAATGGTGAAGATCGCCTGATCCAGCATCAGGATCAGGATCACGGCGGACGGCGCGATGCCGACCTCGGCCGCTAGCTTTGGCAGGTAGACGACATAGGTCGTCCAGCCGAGCGTGAACACCAATTGCAGGCCTGCGAGATAAAGCCCCGTGCGGTTCGCCGTGCCCGTGCCGGCCGAGCTCTGTGTGGTGGTCATGTCGCCGCCTCCCCGCCCGAAGCTTAGACGAGCGAAGGCGGCGAGGAAACGCGTCAGCGCGTCCTGCGGAAGGTCAGATTGATCCGCTTCCGGCCGAGCAGCGGATGCTCGCCGTCGGCGAGCGGTGCGACGCCGTGATAGACGAGCCTGCTGGCCCCGCCCCAGACCACGACGTCGCCATGGACGAGGCGGAAGCGGCGCGGCTTGTCGGCGCGCGCAAGGCCGCCGAACAGGAAGGTCGCGGGCAGGCCGAGCGAGACCGAGACGATCGGCGCGGAATAGTCCAGCTCGTCCTTGTCCTGATGCAACGACAGCCGCGTGCCCGGCTCGTAGCGGTTGACGAGGCAGGCATCGGGGGCAAAGCCTTCAAAGCCGCCCTGCTCCGCGGCGCGGCGGGCGAGATCGGCCAACAGCGGAGGCATCGCCGGCCATGGCGCACCGGTGCGCGGATCGATCGGGTCGTAGCGATAGCCGGTGTGATCGGTGATCCAGCCGCGCTCGCCGCAATTGGTCATCGCCACCGACATTAGATGGCCGCCCGGCGTCGTCATCCGCCGGAACGGCGATTGCGCGACGACGGCGCGCACGGCGTCGATCAGCCCGCTCTCGATCGGCTTGACGAAGCCGCGCAGCAGCACGGCCCCATCGGCGATGTTTTCGCGCGACGGTTGGGCTTCTGCGACGCTATCGAACAAATCAGCCGTCAACGGCTCCGCTCATTTGGCATCGTGAAAAATCACACCCAGCGTGTGGCGCTGGCCGGACCTGATCCGGCTGACGCCGTGGCGGAGATTAACGCGGTAGGTGCCGCGTGTCCCCTGCACCGGACGATGATGCACAGCGAAGGCGACCGCGTCGCCCTGTGCCAGCGGCACCACCTCGGCGCGGGACTGCATGCGCGGGCGCTGCTCGGTCAGCACGAACTCGCCACCGCTGAAATCGCGTCCGGGCTCGGATAGCAGGATCGCGACCTGGAGCGGGAACACGTGCTCGCCATAGAGGTCCTGGTGCAGGCAATTGTAATCACCGGCCTCATATTGCAGCAGCAGGGGCGTCGGCCGCGCCTGCCCGGCATCGTGGCAGCGCTTCAGGAACGCCGCGTGTGCGGCGGGATAGCGGATATCGATCCCCATCGCCTCGTTCCAGCGATTGGCGACGGCTTGAAGGTGCGCGTAGAGCGCCGGGCGGAGCTGCGCGATCAGATCGGGCAGCGGATAGGCGAAGTACTTGTACTCGCCGCGGCCGAAGCCGTGGCGGCCCATGACGATGCGGCTGCGGAAGTACGCATCGTCCGGGTAGAGCGCGGCGATGGCGCGGCATTGGTCCGACGTCAGCAGGTTCTTCAGGACGGCGCAGCCCTGGGTGTCGAGCTCGGCGGTGATCTGCGGCCAGTCGAGGGCGTCGACATGGGCGGCGAGGTTGGGAACGGAGTCTGGTGCGGAAACGCGTTTCGCGATGGCCATAGCAATCATCCCATTCACATCCGTCATTCCGGGGCGCGACGAAGTCGCGAGCCCGGAATCCATAACCACGATCGGGAGTATGGATTCCGGGCTCGCGCCCAAGTGGGCGCGCCCCGGAATGACGGGGTGTGGCAGACGGCGACCGCCACGGCCACCCGATTTCCGTATCTCTCCCGTCATTGCGAGGAGCCCTTGCGACGAAGCAATCCAGACTGGTTCCGCGGAGAGACCCTGGATTGCTTCGCTTCGCTCGCAATGACGCGGAGAGAGATCAGCCCCGCACCGGTAGCGTCGTCACGTCGTAGCCGTGCCTGATGGTCCGCTTCAGCACGGGGTCTTCCAGCTCGAAGTCGAAGCGGTCGGCCGGGCGGATGCCGCCCTTGGCGGCGAACGTGCCGCCGAACATGGCGCAGCCGTCGGGGAACTTGCCGCCGTCAAAGCCGCGCGCGATGAGGTCCGTAACCGGCAGCATCGCATCCAACGTGCCCTCCTGGTAGAGCACGCGCTCGCCCTTGATGGTGGCGTAGGAGCGCAGGATCATCTTGTCCCAATGACCGATGACGTCCTCGAACTCCCACAGCGTCGAGGCGATCGGCTTGTCGCACATCTGCTTGGAGACCGTGACGCTGTAGGCCTCGACCTTGCGGTCGGTGTGATCGGAGCCGCAGCCGACGAAGATGCGGCCCTGCCAGCCGATGAGCACGAATTCGACCTCGCCGGAGGAATCGCCACCGGTGCATTCGATGCTGTCCTCCTGGGTCAGCCGGCGCGCCGAGGCGCGATAGTAGATCGGCGTCGAGGCCGGGCGGGCGATGCCCATCTCCTCCAGCTCGGCGATGTGCTTGTCGCGCGCGACCGTGTCGCGGCCGGTCCAGCCGGCGATGACCAGCTGGTCGATCGCCAGCGTCAGCGGCGTGGTGGTGTCCTGGGCATCGACGGTGAACGTGAGATCAAACACGAATGACGGCCTCCATGCCGGCAGCAAGCTCGAAGATACGGCGGTCCGAGCCGCCTGCGCCCGCCAGCATCAGGCCGACGGGAACCTCGCCCTCGCGATGACAGGGCAGCGAGATGGCGCAACCGTCGATCAGGTTGATCAGGCTGCAATTGCGCAAGGCGCGGATGTTCTCGCGGGTGAACGCCTGATCGTCGGCGAGGTCGGCGATCTTCGGCGGTGTGTTGGGCGTGGTCGGCAGCACCAGCGCGTCATAGGGCGCGATGCGCGCATTGACGCGCGCGATCAGCGAGCGGCGTTCGTTGAGCAGGTCGATGTAGTCGGCCGCGCTCTGCGCCTCGCCGCGCATGATGCGCACAGCGACCCTGGGATCGTAGACGTCGCCCTTGGCCGTGATGAGATAGCGGTGCCAGGCATAGCTCTCGGAGGCCGCGAAGCCGCCCTTGGCATTCATCGGGCCGACGTCGTGGAACTCCGCCATCTCGATACGCTCGACGATGGCACCGTGATCGGACAGCGTCTTCAGCGCGCGCTCGAAGGTCTTGGCCACCTCGGCGTCGAGGTCATCGAGCGCGATCGTGGTGGGCACCGCGAGGCGCATGCCCTGGATCGGCCGCGGCCTCAAGGCGACGATCGGCTCGCCCGCGAGCACGGCATCGAGTATGGCACAGCAGCTGACCGATCGCGCCAGCGGCCCGATGCTGTCAAGCGAGAACGACAGCGGCACCGAGCCGTCGAGCGGCACGCGGCGCTGCGTCGGCTTGTAGCCGACGATGCCGTTGAAGGCGGCCGGAATTCGGCAGGAGCCGCCGGTGTCGGTGCCGAGCGCGCCATGCGCCATGCCGTCGAGCACGGACACCGCCGCGCCGGCGGACGAGCCACCGGGCACGTGGCCTTCCGAGCGGTTCCAGGCCCCCTTCGGCGTGCCATAATGCGGATTGATGCCGATGCCAGAATAGGCGAACTCGGTCATGTTGGTGCGGCCGATCACGACGAAGCCGGCCTTGCGCAGCCGCGCCACCGTCGCGGCATCGTGCTCGGCAGGGGCTGAGTCATCCAGCGCGCGCGAGCCGGCGCGCGTCACCTGGCCCTTGATGTCGAACAGATCCTTGATCGAGACCGGGATGCCCGCATAGCGCGACGGCGCCGCCTTGGCCTTGCGCAAGCCATCCATCGCATCGGCGGCGGCGAGCGCGGCGTCCTTGTCGACATGGATGAAGGCGCGCTGGCCCTCGCCCGCGGGGTCGGCGATCCTGGCGAGGCAGGCCTCGACCAATTTGCGGGAGGTGATGCGGCCGCTTTCGAGGTCTTCGGCAAGCTGCGCCAGTGTCGGAAAATCAGGCATGTCTGTCTCACGGAATATTTCGCGCGCAATCTATAGCGCTGGCTCAGCTCGACACAAGCATTGTGCGCATGATGGCATGCATGCGCATTGCTGGACCGTTGACGCGCCATGGTCGATTGTCGCATCAAGTTCGAAACCGGCGGGCGCGAGGCCTGCTTTTGGGAGGAGCCGCCCACATGGCCGAACCGCAGCGCGCGCGACCGAAACCGACGCCGGAGACCCAGCACTTTTGGGACGGCACCAAGGCCGGCGAATTGCGCCTGCAGCGCTGCGATGCCTGCGCCCATGTCTACTTCCCGCCGCGCCCGTTCTGCCCCTCCTGCGCCTCGCGCAAGGTCAGCATCTTCAAGGCCAGCGGCAAGGGCTTTCTCTACAGCTACGTGATCAACCATCGTCCGGCCGCGCCGGGCTTCACGCCGCCTTACGCCATCGCGGTGGTCGAGCTTGACGAGGGCCCGCGGATGATGAGCAACATCATCGACTGCCCGCAGACCCCCGAGGCGCTCGAACTCGACATGAAGCTCGAGGTCGCGTTCCAGGAGCTCGACGACAAGATCACCCTCCCCGTCTTCCGCCCGGCGAAGGGGTAAGGCCATGCGCAAGAACCAGGTTGCCATCGTCGGCGCGGCCGAGACCACCGAGCTCGGTGTCATTCCCAGCGCCTCGCAGCTCCAGCTGCACGCGGATGCCGCGCTCAACGCCATTGCCGACGCCGGACTGAAACTGTCCGACATCGACGGCTTTGCCACCGCGGTCGAAACGCCGCAGCAGGTCTGCCACTATCTCGGCATCAAGCCGACCTGGGTGGACGGCACCTCGGTCGGCGGTTGCTCCTTCATGCTGCATGTCCGCCATGCCGCTGCGGCGATCGAGGCCGGCCTGTGCAAGACCGTGCTGATCACCCATGCCGAGAGCGGCAAGTCGATGATCGGCAAACTGCCGCGCTCGACGCCGGCCGACAGCCTCAACGGCCAGTTCGAGGCGCCCTACGGCGTCTACGGCCCGCCAAGCATGTTCCCGATTCCCGTGCTGCGCTTCATGAAGACCTACGGCATCACCCACGAGCAGCTTGCCTCAGTGGCGGTGGTGCAGCGGGAATGGGCGGCGAAGAATCCGCGCGCGATGATGAAGGAGCCGATCACGGTCAACGATGTCCTCAACTCGCGCATGATCGCCTATCCGTTCCGGCTTCTGCAGTGCTGCCTCGTCACCGACGGCGGCGGCGCGCTGATCCTGACCTCGGCCGACCGCGCCAGGGATTTTCCGCGCAAGCCGGTCTACATCATGGGCACCGGCGAGAGCGTCGAGACGCCGATGGTCAGCCAGATGGAGACGTTCAACTCCTCGCGTGCGTTCAAGACCGCCGGGCCGCTGGCGTTCAGGGAAGCCGGCATCGCGCACGGGGATGTCGACCATCTCATGATCTACGACGCCTTCGCGCATCTGCCGTTGTTCGGACTCGGCGACCTCGGCTTCATGCCTTACGAGGAAACCGGCCAGTTCATCGCCGACGGCAACACGCGTCCCGGCGGGAAACTGCCGCTCAACACCAATGGCGGCGGCCTGTCCTACATGCATTCGGGCATGTACGGCATGTACGCGCTGCAGGAGAGCGTGCGCCAGATGCGCGGGATCGCGCCGGCACAGGTGCCGAACGCGAAGATTTCGGTGTGCCATGGTGTCGGCGGCATGTTCGCCGCGAGTGGCACGATCGTGTTTACGAACGAGAGGTAATGCGCCGCTCGCCTCTCCCTCTCCCCGTTCTTACGGGGAGAGGGTTGGGGTGAGGGGCCTCTCTCCACGGATGAGATGGCCGCGAGACCTGT
>NZ_LAXE01000001.1:6041950-6056298 GCF_003122645.1 Bradyrhizobium sp. SUTN9-2
CTCTCCACGGATGAGATGGCCGCGAGACCTGTACCCCTCACCCGGATCGCATCTTCGATGCGATCCGACCTCTCCCCGCAAGCGGGGCGAGGTAAGAAACGCCGGAACGCATAGCGGAGAACCCACATGAGCAAATCACTGCAAGACAAGGTCATCATCGTCACCGGCGCAGGCCGTGGCATCGGGCGCGAGATTGCGCTTCTGTGCGCCGCCGAGGGCGCCAAGGTCGTCGTCAACGATCCCGGCGGAGCCGCCGACGGCGCCGGCGCGAACGCGGCGCCCGCCGAGGAGGTGGTCGAGGAGATCAAGAAGCGCGGCGGCACGGCGGTCGCCAATTTCGAGAGCGTCGCGGAAGCCATTCCCGCCAGCAAGATCGTGAAGACCGCGACCGATCATTTCGGCCGGCTCGACGGCGTCGTCAACAATGCCGGCATCCTGCGCGACATGATCTTCCACAAGATGAGCGTGGAAGCGTTCGAAGCCGTCATCAAGGTACATCTGATGGGCTCGTTCTACGTCAGCCACGCCGCAGCGCGCATCTTCCGCGAGCAGGAGTCGGGCTCGTTCGTGCACTTCACCTCGACCTCCGGCCTGATCGGCAACTTCGGCCAAGCCAACTACGCCGCGGCCAAGCTCGGCATCGTCGGGCTGTCGAAGTCGATCGCGCTCGACATGGGCCGCTTCAACGTCCGCTCCAACTGCGTCTCGCCGTTCGCCTGGACCCGCATGATCGGCACCATTCCGACCGAGACCGACGCCGAGAAGGCGCGTGTCGAGAAGATCAAGCAGATGGGCCCGGAGAAGATCGCCCCGCTCTGCGGCTATCTGCTCGGCGATTCCGCCAAGGACGTCACCGGCCAGATCTTTGGCGTGCGCATGAACGAGATCTTCCTGTTCAGCCAGAACCGTCCGATCCGCTCGGTGCAGCGGAGCGAAGGCTGGACTCCGCAGTCGATCGCGGAACACGGCATGCCGGCGCTGAAGGGCTCGTTCTACAAGCTCGATCGTTCGGCCGACATCTTCACCTGGGATCCGGTGTGAGATTGCGCGAATAGGGAGTGGCGAATGGCGAATAGGGTTTCTATTCGCTACTCGCCATTCGCAATTTGCCCTACCCCGTATTCCGCAAGCCCGCCGAAATCCCGTTGATCGTCAGCTGGATCCCGCGCAGCACCTGCTCGTCGGGGTTCTGCGCGCGGTGCTCTCTCAAGAGCTCGACCTGCACGTGGTTGAGCGGATCGAGATAGGGGAAGCGGTGGCGCACGGAGCGCTCCAGCAGCGGGTTGCCCTGGAGCAGACGGTCCTGACCCATGATGTCGAGCAGCGTCTCGATGCAGGAATGCCATTCGCGGCGGATGCGGCCAAAGATTTTTTCGCGCAAGGCCTCGTCCGGCACCAGCTCGGCATAGCGCGAGGCGATCGCGATCGAGCTCTTGGCCAGCACCATGTCCATGTTCGACAGCAGCATGCGGAAGAACGGCCATTCCTGGTAGAGCTCTTTCAGGAACGGCATGCCCTGCTCTGGATGCTCCGCGATCCACTGCTCGACCGCGCTGCCGAAGCCGTACCAGCCCGGCAGCATCAGGCGACATTGCGCCCACGAGAACACCCAGGGAATCGCGCGCAGATCCTCGATCGCGCGGGTCTTTTTGCGCGAAGCCGGACGGCTGCCTATGTTGAGCGTGGCGATCTCGTTGATGACGGTGGACGACCAGAAGTACTCGACGAAGCCTTCGGTCTCGTAGACGAGGCCGCGATAGGCCTTGAAGGCGAGGTTCGAGAGTTCGTCCATCGCGGTCAGATATTCGCGGCGCGGCGCGCTCTGGCGCGGATGCAGCAGACTTGCCTCCAGCGTCGCCGCGGCGAGGATTTCCAGATTGTTGCGGCCGACCTCGGTGTTGGAATATTTCGACGAGATGATCTCGCCCTGCTCGGTGATGCGGATCTGGCCGTTCACCGCGCCGCCGGGCTGCGCGATGATGGCGTCATAGCTCGGCCCGCCGCCGCGCCCCACGGAGCCGCCGCGGCCGTGGAACAGACGTAAGCGCACGTGGTGCCGCTCGAACACTTCGACGAGGCCGATCTCGGCCTTGTAGAGCTCCCAGCCCGAGGTGACGAAGCCGCCGTCCTTGTTGCTGTCGGAGTACCCAAGCATGACCTCCTGCACGCTGCCGCGGCTGTCGACGAGCCGGCGGTAATCGTGCAACGACAGCATGCGGTCCATGATGCCGCTGGAAGCCTGCAAATCCTCGATGGTCTCGAACAGCGGCACGATGTTGATGGCGCTGCGGCCGGAGGGATGGACGAGGCCGACCTCCTTCAGGAGCACGGCGACCTCGAGCATGTCCGACATGCCCTTGCACATCGAGATGATGCATTGAGGAATGGCGTCCGAGCCGAATTTCGCATGCGCTTCCGCGGCGGCATGGAACACGTTGAGCTCGCCCATGGTCTCGTCGCTGTATTTGACGAAGGGCGAGACCAGCGCGCGCGTCGATCGCAATTCGTTGGTCAGCAGCGAGATGCGAGCGTCCTCGCCAAGCGCGAGATAGGACATGCCGGGATTGGCGGCGTCGATCAACTCGGCGATGGTGCGCTCGTGGACGGCCGAGTTCTGGCGAATGTCGAGCCGGGCCAGGTGAAAGCCGAAGCAATCCACCGCGCGGCGCAAGAGCCGCAGCCGGCCGCGGGCGATGACGCGGGCGTTGTTGGAGATCAGCGAGCGATGCAGCACGTCGAGATCGGCCAGCAGCTCCCTGACGCTCTCGTAAGGCGCCGCTTTGCCGACAGGCCGGCGCGTGATCTCGACTTCGAGCTTTTCGGCCGTCGCGGTGAGACGGGCATAGATGCCTGATACCGCGAGGCGATAGGGCTCGCCGCTCCGGTGCGGCGAGGTGTCCGGCGAACGCTCCGCAAGCGTGCGCAGCTCCTCGGAGACGTCGGCGAGATGGGCTGCGATCGACAGCTCCGCGCCGAGCACGTGCAGCTCGTTGAGATAGAACTGCATCACCCGGCTCGACTGCAGCCGCAGCGTGCCGCGCATCACGTCGGCGGTGACGAAGGGATTGCCGTCGCGGTCGCCGCCGATCCAGCTGCCCATGCGCAGGAACGAGGCAAGCTCGCCGGCCGCCTGCTCGCCGCTCTCCTCCAGCCGATCCTCCAGCGCGTTGATGAGCCGCGGCACCTCGCGCAGGAAGGTGTAGTCGTAGAACGACAGGCCGTTGGCGACCTCATCCAGCACGGTGAGCTTGGTCCGGCGCAAGAGGTTGGTCTGCCACAGCGTCAGCACCTCGCGGCGGAGCTGCTCGTCGCTGGCAGCCGCCTCCTCCGCGGTCAGTGCAACCCGCTCGCGGCGATCGAGCAGGGCTGCAATCTCCATCTCGCGGTCCATGGTGCTCTTGCGGCGGACCTCGGTCGGATGCGCGGTCAACACCGGGCTGACCAGCGCGGTCTTGAAGAAGGTGCGGAGCTGATCGGGACCAATGCCCGCCGCCTTGGCGTGCGCCAGTGTCTCCGCCAGCACGCCGGAGCTGCCATTCTTGGCCGCCGCGCGTGCGCGCATCTGTCGAATATTGTTCTGGTCCTCGGCGATGTTGGCGAGGTGCGAGAAATAGCTGAAGGCGCGGACGATCCGCACCGTCTCGGAGGTCGACATGCTGTCGAGGATCTGCTCGAGCTCGCGGCGGGCGAGCCGGTCCTCGTCGCGGTGGAACCTGATCGAGGTCTGCCTGATGCGCTCGACCAGGTCGAACACGTCGGCGCCCTCCTGGTCGCGCACGGTGTCGCCCAGAATGCGCCCGAGCAGGCGGATATCGTCCCGCAGCCGGGCATCGGCCTCCATCGCCTGGACATCCTCAGGGCGGTTGGGGCGCTGCTCAGTGCTGTCGGATGGTACGGTCTGGAGGGACATGGCTCGCTCCCCTGCTCGCGCCCTTGGCGGCCCGGTCCGGCGGAGTGTGCGATACTTTTCTACCGCAGTGCAAGATGAAGTTGGGGCGACGCACCGTGGATCGGAGTGCGACGACCTCGTGTCCCGGACAAGCAGCAACGCCTTCGAGCGTTGCTGCGCCGAGCGGGGACCCAGGAGCCTCAGAGCACATCGCCGCAATGGGCCCCGGCTCTGCAGCGCACCACGCCGCGAAGGCGCGGCGCACTGCGCTGCGTCCGGGGCACGAGAAAATAGCTAGTCGTATAATAGGCATGCCTTCGCGGTCTCGCGGCGCAGGCGCCCGAAGTTTTGCTTTCCGTTTCGCCCTCATCGAGAAGCAAGGGCGCAGGGAAGGCCGGGCGCCAGCCGGCACCCAAGGTCCGCACGCGACAAGACGCACGCGGGGTGACCACAGGTGATGCCGGAACATCCCGGCCTTCCCTGCGCAATGGTTTTACGGCTTATGGCGCGCTCTCCCCGGGGAGCGATGCACTATTGCCCCCGTCGCCTTGCGGATCACTGATGCGCGCACCCGGTCGGGCCGCTTCACCACCGCAAGCCTTGACGCACAGACCCCGGGCGTCAGGACCACACGCTTTTGCCGTCCGCGGACGTCTCTCCCGGACTGTCGGAAGCTCGCGCGTGCTCGCCCCCAATGCCGAAAAGCAACGTTGTGACCACACCGTGTCGTGCCGCGGATCGCGATGGCTCACGGGTTTGCCCGCCCTGCCATCCCGTCACGCGCCGGCGCTGCCGCGTCCATCGCATCCTGGCCTACGTATCGTGACGATCGCGAAACGTCCCTTTGACGAGCCGGGATGTGCTGCGGTTTACCCGAAACAGCGAATTCGGTCAATCAGAATATTTGCACTCCCGCCACTTGACCTGCATTGGCGTGTTTTGCCCGTCGGGCAACGCGAGGCATGGTGTGCGCCGCATCGCCTGGCCGCGTCCCGCCGCAGCCAAAGGCGCCCCCGGCGTCTGGTTTGCCACCGACAGCCAGCGTAACAAACGAATGGAGGTTCGTCGCCGAAGGGTCAAAGAGCTGACGTCTCGACCATGTCCAATTCCAGCGCTTGCTACCGCCAGAAAGCAAGATGACAACTTGCGGCGATGGTGGCAGAATGATGACAGACGTGGTTTGAAGACTTGGCGACCAAGAACAACGAAGAGAATAGTTCGCCGCGGTCACGTTGTCCAAGGGAGGAGATGGCTCATGAAACGCATGTTTCTGGGACTGGTCGCCGTTGCCCTGATCGCTTCGGCGTTTGTCGTATCCACCACAACAGTCATGGCGCAGACGAAGGTGTTGAAGATGCAGGCCACATGGCCGGCGTCGCTCACGCTCTATGACAACTTCACCTATTTCGTCGATCGAGTGAACAAGCTGTCAGCCGGCGCGCTGAAGATCGAGGCGATGCCCGCCGGCCAGGTCGTGCCGGCGTTCGAGGTGCTGGACGCAACCAACAAGAAGGTGCTCGACGGAGCGCATGCGTGGGCCGGCTACTGGACCGGCAAGAACAAGACCGCGATCCTGTTCACCGGCGGTCCCGGCGGCACCTTCGGCATGGACTTCATGGACGTGATGGGTTGGCTCTATCACGGCGGCGGCCTCGAGCTTTACAACGAGTTTTATCAGAAGGAGCTCAAGCTCAACCTCGTCGTGTTTCCAATCCTGCCTGCAGGGCCGCAGGCGTTCGGCTGGTTCAAGAAGCCGATCCAGACGGTCGAGGACATGAAGGGCATGAAATGCCGCCAGACCGGCATGGCCGGCGAAGTGTGGCAGGCGCTCGGCTTCACGGTGGTCAACATGCCGGGCGGAGAAATCATTCCCTCCGCGCAACGCGGCGTGATCGATTGCGCCGAATGGGTCGGCGGCATCGAGGACATGCAGCTCGGCTTCCACAACGTCTGGAAGTATCACTATTCACCCGGCTTGCATGAGAACGTGACGGTCGGCGAGCTCGTCATCAACGGCGATGTGTGGAAGGAGCTCAGCCCGCAACATCAGGAGATCATCAAGTCGGCGGCCAACGAGACATTCCTCGTCTGGTGGACCAAGTGGCAGCGCCAGAACGCCGATGCGCTGATTGAGATGCAGCAGAAGCACGGCGTACAGATCCTCCGCACGCCGACGGAGATCCTGCTGGCCTTCATCAAGAAGTGGGACGAGATCGCGGCCGCCGAGGGCGCCAGGAACCCGTTCTTCAAGAAGGTGCACGACTCGCAGAAGGCTTATGCCAGCGCTGTGGTCCCGTACAAGAGGTCTTACTTCCCGCCATACTCCTTCATGGCGAACTACTACTTCCCAACCGAGAAATAGGACTTCCTCCGAGGGCGGCCGATTTGACCGCCCTCAATTCGCACGCAGGCGGCCTGCTTTGCGCCGCACGAATGATCGGCGAAAGGGGCGAGGCATGGCTGAGATAACAGGCGGGCAGCCACCGGCGCTTCTGGCTATCATCAGGATGATCGACGGCTTCACCGACCGGACCGGCACGATCATCTCGTGGCTCTCGGTGCCGCTGGTTCTCGCCGTCGCCTATGAGGTTGGAGCGCGTTACCTGTTCAATGCGCCGACCATATGGGCCTACGACGCAACCTACATGCTGTACGGCTCGCTCTTCATGCTTGGCGCCGCTTACGCGCTGCACAAGGGTGCTCATATCCGTACCGACTTCTTCTGGGAGAAGTTCTCGATCCGTAGCAAGGGCTGGATCGATACGATCTCCTATGTCGTCTTCTTCTTCCCGAGCCTGATCATGCTGTTCCTGATCAGCTGGAACGAATTCCACTACGCCTGGCTGATCAACGAGACCTCGGACCAGACTCCCTGGCGGCCCGTGCTGTGGCCGTTCAAATTCGTCGTGCCGCTCGCCTGCCTCCTGCTGCTGGTCCAGGGCGTGTCCGAGTTGATCAAGAGCATCTACATGGCGCGCACCGGCGTCGAGCTGGAGCATAAGGAGAAAGTCGAGATATGACCGCAGAAGCGCTCATCGGCCTCATCATGCTGCTGGTGCTGCTGGGCGCGATCTTCATCGGTGTGCCGATCTCGTTCACGTTGCTGTTTCTCGCCTTCTCGTTCGGCTACTGGGGCATGGGCGGGACGGTCTTCGAGCTTGGTTACTTCCAGACCATCGGCATGATGAAGGAAGAACTTCTCGCCGCCGTACCGCTGTTCATCTTCATGGGCTTCATCACCGAGCAGGCGGGACTCATGGAGCGCCTTTTTACGGCGTTCCGCATGCTGCTTGCGCCGGTGCGCGGCGCACTCTTCCTCGTCGTCATCCTGACCTCGACCGTGTTCGCGATGGCGACAGGCATCGTCGGCGCAGCCGTCACCGTTCTTGGCATCATGGCATCGCCGATCATGACGAAGGCGGGCTATGATGCCAAGCTTTCAGCGGGCACCATCACGGCGGGCGGCACGCTCGGTATTCTCATTCCCCCGTCGGTCATGCTGATCGTGATGGGGCCGGTGCTCGGGGTTTCGGTCGCCGATCTCTATGCTGCAGCCTTCGGACCGGGCTTTCTGCTGGCCGGCGTCTACATCATCTATCTGATGGGCCGCTCCTTCATCAATCCCAAGCTCGGGCCGCCAGTGCCAAAGGATGAGCGGATCTACTCCGCTGGATACATTGCACGCGAGGTGGCCGTCGGAACGCTGCCGCTGCTCGGGCTCATCACGGCGACGCTCGGCTCGATCATCGGGGGGCTTGCGACGCCGACGGAGGCCGCCGGCATCGGCAGCGTCGGCGCGCTGATCCTGGCCATCGCATATCGCAGGTTCTCGCTCAGCGGACTGCAACGGGCGCTGATCTCGACGATGGCGACGTCGAGCATGGTCCTCCTGCTGGCGGTCACGTCGAACATTTTCGGTGCGGTGTTCGCCCGCCTTGGCTCAGCGAACTGGATCACCGAGACGATGCTCGGCCTGCAGTTGCCGCCGAGCCTCATGCTGATTGTCGTGCTCCTTCTCATTTTCCTGCTGGGGTGGCCGTTTGAGTGGCCGGCCATCATCCTGGTGTTTCTGCCGATCTTCTATCCTGTCGTGAAAGGCATGGGCATCGACCTCATATGGTTCGGAGCGTTGGTTGCGGTGGTGCTGCAGACCGCCTTCCTGTCGCCGCCCGTCGCCATGTCAGCGTACTATCTCAAGCAGGTGGTCAAGGGCTGGAGTCTCGGAACGATCTACGCTGGCATGTTCCAGTTCATGGTGCTGCAGGTGATCTGCGTTGGCCTGATGATTGCCTTCCCCGGCATTGCGACCTGGTTCCCGCACACGCTGCATGAAGCATCTCGCAGCCAGGTGATCCCGGAGGAGTACAGAAAAATCCTGGAACAGCAGAAACAAGCACCGTCCCTGGAAGACGAGGACTGGTTGACACCAAAAAAGAAGTAGCCCGCGCGATTGAGTCCGCGACGGCGCCACACGGCTCCGCTCTGCCGCCGAACGCCGACGTTGAGGCGACGTCCTAAGCCGGCACGATCACCTTGCCGATCGGCCAGAGCGCGATGCCGGCGAGCTTCAGATGGGCCCAGGCGAACGGGATGCCGATGATGGTGACGGCGAGGACGAGCGCGGTCAGGAGGTGACCGAGTGCGAGCCACCAGCCGGCGAGCACGAACCAGATGATATTGCCGATCACCCCGAGCGGGCCGGTGCCGATATCCTCGACGCCGGTGACATCGTAGCGGTTGACCGCCCGGGAGCCGAACGGCAGCAGCGTGTAGACGGCGATGTTGAACGCCGCCCGCGCCCAGGGCAGGCCGATGATGGTGATCGCCATGACGATCGCGGCGATCAGCCAGCCGAACGCCATCCAGGCGCCGCCGATGAGGATCCAGAGGATGTTGAGCAGGATGGAAACGGGGGCCATGGGACGATCCGGAGGTGGATGATCCCATCCATATAGGCTCGGAATTTGTCCGTGCTAGGACGCTTCCAGCGCGCGGGGCGTAGCCCGGATGGAGCGAAGCGTAATCCGGGATGATCTTTCCACGGCGAGAGATCCCGGATTACGCTTCGCTCCATCCGGGCTACGAAGTAGCTAGATCTTCCGCCCCGCCTGCTCCCAATAGGGATCGCGCAGGCGGCGCTTGAAGATTTTTCCGGAATCTTCGCGCGGCAGGCCGGTGCGGATCTCGATGTGCTTGGGCACCTTGTAGTCGGCCAGATGCGCCTTCAGCGCGGCGCGGACATCGGAAGCAGCGAGCGTGACCCCGGGTTGCGGCTCCACCACCGCCATCAGCGCCTCGCCGAACTCGGCGTCGGGGATGCCGAACACGGCGCAATCATGCACGCCGGGCACCGCATGCAGCACGGATTCGATCTCGGCCGGGTAGATGTTGACGCCGCCTGATATCACCATGTCGCGCTTGCGGTCGCAGATGAAGACGTAGCCGTCTTCATCGATATAGCCGACGTCGCCGGAGGTGATGAAGCCGTCGCGGTCGATCTCGGCGCGCTTCTCCGGCTTGTTGTGATAGGTGAAATCGGCCATCTCGGCCATGCGCGAATAGATCTCGCCGATCTCGCCGACGCCGAGCACGCGTCCGTCGTCGCCGATGAAGCGCAGCTCGGCGCCGGGCGAGATCCTGCCGACGGTGCCGGGCTTCTTCAGCGCGTCCTCCGACGTCGCGAAGGTCACGGCGCTGGATTCGGTCGAGCCGTAGAACTCGTAGATCACCGGCCCCCACCATTCGATCATGGCGCGCTTGACGTCGGCCGGGCACGGCGCGGCGGCGTGGATGACGTGGCGGAGCGAGGAGACGTCGTACGTCCTGCGCACCTCCTCGGGCAGCTTCATCAGGCGGATGAACATGGTCGGCACCATGAAGATGGTGTCGATCTTGTAGCGCTCGATCGCTTGCAGGAATTCCTCCGCCTCGAAGCGCGGCATCAGCACCAGCACCCCGCCGAGCTTGCCGGCGCGGATGCCGAACGAGTTCGGCGCGGCATGATAGAGCGGCCCCGGCAGCAATGCGCGGGCGCCGGGCTTGAGCCCATAGATCATCGCACGCAT
Organism: Bradyrhizobium sp. SUTN9-2; assembly: GCF_003122645.1. Lineage (NCBI taxonomy): Bacteria > Pseudomonadati > Pseudomonadota > Alphaproteobacteria > Hyphomicrobiales > Nitrobacteraceae > Bradyrhizobium > Bradyrhizobium sp. SUTN9-2. The sequence continues at coordinate 6,051,905 of NZ_LAXE01000001.1, forward strand.
GCGCTCACCGGCGGTCTGCTGTTCCGGCGTCGGCGCGTTGCGGCGGACGCCCTTGGGATGGCCTGTCGTGCCCGACGTGTAGATCATGTTCATGGGCTGCGGCACGATCGGGCCGTCATAGGGCGGGTGTTGCGCGAGCCAGGCTTCGAAGTCGATCGCGAAGTCCGGCTTCGTCAGATGATCCGGATCGATCTTGTAGTTGGAGCGGATTTCCGGCGGCGTCGGCACACTGAGCACGGTGACTCCCTCAGGAATCGCATCGCGCAAACCGTGCAGCATGTCGGCATGAGCGATCAGGACGGCGGTGCCGGAATCCTTCAGGATGTAGATGATCTCCTCCGGTTTGAAGTGCCAGTTGATCGGCACGCCATAGGCGCCCAGCCGCATCGCGGCGTAGGCGGCTTCGAGGAAGGCGATGTCGTTGCGCATCAGCATGCAGACGCAATCGCCCTGGCGGACGCCGATCTTGGCGAGGCCGGAGGCGATGCGGTCGGCGCGCTCAGTGACCTCGCCGTGAGAGCGGCGGCGCTCGCCGGAGACGATGCCGAGGAAGGGGGACGTTTGGCTCATTGTTGTTTTTCTTTGTTGTTGTTTGTGCCGTCATTTCGGGTCGATGCGCAGCATCGAACCCGGAATCCATTTCACAGCGAACGATGCGGCTCGATGGATTCCGGGCCTGCGCCTACGGCGCATCCCGGAATGACCCAAAGCTAATCCGCAAAATTCGGCGCGCGCTTTTCCAGATTGGCGCGCACGGCCTCGGTCTGGTTGGGGCTGCCGATCAGCTTCTGCTGCTCGACGGATTCGGCGAGCAGCGCCGGGCCCGGATCGACCGAGAGATTGTTCAGCATCCGCTTGGCCGCGCGGATCGCATCGGGGCTTTTCCCTGCGATCTCGCGCGCGACATCAAGCGCCGCAGCGCGCGGATCGTCGCAGATGCGCGTGGCGAGGCCGTAAGCCAGCGCCTCCTGCGCCGAGAAGATCCGCCCGGTGTAGGTGAGATCGCGCAGGATGTCATCGCGCACCAGCGAGGCCAGGATCGGCGTGCCAGCCATGTCGGGCACGAGGCCCCATTTGATCTCCATGATCGACATGCGCGCATCCGAGCTGAGAAAGCGCATGTCGGCGCCGAGCGAGAGCTGGAAGCCGCCGCCGAAGGCGACGCCGTGCACGGCCGCGATCACAGGCATCGGTAGCTGGCGCCAGCCCCACACTGCTTGTTGCGCGAAGTTGGCCTTGCCATATGTGCGCACCGTGAGATCCCGATTTTCGCCACCCGGAATTCCGTTGCCCCCCTTCTCCTTCATGGCGGCAAAACGCCCCATGTCCAGCCCGGCGCAGAAGGCGCGGCCTTCGCCCGAGAGCACGACGGCGCGCACGCCCTTCTCCTTCGACAGCCGGTCGGTTGCGGCGACGAGGGCCTCGAACATGGGCTGATCCAGCGCGTTCATCTTGTCGGCGCGCACCAGGCGCACATCGGCGACGCCTTCCGAGATCGAGATCGAGACGCGATCTTCCATGGACGAATTCTCCCCTAGTTCTTGCCTGTTCTTGTTCAGTGCCGCTTTACAGGACGCCGGCGGCCGGATTTAGTCAATCGACCAATTAACTGACAATCCCTACGGGGGAAACAGCCATGTTCAAGGAAAATCTTCTGGCCGGCCGGCGCATTCTCGTGACCGGCGGCGGCACCGGCCTCGGCAAGTCGATGGCGGCGCGCTTTCTCCAACTCGGCGCCGAGGTGCACATTTGCGGTCGACGCAAGATCGTGTGCGACGAGACCGCAACCGAGCTGATGGATCTCTACGGCGGCCGCGTCACCAGCCACGGCGTCGACATCCGCAATGCGCTCGCGGTCGAGGAGATGATCGAGAGCATCTTCCGCGATGGCCCCCTCACCGATCTCATCAACAATGCGGCCGGCAATTTCATCTCGCGGACCGAGGAGCTCTCGCCGCGCGGCTTCGATGCGGTCGCCAACATCGTCATGCATGGCACGTTCTACGTGACACATGCGGTCGGCAAGCGCTGGATCGCCTTGAAGCAGCCCGGCAACGTCGTCTCGATCACCACGACCTGGGTGCGCAACGGCTCGCCTTACGTGGTGCCCTCGGCGATGAGCAAGTCGGCGATCCACGCCATGACGATGTCGCTTGCCACCGAATGGGGACGACACGGCATCCGCCTCAACACCATCGCCCCGGGCGAAATCCCGACCGAGGGCATGAGCAAGCGCATCAAGCCCGGTGACGAAGCCGGCGCGCGCACCAAGGCGATGAACCCGATGGGCCGCGTCGGCACCATGGAGGAACTGCAGAACGTGGCCGTGTTCCTGATCTCCGGCGGCTGCGACTGGATCAACGGCGAGACCATCGCCATGGACGGCGCCCAGGCGCTCGCCATGGGCGGCAACTTCTACCAGCTCCGCGACTGGAGCGACGACGACTGGAAGACCGCGCGCGAGAGCATCATGGCTCAGAACGAGAAGGACCGCGCGAAGCGGGGGTGACGGCGCATTGCAAATGCGCGGACGTGTAAGGGGCTGACGTTTTCACCGCGCCCCCAGTTGTCGTCCCCGCCTAGTGCGCAAAGCGCACGGGGGCGGGGACCCATAACCACAGGGAGAAGTCGTGGCGCGAGACAGGTAACTGCATGTCTTCGCCAAACAACTTCATGTCGCTATGGGTCCCGGATCTGCGCGCGCTTGAGGCGCGCGCTTGTCCGGGACGACAGCGGAGCCCATCTTGTCTTCACCGGCGGATGACGCCACACTCCCGGGCATAAAAACAAACGCCTGCGGGAGAAACATGTCCACACAGAAACTGGCGAACCTCGCCGACATGGTGCGCGAGCGTGCGAAGAGCCGCGGCAGCGCCATCGCCTATGAATTCGAGGGCCGCACCACGAGCTTCGCCGAGTTCGACATCAAGACCAACAAGGTCGCGAACGCGCTCCTCGCAATGGGCGTAAAGAAGGGCGACCGCATCGCCTATCTCGGCAAAAACAGCGACATCTATTTCGAGCTCCTGATGGGGGCGATGAAGACAGGCGTCGTGATGGCGCCGGTGAACTGGCGGCTAGCAGGGCCCGAGGTCGCCTTCATCGTCTCAGATTGCAAGGCGCCGGTGCTGTTCGCCGGGCCGGAGTTCATCACTCAAGTGCGCCAGATCAGGGAGCAGATACCAAGCGTGCGCACCGTCATCACCACCGAGGGCGGCGCGCCGGAATGGCCGGATTTTACGGCATGGCGCGATGCGCAGAGCGGCGATGATCCGAAGGTGCCGATCGACACCACGGACATCGCGATCCAGCTCTACACGTCGGGCACGACGGGCAAGCCGAAGGGCGCGATGTTGTCGCATGCCAACTTCCTCAACCTGGTGCAATCCGGCAATGCCGAGGACAAGCCGGAGTGGAACCGGTGGTCGACCGACGATGTCTCGCTGGTGGCGATGCCGATCTTTCACATCGGCGGTTCGGGGTGGGGCGTCATGGGGCTCTATCACGGCGCCCGCGGCGTGATCGCGCGCGAGTTCGACCCGACCAAGGTTTTGGATTTCTTCGAGCAGTCGGGCATCACAAAACTGTTCATGGTGCCGGCGGCGATGCAGTTCGTGGTGCGGCAGCCACGCGCCAGGACGGTCGACTTCTCGCGGCTGAAATACATGCTGTACGGCGCCTCGCCGATTCCCGCAGCGCTGCTGAAGGAATGCATCGAGGTCTTCAAATGCGGCTTCGTGCAGCTCTACGGCATGACCGAGACCACCGGCACCATCGTCGCGCTGCCGCCGGAGGATCACGTCGAGGGGCTGGAGCGGATGCGCTCGGCCGGCAAGGCGCTGCCGGGCGTCGAGATCGCGATCCTGGATCCGGACGGCAAGCCGCTGCCGCCGCGGCAGGTCGGCGAAATCGCAACGCGCTCGGGCTCCAACATGGCCGGCTACTGGAACCTGCCGGAGGCGACCGCATCCACGCTGCGCAGCGACGGCTGGCTGCGCACCGGCGATGCCGGCTACATGGACGAGGACGGCTATCTCTACATCCATGACCGCATCAAGGACATGATCATCTCCGGCGGCGAGAACATCTATCCGGCCGAGGTCGAGAGCGCTCTGTGCGACCACCCCGATGTCGCGGAAGCCGCCGTGATCGGCGTGCCTGACGACAAATGGGGCGAAGCCGTGAAGGCGATCGTGGTGATGAAGCCGGGCAAGCAGGCGACTGCCACCGAGATCATCAACTTCACCCGGACGCGCATCGCCGGCTACAAGACGCCGAAGAGCGTGGAATTCCTGCCTGCGCTGCCGCGGAATCCGTCTGGCAAGATCCTGCGGCGGCAGCTGCGCGAGCCGTATTGGGCGGGGAAGGATCGGCGGGTGAATTGATCCGCGGTG
>NZ_LAXE01000001.1:6057467-6072489 GCF_003122645.1 Bradyrhizobium sp. SUTN9-2
TTAGCCGTAGGCGTAACCCACCTCTTTGCAATCCACGCGGATGGCGCTGGTGGGTTACGCCCTGCGATCGCGCTTCGCGCAATCGCAGCGCTAACCCACCCTACGATAGCAGTGCGAGCGTCTAATGCTTCCCCGGCCCCATATACCCGAACAGGAATCCCGCCACTTTCCGCATCTGGATCTCCTCGCTGCCTTCGGTGATCCGATAACGGCGATGGTGGCGATAGATGTGCTCGAACGGCTTGTGGCGTGAATAGCCCATGCCGCCATGGACCTGCATGGCGCGGTCGGCGGCCTCGCAGCAGAGGCGGTTTGCCCAATAATTGCACATCGAGACCCGGTCGGACAGGGTGCGCTCGATTTGCTCCTCATTGAGCTGGTCCATCTCCCAGGCGGTCTTGCGGATCAAGAGGCGCAGCATCTCGGCTTGGGTCGCAAGCTCGACCAGCGGGAACTGGATCGCCTGGTTCTCGGCCAGCGCCTTGCCGAACGGTTTGCGCTCACGCGCGTATTTCACACTCTCGTTGATGCAGTAGACCGCGGCGCCGAGCGAGCTTGCCGCCTGGCGAATGCGGTTCTGGTGCACGAAGCATTGCGCCAGCGACAGGCCGCGGCCGACCTCGCCAAACAGCGCATCCTCCGGCACGAACACGTCGGTGAAGCTGACGCGCGGATGATCGGTCGGCATGTTGAAGGTCCACATGTACTCCTCGACCTTGACGCCAGGACTCTTGGCCGGCACCAGGAAGCAGGTGATGCCGCGGGCGTCGCCGTCATTGCCGCCAGTGCGCGCGAACAGCGCGCAGTGCGTGGCGACGTGCATGCCGGTCGTCCACATCTTCTCGCCGTTGATGATCCAGCCCTTGACGTTGTCGCGGGTGGCTGCCACCGCGCGCGTCTCCATGTGGGTGGCATCCGATCCGTGATGCGGCTCGGTCAGGCCAAAGGTGATGCGGTACTTGCCCCTGATCGAGCCGTCGATCATCGCCTTCTGGTCGTCGCGGCCGTAGCGGTCGAGCATGGTGACGACGGGGAAGTTGCCGACGATCGAATGCTCGTTCTGGAGGTCGTTGTGCAGGCCGAGACCCTTTGCGGCAAAATGCTCGCGGATCACGGCCATCCAGAGGTTGGAGCCGTCCTTGCCGCCATATTGCTTCGGCACAGGAAAGCGCAAATGCCCGGCGGCATCCGCAAGATCCTTGGCCTTGCGCAGCAGCGCCTCCCATTCGTGACGCGGCAGGCCGCCATTCTCGAAATCGGTGCGCGCCCATTCGCGGCGATGGTCGAAGAAGCGGATATTGTCGTCGGCCTGTTCCAGCGGCTTGATCTCGCGTTCGATGAAACGGTCGAGCTCTCCGAGATAGGCGACGAGATCGGCAGGCAATGAGAAATCCACAGGTTCTCTCCCGGACTGATTTTATCGTTTTGCGTTAAGGCGCTAGGCGCATTCTGCTTGGCTCGATTAAGGTGAGAAGAGCGCGCGCAAGTCAAGCAAGCCGAGACGTGACGGCGATGCAAGGCGCGCCCGCGCAATTCGATGGTGCTCTGGCGCACCCGCACGGTAGTATGGCGCCAATATTCCTTCGAGAGAAAATCCGGGAGCGCGCGATGGAGCTGAAATTTTCCAAGGTGGAACGCAAGGGGCCGATCACGATCGTGACGCTGTCGCGGCCCGAGGTCTACAACGCGCTGCACACCGATGCGCACTTCGAGCTTCAGAAGGTGTTCGACGATTTCTCCGGCGATCCCGAGCAGTGGATCGCGATCGTCACGGGCAGCGGCGATAAGGCGTTCTGCGCCGGCAACGATCTGAAGTGGCAGGCAGCGGGGGGAAAACGCGGCTGGGACAAGGGCGGCTTCGCCGGCCTCACCTCACGCTTCGACTGCGACAAGCCGATCATCGCCGCCGTGAACGGCGTTGCCATGGGCGGCGGCTTCGAGATCGCGCTGGCCTGCGACCTCATCATCGCTTCGGAGAACGCGACCTTCGCCCTGCCCGAGCCGCGCGTCGGCCTTGCCGCGCTCGCCGGCGGCTTGCACCGGCTGCCGCGCCAGATCGGGCTGAAGCGCGCCATGGGCATGATCCTCACCGCGCGCCATGTCAGCGCCAAGGAAGGGCTCGAGCTCGGTTTCGTCAACGAGGTGGTGCCGCAGGGCGAGGCGCTCGCGGCCGCGCTGCGCTGGGCCGAGATGATCGCCAAGAATTCGCCGATGTCGATCCGGGCCTCGAAGCAGGCGATCCAGAAGGGGCTTGGCGTGTCGCTGGAGCAGGCGATCGCGGAGCAGCGGGATTATCCGGCCGTGCAGGCGATGGTCGCCTCGCAGGATTACATCGAGGGCCCGAAGGCGTTTTCCGAGAAGCGGCCGCCGAAATGGGTGGGGAAGTAGGAAACGGGTCTCCCCACTCGTCATTCCGGGGCGCGCCGACAGGCGCGAGCCCGGAATCCATCGAGCGACAGAACGTGCGGATGAATGGATTCCGGGTTCGTCGCTTCGCGACGCCCCGGAATGACAGCGGAGAGAGGAGCGCCCCCTCTCTCAACACTGTCATTGCGAGCGTAGCGAAGCAATCCAGGCTGCCCAGCAGAGACAGTCTGGATTGCTTCGTCGCAAGGGCTCCTCGCAATGACGGGGAGAGAGCTATCCGCCCCGCCCCAGCTCGCGCTTGTAGGACGCGTAGTTCGGCTGATCCACCGCGAGCTTGTCCATCGTGGTCGCCCAGAGATGCTCGGCGAGACCGGGGGTCGCGAGATCGACTTCTCCCCTGGCGATGCGCTCGGCGAGCACGCGGTTGAGTTCGGCGATTGAGCCATCCAGGCCGAGCAGCGCGCGCAGGCGCTCCACCTCCTTCTCATCGCTTCCCTCCTCCCGCGTCAGCTGCCGCGTGACGAGGTCGAGGATGTTGATGGCGACGCGCAGCTTGAAGGCTTGGTGGCCGGAGATCAGCGGCGTGATGTCGCTGCGGAGGAAATCGGCGACTGCCTTGGTCAGCTCGATCGGGGTCGGCTCGTCCTGCATGTGTCAGCTCCCGCGCGGCGCCAGAAGCCGCAACAGATCGATCTCGGTCTCGCTGGCGCGGCGGCCGATCATGGCGCGCTCCATGGAATGGTCGGGCCCCTCGCGAAAGCGCTGCATCATGCCGCCGCACATGATGCCCCAGCGCAGCGTGCCCATCACTTCCCAGAACTTGACGCGCTCAGGGTCGACCTTGCGGCCCGAAGCCTCGTAACCGGCGAACAATTCCTCGCGCGTGCCAAAACCGCCGACGGGCTTGTCGATCTCGCCGAAGCGCCAGGAGTTCACGCAGACCCAGCCGAGGTCCTCCATGGGATCGCCGAGATGGGCGAGCTCCCAGTCGAGCACGGCGCGAACGCCATCCGCGCCGATGATGAGATTGCCGTTGCGGAAATCGCCGTGCACCAGCGTGGTCTCGACTGAGGGACCCGGATCGTGGTCGTGCAGCCAGCGCAGCGCCAGCTCGAACACGGGCTTGGGCCAGTTCAGGCTGCGATAGTCGCGCTCGAACTCGGCAATCTCCTGGATCGCGCCCCTGCTGCGCAACGCAGGCAATTTGTCCTGCGGCAGCCGATGAAGACCTGCGAGAATGCCGCCGATCTGCCGCGCCAGACGCGGCCGCGCCGCCGCATACTCTTGATCGCGAAGAATCTTGCGCGCGATGGTCTCGCCCTCGACGCGCTGCATGATGAAGCCGGTGCCGAGATCGTCCTCCGGCACCAGCACATGCAGGACGCGGGGCGACGGCACGCCGGCCTCATAGGCGAGCTGCATCAACTGCGCTTCCGCGGCAAGACCGGCCGCGCGGGTCGGCGCGGCGCCATAGCCCTTTGGTGAGCGCCGCAGGATCGCGCCGATCGGCCCGTCGGGATGGGAGATGTCGAAGCGCCAGGTTTCCTGGCTGGCGCCGCCGGAGAGCTTTGCCGCACAGGTCGCGCCGGTCGCCCCTTTGCACCAGCGCTGGACGCTGCGTGAAAGCGCCGCCTCGATCATTTGCCCTTGAACTGCGCGGGCCGCTTCTCGAGGAAGGCGCCGACGCCCTCGCGGAAATCCTGGGTGTCGCCGGCGCGGAGCTGGCACTGGAATTCCAGATTGAGCTGATCCTCGAAGGAGTTTTCCGGGCTGTCCCAATAGAGCTTGCGGATCAGCGACAGCGCTACGGTCGGCCCGCTGGCGAGATCGCGCGCCAGCTTCATCGCTTCCTCCATCAAGACGCCGTCATCATAGACGCGGTTGACAAGGCCCCATTCCAGCGCCTTCTCGGCCGGCAGGCGCTCGCCCATCAACGACAATTCGATCGAGCGCGCGCGGCCGACGAGGCGCGGCAACAGCCAGGTCGAGCCGCAATCCGGCACGAGGCCGATGCGGCGGAAGGCCTGCAGGAAATAGGACGAGCGCGCGCATAGGATCATGTCGCCGAGCAGCGCGAAGCTCATGCCGGCGCCGGCGGCCGGGCCATTGACCGCGGTGACGATCGGGCAGTGCAGGTTGCGGATGCGGCGCAGGAAGGGATGAAAGCCGGTCTCCAGCGTAAGGCCGGCCTTGGTCTTCTTCGCCTGGTTGTTGCGGCCTTGCAGATTGGCGCCCGTGCAGAACGCCCGCCCCGCACCGGTCAGCACCACGCAGCGCACCTCGTCCTTCTTCTCCTCGATCGCATCGAGCGCCTCGGAAAGACCGCCCAGCATGTCGACGGAGACCGCGTTCATCACCTCCTGATGGTCGAACTTGAGGATCGCGACCGAGCCATCGAAGTCGAGCGTGACCTGTTTGAACTGCATGGTTTCCTCATCAGTTGCGGCCCGCACCAGTTTCGCAGGCCGGAATTCGTTTTGCCGGGGCGCATATTTGATTTTTGGCGCGGTCTTGTCCATGGTGATCGGAGCATAGCAAGCAATCTTGTGCGCAGCGGCTGATGCGCCGCAGTCAAAAAACAGGAAACGCGCCATGAACCTCTTCGACCTTTCCGGCCGCGTGGCCGTGATCACCGGTGGCAATGGCGGCATCGGGCTCGGTATCGCGCAGGCGCTCGCGGGCCAGGGCTGCAACGTCTCGATCTGGGGCCGCAATGCTGACAAGAACAAGGCCGCTGCCGCGAGCATGGAGGGCCTGTCCGGCAAGGTCGACAGCCGCGTCTGCGACGTCACCGATCCGGCCTCGGTCGCTTCAGCGATGAAGGCGACGCTCGACACCTTCGGCCGGGTCGATGGCTGCTTCGCCAATGCGGGCATCGGCGGCGGTGGCCGGCGCGCCTTCATCGAGCGCACCGAGGAGGAATGGCGCACGATGTTCGCGACCAATCTCGACGGCGTGTTCCACGCGTTCCAGGCCGCCGCCAAGCACATGACGGATCGCGCCAATGCCGGCGATCCCTTTGGCCGGCTGGTCGCGACCTCGAGCCTCGCCTCGATCTTCGGCACGGCGCGCAACGAGCATTATGCCGCGACCAAGGCCGCCATCAACGCGCTGGTGCGCGCGCTCGGCGTCGAGCTGGCACGTCACGGCGTCACCGCCAATGCGATCCTGCCGGGCTGGATCAAGAGCGACATGACCGCAGGGCTCATGGCGAACGACAAGTTCGTAGCCAACGTGATGCCGCGGATTCCGATGCGGCGCTTCGGCGAAGCCTCCGATTTCGGCGGCATCGCGGTGTATCTGATGAGCAAGGCATCGTCGTATCACACCGCGGATACGTTCGTGATCGACGGCGGCTATACCGCGTTTTGATTCTCGTAGCCCGGATGGAGCGCAGCGAATCCGGGACGGCCAAAAGCAAGCAAGACCCGGATTTCGCTCTGCTCCATCCGGGCTACAACACTGAGGGAACGGGCAAATGTTTTCACACGTCATGATCGGTACCAACGACCTGGACAAGGCCAAGGCGTTCTACGACCAACTGCTCGGCACGCTCGAGGTGCGGCCGGCCAGGGTCGACGGCCACCGCATCTTCTACATCACCAAGACCGGAGTGTTCTCGGTATCGAAGCCGATCAACGGGGAGCCGGCGACCTGCGCCAACGGCGGCACGATCGGCTTTGCCGCCAATTCGCCGGAACAGGTCGATGCGTGGCATGCGGCGGGCGTTGCAGCCGGCGCAAAATCGATCGAGGATCCGCCCGGCATTCGCCAGGGCCCGGGCGGCAAGCTCTATCTGGCCTACCTGCGCGATCTCGATGGCAACAAGATCTGCGCGATGCATCGGATGCCGGCTTAAGGCCGACCGGTCTCTCCTCATCATTGCGAGGAGCCCGTGACAAAACTGCGAAGCAATTTTGCACGGGTGCGACGAAGCAATCCAGACTGCCGCCGCGGTAAGATTCTGGATTGCTTCGCTACGCTCGCAATGACGGCGCCCTGGGGATCGGTGGGCGCTAGAGCTGACTTGCGCGTCGCTCCCATTCAAACAACATTTCAAACGGCCTTTGCGATATTCCATCGCATGGCATGGCCTCACGCGTGAAAATGCGCCCTCGCACTTTGCCGGCGCTGCGACTATTCTTGCGCACAACACATTCTAGCGATCCCGGGAGGACCAATGACAAAACACACCTACATTCCCCGCACCACCAACTACACGCTCAATCCCGGCGACGAGCTCAACGACTTGCGGATGTCGGACCAGGTCCGGCCGCTTTACGATCACGTCAAGAAGTTCATCCGCGATACCGTCGAGCCGATGTCGATCGAGTTCGCCAAGGCCGGCGAGAGCAAGGAAGATCGCTGGAGTTTTACGCCGAAGCAGCTCGAGGTGCTGGAGAAGGCCAAGAACAAGGCCAAGCAGGAAGGCCTCTGGAACTTCTTCCTGCCCGATGACGAGACCGGCCAGGGCCTGAAAAATCTCGACTACGCCTATATCGCGGCAGAGCTCGGCAAGAGTCCGCTGGCCTCGGAGACCATGAACTGCTCGGCGCCCGACACCGGCAACATGGAAGTGCTGGAACGGGTCGGCACCAAGGAGCAGAAGGAGAAATGGCTGAAGCCGCTGCTCAACGGCGAGATCCGTTCGGCCTATGTCATGACCGAGCCGAACGTCGCCTCCTCCGACGCCAAGAACATCTCGACCACCGCAAAGCTCGTCGGCGACGAATGGGTGATCAACGGCGAGAAGTACTACATCTCGGGCCTCGGCGATCCCCGCTGCAAGATCCTCATCGTGATGGTGAAGACCAACCCGGACGCGGCGCCGAGCAAGCAGCAGTCGCAGATCCTGGTGCCGCGCGACACGCCCGGCGTCGAGGTGCTCGGTCCCATGTACGTGTTCGGCCAGGACCACGCCCCGCGCGGCCACATGCACATGCGCTTCAACAATGTGCGCGTGCCGAAGGAGAACATCCTGCTCGGCGAAGGCCGTGGCTTCGAGATCTCGCAGCTCCGCCTCGGCCCCGGCCGCATCCATCACTGCATGCGCACCATCGGCAAGGCCGAGAAGGCGCTCGACCTGATGGTGCAGCGTGGCCTCACCCGTGAGGCCTTTGGCAAGAAGATCGCCCATCTCGGCGGCAACATGCAGATCATCGCGCAGGCGCGCTGCGAGATCGAGGCGATGCGGCTGATGGTGCTGAAAGCGGCGAAGGCAATGGACGTGCTCGGCAACAAGGAGGCTCGCGTCTGGGTCTCCATGGTCAAGGCCATGGTGCCCGAGCGCGCCTGCAAGATCATCGATCAGGCCATCCAGATGCACGGCGCCACCGGCATCTCGCACTGGACCCCGCTCGCCGAGATGTACCAGGACGTGCGGCACCTGCGCTTCGCCGACGGTCCGGACGAGGTGCACTGGATGGTGGTGGGCCGCCACGAGCTGAGCATGGCGTAAGGCGCCTTATCTCTTTCCCCTCTCCCCGCTTGCGGGGAGAGGGTGAGGGGGATTCTCCGCGAGGACGGTGACAGTCGGACTTGCGGAGAGCCCCCTCACCCGCCGCGCATTCCGCGCATCGGCCTCTTCCCGCAGGCGGGGAGAGGCGAAGAAAGCCGAGGAGCCCCAATGGACTACGCCGCCAGCGAGCTGACGCCACGCGAGCGCTACAAGGTGCTGACGTCCTTCATTCTGCCGCGGCCGATCGCGTGGGTGACCACGCTCGGGCCGACCGGCGTGGTCAACGCCGCCCCGTTCAGCTTCTTCAACGCCTTCTGCGAGGATCCGCCGCTCTGCATGTTCGCGGCCAACCGCAAGCCGAACGGCGAGGACAAGGACACGTTTCTCAACATCCAGCGCACCGGTGAATTCGTGGTCAACCTCACGGACGAGCCGCTGGCGCGGGCGATGCACGAGAGCAGCGGCGATTTTCCGCCTGAGATCAGCGAGCCCGATTATCTCGGGCTGAAGCTTGCGCCCTCGACGAAGATCGGGGTGCCACGGCTAGCTGACACGCCCTGGGCGATGGAGTGCAAGCTCTGGAAGCTGATCGACGTCAACGACGATCGCCGGCTGATCATGGGCGAAGGCCTCCACTTCCACATCCGCGACGAGCTCTGGGACGACAAGGCGATGCGGGTGCACATGGACCGCTATCACCCGATCGGCCGCATGTTCGCCGACCGTTACTGCCGCACCGATGACCGCGTGGTGTTTCCGGCGGCGGAGGGCATGAAGAAATAGGCCGCAGCAACGGTGCGCTCCCTCGCCCCATTCCTACGGGGCCGCGACGAGCTTGGCTCGCGCTGAGAGGGTTGGGGTGAGGGGCCTTTCTCCACGCGCGAGACTGTCGAGGGACCTGTACCCCCTCACCCGAATTCGATCTGCGATCGAATTCGACTTCTCCCCACTTGCGGGGAGAGGTGATGAACCCGTTAGCTACGTCGCGGGCACGAGCTTGTCCTGGGTCTTGGTCTCGAAGTCGCTCGCGTCGTGGCGCTCGTGGAGCTGGCTGGCGGGATCGCCGGAGACCCGGTTGACCATGCGGCCGCGCTTCACGGCGGGGCGCTGCGCAATCTGGTCGGTCCAGCGCTGCACGTTCCTGTAGTCCTGCACCGACAGAAATTCGCCGGCGCCATAGACGAGCCCCTTGGCGAGCGCGCCATACCAGGGCCACACCGCCATGTCGGCGATGGTGTAGTCCTTGCCCGCGAGATATTCGTTGTCAGCGAGACGCCGGTCGAGCACGTCGAGCTGGCGCTTGGTCTCCATTGCGAAACGGTCGATGGCGTATTCGATCTTGGTCGGCGCATAGGCATAGAAATGGCCGAAGCCGCCGCCGAGATAGGGCGCGCTGCCCATTTGCCAGAACAGCCAGGACATCGCCTCGGTGCGGGCCTTGACGTCCTTCGGCAGGAAGGCGCCGAACTTCTCGGCGAGGTAGAACAGGATCGAGCCTGACTCGAACACCCGGACAGGCTCGGGGCCGGAACGGTCCATCAGCGCCGGGATCTTGGAATTCGGATTAATGTCCACGAAGCCGCTGCCGAACTGGTCGCCATTGCCGATCCTGATCAGCCAGGCGTCATATTCGGCGCCCTTGTGGCCGAGCGCCAGGAGCTCCTCCAGCATCACGGTGACCTTGACCCCGTTCGGCGTCGCCAGCGAGTAGAGCTGAAGCGGGTGCTTGCCGACCGGCAGCTCCTTGTCGTGGGTGGGGCCGGCAATGGGTCGGTTGATGTTGGCGAATTGCCCGCCGTTCTCCTTGTTCCAGGTCCAGACTTTGGGCGGCACGTAAGGGGCGTCGGTCATGCGGGGCTCCGGGCAAAAAGATGCGTCTGCATTAATTAGCCCGCAAACGGCCGATGACAAGGGCGCCACAATGCATTGCCGGATGGGACAACTCTGCGTTTTGTCATGGCAGCCCCTCCCCTCCGTCATTCCGGGGTGCCCGCAGGGCCTGCGGCGCGCGGATAGAGCGACGTCTATACACAAGATGCCTCGCCAGATCCGGCATGTCATCGATCCGCTAGCGTCACTTTGCTTTGCCCGCGAAAGCAACGAGAATGCGAAGCCTGCCGCCGGGAGAGAGCCATGAAATCGCCGATCTGCGACATGCTGGGGATCGAATTCCCGCTGCTCGCCTTCAGCCATTGCCGCGACGTCGTTGCCGCCGTCAGCCGCGCCGGCGGCTTCGGCGTGCTGGGCGCGACCGTGCATACGCCGGATACGCTCGAGCGTGAGCTGAAATGGATCGACGATCACGTCGACGGCAAGCCCTACGGCATCGACGTGCTGATCCCGGAAAACATCTCGACGGCCGGCGAGAAGGACGTCACCTGGAAGAGCCTGGAAGCGCGCGTGCCGCAGGAGCACCGCAACTACACGCGCGATCTCCTGAAGAAGTACGACATCGAGCTGACCACCACCGAGGTCGCGGACAACCAGCCGCAGCCGTTCGACGGCAAGACCGCGCTTCAGCTGCTCGAGGTCTCCTTCAATCATCCGATCCGCCTGATCGCCAATGCGCTGGGCGTGCCGCCGAAGGCGATGATCGAGATGGGCAAGAAGCACGGCGTGCCGGTTGCAGCGCTGGTCGGCGCCAAGGAGCACGCGCTGCGCCAGGTCGCGGCCGGCGTCGATATTCTCGTCGTGCAGGGCACCGAGGCCGGCGGCCATTGCGGCGAGGTCTCGACCATGGTGCTGGTGCCGGAGGTGATCAAGGCGATCAAGACTATCCGAGACGTGCCGGTGCTGGCGGCCGGCGGCATCATGACGGGGCGGCAGATGGCGGCCTGCATGGCGATGGGCGCGGCCGGCGTCTGGACCGGCTCGGTGTGGCTGGCCACGGTCGAGTCCGAGACAAGCGAGATCTTTCGCGAGAAGATGATCGCGGCATCCTCGCGCGATGCGGTGCGCTCGAAGGGCCGCACCGGCAAGCCGGCCCGGCAGCTCCGCTCAGTCTGGAGCGACGCCTGGGACCGCGCGCCGGATAGCCCGGGCGCGCTGCCGATGCCGCTGCAAAGCATCATTAGCCGCGACGCCTTCCATTCGATCGACCGTGCCGCTGCGGGCGGCAACGCCAGGGCGCGCGATCTCGTCAGCTATTTCGTCGGCCAGGGCGTCGGCCTGATCGACAGCGTCAAGTCGGCGGGTGCGGTGGTACAGGAGTTCAAGCAGGATTTCGCCGAAGCCGTCGAGCACATGAATGCGCTGGTGGCGGAGTGACGATCCCACTTGTCATTGCGAGCGCAGCGAAGCAATCCAGACTGCCTCCGCGGAAAGATCCTGGATTGCTTCGCTGCGCTCGCAATGACGAACAACTGACATCGTGAACTGAAGCAAGAAGAAATGACCAATATCCCCGAAGACCGCATCCCCGTCATCGTCGGCATCGGCGAGATCGTCGATCGCCCGAAGGAGATCGCCGAGGGTCTCGAACCGCTCGACCTGCTCGAACAGGCGCTGCGGCGGGCTGAACAAGACGCCGGCGCAAAGCTGCTCGGCGAGGTGCAATCGCTCGACGTCGTCAATTTCCTGAGCTGGCGCTATCGCGATCCGGAGCAGCTTTTGGCTCAGCGCCTCGGCATCTCGCCCGCGCATTGCTATTACGGCCCAGTCGGCGGCGAGAGCCCGATCCGCTACATCCACGAGGCGGCCAAGCGCATCGCGCGCGGCGAGTGCAGCGTGGCGGCGGTGTGCGGCGCGGAAGCGCAATCGAGCGCTACCAAGGCGGAGCGCGCCGGCGTCAAGCTGCCGTGGACGCCGTTCGCCCATGACGTCGAGGAACCCAAGCGCGGCGCGGCGTTCCAGAAGCCCTTAGCAGTGAAGCTCGGCGTATTTCGGCCTGTGACCGTCTATCCGTTCTATGAGGCGGCCTCCTCGGCGCATTGGGGGCAGACGCCGCGCGAAGCCATGGCGGAATCAGGCACGCTGTGGTCGCGCTATTCGGAAGCCGCCGCGGAGAATCCATACGCCTGGCTGAAGCGGCGTTATGCGCCGGAGGAGATCACGACGCCGACCGCAGACAACCGGCTGATCGCCTGGCCCTACAACAAGCTGATGGTGGCCAATCCCAGCGTCAACATGGGCGGTGCGCTGCTCTTCACCAGTCTCGCCAAGGCACGCGCGGCCGGGATCGCCGAAGACAAACTGGTCTACCCGCTCGGCGGTGCCTCGGCGGAAGAGCCGCGCGACTATCTGATGCGCGACCAGTTTTACGAGAGCCACCCGCAGAATGCCGTGCTCAAGAGCGTGATGGACCTCGCCGGCGGCGACCGCAAGACCTTCGACGCGATCGAGCTCTACAGCTGCTTCCCCTGCGTGCCCAAGATGGCGCGGCGGACGCTGGGCTTGGGCCCCGACGTGCAGCCGACCGTGACCGGTGGCCTCACCTTCTTCGGCGCGCCGCTCAACACCTACATGACGCATGCGGCTTGCGCGATGGTGCGGCGACTGCGCGACGGCGCCAAGCTCGGCCTGCTCTATGGCCAGGGCGGCTTCGTCACCAAGCACCACGCGCTGGTGGTGTCGAAGACGGCGCCGCGCGAGGCGCTGGTGCAGGAAACGAGCGTGCAGGCCGAGGCGGACCGCAACAAGCGCGCGGTGCCGGAGTTCGTCACGGAGACCACGGGCAAGGGCACGGTCGAGAGCTTCACCGTGCTTTACGGCCGCGGCGGCAATATCGAGCATGGCGTCGTGATGCTGCGGACAGAGGACGATCGCCGCACGCTGGCGCGGGTCCCGGCGAGCGACGGCGCGACGCTGGCGCATCTGCTCGCCATGGATCGCACCCCGGTCGGCTCGCTCGGCGAAATCGCTATGGCAGAAGATAACGTGCCCGAGTGGCGGGTGGCGTGATCTCGTAGGGTGGGCAAAGCGAAGCGTGCCCACGGCCTTCGTGTGATCCGGAAAGAATGGTGGGCACGGCGCAAGAGCGCCTTTGCCCACCCTACGAGATCTCAGCCCTTCGGCGCCTGTTTTTCCGACGCGGTCGAGAGTCAGGCGGCGCGAACCGAGTTCAGGAACTTGCCGACCTCGAGCTTGAGGCGGTTGGAATCGCGGGACAGCATCTGGGCCGCCGACAGGACCTGCGTGGACGCTGATCCCGTCTCCGAGGCGCCGCGCTGCACGTCGCCGACGTTGGACGAGACCTGCTGGGTGCCCAGGGCGGCCTGCTGCACGTTGCGGGCGATCTCCTGGGTCGCTGCGCCCTGCTGCTGCACGGCCGTCGCGATGGCCGAAGCGATCTCCGACAGACGCGCGATGGTGCCGCTGATCTCCCCGATGGCGCTGACCGAATCCTGCGTCGCCGCCTGGATGCCGCCGACCTGCTGGCCGATCTCGCCGGTGGCCTTGGCCGTCTGCTCGGCGAGCGCCTTGACCTCGGAGGCCACCACCGCGAAGCCGCGGCCGGCTTCGCCAGCCCGCGCCGCCTCGATGGTAGCGTTGAGTGCCAGCAGGTTGGTCTGGCCGGCAATCGCATTGATGAGCTCGACGACATCGCCGATCCGCGCCGCAGCCCGCGACAGCTCGCTAACACGCTCGGTGGTGGCATGCGCCTGGCTGACCGCCTCGCTGGCGATCCGGGAGGAATCCTGCACCTGCCGCCCGATCTCGCGCACCGAGGACGACATCTCCTCGGCAGCCGAAGCCACCGAATGGACATTGCTGGAGGCGGCCTCCGAGCCGGACGCGACCACCGTGGCTAGCTCCTGCGCCCGGCCCGCGGTCGAGGACAGGGTCGAGGCCGATGCCTCGAGCTCGGTCGCGGCGGCCGATACGGTCTCGACGATTTCCCCGATCGCCGCCTCGAAACCGTCGGCAAGCTTGGTCATGTCGGCCTTTCGCTGCGCCTCGGCGCGGCGCTGCACCGCCTGCACCTCGTCGCGGCTGAAACGGACGATGGTCTGCACGGTCTGAAGGTTGCGCAGCGCCTCGCCGATCTCGTCGTCGCGCTCGATCACGATGCGATTGTCAAGCTTGTCCTGCACGAGGTTGACCAGCGTGTCGTTGAGCTGCCGCATCGGTCCCTGAATAGCACGCATGATCGCAAGGCCTGCGAAGCCGACGATGGCCGCACCGGCGACAGCCAGCAGCGACAGGATCAGGCTGGTCGAACCGCCGGTGGCGACCGCGCCACCGATGCCGAGCGCGAGCATGAACAGCGACTGCAGCACCATCATCGTGACCAGGCGCGCCTTCAGCGTCCCGGTAAAGATGCTGAAGTGGTCGAGCCAGGAGCGGCGGCGGATGATGCCGGCGTCGATGCGATAGCCATGCGGCTTCTTCTCGCGGATGGCGGCATAGACCTCTTCGGCGAGCTTGCGCTGGTCGGCCGGCAGCTTGGTGCGGATCGACGTATAGCCCTTGACCTCGCCGTTCTCGCGGATCGGAGAAGCCGTCGCCAGCACCCAATAGAAGTCGCCGTTCTTGCGGCGGTTCTTGACTGCGCCGAGCCAGGGCTTGCCGGCCTTCAGCGTGTCCCAGAGATTGTCGAATGCCTCCGGCGGCATGTCCGGGTGACGAACGATATTGTGCGGCTGGCCCATCAGTTCCGCGGACGTGAAGCCGGCGGCCGCGAGGAAGTCCTCGTTGAAGTAGGCGAGCTTGCCCTTCAGGTCGGTCCGCGAAACGATCAACGTCTCATCACTGACCGGATATTCAACGGTGGTGACGGGAAGATTCTTGCGCATCAGAGCCCCCAAACAATGCGATATGCGTTCATTCCAGACAGGACGGCCGCTGTTCGAGGCGTCTTCCCTCAATTCTCGTAAGGCGAATTTAACTATCCATGAAATGGGCGCCCCGTATGTTTACGGTCGGCTCCCCATGATCCTACCGCCAGACGACATCACGCTACCGCAGAAAAAAAAGAGCGGCGCATTTGGCACCGCTCCTGGTTTGATCAATCCACGGCCGCGCCTTACGCGGCGCGGACGTTGGTCAGGAACTTGCTGACCTCGCTCTTCAGCCGGCTCGAATCGTTCGACAACATCTGCGCCGCCGACAGCACCTGCGAGGAGGCCGTGCCGGTCTCGGTTGCGCCGCGCTGCACGTCCGTGATGTTGGACGACACCTGCTGGGTGCCCTGCGCCGCCTGCTGCACGTTGCGGGCAATCTCCTGCGTCGCGGCGCCCTGCTCTTCCACCGCAGCGG
>NZ_LAXE01000001.1:6072699-6074205 GCF_003122645.1 Bradyrhizobium sp. SUTN9-2
CTGCACGTTGGTGGAGGCTTCCTCCGAAGCGCCGGCCACCGTGGTCGCGAGCTTCTGGGACCGCTCGGCCGTACCTGTGAGGGTGGTGGCCGATGCTTCCAGCTGGGTCGATGCCGACGACACTGTTCCGATGATCTGGCCGACGGCGCTCTCGAAGTCGTCGGCGAGCCTGACCATGTCGCGTTTGCGCTGCTCGGCATTGCGACGCTCGGTTTCAGCCTGTTCCGCCTTCAGCCGCTCGACCTCGATGGCATTGGTCTTGAACACCTGGACCGCCTGAGCCATCTCACCGATCTCGTCCTTGCGTTCGATACCCGATACGATCACCGAGGTGTCCCCATTCGCGAGAACACCCATCTCGGTCGTGATGCGCTGGATCGGGCGGGTGACCGCGAAGGCGACGCCGAAGGCGCCCACGAGCGAGAGCAGCAGGGTGACGAGGCCTCCGATCAGCATGGCCATGGTGGCGCTGGACGAGGCGGCGTCGGAGGCAGCCGCCCGCACTGACAACAGCGACCGCTCTTCCCTGTCCATTTCCTGGACGACGGCGCGGAGGCCATCCATCGACTTCTTGCCGGCTCCGGAAGCCTCGAGCTCACGCGCCTTCGCCTGGGTTGCCGGATCCTTCATCAGCGCGATTTCGCGCTGCGCGACGTTGGTTGCCCAGTCGTTGGCAAGCGCCTTGACCTGCTCGAGTCGCTTCTGCTGCGTGGCGTTGTCCGAGGTCAGGCTGCCGACTTTGGCCGCCGCAGTCTGAAATTGTTTCAGCCCGGCTTCGTAAGGAGCGAGAAAGCCGGCATCGCCAGACACGAGATAGCCGCGAACGCCGGTTTCCTGATTGACCATCGCACCGACAAGCTCGGAAAGCTGCTCCAGCACCTGATAGGTATGCACTGTCATCTTCGCCGTGGAATTCATTACGCTCAGCGAGTTGTAGATGGCTGCGGTGCTGCCGGCGACGACGAGACAGATCGCCGCGAATACGGCGGAAACCTTAATGGAAATACGAAGGTTGTTGATCCAAGACATTAAATCCTCCCCAATGCTGACGGTCGGGAGTTGCTGGTCCGGACCGGCTCCGATCGTGCTACGACTTCCGCCACGATCTTACCGTCGCTCAGGATTGTTAGGTTTAACGACGCTACGCAGTAGTACGGAGCTTTCGCTGAAGAGTACGTCGCAATTCTACGGGCATATCGACAGCGCAACGCGCGCAGGAAAAACTATGAGCGGCGCCGATGGCGCCGCCCTTGCTTGTGGAACCCACGTCTGTCTACGCGGCGCGGACGTTGGTCAGGAACTTGCTGACCTCGTTCTTCAGCCGGCCCGAATCATTCGACAGCATCTGCGCCGCGGACAGCACCTGCGAGGAGGCCGTGCCGGTCTCGGTCGCGCCGCGCTGCACGTCCGTGATGTTGGACGACACCTGCTGGGTGCCCTGCGCCGCCTGCTGCACGTTGCGGGCAATCTCCTGCGTCGCGGCGCCCTGCTCTTCCACCGCAGCCG
>NZ_LAXE01000001.1:6074260-6101324 GCF_003122645.1 Bradyrhizobium sp. SUTN9-2
TTGCACGTTGGTGGAGGCTTCCTCCGAAGCGCCGGCCACCGTGGTCGCCAGCCGCTGCGAGCGGTCGGCGGTCGCGGTCAAGGTCGAGGCGGAGGCCTCTAACTGGGTCGAGGCCGATGACACGGTCTGGACGATCTCGCCGATCATCGTTTCGAATTCGCGGGTGATGTCGTCGACGCGGCGGCCGCGCTCGATCTTGGCTTCGGCGTCGGCCGCGGCGGCTTCGTCGGCTGCCTTCTTGGCGATCAACGCCTCCTTGAAGATCTGGAGCACATCGGCCATGGCGCCGATCTCGGTCTTCTCGCCGCGATGCGGGACTTCGGCGGAGAGGTCGCCTCGGCCCAGCGCCTGCATCGGCAGGGTGATCGAGTTGATGCCGCTAGAGACGTCGCGGACGAGACAGAAACTGACGGCGATGCCGATGACGATGGCGGCGCCGAGAATTGCCGAGACCAGCATGAAGGTATAGGCGTAGCTGTCGGCGGCGTCCTGAGCGGCCTGTTCTCCGCCTTTGGTGTTGAGCTCGATGTCCTTGGTCAGGACCTCGTCTGCCTGAAGACCGAGCTTGTTGACGGTCTTCGTATTCAGCTCCCGGGCCTCGTGTGGGATCTTGCCGGCTTCCTTGCGCGAGAGCGCCATCACCTCTTCGGTGCCCCTCTTGTAATCGTCCCAGAGCTTTGCCCATTGGGTGTAGAGCGCCCGCTCCTCCGGCGAGGTGATCATCGGCTCGTAGCGGCTGCGGTATTTGGCAAGCGCCTCGAGCACCGTCATGGCCGTCTTTTCGTTGGCGAGCTTCTCGTCCAGCGTGTCGGAAAGCATGTGCTGGCGGACCACGTTGCGATAGGTGATGACGCTCGCCC
Source organism: Bradyrhizobium sp. SUTN9-2 (assembly GCF_003122645.1). Classification (NCBI taxonomy): domain Bacteria; kingdom Pseudomonadati; phylum Pseudomonadota; class Alphaproteobacteria; order Hyphomicrobiales; family Nitrobacteraceae; genus Bradyrhizobium; species Bradyrhizobium sp. SUTN9-2. The sequence continues at coordinate 6,075,121 of NZ_LAXE01000001.1, forward strand.
GAAGCTCGCCCAGCACCCGCACGCTGGGCATCCAATTCATCGTGATGTCGACCGTGTTGGCGTTCATCGACCGCATTTTCATGATGGCGAGCAGGCCCATGCCGGCCATCGCGACGAGCAGGAACGCGACGACACTGATGATCTTGGCGCGGATGGAAATGTTGGCGAACATAATCGGATCTCGTTGTGCTGGCGCGGATGCGCGTCGAAGCTCTAAGAATCAACCAAAGAGGAGCTGCGGCGACATCTGAGCGCAGAGCACCTGCGCAAATGTTAACTGCGGCTCCGTACGAGTACCGAAGCCGAAAGAAATGAACGATGGACTAAGGAGGCTCTGCGCTCAGCGCATGAGCCTAAGCGCGTCGGAGAAGAAGTCCGGACCGCCAAAGTTTCCAGATTTCAAAGCGAGCAACATCTCGCCGGAGCTTGCACCGACCGCGCGCAGCACCGGGACTCCCGCCGCGATTTCTACTCCTACGAGAAATCCCGGAATCTTCAACCGATCGACCACGGCGCCGGATGTCTCGCCACCGGCGACGATCAAGCGACGGACGCCGGCCTGCACCAGACCCTCGGCGATGCCGGCCATGGCCTGCTCGATCGCGTGGCCTGCGGCATCGCGGCCATGGCGTGCCTGCACGGCCGCAACGGCGTCCGGCGTCGCGCTCGAAGCGATCAGCACCGGACCTTCCGCAAGCCGCGGCCTCGCCCAGTCCAGCGCACGCTGCGCTTCAGCGGCGCCCGCGACGATCCGCTCCGGATCGAGATGAAGCACCGGCATGATGCGTTCGGCGCTGGCGATCTGCTGAAGCGTCGCCTGCGAGCAGCTGCCGGCAAGGCATGCCGCCAGGCCGCCGACGGCCGCGCCGGTTTCGCTGCTCGGTGCCGACTTCACCTTGCCCGTCGACACCAGCGCGCGCGCAAGCCCGAGGCCCATGCCGGACGCGCCGACCGACAGAAGATGTTCAGCGGCGACGAGACCGATAGTCTCGAGGTCGCGGTCGAACACGGCGTCGATGATCGCAGCACCGATGCCCCTGGCGGCGAGCTCGGCCAGCCGTGCCCGCACGGCCTCCGCGCCGCGCGCGACGGTGGCGAGATCGACGAGGCCGATCTGCGTGCTGCTCTGGCGCGCCAGCACGCGCACCAAGTTGGAATCATGCATCGGGTTGAGCGGATGGTCCTTTAGCGGGCTCTCGCTGAGCGGCACGGCGCCGACGAACAGATTGCCCTGATAGACGGTGCGCCCGGTCTCCGGAAAGGCAGGCGTCACCAGCACGGCTCCCTCGCCGCAATCGGCGCGCAGCGCATCCATGACCGGACCGATATTGCCGGCGTCGGTGGAATCGAAGGTCGAGCAGATCTTGAACAGCACGTGGCCCACGCCGCGGCCGCGCAGCCATGTTTCAGCGGCGCGCGAGCGCGACACCGCGAGGCCGGCCTCGATCGAGCGGCTCTTCAGTGACACCACGACGGCATCGACCTCGGGCAGCGCGAGATCGTCGGCGGGCACGCCGATGGTCTGCACGGTGCGCAGGCCCGCGCGCGTCAGCGTGTTGGCGAGATCGGAGGCGCCGGTGTAGTCGTCGGCGATGCAGCCCAACGCAAGTGTCACGACTTCACTCCCGCATAAGGCTTGAACCAGGCAAGCCCATCGGTGGTCTTGCCGCGGGGATTGTATTCGCAGCCGACGAAGCCGGCATAGCCGAGCCGGTCGAGCTCATCGAACAGGAAGGGATAGTTCAGCTCCTCGCCATCGGGCTCGTTGCGCGAGGGAATGCTGGCGATCTGGATGTGGCCGATGATCGGCATCATCTCGCGCAGCCGCATGGTGACGTCGCCATGGATGATCTGGCAGTGATAGATGTCGAACTGGAGCTTCAGGTTCGCAAGCCTCAGCTCCTGGATCAGATCCCGCGCAAAGCCGAAATCGTTGAGGAAGTAGCCGGGCACGTTGCGCGCATTGATCGGCTCGATCACGATGTCGATGCCGTGCGGCGCGAAGAACTCGGCGGCCCAGGCCACCGATTTGTAGAAGGCCTCGATCGCGACGCGCTCGCCGCGATTGGCGATGCCGGCCATCAGGTGCAGGCGCTTGACGCCCGTCGCCTTGGCATAAGGCAGCGCCGTCTCCAGGCTCGCCTTGAGATCGGAAAAGCGCGATGGCAGCGCCGCAAAGCCCTTCTCGCCGGCGTTCCAGTCGCCCGGCGGCAGGTTGAACAGCGCCTGGGTCAGGCCGTTGCGCTTGAGCCGTTCGCCGACGGCCTCGGCGGGATGCTCGTACGGAAACAGGAATTCCACCGCGGTGAAGCCCGCTTGCGCGGCGGCGTCGAAGCGGTCGAGGAACGGTACCTCGGTGAACATCATCGAGAGATTGGCGGCGAAACGGGGCATTGGAGGTCCTCTGTTACTTGTCGCCGGGCAGCTTGACGCCGGTGACCTGCGCATACATGCGCGCGACCGATGCGTCGTCGTCGCGGCCCATGCCGGCGGCCGATGTCATCAGGAACATCTGGAGCGCGGCGGCGGAGACCGGCACCGGGAATCGAGCCGTGCGCGCCATGTCCTGGATGATGCCGAGGTCCTTGACGAAGATCTCCACCGCGCTGCGCGGCGTGTAATCGCCGTCGAGCACATGCGGCATGCGGTTCTCGAACATCCAGGAATTGCCGGCGGAGGCCGTGATCACCTCGTAGACCTTGCGGATGTCGAGGCCCTGCTGGGCTGCGAACGCCATGGCTTCGCTGGCGGCGGCGATGTGGACGCCGGCGAGCAGCTGATTAATCATCTTGAATGCAGCGCCCTGCCCGGCGGCATCGCCGAGCTCGTAGAGCTTTGCAGCCATGGCATCGAGCGCCGGCCGCGCCTTGGCAAAAGCGGCCGAGCTGCCTGAGGCAAGAATCGTCAATTCGCCTTGCGCGGCGCGCTGCGCCCCGCCGGAGATCGGCGCATCCAGATAGTGCCGGCCGGTCGCCTCCAGCTGCTTGGCAAGACGGCGCGCCACGTCGGGATCCATCGTCGCCGAGGAGACGAACACGCTGTCCTTCGGCATGGTCTCGGCGGCGCCATCCTTGCCGAACAGGATGGTTTCGGTCTGCGCGGCATTGACCACCACGCTGACAACGATGTCTGCGTCCTTGGCCGCTTCGGCCGGCGTCTTGGCCCCCGCGCCGCCGTCCTTCACGAAGCGCGCGACGGCATCCGCCGAGACGTCGCAGCCGGTCACGGCATGGCCAGCGCGCTTGAGCGAGGTCGCCATGCCAAATCCCATCGAGCCGAGCCCGACGACGGCGATACGCTGATTTCGTGAGGTGGAGGCGGACATATGCAACTGACCCTTGCGAGCGTTTCCCGGATGGCCGCCCTTTGCGGCAGCTTGGCAACCGAATAACACGGCTTGGCCGCGCTGCCAAAGCGTGAGACAAGCAAGCATGACGGCCATGAGCAATGAAACACGGCTGCGCGAGGACATCTGCCGCTTCGGACGATCCCTGTTCGAGCGTGGGCTGACGCCGGGCTCCTCCGGCAATATCAGCGTCAAGCTGGACGATGGCGGCTGGCTGGTGACGCCGACCAACGCCTCGCTCGGCTTCCTCGATCCCGCGAAACTGTCACGGCTGGACCAGCAGGGCCGGTTAATGTCGGGCGATGCGCCGACCAAGGAAGTTCCGCTGCACAATGCGCTTTACGACACGCGCGGAAGCGCGCGGGGGATCGTGCATCTGCACTCCACCCACTCGGTCGCCCTCTCGATGCTGCCCGAGATCGATCCGCGCGCCGCGCTGCCGCCGATGACGGCCTATTACCTGATGAAATGCGGCGCCACCGCGCTCGTGCCCTATTACCGCCCCGGCGACCCCGCGGTCGCAGATGCGATCAAGGGGCTGGCGGGGAAATATTCATCCGTGCTGCTCGCCAATCACGGCCCTGTCGTCGCCGGCGATACGCTGGAGGCGGCGGTGTTCGCGACGGAAGAGCTGGAGGAGACGGCGAAGCTGTACCTGCTGCTGCGCGGAATGAACCCGCGGTACTTGTCGCCGGCGCAGGTAAAGGATCTGGTGAAGGTGTTCGGGGTGACGCTGCCGGAGCACGGGCACGAACATTAGCGACTTGCGGTAAAGGGTGGACGAGCGTCGCCTCACCACCGCTGTCATTCCCCGCGAAAGCGGGGAATCCAGTACGCCGCGGCTTCTCCGCATATCTCTGACGTCTCGGAGTACTGGATCGCCCGTTCAAGTCGGGCGATGACACCGGGTATGTTGCGCGGGCGTGCCCGATACTATTCGGCTACAGCCCCAGGTATGCCTTCCGCACGTCCGGATTGCCCTTGATCTCGCTCGCCGCACCCTGCATCAGCACGCGGCCGGTTTGCAGGATATAGGCGCGGTCGGCGATCTCCAGGCACTCGGCCATGCGCTGCTCGACGATGAGGACGGTCATGCCGGAGTCACGGATGAGCTTCACCGCCTGGAAAATTTCGTCGACCAGCTTCGGCATGATGCCCTGCGAGGGCTCGTCCAGCATCAACAGCCGCGGACGCGTCATCAGCGCGCGGCCGATCGCGAGCATCTGCTGCTCGCCGCCAGAGAGCGTCTCGGCGCGCTGCTCCAGACGTTCCTGGAGGCGCGGGAACAGCTTGAAGACGAGATCGAGCGGCTCTTCGCGGTTCGCTTCGCCCCGGTAGAGATAGCTGCCGAGGCGAAGGTTGTCGCGCACCGACAGGCGCGGAAACAAACGGCGGTTTTCCGGCACATAGGCGATGCCGGTGGCCGTGATGTGATGCTGCGCCATGCCGTCGAGGCGTTTGCCGTCGAACGTCACCGTGCCCGAACGCGGACGCTCGGCGCCGGCGATGGATTTCAGCAGCGTCGACTTGCCCGCGCCGTTGGCGCCGGCAACGCAGACGATCTCGCCCTTCTGGACCTCGATCGAGACCGCGGAGATGGCGACCAGCCCCTGATAGGCGGTGGTGACTTCACGCACCGACAGCATGACGATCTCCCAGATATGCCTTGATCACCTTGGGATCGCGCACGACGTCGGCGGGCTTGCCCTCGACCAGCACCTTGCCGAGGTCGAGCACGATGGCGCGGTCCACCAGCGGCATCACGATCTCCATGACGTGCTCCACCATCAGCACGGTGATACCGGCATCGCGCACCTTGCGCACCAGGGCAACGCCGGTCTGCGCCTCGGTCGGCGTCAGGCCGGTGAGGACTTCGTCGAGCAGCAGCAGCTTCGGCTCGGTCGCAAGCGCCCGCGCGACTTCGAGGCGGCGCTTCTCGGCCGGTACGAGGTCGCTGGCGAGCACGTCGGCGCGCGCGGCAAGGCCGGTGAACTCCAGCACTTCATGCGCCTTGCGGCGCGCCTCGCGCATCACGGTGGTACGCACGAGCGCACCGACAATGACGTTGTCGATGACAGTCATGGTCTCGAAGCTCTTCACGACCTGGAAGGTGCGCCCGATGCCGCGCCGGCAGCGCGCGGCCGCGGGCATGCGGGTGACGTCCTCACCGTCGAATAGAATCGAGCCTTGCGTCGGCGGCAAGACGCCGGCGATGAGATTGAACAGCGTCGACTTGCCGGCGCCGTTGGGACCGATCAGGCCGACGATCTCGCCGCGGCCGACCGAGATCGAGACGTCGCTGTTGGCGACGAGGCCGCCGAAGCGCTGCCAGACGCCGCGGGTTTCGAGCAGCGCGCTCATCGGGCAGCTCCTGTCTTCTTCGGGCGTGAAAACAGGCTCAGCAGGCCGCGCGGCAGGGCCAGCGAGATCAGAACGATCAGCGTGCCGTAGACAATGAGGTCGACACCCCGCCCCGAGCCGCCGAATTTGAAGCGCGTCAGCTCAGTCAGCGGGATCAGGATGGCCGCCCCTAGCACCGGCCCCCACAGGGTGCCGATGCCGCCGAGCACGGCCGGCAGCGCCATCAGCAGCGAGAACTGAAAGCCCATGACGCTTTCCGGATCGATGTAGGAGACGAACTGGGCGTAGAAGCTGCCGCCCACCGCGACAAGGAAGGCGGAGACCGCGGCCGCACCCATCTTGGAATTGAACACGTCGACACCGAGGCTCTCGGCCGCCTCCGGGTTGTCCTTGACGGCGCGCCACCAAAATCCCCATTTGGAGTTTTCCAGCCACCATGTCACGAACCAGGCGAGGCAGCACAGCGCCAGCGCGAAATAGAAGTAGGGCAGCTTGGTGCGCAGAAACTGGAATTTCAGCCAGCTGTCGCCGCGGATCGGAATGGTGATACCCATCGCAGCGCCGGCCCATTCCCAGTTGTGGAACAGAAGCAAGCCGATTTCGGCGATGACGATAGTGGCGATCACGAAGTAATGGCCGCGGAGGCGGAAGAAGGGATAGCCGAGCCCCATCGCGATCAGCGCCGACACCACCCCGCCCGCCAGCATGCCGAACCAGGGCAGCACGCCGAACTTCGTGAACAGCAGCTCGGTGGTATAGGCCCCGAGGCCGAAATACAGCGCGTGGCCGAGCGAGATCTGCCCGCAATAGCCGGACAGGATATTCCAGCTCTGCGACAATCCCGCATACATCAGTGTCAGGATCAGGATGTTCTGGACGACGACGTCCTTCACGAACAACGGCGTCAGCGCGGCAATGGTAGCGAGCGCTGCGGCGATGATGAGGTTGCGGCGGCGCCGCGCTGCAAAATCCTTGTCCATCACATCGATCCGAACAGGCCGCGCGGCCGGATGAAGACGACCAGCAGATAGACCGAGTAAATGCCGACCGATTTCAGCGACGGCGGCAGCACCAGCGCGGTGACCGCTTCGACGAGACCGACGATGATGCCGCCGGCGAAGGCGCCGAACACGCTGCCGAAGCCGCCGAGCGCCACCGTGACATAGGCAATCAGCGCAAAGGAGGCGCCGACGTCGGGATAGATGTAGAAGAACACCGCCATGATCGCGCCGGCGAGACCAACCAGCGCGGCGCCGAGCCCCCAGCCGAATGCAAACACGCGGTTCTTGTCGATGCCGACAAGCGCGACTGCACCGGGATCCTCGCGGGTCGCTTCGATCGCGCGGCCGAAATCGGTTCGGTGGATGAAGAAGTAGAGACCTGCAAAAGCGGCGATCGAGACCAGCGCGCCGACCAGTTGCGGCTCCGGCAGAAAGATTCCGCCGACCGAGATGGTTTTGCCGCCGAGCCAGGATTGTGGGATGCTGCGATAGTCCGGCGTGAAGAAATACTGCGCAAGGCCGCGCATGACAATGGCGAGGCCGAAGGTGGTGAAGATCTGCACCATGCCGGCGTTGGCCTTGGCCCGCATGGCGAAACGTACAAGGAGCAGGTAGACGACCGCTCCGAATATGAAGAGTGCCGCGGCGACCAACGGGGCCGACAACAGCGGATCGATGGCGAAGAACGCGAACAGGAAGAAAGACAGATACATCGCGATCATCAGGAATTCGCCATGGGCGAAGTTCGTGACGTCCATCAGGCCGAAGATCAGCGCGAGGCCGACCGCGATCAATCCGTAGAGCAGGCCCATCAGGAGGCCGCTCGCGAGACTCTGGATAATGGCTTGGGCTGTCAACTCTGGTCCCCCGTTCGAAACGTCACGACAGGCTTCGTCATTGCGAGCGAAGCGAAGCAATCCAGGAATGTTTCGAAGGAAGCAGTCTGGATTGCTTCGTCGCTTCGCTCCTCGCAATGACGGTGGGAGCAGTTTGCTCCCACCCCGCCTGCTCCGCTGCCCTCCGCAGCTCTTACTTCATCGGCCAGATCGCCTCGGCGATCGCGGCCTGCGGCGGGAAGATGGTGACGAACTTGCCGCCGACATATTGCAGCAGCACCGGATCGGCGTCGTTGTTCTGGCCCATCTCGTCGAACTTGACGCGCTTCCAGGGCATGATGGTCTTTTCGCCCGGGATGTCGGTCGCGGCAAGCGCGTCGCGGATCTTCTCGCCGTCGGTCGACTTGGCGCGGCTGATGGCGTCGGCGAGGATGATCAGGCCCATGAACTGCCGCGAGGTGAGGTCGTTGAAATCCTTGCCGGACCTGGCCTTGAACATCTCGTTGATCTTGCCGACCATCGGCCGCTTCTGCGCGAGGTCGAGCGAGAAGGTGCCGCGCGAGATCACGCCTTCGAGCTTGTCGCCGACGGCATCGTAGAGCGCCTTCTCGGAGAAGCCGGCGTCCTGCGCCACGATCGCATTCGGCTTGTAGCCGAGCTCGGCCATGGTCTTGACCAGGAGGATGCCGTCGGTGGTGTAGCTCGACGGCATCAGCACGTCGGCATTGGCGGTCTTGAGCTGCTGCACCTCGGCAGAGAGCGAGGGCGAGTTGGCGCGATACTTGATGTCGGTGACGATCTTATAGGCGCGCTCGCCGGCGATCTTGGTCTGGGCATTGCCGGAATCGGTGCCGAAGATGGTGTCCTCGTGGAACAGCGACAGCGTCTCGATCTTGGTGCCCTTCTTCTTCATGGCGTCGAAGAAGTCGAACATCGCAGCCGAGTACATCTCGTCGTGCGGCGAGGCGCGGAAGTAATATTTCAGGCCGCGGCGGTGCAGGCTCGGCGAGGAATTGTCGGCGGACAGGAACGGGACCTGATAGCGCTCGCAGATCTGGCTGACGGTGACGGCCACCGCGCTCTGGTAAGTGCCGACGACGGCGCAGACCTTCTCCTGCGTGATCAGGCGCTCGGCCTCGGCGCGGCCCTTCTGCGGATCGGCCTGGTGGTCGGCGAACACGAGGCGGATCTTGGCGCCACCGAGGCCCGGCAGGCCTTCGCCCTTCGCCAGCGGCAGGTCGAAATCGCTGTCCTTGTTGATGACTTCGAGCGCGGTCTCATAGGCCTTCTGCGCGTCGACGCCCTGCTGCGCGCTGCCGCCGGAGAACGGATAGATCACGCCGATCACGACTTCCGAACTCTGTGCGCGCGCCGCCAGCGGCACGAGGGCGGCAGTGGCGGTGGCCCCCAACAACACGTCGCGGCGAGTGATCGTCATGGCAAAGTCCCCTGTTACTGAATTTCGGCTGATCGAATGAAGCGATTGGTGGATGCGGTAAAGCCTGAAGAAGCAGCAGACGCTGCCCACTAAATCACGGCCATGTTTCTGTTCTTGAGATCGGTCACCAGCATCAGGCCGGGCGAATGCGTGATTGCAAACGGCAGCTTCGCGGCGTTGATGACCGATTGCGGCGTCACCCCGCAGGCCCAGAACACCGGAATCTCGTCGTCGGCGACCGGCACCGGATCGCCGTAGTCGGGCTTGGCGATATCCTTGATGCCGATCAGATGCGGATGGCCGAGATGCACGGGCGCGCCGTGCACGGCCGGATAGCGCGAGGTGATCTGCACCGCGCGGATCGCATCGGCCGGCTTGAACGGACGCATCGACACCACCATGGGGCCGGCGAACGGACCTGATACACCGCAGGCGATGTTGGTGCGGTACATCGGCACGCGCACGTTCTTCTCGATGTGGCGGATCGGCATGCCCTCCTCGAGCAGCGCCTCCTCGAACGAGAACGAGCAGCCGAGCACGAAGGTGACGAGATCGTCGCGCCAGTAGCCCTTCACGTCGGTCGGCTCATCCACGACCTCGCCATCGCGCCAGACGCGGTAGCGCGGCACGTCGGTGCGGATGTCGAGATCGGCGCCGAGCGAGGGGATGTAAGGGCTGCCGACGTCGGACATGCCGATGATCGGGCACGGCTTGGGATTGAGCTGGCAGAAGCGGTGGAAGGCACCGGCATACTCCGCCGGCAGGATCGCCAGATTGCCCTGGACATATCCGGGAGCGACGCCGGCGGTGGAGGCGACCAGCCCCTCGCGGTAGGCGAGCCGGGCCTTGCGGCTCGGGAGGGCGTCGGGTGTTTCAGTTTGCTGCGCTGCCACCAAAACAGTCATGTGATCGACCTGCCTATAAACTCGACAAAGACAAGCCAACACCAAGCGTGCTATAAAGTCTAATCTTCGTTTCTAATCAATCTCGATAAATCTGATTTATCGATTGGGAAAATCCTTCCAATGCTGGACTTCAGGTCGATCGAGACGTTCCTATGGGTCGTGAAGCTCGGCAGCTTCCGCGGCGCCGCGCAACGCCTCAACACCACCCAGCCGGCGATCTCCCAGCGCATCGCCCAGCTCGAGCGCGAGATGGGCGTGAAGCTCCTGAACCGCGACCATCGCATCGCCTCCCCGACCCCGAGCGGCCGGCAGATGATGGTCTACGCGGAGAAGCTGATCGGCCTGCGCGCTGCGATGATGGCGGAGATCGGCGATGCTTCGGCGATGCGCGGCGTGATGCGGCTCGGCGTCGCCGAGACCATCGTGCACACCTGGCTGCCGCGGCTCGTCAAGAGCGTCAACGAGGTCTATCCGAACCTGTCGCTGGAGATCGAGGTCGACATCACGCCGAACCTCACCGCGCGCCTGCTCGCACAGGAGATCGAGCTCGCCTTCGTGGTCGGACCGCTGTCCGCCTCCGGCGTGCACAACCGCGTGCTCGCCGATTATCCGATCGGCTTCCTCGCGAGTCCCTCGCTCGGGCTCGGCAAGGGCCCGGTGACGCCGGCGGACCTCGCGCGGTTTCCGATCATCACCTTCCCGCGCAAGACCAAGCCCTACGAGGTCGTGCGCGAGGTGTTCGACCGGCCGGAGCTGCCGCCGATCCGCCTGCATGCGTCCGCTTCGCTGGCGACCGTCATCCACATGGCGGTCGAGGGCCTTGGCATCGCCGTGATCCCCGACGCCATCGTCGAGAACGAGCTCGCCGACGGACGGCTGCAGCTGCTCGACACCGATCTTTCCATCGCGCCGCTGACCTTCACCGCGAGCTGGCTGGCCTCGCCCGATGTCGTCGCCGTGGAGCGCGTCGCCGAGCTTGCACGGCAAATTGCGCAGAGCAGCCTCGCGGTTGACGCGCCCGCACAGGCGCGTCATTGAAAAAGGCGCCGGACAAAAGAGAGAACGACCGCATGAGCCGAGCCGCGACCAACCTGCAAATCGATTCCGCCCGCCTGTGGGGCTCCATCCACGAGACCGCGCAATTCGGCGCGACGGCCAAAGGCGGCGTGCGGCGGCTGACGTTGAGCCAGGAAGACAAGCAGGTGCGCGATTGGTTCCGCAAGGCCTGCGAGGATGCCGGACTGGAAGTCCACGTCGACGCGCTCGGATCACAGTTCGGCCTGCGCAAGGGCCGCGACATGTCGAAGCTGCCCGTCGGCATCGGCTCGCACCTCGACACCCAGCCGACCGGCGGCAAGTATGACGGCATCCTGGGAACGCTCGGCGCGCTGGAGGTGATCCGCACGCTGAACGATGCCGGCATCGAGACCGAGGCGCCAATCTGCGTCGTGAACTGGACCAACGAGGAAGGCTCGCGCTTCGCACCGGCGATGATGGCTTCCGCCGCCTATGTCGGCGACTTCACCACAGACGACATTTTGTCGCGCAAGGACGCCGAGGGCACCACCGTCGGCCAGGCGCTCGACGGCATCGGCTATCGCGGCGACAAGCCGGTCGGCTTCCAGAAGCTCGGCTGCTTCGTCGAGCTGCACATCGAGCAGGGGCCGATCCTGGAAGCCGAAGGCAAGACCATCGGCGTGGTCGATTCCGGCCAGGGCGTGCTCTGGTACGACGGCAAGATCTCCGGCTTCGAGAGCCATGCGGGCTCCACGCCGATGCCGCTGCGGCGCGATGCGCTGGCGACCTTGTCCGAAATCGTGCTGGCGATGGAGTCGATTGCGAGGAAGCACGGACCGAACGCCGTCGGCACCATCGGCGAGGCCGTCATCGCCAATCCCTCGCGTAACGTCATTCCCGGCGAGATCGCCTTCACCATGGACTGCCGCAGTGCCGATGGCGCCATCATGGATGCGCTCGACCGCGATCTGCGGGCGGCAATCGCCGAGATCGCCGCGCGCCGCAAGGTCGAGGTCAAGATCGATCTGGTATGGCGCAAGCCGCCGACGCATTTCGATCCGAAGCTGATTGCTGCCGTCGAGAACGCCGCTAAGACGCTCGGCTATTCCTCGCGCCGCATCACCTCCGGCGCCGGCCACGACGCCTGCAACCTCAACACGATCATGCCGGCGGCGATGGTGTTCGTGCCCTGCAAGGACGGCATCAGCCACAACGAGCTGGAGGATGCGACGCAGGGCGACTGCGCCGCGGGCACCAACGTCCTCATGCATACCGTGCTGGCAGTCGCCGGCGTCGCATCCTGAGCGGAGAGAACCATGCGCGGAGTTTTCGTCGACGCCAATGAATCGCTGGCCGTGATCATGGAGCGGCTGGGGAAGCCTGGTGATCCCAAGGTGCGGATCAACAGGAATCCCGACATCACGCCCGAGCAATATCCTGATATTCTCGACGGCGCCGAGATCGCGATCGTCGACCACACCGCACTGCCGACCGAAGTCGCGAAGAAATGCACCGGGCTGAAGCACGTCGTGTTCCTCGGTACCGGCGCGCGCAGCTACATGAATCCGGAAGAGCTCGCCGAGCTCGGCATCTCCGTGCATCTGATCAAGGGCTACGGCGACACGGCGGTTGCGGAATCCGCGATCGCGCTGATGTGGGCGTCGGCCCGCGTCATTGCGATGATGGACCGCGAGATGCGCGCCGGGAACTGGCTGCGGGAGGACGGCATGCAGCTCACCGGCAAGACGCTCGGCCTGATCGGCTTCGGCGGCATCGCCGCGGAGGTCGCGCGCATCGCGTCCGGCAGCGGCATGAAGGTGATCGCCTGGAACCGTTCGCCGAAGAGCTATCCGGGGGTCGAATTTACCGATCTCGACAGCGTGCTGGCGAGAAGCGACGTGGTGTCGCTGCACCTGCTGCTCAACGACGAGACGCGCGGCATGATCACGCGCGAGAAGATCCTTGCTATGAAACGCGGCGTCATTCTCATCAACACCGCCCGCGCCGCTGTTGTCGACGAGGCCGCCATGATCGAGGCGCTGAAGTCCGGCCATATCCGCCACGCCGGCCTTGATGTCTTCAACATCGAGCCGCTGCCCGGCGATCATCCGCTGACGAAGCTGCCGAACGTGACGTTGTCGGCGCATTCGGCCTTCCGCACACCGGAGGCGAGCGAGAACCTGATTGAAGCGGCGTTGGTCCATTGCCGCCGGATCGTGAAGGGATAAGAGCAACAACAATGGCCGACTATCGCATCATCAAGGCAGAGTCGCTCACCAAGGCCATCCATGCCATCGTCAGGGCCGGCGGCTCCTCGGACCGCGAGGCCGAGCTCGTGGCCACCAATCTCGTCGAAGCCAATCTGAAGGGACACGACTCGCACGGCGTCGGCATGATTCCGCGCTACGTCCAGAGCGTCACCAATGGCGGCCTCGCCGTGAACTCGCACGTCAAGATCGTGCTCGACACCGGCCCGCTTCTCACCCTCGACGGCCTCACCGGCTACGGCCAGGTGATCGGCCATGAAGCGATGGAGCTCGCGGCCGAGCGCGCAAAGAAGAACGGTGTTTGCCTTGTCGGCCTCTCAAATTCGCATCACATCGGCCGCATCGGCCACTGGGCCGAGCAGTGCATCGACCACGGGCTGGTCTCGATCCACTTCGTCAACGTGATCTCGCGACCGATCGTGGCGCCCTGGGGCGGCAGCGACGCACGCCACGGCACCAATCCGTTCTGCGTCGGCATCCCGCGCGCCGGCAAGGATCCGATCGTGCTCGACTTCGCCACCAGCAGGATCGCGCAGGGCAAGACCCGTGTTGCCCATAACAAGGGCGTCGAGCTCGAGGTCGGCACCATCATTGATCACGAGGGCAAGCCCACGATCAATCCGCGCTACACCGTGATTCCGCCCTACGGTGCCATCCTCCCGTTCGGCGAGCACAAGGGCTCGGGCCTTGCGCTGGTGTGCGAGATCCTCGGCGGCGCGCTCTCCGGCGGCCAGGTGGTCAAGGGCTCGTCCGACGGCAAGCACAACGTCCTTAACGGCATGCTCTCGATCGTCATCGATCCGGGCAAGCTCGGCACCGGCGAGAACCTTGCACGCGAAGTTGAGAGCTTCGTGAGCTGGCACACCGGCTCGCCGCCTGCCCCCGGCGTCGACAAGGTCAGAATCGCGGGCGAGCCGGAGCGCGAGATCAAGAAGAAACGTCTCGCCGAGGGCATCCCGGTCGACCCAACCACCTGGCAGGAGATCCTGGATGCCGGGAAGAAGTTCGGGCTGGAACAGACGGCGATCGAGAAGATCGCGAGCTGATCGGAGCGAGGCGCGCTCCTCGGCGTCGCCTCGCGCCTCATGACCAATCGCGCAAGAGAGACTGGCCGGCGGCGAAATGTCGACGTGCGCACGGCACGGGTTTGAACCGCCCCGCATGACCTTGCGACAATGCGGATATCCGATTGCATCCGCCCGAGGTTCGCATGCTCTCCCGTCTCGCAAAATTCGTGTCCGGCTCAAACCTTCCGTCGCCCGGATCCGATCTCTACCGGCAACGGCTCGCCATCTACGAGAGCGAGCTTGGCGAGCCCGAGCGCACATTCACGGACTACGCAGAGCGCCGCATCGACATCCACGCCTTCGGCCGCGATTTCGTCCCGGTCTGCCAGGAGGGCTCCGACGAAGGTTATGTCCTTCTCACAAACGGGATGAGCGAGCAACGGATGCACGGCGTCCCCGGCGACGCGAAGCCCCGGGCCGAGCTGATGTGGTACGTCCGCGAGCCGACGCAGGACGTTTGCGCCAATCTGCGCTGGCTGGCCAATCTGCCGTTCATCGACACGACCTGGTTCGGCTTCGGCCATCGCGTCGCGCTTCCGTGGCCGCCGGTTGCAGGAACGGACTTCCAGACGTTCCTGTTGCTCACACCGATCATCGGACCCGACAAGGAGATCGCCGAGGCGCTGGAGATTGCGGGCGATCCGGTGGAGATCCTGACCGTGAATCTGATCTCGCATCAGGAGCTCGGGCTGATCAAGTCCAGGGGGCTCGATCCGTTTCTCGATCTGCTCGACGAGAACGACTATCCGCCGATATTCGATCCGTCGCGGAAGTCGTATGTGTAGTCGTAGGCCAAAGCACTGCTGCCGTTCCCTTCTCCCCTTGTGGGAGAAGGTGGCATAGGCGGCCTTGGGCCGCCGTTCCTAAGAACGCCGAAGCGAAGCTTCGGCTATGGCGCCGGATGAGGGGTTCTCTCGGCGAACAATTTTACGGCTGATAGGTCTGCATCTGCGGAAACAGACCCCTCACCCGTCTTCGATGCTTCGCATCGAAGCCACCCTCTCCCACAAGGGGAGAGGGTGAGGCGGCGAACTAATCCACCATATCCGCAACCGCCTTGCCGCACGCCGTCGTGTCGGCATTGCCGCCGAGATCCTTGGTGCGCAGCGTGCGTTCGGCGAGCGTGCGCTCGATCGCCTCGACGATCGACTTGCCGGCTTCCTTCTCGCCGAGATGCTCGAACATCATCGCGCCGGACCAGATCATGCCGATCGGGTTGGCGATGCCCTGGCCGGCGATGTCGGGCGCCGAGCCGTGCACCGGTTCGAACACGGATGGGAAATCGCCCTCCGGGTTGATGTTGCCGGACGGAGCGATGCCGATGGTGCCGGTGCAGGCCGGGCCGAGGTCGGAGAGGATGTCGCCGAACAGGTTGGAGCCGACCACGACGTCGAACCAGTCCGGATGCAGCACGAAGTTCGCGGTGAGAATGTCGATGTGGTACTTGTCCCACTTCACGCCTGGAAACTTCTTGGCCATCGCCTCCACGCGCTCGTCCCAATAGGGCATGGTGATCGAGATGCCGTTGGACTTGGTCGCCGAGGTCAGGTGCTTCTTGGGCCGCGACTGCGCGAGCTCGAAGGCGAATTTCAGGATGCGGTCGACGCCGGTACGGGTCATCACCGTCTGCTGCGTCACGAACTCGCGGTCGGTGTCCGGGAACATGCGGCCGCCGACCGAGGAATATTCGCCTTCGGTGTTCTCGCGCACCACCCAGAAATCGATGTCGCCGGGTTTGCGCCCCGCCAGCGGCGACGGCACGCCGGGCATCAGCCGCACCGGGCGCAGGTTGACGTACTGGTCGAACTCGCGGCGGAACTTGATCAGCGAGCCCCACAGCGAGACGTGGTCCGGGATCTTGGCCGGCCAGCCGACCGCACCGAAATAGATCGCATCGTGCTTGCCGATCTTCTCCTTCCAGTCGTCGGGCATCATCTGGCCGTGCTTCTCGTAATAGTCGTAAGACGAGAAGTCGAAATGGTCGAAATGCAGCGAGACGTTGTGCTTCTTCGCCGCCGCCTCCAAAACGCGCAGGCCCTCGGGCATCACCTCCTTGCCGATGCCGTCGCCGGGAATGACCGCGATCCGGTATTGTTTCTTGCTCATCGAGAACGTCCTTGGTTGGTCCGGCAGTCGCCGCCTTCTGACTGCACTGCAATGGACCAAACGCGGCGGCAGTGCAACGCTGCACTGCAATGTTGACCATGGCGCGGCCAAGCGCCTACTGATTTGATGCTGTTCCCACGAACGAGTATCCCCATGGATCTGCATCTGCGCGGCAAGCGCGTCCTGATCACCGGCGCGTCCAAGGGCATTGGCGCAGCCGCCGCCGAGGCCTTCGCCGAGGAAGGCGCGCATCTCCTCCTCGCGGCGCGTAGCGGCGATCAGCTCAAGGCGCTGGCCGACCGTTTGCGCGCCGCGCACCAGATCGACGCCACAACGAGCATCGTCGATCTGCGCAAGGAGGAGGACGTGGCCCGGCTGGCGAAGGAAGCCGCCGACATCGACGTGCTCGTCAACAATGCCGGCGACATCCCGGGCGGCTCGATCGACAAGATCGACGAGGCGACCTGGCGGCACGCCTGGGAATTGAAGGTGTTCGGCTATATCAACCTGACTCGCTACATCTACGCCCAGATGAAAGCCAGGGGCGGCGGCGTCATCGTCAACGACATCGGCGCGGCCGGCGAGAAGTTCGACGCCAACTACATCTGCGGCAGCGCCGGCAATGCCGCGCTGATGGCGTTCACACGGGCGCTCGGCGGCAAGAGCCTGGGCGACAACATCCGCGTGGTCGGCATCAATCCCGGCCCCGTCGGCACCGACCGCCACGTCACCCTGCTCAAGACGCGGGCCAAGCACCAGTTCGGCGACGAGAGCCGCTACAAGGAATTCCAGAAGAGCCTGCCGCTCGGCCGTCCCGCGCATGCGCGCGAGATCGGCGACCTCATGGCGTTCCTGGCGTCGGATCGCGCCGGCTATACGTCGGGCGTGATCTACACCGTCGACGGCGGCATCAGCGCCGGGTGGGGTTAACTCTATTCTCGTCATTGCGAGCGCAGCGAAGCAATCCAGGAATGCCTCTGTAGCAACCGGTCTGGATTGCTTAGTCGCCTCGCTCGTCGCAATGACGAGCCCTCGAATAAGGACAGGAGCAAACTAAGTGTCCCAGGATCTGATCCGCGAAACCGCCTGCACCGTCGTCGACAAGCTGCGCTCCGGCGACGTCTCGCCGCTCGAGCTCCTGGACGTGGTGGAGACGCGCATCCAGGAGGTCGACGGCAAGGTCAACGCGCTGCCGACGCTGTGCTTCGATCGCGCGCGGGAGAGTGCGAAGACACTGATGCAGAAGCCGGCCGGTGCGCGCGGGCTGCTCGCCGGGCTGCCGGTGCCGATCAAGGATCTGACCGACGTTGCGGGTGTGTTGAATACGCAGGGCTCGCCGATCTTCAAGGACAACATTCCCGCGAAGTCCGACCTCATGGTCGAGAACCTCGAGGCCAACGGCGCGGTCGTCTACGCCAAGTCGAACACGCCGGAATTCGGCGCCGGCGCCAACACCTTCAACGAGGTGTTCGGCGCGACGCTCAATCCCTGGGACACGACGAAATCGGCCGCGGGCTCCTCCGGCGGCGCGGCGGTGGCGCTGGCAACCGGCATGGCCTGGCTCGCCCAAGGCTCCGACATGGGCGGATCCTTGCGCAGCCCCGCGGCCTTCTGCGGCGTCGTCGGCATGCGGCCTAGCATCGGCCGCGTCGCGCATACCCCAAAGTCCGGCATCGATCGCAATCTCGGCGTGGTCGGCCCGATGGCGCGCAACGTCGAGGATCTCGCGCTGCTGCTGGATGCCATGAGCGGCGACTATGCCGACGATCCGCTGTCGCTGCCGGCTCCCGCAACCTCGTTCCTGTCGGCGGCCCAGGCGGGCAAGCGGCCGAGGCGCATCGCCTATTCGCCCGATCTCGGCATCACCCCGGTCGATCCCGAAGTGAAGGCGATCACACGAAAGGCCGCCGAACGTTTCGCCGAAGCCGGCGCCATCGTCGAGGAGGCGCATCCGGACTGGCGCGAGGCGCATGAATGCTTCCACGTGCTGCGCGCCTTCGACTTTGCGATCACCAAGGCCAATCTGTTGCGCACCAAGCGCGACCTGCTCAAGCCCGAGGTGATCTGGAACATCGAGGAGGGTCTGAAGCTCACAGTCGAGCAGCTCGCGCGCGCCGAGGCGCAGCGCGTCGGCATGACGGCGCGGGCAGTCGAGTTCTTCAAGAGCTACGATCTGTTGCTGACGCCGACCACGATCGTTCCGCCCTTCCCGATCGAGCATCGCTATGTCGCCGAATGCGCCGGCAAGAGGTTCGAAAACTACGTCGAGTGGCTCGGCATCGTCTACGCCATCACGCTTGCCTGCTGCCCGTCTCTCTCCCTGCCCTGCGGCTTCACGGCCTCGGGCCTGCCGGTCGGCGTGCAGGTGGTCGGCGCGCCGCGCGCCGATGCGCAGGTGATTGCCGGAGCGAAGGTGCTGGAGGATATTCTGGGCCTGCGCGGTACGACGCCGATCGATCCGAAGGTGAAGGACTAGCCTCACTCTCGTGTCCCGGACAAGGGGCAGCGCGCCAGCGCTGCGTCGCAGAGCCGGGACACGAGACCTCACCTCCCGCTGGCCGCCTCCAGGCTGGGACGGTTGCTCGGTTCGCTATTTGGCGATCGGGCAGGAGCCGGGATTGGCGCAGCGAGGAGGCGTCGATCGCGTGGTGCCGGTCGCCTCCTCGGAGCTCGGGCCCACCGCCCCGTTCAGAATGACCGAGACACGCCATCGATATGTTGTTTTCGGCGTCAGACCGGAATCCCCAAAGCTCGCGCCTGTCACGTCGCCAACCGCTTGGAACGCACCATCGGGCCCCGCACGCGAAACCCGGTAGGTTGTTCCGTCGTCCCCTGGAGACCAGGCCAGGTCAGCGCCGCTATCCGACGTATCGATCACCGTGAGCGACTGCGGTGCCGATAGCGAGGGCGCGATCGCGCCGGCGGGCGCCGCGGCAGCGGCCGTGAGCGCATCCAGCATCGCCTTGATCGCCTTGATTTGCGATCCGGACTTCGTGACGTAGCTATCCTGATGGTTGACGTAACTCCACCAATCCCAACAGGCCTGCGGATTGCTTGGCCAGTATGGGCTGGTCTTGGTCTGCGGATAGAGAATGATCAGGCGGTTCGTGTCCGCCCACTCATTGTAGCCGGCCTCATCCACGAATTTGCGTCCGATATCGGCGACGTCCTGCTTGCATCCGTGGAGCGCGACGTGGACGCGACACGGACTGCCCTGCTCGCAATCCCGGGGCACGAACACATAGCCGGTATCGCCCATGCTGAGCGCGTCGGGCAGATGCGGCGTCGTATAGATCGATTGATCAAAGCTCTTCACCGAACCTGCAAGCTGCGCGGCATTGGGCGGATTCAGGCGGCCGTAAATATGCTGCAGGATGACGCCGGCCTGGTCATAGCCGCATTGGTCGATATAGGGCGCCGTGTTGGCCTTGCACTCGTTGAGCCCGGGTGCGCCCTGTTTCGCCACGACGAACGAGTGGCCCGCGCCGAGCGTGGCCTGATAGAACAAGTTGCCGCGATTGGCATCCCCGAGATAGTGGCGATAGAAATCGGCGGCCGCATCGGTCGCGGCCTTGTCGACGATCGCGTCATTGTAGCCGTGAAAGAGATAGATCTTCTGCCTGCCGACATTGCTGAGAGGGTCGATCTCGCCCGCTGCGGCCTTCGCGTCGGCCTTTGCCGTAAAATCCTTCGGATTCAGATCCGACGCCGGCCCTTTCATGCATGCACCCGTGGCCCGCCGGATCGGCCCCCAGTACCAGGTGACGGCGTCGAACGCGTCCGCCTTCGCGCACCAGTAAGGGCCGCCTGCGACCACGCCGACGCCCTTGATCACCGACGACCACGCCGTGCCGAACTGAACGGCCATGAACGCGCCCGACGAAATTCCCGAAATCGAACTCTCACCGATCGGCGCGCGATAGCGCCGTAACCCCTCGGCGGCGCACGCTGACACGCCGAGAGTGGTCGCGAAGATCAGGACGCAAATCTGGGCGGCGGTGAATTGCCGCAAAACGGCCACGCGCATGACAGCCTCGCCAAATCGACCGCAGGAGCAACCTCTGGTATTAGAGATCAAGAGCGGCAATCGGTGCAAGCGCAAACAAGCGGCACCAAACGACAAACCGTCACTTCGGCGTTGTCGGCGCCTCCAGGCTCCGGCTGTAGCGCGACATCGCGAAGCAGAAGACGAAGTAGATCGCGGCCACGAAGATGTAGACCTCGACCGAAAACTGCTGCCAGGCGGGATCGATGATCGCGGTCTTGGCCGTCGTCAGCAGGTCGAAGATGCCGATGATCAGCACCAGGCTGGTGTCCTTGAAGAAGGCGATGAAGGTGTTGACCAGCGGCGGGATGACGTGGCGGATCGCCTGCGGCAGGATGATCAGCCGGTGCTTGCGCCAGTAGGACAGGCCGAGCGCGTCGGCGGCTTCATATTGCCCGCGCGGCACGGCCTGAAGCCCGCCGCGGATCACTTCGGCGAGGTAAGCACCGGCGAACAGGATGATCGCGATCTGAGCGCGCAGCAGCTTGTCGATATTGAATCCGGCCGGCATGAACAGCGGAAACATCACGCTCGCCATGAACAGCAGGCTCACCAGCGGCACGCCACGGATCAGCTCGACATAGAGCACGCTGAGCGAGCGGATCGCCGGTAGCTTCGAGCGCCGGCCGAGCGCGACCAGGATACCGAGCGGAAAGCCGACGGCGAGACCGAACGTCGCCAGGATCAGCGTCACCGGCAATCCGCCCCAGCGATCCTGCGAGACGAAGGACAGGCCGAGCACACCGCCCCACATCAGCACGCTGATCAGCGCCAGTGCACCGATCCAGAGATAGACCAGCTCGCGCCGCCACAGCGCGCGCCGGGTCGAGAGGTAGTACAGCGCGATGAACAGCACGACCGACAGCGCCGGCCGCCATTGCTCGTCGAACGGATAGGTGCCGAACAGGATGAAGCGGTACTTCTCGGGGACGATGGCCCAGCACGCTCCGAGGCCGCGCGCGGCGCGACAGGCGCTGGAATCGCTCGTGGGCGTCAGCCAGACCGCATTGGCGATGCCCCATTGCACGAAGCTGAAAATGCCTTTGGCGAGCAGCACCATTAGCAGGATGGTGATGATCCCATTCGGGATCGAGGAGAACAGGTTCTTGCGCAGCCAGTGCAGCACCGGATTGCCCAGCTGCGGTCGGCGAGCGGCCCGGGGTGCATCGGGGATGTCCGTGATCGCGGTCATGATCAGCGCTCCACCAGCGCGATGCGCGCATTGTACCAGTTCATGAAGAAGCTGATCGAAAGGCTGATGGTCAGGAACACCGCCATGATCAGCGCGATGGCTTCGATGGCCTGTCCGGTCTGATTCAGCGTTGTGTTGGCGATCGAGACCACGTCCTGGTAGCCGATCGCGACCGCGAGCGAGGAGTTCTTGGTCAGGTTGAGATACTGGCTCGTCATCGGCGGCACGATGACGCGCAGCGCCTGCGGCAGGATGATCTGCCGCAGCATGAAGCTGCGACGCAGGCCGAGTGCGTTGGCGGCATCCCATTGCCCGCGTGGCACCGACTGGATGCCGCTGCGCACGATCTCGGCGATGAAGGCGGAGGTGTAGGTCACCAGTGCGATCAGCAGCGCGAAGTATTCCGGCGCGAGCGTCAGCCCGCCGACGAAATTGAAGCCGCGCAGCTGCGGCCACTCGACCGTCCAGGACGCGCCGAGCACCAGCGAGACCGCCGCCGGCACCACGACGATGAGGCCGAGCGCAGACGGCCAGGCCGGCCGCGGCTTGCCGTCGCGCATCTGCTGTGCGACCAACCAGCGACGGAAGAGGAAGAACACCGCACAGCCCAGCACCGCGGTGCCGAGCACCGTGAGCTGCGGCGGACCGAACGGGATCGCAGGCAGGATCAGGCCGCGATTGGACAGGAATATGCCCTCGACGGGCCGCCAGGCGGCACGTGCAGCCGGCAGCGCCTGCATCAGCACGTACCAGAACAGTAGCTGGAGCAGCAGCGGGATGTCGCGGAGCGTTTCGACGTAGACGGCCGCAAGCCGCGACAGCAACCAATTGGCCGACAGCCGCGAGATCCCGATCAGGGTGCCGAGGATCGTCGCGAGCACGATGCCGATCACGGCGACGCGCAAGGTGTTGGCGACGCCGACGACGAAGGCCCAGAGGTAGGTATCCCCGGGATTGTAGGCGAGCAGGCTGTCGGCAATCGGCATGCCGGCCTCGCGGCCGAGAAAGGCGAAGCCGGTCGTGATGCGGCGGGCCGACAGATTGGTGACGGTGTTGGACCAGAGGAAGGCGATCACTGCGATCGCGATGCCGACCACCAGGACCTGCCAGAACAGGCCCTTCAATTGGTTGCGGCCGAGCACGAAGCGGCGGCGCGGCGGCGGCCTGGGATGATCGGCGGTCACAGCACAAAAATCCTTCGTCGAATGCAGCGATTTCCGGCGACGCACGTCAACTGTTGCACCGAACCCAGATCCATGCAACAAATGTTTCATGGCCGAGCCCGCGAAATCCTCGCCTTTGAACGAACTGCGCATCGCATTGCCGTCGCTCCCCCTGCGCTTACAGGAGGTCGGCCGTTTCGTCGCCGCCAACGACTACGATGCCACCACCCGCTCGATGCGCGATCTCGCAGCGGAAGCCGGTGCCGATCCCGCCGCGTTCACGCGGCTTGCGAAAGCGATCGGCTATTCCGGATGGGACGAGCTGCGTGCGGCGCTGACCGAGGCGCGGCGGCCGTCCCAGACCGCGCCCTTCTCCGGCCGCACAAGAGGCCGCCGTCACGGGCCGAACGCCGATGTTACGCTCATCCTCGACAAGCTCGAGGCCGAGGCCGCCGGCCTTCCGCGCATCCCGGCACAGCCGATCGCGGAAGCGGCGCGCGCGCTGCACGAGTCCAAGCGGATCTGGATCGCGGGCTATCGCAGCTGCCGCAGCGTCGCGGAACTCCTGAACTACGAGCTGCGCCTGTTCCGGCCCGAACAGGTGCAGCTCGTCGGCACGTCCGGGCCCGACGACCTCGATCTCGGCGCGTTCCGGCCAAGCGAAGCCGTCATCGTCATCGGCTTCCTGCCTTACACGCATGCGAGCGTCCGCGTCGCTCAGGCCGCGCATCGCAGCGGCGCGACGCTGATCGCGATTGCGGATAGCCTGTCGGCACCGATGGCCGAAGGCGCCGACCATGTGCTGCTGTTCGAGGCAGCCTCCTCGCCCGGCTTTTTCCCCAGTCTCACGGGCGCGATCGCGATCGCGCAGTCGCTCGCGGCGGTCACATTCTCGCTCGGCGGCGCCGCCGCGAAGAAGCGGCTGGAAAACACCGAGGCGCGGCTCACTGCTGCCTCCACCTACGTCCCGGAGAAAGGTTGACCCATGAGCACTCGCACCAGCCGCGTGCTGCATCGCTCGCTGCGCGAAACTCCGCCAAAGGCGATCGGCGGCGAGGGCGTTTATCTCTTCGCCGAGGACGGACGTCGCATCATCGATGCCTCCGGCGGGGCGGCGGTCTCCTGCCTCGGCCACCAGCATCCGCGCGTGATCGCGGCGATGGCCAAGCAGGCGTCCACCCTCGCCTATGCGCATACGGCTTTCTTCTCCTCCGAGCCGGCGGAAGCACTTGCTGAAACACTGGTCGGACACGAGCCCGGCGGGCTCGCCTACGCCTATTTCGTCAGCGGCGGATCGGAGGCGATCGAAGCCAGCATCAAGCTGGCGCGGCAATATTTCATCGAGCGCGGCGAGCCGCAGCGGCAGCACTTCATCGCGCGGCGGCAGAGCTATCACGGCAACACGCTCGGCGCGCTCGCCGCCGGCGGCAATGCCTGGCGTCGCGCGCCCTATGCGCCGCTGCTCTCGACCGCTTTCAACCACGTCACGCCGGCGTTCGCCTATCGCGAGAAGCGCGAGGGCGAGTCGGACGCGCGGTTCGTCGCGCGCCTCGCCGCCGAGTTCGAAGCCGAGTTCCAGCGGCTCGGCCCCGACACCGTCGCCGCCTTCCTCGCCGAGCCCGTCGTCGGCGCCACCGCCGGCGCCGTGACCGCCCCGGACGGCTACTTCAAAGCGATGCGCGAGATCTGCGACCGTCACGGTGCGCTGCTCATTCTCGACGAGGTCATGTGCGGCATGGGCCGCACCGGCACGATGCATGCGTGGGAGCAAGAAGGTGTCGCCCCCGACATCCAGGCGATCGCAAAGGGGCTCGGCGGCGGCTATCAGCCGATCGGTGCGATGCTGGCAAGCGGCAAGATCATCGACACCATCCGCGCAGGCTCGGGCGCGTTCCAGCACGGCCACACTTATCTGGCGCATTCCCTCGCCTGCGCTGCGGCGCTCGCGGTGCAGGATGTGATCCGCGATGATGGCCTGCTCGACCGCGTGAAGGAGCGCGGCAAGCAGCTCGAGCAGCGCCTGACCGAACGCTTCGGCAATCATCGCCATGTCGGCGACATCAGGGGCCGCGGCCTGTTCTGGGCGATCGAGCTGGTCGCCGATCGCGCTACCCGCACCTCGTTCGATCCGGCGCTCAAGCTGCACCAGAAGATCAAGGCGGAGGCCTTTGCCGGTGGCCTCGGCTGCTATCCCACCGGTGGTACCGTCGATGGCGTGCGCGGCGACCACGTGCTGCTGGCACCGCCCTATATCGCCTCGGCGGACGAAATCGACCTGATCGTCGACAAGCTGGGCACGGCCGTCGACAGCGTGTTGCGTAGTGTCAATCAGTGAGGGGAGAGTAGTATGAGGAAAGTGGTTATCGCAGCGGGCCTGCTCGCGGCATCGACAATGATCGCAGCGGCAGCGACGCTCGATACGGTGAAGAGCCGCGGCACGCTGGTTTGCGGCGTCAGTGCCGGTTTTGCCGGCTTCTCGGCGCCGGACTCGCAAGGCAATTACAGGGGTCTCGACGTCGATTATTGCCGCGCGCTGGCGGCCGGCGTGCTCGGCGATCCTACCAAGGTGCGCTACGTCTCGCTGACGGCTCAGAACCGCTTCACCGCCCTGCAATCGGGCGAGATCGACGTGCTCTATCGCAACTCGACGCAGACCTATTTGCGCGGCGCGACGCTGGGCCTGCGGCAGGGTCCGATCAACTTCTACGACGGCCAGGGTTTTGTCGTGAAGAAGGACCTCGGCGTCAAGGAGCTGAAGGACCTCAAGGGCGCCACCGTCTGCGTCGCGCAGGGCACCACGCACGAGGTCACGCTCGGCGATTACGGCCGCGCCAACGGCATCGACTGGAAGCCCCTGGTGTTCGACCGCGTCGACACCATGTACCAGACCTTCTTCGGCGGCCGCTGCGATGCGATGACCCAGGACGCTTCGGCCCTCGCCGGCGCGGTGACCACGGCCGCGCCGAACGCAACCGACTACATTGTGCTGCCGCAGACCATCAGCAAGGAGCCGCTCGGACCCTTCACCCGCAACGGCGACGAGGTCTGGAGCGACATCATCGCCTGGCTGCATTACGGCCTGATCGAGGCCGAGGAGCTCGGCGTCACGCAAGCCAATGTCGAGGAGATGACGAAGTCGCAAACGCCTGCGATCCAGCGGCTGCTGGGGGCCAGCGGCGACCTCGGCTCGCGGCTCGGGCTCGACAACAAATGGCTGGTCAAGGCGATCAAGGCCGGCGGCAATTACGGCGAGATTTTCGAGCGCAATGTCGGCAAGGCCAGCCCGCTCAAGCTCGATCGCGGCCTCAACGGCCTCTGGAGCAAAGGCGGCTTGATGTACGCCATTCCGTTCAAGTAAGGGAGTTCACCTCTCCCCGCTTGCGGGGAGAGGTCGGATTGCGCAGCAATCCGGGTGAGGGGGAGTTTCCGCGCGTCCAACTCTCACCTTTTTGTGCCGAGA
>NZ_LAXE01000001.1:6101404-6178942 GCF_003122645.1 Bradyrhizobium sp. SUTN9-2
TGAGGGGGAGTTTCCGCGCGTCCAACTCTCACCTTTTTGTGCCGAGAGAGCCCCTCATCCCCGACCCTCTCCCCGTAAGAACGGGGAGAGGGAGAAGAAGCATCGAGCCCCCCATGCGCATCGCCCTTATCCACGCCCTCAAGCATTCCATCGCCCCGATCGAGGCAGCGTTTGCGCAGGCGTGGCCCGAGGCGCGGCTGATGAACCTGCTTGACGACAGTCTCTCGGCGGATCTCGCCCGCGACGGGCAACTCAACAATGCCATGACGGAACGGTTCCTCGCGCTCGGCGACTATGCAGCGGCGACGGGAGCGGATGGAATCCTGTTCACCTGCTCCGCCTTCGGCCCGTGCATCGAGGCCGTCGCGCGCGCGCATGCGCCGATGCCGGTGCTGAAGCCGAACGAGGCCATGATCGAGAGGGCGGTGACCATCGGCCGGCGCATCGGCCTGCTCTCGACCTTTCAGCCGACGCTGGCGTCGATGCCGCCCGAGTTTCCCGCCTCCGTCGAGGTGGTGCCGAAGCTCGCCGACGGCGCGCTGGCCGCGCTCGACCGCGGCGACCGCGCCACGCATGACCGGCTGATCGCGGAGGCCTCACGGAGCTTGCGCGATTGCGACGTCATCGCGCTGGCGCAATTCAGCATCGCCGCGACGGCGCCGCTGGTCGCGGAGGCCACCGGCCGCCCCGTCGTGACCACGCCGGACAGCGCGGTCGAAAAGCTGATGAAGCTGCTGAAGGCGAAGGCCTAAAGCGCGATGCGATTAGGATGGATCGTCATCGCGCTTTAGGTTATTGTTTGAGCATGATCTTTTCGGAAAACCGCCATGCACTTTTCCGGATCATGCTCTAAGCGCCGGCCTTGGTCCGACGTCGCGCATCCTTGATCGCGACCGCAAGCGCAGCCTTCGTCTCGTTGACGAAATCCTCGACCAGCTCCTCGCGCGTGGCATGCGCCGCCTCGCCCGTGAACAGGCCCTGCTCGGCCAGCATCACCACGCCGTGCAGCGCCGCCCAGATCTTGAGCGCCTGCCGTTCGCGCAAATAGCCCACGGCGGGCGCTTCCAGAGCTTCGATGACGAGCGCAAAGGTCTCCCGCGTTGCCTCGTGCAGCTCGCTGCCCTTGGCCGCGCAGGACACCGTGCGCGAGGCGAACATCAGGCGGTAGATGCCATTCCGGCGCAAGCCGAAATCGAGCGTCGCCTGTGCGAGCCGCGAGAGCTTCGATTGCTGCGACGGCTTTGCCATCGCATCACGCAAGAGCGCCGAGAGCTGCCGGAATGCTTGCGCGGTGACGGCGGCGAGCAGCGCCTCGCGGTCGGCAAAATGCCGGTATGGCGCCGGCTGCGAGACCCCGAGCTTCTTGGCAAGCGCCTTGATGCTGATCGCCTCCGCGCCGCCCCGCTCCGCCTCTTGCAGCGCGGCCTCGATCAGCGCATCGCGAAGATCGCCATGGTGGTAGGTCTTCGCGGGCTTGCGGGCTGGTCGTGAACGCATGTCGGGGCGAAGCCTACAAGTTCCCGCTTGACAAGGGAAGCCCGCCGCGAATGTAATAGTATATAACTTAAATAGAACCGAGATGAGGAAACGCGCCGCCTTCGGGCCCTCGCGCGCACACGACCAAGGAAGCCGAGCATGGCAGAGCGACTGAAGGTTCACGTCGATCCCGACAAATGCCAGGGCCATGCCCGCTGCAAGGCGCTCGCGCCGGAGCTTTTCGAGCTCGACGAATACGGCAACGCGCACGAAGCTGGTGACGGCACCGTCCCTCCGGGACTTGAGGACAAGGCCTGGCTTGCGAAATCCAACTGCCCGGAAATCGCAATCGATGTGATCGAGGAATAGTGCGGCCGTTGCCGCCCCGCTGCGTTCAGCGAATACGAGCCAAGGGATTCCCTGCCATGTCCGACGTCGACCAGCCTGTCGCCCATCCGCCCGTCACCGACTGGGTTCATGATTTCGACCACACCGATCCGCAATGGACCGAGGACCCGTTCCCGATCTGGGACGAGCTGCGAGCCGTAAGCCCCGTGGTGCACACGAAACGCTTCCTCGGCTGCTATTTGCCGACGACCTATGAGGCCGTGCGCGAGATCGCCAACGACACCGAGCACTTCTCCTCCCGCCGCATCATCGTCCGCGACGTACGGCCGGAAATCACCAGCAGGAACGCAGCCCCGCCGATCACCTCCGATCCGCCCGAGCACAAGCCGGCCAAGCAATTGCTGCTGCCGCCGTTCACCCCGGACGCGATGAAGAAGCTCGAGCCGCGCGTCCGCGCCATCTGCAACGAGCTGATCGACGACTTCATCGCCGAGCAGAGGGTGGACGCTGCGGCGCGCTACACCAAGCACATCCCGGTTCGGGCGATCGCGCACATGCTCGGAATTCCCGAGAGCGACAGCGACCTTTTCATCAATTGGATCCACATGATCCTCGAGCTCGGCATCAAGGACGAGAGCAAGCTGCTCCAGGCCGTGCAGGAGATGACGGCCTATTTCGGCGGCCACATCGAAGCGCGCAAGAGCAAGCCCACCGACGACCTGATCTCCTACCTGATGAACGCCAGGGACAAGAACGGCAATCCGCTCGAGGACACCCATGTGATGGGCTCGCTGCGCCTGCTGCTGATCGCCGGCATCGACACCACCTGGAGCGCGATCGGCTCCTCGCTCTGGCATCTTGCGAAGACGCCGGCCGACCGCGAGCGGCTAATCGCCGAGCCCGGACTGATTCCAACCGCCGTGGAGGAGCTGCTGCGCGCCTATTCGCCGGTGACGATGGCGCGCGAGGTGGTCAAGGAGACCACGGTGTCCGGCTGTCCGGTCAAGCCGGGCAACATGGTGCTGCTGTCGTTCCCGGCAGCCAACCGCGACCCCACGATGTTTCCGGACGCTGACAAAGTCGTGATCGACCGGCGCGAGAATCGTCACGCGGCCTTCGGCCTCGGCATCCACCGCTGCGTCGGTTCCAACCTCGCGCGCATGGAAATGCAGGTGGCGCTGGAGGAATGGCTGAAGCGGATTCCCGACTTCCGGCTCGATCCGGCAGGCACTGTGACTTGGTCGCAAGGAACGGTGCGCGGCCCCCGCCAGTTGCCATTTTTGCTCGGAAAGGCGATGTAAGGCCTTCCCAAAGGAAGCGGACAGGCCTTTCATGGCGGGCGCGACACCAAGCACGCCTCTGCCATGCATCGCCACGAGCACAGGCCATGACCGACGAGACGCCATCCGACAGCAAGCTGACGCGCATCAACGAGAAGTGGGCGCGCGAGGGCCGCTTTCTCACCGGCAAGATGACACGCCCGGAGGATCAAAGGCTTCCGCCCGGGCAGCACCTCACCAAGGACTGGCCGGTACTCGATCTCGGGGTCACGCCGCCGGTCTCGCGCGAGCGCTGGCGGCTCGACGTCTATGGCGCGGTCGAGGCCCCCGTGTTCTGGACCTTTGCTGAATTCGCCGCGCAGAAGCAGTCCCGGTTCACCTCGGACATCCATTGCGTCACGACCTGGTCGCGCTATGACAACGAATGGGAAGGGCTCGCCACGCGTGAGCTGCTGGTGGCCTGCCAGCCGCGCGAGGATGCTCGCTTCGTCGTGCTGCATTCCTATGACGGTTACACCACCAATCTCGCGCTGGAGGATTTTGCCGCCGAGGACGCGCTGCTCGCCCACAGCTGGTCCGGCCAGCCGCTGACGGAGGAGCATGGCGGCCCGGTGCGGCTGGTCGTGCCGCACCTCTATTTCTGGAAGAGCGCGAAATGGCTCCAGGCCATCGAATTCCTGACCGAGGACGCGCCGGGCTTCTGGGAAGTCCGCGGCTATCATAACCGCGGTGATCCCTGGGCCGAGCAGCGCTATTCGGGCGATTAGGTTCGAGCAAGACGGGGGGAAGCCCATGCCGACGGAACGCTTTCAATTCACCGGCGAAGGCGGCCATCAGCTCGCGGCCGCGCTGGAGCTGCCTGACGGCGAGCCCGCGGCTTTCGCGCTGTTCGCGCATTGCTTCACCTGCGGCAAGGACACGCTGGCGGCCAAGCGCATCTCGGTCGCGCTCGCCGCCAAGGGCATCGCGGTGCTGCGCTTCGACTTCACCGGGCTCGGCTCCAGCGGCGGTGATTTCGCCAATTCGACGTTCTCCTCCAACGTTGCCGATCTCGTGCGCGCGGCCGATCATCTGCGCGAGACCCGCAAGGCACCCTCGATCCTGATCGGCCATAGCCTGGGTGGCGCCGCGATCCTCGCCGCTGCCGGACAAATTCCCGAGGCACGAGCGGTGGCCACCATCGCGGCGCCCTCGGATCCCGCCCACGTCACCGGCCTGTTCCGGGAGCATCTCGACAACATCCGCGCGCAGGGCGAGGTCGAAGTCTCGCTCGCGGGACGCCCGTTCCGGATCAAGCGCGAATTCCTCGACGACATCGCCGAGCACGAGCTGATGAAGGACGTCACCGGCCTGCACAAGGCGCTGCTGGTGATGCATTCGCCCCTCGACGACACCGTCGGCATCGACAACGCAACGAAGCTCTTCGTCGCGGCAAGACACCCCAAGAGCTTCGTCTCGCTCGACCATGCCGATCATCTTCTGACCAAGCCTGCCGACGCGCTCTACGCCGCCGACGTAATCGTGGCATGGGCCAGCCGTTACGTCGATGCAGCGACGCCCGCGAAGGCGATGGATCTGCCGGAGGAGCCGCGCAAGGTCGTGGTGCAGGAGACCCGCAAGAGCAAGTTCAACCAGACCATCACCGTCGGCCCGCATCATCTGGTGGCGGACGAGCCCATTGCAGCCGGCGGCGCGGATGCCGGGCCCGGCCCGTACGATTTCCTGCTCGCCGGCTTAGGTGCCTGCACCTCGATGACCATGCGTCTCTATGCCGACCGCAAGTCGCTGCCGCTCGACCGCGTCACGGTCACGCTGAAGCATTCCAAGATCTACGCCAAGGATTGTGCGGAGTGCGAGACCCGCGAGGGCATGCTCGACCAGATCGAGCGCGACATCGCGATCGACGGCGCCCTCGATGCCGAGCAGCGCAAGAAGCTGATGGAGATCGCCGACAAGTGCCCGGTGCACCGGACGCTGACGTCGGAGATCCGGATCGTGACGAAAGCGGTGGAGTAGCGATGCCCCACTAGAAGCACGACGCCATCGTGCGCACGGCCGCGCTGATCTCGTTTTCGCGCCACGCCGCAAAGCCGAGCAGCAGGCCGTGATCGCGCGGCTTGCCGAGCGCCAGGCTGGACAAGGCGCGCGTTTCGACGCCCGCCTCGACCAGCCGCTTCACCGCCGCCCGATCAGTGCGGCCGCGCTCGAGACGGGCGACGAGCTGGATACCGCCGGGGGGCACCTCGACCAAGAGCATGCCACCGAGATGCCGCTGCAGCTCCTCGACAAGATGATCGCGGCGCGCGTGATAGAGCCGGCGCATGCGGCGCAGATGTGCGAGGAAGTGCCCATCGGCGATGAATTCGGCCAGCGCCTCCTGGATGTGGCTGGCGGCGATCAGTCCCATGTGCTGCTGCGCGATCTCCAAGGTGCTGACCAGCGCCGCCGGCGCGACCAGATAGCCGAGCCGGATGTCCGACCTCATCGCCTTCGAGAATGTGCCGACATAGAACACACGGCCATGGGCATCTAACCCCTGCAAGGCCGGCACCGGCCGGCTGTCGTAGTGGAATTCGCCGTCGTAATCGTCCTCGACGATCCAGGTCCTGCCGGGCCGGCTTGCCGCGAGAAACTCGGTTCGACGGGCTAGCGACATCAACCGGCCGGTTGGGTGCTGATGCGACGGCGTCATGAAGATCAGCCTGGGAGCTCCAAGGCCTGGCATTCGCTGCATGCCCTGTTCATCCAGCCTGATGCCGGTCAGGCGCGCGCCGGATGCGTGAAAGGCAGCCGCCGCGCCGGGATAGCCGGGGTCTTCAACCCATACATGATCGCCCGGTGAAATGAGTGTGGCAGCAATCAAGGTCAGCGCGGCCTGCGCGCTCGGCAGGATCATGATCTGCTCCGCCGTGGCGCGGACGTCCCGGTTCGTCGCCAGATAATGCGTCAGCGCCTCCCGCAGGCGCAGCCGGTTGACCGGTCCCAGCTCGCGCCTGCCTGCATGCACGGCACTGCGGCGCAGGCAGCGTGCCCAGACCTCGTTCGGAAACTCCCTGAAATCGCCCAGCCCCGGGCGCAGCGGTTTGAGCTCCCCCCGATAAGACATCGGCCAGTCGGCCTGCTGGAGCTTCGTAGCCCAAGGCGAGAGCCGCAGTTTGCCGACGCATTCGCCCGCTGCGACGGCGCCCCGTTCGATGCGTTCGTGGCCGTCGATCATGACCACGGGACGGCGGCCATGAGACGCTGCGACATATCCCTCGGCCGCGAGCTGCTCGAACGCGTATGTGACGGTGTTGCGCGAGACGCCGAGATCGCTCGCAAGCCGTCGACTCGACGGCAGCACGCGGCCTTTGCCGAGGCGGCCGGTCGCGATCAGGCCTCGCAGCTGGCTCGTCAGTTGCGCCACCAGCCCCTCGCCATCGGTCCGCTTCAGCTCGATCAACGCGGAGATCGTCGTGTCGGATACTGGCACTCTCTTCTTCTCCAATCTGGCACTTTTTCAAATGCCAGTCGGGATGCTATCCGGCGGCTCGGACTGCTTCAAGGACCTGCGACATGAACACCCTGTCACCCCGTGCGGCCATCGGCCTGTTCCTCATCGTGGTGCTGGCCTGGGGCGTGAATTGGTCGGTGACCAAGCAGCTCGTGCAGTTCGTCCCGCCGTTGTGGAGCGCGGCAATCCGGAGTTGGATCGCGCTGGCTGGATTGTTCGTGCTGCTCGGACTGAGCAACAATCTCGTGATCCCGGAGCGACGCGACTTTCCCGTGATCCTGAGCGTGGCGCTGCTGCATATGACGCTGTTCTCGATCCTGGTTGCCAGCGGCCTTCGCTTCCTGCCCGCAAGCAAGGGCATCGTGCTCGGCTACACCACGCCGCTCTGGGTCGCACTCGCCGCGCCCCTTTTCGGCAAGGACACGCTGACGGCGCCGAAGCTCGCCGGCGCTCTGCTCGGGCTGATCGGCCTTGCCGTCATCCTGAATCCATCCTCGATCGACTGGACCAACCCAAACGTGCTGCTCGGCGCCGGCATGGTCATCCTGGCCGCGATCTCTTGGGCTGCGAACATCATCTATATCCGCGCGCATCGCTGGATCGGATCTCCGCTTCAGCTTTTGCTTTGGCAGGTGCTCGTGGCAACGATCGTGCTGTCGGTCGGCGCGACAGCTGTGGATGGCCTCCCGCATGTGGAGTGGTCGTGGAGGCTCGTATTGTTGTTTCTCTATTCGGGCCTGGTCGGAACGGTCCTGGCTTATTGGGCGATGTCGATGGTCAACAAGAGCATCTCAGCCCTGACGACGTCGCTCGGCACCACCGGGACACCGCTGGTCGGCATCGCCAGCGCTGCGATCCTTCTGGGTGAACCCATCGACGCGAGCCTTGCCGTCGCGGCCGCGCTGATCGTCTCCGGCATCGGCCTTGCGACGCTGGGCGATCGGTTGTTGCGCAGTCAGGCCACCGCGAGAGGCTGAACCCGCAGAACCCCGCGCAGGCCCGCCGCGGTGCCGAGCAGGATGCCGGCAGCCGCGACGCACGATCCCAGCGCGAGCGTAGACACGCCGGTGAGCCCCTGCCCGATCGAGCAGCCGAACGCCATCACGCCGCCGATCCCCATCAGCGCGGCACCGGTCCCTGAGCGGAGCATGTGGCGCGGCGAGGAATAGCCTTCGAGCTTGAAGTGGCCAGTTGCGAGTGCCGTCACCAGACTGCCGGCGAAGACGCCGGCCACCGTCGCGATGCCGAAGTTGAGCGTCAGTCCAGTCGAGAGCATGGCATATTGCAGGCTATCGGCGATCGGCGCGACGAACGTAAGGGAGGTCACGGGGACCGGATTGAAGTCGTCGGCACCGAGATAGCCGGTGGCCAGCCAGCCGCCGGCGACGAGGAGGCCCACAATGATGCCCGCTACGACCTGACCGGGCGAGCGACGGAACGCAGGATGCGCAAAAGCGAACAGGCTCAGCGCGACGGTTGTCGCGGCCGCGGCGAGCGCACGTGAAAGCGATTCCGTGAAGCCGAGCGTCGCCAGCAACGACGGCAGCGAATTGGCAGGAGCCGTGGCTTGCGTTGCCTGGACCAGCGCAATGCGCGCCGGTGCGATGAGGCCCTTCAGCGTCATCTGCGCGGCAATCGCGAGCACGATCACGACCACGAAGGAGCGGAGATTGCCGCGGCCGAGCAGCACCAGCGCCCGCAAGCCGCAGCCGTTCGAAAGCACCATGCCGTAGCCGAACAGCAGGCCGCCGAGGAACAGCACCGCCGGCGAAAACGATTGCTGCAGATAGATCGACTTGCCGAGATCGATCGTGCCGCTGCCGGCGAGGAACTGGCTCGCGGCGATCGCAACAGCGATTGCGAGCGCGTAGGTCCGCACCAGCCGCCCGTCGCCCTCAGCCAGTAACCCGCGCATGCTGCTCATCAGGCAGAAACCGCTGAGCAGGCCAACGGCACCGTAGACGAGACCGATGGCCAGGCCGGCGAGGATAACGAGTTGCGTGGATTCCATGGTTACGGCTTCAGGATCACCCGGTCACGTGACGAGCCGGCGACCGCAACATACGCTTCCTTCGCGCGCTCCAGCGGATAGATCGCATTCGCCCTGATCGGAAACGGCTTCAGATGGCCGCTAGCGAAACCCGGCCCGAGGTCGCGCAGCACCGCGCCCGTCGCGGCCGAGGATAGACCCAGCGTGTCGATGCCGACATAAGTGTGCTGGCCCCGATAGAATTCGAGGATGTTGAACTGCACGATGCGGTCGATCGCGGCGATCAGGATTTGGCGGCCGCGAAGCGCGAGCGATTTGTGCGCGGCCTGGAAATAGGGATCGCCGACCGTGTTGAAGACGACGTCGGCGCCCTTGCCGCCGGTCAATTCGTGCACGCGCGCGGCGATTTCGGTGGCGGAGGCGTCGATCACCTCGATGGGCGCGTTGGTGTGGCCTTCATAGGCTTCCGCCCTGCGCACCACGCCGATCACGCGCGCGCCCTGCCAGGTCGCGATCTGCACCGCGGCCTGACCGACCTTGCCATTCACCCCGAAAACCAGAACGGTCTCGCCGCGCTTCGGCACGCCCGCCCTGCGAAAGCCTTCCATCGCGGTCACGAAGGGCACGCCGATGCCGGCGGCCTCCTCCCAGGACACAGTCTTCGGCTTCTCCACGACCGCATCGGCTTCGACCACGAGACGGCTCGCATGAGTGCCGTCACGACGAATGCCGAGGTCCCCGGACGAGCCGAACACTTCGTTCCCAATGGTGGCGGCGGGCCCGTCAATCACCACGCCGGCATAGTCGCGGCCGGGGGTCCGGGGGAACACGGCATAGGGCATCAGCCCGGTCGCAGCCTTGACGTCGGAGGGATTGACCGCGGCAGCCTTCACCTCGATCAGAAGATCGTTCGGCCCGCGCGCAAGCATCTGCCGCTCAATGGTCGGCGCAAGCGCAGCGGCATTTTCAGCTTTGGCGCTGAGGCGCACACAGCGCGCTTCGACGGTTTTGGCATCGGCTGACATGAAAAGACCCGCGATTTCTCGCGGGCCTTGTCGCCTCTGGCGCCGGTCGAGTCAATCCGTCCGGTCAGTCCTTTGGCCGCTTGTCGAAGAGCCGCTTGGCCTTGCCGAGCGAGCGCTCCAGCGTGGCCGGCGCAACTACCTGCACCCTGGAGCTGACGCCGATCGTATTCTTGATGTGGGTCGAAATTCGATCCGCATGGTCAACGAGGCCGCGGCCGTCCCAGCTCTCGGGCCGCGCCTCGGCGATGATGGTGAGCTCGTCCATGCGGCCTTCCCGGGTGAGCTCGAGGATGAAATGGCCGCCGCACCAGTCGGTCGCGAGCAGCACCTCCTCGATCTGGGTCGGGAACAGATTGACGCCGCGCAGGATGATCATGTCGTCCGAGCGCCCGGTCACCTTCTCCATCCGCCGCATGCCCGGCCGTGCCGTTCCCGGCAGCAGCCGCGTCAGGTCGCGGGTTCGATAGCGGATCACCGGAAAGGCTTCCTTGGTGAGCGAGGTGAAGACCAGCTCGCCCTTCTCGCCGTCGGGCAGCACCGCGCCGGTCTCGGGGTCGATCACTTCCGGGTAGAAATGATCCTCCCAGATGTGCAGGCCGTCCTTGGTCTCGATGCATTCCTGAGCGACGCCCGGGCCGATCACCTCGGACAGGCCATAGATGTCGGTCGCGTCCATGTCGAAGGCGTCCTCGATCTCGGCGCGCATCGCGTTGGTCCAGGGTTCCGCGCCGAAGATGCCGATCTTGAGCGAACACTGGCGCGGATCAAGCTTCTGGCGCTTGAACTCGTCGAGGATCGCCAGCATGTAGCTCGGCGTTACCGTGATGATGTCGGGGCGGAAATCGTTGATGAGCTGCACCTGCCGCTCGGTCATGCCGCCGGAGATCGGCACCACGGTGCAGCCGAGCTTCTCGGCGCCGTAGTGCACGCCGAGACCGCCGGTGAAGAGTCCATAGCCATACGCATTGTGGATGATCATGCCGGTGCGGCCGCCGGCGGCCCGGATCGAGCGCGCCATCACCTCGGACCAAGTGTCGATGTCGCGCTGCGTATAGCCGACCACGATCGGCTTTCCGGTCGTGCCGGATGAGGCATGCACCCGCACCAGCTTTTCGCGCGGCACGGCGAACATGTCGAAGGGATAATTGTCGCGCAGGTCCGTCTTCACCGTGAACGGGAATTTGGCGAGATCAGAGAGCTCGCGAAAGTCGGACGGATGCACGCCCGCTTTGTCGAACGCCTTGCGGTAATGCGCGACGTTGTCGTAGGCGTGCTTCAGCGACCACGCCAACCGCTGCTTCTGCAGCGCCATGATCTCGCCGCGCGAGGCGCGCTCATGCGCATCCATCTCGGCGCTATAGGCGTTGCCACCTTCCTTGAGCCTCGTCAGAGCCATCCTCGTTTCCCCACATTGCCTGTTCTTTTTTGTTTGGTTTTATTGATCTTGCGCCGGCAGCCATTTGCCGGGAATGACGCGGGAATGTCCGCGGAATTCCGCGATGACGACCTCGCCCACCGTGACACGCACATCGTAGATGCCGGAGCGGCCGCCGCGCGTGATCTCCCGCGCCTTGGCGATGAGACGATCGCCGAGCTTGCCGGGCTTGATGAAGGTGATCTGGCCCTGCGCCGCCACGACGCGCTCATTGTGCGAGTTGCAGGCGAACGCGAAGGCGGAATCGGCGAGCGTGAAGATGAAGCCGCCATGAGCAATACGCTGGCCGTTGACCATATCAGGCCGCACCGTCATGGCGAGCGTCGCGAAGCCCGGGCCGATCTCGACGATCTCCATACCGAGACCCTTGGAGGCATCGTCCTCAGCCCACATCGCCTCGGCGCAGGCACGGGCAATATCCTCAGGCGACAGGGCGGCTTTGACGTTCACGCGCTTCTCCCGGCCAGACGGTTGCTCATGATGTTGTTCTGGTTGGCTCACTCTGTCAAATATTGCGACGCATTTGCATTGCGGAGCCGCAGAACGCCTGATCAGACATGATCATAATCGACCACGACACGCTCGGTGGACGGCTTGGCCTGGCAGGTGAGAACAAAACCGGCCTCGAGCTCCCACGGTTCCAGCGAATAGTTGATGTCCATCGGCGCCTCGCCTTCGACCAGCTTGGCGCGGCAGGTCGAGCACATCCCGCCCTTGCAGGCGAAGGGCAGATCGACGCCGGCGCGCAGCGCGGCATCGAGGATGGCCTCGTCCTCGGCGACGGGCACGTCGCGGCGCTTGCCGTCGATGATCAGCGAGGCGATCGCCTTCGGCGGCGCGTCGGGCGCAACCGCCTTTTTCGGCCGCGGCTTGCCGCCGAACTCGGAAACGAAGCGCTCGACATGGATGCGCTCGTCGGCGATGCCGAGATCGCGGCAGGTCGCCTCGATCTCCTCGCTCATGCCAAGAGGACCGCAGATGAAGACGTGATCGACGCTGGCCGCCGGCACCAGCGCGCGGAGCAGCACCCTCACCTTGTCGCCGTCGAGCCGGCCATGCAGGATCGGAATGTCCTGCTCCTCGCCGGAGAGCACGTAAAAGATCGAGAGACGATCGATGAAGCGGTCCTTGAGCTCCTCGAGCGCTTCGAGGAACATGATGTTGTCGGTGGTGCGGTTGCCGTAGAACAAAAAGAAGCGGCTGCCCGGCTCGCGCGCGAGCACGCCCTTCACGATCGACAGGATCGGCGTGATGCCGGAGCCGGCGGCGAAGCCGACATGAACGCGCGCACGATCTGTCGGCGGGACCAGACCGAAGCGGCCGGTCGGCGTCATCACGTCGAGCTCGTCGCCGCATTTGAGATCTTCGGCGGCCCAGCTCGAAAATGCGCCGCCATCGACCTTCTTGACGGCGATACGGATCTCGCCGTCGTCAGGGCCGGAGCAGATCGAATAGGAGCGGCGCACCTCTTCGCCGTCGAGCGTGGCGCGCAGCGTCAGATACTGGCCAGGCGTGAAGGCGTAATCGCCGGCGAGTTCGTTGGGGATGGCAAAGGTCATCGAGACGGCGTCCGTGGCCTCGCGGCGGAGGTCCCTGACGGCGAGGCGATGGAAGCGCGGTGCGGCTGCGGACATGGTCAATGGCACTTGAAATAGTCGAAGGGTTCGCGGCAGGCCTTGCAGCGCCAGAGCGCCTTGCAGGAGGTCGAGCCGAATTCGGACAGCAGCTCTGTCTTGTCCGAGCCACATTGCGGGCACGCCACCGTCTGATCGCCGAACAGCGCACGGCGCGAGTTCGAGGCTTGCGGCGGCGCGATGCCGTAGGCGCGCAGCTTCTTGCGTCCGTCCTCGGTCAACCAGTCCGTGGTCCAGGCCGGCGACAGCACGGTTCGTACCTTCGGATGATGGAAACCGGCGCGCTCCAGCGCGATCTCGATTTCGAGCGCGATCATGTTCATCCCCGGACAGCCCGAATAGGTCGGCGTGATCGCAACCTCGACATGAT
Organism: Bradyrhizobium sp. SUTN9-2; assembly: GCF_003122645.1. Taxonomy (NCBI): domain Bacteria; kingdom Pseudomonadati; phylum Pseudomonadota; class Alphaproteobacteria; order Hyphomicrobiales; family Nitrobacteraceae; genus Bradyrhizobium; species Bradyrhizobium sp. SUTN9-2. Next base: position 6,114,456 of record NZ_LAXE01000001.1, read on the forward strand.
CGCCGTCGAGAACGACGTCGCGCAGCACGCCGAGATCGCCGATGGTCAGCACCGGGATTTCCGGATCGACCACGCTGGCGGCGGCGTCCCAGGCGCGCTGGCGCAGCGCGGCGTCATCGGTCACCATCACCATGTCAGCCCCGGAAAAGTCCGCTGCATCGATTGCAGCTCCGACAGGAGGTGGCCGAGATGCTCGCTGTGACGACCGGAGCGGCCGCCCTGCTGCATCCACTCGTTCTGCGGCAGCGCGAGCGTTGCTTCACGCGTGACGTCCGAGAGCGTCGCCAGCCAGCGCCCGCGCAAGCTTGCGGGATCGACGGCAATGCCGGCATGGATCAGCGCGCGTTCGCCGTCGTCGACGGCAAACATCTCGCCGGTAAAGGCCCAGAGATGATCGATCGCTCCTTGCGTGCGCGCGTGGCTCTCCTCAGTGCCGTCGCCGAGCCGGATAATCCATTCCGAGGCATGGCGCAGATGGTAGGCGCTCTCCTTCTCCGATTTCGCAGCAATCGCCGCCAGCGTCGCATCGCGCGAATTCATCATCGCGCGCCAGTAGAGATCGGCGAAGGCGGAATAGAAGAATTGCCGCACCAGGGTCTGGGCAAAATCGCCGTTGGGTTGCTCGACTAGGAGAAGATTGCGGTACTGCCGCACGTCGCGCAAGTAAGCGAGCTTGTCCTCGTCGTTGTCCCTGCCTTCGACCTTGGCGGCAAAGGTGTAGAGCTCCCGCGCCTGGCCGATCAGGTCGAGCGCGATGTTGGAGAGTGCCATGTCCTCTTCCAGCATCGGCGCATGCCCGCACCATTCCGACAGCCTGTGACCGAGGATCAGCGCATCGTCGGCGCGGCGCAACGCGTAGATCACCAGCGGGGTTTCGGAGACCTGGATGTTGGCGACCACCATCACATGTGCCCCACTTCATCCGGCACCTCGTAGAACGTCGGGTGCCGGTAGATCTTGGATTCCGCCGGCTCGAACATCATGCCCTTCTCGGCGGGATCGCTCGCGGTGATCGCGCTCGAGGGCACGACCCAGATCGACAGGCCCTCGCCGCGCCGGGTGTAGATGTCGCGGGCGGCCTGCAGCGCCATGGTCGCATCGCTCGCATGCAGCGAGCCGACATGCTTGTGTGCGAGCCCGTTGCGGCTGCGAATGAAGACTTCCCACAGCGGCGTGTTCGGCGTGGCCATATCGGCCTCCTATTCGGCAGCCTGGGCGGTCTGACGCTGGGCGCGCTTGGCGGCATAGCTAGCTGCCGCCTCGCGCACCCAGGCGCCCTCCTCGTGCGCCTTGCGGCGCGCGGCCATGCGGTCGCGATTGCACGGGCCGTTGCCGGCCAGCACCTGCTTGAATTCGGTCCAGTCGATCTCGCTGTAGCGCCAGTGGCCGTCGGCGTCCTGAATCATGCCGGGATCGGGAATGGTGAGGCCGAGATATTGCGCCTGCGGCACGGTGGCATCGACGAATTTCTGGCGCAGCTCGTCATTGGAGAAGCGCTTGATCTTCCACTTCGTCGAGGTGTCGCTGTGCTGGCTCGTCGCATCCGGCGGGCCGAACATCATCAGCACCGGCCACCACCAGCGGTTCAGCGCGTCCTGCGCCATCGCCTTCTGCTCCTCCGAGCCGCGGCACAGCGTCACCATGATCTCGTAGCCCTGGCGCTGGTGGAAGGACTCCTCCTTACAGACGCGAATCATTGCGCGCGCATAGGGCCCGTAGGAGCAGCGGCACAGCGGGATCTGGTTCATGATCGCGGCGCCGTCGACCAGCCAGCCGATCGTGCCGATGTCGGCCCAGGTCAGCGTCGGATAATTGAAGATCGAGGAATATTTGGCCTTGCCGGCGAGCATGGCGTCGACCAGCTCCTCGCGCGAGGAGCCGAGCGTCTCGGCGGCGGCATAGAGATAGAGCCCGTGGCCGCATTCATCCTGCACCTTGGCGAGCAGCGCGGCCTTGCGGCGCAAGGTCGGGGCGCGCGTGATCCAGTTGCCTTCTGGTAGCATGCCGACGATTTCAGAATGGGCGTGCTGGGAGATCTGGCGGGTCAGCGTTTTGCGATAGGCCGCCGGCATCCAGTCGTTCGGCTCGATGCGCTCCTCGGCATCGATGCGGGCCTGGAACTGCGCAGCCTTGCCTGCGTCCTCCAGATCGCGATCAGCGGTCTCGGCCGTGTTCAGCGCCTGGGTGTACATGCGCGTCCTCCTGTTTATTAGGAGGGAATATATAACATAATTTAGGCCATGCAAGATATTTCTGTAACATAATAGTCAGGCGCCGAACCTCCGTTCCAGCAGCTTTCGCGCCGCCGGCAACGGCCCTTTTTCGTTGGTTCCATGGCTGTCGAGCCATTGTTCGGACGGGGCGAGCAGCGCGCGGTAGATTGCGCCGCAGAGTTCGCGGGCGGCCCTGCCCGGCCAATCCGGCGGCAGCAGGGTCTCGGGCAGCAATGGATCGCGCAGCACGACGCGGCGGTAATGGTGGATCAAGAGGATCCGCGCGGTGAAGGCGTCGGCCTCGGACAGATCCGTGCCGCGCGCGATCGCGGCGCGCAGCGGCTCGAACGTCTTCATGAATTTCAGATAGGCATCGGCGGTCCGATCGAGCGGCCAGCTCGCGCTGAGCAGACGGCGGCCGCTGTCGTCTTCCGCCGAGACTTCGAGGCGGATCGCGCCCGCGGCCTCATCCGGCACCGGAACGCCCGATGGCGCGACCCACACGCCGGGCAGCGGGCTGCCGAAGCCGGCATTGCGGAGCGCTTCGCGCGAAGCGTCGCGATCCTCGCCATTGCCGATCAGCAGCAGCTCGAAGCGCCCGGTCCAGTCGGACGGCGGCGGATCGTAGATGTGGCGCGTCGCGGCCTCGAAGGTCTGGCGGCCCTTGTCGGCCAGGCGATAGAAACTGTTGCGGCCGACCTTCTCGCGCGTCAGCCAGCCGTCGGCGGCAAGCCGCGACATTGCGGTGCGCACCACGCCGCTGTCGATGTCGAGGCTTTCGAAGAATTCCAGAAGCGTGCCGAGCCACACCGAGCCACCACGCGGCACGATGGCATCACCAAACACTGTGATGACGATGGAGCCGGTGCGCGAGGGCTCGCGCTTGAGCTGGTCGATGATACGAGAGAGCGGATGCGCCATGCGGCAGCCTTAGCGCGTTTGGTGCAGGCGCGACAGTGGAGCGGGACGACGGCTCTTCTCCTTCTCCCCGCTATCGCATCTCCGATGCAATCCGACCTCGCCCAGCTTGCAGGGAGAGGTGAAGAGGAGCGCTACCGATGCGGATCGGGATACACCACGCTGCGCCAGCCGCTGCGATCGAACGGGCGCCACTGGCCTTCCTTCTGCGCGAGGCGATCGGCTACGGCATAGACGGCGGCCGGATGATGACCCATGCCGCAATGGCTGCTCTCGACCTCGATGCTCTCGGTCTGTGCGCCCGACTTCTCCATGCAGCCCTGCCAGGCACAGACGCCGTCGGTGCGGCTGAAGATGGCGGTGGTCGGCACCGGCGGCGGAGCGGCAAGCTCGCCGCCGAAACGCGGATCAACCTCGTCGGCCTTGCGGCCGCTCGCCCATTCATAGACGCGCCAGGCGTTGGTTGAGCGTGGATCGCCGGCAAAGGGGCTACCAAGCGTAATCACCTGGCGCACGCTGTCAGGCACCATCTTGGCAAGCTGGCGCGCATAGATGCCACCGAGGCTCCAACCGACCAAGCTGATCTTGCGGCCGTGGGTGTCGTTGAGCTCTCGGATCTGATCGAGCATCGCATCCTGCACGCCGGGCCGCAGGCCGTAGTTGCGGCCTTGGCGCCAACCAGCCACTGCATAGCCCTTGCTGCTCAGAAACGTGCGCAGCGCGCCAGTGGAGGTGTCGGAGGCCACGAGGCCTGGCAGCACCAGCACCGGATGCCCATCACCGCGCGGCGCAAGGCTCAACAGCGGCAGCGCGCCGAGGAATGCGCCGAACTCGTGGATCGCGCGCCCCTCCAGAAACATCAAGGTGCGGGACGGCGGGCGCAGCGTCTGGGCAGTTGCGGTCATCAATATTTCCCCTGGGAAGAATTCCTGGAAAGGCCGCCGGCAGCGAGACCGGCAAATCGGCATGAATTCCAATGCACCGGCTTCTTGATCGTTCCGCAGCGCAACATGAATCAGCTAGGCGGCCGGTTCCCGACATTCAAGCGGGAGAGACGCGGGGCGACAATAGGTCCGCGCGTTAATGCTAACGGCCGTGACGCAAAAGTCACAACAATCGGAGCAGGAATTCTACGGTGTAGAGCGCGAGCCCGGCGAGCCCGCCGATCAACGAGCCGTTGAAGCGGATGTATTGCAGGTCGCGGCCGATGTTGATTTCGATCAGCGAAATCAGCTGCGTCATATTCCACGCCTTGACCTGATCGGAGATGAAGGTGGAGACGCCGCTCTTCTGGTCCGCGACGAAGCTGCGCAGCACGGTCACGAGACCCTTGTTGATCTCGCCGCGCAGCTCGGCATCGCCGGCGAGCGCCTCGCCAGCCGAGACGAACATCCCGGCGAGATGATGTTGCAGCACCTGCGTCTCGCCGCTCGCGCTGCGCTCGATGAAGGAGCGCGTGTTGGCCCAGACGGTGCGGGCGAGATCGGCAAGCTCCGGCCGCGCCAGGAGATCGCGTTTCAGGCCGTCGATGCGGTCGATATAGGCCTGATCGGTGCCGAGCCTGTCGACGAAGTTCAGCACCATGCGGTCGAACTCGCCGCGGAACGGATGCTTGGGATCGCTGCGCACTTCGTTGAAGAAGGCGGTGGCGGAGGCCACGATCTTGTTCACCAGAAACTTGTCGGCGCGATAGAGCTTGAGCAGGGTCGGCAATTCCGCGCGCACCTTCTCGCGGATCATCGCCATCGTCTCCGTCTGGTTCAAGGTCTCGTGCATCACGCGCAGGAGATCGTCGAACAGGATCTGGTGCCGTCCCTCCGCGACGAAGCCGCGCAGCGTGCCGGCCGCGAGCGGCGCGAGGTCGATCGCCTGGAGCTGCGAGGACATGCGGCGGATGATGAAGGTCATCAGGCCGGAGCTTTCGGTTGCGGATACGGCCTCCGGCAACAGCCGCAGCGCAAAGCGCGCAAGGTCGTCGCTGCGCTTGCGGTCGCGCAACCAGTCGGCGACGAAGGAGCCGAAGTCGATCTCCTTCAGCTTGGCTTCGACTGGACCCGCCTCGAGGAAATGCACCTGGATGAATTCGCCGAGCTTGTCGGCGATGCGGGCCTGGTTGCTCTGGATGATCGCGGTGTGCGGGATCGGCAGGCCGAGCGGCCGCTTGAACAGCGCCACCACGGCATACCAGTCGGCGAGCCCGCCGATGGTCGCGGCCTCGGCGAAGGCGGCAATGAAGCCGAACACGGGATGCACGGGCAGAAGCCATTTCGCGACGACGAACAGTGCCAGCGTCGCGGCCAGCACCAAAGTCGCCAGCGCCTTGACGCGGCGCAGCTCGGCCGCTCGTTCGGCATCGCCGGGGGCGTCGAAGGAAAAGGTGACAGATGAGTCCATGACTGCATCACAGTACTCGTCATTGCGAGCGAAGCGATCCAGAATCGTTCAAAGACTTTGGATTGTTCGTCGCATCAGCGCAAAATTGCTACGCAATTTTGTCGCGAGCTCCTCGCAATGACGGCGGCGCAAAAACAAAGGCCCGCCGAAGCGGGCCTTAAATTCAGTTTGTGCTCAGGCGCCAGATCAGGCGGTCTTGCTGTAGACCTTGGCGAAATTGTCCTGAGCGGACTTCGCACCGTTGGCGGCGAGCTTGCCGAGATAGTCGGCGGTCGCCTTGGCGCGCGAGACGAACACTTCGCCGCGGGAGCGGAGCAGGCTCGACTGGATCTCGACGGCTTCGCTGACCGACTTGGCGGACGCGAGCTTGTCGATGCCCGAGAAGAACGCCTCGGCGTCCTCGTAGATCGCCTGCTGGATGTTGCGGCTGATCTTGCCGGCCTCGGTGATGGACTCGGTCACCGCGTTCTCGACGGCGGCGGTCACGCGCTCGGAGCCAGCGAACACCTCGGCAGCACGGTCCTTGGCAGTGTTGGCAGTCTTCTTGACGAATTCGCGGGCGGCCTCGGGAACTTCCAGGTTCTGGATGTTCTTGAAAGCGTCCTTGAAGCCCTCGAAAGCGGTGTTGGTTTCAGTGGTCATGGGGTTCTCTCCATCCTCAATGGTTTGAGCTATGGGCTCACCCCGTCCGCATTGGCCCGGGGCACGACCTATATGGCACGGTTAATTGTGCATTGCAATATTGATATTGCAGTGCGATATCACGAAATAGTGAACAGCCCTCGCGAGAGGCATCCTGATGCTTCCGTAGCCATGGGGGCACGTGAATGGGTCCGATCCGGACCCAATGTCGGACGCCCCCTGTTTAGTGCTGCACGGCGCCAGGCAGGCCGTAGGCCTCCATCTGAGCCTGGACCTGCGCGATGTTGTGGCCGAGCACGACGATGTCGTGGGTCTTGCCGTCGACGTCCCGCACATGGTCCCGCAGCAGGGCTTCGGCCTTGAAGCCGAGGCTCTCGAACAGGGCGATGGCCGCCTGCTGATCCACCGTCATCTGGACCGAGAGCTTTTCCAGACCCGCCCCGAGCGCGAGGGCAAAGGTCTCCTGCGACAGCGCCTTGCCCACGCCCTTGCCGCGGACCTCGGGCGAAACCACCATGCGGATCTCACCGACATGGGGCGACCAGGAATGGGGATCGCGCACCAGCGTGCCGCAACCAACGACCCTGCCCTCTCTCACCGCCAGCAGGCTCGTGATCGCTCCGCGCTCGATCTCCTTGACCCAGGCCGACAGCACCTTCGGCTCGCTAATGTTGCGCGGCAGGAACAACAAATCGTGGGTCGGCAGGCCCTTGCCGAAGGCCAGCACGGCGGCCTCGTCCGCGGGCGACATCAGGCGGATCTCGATGGCGCCGGCGTCGGTCTTGACGTCGCGCGGATAGGAACGCTGCTCGCTCATGTCGATCTCTTTCCCAGCCAGGAATCCAGTTTCGGCCACAGCCGCTTCACCGCGTTGGCGCCGGCGACGAGCGAGACGTGACCGCCCTTCAGGATCACCTCTTCCTTGTCGGTCGAGCCGATCTTGGCGATCAGGTGCTTGGCGGCCTCGTAGGGCACGATGTGATCATGCTCGGCGACGGCATGCAGGATCGGCACCGTGATGTTCTTGAGCTTGGCCACACGGCCGCCGACCGACATGCTGTCGTTGAACAGCTTGTTGTCCCACATCAGGTCCTTGGTGATGGTGCGGAAATATTCGCCGGCGAGCGGCAGCGTGTCCGTCGCCCAGCGGTCGAACATGCGGTACGACTTCACGAACTCGTCGTTCCAGATGTTTTCCCAGAGCTGGATCTGACTCACCGTGCGCGAGGCCGGGCGCAGCATCTCAAACGAGGACAGGATCATCTCCGGCGGCACGTTGCCGACGCTGTCGACAAGGTGGTCGACGTCGAAATAGCGGCGGTCGGAGAAGTTCGAGAACAGCTTCATCTCCCGGAAGTCGATCGGCGTGGTGAAGCAGATCAGGTTCTTCATCGGCCCGTCCTTGTGGATCGCGCCGTAGAGCAGCGACAGCACGCCGCCAAAGCAATAGCCGATAACGGAGACGTCCTGCTCGCCGGAATCGGCTTGCACGCGGCGGACGCAGTCCGGAATGAAGTCGAGGACATAGTCCTCCATGCGCAGGCTCTTCTCCTCCGGCCTCGGCGCGCTCCAGTCCAGCATGTAGACGTCGTAGCCGCGTTTCAGCAGGAACTCGATGAAACTTTGACCGGGCACGAGATCGAGGATGTAGCCGCGGTTGGTGGTTGCCATCACGATCAGCACCGGCACGCGGTAAATCTCGTCCGACATCGGCCGGTAGTGATACAGGCTCATGGTGCCGCGCGAGTGCAGCACGTCCTTTGGCGTCGAGCCGAGCGAGGGGCCTGAGCTCGAGAAATATTCGACGCCCTTGATGCTGCGCTGAATCGCGCGCTGCACCTCGGACTGGATGCGCTCCGGGATCGACGCAAGATCAAGTCCCGCCGGCGCGTTCATTTTTGGTCTCCGCCTTCGGACGGCGGACGTTTGGTGCGCGGCGGCCGCGGCGCGGCGCCGGGTTGCTGCGCGCCCGAATTGGCCGACATCTGGCTCAGCATCGACTTGATCTCGCCGAGCTGGCCTTCGATCGACTGGAGCCGTTCCGCGATGCCGGTGATCTGCTCGCGGCTCGGCAGGTTCATCGAGAGCAGGTATCGCTCCATGAGATCGCCGAATTGCTTCTGAGCACCTGCAGCAACGCCGCCGGCGCGGTTCATGGCCTGCGAGAATTCGGGCGTCTCCATCGCCTTAGTCGCGAAGGAGTTGAAACCCTTCTCCATTTCGCCAACCATCTTCTGCCACAAGGCGACCGGATCAGTGATCTTGTCGGTCATCAGCGTCCTCCCAATGCGGAGGGCTTTGCACCCTTCTTGTCCCGCCATACCACACCGTTGCGTGGTGCCGGTCAACCGGCAAGCAACTGACGCAACGTCGGAGACGCGGCTTCTTCGTGGAATGAAACCGTGCGATACAGCATCGGTCAGCAGGAGGAACCCGTGACCGCCCATCAACCGTCCCAGACCGTCCGCGCCAACGGCATCGACATCTGCTACGAGATCTTCGGCAACGAAAATGCCGAGCCGCTACTGCTGATCATGGGCCTCGGCGCGCAGATGATCCATTGGGACGATGCGTTCTGCGAGCAGCTCGCCGCACGCGGCTTCCGCGTGATCCGCTTTGACAACCGAGACATCGGCAAGTCGAGCCATCTCACCGGCGGCAAGCGGCTGACGCCGTTCGAGCTGCTGAAGCTGCGCTTCTTGCGCATCCCGGTGGCCGCCACCTACAAGCTGATCGACATGGCCAAGGACACGGTCGGGCTGATGGATGCGCTCGGCATCAAGTCGGCGCATCTCGTCGGGGCGTCCATGGGCGGCATGATCGCGCAGGAGGTGACGCTGTCGTTTCCGCACCGCGTGCGCTCGCTGACCTCGATCATGTCGACGACGGGCAATCCGCGCGTGCCGCCGCCGACGCGCGAGGCCGCCGCGGTGCTGATGGCACCGCCGCCGCGCAGCAAGGAGGAGTTCATCGTCCGCTATGGCCAGACCTGGAAGGTGCTGCGCGCCGGGCATTTCCCGGAAGAGGAAGCGCTCGACCCCGGCCGCGCCGAGCGGGTGTTCGCGCGCGGGCTCAATCCGGCCGGCGTCGGCCGTCAGCTCCGCGCCGTGCTTGCCTCGGGCAGCCGCAAGGAGCGGCTGCACACCGTGAAGGTTCCGACGCTCGTGATTCACGGCACCGTCGATCCGTTGGTCCGCCCCGAAGGCGGCAAGGACACGGCCGCGTCGATCCCGAACGCAAAGCTGCTGATGATCGAGGGGATGGGCCACGCGCTGCCCATGCGCTTCTGGCCGGAAATCATCGACGCGATCGACAAGCACGCGCATGGCGCGGCGGCGCAGGCGGCCTAGGCCGGCCGGTCTCCTCCAGGTGACCATGTGAGCAGCCGGTGCCTGTCTTAACGCGGGTTCCGATGAAGGCTATACAGACCGTCTTAGACGCCAGACAGAGGCTGCGGCCTCTCGGAGCTCACATGCACTTCATCATTCGATCGGCGGCAATGGCCGCTTCCATTCTCATATTGTCTCTCGCCGGCGGCGCCGCGATGGCGGCCAGCGCGCAGGAAGAAGCCAACCGCCAAACTGTGCTGGCCTTCTATGAGAAGGGCCTCAATCAGAAGGACGCCGACGCCGCCCTCGCCTATGTCGGCAACCGTTACGTCCAGCACAATCCAACCGCTCCCGACGGGCCGGAGGGCTTCCGAAAGTTCATCAGCTTCCTGCGCGAGAAGTTTCCGAACTCGCGCAGCGAGATCAAGCGCAGCTTCGCGGAGGGCGACTTCGTCATCCTGCACGTCCACTCCGTTCGCGAGCCCGGCACCAGGGGCCGCGCGATCGTCGACATCTTCAAGCTGGAGAACGGCAAGATCGTCGAGCATTGGGACGTCATTCAGGAGATTCCTGAAAACCCGGCGAACGGCAACACGATGTTCTAGCCTCGAGGCGCGCCTAGCCTTTCCGCGCGATCCAGATCACGTGGCGCGCGCCGCCGCCTCTGCCGGTGGCGCGAACGTTGACTTCGTTGACGTCGAAGCCGGCGCGCTTGAGGCGCCCTGTGAACGGCGGATTGGGTCCCGACGACCAGACGGCCAGCACGCCTCCCGCCCGCAGCGCCGTCTTCGCAACCTGCAGCCCGCTCGCATCGTAGAGCGCGTCATTGCCCTTCCGGGTCAGCCCTTCGGGCCCGTTGTCGACGTCGAGCAGGATGGCGTCGAAGGCCGAACGCTTCGCCCGGATGATTTCACCGACATCGATCTCGCGAATGCTCACCCTGGCATCATCGAGGCTATCGCCGAAGACCTCGGCCATCGGGCCTCGCGCCCAGGCGACGACCGACGGCACCAACTCGGAGACCACGATCTTCGCCTGGGCTCCGAGCACGGCCAGCGCCGCGCGTAGCGTAAAACCCATGCCGAGACCGCCGATGAGAACGACGGGCTTTGCGACTTTCTCGATCTGCTTCGCGGCAAGGGTTGCCAGCGCCGCTTCCGACCCCGACAGGCGGCTGTTCATCAGCTCGTTGGTGCCGAGCTTGATGGAGAACTCCTTGCCCCGCCGCATCAGGCGGAGCTCCTCGTCGGAACCGGGGATCTTGGCGGTGTCGATCTTTTCCCAGGGAATCATGGGAATGCTTTAGCACGAACAGGATTGTAGGGTGGGTTAGCCGAAGGCGAAACCCACCGCTCGGACAGAATTGGTGGGTTACGCCTAGCGGTTTGCGCTTCGCGCAATCCGCGGGGCTAACCCACCCTACGATCTGCGGCTACGCTCCCGCCCAGACGTCCAGCACATAGCGGTTGTTCGCGCCCATCTCCTCGATCCAGCGCGCGCCTGCCGCGGCATCACTGCCGCTCTTGTCGCGGTGGATCGCGACGAGCGCCGCCTTCACGTCGGGCTCCATCTTGCCGCCATCGCCGCACACATAGATGATCGCGCCCCGCTCGATCAGCGGCCAGACCTTGTCCTTCTGCGCCGCGATCACGTGCTGCACATAGGTCTTCGGCCCGTCCGCGCGCGAGAATGCCGTGAACAGCTCGGTGATGCCGCTCGCCGCCAGCGCCTTCAGCTCCTCCGCGTAAAGAAAATCCTGGTCGGGATGGCGGCAGCCGAAGAACAACATGGCCGGGCCGAGCGCGGCCCCTTTCGCCTTGCGCGCGGCGCGCTCCTGGAGGAAGCCGCGGAACGGCGCAAGTCCCGTGCCCGGACCGATCATGATAACAGGCACGGAAGGATCGTCCGGCAGGCAGAAGCCCGCCTTGGTCTCGCGCACGGTGGCATAGATCGTATCGCCCTCCCGCCGATTGGCGAGATAGTTCGAGCAGATGCCCTTGTAGGTGCCGCGGCCGGAGGCAGCCGGACCTTCGACCACGCCGACCGTGACGCTGCAACGCGCCGGGTCGACCGACGGCGAAGACGAAATCGAGTAATAGCGCGGCGCCAGCAGCGACAGCATTTCGAGATAGACGTGGAACGGCAGTTCGCAAGCCGGATATTCGAGCAGCAGGTCGAACACCGATTTGCGCTTGGCGAGGATCTCACCGCGATAGCGCTCGAGCGGCTCCGCCTCCTCGCCGACGAAGGCCAGCAGCTTCGGCTTGGTGACGGGACAGCGGGTGTGCTCGGCCATGATCTGGATCTGCTTGCGCGTCGCGACCTGCTGCAGCTCGACGAACTCGCTGAGCAGGCGGCCAACCGACACGGCCGCGCCGACCGGCAATTGCGCGCGCCGGCCTTCGGCCACCTGAAGCCTGATCTGATCGGCCGGCAAAAAGCCGAAGCGGCGGGCAACTGAATCAACCAGCGTAGGATCGTTGCGCGGAACGACGCTGAGGTGATCGCCGACGCGGTAGCTGAGGTTGGCCGGCAGCTGCACCTCGATGTGGCGCGTCGAGCGCTCGGAAGCATTCGCGCCGGACTTGTTCTGGAGCTCGTCATTGACCAGCACCTTCATCGCCACTGCGCCGCCCTGGGCGACGATGGTGTTGACGGCGGTCACCGCGACCGGCTCGATTGCATAGAGCGGATCGTCCTCGGCGGTGCGGGTGAAATTCCAGTCGATGCCGAACTCCTTGGTCGCGACTTGCGCGGCGGCGGGGAACCATTTCTGGAACTGGTCGTCGAGATCGCTGCGGGCATCGCCCTCGCCGCGCGGATAGACCGCGCGCGCACCATGCTTCGACAATTGCTCGTCGATGAAGCGCGGCACCGATTGATAGGTCGCGGCCCAGTCGCTGTTGCCGCAGCCGAACACGGCGTAGCGCACACCGGCGAAGACATCCTTCGGCAGATCCTCACCGAGCCATTTGACGAACTGCGTCGCATTGTCCGGCGGCGCGCCGTTATAGGAGGCGCAGATGATCAGCACCCCGCCCTCCTGCGGCAGCTTGCCGACATAGTCGTCGAGCGGGCCGAGATGCACGGCAAAACCGTTGATCTCGGCAAGATCGGCCATGCGCGTTGCGAGCTCCTCGGCGGTGCCGAGATTGGAGCCGTAGAGCACCAGCATCGGCGTGTTGTGGCCGGGCCGCGTGGTGGGCTGACGCTGCGCCTTTGGTGCCGAGGACGCAACCGCAACGGGCCCGCCATAAGCGCCGCGCTCGCGATCGGCGCGCGGCCGCACCTTGATCTTGAAGCCTTCCGGCTTGATGGTCAGCGTCTCCTTCAGGTGCATCTGGTAGCGCTGGTGGTCGATCAGCTTGAAGCGCTGCAGGATCATGCCGAGCGCGAGCGCTGCCTCGTGCATGGCGAAGCCGCGGCCGATGCAGGCGCGCTGGCCGTTGCCGAACGGCTTCCAGGCATTGATCGGCCGTTTTGCCTCCGCCTCGCGGCTGAAATTCTCGGGGTCGAACGCGTCGGGATTGGGACCCCACACGCTTGGATCACGATGCAGCGCCGTCACCAGAATGGTGACGAACGTTCCTTTCCTGAGCTTGTACTTGCCGCCGCCGATGGTCTCGTCGTTCAGCGGCGAGATGCCATAGGCCGGCGCCGGCGGCCACAACCGCAACGACTCCTTGAGGATCTGCGTGATGTAGGTGAGCTGCGTCACCTGCTGATAGGTCGGCTTGGCGTTGACGTCGGGGCCGAAGACCCGGTCGACCTCGTCATAGGCCTTCTTGAGAATCTCCGGGTGCTTGAGCAGCGCGTACAGCGTGTAGGACAACAGGCCGCTTGTGGTCTCGTGCCCTGCGATCAGGAAGGTGTTGATCTGGTAGCGGATATTGACGTCGTCGAGCTGCTCGCCGGTGGAACGGTCGACGCCGGTCATCATCGCGGCGAGCATGTCCTTCTTGTCGTCGATGCCTTCCGCGCTCTTGCGCCGCTCGGCGATGATCTCGTCGACCATCTTGTTCATGAAGGCGACGTCTTGGGCCAGCGTCTTGCGCCGCTTCTGCATCCAGAGCTGCTCGAACGGCAGGCCGCGCGTCATCATGATGGTTTCGAGCGATCGTACCAGTGACTCGACGAAAGGATGGTAGTCGCGCCGGTAGAACGAGTTGAAGCGGTACTCGAAGCCGCACAGGCCGATCGTATCCAGCGTCAGCGCGGTCATGTCGTGGACGACGTCGATCTCGTCGTCGGCGTTGAGCCGCTCCCATTTCTGGACGAGCTGCTCGGCGATGTCGACCATGCTCGGGTGATAGGACTGCATGGCGCGGTTGCCGAAAGGCTGCAGCAGGATGTTGTGCGCCTTGCTCCAGTTCGGCTCACGGGTGTCGGCGGTGAAGAGGCCGTCGCCGCCGACCGCACGCACGCGCCGCAGCGCGCCGCGCACCGTCTTGTCGAACCGCTTCTCGTCGGAGAGCTCGTCGACGAGATCGTGGCCGGAGACGACGACGATCGGCGAGCCCATCATGTCAAGCCAGAAGATCGGACCGAGCTCCTTGGCAAGCCGCGTCAGGTGCTGCACGGGAGCGGCCGCGTCCAGCGACAGCATATTGCCGACCACTGGCTTGGTCGGCGGCTGCGGAATCGGGTCCAGACGGTTCTTGGATGACATCGAAATGTAGTCCCCCTGCCTCAATGTCGTCGTTGCGAGCGAAGCGAAGCAATCCAGAAATGTATCCGTGGAGGCAGTCTGGATTGCTTCGTCGCCAGCGCAAATTGCTTGGCAATTTGCCGCGGGCTCCTCGCAATGACGCGTTCCCAATGACGAGCGCTAGCCAAACCGCCTTCTCCGCCACTCGATCAGCTTGGCGCTGACCTCCTCCGGCTTCTCCTGTTGCGTCCAATGGCCGCTGTCCTTCACCAGATACTTCTCGAGATCATCGATCAGTTTCTCCATGCCGTCGGCCGCCGAGGGCGGCAGCACGGCATCATTCTCCGCCATGATCATCAACGAGGGCACGTGGATGTGGTGGTCCAGCCCCTCGGCGCGCTCCCAGTTGCGGGTGAAGTTGCGGTACCAGTTGATGCCGCCGGTGAAGCCGGTCTTCGTGAAGGTGTCGACGAACACCTTCTTCTCATCAGCCGACAGGATCGGCGTGCGCGGATCGACCTTGGCGTCGTACGCCGCAATCATCTGCGGGAAAGCCAGGTTGGTCTTCGACGAGGCGCCGACACCCGCGATCGGCGGCTCGTCCGGTTTCGCCGCCGGCTTTGCCAGCGGCTTGCGCATGAAGGCGTCGAAGGTCTGCTCGACGCGGCTGCCGAAGATCTTGTCCGGCTCGCGCGCGGGATCCTGGAACTGGACGATGTACATCTGGTCGCCGTAACGCTGGCGAAACAGCGCGATCGGGTCGATCGGCATACGGTCCCAATGCGGGGTGTTGACGCCGACGACTCCGGCGACGCGCGTGGGATGCCGCAGCGGCATCTGCCAGACGACGAAGCCGCCCCAGTCGTGGCCGACGAAGATCGCCTTGTCGATCCCGAGATGATCGAGCAGACCGACGAGATCGCCGGTCAGGTGCTCCATGTCATAGGCTTCGACCGGCTCGGGCCGGTCGGTCGCGCCGTAGCCACGCTGGTCGGGCGCGACCACGCGGATGCCGGCCTCGCTTAGTGCCTTGATCTGGTGACGCCAGGAGAATGCGAGCTCCGGCCAGCCGTGGCACAGCACGACCGGCGGTTTGTCATCGGCCGGGCCCGCCTCGTAGAAGCCCATGCGGATTCCGTTCGTCGTCGCGAACTTGAGCGGCGGCATTTCAATCATTGCAAATTCCTTACTCCGCAGCGCCCTTGATATCGGTGGCCGGCGGCGTGTAGGCCGCCTCCAGCGCGGCGAACTCCTCGGGCAGCATGTCGCACATCACCTGCACATGCGGGATGATGTTGGCACCGACGATAAAGCCGAAATCGAGCTGGTCGCGATAGCTCTGCACGGTGATGTTGAGTGCCTGCCCGTGGGTCGAGATAGACACCGGGAAGATGTGCAAGAGCTCGGCACCGGCGGCATAGAGCGTCTGCCGTGGCCCGGGCACGTTGGACACGGTGATGTTGGCCGCGGGCGGCAGCACGTCGGAGAGGTTCGAGCGGCTATAGAGCAGCGCCAGAATCTGCACCATGATCGGCGCGCCCAGCATCGAGATGTTGGAGACCTGCGGCATCAAAGCCCGCAAAGGATGCGACATCTCCTTGGACTTGGTTGATTGCGCGATGATCGCTTCCAGCCGCGCCTTGGGATCCTCGATGTTGGTGGCGATCGAGCAGATCATGCCGAACACCTGGTTGTTGGCCTCGGTGTTGCCCTCCTCCCGCAGCGAGATCGGCACCGCTGCGGTCAGGGATTTCGCCGGCAGCGTGCCGTATCGCAGGAGATAGCGGCGGACGACGCCGGAGGCGAGCGCCAGCACCACGTCGTTGAGCTTGCCGCCGGCCTGCTTGGCCAGCGCCTTGGCCCGCGACAGCGGGATCGATACGCCGGCAAAGCTCCGCTCCGAGGAGATCGTCTTGTTGAGCATGGTCGGCGGCGACACCATGCTGGCAAGGCTCTCGCGCGACTTCGGATCGGCGATCTTGCCGAGCACGTCGGAGACGCTCTTGAGCACGGTCGGGATGTTGCCGGCAAAGCGCACCGCGCTCTCGATCTGGTACATCGCGTTGTCGAACAGGATCGAGCCGATGTCGCTCTTGCCGGTGCGGGGCAACTGCAGGTTCTTCGCCGCTTGCGAAGCCTCCAGCGGCTGGCTGAACAGCTGCTGATAGGAGTCGAGCAGGTTGGCGGCGATGTCGCGCGGCTCCTGCCCGGGCTTGCTGCCCGCGGTCGGCGGATCGACCTTCCGCGGGATCGGCGAGATGTCGTAGATCATGTTGGTCAGCGCCGCACCGGCGCCGCCATCGATCGCGGCATGGTGCATCTTGGAATAGAGCCCGACCTCGTTGTCCTTCATGCCCTCGAACACGTAGAACTCCCAGAGCGGACGGGCGCGGTTGAGCAGCTTGGCATGCATCCAGCCGACGATGCGCTCGAGCGCGGCGCGGTCGCGCGGCTGCGGCAGGCTTGCCCGGAAGATGTGGCGGTCGATGTCGAACTGGTCGTCCTCGATCCAGGAGGGATGATCGATGTCGAGCGGCGCCTTCTCCAGCCGCGCCTTGAGAATCGGCGCGATGTGCAGGCGCGAGACGATCATCGCCTTGAACTCTTCGAAGAAATCGCCCTTGTAGTCGTCAGGCAGGCGGAAGATCGCCATGCTGCCGACATGCATCGGCATCTCCGGTGTTTCCAGATAGAGAAACGACGCGTCAAGCGACGACAGCTTCTTACCGTCAGCCATGGTTCCCTCCCGAGTATTCGACGGGCGCCTTGGCGGCGCTTCTCGTCAGGCCGATACTGCCCGGTCCGGCGGGGCATATGCAATGGCAAACGGCCCCGCCCGGTCAAATGGCCGGAAGTCTCCCTCCGGTTGCGCCAGGCGATCCGCCACGGCCCACAGCACCGCCGGGTTCACGCCAAGCCCAATATGGCTCGCCAGGTGCACCTCGATGTTCTCGGCACGGTCGGAGGGGCGCAGCAGACAGGTCCGCCAGTTCACGACGCCGTCGGCGCGCGAATAGATCGACGTTGCCGGCACCGGCAGATCGCCGGCAATCGCCTCGCGCGCTTCCGCAAAGTCCTCCACCTTCTCGCCGGATAACGTCTCATAGAGCCGTGTCGCGTTGGTCGCCCGCACATCGTTGGCAAAAGGGCTGCCGAGCGTGACGACGTAGCGGACCTTGTCCGGCGCCCAAAGCGCGAGATCGCGGGCATAGACGCCGCCGAGACTCCACCCGACCAGGCTGACCTTGCGTCCCGTGGCGGCATGGATTTCGGCCAAGCGCATGCGCAGCGAATCCCGCATGCGCCCGAGCCCGCCGAGATTGCGGCCCATCCGCCAGGCATGCGCCGCATAACCGAGCTCGCTGAGGTAGCGCCGTATCGGCACCATGGAGAGGTCGCTGGCGAGAAAGCCCGGCAGCGCCAGCACCGGATGGCCATCGCCCCGCGGCGCCCGCATCAGGAGCGGCGACAGCAAGAGGCTCGCATTCAACTCGAATAGCCCACGGGCCTCGGCGAGCAGCAGGCCGAGACCCGGCGGACGAAGCCGGCCTTCTTGCAGCGCCCCGTCCGGCTCGGGCGACACTATTTTTTCTTGTCGCCGCTGCGGGTGCCGCCGAGGCCGGCCATCGCGACGAACATGTCCTGAAACCGCTCGGCGATCTTGGGATCGAAGGTGAACCAGCTCTGGATCAGCGATTCCGGCGAGATCTTCTCAATATTGCTGAGCACCTGCTGCTGCAGCTTGTCCATGACGGCGGACTGCATCGGCGCCACGTCAGGCAGACCGAAGAACTGACGGGCTTCGAGGGGGGTACAGTCGATTTCGATGTTAACCTTCATGTCCCCTCCGGATGAGATTCGAGCGGCCTGTCGGAGTATCACCGCGAGAAGGTCTGCAAGGCAAGCGACCTGAGAGGAAGCCGCTAGGACCAGCTTCCCCAATCGACGGGTATGGTCAATCAAATTGTCGGCCCGCGCCCCGCGCAGAAGCTCGCCGGCCTGCCGGGGATTGCCGGGCAGCATTGCTGCACAGCGGCGCAACTTGGCGCGTTCCTTGCTGGAATGACGCTTGCACGGCTCGAGAACTCTGGGCAACATGGATCAGTCAGCCTCGCCGAACAATCAAAAATCACCGGCGCGGCGGTGTGGAGAGGGTCAAGAATGTCAGTCGGTCAAAGTCTGTTTGCGGCGACACTCGCCGGTACGCTCGCGTTGGCGGTCTCGCCAGCATCGAGCCAGACGCTACGTTATGCCAACCAGGGTGACCTGAAGTCGCTCGATCCCTATACCCTGAACGAGAGCACCACCCACGCTCATCTCGGCCACGTCTATCAGGGCCTCACGGCGCGCGACAAGGACCTCAAGATCATTCCGGCGCTGGCGGAAAGCTGGGAAACCCCAGAGCCGACGCGCTGGCGCTTCCATTTGCGCAAGGGCGTGAAATTCCACAACGGCAACCCCTTCACCGCCGACGACGTGGTGTTCTCGGCCGATCGCGTCCGCAAGAAGGGGTCGAACATGCAGACTCGCCTTGCGCCGGACGTCAAGGTGGTCAAGGTCGATGACTACACCGTCGACTTCGTCCTGCCCTCGCCAAATCCCATTCTGCATAACGCGTGGGACGTCTGGTACATCATGAACAAGAAATGGGCCGAGGAGAACAACGTCGTCGATCCGACGCCGGTGGCGGCGACCACGCCGAGCTATGCCTCACTGAACGAGAACGGCACCGGTCCCTTCATCATTGAAAGCCATCAGCCCGGCGTGAAGACGGTGTTCAAGGCCAATCCCAATTATTGGGGCAAGGTCGAGGGCAATCTCAAGGAGATCATCTTCACCCCGATCGCTTCCGACGCCACCCGCGTCGCCGCCCTGCTCTCGGGCGAAGTCGACGTCATCGAGCCGGTTCCGATCCAGGACATCTCCCGCGTCGATTCCAGCCCGAACGCTCAGGTGCTGAAGGGGCCGGAGCTGCGCACCATCTTCATCGGCTTTGACCAGATGCGTGACGAGCTGCTCTACTCCAACATCAAGGGCAAGAACCCGTTCAAGGACGTCCGCGTCCGCGAGGCCTTCTACAAGGCGATCGATATCGAGCTGATCAAGACGCGCGTGATGCGCGGGCTGTCGACGCCGTCGGCGCTGATGATCGCACCGGAACTGTTCGTGCTGTCCAAGGAGTTCACGCGGCCGAAATTCGATCCCGACGGCGCCAAGAAGCTCCTGACCGAAGCCGGTTACCCCGACGGCTTCGAGGTCACCATGGACTGCCCGAACGATCGCTACGTCAACGACGCCGCGATCTGCCAGGCCGTGGTCGGCATGCTCGCCCGTATCGGCGTCAAGATCAATCTTCTGGCGCAACCGAAGGCGCAGTACTTCGCCAAGGTGCTGAAGCAGGGCGGCTACCAGACCTCGTTCTATCTGCTGGGCTGGACCCCGAGCACGATGGACTCCCACAACGTGCTCTACGACATCATGGGCTGCCGCGACGATGCGAAATCCTCACGCGGCGAGGCCAATCTCGGCGGTTATTGCAACAAGGAGTTCGACGCCATCACCGACAAGGTGCTGGTCGAAACCGACACCGCCAAGCGCAACCAGCTGATCAAGCAAGCCTACGAAATCGGCATGAAGGGCTGGTCCTACATCCCGCTGCACCAGCAGGCGCTGGCCTGGGGCGTGTCGAAGAAGGTGAACCTGCCGCAGCGCGCCGACAATCTCGTCATGTTCCACTGGGCAACCAAGAAGGAATAGGATGGGTTGAAAACGAGGTCCCGGCGGCATCCACCTTCCGGGACCTTTTCTTTTCCGGCCGCCAAGGACGTCGGCCGTACGCTCACCCAAGGACAGTGGAAGGCATGCTCGCTTTCACGCTTCGCCGCGCCGTTCAGGCCATCGGCGTCATGTTCGCCGTCGGCATCATCGCGTTCTCGATGTTCCGGTTCGCCGGCGACCCCGTCAACCAAATCGTCTCGATCGACACCTCGGCCGCCGAACGCGCGATCGTGCGCAAGTCGCTCGGCCTCGATGACCCCGTGCCGGTGCAGTTCGTGCGCTATTTCGCCGATGCGGCGCAGTTCAAGTTCGGCGTCTCCTACCAGTTCCGCCAGCCGGTCGCGACGCTGTTGATGGAGCGCATGCCCGCGACGCTGGAACTTGCGATCTGTGCGACCGTGTTTGCAATGGTGTTCGGCATCCTGATGGGCGTCTATTCGGCGCTCAAGCGCGATACCGTGCTGGCCAAACTATTCCAGGCGGTCTCGCTGATCGGCATCTCGCTGCCGACCTTCCTGATCGGCATTCTCCTGATCTACCTGTTCGCAGTGACATTGGGCTGGTTGCCCTCGTTCGGCCGCGGTGAGGTGGTCAAGCTCGGCTGGTGGACGACGGGCCTGCTCACGGTGTCGGGACTGAAGGCGCTGATCATGCCTTCGATCACGCTCGGTCTGTTCCAGATGACCCTGATCATGCGGCTGGTGCGCGCGGAGATGCTGGAAGTGTTGCGGACCGACTATATCCGCTTCGCCCGCGCGAGGGGGCTGACTACGCGCGCGATCCACTTCGGCCACGCGCTGAAGAACACGCTGATTCCGGTGATCACCGTGGCCGGGCTTCAGTTTGGCTCGGTTATTGCATTTTCGATCATCACTGAAACCGTGTTCCAATGGCCGGGCATGGGGCTTCTGTTCGTCCAGGCCGTGCAAAACGTCGACATTCCGATCATGGCCGCCTACCTGCTGATGGTTTCACTGATCTTCGTCACCATCAATCTGGTGGTCGACATTCTCTACACCGTGGTCGATCCGCGCCTGCGCTCGACCGTCGGTCGCGCCGCATAGGGCAGCCTGCATGTCCGACGCAGTCGTCTCCAATTCCGACAAGCAAAGCGCGCAGCCGGCGCAGGCCGCCCATGGCTGGTTCAGCCGCACGCTCGACAGCGACCTGTTCTATTCGTTCCGCCGTTCCAAGCTCACCATGGTGGCTGCGGCCATCACGGTCCTGTTCTTCCTGCTTGCGATCTTTGCATCCGTGCTCGCGGTGCAGAACCCGTTCGATCCGGCACAGCTGCAATTGATGAATTCGCGGATTTCACCGCTGTGGACCGCGGACGGCCAGAGCCCGTTCCTGCTCGGCACCGACGAGCAAGGCCGCGACGTGTTCTCCGCGATTCTCTATGGCATGCGCATCTCGCTCGCCGTCGGCGTCGCCGGCGTGATCTTCGCCGGCGCGCTCGGCATCGCCCTCGGCCTGATCGCCGGCTATTTCGGCGGCGCAGTGGACGGCGTGATCATGCGGATCGCCGACGTGCAGCTGACCTTCCCTGCGATCCTGATCGCGCTGCTGGTCAACGGAATCGCGAAGTCGATCCTCGGCAACCGGCTGGACGCCACCAGCATGCTGGTGGTGCTGGTGATCTCGATCGGCCTGAGCTTCTGGGTCGGCTATGCCCGGACGGTGCGCAGCTCCGTGATGGTCGAGAAGAACAAGGACTACGTCGCCGCCGCACAGCTGATCGGCCTGCCCGCGCCGAAGATCATGCTGCGGCACGTGCTGCCGAACACGATGGGCCCGATCCTGGTCATCGCTACCATCAACCTCGCGCTCGCCATCATCACCGAGGCGACGCTGTCCTTCCTCGGCGTCGGCCTGCCCGACACCATGCCCTCGCTCGGCACGCTGATCCGCATCGGCAACAATTATCTGTTCGCCGGCGAATGGTGGATCGTCGCCTTCCCGGGGCTCGCGCTCGCGGCGCTGATCCTGTCGATCAATCTGCTCGGCGACTGGCTGCGCGACGCGCTCAATCCGAAGCTTCGATGAATACGCCTCGTCCATGACCGAACCCGTCCTTTCCGTGCGCGATCTTCACGTGGAGTTTGCCTCCCGCCGCGGCACGCTGCGCGCCATCGACGGCGTCTCCTTCGACATCGCCAAAGGCGAGGTGCTCGGCGTCGTCGGCGAGTCCGGAGCCGGCAAGTCCGTCACCGGCCTCGCGGTGATCGGCCTGATCGATCCGCCCGGCCGCATTGCCGGCGGCGAGATTCATCTCGCGGGCCTGCGCATCGACAATCTGCCGCCGGAGGAGATGCGCCGTATCAGGGGCAAGCGCATCGGCATGATCTTCCAGGATCCGCTGACATCGCTCAATCCGCTGTACAAGGTCGGCGACCAGATCGTGGAGACGATCCGCACCCACCTCAATCTGTCCGAGTCGGCCGCCCGCCGCCGCGCCATCGACCTCCTGGCCGAAGTCGGCATTCCCGCGCCGGAAAAGCGTATCGACGGCTATCCCCACGAGTTTTCCGGTGGCATGCGCCAGCGCGTCGTGATCGCGCTCGCGATCTGTGCCGAGCCCGAGCTGATCATCGCGGACGAGCCGACCACCGCGCTCGATGTCTCCGTGCAGGCGCAGATCATCTCGCTGATCAAGCGGCTCGGACGCGACCACGGCACCGCGGTGATGCTGGTGACGCACGACATGGGCGTGATCGCCGAAACCTCCGACCGCGTCGCGGTGATGTATGCCGGCCGCGTCGCCGAGATCGGCCCGGTGCAGGACGTCGTGAAGAATCCGCTGCATCCTTATGCCAAGGGCCTGATGGGCGCGATCCCGACGCTTGCGGGCGAGGACAAGCGCCTGGTGCAGATCCCGGGCTCGATGCCGCGCCTGTCGGCGATCCCGCGCGGCTGCTCGTTCAATCCGCGCTGCGCCTTCGCCTTCGATCGTTGCCGTGTCGATCGGCCGGAGCCGCTGCCGCGCGGCGCGCAATCGGTGGCCTGCCACCTCTATGACGACGTGCCGGCGGAGAGCGTGGCATGAGTGCTCCCTTCGTCCAGGCCACAAACCTGCGCCGCGTCTTCGACGTCTCGAAACCCTGGCTCAACCGCGTGCTTGAAGGCGGACATCTCGAATATCTCAAGGCAGTCGATCACGTTACCTTCGACATCAGGAAGGGCGAGACGTTTGCCCTGGTCGGCGAGTCCGGCTCCGGCAAGACCACGGTGGCACGCATGGTCGTCGGCCTGCTGCCGCCAAGCGCCGGCGACGTGCTGATCGACGGCGTCTCCATGACCGACCCGCGGCAGGCGCCAGCGCGGCGGAAGCTGCGCCGGCGCATCCAGATGATCTTCCAGGATCCCTATGCGAGCCTGAACCCGCGCTTCCGGGTCGATGCCATCATCTCCGAGCCGATCCGTGCCTTCGACCTGATCCAGGGCGAGCGCGACATCCAGGCTCGCGTCGGCGAGCTGCTCAGCCTCGTCGGCCTGCATCCGGACGACCGGCTGAAATATCCGCACGAATTCTCCGGCGGCCAACGCCAACGCATCGCGATCGCGCGCGCGCTCGCGTCCGACGCCGAATTCATCGTCTGCGACGAGCCGACCTCGGCGCTCGACGTCTCCGTGCAGGCGCAGATCCTGAACCTGATGCGCGACCTCCAGGACAAGTTCGGCCTGACCTACATGTTCATCAGCCACAACCTCGCCGTGGTGCGCCACATGGCGAGCCGCGTCGGCGTGATGTATCTCGGCCGCATCGTCGAGATCGCGGACGGACGCGAGCTGTTCGCAAATCCGCGCATGCCCTACACCAAGATGCTGCTGGGCGCCGTGCCTGATCTTGCCATGAGCGGCCGCCAGCGCATTCCGGTCAAGGGCGAGATCCCCAACCCGATCAATCCGCCCTCCGGCTGCGCCTTCAATCCGCGCTGTCCGCTGGCGTTCGATCTCTGCCGCAAGGAGACCCCGGAACTGATCGACGGCGTCGCCTGCCATGCGGTCAACACCGCGCCGGTCCCGGCGTGACGCGCGCGTGCCATGCAGCCTGCGCATTTGGAAGCGGCGTGGCCCTGTGATCAATTGCACGCGCCGGAAATAAGGTGGTGAAGTCCCATGGGCAGTAATATCAATCCCGATCCGTTCACGACGAGGCCCGAGATCGAGGGCACGTTCGGGGTCGTCGCCACCACGCACTGGATTGCGACGGCCGTGGGCATGGCCATCCTGGAAAAGGGCGGCAATGCCTTCGATGCCGGCGTCGCCACCGCCTTCACGCTCCAGGTGGTCGAGCCGCATCTGAACGGTCCCGGCGGCGACGTGCCCATCATCGTGCATGACGTCAAGCGCGGCCGTACCGAGGTGATCTGCGGTCAGGGCCCGGCGCCGGCGCGGGCCACCATCGCGCATTATAGAAGCGAAGGCCTCGACATGGTGCCGGGCACGGGCCTGCTCGCCGCCTGCGTTCCCGGCACCTTCGAATCCTGGATGATGCTGCTGCGCGACTACGGAACGATGCGCGTGCGCGACGTGCTGGAGCCGGCGATCTCCTACGCCCGCGACGGCTATCCGCTGGTCGAGCGCGCCTGCGCCACGATCCAGACCGTCGAGCAGCTGTTCCGCAAGCACTGGCCGACGTCCGCCGCGGTCTACCTCCCGAACAGTGAAGTGCCGAAGCCAGGCACGCTGTTCACCAACAAGACACTGGCTGCGACCTACGCCCGGATCCTGAGCGAGGCGGAAAGCGGCGGCGGTGGCCGCGATGCAGAGATCGAGCGCGCGCGCAAAGCCTGGTCGCAAGGCTTCGTCGCGGAAGCCGTCGACAAGTTCTGCCGAACCCAGGAGGTGATGGACGTCAGCGGCTCGCCACATCGCGGCGTGCTCTCCGCCGACGACATGGCGCGCTGGCAGCCGACAGTCGAGGCGCCGCTCACCTACGATTACGGCCGCTACACGGTCTGCAAGGCCGGCGTATGGAGCCAGGGCCCGGTCACGCTGCAGCAGCTCGCGCTGCTGAAGGGCTTTGCGCTCGACGGCCTCGACCCGACAGGGCCGGAGTTCATCCATCTCCAGATCGAATGCGCCAAGCTCGCCTTTGCTGATCGCGAAAAATTCTACGGCGATCCCAAGTTCAACGAGATCCCGATCGAAACGCTGCTGTCGGATACCTATAACGACGAGCGCCGCAAGCTCGTCACCGACAAGGCTTCGCTCGATTTCATCCCTGGTTCTGTCGAGGGCTTCGGCGGTGTCGTCAAGCTGCGCCGCGCGGAGGGCCAGCGCGAGGCGGTCGGCGCGCTCGGCGCCGGCGAGCCGACCGTGGGCCGCTTCGGCGAGGTGCGCGGCGACACCGTGCATTTCGACATCATCGATAGGGACGGCAATATGGTGTCGTCGACGCCGTCGGGCGGCTGGCTGCAATCCTCGCCGATCATTCCCGAGCTCGGCTTTTGCCTCGGCAGCCGCGCCCAGATGTTCTGGCTGGAGGAAGGCCATCCCGCCGCGCTCGCGCCGGGCAAGCGGCCGCGCACGACGCTCTCTCCGACCATGGCGCTGCGCGACGGCGAGCCTTACCTCGCCTGGGGCTCGCCGGGCGGCGATCAGCAGGACCAGTGGATCACGCAATTCTTCCTGCGCCACGTCCATTGCAACCTCAATCTCCAGGAAGCGATCGACGCGCCGGCCTGGCATTCCGAGCATTTCCCGATCTCGTTCTGGCCTCGCACCGCGCGTCCCGGGGTGCTCGTGGTCGAGAACCGCGTGCCGAAGGCAACCATCGAGAACCTGCGCGAGCGCGGACATATCGTCGAGGTCGGCCCCGACTGGTCCGAAGGCCGCCTCACCGCGGCCTCACGCGTGGGCCCGCGCCGGCGCGCCGCCGCCAATCCGCGCGGCATGCAGGGCTACGCGGCGGGACGCTGAAGGCAGCACATGACCTGGTCGATCATCGCGCGCGATCCTGCCACCGGCCAGTTCGGAATCGCGGTCGCGACCCGCTTCTTCGCCGTCGGCGCGCGCGTGCCGTATATTGCCGCCGGCCTCGGCGCAATCGCAACACAAGCCTTCGTCAATCCCTATTACGGCATCGACGGCATCAAGTTGTTGCGCGAGGGCCTCAACGCCCACGACGTGCTCGCCACGCTGCTGGCGACCGATGGCGGCCGCGAGAGCCGCCAGGTCCATATCATGGATGCCAGCGGCGCAATCGCCGCGCATACCGGGCGCGACTGCGTTGATTGGTGCGGCCACGTCGCGGGCAGCGGCTTCTCGATCGCCGGCAATATGCTCGCCGGCCCAGACGTGCTCGACGAGACCGCGAAGACATATATCGCAAATGACAGCCTGCCCTTCCCGCGCCGCCTGCTCGCGGCCATGCGCGCCGGCGAAGCCGCCGGCGGCGACAAGCGCGGCAAGCAATCGGCCGCGCTCGTGATCCACGGCGAGGAGGAATGGCCAGCCCTGGACATTCGCGCCGACGACCATCCCGATCCGCTCGGTGAGCTCGAACGCCTCGAGCGCGTCAGCCACGAGCTCTGGGTGCACTTCCGCGCCTCCATGCCGACGCGGCAGAACCCGGCCGGCAACACCGATCGCAGCGTCATCGACGCCAGCATCGAAGCGGCGCGCGCGAGACGATCATGAACGCCAGCCCCCTCATCGAGATCAAGGATCTGCGTATCCGCTTTCAGGGCGACGACGGCCGCATCACCCACGCGGTCGACAGCGTCGATCTCAGCGTCGCCAATGGCGCGACGCTCGGCCTGGTCGGCGAATCCGGCTGCGGCAAGAGCGTGACGTCGCTGGCGATCATGGGCCTGCTGCCGAAGCAGAGCGCGGAAATAAGTGGCGCGATCCGCTTCGACGGTTTCGACCTGCTGACCACGCCGGACCAGACGTTGCGCGATCTGCGCGGCAACCGGCTGGCGATGATCTTCCAGGAGCCGATGACCTCGCTCAATCCGAGCTTCACGATCGGCGACCAGATCATCGAGACAATCCTGCGTCACCGCGGCGGCTCGCGGAGGAACGCGCGCGAGCGCGCGATCGAGCTGTTGCGCCGCGTCCATATCCCTTCGCCCGAGCGTCGCATCGACGACTACCCGCACAAGCTCTCCGGCGGCATGCGCCAGCGCGTCATGATCGCGATGGCACTCGCCTGCGACCCGCGGCTGCTGATCGCGGACGAGCCGACCACCGCACTCGACGTCACCCTGCAGGCCCAGATCCTGGAGCTGATGCGCGAGCTGAAAGCCGCGAGCGGCGCCGCGATCATCCTGATCACCCACGATCTCGGCGTCGTCGCCGAGGTCTGCGACGAGGTCGCGGTGATGTATGCCGGCGAGATCGTCGAGCGGGCGCCGGTCGATGAATTGTTCTCCGCGCCGCAGCATCCCTACACCGTCGGCCTGCTCGGCTCGATCCCGCGGCTCGACCACCGCGCCGAGCAGCTTGCGACAATCGAAGGCATGGTGCCGAACATGGCGCGGCCGCCCGGCGGTTGCCGCTTCGCCGCGCGTTGCCCCTTCGTGCTCGACGCCTGCACCAGGGCGCCGCCGCCGCTGGTCGAAGTCAGCGGCGGCCACCTCTCGCGCTGCATCCGCGCGCCGCTCGAACTTCTGGTGTCGTGATGGCGCTGCTCGAGGTTGAAGGCCTGGTCAAGCATTTTGTCGCCCAGCGGTCGCTGCTCGGCCGCGCGCTGGCGCACGTCAAGGCGGTCGATGGCGTGTCCTTCTCGCTGGAGGCCGGCAAGACGCTGGCCTTGGTCGGCGAATCCGGTTGCGGCAAGTCCACCGTCAGCCGCCTGGTGCTGCGGCTGATCGAGCCGGACGCTGGTATGATCCGCTTCGACGGCCGCAACCTGCTCGCGCTCGACGCCGGGACCTTGCGCGCCTTCCGGCGCGAGGCGCAAATCATCTTCCAGGATCCCTACGCCTCGCTCAATCCGCGCATGACGGTCGGCCAGATTCTGACCGAGCCGCTGGCGTTGCACGATCTGGTGCCGCCGGTGCGGCGGGCCGAGCGCGTTGCCGAACTGCTGCGGCTGGTCGGGCTGGAGCCGCGCCTCGCCCGGCGCTATCCGCATGAATTCTCCGGCGGCCAGCGCCAACGCATCGCGATCGCCCGCGCGCTCGCGGTCGAGCCGAAGCTCATCATCTGCGATGAGCCGGTCTCGGCGCTCGACGTCTCGATCCGCTCGCAGATCCTCAATCTGCTGCGCGAGCTCCAGGACCGGCTTGGCCTCGCCTACATCTTCGTCTCGCACGACCTTGCCGTGGTCAAGCACATCGCCGACCACGTCGCGGTGATGAATCTCGGCCAAATCGTCGAGACGGCGGAAGCCGACGCGCTGTTCGCCGCGCCGCGCCACCCCTACAGCCGGGCGCTGCTGTCGGCGATCCCGCTGCCGCAGCCGAAGGCGAAACGAACGACGGTGCTGCTGGAGGGCGAAATCCCGAGCGCCCTCAATCCGCCCGCCGGCTGCCGCTTTCACACCCGCTGCCCGTTCGTGATCGAGCGCTGCCGCAATGAGGCGCCTGCGCTTCTAGCTGACCGCACCGGCCATGCCACCGCCTGTCACCGCACCGCGGAGCTGCCGTCCGCCGACGCCATTCTACCCACCGCCGGCGGGTTTTCGCCGGCGCTTGCAAAGCTGGTCGCGGCCTTCAGCCAAAAGACGGAAGGCAGCAGCCCCGCCGGGGTTGGTATACAGTGCGCCGCGTCCGCAACGAAATAGCCGAAGCAATGGGGATTGACCGATGAAGATGTTTCGCCTGGCCGCAACAGCTGCCGCTGTGCTGGTGTCGATCGGGGCCGCGCAGGCCCAGACCACGTTGCGCATCGGCCTCGCCGAAGACCCCGATATCCTCGACCCTACGATGGCGCGCACCTATGTCGGCCGCATCGTGTTCTCCTCCTTCTGCGACAAGCTGTTCGACATCGACGAGAAGCTCAACATCGTGCCGCAGCTGGCGCTCTCGAGCGAAACCGCCGACGACGGCAAGGCGCTGGTCATCAAGCTGCGGCCCGGCGTGAAATTCCACGACGGTGAGCCGTTCGATGCCGAGGCCGCAAAATTCTCGCTGGAGCGGCATCTGACGTTCCCCGGCTCGTTCCGCAAGCCGGAGCTCGCCTCGGTCGATCACGTCGAAATCGTCGATCCCCTCACGGTCAAGCTGGTGTTGAAGTCGCCGTTCTCGCCCCTGCTCGCTCAGCTCACCGACCGCGCCGGAATGATGATGTCGCCGAAGGCCGCCAAGGAGGCCGGCGACAAGTTCGGCCTTCGCCCGGTCTGCGCCGGCCCCTACAAGTTCGTCGAGCGCGTGCAGCAGGACCGCATCGTGTTCGAGAAATTCGCCGACTACTGGAACAAGGACAACGTCTTCATCGACAAGATCGTGTTCCAGCCGATCGTCGATGCCACCGTGCGGCTCGCAAACCTGAAATCCGGCGGCCTCGATCTGATCGAGCGCGTACTCGCCACCGACCTCAAGGAGGTGCGCGCCGACTCGCGGCTGAAGGTCGCGACCGCCATCGAGCTCGGCTATCAGGGCATCACGCTCAACATCGGCAAGGACAAGGCCAAGGGCCCGCTCAGCCAATCCGCCAAGGTGCGGCAGGCACTCGACTGGTCGATCGACCGCGAGGCGATCAACCAAGTGGTGTTCAACGGCGAATTCAAGCCGGGCAACCAATGGGTCAATCCCGATCACCCCTATTATCAGGGCGCATTTCCGATCCACGGCCGCGACATCGCCAAAGCCAAGGCCCTCCTGAAGGAAGCCGGCGTCACTGGGCCAGTCAGCGTTGACTTCCTGGTACCAAAGGGTGCCGAGACCGAAGCGGTGGCTCAAGTGGTGCAATCCATGGCGAGCGAGGCGGGCTTCGATATGAAGATCCGCGTCACCGAGTTTGCGACGTCGCTGAAGCAGGCCGAGTCCGGCGAATACCAGGCCTTCATGCTGGCATGGAGCGGACGCATCGATCCCGATGGCAATTCCTACGTGTTCCTGCGCAAGGATGCGCCGCAGAACTACAGTGCCTGGACCAACGCCGACGCGGACAAGGCGCTCGACGATGCCCGCCGTACGTCGGACATGGCTCAGCGCAAGGCCGCCTACGAGAGACTTGCGAAGCTGGAGCTGGAAGATCACGCCATCCTCTACCTCTATCACCGCCGCATCATCATCGCGCACACGACCAAGCTCGAAGGCTATAGGCAAATGCCGGACGGCCTCGTCCGCGTTGTCGGCCTCAAGCTGAAGTGACGCTGCGAGGATGCTGAACTTCCTCGCCCGCCGCCTTGTGCAGATCGTGCCGACGCTGTTCTTCGTCTCGGTGCTGATCTTCTCGCTGCAGCAATTGCTGCCGGGTGACCCCGCGCTGGTGATGGCGGGCGAGGAGCGCGACCCGGCCGTTATCGAGCAGATCCGCCGCCAATACCGGCTCGATCAGCCCGTCCCGGTGCAGTACGCCTACTGGATCAAGGGCGTGCTCTCTGGCGATTTCGGCGAGTCGCTGCGCAACAAGATGCCGGTGCGCGAGTTGATCGCACAGAAGCTGCCGGTGACGCTGCAGCTCGGCTCGATGGCGATCCTGATCGCGTTGCTGATCGGCATTCCCGCGGGCATCGTCGCGGCCGTGAAGAAAGGTTCGGCCTGGGACTACGGCGCGAACCTGTTTGCGCTGTGGGGCATCTCGACGCCGAACTTCTGGCTCGGGATCATGCTGATCTTCCTGTTTTCGATCGAGCTTGGATGGCTGCCGGCTTCCGGCTACGTGCCGCTCACCGAGAACTGGCGCGCGAGCCTGGCCGTCACCATCATGCCGGCCTTCGTGCTCGGCAATGCGATCGCCGCGATCCTGATGCGGCATACGCGCAGCGCCATGCTTCAGGTGCTGGAAAGCGACTACGTGCGCACCGCGCGCGCCAAAGGACTGTTGGAGCGCACGGTGATCCTCAAGCATGCCATGCGCAATGCGCTGACCCCCGTCATCACGCTCGGCGCGCTCGAGCTCGGTACGCTGCTCTCCGGCGCGGTCCTGACCGAGCAGATCTTCTCCATTCCCGGCTTTGGCAAGCTGATCGTGGATGCCGTATTCAACCGCGATTATGCCGTGGTGCAGGGCGTCGTCCTGGTGACGGCCACGGTCTACATCACGCTGAATCTGGTGGCCGACATCGCCTACATCCTCGTCAATCCGCGGCTCCGGGGCTGATCCATGACCGACGCCGCGCTGCCGAGCCCTCTCACGCGAGCCGACGAGCTGGATAGCCCGGCCCGCCGCGCGCGTCGGCGGCTGTTCAAGCGCAAGGCAGCGGTGTTCGGGCTCGTCGTGCTCACGATGTTCATCGCCCTTGCCGTGCTCGCTCCGCTCATCGTGCCCTATGATCCCATCGCGACGAGCTGGAGCCTGGTGCGCAAACCGCCGACCTCGGCCCACTGGTTCGGCACCGACGAGCTCGGCCGCGACATCCTCAGCCGCGTCGTCTACGGCGCGCGCGCCTCGCTGCTCGCAGGCCTGATCTCGGTCGCGATCGCGCTCGGCATCGGCGTGCCGCTCGGTCTCCTCGCCGGCTACCGCGGCGGCTTCACCGACGCGCTGATCAGCCGCATCACCGATGCGATGCTGGCCTGCCCGTTCCTGATCCTGGCGATCGCGCTCGCCGCGTTCCTCGGCCCGAGCCTCGGCAATGCCATGATTGCGATCGGCATCTCGGCGACGCCGATCTTCATCCGCCTGACCCGCGGCCAGGTGCTCGTCGTCAAAGCCGAAGACTATGTCGAGGCCGCGCGCGCACTCGGCAATCCGCCGTGGCGGATCGCGCTCTCGCACATCCTGCCGAATATCCTCCCCTCGCTTCTGGTACAGGCGACGCTCTCGATCGCTGCGGCCATCATCGCCGAGGCCGCCCTCTCCCTCCTCGGCCTCGGCCAGCAGCCGCCGGCGCCGTCCTGGGGCAGCATGCTCAACGCGGCACAACGCTTCCTGACCCAGGCGCCCTGGATGGCAATCTGGCCGGGCCTTGCGATCTTCCTCGTCGTGCTGTCGCTGAACCTGCTCGGCGACGGGCTGCGCGACGCACTCGACCCAAGGCAGCGCTGATTATTCCTCTTGGTGAGGACCTCAAATCACCACTTCCCGCAGCACGCGGCGGCAATCCATCTCGAATTCCAGATCGACCACCGGCGGACGGGCGAAATGCCAGGTCAGCCCGGAGCGGAGCGCGCCGCGACGGACCAGTTCGTCCACCAGCGCATGGTGAAAGTCGTGCACGGAATAGGCCTGCACCCCGGTTGTATCCTTCCAGCCGAAGCCGAAGGCTGCCATCCGGTTTTCCATCTGCGACGTGGTGGTGAAGCGCACCTTCTCGCGCAGCCCCTCCGGGCTGAGATCGCGGTAGCGCACCGTGCGCTCGACATAGGAGCCGCTGCCCTCGCGCGCCTCGGCGCCGCCGGCGATGACGAAGCTCGGCAAATCTGACCGCGTCGGACGCGTGAAGGAGAACGCATAGAACGACGGTTCGGACGGCGGATCGATCTCGGGGCAGACATTGCTGCGCGCCACCGGATTGGTAGTGCCGTCGAAGATGCCCCATTCGGACAGCGTCTTCACATAGTGCAGATTGAACGCGCGAAAGCCTTCTTCGCTGAAGGCCGCGGGCGAGCGCAGCTCGCAGGCGCAGAATGCCGTCAGCGGACGACCCGCCTCCTGGATGAACTTTGCGGCCAGCGCAAACCCTTCCGCGAGCGGCACCAGGCGGTCGAACCGGACCCGCTCGATCTCGTAGCCCTCATCCGCGGCAGCACCGGCGGAATATTGGAACACGGACGGGATGAAACGATAGTTGCCGGCCGAGAATTCGCGCGTCATGACGGACTCCTATTCCAGTTGCATGCGAGTGCCCTTGGCGCCGTTGAGCAGGCGCTTCAGGTGAAATCCGGCCAGCGGATCGTCGGCGTGCATGCCGACCAGCGCGGCGAAGGACGGCATGGCCGCGGCATCGCCGGCCTCCATCTTGGCAAACGCTTCGGCATATTGCGCCGTCGCTGGCGCCTCGAACCTCGCCTGCGGCAGCGGCTCGAATGCGCGCAGCGGCTCGCTGCGTCCGCGCAGCATCAGGTCGCCCACGGGACGGCCACGAAAGTTTTCGGCCCCATTCGCAACGCTGGCACTAACGCAAATGCGCGTTCCCAGGTGCTTGTTCGCCGCCTCAAGCCGGGCCGCAATATTGATGGTGTCGCCATAGGCCGTGTAGTCGAAGAAACGGTTGCCGCCGAAATTGCCGACCAGCGCCGGACCGGCATGAGCGCCGATGCGGGTAGCTCCGAAATTCACGCCTCTTGCCTTCCAGCGCGCCGAAAAGTCCTCCGCCCAGGCGTCGAGAGCATGGGCACAGGCGACCGCGCGCGTTGCATAGTCCGGCTGGTCGCCGGGGGCGTTGAACAGCACCTGGATCGCATCGCCGATGATCTTGGCGACCGTCCCCTCATGGGCGAAGACGATCTCGGTCATGCCGCCGACATATTCGTTGAGGAGCTCGCCCAGGGTCTGCGGAGGCGCGGTCTCGACCAGCGAGGTGAAGCCTGTAATATCGGTGAACAGGGTGGCGACATCGCGCCACTGCACCTCAATGCCGTCGCCATCGACGTTCGCGGCCAGCCGCCTTGCAATCTCCGGCGAGAAGAAGCGCGACAGCGAGGCATGGGCGCGCTCGGCTTCCATCTGGCGCCGCCGCACCTCGCGCAGCATCTCCACATGGCGGACGGTCTTCTCGATCGTAGCTTCGAGGTCGGCGAAGTCGATCGGCTTGGTCAGGAAGTCGAACGCACCGCGGTTCATGGCGGTGCGGATGTTGCTCATGTCGCCGTAGGCCGAGACGATGATGGTCGACTTCTTCTCCTGGGCCTCCTGGAGCTTCGCGAGTAGCGACAGGCCGTCCATTCGCGGCATGTTGATATCGGAGACCACCATGTCGACATGCGGATTCTGCTCCAGCGCTTCCAGCGCCTCCAGGCCGTCGCGCGCGAAGATCAGCGCGAGCTGCCCATCGCGGATCTGCCTGCGGAATTTCTGCAGGATCAGCGCCTCGAGATCCGGCTCGTCGTCGACGAAGAGGATGGTCGCAGTCATGCGGCTTGCTCGAGCCTCGTGTCGATCTC
Source organism: Bradyrhizobium sp. SUTN9-2 (assembly GCF_003122645.1). Classification (NCBI taxonomy): domain Bacteria; kingdom Pseudomonadati; phylum Pseudomonadota; class Alphaproteobacteria; order Hyphomicrobiales; family Nitrobacteraceae; genus Bradyrhizobium; species Bradyrhizobium sp. SUTN9-2. Next base: position 6,148,543 of record NZ_LAXE01000001.1, read on the forward strand.
CTGCCGCAGCAGCGCAAAGTCGATCGGCTTGGTGAGGAGCCCGACGGCGCCCCGTTCGATCGCCTTGCGGCGCGTCTCCGCATCGCCATAGGCCGTGATCATGATGACGGGAACATCGGGATGCGCGGCACGCACCTTCGGCAGCATGTCGAGCCCGCTCATGCCGGGCATGTTGATGTCCGACAGGATCAGGATCAGCGAGGGATCACGGACTTCGGCGGCGCGCTCGAGCGCCTCGGGGGCCGAGAGGGCAAACTCCATCTGAAACCGGCCGGCGCGCAGGTCGCGCCGGAACTGCTGCCGAAACAGTGCCTCGACGTCGGGCTCGTCATCGACGACCAGGATGTAAACGTTCAAGACTTTCCTCCGGAAGTGTGGCCCGCTGCCATCGTCCGCGGCAGCGTGATGATGAACTCGGTGAATACGCCTTGTGTGGTGTCCACGTCGATCGTGCCGCCGTGTTGTTTCACCACGATGTCGTGGCTCATTGAAAGGCCGAGTCCCGTGCCCTCGCCGGCCGGCTTGGTGGTGAAGAAGGGATTGAACATCTTTTCCTTCACCTCGGCTGGAATCCCGGTGCCGTTGTCGCGAATCCGGATCTGGACCCTGTCGCCGAGATTCTTCGTTGCCGCGCGCAAGGTGGGCCCGAATGCATCGCCCTCGCTCTCCTTGCGCTTGGCCGCGGCATAGAAGCCGTTCGAGATCAGGTTCAGCAAAACGCGCGTGATCTCCTGCGGATACACCTCGATCATGCCGGTATCCGGGTCGAAATCGCGCTGGAGCGTGACGTTGAAGGCAGGCCTTTCGGCGCGCGCGCCGTGATAGGCGAGATTGAGGCTCTCCTCGACCACCGCATTGATGTCGACGGCACGATGCTCACCGGACCCCTGACGCGAATGCAGCAGCATGTTCCTGACGATGGAATCGGCGCGCTTGCCGTGCTGCACCACCTTCTCGAGATTGGCCCTGAGCATGCCGGTCAGCTCGTCGACCTCCTTCTTCGTCTTGCCGTCGAGCGCGGCCGATTGCAGGATCTCGTTGAGCTCGTCGATCAGCTCGGTCGAGACCGCGGAGAAGTTGTTGACGAAGTTGAGCGGATTCTTGATCTCGTGGGCGATGCCGGCGGTGAGCTGGCCGAGGGAAGCGAGCTTTTCGGTCTGAATCAGGCGGTCCTGCGCGGTGCGCAGATTGTCGAGCGATTGCGATAGCTCGGTCGTACGCTCGCGCAATTGCTTCAGCAGGCGCGTATTCTCAATCGCGATGACGGCTTGCTTGGTAAAGTTCTCCACCAACGCGACTTGTTTGTCCGTGAAGCCGCGAATCTCTTGTCGAAAAATCGTCATCGCGCCGATCAGATCATCCTCTTTCAGCATGGGTACGGAGAGAAGGGTTCGGGCGCCGGCAACGTCGGCCATTCCGACGACAAAGGGAACACCGGCCTTGTACCCAGGACTTTCCCTCAAGTCATTGATCTGCGCGGGCTGATGCGTCGCGATGATTGCAGCCAGCGTCGTTCCTGGATGTGGGAAGATCGGAGTCCGCTTACGGAAAGCGGAGAAATCGGGCGGAATGTTGTAGTCGGTGACGATGTTGAATTTCTGGCCGTCCCACAGATTCATCGTGCCGAAATTCGCACCGCAGACGCGGGTAGCATTCTCCAACATCTTCTGAAACACCGGCTCTAACTCTCCCGGAGAGGAGCTAATGACTTCGAGCACCTCCGACGTCGCCGTTTGTTGCTCGAGCGACTCCCGCAATTCGGCGGTCCGCTTCTCGACCTTGTTCTCGAGGTCCGCATAGGATTCCTGCAGGCGCGCGCCCATGTCGTTGAACTGGTCGGCGAGCCCTTCGAGCTCGTCGCCGGTCTTGATCGAGATGCGCTGGGAGAAATCACCACCGCCCATTCGTTCCGCGCCGCTCCGCAGCGCCTGAATCGGCCCGACCATGCGGCGCGCCAGGAAGATCCCGGCCAGCACCGCGAAGATGGATGCCGCGAGCAGCACGATTGCAAGGCGCTGCAGCGAAGCATAGAGCGCGGCATAGGCTTCCTCGACCGGCAGCTCGACGAACATGGTCCAGCGCAGCGGCTCGATCGGGGCCGATGCGGTCAGCACCTTCTGCCCCTGGATGTTGTGGGCCTCGGAAAGCACGTCAGGCATGGCGCCGCCGGCCTGCACGGCCCGTACCTGCGCAAGGCCGGACATGTCGGTGTTGCGCAGCACGAGACTGATGTCGGGATGCGCGATCAAGCGGCCCTCCGGGCCGACCACGTAGGCGTTGCCGTGCTCGCCGACCTTGATCTGGGACACGACGTCCCAGATCAGCTTGAGATTGACCTCGGCGATGCTGACGCCGGCATCCTTGCGTGCGCCCGCAAGCGCCAGCGTCATGTAGGGCTCGGACTCCCGGCGAAAATAGACCGGCCCGTAATAGACCTTGCGCGCGACCGCCTCGGTGAACTTCGGATCGCTCGACAGGTCGATCCCGCTGTCGAGCGCGTCCATCGCCAGCCGCGAGACCCGCAGCCGCTCCTTGCCGGTCGAATCCACCTGGGCCAGCTCGGTGATCGCAGGGACCTGGCGCAACAGGCGCAGCGCGTCAAACCGGCGCTGCTCGATCGAGCCGCCCGACCAGGGCAGCTGCGTGGTCCAGCCGAGCTGGCTCTCGATCTCCTTGACGAACCGGCCGATCTTGGCAGCGGCCGCCTCGGCCTGCTCGTGCTGGACCCGGATCAGAGCGGCCTTGTGCTCGCGATAATAGAAGTAGACCTCGAACAGGCCATTGGCGAGCAGCGCAATGGCCACGACCGCCACGAAAAGCGCGACGTATTTGGCGAAGAGCCGGGTCCGGATTCCGCGCCCCGCCGTGTCGCCGGAGGCGACCTCGCCTGGGGCCGCGCTCGGCAATGTCCCGGCTCGAGGTGTATCGGGGTGGAGGGACAGGCTCATTCCACGGAACCTAGCAAGAAGACCGGACCTTGTCTCTCGCAAGCGCGGCGAGGAGCTCGCCCGAGACCCAACGAAAAAGGGCGGCAGCGGATCACCGCTGCCGCCCTTTCGGGACTAACCTGCCAGCGGCCTCAGGTCGGCCGTAGCGCCTTTGAATCGAGGTCCAGCTCGCCGATCTGCTTGTTCCGCTCCGAATCGGCCGCCGCGCGATGGTCGGTCGCCAGCACCACATAGACTGCCGGCAGCACGAACAGCGTGAACAGCGTGCCGATCGACATGCCGGCGACGACAACGAGACCGATCGAGAAGCGGCTGGCCGCGCCCGCGCCGGTCGCGGTCAGGAGCGGGATCAGGCCGGTCACCATCGCGGCCGTGGTCATCAGGATCGGCCGCAGACGGATGCGGGCCGACATCTCGATGGCCGAGCGGCGGTCGAGCCGCTCGTTAACCTGGAGCTCGTTGGCGAACTCCACCATCAGGATGCCGTGCTTGGTGATCAGGCCGACCAGGGTGAGCAGACCGACCTGGGTGTAGATGTTTATGGTCGCCATGCCGAAGAACAGCGGGATCAGCGCACCGACGATCGCCATCGGCACCGAGATCATGATAACCAGCGGGTCGCGCAAGCTCTCGAACTGGGCCGCCAGCACCAGGAAGATGATGATCAGCGCGAAGCCGAAGGTGATGGCAAGCTGATTGCCTTCCTGCACGTATTGCCGGGAGTCAGCCAGATAGTCGTGGCTGAAGCCTTGCGGCAGCTTCTTGGCCTCGCCTTCGAGGAAGTCGACCGCAGCGCCGACGGTCACGCCGGGCATCGGCACGGCGGAGAACGTCGCCGAATTGAGCTGGTTGTAGTGCGTCAGCGAATTCGGATCGGTCTTGGTCCTGATCGAGACCACGGTCGACAACGGAAGCTGCTGCCCGGTGTTGGTCGTCACATAGTAGCCACCGAGCGATTCCGGGGACAGCCGCTTGCCGCGCGGCACCTGCGGAATCACCTGATAGGAGCGGCCCTCGAGGTTGAACCGGTTGATGTAATTGCCGCCGAGCAGCACCGCGAGCGTCGAGCCGAGGTTCTGCATGTTGACGCCGAGGTCCTGAGCCTTGGTGCGGTCGATCGTCACCTCGACGTTCGGCTGGTTGTAGGCGAGGTCGCTATCGGAGACGATGAACATGCCGCTCTTGCGTGCAGCCTCCTTCAGCTTCTCCATCTGCTCATAGACGGTCTGGAAGCTGGCCGTGGAATTGATCACCATCTGGATCGGCAGACCGCCGGGTCCGCCCGGCAATGGCGGCAGGTTGAACGCGAACGCCTGCACGCCCTCGATCTTGGAGAGCTCGGCCTGCACCAGCGGCTTCAAGGCGATCGACGAGCGTGTGCGCTCGTCCCAGGGCTTCAAGAGCATGCCGGCAATGCCGCCTTGCGGGCCGTTGATGCCGTTCAGTACGAAACGCAGATCGGTCTCGGGGAATTTCTGGAATTCCTTGTCGAGCTTCTCGCCGTAGAAATCGACATAGTCGATGTTGGCGTATTTCGGCGCCTTGGTCACCGCGAACACGATGCCCTGATCTTCCTCGGGCGCCAGCTCCTTCGAAGTGTTCATGTAGAGGAAGCCGACGAGTCCCAGGATCGTCACGGCGAACAGGCCGGTGATGGCCTTGTAGTCGAGCGAGCGGTCGAGCTTGCGGCCATACCACCGCGTCATGGCGCCGAACACCCGGTTCACCAACTTGGCGAAGCGGCCCTCTTCGGTGTTCTTCAGCAGCACCGAGCACATCATGGGCGACAGCGTCAGCGCGATCACGCCTGATACGATGACCGAGCCTGCGAGGGTAAAGGCAAATTCGCGGAACAGCGATCCGGTGAGGCCACCGAGGAACCCGATCGGCGCGTACACGGCGGCGAGCGTGATGGTCATGGAGATGACCGGCCCGACGATTTCGCGCGCGCCTTGTAGCGAGGCCTGGACCGGCGTCTTGCCCTCCTCCAGATGGCGATGGATGTTCTCCACCACGACGATGGCATCGTCGACGACGAGGCCGATCGCCAGGACCATCGCGAGCAGGGTCAGCAGGTTGAAGCTGAAGCCCAGCGCCAGCATCATCGTGCAGACGCCGATCATCGACAACGGAATGGTGACGACGGGAATGATGACGGAGCGCAGCGAGGCCAGGAACAGGAAAATGACCACGATCACGATGATGACGGCTTCGCCCAATGTATTCCGCACCTCGTCGATCGAAGATTGGATGAACTTGGTCGAGTCGTAGGCGACCTTCATCTTCATCGAGGGCGGGAGGTTGCGTTCGAGCTCGGGGAACAGCGCGCGCACACCCTTGACCAGCGTCAGCGGATTACCCTGTGGCGTCGCCTGCACGCCAATGAAGATCGCGCGCTCGCCGTTAAAGGCGACGCTGGCATCCGTGCTCTGGGCTGCAAGCTCGACGGTGGCGATGTCCTCCATCCGCACGAAGCCGCCGTCCTTGGCCTTGACGATCATCTTCTTGAACTGATCGACGTTGGTCAGGCCCGTGTTGGTCGAGACGTTCGAGACGATCAGATAGCCCTTGGTCTGGCCGGCCGCGGACTGGAAGTTGTTGGCCTGGATCGCCGCCGCAACGTCAGCCGGCGATACGTTGCGGCCCGCCATCTTCACGGGATCGAGCCACAGCCGCATCGCAAAGGTCTGGCCGCCCAAAATGTCGGCTGAGGCGACGCCGTCGACGGTCGACAGCACCGGCTGCACCACACGCGTCAGATAGTCGGAGATGGCCGAGCCGGACAGCTCGTCCGAGGAGAAGCCGAGATACATCACGGCCGTGGTCTGGCCGGTGGTCTTGGTGACGATCGGGTCGTTGGATTCCTTCGGAATCAGGTACTTCACTGAATTGGTCTTCGCCAACACCTCGGTGAGCGCCTGGTTCGGATCGAAATTCAGCTTGATGTAGACCTGGATCGTCGAGGTGCCGAGCACCGAGGACGAGGTGATGTAGTCGACGCCTTCGGCGGACGCGACCGCCTGCTCGATCGGCGTGGTGATGAAGCCCTGGATCAGGTCTGCGGACGCGCCGGGATAGACGGTCGTGATGTTGATGACCGTATTCGACAGCTTCGGATATTGCCGGATCGGCAGCACCATTGCCGCGCGCAGGCCGATCAGCAGGATCAGCAGGCTGACGACGACCGACAGGACCGGTCGTTTGATGAAAATGTCGGTAAAGGCCATCGCGGGCGATCTCGATTTCTTTTTTCAAGACGCGTGATCCGGCCGGGCCGGATCACGCGAGGATATTGTCAGTAGCGCGGCGGCTGCGCCGGGATCTGCGGGGCCGGATCGGTCGAGATCGATACCGGCGCGCCTGATTGCAGCTTGAGCTGGCCGAGAGCGACGACCTTGTCGCCTACCTTCAGGCCCTTGACGATTTCGACGCGACCCTCGACCCGGTTGCCGGTCTGCACGAAGGTGCGCACCGCCGACAGGCTGGTCTTGCCGTCTTCTTCCTTCTTCTCGGTGATCACGAACACCGAGTCGCCGTACAGCGTGTAATCGACTGCCGTTTCAGGCACCGTGATCACGGCCGGCTTTTCCGGCAGCACCACGGTCGTGGTGACAAACATGCCGGGCTTCAGGATCTTCTCCGGATTGGCAATCGTGGCCTGCACGCGGATGTTGCGAGTATCGGTCGAGATCTGGGGCTCGATCGTGGTGATCTTGCCCTCGAAGGTGCGGCCCGGATAGGCGTCGACCTTCAACCGCACGACCTGGCCGACCTTGAGGCTGCCGGAATCCTTTTCCGTCACCGTGAAGTTGGCCCACAGCTCGGACAGATCGGTCAGCGACACGATCGCCGTGCCGGCGGTCAGATACTGGCCGACCTCGACCTTGCGCATGCCGAGATCGCCGGCGAACGGCGCGCGCACCAGCTTCTGCGAGATCAACGCCTCGGTCTTGGCGATGCCCGCCTGGGCCTGGTCATAGGCAGCCTGCGCGGTATCGACGGTCGCCTGCGGACCGAACTGGCGCGAGGCCAGCTGCTTGGCGCGTTCAAGCGACAGCTGCGCGACGGTCGCTTGCGCCTTGTAATTGGCGAGATCGCCCTGCTCGGGCGCGTCGAACAGTTGCACCAGCGGCGTGCCGGCCTCGACGCGCGTGCCCGGCTCGAACTTGATCGCGGTGACACGGCCGTTGACGTCGGCGCTGACGTCGACCTGATGCACGGCGACGAGGCTGCCGACCGCGGTGAGCAGGTTCGGCACCACCTCGGACTTCGCCTCGGCCGCGCTGACAGCGGTCGGCGGCGGCTTGTTGTTGGCGAAGAATTGCTTGATCATCTGGCCGCGGAAGTAATTGAACCAGACGAGCCCTCCGACGAGCACGGCCAGAAGCGTGCCAACGATGATGAACCAGCGCACTGGCCGGACCGGACGCTTGGGAGCCTTGTTGTCGATCGGTTGCCCCGAAATCTTGTTTTCGGCCACGATGTTCATGTCATGCACTTTCTGCAATCGCCGCCCGGTTCGCATCCGCGGCCTGATTGCGGCCCAGATGCGAAGCAATTGCGGCGTCGTTAAGTCCGATACCCCTCAGGAGAAACTCACAGAGCTGCCGCTCCAGGTCGGTCGCCCTGCCATAAGCAAGACAGGGCGTGGCCGGCAGCCTGGTCAGCGCCGCGGTCATCACCGCATGATGCGCGAACCAGAACAGGTTGAGCGGATCGCCAGCGCAGGGCCGCGCGTCACCGCTCGCAACCGCACGCTCGAGCGAGGCGACGAAGACAGCGCCGATCAGCGTCTCGATCTTGGCATACAGCAATCGGGCGAATTCGCCGTCATCCAAATGGCTCGTGGCCATTAGCCGCAGGCGCTGGGCCTCTTCCTGATCGGGACCGTCGGCGATCTGGAGGAAGTGTTCGACCATGCCGCGGATCACCTCGACCAGCGTAGCCGTCGACGGCTCGCGCTCGAGCAGCTCCGTCAGAGCGGGATCCGCCTCGCATTCGTCGCTGAGGATCTCGGCGTAGAGCGCCGCCTTGGACGGGAAATGCTTGAACAGCAGCGCTTCAGAAATGGCAGCGGCGGCCGCCACGCTCTTGGTCGTGGTGCCGTTATAGCCGTGTCGGGCAAAGCAGCGCTTTGCGGCGCCGAGGATCAATTGACGCCTCAGGTCGCTCGTCATACGCAATGAGCTCATGCTGGGTGAGTAAGCACTCACCCACGCAGGAGTCAAGCACTATGTTGCATCGCAACCTGCGTGCGACCTAGAATCAATGGAAATTGGCCGAGCCTGCACGGCCCGCGTGCAGACGTTCAGCAAGGGATTGCCGGACCGCCTAGATCGGCTGGAAGCCCAGGTCAGCACGGATCCGATTGACGATGTAGGTCCCGTCCCGCGTCGGCAGAATCCGCTCCAGGCCGGCGCTGTCGATCTTCACATTGGCAAAGCGCGGACCCGCAGAGACGTCGTGGACGGCTTTGGCGAAGGCTTCGACTTCGGCCATGGTCGTGACAGCCCGGCTGTCCTTAATGCCGCAAGCCCTGGCGATGCCGACGAGGTCGGCGGCGGCGGAGGTGTGGCTGGTCTGGCCGCCGGTCTCGCCATAGGCCTCGTTGTCGAGCACTGCGATCGAGAGGTTGGCCGGCTTCTGCAGGCCGATGGTGGCAAGGCTGCCCATGCCCATCAGCATCTCGCCGTCGCCGGTGATGACCAATACCGGCAGCTTCGGCTGCGCCAGCGCCAGACCCAGCCCGATCATCGCGGCGCCGCCCATGCCGCCCCAGAGGTAGAAGTTGCGGGCGTGGTCGCCGGCGGCGCACATGTCGTTGGTGGAAGCGCCAAGGCCGCCGATCGCGACGACGTTCTTGCGGTTCGCCAGCAACGTGGACACCACCTGCCGGCGGTCGAGGAGATTGGCCTTGCTCATTTGGTGAAAACCTTGGCGCCGATCAGGCGCTGCGACAGAAGGACGGCGGTTGGCGTCAGCGCGTTGTAGGCCTGCGCCGCGGCCGCTTCCAAGACGGCAGGCACCTCGGCAGCGTGCGAGGCGCGCAGCACCTTGACGCCGGAGAGCTCGAACACGCCTTGCGTGGTCGAGCCCATCGGCACCTGCCACGGATTGAACTCGCCCCACTCGCCGCGCATCGTCACGAGCGTGAGGAACGGAAAGCGCAGGATCGGGATCAGCGACAGCATGTTGATGCAATTGCCGACGCCGCTCGACTGCATCAGCAGCACGCCGCGCTGTCCGCCGGCCCAGGCGCCGGCGAGCAGCGCCACGCCCTCCTCCTCCGTCGTCAGCGCAATGCCGCGCATGGTGGAGGAGGCCAATACGCGCTGGATCAGCTTGGAATGACCGGCGTCCGGAACGTAAGGCACCTGCCGGACGTCGAAGCGCTGGAGGGTCGCGAAAATATCGTCGGGCCAGTTCGGCGCCGTGTCGGCAGCGTCAGCGCGTGCGTGCATTTTCCTGTCCGGTCGGCTAGCAGTGTGCGAAGACTGTAGACGCATGCATGCGCCGACCAGAACAACAAAAACGGCATATCGGCTTTAACCGGCGAGTATAACGGGATGAACGCAGATGCGAAGGCGCTGGCCGCAAGCTTCGACCTCGAGAAGCTGACGCCGGAGTTCTACGACAACCCCTATCCGACCTATCGTGCACTGCGGGAGAACGAGCCGGTCAAGCGCCTGCGCAACGGCACCGTGTTCCTGACCCGCTACGATGATCTCGTCACCACCTACAAGAACACCAAGTCGTTCAGCTCGGACAAGAAGCGCGAGTTCGCGCCGAAATACGGCGACACCCTGCTCTACGAGCATCACACCACCAGCCTCGTCTTCAACGATCCACCGTCCCATACCCGCGTGCGCCGCCTGATCATGGGCGCGCTGTCGCCGCGCGCGATCGCCAGCATGGAGGGGGACCTGATCAAGCTGGTCGACGGCCTGCTCGATGCCATCGAAACCAAGGGCGCTTGCGAACTGATCGAGGATTTTGCCGCTTCGATTCCCATCGAGGTGATCGGCAACCTGCTCGACGTGCCTCACGAGGAGCGCGGGCCGCTGCGCGACTGGTCGCTGGCGATCCTGGGTGCTCTCGAACCCGTAGTGTCGCCCGAAGTAGCTGCGCGCGGCAACAAGGCGGTGGCGGACTTCCTCGCTTATCTGCAGACGCTGGTGTCGCGGCGGCGCGCGAAGCCGGGCAATCCCGAGCGCGACGTGCTGACGCGTTTGATCCAGGGGGAAGAGAACGGCGAGCGGCTGACCGAGAAGGAGCTTCTGCACAATTGCATCTTCCTGCTCAATGCCGGCCACGAGACCACCACCAACCTGATCGGCAACGGCCTCGTGGCGCTCGACCGCCATCCCGACCAGAAGCAGCGCCTGATCGAGAACCCGGACATGATCAAGACTGCGGTCGAGGAGATGTTGCGCTACGAGAGCTCCAACCAGCTCGGCAACCGCATGACCACCGAGAAGGTCGAGCTCGGCGGCGTCATGCTCGATGCCGGCACGTCGGTGACGCTGTGCATCGGGGCTGCCAATCGCGACCCCGCGCAGTTTCCCGACCCCGAACGTTTCGATATCGCGCGCACGCCGAACCGGCACCTCGCCTTCGCCACCGGCGCGCATCAATGCGCAGGCATGGCGCTGGCGCGGCTGGAGGGGGCGATTGCGATCTCGCGCTTCCTGGCGCGCTTTCCGAACTATGCCGTCAGCGGTCAGCCGGTGCGCGGCGGACGGGTGCGGTTCCGCGGCTTTTTGAGCGTGCCCTGCGCGCTTGGCTGAGGGGCCGGCAACCAAACTGCGAAAACAACCCCATGCACAGTAGAGCCTGGGTCGCGGAACGGTGCCCTGTGGCCCGGCAGAACCACCTGACATTTCGGGACTATCAGGCCGCGCCGCGCCATCGGCGCATCAAGGCTTCCGAGCTGACAAACCGATACCCACATTCATTTGGGCGCGACCCGCCGGTGCAGTCGATTGACGCCCCCGCACGCTGCAATGGAGTGACGGCAGATGAGCTCGTCGGTCATTGATTTCATAGCAACAGAAGCGCGCTTCGGGGCCCATAATTACGAGCCGATCGGGGTCGTCCTGTCGCGCGGCGAAGGTGTCTGGGTCTGGGACACCGAAGGCAACCGGTACCTTGATTGCCTGTCCGCCTATTCGGCGGTCAGCCAGGGCCACTGCCACCCCAAGATCCTGGCGGCGATGGTCGAACAGGCGCACAGGTTGACGCTCACCTCGAGGGCCTTCCACAACGACCAGCTCGCCTTGTTCTACGAGGAGATCGCCGCGCTCACCGGTTCCCACAAGGTGCTGCCGATGAACAGCGGCGCCGAGGCGGTGGAAAGCGCGATCAAGTCGGTCCGCAAATGGGGCTACGAGGTGAAGGGCGTGCCGGACGGCCAGGCCGAGATCATCGTCTGTGCCAACAATTTCCACGGACGCACGCTGGGCGTCGTCGGCTTTTCAACCGACCCCGAGACACGCGGACACTTCGGGCCGTTCGCGCCGGGCTTCAAGGTCATCCCGTTCGGCGACGCCGCGGCGCTTGCGGGAGCAATCACCCCAAATACGGTCGCCTTTCTGGTCGAGCCGATCCAGGGCGAAGCCGGTGTCGTCATTCCTCCGGCCGGCTATTTCACTGAGGTCCGGGAGCTCTGCACCGCCAACAACGTGATGCTGGTGCTCGACGAGATCCAGACCGGGCTCGGTCGCACCGGCAAGCTGCTCGCCGAACAGCACGAGGGAATTGAGGCGGACGTGACGCTGCTCGGCAAGGCCCTGTCCGGCGGCTTCTATCCGGTCTCGGCCGTGCTCTCGAACAACGACGTGCTCGGGACATTGCGACCCGGGCAGCACGGCTCCACCTTCGGCGGCAACCCGCTTGCCTGCGCCGTGGCCCGCGCGGCGATGCGCGTGCTGGTCGAGGAAGGCATGATCGAGAACGCGGCGAGGCAAGGCGCGCGCTTTCTGGAGGGCTTGAAGGACATTCGCGCCAATACGATCCGCGAGGTGCGCGGGCGCGGCCTGATGCTGGCGGTCGAGCTGCATCCCGAGGCCGGGCGCGCACGCCGCTATTGCGAGGCGCTCCAGGCCAAGGGCATCCTCGCCAAGGATACCCATAAGCATACGATCCGCATCGCCCCGCCGCTGGTGATCACAAGCGACCAGGTCGACTGGGCGCTGGAGCGGTTCGCCGCGATCCTGACGCAGGATTTCTCTTGAGACTGGCTGCGTCGGAAGATCGCAATGCCGGCTGTGACCAAGGACGAACGATTCCACAGTCTGTGCGTTGAAAGTCGTGGGCGATTACGAGTTGGGAGCTAGGATCATGCTTCCGCGTGGCGTTTGCCTGACGGCTGTTTTGGTTGGCGTCTCGATGCTGACGACGAGCGCGCCAGCCCAGGGACCTCTCGGACACGGACGGGGTGGAGGACCACCAGGACCAGCCGCAGCGCCGCCATCAGCACCACCGGCCATGGCCCGCCCGGCAGCACCACCGGCAGCACCACCGGCTATGGCTCGTCCAGCCGCACCGCCAGCAGCACCGCCAGCCATGGCACGTCCGGCCGCTCCGCCAGCCATGGCGCGTCCGGCGGCTCCGCCAGCCATGGCGCGTCCCGCCGCGCCGCCAGCCATGCCGCAGCGACCGGCGATGGCGCCACGTCCGGCGCCCCACATCGCCTCACCGCCACCGCGTCCGACCCCACAAATCAGTGCCCCCCGAGCCGCCCCGCAGGTGGCAGCGCCCCGGCGCGAAATCCATCGCCCGCCGGCAGCGCCGCAACGTCCGGCCATGGCGCCGCGGCCGACGCCGCAGATCGCCGCCCCTTCGCGCCCAAGTGCACCCCCGGCCGTGAGCGAGCGTTCGGGACCGCCGCGTGAGATGCTTTCGCGCCAATCCGCGGAACGCCAAGACCGCATCGACCGCTTGCAGCAGCGCGTGCAGCAACTGCAATCGCAGAAACCGGAAGGCGCAAGGGCGCAGCAACAGCAGCAACGGCTGCTGCAGTCGCAGAGCCGTCTTCTTGAGCGCGAGCAACGCGTGCAACAGCGCTCGCAGCACGTCGAGCAGCGGCAGCGCGACATGCTGTCGCGCCAGACGACGGAGCGCCAGGCCCGCATCGAACGCCTGCAGCAGCGGGTGCAGCAATTGCAGTCGCAAAAGCCCGAAGGCGTGCAAGCGCAACGGGCGCAGCAGCGAATGCTCCAGGCGCAAAACCGCTTGCTTGGCCGAGAGCAGCGCGCGCAGCAAATTGACCTGGCGCGCCAGCAGCGGCTTGGGCTGCAGGCTCCGGCGGAGCGCGCTCCGGCACTTGCAGCCGCTGCGCAGGCCGCCGAGCGCGGACGGTTTGCGGAACGCTTCCGCGAGCAGTCCACTGCGCTGACCCAAGCGGCTCTCGTCACGCGCCAAAGCGGCTGGGCACCCCGGCAGGCCTGGCGTCACCGTCATCCCGCGGTGTTCGTGGCTTGGCTTGGGCCCGTGTTCTGGCCTTACGCCTATTCCGACATCTTCAACTACACATTCTGGTCCTATGGCTACGAGCCCGGATATTGGGCGTACGCCTATGACGACTTCGTCGACACCGTGTTCTGGGGCGGTGACGGCCCCTACTCCGCTTATGCCAGCACCAACTCGTATGACTACCCTCAAGCCCGCGGCGGCTACCGCGCGCGCCAGCGTGCCAGCGTGAGCCCGCAGACGCTTCAGCAATTGTGTGCCACGCCGGACAAGGGCGTGACCGCCTGGCCGCTTGCCGATATCGCACAGGCGGTGCGGCCGACGCCGGAGCAACGCGCATTGCTGGACGAGCTGAAGACGGCGGCGGCCAACGCTGCCGGTGTGTTCAAGGATTCCTGCGCGGAGACTTATGCACTGACTCCCCCTGGCCGCTTGCGCGCGATGATGAACCGCATCAGCGCGACGCTTGAAGCCGTCAAGATCGTTCGACCGGCACTGGAGAATTTCTACAACTCGCTCAGTGACGAGCAGCAGGCCCGCTTCAACGCGCTTGGCCCCAATGTCGGCGAGCGCTCGCCGCAGCAGCAGGACGCGAGTAGCGAGGGCTGTGGCGATCCGAAGTCCGGGCTGACGCAGTTGCCGATCCAGAGGATCGAGGCTGTGCTCCACCCAGCCGGCAAGCAGAAGGAGGCGCTCGACCGCCTCAGCGAAGCGACGGCGAAGGGCGTTGAGGGTCTACAGGCGGCCTGTCCGAACGATGCGCCGCTGACACCTGTCGGACGGCTGGAGACGATGCAGCATCGGCTCGAGGCCATGCTGACGGCCGCCAAGCTGGTCGAACCCGCCCTGGACGAGTTCTATGCCACGCTGAGCAGCGAGCAGAAGGCGCGCTTCAACAGGCTGCAACAGTTCGCAGCCCAATGAGGGCGTCGCGTTCCCTCGTTGCAATTTGCAGCGGTCGAACGACGTCAGGTGACGTAATCGTTCTCCAACGAAAGCAAGCCCGCGATTGAGGGAGGGATCATGACAGCCTTAGCTTCCTCCATAAAACACGACATTGCTGCGGCGTACGCCGCGTGGGATTCAGCATTCAACAAAGCAGATGCCAGGGCTATCGCGGCGACTTACGTGCCAGACGCCAAATTGTTGCCGCCGACGCATCAAGTGATATCCGGTCCGACAGAGATCGAGAGCTTCTTTGCTGGGCTGTTTTCAAGCGGATTCACCGATCACAGGTTGGTCGTCATCGACACCGGTGGAGATGAGAAGATCGTCTACGGCACGGCCCATTGGAGCGCCAACGGTAAGACACCGGATGGCACCCGCCAACCTGCAGGCGGCATCGCAACCCACGTGTTTGAGCGACAGGAAGATGGTTCGCTGAAGCTGAAGTTGCATACTTTCAATTGAGCTGACCGTCGCCTGATCCGGCACGAGGAGGCTTCTCGTGGATATCGCGCAATGGCTTCGCGGTCTCGGGCTGGAGCGCTACATAAAGACCTTTTGTGACGCTGAAATCACGTCCGAAATTTTGCCAGAACTGACCGAAGCCGACCTGCGGGAGCTTGGCTTGCCACTCGGCCCGCGCAAGGCTGTGCTAAGAGCAATCCATGCACTCGCTCCACCGATCACCCCGGTGGCGGTCGAGGCCAATCGCCCTACCGGCTACGTGAAGCCATCGATCCCTTCGGACGCGGAGCGTCGACAGCTCACGGTCATGTTCGTCGACCTGGTCGGCTCGACTGCACTTGCTTCAGGGCGCGATCCCGAGGAGCTGCGTGACCTCTTGCAGGCCTACCACAACACCGTGGTCGGCGAGATCGACCGATTCGAAGGCCACATAGCCAAGTTCTTGGGCGATGGCGTACTCGCTTATTTCGGCTGGCCGCGGGCGCACGAAGATGAGGCGGAGCGCGCCGTTCGCGCTGGGCTTCGGGTGACCAAGGCGGTCGCATCGCTTACCGAACCCAGTGGTGCAGCGCTCGCCGCTCGCGTCGGCATCGCAACGGGTCTCGTCGTCGTCGGCGAGTTGATTGGCGAGGGAGAGGCTCGCGAGCGCGCAGTCATCGGCGAAACACCAAACTTAGCAGCCCGACTGCAGGGTTTGGCCGAGCCCAGTGACGTGGTGATTGCCGAGTCAACGCGCCGCCTACTCGGAGAAGCTTTCACATACCACGACCTCGGCAGAGTGCCTCTCAAGGGGTTCCCGGAATTGGTGCAGGCGTGGCTGGTCATTGGTGAAGGCGCAGCAGAGAGCAGGTTCGAGGCCCAGCACGGCATGGCAACGACCGCACTGGTCGGACGGAATGAAGAACTTGCGTTGCTCTTGGACCGCTGGGAGCAGGCAAAGGAGCGGGAAGGACAGATCGTCCTGCTCGGCGGCGAAGCCGGCATTGGCAAGTCGCGGCTCGTGCGAGCCTTACGCGACCAAGTCGCACGTGTGCCGCACACGCCACTGAGCCATTTCTGTTCACCATTTCATACCAACACCGCATTGTATCCCGTCGTTGGCCTCCTTGAACGAGCAGCGGCAATACGGCGGGAGGACGCTTCCGACGAACAGCTCGATAAACTCGAGGCCATGCTCGCGCTTGGTGCGGACAATGTGCATGAGAGCGCGCCGGTTCTCGCGGATCTCTTGGCAATCCCGACCGGGGAGAGATACCCGCCTCTCGCACTCAGTCCGCACCAGAAGAAGGAGCGAACCTTCCAGGCCCTTCTGGAACAGATACAAGGCTTAGCGGCAAGACAGCCAGTGCTTGCCGTCTACGAGGACGTCCATTGGGCGGACCCTACTATGCTCGAATTCCTCGATCGGCTCGTCGACGAGGTGCAGCGACTTCCAATTTTGATGATCGTTACCTTCCGGCCCGAGTTCATTCCGCGCTGGACGGGTCATGGACATGTGACAGCGCTCTTTCTAAGCCGGCTGGGACGTCGGCAAGGGGCGGCAGTCGTTGACCGGATCACGGGCGGCAAAACACTCCCTCAGGAGGTGCTTGAGCAGATTCTGGCCAAGACCGACGGCGTGCCGTTGTTCGTCGAGGAGCTCACCAAAGCCGTCGTCGAATCCGGGCTGCTCAAAGACCACGGCAGCCGTTATGAGCTGATCGGCCCATTACCGCCGCTGGCGATCCCGACGACGCTGCAGGACTCCTTGATGGCCCGGCTTGATCGATTGGCGCCGGTCAAGGAAGTTGCCCAGATTGCAGCTTGCATCGGACGCGAACTCGGACACGATCTTCTGCGCCTTGTAACGGCGCTCGACGAGCACGCGCTCCAGCATGCTCTCAATGACCTATTGGCCGCGGAACTGATATTCCGTCGTGGCGTACCTCCGAATGTTGGCTACAGCTTCAAACATGCGCTGGTGCAGGACATCGCGCACGAGAGTCTTCTAAAGAGCAAGCGGCAGCAGATCCATGCCCGCATAGCTGCAGCTCTCGAACAACATTACCCTGCCCGTGCGGAGGCGGAGCCGGAGACGATCGCTCTGCATCTCACCGAGGGTGGACTGGCAGGAAAGGCGGTGGACTATTGGCTGCGGGCCGGCCGCATTGCGGCTGGGCGTTCCGCAAATCTCGAAGCGATCACTCATCTCACAAGGGGGCTGGAGGCACTCAGGTCCAATCCACAAGGGCCGGAGCGCGATCGCCAGGAGCTCGCTCTGCAAACAGCAATCGGAGGTCCACTGATTGCCATTCACGGATACACGGCTCCGCAGCTTGGCACAGCCTTCAGCAGGGCTCATGCGCTCTGCTATGAACTCGACGACACGTGCGCCTTGTTTTCCACCCTTAGCGGCAAATTCATTTTCCACTTCGTGCGCGGCGACTTTGCTGCCATGCAGAGCCTCGTTGCCGAGGCCCAGCGCGCCGCCGAGCGCACCAGTGACACAGCGCTGGAACTAGCTGTGCATCGTCTGGCCGCGCTAACCGCCATGCATGCCGGTGAGTTTCTGACCGCACGCTCGGAGTTCGAAACGATCTTGAGTCGCTATCAGCCGGAGGCGCATCGGCCGCCACCTGTGCACTACGTACATGACCCAAAGGCCTCGGCGCTACCCTACTTGGCGATTGTGCTTTGGGTTCTGGGTTACCCCGAACAGGCTCAGCGGACTAGCCGTGCCGCATCCCAATACGCAATGGAGTTGAATCAGACGAACCTTACCGCGCATGTGCAGGTCTATGGCGGGGCGGCCACTGCGGAGCTAATGGGTGACGTGGCGGCCGTCAAAGCGCACGCCGAGTCCATCATCGATCTCGCCGATCAGAACAGCTTGAACTATTGGCGCGAGAGCGGCCTCATCCTGCGGGGCTGGGCCATGGCCCAAGAGGGCAACGTGGAGGGCGGCCTGGCGCTCATGCGCCTCAGTCTGAACGAGCGGAACAGGCTCGGAGCCAGTTGGTACCAGGTTCGGTACTTATGGATGCTCGCGGCCACCTACCTCCACTTAGGTGACCACGACAACGGCGTCGCTGCCCTTGCCGAAGCAAAGGTCCTTGCCGCGCGCAGTGACGAGCATATGTGGGAGGCAGAACTTGCATGCATCGATGGCGAACTGCACCGGATTCGTGGTGCTCCAGCTGACGAGGTCGAGGGGTATTTGCAAACTGCACTCAAGGTCGCCCAAAGCCAGAGCGCAAAGTCCTTTGAATTACGTGCCGCAATGAGTTTGGCTCGGCTTTGGCGCGACCAGGGTAGGATAGCCGACGCGCGGTGCCTTCTTGGCTCGGTTTACGGCTGGTTTACGGAAGGCTTCGAAACGCCGGACCTTCGTTCCGCCAAGGCGCTCATGGAGGAGCTTTCCCGATCATGATCGCGCGCTTTTCAAGCTTCAGACGTTGCCGTACAGCGAGCGCACGGGTGATACGGCAACCCTCTACTTGCGTTATTGGATCTGAACACGAGGCAATTCCGCTGTGGGTCACAAGCAGTGCTGCTCTGGACGATCAGCCCGACCCTTCCTTTTATGAGTACAGGCCTTTCTGTCCTCACGCGGCGGAAATCGTCTTCCGCTCAGCACTTCGCATCTGCGATCGCTTGAGGCTGCTCTACCTCATTCAAGACGATGGCGTTGCATTGTTGAAAATGGGAAGATAGCTCGAGGTCAGCCAGATGATCCCAGTATTCTGCCTCTGCGAGCAGCTTCCATTTGTTCATGCTGTTGTACGCGGCCTGTTGACGGCACAGTGAGCTCATCGCACGCAAGCGTCGCACTTTCTCCACCGCGAACCTCCCTCCGCGCCTGCTTGGTCGCAAGCGCATTTGTGTCGGCAGAGCTTCGCAGATCGAATTGACGAGTGATAGTCCGGGATTCGACGGTAAAATCGATGATAGCGCAATCGTCTGACTTTTCACGAGACACTCGAGGCAACTACACCACCGTCCGATGTCGCTGGATGCAGGTCTTCAGCACCTCGTCCATCGGCTTGCCCCACCATTCGTTGGAGAAGATCTCGATCTCGGAATAGCCGGCAAAGCCCTGCGCTTCGACCGCTGCACGCACCGATTTGATGTCGATGACGCCGTCGCCCATCATGCCGCGGTCGTTGAGGATGTCCCTGGTCGGCACCAGCCAGTCGCAGACATGGAACGCCAGCAGGCGGTCCCGGCCGGCGCGTGCGATCTGGTCCATCAGCTCCGGGTCCCACCAGATGTGATAGACGTCGAGCGCGACGCCGAGCATGCCGGTGCGGCCGGGGTCGAGCCGGTCGCAGATGTCGAGTGCCTGTTTGGTCGTGTTCACGCAGGCGCGGTCGGCCGCATAGGCCGGATGCAGCGGCTCGATCGCCAGCGGCAGCTTTGCCTGTTTGGCGTAGTCGAGCATCTCGGCAAGCGCTTCCTCGACCTGTCCACGGGCCGCCGCGATGTCCTTCGAGGCCTCGCTTCCCGGCCGCGAATATTGCGGCAGGCCCCCGACGACGAGGACGATGCAGGGCGCGCCCAGCGCCTTGGCTTCGTCGACGCAGCGGCGGTTGTCGTCGCGCACCTCGCCCCGGCGCGAGGCGTCCGAGGTGAACATGCCGCCGCGGCAATAGCCTGAGAGATCAAGGCCAGCCTCGCGCACCGCGCGCGCGACGCGGTCGAGACCGACGTTCGCGACCTGGTCGCGCCAGGGATCGATGGCTCGGATGCCGTGCTTCGCGCAGGCCTCGATGATGGCGACGAGGTCACCCTGCTTGCGGACGGTCGCCGTGTTCAGCGACAGCCAGCGGTGGTCGGACGAAAAATCGCGCATCAGGATTCGATACCGTGGGTGGCGAGCACGGTTTTCATCCGTTGCGTCGCGAGTTCAGGGTTGGCGAGCAGGCCGGCCTTGTCAGCGAGACGGAACAGTTCGGCCAAATGCAGCGTGGACCGCGTGCTCTCCTGTCCGCCGACCATGGTGAAGTGATCCTGGTGTCCGTTGAGATAGGCCATGAACACGACGCCGGTCTTGTAGAACCGCGTCGGCGCCTTGAAGATGTGACGCGACAGCGGGACCGTCGGGCCAAGCACGTCGTGGAAGCCGGCCTCGTCGCCTGCCGCCAGCCGCGACAGCGCGTAGGACGCCGCCGGCGCGATGGCATCGAAGATGCCGAGCAACGCGTGTGAAAAACCTTCGCTATCGCCGGCGATCAGCTCCGCGTAGTTGAAATCGTCGCCGGTATACATCTTGATCCGCTTGTCCAGACGCCGGCGCATGTCGATCTCGCGCTGCTTGTCGAGCAGCGAGACCTTGACGCCGTCGACCTTGGCGGCATTGCCGTTGATGATGGCGACGGCAATGTCCATGGCCTTGTCGAGATCCCTCGTGCCCCAATAGCCCGCCAGCGCCGGATCGAACATGTCGCCGAGCCAGTGGATGATAACGGGCTCGCGGACTTGCGAGAGCACGCGGTCATAGACTTTGGCGTAATCGTCGGCATTGCGACCGAGTTTTGTCAGGGCCCGCGAGGCCATCAGGATGATGCGGCCGCCGACTTTCTCCACCGCCGAGATCTGCTCTTCATAGGCGCGGATCACGTCGTCGAGGCTCCCAGCGTCCTCGACCGCGAGATGATCGGTGCCTGCACCGGAGAACACCAGCGCATTGCGCCGCTTGGCGGCGGCGACCGAGCGCGTGATCAGCTCCAGCGAGGTCGGCCAGTCCAGCCCCATGCCGCGCTGCGCGGTGTCCATGGCTTCGGCAACGCCGAGGCCGAGGTCCCAGACGTGCTCGCGGAAGGCGATGGTCTTGTCCCAGTCGACGGCGGCCGACAGCCAAGGATCGTTGTCGGCAAAGGGATCGGCGACCGTGTGCACGGCCGAGAAGGCGATGCGGTTCAGCGGCCCCTCGAGCTTTGCGGGGAACGTGCGCGAGGCCGCGAGCCGATAGGTCTCGATCGAGCGATCGGCTTTGGGCAGCTTCAGCGACAGGGATGACATTGGTTGGACGGGCTTGTTCATTTTGGTCCTCTCTCCGTCATTGCGAGGAGCGAAGCGACGAAGCAATCCAGGGTCTTTCCGCGGAGGCAGTCTGGATTGCTTCGCTTCGCTCGCAATGACGAAATCATGAGCATCGGAATGTCACACTTTGATGGGCGCGACGTCGATCCAGCGGCGCTCCTTCCAGCTCTTCAGCGCGCATTCGGCGAGCTGAACGCCCTTGGCGCCTTCGAGCAGCGTGAACTTGTAGGGCGCATCCTCGTAGACGTGGCGGATGAACATTTCCCACTGCTCTTTGAAGCCGTTGTCGTAGGTGACGTTATCCGGGAGCTTCTGCCAGTCGCCGTAGAAGTCGTGCAGCCGCTTCTCGTCGGGATTCCACACCGGGCGCGGTGTCGCCTGCCGCGCCTGGATCATGCAGTCGGTGAGCCCCGCGACCGCCGAGCCGAGCGTGCCGTCGACCTGGAAGGTGACGAGGTCGTCGCGATAGACCCGCGTCACCCAGGACATGTTGATGTGGGCGATGATGCCGCCTTCGAGCTGGAACGTGGCGTAGGCGGAATCGTCAGCAGTCGCCTTGTACTTCTTGCCCTGTTCGTCGAAACGCTCGGGGATGTCGGTGTTGCCGATGCAGCTCACGCTCTGGACGTTGCCGAAGAGGTTGTCGAGCACGTAGCGCCAGTGGCAGACCATGTCGAGGATGATGCCGCCGCCATCCTCGTCGCGATAGTTCCAGGAGGGCCGCTGCGCCTCCTGCCAGCCGCCTTCGAACACCCAATAGCCGAACTCGCCGCGCACCGAGAGGATGCGGCCGAAGAAGCCGGAATCGCGCAGGAAAGCGATCTTCTTCAGCCCCGGCAGAAACAGCTTATCCTGCACCGTGCCGTGCTTGACGCCCTTGGCATTGGCGAGCTTCACGACCTCGACCGCTTCCTCGAAATTCGTCGCAATCGGCTTCTCGCAATAGACGTGCTTGCCGGCGTTGATGGCCTGGGTCAGCAGGCCGGGACGGGCCTGCGTCGTCGCGGCGTCGAAGAACATGGTGTCGTTCTTGTCGGCGAGCGCGGCATCGAGATCGGTGGTCCAGCGCGTGATGTTGTAGCGTTTGGCCAGCGCCTCGACCTTGTCGGCGCTGCGGCCGACCAGGATCGGGTCGGGCATGACACGGTCACCGTTCTTCAGGCGCACGCCGCCCTGGTCGCGGATCGCGACGATCGAGCGGATCAGATGCTGGTTGAGCCCCATCCGGCCGGTGACGCCGTTCATGATGAGGCCGAGGCGTTGGGTGGTCATGCCAATTGCTCCTGAGATCTTGGCTGGGCGAGCGGGCGCAATGCCGACCAGTCCGGATGGACCGACGAGGCGAAGCCCGCGCAATGAAGCGATCCCGTCAGGAGATCGCCGTCGTGAATGGAGAGCCGGATACCCCGCCTGGCATCGGCATAGAGATCGGGATGCGCGGCGGCGAAGGCCTGAGCTTCTGCTATGGGCGTTTCACCGAAGCCATCGACGTAGTGGTGGCCGTTGCGCTCGGCGTGGGTGACGCCGATGAAGGCACCGAGCGCAAGATCCTGCTGCACGGCAAGGCCGGCCTGGCAGGTGAGGTCCTCACCAGTGATGAAGAAGGCTTCGCCTTGCGCGCTCCATTTCGCCACACGCGTGGCGTTGATGATGGACTTGTAAAGTCCCTTGCAAGATTTCGAGGAGATGCCGCGATAGCCGAGCGCCCGTGCTGCCGGGAACGCGTCGTAGGAATCGTCGGCTTCGTCGATGATGAAGCCGCGTGTGCCCAGCGCGCCGAGCGGCGTTCGCCGCGTAATGTCGCGCGGCATCGGCTGCTCGACATAGAGCAGGCGCGCGGCAATCGGGCGCAGCGCGGCGTCGCGATTGAGCCCGTCCATCAGCGCCTGTAACGCGGCGAGATCGGCATACTGCTCGTTGGCATCGAGCGTCACCTTGTAGTCGCGTCCAAGCGTGTCGAGCTGCTTGCCGATCCGGGCGAGCCGCGCCGCATCGGCAGCCGGATCGCCGGACAGCTTGAGCTTGAAATAGCGTGCTCCGGTATTCTCGCGTGGATCGGCAACGCCGCCCTCGCCTTCCACGACATCATCAAGGCCGACGGTATGCCTGATCGCAACACGCTCGAGCGGCACCCGGCCGGCGAGGAACGTCCTGATGTCTTTCTCGCTCACGTCAGGAGAAAGCCGCGCATCGATGCCGGCGATGTTGCCGGCTATTCCGTCGAAGAAGCTGGTCTCGACGGCGCGGAGCAGCGCATCGAGAATGGCCTTGTCGATCTCCGCGGGGCCGTAGGCAGCAGCCAGCGCCGGAATATTCTTCTTCGCGCAGGTCGTGATCTGGGCACCGATGCAGGAGGCATGCAGATCGAACGCCGTCTGGAAGCCGGTCCGTGCCAGATAGAGTCCGCGCGCGATCTCCAGCGAGCGACGCAACTCGTCCACCGTCTGCGCTGGCGACAGCTCCGGCCGCTTGTCGAACCACTTTGGCACCAGCAGCTCGGCGCTGGCACCGACGGCGGTGCCCCGGCCCTCGACCTCGATCTCGGCCCGCACGAACAGCTGCGGCGTCGCGTTGATCGTGATCGCACCGAAGCGGAACGGCCGCGCGAACTGCACGGGACGTTCGAAGAAGGCGATGTCTCGCAGCTTCAGGCGGGGGGACATGGTTTCAGTCCAACGCCCCTTGCGAGAAGAAATGCTTGCGGATGCGCTGCACCAGCTCCGTAAACACCGGGTCGGCCATCGCGTCGAGCGAGCGCGGGCGCGGCAGCGGCACGTCGTAGATCGCGGCGATCGCGCCGGGGCGCTCGGTCATGACCAGCACGCGGTCGGCGAGGAACACGGCCTCCGGAATCGAATGCGTGATCAGGAGCACGGTCTTCTTCGTCTCGCGCTGGATCCGCATCAATTCGACATTCATGCGCTCGCGTGTCAGCGCGTCGAGCGCGCCGAACGGCTCGTCCATCAGCATGATCTTCGGATCGTGCACCAGCGCGCGGCAGATCGAGGCGCGCTGCTGCATGCCGCCGGAGAGCTGCCAGGGCAACTTCTTCTCGAAGCCTTCGAGGCCGACCAGCTTCAGCAGCGACTTGGCGCGGTCGAGATATTCCTGGCGCGGCAGGCGCTTCATGTCGATCGGCAGCATCACGTTGGAGAGGATGTTGCGCCAGGGCAAGAGCAGCGCGTTCTGGAACACGATGCCGACATTGCCGTGCGGCGTCGTCACCTTCTGGCCCTCGACCAGGATCTCGCCCGTGGTCGGCGCCAGCAGGCCCGAGATCAATTTGAGCAACGTGGACTTGCCGCAGCCGGAAGGGCCGACCACGACGAAGAACTCGCCGTCATTGATGTGGAAGTCGAGCGGCCGCAGCGACGGCACATCGCCGTCGCGCGTCCGGTAGGTCTTCGACACGCCCGACAGCTTGATGCCCGACGCATCGCCGGCAGCCCGGTCGCTCACCAGTCTCAGATGAGCGGCCGACTGCGCGGTTTCACTCATGACAGTCGCAGGTTTCACGAGCCGCTCTTCGGCAGGTAATCGCTGGTGTAGAAAGCCTTCGGGTTCTCCTTGGCCTTGGCGTCGAGGCCGCCATATTCGACCAGCAGGTTGACGGTCTCGGTCATGTTCTGGTCGGTGACCTGGAACGGCCGCTTGCCCTTGGTCTCCGCGGTCCGGTAGAGCGGGATGGTCAGCTCAAAACCCTGCGTCAGCGTGTCGATCTTGCCGCCCTTGGGGTTGGCATCGAGGATCGATTGCGCCGCCGCCTTCGGCTCCTTCTCGGCAGCTTCGACCGCCTTGGTCGTCGCCGACATGAAGCGGCGGACGAGGTCCGCATTGGCCTTCACGTAGTCGGTGTTGGCGATGACGCCCGAGGAGACCATGTTGATGCCGTAGTCGGCGAACTTGATCGGATAGACATCCTTGCCGGTCGCGTCCTTGATCTTCATCGACTGATCCATGACGTAGCCGAGCAACAGATCCGCCTGGCCGTTGATGACGGCGTTGAGCTTGGTCTGGCCGTCGCCGGCGACGGTCTTGAAGTCGCTTTCCTTCAGGCCGGTCTTCTTCAGGAACAGCGGCCAGATCTGCGTCATGGAATCGGCCGGCGTGATCGCCACCGTCTTGCCCTTAATGTCTTCAGGCTTCCTGATGTTCTTGTCGGCGAAGCCCATGGCGGACATCGGGCTCGTTTGCAGCAGCACGCCGGTTGCGACCACGGGCGCGCCCTTGATCGCGGCGCGCATCATGGTGGGGACGTCGACATAGCCGAAGTCCGCGGTCTTGGCGGCAACCGCCTGCGTGGTCGCAGCCGAGCCGCGGCCTTCCTGGATCTCGAGCTCGATGCCTTCGGCGGCGTAGATGCCCTTGGCCTTGCCGTAATAGAACGGCGCGTGCTCGCCATAGACGTACCAGTTCAGCATCAGCACGACCTTGTCGGCTGCCTGCGCCGGCATGGCTGCGAACGCCATCAGTGCTAAGGATGCAGCTCCAATCAACCGCTTCATCGTTTCTCTCCCTTGCCGTTGGTTGCGTCGGCCGTTGGTGGCCGCTCGTTGCTTTAGTCAGGATGCAAAGATCACGTCCTCGCGCTGGCTGACATGCCAGGGAATGACCAGCTTCTCGATCCGGTCGACGATCCAGAACAGGATCACGCCGAGCAGCGCCAGGATCACCAGCGCCGCGAACATCGTCGGCAGGTCGAAAGTGCCGATCGAGCGCTGCATCACGTAGCCGATGCCGGAATTGGAGCCGACGAACTCGCCGACCACCGCGCCGACCACGGCCAGCGTCACCGACACTTTGAGACCGGAGAAGATCGCCGGCAGCGCATGCGGCAGGTTCACCGCGCGGAACACCTGCAGGCGGCTGCCCTGCATGGCACGGGCGAGATCGACCATATCGGGATCGACCGATTTGAAGCCTTGCACCGCGGAGACCACGACCGGGAAGAAGCCGAGCAGGAACGCCGAGATCACCTTGGGAATGATGCCGAAGCCGAACCACACCACAAACAGCGGGGCGATCGCGATCTTCGGCACCGATTGCGAGAACACCAGCAGTGGATAGACGTAGCTCTCCACCGTCTTCGAGCCCGCGATCAACATCGCGACGGGAATGCCGAACAGCGCCGACAGCAGGAAGCCGCAGACGGTCGCATAGGTGGTCGGCCAGGACTGGCGCAGCAGCTCCGGCCATTCGGTGCGCAGCACGGCGACGACGTCGAGCGGCGCCGGTATCTGGTAGGCCGGGATTCTGAACAGCCGGATCGCGAGATCCCAGGCGACGACGATGAAGACCAGGAACAAGAACGGCCGAACCCAGGCTGCATTCAGCAGCTTGGAAACAGCGTTTTGCGGCTTCGGCTCGGCCAATTTTCACTCCCGGCAGTCTTCTTCGTTATGGGGAGAAATTAACCCGTTGGATAAATACTGTCCAGAGCTTTCCCTGTGACGTTTTGTGCTCGGGGTTCCGGGAGCTTTTGGGGACGGGACTATCGCCTTCCGTGTCCCGGACGCGCTGCAATGTAAGCGTTGCTGCGCTGCGTCGGGGCACGGGGCGGAGTGAGGTGCACGCGCCTCCACGTGGTCATTGCGAGCGCAGCGAAGCAATCCAGAATCTTTCCGCGGAGACAGTCTGGATTGCTTCGCTGCGCTCGCAATGACGGAGCAAGGCGCCCCATCATGGCTACGGGCTACACCGCCTGCACGACCGCGGCGCGCGACTTCGGCGTCTTCGCGATCTCGAACAGCGCCGCGGATTGCCCCGTCAGCGCGGCCAGCACGAGGCCCACCATATGCGCCAGCCGCTCGTCCTTGGCCTTCTTGTCCAGGAGATCGCGGCCGAAGATCACGCTCAGCGTTGCCGAATTGGAGAGATAGAAGAAGCTGAGCGCTGCGATCGAGATGTAGAGCTGCACGGGGTCGACCGCGACCTGGAAGTCGCCGCTGTCGACGCCGCGGCGCACCACGGTGCGGATCATCTCGACGAAGGGCGAGTGCATCGACTTGACCTTGGTCGATTTCTTCAGGTGCTTGGCGCGCGCGAGGTTCTCGGTCTGCAGCAGCGAGAGGAATTCGGGATTGCGCAGGAAGTAGTTCCAGGTGAACTCGATCAGGCGGCGGATCGCCTCGGGCGGATCGAGATGTTCGAGGTCGAGCCCCCGCTCCTCGCTGCGGATCTTGTCATAGGCGCCTTCGAGCACGGCGAGATAGAGCTCGTCCTTGTTGCCGACGTGATAGTACAGCATGCGCTTGTTGGCGCCGGCCTTGGCGGCGATGCGGTCGACGCGCGCGCCGGCAAGGCCATGGGCGGAAAACTCCTGCTTGGCGGCTTCGAGAATGCGCAGCCGCATCCCCTCGGGGTCGCGCTGCCATTTCAGAGTTCGCTTTGCCTTCGCCAAACCGGGTGCTCGCTGGGTGCCGACAAGACGCGTGTAGCACGCGAGCGTGAGTTTGAGAATGTTCGTCATTCCGGGGCGCGCCTCTTGGCGCGAGCCCGGAATCCATTGGGCGGCAGAGTCAGCCGCGAAATGGATTCCGGGTTCGATGCTACGCATCGCCCCGGAATGACAGAATCACTCCACCGGTCTCGGCGAACGCTCCAGCAGCACGGTCTGGATTCCGCAGGTGCCGCTCCGCACCGTCATGATGCGCGTGCCCGGCTTGCGGCCGGTGCGCACCTCTGAGACGTCGAGTCCGCTCGCGATCAGGCGGGCGCGGGTGGCGTCGATGTCGCCGACCCGCCAGCTCAGGCCCCAGAGCCGGTCATGCGCGGCATCGCCGCCCGCGACCGGGCGGCGCACCACCTCGACGATGAGGTCGCCGCAGCGGAAGAACATCAGCTGGCCCCAGTCCTGGTGCGAGCGGTCGAGCGCGAGATCAAGGCCCAGCCGGGCGCCGTAGAGCGCGGCGGCGCGCTCGGAATCCTCCGTGGTGACGACGACGTGGTCGAGCCCCTCGATCGGCGCGATGTCGGTCGCGGCCGACTTCGGACGCTCGTCGGCCAGCTCCAGGAAGAACATGCGCACGCCGCGCGTCAGCTCCGTCGCGGCCCGCGTGCGCTTCCAGTGCAGCACGGCGTCGGTGGCGGCGTCGCTGCTTTCGACCTCCGCGACCGTATCAGGCCTCAGGGCCACCCGCTCCAGCCGGCGGTGCATCTTGCCGATGTCGGCGACACGAAAGCACAGGCTGGCGAGGATGCCTTCCTGGTCGCCGAGCAGTGCGCGCATGCGGTCGGCGGTGACGCTGAAGCCGTGAGGGGCCATCAGCTCGATGGTCATGTTGTCGAGGGTGAACAGCACCCGGTCGGCGCCCTCGCCCGAGTTCTGCCAGGCCGGCGCGCGGGCGAGCAGCGTCTGATAGGCCGCCTTGGCCGCACCGATATCGCCTACGAGAACGACGATGTGATCGAGGCCGGTGATCATTCTGCACCCTTTTTGTGGACGGGGAACCCCGGGAGCGAAAGACGGCGTTTGTCCGGGCTTGGCATAGGCCAGTGATGGTCGTATTCCCGGACCATGCTGACCTCAAGCGCTTCGGGCGGCAGTTTTGCGAATAATTTCAGCGTCCCTCCGGAGCGGAACCGGTGCTAGAGTAATCTCGCCGGCCGGGACCACAAGCGCATCACGGACAAGCAATGCAGGCTCTCTTCATCGGACAGACCTATATCGACGTCGTCTTCATCACCGACCACATGCCGACCGGCGACGAGAAGCACGTGGCGCGTGACTACGCGGTCTCCTTCGGCGGCAATGCGGTGACGGCGGCGTTCTGCTGCGCCAAGCTCGGCATCGTGCCGGACCTGATCGCGACCGCAGCCAATGACTGGCTGGGGCGCATGTTCCAGGACATGTGCGCGAAGTACGGCATCTCGCTGCATGGGCGCAAGGTCAACCAGTCCTCGCTCTCCTTCATCATGCCCAAGGACGGCAAGCGCGCCATCGTCCGCTGCCGCGACGACGAGCACATCCACCCCTTTCCGATGCTCAATCTCGGCGGCTGCCGCGCGCTGCATGTCGACGGCCACCAGCCGGATGCCGCCATCCACTACGCCAAGGTGTGCCGCGAGGCCGGCATCCTGACCTCGCTCGACGGCGGCGGCCTGCGCACCAACACCCATGAGCTGCTGGAATTCATCGACGTCGCCATCGTCGCCGAGCGCCTGTGCGAGCAGATGGATCTGACGCCGGAGAAGATGCTCGACTATCTCAAGAGCCGCGGCTGCAAGATCGGCGGCGTCACCATGGGCGAGAAGGGCCTGTTCTGGTACGACGAAACCGGGACGGTGCAGGTGATGCCGGCGATGCCGATCCCGCGCGAGCGCGTGATCGACACCAACGGCGCTGGCGACGTCTTCCACGGCGCCTATGTCTATTCCTACCTCGCCCATCCCGGCAAAAGCTGGCGCGAGCATTTCGACTTTGCCCGCGCCGCCTCGACCTACAAGATCCAGCGCCTCGGCAACGAGGCCGGCTTGCCGACGCTGGTCGATATCGCCAAGGTCAGGCACGAGTTCGAGGTCAGGGTCTAGAAAGAGATGGGGCGGGTCTTCGTTGCCGGCAGCATCAACATGGATGTGGTGGCCACGGCCGATCGCCATCCGCGCGTCGGCGAGACCGTCGCCGGCCGCCAGGTCCTGTATTTCCCAGGCGGCAAGGGCGCGAACCAGGCGGTCGCGGCCTCGCGGTTAGGGGCGCGGACCACGCTGATCGGGCGGCTGGGCAGGGATTCGTTGGGCGCTGAGCTGAAGGCCTTTCTCGGCGACCAGGGCATCGACCTCGGCTATGTCGTGGAGATGGCCGAGGCGCACACCGGGACGGCCATCATCACGGTGGCCGAGGCCGACAACACCATCGTCGTCGTTCCCGGAGCGAACGGGCTGGTCGGCGCTGATGACGTCAAGGTCGTGCCGCTGCTGAAGGGCGACGTCGCCGTCAGCCAGTTCGAGATTCCGCTGCCGACGATCGCTGCCTTCTTCCACCGCGCCCGCGCGGCGGGGGCAGTGACCGTGCTGAACCCGGCGCCGGCGCAGAAGATGCCGGGCGAGCTGCTGGCGCTGGTCGACATCCTCGTGCTGAACGAAACCGAGCTCGGCTTCCTCGCCGGCGTTGAGCTCTCCGAGAGCGACGCGGCCGGCCGCATCATCGATGTCGCGCGAAAACTTCAGGCGCGCGAGGACCAGACCATCTGCGTCACGCTCGGCAAGCGCGGCGTGCTCGCGCTCGCCGGGCACGAGGAGATCTCGGTGGCCGGCCGTGTGGTGAAGGCACTCGACACCACCGGCGCCGGCGACTGCTTCGTCGGCGCGCTCGCCGCGCAACTCGCTGATGGCGCGCCCTTGCGTGAGGCGCTGACGTTCGCCAATGCCGCCGCCTCGATCAGCGTGCAGCGCATGGGCGCCGGACCGTCGATGCCGACGGGGGCGGAAGTGGCGGCGATACTGTAGAGGCCTCTTCGCCTCTCCCCGCTTGCGGGGAGAGGTCGGAATTTGCGAGAGCAAATTCCGGGTGAGGGGGACTCTCCGCGAGTCCGACTGCTATCCTATGCGCGGAG
>NZ_LAXE01000001.1:6179013-6357447 GCF_003122645.1 Bradyrhizobium sp. SUTN9-2
GGTCGGAATTTGCGAGAGCAAATTCCGGGTGAGGGGGACTCTCCGCGAGTCCGACTGCTATCCTATGCGCGGAGAAAGCCCCTCACCCCAGCCCTCTCCCCGTAAGAACGGGGAGAGGGAGAAGAACTTCATGCCAGCGCGCTCTTGAGGTCGAAGCTCTCGTCCGCGGCCTGCTCCGGCGTGATGGAGCGGTCCATAGCCTGCAATCTCCGGCCGAACATGTGATCGCCGGCGCGGTTGATGGATTCGATTCCGAGCAGCTTGTCGCCGTGATAGCAGAACGCCGAGAATGCCTTCTTGGCGGGATCGCCGCGCAGCACGACGCGGTCGTAGCCGGTCGTCAGCCCCGCGATCTGGAGCTTGTCGTCGCCCTGATCGCTCCAGAACCAGGGATGGCTGTCGTACGGTTTCTTATCCCCGGTCAGCTTTGCTGCGAGGCAGCGGGCCTGATCGGTGGCGTTCTGCACCGATTCCAGCCGCAGCGATCCGCCGAAGCGCGGGCTTGCGAACAGCGCGCAATCGCCAATGGCCGAAATGTTGGGATCAGCCGTCGACAGATATTCATCGACGATGATGCCGGCGGCGACCGGCAGCCCTGCCTCGGCCGCGAGTTCGATGTTCGGCAGCACGCCGACGCCGACCACGACGAGGTCGGCCGGCAGATGCCGCCCGTCGCTCAAGGACACGCCGGTGACCTTGCCGGCCTCGGCTTCGATCGAGGTCGCCTGCACACCGAGATGGATACGGATGCCGGCCTCGCGGTGGCGCGCCTGAAAATATTCGGAGACCTCCGCCGTCACCGCCCGCGCCATCACACGCGGGGCGAGCTCGAGCACGTCGACCTCGAGGCCCTTGATGCGGGCGGTCGCGGCGAATTCGAGGCCGATGAAGCCGGCGCCGATGATCACGGCGCGCGTCTTCGACGGCATGATCGCGCGCAGCGCCTCGCTGTCATCGAGAATGCGCAGATATTTCACGTCGGGCAGATTGGCATTGGGCAAATCGAGCAGGCGATTGCGCGCGCCGGTCGCCAGCACGAGGTGCCAATAGTCCAGCGTCTCGCCGGATGCGAGATGCACCTTACGCGCGGCGCGGTCGATCGAGGCGGCGCGGCCGGCGATCAGTTCGATGCTCTGGTCCTGGTAAAACTTCTCAGGCCTGAACATCAGGCTCTCCGGGCCCGCGGAGCCCTTGATGTAGGCCTTGGACAGCGGCGGCCGCTGATAGGGCAGATGCGGCTCGTCATTGATCAGGCAGATGCGCTCGGCAAAGCCGGCCTGGCGCAGCGATGCCGCGATCTGGTAGCCGCCATGGCCGGCACCGACGATGATCACCGGGCCAGTCATCGGACAGCCCATTTCCGGAAGACACGAGCGTGACCCATGCCGCCTCCTCTCTAAAGATTTTGCTTGCTGGCCTTGCGAGGAGCCGGCGCTCGTGTCCGTCCCTTGGCGAAAGCGGCTCCATTTGAGCCTATCGTTCCGCCCGGCGCAAGAGCGGTGGTTCGGGGATTGTCACCCCTGCCCTTCTGCGATTTAGTTCGAGCCTCGACCTCCTGCCGGAGAATTTAAGATGACCGCTCCTGTCTCAAAGCCCGACGATCCCGCCCTGCTCAAGGTCGACGGCCCGATCGCGACCATCACGCTGAACCGCCCTGCCGCATTCAACGCGATCGATCTTGCGATTGCCCAGAAGCTCGAGCAGCTCGCAACCTATATCGAAGGCGCCGACGACATCCGCGTCGTGGTGCTCGAAGGCGAAGGCCGCGCGTTCTGCGCCGGCGGCGACCTGCAGACGATCGGGGCCGCCGCCGAAGCCGGCACGGTGACGCCCGTCGTCGGCGAGCTATTGAAGCACTATCACGCCTTCATCGAGATCATCAGGCGCATGCCGAAGATCTCGCTGTCGAGCGTGCACGGCTCGGCCGCCGGCGCCGGCATGGGCCTCGCCTTCGTCACCGATCTCTGCATCGCCGCTGACGATGCCAAGTTCACGCCGGCCTATGCCAAGATCGGGGTGTCGCCGGACGGCGGCTCGACGGTCGGCATCGTCGGCACGGTCGGCTCCCGCCGGGCGCTGCAGATCTTTCTCGCCGAGGATAATTTTACCGCGCAGCAGGCCTATGAATGGGGCTTGGTTGCCAAGACCGTCCCCGCGGCCGAGTTGAAGACCGCGACGCGAAAACTTGCCGAGCGTCTCGCGCAGAACCCGCCGGCTTCAATCGCCGGCACCAAGCAGCTGGTCTATCAAGCGGCGACCACGCCGGTGAAGCAGCAGCTCGATGCCGAGGAGCACAAGATCATCATGGCGATGAACACGGAAGCGTTCCGCACCGCCGTGAAGAAGTTCACGAGCAAGGGGAAGTAGCGAGGCGGTGGCTCAGCCCTTCGCGGGGCCCGTTCTCTGCATGAAGTCGAAATCGCAGCCCTCGTCGGCCTGCAGGATGGTCTCGTTGAACAGCCAGGCGTAGCCGCGCCGCGCCTCTTCCGGCGCGGCCACCGGCTTCAACGCAGCGCGGCGCCGCTCCAGCTCGGCGGCGTCAACCAAGAGCTCGATGCTGCGCTTGGCCACATCAAGGCGGATCATGTCGCCGTTCTCAACCAGCGCCAGCGGCCCGCCGACGGCGGATTCCGGGGTGATGTGCAGCACGATGGTGCCGAACGCGGTGCCGCTCATGCGCGCATCCGAGATGCGCACCATGTCCTTGATGCCGCCGCGCGCGAGCTTCTTCGGGATCGGCAGATAACCGGCTTCCGGCATGCCCGGCGCGCCCTTCGGGCCGGCGTTGCGCAGCACCAGCACGTCGTCGGCGTTGACGTCGAGATCGGGATCGTCGACCCGCAAGGTCATGTCCTCGACGGATTCGAACACGACGGCGCGCCCGGTGTGCTGCAGCAGCTTCGGGCTGGCGGCGGATTGCTTGATGACCGCGCCGCGCGGGGCGAGATTGCCGTGCAGGATGGCGAGGCCGCCCGCCTTCTTGATCGGATTATCACGCGGACGAATCGCATCCTGGCCCGGCACGTCCTCTGCATTCGCCGCGATCTCGCGCAGGGTCTGGCCGCTGATGGTCCTGGCATCGAGATCGACGAGATCGCCGAGCTGCGCCAGCAGCTTCGGCACGCCACCAGCGTGGTGGAAGTGCTCCATATAATGCTCGCCGGACGGCTTGAGATCGACCAGCACCGGCACCTCGCGACCGATCTGGTCGAACGCTGCGAGATCGAGCCGGTGCGGCGAGCGATGCGCCATCGCGGTGAGATGGATCAAGCCGTTGGTCGAGCCGCCGATCGCCTGCAGCACGACTTGCGCGTTCCTAAACGAGGCCGGCGTCAACACGTCGCTCGGCTTCGGGCCCTTGGCCTTAGCCATCTCCGCGGCAACCTTGCCGCTGGCCTCGGCGAGACGGAAACGCTCGGCATGCGGCGCGGGAATCGTCGCGCTCATCGGCAGCGACAGGCCCATCGCCTCGATCATGCAGGCCATGGTCGAGGCCGTGCCCATCACCATGCAGGTGCCGACCGATGGCGCCAGCCGGCCGTTCACCGCCTCGATCTCGGCATCGTCCATGTCGCCGGCGCGATATTTCGCCCAGAGGCGGCGGCAATCGGTGCAGGCCCCCAGCACCTCGCCCTTGTGATGACCGACCACCATCGGCCCGACGGGGATGACCACGGTCGGCAGGTCGGCGCTGATCGCGGCCATCACCTGCGCCGGCAGCGTCTTGTCGCAGCCGCCGATCACGATCACCGCATCCATCGGCTGGGCGCGGATCATCTCCTCGGTGTCCATCGCCATCAGATTGCGCAGGTACATCGAGGTCGGATGCGCAAAGCTCTCGGCGATCGAGATGGTCGGGAACACGAAGGGCATCGCGCCCGACAGCATCACGCCGCGCTTGGCGGCTTCGATGATGTCAGGGACGTTACCGTGGCAGGGATTGTAGTCGCTATAGGTGTTGGTGATGCCGACGATCGGGCGCTCCAGCGCGTCGTCAGAATAGCCCATGGCCTTGATGAACGCCTTGCGCAGGAACAGCGAGAAACCGGCATCGCCATAGCTCGTCAGACCCTTGCGCAAGCCACTCGTCATCAGGGCGCTCCCTTCAGCTTTTGTCGTGGTGGTAAGGCCAGCGCCCTGATTGTCAATGTCGACTTGCAGGCCTGACGCTTGGTTTCTGGCACTCCTGAGCACCGCGCGGCATTGCCGCACGGGACGGCTCCGAACGCGCAGGGAATCTCCCGTTTCCAGCCTCTCCAGCGTGGATCGGACCCGACCCGCCGCCCAGCCGAAGTGAATTCCATTGAACGCAACTAAGAATGATTAGCAAGTAGTTGCACGGCCGGCCATTCTGTGGAATTGTTCTTGCGAATGACTTGCAATCGCAGGGGCTGCGCGTGAACCAAGCTCCCTGCGTCGATCAGTGCCCTTGGTTCGCGTGGGTTGGTGGATGTCGTGCTGAGAAAGTCGAGCTTCCGGGGCGCAATAACGGCCGCAATTGTCGTCGCCGGTCATCTGGCGAGTTGCGTCTCCGCCTCTGCCGACGACGGTCCACGCGGCCTCGCCTATGCCTGGCCCGGCTCCACACCGGCCCCCGGCGTCAGCAAGCTGACGGGAGGTTTGCCGTCGGCTCATTCGGAGATCGACACTGAGCACATCTTCGGTTTCAGCATGGGCTCCGACATCGGCAAGCCCGGCGAAATGGAGATCGAGTTCGAGAATGTCGGCGCATTCGGCAAGCGCTCCGGCACTTACGCAGCCTGGGCCAATCTCAATCAGGTCAAATACACGGTCTCGGACAACTTCCGGATAGCACCCGGATTCGCACTGACCGGACATCACATCAATGGCGTTCCGGGATTTGCCGATCATCGCGACCTCGCTTTCGGCGGGGTGGCGCTCGAACTGCGCTACAAGCTGCTCGATCGCGCCGTCGCGCCCTTTGGGCTGACCCTCCATGCGCAGCCCGGCTGGAGCCGGATTGACGACGGCAGCGGCATGCACATCGCGCAATATGGCGCAGAGTTTGCCGCCCTGTTCGATCGCGAGCTGGTCAAGGACAGGCTGTTCGCCGCCTTCAACGTCTGGTACGGGACCGGCGGAACCCGCGAGATCTCGACCAATCTTTGGCGACACGATTCCGAGATGCAGCTCCAGGCCGCGATCTCGTACGCAGTGCATCCCGACCTCGTGCTCGGCCTCGGCGTACGCTACGCGCGGGCCTATGACGGCGGCGGCCTCGACCGCTTTTTGGGAGACGCAGTCTTTGCTGGCCCAACCTTCTCCTACAACATCTCGAAGGAGGTCGGCATCTCCGGCACCTGGCAGATGCAGGTTGCCGGCCAGGCGATCGGCGACGTTCGCAGCCTCAACCTCGATCAGTTCGAGCGGCACCAGGCGCTGTTGCGGCTCAACCTGCATTTCTGATGTGCGGGCCCGCAGTTACGCCCGCGGCCTCCGCGGCGCAACGTTTCCGGGACTGTCGGCCAAGCGCGCCCTCAGGCGCGGCCCTGCGAAGTCGAGAAACGCTCGCAGCTTCGCCGGCATGAAGCGGTTGGGCGAGTAGACGAAGCTGACCGGCTGCGGCGGCGGTTGAAAGTCCTGCAGGACCGCAACGAGCTCTCCAGACCTCAGCGCATCCGACGCCAGATAGGAGAACACGACGGTGATCCCGATGCCTGCGCGCGCGGCATCGATGGCCGATTCCAGATTGCTCGCAATGAAGCGCGACCGCACCGGCACTGCATACTCGGTCTGCCCTCGTTTGAATCTCCACGTCCCCGGCGATTGAAGCGGAGGATAGCTGATGCAGTCGTGGGCGGAGACATCATCGGGAGCCTTCGGCGTTCCCCGCAGCTTCAGATAGGACGGGCTGGCGCAGGCGACGCGGTGAATTTCCCCAACGCGCACGGCGATCAGGCCGCTGTCGGCGAGATCGCCGACACGAAGCGCGACGTCAATGTTCTCGTCCAGAAGGTTAAGCGTCCGGTCCTGCAAGATGAGCTGAACATCCACCTCCGGAAATGCCGCAAGAAACTCGGCAAGGATCGGCTGCAAGCATAGCCGACCGAGCGCGACCAGCGTCGTGATGCTGAGATCGCCACGCGGCGTGGTGTATTCGCCAGAGGCAACGCGCTCGGCTTCGGTGAGGTCGGCGAGAATTCGCTTGGCCGCGGCGATGTAGGAGCGACCGGCGTCCGTTGGGACGAGCGCGCGGCTCGAGCGATGAAACAGCTTGGTCTGGAGGTGCTCCTCGAGCTCCGAAACCTTCCGGCTCACCGTTGCCAACGGCATTTTCTGACGGCGCGCGGCGGCGGACAGGCTGCCCGCCTCCGCCACCGCCAGGACCACCGACATGCTTTCGAGACGATCCATGGGACACTTCCAT
Organism: Bradyrhizobium sp. SUTN9-2; assembly: GCF_003122645.1. Lineage (NCBI taxonomy): Bacteria > Pseudomonadati > Pseudomonadota > Alphaproteobacteria > Hyphomicrobiales > Nitrobacteraceae > Bradyrhizobium > Bradyrhizobium sp. SUTN9-2. Next base: position 6,185,402 of record NZ_LAXE01000001.1, read on the forward strand.
ATTCTGGAAGGAAAGATCCCGATTTTGCCAGATACCCACCATTTCCGGAAGTGCCTATTCCTCTCCGCACCCAAACCGAAGGAGAGACGAAAATGACCCAGACCAGAACAGGCACTGCCCTCATCACCGGAGCTTCGACCGGAATCGGCGCGATCTACGCCGATCGCCTGGCGAAGCGCGGCCACGACCTCATCCTCGTTGCGCGCAACAGGCAGCGGCTCGCATCGCTCGCGCGCAGGCTCGGCAACGAAACTGGCCGCAAGGTGGAAACGGTGGAAGCCGATCTCACATCCCCTGCCGACCTCCGCCGCGTCGAGCAACTCATCAGAACCAACGGCGACATTTCGGTGCTGGTCAACAACGCCGGCGTCGGCGCCTCGGCCCCGCTGATCGATTCCGACATCGACAAGATGGAAGACATGATCCGTCTCAACGTCGGTGCACTGACGCGCCTGACCTACGCAGCGGTGCCCGGATTCATCGCCCGCGGCCACGGCACGATCATCAACATCGCTTCCATCGTCGCGATCGCGCCGGAGCTGCTCAACGGCGTCTACGGCGGCTCGAAAGCTTTCGTGCTCGCATTCACCCAGTCACTCGTTCACGAGCTCGCCGGGAAGGGCATCCGCATTCAGGCCGTGCTGCCGGGCGCCACTGCGACGGAGTTTTGGGACATCGCGGGCACGCCGGTTCACCAGCTTCCGGCGGAGATCGTCATGTCGGCCGACGACCTGGTCGACGCCGCCCTCGCCGGTCTCGACCTCGGCGAAGTCGTGACGATCCCGGCGCTGGCCGACAAGTCGGAGTGGGATCGCCACGAGAGCGCGCGGCTTGCCATGACGAACAAGCTCTCGAGCACTATTCCCGCCCCTCGCTACAACCTGCACACGCACGTGAATGCGTGAGCGAACAACCGGCATCAAACGGAGATCACCATGTCACGCATCATCAGCCAATCGTCCACCTTATCCATCGCCCTGCGTCGCACGATCAGTTGGCGCGAACAGTCTGAACGCCTGCTCGCTTACGCCGAACCGATCAGCCGGATCGGTCTCTACGCCTCGCTCGCAATCATCTACGCCTGGTTCGGCGGGATGAAATTCACCGACTACGAAGCACAGGGACTCGTACCCCTGGTCGAGAACAGTCCGCTGCTGCGATGGTTCTACACGCTGTTCTCGGTGCGCGGCTTCTCGACCTTTCTCGGCTTCGTCGAACTCAGCATCGGGCTCCTGATCGCGCTCCGCCTGTCCAGCCCGATCTACTCCGCGGCCGGCGGCCTGTTGTCGGCCGGGCTGTTCGTCACCACGCTGAGCTTCATGATCTCGACGCCCGGCGTCGTCGTGCCGGAGCTCGGGGTCCCCGCGATCACGGTCGCTCCGGGTCAGTTCCTGCTGAAGGACGTCGGCCTGCTCGCCGCTTCCTTCTGGGTGTTCACGGACTCGCTGAAGGCTGTCATCCGCAGGTGAGAGCTCAGCCACAGCGCAATAGCCGAACTCGAACAGGAGCCCCGCCATGAAAATACGATTCAACCTCGGCGGGGCTCACGCTGCTCACAATGTTCGTCGTGACAGCAGCAAGAAGGATCTGACCACCGCCGTCCAGCAGAATCATCGTCAAGGAGAGAAACATGAGTAAGCGTCTCGACTATAACCAGATCGCCCCGGCAGGGATCAAGGCGCTCGGCGGCGTCTACGGCTACGTCCTGCAGAGCCGGCTTTCCGCCACGCTGATCGAGCTGGTTTATCTGCGGATCTCTCAGATCAACAATTGCGCCTACTGCCTGGACATGCACACCCGCGACCTGCTCAACAAGGGAGAAAAGGTCGAGAAGATCGCGCTGCTGCAGGCATGGCGCGAGGCCGGAAATCTCTTCGACGAACGCGAACGGGCTGCCCTGGCCTGGGCGGAAACGGTGACGCGGGTCGCCGAGACCGGCGTGCCCGACGAGGCATACCAGGCCGCACGCGCTGTGTTCGAAGAACGTGAGCTCGTGGACCTCACGATCGCGATCAGCCTGATGAACGCCTACAACCGCATGGCCATCAGCTTTCGCGCAATGCCGGCGGCTGCCGCCGGTTGATGCGCTCACCGACAACATCCTGCACAATCCGAAAGGACATTCACATGACGAAACGTGGAACCGTGGTTGCGGCGGCGCTGATCGCCGCAATCAGCCTGGCTTCACTCTCGGCACGATCCGAAGAGCCACGACTGGGCGACATCAAGCGCACACATCTCATGAAGGAAGCGCTGAGTGCGCCCGGGCGCGAGGTCATCCAGGTTCGCGTCGACTTTCCTCCGGGCGTCGTTGCCGTCAGGCACAGTCACCCGGGCGAAGAGCTCGTCTATCTGATCGAAGGCGAGCTGGAATATCGGCTCGACGGTAGAGAGCCCGTGATCCTGAAGGCCGGCGACGTGCTGCTCATTCCTCACGGAGTGCATCACGCCGTGAAGAATGTCGGCAGCGGCAACGCCGCGGAGCTTGCGACCTACATTGTCGAGACCGGCAAGCCGCTGTTGACGCTCGGCCGGTGAACGATCTCTACCGCTTATTCCAGTCGATCACACGATCCGGATCAGCGTCGAACTCCATGCTGCAGAACGTGCCGCCCTGGAAATAGTCGCCGACCGGGTCCGGCTTCAGCTTGGCCTGCTCGGCCATGGCGTGCTCACGGAAATCTTCGGCGCGGCCGGTGGGGCGATAGCCGAATTCGTAGGCGCGGTGGTTGTCCCACCAGGCGCGCTCGTTGAAAGAGGCGCCGTAGAATATCTCGAAATGGATGTCGGGATGCTCGAGCCCGATGCGGCAGAGCTGCACGAGATCGTCCGGCTTGAGCCAGATCGAGAGCCGGCGCTTGTCCAGCGGCATGTCGCCGAAATTGCCGATGCGCAGGCACGTCACCTTCATCCCATGCTTGTCGGCGTAGAGCGCGCCGACGGCCTCGCCGAACACCTTGCTGACGCCATAGCGGCCGTCGGGGCGCGGGGTGACGTCGGTGCCGATCTTGTGATGGCGCGGATAGAAGCCGACGGCGTGGTTCGACGAGGCGAACACCACGCGCTTGACGCCTTTGCGGTAGGCCGCCTCGAACAGATTGTAGCCGCCGATGATGTTGGCCTGGAGGATCTGATCCCAGGTGCCTTCGACCGAATAGCCGCCGAAATGCAGGATGCCGTCGACGCCCTCACAGATCGCCTCGCATTGCGCGAGATCGGCAAGGTCCGCGGCCTTGAATTTTTCATCGGGGCCGAGATCAGCCGGTGGCTTGATATCGGACAGTAGGAGATCCGGGTAGATCGGCGGCAACAGCTTCCGCAGGCTGGTGCCGATTCCGCCCGAAGCTCCCGTCATCAAAATACGCGCCATGTCGTCCCTCGCCGTTGGTGATCGAATTTGCGGTCACGTGTCTCTAATGATAGCAGGATTGTCCAGAGGGAACGAAACGAGAGAACCGGCATGAATGAGGCATCGTCCCACACCGAGGAACGGCCAGGCTGGCGGCCGGCGACCTATTACCCCGATCCTGCGATCAAAGCGCTCGATCCCCGCTTCGAAAAATACTGGCTGAAGCTTTCGGCGGTGGAGCGGTTGGCGACCGGCCTGCGCTGGGCCGAGGGGCCGGTGTGGTTCGGCGATGGGCGTTATCTCCTGTGCAGCGACATCCCGAACCAGCGCATCCTCAAATGGGAGGAAGAGACCGGTGCGGTCAGCGTGTTCCGCAAGCCCTCGAATTTTGCCAACGGCAACACGCGAGACCGGCAGGGCCGGCTGATCACCTGCGAGCACGGCGGCCGGCGCGTGGTGCGCACCGAGTATGACGGCAGCATCACCGTGCTGATCGATCAATTCAACGGCAAGCGGTTGAACTCGCCCAACGATGTCGTTGTCAAATCGGACGGCTCGATCTGGTTCACCGATCCGACCTTCGGCCTGCTCGGCAATTACGAGGGCTACAAGGCCGAGCCCGAGATCGATCCGAACGTCTATCGACTCGATCCATCGACCGGCAAGGCGACCATCGTCGCCGAAGGCGTGCTTGGACCGAACGGGCTGTGCTTCTCGCCGGACGAGAAGATTCTCTATGTCGTGGAATCGCGGGGCGTGCCGAACCGCAAGATCCTCGCCTATGACGTCTCGCCCGAGGGCAACACGATCGCAAACAAGCGCGTCCATATCGATGCCGGGCCGGGCACGCCCGACGGCATGCGCTGCGACATCGACGGCAATCTCTGGTGCGGCTGGGGCATGGGCGATCCCGAGCTCGATGGCGTCGTGGTGTTCGCGCCCGACGGCGTCATGATCGGCCGCATCGCCCTGCCCGAGCGCTGCGCCAACGTCTGCTTCGGCGGCGTCAAGCGCAACCGCCTGTTCATGGCCGCGAGCCAGTCGATCTACGCGCTGTATGTGAACACGCAAGGTGCTGTGGGGGGATAGGTTTTACATACAGCGCGCCCAACCACCGACCGCCTCTACCCCTTCTTCTCCTGTACCGCCGCGGTCTGCTTGACGAGCGCCTCTTCGAACGCCTTTTCCAGCGATGCCGCATAGACCTTGAACTCGCCCGGGTCGACGAACGGATTGGGTCCGCCGCCGGCGAGCTTGGCGCGCTTCTCGGCCATCTTGTACATCTCGGGATGAGGAGCCAGCAGGATGTCGACCTTCATGTCCTTGGCACGCGCAAAGGTCTTGCGATAGTCGTCAACGATGCCGGCATAGGTCGGCCTGCCGACAAGCCGGTTCAGCGCGACGGTGCCGCTGCAGAAGATCAACACCGAGCGTGTTGCATCGCCATCCTTCACCGAGAATGCCCAGCTGGTGCAGCCCGGCGAATGGCCGGGCGTCTCGCGCGCCGTTAGCGTGACGCTGCCGACCGCGACGGTCTCGCCCTCACGCACCGTGCGGTCGACTTTCACCGGCGGAAAGTCGAGCGCCTTCTCCTCCTGCGCACCCGGATAATAGCCGCCTTCGAGCAACGGCTTGTCGGCCTCGCCCGCGACCATCTGCGCGCCGCTCGCCCGCTTCAACTCGGCGAAGCCGCCGGTGTGGTCGATATGGGCGTGGGTGTTGATGAGATACTTGATGTCGCTGATCTTGAAGCCGAGCTTCTCGATGCTCGTCCTGATCTGCGACGTCGATTCCGGCATCACGGTATCGACCAGAATATGTCCCTGTGGCGATGTGATCAGGTAGGACGCGAGGCCGTTGGTGCCGACATAGTAGACGTTGTCGATGATCTTGAACGGCTCGGTCGGTTCGTTCCATTTCGCCCTGAGCGTGTTGAGCAGATCCTTCACCGTCTGGGCCTGCGCAGCGCCTGACAGCGCCAGCAGCGCAACGAATGCGATGATCAGTTCTCTCACGTTCCGTCCCTTTGCTTTTCTTGATTTGACGGGCTGTTGTCGCCGTAAAGCGGCTGGTCTCACAGCAAAGATGCCGGCTTCCCTGGAAGCCGGCATCCCCTCGCGGCGCAAGCGCCGTATCAACTACGCCGCGTTGAAGCCGGCGACGGCCTTCACTTCGAGGAAGTCCTCGAGGCCGAACTTGCCCCATTCGCGGCCGTTACCGGACTGCTTGTAGCCGCCGAACGGCGCGGTGCGGTCGTTGGGTACGCCCTGCAGGTTGACGTTGCCGGCGCGGATCTGGCGGCCGACGCGCTTGGCGTCCTCGACCGTCGGGCCGGTGACGTAACCGGCGAGGCCATAGGGCGTATCATTGGCGATCTTGACCGCGTCGGCCTCGTCCTTGGCGCCGATGATGGTCAGCACCGGCCCGAAGATCTCTTCGCGCGCGATCGTCATGTCAGGCGTGACGTCGGCGAAGATGGTCGGGCGGACATAGAAGCCCTTGTTGACGCCTTCGGGCAGGCCAGGACCGCCGGCAACGAGCGTTGCGCCCTCGTCGATGCCCTTCTTGATCAGGCCCTGGATCTTGTCCCACTGGCCGCGATTGACGACCGGGCCGATGGTGGTGCCTTCGGCGCGGGGATCACCGGCCTTGGTCTTGTCGGCGACGGCCTTCGCGATCGCGGCGACCTCCTTCATCTTCGACAGCGGCACGATCATGCGCGAGGGCGCGTTGCAGGACTGGCCGGAATTGTTGAACATGTGCATCACGCCGCCGGTCACCGCCTTGGTGAGGTCGGCGCCTTCGAGGATGACGTTCGGCGACTTGCCGCCGAGCTCCTGGCTGACGCGCTTCACGGTGGGAGCTGCGCGCTTCGCAACGTCGATGCCGGCGCGGGTCGAGCCGGTGAAGGAGATCATGTCGATATCAGGGTGCTCGCTCATGGCGGCGCCGACCTCGGGGCCGAGGCCGTTGACGAGGTTGAACACGCCCTTGGGCACGCCGGCTTCATGGAGGATCTCCGCGAAGATCAGCGCCGAGGTCGGCGTGAACTCAGATGGCTTCAGGATCATGGTGCAGCCGGCGGCGAGCGCGGGCGCGACCTTGCAGGCGATCTGGTTCAGCGGCCAGTTCCAGGGCGTGATCATGCCGACCACGCCGATCGGCTCGCGCAGCACCATGGCGGTGCCGACCGGCTCCTCGAAATGATAGTTCTTGAGCACGTCGAGCGTGGTCATGAGATGGCCGAGGCCGGCGCCGGCCTGCAGCTTCTCCGCCATCGGCAGCGGTGCGCCCATCTCGTCGGAGACGGCGGCGCCGATCTCCTTGAGGCGGCCCTTGTAGACCTCGATGACCTTGCTGAGCAGCGCGACGCGCTCCTCGCGGCTGGTCTGGGAGAAGGCCTCGAAAGCGCGCTTGGCGGCGGCAACCGCCTTGTCGACGTCGGCCTTGGAGCCGAGCGCAACCTCGTACATCGCTTCTTCCGTCGCCGGATTGATCACGGCGGTGGACTTCTTGACGGCGGGGTCGACCCAGGCGCCGTCGATGTAGAATTGCATGCGATTGACCATCGTTAACCTCTTCTTGGGGGCTTGGAGGGGGCGTTTCGGCAGGCATCCTTGCACGAAAGCGCCGGCAATTGAACCCGCCATATGCGGGGCCAGCGTTGCGGCGAGCGGAGATTATATGAGCCGATGGCGGGAACGAGGCAAGGTGGCCCCGCAGTCATTCCGGGGCACGCCTTTTGGCGCGGGCCCGGAATCCATACTCCCGATCGTGGTTATGGATTCCGGGCTCGACGCTTCGCGTCGCCCCGGAATGACGAGGCAGTTACCTCCGCTACACCGCCATCTTCCGATGCAGCACCGGCGCGCCGGTGGTGAGGCTTTCGGCCGCATCGATGATGGCGTTGGCGTCGATGCCATAGTGCCGATAAAGGTCCGCGATGCTGCCGGTCTGGCCGAACTGCTCGACACCGAGCGCCTCGACGCGATGGCCACGGACGCTGCCGAGCCAGCCGAGCGCAGACGGATGGCCGTCAATCACGGTCACGATGCCGCAGTCGCGCGGCAGCGGCGCGAGCAGCTTTTCGATGTGGCTGAGATGCTGCACGCCGCGGCGGTCGCGCCGTAATTTCCGCGCCGCGGTCCACCCCGAATGCAGACGGTCGGCCGAAGTGATCGCGAGCAGGCCGACGTCGCGGCGGCTCTCGCCGATGAAGCCGGTCGCCTCGATCGCCTCGGGCGCGACAGCGCCGGTATAGGCGATCACGACCTCGGCATTCGGCCCCGGCTTGCGCAGCCAATAGGCGCCGTCGGTGATGCCCTGTCGCAGCTCCGGTGTCATGATCCGCTGCGCCTGCTCGATGGCGCGTGTGGAGAGGCGCAAATAGACCGAACCGCCCTCGCCCGGCTCGCGCTGCATGTGCTCGAAGCCGAAAGCCATGATCACGGCGAGCTCGTCGACGAAGGCCGGCTCGAACGAGGCCAGGCCGTCCTGCGCCATGCCGATCAAGGGCGTTGCAATCGACTGATGCGCGCCGCCTTCGGGCGCGAGCGTGATGCCGGACGGCGTCGCCGCCACCATGAAGCGCGCGTCCTGGTAGCAGGCGTAGTTCAGCGCATCGAGGCCGCGCTCGATGAAGGGATCGTAGAGCGTGCCGACCGGCAAGAGCCGCTCGCCGTTGATCTGGTGCGACAGGCCGAGCGCCGAGAGCATGATGAACAGGTTCATCTCGGCAATGCCGAGCTCCAGATGCTGGCCCTTTGGCGAAGCGTCCCAATTGTAGGTCGAGGGAATTTTCTCGCTGCGGAACAAGTCCGCCTTCTCGGCCCGCGCGAACAGGCCGCGGCGATTGACCCAGGGGCCGAGATTGGTGGAGACGGTGACGTCCGGCGAGGTCGTGACGATGCGCCTGGCGAGCTCGCTGTCGCTTCGCGCGATCTCGTTCAGCACGAGGCCAAAGCCTTGCTGGGTCGACATCTGCGGCGACGGCTTGAAGGCGAGCTGTTGCGGCACCTCGACGACGGGCGCCGTGAGCCGGCGGCCATCCTGATTGAACGGCACCCGCGCGAGGAAGGCCTCGAGCTCGGCCGCATCCTGCGGCAGCCCTTCGAACTTGTCCCATTCGCGTCCGGGCCGGATGTTCTGACTGTCGCGATATTTCTCCATCTGCGCAACCGTCATCAGGCCGGCGTGGTTGTCCTTGTGGCCCTGGAACGGCAAGCCGACGCCCTTGATCGTGTAGGCGATGAAGCAGACGGGGCGGTCGTGGTCGATGGAATCGAACGCCTCCAGCACGCTCGCCATGTCGTGGCCGCCAAGATTCGACATCAGCGCCAGCAGCTCCTCGTCGCTGCGCTTGTCGATCAGTTTTGTGATCGGGCCCTGGTCGCCGATCTCGTCATGCAGATGTTTTCGGAAGGCCGCGCCGCCCTGGAAGCACAGCGCCGCGTAGAGCGCATTCGGGCAATTGTCGATCCACGTCTTCAGCGCCTCGCCGCCGGGCTCGGCGAAGGCCTCGCGCATCAGGCGGCCGTATTTCACGATGACGACGTCCCAGCCGAAATTGCGGAACATGGTCTCGAACTTTTCCCAGAGCCCCTCGCGCACGACGGCATCGAGCGACTGCCTGTTATAGTCGACCACCCACCAGGTGTTGCGCAGGCCGTGCTTCCAGCCCTCCGCGAGTGCCTCGAAGATGTTGCCCTCGTCCATCTCGGCATCGCCGACGAGGGCGATCATCCGCCCCTCGCGGCGGTCCTTCATCCAGCCATGCGCCTTGACGTAGTCCTGCACAAGCGATGAGAACAGCGTCTGCGCGACGCCGAGGCCGACCGAGCCGGTGGAGAAATCGACGTCGTCGACGTCCTTGGTGCGCGAGGGATAGGACTGCGCGCCCTTGAAGCCGCGAAAATTCTCCAGCTTCTCGCGGCTCTGCCGGCCGAACAGATACTGGATGGCGTGGAACACCGGGCTCGCATGCGGCTTCACCGCGACGCGATCCTCAGGGCGCAGCACGTGGAAGTACAGCGCGGACATGATGGTGGCGAGCGAGGCGGACGAGGCCTGGTGGCCGCCGACCTTGAGTCCGTCGGCATTGGAGCGGATGTGGTTGGCGTGGTGGATGGTCCAGGACGACAGCCACAGCGCCTTGCGGCTGAGGGCGGTCAGGATGTCGAGACGGGCGGGGTCAACGGGCATGGCGATGCTCCGGGAAATATGCACCGATCATACGCCTGCGCGGTGCGTCAAACTTCTCAATTTTTCGCGCCATACCCGCCGATATTGGGATACTTTACCAACGTAGCGGACAAAATGCAGGTTTCATCCCAATGCCCGAGCTCGACGCCATCGACCGCAAGATCCTCAGTCACCTTCAGAACGACAGCCGCCTGACCATGCAGGAGCTCGCCGACAAGGTCGGCCTCTCGGTCTCGCCCTGCCATCGCCGGGTCAAGCTCCTGGAGGAGCGCGGCGTCATCTCGCGCTATGTCGCGACCGTCGACCAGAAGGCGCTGGGACTGCATGTCAGCGTGTTCATCTCGATCAAGCTGGCACGGCAGAAGGAGGAGGATCTCAACCGCTTTGCCCGCGCCATCTCGAAATGGGACGAGGTGCTGGAATGCTATCTGATGACCGGGAACCGCGATTATCTGCTCCGCGTCGTCGCCGCCGACCTCGCCTCCTACGAGACGTTCCTGAAGACCAAGCTGACCCGGCTTGACGGCATTGCCTCGATCGAGTCCAGCTTTGCGCTCAGCCAGGTGAAATATTCGATCGCGCTGCCGGTGTAACCAAGCGTCCGCCGGATTGCATGTTGTCACATGGGCGCAACAAACCCCGCCGATGGTCGTTGTGCTGGTATCCGAGCCGAGAGAAGAGCCCATGACCGCAGCCGATCGCAAATCCGAGATCTCCAAGCGCGAGCGCATCATCCAGGAAATGGCCGACGATCTCGACGAGGAACTCGAGATGGAGATGGATGATACCCGTCTCGACGAGCTCCTCGACGAGACCGGAACCCTGAGGCCGATGGTCGATCGCAGGCTCTATTTCCGGGAACTGCTCCGCCTCCAGGGCGAGTTGATCAAGCTCCAGGACTGGGTGCAGAGCGAGAGGAAGAAGGTCGTGGTGCTGTTCGAGGGCCGCGACGCCGCCGGCAAGGGCGGCGTGATCAAGCGCATCACGCAACGGCTCAATCCGCGTATCTGCCGCGTCGCGGCGCTCCCCGCGCCGAACGAGCGCGAGCGTACGCAATGGTATTTCCAGCGCTACGTCGCGCACCTGCCGGCCGGCGGCGAGATCGTGCTATTCGACCGAAGCTGGTACAACCGCGCCGGCGTCGAGCGCGTGATGGGCTTCTGCTCGGAGGCGGAGTACCAGGAGTTCTTCAAGACCGTGCCGGAATTCGAGCGCATGCTGATCCGATCCGGCATCATCCTCGTCAAGTACTGGTTTTCGATTACCGACGACGAGCAGCAATTCCGATTCACCATGCGCATCAAGGATCCCCTGAAGCAGTGGAAGCTGAGCCCGATGGACGTCGAGTCCCGCAGTCGCTGGGAGGCGTACACCAAGGCCAAAGAGACGATGCTGGAGCACACGCATCTGCCGGATAGCCCGTGGTGGATCGTCGATGCCGTGGACAAGAAGCGCGCCCGGCTCAACTGCATCGCACACCTATTGACTCAGATCCCGTACCAGGAGGTCGTGCGGGCTCCGGTGACGCTGCCGCCGCGCGTGCGACATCCCGACTATCAGCGAGGCCCGGTCCCGCCAGAGATGTACGTGCCGGCGAAATATTGACACTCCTACCGCCACGGCTGCACGATGATCTTGGTGTGGGCTTCGGGGTTGGCGAGATCGGCGAAGGCCTTGGCGACGCCGTCGAGGCCGACTTCGGCGGTGACCATCGCGGCCGCATCCACCTGCCCTTCGGCGATCAGGCGCAGCGACGCAGCAAACTCCTCCGGGGTGTAGCCGAGCACGTATTGGACGTTGAGCTCCTTCATGATGCCGAGCATGGGCTCGCTTCTGTCGCTCTCCATGCAGACGCCGACCACGACGATGCGCGCATCGCGCGGGGCACCCTCGAACACCTGTTGCAACAGGCCGGGCACGCCGACGCATTCGAAGATGATCGCGGGCTTTAGCGCGGGCAGCATGGCCTGGAACGGCGGCCGCGCCGCCTTCTCGGCCTCCGACATCTGCGCGTGCTCGGCCCAGGTCGCGTAAGGCTGCGACGTGCGGGGATCGACGACGATGTCGGCACCGAGTTTTGCGGCGAGCGCACGCCGCGCCGGCGAATAGTCGGCCGCGACGATCGGATGCAGCCGTTTGAGCTTCAGCGCGGCGATCACCGCGAGTCCGACCGGGCCGCAGCCGATCACGAGCGGCACCTCGCCGCCACGGATATTGGCTTTGGCGAGCGCATGAACCCCGACGGCGAGCGGCTCGGTGAGCGCGGCATGCTCCGGCGCGAGGCCATTGGGTACTTCGAGCAGCAGCGCTTCGCTCAGCAGCATCGCCTCGGCATAGCCGCCGACATTGTCGTTGGAGTAGCCGATCCCTTCGATGCCCTGCGGCGTCACCAGCGCGGGAAGCGAGCAGACCTGGGTTCCCGGCTTCAGCTTGCGCGATGTGCCGGGGCCGTAATCGACGATCTCGCAGCAGAATTCGTGGCCGAACACGACGTCGCGGCTGAGGTCCATCGGCTTGCGCCCGGTCTTCCGCGCCATCTCCACCATGCGATGGGCGTGCTGGCGCGCGTGCAGGTCGGAGCCGCAGATGCCGCAGGCGAGCGTCTTGACCAGAACCTGGCCGGGGCCCGGCGTCGGCTCGGCCATCCGACCTACGACAATCTCACCGTTCCTGAAAATCGCGGCGCGCATCCGGCTCCTCCCCTTTGGAGCGAGTGATAGCACGAAGCAGGACGTGCAAACTTGCGTCAGGGGTTCGGCGACCGCTCTTCCAGCACCAGCAGCTGGGCGCGGCGCACCCGCTCGCGATGGGCGATATAAAGACCGCTGGCGACGATGAAGGCGGCGCCGACGACCGTCCAGATATCCGGGACCTCGCCGAAGATGAAGAAGCCCAGAATGCTGACCCAGAGCAACTGCGTATAGGAGAACGGCGCCAGCACCGAGGCATCGCCGTAGCGATAGGCCAGCACGATGATCCACTGGCCCACGGTCGAGGCGACGCCGATCACGATGCCCAGCCCGATCGCGGTCCAGCTCGGCGTGACCCAGACGAACGGCACCATGACGCTGAGGATCGCAACGCCGGTCAGCGCGGAATAGGCCATAGTGGTGAGCACCGCTTCGCGACCGCTCATCATCCGCGTCAGGATCAGCGCGGCGGCCCAGCAGAACGCCGAGATGATCGGGAAGAATGCGGCGGCATGGAACGCGCTCGTGCCGGGCCTCAGGATGATCAGAACGCCCGTCAAGCCGATCGCGGTCGCGATCCAGCGCCGCATGCCGACCTTCTCGCTCAGGAAGATGATCGACAGTGCGGTGACGAATAGCGGCGAGACGAAGCCGGTGGCGGAGGCTTCGGCGATGGGCAGAAATGCAAGGCCGGTGATGAAGAACAGCGACGAGCCGAGCAGTGCGGCGCCGCGCATCAATTGCAGACCGAGCCGCTCGGTGCGCATCGCATGCAGTGGCGAGCCCGGCAGCATCACGGGCGTGAATAGCAGCGCGAACGTGACGAAGCGGATCCAGGTGATCTCGATTGAAGGCAGGCTGGTCGACAGATATTTCGCGGTGACGTCGGAGCAGCCGAGGAAGATCGTCGAGAGCAACACCAGCGCAATGCCCTTGAAGGGATGATCGACGCGCGCAGGCGCGCGGCGAGCCTGCTGCTTCTTCTCCGGAACGGGCATGGGAATACTGTCGAGCCTTGCGGCTGCGGCGGGCGGCGGTGTCACGGCTGGAACCCGGGCAAAATGCGAATCGAGAACAGCCGTAAAAAACGACATCTGCTCCGCATTCACAACTTCCGAAAACAGGATGCCGATATGCGCGAGCCGCCGCGCGCGTCAATGCTCCGTTAATCTTGCCCGTTGTGCACTACAGCATGGGCAGGCCGCGCGGCTTCGGCCCGCGCGGAAACGCCGCGTCGAGCGCGGCAATCTCGTCCTTCGTCAGCACGAGGTCGCCTGCTGCCGCATTCTCGCCGGCATGTTCCGCAGACGAGGCCTTCGGAATGGCGAACACCGTAGTCGCACGGGTGAGGAAGCTCAGCGCGACCTGACGCGGCGTCGCACGATGCGCTTCTGCGATGCGCGCCAGCACGGCACCGCCCTTGCTGCTGCTTGCGGGGAAATCGTCGTGGCCGAACGGCGAGTAGGCGACGACGGCAACATTGTGCCGTTCGCACCACGGGATCACCGCATGCTCGATCGCGCGTTCTTTCAGGTGGTAGAGCACCTGGTTGCAGGCGATCCGCCCTTCGCCGGAGACGTCGAGAATCTCGTCGAGATCGTCGGCATCGAAATTGGAGACGCCCCAGGACTTGATCTTGCCTGATTGCACCAGCTCCTCGAACGCAGCGACGGTGTCCTCCAGCGGATAGGAGCCGCGCCAGTGCAACAGATAACAGTCGAGCCGGTCGGTCTTCAGCCGCTTCAGCGAGCGCTCGCAGGCGGTGATGGTGCCGCGGCGCGAGGCGTTGCTGGGCAGCACTTTCGAAACGAGGAACACTTCATCGCGCCGGCCTGCGATCGCATCCGCAATGACGAGCTCGGCATCGCCGTACATCTCGGCGGTGTCGATGTGGGTCATGCCAAGATCGAGCCCGCGCTGCAGCGCCGCGATCGCGCGCTTGCGGTCGCCGTGGTCGAGATACCAGGTGCCCTGCCCGATGACGGAGACGCTGGCGCCGATCTTGCCGAAGGGTTTCTTGTTCATGGTCGCTCCGATCTCCGCTGTTATTTTTCCCTCTCCCCGTTCTTACGGGGCCGCGACGAGCTTCGCTCGCGCTGAGAGGGTCGGGGTGAGGGGCTGCTTCCGCAAACTCGATAGCAAAGAGACTCGCGGAGGCCCCCCTCACCCGCCGCGCTTTGCGCGTCGGCCTCTCCCCGCAAGCGGGGAGAGGCGAAGAGTCCGCGCTACAATCCCCCGATATCCGCCACCAGCACGCTGCCGGTCGCGGACTCCGTGATATAGAGCCGATCCTTGTTTTCGCCACCGATCGCGACATTGGTGCAGTTCGGTCCCGCGCACGATTTGATGCGCGCGATCAGTTCCCCGTTCGGCGCGAACACGAAGACGTGGCCGAGCGAGGGGTGGCCGACGAACAGGCGGCCCTTGGCATCCATGGTCAAGCCGTCGGGGCCGCTGGTGCCGAACAGCGAGCAGAAGCGGCCGACCTTGGACACGCTGCCGTCCTTCATGAACGGCAGCCGCCACACCGCGTTGTCGCGCGTCATCGCGACGAACAGCACGGTTTCGGCTGGGTCGAGCACCAGGCCGTTCGGACTGATGCCGGTGTCGAGCAGGCAATCGAGGCGGCCGTTCGATGCCAGCCGATAGACCCGGCCACTCGGATCATGCAGGCCGGTCTGCCCCTGGTCGGTAAAATAGATATCGCCGTTGGAGGCGAGATGCAGATCGTTACAGCCGCGGAACGATTCCGAATTGCGCCCGGTCACGACCGGCTTGACGCGGCCGGATTCGGCATCGAGCTCCATGATGCCATGCCTGTAGTCGGCGACCAGAATGCGTCCGTCGGATGCGATCTTCAGCCCGTTCGGCCAGCCCTCATATTCGATCACGAGCGACCATTCGCCATGGGGCGCGATGCGAAAGATGCGGCCGAACGGAATGTCGACGATATAGAGATTACCGTCCTTGTCGAATGACGGCCCCTCGATGAAGCTCTCGGTCGGTATGTTCGGCCGGTTGGCGTCGGCCCAATCGGTTCGCACGCCCTTGCGGCGAAACTTGTCGGGCATGGCGGTGAACAGCTTGGTTTCGATCAGGCGCGGCGGCGTTTCCAGGTACATCATGGTTGTTGTGGATGTTGAAAGGAGCGCGGCACCATACGGCACATTGGCCGGCGCGTCGATTGGGGTGGTCCACATTGCAATGGTGCGGGCGCTGCGTAGGGTGGGTTAGCCCCGGGGGCTGCGCGAAGCGCAGTCCCTTGGCGTAACCCACCTCTTTCGCTTCCGCATTGACGAAGAGTGGTGGGTTACGCTGCGCTAACCCACCCTACGAGACCTATCCCGCCGCGCTCGCGACCTTCGCCTGCTGTGCAGGCACTTCCGTCATCGCAATCAGGCGTTTCAGCTCGGGGATGCAGGAGCCGCAATTGGTGCCGGCCTTGAGCTTGGCGCCGATGTCGGCGGCGGTGCGCGCGCCGCTGGCGATGCTGTCGCAGATGGTGCCGCGGCCGACGCCGAAGCAGGCGCAGACGATGGGGCCGGTCGAGGCCGCGCCTTCGCTTGACCTGCCCGACAGCAGCATGCGGCGCTGCTCGTCGCTGACCTGATCGGCCGCGAACAGACTCTTCACCACCTCCCAGTCGCCGGCATCATGCGCGGGGCCGACGAACAGGCAGGTCTCGATGCGATCGCCTGCGAACGAAGCTGCGCGAAAAACCCCGCCGCCGAAATCGCGATATTCGGCAACGTCCTCGCCGGCGACGCTCTCGAGCCAGGCGGGCCAGCGGGCGAGATCCGCGTTGTCGGCGAAAAGATAGCCGAAGCCGCCGCTGACGGTCACGCGCGTCCACAACAGGTTCTGCGGCAGATCGAGCGGCTTGCGCGACAATGCAAAGCCGCGGAAGACAAATTCGTAAGGCGCGATCGCGGCCGGCGTCGCCTTGGCTTCCGGCTGCCCCGAGAACGGATCGGTGAACGGTGCGACCATCGCCCCGACGCGGCCGTGCGAGGCGTTCATCGCGCTCCAGTGGATCGGCACGAACAGCGTGCCGCGCTGCTGCCACTCGCTGACGACGACTTTCAGGATGCACTGGCCGTAATCGGTGGTGATGCGGGCATAGCCGTCATGGACGATGCCGTATTTGCCGGCGTCGTCGGGATGGATCTCGACGAAAGGCTCAGGCAGATGCGCGCCCAGGCGCTGGCTCAGGCCGGTGCGCGTCATGGTGTGCCACTGGTCGCGGATGCGCCCGGTGTTGAGCCTTAAGGGGCGCGACGGACCGGTCTCGCCGCGCAGCGCCGGCACCTCCGGCGCAACGAAGCGGCCCTTGCCGTCATTGGTGAAGAAGCCGCCAGCAGCGAAGAAGCGCTCGCCGGGCGTCCCGCCCTCGCGCACCGGCCATTGCACCGGCTTCAAACCATCGAAGGCATCGTCCGACAGCGAGGTCAGCGCGCCGATGTCGAAATCGCGGCTGCCATTGTTCTCGAACGCCGAGAGCGCGGCATGCTCGCGGAAGATATCGGCGGCCGATTTGTAATTGAAGCTGTCGCCGAAGCCGAGGCGCTTTGCGGTCTCGCTCAGGATCCACCAGTCGGGACGCGCTTCCCCCGGCGCCGGCAGGAACGCGCGCTGGCGCGAGATGCGCCGCTCGGAATTGGTCACCGTGCCCGACTTCTCGCCCCAGGCCAGCGCCGGCAGCAGCACGTGCGGGCCGGCCGCGACGGTGTCGTTGGCGAGCACGTTCTCGGACACCACGAACAGCTCGAGCTTCTTCAGGGCATCGCGCACCATGTCGGCATCTGGCAGCGACACCGCGGGGTTGGTGCCCATCACCCAGAGCGCCTTGACCTCGCCGCGGTTGATCGCCTCGAACAGCTGCACCGCTTTCAGCCCCTCATGGGTGGCGATGCGCGGCGCCTTCCAGAACCGCCTGACACGGTCGATGTCGGGCGGCGTAAAGCCCATATGGGCGGCGAGCATGTTGGCGAGGCCGCCGACCTCGCGGCCGCCCATCGCGTTGGGCTGGCCTGTCAGCGAGAACGGCGAGGCGCCCGGCTTGCCAATGCGCCCCGTGGCGAGATGGCAGTTCAGGATGGCGTTGACCTTGTCGGTGCCCTGCGCCGACTGGTTGACCCCTTGCGAATACAGCGTGACGACCTTCTCGGTGTCGCGGAACATCCTGAAGAAGGCGGCGACGTCCTGCTCGGAGAGGCCCGTGGCGAGCGCGGTCGCAGTGACGCTGCCGGCGATGCTGCGCGCGCGCGCCAGCGCATCATCGAAGCCAGACGTGTTCTGCGCGATGTAATCCCGGTCCAGCACGCCATTGTCGGCGAGATGCACGAACAGGCCGGAGAACAGCGCGGTGTCGGTGCCGGGCCTGAGGCCGAGGAACAGGTCGACATCGCCGGCGGTGTCGGTGCGGCGCGGATCGATCACGATCATGCGGGCGCCGCGCTCCTGCCTGTTCTTCAGCATGCGCTGGAACAGCACCGGGTGGCACCAGGCCGCGTTCGAGCCGACGAAGACGAGCAGATCGGCCTGGTCGAGATCCTCATAGCAGCCGGGCACGGTGTCGGCGCCGAAGGCGCGGCGATGGCCGGCGACCGAGGACGACATGCAGAGCCGCGAATTGGTGTCGACATTGGCGGTGCCGACAAACCCCTTCATCAGCTTGTTGGCGACGTAATAGTCTTCGGTGAGGAGCTGGCCGGAGAGATAGAACGCGACCGCGTCGGCACCATCGCGCGCCACGATGTGCTGCATGCGGTGGGCGACGTGGTCCAGCGCATCGCTCCAGGCAACGCGCTCCAGCACGCCCTTGCAGCGGATCATGGGATAGAGCAGCCGCCCTTCCAGGCCGACGGTCTCGCCCAGCGCCGAGCCCTTCGAGCACAGCCGGCCGAAATTGGCGGGATGATCGGGGTCGCCCGCGATTGCTGCACCACCCTTGCCGTCGGGCGTTGCGAGCACGCCGCAGCCGACGCCGCAATAGGGACAGGTGGTCTTGGTGGTGCGGAGATTTGGATCGATCGCCGTCATATCACGCCGCTTTCGAAGGCTGCGCCAGCGCGCGGCCGAACATCATGTCGGTGCGGATCGAAGCGACCTTGTCGCGATTGCGGATCAGCTCGAGGTACCAGAGCGCATCGATCGTATCGCCAATCAGCACCGCCCCGGTGAGCCGACCGTCGGCGATGACGAGCTTCTTGTAAGTGCCGCGCCTGCGATCCGACAGCACGAGGCTCTCGCTGCCCTCCCCGCCCATGAAGTCGCCAGCGGAGAACACGCTGACGCCGGAGACCTTCAGATTGGTCGAGACCACGCTGCCCTGATAGGCGGCGGGCCGGCCGGCCAGATGCCGCGCCAGCACGCGCGCCTGCTCGTAGGCGGGCTCGACCAAGCCATAGCAGGTGCCGCGATGCTCGGCGCATTCGCCGAGCGCAAAGATGTCGGACGCGGAGGTCTGCATCACGTCGTTGACGACGACGCCGCGGTTGACCGCGATCCCCGCCTCTTTCGCCAGCGCGACGTTCGGCTTGATGCCGGCGGCGAAGATCACCGCATCGGCCTCGATGCGGCTGCCATCGGCGAGCTCGACGGCCTGGACGTGGCCCTCGCCGTGGATGCGGGCCGTCGCGGCATTGAGCATGACGCGGATACCCTTGCGCTCGACCAGCGTCTTGAGCAGGTCGGCCGCGGGCGCGTCGAGCTGACGCTCCATCAGCCGATCCATCAGATGCAGCAGCGTCACGGGCGCGCCGGCCTTGGCGAGACCGTAGGCCGCTTCCAGCCCGAGCAGGCCGCCGCCGACCACGACGACGCGCTTCCTAGCCGCGGCCAGTGTCAGCAGCAGGTCGACGTCGCGGGTGTCGCGAAACGTGTGCACGCCGGCAAGATCGGCGCCTGGCACGTTGAGCCGCAGCGGCGTCGATCCCGTGGCGAGCACGAGCTTGGAATATTCCATGCTCTCCTCGCCCGCGATCTTGAGCTCACGGCGGCCGACATCGATCTCGCTGACGCGATAGCCGTAGCGCACCGTGACGCCGCGGTCTCGCCACCAACCGGCCGGCCGCAGCTCGATCTCGTGCGAGCCGGTCTCGCCCGCCAGCACGGAGGAGAGGAGCACGCGATTGTAAGCGAGCCGCGGCTCTTCGCCGATCACGGCGACCGCATAGCGGCCGAGCGCGGTCTTGGCGAGCTCGTCGACCAGACGCGCGGCCGCCATACCGTTGCCGACGATGACCAGCGGTTCACTCACAACGCATCTCCTATTCGGCGGCCTGCGCTTGCGCGCCGTAGGCCTCGGACATCATGTAGCCGGACAGCACGCCATAGGCGTCGGTCCAGGCTGCGGCGAGTTCGGGCGTCCAGGCTTCGCCAAGGCCCTTCTCGAGGGTCCACAGCAAGGTCGCGCCGACCACGGGGTAGTGCTCGGCCTTGGCGCCATAGTCGACGTGACGCTTGGCGAGCGCGGAGGCCGCGGGAAGAATCGATTCCAGGTTCGACAGGCCGCCGACCACGGCGGCGAGCATGCCCATCAGCTTCTTGCGCTGCTCGGTCATGTCCTCGGGAAACATCGCGCGCACGGACGGCGCCACCTCGAACAGTCGGTCGTAGAACAGCACCGCGGCGGCTTCCGAAATCGGGGCGACCTTGGCGAAGCTCTGCTGAATGAGAGTAATCTGCTCGGGCGTCATGATGTTCTCCTGTCTGTTTCGGTCTGCCTTCGTCCGCGCCATTGCGGACAAAGTTCATGGATCAAACGTCATCAGAGAGACTTCTCCCCGCGTACGGGGAGAAGCGACATTCGTGCCAGTTTGTCGTGCTCACACACGCGCCTCGGCGAGGCTTGGCGCGCCTTCGCCCTGCGGGCTGCGACGCAGGTAGAACCACCAGGTCAGAGCGAGGCAGGAGGCGTAGAAGGCGAGATAGACCACGAGCGCGAGCTGCGGCCCGCCGGTCATGGCGATCGACTTGCCGAAGCCGCTCGGGATCAGATAGCCGCCGACGGCACCGACCGCGCCGATGAAGCCGACCGCCGCGCCGCTCTCGATGCTCGCGGTCTTCAGGGCAGCGCTGCGTGCCGCATCGCCCTTGCCGCGCACCTTGAACAGGTTCTCCTCGCGGAAGATCGAGGGGATCATGCGGTAGGTCGAGCCGTTGCCGATGCCCGTCGTCACGAACAGGATCAGGAACATCGACAGGAAGCCGATGAAATCCTTGTGCCCCACGAAGTAGAGCGCGCCGACCGTGGCGCCCGCCATCACGATGAAATTCCAGAACGTGATGATGGAGCCGCCGACCCGGTCTGCGAGCCAACCGCCGAGCGGACGCGACAGCGAGCCGACCAGGGGGCCGAGGAAGGCGATCGAGATCGTCACGGTGGGGAACTGCGTCTTGAGCAGCAGCGGAAACGCCGCCGAATAGCCGATGAAGGACCCGAACGTGCCGATATAAAGATACGCCATGATCCAGGTGTGCTTGCGCTTGACGATCGCGAGCTGGTTCTTCACCGACGATTTCGCCGTGGTGAGGTTGTTCATGAAGAACACCGCGCCGAACACCGCGATTGCGATCGGCAGCACCCACATTAGGCCGGCATTCTGCAGGAAGATGCCGTCGACGGGCGTCGCCTGATACAGGTTGAAGACGGCGAGCGTCATCAGGATCGGGGTCAGGAGCTGCACGCTGGAGACACCGATATTGCCGCCGGCCGCGTTGAGGCCGAGCGCCCATCCCTTCATCCGGTCGGGAAAGAAGAAGGAGATGTTGGTCATGCTGGAGGCGAAATTGCCGCCGCCGAGACCCGCGGTCGAGGCGACCAGCAGCATGAGCCAGAACGGCGTGTCGGGCTGGCTGACGAAATAGGCGAGCGACAAGGTCGGGATGAACAGGATCGCCGCGCTGAAGACGGTCCAGTTGCGGCCGCCGAACGTCGTCACCGCGAAAGTGTAGGGAAAGCGCATGAAGGCGCCGATCAGGCCCGGCACGGCGACGAGCTGGAACAGCTGGTCGGTGGTGTAGTGGAAGCCGGCCTGCGGCAGCTTGGTGGTGACGATGCTCCAGATCAGCCAGACCGAGAAGCCGATATGTTCGGCGACGATGGACCAGATCAGATTGCGCCGCGCGATCGACTTGCCGGTATTGTTCCAGAACGCCTCATCCTCGGGGCGCCAGTCTGAAATCCAGCTGGAGTTCAGGGTCGGATTCTTCGTCATTGCGTATCCCTTCCAGGCTCACCGCTGCGTCGTTGCAGGCTCTGCCTCCGGTCACGGAGGCGCGCTCCGAGGCTTCACCCCGGTGGCGAGATCACGATGCTGATTGATGATGTTGAGGGACGTCGTCGTTGGCGTCGCGCAAAGACGTTTCAATTTCCGTGCCAGTTGCGCGCATACGGGAAACACAGGGATTTCAGGATGTTATTCGTATTGCCCGAATTGTTTGCAGGGCTTTTCCGCACGCAAAATTTGCGTTTCGCTCAATCCCTGTGCGACGCACAAGGATTGAGCTTGATGTCGATTAATTGGGCGCGGGCAGATCTCGCGTGAACGCGTGACTTACGCGGCTTCGACGAAGCGATGACGCTCGTAGAGGAATTCGAGCACGCGCTGGCGACACTTCAGATATGTGGCGTTGGTCGCGAGGTCGAGCCGCTTGCGCGGCCGCGCCAGCGGCACTTCCAGCACCTCGCCGATGCGCGCGCTCGGTCCGTTGGTCATCATCACGATGCGGTCGGACAACAGCACGGCCTCATCGACGTCGTGGGTGATCATCAGGATGGTGTTGCCGAGCTTCTGATGCAGCGCCATCACCGAGTCCTGCAAGTGGGCGCGGGTCAGCGCGTCGAGCGCGCCGAACGGCTCGTCGAGCAGCAGCACCTTCGGCTCCATGGCCAGCGCCCGCGCGATGCCGACGCGCTGCTTCATGCCGCCGGAGATCTCCGATGGACGCTTGTCCCTGGCATGGGCCATCTGCACGAGGTTGAGATTGTGCATCACCCAGGCGTCGCGCTCGGCACGGGACTTGGTCTTGGCGAAGACCTTGTCGACGCCAAGCCTGACGTTTTCGTAGACGGTCAGCCACGGCAGCAGGCTGTGGTTCTGGAACACCACGGCACGATCGGGCCCTGGCGAGTTCACCTCGCGGTTTTCCAGCAGCACGCCCCCCATCGTGGCGCCGGTCAGCCCTGCGATGATGTTGAGCAGGGTCGACTTGCCGCAGCCGGAATGGCCGATGATCGAGACGTATTCGCCTTTCTCGATCGTCAGATTGATGTCCTTGAGCACCTCCGTGGTGGCGGTGCCGCGGGTGAAGACCTTGTCGATGTGGTCGAGTTTCAGGTAGGCGGTCATGTCCCCTCTCCTCAGTTCTGCGCGGTGCCGCGGGTGACGACCTTGCCGAGCCCCGCGATCAGGCGGTCAAGCACGAAGCCGATGATGCCGACATAGAACAGCGCCAGGATGATCTCGCTGATATGCGAGGAGTTCCAGGCGTCCCAGATGAAGAAGCCGATGCCGACGCCGCCGATCAGCATTTCGGCGGCGACGATCGCGAGCCACGACAGGCCGATGCCGATGCGCAGGCCCGTGAAGATGTAGGGCGCCGCCGCCGGGATCATGATCTTGGCGAAGAATTCCAGCGGATTGAGCTGCACCACCGCGGCGACGTTGCGATAGTCCTGCGGGATGTTGCGGATGCCGACCGCGGTGTTGATGATGATCGGCCAGATCGAGGTGATGAAGATGACGAAGATCGCGCTAGGCTGGCCGTCGCGGAAGGCCGCGAGCGAGAGCGGCAGCCAAGCCAGCGGCGGAATCGTGCGCAGCACCTGGAACAGCGGATCGAGCCCGCGCATCGCCCAGACCGACTGCCCGACCAGCACGCCGAGCGCGATGCCGGCGATGGCCGAGAGCGAATAGCCGAAGGCGACGCGCTGGAGACTGGCGGACAGATGCCAGAACAGGCCCTTGTCGATGCCGCCACGGTCGAAGAACGGATCGAAGATCAGCTCCTTGGTATCCGCAAACACTTTTGAGGGCGGCGGCAGCGCCGAGCCGGCTCTGCGGCAGACCAGCTCCCACACCAGCGTCAGCAGAGCGATCACGACCAGCGGCGGGATCACGCGCACGGCGGTCTCGCGTGCCATGCGTGCGTAAGCCTCAGTACGCGGGGGACGCTTCGGCGTCAGCGTGACGACCGGCGCAATCGTTGCGGCAGGCGTCGCGGTCTCAACCTCGATCTTCGTGGCAGTCATGTTCATCGCTATCTCTCTCCGGCGTGGCAGGGACGATGCGGCCGCCCCTAAAGGCGGCCGCAGGGCTCCATCAGACTTCGACGCGCTTGATCGCGAGCGACTTCAGATAGGCGGCCGGATTTTCGGGGTCGAACACCTTGCCGTCGAAGAAGGTCTCCTTTCCGCGCGAGGTGGTGGCCGGAATGTCGGCGGCCGCGACGCCGAGGGTCTTGGCCGCATCGCGCCACATGTCCTCGCGGTTGACCTTGGCAATCAGCGCCTTGGTATCGAAGTTCGGCTCATACTTGCCCCAGCGGATGTCCTCGGTGAGGAACCAGAGATCGTGGCTCTGGAACGGATAGGAGGCATGATCGCGCCAGTACTTCATGACGTGCGGCGAGTTCTCGACCACCTTGCCGGGGATGCCATAGTCGAACTTGCCGGCGGTGCGATCGTAGACGTCCTCGACCGGGCAGTTGATCCACTGCCGCTTGGCCATGATGGCGGCCAGCTCCTGCTTGTTTTCCGCCTTGTCGGCCCATTGCTGGGCTTCCAGCACGGCCATCAGGATCGCCTTGCTGGCCTTCGGGTATTTGTCGACGAAGGCCGCGCGCATGCCGAAGGACTTCTCCGGATGCTTATTCCAGATCTCGCCGGTGTTGACGGCGGTGTAGCCGATGCCTTGGTGGATGAGCTGGAGATTCCAGGGCTCGCCGACGCAGAAGCAGTCCATGGTGCCGACCTTCATATTCGCCACCATCTGCGGCGGCGGCACCACGATGGTCTCGATGTCCTTGTCGGGATCGATGCCGCCGGCGGCGAGCCAGTAGCGGATCCACAGATCGTGGGTACCGCCGGGGAAGGTCATCGCAGCCTTCACGGCCTTGCCGGACGCCTTCTTCTTCTCAAGCGCCGCCTTGAACGGCGCCGCATCGGTGCCGAGCTTGAGGTCGGCATATTCCTTGGCGACCGAGATGCACTGCGCATCGAGATTGAGTCGCGCCAGGATGTACATCGGCGTCGGCTGGTTGTTCTGCGTCACCTTGCCGGCCGAGATCAGGTACGGCATCGGGGTGAGGATGTGCGCGCCGTCGATGCCGTTGCCTTCGGAGCCGAGCACGAGGTTGTCGCGCGTGGTGCCCCAGGACGCCTGCTTCTGCACGTCGGTGTCAGGCACGCCGTGCTTGGCGAACAGGCCCTTGTCCTTGGCGACGAACAGCGGGCCGGCATCGGAGAGCGCAATGAAACCGAGCTTGGCTCCCTTGACCTCGGGGCCTGCGTCCTGCGCGAAGGCGCCGGCGGGGAAATTCAGCTTGGCGGCGGCGAGCAGTGCGGCGGTCGAGCCGGTGGCTTTCAACAATTGACGGCGGCTGAGGCCAGTCTCGGAGGGCCGGCGAATGCGCTTGGTCATAGGTCGTGTCGTCCTTTTGCGTCGTTGCGGAATGATTGCGTCAGTGCGCACGAGCAGCCCGTCCGTCCGTGACGCCAGAAAAAGGCGCATGCGAACGCGCGACGGGGAGACCCCGTTTGGGTGCGTCAGCAATTCGGATGAGAAGTCTCGCGGGACGGCTTCAATGGCGTCGGCCTGGAACTATTCAAGCTTCATGCCAAGCCTGCCACCGCCAAAAATGATGGATAATCAGATGCTTGGTAATTCCGCGTCTGACTAACGCAGCCCTGTTCCGCACGCGAAGTTTGCGATCTGCTCAATCCTTGTGCGCCGCACAAACGTTGTGCAGTCGCTCAAGCAAGAGGCGGCGCAGTTCTGCCAATCATCCCCCTGCAGCTGACATCCAGCTGAATTTGCTCGCTTTTTCGATCGACGCACCACGGCACACAAATTGCTTCTAAGGTTGCGTCAACGACGACTGCGGCTTGGCCGCATTGATGCAGCCTCTGGCGGCTGCATCCCGGAAGCTCACCTGCTTCGCGGTCTCCGGCTTCAGAGTCCTCGTGACGCGATTCCCAAGGCTTCCAAACTTTCCATAGCCCTCGTGCGCGGCAGGCTGCCCGCACGGCCGATGACGTTCAGCCGCGCCCTCGTCGGGGGCGTGTCGATCTCACTTACGAAGCAAAGGAACCATTGATGTCGTATCTCGCGCCTTCGGAATTCGTCACCAAGATGGTGGATGCGGGCGAGTCCAAGATCTTCATGTCCACCCGGGATACCATTATCCGCGCCTACATGGCCGGCGCGATCCTGGCCCTCGCAGCCTGGTTTGCCGTCACGATCACCGTGAACACCGGCCAGCCGCTGGTCGGCGCGCTCTTGTTCCCGGTCGGCTTCGTCATGCTCTATCTCCTGGGCTTCGACCTCCTGACCGGCGTGTTCGTGCTCTCGCCGCTCGCGCTGATCGACAAGCGCCCGGGCGTTACGCTCAACGGCGTGCTGCGCAATTGGGGTCTCGTCTTCGTCGGCAATTTCGCCGGCGCCTTCACCGTCGCCTTCATGATGGCCTTCGTCACGACCTTCGGCTTCACGCAGGCGCCCGACAAGGTCGGCGCCGCCATCGGCAATATTGGCGAGGGCCGAACCCTTGGCTATGCCGCGCACGGTGCGGCCGGCATGGCGACGCTGTTCCTGCGCGGCATGCTCTGCAACTGGATGGTCTCGACCGGCGTCGTCGGCGCCATGATCTCGACTTCCGTCCCCGGCAAGGTCATCGCGATGTGGATGCCGATCCTGGTGTTCTTCTACATGGTGTTCGAGCATTCCGTCGTGAACATGTTCCTGTTCCCGTCGGGCCTGCTGCTCGGCGCGAAGTTCTCGATCATGGATTATCTGATCTGGAACGAGATCCCGACCGTGCTCGGCAACCTCGTCGGCGGCCTCGCCTTCACCGGCATGACCCTCTATGCCACCCATGTCATGACCCTGCCGAAGCGCCAGGCGGAGAAGCCCGCGAAGCCCCGCGTCGCGGCCTGATCGAATAGGTCTCGACAGGGGAGCCTCGCCCAAGCACGGTGAGGCTCCCCTCTCCCGGTGATGACGATGCCCCGCGGACTCCAGATTTCGGTCGGCCAGCATTCCGACAAGGGTCGCAAGCCCATCAACCAGGACTTTCACGGCGTCCTGATTCCGGAAGAGCCGCTGCTCAGCCTGAAGGGCATCGCGGCCGTTCTCGCCGACGGAATTTCCTCGAGCACGGTAAGCCAGATCGCCAGCGAGTCGGCGGTCAAGAGCTTCCTGATGGACTATTACTGCACGTCGGAGTCGTGGACGGTGAAGACCTCCGCCCGCCGTGTGCTGGAGGCGACCAATTCCTGGCTGCATGCGCAGACGCGCAAGAGCCAATATGCCTATGACCGCGACAAGGGCTATGTCTGCACGCTCAGCGCCATGGTCATCAAGGCAACCACCGCGCACATCTTCCATGTCGGCGATTGCCGCGTCTATCGCGTCGCCGGCAAGGCGCTGGAGCAACTGACCGACGATCACCGCATCATCGTCTCGTCCGAGCAGACCTATCTCGGCCGCGCGCTCGGCATTAATCCGCAGCTCGAGATCGACTATCAGGCGATCGAAATCGAGGCCGGCGACACCTTCCTGCTGGCGACCGATGGCGCCTATGAATTCGTCGACGCCCGTTTCATCACGAGCGCGCTAAGCGAGCATGCAGCCGAGCTGGACGGGGCGGCGAAGGCGATCGTGGAGGAAGCCTATCGGCGCGGCAGCGACGACAACATCACCGTGCAGATCCTGCGGATCGATGCGGTGCCGCAGCGCGATCCGGCCGGCATCTTCAATCAGAGCTCGGAATTGCCGCTGCCGACGCTGCCGGAGCCGCGGGCGATCTTCGACGGCTACCGGATCGTCCGCGAGATCCACGGCAGCAGCCGCAGCCATATCTACCTCGCCGTCGACACCGAGACCGAGCAGCCGGTCGCGCTCAAGCTGCCGTCGGTCGACCTACGCGACAACGCCGCCTATCTCAAGCGCTTCCTGATGGAGGAGTGGATCGCGCGCCGGATCGACAGCCCGCATGTGCTCAAGCCGCTGTCGCAGTCGCGGCGACGCGGCTATCTCTACGTCGCGACCGAGTTCGTCGAGGGGCAGACCTTGAAGCAGTGGATGACCGACAATCCGCGGCCCGATCTCGAAACCGTGCGCGGCCTCATCGAGCAGATCGCCGCGGGCCTGCGCGCCTTCCATCGCATGGAGATGCTGCATCAAGACCTCAGGCCCGACAACATCCTGATCGACAAGACCGGCACCGCCAAGATCATCGACTTCGGATCGGTCAGGGTCGCCGGCGTGGCCGAGGCGGCGCCGCCAGGGGAGGCCGACGAAATCCTGGGCACCGTCCAGTACACGGCGCCGGAATATTTCCTGGGGCAAGGCGGCTCGCCGCGCTCCGACATGTTTTCGCTGGCCGTGATCTGCTACCAGATGCTGACGGGAAAGCTGCCCTACGGCACCCAAATCGCCAAAATCCGGCGCAAGGCGGATGTGCGAAAGCTTAAATATCGCGCCGCCGACGATGACCGCAACGTTCCTGCCTGGGTCGACGGCGCGCTCCGGCGCGCGCTCCATCCCGATCCCTACAAGCGGCACGAGGATCTCTCGGAATTCATCTTCGAGCTTCGCACGCCCAACCCGGCCTATCTCGACACGCGCATCACACCGCTCCTGGAGCGCAGCCCGCTGATGTTCTGGAAGCTGACAACAGCGGCGCTCGCCTGCGCCGTCGTCGTGCTGCTGGCCTTGCTGCATGCGCGCTGATCGAGATTGCCGCTCGCCACATGATTAATAGCGAGCGGCGCAGCCAGCCCGCCTGCGCTTCTGCTCTGGCAAGCCTCAAACGGGGGCCGCGATCTCGGCGACGAAGTTGCGATAGGAGCGCAAGGGACGGCCCAGCATGCCGGTCAGACGCTCGACGTCGCCGGGCTCAGGGATCATTCCCTCGGTGAGGAAACGCTCGCCCATCACCCTCATGTCGAAAGCCATCCAGGGCGGCATGAACTGCCTGAGGTTCTTCTCGAACCCCGCGGTGTCGTCTCCGCCGTAGGCGATCGCGCGGCCGAGCACCTCCGACCAGATCGCGGCGGCCTTCGCGCCAGTGAGTGTCTCAGGGCCAACAAGATTGATGCGTTCGAGCGGAAGCGGCGCTGCGGATGTCTCGCGGCGGATCAGTTCGATCGCAGCAATCTCGCCGATGTCGCGCGCGTCGATCATCGCAAGGCCCTTGCTGCCGATCGGCATCGGGTAGACGCCATATCCGGTCACGGCATCCTTGATCATGAGTTCGTTGTTCATGAAATAGGCGGGCCGCAGGATGGTCGCCTTGAAGCCCATCTGCTCGATCATGCGCTCGACCCCGAACTTGCCGGCGAAGTGCGGCACATTCACGTAGAGGTCGCTGTGAATGACCGACAGATAGACGAACCGCTCGATGCCGGCTTCGCGGGCAAGGTTGAGCGCAGTCAGCGCCTGAGTGAATTCGTCCGGCACCACGGCGTTGAGCAGGAACAGCGTCGAGACGCCCGAAAACGCAGTGCGCACGGAATCGACGTCCAGCAAGTCGCCCTGGGCGACGGCAACACCTGCCGGAAGGTTGGCCTTCTCGGGATTTCGGACGAGTGCGCGCACATCGGCGCCGCGCTTGACGAGTTGCTCGACGACGTTGCGGCCGATGGTGCCGGTGGCGCCGGTAACGAGGATGGTCATGGGATCACTCCGGTTGGGTATTGGAAGACACCCGGAAACTAATGATCCACATGCGAGCCGATAGGCGTTATATTTGGACAGACCGTCTCATTGGTGGAACAGATGGATTTGCTTGCGCTCGCCGATTTCAATCTCGTCGCCCGTCACGGAGGGTTCGGAAAGGCCGCGCGAGCAGCGGGGCGTCCGAAAGCGACCTTGTCTCGACGTGTGTCCGAACTGGAGAGCAGTCTTGATCTGCGTCTCTTCGAGCGCGGCGGGCGCACGCTCAAGCTCACCCAGGAAGGGCGCGCGCTCTATGAGCGGACGGGCGCACTCCTCACCGAGCTCGACGAGACCGCGGCCGCGATCGCCTCGGGCGGGGACAAGCCAAAGGGCAGGTTGCGGATCAGCGCACCCCTGCTCTTCTCGCAAACCGCGATGGGCCGTCTCGCGGCCGGCTTCGCCCTTCGGCATCCGCAAGTCCGGCTCGAAGTCACGACCGATGACCGCTACGTCGACATGATCGAGGAAGGCTTTGATCTCGTGATCCGGGTCAATCCCGATCCGGATGAAAGCCTGGTCGGCCGCATCTTCTTGCGCGACCGAATGCTGGTCGTCGCCAGCCCCGCGCTGAAGCACCCGAGAGGAAACCTCGCCGTTCCGGCCATCGTGCGCGGCGATGACAAAGCTGCGGTTTGGGACATCAGACGGCCAAGCGGCCCATCGCGCATCGCGATCGATCCCGTGCTTCGACTGTCATCCCTGATGATGGTTCGCGATGCCGTGAGAGCCGGTATCGGCGCCGCGAGGCTGCCGCTGTCGCTCGTCAGCCACGATCTTGCCGCCGGCACGCTCGTTCGCTGGGGCGACGTCGAGGGAGCCGACATCGCCCTATGGACGCTCTATCCCTCGCGGCGATTGCTCAGTGCGCGCGTCTCCGCTTTCCTCGATCATCTGAAAGACGCCTTTCCAAAGGGTACGCCCGACGAGTTGGCAGCCTATATCGGGGGATGACTGAGATTTCGCATCCTCACGCCGGCTCGGTCGCCTTCATCCCGAGCGGCTTCGGCGCCATGCCGCCGCCCGGCTTGAGGTGGAATTCGTAAGTCATCAAATGCCACCGCCCGTTCGCCGTGGTGCCGTCGGGCATCTCAAGGTCGTTGCGCGGCTCGACCTTGGCGACGAGGTCGTCCTTCACGCCGAACACCACGTCGGAGTCGAGATATTTGTCACCGTCCATGAAGACGTGCGTGATCAGCGGCTCATAGCCTCTGGCATTGACCAGGAAGTGCACATGCGCCGGGCGCATCGGGTGGCGGCCGGTCTGCACGATCATCTCGCCGACCGGACCATCGGTCGGGATCGGATAGCTGCACGGCAGGATGGTGCGGAAGAAGAAGCGGCCATCGTCATCGGTGATGAAGCGCGCCCGCGCCGAGGCGCCGACCTCATCGTAGTTCGGCTTCTGGGAATCGTAGAAGCCGTCGTCATCGGCGTGCCAGACGTCGACGGGAACGCCGGCGAGCGGCTTGCCCGCGAGATCGGTGACGCGGCTCTGCACGAACATCCGCTCGCCGGTCTGGTTGTTCGGCGAGATGTCGGTGCCGTGCGCAGTCACCTTGTGCTCGCCGACATAGAACGGACCGAGCACTGTGGTCTCCGTGGCGCCGTCGCGATCCCTGTGATTGACGGCGTCGACGAGCATGGAGACGCCGAGCACGTCGGACAAGAGGATGAATTCCTGGCGGGTGTCGGTGCATTTCTGCCCGGTCCGGGTCAGGAAATCGATGGCATATTCCCATTCCGCGAAGGTGAGACCGGTCTTGCTCACGTACTCGTGCAGCGACCTCACCAATTCCTGCAGCAGAAATTTCGCGCGCGTGTCGGGCGTGTGGTCGAAGCTCCTGACGACGGCTTCGGTGAGTTCGGTCTCGGTGAACTGAGTCATGGTGCGTTTGCCCTCGCGTTCTTCTCGTTGGCCCCGGCGGGCTCCTTGCGTTCCGAGCCCGAGTCTACACCAGCCGGCCCGGCCTCGTTAAGCGCAACCGGCTTGGAATGCGGCCGTCATTTCGGTATCAACTTTCCGACAAAACGCCCCGGAGGAACTGATGCTCGCCCCCACCCCCGCTTCGCCCGAATCCGTCGGCATGTCCAAGGCCGCGCTCGACCGCGTCGATGCGCATCTCAAGCGCCGGTACATCGATGCCGGGCGTTTCCCGGGCACGCATCTCCTGGTCTACCGCCGCGGCAAGGTCGCGCACAGCTCGGTGCAGGGCTTTGCCGATGTCGAGCGCAAGGTGCCGGTGAAGGACGATACGATCTATCGCATCTATTCCATGACCAAGCCGCTCACCAGCGTCGCCTTCATGATGCTGGTCGAGGAAGGCCTCGTCGCCATCGACGAGCCCGTCGCCAAATACATTCCGGAGTGGAAGGACCTCGGCGTGTTCGTCGCCGGCACCTACCCGGCGTTCCTGACCCGGCCGCCGTCGCGGCCGATGCTGATCGTCGACCTCTTGCGCCACACCTCCGGCCTAACCTATGGCTTCCAGCAACGCTCCAACGTCGATGCCGCCTACCGCAGTGAAAAGATCGGCGAGGTCGAAAAATCAGGCACACTCCAGACCATGGTCGAGGGCCTGGCCAATATCCCGCTGGAGTTTTCGCCGGGCGAGTCCTGGAATTACTCCGTTGCGACCGACGTGATCGGCTATCTCATTGGCAAGATCTCCGGCATGCCGTTCGAGCAGTTCCTGAAACAGCGCATCCTCGATCCACTTGGCATGACCGACACCGACTTCCACGTCCCGGCTTCGAAGGCGCATCGCTTCGCCGCCTGCTATTCCGCCGATCCCGGCGGCGGCATGACCTTCCATGCGGGCCAGCGCCGCGAGGGGCTGACGCTCCAGGACGACCCGGCAACGAGCTCGTTCCTGTCGCCGCCCTCGTTCATCTCCGGCGGCGGCGGGCTGTGCTCGACCGTTGCCGACTATCTGACCTTCTGCCGTGCGCTGCTCAATGGCGGCGAGCTCGGCGGCGTCAGGCTGATCGGGCCGAAGACGCTGGCGCTGATGATCACCAACCACATTCCGGGCGGCCGTGCGCTGCCGGACGTCTCGCGCTCGCTGTTCTCGGAAGCGACCTATAACGGCATCGGCTTCGGTCTCGGCTTCGCCGTGACCATGCGCCCGGCTGAGACATTGATCGCCGGCAGCCCCGGCGAATACAATTGGGGCGGCGCCGCCACGACCTCGTTCTGGATCGATCCGGCCGAGGACCTGATCGCGATCTTCATGACGCAAGTGCTGCCGTCGAGCGCCTATCCGATCCGCCGCGAGCTGCGCAGCATGGTCTACGCCGCGATCACTGAAAGCAATCTGTAGCCCACCGCGACGACCCCGCGGCCGTCGGCCGCGGCAGCACGATCGCATATGACTCGCTGCGGCGGCCTGCGAGCACGCCTCGTCCTTCGAGACGGCGCTTACGCGCCTCCTCAGGATGAGGCTAATCGGCGTCAGTGCCCGTTTCGACTGCTGCCGCACACTTCGTCCTCATCCTGAGGAGCCCGCCTAAAGCGGGCGTCTCGAAGGATGGCCACGGGGAAAATCCCTCAGATGCGATAGCCCTGCCCGGCTGCGGGGTCCTCCTATCAGGCGGTCACTTGAGCATTTCCGGCACGATCAGGCGCGGCAGGAACAGCGACACGCTGGGCCAAATGATCACCGCCGCCAGCACGAGTAGCATCGGGATCAGCATGATGACCGTGTCCTTCAGGGCATAGCGCAGCCGCACGCCCGCGATCGAACAGGCGATCATCAGACAGAGGCCGTAGGGCGGCGTCACCAATCCGAAGGCCAGCGAGACGATGGAGATGATCGCGAACTGGACCGGATGCAGATCGACGGACCTGGCGAGCGGCTCCAGCACGGTGCCGACGATGATGATCGCGGGGATGGCGTCGAGAAAGCAGCCCACCACCAGAAAGCAGAAGGCGATGAAGAAGCCGGCCGCGACGGGACCCATGCCCCATGTCGAAACGTTCGCCAGCAGTTCTTGCGGGATCTTGTAATAGGCCAGCAGCCAGCCGAACGCACTGGCGGTGCCGACGCAGAACAGCGCCACGCCGGCGAGGCGCCCAGTGTCGAGCAAGGCTCTGTACAATTCACGGATTCCCGTCTCGCGGTAGAAGAACGCCGAGAGCACGACGGAATAGAGCACGGCAACGCAGGCGGACTCGGTCGCGGTGAACCAGCCGAGCAGAATGCCGCCGACGATGATGAACGGCGTTATTAACGCGGGTATCGAGCGCCAGATGGCGCATCGCATGTCGACCCAGGTCGACTTCGGATAGGTCGGGTAGCCGCGGCGCACCGCATAGACGTGCACCGTCGCCATCTGCGCGCCCGCGATCAGCAGCCCGGGCACGATACCGGCCAGATACATCGCTGCGATCGAGGTCGAGATCAGACCGCCCCACACGATCATCAGGATCGAGGGCGGAATGACGACCGCAAGAACCGCGGAGGCCGCCGTGATGGCAATGGAGAACGAGAGATCGTAGCCCTCCTTGGTCTGCGCATCGATGAAGATCTTCGATTGGCTCGCCGCATCCGCAGTGGAGGAGCCGGAGATGCCGGCAAAGAACACCGACAGCACGACGTTGATCTGCGCCAGCGACCCCGGCCAGTGCCCGACCATCGAGCGCGACAGCGCCACCAGGCGATCCGTGATACCGCCGATACTCATCAGGTTCGCCGTCAACAGAAAGAACGGCACCGCGAGCAGGATGAACGAGTTGTACGCGTTGAAAGTCTCCTGCGCGAGCGTCATCAGCGACAGGCGCGGCTCGATCAGAAGGATCGGCACGCAGGCAAGGCCCAGCGCGAAGGCGACCGGCACGCGCACGATCAGCAGGCCGACGAAGACCCCGAACAGCACCATGGCGGCCTGTCCGGCAGAAAGTACAGTGCCGTTCATTGCTGTGCCCCGACCAGAACGCGCAGTTCATCGAGCATCTGTTCGCCCGCAAACACGATCCAGGTCACGCCGGCCACCGGCCAGGCAACGTGGATCAGCCAGAGCGGCAGATCGGCCAGCTCCGACGTCCTGTTCCAGGCGAAGCGTGTGAATTCGATGCCGGCCGACACGAACACGAGGGCCAGTGCCAGCACGCCGAGCCGCGCGATGATCCGCACTGCGGCCTCCGACCGCCGCGACAAATCGGGCCACACGTCGACCTCGAAATGCTGAGCCTCGCGGATGCCGACCATGGCGCCGATCATGACCGTCCAGATGAACAGGAATCGCGCCATCTCCTCGGTCCAGATGTAGGAGGGAATGAACGGCGTGTAGCGCGAGACGATCTGCAATGTGACGGGGATGACCAGGATGCCGACGCAGGCGGCAAGCAGGAATTCCAACAATTTCGCATAGGCCGCGGTGACGCGACGCCACAGCGACGGTGTGGACGGGACGTGCATTTCGGACATTGGAGCTCCGTACGGCGCTCATCCGCCATGTCCGGGCAGGAAGCGGGGCCTGCCCGGAATGCTGTCGGCGGACAGGGCGGCCTCAGACGACGTTGATCTTCTCGAAAATGCCCTCCGCGCCGATCTCCTTGGCGTAGGTGGCCATCACGGGGTCGGCGAGCTTCTTCATGGCGTCCCGCTCCTCGAACGGAACGCGCTTGAGCTTGCCGGCCTTCTCCAGCGTGTCGAGCTTGACGACCTCCTCGCTCGACTCGAGCTGGCGGCCGTAATCGCCGGCCTCCTTGCCCGCTTTCATGATCGCGTCCTGCAGATCCTTCGGCAGGGTCTTCAGCGTCTTGACGGAAAAGCAGATCGGCCGGATCGACACGGCGTGCTGGGTCAGGTTGAGATGCGGCGCCACTTCATAGAACTTCATCGCCTCGACGCCGGCCGCTTCGTTCTCGCCGGCTGATATCACCCCGTTCTGGATCGCGTTGTAGACTTCGTTATAGGCGATCACCGTGGGGCTCATGCCAACGGCCGCAAAGGTCTTCGACCAGATCGGCGCGCCCTGCACGCGCACCTTGAGGCCCTTGAGGTCGGCGAGGTTCTTGAGCGGCTTGTTGGCGAAGATGTTGCGGATGCCTCCGCCGGCATAACCGATCAGAACCACGTCCGCCTTGGCCGCGACCTCGTCGGCGACTGGCGCCAGGATATTGGCTTCGACCACCTTGTTCATGTGCTCGATGCCCTTGAACACGAAGGGCGCATCGATGAATGGGGCGGCCTTGGCGAAGGTCGACATGTGAGCCGGCGAGACGATGCCGTAATCGACTGCCTTGCCCTGCGACATGTACTCGAAATACTGCTTCTCGAGGCCGAGCGAAGAGTTCCTGTGCAGGGTGAAGTTGACGGGCTTGCCGTAATATTTCTTCACCAGCTCCTCGAACCGCAGCAGGGCCCGGTTGAAGGCGTGGTCGTCATTGAACTGCACGGCACCGTTCAGCGTGATCGGGGCTTGCGCCCTCAGGATCGACGGCATGCCGATGGCAGCTGCCGCGGTGGTTGCACCGATCCCAGCGAGAAATGACCTTCGCTTCATCGTCTCCCCTCCCTTTACTGCTCCGCCCCTGTCGCCGGGGCGTGAGCGCAGCCGCTATGCGGGCTGCGAAAAGCCAAGCGTATGAAAAACTTCGAGGGGACGGAAGTCATTTTGCGTGTGCTGGAGCAACCCCTTCGTCGCAGGACTGCACGTAAACGCCTGCTGCACTGCAACTCGCCACTTCGGTGTGCGGCGGAGGCGCGAGGTCTGCGGGGATCAGGAGCGCGCTGCAGGGGGCCGGAACGACGCTGCCGCTGATCGTTTTCGCGGTGGGCCTTGCCTATGACAACTAGCGTCAGGATCGCAGCGAGGCGACGCGCCGTGTGCTGGAAAGGCTGCGTAGCATACGCATGGTACTCGATGCCGAGGTGCAGCGGATCACGGGGGCTTGCCCTGCCGCGCGGCGTCGTCTGCACGTGACCTGCGCGCTGGAGGAGACGCTTTGATCCGCGGTTCAAGCGCATATCGCAGCGCAACACGGGGGTGCTGCGACAATTGCGCTTGCCCTCATCCATTCATCCGATGTTAAACATCCGATGATTGCAGCTGCCGGGCGTGGCAGCCAAAGACAAACGAACCAGCCGCGACAGGCCGGACGGGAGAAACGTACGAGTGGCAAGAGCGCGCCCGAGCCCCGTCGACAAGCCGATCAAGCCCGGCCGCATTCGCGCCGTGCTGACGACGCTCGGCCGGGAGATCGCGCAGGATCTCATTCCGGTCGGGACAGCCCTGCCGCCGGAACCTGAGCTCGAAGCCCGCTTCGGAGTCGGGCGCGGCGTGGTGCGCGAAGCCATCAAGACGCTCGCCGCCAAAGGTCTGGTCAGCGTGCGGCCGCGCCACGGCACGCACGTGCTGCCGCGCCACGAATGGAGCCTGCTCGACCGCGACGTGCTGAGCTGGCTGGTCGGTCAGGACGAGCCGGATCGGGACCTTCTGCTGGCAATCCAGGAGGTGCGCTCGATCATCGAGCCCGCTGCCGCAGCGCTTGCGGCCGAGCGTGCAACAAGGAACGACCGCTGGCGGATCGATACGGCCCTGGCGGCGATGCAGACTGCAAAGGACCAGGCCAGCGCCCTCGCTGCCGACAAGGCTTTCCATCTCGCCATCCTGGACGCGACCCACAATCCGGTCCTCCAGGGCTTTCGCGGCGCGATCGATACCATTCTGGGCACCGTCTTCACCGTTGCCGTCGGCGGCCCCGGCGGCTGGTTCAAGGACAATCTGCCGAACCACGTCACGGCGGCGCGGGCCATCGAGAGCGGCAACCCGGAGAAGGCGCGCGCCGCGATGGAACGGCTGCTGGGCTACACCCGATCGAAGCTGTCGAACCGAAAGACCATTATCGCCGCGGCGGCTCGCAAGGCGGATGGATCGACCCTGCGCGCCGTCAGGAAGCCGAGCCTCAACCGCAAGAGAAAGCGCCATGCACCGTGACATGAGGGGGCTCGGCCCGGATCCCCGCTCCGCGCGGATCGCGAGGAGGGTCGCAACCGATACAGATATGCGATTGCGCGAGACGCGGCTACGATACCAGCAATGATCAGTGGGAAATGCCGGTACAGGCATAGCTGAGCGTCAGGGAGGTCGAATGCAGCTGACGGGCAGTCTGAAAGGCCGATCGTCGCGGCTGATGCGCAGCGTCAACTCGCTGGCCGGCGCTGCAATGTTCGTCGCGCCGCTGCTTGCGCTGGTCGCGGTCTGGGCCGCCGTGATCCCGCTGTTCAACGTCAATCCGCGCGTGTTTCCCTCGGTCGGCGCGGTCGGCACCGCCGCGCTTGACTCGATCCGGGACGGCACGTTGTTCGCCCATGTCGGCGCCAGCCTCTTGCGCGTCGGCCTGGGGACCCTAATCGGCATCGCCACCGCGGTGCCGCTCGGTATCGCCATGGGCGTCAGCCCGACGGTCGCGGCCTTTCTCACGCCGCTGTTCCGGTTCTTCTCGGTGCTCGCCGGCATTGCCTGGATCCCGATCGCGACGCTGTGGTTCGGTTACGGTTTCGGCGCGATCGTCTTCGTGATCTTCAACGCCGTATTCTTCGTCGTCGCCTACAACACGCTTCTCGGCGTCAGGACCATCCCGCACACGCTGCGCAACGCTGCCGCCTCGCTCGGCGCCGGCCGCTGGGCGCTGCTGACCGAAGTACTGCTGCCGGGCGCGCTGCCCAATATCGTCACCGGCATTCGCACCGGCCT
Organism: Bradyrhizobium sp. SUTN9-2; assembly: GCF_003122645.1. Classification (NCBI taxonomy): domain Bacteria; kingdom Pseudomonadati; phylum Pseudomonadota; class Alphaproteobacteria; order Hyphomicrobiales; family Nitrobacteraceae; genus Bradyrhizobium; species Bradyrhizobium sp. SUTN9-2. Next base: position 6,223,288 of record NZ_LAXE01000001.1, read on the forward strand.
GGGCTTTGCCTGGCGCGGCCTGATCGCCGCGGAGATGATCGCGACCAATGTCGGGCTCGGCTACATGCTGTTCGTCGCGCGCGATTTCTACCGCACCGAGGTGATCGTGTTCGGCATGATCGTGATCGGCGTGCTCTGGCTTCTGATCGACCGTTTGCTGCTGGTCCCGCTGGAACGCGCGACCATCGAGCGCTGGGGCATGGTGAGGCGCGCATGAACGTCCTGCTGCAAATCTGGGCCGGCTATGCCCGCCTGACCCGGCGCTGGCCGGGCATCGCCGCGATCATTCCCTTCATCCCGGTGCTGGCGCTGTGGACCGCGGTCAGCGAGGCCGGGCTGTTTCCACGCGCGTTCTTCCCCGGCCCGGCCGACGTCATCCGCGCATTCTTCACGCTGACCTACAAGGGCATCCTGCCGGACTATCTCCAGGACAGCCTGATCCGGCTCGCGACCGGCGCCGCGGTCGGCATGGCGCTCGGCATACCCTTGGGCATCCTGATCGGCACCAGCCGCTGGGCGCATCGCATCTGCTGGCCGGTGCTGCTGTTCTTCCAGGCCATCGGCGACATCGCCTGGCTGCCGATCCTTCTGATCTGGTTCGGCTTCGGTCTGACGACGATGACCTTCGTCATCGTCTACACCGTGCTGTTCCCCGTCGTGCTCAACACCGTGCTCGGCGTCGAATCGGTACCGCGCGATCTGTCACGCGCCGCCTTGAGCCTCGGGGCTTCGCGGGCGCGCGTGCTCTGGGAGGTGACGCTGCCGGGCGCCTTGCCCAACATCATCACCGGCCTGCGCAACGGACTCGGCTACGGCTGGCGCGCGCTGATCGCGGTCGAGATGATCGTCGGCACGTCGGGCATCGGCTTCATGATGTTCGATGCGCGCCGCGCCGGGTCGACCGTCGAGATCATCCTCGGCATGATCATTCTCGGACTGCTCTGGTACATCGTGGACGCCTGGATTCTCGCCCCGCTCGAGCGTGCGACCGGCCAGCGTTGGGGATTAGTGACATCATGAAGACGCTCTCGCTGCGCAATCTCGGCAAGACCTATTTCGACCCTTATGCAGGCGCGCATGTCACCGCCGTCCACGACGTCTCACTCGAGGTCGAGCCCGGCGAGTTCATCTCGGTGGTCGGCCCCTCCGGCTGCGGCAAGACGACGATCCTGAACATGATCGCCGGCTTCATTCCCTATTCGAAGGGGGACATCCTGCTCGACGGCAAGCCGGTGCACGGGCCCGGCCCCGAGCGGGGCGTCGTGTTCCAGTCGTTCGCGCTGTTTCCCTGGAAGACCGTGCTCGACAATGTCGGCTTCGGGCCGAAGATGCGCGGCGTGCCGAAGGCCGAGCGCGACCGCATCGCGCATGAATATCTCGCGCTTGCCGGGCTCTCGCATGCGGCGCACCGCTATCCCAACGAGCTTTCCGGGGGCATGCAGCAGCGCGTCGGCGTGGTGCGCGCACTCGCCAACAACCCTGACGTCCTCTTGATGGACGAGCCGTTTGCCAGCGTCGACGCGCAGACGCGCATGACGCTCCAGGAGGAGCTGACGCGCATCTGGCAGGAGCGCAAGCCGACGGTGATCTTCATCACCCATGACGTGTCGGAAGCGGTGTTTCTCGCCAATCGCGTGGTCGTGCTCTCGAAGGGACGCGTGCTCGACGAGATCGCGGTCGACCTGCCGCGTCCTCGCATCTGGGACGATCTCGTCAGGGATGATGAGTTCAAGCAGCTCTCGGCGCGCGTGCTGCAGATGGTGCGCGCAGCATGAGCATCGCCTCCGAAGCCCTGCGATCACCCAAGCTGCGCATCGCGCTCGGCGCAATTGCGGCATGGGCGCTGTTTCAGCTCTGGCTGACCATCGCGGCGCCCGGAAAGATCTCGCCGCAGCTCACGGGCACGTCGGAAAAGGTGAACGTGCAGATCGAGCTGCCGTTCACGCCGGAGCGTTTCCACGTGCTCGCCTTCCAGCAATACGGACGCGTCTCGGGCACGGACGAGCATTCGATCGAGCTGCGCGGTGTCAAAAGAACGGACCTCAATGCCGTGGCCCGGCCCTATTGGGTGACGGCGGTGGGGCCGATAAAAGAGGGAGGCTGAGACTATGAAACGACTCTTGCTGCTTGGATTGGCGCTTCTCGCCGGCATGGTGCCGGCAAGCGCCCAAACCCTGACGAAACTCAAGGCCGGCATGGTCACTGGCATCGACCAGATTGGCCTGCCTATCGCGCTCGAGCGCGGCTTCTTCGAGAAGTACGGGCTCGACGTCACGATCGCACGCCCCTACGCCACCGGTGTCGACGCGCTGAACGCGTTGCAGGCCGGCGAGAGCGAGATCGTGCAGGTCGGCGTACCCATGATCGGCGCGGTACTGCGCGGCATGGACCTCGTCGCGCTGGGCAATTACAGCGGCAACGCCACCAAGGCCGGCTCCGATGCCACGATGGCGATCATCGCGCGCGAAGGCTCGGGCATCGTCAAGGGCGACCTGTCGACGTTGAAGGGCAAGAAGATCGCGGCGTCGTTCGGCACGATCAACCATCTCTACATCCTAGCGACGCTGGAGAAGGCCGGACTGAAACCCGACGACGTAACATTGGTCAACACCCCGCCCCCGGACATGACCGTCGCCCTGCTCGCCAAGGGCATCGACGCGTTCTCGGGCTGGGACCCCTGGCCGATCGTCGCGGGCAAGGACGTGCCGGGCGCCGTCGAGATCATTCGGGGCGGCGACGTGATCTCCTATATCGGCTTCAACGTCGCGTTGCGCCCATGGGTGCAGGCCAACGGCGAGACCATCGAGAAATTCCTCGCCGCCGTCTCCGAGGCCGACCAATGGATGCGCAAGAACCCGAAGCTGGCGGCACAAGTCGCCACGCGCTGGATTCCAGGCCTGAAGCAGGAGGTCGCGGAGGCCGCGATGCAGTTCAACATCCAGCAGGCGGACCGCCGGCTGTCGGCGAACAACTACCGCGCGCTGTGGAGCGCCCAGGACCGGCTCACCCGGCTCGGCATCCTCAAATCGACCTTCGACGTCAATGCGCATATTGAGCCGAAGCACATTCTCAAGGTCATGAAAGACCGTCCTCAGCTGTTCGCCGACCTGCCGCCGATCCCGGAGACGGCGGCGATCACGCCGGGCTACGTGTTCAAGCCCTGAGCATTGTTGCAAACGTCCAGACCGGCGCGCCATGCGCGCCGGTCCGGCCCATCGTCTGCAACGCTGGCGGGCGTCTGGTCTAGACGGTCGAGATGCCGTCGATCGGGCTGATATCCCCGACGAAACGCAGCAGGTCGGCCATCGTGAATTCGCCCGGCACTTGCGACGGCAGCGTCGGCTTCCAGGTCTTGCCCTTGAGCCAGAGATACGACTGGTGGTCGCCATGGACGAGGCCGACGAAGACCTCGGCAAGCAGGGTCGCGCCGACCGGGCCGAGCCTTTCGCCGCTGCCCCGCTGCTCCGCCTCCTTGAGGATGTAGTACCAGAGCGGGGTGTTTTGGTGCAGGCCATGCTTCTTCGCCACGGCGCCGTCGCTCCCCTTCGAGATTTCTTCCGGCGTCAGCGGATTCTTGATCTTCATGGCCTTGGCGACGTCCTGCCCGGACGGCAATCCGAGCAACACGCCGCGCTTGAGGTTGCGGAACGGCAGGCTGCCGCCGTCACCAGGCAGGGTATGGAGTTGCGGCACGATGAACGGGTCGATCTTGCGGGAGGGATTGAGCGTCACGCCCGCAGGGTTGCTCGGCAGCACCTGAAAGTAGCGCCGCCAGTCGATGATCCAGTTGCTCGAAAGCACCGGAAGCGGGAGCGGCGGCTGAATCGGATTGGGTGCGAGATCTCCGATGATTCCTCCCGAAAGTCCCGTGAACCTGAACAGCAAATCGAGAGTTGCAGGAATCCCGCCCGGGCCGGGCGTGAAGATCCGGTTGTGGCTATAGACCTGGCGCACCATGCTGTGGCCGAGACGATAGACGGCGCCCGAAAACTCGACGGGCATGTAGGGGATCTTCTTGAAGCGGTAGAAGCGCCGCCCCTGCTCGAGGATCTTTGCGACGATCCCCTTCTCGGTAATCCGCTCCACGAAATCGTGCAGGACCATCCATTGGTAGTGCCAGGTCACGATCCGGCGCGCTTCCTCGAAGATCTCGCCCGGCGGCTTGCCGGACGCCGCGAGCTGATCGCAGACCTTGTTGTGAAACTTCAGCATCGCAAGGTGGGTTTGCGCGACGACCAGGTTCTCGTCGTTGCGGTGATCGCCGATCAGGGCAAACCCCTCGGGATTGCGCGGCAGGTCGTTGCGATGATCGCCGGTGATGTCATCGACGTTGACGGTCTTGCCGATCAGCAGCTTGGGGCCCGGTGTCTTGCCGCTGTCGCTGGCCGAATTGCGCGCGTAGAGATGACGGCTGCCGTCGGGGCCGAGACCATAGACGCTGTCGAGATCGAGTGCGGGCGTGCGGAAATTCGTGACCGCCGTCGGATCGGCTTCCTTCTCGCCGAAGGAGGTCAGATCGAGCGTAATGTCGTGATCGACGAATTGGCCGAGATAGGTGAAACCCGCGGGGACATTGAGGTTGTTTCCCGCGGCGTCGCCGGGGGCGGGATCCTTCATCGCGTCGGCGAGCTCGCGCAGCGGACCGTCGTCGACAGCCAGCGGCTCCAGGGTCGGAAACATCCGGCCAAACATGCCCGGATCGTCGTGTCCGGAAAGCGTATCCAGAAATTGTCGCGTCGGTTGACGTCCGGCCTTGCCGTGACCGGGATGAACATTCACGTCGGTTCCCATCGCTTGCTCCTGCTCAAATGCTTTAGGGGAGAGGGGCGCCGAAGATGTCGCTTCCAAAATTCTCGTTTCAGTATACGTTCAGAAGAATTGCCCCTCAGGGTGTAGTACGATGAAATATTACTACAGATTGCATTCTCTGGGCGGCTCCTACCGCGAGGCTTTTTGCCCCACCAGCCACACAGGCTTTTGATCGTCCGAAGCTCGAGCAGGAAAGACTAAGGCGCGATCGACGCGTCGGCTGAATCTCTCAGCGCGTCAGCGCTTGGCAGCGAACCGCGACCAGATCTCAGCGTCCGTGTAGAAGTCCACGCCGCCATCGAGATCTCTCACCAGCCACTCGCCGAGATAGACGATCTGGGTGCCGCTGCGCCGCTCGTGCCGAAGCTCGAATTTTCCGTCGGCATCCTTCTGCAGCGAGCAATTCGACTGAACCCAGCTCGGCCACTCCTGCAGCGGCTGCCCCAAAAATTGCCAGGCAACCAACGCCGCGTTGTCCGACAGGGGTTCTAAGCGCAGTGTCTTGGTCACGTGATCTCCACCATGCGAATTGTCCCCCGATGCAACGCCTCGGGACCGGAAAGGTTTGGAATCGTCGTTCCGTGGCAGCATGCCTGACCGTTTTCAACGGTTCCTCTACTTTTTCGTCCGTGAAAACCCGGTCCCCGCGCGCCCTAACCGATCGTCTGCAGCACCGGAAACGTCTCCAGCAGCCAGATGCTCACATTCGAGACCGCGCCGGTGAGAAAGCCGATGCCGGTGAGCACCATCAGGACGCCCATGGCGCGCTCGACGTTGACGAGGTGGCCCTTCATGCGCGCGAACAGTGCGGAGAACTGTTCGATCATCAGCGCGGCGATCAGGAATGGGATGCCGAGGCCCGCGGAATAGACCGCGAGCAGGCCGGCGCCCCTCGTCACCGTGGCTTCCGCCGCGGCGACCGAGAGGATCGCGGCGAGGATCGGGCCGATGCAGGGTGTCCAGCCGAACGCGAATGCGAGGCCCATGATATAGGCGCCCCACAGGCCGACCGGTTTGGGGATCGGCAGGCGTCCTTCCCGCATCAGAAAGCCGATCCGCGTCAGGCCGAGAAAGTGCAGGCCCATGATGATGATGACGATGCCGGCGAGGATCGACAGCTCCGCCGACCAGGCACGGATCAGCCCGCCGATCAGCGAAGCGCTGGCGCCGAGCGCCACGAAGATGGTGGAGAAGCCGAGCACGAACAGGAGCGCCGACATCATGATCGCGCGCTTGGAGGCCGCGACCGGCTCGTCGCTCTCGACATGCTCGATCGTGGCGCCCGTGAGGTAAACCAGATAGGGCGGAACCAGAGGCAGGACGCAAGGCGAGAGGAAGCTGACGAGGCCGGCAATCAGTGCGGCCGGAATCGAAACATTTTGCATGATGCAATCGGAGCCATCTCAGGCCCCGTCAGGGCGCGCAGGGAACGCGCCCGGCCCGGAGCCGAACCGGCTCTGGTGTAGCCCATGCCGGAGAATGCGCAACAGAGGCGCACAAAGCCAGGGCTCCGCCCGATGCCCTCCGTGATCACAGATGCGGCATCGGGACGCGCACAAACCTCGCCGGAAAGCGAGATTGGGCGGCGCGGCTACTTCACCACGCGGAGCAGCGGACGCCGGGGCTGGTCCTGCGTCTGCTTGGAAGGGGGCGGCGGCTCGCTGGCAGCGCTCCGCAGCATTTCGTCGCACAGCGCCTTGAGATCGGCACTGTCGATTCCTTTCAGTTTCATCCTGACGTCGAGGATGACGATGGACAGCATCTCGGCCGACTCGCGGCTGTTGCAGGCATTGAGAACCCTGCGGCACTCCTCGAGCGTTTCCAGCACCGACTGCAACTGTTCGTCTGAATGCGACACCGGCGTTCTTTCCGTTAATTCGGCCTGCGAGACGTATCTGTCACGCCCCCTTCGGCCCCCATGGAAGACGATAGATAGCACGAGGCGACTGCGCCTTCGAACCTGATTTCAGTGTGTTTCTGCTGTGGAACCGGGTTCCCGCTCGCATCGCCATGCGGCGCCTTTGGCGACCGCAGCAATGCTCCGGGAGCGAACGCCTGACGCGGTGCGATTGATCCAGCAACGGCGAAGAGCACCGACTCCTGCGCAAGACCGTTCATTGCAGTCAGCGCCGGCACTCCCGCAGCCATCTCGCGGCTCGCAACGGAACTCACGTCATACCCCTCACTCGAGCCGATTAGCCTCGCCCGAATTCCCAGCCCATGGGAGCATCCAAATACCGCCCTAAGGTAGTAAGGATGACGTTCAAAACTCGTCGTTCCCCAACCCGTCGTGGTTGTGGTTTGCGCCAGATTCTGCCAGTTTAGCGTTCCAAAGGGAATTGTATGCACTCCTTGGCGGAAAGGGGCGTTCCTCTGGAGGAACGCCCAAAGACAAATATCAGCGGCCTCTCCGACTGGGACGCCGCCCGCATATTCTTGGAAGTCGTCCGATGCGGAAGCTTTCGCTCGGCGGCCGAGCGCCTGTCTCTGTCGATCAACGCCGTGCGGCGCCGCATCGACGATTTCGAACGCCAGACCGGCACCACGTTATTCACGCGCGACGTCCACGGCACCCATCTGACCGATGAGGGCGCCCTGGTGGTCTCCGCCGTCGAGCGCATGGAGGCAGCCACCTTCGACGTGCTGCGCGCCAGCGATTCGATGGCCAACGCGCTGTCGGGCGAGGTCCGCGTCGCCGTCACCGAGGGGCTCGGCACATTCTGGCTTGCCCCCCGCCTGGTCGAATTCCAGCAGGCCTATCCGAAGATCCTGGTGGACCTGCATTGCGCGATGCGCTCGGCCGACGTCTCGCGCCACGAGGCCGACGTCGCCATTCATCTGTCCCGTCCCTCGGCGCTGGACATCAAGCTGGTGCGGCTCGGCCGCATGCATCTGATGTTCTGGGCCTCGGAGAAATACATCGCAAAGCATGGCGCGCCGCGCTCGGCGGCGGAATTGATCAAGCATCGTCTGGTGCTGCAATTCGCCGACCAGCTCGCCGCCAAGGAATCCTTCGAAAGCTTCTTCCCGGGCGTGTCCGAACGTGACCTTCTGGTCATGAAGACCAACGTCTCGAGCGCCAACTATTGGGCGGTCGCGAATGGCGCCGGCATCGGCGTCTTCCCGAGCTACGCCATTGCGCTCGGCGGGAAATTAATTCCACTGGAGGTCGAGCTGAACCGACCGCTGGATATCTGGCTGTCCTACCACCCTGGTAGCGGCCGTATCCCGCGCGTGCGGCACATGATTGACTGGCTGATCGAGGCTTTCAATCCGGCCCGCTTCCCGTGGTTTAAGGAAGAGTTCGTGCACCCGCATGAATTCAAGGACTCGTATATGGGCGAACCCCTGACCCAGCTCTTCGGGGGATTTTCAACCGAAGAACAAAGGTGAAAACAGAGATGAAAGCAGCGGCCAAAAGAATGAAGCAGCGCAGCGCGGGCAAGCCGGACATCGAGCTTGGCAAGCGGATCCGTCTGCGGCGCGTCGAGATGAAGATCTCGCAGGCCGAGCTCGGCGAGAAGCTCGGCGTCAGCTTCCAGCAGGTGCAGAAATACGAGAAGGGCGTCAATCGCGTCGGCGCGGCCCGGCTTCAGCAGATCGCCTCCGCCCTCGATGTGCCCGTGACCTTCTTCTACGACGGCGACAACAAGGCCCGCGAAGTCGAGAGCCTGCTCTTTCTCGATTCGGCCTTCAGCCTCCGCCTGCTGCGCGCCTACAGCAAGATCAAGGATCAGACGGTGCAGCGTCAGCTCGTCTCGCTGATGGAATCGATCGCGGCGAACGAGAGCTGAGGCCGGTCGACGGTCCGGCCTTCACGGCCGACGTTCAATCCGCCGCGTCACGGGGGCGCGGCCGGATTGCACGAGATCGGCCGAAAGATGTCTGCGCGCAACCGCGCGCGGCCGGTCTCGGGGCGGCATGGCCGCCCCTTTTTGTTGGCGGTCTTCCCCCGACCTTTCCGCCTCCGTCGAACGCCGCGCGCCATGCAATCGCAGCACAGGCGGATGCAGGCTCTGCTCTCCCGCGCCGGTTGACCGCGGCGGCGCCTGCGCCGCACATTGCGCCTCGCCACCGAGCAGCGAGCGCGCGATGCCAGACGTTATCAGCACGACCGGAACACCTTACGCCGACGGCAAGATTCTGACGCACACGGCCGATGGCGTCGGCGTGATCACCTTCAACAATCCCGACAAGCGCAACGCGATGTCGCTGGAGATGTGGGAGGGATTTGGCGAGGCGTTGACGGCCTTGCGCGACGACGACACGGTGCGCGTCGTGATCCTGCGCGGCGCCGGCGGCAAGGCGTTCGTCTCGGGTGCCGACATCAGCCAGTTCGAGAAGGTGAGGCACAATGCGGCGGCATCCGAGCAATACGCCAAGCGCAGCGCCGCCCAGCGCGCGCTGCTCGCCGATTATCCCAAGCCGACCATCGCCTGCATCGACGGCTATTGCCTCGGCGGCGGCATGCAGGTCGCCATGCTCGCCGACATCCGCCTCGCCTCGCATGAAAGCCAGTTCGGCATTCCCGCCGCCAAGCTCGGCATCGCCTATGGCTATGACGGCCTGCGGCATCTGGTGTCGCTGGTCGGGCCGTCCTGGGCGCGGCTGCTGATGTATACGGGCATGCGCATCGATTCCGCCGAGGCGCTGCGCATCGGCCTCGTCGAGCGCGTGTTTCCGCAAGGCGAGCTCTGGGGCGAGACCATGGCGATGGCCGAGACGATCGCGCAGAACGCCCCGCTCGCGATCAAGGCGGCCAAGATCACAATCGCGCAGGTGCTGAAGGACGAGAGCCGGCGCGACATGGAGGCGATCAAGGTGATCGGCAATGCCTGCATGGACAGCGTGGATTTCCGCGAGGGCCGGCAGGCCTTCATGGAAAAGCGGAAGCCGCAGTTTAGGGGGAAGTAATTTCGTCGTGGAGAGAGGCCAGGAGCACAGCCCCTACAGCGCTCCCAGCACCGCTTTCGTGATGTCAGCCGTGCCATTGCCGCCGCCGAATTCCATCGGCTTGATGCCGCCGGCATAGACCTGGTCCACCGCACGCTCGATCGTCTCGCCGGCTTCCGCAGCGCTCTCGATGCCGTGCTTGTCGGCGAGCCAATCCAGCATCATCGCGGCGGACAGGATCATCCCGGTGGGGTTTGCCTTGCCCTGCCCCATGATGTCAGGCGCCGTGCCGTGGCACGGCTGGAACACCGCGTGCTTGTCGCCGATGTCGGCGGACGGCGCCATGCCGAGGCCGCCGATCAGGCTTGCGGTGATGTCGGAGACGATGTCACCGAACATGTTCTCCATCACCATCACGTCGAAATCCCAGGGACGCTTGACCAGCATCGCCGAGCAGGCATCGACATAGAGCCGGTCGGTCTTCACGCCAGGATGCTTCTTCTCGATCTCGTCGAAGATGCCGCGGAAGAACGCAAAGGCCTTGAACACGTTCGCCTTGTCGACGCAGGTGAGTGCGCCCGGCTTGCCGCGCGCCTTGCGCCGCTCGGCAAGGCGGAACGAGAACTCGAACAGGCGCTCGGAGGTTTTGCGCGTGATCACCATGGTCTCGCGCGCGTCCTCATGGGTGACGACGCCCTTGCCCATCGAGGCGAACAGGCCCTCGGTGGACTCCCGGATCACGACGAGATCGATGCCGCGCTGGTCCGCGCCGACGATCGGGCTCGGCACGCCCGGAATGAGGCGCGCCGGGCGCACGCCGGCATAGAGATCGAAGATGAAGCGCAGCTCGATCTGCGGCGCGATCTCGGTGTTGTCGGGGTAGCGCACCGACGGCAGGCCGCAGGCCCCGAGCAGGATCGCGTCCGCCTCCTCGCAGAGCTTGATGGTGCTATCCGGCATCGACTTGCCGGTCGCGAGATAATGGTTGGCGCCGGCCGGCGCCTCGGTGAAGCGGAAGCCGAGGCCGGACTTCTCGCCGACCTTGCGCAGCACCTCCAGCGCCGGCGCCATGACTTCAGGGCCGATGCCGTCACCGGCGAGCACGGCAATGTGGAAGGCGTTGTTTGCGGACATTTAAGGCCTCAAGGGAGGTGTCAACCAGGTCGTCATTGCGAGCGAAGCGAAGCAATCCAGAACTGCATCCACGGAGACATTCTGGATTGCTTCGTCGCTTCGCTCCTCGCAATGACGAGGGAGAGAGCATTCGTTACGGCGTCAGCACCGTACGCCCGACCACCGCGCCCTGCTGCAATTGCAGCAGCGCGTCGTTGGCCTTGGCGAGCGGTTGCGGCGTCACCGGGATCGGCGGCACCTTCTTCGACCGCACCAGGTCGAGCAGCTCCTGCGTCTCGCGCAAGTTTCCGACATAGCTGCCCTGGATCGTCACCGCCTTGATCGGAATCAGCGGCAACGCCCAGGTCGCGCCGCCGCCGAACAGGCCGACAAGGACGAGCTTACCGCCCTTGGTCAGGCAGTCGAAGCCGAGCTGCGTCGTAGCAGCGTTGCCGACGAGGTCGATCACGGCGCGGATAGGGCCGCCCGCCTTCTTGGCAAGCTGCTCCAGCGCGTCAGGGGCCTTGGGATCGACGGTCGCAAGCGCACCGGCCTTCTCCGCCGCCTCGCGCTTCCTCGCGTCGATATCGACCATGATCGCGCCCTTGCCGCCCATCGCCTTGAGCAGCGACAACGCCATCAGGCCGAGGCCGCCGGCGCCGAACATCACGATCGGCGTGTCGAAATGCTGCTCGACCTTCTTCAGCGCACTGTAGGTGGTGACGCCCGAGCAGGCATAGGGCGCGGTCGTTGCAGGATCGAGGCCCTTCAGATTGAGCAGGTAGCGCGGATGCGGCACCAGCATGTGATCGGAATAGCCGCCGTCGCAATAGACCCCGAGCGAGCGCGGCGTCAGGCACATGTTCTCGTCACCGGCGAGGCAGGTGGCACATTTGCCGCAGCCGATCCAGGGATAGACCAGCCCGACATCGCCGACCTTCAGGTCGCCCTGGTCGGTCGGCTTCACGTCGGGGCCGAAGGCGAGGACTTCGCCGACCGTCTCGTGGCCCATGGTCAGCGGCAGATTGATGCCGCGGTCCTTCAACGAGAGCGGCTTGCGGCCATGGCCGAGATCATAGCCGCCTTCCCAGATGTGGAGGTCGCTGTGGCAGACGCCGGCGGCCTTCACCTTGATCAGCACCTGTGTGCCCGAGGGCTGCGGCGTCGCCTCGTCGACCTCCAACAGCGGTGCCTTGAAATCGGCAACCTTGAAACTCTTCATCGGCGTCCTCCCGCATGCTTCTTGTTGTCGCGCCACCATGCCATGGTCGGCGCGACCAGACAAACCGGTCTTAGTTCAGGCCAGCGGATGGTGGCAAGCCGCGAACTGGCCGGGTGCGACCTGGCGCAACTCCGGTATCTCCGCGCTGCAACGCTGATCTGCGCGCGGGCAGCGGGTGCGGAAGCGGCAGCCGGACGGCGGCGCAATCGGCGATGGCGGCTCGCCGGCCGCCACACTTTCGGCGGGTCGCACGTCCGGATCCGGCACCGGGATCGCCTGCAACAGCAGCGCGGTGTAGGGATGCGCAGGCCGCGCGAACAATTGCTCGGAGGGGGCGACCTCGCAGAGCCGGCCGAGATACATCACCGCGACGCGGTCGCTGACCGCTTTGACCACCGCGAGGTCGTGCGCGATGAACAGCAGCGTCAGGCCGAAGCGCGCCTTCATCTCCTCCAGCAGGTTGAGGATCTGCGCGCGGATGGAGACGTCGAGAGCCGACACCGGCTCGTCGCAGACGATGAATTCCGGGTTGAGCACCAGCGAGCGCGCGATGCAGATGCGCTGGCACTGGCCGCCGGAGAATTCGTGCGGCAGGCGGGTCGCCACGAGATCGGGGTCGAGCCCGACCGCGGAGAGCACCTCGTGAACGCGCCGTTTGCGCTCGGCGGCATCCTTGATCCCGGCGATGATCAGCGGCTCGGCGACGATGTCGCCGATGCGCCGGCGCGGATTGAGCGAAGCAATCGGATCCTGGAAGATCAGCTGCACGCGGCGGCGCATCCGGCGCAGCGCCTCGCCCTCCATCGCGGTGAGGTCCTCGCCGTCGAACATCACGCGGCCGGACTTGGCGCGGCGCAGTTGCAGCACCGCGCGCCCGAGCGTCGACTTGCCGCAGCCGGATTCGCCGACCAGCCCAAGCGTCTCGCCGCGCGCGACCTGGAGGCTGACACCGGAAACGGCATGAACAATCTTGTTGCCGAGGCCGTATTCGACCACGAGATTGTCGACGTTGAGAAGCGGCGCGGGGCGCGCGGCAAGCTGCATCATGCCTCGATCCCCTCCGTCATCCGGATCGGATGGAAGCAGGCATAGAGATGTCCCGACACCTCGGCGCTGGTCAGGACCGGTTTGGCCTCATGACAGCGCCCGCCGGCATAACTGCAGCGCGGCGCGAAGGAGCAGCCCTTCAGCGGGCGCGTCGGATCGGGTGGACGGCCCGAGATCGCCGGCAGCGGCGTATGCGGCGCGGTATCGAGCTTCGGGATCGCCGCCAGCAGTGCCTCGGTGTAGGGCATGTGCATGCGCTTGAACAAGGCTTGCGTCGGCGCGCGCTCCACCACCCGGCCGGCATACATCACCGCGACCTCGTCGGCCCGGCCGGCGACGACGCCGAGATCGTGGGTGATGATGATCATCGCCATGTGGCGGCGGCGCTGCTCGCGCGCGAGCAGATCGAGGATCTGCGCCTGGATGGTGACGTCGAGCGCGGTGGTCGGCTCGTCCGCGATCAGGAGCTTCGGCTCGCAGGACAGTGCGATCGCAATCGCGATGCGCTGGCGCATGCCGCCGGAGCATTGATGCGGATATTGCGCGAGCCGCTGCTCCGGGGCGGGAATGCCGACGGCGGCGAGCAGCTCGATGCTGCGGGCCTTCGCGGCGGGAGCGTCAAGCTCGAGGTGCTCCTGGATCGTCTCCATCAGCTGCGTGCCGATGGTGAGCACAGGGTTGAGCGAGGTCATGGGGTCCTGGAATACGACCGCGAGGTCGCGCCCGCGCAGCCGCCGCAGGCTTTCAGGCTCGAGCCGCACCAGATCCTCGCCGTCGAACATCACCCGGCCCGTCAGCTTCGCCTTCTTCGGCAGCAGCTGCAGCACGGCGCGCGAGAGCATGGTCTTGCCGCAGCCGGATTCACCGACGATTCCGAGCGTGCGGCCGGCCTGCAGCGAAAGGTCGACGTGATCGACCGCGCGCAGGTTTCCGCGCGGGGTCGGCAGCTCGACCGCGACATCCTCGATGGCCAGGAGCGGCGCGGTCACAGTGCCCCCTGACGTGGGTCGGTGAGAGCCCGCAAGGTGTCGCCGACGAGGTTGAACGCCAGCACGGTCGCAAACAGTGCTGCCGCCGGCAGAAAGGCGAGGCGCGGCGCGACGTCCAGACTGTCACGTCCCTCCCCGATCATGCTGCCCCAGCTCGGCATCGGCGGCGGCACGCCGAGGCCGAGGAAGGACAGCGCGCCCTCGACCACGATGGTGACGGCGACGCCGAGCAGGAAGAAGGCGAGCAGCGGCAGGATGACGTTCGGCAGCAGCTCGCGCAGCAGGATGCGCGCATGGCTCGCCCCTAACGCCTCGGCGGCGATCACGAATTCTCGCCGCGCCAGCGTCAGCGTCGCCGCGCGCGCCACGCGCATGAAAGCGGGAATGCCGAGCACGCCGAGGACAATAGTGAGGTTGGGGACCGACTGCCCGAGATAGGCGACCACCGCGAGCGCGAAGATCAGCGGCGGAAAGGCGAGCAACACATCCATGCTGCCGACCACCAGCGTCTCGAACCGGCCGCGGAAATAGCCGGCCAGCAGGCCGAGCGCGCCGCCGACGAGGAGGCCGATCATGGGCGCGATCAGCCCGACCGTCAGCGACACCCGCGCACCAAAGATCAGCCGGGCGAGCTCGTCGCGGCCGAGCCCGTCGGTGCCGAGCCAATGTTCCCCGGAGAAGGCGGCGCGCCGTTCCAGCATGTCCATATCGGTCGGGTTCTGCAGCGGCAGCACCGGCGCCAGGATCGCTAGCGAAAGGATGATCGCAACCCAGGCGCTTGCGATCCAGAACAACAGGCCGAGCTTGGGCTTGCGGCCGACCGGCGCAGCTACCTCCTCGTCCTGGATCGACAGCTCAAGCGTGGCCATGGCGGATCCTGGGGTCGAGCACGGCATAGAGCATGTCGACGATGAAATTGACGATGACGAAGCCGCAGGCGACCAGCAGCACCACGCCCTGGAGAATGACGAGGTCCCGGGTGTAGATCGCCCCGACCAGCAGCCGGCCGATGCCGGGCAGCGCGAAGATCGTTTCCACGATCAGCGTGCCGCCGAGCAGGCGACCGATATTGATGCCCGTCACCGTCACCAGGGTCAGCGAAGAAGGCTTCAGCGCATGCACCAACAGGATGCGCGATGGCTTGAGACCCTTTGCTTTCGCCAGCGCGATATAGTCCTCCTGCAACGTCGCGATCATGTCGGAGCGCAGCACCCGCATGATGCCCGGCCATTCCGCCAGCGCCAGCGTCAGCGCCGGCAGCACGAAGAAGCGCAAATTGGCCAGCGGCGCCTCGGTGAACGGCACATAGCCGGTCGCCGGCAGCCAGCGCAGCTCGACCGCGAACAGATAGATCAGCAGGATCGCAGTCAGGAACGACGGCATCGACAGCATCGCGAAAGCGCTGCCGGTCATGAAGCGGTCGAACGCACCGCCGGCGCGCGCGGCACAGGCGATCGCAACGGGAACACCGATCAGGAGCCCGATGAACTCGGCCATCAGCATCAGCTGCAGCGAGACCGGGATGCGTTCGGCCACCGCCTGCAGCACCGTCTGCCCGGTGCGAAACGAGCGGCCGAGATCGCCCTGCACCACGTGGCCGAGCCAGCTCAGGTAACGCCACCACAGCGGCTGGTCGAGTCCCATGTCGCGGCGCAGCGCCGCGACGTTCTCCGGCGTTGCCTGATCGCCCAGGATGACGAGCGCGAGATCGCCCGGCAGCAGCGAGGCGATCAGGAACGTCAGCAACGAGACGGCGAGCAGGACCGGCAGCATGGCAAGCAGCCGCCGCGCGACGAAGTTCAGCATCGCGCGGTCATTCCAGCCAGGTGGTCGAGACGTCGATCACGCCGTTGTAGATCTTCGGAAAGCCCTTCAGCTTGGCGCTGGACAGCGCGTAATAGGTATTCTGGAAGGTCCAGAACCAGATCGCCTCCTTGTTGATCAGACGGCTGATGGCGCAATAATCCTCGGTGCGCTGGCCGATGTCGGCGGTGACGCGCGCATGGTCCAGAAGCTTGTCGAGCTCGGGGTTCGCGTATCCGGCGAGCGCCAGCGGGCTGCCGCTGCGGAAATTCGCGTACATCTGCGGATCGGGATCGGCGAGATCGACGATGCGCCACGGCGTCAGCTGGAACTGCCGGGTGAAGGCGCGCGTCGGAATGGTGGCCTGGTCGACCTGCTCGATCTCCATGTTGGCGCCGACGCGCTTCCAGAATTGCTGCAGCACTTGGCCGACCATGCGGCCGCGCGGCGTCGCCGTCACCAGCATCTTGAACTCGACCGGCTTGCCGTACTCCTTGATCAGCGCCTTGGCCTTCTCAACGTCGAACGGCAGCGCCCCGTCGTCCTTGCACTTGACCCAGGAGCCGTCGCCGTAAGGATTGCTCGCGGGCCGGCTCAGGCCGTTGCTGATCGCTTGCGACATCTTGGGACGGTCGATCGCCATCACCAGGGCCTGCCGCACCCTCACGTCATCGAACGGCGCCACCTTGGTGTTGAAGGCGTAGACCTGCGCGCCCGAGCCCTTGTAGGTGTGCACGGTGAGCTTGGGGTCCTTCTGCGCCCTCATGATGTTGTCGGCGTCGTTCTCGTCATCCCAGATGATGTCGGCCTCGCCCGATTGCAGCGAGGCAAAGCGCGACTGCGCGTCGGGCAGCGGCTTCAGGACGATGCGGTCGAGATACGGGCGACCCTTGTCCCAGTAGTTCGGGTTCTTCTCCAGCACCATGCGGTCGCCGGCGGTCCATGATTTCAGGATGTACGGGCCGGTGCCGACGGGATTGCGGTTGTAATCGTCGCCCTTGGTCTTCCAGGCGGTCGGCGAATGGATGACGTTGTTCTGGCTCTGGATGGTGATCGTCGCCGGCAGGTTCACGGAAGGATCGGTGAGATTATAGACGATTGTGTATTCGTCCGGCGCCAGCACCTCCTTGACGTTGGTGATGTAGAAGGCGCAGCGGCACTTGTTGGCGGGGTCCTTCTGCCGGTCGAAATTCTCCTTGAAGGCCTGCGCATTGAACGGCGTGCCGTCGTGGAATTTGACGCCTTCGCGGAGCTTGAAGGTCCAGGTCTTGTAGTCCTCGGAATGGCTCCAGGACACCGCGAGCTTCGGCGCGGCCTCGCCCTTGTCATTCAGCGTCGTCAGCGTGTCGAAGATCGCGGCGGCAGCGGTGAAGGTCGAGGTGTCGTAGACGCCGACCTTGAGCGGATCGAAGCCTGCGATCTCCAGCTCCTGACCGACGGTGATGCTGCCGCCCGATTTCTGCGCCTGCGCTGGCGTAGCCAGTGCAAATGCCGCAACGAGGAAAATAGGCACGCGCCTGCGTGCCAAGGCCGCCGCGTTCGTCATGGTTCCTCCCGGGATCCCTCGTCCGATGTTTCGGATCGTGAATGACTCGGAAGCGAGCTTGGCGACAAATGCCCGCCTCGGCAAGAGGAACGAACGAGAGTTCGAACGCCGCATGTGGCGGCGATGAGACTCAGGATGTCGCGGCCGTTTTGCCTGGCGGAATTGCCGTACCGTCCGCAAGGCCGATCTCCTGGCGCAACGCGTCGGTGTGCTCCCCGAGCACGGACACGGTCCTGGCCGGCGCCGTGTCAGCCCCCGACATCCGAAACGGCAGGTTGAGCACCTGGAACGAGCCGCCCTCGTCCCGCACCTCGGAGAGTGCCTGGCGGTGCGCAAGCTGCGGATCGGCCAAGGCCTCGGACACGCTGCGATAGGCCGAGGCCGGCACGCCGGCAGCGCCAAGCACGCGCAAGCACGCATCGGTCGAAAGCTGCCGCGACCAGATTTCGACGCCGTCCATCAGCTCGGCCCAGTTCTCGCGGCGCGCGGCATAGGTGGCGAAACGCGGATCGGAGACCCAGTCCGGGCGGCCGATCACCCCCATCAGAGCCTGGAACGTCTTCTCGCTGGCGATCGTGATCATGACGTAGCCGCTTGCCGTCTCGGTCGGTCCGAACATCGGGCGTGGCGGCGGCGGCACCGCGAATTGCGAGCTCTGCAGCTCGGTCAGCGTCAGCGACAGCATGGTTTCCAGCATGGAGACGTCGATGTGCTGGCCGGCGCCCGTCACGCTGCGTTGATAGAGCGCCGACGCGATCGCGCCAAAACCATAGGTCCCGGTGACGACGTCGGCGTGGTAGATACCGCAATAGTCGGGACGGTTGCGGCCCGGCTGGTAGGCGAGATGGGCCATGTCATAGCCCGAAGCCGCGTGGATCACCGGGGCGTAGGCCGGCAGCTCGGCCGAAGGGCCGGTCTGGCCATAGCCCGAGATCGAGCAGTAGATCAGCCTCGGGTTGACCTGACGCAGGCTGTCGTAGTCAAGCCGAAGGCGGCGCATCACGCCGGGACGGAAGTTCTCGACCAGAATATCCGACGTCGCGGCCAGCCGGCGCACCGCCTCCTTGCCGTCCTCGGACTTGAGGTCGAGGACCACGCTCTTCTTGCCGACATTGAGCTGGCCGAACGCGGTGCTGCAGCCGTTGCGGAGGGGAGGCCGGGTCCGCATCGTCTCGCCGCCATCGGTCTCGATCTTGATGACCTCGGCACCCATGTCGGCGAGCATCCGCGTGCAATGGGGCCCGGCGATGGTGGTCGAAAAATCCAGCACCCGCAGGCCCGCGAAGGCCTTTGTCGTCGTCCCCTCATGCTTATCTGCTAGCTGCATGCCTGCCTGCGCCCTTGAACTCGTGGAACCATCGAAGATCTTTGTTGTTGATGCGGCGACCCTAGAGGGCGGCGGCTGAGTAGGAAAGTGTTTACCGAACAGACGTGCCGCGTGGGCGGGCTTTGGATTTCCAGCACAACTGGACCCGTTCTTGCATAGCAGCAAGCGGGGTCGAAAGAGGGCGGTTGTTCTTGAGGGTCTTGTTCGTCACCACAGAGATGGACGACTTCGTTCGCGTCGGCGGATTGGGCGCCGTTTCCGCCGCCCTCCCCCGCGCACTTCGCTCCTTCGCCGATATCCGGATCATGCTGCCCGGCTATCGCGACATCATCGAGCAACTCACGCATATTCAGGTCGTTGGCCGCTGTCCCGCATTCGCGGAGATGCCGGCCTGCTCGCTCGGCCGTGCCGCGACCAAGGACGGCCTGCCGGTCTATGTGCTGTTGTGCTCGCAGCTCTACGACCGACCGGGCAACCCCTATGGCGACGAGCTCGGGCGCGATTGGCCCGACAACGACATCCGCTTCGCGCGCTTGGCCTCGGCCGCGGCTGAGCTCGCCATGGGCAAGCTGGACAAGAATTGGGCAGCAGACCTGATCCATGCCAACGACTGGCAGGCCTCGCTGGTGCCGGCCTATCTCGCCTGGCAGGGCGCCAAGCTGCCGTCCATCCTGACCATCCATAACCTCGCCTATCAGGGCCTCTTCCCGAAGGACTCGTTGCGGCGGATCGGCGCACCGGAGAGCTCCTTCCACATCGACGGCGTCGAGTTCTACGATCAGGTCTCCTTCCTCAAGGCGGGCCTCGTCTACGCCTCGCACCTCACCACGGTCAGCGGCACCTATGCGCGGGAGATCACCACGGCCGAGTTCGGCTGTGGCCTCGAGGGCCTGCTCCGCCTGCGCTCGGACGCCGCCGAGCTCACCGGCATCCTCAACGGCATCGACGAGAGCTGGGACCCGCGCTCCTGCGCCCAGCTCGCCCAGCAATTCGGCGCCGGCGACTGGGTCGGCAAGAAGGCCAACGCGGACTACGTCCGCAAGCAGTTCGGGCTGGCGGTCTCGCGCGGGCCGATGTTCGGCATCGTCGCGCGGCTCGTGCACCAGAAGGGGATCGACCTCGTGCTGTCGGCGGCGGACGAGATCGTCGATGCCGGCGGGCAGATCGTGGTCACCGGCTCCGGCGAGCCGGCGCTCGAGCAGGCCTTGATCGACGCGCACCGCCGCCGCCCCGACGCCATCGGAGTTGCGATCGGCTTCAACGACGCCCAGGCGCGGCGCATCTTTGCCGGCAGCGACTTCACCTTGATGCCGTCGCGGTTCGAGCCGTGCGGGCTCAGCCAGATGTACGCCCAGCGCTTCGGCTCGCTGCCGATCGGCCACCAGACCGGCGGCCTCGCCGAGACCATCAGCGACGGCGAGACCGGCTTCCTGTTCTCGAGGCCGTCGCGCGAGTCGTTCCTCGGCGGCGTGCGGCGCGCCTTTTCGGCCTTCATGGCCCACGACCAGCTCGACACGATGCGCCGCAGCGCCATGGGGCGCTCGTTCTCCTGGAGCATCTCGGCCGGCAGCTACAGCGCGCTGTACCGCAAGCTGGCGTCGGCGTGAGGCACCGCTGTCATTCCGAGGCGCGCCGTTTGGCGCGAACCCGGAATCCATCGCTCCGCCGGAAATGCTGGGAGAAATGGATTCCGGGCTCGCGCTCCGCGCGCCCCGGAATGACAAGCTGCAACGAGCTTGCCTCGAGTCCCTATTTCCCGCGCACATCCATCTGCGGACGGCCGATCCAGGCGCGATTAAGACACCGCGTCATCCAGTCGGGCCGCGCTTCGCCCCGCAGCCGCGCCTGCGCTTCCTGGTAGGGACCGACATAGCGCAGCCGGCCAGGCAATTTCGGATAGACGCGCCGGATCCACCGCAGCGCGTGATCGGCGGATCGGATCGCACGCGCGTCGAGCTCGAAGCCGAAGCCCGCGCGCAAGCGCTCGGGCAGCATGCTCGCGGTGAGCGCGCAATACCAGCGCGGCGGCCGCAGCCACGGGCGCGCGCCGCTGAATATCTGCGCGGCGATCTCGCGCGCCGCAGGGCCAACGGTCAGCGTCTCCGACTGCGCCATTGCCTTGGTGTAGGCGACGAAGCCGGACCAGTCCGCCGGCAAATCATCCCCCTTTAATCCGAAGAGGGCGCCGTACAGCCTGGCCTCGCTCCAATAGCGATCGCGCTCCTCCGCCGAGAGTGGCGGCAGCACCAGATCATGTGCCATAAGCGCGGTCTCGACCAGCGTGGCGTGGACCCAGCGCAGCGCGGGGATGTCGTTGGCGCAGTAGCGCGAGCCGGCCGCGAACGGCCCCACGGTCTCGGGCATCTCGCCGACGATCATGCTGTGACGCCGATGCAGCTGCCGGGACGACAGCAGCGCCCGGTCCAGCGAACCGAACACCATCGTAAAGACGATGTCGAAGGTGCGATGGAAGCGGCCGATCGGATCGGCAAGGGTGCGCGAATGCTCGGCGATCGCCGCCGCCACCCAGGGATGGGCCAGTTGCAGCAGCAGCGCACGGCCGGCGCCGAGAAAGAGCACGGCCTCCCGGTCGATCTGCCAGGTCAGTGAGGCCGGACCGAATACGCCCGCGACCGGTCCCGCCGCGTTGGCACGCAGCGTCTCGAGCGACTCCTCCAGATCTTTCTCAGCGACCAATTGCAAGCCTCGCGACGAAGATACGGCGACCATACTCCGGACCGCGCGCCTGCAAAATCGTCGTCGTGCGAGGCTATGACGGACAGAGCCTCACTCCGCCGCCATCGGCATCTCGTCCATATGCTCGTGCAGCACGACGCCGGCGAGCGGATCGAATTCGCCGACCCAGGGCTTGCGCGCCAGCACCGATTTCGTGTGCGCATAGCCGGCGTGCCAGCGCCGCGTGATCCCGGACGGACTGAAGTCGATATCCTTGGTATGGGTCTCGTGCTCGAGCTGCGGCGCCAGCAGACGCACCACATGCATGCGGGTCGGGCAGCCGTAGCTCGTCAGTTCCCTCACCGCGGGATCGTTGCGCTCGCTCTCGGGCAGCCGCGCCGCGAGCTGGTTAATGACGTGGCGCAGACGATGGGCCTGCTGCTGTCGCACGATCTGGCTGGCGATGCGGCTGGAATATTGCACGTCCTTGTGCCGGTTCAGCACCTCCGCCATCGTGGTCGGCTCCGGCCCGACCGGATTCCACAGATGCACGGAGAAGATCAGCGAGTTCTTGCGTGGATTGTCGTCGAACACGGCTTCGGTCGGCGTGTTCGACAGGATGCCGCCGTCCCAATAGAGCTCGCCGTCGATGCGCACGGCGGGGAAAGCCGGCGGCAGCGCGCCCGAAGCCATCACATGCTTCACCGTCAGCTCGCCGTCGCGGCTGTCGAAATAGCGCATTTCGCTGGTGCCGACATGAGCCGCACCGACCGTCAGACGCGGCGCGCAGCGGTTGGCGAGATCAAAATCGACGAGCTCGCTCAGCGTCTTCTCCAGCGGCGCGGTCGAATAATAGCCGGCGTAATCGGCGCCCAGCGGATAGGAATCGCCGGCATGGGCCAGCGGATTGGGCCGGAAGAAACCGGCAATGCCGTGGGTCACGGTCGACCAATAGGCCAGCTTCTCGTTGAAGCCGGGAAACGCGGCTCGCCAGTCCCAGACCGGCTTCTGCTCCATCCGCTTCCAGAACTCCCGCAAGCGCGCGAGCCGGTGCTCGGGCGCGTTGCCGGCGATGAGGCTCGCATTGATGGCGCCGATCGAGGTGCCGATGATCCAGTCCGGCTCGATGCCGGCTTCGTGCAAGGCCTGGTAGACCCCGGCCTGGTACGAGCCGAGCGCGCCGCCGCCCTGAAGCACGAGCACGACCTGACCCGGCAGGTCGTGCTGCTTATGCTGAGAATTGTCCTGCGTGCCCATGTCTCGCTCCTGGTGAGCTTGCACTGTTCGAGTATTCGACTTGCTGCGCCGGCCCATGTCAATGCGCGGTCCAACCGCCGTCGACCGGCAGCGCAACGCCGGTGATCGAGGCCGCCGCGTCCGTCGACAGGAACACCGCGAGTGCGCCGAGCTCCTCGACCGCAACAAAGCGCTTGTTCGGCTGTTGCGCCAGCAGCACGTCGCGGATCACCTGATCGCGGGAGATGCCATGGGCCTTGGCCTGGCCGTCGATCTGCGCCTCGACCAGCGGCGTATGGACATAACCAGGGCAGATTGCGTTGCAGGTGATGCCCTGCTCCGCCGTCTCCAGCGCCGTCACCTTGGTGAGGCCGACGATGCCATGCTTGGCGGTGACATAGGCTGCCTTGAACGGCGAACCGACCAGGCCGTGCGTGGAGGCAATGTTGATGATCCGGCCGAAACCGTGCTGCCGCATTGCCGGCAAGGCGAGCCGCGTGGTGTGGAAGGCCGAGGACAGGTTGATTGCGAGGATCTGGTCCCACTTCTCGACCGGAAACTGGTCGAGCGGCGCGACATGCTGGATGCCGGCGTTGTTGACCAAGATGTCCAGCCGGCCGGATTGGGCCACCGTCGCCGCGATCATCTCGGCGATCGATTTCGGCCTCGTCATGTCCGCCGGCGAATAGCTGGCCTTGACGCCGAACTCGGCGGCGATCTGCTCGCGCGTCCGGCCGATCTCGCTGGCGACACCAAGGCCATTGAGCACGATGTCGGCGCCCGAGGCGGCGAGGGCCCGCGCGATACCGAGACCGATGCCGCTGGTCGACCCGGTGACAAGCGCCACCTTGCCGGCAAGCACGCGTGATGAAGCGGACGTCTGCGTCTTGATGGGAATATTCATGATCCAGACCTCTTCTCGGCGCGACACCGCGCCAGGCTGGAGCGAAATGTGCGGGATCTCCGGGATTTGCGGAAATGCCGGTTGGCTTCCGAGTCGATACGTCCGCGCTATCGCAGGCGGGATGTCATTTTTCGCCCTGATCGGCTAGATTTCCGGTCGATATTTGCTGGGAGCCGATCCATGGAAATGCACCAGGTCCGCTATTTCCTCGCGGTGGCGCAGCTCTTGAACTTCACGCGCGCGGCCGAGGAATGCAACGTCACGCAGCCCTCGCTGACGCGCGCGATCAAGCAGCTCGAGGCCGAGCTGGGCGGCGACCTGTTCCGCCGCGAACGCCCCGCCGCGCAATTGACTGAGCTCGGCCAGCGCATGCATCCACTCCTGAAGCAGTGCTATGACGCGGCCATCGGCGCGCGCTCGCTCGCCTCCTCGTTCAAGAGCGGAGAGATCGGTGCGCTCCGCATTGCGCTGACGCATTCGATCGACCTCGCTTTGCTGATTCCGCATCTCAACGAGATCAAGCGGCAGTTCAACCGGCTCGAATTCCGCTTTCTGCGCGGCTCGGGCCGGGAGGTCGGCGACTTCCTGAAGAAGGGCGAAGCCGAGCTCGGCATTGCGGCCGAGATCGACGAGGCCTGGGACCGGCTGGATGTCTGGCCGCTGTTCACCGAGAGCTTCGAGCTCGTCGTCGGCGATGGGCACCGGCTGGCCGGCCGCAGCTCGGTCGAACTGGACGATCTGCGATCGGAGCTGCTGCTGAGCCGAACTTTCTGCGAGCACGCGCGCCGCATCTCCGCGAGCCTGCGCGAGCACGGCATCGACATCGAACAGGGCCATGAGGTCTCGAACGAGCGCGACTTGATCGAGCTGGTCGAGGCCGAGATGGGCATCGCCATGGTGCCGCACACCTCGCCAGTGCCGGAGCGGCTGACCCGCGCCGCGGTCACGGGGCTGGACGCCCGCCGCACCGTCAATCTCTATGGGGTCGCCGGCCGGCAACGCACCGCCGTGGGCAACGCCGTCATGCGGATGCTGCGCGGCGCCGACTGGCGCGAGATCGCGGGGTAGTCTTTACAGTGTCGACCGCCCTTCCCCTCTCCCCCTGTGGGAGAGGGTGGCTCGCCGCATAGCGGCGAGACGGGTGAGGGTATCTCTCCGCGACTCCAATCCTCATTTGTGATTGCGGAGGTACCCCCCCTCATCCGGCGCTTCGCGCCACCTTCTCCCACAAGGGGAGAAGGAAGAGAGCGTAGCTCAATTCTCCTGGCTCGCGCGCTCCAGCGCTTCGATCAGATCGTCGATCTCCATGCGCTTGCGGAAATCCGGATCGACGAAGCGGGCTTTCACGATGCCGTCGCGTCCGACCACGAACACGGCCGGGATCGGCAGCATCCAGCCGTCATTGCCGTGGAATTTCGCCATGTCCTGATAGGACAGCAATTGCTGTATCTCGGGGCCGAGCCAGATCGCGAGGTCGAGCGACAGCGCATAGCCGTTGTCGAGATCCGTCAGGATCGGAAACGGCGCGCCGGATTCGGCCTTGAGCTGCCCGGTATATTCCTGCGTCTCCGGCACGATCGCGACGACCTGCGCCCCCATCGCCTTGATGCGGTCCAGCGCCTGGACCACGGCGCGGACATTGAGCCGGCAATAGGGACACCAATGGCCGCGGAAGAACATCACCGCGACGGGGCCGCCCTCCAGCAGCGAGGGCAGCGACACGAGACGGCCACCCTCGTCGGGCAGCATGAACGGCGGCATCGGGTCGCCCGGCCGCGGCGCGGTCTCGCCGCCGCCGTTGTCGCTCAATCGCGCGACCAGGCGATCGACCGCCTCGCCATAGGCCGGAAAGACCTCGCGGCTGGCATCTGCATAGGCGCGGAGCTGTTCGTTCAGCGTGCTGTCCATGTCACGGCAGCGCTGGAACGCGAGCCTGAGCTGTTCGGCATCGGCTGGCGAGAGAGACGTCATCTTCCTGCTCCGGCTTACCTTAAGGGCGGATACTAGTTTCCCGGTTCGCCCGCCCGCAAGGGGCGACCGCAATCCGGCGCGCTGGCATCGGACGCCGGATGCTGCGAAAGCGGAAATGCCGAGACCCAATCGGTTCGATAGCCGCCGCCTATCGGCATAGCGCGGGGCTATCGCATCGAAAGCAAGCCGGCATTTCAAGATGGAGGGGGTCTCGACGAAGCTCCTGCCATAGACCGCCGCCATCAGGGCTCGCGGCCAACAGAGGAGATTTTCCATGTCTAGGCATCTCACAATGTCGCGCGTGGTTTGGACAGGCGTTGCCGTGCTCGGCGCGCTGACATTCGCGACGCCGGCTTTCGCCGGCGAATGTCCGGCCGGCAAGACCAAGCCGAACGCGCAGCCGATGGTCGACTACAAGCCGGTCGGCGTCACCGACGTGACGCTCGGCGCGATCGATCTCGGCAAGCAGCCCGCCCGTATCGAGGGCCGCGAGCTGCGCTTCCGCAAGCTGACCATCGAGCCCGGCGGCATCGTGCCCTGGCACAGCCATGACGACCGTCCGGCCCTGATCTTCGTGCAGCAGGGCGAGATCGTCGAATACGCCTCCAACTGCGTCGACCCGATCGTGCACAAGGCCGGCGACATCCGCCCCGAAGTCCACGGCACGTCGCACTGGTGGAAGAACCTCGGCAAGGAGACGGTCATTCTCTATGTCGGCGACGTCCGCAAGGATCCCAACGACAAGCACATGTAACGAGCGCTCTTCAGCCCCAGCGGTTCGTTACGGAATGCGGCGCCCGGGACCCCATGCCGGGCGCCACATCCCTCACCGGATCATCATGCCATGACCGATCTTTCCGCATCGATCAAACCGATCGCGACGACGATGAATGCGCATTCCCCTGGCTTCGCGTTTCGCTCGCTCGTGATCGGCCTCACCGCATTCCTGACGGTCGTCGATCTCTTCGCGACGCAGGCGATCCTGCCCTCGCTGACACGGCACTACGGCGTCACACCCGCGGCAATGGGCTTTGCCGTCAATGCCAGCACCTTCGGCATGGCCGCAGCCAGCCTCGTCGTCGGCTTCTTCAGCCCGCGCATCGACCGGCGAACGGGCATCCTGCTCAGCCTGGCCCTGCTTGCGGTCCCCACCAGCCTGCTTGCTGTCGCGCCCAATCTTGCCGTCTTCGCCGCGTTGCGGGTCGCGCAGGGCCTGTGCATGGCGTCCGCCTTCGCGCTCACCCTCGCCTATCTCGGCGAGCAATGCAGCGCCATGGACGCCGGCGGCGCCTTTGCCGCCTACATCACCGGCAATGTCGCCAGCAATCTCGTCGGCCGGCTGATCTCGGCCGCATTGGCCGATGGCCTCGGCCTCGCTTGGAACTTCTACTTCTTCGCGGCGCTCAATCTTGCCGGCGCGGCGCTGGTCTATTTCACCGTCAACTGCGTGCCGCCGATGCATGCGATGACGCCGGCGGCTTCGCCGCTCGCCGCCACCATCGCGCATTGGCGCAATCCGCAGCTGCGCGCCTCTTTCGGCATCGGCTTCTGCATCCTGTTCGCCTTCATCGGCACCTTCACCTACGTCAATTTCGTGCTGGTGCGGCCGCCGCTGTCGCTCGGCATGATGGATCTCGGCCTCGTCTATTTCGTCTTCCTGCCGTCGATCGTCACGACGCTTCTGGCCGGCAGGGTGGCGGCGCGGCTGGGAACGCGGCCCACGATCTGGGGCGCGCTCGCTGTTGCCGGGCTCGGCCTGCCCTTGATGCTGTCGCCGCGTCTGGGCGAAGTGCTCGCCGGCATGGTCCTGGTCGGGGTCGGCACATTCTTCGCACAGGCCGCCGCGACGGGTTTCGTCGGACAGGCCGCAGCCGACAATCGCGGCATCGCCAGCGGGATCTATCTTACGTGTTACTTCTGCGGCGGACTGGTCGGCACCGCCGTGCTCGGGCGCCTGTTCGACGCTTTCGGATGGCAGGCGTGCGTATTCGGCGTGGGCGCGGCGCTCGCTGCCGCAGCCCTGCTTACATTCGCCCTGAAACGCTAGCGCTTGGCCGGCGCTTCCTGCGGCGGCTCGTCGTCGGCGATCGCGCGCCAGGCGGCGCCGTCGAGATCGTCGTACTGGCCGCTCCTGAGCGACCACAGGAAAGCGACGAGACCGGCACCTCCGAGCATCAATGCTAGCGGGACCAGGATGACCAGTATCTCCATTACACGATCTCCCGCGAGGCGCTGCGGGCGCGCAGCGAGTTCAGCATCACCAGGATCGACGATCCGCTCATGGCGGCAGCGGCGATCAGGGGCGTCACGACGCCGCTGATCGCAACCGGCACCGCGAGCACATTGTAGCCGATCGCAAGCCAGAGGTTCTGCCGCATCAAATGCAGCGCCTTGCGCGAGGCGTCGATGGCGGCAACCACCGGCGCCAGCGGCCGGCCGAGGAAGACGAGATCGGCGGTGGCCTGGCTGAGATGCGCGGCCGAGATCGGCGACATCGAGACATGGGCCGCCGCGAGCGATGGCGCATCGTTCATGCCGTCGCCGACCATCAGCACTTTCGCACCGCGCCGTTTCAGCTCCTCGATCCGCGCGATCTTGTCGGCCGGGGTGACGCTGGCGCGCCACTCGGGGATGTCGAGCGATTGGGCCGCGGCCTTCACGGCCGGCTCGCGATCGCCGGACAGGATCTCGATGCCGATGTTGCGCGCCTTCAGAGCCGCGATCACCGCCTTGGCATCGGGTCGCAGGCCCTGGCGAACCGAGAGGATGAATTTTTCGCTGCCCTTGCTGAACGCGACGATGGAAGCTTCGGGATCGACCAAGGCGCTGCCGACCAGCGCCTCGGCACCGCAGAAGGAGGGACGGCCGAGGCGAAGCTCGAGGCCGTCGACGGTCGCACGGACACCCTGCCCGGCCTCCTCCACCGCACTGAGGATCGGAGACTTCGCACCGGCAGCTTGCGCGACGGCGGCAGCCACCGGGTGATGGCTCGACAGTGCGAGCCGGCCGGCGAGTTCGAAGACATCGGCGGGAATGTCGGCGGCATTCATCACTTCGAGCTCGGGCAGCGTCAGCGTGCCGGTCTTGTCGAAGATCACATGGTCGGCTTCAGCCAGCCGCTCGATCGCATCGCCCGCATTGAGCAGCACACCGGCCTTGAACATCGCGCCCGAGGCCACCGTCTGCACCGTCGGGATCGCAAGCCCTAGGGCGCAGGGACAGGTGATGATCAGCACGGCGACGCCGGTCACGATCGCATCGTGCCAGCTCGCACCGGCGAGGACCCATCCGAGAATGGTCAGGAGCGCGGTCGCATGCACCACCGGCGCATAGAGCCGCGAGGCCCGGTCGGCAAGGCGCATGTAGCGCGAGCGCGCCTGGAGCGCGTTGTCGAGCAGCCGCGTGATCTCGGCGAGCAGCGTCGCCTCGGAGGCGGCCGAGACCCGCACCCGCAAGCTGCCGGAGATGTTCATCGATCCCGCATAGACCGGCGTGCCCTGCTCGGCCGTGACATAGAGCGTCTCGCCGGTGATCAGGCTCTGGTCGATCTCGGAACGCCCTTCGATCACGGTGCCGTCGACCGCGCAGCGCTCGCCGGGCCGGAGCAGCACGATGTCGCCCGGATTGATCGCCGCCACCGGCACCTGCGAGATCTCGTCGGGCCCGATGAACTTCGCGGCCGTCTCAGCCTTCAGCGCGGCGAGATTGCCGGCGACCGCGCGGGTCCGCCGCCGCATGTTCTGGTCGAGGAAGCGGCCGACCAGGAGGAAGGTCAGCAGCATGATCGCGGCGTCGAAATAGGCATGCTCGGCGTGGTGGATGGTCTCGACCACGGACATGCCGAGCGCCAGGATCACGCCGATCGAAATCGGCACGTCCATGTTGGTGGTCTTGGCCGACAGAGCGCGCCAGGCCGAGCGGAAGAACGGCTGGCCGGCATAGGCTGCCGCCGGCAGCGCGATCAGCGCCGACAGCCAGTGGAAGAAATCGCGCTGCTCCGGCAGCATGTCCGAGACGTTGCCCGACCACACCGGGATCGACAGCATCATCACGTTCATGGTGGCGAAGGCCGCAACGCCAAGGCAGCGCAGCAGGAAGCGGGATTCGGCGACCTCCGCCGCTTCCGCGCTCTCGGTCTCGAACGGATAGGCCTTGTAGCCGAGCTCCTCGAGCCGATCGATGAAACGGCCGGGGTCGAGCGTGCCCGCCTTCCATTCCAGCGCGACGCGGCGGTCGGTGAGGTTGACGCGCGCAAGGGTGACGTCGGGGATGGCCGAGAGCCCGCGCTCGATCTTGGCCATGCAGCCGGCGCAGTGAACGCCCTCGACGGCGAGATCGATGTGCCGGAGGCCCTCGCCCGCATCGCGGACGTAATGAGAGAAATCGCGCGTGACCTGCATGACGGAATCCTTCAGTTCAGGATCACGCGGTTACGCGACATGAACACGCGCGTCCCCCGCGCCTCGCCCTCGATCACCAGGTCCCATTGGCCCGGCGCGACGGACGCCGCATTGCCGCGATAGAGGCCGATGCCGGCTTCGGTGAGCTCGACGGCGAGGTCGGCGCGCTTGTCGGTCGGCCGCTCCAGCCGGCCGCCGAACTTCAGCCCGGAGATCGGCTGGCCGCCGGCGTCGCGGGCCTCGACCTGGACCGAGGCGCCGCCGTCGTTGCGGCGCTCGACATGGGCGTTGACCTTCCACTTCCGCGCGGCCTGGTCCTGCGCCGCCGAGATCTCGCGATCGTAGACGAGGCCCGCGGCATAGGGGCTGTCGACGTCGGTGCCGGGCAGCGTTGCGATGGCGAGCTTCATCATGGTGGCGTTGACGCCGATAACGAGGCCGAAGAAAGCGACCAGCATCAGGAAGACCTTGGTTCCGGTCAGCGGCTTGGATGACATGGTGGTCTCCTGATCTTACGGCGCGACAAAATTGTCGGTGGCGCTCGCGGCGACGCCGAGCCCGATGTCCATGACGTGGAAGCGGACCGGAATCGATTTCTCCGGATTGTTTTCGGCCGGCGCGGTGACCAGCAGCCGCAGCTCGCTGGTCGCATCGCGCGGGATCACGATGATCGGACGGTCCGGCGTGACCGAATCGATGCCGACGACGTGCATCGTGGGGTTCACGGGCCCCTCGACGTCGATCGCGATGACGCGGTCGTAGCCGCTCTTGTTCAGCAGCCGCACCGTATAGGCGTTGCGGATCGAGCCGTCGCTCAGCTTGACCGCGACCGGGTTGCGGTCGTGCAGCACGTTGACGTCGAGCAGGCTGCGGGTCGCCAGCGTATAGATCATGAAGCCGCCGACGGCCGCGATAATGGCACTATAGACGACGGTGCGAGGCCGGACGATCCGGTAGATCGGCGCCTTGCCTTCCTGGCGGCGATGGATGTTGATGTCGTTGTCGTAGCCGATCAGCCGCTTCGGCCGGCCGATCTTTGTCATCACGTTGTCGCATGCGTCGATGCAGAGGCCGCACTGGATGCATTCCATCTGCGGCCCGTTGCGGATGTCGATGCCGGTCGGGCAGACCGCGACGCATTGGTAGCAGTCGACGCAATCGCCGACCTGCTGGCCGAGGGCGCGCAGCTCGGCGGCCTTTTTCACCGAGGTGCGCTTCTCGCCGCGGTCATAGCGATAGGTGACGTTGAGCGCCCATTCGTCGGTGAGTGCGGCCTGAATGCGCGGCCACGGACACATATAGGTGCAGACCTGCTCGCGCATGAAGCCGGCGAGCAGATAGGTCGTCGCGGTGAGGATGCCGATCCAGATATAGGCGAGCATCGGCCCCTGGAAGGTGACGAGCTCCTTCACCAGGGTCGGCGCGTCGTTGAAATAGAGCACCCAGGCGCCGCCGGTCCACCAGGCGATCATGAGCCAGATCGAATGCTTGAGCACGATCTCGGAGATGCGCTCCAGCTTCATCGGATCGGACGATTTGTCCTTCTTCATCCGCTCGCGCCGGTCGCCCTCGATCAGGCGTTCGACCGCGTAGAACAGGTCGGTCCACACCGTCTGCGGACAGAGATAGCCGCACCAGATCCGCCCGCCGATGGAGTTCATCAGGAACAGCGCCACCGCGGCGACGATCAACAGGCCCGTGAAGTAATAGACCTCCTGCGGCCACAGCTCGATGAAGAAGAAATAGAAGCGGCTGTTGGGAAGATCGATCAGCACCGCCTGGCTCGGCGCGCCGAGACCGCGATTCCAGCGCACGAAGGGCAGGAAGTAGTAGACGCCGAGGCAGAATGCCATCAGGCCCCATTTGATCCGGCGGAAAGTACCGGAGACGCTCTGGGGATAGACCTTCTTGCGGGCCGCATAGAGCGGCCCGACGTCGTCCGCGGGCTTCAGTTCGTTCGGATTGACGGTCTTGTTCATCGCCTCGAGCTTCTTCAAAGGTGCGATTAAACCTAGACCCGGCACCGCCGCGCAGGTTGATCCAACGCAAACGGGGGCGCTTTTCTTCGCCCCCGCCAGAAGTCGTCGGTCGCGGATCGGCCTATTTGCCGCCGCCGAGCGAGTGGACGTAGACCGCCATCGCCTTGATGGTGGCGGGATCGAGCCGGCCTTCCCAGGCCGGCATCACGCCGGCGCGGCCCTGGCCGATGGTCTCGATCAGGCTCGCCTCGTCGGAGCCGTAGAGCCAGATCTTGTCGGTCAGATCAGGTGCGCCCATCTCCTGGTTGCCCTTGCCGGCGTCGCCGTGGCAGGAGACGCAATTCTCCGCGAACATCTTCTGGCCCTTGGCGGCGTCATAGCCGTTGCGGGTCGACAGGCCCGACAGCGACCGCACGTAATTGGCGGCGGTGACGATCTCGTCGCCCTTCAGCACGCCATCCTTGCCGAAGGCGAGCATCTGCCCCTCATGGGTCTTGGCATGGCCCGACCGCACGCCGAACTGGATGGTCTGCATGATCTGGTCGAGCGAGCCGCCCCACAGCCATTCGTCATCGTTCAGGTTGGGATAGCCCTTGGACCCCGTCGCACCCGTGCCGTGGCACGGCGCGCAATTGTCGCCGAACACCGTCTTGCCCTTGGCGCGCGCAAGCGCCAGCAGAGCCGGATCCTTCTGGATGTCGGCGAGCGAGGCCGAGCCCAGCGCCGCCATCTTGTCACCCCGGATCTTCTCGAGGTTAGCGAGCTCGACCGCGACGTCGGCGCGCGAGGAATAGCCGAACAGGCCGGTGGTGTTGCTTTGGATCAGCGGCCAGGCCGGATAGACGATCCAGTAGCCGATCGACCAGACGATGGTGAGATAGAAGGTGATCACCCACCACCGCGGCAGCGGCGTGTTGAGCTCCTTGATGCCGTCCCACTCGTGTCCGGTCGTGGACTTGCCGGAGACGGAATCGATGTCGCTAGAATGATCGGTCATGTTTTCTCACTCCTCCCGCAAGGGCAGGTGCGCTGCCTTGTCGAACGCAGCCTTGTTACGGGGCCAAAATGCGTAGGCGATGATCGCGAGAAAGATCGCGACGAACACCGGTGTCCAGATCGTCGTCACGAGATCGGACGCAAGATTATGGACGGTCAGGATGGCTTTCATCGTTCATGCCTTCTCAGCGAAGATTGGCTTTCTCGTTGTAGATCTTGAAGTCGACCAGCGTGCCGAGCATCTGCAGGTACGCGACCAGCGCGTCCATCTCGGTCGGCGTGCCGGTCTTGCCGTCGAAATTGCGTACGACGGCCTTGGCGTAGCGCTTGGTGAAGGCGTCGGTGCCGGCATTGTCCGGATCGGCCTGGGCCTTCAGGTCGGCGGCGGCATTGGCGAGCTGCTCGTCGCTATAGGGGACGCCGACGGTCCTGAGGGCGCGCATGTCGCCGGCGATCGCATCGGGGTCGATCTCGGCCTTGCTGAGGAACGGATAGCCGGGCATCACGGACTGCGGCACGATCGCGCGCGGGTTGGCCAGATGGGTGACGTGCCACTCGTCGGAATACTTGGCGCCGACGCGCGCGAGATCCGGACCGGTGCGCTTGGAGCCCCACTGGAACGGGTGGTCATACATGCTCTCCGCGGCGAGCGAGAAGTGGCCGTAGCGCTCGACCTCGTCGCGCAAGGGCCGGACCATCTGCGAGTGGCAGAGATAGCAGCCCTCGCGGACGTAGACGTTGCGTCCCGCGAGCTCGAGCGGCGTGTAGGGCCTGACCCCATCGACCTTCTCGATCGTGCTCTTGAGGTAGAACAGCGGAGTGATCTCGACGAGACCGCCGATCGCAACCACGAGGAGGATACCGACGACCAGGATGATCGAGTTCTTTTCGAAGATTTGGTGGCGTGTCCAGAACGACATTGCTTGAGCTCCTCATTCCGCCGGCTGAAGAGCGACGGGCATCTGGACTTCCTGCTCGCCGACGCGAACCGTCATCCAGAGATTGTAGGCCATGATCAGCGAGCCGATCAGGAACAGGCCGCCGCCTGCGGCGCGGATGATGTAGAAGGGATGCATCGCCTCGACGGTCTCGATGAAGGAATATTCGAGGAAGCCGAGCGAGGTGTAGGCGCGCCACATCAGGCCTTGCAGGATGCCGGAGACCCACATCGCCGAGATGTAGAGGACGATGCCAAGGGTGGCGACCCAGAAGTGCCAGTTGACGAGCTTGAGGCTGTAGAGGCCCTTGCGATTCCAGGCCCACGGCACCAGGCAGTACAGCGCGCCGAAGGAGACGAAGCCGACCCAGCCGAGCGCGCCGGAATGCACGTGGCCGATGGTCCAGTCGGTGTAGTGGCTGAGCGAGTTGACCACCTTGATCGACATCATCGGGCCTTCGAAGGTCGACATGCCGTAGAAGGCGACGGAGACCACGAGCATGCGCAGCACGGGATCGGTGCGCAGCTTGTCCCAGGCACCCGACAGCGTCATCAGGCCGTTGATCATGCCGCCCCAGGAGGGCATCCACAGCATGATCGAGAAGGTCATGCCGAGCGTCTGCGTCCAGTCCGGCAGCGCCGTGTAGTGCAGATGGTGGGGACCTGCCCAGATGTAGAGAAAGATCAGCGCCCAGAAGTGGATGATAGAGAGCCGGTAGGAATAGATCGGCCGCTCGGCACGCTTCGGGATGAAGTAGTACATGATGGCGAGGAAGCCGGCGGTCAGGAAGAAGCCGACCGCGTTGTGGCCGTACCACCACTGGAACATGGCGTCCTGGATGCCGCCCCAGGCGACGTAGGACTTCGAACCGAACACCGAAACGGGCAGCGCCGGGTTGTTGCCGAGATGCAGCACCGCGATCGTCACGATGAAGGCGAGATAGAACCAGTTCGCAACGAAGATGTGCGGCTCCTTGCGCTTGAAGATGGTGGCAAGGAAGACGAGCAGATAGACGACCCAGACGATGGTCAGCCACAGATCGGCGTACCATTCCGGCTCGGCATATTCCTTTGACTGGGTGACGCCGAGCAGATAGCCGGTGCCGGCGATCAGGATGAAGAAGTTGTAGCCGAGCACGACGAACCACGGCGCGAGGTCACCGGCAAGGCGCGCGCGGCAGGACTTCTGCACGACATAGAACGAGGTTGCGATCAAGACGTTGCCGCCGAACGCGAAGATCACGGCGGAGGTGTGCAGCGGACGCAGGCGGCCGAAGCTGATCCAGGGCAGATCGAAGTTCAGCGCGGGCCAGGCCAGCTGCGAGGCGATGATGAGGCCGACGAGGAATCCGGCAATGCCCCAGAACATCGCCATGAAGGCCGAGAACTTGATCGGCCCCATGCTGTAGTTCGGGCGGCCGTTGATCTCCTGGGCCGGCAGCGCCGCCGGCCTCTCGAAATAGCGGTTGACGATGAAGAACACCGCAGCGAGGCTCGCCGCCGCGCTGAGCGCAGCGTGGAACGCGAAGGGCGCATCGAGCGCCTTGGCCGAGGCGATCACGCAGAGGAAAGCGGTGACTGCGAATACGACAGCCAAGCCGCTTTCACCGATGGTCATGGATTTTGAGATGGAGGGCTGGCTCATGCGGATTCTCTCTGAAAGAACACGCTGCCAGAAACCACATCCACCCTCGCGGCGAATTGATTGAAATCAAGATAGATGGATTTCTGTTAATGTGAGCCGATGCAGTGCCAGTTGAAATGCCCTCTCCCCTTGTGGGAGAGGGCAGCGAGAAAGGTGCGGCAAACTCACTTGGGTGAGGGGTTGGTTCCGCACGAAAAGTTTTTCCGTTGAAGCGGACCCCTCATCCGGCGCTTCGCGTCACCTTCTCCCGCAAGGGGAGAAGGGAAGAAAGATAGATAACCTCCGTGAAATCGCGGAGGTTGGAACAGAAGGATCCAGACCTCACTCCCGCGCCGTCGCCTTGAGCGCCGCGATGACGTCCTCGCGCGCGATGATGCCGGCCAGCTTCTGTGTGCCGTCGAGCACGATGATGCTCCTGATGCGGTGCTCGACCATGATCTGGAGCACGCGCGTCAGCCGCGTGTCGGGGCTGACATAGATGAACTCGGGCGTCATGACGTCGCCGATCTTGCGGCTCATCAGGTCGTCGTAGCGCGGCAACATCTGGCTCGGCGTAAAGGCGAAGCACTTCAGGATGTCGAACTTGGTCACGATGCCGACCACCTGCCCGTCGTCTTCGACCGGATAGGAATTGAAATCGTCGGTCTCGAACATCTCGCTGAGCTGGAACAAGTCGAGGTCGCGCTGCACCGTCTTGACGTTGCGCGTCATGTAGCCGTCGACGGTCTGTTCAAGAAATTGGTACACGGCGCGTCCTCCTCTATTCCTCAACTGGCCGGCCGCTGGTCAGTGCGACAGCAGCACGCTGCGGGCGGTTTGCGTCACCAGATATTGGGTGACGCCGCCGAGGATCAGTTCGCGAAATCTCGAATGACCATAGGCGCCCGCGACGATCAGGCCCGCGCCGGTGTCGCCGGCGACTTTCTCCAACCGCGCAGCAGGGGTTTCGTTTCCTGCGGCCTCGAGGACCCGCGCAGTCGCGGTGATGCCGTGGCGGCCGAGCCAGGCGGCAACGTCGCTGACACCGGCCATCACGGCCGAACGGTCGTCGCCCCGCTCCGGGATTTCCACGATGGTGACGTCCTTCGCCTTGTGCAGCATCGGCAGCGCGCCCGCCACCGCCCGCCGCGCCTCCGGCGCGTCCTTCCACGCCACCAGCACGCTGCGCAGGTCGAGCCAGTTGGCCCGGTCGGGAACGACGAGCAGCGGGCGGCCGGTCTGCATCACCAGGTCCTTGGGACTCGCCAGCGAGAAAGCATCGGAGAAGGCCGGGCTCTGCCCACCGCTGACGACGATGTCGGCGCAACGCGCCTGCGCCGTGACGAAGCGGGCCGGATAATCCATCGCGCTTCGCCACTCCGCGTGTCCACCGCGATTTTTCACGGCCGCGCGGAATTGCGCTTCGAGCCCGGCCAGCCGCCGCTTGATCGAAGCTTCGCCCTCGTCGATCAGCGCTTGCGCCTCTGCGCCGTCGGTGAAATAGAGCGGCGGGACGAACTGCGCCGCAGCGACCCCGACGATGGCCGCCTCGAATCGTTCGGCGAGCTCGCCTGCGACCTGAAGACGCGCTTCGTTGAGTTGATCGAGCGCCAGGCTGACCATGACGGTGGCGTATGTCATCGGGAAATCTCCAGCATTACAGAATTTTTTGAATCCTAGACCTGCTGCCGCGCAACAGGCTGAGCTAGATCAAATCGAGGTCTCTGGCTGCCCACTCTCCCGGAATGGGGAGTCCGGCAGTGGATTCAACGTCCGCGCTTGCCTCCGGCCGAGCCTTGGGCGACATTGCTGAAGCGGTAACGGCATCCTGCCGGTCCGCCGAGAATAGGAGCAGAACCTTGGCGCCGACCCGCGGGAACCATCCGGCAGACGATGGTCGGGGCGAGCATTTCCGAGTCCGCATCGAGGGATTCGGGGTCGGCACCTGGGACCTCGACCTGCAGACTCGCGAGCTCGACTGGTCGGACACGGCCAGACGGCTGTTCGGCCTGCAGCCGGACCAGGCCGTCAGCTACGATCTCTTTCTTTCCCTGTTGGAGCCGGGCGATCGGGACCACCTCCTGAAGGCGATCGGGCGCACATCGGAAGGTGGCGGGGGCCTCGACTTGTCCTTCAAGGTCAGCGGCGCGTCCGGAAACGGCCAATGGATCCGGGCCAGGGCCGGCGTGATCCGGGACGATGCGGGCATGCCGCGTCATCTCAGCGGGATATTCCTCGACATCAACGAGGAGAAGCAGCTCGAAGAGGCCCTGCGGTCCCAGGAGAATCATCTTCGCTCGATTCTCGAAACGGTGCCCGATGCCATGATCGTCATCGATTCACGCGGCATCATGCAGCTCTTCAGCAGCGCGGCGGAGCGGCTGTTCGGCTACAGCAGGCAGGAAGCCATCGGCCGGAACGTGAGCATTCTCATGCCGGAGCCCGATCAGTCGCGTCACGACAGCTATCTCACGCGCTATCTCAGGACCAATGATCCGCACATCATCGGCATCGGCCGGATCGTGACGGGCAAACGCCGCGACGGCACGACCTTCCCGATGCACCTGTCCGTCGGGAAGACGCAACGCGCGGGCGAGCCCCATTTCACCGGCTTCGTGCGCGATCTCACCGAGCACCAGCAGACCCAGGCGCGGCTCCAGGAGCTGCAATCCGAGCTCGTGCACGTGTCGCGGCTGACAGCGATGGGCGAGATGGCTTCCGCGCTCGCCCACGAGCTCAACCAGCCGCTGGCGGCGATCAGCAATTACATGAAGGGATCGCGGCGCCTCCTCGCCGGCAGCACCGATCCCAACATGCCGAAGGTCGAAAGCGCGCTGGACCGCGCGGCGGAACAGGCGTTGCGCGCCGGCCAGATCATCCGCCGCCTGCGCGACTTCGTCTCCCGCGGCGAATCCGAGAAGCGGGTCGAGAGCCTGTCCAAGCTGATCGAGGAAGCCGGCGCGCTCGGGCTCGCCGGCGCGCGCGAGCAGAACGTGCAGCTCCGCTTCAGCCTCGATCCCGACGCCGACCTCGTTCTCGCCGACCGGGTGCAGATTCAGCAGGTGCTGGTCAACCTGTTCCGCAACGCGCTCGAGGCGATGGCGCAGTCGCAGCGGCGCGAGCTCGTTGTCGCCAACACCCGTGTCGCCGACGGCATGATCGAGGTGGAGGTCTCCGACACCGGCATCGGCTTCCGGGAAGACATCATTCCAAACCTGTTCCAGACCTTCTTCACCACCAAGGACACCGGCATGGGCGTGGGACTCTCCATCAGCCGCTCGATCATCGAGGCCCATGGCGGCCGCATGTGGGCCGAGAGCAACGCAGCGGGCGGAGCGACGTTCCGCTTCACCCTGCCGGCAACCGACGAGAGCTGATCCATGACGACCAAGGGAAATGTTTACGTCATCGACGACGACGCGGCGATGCGGGACTCGCTGAACTTCCTGCTGGATTCCGCCGGCTTCGCCGTCACTTTGTTCGACGACGCGCTCGCCTTTCTCGAAGCCCTGCCCGGCCTCGGTTTCGGCTGCGTCGTCTCCGACGTGCGCATGCCCGGCCTCGACGGCATCGAGCTCTTGAAGCGGATGAAGGCGCAGCAAAGCCCGTTCCCGATCGTGATCATGACCGGTCATGGCGACGTGCCGCTGGCGGTCGAGGCGATGAAGCTCGGGGCGGTCGACTTCCTGGAGAAACCATTCGATGACGACCGACTCACCGCCATGATCGAGTCGGCGCTCCGCCAGGCCGAGCCCGCCGCCAAGAACGAGGCCGTCACGCACGACATCGCCGCCCGCGTCGCGTCCTTGAGTCCGCGGGAGCGCCAGGTCATGGAGGGGCTGGTCGCGGGCCTCTCCAACAAGCTGATCGCCCGCGAATACGACATCAGCCCACGGACCATCGAAGTCTACCGGGCCAACGTCATGACCAAGATGCAGGCGAGCAGCCTTTCGGAACTGGTTCGCCTCGCGATGCGCGCCGGCATGCTCAACGATTGAGGCAGGTCAAGGCGACTTCACGGCGCAGTGCTAGCCAGACAGCATGGTTGAGGTCAGCCCACATCGTGCGCGGCCGTCGTCCTCCCCACAACCCACCGTCTTTGTGGTCGACGATGATGCCGCAGTTCTCGGATCCCTGCGGTTCCTGCTGGAGACCGACGGCTTCGCCGTGCGGACCTTCAGGAGTGGCACGGCGCTGCTCAATCTCGGCGCCGCGCCCGCGCCGGACTGCTACGTCATCGACTACAAGATGCCCGACATCAACGGCATCGATTTGACCGGCCGGCTTCGCAAATCCCACCGCGACGCGCCCGTGATCCTGATCACCGGCTATCCCGACGAGAACATCTCGGCCCGGGCCGCGATGGCGGGTATCAAGGACGTGGTTTTGAAGCCGCTTCTCGACGAAAACCTGGTCAAGTGCATCCGCCACGCCATCCAGGACCGCCCCGGAGCGTGACCTAGGGACTCTACGTAGGTAAACATCCCTAAGATAACGCGCGAAATTTCCGGATTGCGTGTTTCATCGTAGCAGTGCTCCATCACAACGGAGATGGCGCAGATGCTGACCCAGACGCTCAACACCCAGGCGATCAACACCCAAATCGGTGGCAAGATTGCTCCTGCCCACCCCGTTACCGACCAGTTCGGCGCGATCGCGGGCCATGTCGGCCTGGTCGCCACCGAGTTCTCCTACGGCAAGGACGAGGAGATCTATGGCGAGGAGGAGGCGGCCGAATATGTCTATCAGGTCGTGACCGGCGCGGTGCGCAGCTACAAGCTTCTCTCCGACGGCCGCCGCCAGATCGGCGCCTTCCATCTTCCCGGCGACGTGTTCGGCCTCGAATCCGGTCCCACTCACCGTCTCGCCGCTGAAGCCATCATCGATACCACCGTCCGCCTCGTGAAGCGCGCCAGCCTGGAAAAGGCCGCCGGCACCGACGTGCAGGTCGCCCGCAAGCTCTGGGCCATGACCGCCGGCGAGTTGCGCCATGCCGAGGACCACATGCTGCTGCTGGGCCGCAAGACTGCGATGGAGCGCGTCGCGACCTTCCTGCTCGAAATGGACCGCCGCCTCGCCGTCGCCGGCATGATGGCACTGCCCATGTGCCGCCGCGACATCGGCGACTATCTCGGCCTCACCTTGGAGACCGTGTCGCGCGCGCTGTCGCAGCTGCACGCTCAGGGCATTCTCGGTTTCTCCGGTGCCCGCCAGATCATGCTGCGCAACCGCCAGCGTCTGCACAATCTCGACGCCTGATCCTCAATCTTCCTCCCGACCCACTTTGGCCGGCTGAATACGTTCAGCCGGCCACTTCTTTGGTGGCGGTCAGACCCGTGCGCCGCGTCTCCGGCATCACAAAGAAGATCAGCAGGAGCCCCGCTGCGGCAACGCCGGACAGCCCGATGAATGCGGTGGCATTGCCGAACTTGTCGCTGACATAGCCGCCAAGCACCGTGCTCAGCGACGCGCCGATGCCCGTTGCGGTGCCGACGATCCCCTGCGCCAGGTTGAAATGCCCGCTGCCGAACGCGACGTCGGCGACGATCAGCGGGATCATCACCGCGAAGACCGCCGCGGTGATGCCGTCGAACACCTGCACCAGCACCAACAGATACGGATCGCGCACGGTCGCAAACAACAGGCCGCGAATCGCCAGAGCACCGAATCCGATCAGCAGCAGCGGGCGCCGGCCCCACGCTTGCGCCTTGCGCCCGACCGTCGGCGACAGCAGCGCCACGATCGCTTGCGGAACGACGATGCAAAAGGCGACGAGCACGGTCGCCCATTGGCTCGATCGCGCCGTCACCGCGCTCGCCATCAGCGGCATCATCGCGGCGTTCGCGAGCTGCAGCAGCAGCACGCTGAGCGCGAACACGATGAGCGGGCGCTGCCGGATCAGGTGCCAGATATTGGGATCGCCGCGGTCGGCGGCTTCAGGCGGCAGCTCGCCGTGACAGCGCCTGATGTCGACCTCGTTCTCGCGGATGCGCGACAGAGCGATCAGGGTTGGAATCACGAGCAGGAAGGTGACCAGGAAGACCGAGCGGCTCGATAACAGGTAGCCCGCGGTGCCCATCACCGCTGCCGCGACGCCGTTGCCGAGCGAGGCGAAGCGCGCGTTGCGCCCGAGCCGCTCGCCGATCGCGAGCGGGCCGACGAGGCCGAGGCTGATCGCGGCGATCGCCGGCCCGAGCACGCAGCTCGCCATCGCATGCAGCGTGGCGGCGGTCACCACGACGGCGAAGATCGGCATCGCCGCATAGGCCAGCGCGCAGGCGCCGATGGTCGCGATCGCGAGGGCAGCGACGAGGCGCTCCGATTTCGCGGCATCGATGATCGCGCCGCCCGGCATCTGGCCGATCAGGGCGACGATGCCGCCGATCGACAGCACGAACCCGATCTCGACCTGGGTCCATTTCTGCGTCGTCAGATAGACCGCGATGAAGGGACCGAATCCGGTCTGCACGTCGGCGAGGAAGAAGATGAACCAGT
This sequence comes from Bradyrhizobium sp. SUTN9-2, assembly GCF_003122645.1. Taxonomy (NCBI): domain Bacteria; kingdom Pseudomonadati; phylum Pseudomonadota; class Alphaproteobacteria; order Hyphomicrobiales; family Nitrobacteraceae; genus Bradyrhizobium; species Bradyrhizobium sp. SUTN9-2. Next base: position 6,265,255 of record NZ_LAXE01000001.1, read on the forward strand.
CGAGGCCGCGCAGGCTCTGGCGCGACGGCGCCGGAATGCCCGCAGCCGCCGGCTCCGCGACGTTGTCCTGCTCGACGACGCCGCCGCGATCTGCATGATTCGGCTTCCTCGACAACAGCACGGGCGGTCAGCCCTCCCTGCACCTCACTGAATCGCTTGCAGCGGCTGAAGGCTGCCGGACGCGCCGAGCACGACGATCGGCGTGTCCTCCTTGTATTCCGGTGCGGCCGCGACCTGCGCCTTGGTCAATTCCAGCGTGATGCTGTCCTTCTTGTTGGCGATCTTGCCGAAGCGCAGCGCGTTCCAGTCGACGACGATCTTGCGGCTGCCGACGCCGAGGAAGCCGCCGAAATCGATCGCCGCAGCGCGGACATGGCCGGTGCGATCGACGATGACGTCGACGATGCGACCCATGTCCTCGCCGGCGGCGCTGCGAACGTCGCGGCCGAGAACGCCGTGGGCCTCGCTCGCGCCGATGATGGTCACCGATGGCGGCGGCGCGGCGTCCTTGGGCGTAACGGGCACCGTGGAAGCCGGCGGTTGCACATTTGCCGGTGCCTTTGCCTCGCTCGGGGATGCAGGCGGCTCCTCGGCCGCGCGCGATTCGGCGACCGTCAAGCCCGCGACGATCGCCACGCCCAAGATCAACCTTCCGATCGCACGCATGACCTCCTCCTCGCGCCTCTAGCGCGCCAGCACGATCGAGACCTGGATCTGACCGCGCGTGCGCAACACTTCCAGCGCCACGTCGTCGCCGTGACGGCTGACGCGAAGATCGACGCTGGATTCGCCAAGGCGCAGATCGCGCAGGATCACCTCGTTGAGGAACGCCGGCAGATGCGGGTTGCGCAGGCGAATCTCGCCGCGCGCGACGTCGAACTCGAGGCCGAGTGCCGCCTCCAGCAACGTGAACGGCGTCGCGCTGGCCCAGGCCTGCGGCGCGCAGGCGACCGGGTACAGCGTCGGCCCGCGCCGCTTCTCGCGCCGGAAGCCGCAGAACAATTCGGGCAGCCGGCGCAAATCCATGTAGGTCGCGGCGTCGAACAGCCCCTTGAAGACATGCGCCACCGAATGCTTGAGGCCGTAGCGCGCCAGCCCCAGCGCGATCAGCGCGTTGTCGTGCGGCCAGATCGATCCGTCATGGTAGGACATCGGGTTGTAGCGCACCTCGCCTTGCGCGACGGTGCGGATGCCCCAGCCCGAGAAGAAATGCGGCCGCATCAGATCGGCGGCGACGAGACGCGCGCGGTCCTCGCGGACCATGCCGCTGAACAGGATCTGCCCGGCATTCGAGGTCCTCACCTTGCAGGGCCGCTTCTTGCCGTCGAGCGCGAGCGCATAGGTGCCGAGCTCCTCGCACCAGAACGCCTGCTCGAAGCGCTCGGCGAGCGCCCTGGCTTCGGCCTCGAGCTTGCGCACGCGGTCCGGCTTGCCGAGCCGCAGCGCGCAACGCGCCGCGAGCTGCTTGGCGGCAAAGACGTAGCCCTGGACCTCCGCGAGCGCGATATTGCCCTCGGCAAGCCGGCCGTCGGCATGGAAGATCGCGTCATAGGAATCCTTCCAGCCCTGGTTCGCCAGCCCTTTCTCGGTCGCGCGCTGGTATTCGACGAAACCGTCTTGGTCGGGATCGCCCGGACCGTCGATCCAGGCCAGCCCCGCCTCGATCGCCGGCCACAGCTCGACCAACGTGGCCTCGTCGCCGGTGCGCTCGAAATAGCTGCCTGCGAGCAGCACGAACAGCGCGGTCGAATCGACGCTGCCGTAGTAATGCGCGAACGGGACTTCCCCGAGCGCCGCCATCTCGCCGCCGCGCATCTCGTGCAGGATCTTGCCGGGCGCGGCGTCCGCGAGCGGATCGACCGCCGCGGCCTGGAAATGCGCGAGCCGGCGCAGGACGCCCTTGGCAATGCGCGGATCGACCCAGAGCATCTGCAGCGCGGTGATGAGGCCGTCGCGCCCGAACGTCGTCGAGTACCAGGGAATGCCGGCATAGGGATAGCGTCCCTGCGGCGTCTCGGTCATCAGCATGTTGAGGTCGGCCATGGCCTGGCACAGCACCTCGTTGAAGATGTTGTTGGAGGTCTCGATGCTGGCCGCGCCCATGGTCGACTGCCGCATCTCGCGGCGGTGCGCCAGCAGACCCGGGAAGAACCGCACCGGCTTCTCCGTCAGCGGCCGGTTGCAGGACACGGCCACGAACAGCGATTTGGCCTGGTGCGGCTCAAGGTCGAGTTCCCAGGTCGCAGCGTTGACCGAGAGCCGCGTCGGACGCGGATCGAAATGCAGGCCGGTGGTCCGCTCGGCGTCGTCAAGGCCGCGATACTCGAACAGGACGTCGGTCGGCCCGAGCAGCCGGCCGGTTCCGACGCCGCGGCGCGGCCGCCGCTCGCCGCGAACCTCGAACAGATCGGCGAAGTCGTTGCCGAACAGCAGCGTCAGCTCGAAGCTGGTGCGCCGGTCGCCATGGTTCTGCACGCCGATGCGCTGGTAGGCGGTGCCGCGCCACAGGAAGATGGTGCGCACGACGTGCAACAGGTCCTTTTGCAGAACGAGGTTGCCCTGCCGGTAGATGTCCGGATTGGTGAGATCGACGGTCAACGCCGAATTGTCGTCGCGCAGATTCGAGCCGAGCAGCAGCGGCTGGAGATCGTCGAGCACGAGCTCCAGCCGCGCAAGATAGCGCGTGTCGTGATGGAACAGTCCGTCCGGCCCGCCAGCGGACGCGCCGATGTCGCCGTGGCTGTCGAGCACGATGAAGGTGTCGTCGTGCTTGAGCGAACGCCGCGGCCGGGCCGAGGGCCCGGTCATCGGAATGTAGAAGGGCTGTTCCGCGACCTGTTCCGGGGTCCGCGTCACGGAGACGAACTGGGTTACGGCTTCTGCCGACATGAGCTGCTCCCCTGCGCTTGATTCGAAACGCGACCGACTCGAGAACGCGACTGTTGGTTTACGCGGCGGCTTGCGCGAGCCGGCTCATTTCCTGCGTGACCAGCTCACGATACGGCCCGTGACCCTGCATCAGGCGCTCGGGCGAGCCGTCCTCGATGATCTTACCATTCCTCAACACCACGACACGATCGAAATTGCGCAGCGTCGCAAGGCGATGAGCGATCGCGATCACGGTGCGGCCGCGCATCAGGCGGGACAGCGCCTCGCGGATCGCCTCCTCGGATTCGCTGTCGAGCGCGGCGGTCGCCTCGTCCAGCAGCAGGATCGGCGCGTCCTTCAGGAAGGCGCGCGCGATCGCGATGCGCTGGCGCTGGCCGCCCGACATCTTGACGCCGCGGTCGCCGACCATGGTGTCGAGGCCCTCGGGCAGGGTCTCGACGAAGTCGCAGCGCGCTGCGATCGCCGCGCGCAGCACCTCGTCGTCGGTCGCGTTCGGCCGGCCATAGCGGATGTTCTCGCGAATGGAGCGATGAAACAAGGAAATGTCCTGCGGCACGACGGAAATCGCCTCGCGCAGGCTCAGCTGCGTCACCTTCGAGATGTCCTGGCCGTCAATGGTGATATTGCCCTCGTCGACGTCGTAGAAGCGCTGCAGCAGCGTGAACAGCGTCGACTTGCCGCCGCCGGACTGGCCGACCAGTCCGACGCGCTGGCCGGGCTGGAGGCGCAGGCTGAAGCGCTCGAAGATCTTGTCGCTGCCGGGATAGCCGAAGGTGACGTTGTTGTACGCGATGGCCGCGCCGCTTTTGACCAGGGGCTCGGCCTCGGGATGATCGCGGAGCTCGTGCGGCACCAGCAGCGTGGCGATCGCCTCTGTCAGACGCGCGACGTGCTGGGTGACGTCGACCAGCGCCACCGCGAGATCGCGCGTCGCGCTCAGGATCGAGATGCCGAGCGTACAGACCAGCACGACGTCGCCGGTCGTCGCTTGGCCCTTCTGCCAGAGCGAGATCGCCCAGGCCATCAGCGCAATGGTCAGAAGCACGGTGATGACGGCATGCAACAGCCGCAGCTTCTCCAGATAACGCAGGCTGCGGCTGCGCGCGGTCAGCTCCTGGTTCACGGTCGCGTCGAACCGCTCATGCTCGTGGCTGATGCCGCAGAAGGCGCGCACCAGCGGCATGTTGCTGATGACGTCGATCATCTCGCCGTCGACCAATGCGGCCTTGTCGGCGAAATCGTCATGCAGCGGCTTGCCGGCCGCGGCCAGACGAAACATCGCAACTACCATGCCGCCCGCGATCGCGATCAGGCCGAGCGCCATGTAGGGACTGACGGTTCCAATCAGGATGATTGCCGCAATTGTGGCAATGCACGGCGGCAACACATTCCAGACGAACATGTTCTCGACGGTGAACACCGCGTTCGAGGTCGCGGTGATGCGGCTCGTCAGCATGCCGGGCATCCGGTCCGAGAAGTAGCTCGGGGCGTGCCCGGTCAGATGACGAAATATGTCACGCCGTAAATCGCCCGTGACCCGGACGAAGGTGAAGCTCGCCGTCCAGCTTGCGATCCGCCACAGGAAGTTGTCGGCGGCAATCAGTGACATGAGCAGAATGAATGCCAGCCATACGCCACCGCCATACGAGGGACCGGCCGACAAGGCGTCGACCAGAGCTTTGACGCCATACTGGGTGCCTACGGAGCAGGCAACGGCCCCCACGACCGCGGTCAGGATCACCAAATGCGACGCGAGACGACGCCGGAGATAGCGCAGGACAAAGGCAAATGGCCTACGCGCGTACCCAGAAAGCTGATCCATATGGCTGTCGCCCCGTTATGCTGATTTTTCGTTTCGTTACTGGTCGAGTGAACATCGACCGCTTCGCCTCGGTTCCCGGGCAATCCCATCACGACATGCGGATGCGGACGATGTGCGAAGATGTAGTGGCAGCATCGCGACGCTCCGCCGACGTGTCGAATATGTAACGTTCGGGGGAAGGAACTTCGCAGGTGCGGGAACGTTCCCTCGTCTGGCATTGCCGGTGCCGTTAAGGCGGGGGTTTCAACTTCATGATCGCAGAGGAGATGGTGAGATGCGCATCGCGCAGGTAGCTCCGTTGACGGAGGCTGTTCCACCCAAGCTGTATGGCGGCACCGAGCGGGTGGTGCATTGGTTGACGGAAGAGCTGGTGGCCCTGGGCCATGACGTGACGCTTTTCGCCAGCGGCGACTCGCGGACATCGGCCAAGCTCGATGCATTATGGCCGCGGGCACTTCGGCTCGACGGTTCGGTGCGCGATCCCAACGCGCTGCACATGGTGCTGCTGGAGCGGGTGCGGCAAAAATGTGACGACGAGGAGTTCGATTTCCTCCACTTCCATCTCGACTATTATCCCTGGTCGTTGTTCCACCGCCAGCCGACCCCGTTCGTGACGACGTTGCACGGCCGGCTCGATCTTCCCGAGCATCAGCCGGTCTTCAACACCTTCACCAAGATGCCGGTCATCTCGATCTCCAATGCGCAGCGGCGGCCGGTGCCGCAGGCGAACTGGGTGACGACGATCCACCACGGCCTGCCGGAGAAGCTGCTGACGCCGAAGCCGGCGAAACAGGAATACCTCGCCGTGCTCGGCCGCATCGCGCCCGAGAAGGGCGTCGATCGCGCCATCAAGATCGCGACCCATTGCGGCATTCCGCTCAAGATCGCGGCCAAGGTCGACCGTGCCGACCAGGATTATTACGACGAGCTGATCCGGCCGATGATCGAGAACAATCCGTTGGTCGATTTCATCGGCGAGATCAGCGATCACGAGAAATCGGATTTCCTCAGCGGCGCGCTCGGCCTCTTGCTGCCGATCGACTGGCCGGAGCCGTTCGGCCTCGTCATGATCGAGGCCATGGCGTGCGGAACGCCGGTCGTCGCCTTCAACCGCGGCTCGGTGCCGGAGATCATCGACGAGGGCCTCACCGGCTTCATCGTCGAGGACGTCATCAGCGCCGCGGGCGTGGTGAACCGGCTTCCGCAACTCGACCGCGCCGCGATCCGCAAGCAGTTCGAGACCCGCTTCACCGCGCGGCGCATGGCCCTGGACTACCTCGCCGCATATCGCAGCCTGACCGAGGCGCAGGCACCGCGGATCAAGCTGGTGAGCAGCGCGGAGTAGGAAGGCAACTTAGGCGCAAACCTCATGGCCGGGCCAGTACCGGCCATGATTTGCGTAAGCGCCCGCCCTATCAATTCGTCATTGCGAGCGCAGCGAAGCAATCCAGGATCTTTCCGCGGAGGGACTCTGGATTGCTTCGCTGCGCTCGCAATGACGGAGGACTTGGCGACGGCCTCCTACCCGACCCTCACCCGCTTCGGCTCGGCGATCTCGAACATCCTTCCTACGCCGCTCACCCCGCTACATCCCCAATAGCCGCGGCAGCCACAGCGACAGGCCCGGCCAATAGGTCACCACCATGAGGAAGCTCAGCATCGTCAGCAGCCACGGCCACACTGCGACCGTGAGCTCGGTGATCCCCATCTTGGCGATGCCCGAGGCGACGTAGAGATTGAGGCCGACGGGCGGATGGCACAGGCCGACCTCCATGTTGACCGTCATCAGAATGCCGAAATGAATCGGGTCGATGCCGAGCTTGACCGCGACCGGAAACAGGATCGGCGCCATGATCAGGATGATCGAGGACGGCTCCATCACGTTGCCTGCGAGCAGCAGCAGGATGTTGACGAGCAGCAGGAAGCCGATCCAGCCCAGGCCCTGGTCGATCATCCATTGCGCCAGCGCCTGCGGCACATTCTCGTAGGTCATCAGGAACGAGAACAGCACGGCATTGGTGATGATGTAGAGCAGCATCGCCGAAAGGTTGGCCGACGACAGCAGCACGCGCGGCACGTCGCGCAGCTTCAGGTCCTTGTAGATGAACACCGCGACGATGAAGGCGTAGACCGCGCTGACGGCGGCAGCTTCAGTCGGCGTGAACAGGCCACTGTAGATGCCGCCGATCACGATCACGATCAGGAGGATGCCCCAGATCGACTTGCGGAACGCATCGAGACGCTCCATGAAGGTCGCCTTCGGCATCCGCGGATAGTCGTTGCGCCAGGCGCGATAGAACGTCGTCATGCCGAGCAGCGTGGCGAGCGCAAGCCCCGGCACGATGCCGGCGATGAAGAGTTTGCCCACCGAGCTGTTGGTGGAGACGGCGTAGAGCACCATCGGGATCGATGGCGGAATCAGAATGCCGAGCGAGCCCGACGTCGTGATCACGCCGGCGCCGAACCGCTTCGGAAAGCCTTGCGCGACCATCGCGGGCAGGATCACTGAGCCGATCGCCACCACGGTCGCCGGCGAGGAGCCGGAGATCGCGGCGAACAGCGCGCAGGCGACCACGCCCGACAGCGCGAGCCCGCCATACCAATGGCCGACCAGCGAGGTTGCAAAGGTGATCATCCGCCGCGCCACGCCGCCATGAGTCAGGAAGTTGCCGGCCAGAATGAAGAACGGGATCGCCATGATCTCGAAATTCTCGATGCCGGTGAACAGCTTTAGCGCCACCGATTCGGTTCGCACGTCAGTCAGCGTGAACATGAAGCTGAGCACGGTCAGACCCAGCGCAATCGAGATCGGCATGCCGGTCAGCATCAGCGAGATCAGCAGCGCGAACACGATGAAGACGCGCAGGCCCTGCGGCAAGGTGATGACATGGGCCGCATGCGCGAAGCACAGCGCGACGATCAGGACCGGCAGCAGCATCAGGATCCAGCCGAGCGGGCTGCGCTCGTCCCGGACCACCTGGGTGGGCGTGACCGGCGCCGGATGCACCGGATCCGCCTCGACGCCCTCGACGCCCGCCATATCGTGATGCGGCAGCTCGCCGGTGCGGTAGAACGACCAGGCGACCTGCAGGAAGCGGAAGCACATCAGGCCGGAGCCGATCGGAATGGTGAGATACACCACCCACATCGGCGCCTCGAGGTCGTTGGACTGTTGGCCGCTGTGCCACATGTGGCTGACGAAGGCGGCTCCGAAATAGCCCACGATGGCGGTGAACAGCGCGCCGCACAGCAGGCCGAAGGTGATGATGCGGCGGCGCGAGCCGCCCGGCAGGATGTTGACCAGCACGTCGACGCCGACATGGATGCCGGTCCGCACGCCGTAGGCGGCGCCGAACTTCGCCATCCAGATGAACATGTAGATGCAGAGCTCCTGCGCCCATGACAAATCGAGGGCGGCAAGCCAGGCGAACGTCGCGCGCGCGGGCACGGCGAGGACAGTGAGGTTGCGGGCTTCCGCCCATTTGGCGAGGTCGATCGACAGCCCGGCGCCGTAACGGTGCACCACCGCGACGAAGATGAGCGACGTCGCAGCCGCGATCATCGTCGCGATCAGCCATTCCTCGAGATGATCGAGAAAGCGATTCAGCACACGCAGCAACTTGGTCCCCCCGGATTGGATCATTCAAGCGCAACGGCCGGGAGCGCAATTGCCCCCGACCGTTGGTACTGTTGTTATTGGGCCGCAGCCGTCGGTAACAACGAGAGCTAAGCGCTGCCAAGCTAACGTGATGACCGCCGGATGCGCAAGCCGGCATCCGCGCGAGTCCAAGGCAACGCGTGCTATGCCGCATTGCGGCAGCGCCATCAGCCTTTCCGTTGCGCGACCATGAAGAGGCGCCGGAACGGGAACAGCGTCTGCCCCGCCGCATTCTTCGGATAGGCCCTTGCGACGCGCATCCCGTAGGCGGCTTCGAACGCGGCCTTCTCCTCGCCTTGGAGCACGTCGAGATAGCGCGTCAGCCAGGTGCCCTTGGTCCATTCCTTCACGGGATTGTCGCCTTCGAGCACTTGCAGATATTCGGTCTCCCAGATGTCGATGTTGGCCGACATCGGCGCGAGCAGATCGTGATAGAAGGCCGGCCCTTCCACCGGCGGCCGGATGACGAGATGCTCCACCTTGGAGCGCCATGGGCCGTCGAGCGCAGTCTCGCCGATCAGCACATGCGAAGGCGCGAGGAAATTGCGCGGCATCTGCACCGCGAGCATGCCCCCGGGCGTCACCTTCTCCATCAGCGACGGAAACAGTGCCGCATGATTGGGCAGCCAATGCAGTGCGGCATTGGAATAGATCAAGTCGTACTGCCCAGCGGGACTCCAATGGCCGAGATCCTCATGCGACCATTCCACGTCAGGGGCGGCCTTGCGTCCTGCGGCGACCATCTCCGCCGAGCCCTCGACCCCGATCACGCGTGCCTCCGGCCAGCGCTCCCTGATCAATTTGGTGACGTTGCCGGCGCCGGCGCCGAGATCGGCGATCGCACGCGGGGCAAAATCCGGAATCCGCATCAACAGGTCGACGGCGGGCCGGAGCCGGTGGCCGGAGAACTTCAGATATTGCTGCGGATCCCAGACCATCCTTCGACGCCTTTGTTCTTCGTATTTCCCTCGCCAAGGCTCTTGTCCTTCGGCAAGCCTCTTGGTTACCACTGCTCGTCCCGGTCGGGCAATTCGCAAGCCCGCGGGACAGAGCGGCAAACGAACAACAAAAAGCAGGCAGGACCAAGGGAGCGTTGCGACCATGGACCTCGGGCTCAAATCGAAAACCGCTGTCATCACCGGCGCGAGCATCGGCATCGGCCGCGCCATCGCCAGGGGCCTCGCCGCCGAAGGCGTGCGCGTCATCGGCGTGGCGCGCCGCACCGATCTCCTCGCCGAGCTGGTGAAGGAATTGCTACAAGGCAAGTGCATTCCCTCTCCCGCTTGTGAGAGAGGGCTGGGGAATGTTTCCGCAATGGGATAGCCCCGAGAGGAGAAAGCCCTGACTCGCGCCGGAGGCTGTCGTCGGGCGCGCCGTCGGCGCGAGCCGGTGGCGTGACCTCTCCCGCATCCGCCTTCGCCAAGGCTTCGGCGGACAAGAGCGGGAGAGGTTGCACCGAGCCCGTGGCAATCGATTCAACCTAAAGCCATTCCGCTCTAACTGCGCATCCGACGGCCTCATTGTCGCCGGACCTCACGGTTTGACGTAGCTCCAGCCCTGTTCCTGCAGCTCCATGACGCGGACGACACCCGATTTGACCACCGTCGCCTGCGGAATCAGATTGATGTCCTTGTTCTCCGCCTTCCGCATATTTTCCTGGGTGTTGCCGCAGGCTTTGAAGGAGATTTCGGGATTGCTCATCGCGAGCACCTCGATGCGTGGCTTTACCGGCGAGGTATCATCGCGCAGCATATGAAGACCGGGACCAAAGGTGACAATCTCGATTGAGACTGGTTCACCGAGATCGCGGTAATATTGCGCGACATTGGTGGCATTGTTGAGCGTGAGGTTCATCATCGCAGGTTCGTTGGAATTGACCTGCAATATCAGCTGGTGCGGCTTTTTGACGATCTCGGGTTTTGTCGCCTGAGCCATCGCCGCCCGTGTCGCAGCGGTTTGCTTGCTCGTGTGAGTCTGCCCCGGCTTGCTCACGTGCATCCGTCTAGTCGGTTGCTTCGGATCGCGTGCTTGATTCTTCTCGCTCATCTGCGGGATCAACTGGTTGTCCTGTTGCGCCTGCGCGCTTGGTTCGACCAGAAGCACCATCGCCAGGCCGCCGATGATTGCTATCGTCAACTTCGGATTGATCATCTCGTGTCTCCCGTTCCTTGACCATCACCTTCCCGGTCTGGCGACGCTATGTGGCCATTTGCATGCAGCCGCCATTCTCTTGCGCACGTTCTCGAATCCGCTGAGCAGGAACTGTCCGTCTTGCACCTGACCAGTGCGGGCGAAAAGGCGCACGACGATGTGACCCTCGTCGGGTAGCGCGTTCAGCAACTTTACGACGTCGCCCCCGAAAGCGACGCCGGAGCCGAATGACGGCGACGCCGCCGCGAGTTGCATCGGCGTGTCCGCATTCAGCCGAAAGGAGATGACGTATTCGTTGGCGCTCCGTGACAGCGCCGGTCCGGCGACCGTGACTTCCGTTCGGCCTTTGCGGCAGTGGATTGCGAGTTGCATCGTGGCTCCATCCGAGCCGCCAACCGAAAAGGTGGTGGCGGTGACGACGGGTGAATAGTCGACCGGCGAGGTGGTCTCGCTGATCAGCCAGCCGCCATCTGACGCCCGCCGCCCGGGCGGCGGAATCTTACGTGACAGTTCTTGCAGGCATTCCAGCCGGCCCCGCCCTTCCATCGCCGAACAAGCCCGAAGTGATTCGACGGCATCGCCCGTGTCTTGCGCGTAAGCGATTCCGCAGGCTACGTTCAAGGCGACGGCGAACGGAGGAACGGCACTCTTCATGGCCTCGCCTGTACGCTGCGTGCCTTGCGATCCAGCCATTCCTGCGCAGCCGGGAAGCGGGTGAGCCCGGGGACGGACGCCGCGAGATTGATGGACTGCCATTTCGGATCGAAGCCTGGTGCCTGCAGGCGGTCAATCCGCGAGAACAGGTACTCGACGAGGCGCGCCACGCGTTGATAGCGGTTTGAGCGTGGCGGCCAGTTGAATGCAACGAGAGCCGTCGGCACGGCAAGAGTCGCAACCCGCTCACCCTGTTTGATCAGATTGGGATACTCGTTGGCGTTCAAGGTCGCCGGCAGATAATAGTCCTCGAACTTCCTGTCGTAATGGACCGGCAGGAACTTGAATCCAGCTTCCCAGCGGCCTCGCACGAAGGCGTCCACGGGCTTCGACGTGATGAACACGACGGCCGACATCTCCCCCTTGCGCATCTGTTCCAGGGCAAGCTGATGCGGAATGAACGTCTTGTCGACGTCGACGCCGAGGCGGCTGAAGATCAGCGGACCGGAATAGGCGGCTGCGGTGCCCTGAGTATTGAAGTTCACCTTCTTGCCGGCAAGGTCCTGCAGGCTCGTGATCTCCGGCCGCACGAAGATGTGCAACTCGGACGGAAACAGATTGAGCAGATAAGTGATGCGGCTTTGGATCTGCGGAACCTGAAGCTTGTACTCCTCGAGCGCGTCGGAATTGATGATCGCGGTATCGACACCACGCAGATAGAGCAGCGCATTCAGATTGTCGGTGGCGCCCCGGGTGACGATCGGCAGGAGATGCAGCTCTGCTCCGTCGTCGACGACACGGGCCATTTCTGCCGCGAGGCGGATCGGCGCGCCCTCGAGCAGGCCGCCGGCGAGCCCGACGGTCCAGGCGTTCATCCGGCCCTTTTCGCTCTCCTGAGGGAGCGGCCGTCGGAGCATTTGTGCATCGGCCTTGGCGGATCTTGCGGTTTGTGCTTCCAGGCAAGTCGTTTGAAGCAGCACGGCAATCGGCACCAGCGCGGCGAGCACGAGCGACGAGAGCGACCTTGGCAGCTTGTTCATGTCGTTCCTTTCCGGATTGCCCACCGTCACCACTCTTCCCGGCATGAATGCAAAGCCCACTCTCAGTGATGCAATGCATCCAGTCGTTCCTTGGCTCCGCGAATGCCGCTCCTCTGTGCCTTCGCGTAGAGCTCGCGCGCCTTGGCCGCCTCGCCGCGCGTTCCATAGGCACCCCAAGCCGACAGAACCGCCGGATCATATGTCTCCGCGAGCATGAAGGTCGCCTGCGCACTGTTCTTCTCAGCCGCAAGCTCGAGCACAATCCGCGCTGCACCGATATTGCCCTGATCGAGCAACGCTCTGGCACGCGGGATCAATCGGGCCTCCACCTCGTCCTGGCCTGGATTCGTCGGCGGCTCCGTTGCGGTCACGTTCTGCGCCGTCGACAAGGTCGGGCCGCCGTTTCTTTGCGCCGCCGGGGCGTGCTGATCGATAAGGCGCGATACCGAGGCGATCTCGCTCTCCCTGGCTTCAGTCCTGCTCCGCTCCCGCTCCAGCGACTGTCGCAGTTCGGCGATCTCCCGGTTCGCTGCCTGTCTCTGCTGCGAGGCTGCATCGTTCGCCTCGCGCAGATGCCCGTTCAGCGATTCGATGACGCCGCGCGTTTGCGCAAGCTTGCTCTCCAGCGCGGCAGCATGAGCCTGGGCCTCTTCGAGGGCACGGCGTTGTTGCTCGGCGTTCGCCGTTGCCGACCGCGCGGCGTCCTCTTGTTGCGCGAGGGCTGCGTTCCTTTCGCGCTCCTGCTGCAAGGACTGCCGCAATTCCGCGATCTCCCCGCCCACCGCCTCGCTTTGCTCCGCCGTCGCACCGTCGGCCGTAGCCGATCCGCCAGTCATGCCGGCAAGCTCGCTCGCGAGGGCGGCGGCGCGTGACTGCGCCTCGTAGCGTTCTTGCTCAGCGCTTGCCGCTATCGCCTGCGCGGCGCTCACTCGCTTCGCCAGGACGGCGCTCTTTTCCCGCTCCTGCTGCAGGGACTGCCGCAGTTCAGCGATCGCCCACGCCGCCGCATCCCTCTGCTGTGCGGCCACCTCGTCCGCTTCGCGCGCCTGCGCGATACGAGCCTCTACTTCGCGGCGGGTTCCGGCAAGTTCGTCCGCGAAGGCGGCGCTGCGGGCTCGCTCAATTTGAAGAGACTGCCGCAGCTCCTCCGTGGCAGTTTCCGCTGCATGCGTGCGCTGGACCGCCTCTTCGAGCTCCCTGCGCGCGCCGGCCAGTTCACCGGAGAGCGCGTCACTGCGCCCGTCGGCGTCGAGCCGTGGTGGCGGGCCCGCCGCGCTTGCGGAGACCGCCTGAATCGGGGCCTCGGACATTTCGCTCTGAAGGAGTGCTGGCGATCCGGTCGCGAAGTCAGGCCGCTGGTCGAGGCCGGCGGCGCTCCCGCCGTCGATTCGAGTTGTTTCGGCAGTCGGTTGTGCGTTGAACGGGTCGAAAGCACCGAGCAGGGTCACCCCAGCGAAGATAAGGGCGACCAGAACGACAGCTGCAATGAGCGAACTACCCGTCTCCTCCGGATCGATATCCTCGGTCTCACCCCACCAATGGGTCCGTGAAGAGCGGAGCGCTGAGCCGTCCTTTGCGCCCCATCTGCCCGTCTCGGGCGACCCGTGACCGAGCTCCTCCGCCGCATCTTCTATTCGGGTGCTTTCTCGGTCCCTGGGTGCAGTATCGATTGATTGGCGCATGCATCACGCCTCTCTCAAGAGCAACTCCAATGGAGCGATCGCCCAGCCTGTTCGCATGGTTTCGGCACCCGATCAGAACACGCGTAGATAATGTGTTGCGGCGCGGCGACACGCCCAAATTAAATATAGCAATTAACTCAAATACATATAATCTTGACCATATTCAAAAGTCAAATTAAATATGCTCGTCGGATGCCGTTAAACACCTCATACATCGCATGGAATATAGGGCTGGCGCCCCGAATCTGCGTATCTGACCATGTTCTCGTCGCGTCTAGGCATGGAGGAATGACCATGCGCATTGCATTGCCGTATTTGGGAATTGGCGTCTGTTTGTCTGTTGCCAGCTGGTTGGTGCTCGGGCTTGTGCTCTAGCAGCGGTTTTCCGTAAGAACTCGGAATCGAACTGGGGTGGTCGCGCAAAATCACCGATCCAACGGCGCTTTGATCTTTGGCATGTTCCGATCGCGGTCGGCGACGTCCCTGCCGCGCGTGTCAATCAAATTTCATGAACCTTTGCTATGGTCATCAACACTCATAGGTTTAAGTCCATTCTGTTTCTTGGCCCAGCTGTTCATTTCCTGACAGTCATAGTTTAGGGCGCGTCATGAGTACTCGTGGTCAGTGCGACCGTATTGCGATTCTGCGTCAACGTGTTTTGTCGCTCAGCTCTCAACTGACGGAGCTTCAGAACCTTCGTACCCGCCTGGAAAAGGCTGAGGAACGACGAATGCGCAAACGTTCAAAAGTCACTGGTACCTTGGCGATGCGGCGCCGATCTTGGCAGTAGGCGAGTCGACAGCCCAAGCCCGCGTCGGGAGCGCCTCAAATTTTGGGGCCGTAACTCCCAGATGCGGGCCTTCACTTGGGCCCATGCCCGATACACACTCAGGCGTGTCCTTCGGTTGTTCTCGTGCCACCACAGCTGGCTTGAAATCGCCGAAAACGGCCTGGCTTGACCGCATGGGTGCGTGCGCTCGTGGTGTTTTTCGCCTCGCGGGCGCAGTACAATCATGGGCACGGTGATCCCCGTGGATCGGGACTGCGGCGGTATCAGTTCGAGGAAGTCATGCGATGCGTTCGGCATTGAAGAGCGTGAGTGTTGCGATCGGTCTCTTGATGCTCCTCGCCGCAGTTCACTTGACCTCCGCCGCGTTCGGCGAGGACAAGCAGAGCGCCGGCAGTCGAGATGAGACTGCCGCCTTCGATCCCATCCCGTTTGGAGGCAGAACGGATTTCCAGGTCTCAGCCCTCGCCGAGGTCCCACGGCAGGTGGCGCGCGCAGCACAACGCGAAAACTGCGACGTCGAAAAGGGCATGAAAGAGATTCCGCTTCGCTTCTTGGTCGAGAGAGAGCGCCGTTTCGTCCTCGTATATTGTCAGTGGATCGTGGGAAGTCATCTCGTCTTCGACCTTAAGGACGCGCGCCATCCGAAGCTCGTCGCGTTTCCATTCTTCGCACAGAACACCGGGTTCGGCACCACGCCGCGGCCGGGCCTCATCACCTGGCGAAAGGAGGCCGGCGTGTTCGAGGCCCTAACCGGAACAGACATGTGTCCGAGTTCTCGCCTTCGTCACGTCTACCGCCTGGGAACGACCGAAGGCTATACCAGTGGCACCAGCAGCTTCGTGCTCGTCCGCGTGGATGTCACGGCGCGCGGCTGTGGGGGTAACCAGCCGTGGTCGACGGTGTGGCAAGCACCGAACTGGCCGGAGTCGATGATCGTGCGGTGAGGACGAACGTGAGGGATGGCCAGGTTATCGCACATGACTTGGCCGGTGCGCACGCCTCGTCCTTCGAGACGGCGCTTACGCGCCTCCTCAGGATGAGGCTAATCGGCGTCAGTGTCTTCCGAGACTGCAGCCACACACTCCCTGCTCAGGAGCCCGCCTGAGCGGGCGTCGCGAAGGATGACCACAGGAAAAGGCTATCGGCCCCTCGGTGGATGGCGGGTTGCGGTATCAGGTCCAGGAGCGATGGCTCTCGTCCCAAGGATTGCTGCGCCGCGGAATAGTCGAGGTTACGGCAACGTTGATTTGCGTCAAGCGAGTGGTCGAGTCGTTGCGAGATCGTCGCGCGCTATCGGCGAGCCGACACGTGACTGCAGATATCCGTGTTGATCGTCTGTTGACCGGCGATCGCTTCGCATGGCGACCGGCCTTTGGAGTGCGCGCGGTGAACGTTTGGACGCGTTGGGTGCCCGGGATCGATACGCTTCGGTCCTACGAAGCGGCCTGGCTTCGGCATGATGTCTTCGCAGGTCTCGTGCTGGCGACCATGCTTGTCCCGGTCGGAATTGCCTATGCCGTGGCGTCCGGTCTGCCGGGCATCCACGGCCTCTACGCGACCATCGTCCCGCTTCTGGCCTACGCGATGTTCGGTCCGAGCCGCATCATCGTGCTCGGACCGGACTCGGCGCTGGCAGCTGTCATCCTCGGCGTCATCGTCCCCCTGTCCGGCGGCGATCCGGTCCGCGCCGCAATGCTTGCCGCCATGATGGCGCTCGTTTCGGGAACGGTGCTCATTGTGGCCGGCATCGCACGGTTAGGGTTCGTGACGGAGCTACTGTCCAAGCCGATACGGTACGGCTACATGAACGGGATCGCGCTGACCGTTTTGATCAGCCAGTTGCCAAAGCTGCTCGGCTTCTCGATCGAAAGCGAAGGACCGCTGAGAGACCTATGGGCGATCGCCGGTTGGATCGGTGATGGCAAGATCAATTGGGCCGCATTCGCAGTCGGACTTGGTACGTTGATCGTCATCCTGCTGCTCAAGGACAGCAAGCGACTGCCGGGAATCCTGATTGCCGTCGTCGCAGCGACCCTTGTCGTCTCACTCCTTGATCTGGGAACTGGTTATGGTGTGAAAGTCTTGGGGCCACTTCCACAAGGTCTGCCGGCCTTCTCCATTCCCAGGATAGGCTATGGCGATCTGATCCCCGTGCTGGCCGGCGGCTGCGCCATCGCTCTGGTCTCGTTCGCCGATACCAGCGTGTTGTCGCGAACCTATGCTGCTCGTCTGGGCGACAAGGTCGATCCGAACCAGGAGATGGTGGGCCTCGGCGCGGCCAATTTGGCGACCGGCTTTTTCCAGGGCTTCCCGATCAGCAGCAGTTCCTCGCGCACGCCCGTTGCCGAAGCCGCCGGCGCCCGCACCCAGCTCACATGTGTCGTCGGCGCGTTTGCGATCGCGTTCCTTCTGTTGGCTGCGCCAAACCTGTTGCAGCACCTGCCGAATGCCGCATTGGCCGCCGTGGTGATCGCAGCCGCAATCGGCCTGATCGAGATCAGTGATCTCAAACGAATCTACCGGATCCAGCGCTGGGAATTCTGGTTGACCGTGCTGTGCTTCGTGGGCGTAGCCGTGCTCGGCGCAATTCCCGGAATCGGCCTCGCCATCGCGGTCGCCATTGCCGAGTTTCTGTGGGACGGCTGGCGTCCGCACTCCGCAATTCTCGGGCGGGCGCAGGGCGTCAAGGGCTATCACGACATCACGAGATATCCCGATGCCCGCCTGATACCCGGACTGGTGCTGTTCCGCTGGGACGCGCCGCTGTTCTTCGCCAATGCCGAGTTCTTCAAGGAACGTATTCTGGCCGCGGTCGAGCAATCGCCGACACCCGTGCGCTGGCTGGTCGTCGCCGCCGAACCGGTCACGAGCGTCGACGTCACCGCCTGCGACACAATTGCCGAACTGGACGAGGCGCTCCACGTCAGGAGCATCGAACTTTGCTTTGCCGAGCTGAAGGATCCCGTGAAGGACAAGCTGAAGCGGTTCGGGTTGTATGCGCAGGTCGGCGAAGCCCAGTTCTTTCCGACCATCGGCTCGGCCGTCTCGAGCTACCTCCACATCAACAATGTCGAATGGGAGGACTGGGAGGATCAGGTCGAGGTCGGTCGTCACGTCGGGTCTTGACGAGCCGGCCAGCGCGACAACCAGCGCAGGGCCGCACCTGCGGCCATTTTCGGCGAGCATGGCGGCCAACCGCCAGACCGCCGCCGGCAATAAGCGAGTCATTGCTGAACCGCGGGCGCGCACTTCGTGCCCGGCTTCGGGGAACATGGGCCCAATCCAATCGTTGCCTCCGCTCCACTGGAGGAAAGTTCATGCCCAAGAAATCGCTCGCCGAAATCTCAAAGGAAATGGCCGGCATCGACATCGCCATTCTCTCGACGCACACCGAGAACGGCGAGATTGCCAACCGTCCGATGAGCAACAACGGCGACGTCGCCTACGACGGCACCTCGTACTACTTCACCTACGAACAGGCGCGAACGGTGTCGGACATCCAACGAAATCCCAAGGTAGCGCTCGGATTCTCATCGGAGGCGGGCCTATTCTCGAAGGGAATCTACCTCGCGGTCGAAGGGACTGCCGAGCTGATCCGCGACAAGGCCGCCTTCCAACAGCATTGGACCAGCGACCTCGACAAGTGGTTCGAAAACGGAATCGATACGCCGGGCATCGTCCTGATCAAGGTCAAAGCCAAGCGCATCACTTATTGGACGGGCCGCGAAGAGGGTGAGGTCGTGATCTGACTGACGCGGTGATCGTCCGCCGATTCCTCGATTGGTTCTTCAGGAGCCGCGAAACCGGTGCCATCACCATCGCGCAATGGCCCAACCTCATTCTATGGATCGTGATCGTCGCGGGCCTTCTTTGGATCTGGCCTTCCGCGGGAAGAGCCAGCGTCGCCCTGACAATCGTCTTTAAAAGCGGACTAGTGATTTGGGGCGCCGATGAGATTATCCGCGGCGTGAATCCCTGGCGGCGCTGCCTCGGCGCTGCGGTCGTCGTCTACGAGCTCAGCACGTTTGTGCCGTAAGGTGGGTTCGACGAAGCACGCCTAACCTTCGCGGTTTGCTGCTCCCTGCGCATCGCGCCGCCATGCACCCGGGCTGACGCCGACGATCGCTGCCTGGAGCCGGCATTTTCTCGTACGACAATAGCCTACCGGAGCGAGATCGAAGGGCACCGAACTTCACCCCTGCCCCGCCGGCGGGACCACGTAGAGCGTCAGCGCGAACACCGCATAGATGAAGATCAGCAGGGCGCCGACGAACCAGGCCGAGCGCCCGCTGGCCGTGATGAAGGCCGACGTCACCGTCGCGATCATCATCATGGTGACGGCGCCCGGCCAGAACTGCAGGTCCATCGGCTTCGGCCCCACGACATAGCTGAGCAGCACCAAAGCGGGTGCGACGAACAGCGCGATCTGCGAGGCACTGCCAAGCGCGATGCTGACGGCCATGTCGAGCCGGTCCTTGCGTGCCGCGGCGAAGGCCACCGCGAATTCCGCGGCGGCGCCGACCAGCGAGACGACGATGAAGCCGACGAAGGCCGGGCTCATTCCGAAGGTTTCCGCCGCCTTCTGCACCGATTCCACGAAGATCTCGCTGACCAGCGCGACCAGCACGGTGACGACCAGCAGCGTGCCGACGGCCGTTCCGATCGGCCAGTGCGCCTCCTTGTCGTCGTCGCCGTGACCGGCGCTTGCGAACAATTCCTTGTGCGTTCGAAGCGAGAACAACAGGCCGAGCCCGTAAGCTGCGATGAGCAGGACCGAAATGCCGAGGCTGAGCTTGTTGAGGATGCCCCCGCCCTGCGGCAGGTGGTCGAGATCGGCGACCGCCGAAGGCGCAAGCAGCGCGACGGTCGCCATCAGCAACAGGCCGGACGAGAGCCGCGCACCGGCGCGGTTATATTCCTGCACATGATAGCGCAGGCCGCCCAGCAACAGGCAGGCGCCCAGCATGAACACCGCGTTGGTGACGATCGCGCCCGCAATCGAGGCCTTCACCAGCATGTACTGGCCGGCGCGCAGCGCCGTGATGGCGATGATCAGCTCGGTCAGATTGCCGAGCGTTGCATTGAGCAACCCGCCCACGGCATCGCCAGTCTTGGCGGCGACCGCCTCGGTGGCGTGGCTGAGCAGCGCCGCCAGCGGAACGATGGCCAGCACCGCGAGCACGAATAGCAGCGTATGGGAATGTGGCGCCACCGCCTCTGCCACCAGCACGATGGGCACGAAGGCCAGCATCCAGAGCAAAGGGGTATTCCGGATTTCCCTGAGCAGAATCTGCATGTAGCCGCCCTTCCATCGATGCGCTGATGGAAAGGTCGGGCGGCCGCGCAGGTCGAGTGTTGATCTGTCTCAACGCCGGCGTGGTGGAGAAGGCGCGCGCAGGACGCGCATGCGGCCTGCTCCCGGCCGATCGCCGGCACGCTGGCATCCTGCCAGTGTTTTGCCCGACGAGTCAACTTGATTGCGGCTGCGACCGCCGTTTTCGACACGGCAGGAAAATGCCTTGTCGATCAAAGGGCCTCCTACTGTGCATGGGGTTGTTTTTCGACTCTTTTCATTTGGCCCTGCGCTCGCAGCGCAGCCGCATCGCCTGACCTTCGCGCATACACAGCATGCAAGCTTGCGCCTGTGGAAGCCGGCGCCTCCGTAGTACATGCCGAACGTCCCCCATGGCTACGCCGCCGGAGCAGCGCGCCAACAAAAATGACGATCACGTTACCTGCCGCCGCGCGCGAGCCCGACCATCCCACCGCCGACGGTCTTCCGTCGACGCAGCGGCGCTGGGCGGTTGCCGCGATCTTCACTGCGCTCGCGATGGCCTCGCTCGACACTGCCATTGCCAACATCGCCCTGCCGGCCATCGCCGCCGACCTGCACGTCACGCCGGAGCAGTCGGTCTGGGTCGTCAACGTCTACCAGATCGCGCTGGTGGCGACGCTCTTGCCGCTCGGGGCGCTCGGCGAGATCGTCGGGCACCAGCGCATCTATCTCGGCGGACTGATCCTGTTCACCATTGCCTCGCTGTTCTGCGCGGTGGCATGGTCGCTCGACAGCTTGTTGCTGGCGCGCACGCTGCAAGGGCTGGGCGCGAGCGGCATCATGAGCGTCAACACGGCGCTGGTGCGCTTCGTCTATCCCGGCCGCATGCTCGGCCGCGGCTTCGGTCACAACGCACTCGTGGTCGCGACCGCCTTCACCTTCGGGCCCTCGATCGCCTCCGCCATCCTCGCCTTCGGCCCGTGGCCGTGGCTGTTCGCCGTCAACATCCCGTTCGGCCTCATCGCGATCGGCATTGGCTTTTCCATGCTGCCGAAGACTCCGCGCGCCGATCACGGCTTCGACTTGCTCGGCGCGATCCTGGCCACCGCCTGCCTCGGCCTGTTCATCACCGGCATCGGCAGCGCCGCGCACAATCTGTCGCCATTCGTGGTCGGCATCGAGCTGGTCACCGCCCTCGTGCTCGGCGTGATCCTGACCCGCCGCCACGCCGATCATCCCGCGCCGATGCTGCCGATCGACCTGTTCGCCAGGCCTATGTTCGCCCTGTCGGCGGCGACGGCGGTGTGCGCCTTCGCCGTCCAGGGCCTCGCCTTCGTCTCGCTGCCGTTCTATTTCGAGGATGTGCTCGGCCGCTCGCAGGTCGAGACCGGCTTCTTCATGACGCCCTGGCCGCTGGTGGTCGGCATCATGGCGCCGATCGCAGGCCGCCTCTCCGACCGCCATGCCGTCGGGCTGCTCGGCGGCATCGGCCTCGTCCTGCTGGGTCTCGGCATGGCGCTGCTCGCAACACTGCCGCCCAATCCCGCCATTGCCGACATCATCTGGCGGATGGTGATCTGCGGCATGGGCTTCGGCTTCTTCCAGGCGCCGAACATGAAGGCGGTGATGGCAAGCGCGCCGCCGCACCGCAGCGGCAGCGCCTCCGGCATCGTCGCGACCGCGCGCCTAATTGGGCAGACCACTGGCGCGGCGCTCGCCGCCGCCTGCTTCGCACTCGCTGGCCACGAGGGCGCGACGCTGGCGCTGGCGCTCGGCGCGGGCTTTGCCGCGCTCGGCAGCGTGATGAGCTTCCTGCGGCTCGCGGTGAAGTAAGGCCTCAGGCCGCCGTCACGCCGACAGCCACAGGAGAGACGGCCTCGTTGTCCAGCGCGGCCAGGCGCTGGTCGATCGCCGCGATGACCTTGCGCGAGTACGGTCCGAGATGCGCATAGGCCGCGATCATCTGCACGGCGATGCGCGCCGATGACGTGTCGCGCTTGGCGCAGTTCATGAAGGTCTGCCAGAGCGGCCCCCGCGCCTCAGGAAGCGCGGACACCACCTTGTGCACGGTCTCCATGGCTCCGAGCTTGGAGCGGATATCGCCTTCGGCAAGCTCGGAACGCTGCCTCGACCGGTCGAGCAGCGTCATCAGGCGGTCGACACGTGCTGCATAGGCCGCGGGGCTGTAGATGTGTTCCAGCACCCGCTTGTAGTCCGTCAGAATGTCGCGCAACGGGCGGACCGGATCGAAATTGATGCCCGCCGTGCACTGATCGGCGCCAATCGTCGGCGCCACGTCGTGCCCGGAATGCAGCCGGCCTTCGCGCTCCAGCCGGCGCGTGAGCTGCGTGTTGGGCAAGGCATAGAGCAGGCCGACCATGGCGACGGGGATTGCCGCCTCCTCGATGAAGTCGATCATCGCCTCCGCCATCGAGACCTTCTCGTTGTCGAAGCCAACGATGAAGCCCGCGGTGACGAGCATGCCGGCGGCGTAGATCTTGTGGATGCTCTCGGCGATGTTGCGCCGCGTGTTCTGCTTCTTGCGCATCGCGACCAGCGTCGCCGGGTCCGGACTTTCGATGCCGACGAAGATGCCGAAGAAATTGGCCGCACCCATCAGCTCCAACAGCTCCGGGTCGTCGGCGAGATTGACCGAGGCTTCCGTGGAGAATTCGAACGGATAGCCGTGCGTGCGCTGCCATTCGGCGAGCTTCGGCAGGAACTGCCGTAGCGACTTCTTGTTGCCGATGAAATTGTCGTCGACGAAGTCGAGATGGCCGCGATAGCCCATCTTGTAGAGCGTCTCGAGCTCGACGAACATCTGCTCGATCGTCTTGGTCCGCGGCACGCGCCCGTAGAGCTCGATGATGTCGCAGAATTCGCAGGTGAACGGACAGCCGCGCGAATATTGCACACCGAGATAGAGATAGTCCTCGAACTTGAGCAGGTCGAAACGCGGCACCGGCGTCTTGGTGACGTCAGCCTGGAACTTCGGTGCGGTGAAGAGGCCGGATCGCGCGCCGCTCTCCCAGGCCGCGATGAATTCGTTCATGACGCTCTCGGCCTCGCCGAGCACCCGGAAATCGGCCCGTTCATAGATATGAGGGCTCGAGGTGGGGTCGGGTCCGCCGACCACGACCGGCTTGCCGGCAGCGCGGCAGAGCTCGATCAGACGCAACGTGTCGGCCTGCTGGGGCAACATTCCGCCGGTGAAGACGACGTCGGCCCAGGCGAGATCCTCCTCCCCGAACGGCGCGGTGTTGCAATCGATCAGCCGGACGGTCCAGCTCTCGGGCAACATCGCGGCGACGGTGATCAGGCCCAGGGGCGCGGCCGGGCGCTTGACGCCCAGCACTTTGCAGGATTCGCCGAAGGTCCAGAAGGACTCTGCCGAGAACAGCGGGTAGAGCATCAGTACGTTGCAGGGACTCGGCACGTTCATGGAACTCCTTTTGCGTCGGCGCAGTGTACCAAAGCGCCCGCGTCTTGCACCCCGGCAATAGGGACAAACTGTCGCCGCAGCGCAAGCCGCGCGGGGCCCTGGAACCGGCATTCACAGCCGGACGTCGCCTCAAGCCGCGGATTGGCGCCCTCGGAACAAGGCCTCAAGTCCGAATCGATTGCGAAGGGATGAGCCAAAACGGCGTCCCGGTCCATACCCCAGAGCGAGGGCCATGCGCCCTGGCCGCGCTCGGTTTGTTGATTTGAACCTCGGACTATTGATTTGAACCGTTCCAGTTTGCCGCACACATTGCGCCCCTGAGTTCAATCGGTGGATTGGGCCAATCAGGGGACTTGCGATGGCAAACCTAACAATCAACGGAAAACCCTTCACGCTCGACGTCGAGCCGGATACGCCGCTGCTTTGGGCAATCCGCGAGAATGCCGGCCTGACCGGCACCAAATACGGTTGCGGCATTGCACAATGCGGTGCCTGCACGGTTCACCTCGATGGCGTTGCGATGCGCTCCTGCGGCATCTCGGTCAGCGAGGCCGAGGGCAAGCAGATCACCACCATCGAGGGGCTCGCCTCGGGCAATACGCTGCACAAGGTGCAGGAGGCCTGGATCGCCCAGGACGTGCCGCAATGCGGCTATTGCCAGAGCGGCATGATCATGGCGGTGGCCGCGCTCTTGAACGAGAAGCCGAAGCCGACCGACGCCGACATCGACGAGGCCATCACGAATATCTGCCGCTGCGGCACCTTCCAGCAGGTGCGCGAGGCGATCCACACGATCGCGAGCGCGTAAGGAAATCCCCACATGAACAAGCATATATCGCCGCGGCTCAACCGCCGCGCCTTCGTCATCGGCACCGCTGCGGTCGGTGCCGGCCTTGCCATCGGCCTCGACCTGCCCTTCGGCGGCCCCGCCGTGGTCCGCGCCGCCGACGGCTCGCCGGAGATCGGCGCCTGGGTCGTGGTCAGGCCCGACGACACCGTGGTGATCCGCATCGCCCGCTCGGAGATGGGCCAGGGCTCGCTGACCGGCCTCGCCCAGCTCGTTGCCGAGGAGCTCGAATGCGACTGGACCAAGGTCACGACCGAATATCCGACGCCCGGCCAGAGCGTCGCGCGCAAGCGCGTCTGGGGCGATTTCTCGACTGGCGGCAGCCGCGGCATCCGCTCCTCGCAGGACTATGTCCGCAAGGGCGGCGCCACCGCGCGCGTGATGCTGATCCAGGCCGCAGCCGACGCCTGGAAGGTGCCGGCCTCCGAATGCAGGGCCCAGAACAGCGTCATCACCCATACGCCCTCGGGCCGGACCACGACCTATGGCAAGGTCGCCGAAGCTGCGGCGAAGCTGACGCCGCCGGCGGACGTCAAGCTGAAGGATCCGAAGGACTGGAAGCTGATCGGCAAGGGCGTCAATCGGCTCGACACGGTCGACAAGACCACCGGCGCGATGATCTACGGCGTCGACGTCAAGCTGCCGGGCATGCTGAACGCTGCGATCAAGGACTGCCCGGTGTTCGGCGGCAAGCTGAAGAGCTTTGACGAAGCCAAGATCGCCAACTTGAAAGGCGTCAAGAAGGTGGTCAAGGTGGGCGATACCGCGGTCGCGGTCGTTGCTGACACCTGGTGGCACGCCAAGACCGCGCTGGAGGCGCTGCCGATCGTGTGGGACGAAGGCGACAACGCAAAAGTCTCCAGCGAGTCGATTGCGAAATGGCTGGCCGAGGGCCTCGACAATGCGCAGCCCGCCTATGTCGGCAACAAGAACGGCGACGCGAAGGCCGCGATTGCCGGCGCCGCCAAGAAGATCGAGGCCGTCTATTCCTATCCGTACCAGAACCACGCCACGATGGAGCCGATGAACGCCACCGCACTCTACACGGCCGACAGATGCGAGGTCTGGTGCGGCACGCAGAACGGCGAGGCGGCGTTTGCAGCGGTGCTGGAAGCGTCCGGCCTGCCGCCGGAGAAGTGCGACGTGCACAAGGTGATGTTAGGCGGCGGCTTCGGCCGGCGCGGCCAGACCGACTATGTCCGCCAGGCGGTTATGATCGCCAAGCAGATGCCGGGCACGCCGATCAAGCTGCTGTGGTCGCGCGAAGAGGACATGGCGCACGGCAGGTATCACCCGATCACCCAGTGCAAGATGACCGGCGCGTTCGATGCCAACAACAACCTGATCGCGCTGCACTACCGCCTGTCCGGGCAATCGATCCTGTTCTCGCTCCGCCCCGAAGCGTTGCAGAACGGCATGGATCCCGCGGCATTCCAGGGCGTCGCCCAATCCGGCGAAGCCGCATTCGGCTATTCGGTGCCGAACCTTCTGGTCGAGCATGCGATGCGCAACCCGCACGTCCCACCCGGCTTCTGGCGCGGCGTCAACGTCAACCACAACGCGATCTACATGGAATGCTTCATGGACGAGCTCGCCCATGCCGCAGGCCAGGACCCGCTCGAATTCCGTCGCAAGCTGATGGGCAACCACCCCAAGCACCTCGCGGTGCTCAATGCGGTTGCCGAGAAGATCGGCTGGACCACGCCGGCGCCGCAAGGCGTCTATCGCGGCATCGCCCAGGTGATGGGCTATGGCAGCTATGTCGCCGGCGCCGCCGAGATCTCGGTGACCGACGCCAACAAGATCAAGGTGCATCGCATCGTCGCCTCCACCGATCCCGGCTACGTCGTCAATCCGGCGCAGGTGGAGCGACAGGTCGCCGGCTCCTTCGTCTATGGCCTCTCCGCGCTGTTCTACGGCGGCTGCACGGTGAAGGACGGCAAGATCGAGCAGACCAACTTCGACACCTACAACTCGATGCGCATCAACGAGATGCCGAAGGTGGAGGCGGTGATGGTGCCGAGCGGCGGGTTCTGGGGTGGCGTCGGCGAGCCGACCATCGGCATCGCGGCGCCGGCGGTGCTGAACGCGTATTTCGCCGCGACCGGCAAGCGCATCCGCCATGTGCCGCTGCGCGACCAGAACATCACCTTCGCGTAAAGCATGATCCGGAGAAGTGTGGAGCGGTTGTCCGAAAAGATCATGCTCAAAGGACAAATCGCGGCGGCCGTATCGGCCGCCGCAGCATTTTCCGGACAGGTCTCATGAATGCGCCGGTGACGCGGCGGAATGCCGTCCTCGGCATCGCCGTCGCAGCCACATCGCTCGCCGCCCCTTCGATCCTGCGCGCACAATCGGCGGGCCGCGTCGTCGTGGTCGGCGGCGGCTTTGGCGGCGCCGCTTGCGCCCGCGCGCTCAAGCGCGCCGATGCTAAATTGCAGGTCACCCTGATTGAGCCGAACAAGACTTACATCTCCTGTCCCTTCAGCAACGAGGTGATCGCGGGCCTGCGCGAGATCGAGGCGCAGCAGTTCGCCTATGACAAGCTTGCCGCCGGGGGCATCAGCATCGTCACACAGGCTGCGACGAACATCGACACGCAAACACGTCGTGTGACGACGGGCGATGGCACCACGTTCGGCTATGACCGCCTCGTGCTCTCGCCCGGCATCGACTTCCATTTCGAAGCCCTGCCCGGCTACGACGACGCCGCATCGGAGACGATGCCGCACGGCTGGAAGGCCGGCGCGCAAACGCTTTTGCTGCGCCGGCAATTGGAAGCGATGGCGGACGGCGGCACGATCGCCATTGCAATCCCGGCCAATCCTTCCCGGTGCCCGCCTGCACCTTACGAGCGCGCCAGCCTGATCGCGCATTACCTGAGGTCGAGCAAGCCGCGCTCGAAGGTGCTGGTCCTCGACGCCAAGGACAATTTCTCGCAGCAGCGGCTGTTCGAGAAGGCGTGGAAGGAGCTCTATGGCGACATGATCGAGCGCGTCGCACTGTCGCAAGGCGGCCGCGTCACCTCGGTCGATCCGACGATGCGAACCATCGTCACGGAGTTCGGCAACTACACCCCTGACGTCGCCAACGTCATCCCGCCGCAGCGCGCGGGGCGCATCGCCGCCATCGCGGGCGCTGCGGACGCGACGGGCTGGTGCCCGATCGATCCCGTCACGTTCGAGTCCAAGCTCGTTCCGAACGTCCACGTCGTCGGCGACGCCTGCCTCGGCGGCGGCATTCCCAAATCAGCATCCGCTGCGAGCGCGCAAGGCAGGGCCTGTGCTGGCGCGATCGTGAATCTCTTTGCTGGCCGCGCGCCGGAGACGCCACGCCTGACAGGCGTCTGCTACAACGTCGTCGCGCCCGGTTACGGCTTTTCGCTGGCCGGCAATTACGAGCCCAGGGGCGACATCTTCGCCGAGGTCGAGGGCGGCGCCACCAGCCCGGTCGACGCGCCGCGCGAATTGCGCGCCCGCGAGGCGGACGAGGCCGAGCGCTGGTTTGAAACCATCACGGCGGACACCTTTGGCTAGAGCACCGATCCATATCGCAGCGCTGATCTCTGCCAGCCTCGCCTGCAGCGCGAGCGCGGACGAGCTCGTGCCCTACACAATCGTCGGCGACGGCATTCCCGCCTCGCTCACCGGCTCGACCAGCGATGCCACGCGTGGGCGCGCGCTGGTGCTCGCACGCACGACGACCTGTATGCTCTGCCATTCCGGCCCATTTCCGGAAACGCGGTTCCAGGGCGACCTCGCGCCTGATCTTGCCGGTGCCGGGAACCGGTGGTCCGCGAGCCAGTTGCGGCTTCGACTGGTTGATGCCTCGCGCTTCAATCCGGACACCATCATGCCGTCCTATTATCGCAACGACGGCCTCGTCCGCGTCGGACGCAACTTCGCCGGCAAGCCGATCCTGTCGGCTGCGGAGATCGAGGACATCGTGGCTTTTCTTGCAACGCTTCGGGACTAGGTTTCATGCCAACCACGCGACGACAATTCTTGAACCTCGCCGGAGGCGTGACAGTCGCCGGCACGGTCCCGATCGTGACGCTGCGGCCGCTTCAAGCGACGCCCGCGATGCTCAACGCTGCGATCCGTAACCTCGTCGGCGAAGCCCAGCTTCGCAACGGCAGGATCAGGCTCGACATTCCGCCGCTGGTCGAGAACGGCAATACGGTGCCGATGACGGTCAGCGTTGCAAGCCCGATGACGGCGGACGATTACGTCAAGAGCATCCACGTCTTCAACGAGAAGAACCCGCAGCCGAACATCGGCAATTTCTATCTTGGTCCTTCCTCCGGCCGCGCCCAGGTCTCGACCCGGATCCGGCTCGCCGATACCCAAAAGGTGGTCGCGATCGCGCGCCTGTCCGACGACACGTTCTGGCAGGTTGCCGCCGATGTCGTCGTGACGCTGGCGGCCTGCACCGAGGAGATGAACTGATGGCCGCCCTCATCAACGTTCCCTCGAAAGCCAAACGCGGCGAGATCATCGAGATCCGCACGCTGACCTCGCACATCATGGAAACAGGATTCCGCCATACCGCGGACGGCAAGCTCGTGCCGCGCGACATCATCACGAGCTTCATCTGCCGCTACAACGGCGCCGAAATCTTTCGTGCCGACCTGTTTCCGGCGATCGCGGCGAACCCATATTTGTCGTTCTTCACGGTGGCCAAGGAGAGCGGCAAGTTCGAGTTCGAGTGGATTGGCGACAACGGCTATTCGTCCACCGCATCCGCATCGATCAGGGTCGAATGATCGCTTGGCGCGCGATAGCGGCGGCGGCGATATTCCTCGTCACGGGCCCAGCCCTGCTCGCCGCAGAGATCCCGCCCGATGCGCGCCGCTCCGGCTATGCCTTCATGGGCCCGGACACCCGGGCGATGCAGGACGACGACACCGCCAATCCCGGCATGCTGTTCGTGCTCGACGGCGAGCAGCTGTGGAAGAAGAAGACCGGCAGCGCCGACAGGGCATGCGCCGATTGTCATGGCGATGCGCGCACCAGCATGAAGGGCGTCGCGGCGCGTTATCCTGCCTTCGACAAGGCCCTCGGCCGTCCCGTCACGCTCGACCAGCGCATCAATCTCTGCCGAGCCAATCATCAGCAGGCGACGCCGCTACCTTACGAGACCCGCGACCTGCTCGCATTGTCCGCCTTCGTCGCCCACCAGTCGCGTGGCAATCCGATCACGGCCGGCGACGATCCGCAACTCAAGCCGTTTGTCGACCAGGGCCGCGACCTCTTCATGCAGCGCGAAGGCCAGCTCAACCTTGCCTGCACCAACTGCCATGACGACAATTTCGACAAGCGCCTCGCGGGCGCTCCGATCACGCAAGGACAGCCGACCGGCTATCCGCTGTATCGACTGGAATGGCAGACGCTGGGCTCGCTGGAGCGACGGCTGCGCAGCTGCATGAGCGGTGTCCGCGCCCAGGCCTATGATTACGGCTCGCCCGAGCTGGTCGCGCTCGAGCTCTATCTGATGTCGCGCGCGCGCGGCCTGCCGAT
This sequence comes from Bradyrhizobium sp. SUTN9-2, assembly GCF_003122645.1. Classification (NCBI taxonomy): domain Bacteria; kingdom Pseudomonadati; phylum Pseudomonadota; class Alphaproteobacteria; order Hyphomicrobiales; family Nitrobacteraceae; genus Bradyrhizobium; species Bradyrhizobium sp. SUTN9-2. The sequence goes on from NZ_LAXE01000001.1 coordinate 6,295,024, forward strand.
GGAAACGCCGGCGGTGCGGCCCTGAAACAGCAACGGCCGGACCATCCGCCCGGCCGTTCCGCAACAATGAAGCCGGGCCTACTCCGCCGGTGCGGCCGACATCTCCGGATGCGCGGCATAGTGTTCGCTGGCGCCGAGCTTGCTGGCCGCGAACAGGCCGGCGGCCATCACGGCGTAGGCCAGCGCGACCGCGGGGGTCACGCCAAAGCCGCCGCCGATGCCGACGGCCTCGCCATGCATGAAGCCGAAATAGGTCAGGATCGCCCCGACCAGCGCAAAGGCGGAGGCCTTCTCGAAATCGCGCTCGATGATGAAGACACCGATAGCGCCGAGGATGAGGCCGCCGAGGATGGAGCCGCCGCCCATGACTTCGAGGCCGTGATAGAACACGCCCTGCTGCGGCAGCGCCGCCACCGCTGCGGTCTTGACCGCGTCGGCCTTGTCGGCCGCCATCCCGCCGACGGTTGCTGCCGCAGTCATGGTCGAGGCCAGCATCGTATCGATCTGGAGCTTGGCCCAGGCGGCAAGGTGCGGGGTCAGTGCCAGCACGATCGCAGGCGCGTGCTTGACCGGCGTGGTCTGGAACGCCTGCGCGCCGATCAGCATGCCGATGTAGAGCAGGATCGGAGAGATCGCGACCACGGGCACCAGCGCCAGCAGCACCGAGATGATGCCGAACCAGGACAGCACCACCACCATGATGCCGGTCGCAGCCGAATAGCCGATTCGGCCGCCCATCGCCTTCCAGCCGGGATGGCCGATATAGACCGCGTTGATGAAAGGATTGCCCATCAGGCAGCCGATCAGGCTGACGACGCCGTCGGCGGTGAGCACGCGCGTGGTCGGATAGTCGTCGCCGGCCGCTTCCGCGCTCTCGACATTGTCCATGGCCTCGACGAGGTCGTAGATGCCGAACGGAATGGCCGTGACCAGGATGATGCCGAGGAATTCGAAGCCGGAGAAGACGTAGCCAAACGCCGGGATCGGCACCGAGAAGCCGAAATTGGCGAAGGCCGCACCGACGCCCGCGATGCTCAGGCCGCCGAGGCCGAGCCCGAACAGGTTCGAGCCCCAGGCGATGATCATGCCGGCCGCGATTGCGACGAGGCCCGCGGGAATGCCGCGCCAATACTTCACGCCGCCGAACCAGCTCACCAGGATGATGGCGAAGCAGACGAGACCGATCTGCGGCGTCATGTACATCTCTAACGCCGGCCGCATCGAGATGAAGGTGACGGAGACGCCCGCGAGCGTGCCGAGCAGCGCCGCGCGGGGTGTGATCTTGCGGATGAACGGCGCGATGAAGCCGCCGATCATCAGGATGAAACTCTGGAAGAACACCCAGACCAGGCCGGCCGACCAGCCCTTGAGCGGATCGCCGGTCTTGAGCGTGATCGGCAGCATGATCACGAAGGTGACGATGAACATGTGCGGCACGCTGACGCCCGACGGCAGCGCGCAGACGTCGTTGCGGCCGGTCTTCTGGGCCAGGCGATAGGCGAGATAGGCGTAATAGAAGGTGGAGAGACACATCATCAGCCCGAGCGCGGGCAGGATGCGGCCGAACACGAGGCTGTCGGGCATCTTCAGCACGAAGCGCAACAGGCCCGTGAGCACCAACATGTTGACGAGGATGTTGGTGCCGAAGCCGAACAACGCGTTCCAATCGCCCGACGTCCATAGCGCCGGCTTGAAGTCGGACTTGTTCAGATCAGAACTGCCGGCCGCCCCCTTCAATGTGCTCATGATAATACCCCTATGTGGTCGAAACCGTCATTGCCTCCAGAACTGCGGCTGAATCCGCGACCCAGCCGAAGATGCCGCCCTGGGCCTTGATCATCTTCAGGCCCATCTCGTGAAACTCGGGGAAGTAGGACGCGCAGCCGTCGGCGATGACGACGCAGCGATAGCCGCGGTCGTTGGCCTCGCGCACCGTGGTGTTGACGCACACTTCGGTGGTGACGCCGCACACCAGCAAATTCTCGATGCCGTATTTCTCCAGGACCTCGCCGAGCTCGGTCGCGTAGAACGCCCCCTTGCCGGGCTTGTCGATCACGATTTCGCTGTCGAGCGGATAGAGCTCGGGAATGATGTCGTGGCCGGCCTCGCCGCGAATGAGGATGCGGCCCATCGGACCGGGATCGCCGATGCGAAGGCTCGGCGCGCCGCGCTCGACCTTGGCCGGCGGCGCGTCGGAGAGATCGGGCAGATGCCCCTCGCGCGTGTGAATGACCAGCATGCCGGTGTCGCGCGCGGCCGTCAGCACCGCGCCGATCGGCTTCACCGCGCGCGCGAGCTGGCTGACGTCGTTGCCCAGCGTCTCGCCGAAACCGCCGGGCTCCATGAAGTCGCGCTGCATGTCGATGATGAGGAGTGCGGTGGCGGGCCAGTCGAGCGTGATCGGCTCAGGCTCGGCGCTGACGACGCCCCTTGTCGGCTTGGCTGAGTTCAACATGACGGCCCCGCGAGAACTCTCCTGAGCGGGAGTTCTGCAAGCGCCGTGCCATTGTGTACAATTGCGGTTGAGCGCGGGTAGCGAGGAATTTGTCGTCTGGTCAGAAGGTTACGCCGGCGATCGGCGTCTGCTCATTCCCTGTGCGATGGCTTCGCGCCGTGCATCTGCTTAAAGGATGAGCGGCCTCCGCTCGTCATTCCGGGGCGACGCGAAGCGTCGAGCCCGGAATCCATCGGGCGTCAGTGCGCGAGGTGAGATGGATTCTCTGATGCGCAATTGCGCATCATAACTCGCGCTGCGCGCGCCCCGGAATGACGGGAGTGGGACTACCGCCCTGCCCCATACAACTGCCGATGCTCTTCCTCATACGGGGCGTAGGACTCCTTCAGCGTCGCCATGTTCAGCATCATGGCCGCCACCATCGTGCCCGCCTTGTCGAACACGCGCGTCTTGACCCAGGCGCTTTCGGTGCGGCGGCTGCCGGACAGCGCGACCACTTCGCGCTCGACCTCGTATTCCTCGCCCTCGAAAAGTGGACCCTTCAGCAGGCGGATCTCCTGGTCGGCGAACAGGCCGACGGCCGGGCCCTTGGCCGGCAGCGGATCGTCCTTGGAGCGGTACTGGAACAGCACGCTCAGCATCTCCATCGGGATGATGGGCTTGCCCCACGGATTATCCGCGCCCGAATAGTACGGCGAGCTTTCGGTGATGACGGCGAGCTTCTGCCTCAGCGAGAACGGATAGAGGTCGCCCATGTTCTGGTCGAACGCCATGCGCACCGACTGCCGCTTGCTGGTCTGCGCCACCTTCACATCGCGCAAGATCACGGGATCAGTGAGCGGCTTGAGCTCGCCAAGGCGCGCCTCGAGCGCCGTTGCAACCGGCAAATCGCCGACTGATGCCGTGCCGCGCAGCACCTCAGTGCCGTCGCGCTTGACCATCTGGATCTGGCACTGGCGGGTGCCGGGCAATGGCTTCGCCAGGATCGCCTGCACCTCTTCGCCCTCATAGCAGACGCTGCGGTAATGTGCTGAAAGGCAGCCTATCTCGAACCAAGCCTGCCCCCACAGCCGCTCGCCGAGCGGAGCGAACTGGCTGAAATGCGTCGGGCCCTCGATCGTGCCGCCCTTGAAGCCGAGCTTCTGCGCGGTGGCGTCGTCATGGATCGAGGCGTGCGCGTCATAGGTCTGCGCCTGCAGCATCTGGCGTGGCTGACGCCACGGCCCGATCAGGGCCTCGGCCGTCTCCGTGATCTCGGTGTCGAATGCGTTTGCAGTCATGGCGCTCTCCGCGTGCAAGCCATGACTAGCAGGAGCGCCACGGATGCGGCCAGCGATATTGACTTCGCTGGCCCATCCTTTTGACTGTCACAATTCGCATCGCGCAGCCGCGATTCCTCCCGCAGCGCAAACCTCCCGCCGAACGAAAGACGAGGACTTCCGAATGACGCTGTTGCAGGTCGAGCTGGACGACAAATACCGGCTCGAATCGAAGCGGATCTTCCTCTCCGGCACGCAGGCCCAGGTCCGCCTGCCCATGTTGCAGCGCGAACGCGACCGGCTTCAGGGCCTCAACACCGGCGGCTTCATCTCGGGCTATCGCGGTTCCCCGCTCGGCATGTACGACCACGCGTTGTGGCGGGCGAAGTCGCACCTTCAGCAGCACGACATCGCTTTCGTCCCTGGTTTGAACGAGGACCTCGCCGCAACTGCGGTCTGGGGCAGCCAGCAGGTCGGCCTGTTTCCCGGCGCCAAGGTCGATGGCGTGTTCGGCATCTGGTACGGCAAGGGCCCGGGCGTCGACCGCTCGGTCGATGCGCTCAAGCATGCCAATGCCGCCGGCACCTCGCTCAATGGCGGCGTGCTGGCGCTCGCCGGGGACGACCACGGCTGCCAATCCTCGACGCTGGCGCATCAGAGCGAGCAGGTGTTCGCGGCGGCGCTGATTCCCGTGATCAATCCTGCCACGCTCCAGGACTATCTCGACCTCGGCCTCTACGGTTTTGCACTGTCGCGCTTCTCGGGCTGCTGGGTCGGCTTCAAGGCGATCAGCGAGACCGTGGAGAGCTCCGCGTCGATCTATAGCGACCCTGAACGCATCCAGATCGTGGTGCCCGACGATTTCGAGATGCCGCCCGGCGGCCTCAACATCCGCTGGCCCGATCCGCCGCTCGAGGCTGAGAAGCGCCTGTTCGGCCCCAAGATGGCCGCGGTGCAGGCCTTCGCCCGCGCCAACCAGCTCGACCGCATGGTGCTAGATTCCAAGCCTGCGCGGCTCGGCATCGTCGCGACTGGAAAAGCCTATCTCGACCTGCGCCAGGCGCTCGTTGATCTCGGCATCACGGACAAGGACGCGCAGGACCTGGGCCTTCGCATCTACAAGGTTGCCTTGACCTGGCCGCTGGAGGAAAGCGGCGCGAAACGTTTCGCTGAAGGTCTTCAGGACGTGCTGGTGGTCGAGGAGAAGCGCGGCTTCATCGAAGACCAGCTGATGCGGATCCTCTACAACGTCGATGCCTCAAAGCGCCCGACCGTCACCGGCAAGCGCGATGAGCGCGGCGCACCGCTGTTGCCGAGCGAGGGCGAGCTGACGCCGACCATCGTCGCTGGCGCGCTGGTGGCGCGCTTGCGCAAGCTCGGCCATCACAGTCCCGTGCTGGAGCAGCGCCTCGCCAGGCTCGAGGCCTTCGACAACCCGGTGACGACCAGCACGCCGATCAAGCTCGCGCGCACGCCGTTCTTCTGCTCGGGCTGCCCGCACAACACCTCGACGCGGGTGCCCGAGGGCAGCCGCGCCATGGCCGGCATCGGCTGCCACGGCATGGCGCTGAGCATGCCGACCCGCCGCACGGATCTGATCTCGCATATGGGCGCCGAGGGCGTGAACTGGATCGGCCAGTCGCCCTTCACGAACGAGAATCACATCTTCCAGAATCTCGGCGACGGCACCTACACGCATTCCGGCCTGCTCGCCCTTCGTGCGGCTTCGGCCGCCGGCATCAACATCACCTACAAGATCCTCTACAACGACGCCGTGGCGATGACCGGCGGCCAGCCCGCCGAAGGCGCCTTCAACGTCGCGCAGATCGCCCATCAAGTCTGGGCCGAAGGCGTCAAGCGGCTTGCGATCGTCTCCGACGATCCCACAAAGTATCCGCAAGGCGGATACTTCCCGCAAGGCGCGACCATCCACCACCGCCGCGAGCTCGATGCCGTGCAGCGCGAGCTGCGCGATATCAAGGGCCTAACGGTCATCATCTACGACCAGACCTGCGCCGCCGAGAAGCGCCGCCGCCGTAAGCGCGGGCTCTATCCCGATCCCGCCAAGCGCGCCTTCATCAACGAGCTCGTTTGCGAAGGTTGCGGCGATTGCTCGCAGGCCTCGAACTGCGTCTCGGTGCAGCCGCTGGAGACCGAATTCGGCCGCAAGCGCCAGATCGACCAGTCGAACTGCAACAAGGACTTTTCCTGCGTCGAGGGCTTTTGCCCGAGCTTCGTCACCGTCCATGGCGGCTCGCTGAAGCGGATGAAGACCTCGGCTGTGGATTCCGGCCAGCTGTTCGCGGATCTGCCGCTGCCGCCGGCGCGTGAGCTGGACGGGCCCTACAACATCCTCGTCACCGGCATCGGCGGCACCGGCGTCATCACCATCGGTGCCCTGCTCGGCATGGCTGCCCATGTCGACGGCCGCGGCTGCTCGGCGCTCGACTTCACCGGCCTGTCGCAGAAGAACGGCGCGGTGATGAGCCATGTCCGCATCGCCCCAAAGCCGGAGGACATCTCCGCCGTCCGCATCACCACCGGCGGCGCCGATGTCATCCTCGGCTGCGACATGATCGTCTCCGCGGGCCCGACGGCGCTGAGCCGCGCCGAGCGCGGCGTGACCAAGGCCTACATCAACGCTGATCTGCAGCCGACCGCGAGCTTCGTGCAAAACCCCGATCTCGATTTCGAGATGGGCGCGATGCAGACCGTGCTCCGCGACGCGATCGGCGACAACAACCTCGACATCATCGACGCAACAGGCATTGCCGCGGCACTGATGGGCGATTCCATCGCCACCAATCCCTTCATGCTCGGCTTTGCGTTCCAGAAGGGCGCGATCCCGCTGTCGCTGGAGGCCCTGCTCCGCGCCATCGAGATCAACGGCGCTGCGATCGAGATGAACAAGCTCGCCTTCACCTGGGGCCGGCTCGCTGCCCACGACATGTCGCGCGTGCGCAGCGTGCTCCAGTTCAAGGCAAGAGCGTCCGCGCCTGCGAAATCGCTCGACGATATCATCGCGACGCGCGCCGAATTCCTGACCTTCTATCAGGACAAGGCCTATGCCGACCGCTACCTCGCAGCCGTCGCCAAGGTGCGCAAGGCGGAGAGCACGGCTTCGGCGGGGTCAACCGAGCTCACCGAAGCGATCGCAAAGAACCTGTTCAAGCTGATGTCCTACAAGGACGAATATGAAGTCGCCCGGCTCTACACCGACGGCAGCTTCGCCAAGAAAGTCTCGGAGAAGTTCGACGGCGACTTCACGCTGAAGTATCACCTCGCACCGCCGATCTTCGCCAAGCGCGACAAGGCAACCGGACATCTGCAGAAGCAGGAGTTCGGCAGCTGGATGACCCACGCCTTCCGCGTGCTCGCCAGGCTGAAATTCCTGCGCGGCACCGCGTTCGATCCGTTCGGCCGCACCGAGGAGCGCCGGACCGAGCGCAAGCTAATCGCGCATTACCTGGCGATGATCGATCAGCGGATCACAGGGCTGAAGGCGGAGCAGATCCCGCTGCTGGCGCGGCTTGCGCGCGTGCCGGAGACCATCCGCGGCTTCGGCCACGTCAAGGAGGCCAACATCAGGCTGGCGGCGGCCGAGACGGCGCGGCTGGAAGCGGAGCTGGAGAACAGCCGCTTTGCCGCCGCGGCGGAGTAGAGGCTAGGCGCCAGCCTCTCTCCGCGTCAGGCACATACACGCTGTCATCGCCCGGTTCAGCGCGCCGGCTTGCGCTCGATCGGGTCGATATCGATCGCCCGGAGGCGGCCGAGGCGCAGCACGTCCATGGCGAGCCGGCGGCCGATCCGGTCGCGGTCGAGCACGCGGATCAGATCGTCGACGCCATTGATCTCGACGCCGTCGAGCCTGATCACGACGTCGCCGGGCAACAGGCCTGCCTTCGCCGCTGGTCCATCCGGCTCGATCTGCATCAGAAGCGCGCCCATCTTGTTCTCGACCCCGGCCAGCACCGCGTGCCGCCGCGGGACCGGCGCGGTCTGCCCGGCGACACCGATATAGGCGCGGCGGACATAGCCGTGGCGGATGATCTCCGACAGCACGAATTGCGCGGTGTTGCTGGCGACCGCAAAACAGATTCCCTGCGCGCCATTGATGATCGCGGTGTTGATGCCGATCACCTCGGCATGCGACGACACCAGCGGCCCGCCGGAATTGCCGGGATTGAGGGCGGCATCGGTCTGGATCACGTCCTCGATGGTGCGCCCGCTCACCGAGCGGATCGAGCGGCCGAGCGCCGAGACCACGCCGGCCGTCACGGTCGATTCGAAGCCGAGCGGATTGCCGATCGCGATCACGAGCTGGCCGCGCCGCAGGCTCTTGGAATTGCCGAGCGCGGCATAGGGCAAGTGCCGCACGCCATTGGCACGCAGCAGCGCCAGATCCGTATCGGGATCAACACCGAGCACCTGGGCGTCGCCGACATGGCCTTCGACGTCGCGCAGCCGGATCTCCTTCGACGTGCCGACCACATGACTGTTGGTGAGCACGAGCCCATCCGGCGAGATCACGATGCCGGAGCCGAGCCCGCCGCGCTCGCGACCGTTCGACACCTTGGGGCCGGTCTCGACGCGCACGACCGCGGGCCCGACCCGGTCGGTCACGTCGATCACGGCATTGGAATAGGCGTCCAGCAGCGCCCGGTCATCGGCCGGGCCAGGCGCCGTCGTCCGCGATGACGGTGCGTCATCGGCGATATCTGAGGTGAAGTCCAACATGGCAAGAGTCCTCGAAGGCTCACACAGATGGTGGCCTGCTCCCGGAGGCGCAAGTGGCCCGCCTGGAGCGCAGGGCCGGACTGCCCAGATGGCTAGGGCGGGCGCCGCAGCGCGCCGCCTCTCGCCTTGACCGGATCGAGCAGCGACCAGTCCCCGTCCGGTAGCACATGGCCCTTGGGGAAAGGCGCGCGCAGCTCGAGCCCCAGCGAGCCCAGCACGCGGTCGTCGCGGTAATAGCATTGCAGCACGACACGGACGAGGGTTGCGGCGGCGGCACCGCCGTTCTTCCGAAACTCGTGCACCACCGCGTCGCGTCTGGCGGCATCGAGCTCGGCGAGCGGGCCCCCGGCGAGCCGCGCCAAATGATCCAGCGCCGCCGCCACCAATTTGGTATCGCGACCGAGCGTTGCCAGCATGTCGGCCTGGATCGCGGGATCGTCGGCGCCCGGCACCTTGTACTCGTCGCTGGCCGGGATGATCATCGCGGCGATAGCGCGGAGATCGTTGCGCTGCCTGCGTGTCAGTTGGTTGTCTGCGGACATCACAGCCTCAATCGAACAAATTGGCGAGGCGCTGCTTCATCTGGTCGGCGATGTAGAGCGCGAGGGCCTGGATGGTGGAAGTCGGGTTCACGCCGCCCGAGGTGACGAAGATGCTGCCGTCGACGATGAAGAGGTTCTTCACGTCGTGCGAGCGGCCCCATTCGTTGACGACGGAGCGCTCTGGGTCGGTGCCCATGCGCGCGGTGCCGAGCAGGTGCCAGCCGCCCCAGGGAATCGGCGAGTTGACGCAGATGTCGCTCGCGCCGGCAGTCTCGAGGAACTCGCGGCCGCGCGCCAGCGCGTGCTCCATCATCTTCCGGCTGTTCTCGCTGATGGTGTAGTCGACCTTCGGCGCGGGAATGCCGTGACTGTCCTTCAGCACCGGATCGAGCGTGACACGATTGTGCTCCTCCGGCAAATCCTCGCAGATTGCGGAGAAACCAAGCCGGTGGCCGTTGAGCTTGCGGAACACGCGGTGGTGATCCTCGCCCCACGGCAAGATGCCCTTCTGCTCGCTGACTACGGCTTCGAACACCGGCCCGGCCCCGCGCACGAACTGAACGCCATAGCCGCGCACGAAGCCGCGCGACAGGTCGGTGTCATACCATTGCTTGCTCCACAGACAGGTCGGCGGCGCGCGGTTGGAGTCAGTCGGCTCCTTCACATAGCCGTAGATCTGCGCATAGGGATGGAACATCAGGTTCTTGCCGACGAGGCCCGACGAATTGGCGAGACCGTTGGGGAAGCGGCCCGATGCCGAGTTGAGCAGCAGCCGCGGCGTGCCGACGCCGTTGCAGGCGATGACGACGACATGCGCGGGCTGAAACTGCTCGATGCCGTCCTTGTCGTAATAGACCACGCCCGAGGCCATGCCGTTCTCGTCGGTGATGATCTCGCGCACCCGGCAATGCGTGCGCAGCTCGACGCCGGCGCGGATCGCATGCGGCCAATAGGTGATGTCGGTGGAGGATTTTGCGCCTTGCGCGCAGGCCGGCGTGCAATGGCCGAGATTGATGCAGCGCGCCCGGCCCTCGTAGTCCATCGTCGCGACCGTGGTGTCCGACGGCCACCAGTGCCAGCCGAGCTTGTTCATGGCCTTGGCGATGATGGCGCCGGACAGGCCCATCGGCTGCTGCGGCATCGGCGGATGCGTCAGCGGCGACAGCGGATCGCCTGACAGGCCCGACGTGCCCATCATGCGGTCGTTCTCTTCGAAGAACGGAGTCAATGCCTCGTAGTCGATCGGCCAGTCGTCGGCGACGCCGTCGAGCGTCTTCACCTTGAAATCGGAGGGATGCAGCCGCGGCCAGTGCGCGGTGTACATCACCGTCGAGCCGCCGACCGCGTTGTAGTTCACGACCTTGATCGGAGAGTTGTCGTCGTTGATCGGGTAGTCCTCGGGCCGGCCGCGCACGTTCGGGCTCGACGACCATTCGCCGTAGAACTTGGCCTCCCAGTCGCGGCCCGTGCTGGGATATTCCGCCGGGTTCATCCAGCCGCCCTGCTCCAGGCAGAGGATGTGCATCTTGGTCTCGGCCAGCGACCACGCCACCGCCGCGCCCGAAGCGCCGGCGCCGATGATCAGGACATCCACCGGGTCTTTCATCGCAACCTTGTCCTCCCCCTCGCCGCTTACCGGGCGATTCGGCCTTGCGCGGTCAGCGAGGCCGGCGAAACGATACGGGCAGAGCGCCGGCGGAGTAAAGCGGCGGGGCCGGAATGTCGCACTTCGCGAGGCGCAGACCATTGGTCTCGCCACATCCGGATGCTAGGAACGGGGCGCACGAGCCATCGATAGCGAGACCGTATGTCCTTCCAGAAAATCTTTGCAGCCGCCCGCGCTTTTGCGCTCGTTTCGTTTCTCGCCTTGTCCGGATTTCTGGCCTTGTCCGGACCAGTTTCCGCGCTGACCGGCGCCGCGACGGCCCGTGACGGCAACTCGGTCCAGCTCGGCGACGTCACCTACCGGCTCGACGGCGTCGACGCGCCGGAGCTCGACCAGGTCTGTATCGACAATAAAGCCGATGCCTGGACCTGCGGCATCGAGGCCCGCGACCAGCTCGCGAAGCTCATCAACAAACGAACGGTGCGCTGCGACGATGTCGGACCCGAGAAGAGCTTTGGCAAGCGGCACCGCGCCATCTGCACGGCCGAAGGCGACAAGGCCAGCCTGAACGAGCAGCTGATCAAGCTCGGCTTTGCCCTCGCACGCGAGCCGATGAAGGCCAACGTCAAGCCGGCAGCCACCGAGGCCAAGACGACGGCGGCGGGGATCTGGAAGGGCTGTTTTGTTGCACCGCAAGATTTCCGCAGCGGCAAGAAGGACGGCGCGCTGCTGGGCACCGCCTGCCGCCCGGACCGCGACAAGGAAATCCGCGCCGTGCTGTTTCCGGAGGAGCTGACCATGCCCCCCAATTGCAGCATCAAGGGCAAGCTCGCGGTGCGCGCCCGCGTCACCGGCAATATCGGCATCTACCATCTGCGCGGATGTCCGAGCTATCCCGCGACCACGACACCGGATCGCTGGTTCTGCTCGGAGGACGACGCCCAGGCGGCCGGCTTCCGCAAGGCCTACAATTGCCGCCGGCCAAGGTGAGCAAGCTCCCTCACGCACCCGTGAGTGGTAATCCGAGACCGTATTGATCCGGAATTGAACTTCGTCGGCGGTTGCTGCATTTGTATGCCAACGCAAGCGCCCTTGCGCGAGCGTTTCCTTGGCAGCAATCCGGCTCCGGCCGATTGTCTTTGCTTGGGCGTTTCCTCCCTAGACTTGGGCCGCTTGTCACAAGCAAGCGGCTCTTTCTTTTTGCGCGGCTGTCACTGCATCCGCATGATCTGGTCCATCGGCGGCATGTTGGCGTTGAGATTCGCCATGATCCAGACCGTGCCGCCGACCACCAGGAACACCACCAGCAGCCCGAAGGCGAGCGCCAGCACGTTGTTGGTGTTATCGGGGCCGGTGGTGATGTGCAGGAAGAACACAAGATGCACGCCCATCTGTGCGATCGCGAGCACGATCAGCGCGACGGGAATCGAGGGCTGCCAGACCAGGTCCGTGCCGGCGATGAAGAACGACGTCGCCGTGAGCAGCAGCGCGAGCACGAGCCCGACGACGTAACCTAGGATCCTTGCGCCGACGCTATGCTCTTCTTCCTCGCCCGGCGCGAGGTCGTGTTTGACCATTCCATGCGTCTGCTCACTCATGGCGCGCTCCCGAGCAGGTAAACGACGGAGAACACTGCGACCCAGACGATGTCGAGCGCGTGCCAGAACAGCGCAAAGCACGTCATCCGGCGCAAGATGTCCGCGCGAAAGCCCTTTGCGAACACCTGGGCCATCATGGTGAGCAGCCACAGCACGCCGGCCGAGACGTGAAGGCCATGGCAGCCGACCAGCGAGAAGAACGCGGTCAGGAACGCACTGCGTGACGGGCCATAGCCGCGCGCGATGAGGTCGGCAAATTCGCGAAACTCGAGAACGAGGAATATCAGCCCGAGCACGCAGGTCACGGTCATGCTAAGATAAAACCAGAACCGGTTGCGCACGTCGGCGGCGATGCTGGCCATGCCGCAGGTGAAGCTCGACAACAGCAGGCAGACCGTCTCGATCGCCACGTTCCTCTGCTCGAAGATCTCCGCGCCCTTGGGGCCGCCGGCGGTCTGGCCTGACAGCACCGCATAGGCCGCGAAGAAGCAGGAGAACATCACGATGTCGGAGAGCAGGAAGATCCAGAAGCCGTAGGCGGTCACGATCCGCTTCGGCGCGGGGCCGGGATGCTCGATGACGAGGCCGATATGATGGGGATCGGCGTGCGCGTGGCCTGCGGTCGCGGTCATCGCCATCAGACTGCTCCCGCCATGCTGACGAGGTTGCGCCGTTCCTCGATGTTGCTGCGGTCGATGCGGGCGACCTCCTCGGCCGGGATGACGTATTCGTCATGGTCGCGCCAGGCGAACACGACGAAGGTCGCCCAAGCGCCCAAGCCGCCCAGGATCACCATCCACCAGATGTGCCAGATCAGCGCGAATCCCATGATGGTGGCGAAGAAGGCACAGACGAATCCGGTCGGGGAATTCCGGGGCATCTCGATGTCCTGATAATCCGGCGTCTCATGCGCGAGCGATTGCTGCCTCGCGCGCGCCTTCATATCCCAATAGGCGTCCTCGCCGCGCACATCGGGATTGAAGGCGAAGTTGAACACCGGCGGCGGCGACGAGGTTGCCCATTCCAGCGAGCGCCCGTCCCAGGGATCGCCGGTGCGGTCGCGCAACGCCTCGCGATTGCGGATGCTGACGACGAGCTGCACGATCTGACAGATCACCCCGATCGTCAGCACCGCCACGCCGACCGCCGCAACGATCATCCAGGGCCGCCAGGCCGCGACGTCGTAGTGCTGCATGCGCCGGGTCATGCCGAGCATGCCGGCAATGTAGAGCGGCATGAAGGTTATGAAGAAACCGATGAAGGTGAACCAGAACGCGGCCTTGCCCCAGCGTTCGTCGAGACGGAAGCCGAACGCCTTCGGGAACCAGTACTCGAAGCCGGCAAAAACGCCGAACAGCACGCCGCCGATGATCACGTTGTGGAAGTGCGCCACCAGGAACATGCTGTTGTGGAGGATGAAGTCGGCCGGCGGCACCGCGAGCAGCACGCCGGTCAGTCCGCCGATGAGGAACGTCACCATGAAGCCGACCGACCACAACATTGGTGTCGCAAAACGGATGCGGCCGCCATACATCGTGAACAGCCAATTGTAGATCTTCACGCCGGTCGGTATCGCAATGATCATGCTGGCGATGCCGAAGATGGCATTGACGTTGGGACCTGCGCCCATCGTGAAGAAGTGGTGCAGCCAGACCATGAAGGAGACGACACAGATCGCCATGGTCGCGAGCACCATGGAGCGGTAGCCGAACAGCGCCTTGCCGGAGAAGGTCGAGACCACCTCGGAGAAGATGCCGAAGGCGGGCAGCACCAGGATGTAGACCTCGGGATGGCCCCAGGCCCAGATCAGGTTCATGAACATCATGACGTTGCCGCCGGCCTCGTTGGTGAAGAAGTGGAAGCCGAGATAGCGGTCGAGCAGCAGCATCGCCAGCGTCGCGGTAAGGATCGGGAACGCCGCGACGATGAGGAGGTTCGAGGCCAGCGTGGTCCAGCAGAACATCGGCATGCGCAGGTAGTTCATGCCCTTGGTGCGCAGCTTCAGCACGGTGGTGACGAGATTGATGCCGGCCACCAGCGTGCCGACGCCGGAAATCTGCAGCGACCAGGCGTAATAGTCGACGCCGACGCCGGGCGAATAGGACAGTTGCGACAGCGGCGGAAAGGCGAGCCAGCCGGTGCGCGCGAATTCGCCGACCACGAGCGAGATATTGACCAAGAGCGCACCCGTCGCCGTCAGCCAGAAGCCGACCGAATTGAGCGTCGGGAAGGCGACGTCCCGCACGCCGAGCTGGAGCGGTACGATGAGGTTCATCAGCCCGATCACGAACGGCATCGCCACGAAGAAGATCATGATGGTGCCGTGCGCGGAGAAGATCTGGTTGTAGTGCTCCGGCGGCAGATAGCCCTGCGATTGATACGCCACAGCCTGCTGGATCCGCATCATGATGGCGTCGCTGCCGCCGCGCAGCAGCATGACCGAGGCGAGCAGGATGTACATGACCCCGATGCGCTTGTGGTCGACGCTGGTGATCCATTCGTGCCAGAGATAGGGCAGATGTCCCTTCACCACGACCCAGCCCAGCACGCCGAGGATCGCGACCAGCACCACCGCGCCGGCCACGAGCGGAATCGGCTGGTCGAGCGGGATGGCCGACCAATCGAGCTTACCGAGCATCATGGCCTCCACTGTGCGACCGGCCTGCTTCGGACGCGAGGGCCGGCCCGGGCCCCGGCGGAATATGCTGGGTCGCGATCAAATCGAACAGGCGCGGATCGTCGAGGCGGTAGACCGGCCTGCCCTTCTCAATGCCCTGCTGCATCAGCTTCTTGTAGCTGTCCTCGTTCAGCACCGCGTCCGTCTTAGCCGTGTTCGCCACCCAGTCCGGGAAGGCGAGCGGCGAGATCACGTTGACGTCGAACATCATGTCCGGGAAACCGTCGCCGGAGAAATGCGCGGACAGACCCTGAAGCTTGCCTTCGTTGTCGGCGCGCAGGTTCAGCTTCGTCACCATGCCGTTCATGGTGTAGATCATGCTGCCGAGCTGCGGGATGAAGAACGTGTTCATCACGCTCGATGACGTCAGCTGGAAATTCAGCTCGGCGCCGGCCGGCACCGTCAGCGTGTTGACGGTGGCGATGCGCTGGTCCGGATAGATGAACAGCCATTTCCAGTCGAGCGAGACCGCCTGGATCCGCACTGGGCTGCCGGTGCCCGGAACGGGCGCGGCGGGATCGAGCTGGTGCGAGCCGATCCAGGCGACGCCGCCGAGCAGGATCACGGTGAGCGCCGGAATAGACCACACCACCATCTCGACGCGGCCGGAATAGACGAACTCCGGCTGGTAGCGCGCCCTCGGATTCGAGGCGCGAAACCAGAACGCGAAAGCCAGAATCGCGAAAATGGTCGGCACCACGATCACGAGCATGATGAAGACCGAATCGACCAAAATAGTTCTATTGGCCGCAGCCACGGGCCCTTGCGGATCGAGCAGATTCATCGGCAAGCCACTGGTGGTTGGGAAGCCCCGAGACTGAGCCTAGCGCGGGAAAGGCTCCGCGACAAACGCTGCGAGGCCGGAACGGTTCCTGGACCGCAACGGCCAGCCATGCGCGATGGACCGGCTGCCACATGCAATTCCGTGCGATGTCAATGACATGAACGCGGAAAGCGCGCTCTTCTCTCCCAGGAGCGCGATTGCTAGTCTGCACGAAAATAATGACAAGGACGGGAGTGAACCGAGATGCGCTTGAAGGACAAGGTCGCGATCGTCGTCGGAGCCGGGCAAAGCCCCGGCGAAGGCATGGGCAACGGCCGCGCCACCGCGCTCACCTTCGCGCGCGAGGGCGCCAAGGTCTTGTGTGTCGACCACCATCTGGAATCGGCGCAGGAGACGGTCACGATGATCACCGCGAAAGGCGGCACGGCGGCGGCCTTCAAGGCGGACGTGACCAAGGCTGCGGACATCAAGGCGATGGTTGCGGACGCGCAATCGCGCTGGGAACGTATCGACGTGCTGCACAACAATGTCGGCGTCAGCCTCGCCGGTGGCGATGCCGAGCTGCTGCAAATAACCGAGGAGGCATTCGATCGCGTCGTCGCCATCAATCTGAAGAGCTGCATCCTCGCCGCGAAGGAAGTGATCCCGATCATGCGCGCGCAGAGAAGCGGCGCCATCATCAACATCTCGTCGATGGCCGCGATCACCACCTATCCTTACGTCGCCTACAAGGCGACGAAGTCGGCGATGATCGCCTTCACCGAACAGCTCGCCTACCAGAACGCCGAATACGGCATCCGCGCCAACGTCATCCTGCCCGGCCTAATGAACACGCCGATGGCCGTCGACACCCGCGCCCGCGAATGGCACAAGACCCGCGCCGAGGTCGAAGCCGAACGCGACAGCAAGGTGCCGCTGCGCAGAAAGATGGGTACGGGCTGGGACGTCGCCAACGCCGCGCTGTTCCTGGCGAGCGATGAGGCGAATTTCATCACCGGTGTGACGCTGCCGGTGGATGGTGGTGCGAGCGTGAGACGGGGATGAGGTGCTCTTCTTCCTTCTCCCCTTGTGGGAGAAGGTGGCGCAAAGCGCCGGATGAGGGGTTCTCTCTACACCTGAGACTGCTCGTGACGATAGATACCCCTCACCCGGCTTCGCGTTCGCGAAGCCACCCTCTCCCACAAGGGGAGAGGGTGCAGCGTCACCGCGGCGCGCTTGTCACCCGCCAGATCGTGCCGTTGCCATCTTCCGAGATCAGCAGCGATCCATCCTTCGCCACCGCCACTCCCACCGGCCTGCCCCACACTTCCGTATCGTTCACGACGAACCCCGTCACGAAATCCTCGTACTCGCCGGTCGGCTTGCCGTCCTTCATGCGGATGCGGATCACCTTGTAGCCGGTGCGTTTCGACCTATTCCAGGAGCCGTGCTGGGCGGCGAAGGCGTCGCCCTGGTATTCGGGCGGAAACTGCGCGCCCTGGTAGAAGGTCATGCCGAGTGAGGCCGAGTGCGGCTGGATCAGCACATCGGGCACCGT
The DNA here is from genome assembly GCF_003122645.1 of Bradyrhizobium sp. SUTN9-2. Classification (NCBI taxonomy): domain Bacteria; kingdom Pseudomonadati; phylum Pseudomonadota; class Alphaproteobacteria; order Hyphomicrobiales; family Nitrobacteraceae; genus Bradyrhizobium; species Bradyrhizobium sp. SUTN9-2. Next base: position 6,312,219 of record NZ_LAXE01000001.1, read on the forward strand.
CACCTTGTCCTTGAGATCCGGCCGCGCGCCGGCATGGCGCGGGTCTTCATTGCCACCGATATAGAACCATGGCCAGCCGTAGAACGCGCCTTCCTTCACGCTCGTGACGTAATCGGGGACGAGGTCGTCGCCGAGACCGTCGCGCTCATTGGTCGAGCACCAGGGCAGACCGGTCTGCGGCTGGATCGCGAGGCCGACGCAGTTGCGGATACCGGTGGCATGGATCTTTCGCTCCTTGCCGTCAGGGTTGAAGGCCAGCACCGCGCCGCGCTCGAGCTCGCTGGCCCATGTGGCGCCGAGCGGCTGCGTCTTCGCCCACGCCTCCATCCCGCCGGGCGGCGTGCCCATGCCTTCGGCGACGTTGCTGAGCGAACCCACCGACACCAGCATACGCTTGTTGTCGGGCGTGAAGACGATATCGCGGGTGGAATGGCCCCCATCCGGCAGGCTTGCGACAACCGTCTCCGCTTTGCCGCGCGCCTTCACATCGCCGGCCTTGTAGGGAAAGCGAACGACGCTGTCGGTGTTGGCGACATAGAACCATTGCGGATTGTCGCCGTTCGGAAAGAAAGCGATGCCGAACGGCTGCCGCAGGCCGCTGGCGAAGATCTCGTTGGTCGCGACCTTGCCGCCCTCGCCCGCGCGCAGCACCCGAACGGTGCCGGCGCGTGTTTCCGCGACGAACACATCGCCATTCGGCGCCGCGCGGATGATGCGCGGCGCACGCAGGCCTTCGGCGAACAGCTCGATCTTGAAGCCGGCCGGCACCTGGAGCTGGGCTTCCGGCGGACGCGGCACCACGCGCGACGAGCTCGCAACCGATCGCGTGGCGCCGGGCCTGACCAGATCCTGCGGCCGGATCAGCCTGACCGTGCCGGGCTTGTCGGCGAGCCAATCGCCATAGGCATCCTTGCCCTGCAACACGGGCTCGGCGTGTGCGCCGGCCGCAGCAGCAGCCAGCAGCGCTGCGAGCGTCGCCACGAACCTTATCCTGTCGCTCAATTCGTCGTCCTCCGCCTTGGGCGTGTCGTGCGTCAACGCCGATCACCCGCAAAAGGTCTCTCGGCGAGTTTGGCGCCTGCCGAATCCCACGTCAGTTCATGCCCGCACGATGTGCATCAGCCGCAGTCCATCATACTGGAAAATGCGGTTGAACGGTGCGACACATTGTGAGGGCGGCGATCGCCGGTTACGGTCATGGAGGCTGCGGCATCCAGGTCGCGCCGGATGAGGAGATCATGTGGGGATCCGTCATATCGGAATGGGCGAGCCTGCTGCTGCGCTGGCTGCACGTGGTGGCCGCAATCGCCTGGATCGGCAGTTCCTTCTATTTCATCGCCCTCGACCTCAGCCTGAAGCCGAAGGCCGACCTGCCGGGCGGCGTGCAGGGCGAGGCCTGGCAGGTCCATGGCGGCGGCTTCTACCGGATCATGAAATACCTGGTCGCGCCCAGCCAGATGCCGGACGAGCTGACCTGGTTCAAATGGGAGGCCTACACGACCTGGCTGTCCGGCTTCGCGCTGATGGTGGTGGTGTATTATCTCGAGGCCGACCTGTTCCTGGTCGACAAGTCGATCCTCGACCTCACATCATTCCAGGCCGGACTGTTCAGCTTCTGCAGCCTGGCGCTGGCGTGGCTGCTCTATGAGGCCGCCTGCCGCACCGGGCTCGCCCAGCGCGAACTGCGCTTCGCCATCGGCGGCTATCTGTTCCTGGTCGCACTCACTTACGCCTTCACCCATGTGCTGAGCGGACGCGGCGCCTTCAACCAGATCGGCGCGATCATCGGCACCATCATGGTGGCCAACGTCTTCACGCTGATCATCCCGAACCAGAAGAAGATCGTGGCCAGCCTGATCGCCGGACAGGCGCCTGACCCCAAGCTCGGCAAGGCCAGCAAGGAACGCTCGGTCCACAACAATTACCTGACGCTTCCCGTCGTCGTGCTGATGATCAGCAACCACTATCCCCTGCTCTACGCCACGCGCTTCAACTGGATCATCGTCGCGATCGTCCTGGCGCTCGGGCCGGTGATCCGCCACTTCTTCAACGAGCGTCATGCCGGGCGCAAATCGCCCTGGTGGGTGTGGGGCGTGGCCGCGGCCGGCGTGATTGCGATTCTCCTCCTCTCCGCCGCCGGACCGCGCGAGGTGAAGACGGGCGCGTTGTCGGCGCCGGTCACGGCCGCCAATGTCGAGGAGATCGTGATGTCCCGCTGCAGCATGTGCCACGCGGCCGAGCCGGTCTGGGCCGGCATCGTCACCGCGCCGAAGGGCATTGTGCTCGACACGCCCGAGCACATCCATCGCAACATTCGCCTGATCGGGCGGGTTGCAGCCTGGTCCAATTCCATGCCGCCCGGCAACATCACCGAGATGACCGGCGAGGAGCGCGCCGTCCTCGCGGCTTACCTCGAGCAGGCGCGCTGAAGCGCGTCGGAGGATGCATCGCGCGGAATGAAATTCCGCATCTCTCGCCGAATTGAAAATGACTTGACGGCCCATCCGGCGTAGACATGGCCGACAGCCGCCGGCGCGGCGCAAAATCAGCTTGCAATCGGGGAATAACAACAGTGGCCCTCAAGAACGTCATCGGTATCGACCACGCCGTCGTCATGGTGAAGGACCTCGACAAGGCTGCCGAGAATTATCGGCAACTCGGCTTCACGGTCTCGCCGCGCGGCACCCACAGCGCGCATATGGGCACCGGCAATTACACCATCATGTTCGACCCCGATTACATGGAGCTGCTCGGCGTGCTCGTGGCAACCGAGCACAACGCGCCGGCCCGCGCCTTCGTCGAGCGGCATGGCGAGGGCATCGAGCGCATCGCTTTCACCGCTGTCGATAGCGCCGCCGGCGCCGAGGAGATCCGTGCGCGAGGCCTGGAGCCGATCGGCCCGACCGATTTCGAACGCCCCGTCACGCTGCCAGACGGCACGATCTCGGCGGCGAAATTCCGCACCTTCATGTGGCCGACGGCTGAAGCGCCGGGCGGCGTGCGCATCTTCGCCTGCCAGCACAAGACCCGCGAGACCGTGTGGATCCCCGAGCTGATGACCCACGCCAATGCGGCCAAGCGGATCAAGCAGACGCTGATCGCAACGCCAGAGCCCGCCAAGGAGGCCGCGCATCTCGCCCGCCTGATCGACCGCGAGGCGAAGGCCGACGCGGACGGCGCCATCATCGTGCCCTCCGGCGGCGATCGCGCCGACTTCGTCTATTTGACGCTGGACCAGCTCGCCAAGCGCTATCCCGGCGTGTCGCTGAATGGCCTCTCAGAGCGCGGTGGCGCCGCGCTGGTGCTGGTCAGCGGTGATCTCGCCGCGACCGAGAAGGCGCTGGGGCCAGCCGCGGTGCGGAGCGGAGCTGCGATCTGCGTGCCGCCGGCCAAGGCCAACGGCACCCTGCTCGCCTTCATTGCCGGCTGATTTGAGCCAATTCTTTAACGGGCGTTTACCCGGCGGCTGTAGACTTCCCGGCCATCAAGCCACCGGGGCCAAACGCATGTTCAAAGAGGGATCGCCGATCGCCTATGACGCGCCGGCCGAGCTGAAGAAATGGCCGTCGCTGAAGGGCGAGCGGCAGAAGGATCGCGGGCCGCCCTATCTCGTCTACAACGGCACGCTCGCCGAATGCGTCCGCGAGCTCATGGGCAAGCCGATCAAGGGCATCTCGCTCTACGACATCATGACGACGCCGCAGGCCGCCTTCGATCAAAACGTGCTGTCGCCCGGCGACGCCGCGGAGATCGCGATGCGCAAGGATTTTCCGAAGGACTAGTTCGCGGCACGCTTCGCAGCGGGCGTGCCCTGCCGCTTCGATGAGGATTCCGTCGGCGCATCGAGGAAGACGACGGGCATGCCGCGCTTCACGTTCTCGCCGAGCACACGCGCGTCCCAATTGGTGAGCCGAACGCAGCCGTGCGACGCCGACTTGCTGACCTTGTCGGGCTCTGCCGTTCCGTGGATGCCGTAGCCCTGCGCCGACAGGCCGATCCAGTATGCGCCCACCGGATTGTTCGGACCCGGCTTGATGTCGAACGGTCTCTTGGACTTGACGCTCTTGAACTTGTAGTCGGGATTGTAGCGGTAGGTCGGCAGCTCGTGGCTGGCGGTGACCTTCAGCGTTCCGGTTGGCGTCGGGCGATCAGGACTGCCGACTGACGCCGGATAAAACGCCAGCAGAGCGCCGCTTGCGTCGAACGCTTTCAAGGTCCCGTTGGTCTTATCGACTTCGAGCCGGGCAATGCGCGGCAGCTCGCGCCGCGCCGGAACATTGGCAACCACGATCGTCTCTCCGGCCTTGTCGAAGGTCTTGCCCGGATTGAGTGCCTTGAGCAGATCCGCGCTCATGTGGAATTTCTCGGCAAGTCCTTCGAGCGGGCTGGTGTAGCTCAGCGCGTCCAGCGACTTCATGTCATCGAGCTTGGCCGGCATCTTCTTTAAGAACGGTCCCTTCACGTCGGCGTCGGTGATCTTGTAGTCGACGAGGATCGGGCCCTCGCTCGCCGCGGTCAGCTTGTCCCAGAGCTCCGGCGCCACAACCTTGTCGGATGCGATGCCGTTCTGCTCCGCGAACGCCTTGAGCGCCTTCTGCGCGTTCTCGCCGAGCTTGCCGTCAATCTCGCCGGGCGAAAATTGCGCGCGATCGAGCAGCACCTGAAGCTTCACCACGGCTGCATTCAGCTTGTCGGTGGCCGGCGGCTTCGCAGGACGCGCAGCCTCGTTCACCGCAGCAGGCTCGAGATTGCCTGCGAGCGCCGGAGCGATGAGCCACAGCGACATCACCGCGTCTAGTATCCATCGCATCGTCATCGCGCATCCCATTCGCAAACAGCCAGCAAAGCCGCGGAGAGTTTCTCTTCGGGAACACCGTAGTAACACCGAAGGAACCCGAGAGACCGCAGCTTTGCCGCAATCGGACGGTTAAGAACTTCCTATCGCCGGCGCATCGCTGGCCGTTCATCCCACAGTTCGAGGTTCTCCCAGCAAATGCGATTTGTCGTCGCGGCTTGCGCCGCGTTTCTGCTTCTGATGTGCGATCTCGATCCGTCGGCATCCCGCCAAGCATCACGTTTCGACACCACTGTTCTCAAGAACAATCATGCCTCGTCACTTGTTCCGGTGGTCGAGCTCTTCGTCGCCAGCGTGCAAGCGATCGAGCTTGCCAACGCGCACGCGGCTTACGAGCAGGTGATCGAGCCACCGCGCGCGGTCGAGCCGTTGGTGCAGGCGGAGCCCTCGCCAACCGAACGATTTTGTCACGCGCTGCGCGAGGCCGCCGAATCCAGCGGCATTCCGGTGCCGTTCTTCGCGCGCCTGATCTGGCAGGAGAGCCGCTTCAAGTCCAACGAGGTCAGCCATGCTGGCGCGCAGGGCGTCGCGCAGTTCATGCCGGGGACGGCCGCCGAGGTCGGGCTCGACGATCCCTTCGATCCGATGAAGGCGCTGCCGGCGTCGGCAAAATTCCTGCGCAAGCTGCGCGACGATTTCGGCAATCTCGGCCTTGCTGCCGCGGCCTACAATGCCGGTCCCGGCCGCATCCAGAAATGGCTTGCCAGGCAGAGCGAGCTGCCGCGCGAAACGCGTGACTATGTCCGGATCATCACCGGCACCAAGGCCGAAGACTGGACCGAACGGTCGGAGGCACTCGCGATCCGCATCGACCTGCCGCGCGAAGCGCCATGCGAAGGCATCGGCAGTCTTTCGAAGGCCAAGGACGTCGCCTGGGTTCCGGTGAACCTGACGCCTTCGGTTGCGAACATCATTCGCAAGGCGGAGCAAGTCGCGGCGCGCGTGACGACGAAGGGCGCCCGCAAGCGGCTCGCCACACTGTTGCGGAAGAATGTCACGGCTCCCGGCAAGGCCCGCAGCATGATCGCGGCACGCGCGGCCGGAAAGAGCGCGAAGGCTCGCGCCGTTCGTCTCGCATCGCGCGAACGGACGTCAGGCTAACGATCGGAGCCGCTCGCTTGCGGCGGCTCCGACCTAAATCGACCTAGTCGATCTCCTCGATCACCCGCCGCTCGCGCGGCTCGATGACATAGGTCCGGGTGTCGCGGTGGATGTAGCGATATTCACGCAAGCCCGGCGCATCGCGGTAGACCGTGGTCGGGAACTCCTCGACCTCGACGCTCTCGGGAAGACGGTCACCGACGCGGATCTCACTGCGCGCCGTGCTGCCGGTGGTCCGCACTTCCTTGCGCCCCTCGGTACGGGTTTTCGCATGCTTGCGGATCACCTCGCGATCGCGATCCGAGAACTTGCTGGCGCTACGCTCGCGCGTCGTCGTCGTTGTCGCCGTGGACTGGCCTGAATACGGCAGCACCGTCACGATCTTGTAGGTCGCCGGATCGACCACGACGATCTGATCTTTCACCAGCGCAAAGCTGTAGCCGCGATATTGCGGCACGATCTCGACGACGTCGGGCGGCAGCGTCGAGAGGTGCACGTCGCGCGGCACCACCGTGCCGACGTTCAGCGCGAAATTGACGTTGGTCAGCGGCCGCACGTTGAGGTGCGAGATCGACGCGCTGATCTTGGTCTCCTGCTGCTTGTTGAGGTTGACGTCGGTCTGGGCGGCCGCCTGGTTGCTCGTCGGCGCAGTCGGTGCCTGCTGGGCCTGGTTGGTTCCAGATGCGGCCGGTGCCTGCTGGGCTTGATTGCTGGCCGGCGGCGGATTGGACCGGTCCTGTGCCTGGTTGGTGTTCGCAGCTGGCGGGTTGGCGCTCTGCTGCGTTGCAGGCTGGTTACCGGCTGCATTGGAATTCGCCGTCCCGCTCTGCGACTGCGCAGTCGAGCCCGTATTGGCGGTGCCGGAGCCGGACGATGGTGGATTGGTCTGCGTGGTCTGGGCCGGCGTTCCCGACGACGGGGATTGCTGCGGTTGCGATGTGGTCTGCTGCTTGTCGGTCGCGCTCGACGGCGAGGTCGTGGATGGCGCGGTGGAGTTCGACTGGGACTGCGGCGTCTGCTGAGACGGCGGATTCGTGCTGGGCGATTGCGCAAACGCGGCGCTCGCCAGCACCACCCCCATTGCGGTGGTTGCCAACAGGCGGATCATGGTTCACTCCCTTTCATCAAATGAACATTGGCTACTAACCTGCGCTAGGACGCGCAGTTCCACTTTTTCCCGAGGGAAGGCCGCGGCTCTTTTTGCGGAACCTGCAATGCCATCGAAGAGTGCCGGGATCATCGCTTATCGCAAGCGTGGGAACATCGAGGTGCTCCTGGTCCATCCCGGAGGGCCGTTCTGGCGCAACAAGGATCTCGGCGCATGGTCGATCCCGAAAGGCGAGTACGCGGACGGAGATGACGCAGAGGCCGCTGCGCGACGGGAGTTCGCCGAGGAGCTGGGACAGGAGCTTTCCATGCCGTTCACCCCGCTCGGCCAGGTCAGGCAGCGCGGGGGCAAGCTCGTCACCGCCTTCGCGGCCGAGCTCGATCTCGACGTGCGCAGCATTCGCAGCAACACGTTCGAAATGGAATGGCCGCCGCGCAGCGGCAAGCGGCAGGCCTTTCCGGAAGTCGACCGCGCCGAATGGTTCACACTCGACGCGGCGCAGGAAAAGATCAATGCAGGGCAGCGTCCGCTGCTCGACCGGCTTACGCTGCTGATCGGCGGCTAGCGCGTCGCGCCCTATTCCGCCTTGATGTTCGCGGCCGCGACCACCTCCGCGAGCTCCTTGGTCTCCTTGGCGATCTTCGCGGCGTAGTCGGCCGGGCTGAGCACGCTGACGACGCCTTGCGCGCCGAGCTTCTCCTCGGCCGAGGGATCCTTGGCGGCGGCGACGATCTCCCGGTGCAGGGTTTCCAGGATCGGCGCGGGTGTTGCCTTCGGCATGAAGAAGCCGACCCAGAACGAGATGTCGAATCCGGGATAGCCGGCTTCCGCCACGGTCGGCACGTCGGGCAGCGCCGGCAGCCGCTCGGCCGAGGACACCGCCAGCGCGCGCAGCTTGCCGGCCTTGACCAGCGGCACGGCGGAGAGCGGATCGAACACCGCCAGCACCTCCTGCGCGAGAATGCCGACCTCGGCGGCCGAGCCGCCGCGATAGGGCACATGGATCAGCTTGATGCCGGCCTTCTGGCTGAGCAGCTCCATGGCGAGATGGGCGAGATTGCCGTTGCCGCCGGAGCCGTAGGCGAGCGCGCCGGGCGCGGCCTTGGCCGCAGCGACGAGATCGGCCACCGACTTGACGTTCGCCGTCTTGGGATTCTCGGGGTTGACGACGAGGACGAGCGGCGCCGAGACCACCGTGGTGAGCGACGCAAAATCGACTTGCGGATCGTAGCGGATGTCCTTGAACAGCGTCTTGTTCAGCGTGATCGTCGACGAGTTGCAGGCGAGCATGGTGTAGCCGTCCGCATCGGCGCGCGCGACGGCTTCGGCCGCGATCATGCCGTTGGCGCCGGCGCGGTTCTCGACCACGAAGGGCTGGCCGAGCTTGTTGCTGAGCCGATCGCCGATGATGCGCGCGACGACGTCGACCGGGCCGCCCGCACTGAAGCCGACCATGATCTTGACCGGCCGCGACGGATATTTCTGCGCGAGAGCCTCTGTCGCCGGCGCCAAGGCGCATAGAGCTGCGATGACTGCCAGCAGGCGGGCGGTTCGTTGCATTCGTTCTCTCCCAGACCTCTTGGCGCCGCTTGTGCATGCTTGTTGGTGCGACGCCGTAGAAGTCATGAATAGCGGCCGTGCCGGATTTCGCAATCGCGTTTGACCGCCGGCATTCCGCCGCACGGCACGTGTGTGCCGCTTCCAAAACAAAAGTGCGAAAACAACCCCATGCACAGTAGACCGCCCCTTTCAGAACAAAGGCTTGCGCAGGGCCGAGGAAATTTTTCGGATTTACGAAATAAATTCTTTCGCGTCGGGCAAAACAGTGGCATACTGCCATCATCGCAACAGTCGCGAGCGTCACGGCCTGCCGGCCCGGACCCGTGCCGACGCGGTTGCGCCTAAACCCTTCATCGACATTCCGAAATCCGCATTCGCGCGCAGCGGCGAACGGCCGTTCGCGCTTGCGCGCTCAAAGGACACATGCCCATGACGACAGCTCTCGAACGCCACATCCCCTCGCCGCTCGCGGCATCCGATCGCAGCGTCCCCGCCGCGACCCCGCGCGTAAAACTCTACAAGCGGCGCATTGCGATCCGCCATCCCGACTCACAGGCCGGCGAGCGGCTGCTGGCCGAGGCGCTCGGCGCCGCCGACCGCGACGCGATGCACGGCATATTGAGGCAATTGGTCAAGGCCAGCGTGGTCGGGCAGAAGCCGGATGAGGCCAATCTCGCCTTCATGATCTCGACGATCAGGAGCATCGCGCCGAAGGATTCCATCGAGGCCTTGCTGGTCTCCCAGATGGTGTCGGTGCACATGGCGGCGATGCGCTGTGCCTGCCGTCTCGCCTGCACCGACGATCTGACGCAGCAGGAGGGCATCGCCCGCGTCTTGACCCGGCTCTCCCGCACCTTCGCCGCCCAGGTCGAAGCGCTGAACCGCCACCGCAACAGCGACGAGCGCGCGATCACGGTGCAGAATTTGTCGGTGCAGGACGGCGGACGGGCGATCGTGGGCAACGTCACGCAGCATGCCAGCATGATCATTGCGGAGGTTGGCGCAATGGAGACGACTTCGAATGCAGAAACGGGCGCAGGCCGCGAGGTCCATACGAGTGGCGCCTGCGTATGACCGGCGATCACATCCGTCATACCGATGCAATGCAGTCGAGCCCGCGCTGCGGGGCGCAGACGCGCCGCGGTCTCGCGTGCCGCGCGCCAGCCGTGCACGGCAAGCGCCGCTGCCGCATGCATGGCGGCGCGCCAAGATCGGGCGCTCCGAAGGGCAACCGGAATGCATATCAACATGGAATGTGCACACCGGACGCCCGCGCCGAGCGACACCGGATGAAGGCCTTGCTGGAGGACGCTTGGAAGCTGCTGATCGAGTTGAAATAGATTGCGGCCCAGGAGCGACGCGGATGACGCCATTCCGGCGCGAGACATGACCTCAAGAAAACGAAGCTCTGATGGAGCCTTAAGCCAGAAAGCTCGGTGCCGCAGCCATAGAACTAGGGCCGTGTATTTGCCGGAGCCACAGGGACAATCTGCAGCCCAGCTGCGTTCAGCGCTTCAGTGATCTGCTTGGCCAGCAGCTTGGCTTCCTCAGTGCCGATTTGAGCGTCGGGAAGCCGCTCGAAGAACGCACAAAGCGTCGTCGCTATGATGGTATTGACCTGGTGCGCATCAACCATTTGCTGCACGCGACATTAAGAATGACTTCACCGGCGCGGCGGTCGCCTGCCGGGCCGTGGCGGGTCATCGCAAGCCGAAGAACGAAAGAATGACGGCGATCACAACGATGAGCCCTATGAGGTAGATCAGACTGTTCATCGCAATTCTCCTTTCCCACGTGATGGGTTGGATTCATTCGAGGGTCGTCGCTGCGTCCCTGGCACTACCTTGCTGAACGGCCAGCTTTTCGAGCTCCACTTCCTTCTCGATGGCCGCCAGAGAGTTGCCGATCTTGTCGACGATCCTGACCAGATCGGCATTGGAGATGCGAAGCCGCCTGCGGACCGACTTGACCTGCTCAGCGTTCGAAAGATCGAGCGTCGTGCGAATGGGCCGTGGCGGTCTCGAGGACAGCATGATCAGGTCTCCCTAACCTAGGTAAGAGAGACGATGTCTCCTTTGTTCCTACGTTCGCCAACGGAAGCTCCCAAGAGCGAAGTTGATGCAACCGTCGCGCGCACCGCGGAGACGCCCACAACACTTTATCCCCGCGGCGCAACGCCATGACTCCCTACCAGGCTGCGTGCCGTCTCAAAGGTGGTGCGTTGCAATGCGGCTAACCTCTCGGCAATGGCATTGCTCGAGAGGTCGAGTACCAGCCCGAGGTCACATTCCGGCATGAGGGGGGCGCGCTGCCGCCATTGGCACCCGCCCCCTCAATCCTGTAACCCACCCCAAAACCTTCTCGGGACGGGACGCTCATGACCAATGCCGACGACGACGCGGGCACCGCCACCCGCGCGCTGATCTTCGCGCTGGTCGCGCTCGCCTGCGGCCACATGCTGTCGACCCTGCTGCGCACCATTCCGGCGGTGAGCCTCGATTTGATGGCGGCGGATTTCCACATCGAGCCGCAGGCGCTGGCGAGCCTCACGTCGGTCTACCACTTCGCATTTGCGGCCTCCCAGATCCCGGTCGGCGCGGCGATGGACCGATTCGGCGTGCGGCCGGTGTCGCTCGCCCTGCTGGCGGGAACCGTGTTCGGCGCGATGGCCTCGGGGTTTGCGACGGGGCCCGAGAGCTTCGCCGTCGGGCAACTGCTGCTCGGCGTCGCCACCTCGGGCATGCTGATGTGCCCGATGACGCTCGCAGCCAAGCAATTGTCGGCGGCGCGATTCGGATTGTGGTCGGGCGCCATCCTCTCGATCGGCAATATCGGCATGCTGCTGTCGGCGAGCCCGCTCGCTTTCGTGATCGATACTTACGGCTGGCGCGCCGGGTTCTGGGTCTCCGCAATCGGCGGCATCCTCGTCGCGCTGGCGGTGTTCGTACTGGTGCCGCACCAGCCGGCCGAGCACAAGGACGAGTCCTCGCCGCTGTCGCAGATGATCGATGTGGTCAGGCTCGGCCTGTCACGGCCGCTGCGCGGCGTGATCGCGCTGGCGATGGTGTCGCTGGCGAGCACGCTGGTGCTGCGCGGCCTGTGGGGAGGACCCTGGCTGATGGAGATCAAGGGCCTGACGCGGATCGAGGCCGGCAACCAGCTCGGCGCGTTCACGCTGGCGATGATCGCAGGCCCGCTGCTCGTCGGCATGATCGACCGCAGGCTCGGCCGCCGCCGCGAGCTGGTCGCCGGCACGCATGCGATCGCGGCGCTACTGCTCGCGCTGATGGCGCTGGGAGCGCCGCACTTTGCCGTTGCATGGCTGTTCGGCGTGAACGTCATGCCGCCCTCCTACGATCTGGCATTGTTCGTGCTCATCGGGCTCTTCACCTCGGCGCAGCCGCTGCTGTTCGGCATGTCCAGGCAACTCGTCGATGCGCAGGTCGCCGGCAAGGCGCTTGCGGCCGTCAATCTCGCCTTCTTTCTCGGCACTGCGCTGATGCAATCCGTCACCGGCGCGGTGGCCGCACTCGCGGGGCTGCCGGCGGTGCTGCTGTTCATGGCGGCGGCACTGGCGGTCGGCGTGCTGATTTTCTTGATCTACACGCAGCGCGTCTGAGCCCCTTGCGAAATGCGGAAGCGCAGGAGATGCTGCGCCGCCATCCGCATCAAGGGAATTCGAGTCCATGCCTGTCGACACCAAAGCCGCCACCGATCGTCTCATGCGCTTCCTCACTGTCGAGGGCGTCACCGGGCAGGAGGCGGCGATCGGGCGGGAGCTCACGGCTGCGCTGAAGGAGAGCGGTGTGCCGGCGAAGGCGATCCGGCTCGATGACGCCAACACGCGCATTCCGGTGCCGACCGAGACCGGCAACCTCATCGTCGACCTGCCCGGCCGCGGCGCGCTGCACAACCATCCACGCATCATGTTCATGACCCACATGGACACGGTGCCGCTGTGCGCCGGTGCCAAGCCAAAGTTGACGGGGCGCAAGATCGTCAACGACGCCAAGACCGCGCTCGGCGGCGACAATCGCTGCGGCTGCGGCGTGCTGGTGACGCTGGCCGCCGAGCTCCAAAAGCAGAAGCTCGATCATCCGCCGATCACGCTGTTGTTCTGCGTGCGCGAGGAGAGCGGGCTCTATGGCGCGCGGCACGTCAAGCTCGACGAGCTCGGCAAGCCCGTGATGGCGTTCAACTATGACGGCGGCTCGGCCTCCAACGTCGTGATCGGGGCCGTCGGCGCCGACCGTTGGACCGTCGAGATCTTCGGCCGCGCCTCGCATGCCGGCGTCGCACCCGAGCGCGGCATCTCCTCGACCATGATCATGGCGCTGGCGCTTGCGGACGTGAAGGCCGGCGGCTGGTTCGGCAAGGTCGTGAAGGGCAAGAGGCAAGGCACCAGCAATGTCGGCCCGGTCACCGGCGGCGAAGGCCGCCCCGCGGGCGATGCCACCAATGTCGTCACCGACTACGTGCATGTGCGCGGCGAGAGCCGCAGCCACGACGGAAAATTCTTCAAGGAGATCACCAAGGCCTACAAGGCCGCGTTCGAGAAGGCGGCCAAGAAGGTCACCAACGCGCAAGGCAAGTCCGGCAAGGTCAAGTTCAAGGCCGAGACCGACTATTATCCGTTCCGCATGAAGGAGAACCTGCCGGTGGTCAAACGCGCGATCGAGGCGGTGTCTGCCGTGGGCGGAACGGCGAACGTGCGCGCCGCCAATGGCGGCCTGGACGCCAACTGGATGGTCCGCCACGGCGTTCCGACCGTGACCTTCGGTGCCGGCCAGAACGAGGCGCACACGGTCGACGAATGGATCAATCTCGACGAATACGACCGCGCCTGCGCGCTGGCGGTGCAGCTGGCGACGATGCGGTGAGATGGCAAACGGCACGTCATAGCGCTTTAACACGGCTCTGATCTAACGGGTCGATCGCGGCTTCCGTGAAGTCCGCGCCTGTCCCGTGCTGCCATCGATGGCGAGCACCGTCACGCGGTTCCTCGGCCGCAATCAAACCGAGTCAGGAGCAAACCTCCGCCATCAACTCCAAGTAGATTCAGATCCAAGCGTGACCGCAGTGCGTCTCGCCGAGACCTCCGCTGTTTTCAGAGTCACGTGACTGACATGAAATGGGAGTGATGCGCCATGCGCACGATGCCGAACGACACCCTGATTCTTACCTTTCCGGACTTCAGCCAAACCGCGACCATCGTCGGAGATCCCAACTTCCCGATCGACGGCTGGGGCGGGAACGACACGGTGACGGCAACCATCCTCAACGCGGACGTGTTCGTTACGCTGATCGGCGAAGACACGGTCATGCAGGGCAATTCCCACGGCGGCAACGACACGCTCACGGCGAACGTGGATTATCCCTTCAGCGGCGCCACCATTATGGGCGACGCCGAGACCATGTTGGGCAATGCTGCAGGCGGCAGCGACACGCTCACCGCCGACGCCGGCGGCAATTTCCGCTCCAACATCTCCATTTACGGAGATGCCGGAGGCGACATGTCGGGCAACACGCAAGGCGGCAATGACACGCTGACAGGCGTGACCGGTGGGCGGGCCTTCGAGAACGTGTTCAGTGGCGATGCCGGGGGATCCATGAGCGACAACGCGCATGGCGGCAACGACACGCTGAACGTATTCGAATATGCATACGAAAGCACGGCGACCCTCAGTGGGGATGCCATCGGTGCCATGACCGGCAATACAATCGGTGGCAACGACGACCTCACGCTCGGCATCAGCAGTGGCATGGCGATCGGAGGTGGAACGCTGGCCGGCGATTCGCTCACGTCATTGACCGACAATGCCCAGGGTGGCAACGACACCCTGACCTTCGTGACGAATGGTGGCGAGCCGCCGCCGGCCGTCTACGGCTCCCAGCTGATTGGCGACGCCATGAACATGTCCGGCAGTGCGCGTGGCGGCAATGACATCCTCAATGGCGGAGAGTTCACTGATCATCTCTACGGCGATGCGCGGACTTATGCGCCATCTACCCCTGGCTCCATCACCGGCGGCACGGACACGCTCAACGGCGGCGCGGGTAATGATCAGCTGTGGGGCGGGCCGAACAACGATGTCTTCGTCTTCACGGCCGGCTCCGGCAACGACGTCATCAACGACTTCAATCAAGGCAACATCGCGGTCGGCAGCACCGCGGGGGAACTCGACGTGATCAACCTGCACGACTACGGTTTTGCCGACTGGGCGACCCTGTCCGGCCTCATCAGCGATGACAGCTCGGGCAATGCGGTGATTCAGCTCACTGCCAATGACACCATCACCCTGAGCGGAGTGCATGCGGCTTCGCTGGAGGCGACTGACTTCATAGTCTAGCGTAAGGTGGGTTAGCCCCGCGGATTGCGCGAAGCGCAAACCGCTAGGCGTAACCCACCATCTTCGTATCCGCGGAGACAGAAGTGGTGGGTTACGCCGAGCATATGCGCTTTGCGCATCCGCTCGGCTAACCCACCCTACGAAGAACAAAAATCAGGGAGGCACCATGCCACGCATCGCAAACATCGAGACCGGGCTCTACCGAATCCCCCTCCCCATCACGCTGTCGGACTCCACGCATGGCGACATGACGGCGTTCGAGCTGATCACCTGCCGCATCCGCGATGCCGATGGCGCCGAAGGCGTCGGCTACACCTATACGGTCGGGCGC
Organism: Bradyrhizobium sp. SUTN9-2; assembly: GCF_003122645.1. Classification (NCBI taxonomy): domain Bacteria; kingdom Pseudomonadati; phylum Pseudomonadota; class Alphaproteobacteria; order Hyphomicrobiales; family Nitrobacteraceae; genus Bradyrhizobium; species Bradyrhizobium sp. SUTN9-2. The sequence continues at coordinate 6,327,524 of NZ_LAXE01000001.1, forward strand.
AACGGCGGGGCTGTGGCCGACATTCTCAAGCGCGAGATCCCGCCGCTGGTCGAGGGGCGCGAGGCCGACGACACCGAGGCGATCTGGCATCATGTCTGGTGGGGGCTGCATTATGGCGGCCGCGGCGGGCCGGCGGTGCTGGCGCTCTCCGCACTCGACATTGCGCTGTGGGATCTGAAGGCGCGGCGCGCCAGGCTGCCGCTGTACCGCCTGCTCGGCGGCTTCGATGCGCAGGTGCCGTGCTATGCCGGCGGCATCGACCTCGATCTCTCCGTCGATGCGCTGCTCAAGCAGACCGACGGCAACCTCGCCAAGGGATTTCGCGCCATCAAGATGAAGGTCGGCCGGCCCGACCTCAAGTCCGATGTCGCGCGCATCTCCGCGATGCGGCAGCATCTCGGCGACGGTTTTCCGCTGATGGCGGATGCCAACATGAAATGGACGGTCGAGGAGGCGATCCGCGCCGCGCGTGCTTTCGTTCCTTTCGACCTCACCTGGCTGGAGGAACCGATCATCCCCGACGACGTCGCCGGCCATGTGCGTATCATGCAGGCCGGCGGCGTGCCGATCGCTGCGGGCGAGAATCTGCGCTCGCTGTGGGAGTTCAAGAACTACATCGCATCCGGCGCGGTGTCCTATCCGGAGCCCGATGTCACCAATTGCGGGGGCGTCAGTGCGTTCATGAAGATCGCGCGGCTCGCGGAAGCGTTCAACCTGCCCGTCACCAGCCATGGCGCGCACGACATCACCGTGCATCTGCTCGCGGCCTGTCCGAACCGATCTTATCTGGAGGCGCACGGTTTCGGGCTGGACAAGTATATCGAGCATCCGCTGGTGCTGAAGGATGGGCTGGCGCTGGCGCCCGACAGGCCCGGGCATGGGATCGGGTTCGATTGGAAGGGGCTGGGGAAGTTGGCGTGACACCCCTTGCTCGTCATTCCGGGGCGCGACGAAGTCGCGAACCCGGAATCCATTGGACTGCGGAGCTCGATGGACGATGGATTCCGGGTTCGCGCCAAGAGGCGCGCCCCGGAATGACGGAAAAGCGCGGCGCGCTTTGCACGCGAGCCATTCGCTGGCGCTTGATGCAGCGGTCTAATAATCGGCTATGCTGGTTGCAAGCCGGCCCTCCAGCGAAAGATCCTCCTCCTTGTCCCCCGAACTGCACCAGAAACTGACCGATTGGCGCCGGCACCTGCATGCGCATCCCGAACTGTCGCTCCAAGAAAAGGAGACCGCCGCCTTCGTGCAGGACAAGCTCACCGAGCTCGGCATTCCCTTCGAGGCCGGCGTCGGCGGCCACGGCATCGTCGCGACCTTGAGGCGCGGTCATGCGCAGAGGCGGGTCGGCCTGCGCGCCGACATGGATGCGCTGCCGATCACCGAGGACACCGGCCTGCCCTATGCTTCCAAGACATCGGGTGTGATGCATGCGTGCGGCCATGACGGCCATACCGCCTCGCTGCTGGGCGCCGCGGCGCTGCTCGCCACTGATACCGATTGGAGCGGTACGGTCGATTTCATCTTCCAGCCGGCCGAGGAAGGTTTTGGCGGCTCGCGCGCGATGGTCGCGGCCGGGCTGTTCGACCGTTTTCCGATGGAGCGGATATTCGGCTTCCACAACTGGCCGGGCCTTGCCGCCGGCACCATCGCCGTGCACGACGGCGTCGTGATGGCCTCGGGCGGGCGCATCACCATCAGTATCGAGGGCCACGCCGGGCACGCCGGCATGCCGCATCTGACGCGCGATCCCGTGGTGGCGGCCGGGCACCTCATCGTCGCGCTGCAATCGGTCACCTCGCGCGGCGTCGATCCGCTCGACACCGCCGTGCTGTCGCTGTGCACGATCGAAGGCGGCACCGCGCCGAACCAGATCGCCGGACGCGTCAGCATCCGCGGCACGCTGCGCTACCATCGCGAGGCGGTCAAGGACACCCTCCTCGACGGCATCACGCGCACCTGCGCCGGGATCGCGACCAGCTTCGGCGTCAAGGTCACGCCCGAGATCGTCTGGGGCGTCGGCGTCGTGATCAACACGCCCGATGAGGCCGACCTCGCGCGCATCGCCGCGGAGAAGGTGCAGGCGCCGGTGCGGCGCGATCTCGCGCCCAGCATGGCCGGCGAGGATTTTGCCCATTATCTGCAGCAGCGGCCCGGCGCCTTCGTCTGGATCGGCAATGGCGAGTTGCGCGATGGCGCGGAGCTGCACGGCCCGCGCTACGATTTCAACGACGCGATCCTGCCCGTGGCCTCGCGCTGGATGGCGGAAGTGGCCAAGGCGGCGCTGGCGACGAACTAGCTCAGGAGATTTCGCGCGGCAGCTTCCAGTCCGGCCGCGGCGCGAATGTCTCGTCCACGCGCTCGACGTGATATCCGGCCGGCAGAATGTGGCCGCCCTCCTCGTCGGCAACGGGCACGTCGGTGACGAGGCCTTCGATCAAGGCGGCTTCCCACACCTCCTTCTCGGTCGGAAAGGGATTGCCGATCTGCTTGTTGCCTTCGAACAGCGCGTACATCGGTTCCGGTCCTCGCGTTGATGCTGACGAGAAACGTATCGGCGGCACGGACGTTCCCTCCGGCAAATGGCAACGGATGGTACGTGAAACATGGCGCGCGTTCTGATCGGAACTTCGGGCTGGCACTACGCTTCCTGGCGCGGCCCGTTCTTCCCCAAGGGCGTGACGCTGAAGCAGCAGCTCAGTTACTATGCCGGGCAGTTCGACACCACGGAGCTGAACGGCGTGTTCTACCGCACGCCGACGCCGGAGGCGGTGACGGGATGGCGCGAGCAGACCGGGCGCGATTTCGTGTTCGCCTGGAAGGCGTCGAAATTCATCACGCACTGGAAGCGCCTGACGGACCGCTCCGTCAACAGCCTCGAGCTGTTGGAGGACCGCATCTCCAGGCTCGGCGGCAAGGCCGGCCCGATCCTGTTCCAGCTGCCGCCGCAATTCGAGGCGAACGCGGACCGGCTCGCCTCGTTCTTCAAGCTATTGTCGCGAAAACGCCGCTACAGCTTCGAATTCCGCCATCCGAGCTGGTATCAGCCGCGCATCCTGCGGATGCTGGCTGAGGAGAATATCTCGCTGTGCCTGTCCGACCATCACGATGCGCCGGCGCCGTGGAAGCGCACGGCGGATTTCGTCTATGTGCGCGGACATGGGCCAAGCGGGCGCTATCACGGGCACTATACGAAGGCCGCGCTGGCGCAATGGGCCAAGCGCATCAAATCGTGGAAGCGGCAGGGCTGCGACGTCTATGTCTATTTCGACAACGACCAGAAGAGCGCAGCACCGGCCGATGCCAAGGCGTTGAAGCAGCTGCTGTGATCTAGATGATGCCGCCTCGCCGAAGCGCCGCGATCTCGTCAGCATCGTAGCCGAGCCCGGCGAGGACGCGGTCGGTGTGCTCGCCGAGCGTCGGCGGGCGGTGCGCGATCTCGCCCGGCGTTTCCGACAGCCGCACCGCGGCGCGGGCAACCGGCGCCTGTTTCGGCAGGCCGGGATAGTCGAGGTCCTGCATGAAGCCGGCGGCGCGGATATGCGGATGATCCAGCGCCTGCTGCGGCGAGAGCACGGGGCCGGTCGGGATCATGGCCTGGCCCAGCGTATCGACGGCCTCCTGCGTGGTGCGCTCGGCGCACCAGCGCGCCATCCGCTCGCTGATGAGCGGGCCGTTATTGCCGCGGCTGATGTCGTCGGCAAAGCGCGGATCGTTCAGCCACACATCCTCCTCGCCCATCAGCCGCGCCCAGCGCTTGAACAGCGGATGGCCGGTGACCTGGCACAGCACCCAGCCGTCCCTCGTGCGGTAGATGTCGGCGGGCGCCGCGGTCTGGCCGAGATTGCCCGTCGGCACGCGGTTGACGTCGATGACGGCCTGCTCGATCAGCGTCGCATTGGTAAAGGACAAAGCGGTTGCGAGCAGCGCGCCCTCGACGATCTGGCCGCGCCCGGACTTGCCGCGCTCGATCAGCGCGGCGAGCGTGCCGAACGCGCAGTGCAGCGCGGTGCCGAAATCGACCCAGTTCACCGCGGCCCGGTACGGCGGATCGCCGGTGCCCGTCATGTACACCGAGCCTGACATCACCTGGCCGACGCCGTCGAAGCCGACGCGGTCGGACCACGGCCCCGGCCCGCCGAACGCGGTCGCCGTGGTCAGGATGATGTCCGGCTTGATCGCCCTCAGCGTGTCGTAATCGAGCTTCATCGCGCGCAGGGTCTGCGGCGGCAGATTGGCGACCACGACGTCCGCAGTCGCGATCAGACGGCGCATCACCTCCTGGCCTTCCGGCTTCATCGGATCGAGCGTGATGCCCTTCTTGTTGCGGTTGATCTGGAGGAACAGCGCGCCCTCGCCGCCTTCACCGACCGGTGCGACGAACCGATCCTCGCTGCCGTCGCGCTTCTCGACGCGGATAACCTCGGCCCCGAACTCGGCCAGCAATGCCGCGCAATAGGGTCCGGCGATATAGCGCCCGAAATCGAGCACGCGCACGCCCTCCAAGACTCCTCCCATCGCACCCTTCCCTGTTTTTTTGCAGATTACAGGGACTGGCCGCCAGGGCAAGTTAGGAAGCGCGCATGCGACTTTCATCGTCACATCGCGAAGGGCCCCGATGAAGCCGCAGTTCGTGTGCCCGCCTTGAGGTTCCCGCTCGCTATTGCTGCGGGGCGGAGCCCTTGGTCCTGTGCATGAACGCCATCATCTCCTCGAAAGTGAGCTTGCCGTCCTTGTCGCGATCCATTGCCTTGAAAATGCGTTCATGGGCGACCTGAAACTCGGGCAGCGAGACGTTCCCGTCACCATCAGCATCCATCAGCGCGAAGACGATGCGGAAGACGACCGGCGGCTCCATGGCGGCACCGCCCATCGCGCCATGCCCTTTCATTCCTTGTCCCATCATTCCTTGTCCCATCATCCCGCGCCCCATCATTCCCATCATCTCTCCACCGCGCATCGGGCTCTGCCGCTCGGCGGATGGGTTGGCAGGAGAACTCGACTGCGGGGATGCCGGCGTCTGCTCCTGTCCGGGATGATGACCTTGATGGTCCGCTGGCGATTGAGCCAGAGCTGGCTGGCCCAGGATGGCGAGCAGCAACGCTGCAGCAACGATTCGACCTAGCATGACGTTTCCTCCGGCCTTGATGTCGGCCCGACGAGCTTGTCGAACTTCATCGAATTCATCTTGAGCCAAGTCAAAAAGGCGGGGCTGGCGGGCCAGGTTTTTCCCCCCGCCCCGTGCGGAGGAGCGGCGCGGTCACCGGCGGAAACTCGACGGCCGGAAACTATGCTTTAAGATGCACCGGTTCGTCCCCCAGCGAGAAGCGCACAACCATGCCGCAGCAATTCGATCGATCCACAGAAGATCTCGGCAACGCCATCCATTTCGAGCACGTCAACATCCAGGTCCCGGACCAGCGCCTCGCCACGCTGTTCTACGTCGCCGGGCTCGGGCTCACCCGCGATCCCTATCTGATGGTGTCCGACACCAACATGTGGATCAATGCCGGGCGGAGCCAGTTTCATCTGCCGAGCGGCCGGCCGCAGGTGCTGCGCGGACATATTGGCCTCGTCATCGAAGGCCGCGAGGCGCTGCTGGCGCGGCTTGCAACGGTCGCGAAGAAACTCGAGGGCACCGCGTTCGCATTCACCGAGCATAACGACCATGTCGAGGCGGTCTGCCCCTGGGGTAACCGTTTGCGCTGCTACGAGCCCGACGCCGCGCGGTTCGGCCGGATCGCGCTCGGCATTCCCTATGTCGAGTTCGACGTGCCTATGGGATCGGCAGCCGGCATCTGCGCCTTCTACCCTGAAGTCATGGGCATGCCCGCGAGCTTGCGGAACGGCGATGGCACTGTGGCCGCCGTGAAGACGGGCCGCAACCAGCATCTGCTGTTTCGCGAGACCGACCGGCCGCAAGCCGACTATGACGGTCACCACGTGCAGATGTACATCACGGACTTCTCCGGCCCCTACCGCAAGCTGCTTGCGCGCAAGCTGATCTCGCGCGAGGACAATCAATACCAGTACCGGTTCTGCGACATCGTCGACCTCGACAGCGGCAAGAAGCTGTTCACGGTCGAGCACGAGGTTCGCTCAGTGACCCATCCGATGTTCATGCGTCCGATGGTCAATCGCAATCCGGCGCTCAACAACCGCAACTACGCCTTCGGCCACGACGAGTCGGCTTGGGCGATGGGGCCGGATCAGTACGAGGGGTAGTCCTCGCGCGGCGCTTCCGTGCGCTTCACGCTACGGCAAATTATCCCGCAGGAAGATGTCGATGCGGATGCGCTCCTGGTCGGGGCTGATCGGCTCGCCCGAACAATGCGCGAGCAGGACTCGCGCCGCAGACCGCGCCTCATGGCCGGCATCCTGGTTGATGACGGCGTCGAGCGTGCCGCGCACCAGGAACCGCCTGGTGTGCTCGGTCAGCTCATGGGTGATCCAGACCACCTCGCGCGCGCGGCCCGAGGCCTCGAGCGCATCGGCGATGCCGCGGTTTCCGGCGCCGCAGCAATAGATGCCCCGGAGATCGGCATGGCGGGCGAGCAGCGCGGCCGTGAGGTCCCGGGTGCGGTCACTGTCGTCGCGCCCCTCGATGACAGGCAGTGCGGACAAGCTCGCATACTCGCTCGACAGGATCTGGTGGAAGCCGAACTGCCGTTCGGTGTGGTCGCGCAGCGACAACGATCCCGCAATCACGGCGACGGTGCCCTCGCGCCCGGCAAGGAAGCGTCCCATCAACGTGGCGGCGGTGCGGCCCGCGGCCGGATTGTCGATCCCGACATAATGTACCCGGGACGAGCTCGGCGCGTCTGACACCAGGGTCACCACCGCAACCCCGCGCGCGACGAGCTCGTCGATCGCAGCGCGCACCCGGGGATGATCGAGCGCGATGACGGCGACGCCCTGATAGGCCGGCGAGAGGTTCTCCAGCGCTCGGGCAAGGACATCGGGGTCGAACACGTCGACATGGTGGATGTCGATGAAGCCGCGATGGCCGGCGAGCCAGTCCGCGGTGCGCGCGACCTGCTCGCCGAGGTTGGTCATGAAGCTGTTGCTGCCGGTCGGCAGCACGAAAGCGAAGCGGAAGGTCTGCCCGCGGGCGAGCCGCGCCGCGGCAACATCGGCGCGATAGCCGAGCTTTGCCACCGCGGCCTCGACACGCGCGACGGTCTTGGCGCGGACACCCTCGCGCCGGTTGACGACGCGATCGACGGTGGCGAGCGAAACGCCCGCCGCGCGCGCGACGTCCTCGAGCGTGGCCCGAAGCACCGGCTGGGTCGCGCCTTCAGTCATTCGCGCGCGGCCCATAGCATGCCGCGGGTCATCAACGTCCGGATCTCCGGCACGTCGAGCTCGTAGGCGCGGTGGCCCAGCGAGGAATAGAATACCCTCCCCGCGCCATAGCGCTTCTTCCACACCACCGGCATCACCACGCCCTCGATCCAGGGCGCGTGCTCACCGGTGAAGGTCGTCGTTGCCAGGACCTCGATGGCGGGATCGACATGCATGTAATATTGCTCGGACCGATGCTCGAAGCTCTTCAGACCCGTCATGATCGGATCGTCCGGCTTCGTCAAGTCGACCTTGTAGTCGATGATGTTGCCGGGATGGGCGACCCATTGCCCGCCGCACAGGAACTGGTAATCGACCGATTCGCGGAAGGCATCGCACATACCGCCATGATGGCCGGCTAGCCCGACGCCGCTGCGCACCGCATCGCAGAGGTTGAGCGCTTCCGCCTTCTCGATCTTGGACATCGTGTAGATCGGTATGATCAGCGACAGATCGTGGATCGCGGGATCGGCGAAGGCTGCCGTCGTGGTTTCGATCCGCACCTCGAAGCCCTCCGCCTTCAGCCAGCCGCGGATCATCGACGCGCAGAGATCGGGATCGTGTCCCGGCCAGCCGCCCCATACAATCATTGCCTTGCGCATGGTCATACCCTCAATCGATCTGTCCGGTTTCACGCCCCGCGGGCAGCATCGCCGGCCGCTCGACGCGGCTCTCGATCTTGACGCGACGGCCCTCGTCGGCGGAAGTCTGGAACGCCTCCATCACCTCCAGCACGTGGAGGGCGAGCGCGCCGCTGGCGCGATGCGGTCGGTCGTTCAGGATCGCGCCAGCCATGTCGGCGACGCCGATCGAGCGGAACTCGCCCTCGACGTGGCCGTGCGTCAGCGGCATCACCTCCCATTCGCCGCCGGTCCTCGCCACCTGAACCTCGCCGCCGAAGCGATTTGGATCCGGCACCAGCATGCTGCCCTTGTCGCCGTAGATCTCGATCGGCGCATGCCGATGTTTCGGCACGTCGAAGCTCATCGTGATCGACACGACTGCGCCGCTCTCGAACTCCAGCGTTCCCGTGACATGGGTCGGGACCTCGACCGGAATCAGCGCGCCGTTCATCGGCTGGCTGGTGACGAGGCGCTCGGTCTTCGGGCGCGCGGTCGAGCCCATCACGCTGGCGACCGGGCCGAGCAATTGCACGAGGTCGGTGATGTAATACGGCCCCATGTCGAGCATCGGCCCGCCGCCGCGCAGGTAATAGAAGCCGGGCGCCGGGTGCCAGCGCTCGTGGCCGGGGCAGCCGAAGAAAACGCTGCCCGCGACGGGCGTGCCGATCGCGCCGTCGTCGATCAGCTTGCGCGCGGTCTGATGGCCGCCGCCAAGGAACGTGTCGGGCGCGCAGCCGACGCGCAGGTTCTTCTGCGCGGCGAGCTCCATGACCTTGCGCGCCTCAGTGACATTGATGCCGAGCGGCTTCTCCGAATGGACGTGCTTGCCGGCGTTCAGCACCGCCAGGCTGACATCGGTGTGGGCGAGCGGCACCGTGAGATTGACGATGATTTCGACGTCGTCTCGCTTCAACAATTGGTCGACCCGCATTCCCGGCAAGCCGAAGGCCGCGCCCTGGCGTTCCGCAATCTCGCTGCGCATGTCGGCGAGCGCCCTGACCTCCATGACCGGAAAGCGCTGGGCCGCCTTGAGATAGGCGGTGCTGATCACCCCGCAGCCGATGATTCCGATGCCGACTTTTCTCATTATGGTCTCCTCAGATGGCTCATCCCTTGACCGCGCCTGCGGTGAGGCCGGCCACGATGTGCTTCTGGGCCAGCAGGAACAGAATGATCGTGGGCAGGATGGTGAGCGTGATGAAGGCCAGGATCAGGTGCCATTCGGACGAGTATTCGCCCTGGTAGACCATGATGCCGAGCGGCCAGGGATACAGCGCGTCGGTGTTCAGCATCACCAGCGGCAGCAGGTAGGCGTTCCAGCTGTTGACGAAGGTGATGGTGCCGACCGTCGCCAGGATCGGACGCGACAAGGGCAGCGTCACATAGCGGAAGAACTTGATGTAGCTGCAGCCGTCGACCAGCGCGGCCTCGAGCAGCTCATAGGGAATGTCCTTGAAGAAGCGGCGTAGCAGCAGCACGCTCATGGCGAGGCTGAACGCCACCTGCGGCAGCGCGACGCCGAAATAAGTATCGAGCAGGCCGAGATCCCGCACCTTGATGAACAGAGGCAGCACGGCGGTCGCAGCGGGGAACAGCAGGCCCAACGTCAGATAGCTGAGCAGCATCGATGAACCGAAGAACCTGACATGGGCGAAGGTGAACGCAGCCATCGAAGCCGTGATCAGGGTCAGCGTCACCGCCAGCGTCGAGATGACAAGCGAGTTGCGCAGGAGCTGCCAGTAGCGCGCCGAGAACAGGATGTCGGCGTAGTTCTGCCATTCCCATTGTGCGGGCAGGCCGAACGGATTGACACGGAGCTCGCCGAGCGACTTGAAGCCGCCGAGCAGGGTCGCGAGCAACGGCACCAGGACGAAGATCGCGACCAGACCGAGGAACAGCGCCTTGAACAGCGCTGCGGGATCGAATGCGCGTCTAGCCCCGACACTATTCATCGCGCATGAACCATCGCTTGTAGGTGAAGGCAAAGGTCACGCAGATCGCGAACAGGATGACGCCGATGGCGCTGCCATAGCCGACCCGCATGCGCGAGATGCCATTGTTGTAGAGAAAGCTCACCAACGTGTTGGAGGAATCGGCCGGTCCGCCGCGCGTCAGCGGCATGACGAGATCGAACAGCTGCAGGGATCCGATGATGGCGAAGAACACCGACAGGCGGATGGTCGGATAGAGCAAGGGGATCACGACGTGACGCAGCGTCTGCGTCCGCGTCGCGCCGTCGATGCGGGCGGCCTCGACCAGGTTCTTGTCGAGGCTCTGGAGCGCCGCGATGAACAGCATCATGTGGAAGCCGAAATACTTCCAGACCACCACGATCAGGACCGCCAGCATCGCCGTGTCGGTCGAGGCCAACAGATGCGGAGGCTCGGCGCCGAACGTGCGCCAGATCGAGGCGACGAGGCCGTAATCGCCGTCATAGACGAAGCTGAAGATCAGCCCGGTTGCGATCTCGGCGAGGATATAGGGCATGAAGAACAGCATGCGCAGCGCCACGGCGCCGCGAAAGCGTTCGGCCAGCATGAGGGCGAGCGTGAGCGCAAGCGGCAGCTGGACGGCGAGCGAAACGGCGATGATCAGCCCGTTGTTGCGCAGCGCGAGCCAGAAGGCCCGCGTCTCCAGCACGAAGCGGTAATTGTCGAGGCCGATCCAGTTGGTCGGCCTGCCGAACCCGTTCCAGTTGAATCCCGAGTACCAGGCGGCCTCGCCGATCGGCAGCACCACGAACAGCGTGAACAGCAGCAGCGCGGGCGGCAGGAACAGGATCAGGACCGTGAAGCGGCCATCCCAGCCTGGGCCACGAACCGCGCCACGAATCCCGACCTGGGGGGCCGCCTCACCGGCAACGCCGATCGGCGACGACATCGCGATCCGTCGCGCCACCGGTCAGTTACCCTGCTTGTACGCCGCTTCGATGGCTTTCGCTGCGTTCTGCGGGCTCATGCTGCCGCCGGCGATCTCAGCCGTGACGTCGTTGACGACGCGGCCGACCGACGGGCCAAGGCTCTGGTCATAGAAGTTCTGGTGATAGTTGGACTTCGCCAGATTGGCCGCGATCTGCTTCATGAAAGCGCTGTTGAGACCGGCCTCGCCGCCCTTGACGACGGGAACGATGAAGTTGCCGGCGGCAAGCCGCGCCTGCACGTCCTTGGAGATAAAGAATTTCAGGAAGTCGGTGGCTTCCTTGGGCGCCCCCTTGGTGATCAACCAGCCGGTGATGCCGCCGAGCGTGTCTGACGGCTCGCCCTTGCCGCCGGGTACGACCGGAAAATCGAACCAGCCAAGCTTGTCGTCGCCGAGACCAACCTTGTCGGCGGCAAGCGCGCGCTGGGTGTGATAGAAGGACGAGATGGCCAGGATCATCGCGGCCTTGCCGTCGCCGAAATAGCCGACGGCCTGCGGATTCTTGAACCCGAGGAAGCCGTTCTGGAAGGGCTGGAGATCGACCAGCTGCTTGAACAGCTCGCCGGATTTCTGAAAGGTTTCGCCGGCGAACCCGCCATTCTCACCCTTCAGTGCTGCATCGAAGGCCGGCTTGCCGCCGATGCGCACTGCGAGATGCGTCCAGTAAAAATGCAGCGGCCATTTGTCGGCACCGCCAACCACGATCGGCGTCACGCCCGCGGCCCTCAGCGTTTTCACTGCGCCGAGCAGATCGTCCCATGTCTTGATCTTGCTCGCGTCGACATTGCCCTTGGCCATCAAGTCCTTGTTGTAGAGGAAGCCGACCTGCGAGAGCGCGGTCGGCAGGCCATAGACCTTGCCGTTGCTGGTGAAAGCCGCGAGCGCTGCCGGCGCGATCGTGTCGCTGTAGCCGCCGCTCTTTACGGAATCGGTGATGTCTTGCAGGACGCCGGCCTCGATTTGGGTCTTCAGCACTCCGCCTGCCCAGCTATAGATGATGTGCGGCCGATCCTTGGATTGCAGGATGGTCGGCAGCTTGGCCTTGTAGGCCTCGTTCTCGAGGAACTGCATCTCGACCTTCACACCGGGGTGCGACGCCTCATAGCTGCGTGCGACCTCCTCCCAGATCTTCACCTGGGCCGGGTTGACCTCGATGTGCAGCCATTTGACCGTGGTGTCGGCTGACGCGGAACTGGCCCAAAGCAGGCATGCGGCAGCGGCGAGTCCCAGTTTCCCGAGCAATCTCATCACATCCTCCCGACGACTTTTATTCTTTGAACGCAATCCTGCCCTCAATTTTTGAGGTACGCAACACAAAATCTGATCTATGCACCTCACCAACGGAATGGCTAAGGTTTGGAAAAGAGTCGGCTGCGGCGCGCCGCGCCGGCCGCAACAAACCGAGGTGCCCAATGGCTGCCATCTATTCCGACCTCGCCGGCAAGGTCGTGCTCGTCACCGGCGGCGCAGCCGGAATCGGCGCTGCGATCGTGCGGCGCTTTGCGGAGCAGAAATCCAAGGTCGTGTTCTTCGACATCAAGGTCGAGGAGGGACAGCGCCTGGCGCGCGAGCTGTCCGAGCAGGGATTGGCTGCGCATTTCCAGCATGTCGATCTCACCGACATACCCGCGCTGCGTGCCGGCGTCGCCGAGGCACGCAAGGCTCATGGCCCGATCAACATCCTGATCAACAATGCCGCGCATGACGAGCGGCACAACACCGAGGAGATGACGCCGGACTATTGGGACGACCGCATCGCGGTGAACCTGAAGCACCAGTTCTTCGCATCTCAGGCCGTGTTGCCGGACATGAAGGCGGCCAATGCCGGCGCCATCGTCAATTTCGGCTCGGTGTCGTGGATCGCAGGACAAGGCGGCATGGCCGCCTACACCGCGAGCAAGTCAGGCGTGATCGGGCTGACGCGCTCGCTGGCGCGCGACTACGGCCCCTACAACATCCGCGTCAATGCGATCGCGCCAGGCTGGATCATGACCGAGCGGCAGCTCGAGAAATGGATGACGCCGGCCGGCGAGATCGAGCTGCAGCAGCGACAATGCCTGAAGCGCCGGCTCATGCCGGACGAGGTTGCGAAGTTCACCGTCTTCCTCGCCTCCGACGAGGCCTCCGCCTGCACCGCCCAGCACTACATCGTCGATGGCGGCTGGGTCTGAGATGCCCTAGGGATCAGTCGGAAGATCCGATCCGGACGCGGCCGGGCGGAGCTCACGCGGTCAAGGCCGCGATGGATCGAGCCGGTCGCCGAGACCGGCTGGCGCCGTGGTCGCGCGAGGCCGACCGATGCCCTCGCTCAAGGTCTTGCCGCTGGCGACATTGACGAAGTGCAGCGAGGCGCAAGCGGGACACCGGACCGGGACGTGCGTGTCCGCGGCGTCGGAGGCTGTGCCGGGAATCCAATGCTGCACGTTCATGCCCGTGCGGGGGCATTTGAAGATGACGTTGCGCTCCATGCTGGAGATATGCGCCCGTCGCGGCGACCTGGAAATTGCGGGCCAATACTTACGCAGATGTCCTGAACGGATTGACGCAAGCAGCGGTGAAGACATCGCGCAGCGCTTGTAAGCAGGTTGCCGATCGAGAAGCGTTCGGTCGAATACCGCCGCCTCCTTTGAGCTGGATCAAGACATGTTTGCGACGCCGACGATAGCCTTGTGTCGGCATCGGGAACGCTTTTTCGAGGTCCCCTTTGCCGGAGCGAGCGACGTTTGGATTTCGAGGCCTTCCCGGCGCCGCTTTCACGGAGAGTGCAGAAGACCGCGAACATGGAGCAGGCCGGAGAGCGGCTCCGCCGAAGAGTTCGATGGAACGAAGATCGGCAGCGCGGGTTTGCTGGACGAGTTCAGACCCTGGATGGAAGAGCCACGCGAACAATCGGCCTCGGCGCTCCCATCGAGCCCGAGGCCGGTTTTCGTCGAAGCCAGTGCATGGTCTGGACAAGGGAGGACGCCGATCAGGAGGACCGACATGCTTGCCGACATTGACACCGACGATCTCACCGAGGTCGTGCGCTACGCCCTGGAGACGACCCGCGCGACGACGGCCTGCCCGTTCCATCGGGACGTGATCGTCCGCATCGGCGATGACGCCGCCGAGAGTCACGCCTTCGAGCGCGCCAAGCGAATCGTCAGATGCGACGGCGCCGAATGGGACAAGGAGGCTCTCAGGGCCGAGCTCGGCCGTCAGCTCGGCGCAGCCGCCGACGGCCGCTGCCCGAAGTGCGATCCGACCGCCTCGTGCACCTAGCGCGCCGCGATTTGCAAAATGTTGCGGCGCCACGCGTCGGCGACGAGCCATGCAGATCGACCCGCTCCGGCGACTTAACTTGTGTGAAGGCCGCAGATGGAATTGGCACCTAGCCTGAACGACGCGCGTCGTGCATCAGAGGTCAGACTTCCCGTGAAAGTGACAAAGCCGATCGCCTCGATCATGCGCGGGAGATCCAAGACGGATCCTCCGTCGCCGGACGGGAACGACGAATGTCAGCTGCCGCCATCGGCCGAGAGGCGTCAGGTCGTCGATGAGTACGCCGAGAACTTGCGGAAGATCATCCGAAGACTGCTTGGAAGGCTGAACTGACAGCGCTTGCGCGCGTCAGCGCTTTGCGGCAAGGGTCCGGCCCTTTGGCGTGCGATCGTGCTGCCGGTTCGGCCTTTCCGGGCGAGCGTTACGGCCAAACCCCGCCGCCCCGACGGGGCAAGGGTGATACGAGCTTGCCCATTGTCTCAATGACAAGGACGCCGCATGCCTCAGTGCACCCCAACGCCGAGCAGGCGCTCGACCATCTTGGGGTCGTCGCGCAAGTGCGCGCATTCACCACTCCAGACCGCTTTGCCGCGTTCAACCACCATGACATGATCGGCAAAGCGCAGCGCTCGTTCGATCTGCTGCTCGACCAAAACGATGGTCATCTCACCAGAACTCGCCAGCGCGGTGATGATTTCCATGATCTGATCGCAGATCACAGGCGCGAGCCCCTCGAGCGGCTCATCCAAGAGGAGAACTGAAGGCCTTCCCAGCAGCGTCCTGGCGAGCGAGAGCATCTGCTGCTCGCCGCCCGATAGTTGCGTCCCGAAATGGCGTCGACGTTCGGCCAACCTCGGAAACATCACGTAGACCTCTTCAAGTGCCTCTCGACCTCGATCCTTGAGACCCGCGACCAGGTTTTCTTCCACCGTCAGCGACCGAAATATATCGCGTGTCTGCGGTACGTAACCGAGACCTCGTTGAGCGCGTGTCGACGCCTTGGTGTCCGTGAGATCAGCCTCGCCCAGGAATACTTTTCCCCCATGATGGGTCGTCAGACCCATCAGCGATGCGAGCAAGGTCGTCTTGCCGACTCCGTTTCGACCAAGGACGCTGAGACGGCCTCCGGGCAAGACCTCGAACGACATGTGATCGATGATACGGGTGGGGCCATACCCGGCACTGAGACCTTTGACTTCAAGACGCGTGGCGGGCATCTGCGTAGCTACCTAGATAAGCTCGACGGACTTCCTGATGGTCCGTGACTTCTGCCGGATCGCCCTGGAAGATCAGCTTTCCGTTGGCGAGAACGAGCACACGGCGGGCAAATTTGAACACCAGGTCCATGTCATGCTCGATCATCAAGACCGCGATATCAGATGGCAATCTGTCGATCGCCTCGATGATCTTGGAAGACTCCTCCGACGGCACCCCTGCCGCGGGCTCATCCAGGAGCAGGACCTTCGGCTCGAGAGCAAGCCCGATTGCAAGGTCAAGAAGGCGCTGCTGACCGTACGCCAGTTGCGAGACCTGCCTGTCGGCCAGATGGGCGATACCGAGCGTTCCAAGGGCCCGCTCCCACTCCCGACGAACGTCCGGCCGATCCATCGGGGAGGAAAACATGCTTCTCGTGAGCCCCTTTCGTTGCATCACGGCGAGCGCGACGTTTTGTGCGACCGTCAGGCTCTTGAAGAGCCTCGTGATCTGAAATGTCCGGATCAAGCCGGCGTCGACGCGATCGGAAATCGGTAGCGCGGTGACATCAACCCCGGCGAGGTGGACGGCACCCTGTGAAGGGGTCAAGTCGCCGGAGATGACGTTGACGAGCGTGGTTTTGCCCGCGCCGTTCGGGCCAATCAACGCGACCCTTTCTCCCTTCCCGATACTGAAGGAAATATCATCGTTGACCCGCATCCCGCCGAAGGACATCGAAACGTTTCGCAGTTCGAGCAGCGGCCGGCTCACGGGCGCCTCCTCATCACCGAGGCGGTGCGACCAGCAAGCAAGCCTCCAAGGGACACCAGGCCTTTCGGGGCGAACAAAACGACCGCGATCAGCAACGCACCGACCATGGTCATCCAATGGAATGGATTCGCAGCCGAGACGTAGTGCTCGAACACTTGAAAGACGATGGATCCGATCAGCGCGCCCCAGAGACTGCCTGCGCCACCCAGGACCAGCATGACGAGAGCTTCAGCCGACCGCTCAAATCCGATGCTATCCAGTCCCACGACGCCCGTATTGATGGCATTGAGAGCACCACCAATTCCGCCAACAACCCCCGACACGCCATACATCAGCACGAGCCGGGGATACACGCGGGCACCGATCATCCGAGCTCGCAGGCTGTCATCCTTGATTGCCTGACAAAGCAGGCCGAACGGAGAGTGCACGATTCGAAGCAGCACCACGAACACGACCATGAGCACCGCAACGGAGAACACGTAGCCGGTGCGACCGTACATGTCGAACGCGTAGACCCCGAAGACTCGTCCAGGCGAAATGCCGGACAATCCGTCGCTTCCGCCCGTCAGGCTGGACAGTTTGTTGGCCAGCGCCGCGACGAGCTGTCCGACGGCAATGGATAGCACGAGCTGGGGGAGGCCCTTGAACCTCGTGACAAGGACGCCTGAGACCAGCCCCATCACGGCACCGGCCACCGCCCCCACGAGCAACAACAGCAGGGGGTCGGAATGTCCGGCAAGGCAGGCGTTACCCACGACGTAGGCGCTCACACCATAGATCGCCGCATGCCCCAGGGTGGCGACACCGCAATACCCCGTGACCAGATCGAGCGACAGCACCAGAAGCGTGATGCTGATCAGTCGCGTCAGAAACGCGAGGTCCTCCGGAAAAAGCGTGTAGCCGAGCACTCCGAGCGCCAGCGTGATTGCGACAGCGCGCAGCTCAAGCGGCACGGAAAAACGCGGCGGGCTCACGCCATCGACCATGGCTCGATCGGTCACGTCAGTGCCTCCTGCCCAAAAGGCCGTTCGGGAACAGAAACACGACCAGGATGACTGCAAGATAGAAGAAGAACTCACCATATTCGGGTGCAAGATACTTGCCGGTCGTGTCCGCGAGGCCAAGCAATATCGATGCCGCCACGGCGCCCGGGATCGATCCTGCCCCGCCGACCGAGACGACGACAAGGAACGTCACCATATATCTGAGCGCGTAAAAAGGTTCGACGGGCAACAGTTCGGCGCCCACCACGCCCCCGAACGCCGCCAGGCCGACCGCAAGCGCGAAGGTCGCGGAAAAAAGGATCTGCGTCTTGATTCCGAGCGACTCGGCCATGTCACCGTTGTCGACCGCGGCACGCAGCCGGATCCCAAACTCGGTGCGGTCGATCAGTAGCCAGAGCAAGCCCGCGGTGCACACTCCGCAAATCATCACGAAAATCCGATGAGCCGGGATCATTCGGAAGCCGAGATCGACGGGACCGCTCAGCAGCGGAGGCAGCGGAATGGATTTGGTTGTCGGGCCAAGAATGTAGTTGGCAACGCCAATGATGACGAACGCGATGCCGATCGTGAGCAATATCTGGGTCAGCTCATCGGACTTGCGATAAATCCGGCGGTAGAGAAGAAATTCGAGTGGAAAGGCGATCGCGATGGTGCCGAGGACCGCCAGGACAATCGCGAGTGGATATCCAACTCCCGCGTTCTTGAGCGCAAAAGACGCGAGATATCCCCCGATCATCGCAAATGCGCCATGAGCGAGGTTCACTACCCTCATCAGGCCCATCATGATGGATAGGCCGATGGAGATGATGAAAAGCACCATGCCGTACGAGAGGGCATCTAGCCCGATGCTGAGACCCGTCCACGCCATTAGTTGAATGCTTCCGCGGCTTTTCGGATCTGGAGCCGCTCGGCAGCCAGCCCGAACAGGTGGATGTGCGCGTCCGTCAAGCCGGGTATCATCCGGTCGCTGGCATCGCGATAGATGCGACCGTTGACGAAGCGAATAGACTGCGACCGACCACTCATTCCGGGCCCTTCTCCGACACGATGAAGAGATTGCTCGCGAGATTTACATCGCGAGCGATCCGCCCTAGTTCTTCGCCAGGCCCCAGTCCGGCTGCGCATCGAACGTTTGCAGTTCCTTGTTGAGGAGCTTGCCGTCCTGCTTCACGACTTCGCGCAGATAAACGTTCTGACGAATATGCCGGGTATCCGGGTCGATCGACACGGGGCCACGCGGACTGACCCATTTCATGCCCTTCACGGCCGCAAGGGCTTTGTCCGGATCCTTTTGGCCGTTGGTGGCCTCAACCATCTTGTAGATGAGCCGAGCACCGTCATAGGCCGCGACCGACGCCATGGTGATGTCGTCAGGCTTGGCACCGGCCTTGATCAGATCGGCCAGGAAGGTCTTGTTCTCCGGAGAGTCGTGCGAGACCGCGTAGTGGTAAGTCGACAGGATGCCTTCGCCGTTGTCACCGATAGTCGGAAGATCGGGCTCGGTCACGACATCACCCGTGGACAACAACTTCACGCCAGACGCTTTCAGCCCGTTGTCGATATAGGCCTTGACGAACCCCAGGGTTGGTGGACCGGCCGGCAAGAACGTGAAGATCATGTCTGCGCCGGAATCCTTGATCCTTTGCATGATCGGGCCGAAATCGGTGGTATTGAGCGGCATCCTGATCGATTGGACGATGGTGCCTCCATCCGCCTCGAACGTCTTTTTGAAGGCTGCTTCGGCATCGATGCCGGGGCCGTAATCGCTGACGGCGATCGCCACCTTCTTGGCCGCTCTGGCCTTCGCCACCTTCGCCGCGGGGACCGTGTTCTGCCACATCGTAAAGGACGTCCGCACGATGTAGGGGCTCTTCTCGACGATCGCGGACGTCGCGGCGTTCATGACGATCATAGGCACCTTCGCTTCCTCGAGAAGTGGAGCGACGGCCAGGGCGTCCGGAGTGAAGTACAGTCCCGCGATGTACTGAACCTTCTCCTTGACGATCAACTCCTGAGCCAATGATTTCGACTTGGCGGGGTTCGGCGATTCTTCGTCGCGATAGACAAACTCGATCTGATGATCGCCCACTTTCGATCCATGCTTGGCCACCCAGGCGTCAATGCCGTACTTGAAGTTCTGGCCGAACAAGGCATACGGACCGGACATGGTGCCGATGATCCCCACCTTGATGGTGTCGCACTGCGCCGGCGACATCCAGGCAGTGGCAATCGCGACGGCCCCAACAAGTCCAAACCTCAAGCTCATATCTCTCTTCTCCCGCTTCGGTGATGCTGTTTCAGAACATTTCGAAATATTCTCGCTGCTCCCACTCGGTGACCGTCGATTGGAAGCGCTCGATTTCCGCGTTCTTGATGAAAACGTAGTAGTCGACGAATTTCTCTCCCAGAGCCTCGCGGAAGAAGGGGTCATCGCGCAACGCGAACACCGCCTCGCGCAAGGAGGTCGGCAGGAGGTTCGCCTTGGTCTCGTAGGGGGTGTCCGCCGACGGACCGGGATCGAGCTGGCGATCAATGCCGTTGAGGCCGGCCAGAATCTGCGACGCCATGTAAAGATAGGGGTTTGCGGCCGGCTCGCCGATCCTGTTTTCGAGCCGGGTGGCCTTATCGTCGGGACCGCCCAGCACGCGGATCATGACGCCCCTGTTGTCGCGTCCCCAGATCGCCCGATCCGGAGCCAGCGAATAGGAACGGTAGCGCTTGTAGCCATTGATCGTCGGCGTCGAGAAGACCGCGGATGCCCTGGCATGCTCCAGCAGCCCGGCCATATAGTGCTTGCCAAGGTTCGACAGGCCGGCCGGTTCGCTGGTCATGAACGCGTTGACGCCGTCTGTTCGGGAGACCAGCGATTGGTGAAGGTGCCACCCCGATGACATCACGTTCGGTATCCGCGGCCGGCACATGAAGGTCGCGTGATAGCCGTGGCGGTTGCAGATCTGCTTCACTGCCGTACGAAACAGCACCATGGTGTCCGCCGGCTCAATGCCGACGGTGGGCTGGAACACGAACTCGCACTGGCTCGGCCCGTACTCCAACTCGATCGACCGAAGCGGCAAGCCCAGCGCCACGATGTTTTGCCTGATCAGCTCGAGCGCAGGCTCCATCTGGTCGTAACGTTGCTCCGTCAGGTACTGATAGCCCTGCGAAAGCAGGCTGACCTCCGGAGGCTCACCCGGTTGGCCGGGACTGCCGGCGTCCCAAGGCGCCAGTCGGGGATTCTCGACTCTGAAGATGTGGCATTCGACCTCGAGGCCCGCTTTGAAATCATAGCCCCGGTCTTTGAGCTGCCCCAGCACGGATTGATACAGGCCCCTGGAGGCGAAGGGCACGGGTCGTCCATCGGAGAAGTAGAGGTCGCAAAGCACCCACCCGGTTTTTGATGCCCAGGGGAGAACCTTGAAGGTGGCGGGATCAGCG
This sequence comes from Bradyrhizobium sp. SUTN9-2, assembly GCF_003122645.1. Taxonomy (NCBI): domain Bacteria; kingdom Pseudomonadati; phylum Pseudomonadota; class Alphaproteobacteria; order Hyphomicrobiales; family Nitrobacteraceae; genus Bradyrhizobium; species Bradyrhizobium sp. SUTN9-2. The sequence goes on from NZ_LAXE01000001.1 coordinate 6,348,075, forward strand.
ACCATCAAGATGTCGCCTCCCCCCTGCATCTCGTGCATCCCGAACCCGCCGCCGGCGGTGAAGACGGGAAACACCGTGCGGTGAGAGGTATCTTTCGCGAGCAATGTCGTCGTTATCGAGCAACCGCTCTCGATCGACGAGAGCGCCTCGGAAGCGACCAGCGCCTTGCCGCGCAAGATGCCGTGCTGGTCCGGAAAGGAGAGCCGGATCGTATGCAACTCCTGCTCCTCCGCCATCCGCCGCATGCGGATGGCAGCCTCCTTCTGTTCGGCCGACCAGAGACCGTGCTTTTCGACGAAACTCAACGACATCTCCTTTGCTGAGCTGGGCGGCCCGGCTTATTCGGCGGCGGTCAGGTGAGGCACCTTCTTGGCGAGCTCGGCGGGCACCGGCGCGGCCCAGGGAGCGCCCCGACGACGCTTGACGTCCACTTCCATCCAGTAGGTTTCCCAGCCCTTCGTCGGACCGATGCCGTCCATTGTGGCCGGCCCCTGGATGCTGCGCGCGCTGGCAGCGTCGAGGAACAACAGCGGCTTGCCCCCGGAGGCCACCTTCTCGATCTCCTGGCGAAGCAGCCGGCGGTACTGAATGATCGCCTTGTCGGATTGGCCGAGATGCTCACGCGTCCGGTCCTGAATAGCGCCCATCGACTCGACGGCCCACTGGTCGTGGACGTTGATGTCCGCGCCCATGCCGGTGTAAGTCTCGGTCGCCTGCTCGTGCGGGTCGAAGCCGTAGTCGTTCGACTTGTTCTTCCGCGAGCGGTATTCCGGCAACTCGTAAAGCTCGAGGCGCTGCGCGCGCATTTTCGCCTTGTCGACGGGCGCGGCGTAGCTGGTGAAAATCGCATACCAATAGCAATTCACGTCGTCGACGGGCACATGCCACTGGGTAATCGTCATCTCCGTGCTCATCGGAATGACGAACGCATGCGGGAATAGCTGGTTGGTGACGCGAACGTGGGTGCGCTGCTCGTCGATTTCTCGCAAGGCGATGAGCCGCAGGCCGTATTCGGTGTGCTCGACGTTGATGATCGGCCGGTCGTACTCGCGCAGGACCTTCGTCATGGGCATTTCCGAGTCGGCCGACGCACCGCGAAACTGCTTGCCATAGGCCGCCGATGTATCCTCATCCTCGAAGAACCGGTGAAGGAACGATGCGTGGGCCGGGTCGATGCCGACTTCCAGCGCCTGCAGCCAATTGCATTCGATCAGGCCCTTGAAGGCGAAGGTGTATTCGTCCGGCGCCGCGAAGCAGTCGATCTCCGGAAACGCGGGCGGCTCGCCTTCACCCAAATACGCCCACAGGATTCCACCCTTCTCCACGACGGGGTAGGACCGCTGCTTGATATTTTTGCAGAGCGAGGAGTTTGCAGGCTCGGCGGGCGTCTCGAGACACTGTCCCGTGACGTCGAACAGCCACCCGTGGAAGGCGCAGCGCAGGCCACCGTTCTCGAGCCGGCCGAAGGCAAGGTCGGCGCCCCGATGCGGGCAGTCGCGATCGAGCAGGCCATAGCGCCCCGTTTCGTCCTTGAACAGAACGAAGTTCTCGCCGAGAAGCTTGACGGCCTTGATGGGGCGCCCCTCCGCGAGTTCGTCGACGAGCGCAGCAGGCTGCCAATACATCCGCATCAGCTTTCCCGCAGGCGCCTTCGGTCCGATGCGGGTAATGAGGTCGTTCTGCTCTTGGCTCATCATGACTTGGATCTCCTCTCTCGGCTTCGAGATGCGTCCTCATGCTATCGGGACGCAGACTAACGCTGAAACACGATCTTGCCGCCGACGATCGTCAGGTCGGCTTTGATGTCTTTGATCTGCTCCTCGGGGACCGTCATGAGGTCCGCCGACAACACGGTCAGGTCCGCGAGTTTTCCGGCCTCGATCGTCCCCTTCTCGTTCTCTTCGAACATATAGTGCGATGCCGCGCTGGTGTAGAGGCGCAGCGCCTGCTCGCGGCTGACGGCTTCGTTCGCTCCATAAACGCGTCCGGCGAGATCCTTGCGGGTTACCATGACGTAGATGTTGATGAAGGGATTGATCGTGTTCACCGGGAAGTCGGTGCCTGCGCCGAGGCTGTTCAGCCCCACCTTCTCGATGAGAGTTTTCGTGGGCACGGCCCGATTGGCGACCGCCGCACCCAGGAAGCGCTCGACGGTGGCCGCCTTGTCCCACATGAAAACGTTCTGGAGGTCGACTCTGACACCGAGGCGCTTTGCGCGCTCCATTTGCTCGGGCACTATCAAGCTTCCATGGATCAGGACGAAACGCCGATCCTTGATCGATTTCTCCTTGTCGGCCGCTTCGAATGCATCAAGGACGTGGTCGATGCCCTTGTCGCCGACGGCATGGACACCCACGCGCCAATTGTGGCGATTGCAAATGGACACCAGATCCTTGAGGCGTTGCGGCGATTGCTGGGCAATGCCGTGGTAGCCATCATGCGAGTCTGGATAGGCCTCGCGCATGAGCGCCGTCTTGAGCGTCATGCCGCCATCGTAAAGGATCTTGATTCCGGCGAACTTCAGCCAGTCATCGCCAAAGCCGGAGGAGGCGCCGTTGCCTCGCATGATGGCCTCCCAGGCCGCGTTCTCGGCGGGGGGCTCCGGGCGCCACATGAGACCGACCCGTAGCGTTGCTTCACCGGCCTGCGCCACGCGCTGCAGGGCCGCGATGTCCCTGGGCGAGGTGGCCCCTTCTACGGCGCTGGTGATCCCGAACGAGTTCAGCACACCTTCCGCGAGCTTGAATTGGCGAAACTCGTCGTCCGCCGTCCACTCCGGAACGGTCTTTTCGACCTGATCGATCGCCGTCTCGACCAGAACGCCGGTCAGGTCACCGGCACTGTCGCGCTCAAACGATCCGCCGCTTGGGTTTGGCGTGGCCTTGGTTACGCCGGCCTTCTCGAGCGCCATCGAATTGGCCATCGAGAAGTGGCCAACGGTCCGGAGATAGACCGGATTGTTCGGCGCGACGCCGTCGATTTCCTGGCGTGTCAGGTAACGCTTTTCCGCGAGCTGTGACGGGGGATGCCAGGCGCTTCCGATGATCCACTCGCCGGGCTTTTTCTTCGCCACGAACTGCTTGATGCTTGCGAGGGCATCCGCAACAGTCTTGGCGCCGCTCATGTTGACGACGTAGTCGGACAGACCGGCAGCCTTGAAATGCGCGTGCGTGTCGATCAGCCCGGGAACGACAGTCTTGCCCTGCAAGTCGATCGTGCGGGTGCGATTTCCGGCCAACGCCTTGATCGTCGCCGCGTCTCCTACGGCCAAGATTCTTCCGTCGCGAACGGCAAGCGCTTCCGCAACCTTTGACTGACCGTCCATGGTGAGAATCTTGCCGTTGATCAAGGCAAGCGAGGGAGCATTGGCCTCCTGCTGCTGGGCAAACGCCGCGCCTGATGTCAGCACCACTCCCACGATCGCTGTCGTCAGCTTCATTGCATCCTGCCCTGTCGTTCGGTAGTCGAACATTAGTTCGATATCGTTCAGAATGACTCCAATGTGACGCGCAAGCAAGCAAAATATTTCCGCATAAGTTGCCTAATGGAACCGCAGCGGCGGCCAACAGGTCGGGATTGAGGGTCCGCCAGAACTGCTGTAACCGTTTAACGAACTTATGTTCTCACATCGAACAAACTTAGGAAACGGAGGTCGGATGCCGCGAGTGAGATTTGTCCAGCAGGACGGCAGCGGAAAATCCATCGAGGTCGGACCCGACGTGAGCGTGATGCTCGCGGCCGTCCGCAACGGTATTCACGGCATCGACGGCGAATGCGGCGGCTGCCTCGATTGCGCGACCTGTCACGTCTACGTCGATGAAGAACAAGCAAGCTCTCTCCCTCAGCCGAGCGAAGAAGAGCTCGAGTTGCTGTCCGCCGTCTCGGGAGAGCGAAAGCCGAACAGTCGGCTGAGTTGCCAGTTGAAGGTGCCCGCCCCTCTCGACGAGCTGGTGGTCCATGTGCCGGCGAGGCAATCATGACAGGGCTGGTCATCATCGGCGCATCATATGCCGGGGTTCAAGCCGCTCTCACGGCTCGTGACGCCGGCTATTCTCAGCCCATCACCATTGTGTGCGACGAAGAGTGGCTGCCCTATCAGAGGCCGCCGCTATCCAAGGACTTCCTTCTCGGGCGCATCAGCGAGCAAAATCTGATCTTGCGCGACGAGACTTTCTTCGAAGGCAAGCAGATCAATCTCGTTCTTGGGCAGCGCGCCACGCTGCTCGATTTGCACGCGCGACAGGTCACTCTGGCCGGCGGCAACGCTTTGAAGTTTGAAAAACTCCTCTTCGCCACGGGCTCGCGCGCGCGGCGCATCGCGGTTGAGGGCGCGGACTTCGATGGAATTTTCTATCTGCGTTCGGTGACCGATGCGATCGACCTGAAGGCAGGTCTGGCCAATGCTGCGGAGATTGTCATCGTCGGCGGCGGCTTCATAGGGCTGGAAGTTGCGGCCTCCGCGGCAAAGCTGGGCAAGAAGGTCACCGTCGTGGAAGCGAGCAGCCGCCTGCTTGAACGTGCCGTCTCGCCGGTCTTGTCGACCTTTCTTCTTGATACGCATTTGCGGGCTGGCGTCGACGTGATGCTCGACGAAACGGTTGCTTCCTTCAAAGGAAACGATCGAAAAGTTTCCGCTGTCGTGCTGGGCAACGGTGCCGTTGTCCACGCCGACCTGGTGCTGGTGGGGATTGGTGGTGTCGCCAATGACGAGATCGCGCGCTCGGCGGGGCTTAGATGCACGAATGGAATTGTCGTTGACGCGCACGGACAATGCGAAACATCGGACATTTTCGCGGCCGGTGACTGCGCCAACCACTTCAACCGCTTTTGCGAAAGCTGGGTGAGATTGGAATCGGTGCAAAACGCCCAGGATCAAGCGAAGGCCGCTGGACTGGCGATCGCCGGCGCTCGAGCGCCCTATGAGAATGTGCCGAGGTTCTGGTCCGACCAATATGACGTCAAGCTGCAGATCGTCGGGCTGGCCGGACGATATGATCGGCAGGCGGTCCGAGGTTCGGTCGACGACGGAAGATTCTCGGTCTTCTACTATCGCCAGGGCCGATTGGTCGCGGTGGACAGCGTCAACCGGCCAGGCGAGCAAATGGCAGCCCGACGCCTGATTGCGGCGGAAATCTCCCCTGCACCGGAGCAAGCCGCAGACTCTTCCTTTGACCTCAAATCCCTGGTGACAGCCGGAGACAAGGCTGGCGCCTAGCGCGCGGATTTGTGATGGTTCTCGCTTTCGAGAGGCCACTGAGAGGGACCGCCCAATAGAATGCCGAGGCTGAAGCGTACGGAAGAAGAGGAAAAGGCGCGGGAGGGCAGCGAGTTCATCGAGACCCTGGATCGGGGTCTTCGCGTGATACAGTCGTTCGGTATCGATCGCCGTCCAATGACCCTCAGCGACCTCTCCAAGAGCGCGAATCTTCCGCGGGCGACGGTGCGCCGGATTCTGATGACCCTCGTAAAATCCGGATTCGTCGCGGGCAACGAGCGGTTGTTTTCGCTAACGCCCAGAGTGCTGCTTTTGGCTTCGGCCTATTTGGCGTCGAACCAAATCAGCACCGTGATGCAGCCGTTGATGGACGAGGTCGCCGGCAAGGCCAGGGAGGTCTGCTCCCTTGCGGTCCTGGATGGCGAAGAGGTCGTTTTCATCGCCCGCTCGAGTCCGGCGCGGGTATTTTCGACCGGACTGGACATAGGATATCGGCTGCCGGCTTTCTGCACGTCGGTGGGACGCGTTCTGCTGGGCAGATTGGCAAACGACGAGCTGACGAGAACGGTCGACGGCATGAAGCTGGCGGCTCTGACCCAGTCGACGCTGGTCGACAAATCGGCAGTGATTGCGACGATCATTGCCGACCGCACCAAAGGGTATAGCCTTGTCGATCAGGAAGCCGAAGAGGGCTTTCGGTCGATATCGGTGCCAATTCGCCGCTACGATGGCGCCGTCATCGCGGCCGCAAATATCGGCGCTCATGTCGATCGCATCACGACCGGTGAGATGATCGATCGCTTCCTGCCTCTCCTCAAGGAGATGTCCCTCGCCGCGCAGCCCCTGCTCGTCTGAGAAGCTGCCGTCTTTTGGCGAGCACCCGTCATTTTAGCCGTTTCTTGTAGGCGACCGGGTCCATGTCACGGACATCCACGCTTATGCTGGCCACATCCGGGCATCGCTCTGTCATCGTCCGTCGAAGGCTCGTACTCAGCTCGACCTTCTGGTCGGGCGATCGACCTTCGAGCAAATAGACAGACAGATGCACGAAGCTGTCACGCTTCCCGGCAACCAGGAAATCGTTGTAGACGCACGCGCGCACCTTGACGTCCTCCGCCTTCATGATACCCGTTCGCCAAGCGGCTTCAAAGAGCGCTTCCATCAAGCCTGTTACGTCGTCGCGAGCGAGCGCCCCTTCCGAATATTCGATCACCAAGTGCGGCATGACGTTGTTCTCGTTTTAGGTGGCGTTCATGAGATGACCTCACCGTCGTAGACCGTTCGCCCCTCAACGTCGCCATCTTTGTCGCGGCGGGTCATGGTTCGCATGGGGAAGGCCCGGTCGGCGGAATCTTTGCCGAGAAACGCCCTGTGCAGCGCAGAGCTGTGCAGCAGCTCCCCAGCCGGGCCGGGTCCGTGGGTGATTTCAGGCTGGGCGGAAGATCTGGCTGGGGCGGGAGGGATCGAACCTCCGAATGGCGGAATCAAAATCCGCTGCCTTACCGCTTGGCTACGCCCCAACAGACGACGAACGGAACGGGCAGAACCGGCACCCGCAGATTCCCGTCGGTCGCAGCCGGTCTATAGGGAGCGGCGCGGCATTTCAACCGCCTGGAGGGGCAAAAAGGGCCCGGCGGCCGACACTCTATTCTGGGCTCCGACGGCCCTGCCCGTTCCGGCCAGCCCATCCGGCGTCCCGGCAGTTGAGACCGCTCCCGTTTCATGGGAATACGGCGCCAATATTTGTTCTCGGGGAGTGAGCCATGACCTACCGCGCGCCGATTTCTGACATGCTGCTGTCGCTCAACCATGGCGCGGGCCTCAAGGCCGCCCTGGAGGCCGGCCATTACGGCGATTTCGACGCCGACATTGCCGCGGCCGTGCTGGAGGAAGCCGGCAAGTTCGCATCCGACGTGCTGGCGCCGCTCAACAAGGTCGGCGACGAGCACGGCATCAAGCTCGAGGGCGCCAAGGTCACGACCGCGCCGGGCTGGCCTGACGCCTACAAGCGCTGGACCGAGGGCGGCTGGAATGCGGTGTCCGGCCCGGAAGATTTCGGCGGCCAGGGCCTGCCGCTCGCCATCAACGCCGCCTGCACCGAGATCTGGAGCGCGGCCAACGTCGCCTTCGGCCTTTGCCCGCTGCTGACGGCGTCGGCGATCGAGGCGCTGGACGCCCACGGCAGCGACGAGCTGAAGCAGATCTATCTCAAAAAGCTCGTCTCCGGCGAATGGACCGGGACGATGCAGCTGACCGAGCCGCAGGCCGGCTCCGACGTCGGCGCGCTGCGCACCCGCGCCGAAAAGCAGGCGGACGGCACCTATCGCATCAAGGGGACGAAGATCTTCATCACGTATGGCGAGCACGACATGACCGACAACATCGTGCATTTCGTGCTCGCGCGTCTGCCCGATGCACCCGCCGGCACCAAGGGGATCTCGCTGTTCCTGGTGCCGAAGTTCATGGTCAACGCGGACGGCTCGCTGGGGCCGCGCAACGACATCTATGCGAGCGGCGTCGAGCACAAGCTCGGCATGCATGCCTCGCCGACGTGCACCATGACCATGGGCGATCATGGCGGCGCCATCGGCTATCTGATCGGCGAAGAGAACCAGGGCATGCGCTGCATGTTCACGATGATGAACCAGGCCCGCCTCGGCGTCGGCCTGGAGGGCGTCGGCGTTGCCGACCGGGCCTACCAGCAGGCCCTGTCGTATGCGCAGGAGCGCCGCCAAGGCCGCGCGGTAGGCAAGAAAGGCGACGGCTCGGATGCGATCTTCGTGCATCCCGACGTCAAGCGCATGCTGATGCGGATGCGGGCCCAGACCGCGGCCGCCCGCACCATCTGCTATGCGACGGCTGTCGCGATCGACGTCTCGACCCGCGCCAAGGATCCGGCGGTGCGCGCTGAAGCCGCCGCACGCGCGGCGTTGCTGACGCCGATGGCCAAGGCCTATTCCACCGATATCGGCAACGAGGTCGCCTATCTCGGCGTGCAGGTGCATGGCGGCATGGGCTTCATCGAGGAGACCGGCGCGGCCCAGCACTACCGCGATGCCCGCATCACCGCGATCTACGAGGGCACCAACGGCATCCAGGCGATCGATCTCGTCACGCGCAAGTTAGCTGCCAATGGCGGCGCGTCGGTGTGGGCGCTGCTCGACGAGCTCTCGGCGACCGTCAAGCAGGTGGAGGCCTCCAACGATCCCGCCTTCGGCACCACCGGCACCAAGCTGCGCGAGGCGCTGGAGGCGCTCACGCGCACCAGCAAATGGCTGCTGGAGCGCGTTGCCTCCGCGCCGAACGACGCGCTTGCGGGGGCGACGCCCTATCTGCAGCAATTCGGCTCCACGCTCGGCGGCTGCCTGCTCGCCTCCGAGGCGCTCGCCGCCAAGGCCGAAGGCCTTGGCGACGCGCCACGCTACGTCGCGCTGGCGCGCTTCTTCGCCGAGAACATCGCGGTGCAGGCGGGCGCGCTCGAGCGCACCGTGACCGAGAGCGCGGAATCGGTCGCAGCGGCGGATGCGGCGCTGCTGGGGTAAGGTGAGCGCCGCAAACGCGACATCGTAGCCCGGATGGAGCGTAGCGAAATCCGGGAAAGTCTCACCGCGGATACAGCGGTCCCGGAGTGCGCTGCGCTCCATCCGGGCTACAAAGCTGCGACCTGAGCCCTTCTCCCCGGCCGCCACAGCACCACGCCCGCCGCGGCGAGATCGAGCACCACGCAGATCGCAAACGCCGTCGTGTAATTGCCCGTAACGCTCCGCACGAGACCGACGACACCGGGGCCGAAGGCGCTGACGATGCCGCTGATCGAGGTGCCCAAGCCCACCGCGGTCGCGAAGGCCGAAGCACCGATCTCGCGCTGGATGATCAAGGGCGGGAACGTGATCATGTTCCCCATCGAGAAGCCGTAGACGGCGCAGCAGGCCAGCAGCACGGTCGGGCTCGTGCTTTGCAGAGCCACGAACAGCGCAGCCGCCTGGCTCGTCATCGAAACCGCACAGGCGAGCCGGGCATCGAGCCGGTCGACGAACAGGCCGAGCGAGAGGCGCCCGACGATCGCCATCGCCGCCATGATCGTGACGGCAAGCCCTGCGGCGGAGCGGCCGATCAGCGGCTCGAGAAACGTCACCTGGTGGACGATGAAACCCATCT
>NZ_LAXE01000001.1:6357472-6414590 GCF_003122645.1 Bradyrhizobium sp. SUTN9-2
ATGAAACCCATCTGCGCCAGCAGCGCGAACGCGATCGGCAGCACCATGGTCCAGAACGCCGCGTTGGCGAGCACCGCCTTGCGCGAGCGAACCGGCGCTGAGGAGCCGGAGGAACGTCCGCCCGCTGCAGGCGCCATGCCTGCGGGCCAGCCGATGAAGGTCACGACCGCCGGCAGCACCAGCACCATCATCGCGAGGGTCGCCGCCAGCATCGCGGAACGGAAGCCGATGCTGCCGGTCAGCGACAGCAGCAGCGGGACGAGAATGATGCCGCCGCAAGTCGCGCCGTTGAAGGCAAGGCTGAGCGCAAGCCCGCGCCGCTGCTCGAACCAGGAATTCAGCACGGTCGCGATCACCACCGTGCCCATGCCGGTCCAGCCGACCGACATCAGCGCATAGGCGAGATAAAGCTGCCAGGGCGTCTGCACCAGCGCCAGCAGCACGGTCGAAGCGCCGAGCGCCGACACGCCGCACAGGATCAGCGCGCGCAGCCCGATGCGCTCGAGCAGGTCATCGGTGAAGATGACGAGCACGGAGGTCAGGAGAAACGAGAAGGTGCTGGCCGCGGAGATCAGCGTGCCCGGCCAGCCGTGAGCGCGCTGCAACTCGGCGAGATAGACGCCTTGGCCGTAGAGGCCGAAGCCGAACATGAAGAAGGCCATCAGGAAGCACGCCAGCACGACCCGCCAGCCGCGATAATACGGTGAGGATTCGTCGATCCGGGGGGCGGCAATCATGAATCTGACGGTCTGTCTGAAGCGAACGGGGCCGGATCGTGCCCCACAACCAGCGGTTTTTCAAATGAAACATTGTAGCTAATTGTTGCGGCACGTAGCGGACCTGGCATTCATCGAGCGGCATGGCTCGTGCGATGATGGGATTGTCGGGGGAACGACGCTGCGCGTGCCTCAAAAATGACGACAACAACCTTCGTGAAATCTTCGCGCCGAACGAATAGTCTAACTCCATGCGACATCTTCTCCGCCTGGCTTGCTTCGTCCTCGCTCTCACCGGCACCCTCCCTGCTGCGGCCCAGAGCGCAGCCCCCGTCGAGCTGCGCATTCTCGCGATCAACGATTTCCATGGCCATCTGCGGCCGCCGCCGGGCGGCATCCGCATCAACGACCCCGAGGACAAGTCCAAGAAGGTGACGGTGGTAGCCGGCGGCGCCGAGTACATGGCGACGCTGCTGAAGCAGCTGCGCGAAGGACACAAGAACGCCATCTTCGTCGCCGCTGGCGACCTGATCGGCGCGAGCCCGTTTCTGTCGGCGATGTTTCACGACGAGCCCTCGATTGAGGCGCTCTCGATGATGGGCCTTGCGATCAGCTCGGTCGGCAATCACGAATTCGACGAGGGCAACACCGAGCTTCTGCGCATGCAGAACGGCGGCTGTCATCCCGTCGACGGCTGCCAGGGGCCGCATCCCTTCACGGGCGCCAAATTCCGTTATCTCGCGGCCTCCACCGTCGAGACCGCGACCGGCAAGAGCGTGCTGCCGCCCTACGAGATCAGGGAGTTCGACGGCATCCCCGTCGGCTTCATCGGCCTGACGTTGAAAGAGACCGCCGGCATCGTCTCGCCAGCGGGCATCGCCGGGCTCGAATTCCGCGACGAGGCCGAGACGGTGAACGCGCTGGTGCCGCAGCTGAAGTCGCGCGGCGTCGAAGCGATCGTGGTGCTGATCCACCAGGGCGGCGAGCCCGCCGGCGACTACAATGAATGCCCTGCCATCACCGGGCCGATCGTCGACATCGTCAGGAGATTCGACCGTGCCGTCGACGTCGTCGTCAGCGGCCACACCCACCGCGCCTACATCTGCGATATCGACGGGCGGCTCGTCACCAGCGGCGACAAATACGGCACGCTCGTCACCGCGATCGACCTCAAGCTCGATCCTGTGACTCGCGATATCGTCGCCGCCAAGGCCGAGAACGTCATCGTCGCCAATGCTTCGCTGGCCAGGGATCCCGAGCAGACCGCGTTGATCGACGCCTACGACAAGCTCTCCGCGCCGATCGCCAACCGGCCCGCCGGCTCGGTGACGCAGACATTGTCGCGCGTGCCGAACGAGGCCGGCGAAAGCGCGCTCGGCGATATCATCGCCGACGCGCAATTGCTCGCAACGCGCGATGCGAAGGATGGCAGCGCTGTCATCGCGCTCACCAATCCCGGCGGCATCCGGACCGACATCGTTCCAAAGGAGAACGGCGCGATCACGTTCGGCGACGTCTTCGCCAGCCAGCCGTTCCGCAATCGTCTTGTCACCATGACGCTGACGGGCAGCCAGCTCAAGGACTTGCTCGAGCAGCAATGGCTGGACCCGAAGCGGCCGCGGATTCTCCAGGTGTCGAACGGCTTCAGCTATACTTGGGATGCTTCAAAACCGTTCGGCGAGCGCGTCAGCCTCGAGAAGATGACGCTGGGCGGCAGGCCGATCGAGCCGGGAAGCGGCTACCGCGTCACGCTCAACGATTACCTCGCCGTCGGCGGAGACGGGTTTACCGTCGCCAAGCAGGGCACCGCGCCACAATACGGCGGTTACGATGCGGACGCGCTGTTCGCGTTCTTCCGGGCGCACGGGCCGGTCGGTCCGCTGCCGCCCCGGCGCATCCTGCGGGTGAATTGATCCGGATCAAGCGGGCAGCCCTTTGCCATTCCCGGCCAAGCGCTTAGATTGGATTTTGCATTGCGTTTTGGCGCCGGATGCGCCAACGACGGCAAAAGCCCGTTTTCCGTGAGGCCGACCTGATGAGCACGCTTCTCCTTTCCCACAAGGCCTGCCTCGACCATGTCACGCCGCCGGGACACCCTGAGAGGCCGGATCGCCTGCGCGCGGTGGAGGAAGCGTTGTCGCATGAGCGCTTCCAGTTCCTGGCGCGCGAGGAGGCGCCTGAGGGCGATCTCGATCTCGTCACGCTCTGCCACAACGAGCATTACGTCACCGAGCTGCGCCACATCGCGCCCACCAGCGGTCAGGTCTACATCGACGGCGACACCTCGATGTCCCCCGGCACGTGGGAGGCGGTGATGCGCGGCGTCGGCGGCGCGGTTGCGGCGACCGAAGCGGTGATGGCCGGCGAGCATCGCAACGCCTTCGTCGCGGTCCGCCCGCCCGGACATCACGCCGAGATCGGCAAGCCGATGGGCTTCTGCTTCTTCGACAACGTCGCGATCGCCGCGCGCCACGCCCAGCGCAAATACGGCATCAGGCGCGCGGCCATCGTCGACTTCGACGTGCATCACGGCAACGGCACGCAGGACATCTTCTGGTCGGACCCGACCGTGATGTACTGCTCGACGCACCAGATGCCGCTGTTTCCGGGCACCGGCGCCAAAAGCGAGCGCGGCGATCACGACACCATCGTCAATGCGCCGCTCGCCTCCGAGGACGGCGGCCCGGAATTCCGCGTCGCGTTCGAGAATCTGATCCTGCCGCAGCTCGAGAAATTCAGCCCGGAGCTCTTGATCATCTCGGCCGGCTTCGACGCGCATTATCGCGATCCCCTGGCTTCGCTCAACCTGCGCGCGGAGGACTATGCCTGGGTGACGCGCAAGCTGATGGACCTCGCCGACAAGACCGCCGGCGGCCGCGTTGTTTCGGTGCTCGAGGGCGGCTATGACCTGCAGGGACTGAAAGAATCTGTTACGGCGCATGTCGGCGCCCTGATGGGCGCTTGACCCACCCGCCACATTACGCCCGTAAAACTCTGCTTTCTCAAGGTGAAGCGAATCGGGCAATCGGAAACGGATATGGCCGAAAACACTCAAGTCGACGTCTCCAGGCTCACCTTCGAGCGCGCGATCGAGGAACTCGAAACGATCGTGAAGCGGCTCGAGGACGGCAAGGTGCCGCTCGAGGAATCCGTGACGATCTACGAGCGCGGCGAGGCCCTGAAGCGGCGCTGCGAGGAATTGTTGCGCCAGGCCGAGGCGCGCGTCGACAAGATCACCACCGATGCCAGCGGCCAGGCCACCGGCACGGCCCCGCTCGACGTCCAGTAATAAGAGTGCTCTCCCGCTCAGTCTTCTGCCCCCGCAGGGCGGCGCAAGACCGCGACGCAGGTCCGCGTAGAATGTGTTCGCGGTAAGCGTGGCCGCTGCGTCCTTATCGCAGTGCGCAGCTCCCGGCCGGCATGCGGTTCCCTGGCGGTGGATACGCCCCTGCCTTCGAATCGGGTCGTTGAGAGCTAGAAAAGCCCATACTCGGGCCAAAAAGCCTGCCAAGAACCGAGCAAGGCCGGAACCCCTTACCCCGCACCGAGGTTAACCACTTCTGGTCCGCGAGTTGCACCTGCATACCCCTAATCGGCCCAGCGGGTTGGCTTTGGCCTAAGCTTTGGTGTAAAGCTGCGCGGAGTGTGGCTTTTTGTAAGCCTTGCGTGGGCACCGCTTACCGACGACAAGCGCTTCAAACTGCTAATGAAATTGGCTTGGGACGGACGAAGCCGATCTAAGTGACAGGGATCACAGAGACTGAACCGGAGCACACTTAAGCTTACCTAAGCTTGAAGGCGGGGCCTTGCCCCGTGCAGGTGGCTCCGACGGTTATAGGACTCGCGCTGCGCCGATATTGTGCAAACCCATCGCGCACCGGAATGACCTTCCGGTGCTGACAAATTGGAAATCGCCGTGAACGCATACAGTAAGACGCCGCTTCTCGACACCATCCGGACGCCGGAAGATCTGCGCAAGCTCAAGGTCGAGCAGGTTCGCCAGGTTGCCGACGAGCTGCGGCAGGAGACCATCGATGCCGTCTCGGTGACCGGCGGTCACTTCGGCGCGGGCCTCGGCGTGGTCGAGCTCACCACCGCGATCCATTACGTCTTCGATACGCCGCGCGACCGGCTGATCTGGGACGTCGGCCACCAGGCCTATCCGCACAAGATCCTCACCGGCCGGCGCGACCGCATCCGCACGCTGCGCACCGGCGGCGGCCTGTCCGGCTTCACCAAGCGCAGCGAGAGCGACTACGATCCGTTCGGCGCGGCGCATTCCTCGACCTCGATCTCCGCCGGCCTCGGCATGGCCGTGGCGCGCGACCTCTCCGGCGGCAAGAACAACGTTATCGCCGTGATCGGTGACGGCGCGATGTCGGCCGGCATGGCCTATGAGGCCATGAACAATGCGGGGGCGATGAACTCGCGCCTGATCGTCATTCTCAACGACAACGACATGTCGATCGCGCCGCCAGTCGGCGCCATGAGCGCCTATCTGTCGCGCCTCTATTCCGGCAAGACCTATCGCACGCTGCGCGATGCGGCCAAGCAGATCAACAAGCGCCTGCCCAAGATCCTCGCCAACCGCGCCAATCGCGTCGAGGAATATTCCCGCGGCTTCATGATGGACGGCGGCACGCTGTTCGAGGAGCTCGGCTTCTACTATGTCGGCCCGATCGACGGCCACAACCTCGACCATCTCCTGCCCGTGCTGAAGAACGTCCGCGACATGGAGACCGGTCCGATCCTGGTCCACGTCGTGACGCAGAAGGGCAAGGGCTACGGCCCCGCGGAAGCCTCCGCCGACAAGTATCACGCCGTCGTCAAGTTCGACGTCGCGACCGGCACGCAGGCCAAGGCCAAGCCGAACGCGCCGGCTTATCAGAACGTGTTCGGCCAGAGCCTCGTCAAGGAAGCCCAGAAGGACGACAAGATCGTCGCCATCACCGCGGCGATGCCCTCGGGCACCGGCGTCGACATCTTCAACAAGGCCTTCCCCGACCGCACCTTCGACGTCGGCATCGCCGAGCAGCACGCGGTGACCTTTGCCGCGGGCCTTGCGACCGAAGGCTACAAGCCGTTCTGCGCGATCTACTCGACCTTCCTGCAGCGCGGCTACGACCAGATCGTCCACGACGTCGCGATCCAGAGCCTGCCCGTCCGCTTCGCCATCGATCGCGCCGGCCTCGTCGGCGCCGACGGTGCGACCCATGCCGGCTCGTTCGACAACGCCTATCTCGGCTGCCTGCCCAACATGGTGATCATGGCGGCGGCGGATGAAGCCGAGCTGGTGCACATGGTGGCGACCCAAGTTGCGATCGACGACCGTCCGAGCTCGCTGCGCTATCCGCGCGGCGAAGGCCGCGGCATCGAGATGCCCGAGGTCGGCATTCCGCTCGAGATCGGCAAGGGCCGCGTGATCCGCCAGGGCAGCAAGATCGCGCTGCTCTCCTTCGGCACCCGTCTCGCCGAATGCGAGAAGGCCGCCGACGAGCTCGCCGCCCACGGCCTGTCGACCACGATCGCCGATGCGCGCTTCATGAAGCCGCTCGACACCGAGCTGGTGCTCAAGCTCGCGCGCGACCACGAGATCCTGATCACGATCGAGGAAGGCTCGATCGGCGGCTTCGGCTCGCATGTCGCGCAATACCTGACCGATCAGGGCGTGCTCGACACCGGCATGGTCAAGTTCCGCTCGATGGTGCTGCCCGACGTGTTCCAGGATCACGACACCCCGGCCGCCATGTACGCCCGCGCCGGCCTCGACGCCAAGGGCATCGTCGCCAAGGTGTTCGAGGCGCTCGGCAAGGATGTGAAGACCGAGACGGTCAAGCTGGCTTGATTGTCGCGGCAGACGCTGAACCCCACCTCTCCCGTAGGGAGAGGTCGGATTGCTCCTGGCGATGCGAAGCATCGTCCAGTGCAATCCGGGTGAGGGGCTCAGATCCCACGTGAGAGCGTAACCCCTCACCCGCGCCTTTGGCGCGACCTCTCCCCTTGGGAGAGGTTTTGCACCGCCAACGTCGCGGCAACTCCGATGCCTTCTCAATCGGTCGTGCGATGAAAATCTATCTGGCAGGCCCCGACGTGTTCCTGCCGGATGCCGTCGAGATCGGCCGGCGCAAGGTCGAAATCTGCGCCGCGCACGGGCTTACCGGCCTTTATCCCCTCGACAACGCGATCGACCTCACCGCGTGCGACGCCTCGCGGCAGATTTTCTGCGGCAACGAGGCGATGATGGACGCGGCCGATGCCATCATCGCCAACCTCACGCCGTTCCGCGGCGCCGGCGCCGATCCGGGCACCGTCTACGAGCTCGGCTACATGGCCGGCCGCCGCAAATTCTGCCTGGCTTATTCCAACGATGGCGCCGTCTATGCCGACCGCCTCAGTCGCTTCATGGAGGTCACCTCCGAGAACGGGCGGCTGGTCGATGCCCAAGGGCTGACGGTCGAAGATTTCGGCCTCGTCGACAACCTCATGATGATCCATGCGCTGGAGCTGCACGGCTGCCCGCTGGTGACGCCGGCCACTATGCCGACCGACGTCTGGCACGATCTCACCGCGTTCGAGACTTGCGTCCGGATGGCGGCCGCGCGATTGATCGCTACATAAGCTTTTTAGTCGTCCGTCGGAGATCCGATGCCCCCTGCCCGCAAGCGCGCGGATGTATTGCTGGTCGAGCGCGGCCTGTTCGAGAGCCGGGCGCGGGCCCGCGCGGCGATCGAGGCCGGCCTCGTCACGGCCGACGACAAGCAAATCGCAAAGCCGTCGGAGACGATTGCCGAGGACGCGGTGATCCAGGCCGAGCCGGCGCACCCTTACGTCTCCCGCGGCGGCGTCAAGCTCGCCGGGGCGCTGGAGCGGTACCCGATCGAGATCGAGGACCATGTCTGCCTCGACGTCGGCGCCTCCACCGGCGGCTTCACCGAGGTGCTGCTGGCGAACGGCGCGAGCCTGGTGTTCGCCATCGATGTCGGAACCAGCCAGCTGCATCCCTCGCTGCGCGATCATCCCAAGATCGTGTCGATCGAGGAGACCGACATCCGCAGCTATGAGGGCAAGCGCCTGCCGGCGCGCCCCGATGTCGTCGTCATCGACGTCAGCTTCATCTCGCTGAAGTCGGTGCTGCCGGTGGCGCTGTCGCTGGCAGCCGCGCCGATGAGCCTGCTGGCGTTGATCAAGCCGCAATTCGAGGCTGACAGGAAGCACAACAAGAAGGGCATCATCCGCGATGCTGCCGTGCACCGGGAGATCTGCGACGACATCACAGCCTTCGCGGCATCGCTCGGCTGCACCGAGATCGACATATTCCCCTCGCCGATCACGGGCGGCGACGGCAATATCGAATTCTTCCTGGGCGCGCGCCGTGGTTGAGCGCATCAAGATCGATCATGTCGGCCATCGCGGCGACGGCGTCTGCCTCGACGCCGGCGAAGCAATCTATGTGCCCTATACGCTCGGCGGCGAGACCGTCGAGGTCGATCACGTCGCAGGCCATCATCCCGACCGGCGCAAGCTGCTGGCAGTTGAAGTCGCAAGCCCGGAACGTGTCGAGCCGTTCTGTCCGCATTTCGGCGTGTGTGGCGGCTGCGCCATCCAGCATTGGGCGAACGAGCCGTATCGGGCCTGGAAGCGCAATATCGTGATCGAAACGCTGGCGCAGGCCGGCATCGATTGCGAGGTGGCGCCGCTGGTCGACGCTCATGGCGCCGGGCGCCGGCGCATCACGCTGCACGGCCGGTTCGGCACGCACGATATCCTCAAGGTCGGCTTTTCGGCTGCGAGCTCGCACGACGTCATCCCGATCCATCGTTGTCCGATCCTCGATCCCGCGCTCGAGGGCGCACTCGACGCCGCCTGGGCACTCGCCGAGCCGCTGACGTCCAAGATGCCGGTGACCAAGCCATTGGACATACAGGTCACCGCGACTGCCAACGGGCTCGATGTCGACGTGCGCGGCTCGGGCCCGCTGCCGACGGCGCTGGTCACGGCGCTGTCGCGCGTCGCCGAACAGCACCGCCTGGCGCGGCTGACCCGGCATGGCGAGCTGGTGCTGCAACGCCTGCCGCCGACGGTGAGGATGGGCCGCGCCGAGGTGACGCTTCCGCCGGGCTCCTTCCTGCAGGCGACGGTAGCGGGCGAAGAGACGCTTGCGGCACTCGTCGCAGAGCGCATCGGCAAGGCCAAGGAGGTGCTCGACCTCTTCTGCGGCGTCGGTCCGTTTGCGCTCAGGCTCGCGGAGAAGGCGCGCGTTGCAGCCTATGACAGCGACGCCGGCGCCATCGCGGCGCTGGCGAAAGCTGCGCGAACACCTGGCCTGAAGCCGATCAAATGCGAGCCCCGCGACCTGTTCCGCCGCCCGCTGGTGCCGCAGGAGCTCCGGGACTTCGACGCCGTGGTGTTCGACCCGCCGCGCCAGGGCGCGCAGGCGCAGGCGCTGAAGCTTGCGGCGAGCAAGATGCCGATCGTGATCGCCGTGTCCTGCAACGCCGCGACCTTTGCCCGCGACGCACGGCTCTTGATCGACGGCGGCTATCGGCTGGAGTCCGTGGTACCGGTCGACCAGTTCCGCCACACGCCGCATGTCGAGCTGGTGGCGCGGTTCAGCCGCTGACTCGGGCAGCTACGCCGAGGCCTCGAATTGCGGCTGCCATCGCAACAGGTAGGACTGCAGCGAGCGCACCGCGATCGCCAGCAGGATGCCGACGAACATCATGACGAAGATGGCCACCATCATCTCGCTGGCATTGGCCCGCGCCTCGGCTTCGATGATGAGCTTGCCGAGCCCGCGCTCGGCGCCGATGAACTCGCCGACAATGACGCCGATCAGCGCGAAAGAAACGGCCGGCAGGAGCGAGGCAAACACCCAGGCGAGCGCGGACGGGATCACGACCGTGCGCAGCACCGTGAATTCGCTGGCGCCGAGCAGGCGGGCGGCAGCGATCTGGTCACGGTCGACCGCACGCGTTCCTTCGAAGGTATTGAAGAACACCACGAAGAACACGACGAGCCAGGCGGTTGCGATCTTGGAGAGGTCACCGAGGCCAAAGATCAGGATGACGAGCGGGACCAGCGCAATGCGCGGTATGGAGTTGAGCGCCACGATGTAGGGGCTGAACACGCGAGAGAGGAAATCGGAACGGCCGAGCACCAGGCCGGCCGCGATCCCGCTCGCCGAGCCGAACAGAAAGCCCCACCAGGTGTTCTTCAACGTGACGAGTGTGGCAAGCCATAGATTGTTGTCGCTGCCCTTGATGCAGGCGGTAAAGCCGGTCGCGTCTGCGAAGCAGCCAAGCCGCAAGAAACTCTGCCAGATCAGCGACGGCTTGGCGACGAAATAGGGATCGAGGATTTTCGGCACGTAGGCCTTCGGCAGCAACGTCTTGCTCCATTCGAAGCCCCACTGCCAGACGACGAGAACGACTGCGAGAATGGCCAATTGCCAGAACAGGATGACGGTGCGGCTGTTGGACATGATCAGTCGGCCCTGGTGCGGCGGAATTCTTCGCCGAGGGAATGCCAGATATGGGAATAGAGCCGGGCGAACTCGGCCGTCTCACGCACGGCCACGGGATCGCGCGGACGCGGAATGGCGACGTCGAAGTCTTCCTTGAGACGCCCGGGGCGCGCCGAGAGCAGAATGATGCGGCTCGCCAGCGTCAAGGCTTCGCCGAGATCGTGAGTCACAAACAGAACGGTCTGCCGCTCGCGTTCCCAGATCTCCAGCAGCGTCTTGTGCATCTCGAGCTTGGTGTGGGTGTCGAGCGCGCCGAACGGCTCGTCCATCAGCAGGATCTCGGGCTCCAGGATCAGCGTGCGCATCAAGGCGACACGCTGGCGCATGCCGCCGGACAGCATGCGCGGGAAGCTCTGCGCAAAGCCTGCAAGGCCGGCCTTCTCGATGGCGGTGGCAACGCGCGCGGCGCGCTCGCTCTTTGGCACTCCCGCGATCTCCAGCCCATAGCCGATGTTCTGCTCCACGGTCCGCCACGGAAACAGCGTATCGCGCTGGAAGACATAGCCGACCCTGGGGTTGACCTCGCCGGTCTCGACCGTGTCCTGGTCGATCAGGATGCGTCCGCCGGAGCGCGGCAACAGCCCCGCGACCATATTGAGAATGGTGCTTTTGCCGCAGCCGGATGGACCGAGCAGCGCGACGAACTCGCCCTGCTTGACCTCGAAGGAAACGTCATCCACCGCCACGAACTCGCGTCCGGACGCGTTGAAGCGCTTGGCAAGACCCTGTACGGCGATGCGCGTGCGCGCAGCCGCTGTTCGATCCTCGTCGCGCGCGAGCGCGAGGCTCTGGCTTGGCGCGGCGATCATTTGTATTTCGCCCTGGCCGCCTGAAGGAAGCTCATGTCGACCGCATCCTCGTACCTGGTCTCGGGAATGTCCGTGCTCTTGCGGTACCAGGGCTTGGCGCCGCGCTCGAACGACGCCTTGTCGATGACGCCGTCATAGGCCCAGGTCGACTTGTCGAAGCCGAGCTCGGCGCTGACGGCATCGGGATCTATCCCTGAAAAATACTTCGGCGTGACCAGCGCCTGCACCTCCGCGAGCGGCGCCGCCTTCACAAAAGCCATCGCCCGGTAGATCGCGTTGACGTAGGCCTGCACCATCGCCTTGTCCTGCTGGACCGTGTCCTGGAGCGTGTAGATCACCAGCACGGGCAACGTCCCGCCGAAATCCTTCTCGAACACGCCAGGCTTCGACGTGTCGTAGATCGTCCGGCCAAAACCCTTCTTCTCGACCTCGACGATCCAGCTCGGCGGCGCCACGATGGCGTCGAACTGCTTGGTCTGCAGCGATGGGAACATCGTGTTGGGCCCGCCGCCCGCAACCCAGTTCACCTTGTTGCCGAGCCCACGCGCTTCGAACACATAGGTGCCGTACACCCAGGTGCCTGACCCGATGGCGGTCGCGGCAACGATCGGCTTGGCGCCGTCGGGGCGCTTGTAATCCGCGAGCTTCTCGATCGAATTGATGCCGCTCTCGTAGAGGTCCTGCCGGACCACGATGTTGGCGTAGGAGCATACCATCTCGGTCGCGAGCAGCATCCTGCAGGGCTTGCCGCGCGCACCGAGCTGGAGCGGATGGCTGGCATCGCCGTGCGCGAACAGCGCCTGCCCCGCCGCCAATGTCTGCCGGCCGAACGTACCGGCATTGCCGGTAACGAGCTTGGAGTCGAGCCCTTCGTCCTTGAAGTACCCCTTCAGCTCCGCGATCATGCCGACGGCGTAAACCGGCGACACCGGCCCGAAAGCGAGCGAGACCTGCTTGGCCTCCGCACGCAATGGCCCCGGCAGCAGTGACGCGCCGGCCCATGCAGACCCCGCGAACAGCGCCTGGCGTCTCGAAATGCTCATGTGATCCTCCTCCCTTGGTTCTTGTTCAATCGCGCGGTCCGTCAGGACGGCGGGACCTTGATTGTCCCTGCTTGTCGCAGCTGTTCGATCTCATCCGGCGACATCCCGATCTCGCGCAGGATCTCGCCGCTGTGCTCGCCAATACCGGGTGGATCGTAGCGGTTGGACAGCCGCTTTCCGTCCATGGCAATCGGCAACAGCGGTGTCTTGACCTCATTACCGTCAGGCAAACGGATGTCGGTCAGGCCGCCGGATTGGTTGAGATGCGGATCATCGAAGAGATCGCCGGGCTTGTTCACCGGTGCGTAGGGCAGATCGAGCTGCTCGAGCCGCGCGGCGAGATCGGCCTTGTCCCATTGCTTGAAGATATTTGCGATTTCCGGGATCAACCAGCCGCGATGATCGACCCGGTCATTGCTGGTCGCAAAGCGTGGATCGGAGAGCCAGGCTTCGCGATCGAAGGCGCGGCAGAACGCTTCCCATTGCTCTTCACCGACGATGGTGACGAACAGTTTCGAACCATCCCTGGTGTCGAAGAGGTCGTAGACGGGCCACGGGCTGTCCTTGATCGAATAGGGGATCGATGGCTGCCCGCTGACCACCTCGCACATCATCGCCTGGGCCATCAGGAACACGTTGTTCTCATACAGCGCACTCTGGATGTAGCGGCCCCGGCCGGTACGCTGCCGCTCGGCGAGCGCGGCCTGGATCGCGATCACACCGAACATGCCGCCCATGACGTCATTGACCGAGGCGCCGGCGCGCATCGGCCTGTCGGGCAAACCGGTCATGTAGGCGAGGCCGCCCATCATCTGCACGACTTCGTCGAGCGCCAGGCGGTTCTCGTAAGGACCAGGCAGATAGCCCTTGAGCGAGCAATAGATCAGGCGCGGCGCGAAAGCCGCGACGCTCTCGTAGTCGAGACCAATCCGCTTCAACAGGCCCGGCCGGAAGTTCTCGATCAGCACGTCGCTGTGCTCGATCAGTCTGCGTGCGATGTGCTGGCCCTGTGCTGTCGACGTGTCCAGAGCGATGCTGCGCTTGTTGCGGCTGTAGGTCGCAAAGAAGCCAGCGGCAGGTCCCTTGAAGGCGCGGGTACGGTCACCTTTGGGCGGCTCGACCTTGATCACGTCGGCACCGAGATCGGCCAGGATCAAGCCGCAGCTCGGCCCCATCACCATCTGGCTGAATTCGATGACCCGAAGGCCCGCCAACGGACGAAGCTCAGATCCCGTCTCACGCACAGCCATGGTCATGCCGCGCTCCGCAGGAGCTTGGGAATTCCGGCCTCGTGCAGATGCCCGGTCAGATGGTCTGCGGGGATGTGGCGGGCGAGAATCTCGCGGGTCTGCAGCAGGCGGTCGAGGTCGATGCCGGTGGAGAGCCCCATGCGCTCCAGCATGAACACCAGATCCTCGGTGACGATGTTGCCGCGTGCGCCCGGAGCGAAGGGACATCCGCCGAGGCCGGATACGGCGGCATCGAAACGGCGAATGCCCGCTTCAACGCCGGCGACGGCATTGGCCAGGCCGGCGCCGAGCGTATCGTGCAGATGCAGCCGCAGCGTCATTTGCGACCCGAGCTCGCGCTGCACCGCCCCGACGATCTGCCGGATCGATTTCGGCGTCGCATAACCGACGGTGTCGGCAAGCCCGATCTCGTCGGCACGCGCTTCGGCAAAAGCGCGCGCAACCCGGCACACCGCCGCTTCGCTCACCTCCCCTTCCAGCGAGCAGCCGAAGGAGGTGGAGATCGCCCCCATCAAGCGCGGCCGCTGCCCCAACGGCCGGGCGTCGATCGCAGCGCGGACTGCGCGAAACCCCTCGACCTGCTCGTCGACCGAGCGGCGCACGTTTGCGCGGTTGTGCGTCTCGCTGGCCGAGATGACGAAATAGACGGCGTCGACGCCGGCGCCGATGGCGCGCTCGGCGCCCTTCGGGTTCGGCACCAGCGCACCGATGAGAGTCGATTTGTGCATGAGCGCATGCGCCATCACCGCATCAACGTCGGCGAATTGCGGCACGACCTTCGGCGGGACGAACGACCCGGCATCGATCTCGCGTATGCCCGCGGCGGCGATCATGTCGATCAACGCGCATTTGGCCTCGGTCGGAACGAAGATGTCCAGGTTCTGAAGACCATCGCGGGGCGCGACCTCGCAAATGTGGACATCGGGCTCGCGGGCCATGTGGGTCTCCCTGGGGACGATTGTATATTGTTGCATAAAAGAACAATCCATGAGACAGTCTGTCAAGCCCTAAAACTTGCGTGCACTGCAATGAGCGCCACCGACAGTTCCCGACCGCGCAGCGACAAGAACGGTTCCGAGCGGGCCGAGCAGCTCGCCGGCCTGATCATGGCGCTAGCCCGCCGCGAAGGCATGAAGGCCGGAGACCGCTTGGTCGAACAAAGGCTTGCGGATGCGCTGGATCTTTCACGCGCGCCGATCCGGCTCGGCCTGAAGGCCCTGGAAGCGGCGGGGCTGGCGCGCGGCGAGCCGCATCGCGGCTTCGTGCTGGCGAAGAATCCGACCAGCGGCGCCGCCCAACCGGCGCTCGCGGCCGTCAGGCGCGGCGAGCAGGTTTATACGGCCATCGCAGGGGACGTGCTCGCGAGCCGACTCCCAGCCGACGTCACGGAGGCGGAGCTCTTGCGCCGCTATGATCTGAGCCGCGCGGAGTTGCAGCGGCTGCTGGACCGTATCGCCGCCGAGGGCTGGATCGCACGCCTGCCCGGCTATGGCTGGCGTTTCGCGGAGACGGTCTCGAGCCCCGAAGCGCAGGCGCAGGCCAAGGCGTTTCGCGCGGTGATCGAGCCGGCGGCGATCGCACAGCCCGGCTTTGCACTGCCCCAGGAGGTGATCACACGCCTGCGTGAGCGCCAACAGCGGGTCTTCGACGGCGAAATCGAGAAGATGACGATTGGCGAGATCTTTCACTCCGGCTGCGAATTCCACGAGGAGATCATCCGCGGAACAGGCAATCCATTCTTCCTCGAAGCGCTCAAGCGTGTGAACTCGATCAGGCGCCTGTTCGCCTATCGCAGCTTCGCCGATCGTGACGGCATGAGGCGGCACGTGCGCGAGCATCTGCGCCTGCTCGACGTTCTGGAAGCGCGGCGCTACAGCGAAGCCGCCGACCTGATGGCCCGGCACCTGCAGCGTCCGCTGGTCGCCGGCGTATCGTGATCCTGCCGACCTTGATTCCGGTCAATCTTCTCGGCGCCGCCTGGCGCTAAGAATGCCTCATCATGGGGTGTGGAGCGGAAGTCCGTGGCCAACCGGCGACAATTCATCACGACCGCGCTCGGGCTTTCTGCGGCAGCGATCGGCAGCCCTTCCGCCGCGCTGGCGGCGATGACCTATGACGAGGCCGTCAGCTCGTCACGGGCTCCGCTGCGAGCAGCGCCCAGGGATCGCGAGCTCGTCCGGTTTGCGACGCTTGCGGCCAACAGCCACAACACCCAGCCGTGGATCTTCGCCGTCCGCGGCAATGTCATCACGATTGCGCCTGACGTCGCGCGGCGCTGTCCGGCCGTCGATCCGGACGATCATCATCTCTTCGTCAGTCTCGGCTGTGCCGCCGAAAACCTCATCCTCGCCGCGGCCACGCTGGGCTGGCGCGCCGATCCGGTCGTCGACGGCGATCGCATCGTGATCACGCTCGACGAGGCCGCTCCTGCCGCATCGGCCCTGGCCGATGCAATTCCCGTCAGGCAATGCACCCGCGCGGCCTTCGCCGGCAAGCCTGCCGCGCCCGAGATCCTGCGCCAGCTCGAGAACGCCTGCCGGCAACCCGGCGTCGCTGCGATCCTGATCACCGAGCGTGCCGGAATGGCTGAGGTCGCCGACTATGTGCTCGAAGGCAATTCGGCGCAGATGCGCGACAAGGCCTTCATGCGCGAGCTCGTCGACTGGATCCGCTTCAACGAGGCAGAGGCGGTCGCGACCATGGACGGGTTGTTCGCGCCCGCATCGGGAAATCCTGCGCTGCCGTCCTGGATAGCCCGGCCGCTTCTGAAGCTGTTCTTCACCGAAAGCGGAGAAAACAAGAAATATCGCGAGCAGCTCGACAGCTCGGCCGGTGTCGTCGTGCTTGCTGCCGATCGCAGCGACACCTCGCACTGGATCGCGGTCGGCCGCGCCTGCCAGCGCTTCGGCTTGCAGGCGACCGCACTGGGACTGAAATATTCCTTCGTCAACCAGCCGGTCGAGGTCGCAGCACTGAGGCAGCAATTCGCGACCCGGCTCGGCCTCGGCGAACGACGCCCCGACATCGTGATGCGCTTCGGCACCGGCCCAAGCCTGCCGCAATCGCTGCGGCGTCCGCCGGAGCTGGTGATGCGACCCTAGCGCCGAAGGCCGCTCAGCGCCGGCGATTCGCCGGGCAGCATGTTCGATCTGATGTCGCTGTCCATGCGGCCCGAATCCTGCTGGGCGTAGCCGACACCGAACGACAGGCTGAGATTTGAGGTCGGCTTGAATTCGACACCCGCAAACCCGCCATAACCGGGCCCGGCGCTGGAGGTGAGCGGCGCCAATGAGCTGCCGATGCCGTTGCCGTATTTCAGCGTGTCGAAGCCGGCAAAGAAGGTGACGGGCATGCCGCCGGCGGTCTTCATCTGATAGCCAAATTGCGTGCTGTCATAAGAGAGCGCGCTGAAATTGCCGAGCGAGCCCGCCTGGTTGAAGCCGCTCAATCCGAGATTTCCGCGTTCGCGACCGATGACGAAGCCGTTCGCAGAGCTCGTACGCCAATCGGCCTCTCCGGCGTTGAAGCCCGCAAAGTTGCCATAGCTGTCGGAGCTCAGGCCGGCAGCGCCGCCAAGGCCGAAAGGCCCGCCGGGAATCCAATATCGCAGCGGCGCCACTTGCGCGTGAACCGGCGCTCCGCCGAGGCAGAACACGGCGAGAGCTGCAAGAGCGCATGAGCGTGCAAGGTCGAACATTCTGGCTACCGTCTAAAAGCCCTTAAAACTATACTCCTCGACCATCATCAATGCCAGCGGAGTGACCGCGCCGGCCCTCGCGGCCGCAGTTCTTTCGGGGAACCGCACCTGATGCCGGACGATCCGCTGCTCACCCGCCTGACATCCGTTGTTGCCGATGTACCTGGCGTTCAAGCTGTCGTACTCGGCGGCTCTCGCGCGCGGGGCCGCGCGCATGCGGCCTCGGACTACGATATCGGACTCTATTTCAAGTCAGCGCTGGACATCGGACGGTTGCTGGCCGCCGCGAAGACGATCGCGGACGATCCCGCCGCCACGACGGTGACGCCCGTCGGAGAATGGGGGCCCTGGATCGTCGGCGGCGCCTGGCTTTCGGTGGGAGGCTGCAAGGTCGACCTGCTCTATCGCGACGCCGACGCGGTCGAGGCCGGCATGGAATCCTGCGGCGCCGGCGTGGTCACCATGGACTACCAACCCGGCCATCCACATGGCTTCTGCTCGGCGATCTGGATGGGCGAGATCGCATATTGTCAGCCGCTGCACGATCCGACCGGCCTGATTGCCCGATTCAAGTCGATCGCACTTCCCTATCCGGAAGCTCTGCGCAGCGCCCTGATCCGGCGCTTCCAATGGGAAGTCCTGTTCAGCATCGAAAATGCCGAGCTCGCGGCCGCACGCAACGAAAGGACCCATGTCGCGGGATGCCTCTACAGGTCGCTCGCCTGCGTCGCGCAGGTACTGTTCGCGCTGAACGAGCGCTATCTGATCAACGAGAAGGGGGCGCTGCAGGAGGCAGCCGGCCTGCCGCTGACGATTCCACACCTGGTGGAGCAGGCCGACGAAATCTGGCGACTTGTCGCTGATGGCGGTTTCGCGCAGGCCTGCGCAATGCTGCGGCAGGTCGACCGAGAATTGAAGGCGCTGGCTCACCCCGGCGGAACAGCGCCGTAAAGGGTTATGCGGTCTTGTCGACCGAAGACGACGAATCCGCCGGCGGATATTTTGTCACCGGCACCATGAAGGATTTGGTGCCGACCTGGTAGATGATCTTGCCGTTCTGCCCGTCGTCGGTCGCGATCTGCGTCTGTCCGAACATGATGACGTTCTTGTAGACGAAGCCGGTGCCCTTGCGGGTGACGCCGTCGGTGGTGACGCTGACCTCGGCCTCCTTGCCATTGACCGACAGCACCTTGAAGCTCGCGCTCTTGCCGTTCTCGCTGGAATAGCCGCCCCAGCTTCCCATCAGGCGGCTGTCGGACGCCGGCGGGTCCTGCTTTTGCAGATTTGCGGTCTGCTTGCCGACGCCCCCGAACGAGAACAGCATCACCATGTTCTTGCCGTCCTTGGTGCCGACCGTAACCCCGCCGAAGGTGATGAGCGTGCCCTGAACCTCGCCGAAGCCGCGCTCGGTGCGTCCGTTGTAGGTGTACTCGACCTGCGCCCGGGCCCCGCGGATGTTGACGACCTTGAAGCCGACGGGCTGGTTGTTGCCGACCCAATTGCCCTTCCACTCACCGAGCAGAGCGCTCTGCCGGTACAGCCGCTCGTTGGCGGGCGAAATCTGGCTGGTGCTCGATGTGACGATGGCCATTGGATTGCTCGGACGGGCCTGACAAACCCGCTTTCGCACGCTTGGGCAGGTCAGGATGCCGGCGGGAACGAACAGTAACGATGCGATTAGGGCCACGCACCCGTTAACGAGCCGTTAAGCGCGCGCGTTGGCTGGGCGGGCAAAAGGTCTCAGCCGGAACTGGCGGGCGTGATGCCGCCGGAAAAAACCGCCCCCTCACCGCCCCCAGCGATCGGACCAGATCTTCTCGCCGATGAGGCAATTGACGCGCGGCTCCTTGTCGGCAACCGGCATCACGGGCCGCTCCGGGGTGCGGCCGGCGACTTCCATCAGCAGCTTGGTGCGGATCGCTTCCTTGAACTTGTCGCGCTCCTTGATCGTGATGACGAAGGACCCCGGCCCTCCGATGACGCAGTCCTCGTAATAAAGATCGAGATTGTCGATATCCATGGTCGAATAGGACGGCTCCTTGACCATGATCGGCAGGCCGTTGATGACGATGCCTTTCTCCAGCGCGGCGTCACGCGCCATCGTGACCGGGCCGCCATTGTTGTTCGGACCGTCGCCGGAAATGTCGATGACACGGCGCAGGCCGCGATAGGGATCCTCGTCGAACAGCGGCATCGCGAAGTTGATCGCGCCTGAAATCGAGGTGCGCGAAGCGCGCCGGATCGGCGTCTTCATGATCTCGGCGGCAACCGCGTCCGCCGTCTCCGGACCATCGATCAGCCGCCAGGGAATGATGATCTTCTGGTCGCTGGAGGCGGCCCACTCGAAATAGGTCACTGCGATGCGGCCGTTCGGGCCGAGCTTCAGCGCCTGCAGGAACTCCTTCGACTGGATCGCCTGTGCATAGCCCTCGCGCTGGATCGCGAGCTCGTCCATGTCCATCGAGTAGGACACGTCGACCGCGAGGATCAGCTCGACATCGACGCTCTGCGCGTCCTTGTCGGCCGCAAGCCGCTGCGGTTGAGTTCTGGGCGATTCGAATTTGGGTCCTGGTGCCGCGATGCCCGCGACGTCCCCTCCGGCGAACATGCCGGCCACCAGCACAGCCCCGATCGAGAACAGCAAACGCATCGCAGTCTCCCGTCGTATGACGCGATGGTGACATGCAATCGGCTTGCCGCAAAGGCCGAAGATCGCTTGTGCTTCACATTCGAGTTAGGAATTCACACGTTACGCAAGTCTGCCGCCATGTTGCCGCGCTTGCGTCGGGAACAGGGGCGATCTCAAGAGCCGTCGTTCCGGGACTCGCGAAGCGAGGGCCCGGAATCCAGCTGCCGGCGGAGGCACGCGACCCCGCCCACTTGTCCGGCACGATTTCCATGCTAGGTTGGTCGCACAGATGGGGATGGAGTCCCCCGACAACCGCCCGGCGGTCGATGACCTCATGGGCTGATGACTCCTGCTCGAGGAGAGGCAATCTTGGGCCTCTGCCTTTGGCGGGAGCATGGACACACCCGCCGATGGCGGGTTTTTTGTTGCCTGCTGGCGGCCGGCAGGCGAATGCGAGGGGACGACGAAGACGTGACGACACCGAATGCCGTACGTACCACGCTGCCCAGAGGGATCTGGGTGCTCGGCTTTGTCTCGATGTTCATGGACATCTCCTCCGAGATGATCCACGCGCTGCTGCCGGTCTATCTCGTCACCGTGCTCGGCGCCTCCACCCTCACCGTCGGCTTCATCGAGGGCATTGCCGAGGCGACCGCCTCGATCACCAAGATCTTCTCCGGTGCGCTGTCGGACTGGCTCGGCCGCCGCAAACTGCTCGCCGCGCTCGGCTATGGGCTGGCCGCCTTCACCAAGCCGCTGTTCCCGCTCGCGCCCAGCGTCGGATGGCTGGTAGCGGCGCGCTTCATCGATCGAGTCGGCAAGGGCATTCGCGGCGCGCCGCGCGATGCGCTGATCGCCGATATCGCCCCGGTCGGCCTGCGCGGCGCGAGCTTTGGCCTGCGGCAATCGCTCGACACGATCGGCGCCTTCGTCGGGCCGCTCGTGGCCATCGGCCTGATGTGGTGGACGGCCGACAATTTTACCCTCGTGTTCTGGGTGGCGGTGCTGCCGGCCTTCCTGTCCTTCGGGCTGATCGCGTTCGCGGTGAAGGAGCCGGAGCCCGATCCGAGCCGGAAACGTGCGGAAAATCCGCTCAATCTCGCCGCAATGCGCCAGCTCGGAGCGGTCTATTGGCGCGTCGTCGCCGTGGGCGTCGTGTTCACGCTCGCGCGCTTCAGCGAGGCCTTCCTAATCTTGCGCGCACAGAACATCGGGCTCGACGTGATGTGGGTGCCGGCTGTACTGGTGCTGATGAACGTCGCCTATGCACTGTCGGCCTATCCGGCCGGCGTGCTGTCGGACCGGATCAACCGGACCGGCCTGCTCGCGCTCGGCCTGGTCTTCCTCGCCGCGGCCGACCTCGCGCTGGCGCTGCTCCCGAGCCTTGCGGGCCTCGCGCTCGGAGTCGTGCTGTGGGGACTCCATATGGGACTGACGCAGGGCCTGCTCTCGGCCATGGTCGCCGATGCCGCCCCGCCAAGCCTGCGCGGCACCGCCTTCGGCTATTTCAACCTGTTCACCGGGCTTGCCTTGCTGGCTGCGAGCGTGATCGCGGGTGCGCTGTGGGACGCCTATGGACCGGCGGGAACGTTTCTTGCCGGGCTTGGATTCGCGCTGGTTTCGCTGGTGGGGCTGCTCGCCGTCGGCAAAGGTCTGGCCACCGAGGGCAAGTGAAGCAAATGGCGAAGTGGGGAACGAGACATTGAACATTCAATACATCCTCGCCGTTGCCGGCGGCGGAGCGCTCGGCGCGGTCATACGCTATCTCGTTGCGATCGGGTCGGGCCGCGCGTTCGGTACGGATTTTCCGTGGGGCACGCTGATCGTCAACGTCACCGGATCGTTCCTGATCGGCATTTTCACCGCGCTGTTCGCGACCAAATGGAACCTGCCGCAGGCCGCGCGGATGTTTCTGACGGTCGGAGTTTGTGGCGGATACACGACGTTCTCGACGTTCTCGCTGGATGCCTGGTATCTGATCGAGCGCGGCCAGACATGGGCATCTGCCGCCTACATGATTGCGTCGGTCGTGCTGTCGGTGGGCGCTCTGATCGCCGCATTACAGCTCGTTCGCGCACTTCCGTAACTCGCGCAGGCGCAAGTCGTGCATTCCTGCCCAGCCGCGACGGCATAGTGGCGAGCGGCCGCATATCTTGGAGCGCTCCCCGCTCCTGCGGTATGATGTGTTGGCTGGTGGCTCATTCGAGCCAGGGCGTTTCGGGACACGATGAACGACACCGTCACCAAACCGAAAACCAGGACCAGGACCAAGGTCGAGCGGCCGAAGCTCCACAAGGTCATCCTGATCAACGACGACTACACGCCGCGTGAATTCGTCACCATGGTGCTGAAGGCCGAATTCCGCATGACCGAGGATCAGGCCTACAAGGTGATGATCACCGCGCACAAGCTGGGCGCCTGCGTGGTGGCCGTATTCACCAAGGACGTCGCCGAAACCAAGGCAACGCGCGCCACCGACGCCGGCCGCGCCAAGGGCTATCCGCTATTGTTCACGACGGAGCCGGAGGAATAGGCTTCATCCTGCGACGATGAATGTCCTTCAGCTCAGTGCATATCACGCCATCACCACCGTCGTCTCCTCCGCCAGCCCGTAGACGCGCTGCGCCTTGGAAAATCCTGCGATCGGAAACTCGCCGAGCTGGTGCCAATCATGGCGGCAGACATTGGCAAAACCTTCCGAGGCGACGACGGTCCGCCCCAGGCGCCCCGTGATCTTCTCCAGCCTTGCCGCGAGATTGACCGCCGGGCCGATGCAGGTGAAGTCGAGGCGATTGCCGCCGCCGATATTGCCGTACAGGATGTTGCCGACATGCAGCGCGACGCCGAAGCGGAAGCGCTCGACGGCGTCGCCCACCGGAAAGGCGAGCGCCTCGACGCTGGCGCGCGAGTCGCGCGCCGCCTCCAGCACCTGCGCGCAGACATGAGCGGCATCGCCGACATATTCGTCGATCGGGAACACGGCGAGCAGGCCGTCGCCCATGAACTTCAGCACCTCGCCGCCATGGTCTCGGATCGCCGTGACCTGGCAGTCGAAATAATGATTGAGGATCTGGACAACCGTCTCGGGCGGCAGCCGGTCCGACAGCGCGGTGAAGCCGCGCAGGTCCGACAGCCAGATCGCCGCCTGCATGGTGTCGTTGTGACCGCGGCGGATCTGGCCGCCGAGGATGCGCGCGCCGGCGCGATTGCCGACATAGGTGTCGAGCAGCATCTCGGCGGTGCGGCGCATAGTGATGATCTCGCTGATGCGTGCGAGCGGCGCTATGAGAGCTCGGATGGCTGCGATGTCGTCGTCGCTGAAGCCGCCGGGCTGCCGCGTGATCCAGCTCGTCGCGTGAATGGAGCCGTCGAGAAAAGGCACCGGCACCGCGATATAATCGGTCGCGCCTTCGGCGTGCATGTCCTCGAGGAACGGAAATCGCTTGCTGTCGGGGTCGCCTGCGCGGCCCCTGACCTCGATGCCCTGCTCGAAAACCACGCGAAGCGGGCTGTGGGCGAATTGGGGCGTGTCCAGGATCTCAAAATCGACGCTGCCGATTTCAACTCCCTCGCCCTGCCGCCAGATGAAGTTGCGGCCGAAGACTTCGGGATGCAGCGTGCGGATGAAGATGCCGAACCGCCACAGCGGCAGGCCGGCCGCGACCAGACGTTCACAGAAATCGGCAATCCCTACGGCCGACTCCTGAGCCGCCCAAGTGCCGTCGATCAGCCAGTTGGAGATGCGCTGAAGCTCGGAGCTGTTCATGGCCGCATTTGCGGACGAAGTTGCAGGGCCGTCAAGCTGCGCGGTGGACTAGAACCGCGAGTTCAACGCCCGACCTGTCCGCGATCGCGCAGGAAGTGATCGGCCAGCACGCAGGCCATCATGGCCTCGCCGACGGGGACGGCGCGGATGCCGACGCAGGGATCGTGGCGGCCCTTGGTGAAGATCTCGGTCTCGGTGCCTTGCCGATCGACGGTGAGACGCGGCTGCAGGATCGACGAGGTCGGCTTCACCGCGAAACGTACCACCACGGGCTGCCCGGTGGAGATACCGCCCAGCACGCCGCCGGCGTGGTTGGAGAGGAAGCGCGTGCCGTCATTGCCGGAGCGCATCTCGTCGGCGTTCTGTTCGCCCGTCAGTTCTGCCGCACCAAAACCGGCGCCGATCTCGACGCCCTTCACCGCGTTGATGGTCATCATCGCGCCCGCCAGATCGGAATCGAGCTTGGCGTAGATCGGCGCGCCGAGACCTGCCGGCACGCCCTCGGCGACGACCTCGATCACGGCGCCGATCGAGGAGCCGCTTTTGCGGATGCCATCGAGATAGGTCTCGAAGAACGCGGCCTTGTCCTTGTCGGGACAGAAGAAGGGATTCTTGGCGACCTCGTCCCAGTCCCACTTGTCGCGGTCGATCTTGTGCGGGCCGATCTGCACCAGGGCGCCTCGCACCTTCACATCCGGCAGCACTTTCCGCGCGATGGCGCCTGCGGCAACGCGCATCGCGGTCTCGCGCGCCGAGGAGCGCCCGCCGCCGCGATAATCGCGCAGGCCGTACTTCGCCTCATAGGTGAAGTCGGCATGACCGGGACGAAACTTGTCCTTGATCTCGGAATAATCCTTCGAGCGCTGGTCGGTGTTCTCGATCAGAAGGCCGATTGGCGTGCCCGTCGTCACCTGAGCGCCGGTCTCGGGATGGGCCATCACGCCGGACAGGATCTTCACCTGGTCCGGCTCCTGGCGCTGGGTGGTGAAGCGCGACTGGCCGGGACGGCGCCGGTCGAGATCCCGCTGGATGTCGGCCTCGGTGAGCGGGATCATCGGCGGGCAGCCGTCAACCACGCAGCCGATCGCCACCCCATGACTCTCGCCGAAGGTTGTGACGCGGAACATGTGGCCGAAAGTGTTGAAGGACATCGCTGCTCGCGGGTTCGTAAGTCAATGCTGACTTAACTCGCCCTGAAATAGGGGTCAAATATCGGCGAAGCCGTCATGGCCGGGCTTGTCCCGGCCATCCACGTTCTTGGTGGCTGCGACCACGAAAGTCCGTGGATGCCCGGGACAAGCCCGGGCATGACGGCGGGGGCGAGGCAGCGCTCCGGGCTAACTAAACTTCTCCAACCGCCCGTCGCGGAACACGTAGACGGCGCCCTGCTCGATATAGAGCTCGGCGGCGCTGGCGGGCGTCTCGAGGCCCAAGGCCACCATCAGGGCTCGGCAGGTCCCGCCATGGGCCACTGCGACGGTGTCGGACAGGAGCTGGTCGTACCAGGTGCGCACGCGGACCTGCACGTCGGCGTAGGTCTCCCCGCCCGCAGGCCCCACGGTCCATTTGTCGGCGAGGCGCCTTGCATAGATGTCCGGATCCCTCGCCTCACTCTCGGC
The DNA here is from genome assembly GCF_003122645.1 of Bradyrhizobium sp. SUTN9-2. Lineage (NCBI taxonomy): Bacteria > Pseudomonadati > Pseudomonadota > Alphaproteobacteria > Hyphomicrobiales > Nitrobacteraceae > Bradyrhizobium > Bradyrhizobium sp. SUTN9-2. Next base: position 6,382,525 of record NZ_LAXE01000001.1, read on the forward strand.
CAGCGTCAGCCCCTCCCAGGTGCCGTAGCCGATCTCGCGCAGACGATCGTCGAGCGCGTAATCGGCAGGCGGCAATTCGAGCTTGCCGCGCGCGAGCTCCATGGTCTGGCGCGCACGGCCGAGCGGGCTCGACACGTAAGCCAGCGCGGCCTTGTCGCGCCCGTCGCGCTTGAACAGCTCGGCGAGAATGCCGCCGGCCTGCACGGCCTGGCTGCAGCCGCGCGCGTTCAGCGGAATGTCCCTGGTGCCCTGAAGCCTGCCGAGCGCATTCCACTCGGTCTCGCCGTGGCGAAGATAGTAGATCGTAGGCTTGGGCATTTCAGTTAGAGGCTAGTCCTTCCCGCCAAGCGAGATATCAGGCGCATCCGGCCGCTTCATGCCGAGCACGTGATAGCCGGAATCGACGTGGTGCACCTCGCCGGTGACGCCGCGCGATAGGTCGGAAAGGAAATACAGCGCGCTGCCGCCGACGTCTTCGGTGGACACGTTGCGCCGCATCGGCGCGTTGGTCTCGTTCCACTTCAGGATATAGCGGAAGTCGCCGATGCCGGACGCCGCCAGCGTCTTGATGGGACCTGCCGAGATCGCGTTGACGCGGATGTTCTTCTCGCCGAGATCGGCAGCGAGATAGCGCACGCTTGCTTCCAGCGCCGCCTTGGCCACGCCCATCACGTTGTAGTGCGGCATCCACTTCTCGGCGCCGTAATAGGAGAGCGTGATCAGCGAGCCGCCATCCGTCATCAGCTTCTCGGCGCGCTGCGCCACCGCCGTGAACGAATAGCAGGAGATCAGCATCGACTTCGAAAAATTCTCCTGCGTGGTGTCGACGTAGCGGCCGTCGAGTTGCTCGCCATAGGCGATCGCATGCACCAGGAAGTCGATCTTGCCCCATTTCTCCTTCAGCACCGCGAAGACGGCATCGATGGTTGCGGCATCGGTGACGTCGCAATGGCCAAGCACGAGGCCGCCGATCTCGGCGGCGAGCGGCTCGACGCGCTTCTTCAGCGCATCGCCCTGATAGGTGAAGGCGAGCTCGGCGCCCGCGGCGTGGCATGCCTTGGCGATTCCCCAGGCGATCGAGCGGTTGTTGGCGACGCCGAGGATGACCCCGCGCTTTCCTTGCATCAGACCCGAATTCTGCGCCATTTTTGCACGTCCCGTCGAACTCTCGTTGAGGTCTGGAGGTACACCAGCCCTCCCCTGCGGTACAGCCCTAATCCGCAGCATTAACGCTGTTTCGAGTGCCGGAATAGCCGTTCCGCTTGGGTGTTATGATCGCTATAGGCGCGCGCCGAACGCCAGGGATGTCAGGACCGCAATGAGTGCGTTTCGCCAGAGTGTGGAAGCCATGATCCCGGCGTTGCGCCGCTACGCCCGCGCGCTCACACGCGATGCGGATGCGGCCGACGATCTGGTCCAGGATACGTTGGTACGCGCGCTGCGTTCGGAGCGGCTGTTTCTCGGAGGCGACGTCAGGAGCTGGCTCTATACGATCCTGACCAACCTCAACAAGAACCGGCGGCGCTCGCTGGCAAGGCGACCGCAATTCATGCCGCTGACGGATAACAACCCCGATGCCAGCGGGACCGAGGCCGAAGGACGCGACATCGAGAAGGCACTGGCTACTCTCGTCGAGGAGCAGCGTTCGGTGCTGCTGCTGGTGATGCTGGAAGGCATGAGCTACCGCGAGGTTGCCGACATCCAGGGCGTGCCGATCGGCACCGTGATGTCGCGCCTGGCGCGCGCAAGAGCCCACGTCAAAGCCTCGCTGGAGGGCGAGCGTACGGCGCTCAGGCGGGTGAAATGATGGCCGGGTCGATGCATCGAACGATCTCCGCCCGCAGCCGGATAGTGAGCTGCGCGAAGCTAACTCGCAGAAGGCATTTTGGGCCGCAGAGCCAGAGACGACCGATATGAACGACCGCAAGATTCCAGTAACCGAGGACGAACTGCACGCCTATGTCGACGGCGAGTTGCCGGCCGAGCGACGCGCCGACGTCGAGGCCTTTCTTGCCGCCCACCCCGAGGACGCCGAGCGGGTGCAGTCCTGGCGGACCATGGCCGAGATGCTGCACGCGCGTTACGATTCGATTGCCCATGAACGGGTGCCCGCACGGCTCGAGCTCGAGAGGCTGGAGCGCCGCCCGCGGCAATGGTTTTATGGCGCCGCCGCGGCCGTGCTGGTCGCCTTCGTCGCCGGCGGCACCGCCGGCTGGGTGGCGCATGGCGCCGCCAACGCGCCCTCGACCTTCCGGAGCTTTACGGCGGACGCACTCGACGCCCACCGCCTCTATGTCGTCGAGGTCCGCCACCCCGTTGAGGTCGGCGGCAACGAGCGCGATCACTTGCAGGCCTGGCTGACCCGGCGCTGCGGCTGGACCGTGTTCGCGCCGAACCTGGAGGCGAGCGGGCTGAAGCTGGTCGGCGGCCGGCTTCTGCCGGGACCGAACGGTCCGGCGTCGTTCCTGATGTACGAGGGCGCCTCGGGCGAACGGTACACCATCTACAGCGCCAAGACCGAGAATGGTGCAACGCAAATGCGCTACGCCAAGACGGACAAGGACGGCGCGTTGTTCTGGTCCGAGCGCGGCGTCGGCTACGTCGTCAGCGGCAGCAGCGATCGCGAGCGGCTGACCAAGGTGGCGCAGGCCGTCTACGACCAAGCAGAGAAAAACGGCACCTAGACAACCGCGCAAGGCCAGTGCCCAGATTCCGTCATCGAAAATTTGGAATCAGGACATCGACACGTCTCATTATCGCACCGGGTGCTCACGCGATTATGAGTGGCGTTCGATCCGCCGATCGACGCGGGCGGCCTCGATTGGGGTTTTTGGTACCGCGCTGGTCCCCCTCTCGAGGCCGCACCTTTTTATCGGCTGCCCCGCCGGACAGCCGACACGTCGAGACCATGAAGCGCTACCACGCCTCAGGCGTATGATGGGCATCATCTCCAGGACGATGCCGTGGTCCTTTAGGAGAACCCCTTCAGTTCGCTCTCGCCCTAAAGCGCGATGGCTCGCGCTTTAGCTCTTTGTTTGCGCATGATCTTTCCGGAAAACCGCTCCACACTTTTCCGGACATGCTTTAGCCGACACCGCTACGTGGATTGTAGGGGTGTTGGTCCCGCCACTTCTCCATCAATGCTTCAAGCTCGGCGTCGTTCCCGTCCGGTAGCATAATCCTGATGATGACGAAGAGATCCCCAGTTCCGCCGGCTTTCGGCAGGCCCTTGCCCTTGAGGCGGAAGGTCCGGCCGCTGGACGTGTTCTTGGGGACCGAGAGCTCCACGGCATTGCCGAGGGTCGGCACGCGGACCTTGCCGCCGAGCACCGCCTCGTAGAGCGTGACCGGCAGGTCGATCCTGAGGTCTGCGCCCTCGACCTTGAAGAACGGGTGCGGTGCAATGTTGATGGTGATCAGGAGATCGCCGGGCGGATGGCCCTGCGCACTTTCTCCCTGCCCCCGCAGCCTGATTTGCTGGCCCTCGGTGACCCCGGCCGGAATCTTGACGTTGAGCTCCTTGCCAGTCGGCAGCCGCACACGCTTCTCGCCGCCCTTGACCGCCTCTTCCAGCGAGACGCTCATGGCGACGTTGACGTCGAGATCGAGCCCGATGCCGCCAGTGTCGAACTCGAACTGGGCGCCGCCGCCGGCTCCGGGCCGTGCGCCGCGCATCCCGCCGCCGAACATGCTGTTGAGGATGTCCTCGAACGCACCGCCGCCCGGGCCGCCCGCACCGCCGCTTCGGAACGTATAGCTTTCGAACCCGCCAGGGCCCGCGCGGCCGCGAGGACCGCCGCCGCCCGGAAAACCCTGGAAGCGCGGCTTGCCCTCGGCGTCGATCTCGCCCCGGTCAAACTGCTTGCGCTTGTCCTCGTCGCCGAGGATCTCGTTGGCCGAGTTGATCTCGGCGAAGCGTTCGGCAGCCTTCGGATCACCCTTGTTGCTGTCAGGATGGTGCTTCTTGGCCAGCTTGCGATAGGCGCTTTTGATCGCGGCAGCGCTGGCGCTCCGCGGCACCCCCAAGACCTCATAGGGGTCGCGCATTCGTCACGTCTCCTTCAAGAAATCGAATTGTTCAAAGGGCTCCCCGCCCCACCTGCGGGTGATGTGGGAAGAGAGTGGCATTTTTGCAACTAGGAACGCGAGCTGAAGCTCTATCTTTGGAGCATGGTCTGATCGGAAAACCGGTTCCCACGTTTCCGGATCATGCTCAGCTCCGCCACGGCTTTAGCGTATGAATCTCCCAACGGCCACGACCGCTTTGGCAGCCGGCGCCCTGGAGCCAGCTTTCGGTATTGCCGTTGACGTAGCTCGCCAGGAAGTCGCGGCATTTGCGCCCGTCCTCGGCGGCATAGGACTGGGCGATGGGCGTCACCGAGCCGCGCGCCCCTGTCTCCGGATTCTCCCAATGCTGGCTGGAATCCTTGTCGCCCTTGCTGAGGACGTCAGAGGCGGCGTTGCGGGTGAAGGCGAGATCGGTCTCGGTCGGGGGAGCGTCCTTCGCCGGCCGCGCGATCGAGCCGGTGAGGTCGCTGTCCTCGGCCTTGGCATAGGCGCTGCCGTCGTTGCGGGAAAAGCTGCAGCCGCCGGCACCAAGCCCGATCAGAATCATCGTCATGACGAAGCCGGACGGCCGGATCGCCGATAGGCCAACGCGTCCCCATGCCCTATATAGGGCGGTAGCGGACAACAACGCGTTTTGGGCCGCGGGACGCAACTCGGACTCCGGACATGACCGACACGACCTCGATGAAACACCAGACACCCTTAACATCCGGTGATTTCACCGCCGCCGACGAGCCATTTGCGTTGTTCGAGGCCTGGCTGAACGAAGCGGTCAAGAGCGAGCCGAACGATCCGAACGCCATGGCGCTCGCAACGGTCGATCCCGACGGGCTGCCTAATGTGCGCATGGTGCTGATGAAGGGCTTCGATACCGAGGGTTTCGTCTTCTACAGCCACATCGCCAGCCAGAAGGGCCGCGAACTCGCCGCAAATCCTAAGGCAGCGTTACTTTTTCACTGGAAGTCGTTGCGCCGTCAGGTGCGCATCCGCGGCAACGTGACGCCGGTGACCGACGCGGAGGCCGACGCCTATTTCGCGACGCGACCGAAGCAGGCCCAGATCGGCGCCTGGGCGAGCAAGCAATCGCAAGAGCTGGAGAGCCGCTTCGCGTTCGAGCAGGCCATCGCCAAGGTCGCGGCCAAATACGTCATCGGCGAAGTGCCGCGGCCGCCGGGCTGGAGCGGCTGGCGCATCACGCCGGTGCGGATCGAGTTCTGGCACGACCGCCCGTTCCGCCTGCACGACCGCATTGAATTTCGCCGTGACGCGGCCGGCCAACCGTGGTCCAAGACGCGAATGTATCCGTAAGCTTTGGGCCGACCTGAAAGATGTCCATGCCGCATTCGTCCAATGCGCCGCGCCGTACGCTGCTCCTGACCGGAGCCAGCCGCGGCATCGGCCACGCCACCGTGATCCGTTTCTCCTCGGCGGGCTGGCGCGTCATCACCTGCTCGCGGCATCCTTTCCCGGAGGACTGCCCCTGGGACGCAGGGCCGGAGGACCACATCCAGGTCGACCTCGGCGATCCCAAGGACACCGCGCGCGCGATCTCGGAGATCCGCAACCGGCTCGAGGGCGGCACGCTGCATGCGCTGGTCAACAACGCCGCGATCTCGCCGAAGGGCGCCGGCGGCTCGCGGTTGGGCTCGGTCGACACCGACCTCGATACCTGGACCCACGTCTTCCATGTCAACTTTTTCGCGCCGATCATGATGGCGCGGGGGCTGATTGAGGAATTGAAGGCCGCCAAGGGGTCGGTCGTGAACGTCACCTCGATCGCGGGCTCGCGCGTGCACCCCTTCGCAGGCGCGGCCTACGCCACCTCGAAGGCCGCGCTCGCAGCGCTGACACGCGAGATGGCCTCCGACTTCGGCCGCATCGGCGTCCGCGTCAACGCGATCGCCCCGGGCGAGATCGACACCTCGATCCTGTCGCCGGGCACCGAGAAGATCGTCGAGCAGCAGATCCCGATGCACCGCCTCGGCACGCCCGACGAAGTGGCAAAGATCATCTACGTGCTGTGCACGGACACCAGCTCCTACGTCAACGGCGCCGAGATCCACATCAACGGCGGCCAGCACGTGTAGGCGGGCACTGTCATTGCGAGCGAAAGCGAAGCAATCCAGACTGCCTCCGCAAAGACAGTCTGGATTGCTTCGTCGCGGAGCCTGTCATCCGGCCCGCCGGAGGCGGGACCGGGTGGCTCCTCGCAATGACGGAAGTGGAAATGGCCGCTCAGGGAAGCAAGGCGATCCAGACAACGCCGCCGCAAGACCTGGATCGCCCTTACCTTCCGTTCCTCAATCGAGTCGAATCCGACGTGAGCGCTCGCGCGGCCGCGGAGCGGCCGTGCTGAATGCAGTCGAGCAGTCGTCGTCGTTCTCACCATCGAGCAGCGGAGCACCACAGTGCCGGCACATGCGTGCCGACATCGACGGCGCCTTGCCGCTCGCCAGAACCTGACGGTAGTTCGCCAGATCGATGACGTTGCGGGGCGACGTTATGTGTTTCTCAACCATGGCTGTTCCTCGCGGCTACGCCCTGCTTATCGCAGACAAGTTTCGCGCAAACGTTCAGCCCACCGCTCAAATTTTACCGGAGGAATTGCGGCATGACACACGCGTCACCGCGTCGCCGCAATCCCGATCGATTCTGCGACACGATTCATCGTGTCTATGCGAGCGGCGTAAGGTCTCGGTAGGTATCTTTGCTCGCGCACGATCCTACAGCCACTTCTTCCACTTGAAGATCCAGTAGGGGACGATGGCGGCGATCAGCATCATCACCAGCGCCATCGGGTAACCGTGCACCCATTCGAGTTCCGGCATCACCTTGAAGTTCATGCCGTAGATCGAGGCGATCAGGGTCGGCGGCATCAGGACAACGGCCATGACCGAAAACAGCTTGATGATGTTGTTCTGCTCGAGATTGACGACGCCGAGCATGGCGTCGAGCACGAAGGTGATCTTGCTGGAGAGATAGGAGGCGTGATCGGTCAGCGAGGCGACGTCGCGCTGCATGGTCTTGAGCTGCTCGCGCATGTCCTTCGACCACTTCACGCCCTCGACCACGGCGGACAGGAACGTCACGACGCGGCCGATCGACACCAGGCTCTCGCGAACCTTCGAGGTCAAGTCGCCCTTGCGGCCGATCGAGATCAGGATCTGGGAATATCGCTTGGCGTGGCCGTGGCGCTCGCTCTCCGGCTCGAATATCTCGTGGGAGACCTGGTCGATCTCGGCGCCGCAGCGCTCCAGAATGTCGGCGCAGCGGTCGATCACGGCGTCCAGGAGCTCCATCAGCACCATCTCGCCGGTGATCGAGGGCGTGCAGGAGCGGGCGAGCTTGGCCTCGACCAGCGCAAAGGGCTTGGGCAGGTCGTAGCGGACCGTCACCAGGCGGTGGTCGCCGAGGATGAAGGTCACCGCCGTGGTCCGGGGCATGTCGGTATCGGAGTGGCACATCAGCGTCGCGGTCATGTAGCGCGCGCCGTTCTCCATATAGAGGCGACTGGAGATCTCGATCTCCTGCATGTCTTCCCGGGTCGGGATGGCGATGCCCGCCAGCCGCTCGACCGCCTTGTCCTCGGCAGCCGAGGGGTTGACGAGGTCGATCCAGACTGCGTTCTCCGGCAGCGCTGTGAGATCCTCGACAACCGCCTTCTTGAGGGAGGTCTCGGAGGGAACGAACACCGAAAACATCAAAAACTCCAGAGATCCTGCGACAGAACGACAGCCCTTAGCGCGATTCTGACAGGTTCACGATGACAACAACATTAACGGAGCGTTTGCATCTGCGGCGGCCCTAGGGCTCAACTGTGGCGCCGGAGGAACAGTCTGGCGCGTCTTACCAAAAAAACCCGCACGACACCCCCAAATTTGCGGCAGAAAAGCCACAGGCGCGGTCTTACAGCCCTGGAAACCGGCTTCGGCGCTGGAATTGTGGCAGATTTCAACCATAATGGGCTTAACGGAGTCGAGGAACTTGGGCGCTACGCTCAGGTCCCTTCCGCACGGTATTGTTTTGATTGGAACCAAACCATGTCGTCGCTGAAAATTATGTTTGGGATTTTGGCCGCTGGCCTGATGCTGTCGGGCTGCATGCAGGCCACGACGCGTTACGAGGCGACGGACACCAAGGCGTTCAAGCCCAAGGACAAAGAACTCCTTGCCAAGGTGAAATACGAGAATACCGCGGTCGCAGAACCGTTCCGCCGCGCCATTGTCGAATTCCACCGCAAGGAAGCGCCGGGCTCGATCGTGGTCGATTCCGACAACCATTACCTCTATTACGTGCTGGAGGGCGGCAAAGCGATCCGCTACGGCATCACTGTCGGCGAAGAGGCCATGGCCTGGTCGGGCATCGCCAAGGTGGCCAGCAAGACCGAGTGGCCGGCCTGGCACCCCACCCCCGGCGAAATCTCGCGCCTCGGCGTGCCGACCTATGTCGCACCCGGACCGGACAATCCGATGGGCTCCCGCGCGCTGTACCTCCATTCTGGGGGCAAGGACACGCTGTTCCGCATCCACGGCACCAACCAGCCGGAATATATCGGCGCCTCGATCTCGTCAGGCTGCATCCGCCTGACCAACGAGGACGCGATCGATCTCTATGATCGCGTCAAGCTCGGCACCCTCGTCGTGGTGCTCGAGCCCAAGCACGGCGATTCGCCCTACAAGCCGCGCCTCGCGCTCCAGGGTGGTTCCAGCTCACCCTACTAAGCAGGCCTTGCCCGAGGCTTTTCAAAGGCGCCGGTTTCACCGGCGCTTTTTTGTTGCCGGCTGGTGCGATCGGGCTTTGTTGCCATCCGCCGCCGGCTTGTCCGTAGGTGCAGCAGGCTTTTCCGTCTCACCGCCGTCGGCGCCCTCCTTTGCCTCGGGCTTGGCCGCGACCTCGCGCGGCGGTGCCTCCTCGGGACGCTCCGCCGGCAGCAGCGGTGCGACCTGAGGCAGCGGATCCCACACGTTCCACTGGCAAATCCGGTAATCGTTGCGCCGTTGCACGAGATCGAGATGGATGTGGTCCTCGTGGTACCAGTCCGAGCCCGGGCCGAGCACGGTGGAAAAGCGAGTGCAGACCGAGTGCAGCACGCGCTCGCGCACCTCGCGCGAGGTGGTGCGGTCGGTCAGGCCGATCGACTGCCCATTGGCGAGCTTGATGCCGCGGATGTCGATGGCATTGGCCTTGCCATGCTCGGACAGCATCGCGCCGGCCACGCGGTTGCGGCCGCGGCACTCGAAGCTGTCGAAATTGTCGAGCTCGCTGACGGCGGAGCCGAGGCTGGTCGCCAGCGGCGTCATGTCCTTGCGCACCCAATCGGCGAGCGCGGACGCCATGGTGCAGCGGAGGATCGCCGCCGGCTTGACCGTCACCTTGCGCTTGTCCGGCAGCACGATGGCCTCCAGCCGCACCAGATCCTCGCCGCCGCAGGCACCGGGACCGCGGATATCCGGAATGGACGGCGCGATCGCGATCTCCTCGGTCAGCGCCAGCCGGCAGGCCGAGGCCTGCTTCTCGGGCGGCGGCGCGGCCTCGGCGGGCTTGTCCGCACCTGGCTTGTCGGGGGACGGCTTGCCGTCTGCCTGCGCCGCCCCCTCATCCGACGCTTTGGGGGCCTCCTCGGGACGCGGTTTCGGCAGCGGAATCCTGGCGGCGCGAACGGTTGCGCGGGGCTTCGGTGCTCCAAGGTTGAAGATATCGAGCGGCGCATGATATTTCCGCGCCTCTGCCCTTTCGGCGATCAGCAACAGCCCCGCCGCAGCGGTAACCATTGCCGCCCCGGCGGACATATAGCCGCGACAAGACCATTTGCGACGAAAGTCCGGCAGGCTAAAACTCATGGCAATTCTTTGGCCCAACGCTGAGAGCGATAACGCGCCCAGCGACTTCTCGGAGGAACGTCGGAATGCTTGGTTTGATGCAAGATTGGCCCCTGCTCTGCCACCGGATCATCGAACACGCCGCCAGGATTCATGGCAAGCAGGAGGTGGTCACACGCTCGGTCGAGGGACCGATCCATCGCACCAACTACGCCGAGATCCACAAGCGCGCGCTCAAGGTCTCGCAGATGCTGGAGCGCGACGGCATCAAGCTCGGCGATCGCGTCGCAACGATCGCCTGGAACACCTGGCGCCATCTGGAGGTCTGGTACGGCATCATGGGGATCGGCGCCATCTGCCATACCGTCAATCCCCGCCTTTTCCCCGAACAGATCGCCTGGATCATCAATCATGCGCAGGATCGCGTCGTGATGACCGATCTCACCTTCATTCCGATCCTGGAGAAGATCGCGGACAAGTTGCCCAGCGTGGAGCGCTACATCGTGCTCACCGACAAGGCTCACATGCCGGAGACCACGCTGAAGAACGCGGTCGCCTACGAGGACTGGATTGCGCAGGCCGACGGCAAATTCAAATGGAAGGACTTTGACGAGAACACGGCGGCGGCGATGTGCTACACCTCCGGCACGACCGGCGATCCCAAGGGTGTGCTGTATTCGCATCGCTCCAACGTGCTGCACGCGCTGATGGCCAACAACGTCGACGCGCTCGGCACCAGTGCGTCCGAGACAATGCTGCCGGTGGTTCCGCTGTTCCATGCCAACAGCTGGGGCATCGCCTTCTCCGCGCCCTCGCAGGGCACCAAGCTGGTGATGCCGGGCGCCAAGCTCGACGGCGCCTCGGTCTACGAACTGCTCTCGACCGAGAAGGTGACGCACACCGCCGGCGTGCCGACGGTGTGGCTGATGCTGCTCCAGCACATGACGGCCAACAATCTCAAACTGCCGGATCTGAAGATGGTGATCTGCGGCGGCTCGGCGATGCCGCGCTCGATGATCAAGGCCTTCCTCGACATGGGTTCGAACGTCCGCCACGCCTGGGGCATGACCGAGATGAGCCCGATCGGAACCGTCGCGGCGCTGAAGCCGCCGTTCCAGAATGCGACCGGCGATGCCAGGCTCGACGTGCTGCAGATGCAGGGTTATGCGCCGTTCGCCGTGCAGATGAAGATCACCGACGATGCCGGCAAGGAGCTGCCCTGGGACGGCAAGACCTTTGGCCGCCTCAAGGTCTCCGGGCCCGCCGTCGCCAAGGCCTATTACCGTGTCGATAGCAACATCCTCGACGAGGACGGCTTCTTCGACACCGGCGACGTCTCGACCATCGACGAGGACGGCTATATGCGGATCACCGACCGCTCCAAGGATGTGATCAAGTCCGGCGGCGAGTGGATCTCCTCGATCGACCTCGAAAACCTCGCGGTGGGCCACCCCGCCGTGGCGGAAGCCGCCGTGATCGGCGTGTTCCACCCGAAATGGGACGAGCGGCCGCTGCTGATCGTGCAGCTCAAGCAGGGCCAGCAGGCCACGCGCGAGGACATCCTGAAGTTCATGGAGGGCAAGATCGCCAAATGGTGGATGCCCGACGACGTCGCTTTCGTCGACGGCATTCCGCACACCGCCACCGGCAAGATCCTGAAGACGGCGCTGCGCGACCAGTTTAAGGATTACCGGTTCCCGAACGCGGCGGCGTGACGGGCTAGGTGCGCTCCTCCTTGGAGGGGCGTCCGCGTCCGACTTGTTGAAGCCTCCACGACGTCATGGCCGGGCTTGTCCCGGCCATCCACGCCTTGCCCCGCGGTGCGGAGAACGTGGATGCCCGGGACAAGCCCGAGCATCACGGCTTGGGCGTAGTCGGAACTCTTGAATTTGCTCCCGCGCCGTGGTCTCAACGGCGCATCGTCGCGCCAGATCGGCCGGCATCGCCAACCCCGGCAGAGCTCACCCGATGGCCCGCAGGTTTTCCGCTCCCTACCAGTCGGAGCCCGTGTCCAGCCTCGCGAGCTGGGCGCGCAATCTGGCCGTGTTCGCGGTTCTGGCGGTGGTGGTGTCGATCATCGTCGTCCGTTTCGATTTCCTGGAGCCCAAGCCGGCGCTGGCGACGTTCATCGGCGGGCTCGCGATCGCCGGCCTCTCGATCCTGTTCGGGCTCGCCGGCTTTGCCGCAATCTGGCAGAACGGCTCGCGCGGCATGGCGCGCATCCTGCTCGCCTTCCTGATCGACGGGGCGATCCTCGCCTATCCCGCCTATCTGGCCTTTCAATATCGCAAGCTGCCGTCGATCTACGACATCACCACCAATCCGATTGATCCGCCGCGCTTCGATGCGCTGGCGCGCCTGCGCACCGGCGAGGGCACCAACACCGCGGTCTATGCCGGCCTCTATTCGGCGGAGCAGCAGCGCCATTTCTATCCCGAGATCGAGCCCGTCGAGCTCGAGATCTCGGCCGACCGCGCCTATGCGATCGCGCTTCAGCTCGTCCACAAGCGCAAATGGATCGTGATCGACGAGCGCGCACCGCAGCCGCCGCGCCGCATCGGCCGCATCGAGGCGGTGGCGCGCACGCCGATCATGGGTTTCCGCGAGGACGTTTCGATCAGGGTCGTGCCGGATGGCGATGATTCCCGCGTCGATATCCGCTCTGCGTCGCGCAATTTCGACAGCGATCTCGGCAGCAATGCCGCACGCGTCAAGGCGTTCATCGACGACCTCAACACCGCCGCCGATGCCGATGCACTCAAGCCGGTGAAGAAGACGCCGGTGACGCCGCCCAAGGCGCCGGCGAAGACGGTGAAGAAGTGACTTGGCGAATGGGGAGTAGCGAATAGCGAATGGAGCCGCCCATTCGCTATTCCCCATTCGCTATTCGCCCCCTAGGCCATCCGATAGGTCCCGCCGATCACGGGATCGCCATCCGTCGCCACCACGCCGCGGGCGACCAGATCTTCCAAATGCGCCAGCACGGAATAGCCGGCAGCTGTCGTCAGGCGCGGATCGATACCGATATAGATCGCGCGGACCATGGTCGGGATGTCGGTCTCGCCCTTGGCGAGGCGGTGCAGGATCGAGGCCTCGCGTGCCTTGCGGTGGCGGATCAGGAAGCGCACGAAGCGCTGGCCCTCGGGGATCTCGGGGCCATGGCCCGAGAAATAGAGATCCTCCTCGCGGGTGGCGAGCCGGTCGAGCGAATCCATGTAGTCGATCATCGAGCCGTCCGGCGGCGCCACGATCGAGGTCGACCAGCCCATCACGTGATCGCCGACGAAGTTGAACTTCCGCTCCGGCCAGGCGAATGCCAGATGGTTGGCCGTGTGGCCGGGCGTCGCGACGGCTTCGAGCCGCCAGCCGTCACCTTCCACGACGTCGCCGTGCGCGAGATTGACGTCCGGGGCAAAATCGCGGTCGGCGCCGGATTCCGGATTGTGCTTCTCGCTCTCGAATCGCGGCCGCGAGGCGCGATGCGGGCCTTCGGCATAGACCGGCGCAGCCGTCGCCTGCTTGATCCGCGCGGTGTTCGGCGAATGGTCGCGATGGGTGTGGGTGACTAAGATGTGCGTCACGGTCTCGCCGCGCACGGCATCGAGCAGCGCCGCCGCATGCGCCGCATCGTCTGGACCGGGATCGATGATCGCGACATTGCCCTTGCCGACGATGTAGCTGACCGTGCCCGTGAAGGTGAACGGGCTCGGATTGTTGCAGAGCACGCGCCGCACGCCGGGGCGGACCTCCTCGACGATGCCGGGCTTCAGCGGAAAGTTGCGGTTGAACGGGACGTCGTCGTTGTCGGACATGGGACTTCCTGTGCCACACTCTCTGCCGTCATACCCCGCGAAGGCGGGGTATCCAGTACGCCGCAGCGCCAGTGACAAAAGCGAAGTCTCTGGGATACTGGATCGCCCGCCTGCGCGGGCGATGACAGTTGAGCAAGCTAGCCGCGGCGGAAAAACACAGTGACTAGAAAAACGCCTGAATGCCCGTGATCGCGCGGCCCAGGATCAGGGCGTGGACGTCGTGGGTGCCCTCGTAGGTGTTGACCGTCTCGAGGTTATGGACGTGGCGCATCACGTGATACTCGATCGAGATGCCGTTGCCGCCGTGCATGTCGCGGGCGGTGCGGGCGATGTCGAGGGCCTTGCCGCAATTGTTGCGCTTCATGATCGAGATCATCTCGGGCGCGAACTTGCCCTCGTCCATCAGACGGCCGACGCGAAGCGAGCCCTGCAGGCCGAGCGCGATCTCGGTCTCCATGTCGGCGAGCTTCTTCTGCACCAGCTGGGTCGCGGCGAGCGGCTTGCCGAACTGCTTGCGGTCGAGCGTGTATTGACGGGCGCGGTGCATGCAGTCCTCGGCGGCGCCAAGCGCACCCCAGGAGATGCCGTAGCGGGCGCGGTTGAGGCAGCCGAACGGGCCCTTGAGGCCGGACACGTTGGGCAGCAGGGCGTCCTCCGGGACCACGACGCCGTCCATCACGACCTCACCGGTTATGGAGGCGCGCAGCGAGAGCTTGCCGCCGATCTTCGGCGCGGACAGGCCCTTCATGCCCTTCTCCAGCACGAAGCCGCGGATCTGGTTGTCGTGCGCGGCCGACTTGGCCCAGACCACGAAGACGTCGGCGATCGGCGCGTTCGAGATCCACATCTTGCTGCCGGTAAGGCGATAGCCGTCCGACACCTTCTCGGCGCGGGTCTTCATGCCGGCCGGATCGGAGCCGGCATCGGGCTCGGTCAGGCCGAAGCAGCCGACCCACTCGCCGCTGGCGAGCTTGGGCAGGTACTTCTTGCGCTGGTTCTCGTCGCCATAGGCGTAGATCGGGTACATCACCAGCGAGGACTGCACCGAGTTCATCGAGCGATAGCCGGAATCGACCCGCTCGATCTCGCGCGCGACGAGGCCATAGGCGACGTAGCTCGCATTGGCGCAGCCATATTCTTCCGGCAGCGTGATGCCGATCAGGCCGAGCTCGCCCATCTCGTTGAAGATCTCGCGGTCGGTCTTCTCCTCGAGATAGGCCTTGGAGACGCGCGGCAGCAGCTTGTCCTGCGCATAGGCGCGGGCGGTGTCGCGAACCATGCGCTCGTCTTCGGTGAGCTGCTCGTCGAGCAGGAACGGATCGTCCCACTGGAAAGAAGCCGCAGCCGGCTTGTCCTTGGCCTGAGGGCGCACGCTCATGAAACGTCCTTTCGCGTCTGGTTCCGTCGATAATTGCCCGACAAAGTAAAGCGCCGCGGCAACAAGTTCAATTGCATCCTGGCTTGGTCGTTCCGGGGTGGCGCTTTCAGCGCGACCGGGAGAAGACAATGCGTGTCAGCTTTCGAGCTGCTCGTTGGCGACGATCTCGATGCCGAAGCCCGATAGGCCCTTGTAGTCGTGCACCGACGAGGTGAGATGCCGGATCGAAGTCACGCCGAGGTCGCGCAGGATCTGCGCGCCGACGCCGACCTCGCGCCACTGGCGGTTGCGGTCGGCCTCCGTCGACGTCTCGTCCGGCAGCGGCGAAACGGGCACGCCGGCCGCGCCGTCGCGCAGGTAGACCAGCACGCCGCGGCCGGTCTTCTTGAAATGCTCGAGCACGGCGGCCATGCGCTTGTGGCCGGTGAAGGTGTCCTTGACGATGTTCGGCTTGTGAAAGCGCGTCAGCACGTTCTTGCCGTCGCCGACCCCGTTATAGACGAAGGCGACGTGGGCGATGGAATCGAACGGCGAGCGGTAGGCATAGCCCTGCAAGGGACCGATCGGGCTGTCGGTGACGAAGGTCGAGACCCGCTCGATCAGCTTCTCGCGCGCCTGGCGATAGGCGATCATGTCCGCGATGGTGACGTGCTTGAGCTTGTGCCTGACCGCGAATTGCGCGACCTGCTCGCCCTTCATCACGCTGCCGTCGTCGTTCATGAGTTCGCTGATGACGCCGACCGGCGGGAGGCCGGAAAGCTTGCAGAGGTCGACCGCGGCCTCGGTGTGGCCGGAGCGAAGCAGCACGCCGCCGTCCTTAGCGATCAGCGGGAAGATGTGGCCGGGCCGGGCGAAGTCGTTGGCGCCGACATTGGGATTGGCGAGCGCGCGGCAGCACGAGGCGCGCTCCTCGGCGGAGATGCCGGTGCCGCCGTCGGGCTTGTAGTCGATCGAGACCGTGAACGCGGTGGTGTGCGCGGAATCGTTGTGGGCGACCATCGGATCGAGCCGCAGCCGGCGCGCGTCCTCGGTCGTCACGGGCGCACAGACGATGCCGGAGGTATGGCGGATGATGAAGGCCATCTTCTCGGCGGTGCACAGCGAGGCGGCGACGATCAGATCGCCCTCGCCCTCGCGGTCCTCGTCGTCGGTGACGACCACGAGCTCACCCCGAGCAAAGGCCTGCAAGACTTCCTGAACGCTATCGGGCATTTCCCAATCTCTATCGGTTATGGCCGGGAGGCTTAGCCGGACTTGGGTCGGGGCGCTAGTCTCCCCAGCGCAACCACATATGTCCGAGGGCGGGCCTGCCGATGGGTTTCAGGCTTGCACCGGGCATACCAGCGATATAGGCGCAGATTGCCCGCAAGGAAGGCGGGCAAGGAAGGCGGCCCGACGCCGTCAGGGCAGCACCTCGCGGCGCTCGCCGAGGCGCTGATCGAGCTCGGCGCGCTTGTCCGCGAGCAGGCCGGCCTGGGCGGCTTCGATCACGGTAAACAGCTCATGTGCATCGCTGAGCCGGGTCACGGTGACATAGCTGGCGCCGGCCTCGTAGAGCGCGCCGACGTCGGCCAACAGGTCGGCCGTGGCGACGATCAGGGCGGTCGGATTGAGCGCGCGGACGTGACGGACCAGCTTCTCGTTGGTGGCGCCCTTCAGCAGCGAATCCGGCACGCTGAGGATGATCATCTCGGACTTGCCGACGCCGGCATGGAGCAG
The DNA here is from genome assembly GCF_003122645.1 of Bradyrhizobium sp. SUTN9-2. NCBI lineage: Bacteria > Pseudomonadati > Pseudomonadota > Alphaproteobacteria > Hyphomicrobiales > Nitrobacteraceae > Bradyrhizobium > Bradyrhizobium sp. SUTN9-2. The sequence goes on from NZ_LAXE01000001.1 coordinate 6,399,321, forward strand.
CGTGTCGGCGCTGCTGATGTCGCCATAGATCACGTGCAGACCACGTGAAAGCAGGGTCTGGTACACATTGGGGTTGAAATCGACCACGGTGATCTGCTCCAGCAGCACCGGTGCCTGCCGTTCGATCTCGGCCAGCAGCGCACTCGCCGCACGGAAAAAGCCGAGGATGACGATGCGGCGGGCCTCGCCATGGCCGCCCCCGTGGCCCTCCTCGGCATGGCCGTTGCCATGGTCGAGATCGCGCAGGCCGATCCGCTTCAAGGGGCCGATCGCCCAACGGGTGATCTCGTCGCTGCGGGTCATCACGAAGGTCGAGAGCACCGCCAGCACCACGAAGGCGAACGAAGCCGCATTCGCCGTCTCGGCTGCGATGTGGCGGTCCGCGACGCCGGTCTGGATCACGACCAGCGAGAACTCGGAGATTTGCGCGAGGTTGAGCGCCGGTAACAGGCTGGCGCGCAGGCCCTGCTTCATCAGATAGAGCGGGATGAAGGTGGTGACGAGGCGGCTCACCACCGTGAACGCCGCGATCATCAAGGCGAGGCTGATGACCGAGAGGCCGGGCACGGGAATGGTCATGCCAAGCGCGACGAAGAACAGCGTGATGAAGAAGTCGCGCAGCGTGGTGACCTTGGCGGTAACATCGAGCGCATAGGGGAAGGTCGAGAGCGAGACGCCGGCGATCAGCGCACCCATCTCGCGCGACAGCGACAGTTGATAGGCGGTCTCGGCGACGAGAAAGCACCAGGCGAGCGCGCCGAGCAGGATCAGCTCGGGCCGCCGGGCGATCTGGTGGAACACGCGCGGCAGCACGTAGCGGCTGACCAGAAGCGCGGCCGTGACCAGCACCGCGACGCGGCCGATCGAGAGCAGGATGACGCTGACCTGCAGATTGGCGAGACTCGGCTGCACCGCCAGGAACAGGATGGCAAAGATGTCCTGGAGCACCAGCACGCCGAGCGTGATGCGGCCCGGCAGCGTATCGAGCTCGCGCTTCTCGTAGAGCACCTTGACGATGATGACCGTGCTCGACAGCGCGCAGGCGACGCAGAGATAGACCGCATCGAAATGCCCACCGCCGAGCGACAGGCCGATGCCGACGAAGAACAGAAGCCCGAGCAGACAGCCGCCCAGCAGCTGGCTGCCCGCCGCGAACAGGATCACCCGCCCGGCCCGAACGATCTTCTTCAGGTCGATCTCGAGCCCGATCATGAACAGCATGAAGATCAGGCCAAGCTCGGAGATGACGCTGATCGATTCCTGCGAATGGACCCAGCCGGCGCCGAATGGACCTATGCAGAAGCCGGCGATAAGGTAGGCCAGGATCAGCGGTTGCCGGGAGAAATGGGCGAGAAGCCCCAGCATCCAGGCGAACAGAATAGAGAGTGTGATATCGCGAATGAGCTCATGCATGCCAAATTGGTCCGTTTTGCCGCACCCTAGAGGTGGGTTGCGGTGCGACAAGCGAGCAATTCGTCACATGCGGAATGGGCTCTTCGCAGTCATGCTGCTCGCTCCCCTCGCCTTTGCCGTGCCCGCCGCCGCGCAATCCAAGGTCAGTATCGAACAAAACTTTGCCGATTCGCTCACCACGCCGCTGAAGGAGGACCTCGCCGTATCCGGCGGTTTCTACGTGCCCGCCTATTCCAGCGTCGCGATGAGCCAGGGCAAGCTGCGTGTCGACTTCTCGGTGACGCTGAGCGTACACAACGCCTCCGAGACCCAGCCGCTGGTCATCAAACGCATCGCCTATTTCGACACCGCAGGCAAGCAGGTCGAGAGCTATCTGAAGACGCCGGTGGCGTTGAGGCCGCTCGCCACCGTCTCGATCTTCATTCCGACCGACGACGTGCGCGGCGGGACCGGCGCCAATTTTCTGGTCGACTGGGCCGCCACGGGCGAGATCGCAGAACCCGTGGTCGAAGCCTTAATGGTTGGCGGCATCGCCAACGCGCATTACGCTTTCATCAGTCAGGGCCGTCCGACCAGGACGGCCGGCAAGAAGTAAGGCGGCCGGTGCAAAGCCGACGCTCAACAAGAACAAAACGAGGAACGCTCCCATGACGTCCAGCTTCGATTTCGCGCCCCTGTTTCCAGCAGGGCTGCCGGCCCCGTCTGCGCGCTGGACGGGCCTTGCCAAATACAGCTTCGTCGGCGGCAACAACGATTCCGAACAGGTGCCGCTCGACGAGCTGATCGAAGCGGCCGACACGGTGCTGCGGCGCGAGGGCCGCTCGCTCGCCACCTACGGTCTGGCGCATGGTCCGCAGGGCTACCTGCCGTTGCGCGAATTCCTGGTGACGAAACTCAAGCGCGACGCCGGCATCAGCTGCACGGTCGACGACCTCCTGATCGTCTCCGGCTCGCTGCAGGCGCTCGACCTCGTCAACGCCACCCTACTGACGCGCGGCGACACCGTGATTTTCGAGCAGGAGAGCTATCAGGGCTCCCTGACACGGCTGGCGCGGCTCGGCGTCAACGTCGTCGGCATTCCCCTCGACCAGGACGGCATGCGCATGGATCTGCTGGCCTCCGCGCTGGCCGACCTGAAGCGCCGCGGCATCCGGCCGAAATACATCTACACGATCCCGACGGTGCAGAATCCGACCGGCAGTATCATGCCCGAGAGCCGCCGCACCGAGCTGGTGCGGCTCGCGACCGAATATGGCGTGCCGATCTTCGAGGACGATTGCTATGCCGACCTCATCTGGTCGGGGCAGCGGCCGCCCGCGATCTACGCGATGAGCGAGAGCGGCGGCGTGATCCATATCGGCTCGTTCTCCAAGTCGATCGCGCCGGCGCTGCGCGTCGGCTTCGTCGTGGCGCCCTGGGAGGTGATGTCGCGGATGCTGTCGCTGAAGACGGATGCTGGCTCCGGTGCGCTGGAGCAGATGGTGCTAGCCACCTATTGCAAGCCGCATTTTTCAACTCACGTGCCGGCCCTGACCAAGGCGCTGCGCACCAAGCTCGACACGCTCATGGAAGCGCTCAACGAGCAGTTCGGGACCGCCGCTGAGTTCGAGGAGCCCAAGGGCGGCATCTTCCTCTGGGTGAAGCTGCCCGACCAGGTCGATACGCTGAAGCTGTATCAGGCCGCGCTCGCCGCCGGCGTCTCGATCAATCCGGGGCCGGAATGGTCGACCAGCAAGGGCCATTCCGCCTCGCGGCTGCGGCTGTGCTTTGCCAGCCCCACGCACCAGCAGATCCGCGATGGCGTCGCCGTGCTAGCCGAAGTCTGCCGCAAGGAGTTTGGCGTGCCCGCCCGCAGCGCCAATGTGGAGAAGCGAGCCTGAGGCCCAGTCCGGACGTCTCCTCACGCCGCCTGTGGCTGACTGCCGTGAATCGCGGAAGCCAGCCGCAGCAACAGGACGATGGAGACGTTGCCTTTGCCGGCCTCGATCTGGGCGATGTAGCGCTCGGAAATCCCCGAGCGCCGGGCGAGCTCCCGGCGCGACAGATCGCAGCGCATGCGTGAGGATCGCAACCGATCGCCCAGCTCGCTCAGAAACGCGGCCTCGGAATAAGGCGGTACGGCACAGCTCCCCGGCAGTACTTCGCCCGCAAAATCCATGACTTGATTCAGCATTGCTCTATCCACGTTCGCCTTCGGGAAACGCCATCTTATCTTCGAACCGCCCCGCCTCATTGACGCGGATCAAATTCGCGGGCGATCGGCAGCCGCCGTGGCAGGGCCGCGCGCGGGATGCTAAACTTTGGAATTGTTCGAGGCGGGGTTTTTCAGGACATGATGCGTTGTTCGGGCCGCTGGATCGCGGCTGCGGTGCTGTGGGTCGCGTTCACCCCCACGGCTGGTGCCGAGACGCTGGCCGTGACCGTGGAGCAATGGGGCCTGCTCGGCTCCTGGGCGGTCGATTGCTCGGGTAGGCCCGACCGCGACCAGGGCGCGCGCTTGACTTACGAAATCCGGAAAGACGGCCGTGTGATGTACCGGCGCGATTTCGGCGAGGCCAGGGACGAGAACGAGGTGGTGTCCGCCACGGTCAATGCCGAGGGCCTGCTCAATGTCATGGTGTACTTCCCCTCGCTGCATCAGGCCCGCGAGTTCGGGTTGCTGTTGCAGAAGGACGGCAGCCTGCGCGCGATCTACAATCGCGGCGAGCGCGGCGAGTACACGATCAGCAACGGCAAATACGTCGCCAGCGGTGCGCCGACGCCCGCGCAGCAGCGCTGCGATTAGCACGCCTTCGTCTGAACATCCGTTCAGAATTCTCTCCCCGCTCCTCCGGAACGTTCGCGCAAATCTGCGGTTTAGATGTGCATTCGTTTGGAGGAGGACATCATGACGAAGCTTGGTTATGTGTTTGCGGCTCTCGGTGCGCTCGTGATCGCGGCGCCGACGCTCGCAAGTGCGGAGACGGTGGTGATCAAGCGCAGCGGCGGCTATCATCATCATCACCACGGCCCGTACGGCGCCCGCGCCGAATTCCGCGGACATCGTCATCATGGCTGGCATCGCCACCATCGCGGCGACAAGGTCGTCGTGATCAAGCGCAGCCATCGCCATCACCACTGGGACTAATGCGCAACGCGACAAGGAAATGGCCCCTCACGGGGCCATTTCTATTGCCCGATCACTGCAGCTAATCCCACGCCGGCGCGAAACCTGGATTGACGCAGCGTCTGTCCTTCGCCAGCGCGGCGATCTTCTCGCGGTCGGCATCGTCGAGCGTGATCTTCAGCGCGTCGAGATTGGCCTGCTGGCTCTCGCGCCGCGAGGCCTTCGGGATCGCGGCGACGCCGTCCTGGTCGAGCAGCCATTTCAAAGCGACCTGCGCGGCGGTGGCATCGTGCCGGGCGCCGATGTCGGCCAGCACCGGATCGCTCGCGAAACGCCCTTGCGCCAGCGGACAATAGGCAACCAGCGGGATCGACCTCGGCTGGAGATAGGCAAGCACCTTCGATTGATCGAGCATGGCGTGATATTCGACCTGGTTGCAGGCGATCGGCGCCTTGATCTCCTCGACCGCGACCTTGAGCAGCGCGGTGGTGAAATTGGCAACGCCGATGGCGCGCGTGCGCCCCTCCTCCTTGAGCGTCATCAGCGTTTCGAACACCGCCCCCCAGTTCGCGGCCTTCGACGGCCAATGCGCGAGATAGAGGTCAACATGGTCGAGCCGGAGCTTCTTGAGGCTGGCGTCGAAAGCGCGGCGGATCGCATCGGAGCTGAGGTTCTCGTGCCAGACTTTCGTGGTGACGTGCAACTCGCCACGCGACACGCCGGACGCGGCGATGGCCGCGCCGATCGCCTCCTCGTTGGCGTACATCTCGGCGGTATCGATGTGGCGATAGCCGATCGAAAGCGCGCTCTCGACCGCGGCACGGCAGGCATCGCCCTGCATGCGGAAGGTGCCGAGGCCGAGCTTGGGCATGCTGATGCCCTGTGTTTTCAGATGATCCATGCAACAGGCTCCTGAGCAATTCAGCCCACCGGATCGCGCGGCGATGCCGCGTGAGCAGACTTTTCGGTGATGGAAAAGAAGTGGCGGGACCCCTCACCCTAGCGCGGGAGGAGCAAAGCGGCCAATCAAGATCGGGTTAGCAATGCCTCTCCATCGTCATGGCCGGCTTGTCCCGGTCATCCACGCATTGCCACGCGGCACGAAGAACGTGGATGCCCGGGACAAGCCCGGGCATGACGACTGGCGCGCCGCAACCTCACCAATGCTGCGCCACGACCGCGGGTTGCACCTGCGGCTGCGGCACGATGTCGACCGACCAGAGGTCGCGATTGTCGACGTCCTTCAGGGTCACCGTCATCACGCCGCTGTGGCCATCGATGTCGACCCGCCCGAAGAACTGCAAGCCGAAGCAGGGCGCGAGATTCTCGCCTTGCGCAGCGCTGCAGCCATGCTGGTACATCGCGACCGGGCCGAAGGTGTCGTCGAGCTCGCCCGGTCCCCAGCTGCCGGCATGCAGCGGGCCGGAGACGAACTCCCAGAACGGCTCGAAATCCTTAAATTGCGCCTTGTTCGGATCGTAGTAGTGCGCGGCGGTGTAATGCATGTCGGCGGTGAGCCAGACGATGTTGCGGATACCGGCGCGCGTGATGAATGCGAGCAGATCGGCGATCTCGTGCTCACGCCGGTCGGGCGGCCCATCGCCGAGCGCAACGGCATCCAGGCTGATCAGGCCGATCGGCAAGTCGGCCGCGATCACCTTCCAGGTCGCGCGCGAAGCGGCGAGCTCGCGCTTGAGCCAGGCGAGCTGCTCGGCGCCCAGGATCCAGCCGCGGTGATCATCGCCCTTGTTCCAGCTCTCGTCGCGGTAGCTGCGCATGTCGATCATGAAGACGTCGAGCAGCGGGCCGTAGGCGATCTTGCGATAGATGCGGCCGTGCCGCGCGCCGATGTCGCGGATCGGCATGAAATCGAAGAAGGCCCGGCGGGCGTGCGCGACCAGGCGTGGGGTGCCGTCGTCCTCGTGTCCGGTCTCGTCATAGGTCCCGATCGGCGACCAGTCGTTGGTCACCTCGTGATCGTCCCACTGCGCGAACATCGGCACCTGCGCATGGAAGGCGCGGAAGTGCTCGTCGAGATGGTTGTATTTGTAGTTGCCGCGGAACTGCGCCAGGGTGTGCGCCACCTCCGATTTCTCTTCGGTGACGATGTTGCGCCAGGTCTCGCCGTTCGGCAGCTTCTGCTCGGAAGGGATCGTGCAGTCCGCGTAGATGTGATCGCCACAGTGGATGAAGAAATCCGGATTGTTATCGAGCATGGTGCGATAGCTGCGATAGCCGCCGCGGGAGACGTCGATGCCCCAGCCCTGGCCCGCGGTGTCACCGGACCACAGAAACGAGATCGACTGGCGCGCTGCCGGCGCGGTGCGGAAATGGCCGACGCGGCTTTCGCCGACGAGTCCGGTGGCGATGTCGTCGAAGCGGACGCGGTAGAAGATGTCCTGCCCGGGCGGCAGATCCGCCAGCAGGAGTTTTGCAGTGAGATCGGCAGCGGGCAGCGCATCGCCGGAGGCCGAGACGATGATGGTCTTGAAGCTCTCGACCATGGAGCATTCCACCTGCATCCGCGCGGGCCGATCGGCGCGCGCCCAGATCACCGCGGAGCCGCCGGAGACATCGCCGGACTGGATGCCGCCTGCGATCTGCGGCCGATCGGCGGCGCGGCTCAAATGAGGCTTCGCGAGCGCGGCGATGGCGAGACCGGAGGCGGAGCGGACCAGGAACTGCCGCCGGGTCCAGGCGCGCGAGGCGCGGAGCGTTGCCATTCAGGAGACCTTCGTCGAATCGCGACGGAAGGTGCCTGCGCTCCTTGACTGCCAGCTTACGGTTTCTTGACTCCGCGCCTACGGTTTTGCGACGCGGGGATGACGGCTGTGATCACCGCTTCCAGTTGCAAATGCCGCCAGAGCGGCATGGCCAGGTCTGGATGCGGGTGTCCATCGCCTGCGCATCGAGCGGGTTGCCGCGGCGTGCTAGCTTGGCGCGGGCCGCCCCGCGCGACGGTGCGCTTCTGGCATGCGCGCTCTTCGGCTCGGCCACACGAACACGTTCGGCGGCAACCTTCTTCGGCACATCGACCGGCTCAGCACGCGCCTGCGCTTCGTTCGCGCCACGCGCTTCGAGCGCGACCGGCGCGAAGTGCGTCTCCGGCCCGAGACGTTTCGGCGACAGCACCGCCTTGGAGAGATCGAGACCGAGATATTCGCCGGGCTTGTAGTCGTCGGCGCGCGCAACACCGGCCCCTGCGACCAGGAGGGCGAGGGCAATTGCGAAGGGAACGCTTTTCAGGACCACGGACGCCTCCTGAAATCGATTTATGAAAGGGGCAATTTACCCCTATCTAGGAGGCGCCGCGCGTAATTCCAGCGGTCAGATGCCGCCGTGGTTAAGAAGTTTGACGGTGTCAGGCGACCTTTCGCGCAGCGTCCGTCCCGTCCAGGAACCCCATCAGGCGGCTGCGGATGATGGTTTCAGCCTCGCCCATGATGCGATCGATGAGCTCCTTGCAGGAAGGAATGTCGTGGATCAGGCCCGCGACCATGCCGCAGCTCCAGGCACCGGCGTCCATCTGGCCGTCCAGCATGATCTTGGGATAGACGCCCGCGACCTGGTCGTGGATGTCGTCGATCGTGAGCTTGGCGCCCTTCTCGCGCTCGATCTCGAGCAGGCGGTCGACATTGGCGTTCTTCAGGACGCGCTCGGTATTGCGCAACGCCCGCATGATCAGGCGGGTGTCGAGCTCGGTGGCTGCGACCAGCGCGTTCTTGACGTTCTGGTGCACCGGCGCTTCCTTGGTGGCGATGAAGCGCGTGCCCATGTTCATACCGGCCGCGCCCAGCGAGAGCGCCGCGACCAGGCTGCGACCATCGGCCATGCCGCCGGAGGCGACGAACGGGATCTTCAGCTCTTCCGCCGCACGCGGCAGCAGGATCATGTTGGGAATGTCGTCCTCGCCGGGATGGCCGCCGCACTCGAAGCCGTCGACGCTGACGGCGTCGCAGCCGATGCGCTCGGCCTTCAGCGAGTGGCGCACCGATGTGCATTTGTGGATGACCTTGATGCCGGCGGCCTTCAGCGCCGGCATGTAGGCTTCCGGGCTGCGGCCCGCGGTCTCCACCGCCTTGATGCCGCCCTCGACGATGGCCGCGATATATTCCGGATAAGGCGGCGCCGAGAAGGCCGGCAGGAAGGTGAGGTTGACGCCGAACGGCTTGTCCGTCATGTCGCGGCAGCGCGCGATCTCCTTGGCGAGCAGCTCGGGCGTCTTCTGCGTGAGACCGGTGATGATGCCGAGCCCGCCGGCATTGGAGACGGCAGCGGCCAGCTCGGCGAAGCCGACGAAATGCATGCCGCCCTGGATGATCGGGTGCTCGATGCCGAACAGTTCGGTGATCGCGGTCTTCACTGAAAATCCTCCCGGTTTTGCTTGATGTTGAGCTCAGTCTAGCCGGACTTTCTCGCGGCGGTCACCATTTCTCTCCGAAGGGGCGGATCTCCATCTCGAAGGTCCAGGCGCTCTTCGGCTGCTGGTAGAGCTGCCAATAGGCGCTCGCGACCGATGACGGCGGCATCAGGAGATCGGGATTATCGAGCGCATTCGGCCCGAGCGCCTCGAGCCGGCGCTGGCGCACCCATTCGGTGTCGACGCCGGAATCGATGATGAGATGGGCGACGTGGATGTTCTTCGGCCCGAGCTCGCGCGCCATCGCCTGCGCGACCGCGCGCAGGCCGAACTTGGCGCTGGCGAAGGCGGCATACCCGCTGCCGCCGCGCAAGCTCGCGGTCGCACCCGTGAAGAAGATGTTGCCGCCGCCGCGCGGCAGCATCAGCCGCGCTGCCTCGCGCCCGGCGAGGAAGCCGGAATAGCAGGCCATCTCCCACACTTTCCGAAACACGCGCTCGGTGGTGTCGAGGATCGGGAAATTGACGTTGGCGCCGACGTTGAAGATGCAGACTTCGAGCGGTGCATGCTTGTCGGCGTCGTTCAGGAAGGCGATGACCTCATCTTCCTTCCGCGCGTCGAGTGAGCGGGCGTGGATCTCGCCGCCGGCGGCTTCGATCTCTTGCACCAGCGGCGCCAGCTTATCGCCATTGCGGCGGCCGGCGAAAATCGAGAACCCTTCGGCGGCAAACTTCTTGGCGATCTCGGCGCCGATGAAATCGCCGGCTCCGATGACGGCCGCAGTGGCGTTTCGCTTGGACAAGACCGCCTCCTCCCATGGGCCGCGCTGCGAGCGCGCGGCATTTATGTGCCGGAGGCTATAGTTCAAAAATAGAACTGTCAAACTGAGCGGCTGAATGTTAGCTTCTAGTGAAAATCTCTCTGATCGATCAACTTAGTTCCTTTTTCAGACTGACGACTTGCAGGAACCGCATCATGAAATGGGACACGCTGGAGGAAGAGCCCTGCTCGCTCGCGCGCACCGTCGCCGCGATTGGCGACCGCTGGACGCTGCTGATCCTGCGCGAGTGCTTCCTGCGGGTACGGCGGTTCGAGGCGTTTCAGTCCTCGCTGCAGATCACACGCCATCTGCTCTCGGAGCGGCTGAAGAAGCTGGTCCGCTTCGGCATCCTGCGCCGCGTCCCCTATTCCGAAGCACCGAAGCGTTACGAATACATCCTCACCCAGAAGGGGCTCGACCTCTACCCGATCATCATGGCGATGGTGCATTGGGGCGACGCCCATATGGGCGACGAGCGCGGCCGCCCGCTGCTGCACGAGCACAAGAGCTGCGGCAAGCTGTTCGATCCCGTAATGGTGTGCTCGGAATGCGGCGAGGTGCTGCATGCCAAGCAGGTGCATGTGCATGCGGGCCCGGGGCGGAGAGAAGCGGCGGAGTGAGTGAGGCGCCGCGCCTCTCAAAGCTCAAGCGAAGGGAACACCGTAATAGGAGTTGATGCCGCGCACGGCGGCGTCGTCACTCCAGTTCCAGTCGGTCTTCTCACCGTATTTCGGCGCGCCTTCCAGATCCTTGGCGGTGATCGCAGTCACGTAACCGCCGAGCTCGGTGTCGTACTTCAGCGACTGCCAGGGCAACGGATAGTGATCATTGCCGAGACCGAGAAAGCCGCCGAAACCAAGCACCGCATATGAGACCTTGCCGCTGATCTTGTCGATCATGACCCGTTCGATTGAACCGATCTTGTTGCGATCGGCACCGTAGACCGCGGTTCCCTCGACCTTGTCGCTTCCGATCAGCCGGCCCATCTCGTTACGGTCCAGTTCGCTCTGATTGAGCATCGTTATTCTCCACTCAGCCATTTGTGAATCAACCGAAAGGGGTGCGCGATCGTTCCGGCGCGTGTTCCGGAAATGCTTGGGAACATCGCCACAAAGAACCGGTTCTCTGAGGCTATCGAGGCCGCAACAGAGAAAGCCGCCCGCAATGTCCCAGACCGTCTCCGACTTCATCATTCAGCGCCTGCACCAATGGGGCGTGCGCCACATCTTTGGCTATCCGGGCGACGGCATCAACGGCGTGTTCGGTGCGATGAACCGGGCCGACGGCAAGATCGGCTTCGTGCAGGCGCGGCACGAGGAAATGGCGGCATTCATGGCAACCGCCTACGCAAAATTCTCAGGTCAGCTCGGCGTCTGCATTGCGACCTCCGGTCCCGGCGCCTCGCATCTCGTCACCGGGCTGTACGATGCGCTGCTCGATCACCAGCCGGTGCTGGCGATCGCCGGCCAGCAGTCGCGCAACGCCCTCGGCGGTCAATATCAGCAGGAACTCGACCTCCTCTCGATGTTCAAGGACGTCGCCGGCGCCTATGTCATGCAGGCCTCCTCGCCTGCGCAGGTGCGGCACCTGATTGATCGGTCGGTGCGGATCGCACTGGCGCGGCGGACTCCCACCGTCATCATCTTGCCCAACGACTTGCAGGAGGAGAATTACGAGGACCCGCCCCGTGCGCACGGCACGCTGCATTCCGGCGTCGGGTACAGCCCACCTAAAGTCGTCCCTCGTGATGCCGATCTCGACCGCGCCGCGGAGATCCTCAATGCCGGCAAGAAGGTCGCGATGCTCGTCGGCGCCGGAGCGCTCGGTGCAACCGACGAAGTCATCGCGGTCGCCGACCGGCTGTCGGCCGGCTGCGCCAAGGCGCTGCTGGGCAAGGCGGCGCTACCCGACGACCTGCCATGGGTCACCGGCTCGATCGGCCTGCTCGGCACCGAGCCCAGCTACAACATGATGATGGAATGCGACACGCTGCTGATGGTGGGCTCGGCCTTTCCTTACGCCGAATTCCTGCCGAAGGAAGGCAGCGCGCGTGGCGTGCAGATCGACATCGATGCCAGCATGATGTCGATCCGCTTTCCCATGGAAGTCGGCCTCATCGGAGATGCCGCCGAGACGCTGCGCGCATTGCTGCCGCGGCTGAAGCCCAAGAGCGACGGCGCCTGGCGCCAGGGCATTCAGGACGACGTTACGACGTGGTGGAAGACTTTGGATGGCCGCGCGCATCAGCCCGCCGCCCCAGTCAATCCGCAGCTCGTCGCCTGGGAATTGTCGCCGCGCCTGCCCGACCGCGCCATCATCACCAGCGATTCCGGCTCATGCGCCAACTGGTTCGCCCGCGACCTGAAGATGCGGCGCGGCATGACAGCCTCGCTCTCCGGCGGGCTCGCCTCGATGGGCGCTGCGGTGCCTTACGCGCTCGCGGCCAAATACGCCCAGCCCGACCGCCCCGTGATTGCACTCGTCGGCGATGGCGCCATGCAGATGAACAACATGGCCGAGCTGATCACCGCGGCGAAGTATTGGCGCGACTGGAAGGACCCGCGTTTCATCGTCTGCGTCTTCAACAACGAGGACCTCAACCAGGTCACCTGGGAGCAACGCATCATCAACGGTGATCCCAAGTTCGAGGCGTCACAGCGCATTCCCGACGTCTCCTATTCGCGCTTCGCCGAGCTCGTCGGCCTGCGCGGCATCTTCGTCGACAGCCCACAGCTGCTCGGCTCGGCCTGGGAACAGGCGCTAACAAGCGAGATGCCCGTCGTGCTGGAAGTGAAAACCGATCCCGAGGTGCCGCCGCTGCCGCCGCACATCACCTTGCAGCAGGCGAAGAACTTCTCGCTCGCCCTGATGAAGGGCGACCCGAACGAGAGCGGGATGATCAAGGGAGCAGCGCGGCAGGTGCTGGAATCGATCCTGCCAGGAAAGCAATGAGGCGAGCCATGAGTGATTTCCGCGACATCCGGCACGGCGTCAACGATCCGGTCGACGGTCTCGACGTCAAGCGCCGGATCAGTGACAACCCCACCTCCCACGAGCAGGCGCAGCACCACGCGGACGTACGGGCCGACGCGACCGCCACGGCGGCCGAACCGTTCCTGCCCGAACGGCTTCGACGCAAGCCGACAGATCCCATCAATCCGCGCACCGGACGGAATCGCGCGGATTAGCCGTTAGGAACCTCGGCCCCGGCGGCGTGTTGGTCGCCGCACGTCGCCGGCAAGCGGCCACGCGACCTTTTCGGAAGGATTTGACCATGAAACGCACAATCATCGCTCTTGCCTGCATGATTCTCGCAGGCCCTGCCCTCGCCCAGTCGCTGGGCGAAAAGACCGGCGTGAATTCGGCGCTCGGCGTTGCGCCTGCGACCGCGGACTTCGTGACGCAGGTCGCGATCAGCGACATGTTTGAGATCGAATCGAGCAAGCTCGCCCAGCAGAAGGGCAACGCGGAAGAGAAAGCCTTCGCGCAGCAGATGATCACCGATCACACCAAGACGAGCAACGAGCTCAAGGGACTGGTCGGCAATGGCAAGGTGCAGGCCAAGCTGCCGACGGCGCTCGACAGCTCGCATCAGAGCAAGATCGACAAGCTCAAGAATGCGAGCGGCAAGGATTTCAGCTCGGACTACAATTCCTATCAGGTCAGCGCGCATGAAGATGCCGTGTCGCTGTTCGAGCGCTACGCCAAGGGCGGCGACAATGCCGAGCTCAAGGATTGGGCCGGCAAGACGCTCCCGGCGTTGAAGCACCACCTCGAGATGGCCAAGAACCTCGGCAGGGCACCAAGCGTCGGCCAATCCAGCAAGTAACGCATTGCTGAAAGGACGCCGGCCCTCCGGCGTCCTTCCTGACGCGCGATGAGAACGTCATCGCGCTGCCGCTGGGCGGTGCCTGCCGGTTGAGCCAGGAACCTTCTTTGTTTCCAGGCTTTACAAAACTGTCATGGAGGAACAGTCGCCGACGGACCGATGGCCCTTGTAACAGTCAAACCCACCCGGATCGATACGGCGATCGCCAACGAGATCGCGCACAATACCAAATCGGGGCTCGAGCATGCCGCCCAGGCCATGACGTGGGCCGCCGACGAGCATGTCCTGGTTGCGCTCGCGGCAGCAGGATGGCTCTACACCCGCCTCCGGCACCCGCAGCAGCGCCCCGTTGCCGATCACGTCCTGATCGTGTCGCTGGCGACGGCCGTGTTACCGCATGTCTTGAAATCCGTGTTCGATCAGACGAGGCCCGACCGGCTGACGGTGAGCGGCCATGGGCGCGGTGTTCCCTTTTCGGGGCGCGCGCATGATGCATTTCCCTCAGGTCACGCCGTGCATATGGGCGCCCTTGCCTCGGCCGCGGGCCTGTTGCCGCCGGCCCCGCGCAACCTGGCGCGCTCCTTTGCGGTAGCGCTGTCCCTGACGCGTGTCGCGCTGCTCGCGCACTGGGTCAGCGATGTCGTGGCAGGTTTCATGCTGGGCATCGTTGTCGAGCGCCTGTTCCGGCCGTTCACGATGGCGAAGTCACGGCAGCGGCAGCGCAAGGGCTCGGGGGGACAGCCATGACTGAATATCTCGTGCGCTTCGTCGCCGGCGGCCTGATCGTATCCGTCTTCGCGATCCTCGGTGACATGCTGCGGCCGAAGAGCTTTGCCGGGCTGCTCGGCGCCGCACCGTCGGTGGCGCTTGCCACCCTCGCCATCGCAGTGGTCCAGCACGGCCCGCAATATGCTGCGGCCCAGAGCTGGACGATGATCTATGGCGCCGTCGCGCTCGCCTGCTACAGCGTCGTCGTCTGCCACCTCCTGATGAGGTTCCGTTTCGGCGCGCTTCCAGCCACGATCCTCGCCTTTGCCGCATGGCTCGTTGTCGCCTTCGGCCTGCTCGCCGGCCTGGGAGGTGCCGCCTGATGCTGGTGAAGCTATCGACATCGGCGCTGAAACAGACGCGGTGGTACGAGTACGCCATTCGCTTCGTGCTCGGCGGCGGTGCGACGGTGCTCGCGGGCGTTATCGGCTCGAAGTCCGGCCCGTCCGTCGGCGGGCTCTTTCTTGCTCTTCCGGCCATCTTCTGCGCCAGCGCGACGCTGATCGAAAGCCACGAGCGTCACGCCAAGGAGAAGGCCGGCCTGAGCGGGCGGCGTCGCGGACAGAAGGCCGCGGCGCTCGATGCTGCCGGCGCCGCGCTCGGTAGCATCGGCCTCGCCGCGTTCGCCGCTATCTTCCATTTGATCGTCGGGTCAAGCGTCGCGCTCGCTTTTTTCGCCGCGATGACGGTCTGGGCCATCGTGTCCGTGTCGGCCTGGTGGCTCAGGCGCAAGCTTCGCAATGTCTCCCACAAATCGCGCCGATCAGGCCATTCGCCGTCGGCAACGGGCTCTCGCTTCGCAAAGCCTTAAAGCGCGATGAGATTTGGATGAATCGTCATCGCGCTTTAGATTGTTGTTTACGCATGATCTTTGCAGAAAACCGCTTCACACTTTTCCGGATCATGCCCTAGCTCGCTTTCGCTCCCGTCGAAGGCTGCGATTGCGGCGGCTGAAGGCCCGGGCTGTTGGCCCA
>NZ_LAXE01000001.1:6416026-6465225 GCF_003122645.1 Bradyrhizobium sp. SUTN9-2
CTCGTTGGCCCAGCGCTCGACCTCATCAATGATCTTCTGCTGGCTTGGCCGCACCGGCTCGGGCGCTGCGGGTTCTGCGGAAAGCTTGCGAGGTAACCTGACTGACTTCGTCGGTCATGGTCTCTCTCCCTTACGGGAACAATGCCTTACGGCGGCATGCGTTTCAATAAATTATTGATTTTATTGGATTTCCTATTCACTTGCAGACTTCGTCGGCTTTCGCGGAACTCTCATCAAGTTGTTTCGTTGAGTAAGCTACTCAACCTACTCAATTTGCGTGATCGCCATGAACGACCTTCGCGCCGAGCGCCTTCAGGTCATGCTCTCGCCGGAAGAGTTGGCCGCCATTGACGATTTCCGGTTCAAGCACCGCATGCCGACGCGGGCGGCAGCAGTCCGCGAACTCCTGAAGTTCGGACTGGCCGCTGTGGGCGTCGATGCCGCTGCCGGCGTGAAGTCGAGCAGCTTTGGCGTATTCGGCCGCGGGCCTGAAGGACATACTCAGGGGGATCCGGAGAGCGGCGCCGAATGACGCACGGAAAGCCCCTCGAAAAGCAAACGACCCCGGCACGGTGGGTGCCAGGGCCGTCCTTGGAGATTGCTTCCGGCGCACCGGGGGCATGACTGCCGGAAGCAATCCGTCGACACTTCCCGCGGAAATTCGTTCCTGGTGAGAGCTAGCCCGTGGCGTCGCTCGAGCCGTCCGGCATGGCGCCGGAACCCGGCGTCTTGATGTTGTCGTTCAGCTTGGGATCGCGCGTCGCTTCACGCGAGGGGGAGCCTTTCGGATCCGCCTTGTGCACGGATTGCGCACGTTCCTTGTCGCGGGGCTGCACCTCCCCACGCTTGTCCTTGACGATGCCTTGGTCGGAATGGGCCATGATGCGCTCTCGCTTCTGCTGATGTGTCGGAGCGCTTACGCATAGCGGCGTCAAATGTTCCGCTGCGGCAATCAGCTGCGCACGGCGTGGACGGGAGATGCGCTCTCGAGATGCACCTGTCGCACCGTGGTCACCGTCGCGAACGCGACGGAGACGCCAAAGGCGAGAATGAGGGAGAGAAGAGCCAGACGCGGAGCCATCGCCAAACCTCCTTCTGCAATTGGAATCTCCGCGATCGACGTTCCCGGATCATCCCAAATCAGTTGTGCGCCTTCCGTGAGCGGTCTCACATGCAGATTCTTGAAGACGAGTTCACCCGTTCCGCTTTGGAGCTGCATGGACGGGAACGGGCGAAATTTCGCCGTCGAGCCAATCCTGCTCGTTGGCGAGTGCCGTCCAGGCGTCGGCCATGCGCGAATAGCGCTTATGGGCGGGCTGTCCGTCAGCGCGCTCGGCAAGCTGAAGACAATTGTCAGCGTTGTCTCTGAAGACGTCAGACTGTTTCATATAGAGGACGTGGGGACGGAACTCTTGCGCCGCAACCCGCTTACCGGATCGTAATGGTCGGGGAACTTTCGCACGCGGTTCGTCATTGAAGATCGATGCGAGTTGTCGCCGCAATCATTCTGGCATTGATCAGCACCTCGGCGCTTGCCGACAGCCTTGGCGAACGAAAGCCCGGCGCACGGGCGCCCTCCGCGATCGAGGTGATCAGCGGCGCCTACAATTTCAGCCGGTTTCAACAGGGGCTGCTCGAGAACACCGACCTCAAGGGCAACGCCGAGGTCAAGAACCTCGCCGCCCTGCGCGCCGAGGAAGCGGCTAAGCGCGACAAGCGACTGAAAGAGGTCCAGGAGGCGATCGGCGCGGAACTGCATGTCGGCAGGGCAACATCCTCGAGCGCGAGCCTCGTCGAGCCCGAAATGTCGGATGGTCCGGCCTATGTCAGAAGCTTCTATGCCGCGCAGATTCCCGAGTATGAGTCGATCATCGGCCTGCTCGAACGCTATCTGACGGCGCCCGACAATGCAGCACTCGCAGCGTTCGCGCGCGAACAGCTGCCGCTGCTGCGCGCCCAGGTCAGGGACGCCGAGCGCACCATGGCAGACAAATAGCCTCTACCTGTCGCTCGGTCGTTGCTGGCTCTGCGGCCGCACGGTGCGGTCGCTCTCCGGCATCTTGTCGCGACCCGCATCGCCGTTGTCGTCCTTGCCGCCCGACGAGGACGTGCCGCTTCCGCTTGGATTCGAGCGGGTAGCCGCTCCGGTGGTCGGCGTGTCCGCCTGCGGGTTGGCGGAGCTTGCGGCGGGGTCGCCGGTCACGGAGCCGCGCCCACTTGGCGCACCGCCCTGCGCCAGAGCCGATCCCGTGGCAAGGACCGTGATGGCGATGGCGACAATTGCTGCTTTCATGTCCGTTCTCCTGTCTGCGCTGGCTAACCGTCAGGCTCGGCGCTCCGTTCCGAAGGAGGACTGCGGACGACGGACGCGTGGACAACCCGCACTTGCGGGCCTTTTTCCTTCTGAGGCCATGGAACCAAACCGGCCGGACCGCCGTTAGCGTGGTTGGGCTGAGCAAAGCGGGTTCCAATTCCTGGCGCCGTACGTTGGCGCTTGATTTCGAATTTGGCTGACGCTCTTATTTCGTCGAACGCGTCTTGCCTCAGATTCGGCCGACGCCTGCGGGGGAAACAGTATGAGCGACCTCGATTCCGGAACTGCATCACGCTCCGGTCGTCGCGTCCCAAAGCCAAAAATCAACGGTACGTCCGAGCCGGATTCCCGAGCGGAACTGCTGCTCGCCCTCCAAGCGATGCGCAGCGGTGACTTTTCGGTGCGCATGAGCGGCGACTATCTCGGTATCGACGGCAAGATCGCCGACACTTTTAACGAAATTATCGCCGCGAACCAGCGCATGGCACAGCAGCTCGAGCTGGTGGGCCAGGTGGTGGGACGCGAAGGCAAGACCCGCCAGCGCGTGAAGTTCGGCCTCGCCTCCGGCTCCTGGGCCGACATGGAAGGCTCCGTCAACACGCTGATCGACGACTTGTTGTGGCCGACCCGCGAGGTGACGCGCGCGGTTGCCGCTGTCGCCCAAGGCGACCTGCTGCAGACCGTCAAGCTCGACGTCGACGGCCGTCCGCTCCGCGGCGAGTTCTTGCAGTCGGCGACGATCGTCAACACCATGATCAAGCAGCTCGGCGTGTTCACCTCGGAGGTGACGCGCGTGGCGCGCGAGGTCGGCACCGAAGGCAAGCTCGGCGGCCAGGCCCAGGTGCCGGAGGTGACCGGCGTCTGGAAGGACCTCACCGAGAGCGTCAACTCGATGGCGAACAACCTGACCAACCAGGTTCGCAACATCGCCGAGGTGACGATCGCGGTCGCCAACGGCGACCTCTCCAAGAAGATCACGGTCGACGTCCGCGGCGAGATCCTCCAGCTCAAGGAAGCCATCAATACGATGGTGGACCAGCTGCGCTCCTTCGCCTCCGAAGTGACGCGCGTGGCGCGCGAGGTCGGCACTGACGGCAAGCTCGGCGGCCAGGCCATCGTGCCCGGCGTCGCCGGCACCTGGAAGGACCTGACCGACTCCGTCAACGCGATGTGCGGCAACCTGACCGCACAGGTCCGCAACATCGCCAACGTCACCACCGCCGTGGCGCGCGGCGACCTCTCGCGCAAGATCACCGTGGACGTGCGCGGCGAGATCCTGGAGCTGAAGGACACCATCAACACCATGGTGGACCAGCTCAACTCGTTCGCCTCGGAGGTCACGCGCGTCGCGCGCGAGGTGGGCACCGAGGGCAAGCTCGGCGGTCAGGCCCAGGTGCCCGGCGTGGCCGGCACCTGGAAGGACCTCACCGACAACGTCAACTTCATGGCCTCCAACCTGACCGCGCAGGTCCGCAACATCGCCGACGTCGCGACCGCCATCGCGAGCGGCGACTTGTCGAAGAAGATCACGGTGAACGTCTCGGGCGAGATCCTTCAGCTGAAGGAAACGCTCAACACCATGGTCGACCAGCTCAACGCCTTCGCCGGCGAAGTCACGCGCGTCGCCCGCGAGGTCGGCACCGAGGGCCGGCTCGGCGGCCAGGCCAACGTGCTCGGCGTCGCCGGCACCTGGAAGGACCTCACCGAGAGCGTCAACTCGATGGCCTCGAACCTGACCGCGCAGGTCCGCAACATCGCCGAGGTGACCACCGCGGTCGCCGGCGGCGATCTCTCGAAGAAGATCACCGTGGACGTGCGCGGCGAGATCCTCGAGCTGAAGGACACCATCAACACGATGGTGGACCAGCTCAACGCCTTCGCCGGCGAAGTCACGCGCGTGGCGCGCGAGGTCGGCACCGAAGGCAAGCTCGGCGGTCAGGCGGTGGTGCGCGGCGTCGGCGGCACGTGGAAGGACCTCACCGACAGCGTCAACTCGATGGCCTCGAACCTCACGGGCCAGGTACGCAACATCGCCGAGGTCGCAACCGCGGTGGCGAAGGGCGACTTGTCCAAGAAGATCACGGTGAACGTCTCGGGCGAAATCCTTCAGCTGAAGGAAACGCTCAACACCATGGTCGACCAGCTCAACGCCTTCGCCGGCGAAGTCACGCGCGTGGCGCGCGAGGTCGGCACCGACGGCAAGCTCGGCGGCCAGGCCGACGTGCCCGGCGTCGCCGGCACCTGGAAGGACCTGACCGACTCCGTGAACTCGATGGCGGGTAACCTCACCGCGCAGGTCCGCAACATCGCGGAAGTTGCCACCGCCATCGCCGGCGGCGACCTGTCGCGCAAGATCACCGTGGACGTGCGCGGCGAGATCCTTCAGCTCAAGGACACGCTGAACACCATGGTCGACCAGCTCAACCGCTTCGCGGGCGAGGTGACGCGCGTGGCGCGCGAGGTCGGCACCGAAGGCCGCCTCGGCGGTCAGGCCAACGTGCCCGGCGTCGCCGGCACCTGGAAGGATCTCACCGACAGCGTCAACTCGATGGCGGGTAACCTCACCGCCCAGGTCCGCAACATCGCCGAGGTGACGACCGCGGTCGCGCGCGGCGACCTCTCGCGCAAGATCACCGTCGACGTGAAGGGCGAAATCCTCGAGCTGAAGAACACCATCAACACCATGGTGGACCAGCTCAACGGCTTCGCCGGCGAAGTCACGCGCGTGGCGCGCGAGGTCGGCACCGAAGGCAAGCTCGGCGGCCAGGCCGAGGTGCCCGGCGTCGCCGGCACCTGGAAGGACCTCACCGACAACGTCAACTTCATGGCCTCCAACCTGACGGCGCAGGTCCGCAACATCGCCGAGGTCGCAACCGCCATCGCCGGCGGCGACCTGTCGAAGAAGATCACGGTGGACGTACGCGGCGAGATCCTTCTCCTGAAGGACACGCTGAACACCATGGTCGAGCAGCTCCGCTCCTTCGCCGCCGAAGTCACGCGCGTGGCGCGCGAGGTCGGCACCGAGGGCCGGCTCGGCGGTCAGGCCGTCGTGCCCGGCGTCGGCGGCACCTGGAAGGATCTCACCGACAACGTCAACCTGTTGGCTGCGAACCTCACCACCCAGGTCCGCAACATCGCCGAAGTCACCACGGCGGTCGCGCGCGGCGACCTCTCGCGCAAGATCACCGTCGACGTGAAGGGCGAAATCCTGGAGCTGAAGAACACCATCAACACCATGGTGGACCAGCTCAACGCCTTCGCCGGCGAAGTGACGCGCGTCGCGCGCGAGGTGGGCACGGAAGGAAAGCTGGGCGGCCAGGCGCAAGTGCCCGGCGTCGCCGGCACGTGGAAGGATCTCACCGACACCGTCAACTTCATGGCGGCGAACCTGACCGAGCAGGTCCGCGGCATCGTCAAGGTGGTGACCGCGGTCGCCAATGGCGATCTGAAGCAGAACCTCACGGTGAAATCGAAGGGCGAGGTCGCAGCGCTCGCCGACACCATCAACAACATGACCGAGACGCTCGCGACCTTCGCCGATCAGGTGACGTCGGTGGCGCGCGAGGTCGGCGTCGAAGGCCGGCTCGGCGGCCAGGCCAACGTGCCCGGCGCTGCCGGCACCTGGAAGGATCTCACCGGCAACGTCAACCTGCTCGCGGCCAACCTGACCTCGCAGGTGCGCGCGATCGCGGAAGTCGCAACTGCGGTGACCAAGGGCGACCTGACGCGGTCAATCCAGGTCGACGCCCGCGGCGAAGTGGCGGAGCTGAAGGACAACATCAACACGATGATCACCAACCTCCGTCTCACGACGGACGTGAATACCGAGCAGGACTGGCTCAAGACCAACCTCGCCAAGTTCACCAACATGCTCCAGGGACAGCGCGATCTCACCACGGTCGGCCGATTGCTGCTCACCGAATTGTCGCCGCTGGTGAACGCCCATACGGGCGTGATCTACCAGGTCGAGAACGAGAACGATCCCCAGCTCCTGCTGCTCGCCTCCTACGCCAGCGACGGCGTCTACCCCTATCAGCCGGTGCTGCAGTTCGGCGAAGGCCTGATCGGCCAATGCGCCTTCGACAAGCGGCCGCGCGTCGTCTCCGACATTCCCTCGGACGTGGTGCCGATCAACTCGGCGCTGTTCCGCGTCGCCCCGAAGAACCTCGTCGTGCTGCCGGTGCTGTTCGAGGGCCAGGTCAAGGCCGTGATCGAGCTCGCCTCGCTGGTCTCCTTCACGACCTCGCAGATGACTTTCCTGGAGCAGCTCACCGACTCCATCGGCATCGTGCTCAATTCGATCGAGGCCACGATGCAGACCGAAGGCCTGCTCAAGCAGTCGCAGCAGCTCGCCGGCGAGCTGCAGACCCAGCAGCGCGAATTGCAGCAGACCAACGACCAGCTCGAGCAGAAGGCGCAGCAGCTCGCCGAGCGCAACGTCGAGGTCGAACGCAAGAACCAGGAAATCGAGCAGGCCCGCCGCGCGCTCGAGGAGAAGGCGACCGAGCTCGCGCTGACGTCGAAGTACAAGTCCGAATTCCTCGCCAATATGAGCCACGAGCTGCGTACGCCGCTGAACTCGATCCTGATCCTCGGACAGCAGCTCAGCGACAATCCCGATGGCAACCTCTCGGCCAAGCAGGTCGAGTTCGCCCGCACCATCCATGGTGCCGGCACCGACCTGCTCAACCTCATCAGCGACATTCTCGATCTCTCCAAGATCGAGTCCGGCACCGTGACGGTCGACGCCGAGGAAATCCTGACCGCGAACCTGCTCGAGACCGTCGGCCGGCCGTTCCGGCACGAGGCGGACAACCGCAACCTGTCGTTCAAGATCGACGTCGATCCGAACCTGCCGCGCAGCATCGTGACCGACTCCAAGCGGCTGCAACAGGTTCTGAAGAATCTGCTCTCCAACGCCTTCAAGTTCACCGCCGACGGCGAAGTGCGCCTGAAAGTCGCCGGCGCAATCGGCGGCTGGGGGTCGGATCATCCGGTGCTGAACTCGGCGCCGGCCGTGATCGCCTTCGAAGTGTCCGACACCGGCATCGGCATTCCCCTGGAGAAGCAGAAGCTGATCTTCGAGGCGTTCCAGCAGGCCGATGCCGGCACCAGCCGCAAATATGGCGGCACCGGCCTCGGCCTTGCGATCAGCCGCGAGCTTGCCAGCCTGCTCGGCGGCGAGATCCACCTGCGCAGCGCGCCGGGCAAGGGCTCGACCTTCACGCTCTATCTGCCCTTGAAATATTCCGGCCCGACCCTCGCGCCGCGGGCGCCGGCGTCACAGCAATACGGCCAGCCGCCGGCGCTGCAGCCTGCCGCGCCTGACCAGCAGCGCGTTATCGAGCAGCTGCCCGACGACCGCCTCAACCTCGAGCCCGGCGACACCATTCTCCTGATCGTCGAGGACGACCCGCATTATGCCCGCGTGCTGGTCGATCTGGCCCGCGACAAGGGCTTCAAGGTCCTGGTCGCCGCGCGCGGCGCCGAGGCCCTCGAGCTCGCCAAGCAATACCAGCCGACGGCCGTCTCCCTCGACGTGTTCCTGCCCGACATGCTGGGCTGGACCGTGCTGAGCCAGCTCAAGCACAATCCGCTCACCCGCCACATCCCGGTTCAGATCATCACGCTCGACGAGGACCGCCAGCATGCGCTGGCGCGCGGCGCCTTCTCCTTCGTCAACAAGCCGACGACGACCGAGGGCGTCTCGGCCGCGCTGACGCAGATCAAGGAATATGCGCGGCCGCGGCGCAAGCGACTCTTGATCGTCGAGGACAACGAGGCCGAGCGGCTCTCGATCCGCGAGCTGCTGCACCACGACGACATCGAGATCCTGGCCACGGATACCGGGGCCGGTGCGCTCACGACGTTGCGCGAGCAACCCTGCGATTGCGTGGTGCTCGACCTCAGGCTGCCCGACATGAGCGGCTTCGAGGTGCTCGATCAGATCCGCAACGACGAGGCGCTGTCGAACATCCCCGTCGTGGTGTTCACCGGCCGCGAGCTTTCCGCCGAGGAGGATGCCGAGCTTCACACCATGGCACGCAGCATCGTGGTCAAGGGCGTGGAATCGCCCGAGCGCCTGCTCGACGAGACCGCGTTGTTCCTGCACCGCGTGATCACGGAGCTGCCGATCGAGAAGCAGCGCATGCTGGAGAAGCTGAACAGTTCCGACGAGGACCTGATCGGCAAGACCGCCCTGCTCGTCGACGACGATGCCCGCAATATCTTCGCGCTCTCGAGCGTGCTGGAACGACGCGGCATGAAGGTGCTGACGGCCACGACCGGCAGCGAGGCGGTGACACTGGTCGAATCCAATCCGGAGATCGCGATCGTGCTGATGGACATCATGATGCCGCAGATGGATGGCTATCAGACCATCGGCGTGATCCGCGAGAACCCGGCCTTCGCCCGTCTGCCGATCATCGCGTTGACCGCGAAGGCGATGAAGGGCGACCGGGAGAAATGCCTCGAAGCCGGCGCGTCCGACTACCTCGCCAAACCGGTCAACACCGACCAATTGCTGCTTGCGATCCGCATGTGGCTGCATCGCTGAGTTGGACCCGCGTATGGATCAGGAAAAGGTCAACATCCTGCTCGTCGACGATCAGCCGGCCAAGCTGCTCGCCTATGAGGTGATCCTGAAGGATCTCGGCGAGAACCTCGTCATCGCCTCCTCGGGCCGCGAGGCGTTGGAGGTGCTGCTCAAGACCGAGATCGCGGTGATCCTGGTCGACGTCTGCATGCCCGAGCTCGACGGCTTCGAGCTCGCCGCGATGATCCGCGAGCATCCGCGCTTTCAGAAGACCGCCATGATCTTCATCTCGGCGATCCAGGTCAGCGACATCGACCGGCTGCGCGGCTACGAGATGGGCGCGGTCGATTACGTGCCGGTTCCGGTCGTGCCGGAGGTACTGCGCGCCAAGATCAAGGTGTTTGCCGAGCTCTACCGCAAGACGCGCGAGCTCGAACGGCTGAACCACGAGCTCGAGGATCGCGTCCGCGCCCGCACCGCGGAACTGGAGGCTTCCACCGCGAAGCTGCGCGAGAGCGAGCAGCGGCGCAGCATGGCGATCGCGGCAGGCAAGATGGGGTCCTGGGACTGGGACTGGATCAGCGGCGATTGGATGTGGGACGAGGGGCAATACAATATCTTCGGCGTCAGCCCCGACAATTTCGAGATCAATCCGGCCAACGTTCAGGCCCTGCTGCACCCCGACGACGTCGACCAGTTGCGCAAGGCGATCGCCGAGTTCAACAAGGGCACACGCGCCTATGAGACGGAGTTCCGCATCATCCGGCCCGACGGCGAGGTGCGCTGGTGCGTCGGCACGGCGGCCGCAACCACGGACGAGAGCGGGCGCGTGGTGCGCGTCAGCGGCGTGACCGTCGACATCACCGAGCGCAAGCGCGCCGAGGAGCGGCAGAACCTCCTGGCGCGGGAAGTCGATCATCGCGCGAAGAACGCGCTGGCGCTGGCGCAGTCGATCGTGCGCCTCACCCGGGCCGACGAGGTCAAGGCCTATGTCAACGCCGTCGAGGGGCGCATCAATGCGCTGGCGCGCGTGCACACCATCCTGTCGCTGTCGAGCTGGCAAGGCGCCGAGCTCTCCAGGCTGATCGACGAGGAGCTTGCGCCCTACTCGCTGGGCGACCAGATCAAATTGGCAGGGCCCGAAGTTCAGTTGCTGCCGGCGACGGCCCAGACGCTGGCGCTCGCACTGCACGAGCTCTTCACCAACTCGGCAAAGTACGGCGCGCTATCCACGCGAGCGGGGCGGCTCGCGATCGATTGGCAGGTCGACGAGGAGCTGCTCACGCTGAGCTGGGAGGAATCCGGCGGTCCCCTGGTCAAGACCCCGAAATCGCGCGGCTTCGGCACGCGAAGCCTGCTTGCGAGCATCGAGTCCCAGCTTGGCGGACAGGCGCAGTTCGATTGGCGCGCCGAGGGCCTGCTGTGCCGTCTTGAGGTGCCGTTGACACGCAAGACCGCGGCGGCTGCACCAAGCAAGTTCGACACCGCCGGCGCTGCCGAATTGCAACGCGCATCCGGTTAACCTGACGCTGCGCTGCTCATGCGCTGCGCCGTGCGTGGTTCGCGCGCGACGCGCCCTTCGAGCCAAGCTTCCGTTCGGGCGAGATCGCGCAGCGCCCTCGCGTAGCGGCGGGCCGCGCTCCGCTCCGCGCCAAGCGGAAGCTTGCGCGCCTTGCGCAGGATGTCCGCGGCCGCGTTGCGATAGGCCAGCGAGCGGTAAAGAAAGACGACCTTACCCATATCGATGTTCCCGTTTTGCTGGCGCCCATCTTGGCAAGCCCGGCATGAACGCCGGATGAAACGGGCGGTAACAATTCCTTCAGCGGAACGGAACCCGGCGATCACATGCGCGTTGGCGTGGCAGTTCGGGATGCCGTCCCATGCGCACCAAGAAGTCGTCTGAGCTGATCTCTGCCAGCGGCCTTATCAAGCTGATGACGCATGCAATGATGGGCGCAGCGCTCGGCCTCATTTTCAGCCTCACGCTCGTCCTGTCCAATCCAGCCGTCGCCAACCTGCTGAACAATGGCGGAAGCCAGGCCGCGATGGTCTTCGCCCTCACCTTGGTGACGACCTTCGCGATCGGCGCGACGCTCACCGGCGCCGTGTTCATCCTGGCCGAGGACAAGCAAACTTGAAGCGTGGGTGACGCACGGAAGATACTTCGCCGGGAACTCCCTGCCGCGACGCGCGGTTTGTGCCTGCGTCAATTTAACTCAGGGAGTTTCCCCGCATGAAGACGACCAAGCTCGCTCTCGCCGTAATATTGGCAACCGGCCTTGCCGCCGCGCCGTTTGCCGCCCAGGCCAAATCGCACAAGACTAAGCATGGATCCTCGATGTCGTCGGCACAGACCACCGGCGCCAACACCAAGTCCTCCAAGGGCGCTGATCCGTCCGGCCAAGGCGGCGCCGGTCCCGGCTCTGATCAGGGCGGCACCATGACCAACAAGGGCGGCATGACCGACACCAAATAGGCGCTCCCTGGAATCATGAAGGGCTCCGCATTGCGGAGCCCTTTGTCTTCTATCTTTGGTTCGGCACTCGGCCTTCAGTATCCGGCGCCAAGGATCTCAGCGGCGCTCGGCTGCGCGCGCGGAGTTGCCGCCTGTCTTCACGGCACGAAGCCGCACCCGGTCGCGGACGTTCGGCAGTACGTCGCTGCCGCCGGCAGCCTTCCATTCGGCGATCAAGAGATTGATCTTCCGGCGCAAGTCCATCTGCGCCAGGGCTCTTTCCGTGCAGTCGTGATCGCGCTCGACGAGGTCGCGCACCGACGCCTCGACGTCGGCCATCTCGAGCCTCAAGACTCTGATTTTACGTCGAATTTCATTAATTCTGTTGTCCATGCCTTGTTAGAACAAAATAAGAACATATAGTCAAGTCACGATTTCAGGACGGAGACGCCAGATGCAGGTTCAAGGTAAATACGACGCCAGATTTTTCCTGGGCGAGCAGATGACGCGGGCGCAGGGTCTCAAGCTGAAGCGGCTCAGCGAAGAGGCCTACCAGCCCGGCCAATATGCGCGGGATCTGTCCTTCAGCGAGGCCGCCCGGCGCATCCAGGTGCTGGAAGCGGAGATCGAGCTGGCAAACTCCTTCTAGAGCATCGCATCGCGCTTTAGGCATGCGCCGTTCCACGCTCCCGGAACCATGGCTGTGCAGAATGGTTCTCCCCGCCGAGGGAGAATATGCATGGCACGCAAGGCAAAAAAGCGCCGCTACTCACGCAGCTCGGGAAGCGATGTCGCCACCGAGATGCGGCGTTACAAGAAGGGCACCGCGAAGAGCGGCCGTGGCGGGCGCGGCGGCCGCGTCAAGAACCGCAAGCAGGCCATCGCGATCGGACTGTCGAAGGCACGCAAGAAGGGCAAGAAGGTCCCGAAGAAGGCTTCGAAGCGCAAGAGCGCCAAGAAGACGTCCAAGAAAGCATCCAAGAAAACGTCCGGGACGTCGTCCAAGAAATCGTCGAACAAGAAATCATCGAAGCGCAAATCCAAGCGGTCGCGCTGACCCGCCTCAGATCATGCTCCCCGGCATGAAGCAGCGGATCGAAATCCCGAACGCAGTCTTGACCGGCCACACCATCGTGCGGCCGGCCCGGTTGGGCTCGGTGATGACGGCCTCATCCGGCACATCGATCCACTGTCCGTCGATGCGGACACGGTAGCGCCCGTTGTGCGACTCCCAGTCGAGATCGGCAAGGGCGAAACCGTCCGCGTCCGAGCAGCACGGACCGAGATGGCTGCGCAAACTGTCGAACCATGGCTTCAGAGGAGAATTCGCGTAGCGGCCGTCGTCGCGCCCGAGCGCGTTTCCCCCCGAGAGCACCAATGGCGCCACGAGCAGCGCACTCCTGAGCGAGAGCTTCAATCGATCCATGTCGGCACCGATCACTTGTGAACCACCGGCGAGTTCCACAAAGCGCCGGGAGGCTCGAAGTTCCACGCTTGCAACCCCTCTCAGCGGCGACGTTGGCGCAGAGCACCGAGGCGCCCTGCGAGTGTGATCAGCGAACACGGCTTTTTCGGACGCACCAGGTCATCATCCCTGCCGTTAACGAGAATGTGACCGGCCTGGTGCGGACGTGACGTGTGTGCAAAAGGCGGCCCGAAGGCGGCCTTCCTGGATTGGTAAGGGTCGAGTTGACGTTATGCGAGTGGCACCGCAACGAAGCGGGTGGCCTCCGCGCTTCTGACCTGAAGCAGCACGCTGCGCTTGCCCGAGGTTTTGGCCTGCGCCAGCTCGGAGCGCACCTCGCCGACATTGCTGACAGCCTTGCCGCCGACATTGAGGATGACGTCGCCGGTCCGGATGCCGCGTTGCGCGGCCGGGCCTTGCGGATCAACCTCGGTGACGACGACGCCGTTCTGGCCTGCGCCCTGGACGTCACCGGCGGGCGCCAGGCTGAGGCCGAGGCGCGGCGTGCCGGCACCCGGCTGTCCGCTGCCCTCGTCGGCATTGCCACTGCCATTGCCCTTGGCCTGCCGCTCGTTCGGCAACTCGCCGAGCGCCAGCGTCACCGTCTTGCTGTCGCCCTTGCGGAAGACATCGAGCTTCACGGACGTGCCCGGCGTCAAGCCGGCGATGGTGCGGGCGAGGTCGCGGGAGTCCTTGATCGTGGTGCCGTTGACGGCGGTGATGACATCGCCCGCCTGGATGCCGGCCTTCGCCGCCGGGCTGCCATCCTGCGGATTGTCGACGATCGCGCCGCGCGCCTCCTTGAGCCCGAGGCTGTCGGCGATATCCGATGTCACCGGCTGCACCTGCACGCCGAGCCAGCCCCGGGTGACCGCGCCCTTGTCCTTCAATTGCGCGACGACGAGCTTGGCGGTCGAGGCCGGGATATCGAAGCCGATTCCGACCGAGCCGCCCGAGGGCGAGAAGATCGCAGTGTTCACGCCGATCACGTTGCCGTTCATGTCGAAGGCCGGGCCGCCGGAATTACCCTTGTTGATCGGCGCGTCGATCTGGATGAAGTCGTCATAGGGACCGTTGCCGATGTCGCGGCCGCTGGCCGAGACGATGCCGGCGGTCACGGTGCCGCCAAGACCGAAGGGATTGCCGACCGCGACCACCCAGTCGCCAATGCGCGGCTTCTGGTCGGAGAACTTGACGAACGGAAAGTCCTTCTTGCCGTCGACCTTGATCAGCGCGAGATCTGTCTTCGGATCGGTGCCGACCACTTTCGCGGTGTAGGTCGTGCCGTCGTCCATCGTCACCTGCACGGACTCGGCGCGATCGACGACGTGATTGTTGGTCACGGCATAGCCGTCGGCGGAGATGAAAAAGCCGGAGCCTTCGCCCGTGATCATCTGGTGGCGCTGGCGCGGCATGCCGTTCGCGCCGCCCGGAAAGCGGAAACCGAACTGTCGCGAGAACTGGTCGAACGGCGTGTCCTCGTCCGAATCCATCCGGTTCTGCTGCAGCATCGCGCTCTTGTCGTTGTCCTGATCGATTTTGACCCGCACCGAGATCACAGCGGGTTTGACCCTGCTGACGAGATCGCCGAAGCCGGGCGGCGTCGCGGCGGCTTCGGCCGCCTGAGCCGGCGCAATCAAGGAGTTGATGCCGTACGGCGAGGCGCCTGGCGCAACTGCCAGGGCGGCCACGCCCAGCGCGGCCACGGTGCCGAGCAGCGCGAGCCGCCGCGGCCGCAAGATCTTGCGAGACGTGGTGATGTCGGAATTGACGCGATCGTTCATGTCGAAATGTCCATGTTGAGCAGGTGTCGCCTTGCCCGCAACATGGTCGCTGCCACCTTACGGCGTCCCGTCCGTCCGATTAAATCTCGGCAAAGAATGGATGAGCGGTCGCAGCAGGCAATCCGGACGTTTGATACAGCTCAACGCGCCGCCTTCGCGCAGTGAAAAACTGCGACCATCGGATGATGCTCAGCGGAGGCGCGCCATGTACAAAGACATTCTCGTCCACATTCCCACCGAACGTCCCATGCGTCCCGCGATCGAGGGCTCGGTCTCGCTCGCGGCGAAGCTCAACGCGCATCTCGACGCGGTCGCGGTCGGCTATGTCGCCACCAGTACGGCTTACGTCATGGAAGGCGGCGCGGCGGTGGCGGCCGTTTTCGAGCTGGAGCGCGAGCGCGCCGTGGAGCGGGCCGAGGCGGCGCTCGCGGTATTCAAGAGCGAGGCGGCGAACGCCGGCATCGCCTATACCTGCCACGCACTCGGCGCGATCCCGGCAGATGCCGCCGGGTCGCTCGGCGAGATGGCACGGCTGCACGACCTCAGCGTCCTGCTCCAGCCCGATCCGGCGCAAGGCTCGTTCGACAACGACATGCCGAGCGAGATCCTGTTCCGCGCGGGCGGCCCGGTGCTGTTCCTGCCCTACACCTTCCGGGGAGCCTTCAAGGCGAAGCGGATCGGCATCTGCTGGGACGGCAGTCGCGTTGCCGCCCGCGCCATGCGCGACGCAGCTCCGTTCCTGGCGCGCGCCGAAGAGATCGTGATCATCACCGTCAACGAGACCGACGACGTCTGCGGCGAAGCTTCAGCGAGCGGCTTGGCCAGACATCTCGGCCGGCGCGGATTGTCCACCCGCACCGTCAGCCTGACCGCCACGCGCGCCGACATTCAGCCGATCATTCTGTCGCTGGCGGCCGACGAGAGTCTCGATCTTCTGGTGATGGGCGGCTACGGCCATTCGCGGTTGCAGGAACGCTTTCTCGGGGGCGTCACCCGCGCCATGCTGGAAGCCATGACGGTCCCGACGCTGATGTCGCATTGACGCGCCGGCCTGGCGCCGTCACGCCGCGACGGGAGCTTCCCATGTCGTGGGCGCGGCGGCGTCCTTGTCGCGGTGCACATTGCACGCGTCGAAGTGCGCCTTGAGCTCGATTTCGGCAAGATGTTCGAAATGTTCGGCCTGGCCGAGGAGTTCCCAGTTCTGGAGCGGCCGGTAGGCCGCCTGCTGACGACAGAGGGACGCCAGCGCCCGGTAGCGACGTACGTTCTCCATGAGACCCTCCCTCGCGTTCACCGGCTTATTGCCCTGATTTGCGTCAGGCCGATGGCGTTTATGCAAAACATTTGCTGCGCGCTCAACGCGCCTGAACCAAGTTAATTTTCGAGAAGTGCCGGTAAGGATTTTAGTTCCAAACGTCCGCTCGGAACTCTGTGCCCAATGCTAGGCGTAGAGGCGGCGCTCCACGGCGAGGCCCACCAGGTCGAGGTAGCGCTCGATCAAGTCGGGACGGCCGACGAGATAGCCTTGCATCTCCTCGCAGGCCTCGCGGGCCAAGAAGGCACGTTGGGCTTCCGTCTCCACCCCCTCGGCAATGACCGGGATCTTCAGCGCGTGCGCCAGGCTCAGGACGGCGCGGACAATCTCGGCCGATTGCGGCGTCGCCTCCAGGTTGGAGATGAAACTGCGGTCGATCTTGATCTTGTCGAACGGGAACGACTGCAGATACGACAGCGAGGAATAGCCGGTGCCGAAATCATCCATGGCGATGCGGATGCCGAGCGCCTTCAGCCGCCGCAGCAGGTTGAGCGCGCGGGTGAAATCGCCGATCAGCACGCCCTCCGTGATCTCGACCTCGAGCCGCGTCGGCGTCAATCCCGTCTCCAACAGGATCTGGTGGATCGAGCGCTCGAGATCGCCCGCCTGAAACTGGACCGGCGACAGATTGACCGCGACCTGCAACGGCCGCGGCCAGGATGCCGCCTCACGGCACGCCTCGCGCAGCACCCATTCACCGATCTCGACGATCAGCCCGTTCTCCTCGGCGAGCGGAATGAACTGGTCCGGCGGCACGAAGCCCCGCGTCGGGTGATTCCATCGCAGCAGCGCCTCGAAGCCGATGACCTCGCCATCCACCCGCGCCTGCGGCTGGAAATAGACGAGGAGCTGGTTCTGCTCCAGCGCCTGCCGCAGGTCGTGCTGCAACAGCCTGCGGTCGCGCAGCTCCTGGTCCATCTCGGATTCGAAGCAGCGGACCCGGCTCCTGCCCTCGCGCTTGGCGCGGTAGAGAGCCGAGTCGGCATTGGCGAGCAGCGTCGCCGCGTTCACGCCATCGTCGGGATAGAACGCGATGCCGACGCTGAGGCCCACGTGGGAGAGATAGTCGTCGATCTCGAGCTCCTTGCCGATCGTCTCGACCAGGCGTTCGGCCAGCGCCAGAACGTCCTCACGGCTGGCGTTGTCGGGCATCAGGATCATGAACTCGTCGCCGCCGATGCGGGCGACGAAGGCGCCTTCGGCTTCCGCGGCAAGCCGGTCGGCGGCCGCCCGCATCAGCATGTCGCCGACGGGGTGACCGAACACGTCGTTGACCTCCTTGAAGCGGTCGAGATCGAGGCTCAGCACGGCGAAACTGGTCGACGCCTCCTGCGCCCGTTCCAGCCGTTCGTCGAGCGCGGCGTTGAAGGCGCTGCGGTTCGGCAGGTCCGTGAGCGCATCATGATGCGCAAGATGGCTGATCCGCTGCCGGGTGGTGACACGCTCCGTGACATCCTCGATCACGCCGACCAGATATTGCGGATCCCCGTTGCCATCCGTGATCAGCATCTTGCGTGAATTGACGACCCGGTCGCGGCCCTTGACGCCGACTTCGAGCAGATGCTCCTCCAGAACCATCGGCATGCCGCTGGCCGCGACGCGTCTATCCTGCTCGTTGACCACGCGGGCCACGTCAGCCGGGAAGATCTGCTCGGGCGTTCGGCCCAGCATCTGTTCGCGCGGCATGCCGTAATAGTCTTCTCCGGCGCGGTTGAGCAGGATGTAGCGCGAACTCTCCGCACATTTCGCGAAGACGGCGATCGGAATGTTTTCGATGATTGTGTCGAGGAACTCGCGGGTCCGCAGCAGATCCTGCTCGACCTCGTCGCGCGTTTGCGCGCGTACTTCGATCATCCGCTGACGCTCGCGATCACCGGCCTCGTAAGCCGCGCTGACGAACTTGCCCAGCTCGACGAGATCGACCTGTCCGGTGGCATCGGTGGCGCAGCGGAGCTGCTCGGCGAACAGGCGATGCATGCTCATGCCATCACTTTGCGCCGCGTGCGGGCTTCATGCCGCAGTTTCCGTCGTTACGCATCCGCGCTCTCATCGCGTCCCTAAACCACAGATTGAGACGCTTGGCATTGCGCGGTCGTTAATCGATTGTCCTTCTCCGGTGCGTTGGTTACCCCGGCCTGAATGAGCCGATCGATTTGGAAGGCATGCTCCGTAGAGATCCGGAGAAAGTGGCGCGCCTTGACACACCGGAGCCACGGCGGTGGGCTGATCCGTAATCTACCGGATGAGCGCACTTTCTTCGGCCCGCTTCGCGGGCGCGGAACTATCTTGCAGCTTCGGAACCCGGCCGGTCTCCGCGGCGATGCGAATAGCCGCGATATTGGCGGCATATTCGCCAGCGCTCTTGCCGCGAAACACGGCGGAGCCCGCGACCAGCGTGTCGGCACCCGCTGCAGCCACGGCCGCGGCATTGTCGCACGTGACACCGCCGTCGACCTCGAGCCGGATCGGCCGCCCGCCGATCATGGTCCTGATCCGCCTGATCTTGTCGATCTGCGATGCGATGAAGGATTGGCCGCCAAAGCCCGGATTGACCGTCATCACCAGCACGAGATCGATACGATCGAGCACATACTCGATCACCGCTTCCGGGGTCGACGGACAAAGGCTGACGCCAGCCTTGCTGCCGAGCGAGCGGATCGCCTGGAGCGAGCGGTCGAGATGCGCCCCCGCTTCGGCGTGCACCGTGATGATGTCCGCTCCGGCCTTTGCGAACGCCTCGAGATAGGGATCTGTCGGCGCGATCATCAAATGCACGTCGAACGGCTTCTTCGAATAGGGACGGACCGCCTTGATGACGTCGGCACCGAAACTGATGTTCGGCACGAAGTGTCCGTCCATGACGTCGCAATGGATCCAGTCGGCCCCAGCGGCGTCGATCGCGGCGACCTCCTCGCCGAGACGCGCGAAATCCGCGGCGAGGATCGATGGAGCGATCATGATCTCCTTCGTCATGGCACTGCACTCCGCGCATCCGCACCGCCGCTGAAGACTCGGCTCGCTAAGACGTCCATGGCATCGATGGTTTCGAGGTCGGCGACATCGAGCATGCGATTGAGATCGGACACCAGCCGATCGGCCTGCCGCAGGCGGATGCGGTCGACGGCGTTGCGGATCGAGCGCGCGTTGGAGAAGAACGGCTGGGTCCGACGCAGCGCGATGTATTTCTCGAACGCCTCGCGCGCCGCGGCCGACAAGCGATAGCCGCGCTCCTTCAGCATCAGCTCGGCTATGACGAGCAGCTCGGCCTCTGCATAGTCAGAGAATTCGATATGGTGGGCGATGCGCGAGCGGAAGCCGGGATTGGAGGCGAAGAATTTCGTCATCCGCTCGCCATAGCCGGCGAGGATCACGACGAGGTCCTCGCGCTGGTTCTCCATCACCTGGAGCAGGATCTCGATCGATTCCTGACCATAGTCGCGCTCGTTGTCGGGACGATGCAGATAATAGGCCTCGTCGATGAACAGCACGCCGCCCATCGCCTTTTTCAGTATCTCCTTGGTCTTCGGCGCGGTGTGGCCGATATACTGGCCGACGAGATCGTCGCGCGTCACCGAGATCACCTGCCCGCGCCGCACGAAGCCGAGCCCGTGCAGGATCCTGGCCATGCGCAGCGCGACGGTGGTCTTGCCTGTTCCAGGATTGCCGGTGAACGACATGTGCAGCGTCGGCGGCGCGGAGGCGAGGCCGGCACGCTGCCGGATGCGCTCGATCAGCAGCAGCGAGGCGATCTGGCGCACGCGGTTCTTGACCGGCTTGAGTCCGATCAGCTCCTGATCGAGCTGTTGAAGCGTCTCGGTGATTCCGGCGGCTTCAGCCTCCTTGCGGAGATCGAAATGGGTCTCGCTGTGTTCGGTCGTGGTTGCGTGGGGGACATCGAGCATGGCTACCCTCGAAGAAAAGAGCTTCGCCGCGAGCGAGGCGGCGAAGCAGTGGTCCGCCAGGATGCGGAGCAGGGAGAGCTCCGCGCGGAAGCGGATGACTCAAGCTGGCGCGTGCGCAACCGGCTTGCGCACGGTGGTGTAGCGGACCGCACGGCCGCCGACCTCCTGCCGCACCAGCTCGAACTCCGTCTCTTGCTTCGGCCGGTTGACGAGGAAGGAGATCCGCACCGACTCCCAGCCGTGGCTGGCATCGAAGCCGCTGATGCGGATATAGCGGTCGCCGTAGACCCTGCGGCACTCGGCCAGCTCCATCATCACGCCGGCGGCGTCCTGGAGATCGAACATCGGCAGGCCCCACATCTCCCAATAGGTGTTTCGGGGATGCGGATCGTCGGTGAACTCGATGTTCACCGCCCAGCCATTGGCGAGGCAATACTGCACCTGGCTGGTGATCTGCTCGTCGGTCAGATCCGGCAGGTACGAGAAGCAGCCCTGGGTGATCTTCATCTCAAATCTCCTCAGACGGTTTCCAGCGCGGTCGGCACGAAGTCCGGCGTGTCGGTGGATTGATAGTTGAAAGTGACATCCTTCCAGACCTCGAGCGCGGCCTTCAGCGGCGTGCAGGTCTGGGCCGCCTTGGCCAAGATTTCCGGGCCCTCGTGCACATAGTCGCGGCCCTCGTTGCGGGCGAGGATCATCGCTTCCAGCGCCACGCGGTTGGCGGTCGCGCCGGCCGCAATGCCCATGGGATGGCCGATGGTGCCGCCGCCGAACTGCAGCACGACGTCCTCGCCTAACAGGTCGAGCAGCTGGTGCATCTGCCCGGCATGGATGCCGCCGGAGGCCACCGGCATCATCTTGTTGAGGCTCGCCCAGGACTGGTCGAAGAACAGGCCATGCTCGAGCTTGGTCGGGTTGAAGTCTTCGCGGCAGACATCGTAGTAGCCGCGTGTGGTGTTGGGATCGCCTTCGAGCTTGCCGACCACCGTGCCGGCGTGGATGTGGTCGACGCCGGCAAGCCGCATCCATTTGGCGATGACGCGGAACGACACGCCATGGCTCTTCTGCCGCGTATAGGTGGAGTGGCCGGCGCGATGCAGATGCAGGATCATGTCGTTGCGCCGCGCCCACTTGGCCATGGACTGGATCGCAGTGTAGCCGATCACGAGGTCGATCATCACGATCACCGAGCCGAGCTCCTTTGCGAACTCGGCGCGCTCGTACATGTCCTCCATGGTGGCCGCGGTGACGTTCAGGTAGGTGCCCTTCACCTCGCCGGAAGCGGCCTGCGCGCGGTTCACCGCCTCCATGCAATAGAGGAAGCGATCACGCCAATGCATGAAGGGCTGCGAGTTGATGTTCTCGTCGTCCTTGGTGAAGTCGAGCCCGCCCTTCAGCGCCTCATAGACCACACGGCCGTAATTGCGGCCGGACAGACCGAGCTTCGGCTTCACCGTCGCGCCGAGCAGCGGCCGGCCGAACTTGTCGAGCCGCTCGCGCTCCACCACGATGCCGGTCGCCGGTCCCTGGAACGTCTTCACATAGGCGACGGGAAAGCGCATGTCCTCGAGGCGCAGCGCCTTCAGCGGCTTGAAGCCGAACACGTTGCCGATGATCGAGGCCGAGAGGTTGGCGATCGAGCCCGGCTCGAACAGGTCGAGATCATAGGCGATGTAGGCGAAATACGAGCCGGGTGAGCCCGGAACGGGATCGACGCGATAGCACTTGGCACGATACTTCTCGGCCGCCGTCAGGCGATCGGTCCACACCACCGTCCAGGTCGCGGTCGAGGATTCGCCGGCAACCGCAGCAGAGGCCTCGATCGGGTCGACGCCCTCCTGCGGCGTCACGCGGAACAGCGCGATGACGTCGGTGTCCTTCGGCGTGTAATCGGGCTCCCAATAGCCCATGCGCTTGTATTCCATCACGCCGGAGCGATAGCGCTCTTTGCCGCGGACCGTGCCTGCATGTGCGTTCATGTCTCTCTCCTGCTCTTTTCTCTGCTCTTTCTGATTGGCTAAGCGGCAACCGGCTCGCGGGCGTCGATGCGCGGATCGAGCTCGCCGGCGCGATAGCGCCGCGCCATCTCGCTCATTGGAATGACCTTGATCTTGCTGGCGTGGCCTGCGGTACCGAACTGCTCGAACCGCTCGCGGCACAATTCGCGCATTGCGTCCATCGCCGGCTTCAGGAACTTGCGCGGATCGAATTCGGAGCGCGCTTCCGCCGCCACCTTCCGGAACACCGCGGTCATCGCCAGCCGGCAATCGGTGTCGATATTGACCTTGCGCACGCCGCTTCGGATGCCGCGAACGATCTCCTCGACCGGCACGCCCCAGGTCTGCGGCATCTCGCCGCCGAACTGGTTGAACATGTCCTGGAGCGGCTGCGGCACCGAGGACGAGCCATGCATGACCAGATGCGTGTTCGGCAGCCGGCCGTGGATCTCCTCGACCACCCGCATCGCCAGGATATCGCCATCCGGCTTGCGGCTGAACTTGTAGGCACCGTGCGAGGTGCCCATCGCGATCGCGAGCGCATCGACCTTGGTGGCGCGGACGAAGTCGACGGCCTGATCCGGATCGGTCAAGAGCTGGTCGTGACCGACCTTGCCCTCGACGCCGTGACCATCCTCCTGTTCGCCGCCGCCGTGCTCGAGCGAGCCGAGCACGCCGAGCTCGCCTTCGACGGACGCGCCGACCCAATGAGAGAGATCGACGACGCGGCGCGTGATCGCGACGTTATAGTCATAGTCGGCCGCCGTCTTGGCGTCGGCTTTGAGCGAGCCATCCATCATGACGGAGGTGAAGCCATGGGCGATGGCCGAGGCGCAGGTCGCTTCGTCATTGCCGTGGTCCTGGTGCATGCAGAGCGGAATGTCGGGATAGGTCCGCTCCAGCGCGTCGATCATGTGCGAAAGCATGAGATCGCCGGCATAGCTGCGCGCGCCGCGCGAGGCCTGGATGATGACCGGCGCATCGACCGCGGCCGCCGCCTGCATGATCGCGATGCCCTGCTCCATGTTGTTGATGTTGAACGCCGGCACGGCGTAGCCGTGGCTGGCAGCGTGATCGAGCAATTGGCGGAGAGTAATACGGGCCAAGATTCGTCCTCCTTATTGGCTCTTGCGGGCCATCGCCCGGCGAGCCGCTTCCGCAATGCTTTGCGGTGTGATGCCGAATTCGCGGTACAACACCGGGGCGGGGGCCGAGGCGCCGAACCCGCGCATGCCGACGAATTCGCCGTCAGCGCCGATCCAGCGATGCCAGTCGCCGGCGACAGCTGCCTCGATGCCGACGCGCGGCGCGGTGCCGAGCACCGAGGCGCGGTAATCCTCCGGCTGCTCCTCGAACAGTGCGAAACACGGAGCCGAGACCACGGCGGCGCGAACGTGCTCGGTCGCGAGCAGGCGTGCGGCTTCCAGCGCGATCGAGACTTCCGAGCCGGTTGCGATGAGCGTCACGTCACGGCCGCCGTCCGGCGAGACGACGAGATAGGCACCGTTCGCGACGCGGTTTCTGCCGCGCCCATCGCTGCGGAATGTCGGCAAGGCCTGCCGCGACAGGCATAGCACTGAGGGGCGATGCTCCGCCGCGAGCGCGCAATCCCAGGCCTCCAGCGTCTCCACGGCATCGGCGGGGCGGAACACCAGTAGATTGGGGATCACGCGCAACGCCGCGAGATGCTCGACCGGCTGGTGCGTCGGTCCGTCCTCACCAAGGCCGATGGAATCGTGCGTCATCACGTGGATGACGCGCAGCCGCATCAAGGCCGCAAGTCGGATCGCCGGCCGGCTGTAGTCGGAGAACGCCAGAAACGTGCCGCCATAGGGAATGAAGCCGCCATGCAGCGCCAGGCCATTCATCGCTGCGGCCATGCCGTGCTCGCGGATGCCATAGTGGATGTAGTCGCCGGCGAACGCACCGCTCTTGACCGGCGCCTGCGCCTTGGCATGCGTCAGGTTCGAATGGGTGAGGTCCGCGGAGCCGCCGACCAGGCCGGGAATTGTTCCTGCGATTCCCTCGAGCACCTGTTGCGAGGCCTGCCGCGTCGCCAGCTTCGGCCGCTCGGATGCAAAGTGCTCACGCAATTTCGCCGCGGCCAGCGCATAGGCGGCGGGCAGAGCCGCGGCTTTGCCCTCGACGAACAGGTCGCGCTGCTCCGGCGTCGCACCTTCGTAACGATCGAGCCAAGCGAGGCGGTCGACCTGCCCGCGCTGCCCGATCATCCGCCAAGCCTTGAGCACCGGGATCGGCACCACGAAAGGCTGATAGTCCCAACCCAGCGTCCGCCGCGCCGCTGCCGTCTGCTCGGTGCCGAGCGGCGCGCCATGCACTTTCTCGGTGCCCTGTCTATCAGGCGCGCCATAGCCGATGATTGTGCGACAGGCGATCAGTGACGGCTTCGCGGTCTCCCGCTCCTCCGCTATCGCCTGCGCCACCGCTTCGGGATCATGTCCGTCGACGCGGCGCACCGACCAGCCGGAGGCAGCGAAGCGCGCGAGCTGGTCGTCCGATGTCGCCAGCGAGGTCGGACCGTCGATGGAGATGCCGTTGTCGTCGAAAAGCACGATCAGCCGGCCGAGCCCGAGATGACCGGCCAGCGAGATCGCCTCATGGCTGAGGCCTTCCATCAGGCAGCCATCGCCCGCGATAACATAGGTGAAGTGATCGACGAGCCCATCGCCATGCCGCGCATTCGCCATCCGCTCGGCGAGCGCCATGCCGACCGCGGTCGCAATGCCCTGGCCGAGCGGTCCCGTCGTGGTCTCGACACCAGCCGTGTGGCCATATTCGGGGTGGCCCGGCGTCTTCGAGCCCCACTGGCGAAAGGCCTTGATGTCGTCGAGGCTGATATCGCCGCCGGTGAGATGCAGCAGCGCATAGAGCAGCATCGAGCCGTGCCCCGCCGACAGCACGAAGCGGTCGCGGTCCGGCCAGTTCGGATGCGCCGAGTCGAACTTCAGGAAGCGCGAGAACAGCACAGTCGCGACGTCGGCCATGCCCATGGGCAGCCCGGGATGGCCTGACTGCGCTGCCTCGATGGCGTCGACCGCGAGGAAGCGGACGGCATTGGCGAGATCGTTGTGCGTGACCGCATTGAGGTCGGCTTCGGCATGGACGGAGATGTTCATCGGAGTCTCTCCCTGTTCACTTCAGGCTGCGCTTGCGCTCGATCAGCTGCATGATCAGCGGCGTCAGGATCAGCTGCATGGCCAGGTCCAGCTTCGCGCCCGGGCACACGATCGAATTGGCGCGCGACATCCAGCTCTGCGGCAGCATCGAGAGCAGATAGGGGAAGTCGATACCGCGCGGATTCTTGAAGCGGATCACCACCATCGATTCGTCCGGCGTCGGGATCCAGCGCGCGATGAATGGATTGGAGGTGTCCACGGTCGGGACGCGCTGGAAGTTGATGTCGGTCTCGGTGAATTGCGGGCAGATGTAGTGGATGTAGTCGGGCATCCGCCGCAGGATGGTGTCGGTGACCGCCTCGGTCGAATAGCCGCGTGCGCTGCGGTCGCGGTGCAGCTTCTGGATCCATTCGAGGTTGATGACGGGCACGACGCCGATTTTGAGGTCGGCATAGCGCGCGACGTTCACCTTATCGGTGACTACGGCGCCGTGTAGGCCCTCGTAGAACAGCAGGTCCGAATCCTCCGGCAGCTGCTTCCAGTCGGTGAAGGTGCCTGGTGCCGCGCCATGCAGCGCCGATTCCTCGGCGTCGTGGACGTAGTGCCGCGTCACCGCGGTGCCGGTCTCGCCGTAGTCGCGGAAGGCGCGTTCCAGCTCCTCGAACAAATTGGTCTCGGGGCTGAAATGGCTGAAGTGCTTGTTGCCGCGCTCGGCCTCCTTCGCCATCTGCGCACGCATCTCGGCACGGTCGTAGCGGTGGAAGGCGTCGCCCTCGATGTAGACGGCGTTGACCTTCTCGCGGAAAAAGATCTGCTCGAAGGTCTTCTTGACGGAGGTGGTGCCGGCGCCGGAGGAGCCGGTGATGGAGATGATCGGATGCTTCCTGGACATCGGACGCCTCGCTCAGAGCCGGAAGAATCCGCGCCGCGCGAACAGCGGCGCCGAGACGCTGGCAACCAGCAGCGGATCGCAATGCAGCTCCTCGACGCGCCGCACCTCGTTGCTCGAGCCCATGATCAGCGGCACGCGCTGGTGCAGGCTCTGCGCCGATAGATCGAGGATGCGCTCGCGCCCGGTCGAGGCCGAGCCGCCGGCCTGCTCGATGATCATCGCCATCGGGTGTGCTTCGTAGGTCAGGCGAAGGCGGCCGTCGCCGTAGCCGGGCCGCGCATCGGAAGGGTAGAGAAACACGCCGCCACGGGTGAGGATGCGATAGGCCTCCGCGACCAGCGACCCGATCCAGCGCATGTTGAAATCGTGGTTGGCGTGACCGTCGACGCCGGCGAGGCATTCGTCGATGAAGGCGCGCACCGGCGGATCCCAATGCCGGCGGTTCGAGGCGTTGATCGCGAACTCCTCGCAGGCTTCGGCGATCTGCACGCCGCTGCGCGCGAAGCGGAAGCAGCCCGCCTTGCGATCGAGCGTGAAGATGTCGACGCCGTCGCCGAGCGTCAGCACCAGCGAGGTCTGCGGGCCGTAGGTGACGAAGCCCGCCGCGAGCTGCGCCGAGCCGCGCTGCTGAAAGGCGAGTGAGAGATCATCGGGGGCCGGCAGGATCGAGAAGATCGTGCCGACGGTCATGTTGATGTCGATGTTGGAGGAGCCGTCGAGCGGATCGATCGCGATGCAGATTCGCCCCTGACGATCGACGATCTGGGCCTCACGCATCTCCTCCGACGCCAGCGCCGCGATCGGCAGCCGGCCGAGGCAGCGGCGCAGGATCGCGTCCGCCTGGACGTCGAGGTCGCGTTGGAGATCGCCGTCGCTGTTGCGCCCGGTGGTCAGGCCCGAGGCGTCGGCGAGATCGCCGCTGGCGATGAGATCGGCAATCTCGATCGCCGCGGCCGCGATGGCATCGACCGCGGCTGCCACGGCCAACGCATGCGGCGCGGTCTCAGAATACCGTTGAAGGTGGTCGTCCAGCCTGAGTTGCCCGGTCATCTGCGTCCATCCCCTTGCCGGTGCCGCAACCATTCCCTCCTGGTGGAGGCAGGTCACGGTCAGTGCCGGCATTCAGGAGATTGACAGGAGCGGCTTAATAAGGAAAATTTCTAATCATAATGAGCCTCAAAGAATTTTCTTATAATGGCGCCGGCCATGCAGCGGCCCAGCTCCGGCATCTGACGATCCGGCAGCTGCGCTCGCTTGCGGCGCTCTCGGCCAAAGGCAGCGTGACGGCGGCGTCGAGCCATCTCGGGCTGACCCAGCCGGCCGTGACCCAGCAGCTGCGGCAGCTGCAGGACCTGGCCGGCCTGCCCCTGGTGCAGCGAACCGGCGACGGCATGCTGCTGACGGAAGCCGGCAGGGAGGTGCTGGCGCTGGCCGAACGGGTCGAAGCCGCGATCACCGATTGCCAGGGCGCGCTCGACCTGCTCGCGGGGCGGACCGGCGGCACCGTGCATCTCGGCGCGGTCTCGACCGCGAAATATTTCGTGCCGCACGCGATCGCGGCGTTCTCCAAGCGCTACCCCAAGATCGAGATCAAGCTGACCATCGGCAATCGCGAGGAGATCCGCGAGGCCATGCACGGCTACGACCTCGACTTCGCG
This sequence comes from Bradyrhizobium sp. SUTN9-2, assembly GCF_003122645.1. Lineage (NCBI taxonomy): Bacteria > Pseudomonadati > Pseudomonadota > Alphaproteobacteria > Hyphomicrobiales > Nitrobacteraceae > Bradyrhizobium > Bradyrhizobium sp. SUTN9-2. The sequence continues at coordinate 6,443,481 of NZ_LAXE01000001.1, forward strand.
GTAATGGGTCGGCCACCGGCCGACGTCACCGTCGACGTCCGCCAGCTCGGGCGCAACCCGCACATCATCGTCGCGCGCAAGGGCCATTGGCTGGAGAAGGATTCCGGCCTCAGCCTGACCGATCTCGTGCACGAGACCTTCCTCACCCGCGAGCCCGGCTCGGGCACGCGGACGCTGATGGAGGGCATGTTCCAGAAATCGGATCTCGAGCCGATCATCGGCATGGAGATGAGCAGCAACGAGACCATCAAACAGGCGGTCATCGCCGGGCTCGGCATCGCCTTCATCTCGGCTCACACCGTGGCGCATGAGCTCGCCGAGGGCCGGCTCGTCGTGCTCGACGTCGCGGGCCTGCCGATCGTGCGGCAATGGTACGTGATCCGCCGCAGCGACAAGGTGCTGCTGCCGCCCGCGCAGGCGATGTTCGATTTCCTCGGCTCGGAAGGCTCGAATTATCTGCCTGATTTGCCCGAGCTAGGCGGACGATAGCCGGCCTTCGCTCAGCTCATCAGCTTCATGGCGAGCGTCGCCGCCAGCACCACGATGATCTGGAGCAGGCGCTCCGTCGTGAAGATGCGGTTGAAGGTGGTCATCGCGTGCCCCGGCCGACGTGAAGAAGAATCTCTCGGCCGTTGCTAGCATAGAAGGATACGGAGACAACTCCGTAGTTGCCCGTGGCGGTCGCGCCTTCGGCGAGCCGGTTCAGGGCGCGCCGATGGCCGGCGATCAGGCCGCGAGCGGGGCGGTGTGGTCCGTGCGCGAGGCGAAATAGGCTTCCAGCTCCGACAGCGCCCGCGCCTCCCACTCGCTCGCCTGCTCCAGCAGCGACCAGCTCTGGCCCGGGCGGAACGCTGCGGTCTGGCGATAGAGCGATGCGATGCCGCGGTAGCGGCGCACGTTCTCCAGGATGGCGTGACCGTTCATGTCCGAAAACTCCCTCGTCATTCCCGCGGGAGAAACTGCGGCCAAATCTTTTTCGAAAAGTTAGCGGCGCGCGGCAAGTTTGCGGATGGTTGCCGGACTGTTGCTCGGGCGCAACGCGCGCGGCGCGATCTATTGCGGATTCGTTGCCGCGCTCTCGCCCGAAGGCTTCAGCCCGCCGCTTCTGACGATTGTCATCGTCGCGCGGCAGAGATCGGCAAGGCCGATCAGGAGGACGGCAAGAAGACAGAACAGGTTGATGGAATCGGCATGCGCGCTGCTCAGCGCATTGAGCTCGAAGAACGGCGGGATGAACGCCCACCACACCAGCGGCACGGTGAGCAGCGCGGCGAATGCCGCCGCCGGTGCACCCGCCATCAGCGCAAGCACGAACAGGCCGGGCAGGAACGCTACGAAATAGAACTTTGCGCCGAGCAGGACGCAGATGCCCTGAACCACGGCCGACACCGCGACGACGGCGAGCCCGAGCAGAAACGCCCCCCACGACCATGGCCGTACCCGCCGTGCGCCAAACAGCCCCGCACGTTTCATCAGCATCCCCCTGCCGCCCGTTAACCAGGTGCGTTGCGACGAAAGTACTACAACCGCAACCAATCCGCGAGATGGAAATTGCGTCATCGCGAGGTCGGTCGCACCGTTCCGGCGACGGCCGCTACTCGGTCAGCGCGTAGAGCAACCCCGCGACGGGCAAAGCAAGGCCAATGGTCGATGCGAGCGTCCAGCCGCCCTGTGCGAACGCCCAGGCTCCGACCGCCGAGCCGACCGCGCCGGCGGCGAAGAACGTCGCCATGTAGAGACCATTGAGGCGACTGCGGTGCTCGTGCCCGAGCGCGAAGATGGCGCGGAAGCCCAGCACCACATTGCCCTGGACGCCCATATCGATCGCAATCGCGGCCACCACCAGACAGGCGAGGTTCAGCATCGAGCCGGACGCGCCGATGGAGGTCACCAGGAAGCCGGCGGCCGTGAGCAGCATCGCGACCAGCGTCGCGATCCGGCTATGGCCGCGGTCCGCGAGGCGCCCGGCGATCGGTGCTGCGAACACGCCGGCGACGCCGGCCAGCGCGAACAGCGCGATGCCGCGCTGGGAGAAGCCGAACTCGCCGGCGAGCTGGAGTGGCGCCACCGTCCAGAAAAGGGTGAAGGCGCCGAACAGGCTCGCCTGGTACAGCGCGCGGCGCCGCAGCAGCGGCGTGGCCCGCACCAGGTCCGGCATCGACAGCAGCAATTGGCCGTAATGCATCCGCGTGACCGGCTTGCGCTTCGGCAGCGTCATCCAGAGCACGGCTGCGAGCACGATCATCAGCGCGGCGGAGGCGAAGAACACTGCGTGCCACGACAGCAAGGCGGTGACGAAGCTCGACACCGGACGCGCCAGCATGATGCCGAGCATCAGGCCGGTCGAGACGTTGCCGACGACGCGGCCGCGGATGGCTTCGGGCGCCAGATGCGCTGCATAGGGGATGATGATCTGCACCGCGACCGAGCCGAGGCCGATGAACAGTGCGGCGAGCAGGAACGGCAGCGCATGGGTTGCGAACGCCGCGGCGAGCAGCGCCGCGGCGCCGAGCATGATCACCGAGCAGATCAGCGCGCGGTTCTCGACGAGATCGCCGAGCGGCACGATCAGCAGCAGCCCGGTGCCGTAGCCGATCTGCGTCATCGTCACGATCAGCCCGCTAGCTGCATGCGACAGGCCGAGCGCGGCGCTGATTGGGGCGATCAGCGGCTGCGCATAATAGATGTTGGCGGCGACCATGCCACAGGCCGCGGCAAGCACGAAGGTCAGGCGCTGCGACACCGCATCCGGCCCCGGCGCGGTCTCGATCGTGGCATTCATCGTCATTCGCATGGTCTCCAGGTAAGGCGCAGGGAATGGCCGTTAGGTAAGGTATAGGGAATGGTCATTCCCTATTCTGACAAAAAATTCAGGCGAGCAGCTTCATTGCGGCGCCGACGAGACGCTCTGCGTCGAGCGGCAGACGCGCCTTGCCGACGACGCGCATTCCCTGCGTGATGCAGAGCATCAGCCGCGCGGTGTCGTCGGCTACGACATGGCGGGGGATCGAGCCATCGGTCTGTCCGGCGCGGATGAGGCCGGCGATGAAGCTCTCGTTGCTCGCGAGCTGTGTGCTGACGCGGGCACGCACGACCGGATCGAGCGCGGACAGCTCGACCGCGCTGCCGACCACGAGGCAGCCGCGCCGCCCCTCGATTCCCCGGGAGTGCTCGACATAGGACAGCAGCACGTTGCGGATTTGCTCGCGGCCGTTTGCACCACGCGCCGCCGCGCTGCGGGTCTGCTGCTGGCGCAGGGCCGTGTAGCGCTCGAAGGCGGCGAGAAACACCGCATGCTTGTCGCGAAACGCCTTGTAGATGCTTCCCGTCGCGAGCCGCATCGCCGCAGTGAGGTCCCCGATCGAGGTGGCATGATAGCCGCGCTCACGAAACACGCGCACGGCGCGGTCGAGCGCGGTGTCCATGTCGAATTCCCGGGGACGGCCGGGCAGACGGGCGGCAGGTCGGGAGCGGCGGGCGGTCTTTTGCATTGCGGGATAATAGGGAATGAACGTTTCCGAATAAACACACGTGGTCGTGAAGAGAATCAATGACGAAGGAGAGAGCGTCACCCCCTCCGCGGCACCGACGTCCCATCCGCCATGATCGTCACGCCCTTCCGCTCGACGATCATGCCGTAGGCGCGCGGCTGGCGGTGCACGTCGAAATTGAAGGTGGTGCGCTTGTAGGAACTGCAGAGATCGAGATCGCAGCGCGCCAGCGCGATCTCGTCGCCCTTTGTCGTGCAGGCCGCAATGATCTCGCCCGAGGGCGCGATGATGCAGCTGCCTCCGATGTGGTCGACGCCCTCCTCCACACCGGCCTTGGCGACCCCGACCACGAATGTGCCGTTCTGATAGGCGCCGGCCTGCATCACCAGATGATTGTGGAACAGCGAGAGATCGTCATGCTCCGGCGCGGGCGGATTGTGCACGGGCGTGTTGTAGCCGATCAGCACCATCTCGACGCCCTGCAGGCCCATCACGCGATAGGTCTCGCTCCAGCGGCGGTCGTTGCAGATCGCCATGCCGATCACGCCGCCGAAGGCATCGACCACGCCGAAGCCGCTGCCGGGCTCGAAATAGCGCTTCTCCAGATGCTGGAATTCGCGCCACGGTTCGTGCTCGGCATGGCCGGGCAGATGCACCTTGCGATATTTCAGGACGATCGCGCCGCTCTTGTCGACGAGGATGGACGTGTTGTAGCGCCTGACAATCCCGACCTCGAGCGTCAGTTCGGCATAGCCGAGGCAGAAGCCGATGCCGAGCTGGCGGGCGAGATCGAACAGCGCCTGTGTCTCGGCACCGGGCATCTCGCGCTCGAAGAAGCTGTCGATCTCGGCCTGGTCCTCGAAGTACCAGCGCGGAAAGAACGTGGTCAGCGCCAGCTCGGGATAGACGATCAGGTCGCAGCCGCAGGCCCGCGCCTCGCGCATCAACGCCATCAGTCGCGCCACCACCGCGGACCTCGACTCGCTCCTCGCGATCGGTCCGAGCTGGCCGGCTGCAATGGTCACAGTTCTCGTCACGCGTCGTTCCTCATCTTTTTCGAGTGCGCCCGGCCAGAGCCTATCACCCGCGCGCACAGGCCGCCTCGGCGCCCCGTACTGAGGGCACAATTCAAATTCCGTGCCTGCGGGTATCATCGTGCGGCGCTAGGTGAGCACCAAACAAGAACTTCGTTGCCGATCTGCAACGGTTCCCCGCCGTCTGAAGCCGGACAAAACAAACTCTCATTCCGGCCATGAACCGATCTCACAAGGCCGTGAGACTATCAGGGGAACGACGATGCGTGCACAACGCGTTTGGAAAGTGAATGGGGCCGCCAGCATCGGGCAGCTTCAATCGAGACTGGACGACCTGAACAAGCGTCTCGGTCAGCTCGAAAACCAGCATCCGGACAGCTGGAAGCTCGAGGAGCTGAGATCGAGCGCGCTCAGCCTGTCGCGGGAGATCGACGACATCCGCTGCGCCGAAGCGACGGCGGCCTTGAGCGAGCTGCTGCGGAAATAGTCGGCCTGCCGATTCGCGCCGGCGCAGGGAACCAAGCGCGGCGGCGGCCATTTCCATGCAAAGCATGGAGCAAGACCATGAGCAGGCAGCTGACGCGCGCCGATCTCGCGCGCGACGTGGCCGGGCCCACGCTGGTTCTGTGCACGGCGGCGGCCTTCACCATCGCGCGCCATTTCTCATTGTGAAGAATTTGACGCTGTGAGGGATTTGCATGACGTCCGATCCCGAGGAGCAGGTCAGGCTGCAAGGCTACGGCGAGATGACGCTGCGCACCGCGGTCGAGACCTTGATGCTGCTCGCACCGCGTGAGCGGTCCGAGGCCGCGATCTATCGCGTCCGCGACGGCGTGCGCCTCGCGCAAAGCGAGGTCGCCGAGCTCGCATCACACTGGGGTATCCAGCCCGCGCCCAACGTGCGATCGCCGAGACTGGTGCCGGAGCAGCACTGGCAAGACGTCGTCCGCGGCATGGTGCGCGACGCCCCGCTGCCGTCGCTGCTGGTGGCCTTTCTGGTCGGTGTGCTGGTCGCTCGCAGATAATGCGCGCTCGCGATGACGCGCTCATGCCAATGGAAATCGCGGCGTTCCGTGAAACCCGAGGAAACCTTTTTTGCTCGCGAAAACGCGACCGTTCCGCGCGGAACGTCTCGCGGCAGGAGGGATTGGTCCCCCGTTAAGCCTCGAACATGGAGACAACCATGACACGTACGAAACTCGTGAGCGTCGCCGCAACTCTGGCCGCGATTTTGCCGCTCGCAACTGTAAGCCCCAGCCTCGCTGCGGGACGCGGTCCCGGCCCGTGCACCCCACCGGCTGGAGAAGCAGTCGGCGCCGCCGGGCCCGCCATGAGCGGCGGCCAGTTGATGGCCGGCATCGGCCAATGCCAGCGCATCGGCGATTGGCACCCCACCAACACCTACGGTTACCCGGGCCCGGGTTACGGCTATGACGGGCCTCGCTGGGGCACATCAGCCTACGCACCCTACGAAGAATAGGGCCCTTCACATCAGAAGATCACAGCGGCGCGGTCGATCACGGCCGCGCCGTTTGCGTTGGAGGGTGGCAAACATGAGGCGGCGCGGCTATCGAGACCTTGATTTGCAGCGGCCCGAAGCATGACGAATAGTCTTAGCAACCGCCTGCCAGAGCAGGATCAATCACTTCTGTTCGCTTGCCCGCATCTGCTCGGCAAAAGGACGCAGGGCTTCGGACATGTCGTCGAGGCGTTTCTGCCACTCCGCGCCAGGCATGAAGGCGATCACCGGCTCATCCCCGGGCGAACCCGTCAGGTACTCTGGACTACGCAGGCCCTCGGCGATCCCGGCTTCCAGCTTCTTGACGATGTCGTCTGGAACGCCCTTGGGGACCGCAAAGCCGCGTTCCGCCGTCGTCATGACCGGAAAGCCCGCCTCCTCTGCCGTCGGAACGCCCGGCAGCGATGGAAAGCGCTTCTTCGACAGGATCGCGATGACACGAAATGGCCCCTTGTTGGTGCCATGCAATTCGGGGATCTCGCTGAGGGTGACCATGCCGACGTCCAGATGCCCGCCCAGGAGATCGGTCCGCTGTGCGGCCGTTCCTCTGTAGCAGATCTCGTTGGGCTCGACTTTCGCGGCTGCCGCAAGCATGCGAATGGCCAGATGACCGTTCGTGCCGGCACCATTGTGACCGAAGGTCACCGAGCCCGGCTTGCTGCGCAGTGCGGCAACGACATCCGGCAGATTGCTGAATCTGCTATCGGCAGGCACCACCATGACATTCGGATCTTCGACGACGCGAGCGACCAGCCGGATTTCATCCGTGGTGTATTGGGTTTTGCGGGTCATTGGCAGGAAGTTGTAGCCTGGCACGTTGACGACACCGATCGAATAGCCCTCGGGCGCCGCGCGCGCGATCGACGCAAACGCGATCTCTCCGCCGGCGCCGGGCTTGTTCAGGACGACGAACTTCGCCTTGCCGCCCAGCACACGCTCGACAAAGGGAAGGAGCTTGCGCGCCATGACATCGGTGCCGCCGCCGGGCGCAAAGCCGACGACGACTTCGATCGGCTTGTCGTCGGGCCACGCGGCCCATGCCGACCCGCAGGCCGCGAAGCCAAAAGCCGTAGCGAGCGCGATGATTTTATTGTTCATGATTTCCAGCCCTGTTTTTGTTATTGGCCGATCGCGCCTCAGGCGCGCGATCAGCTTGGGACTCATCTAGCCGTCGGAATGACTGGAGGGCAACCGGCGAGGCACCACGGCCCGGCGCTGATGGTGGCGTTTTTTGGTGGGTGTGCTGATGGCGCGGCGGTAGGCCCCTGACCTAGCTCGCAAGTCGGAACCGCCGGCGCTCGCTTCTGGCAAGCCATGCTACCGCGACAGGCCACCCTGCCCCGCCAAATCGGCCGTGGACCCAATCCCGAAATCGTTGCAAAAAGGCGTCCTGAGGCGCCGGCAGCCGGTCTGCCAAGACTCTGGAAAACGTCGACTTTTAAAAGAATGGTCGGAGTGGCAGGATTCGAACCTGCGACCCCTGCGTCCCGAACGCAGTGCTCTACCGGGCTGAGCCACACTCCGACAAGAAGGCGGCTTATAGCGTCGGGCTTGACGCACTGCAAGCGGCCGAGATGAGGAATTTTATCCCTGTGAAGACGGGTGTCGAAACGCTGATATTGCCGGCCGGCGAAGCCGACGCGGAAGCCGCCGCCCGGCGACTTGCGGCCGGCGGGCTGGTCGCGTTTCCGACCGAGACCGTCTACGGGCTCGGGGCGGATGCTGCCAATGCGGTCGCGATCGCCCATCTCTACGCCGCCAAGGGCCGGCCGGCGTTCAATCCGCTGATCGCGCATGTTGCGGATCTCAAAGCCGCGCGGCGGATCGGGCTGTTCGATGCGCGCGCGCTGGCGCTTGCGGAGGCGTTCTGGCCGGGGCCGCTGACGCTGGTGGTGCCCAAGATCGAGGACTGTCCGGTGGCGGATCTCGCCACGGCTGGCCTCGACACGGTGGCGATCCGCATCCCCGCCCATCCCGTCGCGCAGGCGATCCTGCGCGCCTTCGGCGGCGCCGTGGTGGCGCCCTCGGCCAACATCTCCGGCCACGTCTCGCCGACGCTGGCCGCGCATGTCGAGAGCGACCTTGCCGGGCGGATCGACCTGATCATCGACGGCGGGCCTGTTACGGTCGGCGTTGAATCCACGATTGTCGGCTGCTTCGACGCGCCGATGCTGCTTCGTCCCGGTGGGCTCTCGCGCGAGCGGATCGAGGCTGTGCTGGGCGCGCCGCTGGCGCGGCCGCCGGTGGAGGCTGGCAGCGACGACAGCCAGCCACTGGCCCCGGGCATGCTGGCCTCGCATTATGCGCCGCGCGCCCTTGTGCGGCTCAACGCACGTGAGGTCGCGCCGGGCGATGCGCTGCTGGCGTTCGGCCCGGAGCGCCTGCCCGGTCTTGACGCCGCCTCGGCCGTCATGAATTTGTCGCCCACCGCCGATCTCGATGAAGCCGCGGCCAATCTGTTCGGCTATCTTCGCAGCCTCGATGCGAAAGCGCCGCGGGCGATTGCAGTGATGCCGATTCCCGAAGATGGTCTGGGCGAGGCGATCAACGACCGGCTGCGCCGCGCCGCGGTGGCGCGTTGAAGCAAGAGACGAGGACATGAACATCAACAAGCCTGCCACCCCGCCGCTTGCGCCCGAATTGATCGAGCAATTCCGCAAGATCGTCGGCGACCGCCACGCCATCACCGACCCGACCGATATCGAGCCTTACGTCACCGAGGAGCGCAATCTGTTCCACGGCCGCTCGCCGCTGGTGCTGCGCCCGGGCTCGACGGCGGAGGTTTCCGCGATCTGCAAGCTCGCCTCCGCGCACAACATCGCGCTGGTGCCGCAGGGCGGCAACACCGGGCTCGTCGGCGGCCAGACGCCGCACAATGGCGAGGTGGTAGTGTCGCTGCGCCGGCTCGACAAGATCCGCGAGGTCGACACCGCGTCCAACACCATGACAGTGGAAGCCGGTGTGGTGCTGCAGATCGCGCAAGCCAAGGCCTCCGAGGTCGACCGGCTGTTTCCGCTGTCGCTCGGCGCGGAAGGCAGCTGCACCATCGGCGGCAACCTCTCGACCAATGCCGGCGGCACCGCGGCGCTCGCCTATGGCGTCGCGCGCGAGATGGCGCTGGGCCTCGAAGTGGTGCTCGCCGATGGGCGCGTGCTCAATTCGCTGTCAAAGCTGAAGAAGGACAACACCGGCTACAATCTACACAACCTCTTCATCGGCGCCGAAGGCACGCTCGGCATCATCACCGCGGCGACGCTGAAACTGTTTCAGAAGCCGCGGGCGATCGAGACCGCCTTCGTCGGGCTGAAATCGCCTGCGGCGGCGCTGAAGCTGCTCACCATCGCGCAAGGCGAAGCCGCCAATGCGCTGACGAGCTTCGAGCTGCTGTCGGAGCTGGCGGTGGATTTCTCCGTCCGCCACGGCATCGACGTGCGCGATCCGCTTGCAGAGAAGCATCCCTGGTACGTGCTGATGGAATTGTCATCGCCGAGCGAGGATGCCCGCACGCTGGAGACGATCCTCGGCCGTGCCATGGAGGAGGAGATCGTCGACGACGCCGTGATCGCGGCGAGCCTCGCCCAGCGCGGCGCGTTCTGGAAGCTGCGCGACGAGATGTCGGCGGCGCAGAAGCCGGAAGGCGGCTCGATCAAGCACGACATCTCCGTCCCGGTTGCGGCCGTGCCCGAATTCATCGCGGAAGCCGATGCGGCCGTGGTGAAGCTGATCCCCGGCGCCCGGCCGGTGCCGTTCGGCCATCTCGGCGACGGCAATCTGCATTACAACGTCAGCCAGCCGATCGGCGCCGACACCGCCGATTTCCTCGCGCGCTGGCATGATGTGAACGCGGTGGTGTTCGAGATCGTGCTGCGCATGGGCGGCTCGATCTCGGCCGAGCACGGCATCGGCGTGCTCAAGCGCGACGAGCTCCCCGAGGTGAAGGACAAAACCGCGATCGAGCTGATGCGCTCCATCAAGACGATGCTCGATCCGCTCGGCATCATGAATCCGGGGAAGGTGCTGTGAGCGCTTCCCTTGCGATCGATGCGATCACCGATGCCGACGTCGAGGGCGTGGTCGCGCTGTGGCAGCGCTGCGGCCTGACGCGCCCCTGGAACGACCCGCATGCCGACATCGCACTAGCGCGGCGGCGCGACAATTCCACCGTGCTGGTCGGCCGCGACAATGGCGCGATCGTCGCCACCGTGATGGTCGGCCATGACGGCCATCGCGGCTGGGTCTATTACGTCGCCGTCGATCCCAGCTGTCAGAAGCACGGCTTCGGCCGCATCATCATGGCGGCGGCCGAGGACTGGCTGCGAAGCGCCGGGATTTTGAAGCTGCAGCTCCTGGTCCGTCGCGAGAACGCGCAGGCCAACGCGTTCTATGGCTCGCTCGGCTTCGAGCTGTCGACATCCCTGATGTTCCAGAAGTGGCTCGACGGCCGTGCGACCACGCCAAGCAATTGAGATCGAGGCATGACCCTTTCCGACCGCGTCCGCATCAAGGACGTCCGCGTGCTCTCGGACGGTTGGACCACGCTGAAGACCACGACCTTCGAATACCGGCGCGCAAGTGGCGAGTGGCAGACCCAGCATCGCGAGACCTATGAGCGCGACAACGCCGCCGCCGTGCTGCCATATAATCTCGCGCGACGGACCGTGATCCTGGTGCGCCAGTTCCGCCTTCCGGCCTTCATCCGCGGTTACGACGACCTCTTGATCGAGGCCGCCGCCGGCGTGCTCGACAACGCCGAGCCCGAGGAGCGCATCCGCGCCGAGGCGGAGGAAGAGACCGGCTATCGCCTGCACCATGTCCACAAGGTGTTCGAGGCCTTCATGAGCCCCGGCGCCATCACCGAGAAGCTGCATTTCTTCGTCGCCGAATACGAGCCGGAGATGCGGGTGAGCGACGGCGGCGGCCTGGAGCACGAGGGCGAGGACATCGAGGTGCTGGAGCTGTCCATCGACGAGGCGCTGGCGATGATCGCCGACGGCCGCATCATCGACGCCAAGGCGATCATGCTGCTGCAGTATGTGGCGCTGCATGTGTTCAGGTGACCTTGCGGCTGTCCTTCCTTCTCCCCTTGTGGGAGAAGGTGGCGCGAAGCGCCGGATGAGGGGTTCTCTCCACTTGTGAGATCGTTCGTGAGGATGGATACCCCTCACCCGTCTCGCCGCTATGCGGCGATCCACCCTCTCCCACAAGGAGAGAGGGGGGAGCGCAGCTCGCTCTATCAAGCCTGCAATTCAGACCTGCGCCGCCGCTCCCCCCCGGTTGAGCAACTGCAAAACTATCTCTAGTCTGTCGTCAACCAACAACCAGGAGACGCGCCATGTCCGCTCCGCGCGACGATGAATTCGGCTTTGCGCCCGACTACGATTCCCCCGTCCCCTACATGCAGCGCACCCGCGATTATTACGCGGCGATCGGCTACACCACGCCGTACCGCTGGGCGCATTACACCGAGGCGCCGTTCCAGCCGCTGAAGAAACCGTTGTCGCAATCGCGCGTCACCATCATCACCACCGCGGCGCCCTACGATCCGGCCAAGGGCGACCAGGGGCCGGGCGCGGCGTATAATGGCAGCGCGAAGTTTTATCAGGTCTATGACGGCGACACGTCGAAACAGCACGATCTGCGCATCTCGCACATCGGCTACGACCGCAAGCACACCTCGGCCACCGACAGCGGCACCTGGTTTCCGCTGCCGCAGCTGTTGAAGGCGAGCGCCGCCGGCCGCATCGGCGAAGTGAGCCAGCGCTTCTTCGGCGCGCCGACCAACCGCAGCCATCGCGTGACGCTCGACACCGACGCGCCGGAGATCCTGGCGCGCTGCCTCGCGGACAAGGTCGACGTCGCGGTGCTGGTGCCAAACTGCCCGGTCTGCCACCAGACCACGGCGCTGGTGGCGCGGCACCTGGAGCGCAACGGCATTGCCACCGTGGTCATGGGCTGCGCCAAGGACATCGTCGAGCACGCGGCCGTGCCGCGCTTCCTGTTCTCCGACTTCCCGCTCGGCAATTCCGCCGGCAAGCCGCACGACATCGCGTCGCAGGCCCAGACGCTCGAGCTGGCACTCCGACTGCTGGAGACCGCGAGCGGTCCCCAGACCACGATGCAATCGCCTCTGCGCTGGAACGAGGACGCCTCCTGGAAGCTCGACTACAACAACGTTGCGCAGCTCTCGCCTGAAGAGCTGGCGCGGCGCCGCGCCGAATTCGACAAGCAGAAGGAGATCGCGCGCGGCAACCGCGCCGCCTGACGTCCTCCAACCACAAGCCGAGGGAGAGCGAGGTGACGCGACCGTTCGAGGGCGTGAAGATCCTGGATTTCACACAAGTGCTGGCCGGCCCCTACGCGAGCTACCAGCTCGCACTGCTAGGCGCCGACGTCATCAAGGTCGAGCGGCGCGAGGGCGAGGACATGCGCCGCACGCCGCTCAGCCGCGAATGGGCCGAGCGCGCTCTGGCGCCGGCATTCCAGGCGGTCAACGGCAACAAGCGCAGCCTGACGCTCGATCTGCAGAACCCGGAGGCGATCGCGATCGTGAAGAAGCTCGCAGGCCGCGTCGACGTGGTCATGGAGAATTTCCGCCCCGGCGTGATGGACAAGCTCGGCATCGGCTATGAGGCGCTGTCCGCGATCAACCCAAAGCTGATCTATTGCGCGGTGTCGGGTTTCGGCCAGACCGGGCCGGATCGCCTGCGGCCCGGCTATGACGGCAAGATGCAGGCGCTGTCGGGGATCATGGCGATCACCGGCCACCCCGAGACGGGGCCGACGCGCGCGGGCTTTGCCGTGTGCGACGTGCTCTCGGGCGCCACCGCTGCGTTCGGCGTGTCCAGCGCGCTGTACCAGCGCGACCGCACCGGCAAGGGGCAGCTGATCGACGTCTCCATGCTGGAGGCGACGCTGGCGTTTCTCTCGGGCCAGATCGCCGACTGGTCGGTCGCCGGACATCGGCAACAGCTATCGGGCAATCAGGCGGTGAGCCGCCGGACCACGGCGAATTTGTTCAAGTGCGGCGACGGCCATATCCTGCTCGCCGTCAACAACGAGAAGCAGTACCGCGCGCTGATGGCTGCGCTCGGGCGCGAGGATACGCTGTCAGATCCGCGCTTTGCCGACTGGTTCTCGCGCAACGAGAACGAGGGCGCGCTGCGCGCCATCATCGAGCAGGCGCTGGCAAAACGGCCGGCACGCGAATGGGAGACAATTCTTGAGGACGCCGGCGCGCCCTGCGCCAGCATCTGGAAGGTCGAGGAGGTCATCGACCATCCCCAAATCAAGGCGCGCGGCGCGATCCAGGAGCTGGACACGGAATACGGCCGCCTGCGCTTTGCCGGCAGCGGCTTCAAGCTGGCCCATGGCGGCGGCAGGCTGGATCGCATGGCGCCGGAGCTGGGCGCGGATACGGACGCGGTGCTGGGCGAGCTGGGATTCGATGCGGCGGAGATCGCGGGCTTGAGGGCGCGGGAGATTGTGTAGCGCGACACACGTTCCGCCGCGGCCTAGAACAACGACCCCTGCCCGTCATCCGCCGGACTAGCGGCAACCTTCCGCACCGCCTTCTTCGGCTTCGCCGCCTCGGCCTCAGCCTCGATCTCATCCGCGCTGATCGGCAGCACGAGCTGCTCGTCATCATTGGCGACGCGGTTGACGCGGGTGGAGACCGGGTGCCAGGCGAATTCGCCGGCGCGCGGGGGCCTCATCAAGGGCAGGATCGCGTCGATCTCGTCGCCCTTGCTGTCGAGCCAGCGCTCGAAGTCGTGCGGGCTGATGGTGACGGGCACGCGGTCATGCAGCGCGGCGAGATCCTCGCCCGCCGCGGCGGTGACGATCGCGACCGTGTCGAGTTCCTCGCCGTTCGGACCGACCCAGGTCTCGAACACAGCGGCAAAGCCGAGCGGCTCACCGTCGGCACGGTGGATGAAAAAGGGCTGCTTGCGGCCGGTTTGCGTCTTCCACTCGTAATAACCATCGGCCGGAATCAGGCCGCGCCGGCGGCGAATCGCGTTCTTGAACGCAGGCTTCTCCAGCACCGTCTCGGAACGGGCGTTGATCAGGAGCGTGAACCCGCGGGGGTCCTTGACCCAGCCGGGCAGAAGACCCCAGCGCATCAGGCGGAAATGGCGCGCGCCGTTCTCGAGCAGCACCACCGGAATCGGTTGCGTCGGGGCGACATTGTACCGGGGCGGGAAATTCGGCTGCTCGACATAGCCGAACAGTTGCCGCAAAGCCGCGGGGGCCGAAGTTATGACGAAGCGTCCACACATCCTTGGAGGCCTATATAGGGTCCGTTCAGGTCCTTTTAACCCCGAACGTTAACACTGCGGCAGATGAGCTCAACGGCCTCCCAACCCGCGCGGACGCATGTACAGACGGGCCCTGAGGCGACCGCCTGGGCCGAACGGCTGCGCGTGGCCAACATCAATCCGCGGACCGGGCTTGCCACCGACTATCTCAACCATTTCAATGAAGCCGTGATGCTGCTCGAAATGGTGCCGGATATGCCGGAATGCGCCGAAGACTTCCTGACCTGGACGCCGCTGTCTTATGCCGAGCATTTCACGGCGTCGAATTTCAAGGCGCGGGATTTGGCGATCGAAGCCTATGAGAAAGCCGATCCCAACGTGCGTGCCCAGTTCGACCACTTGACGGATACCATGACCTCGATCCTGACCGCGGTCGGCTCGGCCATGCGCGAGGTCGAGAAGGACACGACGCGCGTCCGCCTCGCCGAGCAGGCCACGCTTTGGGTCAAGCCCCTGATCGCAGCCTGCGGCGGCATCATCAATGGCGGGGCGGAAGCCGACGTCGACACCATCATGGCGAACTCATCCGGATAGGTGACGCGATTGGCCGCAATCGTCCATCCTGCCCATCCCCAGCTTGCGGTCAGCGCGGCGATCTTCCGCGACGGCAAGGTGCTGCTGGTCCGCCGCGCCCGCTCGCCGGCCAAGGGCTTCTATTCGCTGCCGGGCGGCCGGGTCGAGTTCGGCGAATCGCTGCATCAGGCCCTGAGCCGCGAGGTCGACGAGGAAACCGGCCTTCGCATCGAGATCATTGGCCTCGCTGGCTGGCGCGAGGTGCTGCCGGCCGCGGCCGGCGCCGGCCATTACCTGATCATGTCCTTTGCCGCGCGTTGGACGGCCCAGGAGCCGGCGCTGAACGACGAGCTCGACGATCACCGCTGGATCGCCCCTGGCGCCCTGGCAAGCCTCGGCGACCTCAAGCTGACCGGGGGGCTGGAGGAGGTCATCCTGTCCGCTCACCGGCTGCTTGGAGCCTGACCGCCCGCCTTGCGCCAGCCGTCCCGAGGGGGCATACAGCCGCCGATGTCGTCGCGATTTCTGGCCATTTTTGTCCTGATTCTCGCCTGCGCCTCCGTGCCTGCGAGGGCCCAGGACGTGGCGGCGCCGTTTGACGGCGAACTGCAGCGGCTGGCCGAGATCCTCGGCGGCCTGCACTATCTGCGCGGCATCTGCGGGGCCAACGAGGGTAACAAATGGCGCAATGAGATGCAGGCGCTGATCGATGCCGAGACCCCCTCCGGCGAGCGCCGCACCCGCATGATCGCCGGCTTCAACCGCGGCTATAACGGTTTTCAGCAGACCTATCGCAGCTGCACGCCGGCCGCGATGGTGGCGATCCGCCGCTACATCGAGGAAGGCTCGAAGATCTCGCGCGATCTCACGGCGCGCTATGCGAACTAGCTACCCCGTCATTCCGGGGCTCGCGAAGCGAGAGCCCGGAATCCATTCATCGACCGTCTCTGATGCCAGATGGATTCCGGGCTCGCGCGAGGCGCGCCCCGGAATGACGGCGCGGTCGACGCATGTGCGGGCCTGGAACCCTGTCATCGACTTTGTTCACAGCCGTTAACCGTTCTTAAAGATGTGGCCTAGCGGTCGTTAACGCCCGTGCTACACCTCTCGCACAGCGCATCGCCGTGGATCGCGCCCCAGCCTGACTGAGTTTCATGAGCCAGCCGATTTCCTACGCCCCCGCCCGTGCGCCGCTGCCCGATCACGAGCAGAAACAGGCCGCACTGAGCTATCTCAACGAGGCCTGGGCCGAGGCGCGTCATGACGGCGTCGACGGCGACTGCCTGGCGCAGGCGAGCCTGTTCGCGGCCCTCGCCGAGCTCGTCGGCACCTATGGCGAGGACGCAGTGGCAAAGTTCGTCGAGGGCTTTCCCGGCCGCATTCGCAACGGCGAATTCTCGGTCGGCATCTGCAGGCAGTAAGCCGTCCTGAAGCAGTAAGCCGTCCTGAAAATGACCCCGCCACGCGGGCGGGGCCAGTTGACGGATGAATGACTCTGCGAAAGGCGTCGCGAAGTCTGCCGCTCTTATCGCACGGAAGCCGTTGCCGGCGGACAAGCATTAATCTCGCGATGACCGGGAGATGTTCCCGACAGAGCCGGGAACGCGCGCCTCAGTCCGTCTCGATCGGCAGCGCCGGATCCCTCGCCCATTCGCCCATCGAAGCGTCGTAGAGCGTCAGCTTGTCGTAGCCGAGCTGCGTCAGCAGCAGGAGGTCGATCGTCGCCGAGATGCCGCCGCCGCAATAAAGAATCACATTCTTGTCGCGTGTGACGCCCTGGGAGGCGAACTTCGCTTGCGCATCCGCAAGATCCGCCAGCGTCTTGTCGGCATTCACGAGTGTGGCTGCGGGAACGTTGACGCTGCCGGGAACGCGGCCCGGCCGGCCATAGCGGCTCGGCTCGAGGCCGCGGTGAAACTGCGGCCCGAGCGCGTTGACGATGATGGTCGCGGGATCGCCGATCCGCGCCAGCACGGCTTCCTTGTCGACGAAGCAGCCTGGGCGCGGCGCCGCCTTGAAGGCCGTCACCGGATAGCCTTTCGGTGCGCCCGTCTCGGTCGGCCGTCCCTCCTGCTGCCATTTGTCGAAGCCGCCGTCGAGCACGTGGGCATCGACGCCGAGCGCGCGCAACATCCACCAGAACCGCGTCGCCCACATTATCGTCCCTATGCTGTAGAGCACGATGGTCTTGCCCGCATCGAGGCCGTGGCGGCCGAAGGCGGCCTCCAGCTGGGCGAGATCGGGCATCATGAAGAAGTGTTGCGACGAGGCGTCGGAGAACTCGCCTTGCAGGTTGAGGAAATCGGCGCCGGGGATGTGGCCGGCCGCGAACGTCTTGTCGCCGGGCACCGCGCGATACGGCACGTCGCTGCCTTCCGGCGCGGGCTCAAGATAGGTCGTGCAGTCGTAGAGGCGAAGGTTGGGATCGCCGAGCATGGCGGCGAGCTGCTCGGTGGTGATGAGGGCGGCGGGTTGGGACATCAGGCTGCACTCCCGTTCGAGAGGAAGTGTAGACCGCTCCTCTCGTCATTGCGAGCGCAGCGAAGCAATCCAGAGTCTTTCCGCGGCGATAGACTGGATTGCTTCGCTGCACTCGCAATGACGTGTGGGGAAGCAGTGTGCATCCCCACACATCACTCTACTGCTTCAGCGTCTCCAGGAACCGCACCGGCTCGCCCTGCGCGGCCGTCACCAGCTCGCCCTGCCACATCACGCGACGGCCGCGGATAAAGGTGCCGACCGGCCAGCCGGTGACGCGAACGCCATCATAGGGCGTCCAGCCGGCCTTGGACGCCACCCATTTGTTGGTGATGGTCTCGCTGCGCTTCAAATCCACGATGGTGAAGTCGGCATCGTAGCCGGCGGCGATCCGGCCCTTGCAGGCCATGTTGTAGAGGCGCGCGGGACCGGCACTAGTGAGGTCGACGAAACGTGCCAGCGAGAGGCGGCCCGCATTGACGTGATCGAGCATCACAGGCACCAGCGTCTGCACGCCGGTCATGCCGGAAGGCGAAGCGGGATAGGTCTTCTGCTTCTCCTCCAGCGTATGCGGGGCGTGGTCGGAGCCGAGCACGTCGATGATGCCCTGTTCGATGCCGCGCCAAATGCCGGCACGATGATCGGCGCCGCGCACCGGCGGGTTCATCTGCGCCAGCGTGCCGAGCCGCTCGTAGCATTCCGGCGCGACCAGGGTGAGATGGTGCGGCGTCGCCTCGCAGGAGGCGACATCCTTGTGGTCGCGCAGGAACTCGATCTCCTCCTTGGTCGAGATGTGCAGCACGTGAATACGCTTGCCGGTCTCGTGCGCGAGCTTGACGAGGCGCTGCGTCGCCATCAGCGCCGCGGTCTCGTCGCGCCAGACCGGATGCGAGCGCGCATCGCCCTCGATGCGCAGCGATTTGCGCTCGTTGAGGCGGTATTCGTCCTCGGCGTGGAAGGCGGCGCGGCGGCGGATCACCTGGAAAATGCGGCGCAGGCTCTCGTCGTCCTCCACCAAGAGCGCGCCGGTGGACGAGCCGATGAACACCTTGACGCCGGCGCAGCCGGGTGCGCGCTCCAGCACCGGCAGGTCCTGGACGTTCTCGCGGGTGCCGCCGATGAAGAAGGCGAAATCGCAATGCATGCGGTGATGGGCGCGCTTCACCTTGTCGGTGAATTCGGCCTCCGTCACGGTCAGCGGCGAGGTGTTCGGCATCTCGAACACGGCGGTGACGCCGCCCATCACGGCGCTGCGCGAGCCGGTCTCGAGGTCTTCCTTGTGCGTCAGCCCGGGCTCGCGGAAATGCACCTGCGTGTCCATCACGCCGGGCAGGATGTGTAGGCTCTTGCAGTCGATCACCTCGGCGGCTGAGTCTTGCGATAGCGGACCGAGCTCGGCGACGCGGCCGCCCGTGATGCCGATATCCCGCACGCCCTCGCCGTCCTGGTTGACGACGGTGCCACCCTTTAGGATCACATCGAAACGCTGGGTCATGGGGCCTCTCTCATCCTCAAGGCGCAGGGCTCGAGGTCTTGTCGTTTATGCGTTGCGGGCTTACGTTCCGGAGCAACATGTCGCAAGAGATTTTCGCATGAAATCGGCGTTTCTTCCCGACCGGGGCGTGATCAAAGTCGCGGGTGAGGATGCGCGCAACTTCCTCAATGGCCTCGTCACCACCGACGTGGACAGGCTGAAACCTGGTCTGGGGCGATTCGGCGCATTGCTGACGCCGCAGGGCAAGATCATCGTGGATTTCCTGATCACGGAAGCGTCCGCGGGCCACGGCGGCGGGTTCCTGATCGACTGCCCCAAGGCGCTGGCGGACACCCTCGCCACCAAGCTGAAATTCTACAAGCTGCGCGCCAAGGTCACCGTGGACAAGCTCGACCTCGGCGTGCTCGCCGCCTGGGACGGCGAGCCGGCGGCGCAGCCCGACCTTGCCTTTGCCGATCCGCGGGCTGAGGGGCTCGGCTACCGCATCCTGGTCCCGGAAGATCTCAAGCAGAAACTGTCCGATCTCATTGGCGCCGAGCTGGTCGATGCAGCCGAGTACGAGGCGCACCGCATTGCGCTCGGCGTGCCGCGCGGCGGGCTCGATTTCATGTACAGCGATGCGTTCCCGCATGAGACCAACATGGATCGCCTCGCCGGCGTCGATTTCGACAAGGGCTGCTATGTCGGCCAGGAGGTCGTCTCGCGCATGCAGCATCGCGGCACCGCGCGCACGCGCAGCGTGAAGGTGCTGCTCGAGGACGCCTCGCCCGAGCCTGGCACAACCATTCTCGCCGGCGACAAGCCGGTCGGCACCATCGGCTCGACGGCCGGCGGCAAGGGCATCGCGCTGGTGCGCATCGATCGTGTCGCCGATGCACTCGATGCAGGCCAGCCGCTCACCGCTGGGGGGCTGGCTTTGACACTCGCTGAACCAGACGTCGTTCGCATTCCAGCCAAGCAGCCGATCGCATGAGCCGCGCTGCCCGCTTGCATCCCGATGGTCTGACCCGCTGCCCCTGGCCGGGCGAAGATCCGCTTTATGTCGCCTATCACGACACCGAATGGGGCGTGCCGGAATATGATGACCGCGCGCTGTACGAGAAGCTGATCCTCGACGGCTTCCAGGCCGGCCTGTCCTGGATCACGATCCTGCGCAAGCGCGACAATTTCCGCAAAGCCTTCGACGATTTCCAGCCTGAGAAGATCGCGCGTTACAACGCCAAGAAGGTTCACGCGCTGATGAACGATGCGGGCATCGTGCGCAACAAGGCCAAGATCGAAGGCACGATCCTGAGCGCGAAGTCGTATCTCGATATCATGGAGAAGGGCCCGGGCTTCTCGAAGCTGCTGTGGGACTTCATGGACGGACGGCCAAAGGTCAACCACTTCAAGACCACGGGAAGCGTGCCGGCCTCGACGCCGCTGTCGGTGCAGGTCTCCAAGGAGCTGTCCTCGCGCGGCTTCAAATTCGTCGGCCCGACGATCGTCTACGCCTTCATGCAGGCGACCGGCATGGTCAACGACCACCTGGTCGACTGCCACTGTCATGCGACCTGCAGCAAGACCCAGCGCAAGCTGCGCCTCAAGGCCAAATGACGGCGAAGAAGGCAGCGCGCAACGAAGAGGTCCGCGCCTGGCAGCGCATGCTGTCGGGCCGGCGGCTCGACCTGCTCGATCCTTCCCCGCTCGACATCGAAATCGGCGACATCGCGCACGGGCTGGCGCGGGTGGCGCGCTGGAACGGGCAGACCCTCGGCGCGCACATCTTTTCGGTCGCACAGCATACGCTGCTGGTCGAGACGGTGCTGCGGCACGAGACGCCCCGCGTCGACCAGCGCGTGCGGCTCGCGGCCCTGCTGCATGATGCGCCGGAATATGTGATCGGCGACATGATCTCGCCGTTCAAGGCCGTGCTCGACGGTCACTACAAGGCCGTCGAGAAGCGGCTGCTCGGCGCCATCCATATCCGCTTCGGTTTGCCGCCGGTATTGCCTGATGACATCACGCAGGCCATCAAGGCCGCCGATCGCGGCGCGGCCTATCTCGAGGCAACCGAGCTCGCCGGCTTCAGCGCAAGCGAAGCGCGGCGCCTGTTCGGTAAGGATCCGGGTCTCTCCGACAGCGTCCGACGCGACTATCTGACGCCCTGGACCGCGGCGCGGGCCGAGAAGCAGTTTCTGGAGCGGTTTGGCGCCGTGTTTGCGTGAGTCTTGTAAGGTGGGCAAAGGCGCTCTTGCGCCGTGCCCACCATCACTTCGCGTTTGCGACAAAAGTGGTGGGCACGCCTCGCTTTGCCCACCCAACGGCCGCGGCTATAATCAAGAAAAAGGTTCGACATGATCCACGTCTGTTCCCTCGCCGCGCTTCCCGAAACCGTCCGCCTCACCAAGGCCAGTCACGTGCTGACCGTGATGGCCAATGTCGAGCAGGTGGCGCGTCCGGTGTCGGTGCTCCCGGCCAACCACCTCAAGGTGTCGATGGACGACATCACCGAGGAAATGGACGGCTTCGTCGCGCCGTCGGAGACGCATATCGAGCAGGTGCTCAACTTCGTGCGCGGCTGGGACCGCAGCGCCCCGCTGGTGGTGCATTGCTATGCCGGGATCAGCCGCTCCACCGCCAGCGCGTTCGCGGCCGTTTGCGCGCTTAATCCGAATCGCGACGAGATCGAGATCGCCAGGAAGATTCGCGCGGCCTCGCCGATCGCCTCGCCGAACCGTCGCATCGTCAGCCTCGCCGATCATGCGCTCGGACGCAACGGCCGCATGCTGCGCGCGCTCGACGAGATGGGCCCCCGGCGCGATGATGGTGGAAGGCCGCCCCTTCGCGATCGAGCTCGAATGACAGCTGGTTGTCACGATGGAGGTGCGCCCCCTCTCCCGCCTGCGGGAGAGGGTTGG
>NZ_LAXE01000001.1:6465871-6470621 GCF_003122645.1 Bradyrhizobium sp. SUTN9-2
GCGGCATTCTGTTCAATTCAACGACACGGCAGCCGCATGAGCGAGACGCTGCTGACGCCAATCGAAATCGGCCTCACCGCGGCCATCGTCGCGATCGAGAACCACGAGCCGCTGATCCTGACCGCACCCGGTGCTGACCGGCTTGCCGGGCTGCCGTTCGGTCCGTTCGACGCGGTGAGCCATCGCACGTTCGAGATCGGCCTGCGCGCCTGGGTCGAGCAACAGGCGGGGCTGCGGCTCGGCTATGTCGAGCAGCTCTACACGTTCGGCGACCGTGGCCGTCATGCCGAGGCCGGCGACACCGGAGCCCACATCGTGTCGATCGGCTATCTCGCGCTGACGCGCCCGGCGGGCGGCGAGCTCGCCGCAAACGCGGCGAGCTTCGCGCCCTGGTACCGATTCTTCCCCTGGGAAGACTGGCGCGAGCAGCCGCCGACGATCATCGCGCGCGACATCATCCCCGCGCTGACCGAATGGGCCGAGGAGGAGACCGCGGAGACGATTCGCGCACTGCCGCGGAAGGATCGCGTGCGGTTCTATTTCGGTCTCGACGGCGCACCCTGGGACGAGGAGCGCGTGCTCGACCGCTACGAGTTGCTCTACGAGGCCGGGCTGATCGAGGAGGCCCGCCGCGATGGCCGTCCTGCGGCATTGGCGCGCAAGACGCTTCCCCCGCTCGGGACCTCGATGCGGTTCGACCACCGCCGGATTCTCGCCACGGCAATCGCGCGGCTGCGCGCAAAGCTGAAGTATCGTCCTGTGGTCTTTGAACTTTTGCCGACCGAATTCACACTCACTGAACTGCAGCACACGGTGGAGGCGATCTCCGGCCGGCACCTGCACAAGCAGAATTTCCGCCGCCTGGTCGAGATGGAAGCCCTGGTCGAACCGACCGGGGTGATGTCGACACAGACGGGCGGACGGCCGGCAGCGCTCTACCGCTTCCGCCGCGAGGTGCTCCAGGAGCGGCCCGCGCCGGGCTTGCGCGTTCGCTCCCGGCGCTAGAGCATGATCCGGAAAAGTGCGTTGCGGTTTTCCGGTAAGATCATGCTCAAGAAATTAAGATCCTGATATCAGTGGTATCGGCCCCTGCCCGCCGATTGCCTGGAGGCTTCATGTTCGACGGCCCGTTTGACGTCTTTGCGCTGATCATTGCGATCATTGCCTTCCTGATCGCGATCAAGGCGTCCAGCCAGGCGACCGAGTTGCGCCGCCGGATCAGTTCGCTCGAAGATATGCTTTACGCGCAGCGGACGGTGCAGCCGCCCCCGCTGATGCCGGCGCAGGCCGAAGCCCCCGCGACGACTGCAGCCGCAGAGCCGCCGCCGCTGGCCCCGGAAGCCGAAACGACGCCGCCTCCGCTCGTCACCGAAGAGATTTCGCCGCCCCCGCTCGAGCCGAGCACGGGCGCCGCTGCGCCCCCTCCGGTGCCGGAGGCAGCACCCGGCTTCGAGGAGCGGCTCGGCACCCGCTGGGTGGTGTGGATCGGCGGGCTTGCGCTCGCGCTCGGCGGCTTCTTCATGGTGCGCTATTCGATCGAGGCCGGTCTGCTCGGCCCCGGCGTGCGCGTGTTCCTCGGCGGCCTGTTCGCCGCTGCGCTGCTTGGCGCCAGCGAATGGACGCGGCGCAAGGAGAGCATTTCGAGCATCGCCGCGCTGCCGATCGCCAACATTCCCGCGATCCTCACCGCGGCCGGCACGGCGGTGGCGTTCGCGACCATCTACGCGGCGTACGCACTCTACGACTTCCTCGTGCCTGCGACGGCCTTCGTGCTGCTCGGCATCGTTGCGATGGGCACGCTGGCCGCAGCGCTCCTGCACGGCCCTGCGCTCGCCGGGCTCGGCGTCGTCGGCGCCTTCGTGACGCCGATCCTCGTCTCCTCCGGCAAGCCGGATTATTGGGCGCTCTACATCTATCTTGCGGTCGTGACGGCCGCGAGTTTCGGGCTCGCCCGCATCAGGCTATGGCGCTGGCTTGCGGTCACGACCATTGCCTTCGCGGTGCTCTGGATCTTCCCGGGTCTCGATACCGAACAGGTGCAGGTCGCGCCGCACGCCTTCCATGCCATCGCCGGCTTCGTGCTCGCCGCACTGCTCGTCGTCTGCGGCTTCATGTTCGGGCCCAGCATGGAGGACGGCGAGATCGAGCCGGTCTCATCGGGCGCGCTTGGCGCCTATTTGTTCGGCGCGATGCTGGTCGTGCTGTCGAGCGCGCATGCGGATCTCGCGCTGATCGCCTTCACGCTCCTCGTCGGCGGCACGCTGTTCGTCGCCTGGCGCGCACCGGCGGCGACCGGCGCGCTGGGCGCGGCCGCGGCGGCCGTGTTCATCGTGTTCGCCGAATGGGCGGTGCGCGCCAACCCCGATATGCTGGTGCTGCCGGGCGGCCCGATGCCCGGCGTCGGCCCGGTCGCGATTGATAGCGCGGTGACGCTGCATCTGGTGACGGCCGCGATCTTCGCCGCCGGTTTCGGCGTCACGGGCTTTTTCGCGCAAGGCCGCTCGAACTCGGTGATCATTCCCGTGGTGTGGTCGGCGGCGGGCGTCGCGACGCCGATCGCCATCCTGGTTGCGCTCTATGCGCGCATTGCCCATCTCGACCGCTCGATCCCGTTTGCGATCCTCGCCGTGCTGCTCGCTGCGGCCTTTGGCGCCGCGACCGAAGCGCTGATGCGCCGCGAAGAGCGGCCCGGCGTTGCAACCTCGGTCGCGCTGTTCGCGACCGGTACGCTCGGCGCGCTGGCGCTGGCGCTGACCTTCGCCCTGGAGAAGGGCTGGCTTACCATCGCGCTCGCGCTGATGTCGCTCGGCACCGCCTGGATCTCGTTGCAGCGGCCGATTCCGGTGCTGCGCCGGCTGGCTGCGGTCTTCGCTGCGATCGTCACCGCGCGCATCGTCTATGATCCGTGCATCGTCGGCGATGCCGTCGGCACCACGCCGATCTTCAACTGGCTGTTGTGGGGCTATGGCCTGCCGGCCGCCTCGTTCTGGAGCGCGAGCATCTTCCTGCGCCGCCGCGCCGACGACGCGTCGCTGCGCGTGGTCGAGACCGCGGCGATCCTGTTCACTACTCTGCTCGCCTTCATGGAGATCCGGCACTTTGCGACCGGCGGCCGCATGACCTCGCCGCCCTCGCTGCTCGAGTTCGCGCTGCAAGTCTGTGTCATGCTAGCCATGGCAATCGGCCTGGAGCGCCTGCGGCTGCGCAGCCACAGCATCGTGCACAATGTCGGCGCGGTCGTGCTGACGGCGATCGCCGGCCTCATCAGCGTGTTTGGCCTCCTGATCCTGGAGAACCCGCTGCTGCTCTCCAGCGTCAATGTCGGCGGCCTCGTGTTCAATCTGCTGCTGCTCGGCTATGCGCTGCCGGCCGTGCTGATGCTGCTGCTCTCCTACGCAGTGGCAGGACACCGCAGTGTCGCATATGCAAACACGATTGCGGGTGGTGCCCTGGTGTTCGCGCTCACCTATGTGACGCTGGAGATCCGCCGCTTCTATCACGGCCCGGTCCTGCTCTACGGTGGCACCACGAGCGCCGAGCAATATACCTATTCGATCGGCTGGCTCGCTTTTGGCGTGGCGCTGCTCGGCGTCGGCATCCTGGTCAATTCGGAGCGTGCGCGGCTGGCGTCCGCTGCCGTCATCGCGTTGACGATCTTCAAGGCCTTCGCCGTCGACGTGTGGACGCTGACCGGCGTCTATCGGGCGCTCTCGTTCATGTGCCTCGGCGTCGTGCTGGTCGCGATCGGCTGGCTCTACCAGCGTATCCTGTTCCGGCGGCAGATCGCACCGACGCCGGCTGCGCCGCAGACGGGCAGCTAGACTGGATCGTCGGGCGGGCACTCCACCTCTCCACAGCGGGGAGAGGTCAACAATGATCGAGCGGGGTGCCTCTACGCCGCGCGGACCGATTCCAGGAACTGCGCGACCTCGACCTTCAGGCGGGTGCTGTCGGTCGCCAGCGACTTCGCCGCCGACAGCACTTCACTCGAGGCCGAGCCGGTCTCGATCGCACCGCGCTGCACGTTGGTGATGTTGGACGACACTTCCTGCGTGCCGAGCGAGGCCTGCTGAACGTTGCGCGAAATCTCCTGCGTGGCCGCGCCCTGCTCCTCGACGGCGGCGGCGATCGCCGCGGACACCTCCGACAGCCGCTCGATGGTGCCGCCGATCTCCTGGATGGCGTTGACGGATTCTTGCGTCGCCGCCTGGATGCCCGAGACCTGCGCCCCGATTTCGCCGGTCGCTTTCGCGGTCTGCTCGGCCAGTGCCTTGACCTCGGAGGCGACGACGGCAAAGCCGCGGCCGGCTTCGCCCGCGCGCGCCGCCTCGATGGTCGCGTTCAGCGCGAGCAGGTTGGTCTGGCCCGCGATGGTGTTGATGAGCTCGACGACGTCGCCGATGCGGGCGGCCGCCTGCGACAGCGCGTTGACGCGCTCGTTGGTCCGCGCCGCCTGCTCGACCGCTTCCGCTGCCATCCGCGCCGACTCCTGCACGCGGCGGCTGATCTCGGTGATAGAGGACGACAGCTCCTCGGAGGCCGAGGCCACCGCCTGGACGTTGGTGGAAGCTTCTTCCGACGCCGCCGCAACGACGGTTGCGAGTTCCTGGCCGCGCTGCGCGGTGCCGCTCAGCGTCGCCGCGGAGGCCTCGAGCTCGGTCGAGGCCGACGACACGGTCTCGACGACCTCCCCGATCATGACCTCGAAATTGCGGGTGATGGCATCGACACGTCGGCCGCGCTCGATCTT
>NZ_LAXE01000001.1:6470646-6485612 GCF_003122645.1 Bradyrhizobium sp. SUTN9-2
CGAAATTGCGGGTGATGGCATCGACACGTCGGCCGCGCTCGATCTTGGCCTCGGCGTCGCGCGCCGCCGCAGCGTCGGCCGCCTTCTTTGCGATCAGCGCCTCCTTGAAGATCTGGAGCGCATCCGCCATCGAGCCGATCTCGGTCTTCTCGCCGCGATGCGGCACCTCCACCGCAAGGTCGCCTTCGCCGAGTGACTGCATCGGGCGGATGATCGAAGCGATGCCGCGCGAGACGTCGCGCACGAGATAGTAGGCGGCCGCGATCGCGATCACGACGGAGGCCACGATGATCCCGACCAGCACACGGAAGATCGTAGCGTAGCTGTCGGCGGCCTGCTTCGTCTCCAGCTCGGCGCCCTGATTGTTCATTTCGATGCCCTTCTGGAGCAGCGGATCGGCGGCCTGAGCCATCTTCGCGACCTTGGTCTGCAACATCTCGTTGGCATCGGTCGGGAAGCGGCCGACGCTCTTACGCGACAGCGCCATTACATCCTGCACGCCGTTCAGGTACTCGGCCCAGGCCTTGGTCCATTGCTCGTAGAGCGAGCGCTCCTCTGCGCGCGTGATCAGCGGCTCGTAGATCTTGCGGGTCTTCTCGATCCGTTCGCGCAAGCCTGCCAGGCGCTTCTCGGCGGCCTCCTTGCCTTCGGCAGTATCCTGCATCAGGTGCAGACGCAGTGCGACGCGGAGCTCGTTGATGTCAGCACGCATCGAGCCGAGCGCACGCACGCTCGGCAACCAGCCCTGCGCGATCTCGACCGTATGGGCGTTGATGTTCTGCATCGTGCCGATCGCCGTCACGCCGACGCCGGCGAGCGAGAGCACGAGGACCGACAGCACGGTCAGCAGCTTGAAGACGATCGACAACTTCGACATCACGACAATCCCGATGATTACCCGGCAACGCGCACATCACCTGCGCCGCAGACGTCACGACGGACGACCCGGGCGAAGGTCAGTTCAACAATGCTGGCTGGTTCTTTTCCCGAAGGATTGCGCCCATAATCGCAAACAGGCGTTAACAGGAGGCTACGTAAAAATACGGCTCGTGCGCAGCGATCGTGGTTTCTCTGCAACTCTCTGTTGCAGCCGCACCGGCCGTTACGATGCGGACGCTCGCGAAAAGGCACGTGTCAGGCCGCGCGCACGGTATCGAGGAACTTTCCGACTTCGAGCTTCAGCCGGTTGCTGTCGCCGGACAGCGATTGCGCGGCGCCCAACACCTGCGAGGATGCCGAACCGGTCTCGCTCGCGCCGCGCTGCACGTCGGTGATGTTGGACGACACCTGATGGGTGCCCGTCGCCGCCTGCTGCACGTTGCGGGAGATCTCCTGCGTTGCGGCCCCCTGCTCTTCCACCGCGGCTGCGATGGTCGAGGAGATCTCCGACAGCTTCTCGATGGTGTGGCTGATGTCCTTGATCGCGCCGACCGAATGCTCGGTGGCGGTCTGGATGCTGGCGATCTGCTGGCCGATCTCGCCGGTCGCCTTCGCCGTCTGCTCGGCAAGCGCCTTGACCTCCGAAGCGACGACGGCAAAGCCGCGGCCTGCCTCGCCGGCGCGCGCGGCCTCGATGGTTGCATTGAGCGCCAGGAGATTGGTCTGGCCGGCGATGGTGTTGATCAGCTCGACCACGTCGCCGATCCGCGCCGCAGCAGCGGAGAGCTCCCCGACGCGATCGGTCGTGGTGCGAGCCTGGTTCACCGCATCGCCGGCGACGCGGGCGGATTCCTGCACCTGCCGGCTGATCTCGGTGATCGACGACGACAGCTCTTCGGTCGCCGACGCGACCGACTGCACGTTGGTGGACGCTTCCTCGGAAGCGGCAGCAACCATGGTCGTGAGCTCCTGGCCGCGCGCCGCGGTCGCGGTCAGCGTCGAGGCGGAAGCTTCCAGCTCGGTCGCGGCCGAGGACACGGTATCGACGATCTCACCGATCGCGGCTTCGAAGCTGTCAGCCAGCTTGTGCATCTCGGCCTTGCGCTGCGCGGACGCAATCTGGTCCTGCCTGATCTTGGCTTCGGCGTCCTCGCGCGCCTTCTGCTCCGAGACGACCTTGAACTTTTCAACGGCCGCCGCGACGCCGCCGACTTCGTCCTTGCGGCCGAGACCGGGCAGAACCACGGAGAAATCGCCGCCGGCGAGCTTGTCCATGGCGACCGTGAGCGCACGGATCGGCCGCGCGATAGTCAGGAACGACATCAGCCAGGAGCCGACGAGGACGAGCATGGCGAGTGTGCCGACCAGGATCGCAAGCTGCTCGCTCGATCTCATTTGGGCCGCGGCCGCGGAATTCTTCTCCTCGGATTTGTGCCTTGCGTAGTCGGCGATCTGGCCGATCAGCACGTCGAGCTCGCCGGCAATCGGCAGGGTCACCTCGCGTGCGATGCGAACGACGTCTTCATTGAGCTTCGCAGCGCGGGCCGCTCCGTCTGCACCGCTGGCGGCCAGGGCTTCGCCGCGCACGCCGGCGATCTGCTGCGCGGCCTTTTCGTAATTCGCAGCCAGCGATCTCAGTTTCTCCATCCGAGCGCGGTTCTCCGCCTCGTGAGAAAGCTTCAGCATTTCATCGACCAGCGCATTCGTCGATTTTTGCCGGTCGCCCAGATTCTGGACGGCCTTCTGAATGTCAGCCGGGCTATTGGCAAGACGAAGGTCTCGTACCGCGAGCTGCATGCCGCGAACCGCAGCCTCGGCCTTGACTGCGTCGCGCGCGATCTGCTGCTGCGCAAGCGCGCTCTGGCTGCTCTCGCGAATTCCCGCATTGCCGAGCATCTGGCTTGCAATCATGGCCCCAACCAGGAGCACACCGAGCGCCGACGCAATCGCCAGCTTGGTCCCGATCCTCAGATTCTGAACTAGGCTCAACATGGGCATGCTTCCCCCGAAGGAACGCGCAGCCGAGTCATTGTCGGCTTCCCCTGACTGCGCCATTGCCCAAAAAATGAGCTTCTCACATTCCGATTTGGTTAACGAAATCCCTCGCAGAAATACTGACTTTGCACGCTAAATGATTGAGCGCGAAAGGAAACGATCCCGTCATAGTTGTAAATTGCAGCTTCAAGTCGGAGCTAGGACGCTTTACATCCGATGGCCTCGCCGACGAGGCTGATTCGAAAGACCGGCTGCTTGTCCTCATCGAGCAGCTCCATGCACCACTCGGCGTTCGGCTTCAGGCCGCGCGCGATGCCGCTGAGCAGATTGGCGCACACCTCGGTCATCTCGGTCCAGGCGGCTGCGCGATCCTCGAACTCGTACGGCAGGTCGGCGGCGCCGGAATAACGGCCGGTGCTGATGCGGAAGAAATAGAGCGACATGGTTGAACCCTTGCGTGGGACCGCCCCCCGGCGCGCGCAAACTGCGGCCCGAACAGCTACCAAGGCATGAAAGCCGCCGTCCGTATGACTACGGCGCAGGCGGCTTGATGTTCGATGATGCCTTCGACGATCAATGGCACGGGTTGTCTCGCGCAGGCGAGCTCACTGCGTGGAGCGGCGCAGCTCCAGCGGTCCCTCGTTCTTCGCCGGCTCGGACTTCACCGGCTCGAGCCGGCTGCCCTCGACACGCGGCGTCTCGACGCGCGCGGCAACCTCGGTGGTCGACGCGGCGACCGTGCCGGTGTGCTCCGGTCGGTGCAGCGAGCGCGGCCGCGCCGCAGCGCGCGCCATCAGCATTTGGTTGCCGCCCTGGTGACGGAAGTCGCAATAGGCGAAGCCCATGCCCGACACCGAGCCGCGGAAGCTGCGATCGTCGGTCTTTTCGAGGTTGAAACAGGGCTCGAACGGAATGCCCTTGATCGAGGCGCAGACGTTCTGGCCGCGGATCTGGAGCGTATTGCCGGGAAGTCGGAGGTGCTTGACCGGGCCCGAGCCCGAGAATTGCACCGCACCGGCGGCGCCGAGATCGTCGAGGATGCGGCCTGCACCGCGGGTGCCGTCGAAACAGGTGAAGGCGAACACCTTGCCGGCCACGAAGCGGCGCGCCTCGTCGGCGTTCATGCTTCCAGCGATGGCCGGCGCAAACGTCGCTGCCGCCGTGACAGCCCCCAACACAATACGCGCAAGCATGCTCAACTCCGAACCAACCCCCGCAGCGGGCGATGCCTTTATCTCTTTACCCGCTGCTTACCATACGAACCATGGCGAGATTGAAGCAGCTTGGTTGGTAAAGTCTGAACGCCGTCAGACAATTTTTACCACGACGCGGCCGCGAACCTGGCCGGCGAGGATTTTCGCGCCCCAGCCCTGAACCTCGCCGAGCGAAATTTCCTCTGTGATTTCAGTCAGTTTGGTCCGATCCAGATCGGAGGCCAACCGCTGCCAGGCGGCCTTCCTTGGCTCGATCGGGCACATCACCGAATCGATGCCGAGAAGGCACACTCCGCGCAAAATAAACGGCGCCACCGAGGACGGCAGGTCCATGCCGGCGGCCAGGCCGCAGGCCGCGATCGCGCCGCCATATTTCGTCATCGAGAGCAGGTTGGCGAGGGTGGTCGAGCCGACGCTGTCGACGCCGCCGGCCCAGCGCTCCTTGGCGAGGGGTTTTGCCGGGGCCGACAATTCATTGCGATCGATGATCTCGGCAGCCCCCAGCTGCTTCAGGTAGTCGGCCTCGGAGGCCCGGCCGGTCGAAGCGATGACGTGGTAGCCGAGCTTCGAGAGCACGGCGATCGCGACCGAGCCGACGCCGCCGGCAGCGCCCGTCACCACGACCGGGCCGCTCTTCGGCGAGATGCCGTGCTTCTCCAGCGCCAGCACCGAGAGCATCGCCGTGAAGCCGGCGGTGCCGATCGCCATGGCATCGCGCGCCGATAGCCCTTGCGGAAGAGCGACCAGCCAGTCGCCCTTCACCCGCGCCTTCTCGGCATAGGCGCCGAGATGGGTCTCGCCCATGCCCCAGCCGGTGCAGACGACCTTGTCGCCCGCCTTCCACTGCGGATGCGAGGAGGCTTCGACCGTGCCGGCGAAATCGATACCGGCGATCATCGGGAAGCGGCGCACCACCGGCGCCTTGCCGGTGAGCGCAAGGCCGTCCTTGTAGTTCAGCGTCGACCATTCGACGCGGACGGTGACGTCGCCCTCCATCAGCTCGGTTTCGTCGAACTGCGCGAGCTGCGCGGTGGTGCCCTTGTCCGCCTTGTCGATCCTGACAGCCTTGAATGTGGCCACGACTGAACTCCCTGACTTTGTTTGTCGGGGATGTTTAGCTGATCAGGCCGGCTGCGCAACCACCCGCTGGACCGGTTTCTCGACGATTGGAAGATTGATCAGCGCCGAGAGCACGCCGAACAGGATCGAGAGCCACCAGATCGGCGTGTAGGACCCGAACTTTTCGAACACGATGCCCCCGAGCCAGACGCCGAGGAAGCCGCCTACCTGATGGCTGACGAAGGCAAAGCCGTAGAGCGTCGCGAGCCAGCGCGTTCCGAACATCAGCGCCACCAGCGCCGAGGTCGGCGGCACCGTCGACAGCCAGGTCAGGCCGGAGATTGCACCGAACGCGATCGCCGAGAACGGCGTGATCGGGAACGAGATGAAAGCGAGGATCGCCAGCGCGCGCGTGAAGTAGATGGCCGAGAGGATGTAGCGCTTGGGAAGGTAGTTCTGGAGATACCCCACGCTGAGCGATCCGATGATGTTGAACAGGCCGATCGCCGCGATCACCCAGCCGCCGGTTTGTGCGGTGATGCCGCGATCGACCAGGAACGCCGGCAGATGCACGGTGATGAAGGCGAGCTGAAAGCCGCAGGTGAAGAAGCCGAGCACCAGGAGCACGTAGGAGCGATGACCGAAAGCTTCGGCAAGCGCCTTGGTGATGGTCTGGTCATCCGCGGGCGTTGCGCTGTTCACGCTTGTCACCGGCGGCGTCGAGAGCGCCAGCGAGAGCGGGATGATCAGCAGCATCAGGAAACCGAACACGGAGAGCGCCTGCTGCCAGCCGAAATTGTCGATCAAGGCGACGCCGATCGGTGCGAACAGGAACTGTCCGAACGAACCCGCGGCCGTGCCGGCGCCGAGCGCGATGCCGCGCTTCTCCGCGGGCAAGAGCTTGGTGAAGGCCGACAGCACCAGGTTGAACGAGCAGCCAGCCAGACCAAAGCCGATCATCACCCCGGCGCCGATGTTGAGCGACATCGGCGTCGAGGAATAGCGCATCAACAGCAGCCCGCCGGCATAGAGCAGCGCGCCGACGCACATCACCCGGAACAGGCCGAAGCGATCCGCGACCGCACCGGCGAACGGCTGGCCCAGTCCCCACAACAGATTCTGCACGGCGATGGCGAGGCCGAACACGTCACGGCCCCAGCTGAATTCGTGACTCATCGGCTGCACGAAGAAGCCGAGCGCCGAGCGCGGACCGAAGCCGAGCATGCCGATGGCACAACCGCAGAGGATGATGACGGCCGGGGTACGCCAGTTGGAGGAGCGCGAGGCCGGAGCGAGCTCGCCGATCTGTGTCGACATGGTTGTCCTCGTCTGTCCTTGGCGGAGCCGCAAATCAGCAGCCGCGGGACAGCCCGTTTAATGCATATGCATGAAAATCCCAAGGCAAAAACGATTGCATTCCACGAAGAGCTGACGCGGGAGCATTGCGTTTCAATCCGACCTCGCCTGACAGGTGCGCGGTGACGGGAATGTGTGCGGCAGGCCCTAGCGATACTCGCGCGTGCGTGCTATGCCTGATTTACTCATATTGAGTATATATGGCTTCTGTCCGGCCTGCTCGGCCGGTTTTCTCGGGCCCGCTATATTCTCAAACTGAGCATAACCGCCACACCTAATGGCAGCACTTGGGAGGCTTCAATGCCGATCACTGGAATTTACGGTCGCGACGACTTTGCCAACCGGCCGCAAGGCCAACCCACCGTCTCCCCGCGCCCCGTCCCGGTGCCTCCGGGACCGACATGGCCGATGCCGTCCCTGGAATGGTCGCCGGCGGTCGAACGCGCCACCGCGCCGCTCTATGACCGCGTCAAGCACGTGATCCCGCCGATCGAATGGCCGCTGATGGCCCCGACGATTCACGCAATCAACGAGCTCAAGCGCGCGCGGGGCGCAGTCATCCTCGCCCACAACTACCAGGCTCCGGAGATCTTTCACTGCGTCGCCGATATCGGCGGCGACTCGCTCCAGCTCGCGGTCGAAGCCACCAAGGTGAAGGCCGGCATCATCGTCCAATGCGGTGTGCACTTCATGGCGGAGACCTCGAAGCTGCTCAATCCGGACAAGACCGTCTTGATCCCGGATTCGCGCGCGGGCTGCTCGCTCGCCGCCAGCATCACCGGTGCGGACGTGCGGCTGCTGCGGGAGAAGTTCCCCGGCGTGCCTGTTGTCGCCTATGTCAACACCTCGGCGGAGGTGAAGGCCGAGGTCGACATCTGCTGCACGTCCTCGAACGCGGTGCAGGTGGTCGAGAGCCTGAACGCCCCGACCGTGATCTTCCTGCCCGACCGATACCTCGCCACTTACGTGGCGTCGAAGACCGACGTGAAGATCATCGCCTGGAAAGGCGCCTGCGAGGTGCATGAGCGCTTCACGGGCGAGGAGCTGCGGAGCTTTCGCGAAGCCGATCCCTCCGTGCAGATCATCGCGCATCCGGAATGCCCGGCGGACGTGCTGGCGGAAGCCGACTTCACCGGCTCGACCGCGCACATGATCAACTGGTTACGCGCGAAGCGGCCGCGGCGGCTCGTCATGATCACGGAATGCTCGATGGCCGATAATGTCCGGGCCGAGCTGCCCGACGTGGAGATGCTCCGCCCCTGCAATCTCTGCCCACACATGAAGCGGATCACACTCGCCAACATCCTGGAGAGCCTGCTGACGCTTCGCGAGGAGGTGACGATCGATCCCGCGCTCGCGGAACGCGCGCGGCGCTCGGTCGAGCGCATGATCAATCTGAGAAATTGAGGGCAAGCAACATGCAACACGACATCCACGACCGCGCCCGCGCCGACGACGTCGTCATCGTTGGCGGCGGCCTTGCCGGACTGTTCTGCGCGCTGAAGCTCGCGCCGCGGCCGGTGACATTGATCTCGGCGGCCCCGCTCGGGCACGGTGCATCCTCGGCATGGGCGCAAGGCGGCATCGCGGCGGCCGTCGCCGAAGGCGATACGCCGGAGGCACACGGTGCCGACACCGTCGCGGTCGGCGGCGGCCTCGTCGACGAAGCCGTTGCGCTCGGCATTGCGCGGGAGGCTGCGCCGCGCATCCACGATCTTCTCGCCTACGGCGTGCCGTTCGACCGCGATCTCGACGGCAGGCTTGCGGTCGGACGCGAAGCTGCGCATTCCGCGAGTCGCATCGTGCATGTGCGCGGCGATGGCGCCGGCGCCGCGATCATCGCGGCCTTGAGCGAGGCCGCGCGCCGCACGCCCTCGATCCGCCTGATGGAAGGCTTCGTCGCCGAAGCACTGCTGACCGAGGACGGCGCGGTCACCGGGCTTCAATTGCGCGATGCCGGCAATCCCGCGGCACGGCCGCTCGTGCTCGCCTCACGCGCGGTCGTGCTTGCGACCGGTGGGCTCGGCCATCTCTACGCCGTCACCACCAACCCGTCGGAAGCGAGCGGCTCGGGCCTTGCGATCGCCGCCCGCGCCGGCGCCGTGATTGCCGATCCTGAATTCGTGCAGTTCCACCCGACTGCCATCATGGTCGGCCGCGACCCGGCACCGCTCGCCACCGAAGCGCTGCGCGGCGAAGGGGCAACGCTGATCAATGGCAACGGCGAGCGCTTCATGAGCGCCCGCCACTCGCTCGCGGAGCTCGCGCCCCGCGATATCGTGGCCCGCGGCGTGTTCGCCGAGATCGCGGCCGGGCGCGGCGCCTTCCTCGATGCGCGACAGGCGCTGGGCGCGCGTTTCGCGACGAGTTTTCCGACCGTGCATGCGAGCTGCATCGCCGCCGGCATCGATCCCGCGGCGCAGCCGATTCCGATCGCGACGGCCGCGCATTACCACATGGGCGGCATCGCGGTGGACGCGCGCGGTCGCAGCTCGATCGACGGCCTCTGGGCCGCCGGCGAAGTCTCCTCCACGGGCGCGCATGGCGCCAACCGGCTTGCCTCGAATTCGCTGCTCGAAGCCGTCGTCTATGCCGCCCGCATTGCCGATGACATCGCCGGCCGCACCGTGTCCCCGCCGGCACGCCTTCCCGACTCTTTGGTGACACCACGCGCCGGCACGCCGGATGCTGCGGAGGTGAAGCGGCTGCGCGCAATGATGAGCGCGCATGTCGGCGTGATCCGCGACGGTGATGGGCTTGCGCAAGCCGTGCGCCATTTCGTCAGGCTCGAGCGCGAGGCCGGACGCAGCGTCCTCGGCAACATGGCGATTTCGGCCCTGCTCGTCGCCGCTGCGGCCTGGACGCGGCGCGAAAGCCGCGGTGCGCATTGCCGTTCCGATGATCCGGCCGAGAACCCAGCGCTGGCGCAGAGAACGATGACCACACTCGCCGCGGCGCGCGAGGTCGCGGAGAGCCTCGACGAGCGCCCGCGGCCACGCCTTGCGCAATCCATGATCGCCTGAAGGAGGCCCCATGATCACCCCGACCTCACTGCTCTATCCCGATGCCTTCCTCTCGCCGCTCGCGATCGAGGCGGCCGTTGAGCGCGCGCTCGACGAGGATCTCGGCCGCGCCGGCGACATCACCTCGCTGGCGACGATCCCGGAGGCGACGCGTGCGCAAGCCATCCTGGTCGCGCGCCAGTCCGGCGTGATCGCCGGATTGCCGCTGGCGCTCGCGACCTTGCAGAAGCTTTCGCCCGAGATCGAGGTGCGCGCACATGTCCGCGATGCCACGGGGGTTGCGCGCGGCCAGCACGTGCTGACGATCTCGGGCCCGGCGCGCGCCATTCTCACGGCGGAGCGCACCGCGCTGAACTTCGTCGGCCGGCTGTCGGGCATCGCCACGCTCACCGCGGACTATGTCGCCCGCACCGAAGGCACCAGGATGCGCATCTGCTGCACGCGCAAGACCACGCCGGGATTGCGGGCGCTGGAGAAATACGCGGTGCGCTGCGGCGGCGGCTTCAACCACCGCTTCGGGCTCGACGATGCGATCCTGATCAAGGACAACCACATTGCGGTGGCCGGCGGCATCCGCCCGGTGCTGGAGCGCGCCCGCGCCCATGCCGGCCATCTCGTCAAGATCGAGATCGAGGTCGACACGCTGGCGCAGCTGCGCGAGGTGCTCGAGAGCGGGATGGCCGATGCGGTGCTGCTCGATAATATGGACCTTGCGACGCTGCGCGAGGCGGTGAGGCTCAACGCGGGCCGCGTCGCGCTGGAGGCGTCCGGCGGCGTCACGCTGGACACGATCGCCGCCATCGCGGCCACCGGCGTCGACTATGCGTCGGCCGGCGCCCTGACGCATTCTGCGCCGAATTTCGATTGTGCGCTGGACATCGAGGCGTGATGGCACCTCTCGCGTCATGGCCGGGCTTGTCCCGGCCATCAACGTCATGCGTTACGAAGAACGTGGATGCCCGGGACAAGCCCGGGCATGACGATCACTTGTAGGCGCTACCGCCGCTCGCCCAACTCCGCGGAGCTCTTGGCTTCCTGCGCGAGCGCGGCGGAGAGCGCGGCGGTTTGCGCCGGCGTGCCCCAGCTCGGCAACTCGCTGCCGTCGCCCCAATTGCGCGGCCGATAGAAGGTGTGCACGCCGGTCTTGTACAGCTTCTTCATCTCGGCGACCCAGGACGGGCGGACCCAATAGGCATGGTAATGCGTGGACTTGCCGACCTCGGGCAGCCAGATCTGTCCGTCGAGCATCGCCTTGGAGATCTTCTTGGCGCGCTCCCACATTTCGGGTTCGCGGATCACGTCGGCATTGTTGTCGCAGGCGAAGGTGAACTGACAGGCCAGGTGACGGTGCTTGTTCTGATAGACCGCGCCGCATACGGTGTCAGGATATTTGCCGGAGAAGACGCGGTTCATCACCACTTGCGCCACCGCAATCTGGCCGCGCACGGCTTCGCCGCGGGCCTCGAAATAGACGGCTTCGGCAAGACACTTCTCGGACTTGGCGCGCGACTTGTCGTCGAGCGCGAGTCGCTCCGCCGGCGACTTGCCGCGCTGGTTGTCGGCGTTGACCTCGCCCTTCGGCGCGACGCTCTCGCCGCTCTCGATGTCCTTGGCGATCTCCGCCGTCGGCGGGGTCAGCGAGGCCGTCACCTTCATGTCGGGGTCGGGCATCACGATCAGCGGCTCGGCGCCGGGCTGCCAGCTCTCGATGGTCTCGAGATTGCCGCCCAGCGAGGAGCTGCCGAAGAACAGGCTCGATGTCTTGACGCTGAAAGGATCGCGCGCGGGAACAGCCGGCGCCGTGGCGCGCTTCAGCGCTTCTAGCGGCTGCACCGCGAACGCGCGCGCAGCCTCGCTCGCCTGCGGCGGATTGGAATATTGCGGCAGCGGCGGCGCGCGCATCGCCTCCTGCAGCTCGGGATCGAGCGGGGCCGCGGATTCCGGCGACATCGCCGGCGGCAATGCGGCGGTCTTGGCGCCGAACACCGAGCTGTTCGAGGTCGCGGGATCTTCCTTGGCCGGTGCTGCAGCCGGCGCGGCCGTCTCAGGCGACTGAGTCGGCGGGACGATTGCGAGACGATCGCCCTTCAGGGCGCGATCGACCTTGGGAAAGTCGGATGCGTGGTAGCGCGGCGGTGCCTGAAGCGCCGGATTGCGGCGGATCGCGCCGGTGACGTCGCCGCCGTCGAGGCTCGCGAGCCGAACCATCGCGCTCTGCGGAACCGAGGTGCCGATGGGGCGGGAAAAACTGTAGGTGGCAAGCTGGATCGAGGACGCAGCGGAGAACACCTGCTTCTGCCACCGCTCGGCGACGCCGGGTTGGCGCGCCAGCAACGAGGCAATGTCCTGATAGCCGGTCTCTCTCGGCATCAATGCGAAGATGCAGAGACCGATGCCGAAGGACGCGAACCGCGCGCCCTTCGGATGGTTACGCAACACAGACATCGATACGCTCACGCTACGCTTACGCTGGTTCGATCGAACTCAGTACATCCGTGCAATTCGATCGTTATTGTGAGTATCTAATTTAGGTTGCCGGGGCGTTAATCGGCGTTGCGCAGGCGGCACACTCAAGCGAATGCAGGTGTTTTCACGGGGCGACGTCGCGCATTGGTAAATGCGGCCTCACGTGAAGCGGTAAACATCGGGTCAACGCGAATGGTGAAGGAACTCTTGCGCCCCCGCGTACCATCACGGGAAGCTGTTGGGGGAGCGCCTGTGCGATGACGACGGTTGCGAGGGGCCAACGCGCCCCTCACTCGGCGATCAGCTTCAACCACTCGTCTTCGGTCAGCACCTTGACGCCGTGCTTGTTGGCGTCCGCGAGCTTCGAGCCGGCGCCGGGGCCCGCGACGACGAGATCGGTCTTTTTCGAAACCGAGCCCGACACCTTGGCCCCGAGCCGCTCGGCCGTCGCCTTGGCTTCATCCCGTGTCATCTTCTCCAGCGAGCCCGTGAACACCACGGTCTTGCCGGCGACGGCCGAATTGCTCTTCGGCTTCTCGGCGTCGACGATCTCGACCTCCTTGGTCAGGCGTTCGACAATGCCGCGATTGTGACTCTCGCCGAAATAATCGGCGATGCTCTTGATCACGGTGTCGCCGATCTGGTCGAGCGCGTCCATGTCCGCGATCGCCTCCTCGTCGCCCTTGGCAACCTTGAGGCAGGCATCATGGAAGGCGTCCCACGAGCCGTAGCCGCGCGCCAGCGCCAGCGCCGTGGTCTCGCCGACATGGCGCATGCCGAGCGCGAAGATGAAGCGCTCCAGCGCGATTCTGCGCCGGCTCTCGATGGCGCCGAACAGGTTGCGCACGGAGGTCGCGCCGTAGCCTTCGATCTCCTCGAGCTTGAGTTTTGCGTTGCGCTTCTCCAGCGTGAAGATGTCGGCGGGCTCCTTCACCCAGCCCTCGTCGAAGAAGTACTGGAGCTGCTTCTCGCCGAGGCCGTCGATGTCGAAGGCCCGCCGCGACACGAACAGCTTCAGATGCTCGATCTTCTGGTAGGGACAGGCGAACTCGCCGGTGCAGCGGGCGCGCGAGCCCTCCTCGCCCGTCGCCGTCTCCTCGCGCACGACGTCGGTGTGCAGCGGACACGGGCACTTCTTCGGGAAGTGGAATTCCCTGGCGCTCTTCGGCCGCTTGTCGAAGACGACGTCGACCACCTGCGGGATGACGTCGCCGGCGCGCTGAATCACCACGGTGTCACCGATCCTGATGTCGCGCCCCTCGCGCAGCACCTCGCCCTTGTTGCCGATGCCCCTGATGTAGTCCTCGTTGTGCAGCGTGACGTTCTGCACGATGACGCCGCCAACGCCGACCGGCTCGAGCTTGCCGACCGGCGTGAACGAGCCGGTGCGGCCGACCTGGATCTCGATGTCCCGCAGCACCGTCATGGCGCGCTCGGCCGGGAATTTGTGCGCGATACCCCAGCGCGGCGTGCGCGAGACGAAGCCGAGCCGCTCCTGCCAGTCGATGCGGTCGATCTTGTAGACGACGCCGTCGATGTCGTAGTCGAGCCGCGCGCGCTGCTCCTCGATCGCATGATGAAAGGCGAGCAGTTCCTCGACCGAGTGACAGAGCTTGGTGAGCGGATTGGTCTTGAAACCGCAGCGCTCGAACCAGCCGATCATGCCGCTCTGCGTGTCTTCCGGCATCGCGCTCATCTGCCCCCAGGCATAGGCGAAGAACCCGAGCGGACGGGAGGCGGTGATGGTCGGGTCCTTCTGGCGGAGCGAGCCGGCGGCCGAATTGCGCGGATTGGCGAAGATGGTGTCGCCTGCCGCCTTCTGCCGTTCGTTGAGCGCCAGGAACGCCTTCTTGGTCATGTAGACTTCGCCGCGCACCTCGCAGATGTCGGGGATGTTGCGGCCCTTCAGCTTCTGCGGCACGTCTTCGAGCGTACGGATGTTGGCGGTGACGTCCTCGCCAACCGCACCGTCGCCGCGCGTCGCGGCGGTGACGAGCTCGCCGCCCTCGTAGCGCAGCGACATCGAGAGGCCGTCGATCTTCGGCTCGGCGGAGAAGCCGATCTTGTCGTCGTCGAGCTTCAGGAAGCGCACGATGCGGCCGACGAAGTCGCGCACGTCCTCCTCCGCAAAGGCGTTGTCGAGCGACAGCATGGGCACGGCATGCGGGACTTTCTTGAAGCGCCCTGACGGCGCGGCGCCGACCTTCTGCGAGGGCGAGTCCGCGGTGACGAACTCGGGAAAACGCGCCTCGATCGCGTTGAGGCGCTGGCGCAGCGCGTCGTATTCGGCGTCGGTGACGGTGGGCGCGTCCTCCTGATAGTAGCGATCGTTGTGCCCCTCGATCTCGAGGGCGAGCCGCTTATGCTCGACCTTGGCCTGCGCCTTGGTGAGCTCGGCGACGTCGCGTAGCGGTGTTGCTTTGGATTTTGCTGCTCTGGCCATGGCGCTTGGATACGACGGAGCGGGCGGGAGGGTAAAGGCTTGCGGAAATCTCGTGCCCCGGGCGCAGCGCAGCGCTCCTTCAGCGGTGCGCTGCAGAGCCGGGGCCCATGTCGCGGCAGGCATTCTGGGTCCCGGCTCGCGCTACGCGCGTCCGGGACACAAGCCTAAGCCGTCGC
This sequence comes from Bradyrhizobium sp. SUTN9-2, assembly GCF_003122645.1. Lineage (NCBI taxonomy): Bacteria > Pseudomonadati > Pseudomonadota > Alphaproteobacteria > Hyphomicrobiales > Nitrobacteraceae > Bradyrhizobium > Bradyrhizobium sp. SUTN9-2. The sequence goes on from NZ_LAXE01000001.1 coordinate 6,485,258, forward strand.
CGCCTTGAGCAGCCGTTCCGCCGCAGCCCTCGCCTCGGCCGTGATCTCGGCGCCGGCGAGCATGCGGGCGATCTCCTCGCGGCGGTGGTCGGCGGCGAGCGCATTGACGCGGGTGGCGACGCGCTTGCCCTTATCGAGGGCGTCCTTGGAGATGAGCAGGTGCTGGTCGGCGCGGGCGGCGACCTGCGGGGCGTGGGTCACAGCCATGACCTGGACCTTGCCAGCCAGCCGCGCCAGGCGCCCGCCGATGGCGTCCGCAACCGCACCGCCGACCCCGGTGTCGATCTCGTCGAAGACGAGCGTCGGCGCNAGCCGCGGTCGGACAGGACGACCTTGAGCGCGAGCAGGAAGCGCG
>NZ_LAXE01000001.1:6486168-6527187 GCF_003122645.1 Bradyrhizobium sp. SUTN9-2
GGAGGCGACCTTCATCAAGGGCCCCGGTCTGGTGCCCGGATTGGTCTGCACCCAGAACTCGACGCGATCGAAACCTTGCGGCCCGGGCGCAGCCTCGTCGGTCTCAACCTGGGTCATGAACCTCGCGCGTTCGAGCTTGAGCGGGGCAAGCTCGGCATTGACCGCCTTGTTGAGCTTCTCGGCCGACTTCTGCCGCGCCAGCGACAGCTTCTTGGCGGCCGCCGCATAGCGGCTGTCCGCCTCGATCGCGGCCTGCTCCAGCTTCTTCAAGCGCGAGGCGCCGGCATCGATCAGGACGACGTCGGCGGCGTATTTGGCGGCCAGCGCGGCGAGGCCGTCAACCGGGGTCGAATATTTGCGAGACGCCGCACGCAAAGCAAAAAGCCGTTCCTCGATGCGCTCGAGCTCGGCCGGATCGAAATCAGTTGCGGCCAGCGCCGCCTGGAGATGCTGATCGGCCTCCTCCAGCGCGTTGATCGCCGCGTCGATTGCCTTTACCGCGGGCTCGACCAGCGCCGGCGAGTTGACGCCGCGGCGCTCCAGCCGGCGCACCGCCGCCGAGAGCGCGGCAACCGGCGAATGATTGCCGCCGACCGCCTCCTGCGCCTCGCGCAGGTCGGAGGCGATCTTCTCGCCCTGCATCATGGTGGTGCGGCGGGAGGCCAGTGCGGTTTCCTCGCCATCTTTGGGCGCGAGCTGCTTCAGCTCGTCGGAGGCGTGGCGCAGATAATCGGCCTCGCGCGCCGCGCGCTCCATGGCGGCGCGATGCTCCTCCAGCGCGGTGTTGGCGGTGCGGCGCGCATCCCAGAGCGCTTCGACGGCCGCGACGTCCTTCTCCAGGCCGGCAAAAGCGTCGAGCAGGCGGCGGTGGGTGGCGGCATCGACCAGCGCGCGCTCGTCGTGCTGGCCGTGGATCTCGACCAGGGCGGTGCCGACCGCCTTCAGCGTCTGCACGCTGATCGATTGGTCGTTGATGAAGGCGCGGGTGCGCCCGTCGGCGAGCTGCACGCGCCGGAGAATCATCTCGCCGGTGTCGTCGAGGCCATTCTCGGCCAGTATCTTCGTCGCAGGGTGATTCTTCGGGACATCGAACACGGCCGTGACCTGCCCCTGCTCCGCGCCGTGACGCACGAGGCCGGCGTCGCCGCGGCCGCCGAGCGCCAGCGCAAAGGCATCGAGCAGGATGGATTTGCCCGCACCGGTCTCGCCGGTCAAAACCGCGAGGCCGGAGGCGAATTCGATATCGAGCCGTTCGATCAGGACGATGTCACGGATCGACAGACGCGCCAGCATGGAACCAAATTTCCTAGCCGAGACCCATCTTCTTGAAGGTCCGGCTGATCCAGGACCCCTGATTCTCGCTCGGCTCGAGACCGCCGGATTTTACAAGATTATAGGCGTCCTTGTACCAGCGGCTGTCAGGAAAATTGTGCCCAAGCACCGCCGCCGCGGTCTGCGCTTCGCCAACGATGCCGATCGCCATATAGGCCTCGGTGAGCCGGAACAGCGCCTCCTCGACATGGCGAGTGGTCTGGTACTGCGTCACGACGGTCTTGTAACGATTGATGGCGGCCGTGTAGTCGCGCTTCTGGGCGTAGTAGCGGCCGACATTCATTTCCTTGCCGGCGAGCTGGTCGCGCGCGCCCTCGATCTTGGCCTTGGCCGAGGTCGCATATTCCGAGTTCGGATATTTGCGCACCACCTCTTCCAGTGCGGCGATCGCCTTTTCGGTGCGGGTCTGGTCGCGGCTGATGTCCGGGATCTGGTCGTAATGGGAGGCGGCGATCAGGTATTGCGCATAGGCCGCATCCGGGCTGCCGGGATGCAGCGTGACGTAGCGGGTGGCGGCACCGATGCAACCGTCATAATCGCCGCCCTGATAGGACGCATAGGCCGACATCAGCAGCGACTTGCGGGCCCAGTCGGAATAAGGATGCTGGCGGTCGACCTCTTCGAACTTCTTGTTCGCCGCCTTCATGTCCTTCTTCTCGTTCATGAGGTACAGGCCCTCATTGTAGATCTTGTCGGCGGGCTCCTCGACGAAGGTGTCATCCTTGGCGGTGAACTTGTCCCAGAGCGCGCCCGTGCCGCATCCGGCGAGCGGCAGCGCAAGAACGATGAAGGTGACGGCCTGAATCAGCCCCCGGGCTCGCGACGAGACCGAAAAAAATCCGCGCGTCATACGCTGTGCCGACATGAGTTTAAGCCCTGACGCCCTATGATGCGGTGTCCGCCAGCCCACGAACCCCTCATGGGCGCGAAATGTAACCGTGGTGCCTGCCACGCGACCACGCCGATGTATCCGAAAACGATCGTTAACGAACCGGATAGGGAGGCATTTCGCCCGGATTAAGGCGAACCTGCCGCAATGCTAGCCGATCATGGTTATCAGGAGTTTCCCGGGGCCGCCAACCACGTTCCGAAGGCGACAGGCCGCGTCAGGACACATCCGGTCCGAAGGCCGCAGCGACCCGGCCGCCGACGATGCCACGACCGACCTCGCCCACGGCACGCGTGGTGCGGCGGGCAGCCTCGCCCTCGACCACCCGCCAGGCGGTCCGGTCGGCGAGCAGCGCCGTCAAGACGGCGTGGTTGAGCTTATGACCGCCACGCACCGAGCGGTAGGCGCCAAGCAGCGGCAGGCCGGCCAGCGAAAGGTCGCCGATCACGTCCAGCACCTTGTGACGGGCGCATTCATCGGCGTAGCGCAGGCCCTCGGTGTTGAGCAGCCGCTCGTCGTCGAATACGACGGTGTTGTCGAAGGAGGCGCCGAGGGCATAGCCGGCGCTCCAGAGCCGCGCGACGTCGCACATCAGGCCGAAGGTCCGGGCCCGGCCGACTTCACGGCGGAAACCTTCCGGATTGAGGTCGAAGGCGTAAGCCTGCTGGCCGATGACGGGATTGGTGAAATCGATCTCGACCTCGACGCGGAACCCGTTGGTGTGGGGCCTGACCTCGCCGAAGGAGTCGCCGATCTTGACCGAGATCGGCTTCAGAACCTGGATGAAACGGCGCTGCGCCGGCTGGGTGACGATGCCGGCCTGGTCGATTGCCGCGATGAAGGCGGCGGCGCTGCCGTCCATGATCGGGACTTCGGGACCGTCGATCTCGATGGTGGCGTTGTCGACACCCATTCCCCGCAGTGCAGCAAGCACATGCTCGGCAGTGGACACCAGCGGACCGTTGCGGTCGCCGAGGACCGTGGCAAAGTCAGTCGCAATCACTTGCTCGGCGGTGGCCTGAACTTCGCGGTCACTTCCCTCAAGTCCGGTCCGGACAAAAATAAAACCCGCGTCGACAGGCGCAGGCCCAAGCGTGAGAGTGACGGGAAGACCGGAATGAACGCCCACGCCTGCCACAGAGGCTTGCGCACGAAGCGTTGTTTGCCGGCTAAACTTCATCAGGAACCGCCCCACTAAGACCCACTGCGACTTATACGAGACCTGCTTGGCCGGCCAGAGCCGACGCTACCGAATCTCCGTATCCCCAAGTCACGGCAAACCATAGTTGCAGCCTCAAACAGCGCCAACTCACGCTTTTTTACCGATTGTTACCCCAAACCTGCCGTATTCGCGCCAAGGCTTAACCAAATTGCGCCGGGTTTCGGGACCGCTATCGGCAGTTCTACTGAACCACCGAAGCCGTAATTAATCATTTAAAATCAGTTGTTTGGCTGCTCAATCCGGACATGCCCGGGACAAAACGAAAGGTCCCGGCGAGCTCCTCGCCGGGACCTTTTTTCGTCTGCCTTATTGTAACAATCCTCAGGTCGCCTGCCGCCGCAGGAAGGCCGGGATATCAAGATGGTCGTCACCCTGTGGCGCCGGCGCAACAGGCGCGGGGCGGCCATGGACATCCAGACCCTGCGGCGCGGGACGGCGGGCATACTCCGATACCGGCTCGTTGGACGCGATCTGCTGCGCCACGGTCTTCTGCGGCCGGCGTTCGGGCAGCGGCGGCATGGCGGGACCGGCGGTGCGGGCCGCGACCGGTGGCTCGCTTTCCTCGTCGCGACGGCCGAGGCCGACATTGGCGAGGCGCTGCAGCAGCGACAGGCGGGTCTTCTGCGGGGTCTCCTCCTCAGCCTCGCCGCGGGCCTGCCGAATCTCGGCTTGCGCCGGCATCGGCAGCTCCTCGATTCGCGGCATGCGCGGCGCGCGGGCCGGACGCTCGGCCTGCGGCGGGATGAAGGTATCAGGCGTCATCGGCTCCTGCACCGCGACCGGGGCCATGTCGGCCTCCGGGAACAGGGTCGGCTTCTGCGCGATCGGGCGCACGGTGACGTCGCCATAGGTCTGTGGCGCGGGCGGCTGCGGCACCTCGGAAACGGCAGCGGCGATCGCGGCGAGCGCAGCACGCTCGACGTTCGGACGGGGCGCGGCGGCAGCCGGAGCCGGCGCGGCGGCCGGGGTCTGGGCTTCCAGCTTCTGAGCGCGCTCGGCCAGACGCTGATTGTCGGCACGCAGCCGGGCGGTCAGGTCGGCGAGACGGCTCTCGGCGGCGGCGGCCGGGGCGGCAGCCTGCTGCATCTGCGGTGCCGGGTTGGCGACGGGCGCAGAGGTGGCCTGGCTGTTGCGGGCGATCGCGGCCTGCTCGATGCCGGTGGCGACCACCGAGACGCGGATCAGACCGTCGAGCGCTTCGTCGAAGGTGGCGCCGACGATGATGTTGGCGTCCTGGTCGACTTCCTCGCGGATGCGGGTCGCGGCTTCGTCGACCTCGAACAAAGTGAGGTCCTTGCCGCCGGTGATGGAGATGAGGAGGCCCTTGGCGCCCTTCATCGACGAGTCGTCGATCAGCGGGTTGGCGATCGCGGCTTCCGCGGCGGTCAGCGCGCGCTTGTCGCCGGAGGCTTCGCCGGTGCCCATCATCGCCTTGCCCATCTCGCGCATGACGGCGCGGACGTCGGCGAAGTCGAGGTTGATCAGGCCTTCCTTGACCATCAGGTCGGTGATGCAGGCGACGCCCGAATAGAGCACCTGGTCGGCCATCGCGAAGGCGTCGGCGAAGGTGGTCTTCTCGTTGGCGACCCGGAACAGGTTCTGGTTCGGGATGATCAGGAGCGTATCCACGACCTTGTGCAGCTCGGAGATGCCGGCTTCGGCCGTGCGCATGCGGCGCTGGCCCTCGAAGTGGAACGGCTTGGTCACCACGCCGACGGTGAGGATGCCCATGTCGCGCGCGGTCTTGGCGATGACGGGAGCTGCACCCGTGCCGGTGCCGCCGCCCATGCCTGCGGTGACGAACACCATGTTGGCGCCCGAGAGATGGTCGCGCAGCTCGTCGATCACCTCTTCCGCTGCCGCGGCGCCGACGTTCGGCTGCGAGCCGGCGCCGAGGCCTTGCGTGACGGCCGTGCCCATCTGCACGATGCGCTGCGCTTTCGACATCGTCAGCGCCTGCGCGTCGGTGTTGGCGACCACGAAGTCGACGCCCTGCAGGCCCGCCGTGATCATGTTGTTGACGGCGTTGCCGCCGGCGCCGCCGACGCCGAACACGGTGATCCGGGGCTTCAGTTCGTGAATATCAGGAACATTGATGCTGATGGTCATGGTTGCCTCTCGATCACGCGCGCGTGGGTTCGCCCCGGCCGGTGGCCGCGGGAGTTGGTGAAAATCGAAGATTGCGGAAAGCGGTCATCAGAAGCCCTCGCGTAGCCATCGTCCGACCTTTCCGAAATATCCGCCGGTCCCTGTCTTGATCTGCTGCCGCGTATGCCGCGGTTCGACATGTTCGAGGTGAACATATTGCGGGTAGACCAGAAGTCCGGCCGGCACCGCGAACGCGGCGTTCTTCGCCTCGTTGGGAAGCCGGCCGAAACCGAGCGGACGACCGACCCGCACGGGCCGGCCGAGAATCCGGGTGCCAAGATCGACGAGGCCGGTCAGCTGCGAGGCCCCGCCCGAGAGCACGACGCGGCCGTTCGGCTCTGCGGCGAAGGGCGAATCCTTCAGCTTGTCCCGAACCATTTCGAAGACTTCCTCGGCACGGTGCTTGACGATGTTCGCGATGGTGGCGCGGGAGACGATCTGCGGCAGATCCTGCTCGTCACCGGCTGTCGGCACAGACATCAGCTCACGCGAGTCCGATCCGCCGGTGATGACGGTACCGTATAAGGTCTTGATTCGCTCGGCATCGGCAATGGTCGCCGAGAGTCCGCGCGCAAGATCCATCGTGATGTGTTGCCCGCCGACCGCAAAACCCGCCGCATGCACGAAGCGGCCGCCCGAATAAACGGCAATCGTGGTGGTGCCGGCGCCCATCTCGACGACAGCGGCGCCGAGATCGGCCTCGTCGTCGGTCAGCACCGAGAGTCCGGCCACATAGGGGCTCGCTGCCATGGCTTCGACATTGATGTGGCAGCGCTCCACCGCCAGCATCAGGTTCCGCGCCACGGTGGCGTCGCAGGTGACGACGTTCATGTCGACGCCGAACTGGTGCGCGACCATGCCGCGGGGATCGCGGATTCCTTTGACACCATCGAGCGTGTAGCCGACCGGCAGGGCGTGCAGCACGGTCCGGCCTTCGCCGGTGGCGTGGCGCATGCCGGTGGAGGTGACGCGACTGACGTCGGCCGGCGTCACGGCGCCGCCACGAATGTCGGCGGCAGCCTCGACCAGCTGGCCGGCGAGCCGGCCGCCGGAGACCGACAACAGCACGGACTCGACCCGCACCTTGGCCATCTTCTCCGCGAGCCCGACGGCCTGGCGCACCGCCTGCTCGCATTCGCCGAGATCGATCACCGCGCCGGCCTTCATGCCGCGCGCCTGGATCTGGCTGTAGCCGATCAATTCCACCGCATGTGTGCGGCCGCGCAGCGCATCGCTCGGCGGCGACGGCTTCAGCCGCGCGATCATGCAGGCGATCTTGCTGGTGCCGATGTCGAGGCAGGCGACGATGCCGCCGCGCTTGTGCGGCATCGGGCGCGTCTTCGGCGTCTGGGTGCGATCGAGACCGGTCATGCGGAATCCCCGGCCTTCTTTTTCTTTTTGTCCTTGAACAGCTCCTCGCGCGCCTTGGCGGCGTCCTCGGAGAGCTGCACCACCAGCCGGTCCGGCAGGCGCATGTCGACGGCGACGATATCGCGCGAGAACAGCCTGTCCTCCTTGTCGAGCTTCGACAGCATCGCAAGCGCGTTGCCGACGTCCTGCTCGGGCAGGCGAATGTCGAGACCGTCCTTGAGCCGCAGGTTCCAGCGCCGCTCGCCGACGTAGATTGCGGCCTTGGTCACCGAATGGACCTGCGGGTAGCGCGCCAGCAGCGCCAGGAAATCGCGGGCCTGGGTCTCGGCGCCCTTGCCGACCACGAGCGGCAGCGACAGGAAGCGGCGCGAGACATAGGGCTCGAGCACGGCGCCGTCGTCGGCGATGACGGAGAGCCGGCCGGCCTCCTGCCACAGCGCGAACGCCTTGCGCTCGGTGAGCTCGATCATGAGCTGGCCCGGATAGAGCTTCAGCACGGTCGCATCCGCGATCCAGGGATTGGCCTTGAGCTTGTCGCGCACCGCCTCGGCATCGAGGAACAGCAGCGAGGAGCGGCCGCTGACGCCGCCGATCGCGAGGATCTCGTCCTGGGTCAGCTGCTTGCGGCCGTTGATGACGACGGAGGTGATGCGGAAGCCGGCGGAATTGGCCAGCGCATTGCGGGCATCGCTGACCGCGGTGACGAAATCCTGGAGGTGGCCGCCCATGACGATGCCGAAGCCGCAGCTGCCGATCAACAGCAGCACGGTCATGCTGAGGCCGACCCGGCGCGGCAGATAGCGCTCGACCAGCGCGACCAGGCGCGGCGGCGGCTCGCGTTCGACGGCGGCATTGGCCTGGGCTTTGGCTTTGGCCTTGTCCCTGGCGGCAGCGCGCGCCGCTTCGCGCTTGACCTGCACCCACTCGCGCAGAAGTACGACCGCTCCGATAGCGGCCGCCTTCAGGTCAGCTTGGGGCCTCAGCGATCTCAAAAGCGACCGGGTGAGGCGTCCTGCACCATCCATTGCACGAGCTCGTCAACAGTTTGCCCGCGACATCGCGCGGATCCTGGCGAACATGACGTCTCGGACCTGCCGGGCCGGGTGCTGGTCTTCAGCAGAAGAAAACCTCTCCCCTTCAAAGCGTTCGCTGGGGGTGACATCACCCGCGACAGCTCACGCGCCGGCAGCCAAAGCGCCATATGCGCCGCCAGCGTTAACCTTCGGACGTCCTGGTAAACAAAAGGTAAAATTCGTTAACGACCTGCGCATTTTGCCTCGCAATATCTGGCATTTGCGCCGCGATGTCCGGCATTTTACCGGTTTTGGCCACCAAACCGGCCCGTTTCGCCGGTCCGGCCGTTAACCAGTCCTGACTATTTCCGCACGCGCTGGCAGGCGAGCTCGACCAGGCCGCGCAGGAAGTCGACGAATTCGATGCCTTCGGCTTTCAGCGCCTTGGGGTAGAGCGAGGACTTGGTCAGCCCGGGCAGCGTGTTGGTCTCGAGATAGACGAGGCCCTTGTCCGAGACGATGAAGTCAGAGCGGGAATAGCCGGTGCAGGACATTGCGCGATGGGCCAGCATCGCCTGCGCCTGGAGCGCGGCGGTGATCTCGGGTGCGAAGCGGCCGGGGCAGATCTCCTCGGTCGACTTCAGAAGATATTTCGCCGCGTAGTCGAAATTGCCCTCGCCCGGAATGATCTCGATCGGCGGCAGCGAGATGATCGAGCCGTCGGTGCGCTCCAGCACGCCGCAGGTCGCCTCCACGCCGGCGATGTAGGGCTCGATGACGTACTCTTCATGCTTCGCTGCGTTGCGGACAGCGACGAGGTCCTGCTTGGCATTGACGAAGATCAGGCCGTAGCTCGACCCGTCGCGCGCGGGCTTTGCGATCAGCCTTCCATACTCGGCGAAAGCCTCGTCGATATCATCGAGCGCAAGATTTTCCGGCGGCGTCACGCCGCCGAGCGCGGCGAAGCGCTTGGCTGCGATCTTGTCGAAGGCCAGATGCGACGACGCCGAGCCCGAGCCGGTGAAGGGCACGCCGCGCGCCTCGCACATCACCTGCAATTCGCCGTTCTCGGCACGCCCGCCGTGCAGGCCGAGCACCAGCACGCGATCCTCAGCCTTGGCCCGGTCGAGCGCCTGCGCGAGCGGGACGCCGCGCGTGCCCGGCTTGAATTCGTCCTCGAACGGGCGGGCATGCTCGAGCAGCTGCTTCGACTGCACGACGTGCACCTTGTCCTCGACGTCCCACCACCAGAGGTCAGCCTCGGGCAGCGCCTGATGCAGCGCCTGGGCTGTGGCAACCGAGACGAGACGCTCGCGGTTGGAGCCGCCGAAGAGGATGGTGATGCGCATGTTTCTGTCACCCATGTGTATCGTCATTCCGGGATGCGCCGAAAGGCGCAGGCCCGGAATCCATAACCACGATCGTGAGTATGGATACTCGGGTGCGCAATTGCGCACCATAGCTCGCGACTTCGTCGCGCTCCGGAACGACGGTGATCATGAAACCCCGATCCGCTTGATTTCCCAGTGTAGCTCGATTCCGGAATTCGCCTTCACGCGTGCACGTACCGTCTCGCCCAGCGTCTCGATGTCGTGCGCGGTGGCCTCGCCGGTGTTGATCAGGAAGTTGCAATGCATCTCCGAGACCTGCGCGCCGCCGACGCGCAGGCCGCGGCAGCCGGCGGCGTCGATCAGCTTCCAGGCGGAATGGCCGGGCGGATTCTTGAAGGTCGAGCCGCCGGTTTTCTCGCGGATCGGCTGCGCGGTCTCGCGATGGCTCTGCACCTCCGCCATGCGCGCGCGGATCGCCTCCGCGTCCCTGATCTCGCCGCGAAAGCGCGCGGAGGTGAAGATGATGGAGGGATCGACGCCGCTGGAGCGGTAGACGAACTTCATGTCGGCGTTGGAGAAGACGTGCTTGGTGCCGTCGCGCCCGACGCCCCTCGCCTCGATCAGCACGTCCTTGGTCTCGCCGCCATTGGCGCCGGCATTCATGCGCAGCGCACCGCCGATCGTGCCGGGAATGCCGAAATAGAATTCGAGCCCACTGATATTGGCGGAGGCCGCAACTTCGGCCACGCGCTTGTCGAGCGCAGCCGTGCCCGCGGTGACGATGTCGCCGCTCGCAGTCGCCTCGCCGAAGGCGCGCGGCGCGAGACGAATGACGACGCCGGCAACGCCGCCGTCGCGCACTATGAGGTTGGAGCCGACGCCGATAACGTAGACCGGGATGTCGGGCGCAAGATGGGCAAGGAAGTAAGCGAGATCGTCCTCGTCCGCCGGCGTGAACAGCACCTGCGCCGGACCGCCGACGCGAAACCAGGTGAACTCGGCCAGCGACTGGCTCGCCAGCAGCCGCCCGCGCAGATCCGGCATCGCGGCTTTGAGAGCGGGCGTGATGTCGGGGAAACCCACCGCCCTTACCCCAGCGCCTTCAGCTGGTCCGGCAGCGCATACGCCCATTGCGTGATGTTGCCGGCGCCGAGACATACAACGAGATCGCCGCTCTTGGCGATGCCATGGACGATTTTGGCTAGTTCGCCGGCATTGGGCAGCGGGATCACCTCGCGATGGCCGTGGGCGCGCAGGCCGGCGACGAAATGATCGCGGTCGATGCCTTCGATCGGCGCTTCGCCGGCGGCATAGACGTCGGCGACGACGACCGCATCGGCATCGTTGAAGCAGGTGCAGAACTCCTCGAACAGCGATTGCAGGCGGGTGTAGCGATGCGGCTGCACCACCGCGATCACCTTGCCGGTGTAAGAATCGCGCGCGGCCTTCAGCACGGCTGCGATCTCCACGGGGTGATGGCCGTAATCATCGATCACGGTGACGCCGTTCCACTCGCCGGTCTTGGTGAAGCGGCGCTTGACGCCGCCGAAGCCGGCCAGCGCCTTGCGGATCGCCTCGTCCGACACGCCGAACTCGTGCGCGACCGCGATCGCCGCCGTCGCATTCGAGGCATTGTGCCGGCCCGGCATCGGCAGCGCGAGATCGGCGATCTCGTGCGTGGTGCCGTTCTTGCGGTCGCGGATCACGACCTTGAACTTCGAGCCGCCGCCGCCGGCGGTGAGATCGACCAGCCGCGCATCGGCCTGCGGATTCTCGCCATAAGTGATGATGCGGCGGTCCTCGATCTTGCCGACGAGGCTCTGCACGACGGGATGATCGATGCACATCACGGCAAAGCCGTAGAACGGCAGGTTCTCGACGAAGTGACGAAACGCGTCCTGCACCGCCTCGAAGGTCTTGAAGTGATCGAGATGCTCGGGGTCGACATTGGTGACGATCGCGACATCGGTCGGCAGCTTCAGGAACGTGCCGTCGCTCTCGTCGGCCTCGACCACCATCCAGTCGCCGGCGCCAAGCCGCGCGTTGGAGCCGTAGGCGTTGATGATGCCGCCGTTGATCACGGTCGGATCGAGCCCGCCGGCGTCGAGCAGCGTGGCGACCATCGTCGTCGTGGTGGTCTTGCCGTGGGTGCCGGCGATGGCGACGCAGCTCTTCAACCGCATCAGCTCGGCCAGCATCTCGGCGCGGCGCACCACGGGAATGCGCCTCTCGCGCGCCGCCATCAGTTCCGGATTGTCGCGCTTGATCGCGGAAGACACGACCACGACCTCGGCGCCGTCGATATTCTCGGCCTTGTGGCCGACCGAGACTTTCGCGCCCTTCTTGCGCAGCCGGTCGAGATTGTAATTGTCGGAGGCGTCCGAGCCCTGGACGGCATAGCCGAGATTGACCAGCACCTCGGCAATCCCGCTCATGCCGATCCCGCCGATCCCGACGAAGTGGATGGGTCCGATCTCGCGCGGCAGTCTCATTTGGTTTCCTTGGGGTCATCGTCCGCGAAGGCGGACGATCCAGTACTCCGCGACGCCAGAGATTCAAATCAACTGCGTCGGATATTGGATGCCCCGCTTTCGCGGGGCATGACAAGTGACTTTTTTGGCCATTCGGGCCGGAACAGGCGTCAGATTCCCGCGACCTTGACCACGAGATCCGCCAGCCGCTCGGCCGCATCGAGCCGCCCCGCCCCCTTCGCCGCCGCCGCCATGGCGGCAAGCCGTGCCGGCTCGGCGGCGAAGCCGGAAATTTCGGATGCCAGCCGGTCGGAGCTGAACTCGGTCTGCGGGATGCGGATCGCGCCGTCGACCTTGACCAGCACGCCGGCATTGGCGAACTGGTCCTGGTCGATCGAGCCCGGCAACGGCACCAGGATGGAGGGCCGGCCGATCGCGGCGAGCTCGGCCACGGTCCCCGCACCGGAGCGCGATACCACGAGATGATTGGAGGCGAGCCGCGCCGGCAGATCCGTGAAGAACGGCGCGAGCTCGGCCTTGATCTTGAGCTTGTCGTAGACGGCGCGCACGCGGCTCATGTCCTCTTCGCGCACCTGCTGGGTGAGGACGAGACGGCTCCACAGCGCAGGCTCGAGTCTTTCGATCGCGCCCGGCACGATGTCGGCCATGATGCGCGCGCCCTGGCTTCCGCCGACGACGAGCAGACGCAGCGGACCGTTCGGCTCGGGCGCGGCATATTTCACCGCGGCGGCCGCGAGGATCGCCGGACGCATCGGCGTGCCGACGGTCGTGGTCTTGCCTGCCAGCGCCGGATCGCGATCGAGCACGCCGGGCAAGGACGTCGCGATGGCGCGCACGCGGCGCGACAGGAACCGGTTGGCGCGGCCGAGCACCGCATTGGCGTCGTGGATCATGCCGGGAACGCCAGCGAATTTCGCCGCGACCAGCGGCGGCAGCGTCGGATAGCCGCCGAAGCCGACGACGGCGACGGGCTTCAACCGCTTGATCAGCGCGTAGGCCGACAGCGTGCCGGCGGCAAGCGTGAGGCCGGCATAGGCCAGCTGAAGCGGATTGCGGCCGCGCGCGGTCTCGCTTCTGACGACGTCGATCATGTCCTTGCTGAATAGCCCGCTATAGCGCAGCGCGCGCTCGTCGGTGACGAGGCGGACGCGATAGCCGCGCCGGATCAATTCGACGCCGAGCGCCTCGGCCGGGAACAGATGGCCGCCGGTGCCGCCCGCGGCGAGAAGAATCAGGGGGGACGTGTCCATAATGAGGGAGTTTTACAGGGTCTTTCTCGTCATTGCGAGCGAAGCGAAGTAATCCAGACCACCTCCGCGGAGACAGCCTGGATTGCTTCGTCGCTTCGCTCCTCGCAAATGACGGCTCACGCGTAACTGCGCATCGCCTCGGCGTGGCCGCTCGCCTCGACCTCGGTGCGCGGGCGCAGCCGCGTCAGCGCCAGCATCATGCCTATGCCATAGGCGAGCGAGACCATCGAGGAGCCGCCATAGGAGATGAAGGGCAGCGTCATGCCCTTGGCGGGGATGAGCTGCAGGTTCACCGACATGTTGATCGCCGCCTGCACGCCGAACAGGATCGCGAGCCCGGAGGCTGCAAAGCGCGAGAACATGTCCTCGTTGGCATAGGCGCGCGACAGCGTGCGCATGACGACGAAGGCGAACAGCGCCAGCATCGCAAGGCACAGGATGATGCCGAACTCTTCGCCCGCGACCGCGAAGACGAAGTCGGTGTGGCTGTCCGGCAGGCTGCGCTTGGCGATGCCCTCGCCCGGTCCGAGCCCGAACCAGCCGCCGTTGTAGAAAGCCTCCATGGCGGTATCGACCTGGAAGGTGTCGCCGGAGGCCGGGTTCATGAAGCGCTTGATGCGCCCCGCGACGTGCGGAACGAACAGATAGGCGCTGAACAGGCCGGCCGCGCCGAGACCTGCGAGGCCGAACACCCAGATCATCCGCATGCCCGCGATGAAGAACAGCGAGCCCCACACCATCAGGACCAGCATGGTCTGGCCGAAATCCGGCTCCATCACCAATAGCGCGACCAGCATCAGCAGCAGCACCACCGCCATCGAGGTCGCCGGCATCTCGGGGCGCCTCGTCGATTCCGCGAACAGCCAGGCCGCGATCACGACGAAGGACGGCTTTGCGATCTCGGAGGCCTGGATGTTGACGCCGAGCAGCGTGATCCAGCGGCGCGAGCCCTTCACCTCCGGGCCGAAGGCGAGCGTGAGCACGATCAGGACGATGCTCGCCGCGAAGATGATCAGCGCCGAGCGGCGGATCGCGCGCGGCGACAGGAAGGACACCCCGAGCAGCACGATGCAGGACGGCACCAGGAACAGCACGTGGCGGCTGAAGAAATGGAAGGCATCGAGCCCGATGCGGGTCGCAACCGGCGGGCTCGCCGCCAGCGACAGGATCACCCCGGTCAGCATCAGCCCCAGGATGGCGCCCATCAGCGGCTTGTCGACGGTCCACCACCACTCGGAAAAGGGGGTGCGTTCTTCACGGGAGAGCATGGGCGGCCGCTTTCGGACAGAGGTCCGTTCATTGGTCGCCGAGGTTGGTTACCGGGAGGTTAAAGGGACGGGTAACTTTTGAGCGAAGCGTTGGTGCCGGGCTACGAACCGGGAGCCCTGACGAATCGATAGGGTATGCCGCCAAACGCCAGAGTGAGAACGCCATCCTCGGCGAATGAGAACTGGGTTCGTTCAACTTGTGGAGCTGAGGGCTGGTCGGTGACAATCGTCGAGCCCTCCACCCGATATCGAAGATTGATGATTTGTCGCTTGTCGTGCTCACGAATTGTGTAGCGCAGCCCACCGCTCTCATCGAACTCGAGCAGGACATTTCCCAGGCGGGCTAGCGCCAGTTCATCGGTCTCGTCTACAAGCCAGGCGCCTACCAGAGTCATTATGTCATTCAATCGTTGGTGTCGGTGTCCTCACACCACCGGCTCCACACCCGGCAGCGCTTGCACCAGCTCGCGGAACTTGGTGCCGCGGATCTCGAAGTTGCGGTACTGGTCGAAGGAGGCGCAGGCGGGCGACAGCAGCACGACGGCATCGGTGAGGCCAGAGGCTTCCGCATCGCGGGCCGCGTGTTCGACCGCAACGTCCAGGGTCTGGCTGATCTCGTGCCCGACCTGTGTGCCCAGCGTGCCCGAAAACTCCTGCGCGGCTTCGCCGATCAGATAGGCTTTGCGGATGCGCGGGAAGAACCCGGTCAGGCTCGTAATGCCGCCGGCCTTCGGCTTGCCGCCGGCAATCCAGAAGATGTCGGCGAAGGACGACAGCGCATGGGCGGTGGCGTCCGCGTTGGTGCCCTTGGAATCGTTGACGAACAACACGTTGCCGCGGCGCCCGACCTGCTCCATGCGATGCGCCAGCCCCGGAAAGCTGCGCAGGCCGTTCTGCAGCACGTCCTGGCTGATGCCCATCGCGAGCGCGGCAGCAGCCGCGCAGGCCGCGTTTTGCGCGTTGTGCTGGCCGCGCAGCGAGCCGATGCCACCGAGCGCGGCGACCTCGCTGCGGGCGCCGCCCGCGGCGCGCACGATGGTGCCGTGCTCGACGTAAATGCCCGACGCGAGCGGATTCTTGACCGAGATGCGCACGACGTTCTTGCCGGCGCGGTCGAGCCGGTCGGCAATATCGCGGCAATAGCCGTCATCGACGCCGACGATCGAGGTGCCGCCGCCTTGCACGCCGGCCACGAGGCGCTCCTTCACCGCGGCGTAATGCTCGATCGTGCCGTGGCGATCGATATGGTCCTCACTGACGTTGAGCAGGATGCCGACGGAGGGATCGAGCGAGGGCGTAAGGTCGATCTGGTAGGACGACATCTCGATGACGTGGACGCGGCCCATGCGCGGCGGCTCCAGCGACAGGATCGCGGTGCCGATATTGCCGCCCATCTGGGTGTCGTAGCCGGCGACCTTGGTCAGATGCGCAATCAGCGCCGTCGTGGTCGACTTGCCGTTGGTGCCGGTGATGGCGACGAACGGCGCGTCCGGCGCATGGCGGCGCCGCTCACGGCAGAACAGCTCGATGTCGCCGATCACCTCCACCCCTGCCTCGCGCGCCTTCAAGACGCTCCAGTGCGGCACCGGATGGGTGAGCGGCACGCCGGGCGCGAGCACCAACGCGGCGAACTTCGCCCAGGAGACGTTGCGCAAGTCCGCGGTGATGAAGCCGGCCTGCGCGGCCTTGGCGACGTTCTCGGCATTGTCGTCGGCGGCTATCACGTCGGCGCCGCCGGCCTTCAACGCATGGCAGGAGGTGAGCCCCGAGCCGCCGAGGCCGAACACCGCGACCGTCTTGCCGGCGAAGGACGTGACGGGGATCATCGATCGGTCACCGCAGCTTCAGCGTCGAGAGGCCGGCGAGCGCCAGCATCACCGAGATGATCCAGAATCGGATCACGATCTGCGGCTCGGTCCAGCCCTTCTGCTCGAAGTGATGGTGGATCGGCGCCATCGCGAACACGCGCTTGCCCGTGAGCTTGAAGGACACGACCTGCACGATGACCGAAACCGCCTCGAGCACGAACAATCCGCCGATCACCGCGAGCACGATCTCGTGCTTCACCGCGACCGCGATCGCGCCGAGCATGCCGCCGAGCGCGAGCGAGCCGGTGTCGCCCATGAAGATCGAGGCCGGCGGCGCGTTGAACCAGAGGAAGCCGAGGCCGGCGCCGAGCAACGCGCCGCAGAGCACCGCGAGCTCGCCGGTGCCTGCGACATATTTGATCTGGAGGTAGTCGGCGAACACCAAGTTGCCGGTGAGATAGGCGATCATCGCGAAGCTCGCGGTGGCGATCATCACCGGCACGATGGCGAGGCCGTCGAGGCCGTCGGTGAGGTTCACCGCATTGCCGGCGCCGACGATGACGAAGGCGCCGAAGACGACGAAGAACCAGCCAAAATGCAGCACGGTATCCTTCAGGAAGGGAATCGTCAGCGCGGTGGAGGCGGGATCGCGGTTGAGCCGCACCAGCGCATAGCAGGCGACCAGCGCAATCACGGCTTCGATCAGGAGGCGCAGCTTGCCGCCGAACCCGGTCGTGGTCTGCTTGGTCACCTTGAGGTAATCGTCATAGAAGCCGACGAAGCCGAAGCCGAGCGTCACCGCCAGCACGATCCAGACATAGGGGTTGAGCGGATTGGCCCACAGCACGGTGCCGACCGTGAGCCCGGACAGGATCATCAGCCCGCCCATGGTGGGCGTGCCCTTCTTGGAAAGATGCGATTGCGGACCGTCGGTGCGGATCGGCTGGCCCTTGCCCTGACGGATGCGCAAGTGATCGATGATCCAGGGGCCGAACAGGAACACGAACAGCGCGCCGGTCACGATGGCGCCACCGGTGCGGAAGGTGATGTAGCGGAAGACGTTCAGGAAGGTGCGAAAGGCACCGAAGCCCGGAAATGTGTTGGAAAGCTCGATCAGCCAGTAAAACATTCAGACGGTCCTATGGCGCCTTTGCACGTCCAGGTGCTTCACGCGCATTCGCTGGTCTTCGTCATGGGCCGCGCGTTTCGGGAAACGGACGGCTTCCGCCGCAAAGGGTGGGATTCGGGAACGGCGTCTTCCAAGCAGTTTACGCCTTTGCCTGCAAGGCGGCCACCAGCCCCGGCACAAACTTGTTGACCCAGAACATCTTCTTGCTGCCCTTGACAACCACGACGTCGCCTGCCTTCAGCAGCTTTGCGACCTCGTCCGGCTTCAGCGTGGCGGGATCGTCGTGCCAGCCAAGACCCTTGCCCGAGGGCAATGCGTCGAACAGGTGGCGCATCAGCGGCCCGACGCAATAGATGCCGTCGATGCCGTCGAGGTGGCTGGCAAGGCCGGTGTGATAGCTCGTTGCGTCCGCGCCGAGCTCGAGCATGTCGCCGAGAATCGCGATGCGGCGGCCGCCGCTCATGTTGCGCGCCTGCAGGCTTTGCAGCGCCGCGGCCACGCTGGCCGGATTGCCGTTGAAGCTGTCGTCGATCACGGTGATGTCGCCGACCGCCTGCTCGACGCCGCGGCCGGTCATGATGCCGACGCGGTCGAGCTTGACCGCGAGCGTCGCGACGTCGAGATGCGCGGCATGAACTGAGGCGAGCGCTGCCAGCGCATTGTGCACCCGGTGCGGCGCGCCAGGGGTGAGGCTGAAGGCGATCTCCTTCCTGCCGATCGCGGCCACGACCTGCCAGCTCTCGCCGTGCGGCGCGTGCGCGACCTCGTGCACCTCGGCATGCTCGCCGCCGAAGCGCACGACCTTGCCCTTCCACTCGGAAGCCTTGATTCCGGCGGGCAGCACCAGCACGCCGTTCTCGGGCAGTCCGAGCGCGATCGATACCTTCTCGCGCCGGATGGCTTCGAGCGAGCCGAGCTTTTCCAGATGCACCGGCTGGACGTTGACGACGAGCGCGACGGTTGGCTGCGTGAGCTCGCTGAGACGGGCGATCTCGCCCTTCTGGTTCATGCCCATCTCGACGACCCAGAGGCTGGCGTCCCGCCTGGCATTGCACAGCGTCAGCGGCACGCCCCAGAAATTGTTGAAGCTCGAGGGGCTCGCATAGGCGTTCGGATAGGCGGCGATGAATTCCTTGGTGCTGGTCTTGCCGGCGCTGCCGGTAAGCCCGATCACCGGGCCGTTGAAGCGCGCGCGTGCGGCGCGCGCGAGGCCCCAGAGGCCGTCGATCAGCGTGTCCTTGACCACGATCTGGGGGATGCGGATGCCCGCGATCTCGTGCGGCACGATCATCGCCACTGCGCCTGCGGCTTCCGCCTTGTCGGCGAACTCCCAGCCGTCGCGCGCGCTGGCGAAAGCCGAGATGAAGCCGCCGCTCGGCGTGCCGCTCAGCGCAACGAACAGGCTGCCCGGCTTCACCAGCCGACTGTCCTGGGTGACGAAGTCTATTGCCGTGTCCGGGAAAGATCTCGTAACACCAAGCGCGCGCGCGACCTCGGCAACCGTCCATATTGGCCCGCTCATGCAACCCTCGACGCTAGTGCGGCGGCGACCGCCTCGTGATCACTGAAAGGCAGAACCTCGCCGCCGACGATCTGCCCGGTCTCGTGGCCCTTGCCGGCGATGAGCAGCGCATCGCCCTCCTGCAAGTCCTCGATCGCGGCACGGATCGCTTCGGCGCGATCGCCGATCTCGCGGGCGCCCTTTGCGGCAGCGAGGATCGCGGCGCGGATCGCTTCCGGCTTCTCGCTGCGCGGATTGTCGTCGGTGACGATGACGGCGTCGGCGTTCGCCGCCGCGATCTCGCCCATGATTGGACGCTTGCCGGCATCGCGGTCGCCGCCGGCGCCGAATACGACGACCAGCTTGCGCTTCGCATAAGGCCGCAGCGCCTGCAGCGCCTTCGCGAGCGCATCGGGCTTGTGCGCGTAATCGACGAAGATCGGCGCCCCGTTGCGTTCGCCGACGCGCTCGAGCCGGCCCTTGGCGCCTTCGAGATGTTCGAGGCTCGCAAACACGTTTTCAGCATCGCTGCCCGTGCCGATGGCCAGGCCGGCCGACACCAGCGCATTCTCGATCTGGAATTCGCCGACCAGCGGCAGCCGGATCGCGTAAGCCCTGCCGCGATGTTCGACCGTGAGCTTTTGCGAGAAGCCTTCGACCACGGCCTCCGTGACGCGAATGCCCTCGCCGGCGCCATCGCCGTTGCGGCCCACCGCCATGACGCGCAGGCCGCGCGATGTCGCCGCATCGATCGCCTCCGCCGAGCAATCATGATCGGCCGAGATCACCGCCGCGCCATCAGGCGGCACCAGCTCGCGGAACAGGCGGAGCTTAGCCGCGAGGTAATGCGCAACGGTCGGATGGTAATCCATGTGGTCGCGCGAGAGATTGGTGAAGCCGCCGGCCGAGACGCGCACGCCGTCGAGGCGATATTGGTCGAGCCCGTGCGAGGACGCCTCGAAGGCGAGATGCGTGACGCCCTCGCGCGCGATCTCGTCGAGCTGCCGGTGCAGCGCGATCGGATCCGGCGTGGTCAGCGAGCCATAGACCGTGCGCTTTTGCGATACGAGACCGATGGTGCCGATGCTGGCGGAGGCGTGCCCAAGCCGCTCCCAGATCTGGCGCGTGAACGCGGCGACCGAGGTCTTGCCGCTGGTTCCGGTCACCGCGGCAATCGTCGCGGGCTGTGCCGGGAAAAATCTGGCCGCGGCAAGTGCCAACGCGCGGCGTGGATTGGCGACAGCGATGAACGGCACCTTGCAGGCGGCCGGTGCGTGGTCGCCGACGACGGCCACCGCGCCCGCCGCAATCGCGGCATCGACGAAGCGGGCGCCGTCGGTCTTGCTGCCTGCGAGCGCGAAGAAGAGATTGCCCGGCTTGACCACGCGGCTGTCGAGCGCAAGGCCGCTCACCTCGAGCGCCGCAGCGGCGGGCTCGATCGCGGCATCATTGCCCTTGACATCCTGACCCAAGAGGTCGCGCAGCTTCATGGTGTTCCAGTCGACATGCCGTGCCGGAAAGCCGAATCCTCCGGGGAAAATCCCGACTCAGCAGCGGCGATGGCCCACCCGGTTGATTACTGGGTTGTCCTGGATGCTGCAAGAATAAGGCGCTCCGCAGGCGGCAGCTCGAACCGCGGCTCGACCCCCAGAAGCGGCGCGATCCGCTCGATCACCTTGCCGCCGGTCGGCACCGCGTTCCAGCCCGAGGTGATGAAACCGTGCGTTTCGGGCAGTGCCTGCGGCTCGTCCAGCATGATCAGGACGTGATATTTGGGATCATCGCAGGGCAGGATGGCGGTGAAGGAATTGAGCACGCGCTTCTTGGCGTAGCGGCCGTTGACGACCTTCTCGGACGTGCCGGTCTTGCCGCCGACGTAGTAGCCCTTGACGTCCGCCTTTCTCGCCGAACCGACTTCGGCATTGAGCCGCATCAGGAACCGCATCTTGTCGCTGGTCTCCGGCTTGATGACGCGCTTGGCCATCGCCATGGCTTCGGATTCGCTGCGCTTCAGGAATGTCGGCGGAATCAGATGGCCGCCGTTCACCAGCGCGTTGATGCCCATCACCGCCTGCAGCGGTGCCACCGACAGGCCCTGGCCGAACGCGGCGGTGACCGTGTTCAGCTCGCTCCAGCGCCGCGGCAGCAGCGGCGCCGCGCTCTCCGGCAATTCGGTGCGCAGCCGCGTCGTCTGGCCCAGCTTGGCGAGGAACGCCTTGTGCGCCTCGACACCCTGGTTGAGCGCAATCCGTGCCGCCCCGATGTTGGAGGAATAGGTGAACACTTCCTTGGTGTTGATGAAGCGCCCGACCGGATGGCTGTCGTGGATCGTGAACTTGCCGTAATGCAGGTTTCCGCGCGCGTCCCACATCGAGTTCAGATTGATCTTGCCGGAATCGAGCCCCATCGCCAGCGTAAACGCCTTGAAGGTCGAGCCCATCTCGTAGACGCCGGTGGTGAGGCGGTTGATGCGATCGGGGTCGTGCGCTTCCTTCGGATTGTTGGGATCGAAGTCCGGCAGCGAGACCATCGCCACGATCTCGCCGGTCTTGACGTTGGAGACGATGCCTGAGGCGGCCTTGGCGCGGAACTTGTCCTTGGCCTTCAACAGCTCGTCGCGCAGCGCATGCTCGACCCGCAGATCGACCGCGAGCTCGATCGGCTTCTGCAACCGGTCGGTGGCAAAGCCGGCGCGGTGGAGGTCGGCGAGCCCTTGATTGTCGAGCCACTTCTCGAGGCCGGCGATGCCCTGGTTGTCGATATTGACGAGACCGATGAGGTGAGCGACCTCGTTGCCGGTCGGATAGACGCGCTTATTCTCGCGCAGGAATCCGATACCGGGAATGCCGAGCTTGTGGACGGCCTGCTGCTGCGCCGGCGTGACCTCGCGCTTGAGCCAGACGAAGCCCTTGCGTGTCCTCAGGCGCTCGCGCACCTCGGCCTCGTCGAGGTCGGGAATGGTCGCGGTGAGGAGCTCGATCGCCTCGTCCTTGTCGATGATGCGGCGCGGCTCGCCGAACAGGCTCGCCGCCTTGACGTCGGTCGCAAGGATGGCGCCGTTGCGATCGACGATGTCGGGCCGCGCGGTCGCAACCACCTCCTGCGCTGCGGCGCGGCGCGCGCTGTGGGCGTCGGCGCCGATCGCGAACATCACGAGCCGCCCGCCGATCAGGGCATAGACCGAAGCGAAGGCGAGCATGGCGAGGCCGACACGCGCGCGCGCCTTCGCGGCGCGATCGACGTTGCGCCCGTAGAGCAGGCTTCGGATCAGCCGCCGCCGCCACGGCTCAGTCGGCTTTTCGGCCAGCTTTTGGGCGGGTTTTGCAGGCGTTGCCGGGTTCATTGCTTGTCCTCGCGCTGAGGCACGGAGCCCGTCACCGTGTCGGGATCGCTCGCGGCTTCGATGGTCTTGAGCATGGCCCCGATCGGATCGGGCTCGCCCGGCCTGAACATCCGCGGCGGACGCTCCGGCAGATTCTTCAGCGAATCATATTGCGTGCCGTTGACCGGCTTGAGGTGCAGATGCCGGTCGGACAGGCCTTGCAGGCGATGGGGCGCATCGAGCTTAGCCCATTCGGCCCGCAGCGCCGCGATCGCATCGCGCTGCTCGCGGATCTCCGCACGCAGCCGCAGCACCTTCTCGGTGCGCGCCGTGGAGTCCATCTTGATCCGGTAGACATGGGCGGCTGCGAAGATCAGCGCCCCGATGACGAGGAGGTGGATGATGCGCATGCGCTAGCCGCCCCTCATCACGTCGGCGAGCTTCGGCCAGGACGATGCCTCATCAGTCTCATGCGCCGGCGCCGAGCTGCGCTCGGCCGCGCGCAGCTTTGCCGAGCGCGCGCGCGGATTGTGCGCAACTTCGTCCTCGCCGGCGACGACCGGCCGCCGCGTCAGCAGCTGGAAGCTCGGCGCAACCTGCGCGACTTCCGGCAGATGCCGCGAGCCACCGCCGGTCTTCGAACGCTCGGCGAGGAAATTCTTGACGATGCGGTCTTCCAGCGAATGGAACGAGACGACGACGAGGCGGCCGCCGGGCTTGAGCACGCGCTCGGCCGCAGCGAGCGCGGTCTGGAGCTCCTCGAGCTCCTCGTTGACGAAGATGCGCAGCGCCTGGAACGTCCGTGTCGCCGGGTGAATGTCGCCGGGCTTCGATCGCACCACCCTGCCGACGAGATCGGCGAGCGCGCGCGTGGTCGTGAACGGAGTTTCCTGCCGGTCCGCCACGATGGCGCGGGCGATGCGACGCGAATGCCGCTCCTCGCCGAAGAGATAGATGATGTCGGCGAGATCGCCTTCCGAGGCGCGCGCGACGATTTCGGCCGCGGTCGGCCCTGTCTGCCCCATCCGCATGTCGAGCGGACCGTCGAGGCGGAAGGAGAAGCCGCGGCCGGCCTGGTCGAGCTGCATCGAGGACACCCCGACATCCATCACGACGCCGTCGACGCCATCGACGCCTTGCCCCGCGCAGACTTCGGCGAGGTTGGAGAAGCGGTCCTCGACCAGCGTCAGCCGGCCCGCGGCGCGTTCGACCAGTTCGGCGCCGCCGGCAATCGCGGTGCGGTCGCGATCGATGGCAATCAGTCGGGTTCCCGGCACGTCCAGGATCGCGCGGCTATAGCCGCCGGCGCCGAACGTGGCATCGACGTAGACGCCGCCCTCGCGCGGGGCGAGATGCGCGATGGCCTCACGGCCAAGAACGGGGATGTGCGGAACCGAACTCATGCGCGACGCCTGCCGGCCGCCGGCCGAGATACCCAAGCGGAATCGAGGCCGAACAAGCCCATAACGCCTCGAATCATTGCGCGTCGCGGCGGTTCCACGACAAAGCCCTCGTCCAGCATGGTTACCGAGCCCGATCGTCCCGGGCCACAAACCCAGTGTTCCCAGCGGAATTTGTCGGGCAGCCATGGGATTTCGAGCCAAAATACGCTTTGGCCGCCTCCGGACGCGGGTCGGCTCTTCATCTCTCAGTAACGGCCCTTAGCGTTAAGAAAGCGTTGCTCGGTTCGTGACAAGTGAAAAAGGTGACGAGGGGAGTGATGCGTCATCCACACACATTGCCAAAATGAATCCGTTAACCGCGTCGCGCGATTGCGCGCGATGGAGGGTAAAGGAATAGTAAAGAGAAGGGCTTGCCCCACTCTCCGTCCGTTTGAGCTGCTCATGCCCTCGGGTTCGTCCACGGCTGGATCTGATTCGAAGCGTCAACGCGTTCTCCCGGTTCCCAAGACCGTGGCGGGCCTGCGCACCTTCGAGCCCGATTCCTCGATCGTCTCCGACATCATCCCCTCCCCGAACCATGGCGAGCGCAACAAGGGACGGCAGCCGGACATGATCGTGCTGCACTACACCGGCATGCCCGACGTCGAGGGCGCGCTGGCGCGCCTGTGCACCGCCGGCACCGAAGTGTCGGCGCATTATGTCGTGCTGGAGGACGGCCGCATCGTGCAATGCGTGCCTGAGGCCAAGCGTGCCTGGCACGCCGGCGTCTCCTCTTGGGCCGGCGAGGACGACGTCAACTCCTGCTCGATCGGAATCGAGATCATCAATCGCGGCCATGACTGGGGCTATCCGGAGTATCCGCTGCGCCAGATTGCCGCCGTGATCGCGCTGTGCCGCGGCATCATGCTCCGCCGCAAGGTGCCGGCGCACCGGGTGCTCGGCCATTCCGACGTCGCGCCCGCCCGCAAGAAGGATCCCGGCGAGAAATTTCCGTGGCATTCGCTGGCCAATTCCGGCGTCGGCCACTGGGTGACGCCCGCGCCGATCGTGCGCGGTGAGACTCTAATGCTCGGCACCATCAGTGACGCGGTGCTGAGCATGCAGCAGGCGCTCGCAAGGTACGGCTATGGCGTGCCCCTGAACGGCAAGTACGACGCTGCGACAATGGAAGTCGTCACCGCCTTCCAGCGCCATTTCCGCCCGGCGCGGCTGGACGGCGTCGCCGATCACTCGACGCTGTCGACCTTACAGGCGCTGCTGTCGAGCCTGCCGGCGGAAGGAACGCCGGTGGCGTCGAAGTGACGGAGTAGCCGTACACGCCGTCATTGCGAGGAGCTCTTGCGACGAAGCAATCCAGACTGTCTCTACGATGACAGTCTGGATTGCTTCGCGGAGCCTGTCATCGGGCCGCGCTTCGCGCGGACCCGTTGGCTCGCAATGACGGCGTGTGAGGCTCCTACCCCATCTCCCTCATCCTTCGCGCATAGAGCCTTCGCAACGGCTCGAGCTGCGTCGCCGCCGTCGCTGCACGATAGGCCTCGCGCGCCTCCTCCATCCTGCCGAGCCGCCGCAACAGATCCGCGCGCACGGCGGGCAACAGCTCATAGCCGCGAAGCCCGCCGCGCGCGGCGATCGCATCGACGAGATCGAGCGCTCGTGCCGGCCCATCGACCATCGACAGCGCCGCGGCGTGATTGAGCTCGATCACGGGCGACGGATTGATGCGCAGCAGCACCTCGTACAGCCGCGCAATCTGCGGCCAGTCGGTCTCCTCGAAGCTCGGCGCACGCGCATGCAGCGCCGCGATCGCGGCCTGCACCGCATAGGGTTGTGGCCGGCCCGGCACGCGCAGCGCGTGCTCCACCAGCCGCAGCCCCTCGTCGATCTGCGCGCGGTGCCACAGCGAGCGGTCCTGCTCTTCGAGCAGGACGATGTCGCCGGCCGGCGTCTGTCGCCCGGCGCGGCGCGCGTCGTGCAGCAGCATCAGGGCCAGCAGGCCCTTGATGCCGGCGCGGTCGGGCATCAGCCGGTTCAGCAGGCGGCCAAGCCGGATGGCTTCGCTCGCCAGATCAGGCCGCATCAAGTCCGCGCCCTCGGTTGCGACATAGCCTTCGGTGAAGACGAGATAGATCACGGCGAGCACGCCATCGAGCCGCGGCGCCAGCATCTCGCGTTCCGGCACCTCATAGGGGATTCCGGCAAGCCTGATCTTCTGCTTGGCGCGGACGAGCCGTTGCGCCATCGCCTCCTCGCCGACGAGGAAGGCGCGCGCCACCTGCATTGTCGACAGTCCGCACACGGTGCGCAGCGTCAGCGCGACCTGCACCTCGGGCGCGAATGCGGGATGGCAGCAGGTGAAGATCAGCCGCAGCATGTCATCGTCGAGCGTTGCTGTCGGCTCGTCCGGGCCCAGCGCGTTGAGCTCGAGCTCGTGCACCAGCGCCTGCTGCTTGCCGCGGAAGACAGCCTGACGGCGGATGCGATCGATCGCCTTGTGCTTGGCGACGTTGACGAGCCAGGCGCGCGGATTGTCGGGGACCTCACACGCCCAGCGTTCCAGCGC
Source organism: Bradyrhizobium sp. SUTN9-2 (assembly GCF_003122645.1). Classification (NCBI taxonomy): domain Bacteria; kingdom Pseudomonadati; phylum Pseudomonadota; class Alphaproteobacteria; order Hyphomicrobiales; family Nitrobacteraceae; genus Bradyrhizobium; species Bradyrhizobium sp. SUTN9-2. The sequence goes on from NZ_LAXE01000001.1 coordinate 6,512,211, forward strand.
GACCGCGAACGCATCCTGCAGCGCGTCCTCGGCGAGATCGAAATCGCCGACGAGACGGATCAGCGTGGCTAGCGCCCGCCCCGCCTCGTCGCGGAAGATTTTGTCGATCTCGCCAGGGGTCATGTCACGCGATCACCCCCCTCTCGTCATTCCGGGGCGCGGCAAAGCCGCGAGCCCGGAATCCATAACCACGATTCGGGGATATGGATTCCGGGCCTGCGCCTTGCGGCGCATCCCGGAATGACGAAGGTGAGAGAGCCGTCACTTCTCATAGACCCAGATCGGCCGCACCTCGATCGAGCCGATGCGTGCGCTCGGAATCCGCGCCGCGATCTCGATGGCGGCGTTGAGATCCTTGGCTTCGATCAGGTAATAGCCGCCGAGCTGCTCGCGCGTTTCCGCGAACGGACCATCGGTCGTCAGCGTCTTTCCGTCGCGCACGCGCACCGTTGTCGCGGTCGTGGTCGGCTGCAAGCGGTCGCCGGCCTTGAAATTGCCGTTCTGGATGATGTCTTGCGTGAAGGATTGATAGTCGGCCAGGATCTTCTGGCTGGTCGCCGCGTCGATCTTCGCGTACTCGACCTCGTTCTGATAGATCATCAGCAGATATTGCATTGCTTCACTCCTGTGTTCGGCTGTGTTGCCGACAACCAGTCGAACGGGCGGCGCGCCAAACGACATCTTCAGGATAAAATATTTCGGGCGGGCCGTGCGCGGCGATATCGGCTTGACGAAACCGTCACAAATGCCCCATGCGTTATCAGTCAGTCGGCCGGACGGCCGCTCCGGCAGGTGCCGAAAGGCCGCCGGGGAGGAAAGTCCGGGCTCCCTTGACATGCGGTGCCGGATAACGTCCGGCGGGGGTGACCCCAGGGAAAGTGCCACAGAGAATGAACCGCCCGCCTTCGCCCTTCGGGGCTTCGGCGCGGTAAGGGTGAAAAGGTGCGGTAAGAGCGCACCGCGGGTCCGGCAACGGAGCCGGCATGGCAAACCCCACCGGGAGCAAAACCGAATAGGGACGGCTTAAGCGGGCTGTTCGCGAAAGCGATAACGCCGCGGGGCGATGTCAGGCCCGCCGTCCGGGTAGGTTGCTCGAGGCCGTGTGCAAACATGGTCCCAGAGGAATGGCCGTCACGTATCGTTCGCGCAAGCGGACGGTGCCCTACAGAACCCGGCTTACAGGCCGGCTGATGTGCGACGAGGGGTTCGGTGCCAACGCATCGGACCCCTCACCATTTTGGCCGATCACCTCGCCAGCCAACCGCCGTCATTCCGGGGCTCGCGAAGCGAGAGCCCGGAATCCATCAGGCGGCCGGCGCGGAGGAGAAATGGATTCTCAGATGCGCAATTGCGCATCGTAGCTCGTGCTGCGCACGCCCCGGAATGACGGCTGCGACCTATGCGACGATCTCGTCCAACACCGCCATCAACGCCTCCGGCGCCGTCACATTCGGCGCGTGGCTGGCGTCGAGCTCGACATAGCGCCAGCCCTCCTCGCTCTTCGTGCGCTGGGCAAACTGCCCGAACACATCGCCGGGCGGAAGGCGCGTGCAGTAGATGTAGCTGCGCGGCATCGCCGGCTCGCCATGTTCGAGCCTCAGGCGCGTCTCGAAGCACTTGATCGGCATCGGAACACGGCGCGCGTTGAGCCAGTCGAGATCGGCCGGCGAGGTGTCCGGCGGCGGCGGGTTCGGAGGGATGCGATAGCCGTCGCCCGAGCTGACTGCCTTGCGCATCGGCTCGCGCCCGCCCTCGTTGAGGTCGAACAGCGACTGGCCGTCACGCGGCACGAAGGCGTCGAGATAGATCAGTTGCGTTACGCGCTCGCGCGCGCGGTCGGCGACGCCGGTCGCAACCATGCCGCCATAGCTGTGCCCGAGCAGGACGATGTCGCTGAGGTCCTCGAAAGCGATGACGTTGAGGATGTCCTGGATATGGGTGCCGAGATCGACCGACGGATTGGCAAGATGCGCGCGCTCGCCGAGCCCGGTGTAGGTCGGCGCCACCAGGCGGTGGCCGGCCTGCACCATCAGCGGGTGCATCTTCTTCCAGGCCCATCCGCCGGACCATGCGCCGTGACAGAGCAGGAAGGTCTTCGCGCGCGGGGCCATCGGCGTTTCCATCGTTCTTGCTTGATACGATGGAGTGTAGCGGCATGCCGCGCGATGTAAACGCCGCCTCAGGCGGCGCGCGTGTCCTTCACCAGCACCGGCGCAAGCTCGCCGGCCTCGCGCCGCAGCTTGCCCGCCTCGAAACCGTGCATGCCGAGCTGCCATTGCAGGCCGACGATGGCGCCCTTGGTCGGTTGCAGCAGCGCGAGGGAGGCGAACAGCGTCACCGGCAGCCACACCGCGAGCTGCAGCCATTCCGGCGGCGCGTAGGCGGTCTCGACCGCGAGGATTGCCGGCACCACGAGATGGCCGACCACCACCATCACGAGATAGGCGGGAAAATCGTCGGCGCGCTGGTGGAACAGCTCCTCGCCGCAATGGTCGCAAGCCTGCGTCACTTTCAGGAAGCGGCCGAACATGTGCCCTTCCCCGCAATTCGGACATCTGCCGCCGAAGCCGCGCCACATCGCCTTGGCCAGAGAGACCGTCGCCAGAGAGACAGACATGACCACACCTCTTCCTTTTCGATGATCCATGCAATAATATCTTGCATCCATACATTCAAAGGTTATGGGCCTGGATTGCATGGAATGGATCCCTACAATCTCGGAGCTTTCGGGCCCGCGCTACCAGCGCATCGTCGACGCCATGGAGGCCGACATTGCCGCCGGCAGGCTGGTGCGTGGTCAGCAGCTGCCGACGCAGCGCGCCCTGGCAAAGGCCCTCGGCATCGACCTCACCACGGTGACGCGCGCCTACACCGAGGCGCGGCGCCGCGGCATCATGGAAGCCAGGGTCGGACAGGGCTCGTTTGTCTCGGAGACCAGCGCGCGGCGCGCGGTTGACCTGCCGCACCCGGTCGCGATCGACCTGTCGATGAACGTGCCGCCGCACCCGCTGGAGGCGCAGCTCGACGAGCGCATCATCGCCGGGCTCGAAGCCCTCCGCGCGCAATCGGGCCTGACGGCGTATCTCAACTACCAGCCGCCCGGCGGCAGCGCGCATGAGCGCGAGGTCGCGACGCGCTGGATGCGCGCCCGCGTTCCGCATGCACAGGCCGACCGGCTGGTGATCTTTCCCGGCGCTCAGACGATCCTCTTCAACCTGCTCGCCCATCTTGCGCGACCCGGCGACACCGTACTGACCGAAGCGCTCACCTTCCCCGGCATCAAGGCCGCCGCGGCACTGCTCGGTGTCAAGCTCGTCGGTGTCCCCATGGATGAGGACGGCATCCTGCCGGATGCGCTGGCAAAGGCGTGCCGCGTGCATACGCCGAAAGCCGTCTATCTCATTCCGACGCTGCACAATCCGACCACGGCGACGCTTTCCGCCGAGCGGCGCGGCACTATTGCGAAGATCATCCGCGATGCCGGCACCATCCTGATCGAGGACGATGCCTACGGGCTGCTCGACCGCTCGGCCTCGCCGATCGCGAACCTCATTCCGGAGCGGACTTATCTTGCAACGACGCTGTCAAAATGCATCGCGCCGGCGCTGCGTGTTGCCTATCTGGTGACGCCCGACAGCGGCGCCCAGCGGGACATGCGCACCTCCTTGCAGGCGACCGTGCAAATGCCGGCGCCCTTGATGGTCGCGCTGGTGACGCATTGGATCGAAAACGGCATCGCCGATCGCATCATCAGCGCCATCCGCAACGAAGCGGTCGGGCGCCAGCAGCTCGCGCAACGCGCGCTGAAAGGCTTTCAGTTCCTCGCCAGGCCCGCGGCGCATCATCTCTGGCTGCGGCTGCCGGAGGAGCGGCCCGATCTTGCCGCACATCTGCTGCGGAACGGGCTTGCCGTCGTCGCCGGCGATGCCTTCACCGTCGACGGGGCACCGCCGCATGCGGCACGCGTCTCGCTCGGCGCGGCCCGAAACAGATCGGAATTGACGGAAGCGCTGCGTATCCTGGTCGGCGCGCTGCACAAGCCTGCCGATACGAGGCAGATCGTCTAGTCTTTGACGATCGCGGCGCTGGAAAGCCGCAGATCACGCTTGCATGCGGCATGGATTGACCTCGATGCCGGCAGGCATGTTATGCGAGCCGTGCGATCAACCGTTCAGGGTCGCCCCTTGCGACAAGGACAATCCGTTGGAAACGCTCACCTACGTCCTGCTGCTGCTCGGCGCGCTCGCCGGCGGCTTCGTCTCGGGACTGGCCGGCTTCGGCACGGCGCTGATGGCACTCGGCATCTGGCTCTACGTGCTGCCGCCCTCGCTCGCGGTGCCCCTGGTGCTGATCTGCTCGGTCATCGCGCAGACCTCGACGCTGCCCTCGATGTGGAAGAATTTCGATCTCTCGCTGGTCTGGCCGTTCCTGATCGGTGGACTGATTGGCGTGCCGCTCGGGACCATGATGGTCGCCTCCGCGGACCCGGAGGTGTTCAGGCTGAGCGTCGGCGTGCTGATCCTGATCTTTTCGAGCGCACTGTATCTGAACAAGAGGCCGCTCGCGATCAAGATCGGCGGCCGGATCGCAGACGGTGCGATCGGCTTTGCCGGCGGCATTCTGGGCGGACTTGCCGGATTGTCCGGCCCGCTGCCGATCCTGTGGGCCAACATCCGCGGCTGGAACAAGCACGAGCGGCGCGGCATCTTCCAACTCTTTAACTTCACGGTGCTCGCCACCGCGCTGGTGTTGCAGACGGCATCAGGTCTCGTCGCCCTCAAGGTGGTCTGGCTCGCGGCCGTCGCGTTTCCGGGCACGCTGATCGGCGCATGGGCGGGCGCGCGCGTCTACCATGCGCTGAACGACAAGCATTTCGGCGATGTCGTGCTCGGCCTCTTGTTTCTGTCGGGCCTGACGCTCGTCTGGAACAGCCTTGGCGCGGATTAAAGCGCCGCGAACTCGCGGGAGGTCACTTTCGCTACGCGGGAGCACGGGCGGAAGGCGCGACCGGCTTGGCTTCCATCGTCTCCGCGGCCTGGTCCCGCGGCGCGAAGCGCTTGCCGAACTCGCGGCGCAGCAGCCATAGGCTCAAGCCGGCCTGCAGCGTCGTCGCCGCGATCGAAAGATACCAGACGTGCTCGATGCGGAATCCGGGTCGCGTCGACAGCCAGAGCACCGGCAGCGAATAGGTGAGCACGCGCGTCATCGAGCTCAGCAGCACAGGCTTGGTGTTGCCGAGGCCCTGGAACATGCTCGAGCAGGTGAAGATGAGACCCTGCGCCACCATGTTGAGCGAGATGATCCGCAGGAATAGGTAGGCGATCTCCATCGTCTCCCGGTCGTTGGAGAATCCGGCCAGCAGCAGCTCCGGCTTCAGCTGCGCGAGGATCATGAAGCCGACCGCCACGATGGAGGTGATCAGCACCGATTTGACAAAAGTCTCTCGCACCCGCGCGGCGTCGCCAGCGCCGAAATTCTGGCCGGCGATTGGCCCGGCCGCCAGTGCAACCGCGAGCGCCGGCATCTGGATGAGGGCGAGGACGCGCTGACCGATACCGAATCCTGCCTGTGCCGCCGCGCCGAAGTCGCGCAGCACGTAGTAGACTACCGCCATGAAGATAAACATCATTGCGAACTCGCCGCCGGCCGGCAGACCGACATTGAGGATGCGCTTGAAGTGGCGTGGTTGCGGACGCCACTGCACCGGATTGAATGCAACGTAGCGCTCGACCTTGCGAAAATACGCCAGCAGCATCAGGACGCCGGCGCCCACCGCGATCGTGCTCGCCAGTCCGGCGCCGGCAACACCGAGCGGATAACCCGTGCCCCAGCCGGAGATCAGGACCGGCGCCAGTGCAATGTTGATGATGACGGCAAGGACCCGCACCAACATGGCGGGGCGCACGATGCCGGTCGCGCTGAGCGCGGAGGCAATGACTTGCATGACGAATTCCAGCGCGAGCGCCGGCATGAACCACAACAGATAAGTGGTCCCCGCCTCGATCGTGGCCTGGTCAGCGGCGATCGAACGCATGTAAAGACGCGACAGCACCGCTCCCGTGACCAGGGCCAGCAGGCCGAACAGCACCGACAGCGCGACCGCCTGATTGAAGATCAGATTGGCGTCCCGCCGGTCCTTGCGTCCCACCGCATGCGCAATCAGCGCCACCGTCCCAACGCCGAGCACCTGTATCAGGCCGTTGACGAGAAAGCCGGCATTGCCCGCCGCGGCCACGCCTGCCACTGCGGCATCGCCCAGCCCCGACACAAAGTAGAGATCGACCAGCTGGCAGATCATGATCGAGATCATGCCGGCCATGATCGGCGGCGCCATGCTCAGGATGTGGCTAGCGATGGAGCCGCGCGTCAGGTCTTTCATCTCATTCCATCCCTCGACGCCGTGACGGCGGGACTTCGCCCCGCCGCCGCGCGCCTCACTCCGCTGCTGCGATCTGTCCGAGCTCCACCACCTGACGCTCGAACAGGCCGCGATAGATGCCCCCTTGCTTGGCTGCGAGCACCGTATGCGTGCCCTGCTCGACGATCTCGCCGCGGTCGAACACCAGGATGCGATCGAGGCTCCTCACCGTCGACAGCCGGTGCGCGATCACGATCGAGGTGCGCCCCTTCATCAGTCGCTCCATCGCCTCCTGGATCAGCGCCTCCGATTCCGAATCGAGGCTCGAGGTCGCCTCGTCCAGGATCAGCACCGGCGCATCCGCCAGGAAGGCGCGCGCCAGCGCGACGCGCTGCCGCTCGCCGCCCGACAGCTTGACGCCGCGCTCGCCGACCAGCGTGCCGTAGCCCTTCGGCAGGCGCAGGATGAAGTCATGCGCGTTGGCGAGGCGGGCCGCCTGCTCGATCGCTTCAAGGCTGGCACCGGGCCGGCCATAGGCGATGTTCTCGGCGAGCGTGCGGTGAAACAGGATCGGCTCCTGCTGCACGATCGCGATCTGGCTGCGCAGCGATTGCTGCGTGGCGAGCGCGATATCCTGCCCGTCGATCAGCACGCGGCCGCCGGTGACGTCGTAGAGCCGCTGCACCAGCTTGACGAAGGTGGTCTTGCCGGAGCCGGAGCGGCCGACCAGGCCGACCCGCTCGCCGGCGCGGATCCTGACCGACAAGCCGTCGTACAGCGGCACGCGATGGCCGCCATAGTGGAACGTGACGTCGTCGAACACGATCTCGCCGCCCTCGATCGCGATCGGCCGCGCGTCGGCCGCATCGGCAATGCCGATCGGCTCGTCATGGATCGCCACCAGCTCGTCCATGTCGTTGACCGAGCGCTGGAGGTTGTTGATGTGCATGCCGACGTCGCGCAAATAGGCGTGGATGATGTAGTAGCTGGTCAGCACATAAGTGACGTCGCCGGGCGAGGCGTGACCTGACATCCACAGCAGCACCGATCCGCCGATCACGGACGCGCGCAGGCACAGCAGCAGCGAGAGCTGCGACATCGCCGTGTAATTATAGCGGTACCAGGTCCGCCGCACGCGCACGCGCCAGCGGTTGATGACACCGGCGAGCCGCGTGTCCTCGCGCGACTCCGCGCCGAACGACTTCACCACCGCATTGCAGGTCAGCGCGTCCGCCAGCGTGCCGCCGACCTTGGTGTCCCAGGCATTGGAGACGCGGGCGGCCGGCGCGATGTAGCGGGTCGAGAGCACCACCGTGATCGTGACGTAGAAGATCGCCCCGATCGCGATCACCACGCCGAGCGAGGCCCAGTGCATCCCGATCAGGATCATCGAGCCCACCAGCACCAGCAGCGAGGGCGCCAGCGCCATCAGGATGGTGTCGTTGAGCAGGTCGAGCGCCCACATGCCGCGAGTGATCTTCCGCACCGTGGAGCCGGCAAAGGAGTTCGCATGCCAGTCGGTCGAGAAGCGCTGCACGCGGGTGAATGCCTCTTGTGCGACGTCCGACATGGTTTTGAGCGTGAACGGCACGATCGCCTGCAACCCTGCGAGCCGCAGCACCACCGAGGCCGCGCCCAGCGCCACGATGGCGCCGAACGCGACCAGCGCGGCATGGCGCGCATCGGGATCGGACGGTCCGCGGGTCAACGCATCGACCAGATGTCCGGAGAAGACCGGCATGAACAGGTCGGCGACGGTTGCGCCCAACAGGCCGCCGGCCACGACGAGGCCGCGCACCGGCTGCTTCAGCCAGTGCCGGAAGACGAAGGGCAGCACCACGCGAATGGCGGCGGGCTTCTTTGACAGAGCGGTCATGGCATCATCCGGCCGCTTCGCGCGGGCCGGCTCCATCGATGGACGCGAGTCGGCCCGAAGGCCGCGACGGCGTCACGTAAGACTGACTTTGACTTGGGAAACGAAGCGATCGGGACGCTTGGCCAAAACCTTGGCCCAATCGAAGCTGGCGGAAGAGGCCTCTAACAGGCCGCGTACATACCGAGCCAGAACGTGATCGAGGTCATCATCGAGCGCGGGCGTACGATCTGCGATTGCGACGACATCATGCAAATCTCTCCCCGGTTCGAATGAATGAGGTGCGCTTTATAGATGTGTCGCCAGCCGATTGCAACGGGGCTCGCGCGAGATCACGCACGAGTGTTGCAAATTAGTGCGCGTCGCCGGCCGCGCCGAACGGGGAAGCCGGCTTGTTCAGCAGCGCGACCAGCAGGCTGAGACCGAGATAGAACAGCGCCAGCATGAGGAAGACATCGCCGAAGCTCATCACTACCGCCTGACGATGCACGATCTGGCTGAGCTGCTTCATCGCCATCAGCGCGGAATCGCCGAGCCCCTGGAACTTCTGCATCAACATGGTCAGGGTTTCAGTCGCGGTCGCGTTGCCCCAGGTCACCCGCTCCTGCAGGCGGACGATGTGCAGGTCGGTGCGTTCGTTGAGCACGGTGTTGATGACGGCGAGGCCGACCGCGCCGCCGAGATTGCGCATCAGGTTGAACAGGCCGCTCGCGTTCTTCACCTTCTCGGGCGCGAGCGTGCCGAGCGCGATGTTGTTGGTCGGCACCATCGCGAACATCATGCCGATGCCGCGCAGGATCTGCGGTACCAGCAGCTCGTAGAAATCGTATTCGCGCGTGATAAAGGTCATCTGGTAGGAGCCGATCGCGAACACGATGAGGCCGAATGCGATCATGTAGCGCATGTCGACCTTCGCCATGAGCCGGCCGACCAGCGGCGCGACCAGGAACATGGTGATGCCGGAGACGAACATGGTCTCGCCGATCATCAGCGCGCTGTAGCCGCGCACTTCGGCGAGATAGCGCGGGTAGATGTAGGTCAGGCCGTAGAGGCCGATGCCGATGCAGAATTGCAGCGTGCATCCGACGGCGAAATTGCGATCGGAGAAGGTGCGCAGATTGACGATCGGCTCGGCCGCCGTGAACACGCGCCAGAAGAAGGCGATCGCCGAGAGACCGCTGATCCAGGCGCAGATCGCGACCGACGTGTCCTGCATCCATTGATGTTGCGATCCTTCCTCCAGCACGTATTCCAGCGTGCCGAGGAAGCTCGCCATGAACAGCAGGCCCCACCAGTCGAAGCGGTCGAGCAATTCGAAATGCGGCTCGTCGAAATCGACCAGCGCCAGCACACCTAATGTAATGCCGATGCCGGGCACGACGTTGATGAAGAACAGCCAGTTCCACGACATCAGATCGGTGATGTAGCCGCCGACCGTCGGCCCGATGGTCGGGGCCAGCGTCGCGACGAGGCCGATGATGGGTCCGACGATGTGGAATTTCGTGCGCGGGAAAACCGTGTAGGCCGAGGCGAACACGGTCGGGATCATGCCGGCGCCGAGAAAGCCCTGCAGCGCACGCCAGAGGATCATCTCCTCGATCGTCGTGGCGAAGCCGCAAAGCAGGCTTGCGGCCGTGAAGCCCGCCGCCGAGATCGCGAACAGCAGCCGCGTGCCGAAGGCGCGCGACAGGAAGCCCGACAGCGGGATCGCGATCACCTCGGCGATCAGATAGGCAGTCTGAACCCAGGACACCTCGCTGGAGCTCGCCGACAGCCCGGCCTGGATTTCGCTCAAGGAGGCCGAGACGATCTGGATGTCCAGGATCGACATGAACATCCCGAACACCATGATGATGAACGCGAACAGCCGCTTCGGCGCAATGCGCTCCGAAGCGGGATCCGCCATCATGTCGGGCGAAGCGGTGGTGGCGGTGGCCATCGTCGATCTCGCAGTGCTTGGGTTGGCTACTGCGGATGGACCGTGGGATCGTCGAGATCGACCTCGCTGTCGGCGTCGGCGGCGCCCTTGTTGGTGTCGACGGTGGCGTAGACCGACATGCCGGCGCGGAGCAGGTTCTGCCTCGCCACCGATTTGGGCACGCGAATGCGGACCGGCACGCGCTGCACGATCTTGGTGAAATTGCCGGTGGCGTTGTCAGGCGGCAGCAGCGTGAATACCGAACCCGCGCCGGCCGCGATGCTGTCGACCACGCCGGAAAACTTGCGCATGCCATAGGCATCAACCTTGATCGTCACCGGCTGTCCCGGGCGGATGCGCTTGAGCTGCGTCTCCTTGAAATTCGCATCGATATAGACCTCGTCCAGCGGCACGATGTTGCCGAGGCGCTGGCCGACCGCGACGAGGTCGCCGGTGTTGACCAGGCGGTTCGAGAACGTGCCGTTGACCGGCGCGCGCACCAGCGTGAAGCCGAGGTCGCGCTCGGCCTTTGCCAGCGTGGTCTTGAGCTCGGCAAGCTGGGCCTGCGCTTCGGCCTGCTGCGCCCTGGCGACGTCGACATTGCTGACGGCGACCTCGTAGGCGGCCTTTGCAGCCTTGACCGCGGCGGCGCCCTGGTCGCGTCCGGCTTCCGAGCTTTCGAAGGTGGCGCGCGAGGCAAAGCCCTTGCTGCTCAGCGCCTGCTGGCGCTCGTAATCGAGGTCGGCGCGCTTGAGGCCCGCTTCGGCGGAGACGAGCTGCGCCTTGGCCTGGGCGACCTGGCTGTCGAGTGCGGCGACCTGGCGGCCGATGCGATCGATGGTGGTCTGCTGGGTCGCGATCTTGGTCGCGGCGGCTTCGACCGCGATCTTGTAATCGCCGTCGTCGATGCGGAAGATGATGTCGCCGGCCCGGACCGGCGTGTTGTCGCCGGCGAGGATCGAGGAGATGTGGCCGGCAACGCGCGCGCCGAGCATGGTGTTGTTGGCGCGGACATAGGCATCGTCAGTCGAGATGTAGAAGCGGCCGACCAGCGTGTAATAGCCGGCATAGCCCGCAACGGCGAGCGCGAGCGCGAGGCCGACGCCGGTCAGCACGAATTTGCGCCTGCCGGATTTGGGCGCAGCGGCGGCGGGCGCTTCTGCCGCGGTTGCCGGCGGCTTGTCGGTCGCCGGACTCTCCGGCGCCTCGCGGGTCGGACGCTTCGTTTCCTCAGCGACATGAGGGCGCAACTGCTCGGCAGGGAGTGCGGATGCCTCGGAGACAGCATCACCACCCGCCTGGTCCTCCACCGCTTCCTGGCGAAGGACGCGAGCCGTCTGGTCTCTCGATGCGGCCATCCAGGCCTCCCCAAAAACGCAACCGAGGGCGCCCGCTGCTGCGGGCGGTCTCCTCGCTGGACCTCAAATACCATTGACCGAACGGTTCGGTCAATATAGAGATCGTGTCCTGCAGACCTTACTGCCGCGAAGCCTTCGTTGGCGTTTCATGGCCCTGATCCGAACCAAAAAGCTTCCGAGACCCTAAACCAATGGTTGTAGCTGCCGGCGAACAATTGCACGTCGTCCCGGACGAGGACAATTCCAAGCGCCGCCAGATTCTGGACGGTGCCCGCAAGGTGTTCATGGATCTTGGCTTCGACGGCGCCAGCATGGGCGAGATCGCCCGCGCCGCGCAGGTCTCCAAGGGCACGCTCTACGTCTATTTCGCCGACAAATTCGCGCTGTTCGAAGCCATCGTCGAACAGGAGGCGCTCCAGCATGGCCAGGTCGTGTTCAGTTTCGATCCCGAGCGCGAGGCCGAGACCACGCTGAAGGAGTTCGGCCTCGCCTATCTTCACCTGGTCTGCCGCCCCGGTGGCGGATCCGCGATCCGCACCGTGATGGCGATCGCCGAGCGCATGCCTGATGTCGGCCGCCGTTACTATGCGCGCGTGCTGGACAAGAGCATCAAAAGCCTCTCCGCTTATCTGAAGGCCCGCGTCGCCTCGGGCGATCTCGCGATCGACGATTGCGATCTCGCCGCCTCGCAGTTCATGGAGCTCAGCAAGGCCTCGCTGTTCCTGCCCTTCGTGTTCCAGGCGGCGCCCGCGCCGTCGGAACAGCGCATGAGTGCGGTGGTCGAGAGCGCAACGCGGATGTTCCTGGCGGCGTATAAGGCGAAGTAGCCGCGCGTTGCGCCTGCGGGCCGGGCGGCTATATTGCGGCCATGTCTCGTGATCTTCGCCCGCCGGTCGACATCCTCCACTACGAGATCGTCCAGGAACAGGCTTCCGCGCTTGGACGGATGGGCCGCGCCCTCGAACAGAGCCTGTCGCGCTTGCGCGAGTTCGACGCCGCCCACGCAGCGACCGATGTGCCGGAAGCGATGCAATCGGCCAGGCGCAAGCTGGTGCTGGAAGCCGGCCAGGCGCTTTGGATGTTCGTGGTGCAACGCGAGGCGTCCGGATTGCGCGACAGCCGCCACATCATGCGCACCTACAACGTCCCGGGTGAAGTGCAGCGCTGCATGGGATTGGCACCCGCGCCGCGGAAGCCGACCGCCGGATGAACTCCGGCTCCGCTGAGCTCAAGTCCCGACTTCTTCCATTGCGCGCCACCCGTGCAGGACGCGCCGCCCCTCCCGCGCGAACGCAAAGCAGTTGCCGCCGCCGGCGGGCTGATCGTGGATGCGGGCGATGGGATGGCCCGCAATGTGGCAGAACAGCAGCGTGCCGACTGCGCCGTGGCCGACGAACAGGACGTCGCCGGGACGATGTCGCGCCAGCACCGCCTCAGCCTCGCGCACGATCCGCGCCTGTGCATCCGCGGCACGCTCCCAGCGGCGCACGCTGAGATGAGGCGCGGCGAAGAACTGGTCGGCGACGGCTTCGAACTCGGCCGGCTTCAGGAAGCCGGTCGCCGAACGGTCGTTCTCGTGCATGGCCTCGCGGATCTCGATCATCAGTCCGAGACGAGCGGCAATGATGTCGGCGGTCTCGATCGCCTTCCGCTCGCCGCTGGAGACGATCTGCGTCGTGCTTGCGAGCCAGCCTGCATTCGCCAAAGCTTCGGTGCGCGCGCGACCCACCGCGCTCAGGCCCCATTGCGGCACCGGCACATCGGGATCGATTTGCACCTGCGGGTGGGTGAGATAGCGGACGATAGACATTGCCTTTGACGCGATCGTAGCCCGCATGGAGCGAAGCGGAATGCGGGGACAGTTTTTCCCGGATTGCGCTTCGCTCCATCCGGGCTACTGGCAAATCGGGCTATTCGTCGATGTAGTCGTCGTCTTCCCGCTTGTGCATCGTGCTCTTGCGAGCACCGAGCGAACCGGTCACCGACGGCTCGCGCCCGCTCGCATAGGGTCTGCGCGATTGCGCGCGCGAGGCGACCTCTTCGCCCGACACCGCGGCCGGCTGGCAGATCAGGCGGCGGCTGGCGCGGCGCATCAGATCGACATGGATGTGATCGTAGTGAAAGACGTTGGAGCCCGGCGCCAGCACGGTCGTGAAGTGCGCGCAGGCCCCAGCCTGCACGTCGCGCAGGAAGCCCTGCTCTTCCGGCATGCCGCGCCAGCCGTCCTTGATGGTGATGCGGCGGCCGTCGGCGAGCACGAAGGCGGAAATGTCGAGGGCGTTGCCGAAGGCGTGCTCCGAAATATGGGCCCGCGAATTGCCGTTCATCCCGCGGCAGGAATAGGCGGAGATCTGCTTGATCTCGGCGACGCGCACGCCGAACCAGCGCATCGCCGACGGCTGCACCGTGTCGGCGAGCCAGCGGTCGAGCTCGGACACGATCGGACAGGCGAGCGTCGCGGTCGGCTTGATCGCGACGGGACCGACGCTCGTGACGGGATTACCCTGCGCAGGACCAAGACGCGGCAGCGGCTGCTGCGCCGGCGCCTGCGAGTAAGGCGCCGGACGAGCCGGATAGCTCGGTGTGTTCATGTAGCGCGCCGCCCCCGCGGCATCGGTGCCCTCCGGCGGCAGATCGATCTCGTCCTCCTGCGCGGCCACGCCGGGTGCGTTGAGCGACATCGGCCCGGACGACGTGCCGTAGCCGGCGGGCTGGCGCACCGCGCTCTCGGGATAGTTCGAGCGCTGCGGATAGGACGATGCCGGATAGGACGATGTTGGATAGCCTTGGCTCTGCGGATAATTCGACTGCGGCTGCACCGGCCAACGCGGCTGGTTGCCGATGCTGCCGGGCGGACGCAGCGCCTCGTCGGCAAAGCCATAGGTGCCGGAGGCTTCGCCGATGGCGGCGACCTTGAGCGGAAACTCGGCGCCGCAGCTGCCAGGCCCGGAGATCGGGTCGATGCGGACGATGTCCGCACTTTCCTTGACTGCGCCCGATTTCAGGCATGCGGCTTCTGCCTCGGCCCGCCAGGGTTCGCGTTCGGCCTGGAAGAAGCCGCGACCGCAACCCGCTAGCGAAACAAGGACGATGGAGCCGACGAGATACAAACGAACTCCGCGCGTCATGCACGCACGTTCGATGAATTTACTTAAAGACTCTTCAACGTGTTGATTTCAGTGTTCTTTAACCATACCGGGCGCGGCGGCACCGGTTGCTGCCGATGACGAGCGACAGCGAGCCTGACTTTTTCGAAAAGAGACTTTCTGTTAACCATAAGGGCTGCGCGCCAAGCAGCGCGCACCGAGGGAGCGACCTCATGACGTTCGCCGGCAGATTGAGCGTGATCACCGCCTACCTCGCCATGGCCTTCGTCGGCGCCATCGTGCTCGGGATGATTTAGACTCAAAGCACACAGTGACTCTCTTCCCTTCTCCCCTTGTGGGAGAAGGTGGCGCGCGAAAGCGCGA
>NZ_LAXE01000001.1:6527459-6528215 GCF_003122645.1 Bradyrhizobium sp. SUTN9-2
AGGGGTTCTATCCTCGCGGCACAGTGCTTGTGGAGACAACCCCTCACCCAAGTGAATTCGTGTCGACCAGCGGAGCTGCCCTCTCCCACAAGGGGCGAGGGCACAACAATGCGCATCGCCGCGAGCTACGACCGCGCGCTCCATTGAGGTGACGTCGTGATCAGCTCCTCCCGTGGCGCATCGACCCGCGTCCAGTCGTTGCCGGAGCACCAGAAGCGGCCGAGCGCGCAGGCTTCGACGTGCAGCTTGCCGGAGCTCTTCAGCGTCATCGTGGCGTAGTAGGTGTTGCCGCTGGAGCGGCTGTAGATGCTGCCGGTCCAGACATTGTGCTTCTTCGGCTTCATGTTGACGAGCACGCTCTCGCCCCGGCTCGTCGCTTCGCTGAGCGCGTAGCCGCACAGCGTAGCTCCACAGCGCTCTATGCGGACCGTGCCCTTGGCGCCGGCGCTCTCCCATTCACCGAGCGGCGCATGGCCTTCGTCAGCGCCGATCTGCGCCACCGCTGCGGTCTGATTGATCTCGGCGCCCGGGACGATGACCGGCGGCTCGATGCGCGGCGGTTCGAGCGCGGCGGTCTTCGGCTGGTCGATGCGCTCCAGGTCAACCCGCGGCGGACCGGGGCTCAACGTCTCCAGTCTCGAAATCTCCAAGCTTGGCGCCGGCGGCGGTGCAACGGGCTGCGACGTCGCCGCGGCAAGCACGGGAGGCGCCGGTGCCGGCACCACCACAGCCGCTTGTGGCGGCTTGACCGCTGCC
>NZ_LAXE01000001.1:6528240-6531072 GCF_003122645.1 Bradyrhizobium sp. SUTN9-2
CGCCTGGAAGCCACCGTGATACAGGACACAGATCGGCAATTGCGCGGCGCCTCGACATGGAACCGGTTGCCGCCGATCGAGAACGTGTAGGCGCCGGCCTGCGCCGTCGGCGCGATCGCCAGCAACGCGATCGATGTGGCAAGACAGGTGGCAAGCCAGGTTGCAAGCCGCTGCATCTGCGTTTCCCTCGGTGTCGCGACGACGTTACGCAGCGCAGGCGAGGCTGAATGTGCGCTGCATCACCCAGGCGTTGTTCGCTCGTTGTGACGCCCATCACAGAACGCCCGACCGCCGCGGCGTAGGGTCGAACCACGCTTCATCCACCAGCGACACCAGTCCATATCGGGACCGCGCTATTTTCGGAGGTTGTCATGAACAAGCTCTCCATCGCCGCCACCGCCCTCTTCCTGGCTTCGACCGCCGCCGCGCATGCCGGCAATTCGATCTCGTTCCAGATCGAGGGCCAGCACATCCGCATCGAGACGCCGCGAAACTGCGCTTCGCTCAATTGCGTGACCATCGTCGCGCCGGGCCTGTCGGACAAGCCGATCAAGCTGAACAACATCAACCTCAAGGGCCTTGGCGGCTCCAAGGACGATGACGACGACACCACGCCGGCTCCGGCGCCCACGACGGCGCAACCCGCGCCGGCTCCCGTGCAGCAGCAGCCCGTGCCGCAAGCGACTGCGCCGGCAGCGCCAGCCGCGCCCGCTGCCCCAGCCGCGACCGCTGCCGCCGCTCCTTCTGTCGGCTTCGACAGCTCGCAGCCTGCTCCTGTTGCTGCGCCTGCCCCTATTGCCGCCCCCGCTCCCGTCGCCGCGGCTCCCGCGCCGGCTCCGGTGGCTGCCGCGCCCGTGGCCGCAGCGAACTCGCCGATCGGCATCTGGGCGACCGAAGAGAACAAGGGCAATGTCCGCGTCGAGCAGTGTGGCGCCAATCTCTGCGGCTATGCCGAGAAGACCAATGAGCGCATCCTGATCAACATGAAGCCCGAAGGATCGAAGTGGAGCGGCCGCATTCGCGATCCCAACTCCGGCCGCAACTACGACTCCACGATCTCGATGAAAGGTCCGAATACGATGCGCGTGCAAGGCTGCGCCTTCGGCGGCATGTTCTGCGGCGGCCAGACCTGGAAGCGCGTGAGCTGACCCGCGGAGCGCATCGCGAAAAGTAGACAACTCTTCGTCATGCCCGGGCTTGTCCCGGGCATCCACGTTCTTCGTACCGCAATCAAGACGTGGATGGCCGTGCCTTCGCCGCGCCCTAGCGGCTTCGTCCGTGCAGGCGGGACAAGCCCGGCCATGACGGAAGGATAGCTAGCCCCTGCCCCGACGACAGACGTTCATCCACCATTCAGCCACACCCCGTTGAAATCGCCCGATCTCGCCTCACGCTCTCACCGGGACTCCTTCGTGACATCAATGCTGGCTTGGCGCCGCCTCGTATTCGCGCTCGCCCTGCTGGCCTTGCCGCTGGCAGGCGCTGGTGTAGCGTGCGCATCCGAGACGATCGAGTTCGCACAGGCGCAACCGCAAGCCCAGCCAACGCCCGGGCCTTCGCCGACGCCGACGGCGACGCCGGCACCGTCTGCAGACGCACAGCTTCCCGCCGTCGAGCCGATCGGCAACGTCGCGACCGTGACGGGGATTGCGACCGTGATCCGCGACAAGAATTCCTATCCGCTGCGCGTGCGCGACGACATCTATCTCAACGACATCGTGCAGACCTCGTCGAACTCCTCGCTCGGCATCACCTTCAACGACGCCACCACGTTCAACCTCTCGGCCAGCGTGAAGATCACCATCGACAATTACGTCTATGACGACGGCGGCAAGCAGAATTCGGCGATCTTCGACGTCGGCAAGGGCACGGTTGCCTTCGTGGCGGCCGCGGTGGCGAAGACGGGCGACATGAAGATCACGACGCCGACGGCAACGCTCGGCATCCGCGGCACCACCGGGGTCGTCGACGTGCCCGAAGGGGCGGCGGCGAACAGGGCGCGCAACGTCAACATCAAGCTCTATCCCGACGCCGACGGCCGGGTCGGCCACATCGATGTCGAGGAACGCGCGAGCGGCGCGCGGCTCGGCGCGCTGACGCAAGCCGCGAGCGGCTTTGCGATCCGCCCGGGCGCAGCCACGGCCGGCGGCATGCGCTTTGCTGCCGTGCCGATCATAATTCCCGCGCAGCAGATCGCGCGCGACCGCGGCTTCGTCGGCCAGGTGCATCTGGCGCAGACTGCGGGCCGGCAGATCGTCATCGAGCAGCGCGACTTCCGTCGCGCCAATCCGACTGCGCTCAGCCGCATTCCGCGGCCGGCACAACCGCCGCAGCAGCAACAATTGCGGCCGGCGACAACCCCAGGCCAGCAGCCGCAACGACCGAACGTCCAGCCGCGACAGAACAATCGTCCGGGTCAGCAGCAGCCGGGCACACCTAGCCGGCAGGGAACACAGCAAGGTACGCAGCCGCCGCAGCGGCAGGGACAAGGACAACAAGGCGGCACGGCGCGGCCGGGCACGCCGCGTGCCGGGCAGCAGCAACACTTGCAACCGCAGCCCAGCCAGCCGCAAGGTGCCGGCCGTCCACGCGCACCACAGATCCTGCCGCAGCGTGATGGACAGATTCAGCCCGGAGGAATCGTGCCGCCGCAACCGGGCGGGACACAGCAAGCAGGCCCGCAGCAGCCATTGCCGCGCACAGGATTGCAACCGGGCCAGCCTCCGGCTCAACAACCAGGTATGCAGCGCCCCGGCGGCTTCCAGCCACGCCTCCCCGCCGCGCAACGTCCCGCAGCGCCGCACAGACCCGCGCCCGCTCCGAAGGAGAAGG
>NZ_LAXE01000001.1:6531097-6534498 GCF_003122645.1 Bradyrhizobium sp. SUTN9-2
TTCTATCCACTCGCCGGACCCGCTCGTGAGGATAGAGACCCCTCACCCGTCTCGCCGCTATTGCGGCGAGCCACCCTCTCCCACAAGGGGAGAGGGTGCACCTTCAATGCCGCACTGAAATTGCGCGTAAGTAACTCACGCTTCGCCGCGCAGCCAAGCTTTCACCTTCCGCAACAGGCCGTGCCGCAATTCATCGACGGATGCTGCTTCCGCTTGTGTCAGCGTCTGCAAAGATGCATGGATGTCGTCTTTCGCCAACGGCGACACCGGCTCGGAAACCTGCTCCGGGGCGAACAGAGGCGCCAGCCCTGCCGCCGCGAGCGCGATCGGTCCGATCTGAGTCAGGAAGACGCGTTCGTATTCGCGCGACAGACGGGCGATCGCGTCGTCCAGCGCCAGCCAGTCGACCGCCTTGATGTCGTTCATCAGCTTGCGGACCGGTACGCCGTCGGCCTCCATCCGCCAGTAATGCACGACCTTGGAGCGCCCGCCGGACTGATAGACCAGCGTACCCAGAAATTCGTGCACGGCCACGTCGTGGCCGGTCTCCTCCAACACCTCGCGGTGCGCGGCTTCCCTCGGCGTCTCGCCGTCGTCGAGCTTGCCCTTGGGCAGGACCCATTCGTTGCGCTTGCGCTGGCGCACGACTGCAACCAGCGGCACCGGCGCGCGCCGCAACACAATACCACCCGCCGCCATGACCGGCGCCCGCGCCATCGTCACATCCGTATCGATCGAATCGTCCCCGCCCGACGATATAGGCGGCGGGGGCGGCGGATTGAAGGCTACTTTCTCCTGAGCAGCGCTTGACCGGCGCGAATGCGCGTGCCCTCGGCAATGCCGTCGCAGAACGAGAAATCGCCGGGCGCGAGGATGATGATGGTCGAGCCGTGCTCGAACCAGCCGAGCTCCTCGCCTTTGCTCACGTTGACGTCGCAGGGAAAATTGACCGGGCCGCGCGTCTGCGCGTTCAGCACCATGTCGAGGAAGTGCAGGCGGATGCTCGCGACCAGAATCGCCGCCACCGGCACCAGCGTCACGGCTTCGCCGGTCGACAAATGCGTGCGGATCACCGCGCGCTCGTTCTTGCAGAACAGACGCTCGACGCGCTTGAGCGCGATCGGGTTGACGTTCCAGACGTCACCGTGGATCAGCGTGACCCGCTCGATGTGCGCGTCATAAGGCGCATGGAAGCGGTGATACATGCTCGACGTCAGCCGCAGCGTAACGAAAGAGCCGTTGCGGTGCTGCTCGACCAGCGCGGAATCGCCGACGAGATCGAGCAGCGAATAGGGCGCGCCCTTGACCTGGAACAGCTCGGTGTCCGCGATTTTCCCGTGAGCGCCGACGATGCCGTCCGAGGGGCTCGCCACCACTGCAGGATCAGGATCGAACGGCCGCAGGCCCGGCTTCAGCTCCCGGGTGAAGCAGTCGTGCAGACTGCTGAACTGCGTCTTGCGCGCCTCCGACAGATCGAGGTCGGAGAACAGCTTCCACAGCGCGATCGAGAAGTCCCGCACCAGGGGATTCTCGATCTTGGAGAACCAGCCCATGAAGCGGGTCAGCGCCGCGCGGGGGATGCGGTTGGTCAACAGGAAGTTGAGATCTTCCTGCTGGGTGAAAGAGGCGATGAGGGCTTTGACTGTCATGAATCTGTCAGCTCGCAGGTTTAGCGCTTGTTGTCATGGAAACGACACTCCCGATTCTCTCGATGTCCGTGGCCGCCGCAGCGTCCGCTGCCGCCGTCCTCCCGAAGATCAAGGCGCGGGTCGAACTGTCCCGCGCCAAGCACCGTTCGCTCGCCGGGCACTCCAAGATGTCGCGCCGGGTGGCGCGGCTGCTGCCGTTCTACGAGTTCGAGGGTGATCAATACTTCGCCTGCGACGGCGCGCCGGCGAACATCGCAGCGCAACGCAAGGACGCCTTTTTCCGTCTCGCCAGGCTTTACGCCGAGCGCTACCCCCGGGGTCGCGCGATGACGAAGGAAGCGGCGGAGACGATCTCCGACCTGAACTTCACCGAAAGCTACCGCGTGCCGTTCCAGTTCTCGCGTCTCGTCCGCGAGCATCTGGGCACGTCGACCTTCATGGAATCCTCGCGCGGCGTCACCGTCACCGACGTCGACGGCAACACCGCTTACGACCTCACGGGCTCCTACGGCGTCAACATCTTCGGCAACGACTTCTACAAGGAGTGCATCGAGGGCGCCGAGAAGCGAGCACATGCTCTCGGCCCCGTGCTCGGCCCCTACCATCCCGTCATCCTCGAGAATGTGCAGCGGCTCTGCCAAATCTCCGGCCTCGACGAAGTCTCGTTCCACATGTCCGGCACCGAAGCCGTGATGCAGGCGGTGCGGCTGGCGCGCTACCACACCAAGCGCACGCATCTGGTTCGTTTCGCCGGCGCCTATCACGGCTGGTGGGGCGACGTGCAGCCGGGCGTCGGCAATCCCATTCCTGCGCATGAGACCTACACCCTCGCCGAAATGTCGGAGAAGACGCTGCATGTCCTGCGCACGCGCAAGGACATCGCCTGCGTGCTGGTCAACCCGCTGCAGGGGCTGCATCCCAACGCCAACGCGCCCGGCGATTCCTCGCTGGTCGATTCCTCGCGCGGCGGCAACTTCGATCGCGCGGCTTACACCGAATGGCTGAAGAAGTTGCGCGAGGTCTGCGACCAGCGCGGCATCGTCCTGATCTTCGACGAGGTCTTCGTCGGCTTCCGCCTCGCTGCCGGCGGTGCCCAGGAGTATTTCGGCGTGCGCGCCGACATGGTGACCTACGGCAAGAGCCTCGCCGGCGGCCTGCCGGTCGGCGTGGTCTGCGGCAAGCGCGAATTGATGCGCCGCTTCCGCGACGACCGCCCCGCCGACATCTGCTTCGCCCGCGGCACCTTCAACTCGCACCCCTACGTCATGACGGCGATGGACGAGTTCTTGAGCCGCCTCGCCAGCCCGAACTTCCGCGCCGTTTATGATGGGCTGGAGGAGACCTGGAACGGGCGCGTGAAGAAGCTCAACCAGATGATGCAGGATGCCGACCTGCCGGTGCGCTTCGCCAACTTCTCCTCGATCTGGACGGTGAAATACACCACGCCGTCCCGCTACAATTGGATGCTGCAATATTACCTGCGCGCCGAAGGCCTGGCGTTGAGCTGGGTCGGCACCGGACGGCTGATCTTCAGCCTCAACTACACCGACGCCGACTTCACCGAAGTCGCCGACCGCTTCGTCCGCGCCGCGCAGAAGATGAAGGCCGACGGCTTCTGGTGGCACGATGGCGTGCTCACCAACAAGCAGATCAAGCGCCAGATCCTGAAAGAGATGCTGGCCAAGCGCTTCGGGCGCTGAGGCTTTCTGACACTTGGCCCCGATCACCGCTCGCCCTTCTCCCTCGCCCCGC
>NZ_LAXE01000001.1:6534669-6562446 GCF_003122645.1 Bradyrhizobium sp. SUTN9-2
TCTCCGCGCGTGCGGTGAGCATTGACGCACGACCATCTGGCAGCATCCCCGCGGAGAGTCCCCCTCACCCGAATTTGCGCTCCGCGCAAATTCGACCTCTCCCCGCACGCGGGGAGAGGTGAAGGAAGCACCGCGTTCGCAGCCCCGAACACGTGGATGCCCGGCACAAGGCCGGGCATGACGTAGCCATCAGACATCGGAGCGTGTCGCGTGCGCCGCGCGCTTCAAGCGTGCTGCTCTTCGAGCACGGGCTCGTCGATGAAGCCCAGCGTGTGCTCGGGATTGAGGTGCAGGCCGGGATCCATCAGCTCGCCGCGCATCAGGGCGAGCGGAGCACCGCGATAGAGCATCAAATCGTGGAACGGATCGGTCAGGATCTTGGTCATCCAGACGAGGCCGGTCTCGACGTCGCGGATGAAGAACAGGTGCACGGTGCGGAACAACAGGCCGCCGCCGCCGACCACGAGCCAGATCTTCGCCACCTGCCGCATGAAGTCGGTCGCGCTCTGCCAGGGCGTGAAGATGCCGAACAGGGTGGGATCGACGACCAGCACCAGCGGCGACAGCGCCCAGATCGCCATCAGCACCACCTTGCGCTGCAGATTGTAGCCGACCTTGATCTCTTCCTTGTACTCGTGCGTCGCCTGATTGATGTGGTCGTAGGTGTGCGGCTCGAAGAAGAAATGGCCGGCCTGGCGCGAGGTCATCGACACCAGCCAGCCGACCAGCGCGGAGACGACGGGATCGATGAACAGCCAGACATAGGCGAACAGGAAGCTCAGCGCGCTGACGAAGTGCAGGCTCTGATTGATGCGGCTGTGGTGATAGTAGCGATGGTCGTCCCAGCGCTGGATCCGCAGCTGCTCGAGATAGTTCTTGATCATGCTCATCCCCAAAATGCTTTCGGGTTCAGGATTTACAGAGATTCGATGTAGGCCGTGTGACATCATCATTTTGTCATGTGACGATGTGCAGCGGCGCGATGACGCACGCGACGCGTGAGCTCAAGCCGCCTTGGCGACGTCGACCTTGCGGAAGCGCACCAGCGAGAAGTGTCCCAGCGGCGGGATCAAGCGGCGCTCGGCAAGCTCGATCCCGTGCGCGCCGGCGAGCCATTTGGCGTAGCGCGACCAGGCGAACTCGGCGGTGCGGAAGCCGAGCGGACGCACCACCGGCTGCAGCTTCTGCTCGATGAAGCGGCGCATGCCGGTGTCGGCGCTGACGCGGGTGAGGATGATCAATTCGCCGCCCGGACGCAGCACGCGGGCGAATTCGTCGAGCGCCTTCTCCGGGTTCGGCACGGCGGTGACGACGTATTGCGCCATCACGACGTCGAAGGAATTATCGGGGAATTCGAGCTTCTCGGCGTCCATCACCGCGAGGCCCTCGACGTTCTTCAGCTTCTGCTCCGTCACGCGGCGGCGCGCCTTGTCCAGCATCGCTTCCGAAATGTCGGTGCCGAAGATGCGCAGGTTCGGCGCGTAGAGCGGCAGCGAGATGCCGGTGCCGACGCCGACCTCGAGCACGCGGCCGCCGATCTTGTTGGTGGCCGCGATCGCGGCCTGCCGGCCCTTGGCGAACACGCCGCCGAACACGAGATCGTAGACCGGCGCCCAGCGGTCATAGGCCTGCTCGACCGTGCCGCGCGTGAGGTCGAGCTGCTGGGTGCCGTCAAGGTTCATGATCTTAGCCATCGATGAGGTTCTCGCTGTGGTTCGAATAAACGGTCAGCCGCGCACCGGCCGCCGCGCCATGCGAGGCGAGGCGCGCAGGACGCGGCTGGGCTGCAGTGAGGTGAGGTTGCCGACGAACTGGCGCGCGCTGTTCTCCCAGGAGCGCTCCAGCGCGAAGTTGCGGCAGGTCTCGCGTGACATCGTGAGCGCGCGCAGGCAGGCGGTGCGCAGATCGTGGTCGATCGCGCCGATCGGGTGATCGGCAATGACGTCCTTCGGGCCCGTGACCGGAAACGCCGCAACCGGCGTGCCGCAGGCGAGCGCCTCGAGCTGCACCACGCCGAAGGTGTCGGTCAGGCTCGGAAACACGAATACGTCGGCCGCGGCGAGATGCGCGGTGAGATCCGCCCCCTTCTTCTCGCCGAGGAAGACTGCGTCCGGATATTTCTTCTCCAGCGCCGCCTTCTGCGGGCCGTCGCCGACCACGACCTTGGTGCCGGGCAGGTCGAGCGAGAGGAACGCTTCGAGATTCTTCTCCACCGCCACGCGCCCCATCGTCATGAAGATCGGGCGCGGCAGGTCGAGCTGTGCCGGAGCGTCGGGATGAAACAGCCCGGTGTCGACGCCGCGCGTCCAGAAGCCGAGCCGCTTGAAGCCGCGCTCGGACAGCTCCTGCCGCAGCGAGGGCGTCGCAACCATGGTCATGGCGGCGGCATCGTGGAAGTGGCGCAGCACCGCATAGCCGACGCCCGCCGGGATGCCGGTCCGCACCGAGACGTATTCCGGAAAGCGCGTCGTGTAGGAGGTGGTGAAGGCGAGCCGGTTGCGGCGGCAATAGGCGCGCGCCGCCCAGCCGATCGGGCCTTCGGTCGCGATATGCAGCGCCTCCGGCGCGGCCTTCTCGATCCGCCGCGCGATCTCCTTCGCCGAAGGCAGCGCAAAGCGCAGGCCCGGATAGGTCGGCAGCGGCCAGGACGGAAAGCCGTCGGGGGTGAGGAAGTCGATCTCGACGTCGAGGGTCTTGGCCGCATTCGCCAGGGAGGTCAGGGTGCGGACCACACCGTTGACCTGGGGATGCCAGGCGTCCGTCGCGATTAATACCCGCATGGGAAAATCCCGAGAGTTTGATGATTCTCAGGCATCGACCATCAACGAAGGATATTTCAGGCGTGTGACGTCACAGAAGTGTCGGCGCGCTGTTTTGTTCGTTAACGAGCCGGCGGGGCCACGAAACTGTCATGAAACAATTCTTGCCGCCGTGAAACCGTTTTCGGTTTTCCGCGCAAATGTCCCGAAACGTTTTGCCGTTAGGAATTCAGGCAACGGAGCACCGCAACGGTGCCGCGGTGAGCAAAACACCGAGCAAACAGGGGCGATCACATGTTCAATCTGGACACGTTCAAGACGTTTTCGCGCGCCGTTGCACTCAGTGCCGTCGCGGTCTCCGCAATCACGTTCGCTGGCGCAGCCAAGGCCGCGCCGGTGCAGATCTTCCCGTTCTTCCAGCCGCTGCCGCCGATGACCGCGCCGCAGCCGCTGCAGCCGTATCAGCCGTCGTATCAGCCCTATCAGGCGCCGACCTACCAGACCGAGCCCGAGGATCAGGACGCGGTCGAGCTGCCGGCCCGCTTCCGCCGCCAGACCGTCTCTTACGCGACGCGCGAAGCGCCGGGCACGATCATCATCGATACGCCCAACACCTATCTCTATTACGTGCTCGGCAATGGCCAGGCGTTGCGCTACGGCATCGGCGTCGGCCGCGACGGCTTCACCTGGTCCGGAATCCAGTCGGTGAGCCGCAAGGCCGAGTGGCCGGCCTGGACGCCGCCGCCGGAAATGATCGCCCGCCAGCCCTATCTGCCGCGCCACATGGCCGGCGGCCCCGGCAATCCGCTTGGCGCGCGCGCCATGTATCTCGGCGGCACCATCTACCGTATCCACGGCACCAACGCCCCCGAAACGATCGGCAAGCGCGTGTCCTCCGGCTGCATCCGCATGACCAACGAGGACGTCACCGACCTCTATTCCCGCGTCAACGTCGGCACCAAGGTGATCGTGCTGCCGATGACCGAGCGCCGCGCAGACCTCGGCGCCGCGAGCCGCTGAAGCGACAGGACAACGTAACGCGAACGGCCCCGGAACCCACCGGGGCCGTTTTCGTTTGCCCTGACATCCCGTTGCGCCTGTTGCGGCGCAATCCCCGATGGAGGCGCAAATGCGACCACGAAGGCAACCCTCGCCAAGCCCATGGCTGCACGCCCTCGCCGGCGCCGGAGCACTGACGCTGCTCGTGTCCGCGCCCGCCTCGCTCGCGCAGCAACCCGCGCCTGACGACGCCGGCAAGCAGGCTTTCAACAATTCCTGCCGCACCTGCCATTCCATGAAGGAAGGCGACAATCGCCTCGGTCCCAATCTCAACAAGATCGTCGGACGCAAGGCCGGCTCGCTGCCGGACTACAATTACTCCTCGTCCATGAAAGAAGCCGGCTTCGCCTGGGACCAGGACAAGCTCACCCGCTTCATGGTCAAGCCGGACGAGGTCGTGTCCGGCCACAAGATGCAGCCCTATGGCGGCATCTCGAAGGACGAAGCGGGTAAGGTGGTTGCGTATCTGCAAGCGGCGGGCGGGCAATAGATCGCAACGCGCTCTTTCCGCTGTGCGATTGCGGTGCGCTTACCGGCTGACTGCGCCCCGCCACTCCGCTATCAGCCTCAGCCACGCCGCGGCGTGGAACGCGCTCATCAAGAGATACATCGGCACCATCCCGCCGAGCAGAGAGCCCTGCCCGGCGCCGCACAGCATCTCCGCGGGCCCACCCCCGGGCAAAGCCGTCAGTACGGCCATGATGGCGAAGGTCGGCGTGGCCGCCAGCCCCAGCCATCTGGCGAGGTGACGCGCGGCCGCGACGCCGTCGGGGCTGGCGCTGGGGACCGCGCTGACCGGACCGGTCATTTCCGCTCTCCCGCGGCCTCCTCGCGGAAGGCTTTCTCGCCGGCGTCCGAGATCTCCACCCATCGCTTGTCGGGCGCGGCGCCTTCGGTGTAGCTGTCGTGCCAATTCCACCATTTGTAGGTCGGGGTCTGGGGGTAACCTTCCGGCGAATCTTCCCACACCTCCTGGCGGCCGAGCGGGGTGATGTCGAGATAGTTCCAGGTCCCGCCCATCTGCTCGTCACCGCGGCTCTTGACGAAATAGGTGCGGAAGATGCGCGTCCCGTCGCGGTAGAACACATTCGTCCCGTGCCATTCGTCGACGCCGAAATCGGCATCGAAGCTGTCGGTGATGGTGACCCAGGGCATGATCCAGCCCATCCGCTGCTTCAGCCTGACGATGTCGGCTTGCGGCGCGCGCGAGGCGAACACCAGCGTGGTGTCGCGGGCATTCAAGTGCGAGACATGGGCGACCTGGTCGGCCACCATGGAGCAGCCGCGGCAGGCCTGATCGGGCCAGCCGAACACGCCGGGCTCGAAGAAGGCGCGATAGACGATCAGTTGCCGCCGGCCCTGGAACAGGTCGTGCAGACTGAGCTTGCCGCCGGGCCCCTCGAACGCATAGGTTTTGTCGACAGCCATCCACGGCATGCGGCGCCGCTCGGCGGCCAGGGCGTCGCGGGCACGGGTATGCGCCTTCTCCTTCACGAGCAGCTGCAGACGGGCCGCCTCCCAGTCCTGCGGCGACACCACCGGCGGTGTCTGCATGGCGGTCTTTCCGTTGGTTCCTGCTTTTTCTGCTGATGTCATCATGACTCTCCAAAGCTTTTGCTTGACGTCCTGCCAACGATTTCTGGCACCAACCGGCCGCGGTGCGGGAGTAACAAGTGTGGCGGGATTGACATGGAATCGCTGATCACTGCCGCTGCGCGCGCGTTAGAGGCCGGCGATCCGCTCGGCGCCTTGAACCGCGTCGCGCTGCGCAACGATGCGCCGTCGCTGGCGCTGCGCGGCATCGCGATGGCGCAGCTCGGCGATCTCGCCAAGGCCAAGTCGCTACTGCGCACCGCCGCGCGCGCCTTCGGTCCGCGCGAGGCGGTGGCACGCGCAAGATGCCTGGTGGCCGAAGCCGAGATCGCGCTGGTCTCACGCGATCTGAACTGGCCGGTGAAGACGCTCGCGGCGGCACGCGCGACGCTCGAACAGCACGGCGATCTCGTCAATGCCGCCCATGCGGGCCATGTCGAGGCGCGCCGCCTGCTTCTGGTCGGTCGCCTCGACGAGGCCGAGCGCACGCTCGCCGAAGTCCGTCCCGCGATGCTCCCGCCCGCATCGCAGGTCGTCCGCGAGCTCGTGCTCGCCGGCATCGCCATCAGGCGGCTCAGAACGAACGACGCGCGCACGGCGCTCGGCCGCGCGGCTCACGCGGCGCGCCTTGCAGCCATTCCCGCGCTCGTGGCCGAGGTCGACAGCGCGAGCCTGATCCTCGACACGCCGGCAGCGCGCCTGATCGCCCGCGGCAGCGAACATCCGCTGTTGCTGGGAGAGGTCGAACGTCTGGCGACCTCGACGGCGCTGGTCGTTGATACCTTTCATCACGTCGTGCGCAGGCAAGGCGTCGCGGTGTCGCTCGGAACGCGTCCCGTGCTGTTCGCGCTCGCGCGTCTCCTGGCCCAGGCATGGCCTGCGGATGTCTCGCGCGAGACGCTGATATCCGGCGCCTTTCAAGCCAGGCACGCCGACGAATCGCACCGCGCGCGCCTGCGCGTCGAGATCGGACGACTCCGCAGCAAGCTCGCGCCGCTGGCCGATATCAGCGCGACGAAGCAGGGCTTCGTGCTGGCGCCGCGGAAGACGCGCGACGTCCTCGTGCTGGCGCGGCCCGTTGAGGAGAAGCACGCCGCCGTCCTCGCCTTTCTTACCGACGGCGAGCCATGGTCGAGCTCGGCGCTCGCGCTTGCGCTTCGCATCAGTCCGCGCACCGTGCAGCGCGCGCTCGAGGAGCTGGCGCGGTCGGGCAAGGTGCAGTCGTTCGGACACGGACGGGCGCGCCGCTGGATGACGCCGCCCGTTCCGGGTTTCCCGACAGGCTTGTTACTCCCCACGCCGCTCCTGAAGACGTAGGATGGGCGCAAGCATGAGGGATCGAGCACATGAAACGTTCAGCCGCCGAGATCGTCACGGAGTATGGACCCTTTCCAGGCGTCGAGGCCGTGCATGGCGTCACCTATGACGGCACGCGCGTCTGGTTCGCTTCCGGCGACAAGTTGAACGCGCTCGATCCGGCCGACGGCAGGATCGCGCGCTCCATCGACGTCGCCGCGCATGCGGGAACGGCGTTCGACGGACGGCACCTGTTCCAGATCGCCGAGGACCGCATCCAGAAGATCGATGCGGCCTCGGGCAAGGTGCTCGGCACCATTCCGGCGCCCGGCGGCGGCGGCGATTCCGGCCTTGCCTGGGCCGAGGGTTCGCTCTGGGTCGGACAATATCGCGAGCGCAAGATCCATCAGATCGATCCCAAAACGGGCAAGATCCTCCGCACCATCGAGAGCAAGCGCTTCGTGACCGGGGTGACCTGGGTGGACGGCGAGCTCTGGCACGGCACCTGGGAGAACGAACAGAGCGATTTGCGTCGGATCGATCCGGAAACGGGACAAGTGATCGAGCAGATCGACATGCCCGCCGGCACGATCGTGTCGGGCCTGGAATCGGACGGCGGTGACCGTTTCTTCTGCGGCGGCGGCAATCGCGGCAAGGTGAGAGCGGTCCGGCGCCCGCGGCAAAGCTAATCATGCGTCCTGACGTGACGGCACGCCGACGGCGCGTTCACAATCCGTAACCTGTTCGCCCCAATTCCACCCAACGGGTGCGCTCTAGCGCCCTCCTCGCCCGCCCTGTAGAATCCCCGTCGGGGCGGCTTGGGGGATTGATGCGTCTGACGTGGAATCTGAAGACTATCCTGATCGGCATCGCGGTGCTCGCGGCGTCGTTCTTCATCAGCCTGAAGGCGATGGACTTGCTGGCGCCGCGCGCGACGGATTCGGCGCCGCCGGTCGCTCAGCTGCCGCCGCTGCCGCCGGCCTCGAAGAGCTCCATCGTGATCGCGCCGGTCGCCATCGCGCTGTCGGCGATCCGCGAGCAGGCCGAGAGGGCCGCGCCGCGCAATTTCGCCGGCAAGGCCGACAACCCGATCTCGCAGATCCTGGAGAATGCCGATATCGGCTGGTCCGCCGTCCGGGGCCCGATGGCGGCAGCCGGCGACAAGGACGTGCTGACGATCTCGACCCCGCTCACCGGCAAGCTCAACGTGACCGGCTCGCTGTCGTCGAAGGCCACAGGCGCGCTTGGCGATGCGCTCGGCAGCGTGCTCGGCGGCGACGCCGCGAAGCGGATCGGCGCGGTCAACATCAAGAACCTGAACGCGAGCGCGGAGATCAAGGGCAACGTCGTCGTTACCTCGCGCCCGAAGCTCGCCGCGGCCTGGTATCTGGAGCCCAATCTCGGCGCCCAGGTCAATCTCGGCGACACCAACCTCAACGTCGCCGGCGCCAAGGTCAACGTGCCCGCGCAGGTCAAGCCGCTGATCGACAAGACCGTCGGCGAGCAGATCAACGCCGTCTCCGAGCGCATCCGCAACGATCCCAGCCTGCGCGAGAATGCCAAGGCGCAATGGATCAAGGCCTGCCGCTCGATCCCGCTGCAAGGCTCGGGTTCCTCACTGCCGCCGCTGTGGCTCGAGATGAAGCCGGTGCGCGCGATCGCGGCGCAGCCGCGCGTCGATGCGCAGGCCGTGACCTTGCTGCTCGGCCTGGAGGCCGAGACACGCGTGACCTCGACGCCGACCAAACCGGACTGCCCGTTCCCCGACAAGATCTCGATCGTGCCGCCGACCGGCACCGGCGTGAACATCGGGGTGCCGATCGACGTGCCCTTCACCGAGATCAACAAGCTGATCGCAGCGCAGATGGTCGGCCGCACCTATCCGGAGGACGGCTCCGGCCCGGTCGACGTGACCATCAAGAGCGCCAACGTCGTGCCCTCGGGCGACCAACTGCTGATCTCGCTTCTGGTGCGCGCCAAGGAGAAGAAGAGCTGGTTCGGCCTCGGCGCCGAGGCGAATGTGCACATCAGGGGCCGGCCGGTGCTCGACCAGG
The DNA here is from genome assembly GCF_003122645.1 of Bradyrhizobium sp. SUTN9-2. Taxonomy (NCBI): domain Bacteria; kingdom Pseudomonadati; phylum Pseudomonadota; class Alphaproteobacteria; order Hyphomicrobiales; family Nitrobacteraceae; genus Bradyrhizobium; species Bradyrhizobium sp. SUTN9-2. The sequence goes on from NZ_LAXE01000001.1 coordinate 6,543,431, forward strand.
CGCAGCAGACGCTGCGGCTCACCGACATCCAGCTCGCGGTGGAATCCGAGGCCGCCTTCGGCCTATTGGGTGCCGCCGCCCGCGCCGTCGTCCCGCAGATGCAGCAGGCGCTGCTGCAGAGGGCAACCCTGGATCTGAAGCCGATCGCCGCCAACGCCCGCGAGAAGATCGCCGCCGCGATCGCCGATTACCAGAAGAGCGAGGACGGCCTCAAGGTCGAGGCCAGGATCGACAGCCTCACTCTCGCCGACATCTCCTTCGATTCCAAGACCCTGCGCGTGGTCGCGGAAGCCGGCGGCTCGCTGAACGTATTCGTGACGAAGCTGTCGGGGATGTAGCGCGTCCCTGCGCATCGCAGGGCCGTCGCATGTGAGAGCTCTTCCCTGCGGCCATCCTTCGAGACGCCCGCTTGGGCGGGCTCCTCAGGATGAGGGCGGAGTGCGCGGCAGCTGTTGCAACGAGCACGGACGCCGATGAGTCTCATCCTGAGGAGGCGCGCAAGCGCCGTCTCGAAGGACGAGGCGTGCGTGCAGGCGCCGCCACCCGTCAGAGGCGGTTGTCCCGCCACTCGCCGGACCCGCACAATTCCTCGTCGCTTGCGCCGCTGGCATTCTCGCTGCAGGATGCTAATCTCGCACGCGCATTGTAGGGGACAACGCGAGGACAACATGGAAGCCGGCATGGTCACGCCTGCGCCGGCGCTGGTGCGTTTTTCCGGCATTCAAAAGACCTATGATGGCGAGCATCTCGTGGTGAAGAACCTCGACCTCGACATCAGGAAGGGCGAATTCATCACCCTGCTCGGCCCGTCGGGATCGGGCAAGACGACCACGCTGATGATGCTGGCCGGCTTCGAGGTGCCGACCCATGGCGAGATCTACCTCAGCGAGCGGCCGATCAAGAACGTGCCGCCGCACAGGCGCGACATCGGCATGGTGTTCCAGAACTACGCGCTGTTTCCGCACCTGACGATCGCGGAAAACATCGCCTTCCCGCTCTCGGTTCGCAAGTCGAGCAAGGCGGAGACGCAAGAGCGCGTCAGCGCGGCGCTGCGCATGATCAAGATGGAAACTTTTGCGCACCGGCGGCCCGGGCAATTGTCCGGCGGTCAGCAGCAACGCGTGGCGCTGGCCCGCGCGCTGGTGTTCAATCCGCAGCTCGTGCTGATGGACGAGCCCCTGGGCGCACTGGACAAGCGGCTGCGGGAGCAGATGCAGCTGGAGATCAAGCAGCTGCACGAGACGATGGGCATCACGATCGTCTATGTCACCCACGACCAGAGCGAAGCGCTCACGATGTCGGACCGCATCGCCGTATTCAACGACGGCATCGTGCAACAGATCGACCGCCCCGACGCGCTGTATGAGCATCCCGTGAACAGCTTCGTCGCCCACTTCATCGGTGAGAACAATGTGCTCGCCGGCACCGTGGAAACCGTGGAGAGGGATTATTGCCGCGTCGCGCTGGCCGGTGGCAGCACAGTCGCCGCACGGGCGGTCAACGTGTCAGGCGCAGGCGCATCGACCTCTCTGTCGGTGCGGCCGGAGCGTGTCGCAATAATTCCCAATGGCAATTCCAGTGAGGGACCGAACCGGCTGCCGGCAAAAGTGCAGAACACCATCTATCTCGGCGACCACGCGCTGGCCGTGCTGGATGTGGCCGGCAACGCCGAGTTCATGGTCAAGCTTCAGCCGGGAGCGCATCACGGCCTAAGACCTGGCGAAAGCGTGTTCATCACCTTCCGCCCGGAAGACTGCCTCGCCCTCGATCCCGTCTGATCTGCCGGCGACGAAACTGAAACAATCAATGTCAACGCAACTCACATGAAGAAGGAACGAAGACCATGCTGAAGCGCAAGATTGCTCTGGGTTTCGCCGCGGCATTGGGCGCCGGTGTCGCGCTGACCAATGTCGCAGAAGCGCGTGACCTCACAGTCGTCTCGTGGGGCGGCGCGTATCAGGAGGCCCAGAAGAAGGTCTATTTCGAGCCGTTCAAGAAAGCATCCGGCATCGCGATGAACGACGAATCCTGGGACGGCGGCGTCGGCGTGCTGCGCGCCAAGGTGCAGGGAGGCGCCGCCACCTGGGACGTCGTCCAGGTCGAGAGCGATGAGCTCGCGGTCGGCTGCGAGGAAGGCCTGTTCGAGAAACTGGACTATTCCAAGATCGGCGGCGAGGCCGCCTACATCCCGCCGTCGGTCAATCCTTGCGGGGTCGGCGCCATCCTCTACGATTTCGTCCTCGGCTACGACAAGGACAAGCTGAAGGAGGCCCCGAAAGGCTGGGCCGACTTCTTCGACACCAAGAAGATTCCGGGCAAGCGCGCGCTGCGCCAGGGCCCGAAGACCACGCTGGAGATCGCCCTCATGGCCGACGGCGTCGCACCGAAGGACGTCTACAAGGTGCTGGCGACCGACGAAGGCATCGAGCGCGCCTTCAAGAAGCTCGACACCATCAAGGGCGACCTCGTCTGGTGGAAGGCCGGCGCGCAGCCGCCGCAATTGCTCGCCTCCGGCGAGGTGGCGATGACCTCGGTCTACAATGGCCGTATCGACACCGCGAACAAGAACGAGAAGAAGAACTTCGGCATGGTGTGGGACGGCGCGCTGTTCACAATCGACAGCTGGGTCATCCTGAAGGGCAGCCCGAACAAGGATGCGGCCTACAAGTACCTCGACTTCGTCGGCAAGGCGGAGAACCAGTCCAAGCTGTCGGAGAACATTGCCTACGGCACGTCGAACAAGGACGCCGCCGGCCGGCTCGCGCCCGCCGTCCTGAAGGACCTGCCGACAGCGCCTGACAACATCAAGAACGCGGTCGAGATCAACGTCGGCTTCTGGCTCGAGAACATCGACCGCCTGACCGAACGCTTCAACAAATGGGCCGCGAAATAGCACGCGAACAACTCGCCCGTGGCGCATCCTTCGAGACGCCCGCCTACGGCGGGCCCTCAGGATGAAGGTCTGAGTCTGTGGCAGCGACGTTACTGGCACCAATGTCAATGAGCCTCATCCTGAGGAGACCGCGAAGCGGTCGTCTCGAAGGACGAGGCGCTTGCTCAGGCTGCTCCAAGAGGCTTTCTCCATGACAGCAGCGCCCGCGCTCGGCGCCGATAACAAGACTGAGGTGCCGCTCAAACGCCGATTGAGGCGTGCGGAGCGGACACGCCAGGTCAAGGCATTGGCGCTGGTCCTGCCGCTTCTGCTGTTTCTGCTCTTCACCTTCGCAGGTCCCATCGCCGGCATGCTGTGGCGCTCGGTCGAGGACTGGGAGGTGCGTCAGGTCCTGCCGCAAACGGTCGCTGCTCTTGCCAGTTGGGACGGCAAGGACTTGCCGGATGAAAACGCCTATGCGGCGCTTGCAAGCGACATCCTGGCGGCGCGCGCCGCCGGCACCCTTGCGATTGCGGCCAAACGGCTCAACTACGCGCTGAACGGCTTCCGCACGATCCTGACCAGCACAGGACGCAATCTGAAGGCGGTGCCTGAGCCCGGTACGGCCAGGGAGACGCTGGGCAGGATCAACCCCGCCTGGCGCGAACGCGCCACCTGGACCACGATCAAGGACGCCGGCGGCCCGATCACCGGCTTCTACCTGCTCGCCGCGCTCGACCTGACGCGAAACGCCGACGGCGCGATCGTCGCCGCACCACCGGATCAGGCCATCTACCGCGACATTTTCCTCCGCACCTTCCTCATCAGCCTCGCTGTCACGGCCCTCTGCCTGATTCTCGGCTTTCCGGTCGCCTACCTCCTGGCGACGCTGCCGCCCGGCCGGTCGAACCTCTTGATGATCTTCGTGCTGCTGCCGTTCTGGACGTCGCTCCTGGTTCGCACCTGCGCCTGGATCGTCCTGTTGCAGAGCAAGGGCGTCGTGAACGATAGTCTGCTCTGGCTCGGCATCATCGACGCACCCTTGCGCCTGATCTACAACCGCTTCGGCGTCTGCGTTGCCATGACCCACGTTCTGCTGCCGTTCATGATCCTGCCGCTGTACAGCAGCATGAAGGCGATCTCGCCCGCCTACATGCGTGCCGCCGCTTCGCTCGGTGCACCGCCCCTCACCGCCTTCCTACGGATCTACCTGCCGCAGACCCTGCCTGGCATCGGCGCGGGAAGCCTGCTCGTCTTCATCCTGGCGCTCGGCTACTACATCACGCCGGCCCTCGTCGGCGGCGCCGCCGACCAGATGATCAGCTACTTCATCGCCCTCTACACGACCGAGACGGCCAATTGGGGCCTTGCTTCGGCGCTGGGCGCGGTGCTGCTGCTCGCCACCGTTCTGCTCGCTCTCGTCTACGGCAAGCTGGTGCAGGGCCAGCAGGTCACGGGAGGGATGAAGAATTGAGCGACAATTCCTCCTTGCGCACCCCCAGCCAGCGCATCGCGTGGACCGCGACTATCGTTGTCTCCACGCTGGTGTTCATCTTCCTGATCGCGCCGATCCTTGCGATCATGCCGCTGTCGTTCAGTTCTGGCTCGTACCTCACCTATCCGCTGCCGGGCCTTTCCTTGCGCTGGTACGACGACTTCGTCAATTCGCCGCGCTGGATGAACTCGCTCAAGAACAGCGTGATCATCGGCGTCGCCTCGACGCTGTTGTCCATGGTCCTCGGCACGCTGGCCGCGCTGGGGCTGGCGCAGTGGAAGAGCCGGTTCAAGCCGCTCGTGCTGGCCTTCGTGCTGTCGCCGGTGGTCGTGCCCGGGGTCATCACCGCGGTCGGCCTGTACTTCTTCTTCGCGCCGATCGGGCTGACCGGCAGCTATCTCGGTCTGATCCTGGCCCACACCGCGCTGGCGACGCCCTTCGTGGTGATCACGGTCGGGGCGACGCTGCAGAGCTTTGACACCAACCTGGCACGCGCCGCCGCCTCGCTCGGCGCCTCGCCAATCTACGCGTTCCGTCGCGTGATCCTGCCGCTGATCCTGCCGGGTCTGGCATCAGGCGCGCTGTTCGCGTTCGCAACCAGCTTCGACGAGGTGGTGATCGTGCTGTTCATGGCGGGTCCCGAGCAGCGCACCCTGCCGCGCGAGATGTTCAGCGGCATCCGCGAGAACATCAGCCCGACCATCACGGCAGCGGCCGTGATCTTGACGACCGTCTCGGTCATCTTGCTCGCCACCCTGGAAGCCCTGCGCCGACGCAATGAACGGCTCAAGGGCAGCGGGGGTTGAGGACGCAGGAAGTTAAAGACACGACAGCGCGCCCGGTGAAAACCAGGCGCGCTTCGTTCAGGCAGTTACGCGAGCCGCATTACTCCGCGTACTTGAACTGCGGCATGTTTTTCAGCTCGTCCTTGCTGGCATTGAACACGGCGTGGTCCGGGTACCATTTCGACGCGGACGACGTCGATGCGGTCGCTGCGGGCCTGTCGGTACCGGTCGCAGCGCCGGTCGTCGTGCCTGCGGGCCGGGCGCCGGTGTTTGCGCCGGTGCCGGTATAGGCGACGGGCTCGTTGACGAACTTCAGCTTCTCATAGGGCACGGCGACCAGATGCTCGCCCATGCCGAGGAAGCCGCCGACTCCGATCACGGCGATCTTGATGTCACCGTTCTTGTCCATCAGCAGGTCGTTGATCGTGCCGATGTTCTCGTTGGCCTCGTTGTAGACCTTCAGGCCGTCCATCTTCGAGGTGCGCCACTGGCCGGAAGCCGTCGTGGTCGTTGCGGTGGCCGCAGGGGCCGCCTTGTCGGTGGTGGCGGCGGGCGGCGTTTGCGCGATTGCGACGGTCGCAAGTAGCGCGGTACCGGCGAGGCCGGTGACGATCGATTTCATCAACATTGTTGTCCTCTCCTTCACAGAAAACTCGTGCGGAGAAAACCGCTCTGATCGAGCGCAGTTCCGTGCGTGCCGCAATTTCGTCGCGCCATGCGCGAACTGTTCCTGCGTCACTCAGGAACATTTTGCGGTGCACGGTTCCCCGCCGAGGATCATGCGCCTTGGGGCAAGGCAGGACCGCGGCGAGGACCGCGCCGACCCGGCGTCGCCGAGGTCAGCTCTTGTAGTCGATCAGGAGCGCGGCGAAGCTCGAATTGCCGGTTGAGCTGCCATTGGCACCGTAGGAGGATGCTGACGATTGCGATTGCTGCAGCGCCTCGAGGAATTGCTGGAGGATCTCGGCGGTGGTCTGGTCCGTCGAGCTACTGCTCGTCGAATCCGTCGTCGTCGAATCCGAAGAGCCGTCGTCCGGCGGCGGACCGCCTAGTACACGCGCGAAGGCGGACTGAAACACGCTTTTCAGCTCCTCGGCCTGTTCGGAGGTCAGCGTCCCGTTCGACACTTCGCTCGAGATGAGGTCCTCGATCTTCGACTGCATCTCGTCCTTGGAGGGAGGCGCGCCGCTCGACTGGCCGCTCGATCGGCTCTGCTGGAGCGCCGTGTCGATATCCGTCAGCGCCGTCGAGAGCGCGGACTGGTCCGACGACGAGATCGTGCCGGCGGAGACTTGCGATTGCAATTCCTGCTGAAGCCGTTGCAGTGGCGATTGATAGCTGCCGGCGGAGGCCGCCGAGATCGAGCTCATGATGGCTCCCTTCGTTTTGCGGGTTTCGCCGCGGACCACGCCACGGTATGGTTAACGGCCTTAACGAGAGCTTGCCGCTCGGCGGTGTGGCGATTGCCGTCCGTTGCTGATCGCCCGGTAGAAACAATTCGAAACAAAAATCTTCGCCTTTTGGCCGGAATTTTGGACAAACAAGGTCCATGGCCATTCCCAATCCCAACATCCTGGTCGTCGAGGACGACCGCGAAACCCGGACGCTGATTGCGAAATACCTGCGCAGCAACGCCTGCAACGTCACCGCCGTCGCCGACGGCCGCGAGATGTCGCGCGCTATGGCCGACCACCGCGTCGATCTCATCATTCTCGACGTCATGCTGCCTGGCGAGGACGGCCTCAGCCTGTGCCGTAAGGTGCGCGCCGAAAACCAGACGCCGATCATCATGCTGACCGCGCGCGGCGAGGACGTCGACCGCATCGTCGGCCTCGAGATGGGAGCGGACGACTATCTGCCGAAGCCGTTCAATCCGCGCGAGCTGCTCGCCCGCATCAACGCGGTGCTGCGTCGCCAGGCCGCCGCGCAAGCGGCGAGCTCGGTCGAAGGTGCCTCCGCGCTCACCTTCAAAGGCTGGCGCATCGATCTGCGCTTGCGCGAGCTCCGCAATCCCGCAGGCGCGCGCGTCGCGGTGACCAGCGCCGAGTTCGACCTGCTGCGCACGTTCTGCGAGCGGCCCGGCCGCGTGCTGTCGCGCGACAGCCTGCTCGACCTCACGCAGGGGCGCAGCACCGGCGCGTTCGAGCGCTCCATCGACGTCTTGGTCAGCCGCATCCGCCGCAAGATCGAGCCCAATCCGGCCGATCCCACCCTGATCAAGACGGTGCGCTCCGGCGGCTATCTGTTCACGCCACGAACCGAGGTCGCGAAAACCGAGGCAGCAAGCGCCGAAGCGACCACAGTGCCCGCGAGCAGCTGAGGGGGACGACGATGAAGCCGTTTTCGTTCTTCCACCTCAAGGGTATCGGCGGGCAGATCGCCGCGCTGGTGCTGGCCTCGACAGTGGCGCTCCATCTCGTCATCACCACCGCCTTCCTGATTATCCGGCAGGACCGCCCTGATGCCCCGCCGGACCGGGCGCATCAACTGGCCGATGCCGCGCTGCTGCTCGAGGCGGCGGAGGCGAGCGAGCGTCCGCGCCTCGTCACCGATCTCGCGCGCGCCTTCCCCGGGCTCGGCATCGAGATGCTGGCGCCCGGCACGGCCAATCTCGCGGAGAGCGACAGCCTGCATCTGCGCTGGATGCGCCGCCATCTCGGCCGCGCCTACAAGACCGGACGGCTGGCTTCAGGCAGCATCGAGCCCCGTATCGGCGTGCAATTGCCCGACGGCACCGTGATCGCGGGCCATGTCGATGGCGCCCCGCGGCCGTTGTTCTCTGGCGCGCCCTGGCTGATGGCACTGATGAGCGCCTTCATCTGCGTCACCGTGCTCGGCCTGTGGGCGGCGCGCGCGCTGACGAGGCCGCTGTCGTCCTTCGCCGCGGCGGCGGAGAATTTCAGCCTCGAGGGCGCCGCCGAGCCGCTGACCGAGCGCGGCCCGGAGGAGATCCGCGCGGTGGCGCGCGCGCTCAACCGCATGCACGAGCGGATCGTGCGGCTGATGTCGGACCGCACGCGGATGCTGGCCGCGATCAGCCACGATTTGCGCACGCCGATCACGCGGCTGCGCCTGCGCGCCGAGTTTATCGAGGACGAAGCCAACCGCAAGCGCATGCTGATGGATCTCGACCAGATGCGCGCGATGCTGGAATCGGTGCTGTCGCTCTTGCGCGACGACCGCAAGGTCGAGGCGGTGACGCTGGTCGACATCGCCAGCACGCTGCAGCTCGTCGCCGATCAGTTCGGCGACATGGGCCATGTCGTGCACTATGTCGGGCCGGCGTCCGCGACCGCCGCCGCGCGGCCCGACGATCTGCATCGCGGCGTCACCAACCTGGTCGAGAACGCGGTGCGCTTCGGCGCCGAGGTGACGATCCGCCTCGACGTCTCGGACACCATGCTCGTCATCGACGTCGAGGACGACGGCCCCGGCATTTCGGATGCGCGCAAGCAGGAGATGCTGGAGCCGTTCGTGCGCGGCGACGACGCGCGCACCATGGACTACTCCACCGGCTTCGGGCTCGGCCTGTCGATCGCGCGCGCAATCGCGCTCGGCCACGGCGGCGAGCTGTCGCTGCATGACCGCGCCCCGCGCGGCCTGATCGTGCGGATGCGATTGCCGGTCTCGCAGGCGCCGCGCCTTGCCGCCTGATCAAGCCGCGAGCGGCGGGTGCTCGATCGCCTCGTGCGGGAAGATCGCCACCGCCTCGAAGCGGTAATTGCAGGCGTGGCAGGTCCAGAGATAGGAGACGCGGCCTTCGCCCGGCTCGATCCAGTCAGGGAACGGGATCGGTGTGCCACATTGTGCACAAGGGTTCTGCTTGGGAATGTCGTCGATGTCTGCAGGGGTCATGGACGTCTCCCGAGTGCTGGCTTTGACTAGCGATTGTTGGGCGAATGCGCGAAATGGACAGACCCGCTGTCGCGTAAGGCGCTCCACCAGCTCCGAGCTTAACCCAGGTTTAAGTCGCAAAAGCGACGAGCCGGCGAAAATCGCCGTTGGTGACATTTCGCCACATCATCGCCGTGTTCCCACGGCCTAACGCGCTCGGGCGCGGGTCCGTTATGCCGAGGAATATTTCGATGAAAATCTTACGAATTGTCGCGCTGCTCGCGGCCGGATTGACGTTGCCGCAGGCAGCTTTCGCCGGGCAAGCCGAATATGCCGAGATGGTGGCCGCCCATGCCCGCGCCAACGGCGTGCCGGAAGCGCTGGTGCATCGCGTCATCATGCGCGAAAGCCGCTATCAGCCGCATGTGGTCGGCCGCGGCGGCACCATCGGGCTGATGCAGATCAAGCTCGCGACCGCCCGCGGGGTCGGCTACACCGGCGATGCCGCCGGCCTGCGCGATCCCAACACCAACCTCACCTACGCCGTGAAATACCTCGCCGGCGCCTACCGCGCCGCCAATGGCGATCACGCGCGAGCCGTGCGTTATTTCGCGGGCGGCTATTACTACGCTGCAAAGCGCCAGCGGCAGGAGGCCGTCCAGGTCGCCAATGCCGGCGAGACCATGGGTCAGGGCACTATGGGCCAACCTTGGCTAGAGCCGAACGGCAATCCGCAGCCGATGTTCGCCGCTCCGACCCACAGGAAGCTCGCCCAGCGCGTCCGTAACGCGCGGGCGCAGGTTCCCGCTCATTGATCTCCGTTATGGCCGGGCTTGACCCGGCCATCCACGTCTTGCATCTGCGCCAAGAACGTGGATGCCCGGGCCTTCGCCTCGCCGAAGCGGCTTTGGCCGCGCAGGCGGGACAAGCCCGGGCATGACGACTGTTACCGCGTTGACCACCCCATCCTGCTGGCATACATTACCACCGTTCCGAGGGGTGCTCCGAGGAGGAGCTGAGATACCGCTAAATGGGCAATACCGCCCAGGACCGCGGTGACCCTTTGAACCTGATCCGGGTCATGCCGGCGAAGGGACAGGGATGTTGCAGACCATCAAGCGACCGGATTCACCGGTATCCATCATCGGCGCAGGCATCGCGGGCGCCTGGCAGGCGTTGCTGTTCGCGCAGGCCGGTCATGCCGTCACCTTGCACGAGCGCGGTGACGAGGCGATGACGGATGCCACCAGCCATTGGGCCGGCGGCATGCTCGCGCCCTATTGCGAGGCCGAAGTCGCCGAGCCCATCATCAGCCGCCTGGGGCTGCGCTCGCTCGATCTCTGGCGGCGCGAGCTGCCCGACACGCCGTTCAACGGCTCGCTGGTCGTCGCCCACCCGCGCGAGCGCAACGATTTCGAGCGGTTTGCGCGCATGACCGAGCATCACCGCCGGCTCGATGCCGCCGGCCTAGCCGCGCTCGAGCCGTCGCTGGAGGGCCGCTTCCGCGACGCGCTGTTCTTTCCGGCCGAGGGCCATGTCGAGCCGCGCCGCGTGCTTCCGCAGCTGCACGAGCGCATCAAGGCTGCCGGCGGCACCATCAAGTTCTGCAGCGACGTCACCGCGAACGAGCTTGCAAACCTGAATCCTAAAAGCATCGTCATCGACTGCCGCGGCCTTGGTGCCCGCGACGAGCAGAGCGAGCTTCGCGGCGTCAAGGGCGAGATGATCCTGATCGAGACGGACGAGGTGCAGCTGGCGCGCCCGGTGCGGCTGATCCATCCGCGTTGGCCGCTCTACGTGATCCCGCGCGAGAACGGCCTGTTCATGCTGGGCGCGACCTCGATCGAGGCCGAGGACACCGGCGTCAGCGTCCGCTCCGCGCTGGAGCTATTAGGGGCCGCCTACACCGTGCACCCGGCGTTCGGCGAAGCCCGCATCGTCGAATTCGGCTCGGGGCTGCGCCCCGCTTATCCCGACAATCTGCCGCGCATCGGCATTCGCGATCGTAAGATCAGCGTCAACGGCCTCTACCGCCACGGCTTCCTGATTGCGCCCGCGCTCGCCGAGCTGACGCTCGCCTATGTCGAGCGCGGCCAGATCGACAACGAGGTAATGCAATGCTCCTGATCGTCAACGGCGAGCCGCGCGAGGTCAGCGCAGCCAGCGTGGACGCGCTGCTCGCCGAGCTCGACTACGAAGGCAGCCATTTCGCCATCGCGCTCAATTACGACGTCGTGCCGAAAAGCCGCTGGGCCGAGACGAGCCTGAAGGCCGGCGACGAGATCGAGATCATCACGCCGCGGCAGGGAGGGTGAGCGGAATGCCGAATATCTCATCCTCGTCATTGCGAGGAGCGAAGCGACGAAGCAATCCAGTCTGCCGCCGCGGTGACGGACTGGATTGCTTCGCTTCGCTCGCAATGACGACGAAGCTGACACCCCCGCCCGCAATATCAAAGATACTCCCGGAAACACCGACATGGTGACCTTCTACGGCAAAACCTTCGCCTCCCGCCTGCTGATCGGCAGCGCGCTCTATCCCTCGCCTGCGATCATGCAAGAGGCGATCCGCGCCTCCGGCGCCAACATCGTCACGGTCTCGCTGCGGCGCGAATCTGCCGGCGGCAAGACCGGCGATGCGTTCTGGAAGCTGATCCGCGAGCTCGACGTGTCAGTGCTGCCGAACACCGCCGGCTGCCGCACGGTGCGCGAGGCGGTGACGACGGCCAAGCTCGCCCGCGAATTGTTCGGCACAAGCTGGATCAAGCTGGAGGTCATCGCCGACAACGACACGCTGCAGCCTGACGTCGTCGGCCTGGTCGAAGCCGCCGGCATCCTGATCAAGGACGGTTTTGAAGTGTTCCCCTATTGCACCGAGGACCTCTCGGTCGCGAGCCGCCTGGTCGAAACGGGGTGCAAGGTGGTGATGCCGTGGGCCGCGCCGATCGGCAGCGCCAAGGGCATCACCAACCGCGATGCGCTGAAGCTTTTGCGCGAGCGGCTGCCCGACATCACGCTGGTGGTCGACGCTGGCCTCGGCGCGCCTTCTCACGCCGCGCAGGCGTTCGAGCTCGGCTATGATGCCGTGCTGCTCAACACCGCCATCGCCAAAGCCGCCGATCCCGTCGCGATGGCGAACGCCTTCCGCCTCGGCTGCGAGGCCGGCCGCACCGCTTACGAGGCCGGGCTGATGAACGCCCGCGACTTCGCCTCGCCCTCCACCCCTGTCGTTGGGACCCCGTTCTGGCATGCCGTATCCTGATCGCTTCTATCCCGTGGTTGATAGCTTGGCCTGGGTCGAACGCCTGACCAAGCTCGGCGTCGGCACCATCCAGCTGCGCGCCAAAGAGCTGAACGACGCCGACGCGCTGCAGATCGTCACCGACGCGCTCGCCATCACCAAGGACACGCAGGCCAAGCTGGTCGTGAACGATTATTGGCGCGCGGCGATCGTTGCGGGTGCACAATATCTGCATCTCGGCCAGGAGGATCTTGCAGACGCAGATCTCGGCGCTATCCGCGAGGCCGGCCTCAAGCTCGGCATCTCCACCCATGACGACGCCGAGCTTGAGACCGCGCTGGCGGCGAAGCCCGACTACGTCGCGCTCGGCCCGATCTTCTTCACGACCCTGAAATCGATGCGCTTCGAGCCGCAGGGCATTCCCAAGATCACCGAATGGAAGCAGCGCATCGTCACCATCCCGCTGGTTGCCATCGGCGGCATCAAGTTCGAGCACGCCGCCGAGATCTTTGCCGCAGGCGCGGATTCGATTGCTGTTGTCTCCGACGTCACCCAAAACCCCGACCCCGATGCCCGCGTGCGGCAATGGCTCGACGGTTCGAAGGAGGCGGCGTGATGATCGCCCCGCTCCCTCCACTCGTCATTGCGAGGAGCCCTTGCGACGAAGCAATCCAGACTGCTTCCGCGGATGCATTTCTGGATTGCTTCGCTGCGCTCGCAATGACGGAGCAAGAATTCACCAGCGTCGTCTCGGCGCCAATGCAAACGAATTAAACCGGAGGATCCCATGAACATCCGCTCCAACCCTGATAAAACCGTTCCCGCCGTCACCACCGGCGCCCTGCCCTCCTCGCGAAAAATCTTCGCGACACCCGACGCCGCGCCGGATATCCGCGTGCCCCTGCGCGAGATCATCCTGTCTGAAGGCGCGGGCGAGCCGAACCTGCCGGTCTATGACACGTCGGGGCCCTACACCGACCCCTCCGTCACCATCGACGTCAATGCCGGCTTGGCGCGCAACCGCAAGCAATGGGTGCTGGAGCGCGGCGGCGTCGAGGAATATGAGGGCCGGCAGATCAAGCCGGAGGACAATGGTAGCGTCTCCACCGACAAGGCCGCGCGCGCCTTCTCGGCCTATCACAAGCCGCTGCGCGGCCTCGACGGCCACAAGGTGACGCAGCTCGAATTCGCCCGCGCCGGCATCATCACCAAGGAGATGATCTACGTCGCGGAGCGCGAAAACCTCGGGCGCAAGCAGCAACTCGAGCGCGCCGAAGCCGCGCTCGCCGACGGCGAAAGTTTTGGCGCCTCGGTGCCCGCCTTCATCACCCCGGAGTTCGTGCGCTCGGAGATCGCGCGCGGCCGCGCCATCATCCCCTCCAACATCAACCACTCAGAGCTCGAGCCGATGATCATCGGCCGCAACTTCCTCACCAAGATCAACGCCAATATCGGCAACTCGGCGGTGACGTCCTCGGTCGAGGAAGAGGTCGAGAAGATGGTGTGGGCGATCCGCTGGGGCGCCGACACCGTGATGGACCTCTCGACCGGGCGCAACATCCACACCACGCGTGAATGGATCCTGCGCAACTCGCCGGTGCCGATCGGCACCGTGCCGATCTACCAGGCGCTGGAGAAGTGCAACGGCGATCCCGTCAAGCTGACCTGGGAGCTCTACAAGGACACCTTGATTGAGCAGTGCGAGCAGGGCGTCGACTATTTCACCATCCACGCCGGCGTCCGCCTGCAATACATCCACCTCACCGCCAGCCGCGTCACCGGCATCGTCTCCCGCGGCGGCTCGATCATGGCGAAGTGGTGCCTGGCGCATCACAAGGAGAGCTTCCTCTACACCCATTTCGACGAGATCTGCGACCTCATGCGCAAGTATGACGTCTCGTTCTCGCTCGGCGACGGCCTGCGTCCGGGCTCGATCGCCGACGCCAACGACCGCGCGCAGTTTGCGGAGCTGGAGACGCTCGGTGAGCTCACAAAGATCGCATGGGACAAGGGCTGCCAGGTCATGATCGAAGGCCCCGGCCACGTGCCGATGCACAAGATCAAGATCAACATGGACAAGCAGCTCAAGGAGTGCGGCGAGGCGCCGTTCTACACGTTGGGACCGCTGACCACCGACATCGCGCCGGGCTACGACCACATCACCTCGGGCATCGGCGCCGCCATGATCGGCTGGTTCGGCTGCGCCATGCTCTGCTACGTTACGCCGAAGGAGCATCTGGGGCTACCCGATCGCAACGACGTCAAGACCGGCGTCATCACCTACAAGATCGCCGCCCACGCCGCCGACCTCGCCAAGGGCCACCCCGCCGCCCAGCTGCGCGACGACGCCCTCTCCCGCGCCCGGTTCGAATTCCGCTGGACCGACCAGTTCAACCTCGGCCTCGACCCGGACACGGCGAAAAACTTCCACGACGAGACCCTGCCGAAGGAAGCCCACAAGGTTGCCCATTTCTGCTCGATGTGCGGCCCAAAGTTCTGCTCGATGAAGATCACGCAGGACGTGCGCGACTACGCGGCGACGCTAAACGATCCGAACAGCGTGGGGATGTCGATGAGCGGCACGGCCGAGGACGGCATGGCGAAGATGAGCGCCAAGTTCAAGGAGATGGGCGAGAGCTTGTACCTGGATGCGGAGAAGGTGAAGGAGAGCAATCGCGTGTTGTGAGAGAGTTCTCCTCGTCATGCCCGGGCTTGACCCGGCAGCCATCCGAAAAAGAGGAGCCGGGCCGACAGCCCGGCTTTTTCTTCGAAACTCGCTTTAAGAAATCCTCTTCTTCAATAACGGCTGGTCCTCTTTGACCGCGGGCAAACATTCCACTTCCCAAGGGAAGCGCCGATTGACGTCCTGCCAGATGACCTGCAGACAGGGGAATGCACGCCGCGATTTCCAGTAGAACCAGATCGCCGTGCCGAGATATTCGGGATAGGCCACGAACGGCACTTCCCAGAAGCCGAGCTTGTAGCCGTTCTCCAGCAAATCATCGGAGACATCGCCATCGACGAATTTATGGCCGGACTGCACTCGGTCACGGACAAGGTTGATGATGGCCTGCGCCGTTTCGGCTCTCTGGCCGAAAATGATGAGTTCGGGATGACCATAGTTCAGATGCAGACCAATTGAAAATGCAAACGGTGGATTTGCATCTGGTATGCCCGTGATATGGCAGCCGTGATTGCGGACGTTGCGCAAAATGACTTTATCGGCTTCGTGCTCGGGCTCGGGCCATTCGAACTGATCTTGCATTTTCAACCCAGATGAAACAAGCGCAGCCAGGACGAGCGTAGCGACATCCGGGGTCTTTGTCGCTAGCATATCGCTGACGCTCCTGCCGGCTACAACTCCACGGATAAGTGATTTTGTCCGATAGCAAGCTCCACCGCCTCCCCGATCAGCTCCGTCCCCACCTCCGCCTCGTTTTCGTCGGCACCGCCGCCTCGACGCGCTCGGCGGAGGTCGGACACTATTACGCCCATCCCGGCAACCGCTTCTGGCGTGCGATCCATGAGGCCGGCATCACGCCACGGCGCTATCAGCCGAGCGAGTTCGCATCGCTGATCGAGCTCGGGATCGGCTTCACCGATCTCTCCAAGACGGGCGCCGGGATGGATCACCAGATCGCGGCGGAGATGATCGACGTGCCGGGCTTCAGGGCGAAGATGGACAAGTACCGGCCGCGGACGATTGCGTTCACGAGCAAGAAGGCGGCGAGCTTGTTTTACGGCAGGCCGTCGGCTGCGATTGCGCTGGGGCGGCAGGCGCGCGATGGAAGCTGGCCCGAGACATTCGTACTGCCCTCGCCATCAGGAGCTGCGTCCGGGCATTGGACGCTGGAGCCGTGGCGGGAGTTAGCCAAGTGGATCGCTGCGTAGGGTGGGTTAGACGTGCGGATGCGCGAAGCGCAGTCCGCCCGTTGTAACCCACCACTTCTGTCGCCGCGGACGCAGCCGTGGTGGGTTACGCCTTGCCCCGTCCCGTGGGGATGGACCGCGTATGGAAACGGCTAACCCACCCTACAAGACGAGTGTCGGAATCCGTCT
The DNA here is from genome assembly GCF_003122645.1 of Bradyrhizobium sp. SUTN9-2. Classification (NCBI taxonomy): domain Bacteria; kingdom Pseudomonadati; phylum Pseudomonadota; class Alphaproteobacteria; order Hyphomicrobiales; family Nitrobacteraceae; genus Bradyrhizobium; species Bradyrhizobium sp. SUTN9-2. Next base: position 6,559,716 of record NZ_LAXE01000001.1, read on the forward strand.
CCGCCAATCGTCCTCCGGACCAAGCGCGACGCACATGGAGCCCCCCATGCCCACCATCACCGCCTTCGAATCCTCCCCCGACCGCGGCCGCGGGCAGGCGCGCGACATGCGGGTGCGCTGGGCGCTGGAAGAGGTCGGCCAACCCTACGACGTTCGCCTCCTCTCCTTCGCCGCGATGAAACAGCCGACGCATCGCGCGCTGCATCCGTTCGGGCAGATCCCGACCTATGAAGACGGCGATCTCACCCTGTTCGAGTCCGGCGCGATCGTGCTCCACATCGCCGAACACCACGATGGCTTGCTGCCGAAGGATGCCAACGCGCGCAGCCGCGCCATCGCATGGATGTTCGCCGCGCTGAGCACAATGGAGCCGCCGATCGTCGAGCTCTCCATGGCGATGCTGTTGGAGCGCGACAGGAGCTGGCACGCCGAGCGCCTGCCCGGCTTGCAGGAGCGTGTGCGCATCAGGCTCGGCGAATTGTCCGGCCACATCAGTAATGCCGACTGGCTCGATGGCGCCTTCAGCGTCGGCGATCTCATGATGGTGACGGTGCTGCGGCGGCTGAATACGTCAGGCCTGCTCGATGAATTTCCTGAGATCGCCGCCTATGTCGCGCGCGGCGAGGCGCGGCCGGCATTCAGGCGGGCGTTGGAGGCGCAGCTGGCTGTGTTCACGGCCGCGTCGCGTTCGTAGCCCGGTTAGCCGCTTCAGCTCAGCTTGGCCAGCTCGCGAGCGAGGTTGGCACGGGCCTGGCGGTCGAAACTCGCGGCGAAGACCGGGTCGGGAAAGATGACCTCGCGTGCCGCGAAACAGCGCAGCACGCGGGCGCGGCCGGCCCGATAGTCGTCCTCGGCGACATGGCTGAACTCCCGGCGGATCGCGGCGGCATAGGCGTCGTAGCGGGCGGGATCGGCGCCGAGAATGCTGAGGTCGATCGAGATCAGGATCGCGCCGAGACGATCGCCCGGGGGAACGTCGTGCGTTTTGGTCAGCCGGATCAGGCGGCCGACCTCCTGGCGAAGCTCGGCGCGGATGTGCTGCTCGGCAAGCTCCGCGCTGCGCTCCTCGTTGTCCGTCCGCGTCGGATCGTAGACCGCATCGTGCCACCAGATCGCTTCCGACAACGTCTCGCGCTCGGCGACCGAGAGACCATCGATCCGCGCGAGCGCCGCCAGGCAATCCTCGATATGCGCTAGATTGTGATAGTGGCGGCCGGGCGCCGCATAGGCAGCGACCAATTCGTCGCGGGTCATGGGCGAAGTCTCACGTCGTCGATCTTGTCCTTGTTGATGGCCATCGTCATCTCCCGGACCAGAGGATCGCGGTCATCCTATTGCGCAAAAGGCAATTCGCAAATGGCGCTCTGACGTAGCCCGGATGAGCGCAAGCGATATCCGGGGAGCCCATTCCCGCATGTCGCTGCGCTCATGCGGGCTACGAGGATTGCATCCGTTTCCACTTCCTAGCATGCTGGCCTCCGCCACCCCGGAGGCGCCCGCCCATGCTGACCCTCTACTCCTACCCAGAACTCTTCGGCGTCGCCGACAACAACGGCTACGGCCTCAAGGTCTATGCGTTTCTCAAGCTCGCGGGCGTGCCGTTCGTGCATGAGCACGTCTTCGATGCCTCTGCCGCGCCGCGCGGGCAGCTGCCTTACATCGTCGACGACAGCGAGACCATCGGCGACAGCGAGACCATCATCGCGCACGCGACTAAGAAATCCAGAGGATTGCGGTCATCCTATTGCGCAAAAGGCAATTCGCAAATGGCGCTCTGACGTAGCCCGGATGAGCGCAAGCGATATCCGGGGAGCCCATTCCCGCATGTCGCTGCGCTCATGCGGGCTACGAGGATTGCATCCGTTTCTACTCCCTAGCATGCTGGCCTCCGCCACCCCGGAGGAGCCCGCCCATGCTGACCCTCTACTCCTACCCAGAACTCTTCGGCGTCGCCGACAACAACGGCTACGGCCTCAAGGTCTATGCGTTTCTCAAGCTCGCGGGCGTGCCGTTCGTGCATGAGCACGTCTTCGATGCCTCGGCCGCACCGCGCGGGCAGCTGCCTTACATCGTCGACGACAGCGAGATCATCGGCGACAGCGAGACCATCATCGCGCACGCGACTAAGAAATACCGCCTCACGATCGATGCCGGCTTGTCAGCGGAGCAGCGCCGCACCGACCATCTCGTCACGCGCATGCTGGACGATCTCTACTGGGTGATGTCCTATTCGCGCTGGAAGGACGAGCGCTTCTATCCGGCATTCCGCGACGCGTTCATTGCGCAGCATCCGCAGATCGACGCTGCCGGCTTCGAGAAGGCCAAGGCCTACAATGCGCAGCGCTATCACTTCCAGGGCATCGGCCGCTACACGCCCGAGCAGGCCTATGCCCGGGGGCTCGCCGAGTTGCAGGTGCTGGCGGACATCGTGCCGGCGCAAGGCTTCGTGCACGGCGCGGCGCCGACGAGCGTTGATGCCGGCATCTACGGCTTCATCGCCAACATCTATTACTTTCCGATCCCGACGCCGCTGAAGGCCTTCGTCGATGCGCACGCAAACCTCGTCGCGCATTGCGAGCGGGTGCATGCGAGGGTCGAGAAATCGTAGGGTGGGTTAGCTTCGGGCGGCGCGAAGCGCTGTCCGAAGCGTAATCCACCACTGTTCGTCTCCGGAGACGCCAAAGAGGTGGGTTACGCCCCGCGGATTCGCTGCGCGGATCCGCAGGGCCAA
>NZ_LAXE01000001.1:6564217-6568568 GCF_003122645.1 Bradyrhizobium sp. SUTN9-2
CACCGTCTTCTACCGCATCGTGATCGCAAGCCCGCTGAGATCCGCATTCGCCATCAACCCCACCTGCGTGCCCGACAGCTCCAGCACTGCGCCCTTCTGGTTGGTCAGCACGATGGCGCGGGCGCCGGAGCCGACGGCGATGCCGGCACCGGCGGCGCCGTAGACGCCGGCAACATCAGAGGGGCGGTTGATGTTGGAGACGCGGCCGCGCAGCACTGTCTTGGATCCCCCGAACACGAGGCCGTAGTCGAGGCCACCCGTGGAAAGCCCGTAATTGCGGCCGCGGAAGTTGAGCACGCCCGAGCCGCCCGAGCCGCCGATGATCCAGCCCGCCTTGTAGATCGTCAGCGTCACGAAGCCGCTGTCGGCCTGCGCGGTCGTCGAGAGGCCAGCCAGGGCGACGATGGCGACGCACGCGGCGCGGAGGGTGGATGCGAGCTTCATGGGGGTCTCCGGGGGCTGTTTTTTAAAGGAGGGTTCGAATCAGACGGAGCGAATGTACCTGATCGATCGGGGCGGCAACATGATCGGCGGGCGTTTCCGCAAGCAAGGCGGCGGCGAGACTCGCGGAAGGTCCTCATGCTTCGTCATTGCGAGCCAACGGGTCCGCGCGAAGCGCGGCCCGATGACAGGCTCCGCGAAGCAATCCAGAATCGCTCCGGGGCGGCAGCCTGGATTGCTTCGTCGCAAGGGCTCCTCGCAATGACGGGCTGAATGGCCTGTTCTCTCGCCACGCGCAGGCTGCACGCGGGAGAGGCGAAGACCACCATCGCCAGCATGCCATACTACCCCTGTTTTGCCCGACGGAGCAAACGCGCACTTCCGTAATCCCGAATTTTCGAAAACCCTAACGATCTCCGCGCCATCCCTACTGTGCATGGGGTTGTTTTCGCACTTTTGTTTTGCGAGGCTCTCTCCGGCCGCTACTCTCACCCCTCCGCCCCCCGTCCTGAGGTGATCCCATGCCGATCCAGCATTTCGCGCCCCCGCCGCATGTCAAGGCGCCGCCGCTGTCCTTTGCGACGCGGGTTGGCGACCTCCTGTTCGTCTCCGGCATTCCCGGCTTCGATGCCAATGGTGCGCTGCCCGACGGCTTCGAGACGCAGTTCGCCAATGTCGTCGTCAACATCAAGCGCGTGCTGGGCGAGGCCGGCGCCGGCATGCATGATCTCGTCAAGGTCAACGTGCTCCTGACCCGCGCCTCGGACGTCGCCGCGATGAACGCGCTCTATGCCGGCGCCTTCGGCCCGCCGCCGTACCCGGCGCGCACGACTTGCGTGGTGCAGGCGCTGCCCGATCCGAAGATGCTGATCGAGATCGAGGCGGTCGCTTCGCTGGCCAAGTAGGAGCCTAGTCAGCTGCGTGTGACCTATCGGGCACGCGTCCAAACCAAATGCGTTGGGCACAGCTGACATGTCCGTGAATGGCGGCCCCCCGGCTTGCAAAGGACCTGCTTTTACCGCACGAATTTTTTCGGTCCCATGTCCCACCACCCATGTCCCACCAGGAGATACTTCATGCGTCGCCTTCTCGCGCTCAGTGCCGTTGCCGGCATCGCTAGTTCCGTGTTCGCCGTGCCCGCCTCCGCGAAGGTCGGCTATTACGTGATCCGCTGGGACAACACCGGCATCTGCCAAGTCTGGAACGAGGACCTGCAGTACAAGCCGTTCCAGTTCGGCGTCTCGACCTACAAGGTCGTCAGCAAGCCGTTCCCGACCTTCCAGCAGGCCTCGGACTTGCAGATCAAGATGCGCACCGAGCGGAAGTGCACGCTCTGAGCCGGGCGCGAGAGTAGCGTTTGGAGGGCGGGTCGCGCGGGCGATCCGCCCTTTTGCTTTGCGTGGCCTGAAGCGCTTCCCCGGCCGCAATCAGACCTGTCCCACGCACATTTTTTGAACCTCGGCGGCGGGTGGAACTACTCACATCTTGTCCGGGGCGCGTGCCAAGCGCGTCCCGCACCACCCCTCCCCGTCATTGTCGGGAGGCGCATCACATCATTCATTTGAGGAGCTGATCATGCGTCGTATTTCCATGCTGTGCGCTGCCGCCGGTCTTGCCGTCACCGCGTTCGTCGCCGCGAGCCCGGCCGAAGCCAGCTATCATCTGATCCGCTGGCAGGACACCGGCTTCTGCCAGATCTGGGACGAGAGCATCCCGACCACGCCGTGGCCGGCCGGCTATCACCGCGCCAGCGCCAGCGTGCCGACCTTCGTCGATGCACTCATGGTCAAGGACGCCGCGCTCAAGAGCGGCAGCTGCAAGTGGTAAGGTAATCGATCGGCGGACGAAGAACCGGGCAAGGACGCGGGCGTCCTTGCCCGGTTTGCTTTTCGAGGCCTGAAACGCTCACGCGTCCTTGTGCGCGCCGGGATGGATCAGGATGTCGCGCGCGGCGGCGAGGTCGATGAAGGCTTCGGCACTGCCGCCCTGGTCGGGATGCAGGCCCTTGGCGGCGCGGCGATAGGCCTGGTTGATGTCCTCGCAAGTGAGCTGCACCGCGAGCGGCAGGCCGAGCACCTTGCGCGCGCGGTCCTCGCTGGAGAGCTTCTTCGGCGCGGCGTTACGGCGGCCGAAGCGCGGCGCGGTCAGATCGTGCACGACCTCGAGCACCACACTGATACGGCGCTGGGCCGCCAGCGTCACGCTGTGATCGTCGTTGTCGACGGCCTGGCGCAGCACCGGCAGCGCCTGCTCGGCAGCCTGGCGCAGCGTGACGTCGCTGCTCATCCGCGCGATCTCGGCCACCAGCCGGCCGGCCTCGGCCCAGTCAGGCGCTTGCGCCGACCGCAGCCGCTCCAGAGCGAGTTTCCAGGTTTCGAGCCGTTCCATCATGCGCGCAACGTTTAGCAATCAGGATCAGTATGCCAAGGCCGCCGTTTCCGACCCCTTAATTTCGCGTTAGCGTTTCGTGAAACTTCGAAACGAAAACGGGAGGAAACTGCCATGGCGCTGCTCGCAAACCACATCGCTGTCGTCACCGGCGCCGGTTCCGGAATCGGCCGGGCGATCGCCACCGGCTATGCGCGGGAGGGCGCGCAGGTCGTGCTGCTCGACGTCAACGCGGAGACGGTGGCGGAGGCGGCGCAGGAGATCCGGCAAGCGGGCGGCAAGGCCGAGAGCTTTGCGCTCGACGTCGTCAGGCGCGAGGATTGCTTCGCGCTCGCCAGGCAGATCGCGGACGAGATCGGGCAGGTCTCGATCCTCGTCAACAATGCCGGCATCACCCGCCGCAACGCCTTCACCGCGGAGACCGAGACGGTGGCGAAGGACTGGAACGACATCATCTCGCTCAACCTCAACGGCGTGTTCAACGTGACGCAGGCGTTCCTCGCGCCCTTGCGCGCCAGCAAAGGCCGCATCGTCAACATCGGCTCGATCCAGTCCTTCGTGCATCTGCGCACGCCGAGCTCGGCGGCCTACACCACCTCGAAACACGGCGTGCTCGGCTTCACCAAGGCGCTCGCGGTCGAGCTCGGCAAGGAAGGCGTGCGCGTCAACGCGATCGGCCCCGGCTTCATCGAGACCAACATCAACGCCAATGTGCGCGCGACCAATCCGGCGCTGGTGCAGGCTTTCATCGATCACACCCCGCTGGCGCGCACCGGCAAGCCCGAGGACATCGTCGGCCCCGCGGTGTTCCTCGCCTCCGATCTGTCGGCCTATGTCACCGGAACCATCGTGATGGTGGACGGCGGCTATCGCACGGTGTGAGGGATGCGAGGCTCGCACCAATCGCGGCGGCATCTGGGCATTCTCAAGATCAATTCGGTGCAGCCCCTCCAATTAACCTTTCATTAACCAAACCGGACCACCGTAGATTCACGGCTTGGGGGTCGTTGGTTCTCGATCCGCTTCCGACGATGGAAGCGGGCGTTGATCGGGAGGTGTTTTGATGACCACTGTTCATGTCGCCGCTTCCGGGCCGGACGCACAATTCCTTGCCCCGAACCAGATCGTTCCGCTTCTGATCGGTGCCACCGTCGACGAGGTCGAGCGTGAGCTCGTGATCCAGACGCTGGCGCGCTGTGACGGCAACCGCACGCGCGCCTCGCGCGTGCTCGGCCTTTCCGTACGCACGCTGCGCAACAAGATCAGGCTCTATGCCGCCTCCGGCATCGACGTGCCCGCCTGTCAGGATTAGCGCACGACATCAATCGGCCAGCGACGACGCGCTGCGCAGCCGCGCGATCGCGGCCGCTCGCGCCGCCGATTGATGTTGATCAAGCCTGGCACGATGCGCGGGCAGAATTGCTGCTGTCGTCAAACGCCGCTAAGTAGCTTGCTCCAGGTGAAGGGAGCGGTGGCGTGGCAGACGACCAGGGACGACGGCCGGGGCCTCAGGGGCCTCGCG
>NZ_LAXE01000001.1:6568593-6580496 GCF_003122645.1 Bradyrhizobium sp. SUTN9-2
CGGGCCGCAGGGACCGGCGGGGCCGCAAGGCCCGCGCGGCGAGCCGGGTCCGCCCGGCCAATTGCCGTCGATCGAGCAGGTGCTGCCCTGGCTCGACCAGCTCTTCGATGCCTGGGACGAACGCCGCCGCCAACGCGAGCGCGAAGCCGCCGAGCGCGAAGCGCTCGAAGCCGCCGTCCAGGAGACCGACGAGGCAATCGTCGATGACGAGGGCGATGACGTCGACGATCACAGGAAGAAAAAGAAAAAGAAGAAGCAGGGCAAGGATAGCCGACGGGTCTAGTCGGGCCGATCCTCGCGCCGCGGCAGCATGCCCATGCGCTCGAATTGCCAGCGCATGGCGCGATACCAGAAATAGCCGACCGCCGCGCCGCACAGGGCGAGGATGATCACGTTCGCGCTCGAGAACGAGCCGCTCCACCACATCATCCACGCGGTCCACAGCAGCGTGAAGACGATGGCACCTGCTTTCAAAGGAAGAAGGGGGTGGCTCATGTCGTGCTCCGGGCGATCAAAACCCCGGCCGCCACCATCGCAAGCCGAGGCAGCAGATACCGTGAGCCAGATCACGGAGCACGCTGCCTGACCTCACGTACCGAAGCGCAGCCGCGAACGCTCTTTCGCCTTCTCCGCCTCAACCTCGCGGTCGCGCGCCGGCGCGTTCGTATGCAGCGCGGTCAGGAGTTTTCGCGCCGCCTCGGAGACCTCGGCCACCGCACGATCGAACGCCGCCTCGTTGGCCTGCGACGGCTTGTTGAAACCCGACAGCTTTCGCACGAATTGCAGCGCGCTGGCGTGGATCTCATCCTCCGTCGCCGGCGGCTCGAAGTTGAACAGCGTCTTGATGTTGCGGCACATGCACTTTCTCCCGGCGTTTTCCTTAAGACGAAGGTCCGAGCCGAAATCCTACATCCGCCTTCTCGCTTCTGCGACCAACTTGGTGGATGCGCCACAAGCTGATCTCGCAGCGCATCATAAGCGGGGGCGCCGGCATCGCATATTATTTGAGCATGCATTGCAGTGACGGCTCAGGCTTAATCCGTGCCAACGATAGGGAAAGACGCGCAGGACAATCGCGCGGCCATGGCACGATACGCGACGAGGAGGATCGCATGCACAGGCTCGCACTGTGCGTTTGGTTGGTTGCGACGACAGCGCTGGCAAACGTTGCGTTCGCGCGCGACAATGGCCAATACGACCACGTTCCGCCCGACATCCGCGCCTGGTTCAAGAGCGTGATCGCGCCGAACGGGGTTCCCTGCTGCGACATCTCCGATGGCCATCGCACCGAGTATGACGTGCGCAATGGCGCTTATTGGGTGCCGATCGAGGGACAATGGATCGAGGTGCCCGGACGCGCCATCATCCGCGACCAGGGCAATCCGATCGGCCAGGCCGTGGTGTGGTACGTCCACCACCGCGGCTCCATCATCATCAGCTGCTTCGTGCCGGCGGATGCGGTGTAACGCGCCTTGGTGATTTCCATTGGCTGGCGACGGCCCGATCGGGTAGCTTGAAGCCAGCTGAAGCGGAGGCACGCCGTTGACCGATCTTAGCGCCGAAGACCTCGCCACCATCTATGCCAAGCCGAGCCCGCGCGTGATCGCGAAGGCACGGCCCGCGATCGATGCGCATGCGAAGAAATTCATCGAGATGTCGCCATTCTGCGTGCTCGCGACATCGGGAGCGGACGGCAGCGTCGACGCTTCGCCGCGCGGCGGCGGCATCGGCTTCGTCCGCGTCGCCGGCCCCAACCAGCTGCTGATGCCCGACCGCTCCGGCAACAACCGCATCGACAGTTTCCGCAACGTCGTCGAAGGCTCAGGCTTCGTGCATTTGCTGTTCTTCGTGCCGGGCATCGAGGAGACGCTGCGCGTCGGCGGCCGCGGCACGCTGTCGGCCGACCCGGATCTGCTCGCCTCGATGGTGGAATTCGGCAAGCCGCCGCGCGCGGTGCTGAACGTCGCGGTCAGCGAGGTCTATTTCCATTGCGGCAAGGCGCTGATGCGCTCGAATCTGTGGGGGTCGGAGAAGGTGCAGCGCTCGGTGATGCCGAGCATCGTCACGGTCATTCACGAGCAGACCGGCCTCGGCGAACCGGCGAGCCAGGAGGCCGTGGAAGAGCTCTACAAGACGCAGCTGTAGCCGAGAGCGGTTCCGCAAAACGAAACGACGTGCGGCAACACGTGGATGGCCGGGGTCAAGCCCGGCCATGACGATGGAGGGAGCCAGGCCCGAGTTTAGTGCCCCTCGCCCTCGAGCCCGCCGACATGCTTCTGGGTGTAGAGCTCAAGGCCGATGCGGCCGATCAGATCGAGCTGGGTCTCGAGGAAGTCGATGTGGTGCTCCTCGTCGCTCATCAGCTTCTCGAACAGGTCGCGTGTGACATAGTCCTTGGCGCTGTGACAGTAGGTCGCCGCTTCCTGATAGAGCGCCCGCGCGCTCATCTCGGCGGCGAGATCGCATTCGATGATCTCCTTGACGTTCTGGCCGATGCGCAGGGGATCGAGCACCTGCATGTTCGGAAAGCCGTCGAAGAACAGGATCCGCTCGGTGAGCTTGTCGGCGTGCTCCATCTCCTCGATGGATTCCTTGCGCCAGACCTTGGCCATGTCCAGCAGGCCCCAATTGTCGAGGAAGCGGTAATGCAGCCAGTACTGATTGATCGCAGTCAGCTCGTGACGCAGCGCCTTGTTGAGATAGTCGATGACTTTTGCGTCGCCCTGCATGGTTCACTCCAGCTCTTGCAGTCCAAATCGGTCCCAAACCGAGTTTAGAACGCTTCTAAATCACTTTGCGAGCGAGAGCAACCGGCTACGGGAACCCAGCCGGGGAAAAGCTCAGCCGGAATTGCGGAAGTTTTCAGCAGGCCGCGAGGGCGAACTCGGCGGGTTCGGCGGTCTCGTCGTTGGCGGCCACGGTGTGGCTATGCGGGCAGCCGGCGCAGCAGGACTGCGCACAGGGGCCGAGCGCTTCGTCGATGATACTCTTGATCGTCCGGGCGCAGCGCCCGCATTCGGCGCTGCAGCCGAGACAGCCATAGACCTGTTTGGCATGCCGCACGGCGTCGTCGGACTCGGCGACGGCGGCGCGGATATCATCATCGCTCAGCACGTTACAGGAACAAACGATCATGGAAGCGGCAGGCCCTTCGGTGATGCGCCATCATCGATATTTAACAGGCCGGCCGGATGCAAAAGGAAAAACAGGTATTTGAAGCTATTCCAAACTGGCCTGATCAAAGCCTAGAACGGCTCTAAATCAACCTCTTGCGCTGGATCAAGATTGTAGCCCACTAGTCGCCGCCACCGCCGCCTCCTCCTCCGCCGTCGCCACCGCCGCAGTCGCCGCCGCCGCAGTCGCCGCCGCTACTGCTGCTATCGCTGCTGGAACAGCTTGCGCCGTCGCCAGAGCTCCCCGAACTGCCGCCGGAAAACCAGCTTCCCCGCGAGAAGCCGTCATTCGTCCCGGAATAGGTGCTGTCCCCGCTACTCCCTCCGTGGCTGCCGGCGGTAGCGCGGGAGCGCCGTGCGCGGTTCTGGAGATGTGCGATCCAGCCGTAGCCGACCGCGAAAACGATCCCGGCCGCAATCAAAGCATTAATCATCGCGTTGCCCATCATCGTCTCCCGGTGGGACCCATACCAATTGGTCGTCTCCGGCAAAGGTGCCGTTCATTGATCATTCAAGCGGAATATGGAACCTTGCGGCCCAAAGGTTCCCGCGTGTTCGTCTGAAAGGTCAAGCAATGAAGAAATCGCTCCTGGCGGTCGCTGCCGTCGCCATTCTGGCCCTGACGGCCGGAACACCGGCCCATGCCCAGCGCGGTGTCGCGGCAGGCGTGGCCGCCGGGATCATCGGCGGCGCCATTGTCGGCGGCGCGCTGGCTTCTCCGTATTATTACGGGCCTAGCTATGGCTACTATGGGCCGGGCTACTACCCGCCGCGCTACTACGCCCCGGGTCCAGGCTATGTTGCCGACGACTATTACGGCGGCTGCGTCTGGCAGAAGCAGCGCTTCTGGGATGGCTATGCCTGGCGCGTCCGTCGCGTCCGAGTCTGCGGCTGAGGCGCGCCAAGCCGGTTCACTACGGATGCGCCGTTCATCTCAGGGCCTGAAAAAGACCGCTTTTTCTCGTCACAGCTCCGTGTGCGTTTACCGTGGATTGACCATTTGCGCGCTTCCTAGCTGCAAGGCCAATTCCATCAGAGTGTGCGTGAACCTTTGAAACCCGGGCGCCTCTAACAGGAGGAACCCATCTCCCAGGAGAGCCAAGAGCATGAACAAGACTTTAGTTGCCGCGCTCACGGTCGCGACGGTCGCCGGTTCGCTGGTGACCGCCGCTCCGTCCGCGAAGGCCCATGATGGCGTCGGCGCCGGTATCGCAGCCGGCCTGATCGGTGGCGCCATCGTCGGCGGCGCCATCGCCTCCAGCCGTCCCGCCTATGGCGGCCCCGTTTACATCGCCGAGCCCCCGCCGCCCGCGCCCTGCTACTGGCGCCGCGAGCGCTATTGGGACGGCTACGGCTGGGTCAGCCGTCCGGTTCGCGTTTGCTACTGATCTGATTGCCTGGCGCATGCGCGCCGCGATCGGAAAGCCCGGCCGAGAGCATTGGCCGGGCTTTTTGTTTGCGCACGCTAAAGCGCGATGCGGTTAGGATGAAGCGTCATCGCGCTTTAGGTTATTGTTTGAGCATGATCTTTTCGGAAAACCGCTTCACACTTTTCCGGATCATGCTCTATCGCGCCGCCTGGATCGAACGCAGCACCTCTTCGCTCGGCCAGCAATCGACCTTGAGGCCCGCCGACTTCTGATAGGCGCCAAGCGCCGCACGGGTCTGCATGCCGGCCTTGCCGTCGATCTTGTCCTTGTAGAGCCCGATCCGCGTCAGCTCGCGCTGCATGGTCTCGACGTCCTTGGTGCGCAATTGCTTCGAGGCGGACCAGGGCGTTGCGAACGGCAGCGGGCTCGTCATGCGGTCGCTGAGATGGCCGACGAACAGCACGTAGAGATCGGAGAAATTGTATTCCTTGATGACGAAGTAATTCTTCGTGGTCAGGAATGACGGGCCGTAGATGCCTTCGGGCTGGAGCAGCGAGGCCGGCTGCGCCTGCTCGGCGGCGCTGAGCTTTTGGCCGCGTACCGGGACAAAACCCTCGCGCAGCCATTGGCCGATCGGCTTCGTCACCTCCGGCACGCCCGTCGTGCAATCGACCTTCGCCGGCGCCTGCACCTCGTAAGCCCAGCGCACGCCGCTCTGCCAGCCCTTGTTGACGAGCTGCTGCGCAGCCGAGGCCAGCGCATCCGGCACCGAGTGCCAGATGTCGATGCGGCCATCGCCGTCGAAATCGACGCCATGCTTGTAATATTCGGACGGCAGGAACTGGGTGAGGCCGGTCGCGCCGGCCCAGGACGAGCGCATGTCCTTGCGCGTGACGACGCCTTCATCGAGGATCTTGAGCGCGGCAATGAACTCGTTGCGATACTGATCCTTTCGGCGTCCGACATAGGCCTGCGTCGCCAGTACGCGCACCAGATCGTAGGGCAACGTGTGCCGGCCATAGTCTGTCTCGCGGCCCCAGATGGCGAGCATGACGGTCGCCGGCACCCCGGACTTCTTCTCGATCTCGTCCAGCGAGGTACGATGCTTTTGGAGCAGCCGCTGCCCCTCGCCTGCAAGCCGCGCGATCGAGGCTTCCTTGACGTAGTCGGCCGGCACCTGCACGAACTCGGCCTGCGACGGCGCACCCGTTGCCGGCCGCCCGGGCAAGAGCAGATCGGGCAGCTTGTAGTCGGGCTCCAGCCCGCGCGTTTGCGCATCGAACGTTGCGCGCGAAACGCCGGCCTGTTGGGCCTCCGGCCACAACGAGGCGATGAACTGGGTGAAAGCGGCGTCGGCAGCACGGACGGGCGACCAGCTGCAGGCGATGACGATCCCCGCAGCGATGAGCGCCCGTCGCATCATGCCGCCATCACCGCGTCAGCTTCTTGTACTTCACGCGGTGCGGGATGATGCTGTCCTGGCCGAGCCGGCGCATCTTGTCCTTCTCGTAGTCCTGGAAATTGCCTTCGAACCATTCGACGTGGCTCTCGCCCTCGAAGGCGAGGATGTGCGTCGCGATGCGGTCGAGGAACCAGCGATCGTGGCTGATGATGACGGCGCAGCCGGCGAAGTCCTCCAGCGCCTCTTCGAGCGCGCGCAGCGTGTCGACGTCGAGGTCGTTGGTCGGCTCGTCGAGCAGCAGGACGTTGGCGCCGGACTTCAGCATTTTTGCGAGATGGACGCGGTTGCGTTCACCGCCCGAGAGCGCGCCGACCTTCTTCTGCTGGTCCGCGCCCTTGAAGTTGAACGACGAGCAATAGCCGCGCGAGTTGACTTCCTTCTTGCCGAGCAGGATCAGTTCGTTGCCGCCAGAGATCTCCTCCCACACGGTCTTCTTGCCGTCGAGCGCGTCGCGCGACTGGTCGACGTAGCCGAGATGCACGGTCTCGCCGACCGTGATCGTGCCGGAGTCCGGCTTCTCCTGAGCGGTGATCATCCTGAACAACGTGGTCTTGCCGGCGCCGTTGGGACCGATCACGCCGACGATGCCGCCGGGCGGCAGCTTGAAGGTGAGGTTGTCGATCAGGAGACGATCGCCAAAGCCTTTGCTGAGCCCCTCGAAATCGACCACGTTGGCGCCGAGCCGCTCGGCCACTGGAATGATGATTTGCGCGGTCTGGGTCTGCTTCTCGCTCGCCTTCTTCAGCAGCTCCTCATAGCGCTGGTAGCGCGCCTTCGACTTGGCCTGGCGGGCCTTCGGCGACGAGGCGACCCATTCCTGCTCGCGCGCGAGCGTCTTCTGGTGCGCCGCATCCTCGCGGCCCTCCTGCTCCAGACGCTTCTGCTTCTGCACCAGCCAGGACGAGTAATTGCCCTCGTACGGGATGCCGCGGCCGCGATCGAGCTCGAGGATCCAGCCCGTGACGTTGTCGAGAAAGTAGCGGTCGTGGGTGACGATCAGGATCGCACCGGGATAGTTGCGCAAATGGCCTTCCAGCCACGACACGGATTCCGCGTCGAGATGGTTGGTTGGCTCGTCCAGCAGCAAGAGTTCGGGCTGGTCGAGCAGCAGGCGGCACAGCGCGACGCGGCGGCGCTCACCGCCCGAGAGTTTCGTCACGTCGGCATCGTCGGGCGGACAGCGCAGCGCGTCCATGGCCTGGTCGACCTTGCTGTCGAGATCCCACAGGCCTTGGGCCTCGATCTCGTCCTGCAGCTTGGTCATCTCGTCGGCGGTCTCGTCCGAATAGTTGACCGCGAGCTCGTTGTAACGGTCCAGGATCGCCTTCTGCTTGGCGACGCCCTGCATGACGTTTTCGCGCACGGTCAGCTTGGAATCGAGCTGCGGCTCCTGCTCGAGATAGCCGACGCGGGCGCCCTCGGCGACCCAGGCCTCGCCGGTGTATTCCTTGTCGAGACCGGCCATGATCTTGAGCAGGGTCGACTTACCCGAGCCGTTGACGCCGAGCACGCCGATCTTGGCGTCCGGGTAGAAGCTCAGATGGATGTTATCGAGCACCTTCCGGGTCGGGTAGCTCTTGGTCAGGCCCTGCATGAAATAGATGAACTGGCGCGCCATCGGTCCCGTGAAACCTTCGATTTGAGGAAATTTTGCTTGCCGCCGATGTAGCGATCCCGCCCCCAAAGGGCAACGTTTTCCGTCCGTTCACCACGGATGAATACGGGCAGGAAACCATCCGGCCACCGATCCGGACAATTGAAACCATCTTTTAATAAATCAGGCCAAAGCTCGGTTTCGCGCGGAAACAGCGCCACCCGCTCAGAACGAACGGGGAGCACAGCGAGGCCGCATCATGGCTCTGATCGAGACCCATTCTCTTCCTGTTCCGGCAGGAGCCGGGCGCGACTCCGGGTTCGCCTCGGAGATCAAGGCCTTCTGGAAGCGCTTCTTCGTCACCGCCTTCAATCCCTACCGGCCCGAACTGCATTACATGCGCGGCCCCGGCCCCGCCTGGCGCGCCAAGCACGGCATGGATGCACCGTTCCGCCTGAAGCCCCGCGACGTCTGAGCGACGATCCCTATCAAACTTTTGAAGACGCAGGCTGCTTGCGCGCCGGCGCGATTGCGCGCAAACCATGGCCAGGTTCCGATGACGGCGCCCGCCTGGCGCCTTCACCTCTCGCCATGGATGAACGCTGATGAGCCGGCTGCGCTGCGCAATCCTCGACGACTATTTCAATCTCGCCCTCGACGTCGCCGACTGGCCGAAATTGTCGGATCGCGTCGACGTCACCGTGTTCAGCCATCCCTTCGCCTCCGAGCAGGCCGCAGCCAGTGCGCTCACCGACTTCGAAATCATCTGCGCGATGCGCGAGCGCACGGCGTTTCCCAAGAGCCTGTTCGATCGCCTGCCGAAGCTTAAGCTGCTGCTGACCTCGGGCATGCGCAACGCTGCGATCGACATCGAGGCCGCGAAAGCGCGCGGCATCGCCATCGGCGGCACGCAATATTCCCGCGATCCGACGGCGCCGCTCACGATGGGCCTGGTCCTGGAATTGACCCGCGGCATCGGCCGAGAGAACGCGCGCATGCATGCGGGCGAGTCCTGGCAGACATTTGCCGGAGTCGAGATCGAAGGGCTGACGCTCGGCGTCGTCGGGCTCGGCAAGCTCGGCAGCAAGATGGCGGGCATTGCGAAGGCGTTCGGCATGAACGTGATCGCCTGGAGCCCGAACCTCACCGCGGAGAAATGTGCGGCGGCCGGCGTCGGCTACGCCTCCAAGGAGGAGCTGTTCGCCAAGGCCGACATCGTCACCATCCACGTGGTGCTGAGCGAGCGCTCGCGTGGCCTCGTCAGCCGCGCGGATCTTGCGCGGATGAAACCGACGGCCTTCCTGGTCAATACCGCGCGCGGGCCGATCGTGGATGAGCAGGCGCTGCTGGAAGTCTTGCAGCAGCGCAAGATCGCAGGCGCCGGCCTAGACGTGTTCTCGGTCGAGCCGCTGCCGGTCGACCATCCCTTCCGCAAGCTCGACAATCTCGTGCTGACGCCGCATCTGGGCTACGCCACCACGGATGGTCTGCGCATCCATTACGGCCAGATGGTCGAGGCGATCGACGCCTTCACCAAAGGCGGCGAGCTGCCGCGGAAGCTGGCCTGAAACGAAAAGGGCGTGCCGACGGCACGCCCTTCGCAATCTCATCGAGTTGAGGCCCTCAGCGCACGGTGACCGGCGCGGGCAGCGGCGGCACAACGGTGGGCTGCGTCCCCGGGACCGGGCCCGCCTGGGCGGACATCGGAGCCGGCCCGGCAGCGCTCTGCGTCGGCGCGGCGGAGGCCGTCGCCGTTCCCGGCGGCGGACCACCCGGCATCACGACAACGCGGGTGCCGACCTTGACGCGCTCGAACAGGTCGGAGACGTCCTCGTTCAGCATGCCGATGCAGCCGGAGGAGACGAACTTGCCGATCGTCGAGGGCTGGTTGGTGCCGTGGATGCGGTAGACGGTCGAACCTAGATACATCGCGCGGGCGCCGAGCGGATTACCCGGGCCGCCGGCCATGAAGCGCGGCAGATAGGGCTGACGCTCGATCATCTCGGTCGGCGGATGCCAATCCGGCCACTCGGCCTTGCGGGTGATCTTCTGCACGCCCGTCCAGGTGAAGCCGTCGCGGCCGACTCGGACGCCGTAGCGGATCGCACGGCCGCCTCCGAGCACGTAATAGAGGTAGGTGTTGGGCGTATCGACCACGAGCGTGCCGGCCGGCTCCTTGGTCTGGAACGCGACCTCCTGACGGCGCAGGTTCGGCGGCAGCTGCACCGGCGCGGCATCGGGCTGCTCCTCGGGCGGCAGCGCGGCCAGGGTCACCGGGCGGCCATCTGTGCCCACGGGCGGCTGTCCGGCCTGGACCGTCCCAGTCGCGGCGGGACCGCCCACAGCCTCGGGCGGACGCAGGCCATCGTTGGCGGGCGATTGCTGAGGCGGACGGTCGGCGTAGATCACCGCCGGCGGACCGGCGGGCCGGCCGTAGCGGGGATCGTCGGGCGACATCACGGGGCCCTGCGGCGCGGCCGAATAGACCGGCGGGGCGCCAGCCGGGCGCCCATAGCGCGGATCATCCGGCGACATCACCGGACCTTGGGGTGGGGCGGCCGAATAGACCGGAGGCGCGCCCATCGGACGACCGTAGCGCGGATCGTCGGCCGGACCGGGCGGGGGCAGCGAGGCATGCGGCATCGCGTCGTCGTCTTCATCCAGCGCGTCGAAATTCGGCATGCGGTCACCGGGCCGATATTCGGCCGGCGCGCCATAGCTTGGCACCTGCTGGATCGGATAGCTCTGAGCCTGAGCGAACGAGGTTCCCGCCGCAGCGACTGTTGCGGCAGCGCATATCGTCAGAAAGTGTTTGATCATCATCGCTCTTGTATAGTCCCCAAGCCCGACCGGACCGTTAACGGCCAGATGACGGAAGATAGCGGCACATTCAAGACATATCAGGCTTATTTGCGCCGGACTTGCCGATTTGTGATCCGCAAGACTACCGTTGCCCCGTTGCATCACGGGGCTGAAATCGTATCGCGCCTTCGATTGGCGCGATGGTCGGCCGCGATTTTAACGGAACGATGCGGAGACGTTGCGATATGGTCGAATCAGCCTGATTCGCCACTTTTTTGAGCTCCGATCCCGCGTGGCGAACGCGGCAAGCAGTACCGTCACCGCGTTCAGATGGCTCTTGAGCCCCGGCTACTTCCGCCGCCGGGGCGGAAATTCGCAATCGCTCAATGCTTCCCGGCTTTCGCTTCCTGTTTGCCGCGATCCTGCTGTCAACCTCCATCCTGGTGTTCGGCCTAGGGGCCGCCGCTCTGCTCCGGGCGACCCATCAGCAATATGTCAACAACCCCGGCTGGCGGAACGGGCCGCAGGAGCAAATGTTTGCGCAGGCGCCCGAGCCGGCCCAGCCGGTGCTCGCGGTGCTGCGGACCGAGCCGGAGCCACCTGCCGAGACCACGCCATCGCTGCGCGACCAGGTGCCGACCATCGCTCTGCCCCTGAGCGAGCCCGAACAGGTTGCTGCACTGACGACCGAGACCGACGTCCAGCCCGAGGCCGCCGCGCCCCTGGCTGAAGTGCCGGCCATCGAAGCAGCCAAGCCCGAACCGACCGTGACGGCCGCAGCGCCGGCTTCCATCGATACGCTGACCCCCGCCGACACCACGGCCGGGATTCCCGAGGCCCAGCCTGCCGCAATCGCCAGCGAGCCGGAACCAGCTGACCCGGCCCTCGCCGCCGCGGCGCTCGATGTCGCCTCCGCAAGGCTCGCTGCGCTGAACGCCGCCACAGCGGCGACGGACGCGCCGGCGAAGGTCAAGGCCGAGAGCAGCAAGGCCGAGAGCACCAAGTCGGACAGCAAGGCGACCAAGCGCAAGGCGAAAGCCAAGAAGCGAGCCCGCGTGGTGCGGCGCCCGCCGCCTCAGCAGTTGCAGCAGCAGCTCGATCCGTTCGGTCAGCAGCAGCCGGCCTTCGCGACAACGACGACCGCACGCACGCGGTGATCTTACTTCTTCACCTCTCCCCGCTTGCGGGGAGAGGTCGGAATACGCGCGTCGCGCGGATTCCGGGTGAGGGGGTATAGTCTCATCGTGTGGAGAGAGGCCCCTCACCCCAACCCTCTCCCCGTAAGAACGGGGCGAGGGAGCGCACCGTCATCGTGGCTGCAACCTCAAGCCGGGCCGGTCGCGATGGCCGGGCCGCCGGCCTGGCCCCATTCCGACCACGAGCCGTCATAGAGCGCGGTGTCGGTGATGCCGAGGCGGTAGAGCGCGAGCGTCAGCACGCCGGCCGAGACGCCGGAGCCGCAGCTCGTCACGATCGGCGCATCCAGCTCGACGCCGGCATTG
>NZ_LAXE01000001.1:6581113-6584952 GCF_003122645.1 Bradyrhizobium sp. SUTN9-2
GGCTTCATCTCGCCGGTCGCGGCGTCGAACAGCAGATTGTAGGGCACGTTGCGGGCGCCGGGGATGTGACCGGAGCGGATGCCCGGGCGCGGCTCGGGCGCGCGGCCTTCGAAGCGATCGGCGGCGCGCGCGTCGATCACCTGCTCGTTGCGGCTTTCGACATTGGCGATCAGTTGCTGCATGCTGCGCACGCGGTTTGCGTCATAGCTCGCCGTGAAGGTCGTCGGCTTCGGCTTGACCTCGCCGCTCTCGGTCGCGCGTCCCTCAGTGCGCCACTTCTTCAGACCGCCATCGAGGATGCGCACGTTGCTGTGGCCATAGGACAGGAACATCCACCACGCACGCGGCGCTGCGACCCAGCCGCCGGCATCATAGAGCACGACGGTGTCCGCGTTGGAGATGCCGAGATTGCCGACGTCGCGGCCGAACTGCTCGGCGCTCGGAAACATGTGCGGCAGCGGGTTGGAATGATCCGACACCGCATCGACGTCGAAGAACACGGCGCCCGGCAGATGCGCGGCGAGATAATCGTCCTTCGGCAGCGGCAGCACGCCCGGCAGCTTGAAGCTGGCGTCGAGGATCTTGAGGTTGGCATCGCCGACGTGAGCGGCGAGCCATTCGGTGGAGACGAGGGGGTCGGTGGCGGTGGTCATGGGCTTTTCCTTGCGGTCATTCCGGGGCGCGCGTAGCGCGAGCCCGGAATCCATCGCGCGGCAGAGTCGGCGGATGAATGGATTCCTGGCTCGCGACTTCGTCGCGCCCCGGAATGACGAGAGGGGTCACCCCTTCTTCTTCGGCTCCCACTTCTCCGTGGGCCCGCCGGCATCGCGCCAGGCGGCGTAGCCGCCGGCGATGTGGGCGACGGGCTTGAGGCCCATGTCCTGCGCGGTCTTGGCGGCGAGCGCGGAGCGTAAGCCCCCGGCGCAGTGGAACACGAACTTCTTGTCTTCCTGGAAGATCGGTTTTGCGTACGGGCTCTGCGGGTCGATCCAGAATTCGAGCATGCCGCGGGTGCAGGCGAAGGCGCCGGGGATGCGGCCGTCGCGCTCGATCTCGCGGGGATCGCGGATGTCGACGATGACGACGTCGCCGTTCTTGGAGATCTCGATCGCGTCCTTGGCTGTGAGCGTCTCGATCTCGGCATTGGCCTCGTCGATCAGCGCCTTGATGCCGCGGGTGATGGTCTGGGGCATATGGTTCTCCCTCTTGTCATTCCGGGGCGCGCGCAGCGCGAGCCCGGAATCCATTTCTCTACACGCGCTGCGGCCCGATGGATTCCGGGCTCGATGCTGCGCATCGCCCCGGAATGACGGCGGGCGCTAGTGCGTCAATTCCTTCATCGCGGCTTCCAGCCCCTCGATCGTGATCGGATACATCCGGTTGGCGAAGATGCGCTTGATGATGGTGGTGGATTCCGAATAGTCCCAGTGCTTCTGCTGCACCGGGTTCAGCCACACCGTATGCGGATAGGTGCGGATGATGCGGTCGAGCCAGACCGAGCCCGGCTCCTCGTTGACGTGCTCGACCGAGCCGCCGGGCACCATGATCTCGTAAGGCGACATCGAGGCATCGCCGACGAACACGACCTTGTAGTCGTGCGGGTATTTGTGCAGCACATCCCAGGTCGGCGTGCGGTCGGTGAAGCGGCGCTTGTTCTGCTTCCACACGCCCTCATAGAGGCAGTTGTGGAAGTAGAAATACTCCATGTGCTTGAACTCGCTCTTCGCCGCCGAGAACAGCTCCTCGACCTGCTCGATATGCGCGTCCATCGAGCCGCCGATATCGAAGAACACCAGAAGCTTCACCGCATTGCGCCGCTCGGGGCGCATGTGCACGTCGAGATAGCCGTGATTGGCGGTCTCGCGAATGGTAGTGTCGAGATCGAGCTCGTCGGGCGCGCCGGTGCGGGCGAATTTGCGCAGGCGCCGCAGCGCCACCTTGATGTTGCGGATGCCGAGCTCGACATTGCCGTCGAGATCCTTGAACTCGCGCTTGTCCCACACCTTCACGGCGCGGTTGTTGCGGTTCTTCTCCTGGCCGATGCGCACGCCTTCGGGGTTATAGCCGTGTGCGCCGAACGGCGAGGTGCCGGCGGTGCCGATCCATTTGCTGCCGCCCTGGTGGCGGCCCTTCTGTTCCTCGAGGCGCTTCTTCAGCGTCTCCATGAGCTTGTCCCAGCCCATGGCCTCGATCTGCTTCTTCTCTTCTTCGGTCAGGTATTTCTCGGCGAGCTTCTTCAGCCACTCCTCGGGGATCTCCGCCTTGTCCATGGCCTCGAGCAGGCTTTCCAGCCCCTTGAACACCGTGCCGAAGACGCGATCGAACTTGTCGAGGTTGCGCTCGTCCTTCACCAGCGAGGCGCGCGACAGGTAATAGAAATTCTCGACCGTATAGTCCGCAAGGTCAGCGTCGAGCGCCTCCATCAGCGTGAGGTATTCGCGCAGCGTCACGGGGACCTGCGCATCGCGCAGAGAGGTGAAGAATTGCAGGAACATGGGTGACAGATTGCCCGTCGGGTGGCGAACGTCAAGGGGCGCAGACCGTCGCGGGACGCTGGACCGGCAGGCTTTTTGCTCTAGAATTGGCGACAATGAGGGGTTGTTTGGGGGACGTTTGCAATGGGAATTCTCGCAGCGCTGATCATCGGTGCCATCGCCGGCTGGCTTGCGGGCAAGATTGTCCATGGGGCGGGATTTGGGCTGATCGGCAACATCGTCGTCGGCATCATCGGCGCGCTGGTGGCGAGCTGGGTTCTGCCACAGCTGCACATCCAGCTGGCAACGGGCACAATCGGCGCCATCGTCGATGCCACGATCGGCGCGGTGATTGTGCTCGTCATCCTTTCGCTGATAAAACGGGTCTGAAAGCCTGACCGAACCAGGAACGGCCGCCGCGAGCGGCCGTTCGCTTGTCGTGACCGAGGCCATTGATACTGGCAATGCGTTGCGGCGACGACCAACAAGGACGCGCGATGAAATTTACCGGCACCAAGGACTATGTTGCGACCGACGATCTCAAGGTCGCCGTCAATGCTTCGATCGTGCTCGAGCGCCCGCTCCTGGTGAAGGGCGAGCCCGGCACCGGCAAGACGGTGCTGGCGGAGGAAGTGGCGAAGGCGCTGAACGCGCCGCTGCTGACCTGGCACATCAAGTCCACCACCAAGGCGCAGCAGGGCCTCTACGAATATGACGCGGTGTCGCGCCTGCGCGACAGCCAGCTCGGCGATGCGCGCGTGTCCGACATCCGGAACTACATCAAGCGGGGCAAGCTGTGGGACGCCTTCACCAGCGAGCAGCGCCCGGTGCTCCTGATCGACGAGATCGACAAGGCCGACATCGAATTTCCGAACGACCTCCTGCTCGAGCTCGATCGCATGGAATTCCATGTCTACGAGACCGGCGAGACGATCAAGGCGAAGCAGCGCCCGATCATGATGATCACCTCCAACAACGAGAAGGAGCTGCCCGACGCGTTCCTGCGCCGCTGCTTCTTCCACTACATCAAGTTCCCCGATGCCGACACGATGGGCCGCATCATCGACGTGCACTTCCCCGGCATCAAGAAGCGCCTGGTCGAGGAAGCCTTGCGCATCTTCTTTGAGGTGCGCGAGGTCCCGGGCCTGAAGAAGAAGCCGTCGACCTCGGAGCTGCTCGACTGGCTCAAGCTGCTGCTCAACGAGGACATGAGCGCCGAGCAGCTGCGCGAACGCGACCCGCGCAAGCTGATTCCGCCGCTGCACGGCGCGCTGCTGAAGAACGAGCAGGACGTGCATCTGTTCGAGCGGCTGGCGTTCTTGAGCCGAAGGGAAGTGTAGGCACGCCGTAACGCGTCGCATGGTG
>NZ_LAXE01000001.1:6586874-6700705 GCF_003122645.1 Bradyrhizobium sp. SUTN9-2
CAAAGGCGCATAGCGCCGTGCCCACCATTCCTCCGTGATGGATGCAGATCGTGGGCACGCTTCGCTTTGCCCACCCTACGATATCGAGTGTGTCGCGAGCAGCCTCCCGATCCCGTCATTGCGAGCGCAGCGAAGCAACCAGAATCCCTCCGCGGAAACAGTCTGGATTGCTTCGCTGCGCTCGCAATGACGGAGCAAGGAGCAACGGCGTCGTTCTCCGCTGGCAATTCAATTTGCAGACACAGCTTCGCAGCCTCGCGGCTCATCTCGCCCGAGCTTTGCTTCATTCCGTCGCCCCAAAAGAAAGAGGGCGCAGGGAAGACCGGGTGCCGACGGGCACCCGCGGTCCGCTGCGCGAAAAGCACACGCAGAGAAACCGCACAGCAGCATACAGGTGTCGCCGATCACTCGGCCTTCCCTGCGCGATGGTCGGACGGCTTATGCCGTGCTCTCCCGGGAGCCGAATTCCTTCTGGCCTCCCTCGCCCCGCGAATTGACGATGCCGTCCGCCCGGTTGGGCTCGCGCGCATCTCCGCAAGAGGCTTGACCGTAGCAACGACGGCCAGGACCACACGGTTTTGCCGTACGCAGCTCATCCGGCTTCGCCAAGAGGCTTCGCCGGACTTCAGCGCCGTTCGTCTGCACGCGGCCTCGGGCTCACAGGGACTACCCGCCCTGCCCGCACCCATCGTGCCGACGCTGCCGCGTCCACCGCAACCCGGCCCGCGTTTCGAACGACTCGCGAACCGCCCCTCTTTCGTGAGCCGGGCTGTTTCGATCTATGCCGCAATTCCGAATTTCGGTAAAGCGGAATATTTTTATGGAGAGGGGTTGACGGGGTGACGGGGTGTTTTGCCCGACGGGCTACGGGCCGTGAAGCGTCGCCGCCCACTCCAGCGCCGGCAGCACCG
Organism: Bradyrhizobium sp. SUTN9-2; assembly: GCF_003122645.1. Classification (NCBI taxonomy): domain Bacteria; kingdom Pseudomonadati; phylum Pseudomonadota; class Alphaproteobacteria; order Hyphomicrobiales; family Nitrobacteraceae; genus Bradyrhizobium; species Bradyrhizobium sp. SUTN9-2. The sequence continues at coordinate 6,587,786 of NZ_LAXE01000001.1, forward strand.
TGCCTACGAGCAGACCATATGAGAAGGCCTTTTGAACTGGTGTGCGCCGTGGAAACCATCCTACTCCGCCCATGAAGTACATTATCGCCCAGAGGCCGGCAAAGAGGGTCCAATCGCGCCAGCCCACGCGGAGCAGCAGACCGAGCGGAATAGCGTTGCAGAGAAAGACGACGCCGCAGAAGGCAATCTGGCCAACGGATTGCCGCTCAGCGCCGGATTGGGGCATTTGGCGTTTTGCCTATCGGTGAAGCGCATAGGGCGGATTGGCCGAAGGCGTAATCCGCCACGGCTCGTTTTCACATCGAAAGAAGCGGTGGATTACGCCTACGGCCGCGCTTCGCGCCGCCGCTGGCTAACCCACCCTACGAAGATATCACGCCACCGCTGCGTCCGGAATCCTTGCGGCTTCCAGCGGCTGCTTACCGCGGATGAGGTCGGAGGCGCGGTCGGCGATCATCATCGTCGACGCATTCAAATTCGCCGAGATCATGCGCGGCATCACGGAGGCGTCAATGACGCGGAGGCCTTCGAGCCCGTGGACGCGGAGCTGGTCGTCGACCACCGCCCACGTCGAGTCCGCCGGTCCCATGCGGCAGGTGCAGCCGGGGTGGAAGGTGGTGGTGCCGCGCTCGGTGGCGGCGTGCAAAAACTCGTCGTCGGTGTTGACGTTGGGGCCGGGGAAATCCTCGTAGGCGTAATAGGGCGACAGCGGCGCGGACTTCAGCAAGCGCCGCGCGAGCTTCATGCCGCCGACGATGACGCGGCGGTCAAGCTCGGCATCGAGATAATTGGTCTGGATAACAGGCGGCGCGAACGGATCCGATGAGCGGATGCGGACATAGCCGCGGCTCTCCGGCCGCTGCTGCCAGGACGCCACCGTCATGCCAGGCTCGTCCTCGAGCTGGCCCTGCACGCCCTCCTTGTAGCTTGCCGGCGTGAAGGTGAGCTGCAGGTCGGAGCTCTCCGCGCTCTCGCCGGAATGCCAGAAGCAATAGACCATGGTCGGCGAGAGCGACAGCAGGCCGCGGCGCGCGGTGGCCCATTTCGCCGCCTCGACCCAGAGACGCCAGCCGCGGCGGAGCTCGTTGATGGTCTTGATGTCCTTGACGCGCGCCACCGTGCGCGGGGCGTAATGGTCCTGCAGGCCTTCGCCGACCGGTAGCGCGTGACGCACGGCAATGCCGTGCTGCTGCAATAGGTCCGGCGAGCCGATGCCGGAGAGCTGCAGCAGCTGCGGCGAATTATAGCTGCCGCCGGACAGGATCACCTCCTTGTTGGCGCGCACTTCGACCGGCTGGCCGCCGCGGCCGCCCTTCATGTAGCGCACGCCGACGGCGCGCTTGCCCTCGAAGATGATCTCGGTCGCGTGCGCATGGGTGTGCACATGCACGTTGGGCCGCTTCATCGCCGGCTTGAGGAATGCGGTGGCGCCGGAGACGCGCAGGCCGTTGTTGATGGTGCGCTGGCAGTAGGAGACGCCTTCCTGGGTCTTGCCGTTGTAATCGGGATTGCGGGGAATGCCGAGCGAGACCGCGCCTTCCATGAAGGCCTCGCAGAGCGGATCGCGCCAGTTCATGGTGGTGACGATGAGGTTGCCGTCGCGGCCGCGATAGGTCTCCTCGCCCTCGCCGATCCGCTTCTCCAGTCGGCGGAAATAGGGCAGCACGTCGGCATAGCCCCAGCCGCGATTGCCCATCTGCGCCCAGGTGTCGAAATCCATGCGCTGGCCGCGATTGTAGATGTGGCCGTTGATCGAGGACGAGCCGCCCAGCGTCTTGCCGCGCGGCGCATAGATGCTGCGCCCGCCGGTCCACGGACCGGGCTCCTGCTGATAGGCCCAGTTGATGCTCTTCATGTGGAAGGTCTTGATGAAGCCGGCCGGCAGATGAATGTAGGGATGCCAGTCGGACGGGCCCGCCTCGAGCACGCAAACGGAGGTGTTGGGATCCTCGCTGAGCCGGCTGGTGAGCACGCAACCGGCGGAGCCCGCGCCCACGATCACATAATCAAATCTATCCATGGTCCCTCGGCCGCCCCTAGCGCGGCTTGTCGTTGAGTTGAAATTCGAGATGCGCCTGCACCGTCGGCCATTCGGCGGCGGTGATGCTGTAAACGACAGTATCGCGCAGCGTGCCGTTCGGCGCGATCTGATGGCTGCGCAGGATACCGTCCTGCTTGGCGCCCAGGCGCTCAATGGCGCGGCGGCTCTGGTGGTTGAAGAAATGCGTGCGGAACTCGACCGCGATGCAGTTCAGCGTCTCGAAGGCATGGCGCAGCAGCAGCAGCTTGCACTGCGTGTTGAGCGGGCCGCGCTGCGCGCTCTTGCCATACCAGGTCGAGCCGATCTCGACGCGGCGGTTGGTGGCATCGATGTTCATGTAGGTGGTCATGCCGACGATCTTGCCGCCGGCATCGAACACGGTGAAGGGCAGCATCGAGCCCGCGGCCTGCAGGCCTAAGCGGCGGTCGATCTCCTTGCCCATGTTCTCCGGCAGCGGGATTGCGGTGTACCACAGCTTCGACAGCTCGCCGTCCTTGACCGCCTCGACCAGCCCTTCGCGATGGTCATGCGACAGCGGCTCGAGACGGGCATGCTGTCCGCGCAGGGTGACGGGATCGGGCCAGGGCATTCTGTCGTTCCTTATGATTGTCATTCCGGGGCGGCTTGAAGAGCCGAACCCGGAATCTCGAGATCCCGGGTTCTATGCTCCGCATAGCCCCGGGATGACAATCGCGTTTTACGCGATTGTCACTTGTTCAGAAAATTCAACGGCAATCCGGCGCGCGGCCAGTCCATGGCGATCAGCTCGCCCTTGCCCGACAGCGTGATGTAGGCGGTCTTCAGCTCGGGGCCGCCGAAGGCGATGTTGGTGGTGACGCGGTCGCCGGTCGGAACCTGTTCCACCAGGGTGCCGTCGGGCGCGATCACCGAGATGCAGCCGGAGACGAGCGTGGCGACACAGACATTGCCGTTCGCTTCCACCGCGAGCGAGTCGAACATCTGGTAGCCGCCAAGGCCGCAGATCGGCTGGCCGCGCTCGCCGCGATAGATCGGATCGCGCGGCTTGAGCGTGCCCGGCGCCGAGAGCTCATAGGCCCAAAGCCGCCCGGTCGGCGTCTCCGCGATGTAGACCGTATTCTCGTCCGGCGACAGGCCGATGCCGTTCGCCGGCAATACGCCATGCACGATTTCGACGATCTCGCTCATGCCGGGCTTGAGGTAATACATGCCGCCGACATCCATCTCGCGCGCGCGCCGCTTGCCGAGGTCGGAGAACCAGAGGCCGCCGTGCTTGTCGAAGACGAGGTCGTTCGGCCCGCGCAGATCGTGCGCGCCACATTTGGTCACGACGGTCTCGACCTTGCCGGATTGCAGATCGACGCGCTGGATCGCGCCGCCGAGATAATCGTCCGGCTGCGGACCCGGCATGATCATCTTGCCGGCCGGAATCCAGGAGAAGCCGCCATTGTTGCAGATGTAGATCTTGCCGTCGGGCCCGAGCGCGGCGCCATTCGGGCCGCCGGGAATCTTCGCCACGATCTCCTTGCGGCCGTCGGGATAGACACGCGTCAGGCGCTGGCCGCGGATCTCCACCAGCACGACCGAGCCGTCCGGCATCACGACCGGCCCTTCGGGAAATTCGAGGTCGGTGGCGAGAACGCGGACGTTGGACATTGGAGACCCTCCCGGCTGCTTGTTATGGCTTGCGCGGGATGTCCGGCACGGGCCCCCGCAGGCAAGATTTGCCTGCGGTTATGGCAAAGTCGCCGGAGCTTGCCAAGCAAGCGGGACGGTATGCCAGCGTTGCGTGTTATTCTCTGACCGGTATCCAGATTTCGAAGCCGCCGTTGCCGGTCGCGGGATCGAATTTTTCGTCATAACGCTCGAAGTTGGGCGCGTCCGCGGCTTTCAGGCCAGACGCCGGCAGCCATGGATTCCAGATCGTGTTGACGGTGCGCCGGATCGAGGCGACGTGATCCTTGTGCGTGAACACCGCATAGCGCTGCTCCGGAATGCGGATGCGACCGAAGCGGCGCGGCAGGTCGGAGAAATCGGCGACCTCGACGCCGGCAATGTAATCGAAATTGCCGGCATCATCGCCGTTGCAGCAGACGCCGTAGGCGACGTGACCGACCCGCGCGGAGATGTCGGCGACCTCCTGATTGAAGCGCTGCCACAGACCAGGGATCATGGCACCGTTGTCGCAGGAGATGCGCTCGGCGCAACCGGCGACGAGGAAGGCCTTTGCGGTCTCGAAACGCGGTGGGGCAAGATGGTCGAGCATGGTGGAATCCATGAGGATCGGCTCCTGTAGCCTGAGCTGGTTGACGCACGCTGCCGCCCTCACCGCTTCGGGCGTGGTGCCGAATTGGTCGCGGAACGCGCGGGTGAAAGCTTCGTGCGAGCCGTAATCCGCCTCCAGTGCCAGCGACAGGATGTCAGGTGCGCCCTTTGCCAGACTGCGCGCCGCCTCCGTCAGCCGCCGCGCGCGCACGTAGCGCATCACCGGCAGACCGACGGCTGCGGCAAACGCACGCACAATGTGGAACCGCGACACGCCCGAGATCGCAGCGATCTCGTCGAGCGTCATCGGCTCGGCCAGATGGCTCTCGATATACCAGAGCGCGCGCTGGGCTGGATTCATGGCGGTTCAGGCTCTCGTTCGAAGCGCGGTGATGATGCGCCGATCGGCATCACTTTGCTTGATCGGCATTGCTGTCGTTTGCATGAGGATAGCCGGTCAATGGAAGCTGGCAACGCCCCGGTGTTCGTGGCTACACTCGCCGAAACCGCTCACGAGAAAGAGGAACCGGGTCATGGAAATCACCGATGTGCGGGCGCACCATATCCGCATCCCCTATGATGCCGGTGTCGCGAGCTTCCGCCAGGGCGCGTCCGCCATCACCGCACTCGACATGGTCCTCGTCGAGGTCACGACCGATGCCGGGCTGACCGGCTGGGGCGATGCTTTCGCCTATGTCTGCCCGCGCACGACGCGCAGCGCCGTCGAGGAGATGATCGCACCGCAGGCCCGCGGGCTGGAGGTGCCCGATGCGGCCGGCATCCCCGCCGTCATGGAGCAGATCCAGCGCAATTTGCATCTGTTCGGCCGCTACGGCATCACCATGTTCGCGATCTCCGGGCTCGATATCGCATTGTGGGACCTCGCCGCGAAGGTCGCGGGCGTGCCGCTGCACCGCCTGCTGGGCGAGATCAGGCGCACGGCGATCCCGGCTTACGCGAGCCTGCTCCGGATCGGCTCGCCCGACAACATCGCCGCCGAATGCAGGAAGGCGCTCGCGCTCGGCTATGGCGCGATCAAGCTGCACGAGACCACGACGCCTGCGGTGCTTGCCGCGCGCGAAGCGATCGGTCCGAGGATTCCACTGATGGTCGACATGAACTGCCCGCTGACCGGGGACCAGGCGATCGCGTTCGCGGCGACATGCCGCGACGCGCAGCCGATGTTCCTGGAAGAGCCGGTCTGGCCGCCGGAAGACTTCGCCACGCTTGCCGAGGTGCGCAGCAAGAGCGGGCTCGGAATTGCCGCCGGCGAGAATGCCTGCACCGAATATCAATTCCGCCAGATGATGGAAGCGGGCGCGGTCAGCCACGCCCAGCCGTCAGTCATCAAGGTCGGCGGCATCACGGAATTCCTGAAGGTCGCAGGCTTGGCCGATCGGCTCGGCATCAGGATCGTGCCGCACTCGCCTTACTTTGGCCCGGGCCTGCTGGCGACGCTGCATCTGCTCGCGACGCGCGACGACGGGCTGGTCGAGATGTTCTATTTAAAGCGCGAAGCCTGCCTCTGGGGCGGCCGCGCCGATGTCGATGCAAGCGGCCATGTTGCGGTGCCGGCGGGTCCCGGGCTCGGCTACGAGCCCGATCGTGGCGTGATGGAGCGATATCGCGTCGCGTGATCGACGCGCCTATTTCGCAGCATCCTTCGCCGGCGGCGCGTCCTGCTTCTTCTTCAGATCCTCAGTGGTCTTCGCCTGCGCGGCCTGGAGATCGAGAAGCGTCTTCTGCAGGCCGGCGATGGCTGTCTTCAGCGCATCGATCTGGCGAGTGGCAACATCCAGCTTTTGCTGATGGTCGAGGCTGAGCTTGGTGATCGTCTTCTGCAGGAAGTCGACATTGCTCTGGAGGCAGCTGGTGCGGCGCTCCATGGTTTTCTCGACCGTGCAGATCTCGATGCCGGGCACGTCCTGCGCGAGCACCGGCAGAGGCGCCAGCGTGGCGAGCAGCAACATTGCGAAACAAATTCCGGCGTTTCGAAGCAGCATGAAAGTTCCTCGGCCAGTCGATCACATCAATGTGCGCTGTTTGCGCGCTGCAGCGTGAGGCTACCACACTCGCACCGCATTCTCGCGTTGAGCTTGGGCCCGTTCCCTTGGGACGGGGAGCAGTGAACCGCATGCGGGAGAAGTGGGCGCTCTCCGCGGCTTTGTTTAGGGGAGATTTTTGGAATGGCAACGCGCGATAGACGTTTGGCGGAATTCGACGGCGCCGGAGAACCACCGCCGGGCCTGCCACTTGAAGTGCTGTGCGAGGATCACAGCGGGACGTATCAACTGCCGTTCGCCTGCCGCTATGTCGAAGGACGCTGGCAAAACCACGAGGCCGGGATTGCGGTGGAAGCAACCGTGATCGGCTGGCGCCTGCCGCGCCTGAAGCAGCGCGGGGCCGCCTGAAGGCGGTGTCTGTTTCAAAATGCGACGGGGCCGCGCTGCGCTTTAACCTTCGGAACGCGGCCCGAACGAATCACGTCCGAATCAGCCGAAGCGCCTTGTACGCACCTGTTCACGGCTAGATCTCGCTGCGGTTCGGCAGGCGCGCACAATATCTGCGCAGCCGGCCGGATCGCAGGCGCCTGTCGCCGGGTCCAAAGGTTAATTGTTGCAAGGGCATAGCGCCGCGGTCCGCAGCGGAGGGCCGCCGCCCTCGAAACAGGCACAGCCGTGCAACGCCTGCCTAATATTCGACCTCGAGCTCCTCGATCTCGGCCGGCTCCTCCTTCGCCGCCGCGACCCATTCCTGCATCTCGGGCATGGCCATGATGGTGTCGGCATAGGCCTTGAGCGGCGGTGCGAGCTTGACGTCATAGGTCACGAAGCGCGTTACGACGGGAGCGTACATCGCATCCGCCATGGTGCGCTTCTCGCCAAACAGGAAGGGACCGCCCGATTTCTCCAGGCAGTCGCGCCAGATGAACCAGACCCGGTCGATATCGGCCTGCGCCCGCGACCAGATCTTGAAGCCGGGAAAGTGCCCCTTCAGGTTGACCGGCAGCGAGGCGCGCAGCGTGGTGAAGCCGGAATGGATTTCGCCCGAGATCGAGCGGCAATGGGCGCGCTGGATGCGGTCGGCCGGCAACAGGTCGGCGTCCGGCATGACCTCGTTGAGATATTCGGCAATCGCCAGCGTGTCCCAGACCACGGCGCTCTCGTGCCGCAGGCACGGCACCAGGATCGAGGACGACAGCAGCAGGATCTCCGCACGCGCCGACGGATCGTCCGGCGCGGTGACGATCTCCTCGAAATCGAGCCCGGAGAATTTCGTCAGCAGCCAGCCACGCAGCGACCAGGACGAGTAGTTCTTGCTGCTGATGGTCAGTGTCGCCTTCGCCATAGAGCCCTTCCCTCACGCCTGGGCAACGCACCGCCGCGCGTGCGTGCCCGTGATCTGTGCCTACCCGACCGGGGCGCAGCAAGCGACGTGCCAATTTTCCGGGCGGTCCGGCTCCCGTCTGGCTTCGATATTGCATCACGACAGGAGGCAAGTGGGCGCTTCAGTATGATGTCGATGTATTATCAGGCTTTTCAGAACCACATGGACCTGACGGCGCCATGGCGCGCGGGGGCTTCGTCCGCACTCAAATTCCTCAATCTGGTGCCTCAGGGCTCATCGGACCAAGTGGTCGGCCGGCTTTCGGCCGCGCTGGAGCTGATCTCGCGCTCCACCCTCACCTATGACCGTCCCGCCTACGGCATCGACAGCGTCATGGTGGGCAACCGCGACGTCGCGGTCAGCGAGGAGATCGCCTACGCGACGCCGTTCGGCTCGCTGCTGCACTTCAGGAAACACGGCGTGGCCGAGCAGCCGCGCATGCTGCTGGTTGCGCCGATGTCCGGACACTTTGCCACGCTCCTGCGCGGCACCGTGAAGACGCTGCTGCAGGACCACGACGTCTACATCACCGACTGGCACAATCCGCGCGACATCCCGCGCAGCGAGGGCCGCTTCGGGCTCGACGACTACACCGAGCACCTGATCGACTTCCTCGGGCAGCTCGGGCCGCGCCCGCACATGGTGGCGATCTGCCAACCGTCCGTCTCCGCGCTCGCGGCCGCCGCGATCATGTGCGAGGACAACCATCCCTCGCGCCCGGCGACGCTGACGCTGATGGCCGGCCCGATCGACACACGGATCCAGCCGACCAGGGTCAACGAATTCGCCAAGAGCAAGCCGATCGAATGGTTCGAGCGCAATCTGATCAACTACGTGCCGGTGCAGTGCCGCGGCGCTCTGCGCAAGGTCTATCCCGGCTTCGTGCAGCTCACCGCCTTCGTCTCGATGAATCTCGAGCGCCACATCAAGCAGCATCTCGACCTCGCCAACCACATCGCCAAGGGCGAGAAGGAGAAGGCCGCGACCATCAAGACCTTCTACGACGAATATTTCGCCGTGATGGATCTGCCGGCCGAATTCTACATCGAGACCGTGCGCGACGTGTTCCAGGAGCATCTCCTGCCGCAAGGCAAGCTGATGCATCGCGGCCGTCCGGTGAACACCAGGGCGGTCAGCCGCATGGGGCTGATGACGGTCGAGGGCGAGAAGGACGACATCTGCTCGATCGGCCAGACGCTCGCCGCCCAGGATCTCTGCACCGGCGTACGCGCCTATCGCCGCGTCCACCACATGCAGGCCGGCGTCGGCCATTACGGCGTGTTCTCCGGCAAGCGCTGGAACAACGAGATCTATCCGCTGCTGCGGGATTTCGTGCACGTGAATTCGTGAGGCGCACGCCGCGGCGCACGAGAGCTACTCTTCAAGCTCGTATCGCGCTGGGCCACGCGATGATTTGCCCTGACATCACAAGGCGGTTGCGCCCGCTCTCCTTGGCGGCGTAGAGCGCCTTATCCGCGGCCGCTATCAACGACGTGAAATCAGCATTATCGCCGAACGACATATGTGTGGCGCCACCAATACTGAGGGTGACCTGCTTGGATGGCGGGTTGAGCGCGTGCAGGATGCCGAGGTCTTGAATCGCTTGCCGGATTCGCTCGCCGACCTGCTCGCACCCTCCCGTGTCCGTATTTGGTAGCAGCAAGGCGAATTCCTCACCACCATACCGAGCGGCCAAGTCTGCTGGCCGCCGGGCCTGTTCTGCCAGGACCCCGGCGACCGAGCGGAGACATGCATCGCCCGCCTGATGCCCGTACTGATCATTGAAACTCTTGAAATGATCGACATCCATCAGCAACAGTGACAGAGGCCTTCCTTCGCGCCTGGCTCGGTCCCATTCCGCCTCTAGCCGCTCGTCGAAGTGTCTGCGGTTTGCCAAGTCCGTCAGGCCATCCGAACTGGCGAGAGCCGCCAGCTTATCCTCCAGGTCCTTACGTTCGGTCATGTCGCGCGAGATCGCCACCACGCCGTTGATGTCTCCACTCTGCGCACTCCTGGCGACGCGCAGCGCGGTTTCGATCCAGACCTCGCCTTTCTCGCGATGCCGAGTGCGATAAGTGATTCTCGCCTCCTCGGCTTCGCCGTTCATCAACGCGGAGATCGTCTCCTCAACCCGCGCCAGATCCGCCGGATTTATGCCGGCGAGGGCCGACGTATCCACCAATTCGTTCGGAGCCCAGCCGAGGACTCGCGCGCTGGACGGCGACGTATAGAGAATCCGTCCATCGACCGCTATACGCATGACCATGTCTCCCGACTGCTCCGCGAGGAGACGAAAATCCGCCTCCTTGGCGATCAGAGCAGCGGCCATCTTCTGCCGCATGTGCAACTGGCGCACCAGCCAAACCCCCGCAACAGCGAGCCCTCCTATCAGTCCCAGCACCGCAACCACGCGCGTCAGCGCCGCTTTGCGCCAGGGGGCCAAGACGTCGTCTTCCGATTCCGTCGCAACCACGACAACAGGGTAGCGACTGCTGAGTTGATAAAAGCTCAGACGCCGAACGCCGTCGAGAGGCGACGTGAAGTAGTAGACGTCCGCACTTGGCCGCTCGCGGAAATTCCTAAAAAGCGGTGCATTCGACAGATCGCGACCCGTATATCCGTTGTCCGGGCTACGCGCGAGGACAACGCCCTTCGCGGTCGCCAGTGCAATTGAGCCGTTCTGGCCAACGTCGAATCCGCGATAGAATTGCAAAAAATAGTCGACATCGATCGTGGTAAGAGCCACTCCGGCAAAACTGCCGTCAGGATGGTCGAAGCGCCTTGACGCTGTGATGATCCATTGCCCCCCCGATCTGCTCCTCACTGGACCCCCAATGAAGGTTCCTCGCTCAGCCACGGCGCGATGATGCTGGAAATACTCGCGGTCGCTGTTGTTGAGGCCGGCGAAATCCACGGGCTCGCTGGTTGCGAGCCAGCGGCCGGTCTCGTCATAGACGAACACAGCTCGAATCCGGTTCGCGGCTTTGCGCCGGGAAAGAAAGGTCTGAATCTTCGCGATCGCCGCCGGGCTGGTCCCCTCGAGTTCGAGTTGGCCGACCACCACATTGAGAACGGTGTCCGCGAGTTCGAACGTATCGTCCGCGTGTTGCGTCACCGACCGGGCCAGATTGGCCACGTCTGTTTCGGAGCCCTTCAGCAGCGTCTGTCGCTGGGACCACTCCCGCCAGCCGCTGAGCGCGACAATCGCCAAGCAAGCGACCGCCACGAATGCGGAGGCCCAGAGCGTCAGACGCCCCTTCCGAAGATCGCTGCGGTGATCGATCAAGAGATGCTCCCTGCACCCTCAACCCCGTAAACGCCTTGGGCTAAAGGATGGTTGCTCGTTCCGCTTGTGATTTTTTGGGAGAACACCGGAAGGAGATTGACGGCATCGATGAGCGGCTTGACCGTCGATCGATAGCGCATGGACTGGTCCGGCGAGAAAGACAACACAGCAATCAACTCGGCGCGACGGCTTCGATTACTGTGCCGGCCACTCGGCCAAAGCCAGGTTCAGTAAAACTCGTCGGATGCAGGCTTCGAGCTCCGGCAAGAAGTGCAAAATCGTCTGTCCGCGGTTGAGGCCGAATGACCATGCTCTCTGCCGGCAGACGCTCGGTCGGCGAGACCGACGCGGGCTTCGCGCCGCCTGCAACAATGTGGGGCAACGGTGCGGCCATCAACCAGATGTTCTTAAGCATCGCCCTATTCACCGAGCACGCGACGACACCTTTCCGCTTCAGACGGGCGACGGTAAAGAGCTTGCGGATCAGCAGGTCTCGTTCAAGCGACTGCGGCAATTTGAACTGCACCCCGATGAGCCGGCCCCTTTGTTGCGCAATCACCGCATCGACCCATCCGACCTGCATGATGTGCACGCGCAGCGGTTCTCCGGCGCGAGGACAGTCAATACCGGAGCCAAGCAGAACGCCGGCGCCAGAGAGGGAGATGTTGCTCACGCGTCCAGAAAGCTGCTCGCCGGTCACGGTCTGGATCAAGATAGTTTCGTCGATGTCGAAACGCTCCTCGGTACGTCCCATCCGCGCCTGCAGCGAGGTCATGCAGACGAAGAAAAGCACGACGATGTTCACGACCGACCAGAAGGCGACCATCGGTAGAGCGGCCGGATGATCGATGATGCGCCATTCCGGGATCGTGTTCAGAACCACACCGACAACCGTCAACGCCATCAAGACCGCCGACGGCCAGAATATCTCCGCAGCGTAACTTGCGCGCCGCGCGGCAGCGCCCTTCGGCGTCACCCTGAACGCATGTCCCGCCGGCTTGACGAGAGTCCCCAGCACCGTCGGCAATATCTTGAAGCTCTGGATCGTCGCCGACACCTGAGCGGCGAGCGGAAAATGCACGTGCGGCGCGAACCAGGAGATGCCGCCGTTGAGCGCCAGGATCGCGGGGAACAAGTAGTAGAACACCGATTCGGGGGTGACATCGACGACAGGCGCCAAGCCGGTCCACATGAACACGATCGGAACCACCACGACCATGAGCGCCCGCAAGCCCAATGAGAGCCAATGCGTCGGAAAGAAGAGGAGCCGATGCATCAAGCCCAATCCGGGGCCGAGCGGACCGGCGGCGAGGTACAGCGTCTGAATCGCGCCACGCGCCCAGCGTTGCCGCTGCACGAAAAAGGCATCAAGGCTTTCCGGCGCCAGTCCAATCGCCAGCGGTTCGCAGAGATAGCGGGTGACGTATCCCTTGCGCAGCAGGACGAGCGTCAGCAGGATGTCTTCCGTAATGGACTGGGTCGGCAAGGCATCGCCTACCGCGCGGAGTGCTGCGCGACGCGTGACGGAGTTGGAACCACAACAAAAGGCACCATCCCAGCCGTCGCGCGCGGGCATGATGGAATCGAAGAAGAACCGTTGCTCGTCCGGCAATCCCCTGTGCAGGCCGAGATTCGCCTGCATCGGGTCCTCATTGTAGAAGGCGTGCGGGATCTGAACGATTCCGACCTTTGGATCAGCGAAGAAGCCCATCGTGCGCATCAGGAAATTGCGCTGCGGCACGAAATCCGCATCAAAGATCGCGAAGAACTCGCCGCTCGTCTTGGTCAGGGCATGATTGATATTGCCGGCCTTGGCATTCAAATTGTCGGCGCGCGTGAGATAGCCGGCGCCCTTTTGCATGCAGAGTGCCCTGAGCCAAGGCCTGCGACCATCATCCAAGACCCACACCTGGACGTTCGGATAGTCCAGGCACAGCGCGCCGGTGATCGTCTTTTCCAGCACCTCGAATGGCTCGTCGTAGGTCGGAATAAAGACGTCGACCGAGGGCAGCTCATCATCCGGCAGCCTGCGAAGCCGACGCTCGTGCTGATCTGCTTCGCTTCGGCGATCGGTCCTGCGAAGGAACGTCAGATAGAGAATGAACTGATCTGTGAAAGTCACAAGCTCGACGAACAGACAGAACCAGATCCAGCCGACCTGATACCAGGTCCCGCTTGCCGGCAGCACTGTGGTGAAAATACGCCATTCGAGATAGTGGGCCACCACAAGCCAAACCACAACAAAGACCGCAAGACGCGCCCAAGGGCGCGCGACCGGAAAGGTCGGCGCCAACAGATACATCGCAGCAAAGATGCCCAGCATCGGCGCGAACAGCTGAGAGAGAGGCAGAGTCATGGCTTGCATGGAACTTCTCGCTCACAGGAGCGACTGGTCGAGTTCCAGGCGAGCGGTCAGCCATTTCAACTTCGAGCTGACCAATCGTAGCAGGCCGTCGGCTCTGCGCTCGAAGCGCACCTCAGCCAATCGTCCGATATCGCAGGAGCCGTTGCGGTCGGCCGACGTCTCATTGGGTGGAAGCGATATCTCAATGGTAATGTTGCCCGGATCAGGCCGCGGCACCCGAGCCGCAAGCAGCCGATCATCGCCGTACGCGGCCGATCCGCGGACCTGCCGGATCTGGCCGCTCTTCCATTCGCGACTCCCAATCAGACGGACGGTAGCCGCATCTCCGGCCTTGATCTTCTCGAAATCGCGCTCGGGTAGTTCAACGACGATAAACCGGCGTTTGCAATCTGCGAAATCGAAGACCGACTGCCCTTCCGTGACCATCGAGCCCGGGCTGGCCGCGACCGACCAGACCACATGGGCTGCGGGCAAGGACAGATCGTAGTGATCGAGACGATCAAGTCGAGTGCGTTCCTCTGCAATTTCCGCGGCCAACTGCGCGGCACGTGAGCTGTTCTGCAACAGGTCTGTCTCGAGCTCCTGGCGGCGGAGGACAAGCCGCTCGCGCTGCTGCTGAGAATAGGGCACGTCGTTGGCATCGCCACGAAGATAAATGCCCTTGTCGGCCGCCCCCAATTCCGTCTTGAGGCGCCGCAGGCGTTCATCGGCCATCTGGCACCGCGTTGCGGTTGCCTCCTGCGAGGCCTGGGCCTCACCGGAGCGGATCTGCGAACTGATGCCGAGCTTCACGAGCCTCTCCATCCGGCCCGCGACATCGTTCCGCTGCCGCGCCTCAGCGAGACAGCCGCCTTTTTCAACTTCCGTTTCACCTATCTCGTGGCGCAGGCGCGCTACCATCCCCGAACGATAGTCCTCGCTTCGCTCGCGGAGCTTGCGATCGAGCTCGGCGATTTCCTCGAGTTGCCGGCGTGCGAGCTCGGCGCGTTTGGTGGACATGGCCAGCTGCTGATCAAGGTCCATGAGGTGCCGGCGATCCGGCGAACGCGCCTCGACCAGCGGCACCATCCGGGTGTGCTCGAAATATTCGCCCTTGCGGGGAAGATCTGACGAGAGCTGACCCGCCATCGGCGCAGTCACCCGCATGAGCTCGGCATTGACATAGGCGGAGGGCGCGATTCGGTAGGTCACATACGGCAACAGGGCCCATCCGCTGAGAGCGATGATCCCGAGCGCCAGGGACCGCCGAGCGATCCGGCTGCGAATGAAACGTTCGACATGCAGGCGAACCACGACTGGATCTCCAAATGGGCTTTGGTCGCTCCGCCTGCCCTTGCGAAGGCAAGCCTATCACCGCATGGCCCAGGTGTTGGCATGAAGCCTGCGCCTTGAGACAATGAGCAATCCGACAACAGCTGCTTGCCGAAATCAGGATTCGCCGCCGCAGCAGACTCCCCCTCGCAACCAGGAGAAGCATATCTAGCTTTCACCACAGCAGGTTAAGACGTGTCAAAACCGGAGAACTACGGCTCGGGAATCGAGAACAAGATGCCGACCTATTCTGGCTTGAAGTCGGCGCGGCGCTTGTACTGATCGAATGGCGGCGCGGCTAACGCCCATTCTTAAGCAGCTCTTTCGCTTCCGCAAATTCGGGAAGTCCATGCTCCGCCTCGAATTGAGCGACCACGGGCGCAAGCACTTCGGATAGCGTACGCGCTCGGCCATTTGTCTTGTACAGGCGTGCAAGTTCAAGAGCGCTGCGCAGCTCAAAGGTCTTGGTCTGCTGATGTTGTGCGATGTCCAGCGCCCGCTTGATGGCGTCTTCGGCACTGGATTCGTCCGAAGGATTATGGCGCGATAAGAGTTTACCGCGGACACGATGCAGCTCGGCATCAAGCCAATGCTGGCCGGATTGTCCCGTCCCGGCGATCAATTCGTCCAGGATTTCCAGCCCGGTCTCGACTTCACCTACATCTGCAATCGCGAGGGCGACATGCATCCCCCAGAACGGTTCGCAGAGATAGCAATCGTTCTCGTGCAGGAAGGTCCAGCCGTGACGCATGTCCGCCAGTCCGGCCATTCGGTCTCCTGCACGCCACTTGGCGAGGCCGTTCAGGTAGGTGCCGGCGGCCACGTACAGCGGCATCGTGTGGTCGCGCGCGAGACCGAGCGCCAGGATCGTCTCTGTCTGCTGCAACATGCCCCCGCATACTCCGTCGAACACCGCGCGATGAACCAGCGCATTGGCCTGGGACAGCGCCCGTTTTTCTCCTGGAGCACCCACCGCTTCCGCGGCGAGCTTGCGCGCACGAGCGATGTCGCCGAGCGGCCAGAGCACCAAAGCGAGAAATCGCATGATCACGAACGGGAGATCCAGCGCCGAAGCCCTGAAGGTCGCGGGATCCGGTTCGGCCCGATAGATCGCCAGCGCCTGCTCAAGATGCGTACGCGCGTTCAAATACTCGCCGGCGAACCAGCAGGTCACGCCCTCGGTCCAATGGGCCACGACGGCGGCCACCGGCGAGTCCGGCCGCAGCTCAGCGGCGCTCCTGATGGCATCCGCCAGCTCCCGCATCGGAGCAAGTTCGCCATGGGTCAGGCAGGCATTGAAGAGGCCGGAATGGACCGGCGCAAGTTCAACGGGATCATCGATACTGGCTGCGAATTGTCGCGCGCGCGTCCATGCCGCGACCGTTTCCGGAGCACTGTGGCCGAGGCTGCCCCGCAAGGCACGGCCATATGCGATTTGAAGATGCAGCCTGCTCATCATCCGGTGGGGCTCGCCAGGCAATTGATCGGCGATCGCGATGGCCTTGCCCAGATGCGCGATCGCCTCGGAATAGGCCGAGCGTTTCAACGCCTGCTGGCCCGCCTTGCGCCACCATTCGAGGGCGATCTCGCTCAGCCCCGCCTCGGTGAAGTGGTGCGCGAGAACTTCCGGCTCGGTCTCGGCGACGATTGGAAACTTGTCGCGCAGGACATCGCCAATCCGTGTGTGAAGCACCTGCCGTTTGCTCTTGAGCAGGCTCTCGTAGGCCGCTTCTTGAACAAGGGCATGCTTGAAACTGTAATTTGCTTCGGGCGGTGTCCCACGACGCAGCAGCAGTTCGGCCTCTTCAAGTTGTCCCAGCGCCGCGCCCAGCGTCAGATCGTCGCGTCCCGCCACGGTTTTCAGCAGCGCGTACGAGAAGTCGCGGCCAATGGCGGCTCCTATCTGGGCCACCTCCTTGACCGGAGCGAGCCGATCAAGCCGCGCCATCAGCGAATCCTGCAGCGTCGCAGGGATAGCAAGCGGCGGCAGCGGATTATTCAGGCGGTAGCGCCCGGCATCCTCAACGAGCAGCCCGGACTCCAGCACCATCTTGGTCAATTCCTCGACGAATAGCGGAATGCCATCGGTCTTGTCGATGATCTGCTCCATCATCTCGCGTGGCAGCTGGCGACCGACGACAATCTGCTCGACGAGCGCGCGCGTGTCCTGGCGATCGAGCCGGTCGAGCCGCAACAGACTGACGTTGGCAAGGCCCGACCAGGAGGGCTCGAACTCCGGCCGGGACGTCAAGAGCACAAGTATCGGCAGTCCCCTGATCCGATCGACCGCGAGATCGAACAGTTCAAGTGTCGTGGCGTCGGCCCAATGCATATCCTCGCAGATGATCAGCAGCGGCTGGCCTCGCGCCAGTCCCTCAAGCTGATCGAGAAGGGCGGCAAAAGTCTGCCGCCGCTGCTGCGCCGGGCTCAAGCCGAGGGGCGGGCAATGGTCGCCGGTGGGAATCGAAAGCAGAGCCGCAATGAGCGGTGTTGCCCGGGCGACCTGCTGGGTTCCTATTGCGAGCATTGCCTCGAGCTTGTCGAGTTTTTGATCCGCCGTGTCGTGCGAGCGAATTCCGGCGGCGCGCTCGAGCTGCGCGACGAAGGGATGAAGCGCACTATTGGTGTGGTAAGGCGAACACTGATATCGCACGCGACGGTGCAACCCCAACGAGGGGCTTTCCGACAGCGTTGCCACAATACGGGACTTGCCGATGCCCGCTTCGCCGGAAATCAATACGAACTGGCCCCGCCCCTGCCATGCCTCCCGCTGGCGCGAGAGGATGAACTCGATCTCGTTCTTGCGGCCGACAAAACCGATCGAGCGCGCGGCACGGACTGCCTCGAAGCGACTCTCGGATGCAGTCGCGCCTTCCACCGCCCAGACCGCGATGGGGTCTGCCATTCCCTTGACCTCCCGACGACCGAGATTGCGCAGGGAGAACAGATCGCCAAGCAGCCGGCGCGTCGATGAAGCAACGACGACGACCCCCGGCTCCGCCAGGCTCTGGAGCCGGGCGGCGAGGTTTGGTGTGTCGCCGATGGTTGCGTGCTCCTCCGACGCATCTCCGCTGATGAGGTCGCCGACCACCACAAGTCCAGTCGCAATTGCGATCCGCAGTTCAGCTCGTTCGTCGGTCCCTGTCTTGAGCTGGCGTATCGCGGAGATCATGTCGAGGCCGGCGCGCACCGCGCGCTCGGCATCATCTTCGTGGGCGCGCGGATAGCCGAAATAGACGAGTATTCCATCGCCGACGAATCTGGCTATCCTGCCATCATAAGCAGCAACCACGCTCGCGCAGGCAGCGCGATAGGCCCGGATCACCTCCCACATATCCTCGGGATCGAGACGCGCCGAGAGCGCAGTCGAGCCGACCAGATCGCAAAACATGACCGTGAGATGACGCCGCTCGGCGTCCTGAGGAGGAGCGGGAGATGCGATCAACGCGGCCGGATCGAGGTCAGCGATAGCACGCAGCATCTTGCGGCGATGGCCGAGCAGGACTCCGAGCTTATCGAAGTCCTCTTCCATCAGTTCGGGAAGGACGCCTATGTCGATCCCATTTTGGGCAAAGCGCTCCGCGTATTGCGCAAGCCCCAGCTTCTCGAGCCACTCCGCAATCTGCATTGGCTCCACCGATCGTGTGGTTAGCGGTTAGCAGAAATTTTGGACCACGGCGCGCGGGGACAATATACCAACGTTACCATTATGGCACGTCATGTTTGTTGCGCGACCACCTAGGCTTCTCAATCCCGATATCGCATTGAACCAGTGAGCTGCGCGAGGCGAACGGCTTCGCACCTAAACATCGTCGGCACGCAGCATTGGACGGCAGAGGTTGCGATGAGTCTCGTCGCAGTCGTTCCGAACCAGAAACTGAGGCTTGTGCCAAGCGGATATTTTTCGCGACCGCAGCTCCTTCATTGCTCGCCGATAGGCGCTTCATGGCTGCGAGCCATCGTGCCCGCCGCAACCTGGAGCGAAGAACCGATTACCCAGCAGCCGGCAACAAAGCCGATCAGGCCGTTAGGCAGATTTTGATCAAGGACAAGAATGCTGACGGACAGAGTCGCAGCGATTGCCGCACCGAACGTGCCAGCCGCACTCATAATCTCGACCGGCTCGGAACCGTTCCATTCTTCGGAGATGCTCGATGTCGACCTCTGTGCGCCATGGCCAGCCATATCAATTCCGACGTAATAGCCGACAGCTCCGTAGAGCATTGTTATCAGGACGATCCAGCCGCTTTCGAATAGTCCGGCTTTCTGACGTAACAGGGCCGCCCCAACATAGAGGCCGCCAGATGCACCAACGGCGGCCAGCCCGATTCTTTCAAGAAGATGAGCCGATTTGATCAGACTTGAACGGGCGATCCGAAGATTGCCGACGCGCCTTGTTGCAGAAAAGGCGCTGAAAATTGCGCTGCTTATCTTCATAAGAGCTCCTTCTGAGTAAGTAGCAGCCTACCGGCCGACCCCGAACAGAAGCTGCGTGAGTTGCGCGATGCCCTTTCATTCCAATTTCTGAAGAATCTTTGCTGAGTGATGGGACTGGCTTTGCTCGTGAGCGAGACGGAACCAATCCAAAGCTGCGAGCATGTGGCTGCGCAGGCATTGCATCTCACCCGTGTTTCAAATGATCCGGGTGCGGCAATTTTCGTTGCGAGAGTGGTAATTCAGAAAGAGAGCGAGCGCGTATGAAGCGGTTCACACACGGTCCTCCCTGTCGCTCTATTCGGTCACAATTTCCGAAGGACGCATCTCATTTCGCGATAACGGACGGCGAACATGCTGGATCTGCAACGCGCGGTTGGTCAGCACGCTGCCCGCGTCTGGCCGAAATCAAAGATACGCGCTTGGTTTCGTGAAGCTCGCAGCCTCAGGCCGACCATTCCTCGCCCCACATCTGCACGACGTGACCGGGCGACACTTCGCGATAGCGCCGCACGGGGGGCTGATAATCCGGCGCGCGGACCGGGCTTCTGATCTCGTCGTTGGAGGTTGGACGCGGCGTGCCGCGGCGTGACGGATCGGGCACCGGCACGGCGGCCATCAGCTTTTTGGTGTAGGGGTGCTGGGGGTTGCCGAACACCGACGCGCGCGGGCCGATCTCGACGATCTCGCCGAGAAACATCACGGCGACGCGGTGGCTCATGCGCTCGACCACGGCGATGTCGTGGGAAATAAAGAGATAGGCGAGGCCCATGCTGGCCTGGAGGTCGAGCATCAGGTTCACGACCTGCGCCTTCACCGAGACGTCGAGCGCGGAGACAGCTTCGTCGGCGACGATCAGCTTCGGCCCGAGCGCGAGCGCGCGCGCGATGCAGATGCGCTGCCGCTGGCCGCCGGAGAATTCGTGCGGGAAGCGCGCGGCCATGTCAGCGGAGAGGCCGACGCGGACGAGCAGGTCGGCGACCTTGTCGCGCGCCTGCGACGCCGTTGCCAGTCCGTTGGCAAGCAAAGGCGCAGCGATCGCCGTTCCCACCGACATGCGCGGATTGAGGCTCGCGAACGGATCCTGAAACACGATTTGCATGTGCTTGCGGACATCGCGCAAAGCCCGGCCGTTCATGGCCAGCACATCCTGGCCATCGATCAGGACCGTACCGCTGTCCGGCTGCGTCAGCTTCAGAATGGAGCGTCCGGTGGTCGACTTGCCGCAGCCGGATTCGCCGACCAGCGCCAGCGTCTCGCCGGCGCGCAAGGTGAAGGAGACGTTCTCGACCGCATGGACGCGGCCCGAGACCTTGCCGAACAGGCCCGAGCGGATCGGAAAGCGCGTCGTGAGGTTTGAGACTTCCAGCAGAGGCCGCTCGGCGGGCGAGACCGTATCGGGCGTCTCGGCCGGCTCGTCCGACGTGCCCGTCACCTTGTCGACGATCGGAAACCGCATCGGCCGCATCCGCCCGTCCATCGAGCCGAGCCGCGGCACGGCCGCGAGCAGCGCGCGCGTATAGGGATGCGCGGGCGCGGCAAAAATGCGCGCGGTGGCGTCCGTCTCCACCGCCTGCCCGCCATACATCACCACGGTGCGGTCCGCGATCTCGGCGACCACGCCCATGTCGTGGGTGATGAAGAGGATCGACATGCCCTCCTCCTGCTGAAGTTCTTTGAGCAGTTCCAGGATCTGGGCCTGGATGGTGACGTCGAGCGCGGTGGTCGGCTCGTCCGCGATCAGAAGCTTCGGCTTGCAGGCCAGCGCCATCGCGATCATCACGCGCTGGCGCATGCCGCCGGAGAAGCGATGCGGGTGCTCGTGGAAGCGCGACGCCGCCGCAGGGATGCGGACGCGATCGAGCAGGCGGACGGTCTCCGCCTCCGCCGCCGCGCGCGACAGGCCGCGATGCTGGATCAGCGCCTCCGCGATCTGGAAGCCGATGGTGAGCACCGGATTGAGGCTCGTCATCGGCTCCTGGAAGATCATGGCGACGTCATTGCCGCGGATATCCTTCATATCAGCCTCGGGCAGCGCGAGCAGATCGCGCCCCGCCAGCATGACGCGGCCCTCGACCCGGCCGATCTCGCTCGGAATGAGCCGCATGATCGACAGCGCGGTGACGCTCTTGCCCGAGCCGGACTCGCCGACGATCGCGACGGTTTCGCGGGCTGCGATGTCGAACGAGACCTTGCGAACGACGGGAATCCATTGCCGCTCGAGCATGAAGGAGGTGGTGAGGCCGGAGACCGAAAGCACGGAGGACTGTGCTTCGGCAACGGCCTGATCAGATCTTCTTCTGTCGATGCTCATGCGATTGCCCTAATAGCCCCGCCTGCGATCGACCAGCCCCGGCAGCTCCTCGCCGCGGCGGTGACGCGCGATGACGTCGAGCACGAAATCGACGGCCGTATCGGGCGTGGTCATGCTGGCGTTGTGCGGCGTCAGCAGGATACGCGGATGGCTCCAGAACGGGTGGCCTACCGGCAGCGGCTCGGGATCGGTGACGTCGAGCACCGCACCTGATAGCGCGCCGCTGTCGAGGGCTGCGAGGAGATCGGCCTCGACGAGATGCGGGCCGCGTCCGACATTGACGAGCCCTGCCCCGCGCGGCAGGCGCGCGAACAGCTCGGCATTGAGAATGCCGCGCGTTTGATCCGTCAGCGGCAGCAGGCAGACGAGAATGTCGGCCTGCGCCAGAAATTCTGGCAAGGCATCGGCCCCCGCGTAACAGGTGACGCCTTCGATCTCGCGCGGCGAACGATTCCACCCAAGAAGCGGAAAGCCGAACGTCTTGAGCCGTTCCAGCACGGCCTGGCCGAGCTGGCCGAGCCCCATCACGCCGACGTGCCGGCGCCTGGCCGGCGTGATCCGGATCTCGCGCCAGACCTGCTGCCTCTGCTGACTGACGAAATCGAGGAGATCACGGTGCAGGGCAAGCACGGCCATGGTGACGTATTCGACCATGGTCTCGGCAATGCCGGGCTCCAGCATGCGGACCAGCGGGATGTGCGCCGGGACTGTCGTGGTGTCGAACTGATCGACGCCCGCGCCCACCGAGAAGACCAGCTCGAGATTGGGAAAGGTCGTCGTGATGTCATCCGGCGGCACCCAGGCCACGAGATAACGCACCGCGGCGGGATCGCCGATGTCGGGCCAGAGCCGGAACGGCACATCAGGCGCGCGCTCCGCGAAGAAGAGCGCCCACTCGGCGCCGCGCACCATATTGGCCTTGTAGAGAACCGTCATGCCGGCCTCAGAACGGGCTGACCGGCGCGAGACGACGGCCGTCGATCATGCGCTTGTGGCTGTAAGCGGCGGGATCGACCAGCGGCGTCGCGCCCGTCACGAGGTCGGCCGCAAGCTTGCCAGCGGCGGGACCGATGCCGAAACCGTGGCCCGAGAAGCCGGTCGCGAGGAAGAAGCCCGGCAGCGCATCGACCGGTGAGATCACCGGTATCGTATCGGGCGTGCAGTCGATGGTGCCGCCCCAGGCTTCGGCGATCTCGATGTCCTTCAATTCCGGATTCGACTTGATCAGCGCCGCCAGCGCCGAGTTGACCAGCGACATGTCGGGCGCCGGATCGCGCACGCGCTCGGCCTCGAACGGCGATGGCTTGTCGAAACTCCAGCTGGTGCCGCGCATGAGCTGATCGAAGAACGACTTGCCGAACGAGAGCTTCAATCCGTTCTTGCGATGCTGATAGGTCGGCCAGAACGTGCGCGCGTAACGGAACAGGTCCGGCGACAGCTCGACCGTGCCGCGGTTGCGCAGCGCCAGCGTGAAGCCGCCGTCGAGGCGGCGGCGGATGCAGTAGAAATCGGTGCCGAGCGCGCCGGAGGTGATCTCCGGTCCCGGCGTGGTCCGGCACGCGGTGGCGTTGACGAGGCCGATCGGCAGCTCGATGCCGTGGCGGCGGCAGAACAGCGATGACCACGCGCCGCCCGCCAGCAGCACGGATTGCGTGCGGATGGTGCCCTTCTCGGTGACGACGGCGCTGACCCTCCCGCCCATCGTCTCCAGCCCGCGCGCGGCGCAGCCCTGGTGGATGGTGACGCCGTGCTTGCGTGCGGCGGTGGCGAGCGCAGGGACGGCCATCGACGGCTCGGCGCGGCCATCGCTCGGCGTGTGCAGGCCGCCGACCCATGTGTCGGCGTTGCCGGGCATGCGCTCGGCGACCTCGGCCGGCGTCAGCACGGTGGAGTGAACCTGCATCTCGCGCGCGACCGCGGCCCAGCGCTCCCAGCTGGCGAGTTCGTCCTTGCTCTTGGTCAGGAACAACACCCCGGTTCGCCGGAAGCCGGCATCGACGCCGGCATCGTTCTGCATGTCCTCCCACAGAAGCAGCGCCTCGCGCGCGAGCGGGATCTCCTCGCGTGCGCGGCCTTGCTGGCGGCACCAGCCCCAATTGCGGCTCGACTGCTCGCCGCCGACATGGCCCTTCTCGACCAGCGCGACGGAGTGCCCCTTCTGCGCCAGATGATAGGCGGCCGAGACGCCGATGACGCCGCCGCCGATGACGACGACATCTACCTGCGCCGGCAGGCGTTCGTCGCTGTTGATGCGGTTGAGCGGCGGGGACATGGGGCACTCCTGGAGTTCAGTTCGAGCTCTTGCGCGTCAGAGGTCTTGCGCGTCACGGGATGTTCATTCGCGGATCGAGCGCATCGCGCAGGCCGTCACCGAGAAAGTTGAAGCTGGTCACCGCGAGCGTGATGGCGACGCCCGGCGCGATCGCGAGCCAGGGCGCGCTGGTGAGATAGATCTGCGCATTGTTGAGCATGTTGCCCCAGCTCGCCGCCGGCGGCTGGATGCCGTAGCCGAGATAGCTGACATAGGATTCGAGCAGGATCGCCTTGGCGACGTTGAGCGTCGCGGCAACCACGATCGGCGCGATCGCGTTGGGCACGAGCTCGCGGAACATGATGCGCAGGTTCGAGGAGCCGAACGCGAGCGCGGCCACCGCGAATTCCCGCTCGCGCAACGAGCGCACCTGGGCTTCGACCACGCGGGCCACCGCCATCCAGGCCGTGGCGGCGATCAATATGGTGGTGGTGACGAGACCGGGCTCGGTCAGCGCTGCGAGGGCCAGCAGCAGGAAGATGGTCGGAAAGCACAGCACGGCGTCGACGAGCCGCATCAACACCGCGCCGACCGCGCCGCCATAGAACCCGGCAAAGGCGCCGACGACAATGCCGACCGCCATCGCGATCACCATCGCGACGATGCCGATCGAGAGCGAGACCCGCCCGCCCATCATCAACCGTGCCAGCACGTCGCGGCCGAGCTCGTCGGTGCCGAGAATATGCGCGCCGGAGAGCGGCGGCGCGAACCGCTTCATGATGTCGATGTAGGTGTCGTCGAACGGCAGCAGGTAGGGGCCGAACGTCGAACCGAGCACGAGCACGAGGATGATCAAGGCGCCCGCGAGCGCCAACCGATGCCGGCGAAAGCGCCGCCACGCGGCCTGGCCGGGCGAGAGCTGAACGGTGGAGAGGGCTGCGGTCGCCATCGCTTCAGCCCACCCGGATGCGCGGATCGACGACGGCATAGAGGATGTCTGCCAGCAGCGAGCCGATCAGCACCATCGTCGCCGAGAACATCAGGATGCCCATCACAACGGGATAGTCGCGGTAACCAATCGAATCCAGGAACAGGCGGCCCATGCCCGGCCAGGTGAACACGGTCTCCGCCACCAGCGCACCGCCCAGCAGCGTCGGAAACTGCAGGCCGGCGACCGTGATCATCGGCAGCAGCGCGTTGCGAAGCGCGTGCACCGTGAGAATGCGCCATTCCGGCATGCCCTTGGCGCGTGCAGTGCGGATGTAGTCCTGGTTGATGACCTCGAGCATCGAGGAGCGCATGAAACGGCCCCACATCGCGGTCTCGACCAGCGCCAGCACCATGGCCGGCGCGATCAGATGATGCAGCAGGTCGAGGAAGGAGCCGTCGCCAATGGTGTGCCGGTTGCCCGCCGGCAACCAGCCGAGCTTGACCGAGAAGACGTAGATGGTGACGAGGCCGAACCAGAAGGTCGGGATCGACAGCGCGATCATGGCACCGACGGTGGCAAGCGTATCGAACAGCGAGTAGCGGCGCAGCGCGCCAAGGATGCCGATCCAGCAGCCGAGCAGCACGGCGATGATGGTCGCCGTCGCCATCAGCTCCAGCGTGGCGCCGAGATGCGAGGAGATCACCGACAGCACCGCCTCGCCGTCGCGATACGACTTGCCCCAATCACCCCGCACCATGCGGCCGAACCAGTCGAGATATTGGACCGGCAGCGGACGATCGAGGCCGAGCTGCCTGGTGACGCGGTCGAGATCCTCCTGCGTCATCTGACTTGAGACGGCAAACTGCGACAGCGGCCCGCCGGGCGCCAGATGCAGGATGGCGAAGCCGATCCCCGAGACGATCACCAGCAGCATGATCGCCTGCGCCAGGCGATTGACGACGTAGCGGGCCATCTCAGGCGATCCGACCAGCCCGAGACATCAGGCCCAATACCATTCGCGGATGTTCCAGCAATTGATGGAGGTGTTGATGTTGGGACGGAAGCCTTGCAGCCCCTCCTTCACCCCCTCCGCAATGAAGCCCTGGAACAGCGGCAGGATCGCAAAATCGTTGCGGATCAGCTTCTGCAGATCGCCGTAGGTGGTCTTGCGCTGGGCGAGTTCGAACTGCTTGGCGCCTTCAGCGAGCAGACGATCCGCCTCCGGGCTTCTGTACTGATAGGTGTTGAAGCCGCGGCCGCCTTTGGCGGGAATGGCGCCGGAGCCGAAGCGCGGCGTCACGTCGGGGTCGCTGCCGAGCATGAAGTTCACCGACACCAGCACCGAGTTGAACTTCGACTGCTGCCAGAACTCGCCCCAGATCACCGCCGCCGGCATGTTGTTGACGCGCATCGCAGCGCCGATCGCACGCCAGTCCTGGATCAGGAGCTGCTGCGTCTGCTCGCGCACCGCATTGCCCGACGTCGTCGAGTTGGTGAATTCGAGCTTGGCGCCGCCCTTCTCGCGAATGCCGCCGGAGCCGCGAACCCAGCCCGCGGCGTCGAGCAGCGCGTTGGCCTTGGCAGGATCGTATTTGTGCTGCGGCAGACCCTGCTGGAACGACCAGGCCTGCTGCGGCACGAAGCTCTCGGTCGGCGTCGGCAGACCGTAATTCAGCGCGTCGATGATCGCCTGCTTGTTGATGGCGAGATAGAGCGCCTCGCGCACGGCACGATCAGTGAAAGGACCAAAATCCAGGTTCGGCGCGATATGCTCTACCGAGGAGGTCGAAGAGACGAAGATCTTGCGGCCCTTCAGCGTCTTTGCCTCCTGCACGAAGTTCGGCAGGATGCCTTGCAGGCCGGTGTAGTCGACCTGACCGGTGCGGAACTGGGTGTAGAGAACGGTCAGGTCCGGAATGTATTTGAAAACGACGCGTTCGACGTAAGGTCCTTTGCCATGATAACCGGTATGGGCATTCAGCTGGATGTGGTCGCCCGGCACGCGCTCGGCCCAGCGGAACGGCCCGGTACCGATGGGTGCGTTGTGGAACGGCGAGGAATTAGGATCGGACACCTTCTCGAGGATGTGCTTGGGCACGATGAAGGTGAGCGAGAGAATTGACATATATGGCGAATAGGGAGCCTCCATTCGCCAGTGGATCTCGTCGGGCGCGACGACCTTGATGTCCTTGACGAGGCTGTGGCCGACGCGGTTGCGGACGCGGAAATCGGGATTGTTGATCAGCTCGAGCGAGAACTTGACATCCTCGGCCGTGAACGGCGTGCCGTCGTGCCATTTCACGTCGCTGCGCAGCTTGATCTTCCACGTCAGGCCGTCGGCCGAGAGGCCGCCATTCTCGATGGTCGGGACTTCGCGGGCGAGGTCGGGAACGAATTTCCCGTCGGGCTCGATGTACCAGAGCGGCGAGAACACCTGCCACCAGATGCCCTGATCGACCTCGATGCCCGGCATCAAGGGATGAAAGACGGTCGGCTCCTGCGACAGCGCCGCGATCACCTGGCCGCGCGGCTTGTCCGGCGGATTGGTGGGACGTTCGGTCTGCGCGGAAGCGTTCCCTGAAAGCGTCCAGCCTGCGGCCGCGCCCGCGCCGAGCTGGAAGAATTGACGGCGATTCGGAATGCCGAGATGTCCTGCCCCAACGCCGAACTTGCCGGTGTCGTCCGCCATGACCCACTCTCCGTTTCCGCACGCGGCACCGTCTCCCGCGCCCCCGAGACCCCGGCAAAGGGACAGGAGTGGGCTTTAGTGCTTCTAAATTTTTCTCCCAAAAGTTCATCACGACTAAATACAGCTGTCAATCGCATTGCTAGAATGCGCCAGCTTTTCACTCTGACTGAAGGCGCGGGGCTCGATCCCCGACGCTGAGATGATGCATGGGAGAGCGACATGGATGGTCGCGGCGACACGAACAGTCTGAAGGACGCTCCGACGACCGAGGCCGAAGATGCGGTCGACCAGCGCCTGGGTGAAACAGTGCGGCTGCTGCGTCAGCGCGCCGGCCTCTCGATCCAGGACGTCGCCAACAAGACCGGCCTGTCGACCGGCATGATCAGCCAGCTCGAACGTGCGCGCGCGATGCCGTCGATCCGCACGCTGCGCCTGCTCAGCATCGCGCTCGACGTTCCCATCTCCTATTTCTTCGAGAGCAGCGATCCTGCCGAAGCGCCGCGCTACACCGTGCGCAAGAACGCCAGGCGGCTGCTGCGGCTCACCGCCAGCGGCGTCGTCAAGGAAGCGCTGACGCCGGAAGGCAAAGGCCAGCTCGAGCTCTACGAGCTCACGCTCAACCCCGGCGCCTCCTCCGGCACCGACTTCCTGCAGCACACCGGCGAGAAGGCGGGCTACATTCTCTCGGGCAGCCTGCGGCTGTGGCTCGACAACCAGGCCCATGTGCTGGAAGCCGGCGACAGCTTTCGTTTTCCGAGCATCGTGCCGCACATGTTCGACAACCCGACCCAGCAGGTGGCGCGCGTGATCTGGGTGACGACGCTGCGCCAGACCGACTCGCCGGCGGGTTGAGTCCGGCATCAAGGTCTGGCGAGACGGATCTAGCTCATCCTTCGCCGCAGCGTGGCTGACGGCGTCTCGCCGAATTTCTCGCGGTAGGCGCCGGCCATGCGGCCGAGATGGGTGAAGCCGAGATCGAAGGCCATCTCGGTGATGGAAACATCGGGTGCGGCTTGCGCGAGGCGCGCATTG
Source organism: Bradyrhizobium sp. SUTN9-2 (assembly GCF_003122645.1). Lineage (NCBI taxonomy): Bacteria > Pseudomonadati > Pseudomonadota > Alphaproteobacteria > Hyphomicrobiales > Nitrobacteraceae > Bradyrhizobium > Bradyrhizobium sp. SUTN9-2. The sequence continues at coordinate 6,616,071 of NZ_LAXE01000001.1, forward strand.
AGGCCGGCGAGGCGCATGTCGAGCAGCATCTGCGAGATCGACACGCCGAAGTGACGGCGGAAGCCGAGCTGCAGCGCGCGGATGCCGATGCCGGAGGCGCAGGCGAGCTGCGCGAGGTCGAGCGGCTCGCCGGCATGGTCGGCAAGGTGGTCGCGCGCGGCGCGAAGGGCACGCGGCAAACGCTCGGCCTGTCCTGAGAAAGTTTCAATCGCATCCGACAGGCCATGCCGCTGCCGGTTGAGCAGATGATCGAGCAGCGCTTCGCGCCAATCGGCCATTGCGGCCGGCGACAGCCGGCCTGATGGTCCGAGACGCTCGGCGAGTGTCATCAGCTCGGCGAGCCTCGTCTGCAGGGCCCGCCCGGACGGCGCATCCAGCTCGATCACCGGATCGAACTCGACCACCCCGGTCGCCCTGCCCGACAAGGCCGCGGCGCGCTGCTCGACCATGCGGCGATCGAGCAGCAGGATCGCCTGCGCACAATCGCTCCACATCATCCGGGTCGGAATTGTCGGCGACAGCAGCGACGCGATCCGGTCCGGGGCCGCATCGAGCTCACGACGACCGGCACGAATGCGGGCGCTGCCAGCAAGCGGGACCTGCACCAGGAAGAAGCGCTCGAGGCAGCCCGGATCGATGCTGACCGCTCCGCCATAGGCGACGTAGTTGATGGAGAAACCCTCGAACGCCGCGCAATTGTGCCGGGCCGAGAAGCCGGCCGCGCGCGCCTGTGTCGGCTTGAGATCATGCGGGCAGAAGATGCGCCCGATCTGCTCGGCCGCCTCGTCGACGTCATCAGTGGTGACGCGGGCGAAGGCCGCAAGCCGTTCGGCTGCAGAGGCTGTTGCGCTCATTTCCAGCTCGGCTGCGGACATCGTCGACCATGCTTCGCGCCCGGAATTCCTTTAAGCCTATAATAGTTCCGCGGGGGCGAAAAGGGCCGGAGCTCGCAAATTCGTCGTGCTGCATGGCAATAGGTTCATCCGGATTCGTTTAACGGATAGACAGGCGGTCCGTCCTCGGACGATGCTCCGTCCCCGCCGGAATCCATGAGGAGCAAGCCATGACTGCACTCGAAAAAGGCATCACCGCGAACGGGAAAGGCTACGGCGGCAAGAGCTGGAACATCCTTGGCCAGGTCTATTTCCCCAAGGCCGTCACCGACTCCACTTTCGCGTTCGAGACCAACAGCGATCCCGGCCAGTTCGTGCCGGTGCATATCCATCCGACCCAGGACGAGTTCATCCTGGTGCAGGAAGGCACGCTCGATCTCAAGCTCGACGGTCAATGGGTCAAGGCCAATGCCGGCGACCTCGTGCGCATGCCACGCGGCATCCCGCACGGCTATTTCAACAAGTCCGACAAGCCGTGCCGCGCGCTGTTCTGGGTCTCACCGATGCAGAAGCTGGAGGCGCTGTTCAACCAGCTGCACAATCTGACCGACCCGGCCGAGGTCGTGCGCATCTCGGCGCTGCATGAGGTCGACTTCCTGCCGCCCGAGGCCAACGACTAGCCGTCGCCGCTTCCTCCGCTTGCATCTGCTTGCAGCCCCGGCCGGCCGCGCCTTGTGGCCGAACGCGGCCGCTTGCGCGCCAAACACATCGAGCAAACCCATGGTCAGCCCAAAACATGTCTGCGTGATCGGCGCCGGCGTCTCCGGCCTTGCCGCCGCGAAAGCATTCTCCACCCGAGGCCACCGCGTCACGATCGTCGAGCGCAGCTCAGATCTCGGCGGCGTCTGGGAGCCGGCGCGCTCCTACCCCGAGGTGCAGACCCAGAGCCCGAAGGAGCTCTACCGCTACACCGACCGCGCCATGCCGGATGCCTATCCGGAATGGCCGACCGGGCCGCAGGTCCACGCCTACCTCGCCGATTATGCCAAGAGTTTTGGCCTCGAGCGCATGCTGCGGCTCAACACCGAAGTCGCCGGCATGGCGCGCCGTGCCGACGGCAGGCCGGGATGGACGCTCGCCTTGAAGGACAAGAACGGCACGACCACGAGCGAGGATTTCGATTTCGTCGCGGTCTGCACCGGGCAGTTCAACGAGCCGCGCGAGCTGCATTGCCCCGGCGAGGACGGCTTTCTGGCGCAGGGCGGCCAGATCCTGCACTCGTCGACATATGGCGATCCGACACTGGCGAAGGGACGCCGCGTCGTCGTCCTCGGCGGCTCGAAGTCCGCGACTGACATCGCCGTGAATGCGGTGAAGTCAGGCGCGCGCAAGGTCACCATCGTGATGCGTGAGCCGGTCTGGCGCATTCCCTATTTCATCGGCGGTCTCGTGAACTTCAAGCGCATCCTCTACATCCGCGCGCAGGAGGAGATGTTTCCGGGCTGGGGCATCAGCGCGATGGGGCGGCTCGCGCACCGCCTCGCCGCGCCGCTGGTCTGGGCCAATTGGCGCGGGCTGGAGAGCCTGTTGAAGGCGCAGCTCAAGCTCGGCCGCTGCAACATGGTGCCGAAGGAGCGCATCGAGGACGGCGTCAACTGCTCGGTGCCCATCGCAACGCCGGGCTTCTACCCGATGGTCGCCGACGGCCGCATCAAGGCCGTGTTCGGCACGTTCGACCATTATGAGGGCGACAGCATCGTGATGAGTGGTGGCGAGCGCGTGGGCGCCGACGTCGCCGTGCTCGCGATCGGCTACAAGCTCGGCGTGCCGTTCCTGCCCGAGGCCTACCGGCAGAAACTGGTCGATGCCGACGGGCAGTACCGGCTCTATCGCCTGATCGCCAATCCGGATCTGCCCGAGCTCGGCTTCGTCGGCTTCAACTCCTCGTTCTGCACCGTGCTCTGCGCCGACCTCGCGGCGAACTGGCTGGTGCGTTATGCCGACGGCCAGCTCGCGAACCAGCCGACGGCACAGGCGATGCGCGACAACATCGAGATGATGCTGCACTTCAAGCGCGTCGAGCGGCCGGCCGCGGGCGTCTATGGCGGCCTCTGCGTCGCCCCTTATCACTACCGCCATTTCGACGAGCTGATGGCCGATATCGGCGCGAAAAACCAGAAGCGCGGCGGACTCGCGGGCCGCTTCCAGCCGCCGGATGCGGATGCTTACGCCAAGTTCCTGGCGACGGCGCCGGACTACCGGGCGGCGTGAAAGGAGAATTGCGGCGGCTCGCCTCCGACGTCTACGATCTCGCTGGCCATCGAATCGACGGGAACCAGCCATAGGATCGGCCATGGGATCGAGACGACTTGCCGCCGCGGCCCTTGCGGCTGTTGCCATCTTCGGCGCGGTGCCCACCGTTGCGCAGAAGGCGGCGCCGACGCCACAGCAATCGGAGGCGCTCGCGGCTTACGAGCGCGCGCTCGGCGACTTCAAATCCATCCTCACTGAGCGGCGGCGCCAGATCGAGGCGAAGGAGCCGCTGCCGAACCTGCCGGGACAGGCGCTCTATCTCGCGCGCGTCGCTGTGATCAGCAGCTACAAGGACCTCACCGACGTCATGCCGTCGCGGATCGGCCGGCCCAACAAGTTCGAGATTCCTCCGGTCTATTTCGACGCCGAGATCGAGCCGCTGGTCGACGAATACGGCAGGCTCTTCGACCTCATGGAGGCGCCGCCTGCCAGCGCGCAGAGCTCGCCGACGCCGTTCAAGGACGTCGTCGATCTCGCCGTTGCGATCGCGCGCGCCAAGGGCCTCGCGCCCGAACATGCCGAAGTTGCGGGGCGGATCAGCCTCGGGCTGTTCTTTGCGGAGACCAACGGCAAGCAGAACGTCCGCAACGCACGCTCGAACACCTATATGGGCAGCTTCCAGACCGGCCCCTCCGAAGACCGCAACGGCCGGCGGAAATGGGAGAAGATCAAGGGCGACGTAGCTGCGATCGACCCGGGCTTAAGCGCGCGAGACGACAAGGAGGAGGCGCGTGCCCGCGGCACCGATCAGCGCTTCAACCACTGGACCAACGTCCGCAACGGGTTGATGAACGCGCACTCCGATCTGTTCCGCGAGATTCCGGGTATCGTCAAGACGCTGCCTGATACGATCGACCAGATGAAGCTTTTCCAGCTGATCCAGATCGTTCCAACCCCGACGCGGTCCGCGCTCAAATCGGGCGATCTCCTGAATTACCGGGTGTCAAGCCCCAGAATCATGGGATACCTGCGCAACAACAGCATCTTTGCCTTCGGACGGGCCGACCGGGCGAAAACCTCGGCAAGCTATCGCGAAATCTTCGCCGCGATGTGGCTGTTCAACCGGAAGTTCGAGAAAGCGATGGCGAAATACGCCGAGATCAGGACACGCTGAGAAAGCGGGTTGCAACTGCCAGCGCAGGTTGTAGTCTCGCGGTGGCATCGACCCCACGGACCATTTCATGCGCATTCTCGTTCTCGGCGGCAGCCAGTTTCTCGGCCGGGCGATCGCAAGCCATGCCTCCGCTGGCGGGCATGACGTGACCTGCGCGGCCCGCGGCCTTGCGGGGCCGATTGCCGCCGGCGCCCGCTTCCTGCGGATCGACCGCGACGTGGCCGACGGACTTGCGCCGCTCGCGGGTGAGACATTCGACGCCGTGGTCGATGTCTCGCGTCATCCCGGCCAGGTCCGTCGCGCAGTCGCCGCGCTGAAGCGGCCGGGCGTGCATTGGACCTTCGTCTCGACGATCAGCGTTTATGCGGACAACCGCATCCCGGGGCAACGCGCCGACACGGCGCCGCTGCGCGAGCCTGTTGCGGGAGAGATCGAGCACAGCACCGAGGCGATCTACGGCGCAGCCAAGGTCGCCTGCGAACAGGCGGTCGGCGATGACGCCTTCATCTGCCGCGCCGGACTGATCGCAGGCCCCGAGGACCCGACCGGACGGTTCGCCTATTGGCCGGCGCGGCTTGCGCGCGGCGGCGAGGTGCTGGCGCCGGGATCGCCGGAGGATGCGGTCCAGTTCATCGACGTGCGCGATCTCGCGCAATGGATCGTGCATGCGGCAGAGAGCGGTCTCGTCGGCATCTATGACGGGATTGGGCCGATCCGCACGCGCGGCGGATTCCTGAGCGAATGCGCTTCCGCGCTGAACGCGTCCTGCACCTTCACCTGGATCGATCGCGCCTTTCTGGAAGCGCATGACGTCAGGCGTTGGGCGGGCCCGCGGTCCTTACCGATGTGGCTGCCATTGCCGGACTACGCCGGCTTCCTGACGCGCGATACCTCGCCGGCACGCGCGGCCGGATTGACCTCGCGACCGCCGGGAGACACCGCGCGCGATACGCTTGATTGGCTCAACGCCGTCAACGGGCCCGTCGTCGGTCTCACTGCCGAAGACGAGAAGGATGTGCTCGCGGCGTGGCATGCGCGCCAGCTCTAGGTGCGGACGGGCCAATCGTTCGCCGGTGAAGAAGCGCCTTGTCGTGACAAATCTGTCAAAAGCCACACTGCCGTTTTCGGTGCAAGACCCGTGACCGCCATGGCTATGGTGTTCCACGACTGCCCGTTTGTTGGTAGCCTGCCGCACCGACAGACAGCAATCGGGGACCACCGAATGACGCGCGCCAATCCCGCATCTCCCGCACGACGCAATGGAGCAGCGAGCAAACATATCGGTCGGGCACTCGCTGCAACCGCGGCATTGGCTGCGCTCGCCGGCTGCGAGGACAAGAACACGTTCGTGGCGCCGCCGCCGCCCAAGGTCGACGTCGCGACGCCGGTGCAGCGTCCGGTGACGCGCTACATCGAGGCCACCGGCAACACGGCGCCGATCAAGAGCGTCGATCTCGTCGCGCGCGTGCAGGGCTTTCTGCAAACGATCGACTATCAGGACGGCACGTTCGTCAAGCAGGGCACCCAGCTGTTCACGATCGAGCCTGAGACCTACAAGCTCAAGCTCGAGCAGGCTCAAGCGGCCGAGGTCGGCGCGCAGGCCTCGCTCCGGCAGGCGGAGGCCGACTACAAGCGACAGGCCGAGCTGGTGCAGCGCCAGGCCGTCTCGCAAGCCACGCTCGATAATTCCACCTCCGCGCGCGACAACGCCCAGGCCAATCTGCAGCAGGCCCAAGCCAACACCAAGCTCGCCGAAGTCAATTACGGCTACACCAAGGTCACGGCACCGTTCGACGGCATCGTCAGCGCGCACATGGTCTCGATCGGCGAGCTCGTCGGCGTCTCCTCGCCGACCCAGCTCGCCACCATCGTGGCGATGGACCCGATCTATGTGAACTTCACCGTCAACGAGCAGGACGTGCTGCGCATCCGCGCCGAGGCGACCCGTCGCGGACTGACGCCCGCGGACATGAAGCACTTCCCGATTCAAGTGGGGCTGCAGACCGATACCGGCTACCCTCATGAGGGCAAGCTCGACTACGTCTCGCCGACCCTCAACCAGTCGACCGGCACGCTGGCCGTGCGCGGCCTCGTTCCCAACGACAAGCGGGTGCTGCTGCCTGGCTATTTCGTCCGGGTCCGCGTGCCCTTCGATCAGGAGAAGAGCGCCCTGCTCGTTCCCGACACCGCGCTCGGCAGCGACCAGGGCGGCCGCTATCTCCTCGTCGTCAACAGCGACAACGTCGTCGAGCAGCGCAAGGTACAGATCGGCCCGGTCGACAACGGCCTGCGCGTGATCGAGAGCGGCCTGAAGCCAGAGGATCGCGTCGTGACCGCGGGGCTCTTGCGCGTCATCCCGGGCCAGAAGATCGACCCGCAGGTGACGAAGATCGAGCAGACGCAGGCCTCGAGCAAGTAGGGGCTGCCAGCCATGATCTCAAAGTTCTTCATCGAGCGGCCGGTCCTCTCGAACGTCATCGCGCTGTTGATGATCCTGATCGGCGGCGTCGCGCTGTTCAATCTCGCCATCGCGCAATATCCCGACGTGGTGCCACCGACCGTGCAGGTCACCACGCGCTATCCCGGCGCCAGCGCCAAGACCGTGATCGATACCGTGGCGCTGCCGATCGAGCAGCAGGTCAACGGCGTCGAGGACATGCTGTACATGCAATCCTACAGCGGCTCCGACGGCACCTACACGCTGACCGTGACCTTCAAGATCGGCACCGACCTCAACTTCGCGCAGGTGCTGGTGCAGAACCGCGTCTCCAGCGCATTGTCGCAATTGCCGCAAGCCGTGCAGAACCAGGGAGTCACCGTGCAGAAGCGGTCGACCTCGATCCTGTTGTTCGTGACGCTCACCTCGCCGGATGCGAGGTACGACAGCCTCTACTTGAGCAACTACGCCACCATCAACATCCGCGACGAGCTCTCGCGCCTGCCCGGCGTCGGCAACGTCACCGTATTCGGCGCCGGGCAATACTCGATGCGGATCTGGCTCGATCCCAACAAGCTGCAGGTGCGTGGCCTGGTGCCGCAGGACGTGATCCAGGCAATCCAGCAGCAGAGCCAGCAGGTCGCCGCCGGTCAGGTCAGCGCGCCGCCGACGCCGCCGGGACAAGCGTTCCAGTACACGCTGAACGTCAACGGACGGCTCGACGATTCCGGCCAGTTCGAGAACATCATCGTCAAGACGGGCACGAGCGGCGACGTCACGCGGGTGCGCGACGTCGGCTGGGTCGAACTCGGCGCGCAGACCTACAGCCAGATCTTCTCGCTCAACAAGCAGCCCGCGGTCGGCATCGGCGTGTTCCAGTCGCCGGGCGCCAACGCGCTGCAGGTTGAGCAGGCCGTCGAGAAGAAGATGGCGGAGCTCGCCAAGCGCTTCCCCGAAGGCATCAAGTACGACACGCCGTTCGACACCACCAAGTTCGTCGAGGCCTCGGTGCACGAGGTCTATATGACCCTGATCGAGGCCGGCCTGCTGGTGCTGGTCGTGATCCTCATCTTCCTGCAGGACTGGCGCGCGATGCTGGTGCCGGCGACGACCGTGCCTGTCACCATCATCGGCGCCTTCGCCGCGATGGCGGCACTCGGCTTCACCATCAACATGTCGACGCTGTTTGCGATCGTGCTCGCGATCGGCATCGTGGTCGACGACGCCATCGTCGTGGTCGAGGGCGCCGCCCACAACATCGAACAGGGCATGAACGGCCACGACGCCGCGATCCGCGCGATGGACCAGCTGTTCGCGCCGATCGTCGGCATCACGCTGGTGCTGATCTCGGTGTTCCTGCCCGCTTCGTTCCTCGCCGGACTGACCGGGCGCATCTACTCGCAATTCGCGCTGGTGATCGCCGCGACCGCCCTGCTCTCCGCCATCAACGCCGCGACCTTGAAGCCGACGCAATGCGCGCTGTGGCTGCGGCCGGCGGTGCCGCCGGAGCAGCGCAATTTCTTCTATCGAGGCTTCAATGCGGTCTACAACCGCGTCGAGCGCGGCTACACGCGGCTGATCACGTTCCTCGTGAAGCACGCCGCCATCTCGGTCGCGTTCGCACTGCTGATCATCGCCGCCAGCGGCTACGGCCTGTCGCGGGTGCCGACCGGCTTCCTGCCGATCGAGGACCAGGGCTATCTGATCGCCGCGGTGCAGCTGCCCGACGGCGCCGCGCTGGAGCGGACGCAGGCCGTGCTCGACAAAGCGAGCGGGCTGATCAAGGACACGCCCGGCGTGGCGCAGGTCATCACTATCGCCGGCATCTCCGCGCTCGACAACAGCGCCAGCCTCGCCAATGCCGGTGTCGCCTACATCATCCTGAAGGATTGGGACGCGCGTAAAGGGCCCGGTGAGGATCTGCGCTCGCTGGTCTTTGGCCTGAACGACAAGCTCGCTGATATCATGGAGGCGCGCACCATCGTGTTGCCGCCGCCGCCGATCCAGGGCATCGGCAACGCCGCCGGCTTCTCGATGCAGGTCGAGCTGCGCGACGGCAACAGCGATTTCGCCAAGCTGCAGGCCATCACCGGCGCGATGGTCACCAACGCTCAAAGCCAGAGCGCGCTGCAGCGCGTGCAGTCCTCGTTCCGCTCCTCGGTGCCGCAATTCAACGTCGAGATCGACCGCGTCAAGACTCAGACGCTTCATGTCACCACGGATCAGGTGTTCTCGGCGCTGTCGACCTATCTCGGCTCTTCCTATGTCAACCAGTTCAACAAGTTCGGCCGCGTGTTCCAGGTCTATACGCAAGCCGATCCCGCCTTCCGCGTCACCGAGCGCGACATCGCCAACATGCAGGTGCGCAACTCGAATGGCGACATGATCCCGATCGGCACCGTCGCAAAGATCACGCCGGCCACCGGCCCGTCGCTGATCAGCCTCTACAATCTCTATCCGTCCTCGACCGTGATCGGCCTGCCGGCGCAGGGCTATTCGTCGGGCCAATCGCTGAAGCTGATGGAGGAAATCGCGGACAAGACGTTGCCGCCCGGCACCGGCTATGAATGGACCGCGATGTCGTATCAGGAGAAGGCGGTCTCGAACCAGATCTACTGGGTGTTCGGCCTCGCCATGCTGCTGGTCTATCTCGTGCTCGCCGGCCAGTACGAGAGCTGGTACGCGCCGATCTCGGTGATTCTCGCCGTGCCGCTGTCGCTGCTCGGGCCGATGCTGATCCTCTCCGCCCTCAAGATCGACAACAACCTCTATTGCCAGATCGGCCTGATCCTCCTGATCGCGCTGTCGGCCAAGAACGCCATCCTGATCGTCGAGGTGGGGCTCGAGCTGCACGGCCGCGACGGCAAGCCGATCATCGAATCCGCGATCGAGGCCGCGCGCGCCCGCTTCCGGCCGATCCTGATGACCTCGTTCGCCTTCATCCTCGGCGTCGTCCCGCTGGTGCTCGCCACCGGCGCCGGCGCCAGCGCGCGCAAGTCGATCGGCATCACGGTATTCTCGGGCATGCTGGCCTCGACCTGCCTTGCGGTGCTGTTCGTGCCGGCCTTCTTCGTCGTGGTGCAGTGTTTCGAGAACTGGCGGTCGTCGAAGAAGAAGCCGCAGGCGGTGGCGGAGGTGAAGCCCTAACCCTGCTCCGCCGGCGCCTGCCGCGCCTCGCCGCTCGAGACCAGGAGCACCGAGACCTTCGACTGTCGCAGCACTGCATCGGCGACGCCGCCGAAGGAGAGATGGTCGGCCTGGATCCGGTCAACGCCCATGACGACGAGGTCGACGTCGGTGGTGTCGATCTCGCGCAGAATCGCCGCCTCCGGCGCGCGGTTCACGCGCAGGGTCGTGGTGATGTCGACGTCGTAGCGGGCGGCGAGATCGCTGGTGTCCTTGAGGATGCCTGTCTCCTGGCTCAACCCGCGCGAGCTACCGCGCTGCGCACCCTTGTCGCGCGTCGTCGCTACATAGACCACCCGAAGCGAACCTGAGCCGGCCTGCGCCAGCGCCACGGCGACCTCGGCACCGCGCTTGGAGACGGCGCTGCCGGACACGGGAACGAGGATGTTGAGCGCCTCGGGCATCGGCTGTTTCAGGTGCTTGCCCTTGGCGGCCACGATCGCAAGCGGTCCTTCGAACTTCGCGGCAATACCCTCGACCTTGCGATCGAAACGGTCCTTGGTGGCGGCGACCTTGGCGATGCCGACGACCAGGAGATCGAAGCCCTTGCGCGCCTCGTCGGCAATGGTCTCGCCAAGCTCCGCGCGCCTGGTGCGGCTGATGACATCGACGCTGCCGGCATCGTTGTCGCTGTTGGCGGAGACGGTTTCGGCCGCCTTCTTCACCACGGCTTCGTGGCTCACTTCCTCGCCGCGCCCCTTCTCTTGTTCCTCGGCGCGCTTGCCGATATGCAGCACCGTGATCGGCAGGCCGCGCATGCCGGCGATCAGTCCGGCGACATGCGCGGCGAAGGTGGCGTTGACGCTCTCGTCCACGGCGAGCAAGGGACGTTCGAGATTGGCGACGAAGCCGCGCCTCTCGAACTCCTCGCGCTCCAACCGCTCCTTCTCCTCCGCGCTCATCGGCAGCCTGGCCAGCGCCGCGCGCAGCATCGGCGGCATCGCCATCGTGGTCACGATCGCCATCGTCACGATCATCGTGAACAGGTTCTGGCTGAGCACGCCGATCGACAGGCCAATGGTCGCGATGATGACCTCGGTCGAGCCGCGCGCGTTCATGCCGCTGGCGAGGGCCAGCGACTCCCTCCCGTTCAACCCGCCCACGGTGCCGCCGACGAACGCGCCACCGAACTTGCCGACGCTGGCGATCACGACGAGCAGGCCGGTGAGCATCAGGAGGTTGGGATCGCGCAGCACCGTGAGATCGGCGCTGAGCCCGGCGAGACCGAAGAACACCGGCATGAAGAAGCTTGAGATCAGCCCGCGCAGGCGCTCGTCGATCTGCCGCGTCAGGATCGGCGATTCCCCGACCAGGATGCCGGCGACGAAGGCACCTAATACGGTGTGGACGCCGATCAGATGCGTGATCATCGCCATGACGCTCATCAGCAGCAGGATCACGGAGATGACCGCGGCCGCGCTGACGAGATTGTCGTTAGCCCAGCGGATCAGCTGGAACACCAGGCGGCGGCCGATGGTGAAGCTGACCGCGAGGAAGGCGAGCGTTCCCAGCACCGACTTGGTCACGGAAGCGATGTCGAGCGAGCCTTGCGAAGCGAGGCTGAAAATGACGGCGATGATGATCCAGCCGATGGTGTCGTCGATCACGGCGGTCGCGACGATGATCTGCCCGACGTTGCGGCGCATGAAGTTCATCTCACGCACGACGACCGCGACGATCTTCACCGAGGAGATCGACAGCGCCGTGCCCATGAACAGCGACGCCACCAGGCGCTCCTGCGGATTGGGCAGCAGCGCATCCGGCAGGAACTCGCCGAGTGCGAAGCCGCAGGCGAACGGCACGACGATGCCAGCGATCGAGATCGCGATCGCGGCCCTGCCCACCTTCCGGACCAGCTTGAGGTCGGTTTCCATGCCGGTCAGCAGCAAAAGCAGCAGGATGCCGAACTGGGCGATGCCGGCGATCATCGCCTTCTGCTCGGGCGTGTTGGGAAAGATCGCGGCTTGCGCCTCGGGCCAAATCCAGCCGAGCAATGACGGCCCCAGGATGATGCCGGCGAGCAGCTCGCCGATCACCGAGGGTTGGCCGATGCGCATCATGATCTCGCCGAGGCCGCGACCCACCGCGATCAGCAGGACGATCTGCGCCACCAGCAGGAATTCGGACGGGCCGGCCGATTTGCCCGCTTCGGCGCCGGCCGCAATGGTGGTGAGGATGAGCGCCGCGGGGACGAGGCCGACCGGCCGGAGCAAGGTCCACAGCATGCAGGCGTCATTTCCCCTTTACCCGGCCCCGCTGTCGGGGCCACGGGGATAGAACCCGCGGGAGGCGGCGGGAGTTCCTGCCGCGCACGACGGGACGGAGGGGGCAAAAACGCCAAACGCGAAAACAACCCCATGCACAGTAGGGATGCCGTTGAAAACTTTCAAAAAGTTCGGCTTTGCCGAAACGGCTTGCTCCGTCGGGCAAAACACTGGCAGAATGGCATCGTGGGTGGCATGGCGAGGGTGCCTCCTCATTCTCCGTCATTCCGAGCGCAGCGACTTGTCCGCCGAAGCCTTGGCGAAGGCGGAAGCAATCCAGAATTTTTCCGCGGCGGCAATTTGGATTGCTTCGTCGCAAGGGCTCCTCGCAATGACGGTGGAGAGAGTCTCCCTCACACCACCTGCGGCGTGCGGATCTCGCGCGGCAGGATCAGCGCGGCGGCGATGGCGAGCAGGCAGAGGGCGGCGAAGGCGTGCAGCATGGTGACGAATCCGCCCCGCTCATAGAGCCAGGCGACCAGACCGACGGAGGCGCCGGCCGCGGTGAAACCGACGAAATAGCGCACGGCATAGGCGCGCGAACGCCACTCTTCCGTGGTGTATTTGCCGACCATGGCGTCGTTGACCGTCACCTGCCCGAACGCACCCATGACGATGCCGATCGAAACGACGATCAGCGGCAGGTTGGACAGGCTCGCGGCCAGATACAGGAATGGCGCCAGCATGAAGGAAAGTGGCAGCGCCACCGTCTTCAGGGAGTAGCGGTCGAGCAGCCGGCCGATCGTGTACTGCGTCATCGCGCCGAACACGTAGACGCCGGCGGCGATGACACCTAACAGAGCCGGGCTCTTGGTCAGGTCCGCAAGGCGCTCGGCGAACAGCTTTGGCAGCGCCACGGTGACGGCGTTGAAGGTCGTGGAGATCGCGATCACCACGATCAGCAGCGCCAGGATCACGCGCCACATGTCCTGCCTGGCCACCCGCGCCTGCGCCGCCGCTTGCTTCGAGCCCTTGCGGTCCTCATGCACGACGCTCAGCGAGAAGGCGATGCCGATCAGGACCGTAACCGCGCCAGGAACGATGAACGCAAAACGCCAGCCGAGATATTGGCCGATCACGCCGGTGACCAGGGCCGACGACGCCACGCCGAGATTGCCCCAGACGCCATTGATGCCCATCTCGCGGCCGAGCCGGTCGGCGTAGGACACGATCATGGCGGTGCCGACGGGATGATAGATCGACGCAAAGATGCCGATCGCAAGCAGCGCCGCGCCGAGCTGCACGGGGGTCTGCACGAAGCCGACCGCGATCATCGAAAGGCCGATGCCGACGAAGAAGATCAGCATCATGTGGCGGCGGCTCCAGCGATCGCCCAGCCAGCCGGTGAGCAGCGAGCCGGCGCCGAAGGCAACGAAGCCCGGCGTCGCGTAGGGCAAGAGTTCCGAATAGGCCATGCCGAGCGCCGGGCCCATGATGATGACAGCGGCGGCGAAGATCAGCATCGAATAATGGTCGATGAAATGACCTGCGTTGACGAAACCGATGACCCGACTGGGGCTGTTCATTCCCGAATCCTCTCCTGCTCCGAAATGAGTTATATGTCCTCCCCATGACGGGATGCTGCCAATGACTGTCTTGGAAACGCCAATCCTGCGGGAGGTCCGGAGCAACCACCGCTCGCCCGCGGGCGTGCACCTGGTCGCCCGCGACTATCCCAAGGGGATGCGGATCGATCTGCACATGCACCGCGAGGCGCAGCTGATCTATGCGGCAAAGGGCACGATGCAGGTGACGACGCCCGCCGGACGCTGGCTGGTGCCGCCGGACCGCGCGGTCTGGGTGCCGGCCGGGCTCGAGCATGCCATCGACCTGCTCGCCGACATCGAGATGCGCACGCTGTATTTCGACCTGTCCTGGCTGAAGCGCGAGCAGCGCTATGACGGCCTGACCAGGGAATTCGTGGTGCGGGTGTCGCCGCTGCTCAATCAGGCGATTCTCGCGCTGTTCGACGGGCGCAACACCGAAGAGCGCACCGAGCTCCTGGTGCGCCTGGTGATGCTGGAATTGCACCAGGCCGAGGATTCCGCGACCTTCGTGCCGCTGCCGCGCGAAGCGCGCTGCCGCCGCGCGGCGATGATCGTGCTCGACGATCCCACCGGCCTGCACGACATCGACACGCTGGCGCGCGCGGTCGGAACCTCCGCGCGTACGCTGTCGCGGCTGTTTTCGAGCGAGACGCAGCTGAGCTTCAAGAGCTGGTGCCAGCGCGCGAGGATTGCGGCGGCGATCGAGCGGATATCGACGGATGCGAGCGTGTCGGTGAAGCAGCTCGCGACCCAGCTCGGCTATGCCAGCGTGCCGGCGTTCTCGGCCGCATTCCGCCAGGTGACGGGTCGGACGCCGACGGAGTTTGCAGCACACGCGGTGTCGTCGCCCGGCTTGACCGGGCGACCCAGTACGCCGAGACGGCTCGGCTAGAATCGAGAAGCTGCGGCGTACTGGATGCCCCGGTCAAGCCGGGGCATGACAGCGCGTTGGAATGAGCACTGCCCGGCATATCATCGACCCGTTCCGGCATGCCCTCATTCTCCAAACGCACGGCGGAGCGAAAGATGCCGCATTCGCCTGCTTGATTGTGATCGGCTTGCACCCAAATCCCGTGTAAGCTTGCCGCATCGCACAGACCTGATACGAAAGCCCCGATGGCCAACGCCTTCTTCTCCGACCTGCTTGCCACCATCTCCGAGCGCGGCCGCACGTTGCTTCGCCGGGGGGACGCCGCCGATACCAAGCATGATGCCGACGGACTGCTCGAGCTCTGCGATGCGCTGCTGTCGGGCCGGGGCGAAGCCTCGGGCACGGCGATGGCGCGCGAGGTGCTCGACATCTACCGGGAGCTGGACGCTGCGGGACGCCGCGCCTTCTTCGAGGGATTGGTGCGCGATTTCGGTCCCGACCGGGAGCGCCTGTCCAAGGCGATCGAGACATGGCGGGCCGCGCCCAGCGACGAGGACGCAAGCTCGCTGCACTTCGCTTCCGAGCCGCGCCGGCAGGAGCTGATCCGGCGGCTCAACCGCGCGCCCGGCGGTACCGGCGATCTCGTCAACATGCGCGCCGATCTGCTCGGCATGATGAACGGGCACACCGATCTCGCCGCGCTCGACCGCGACGTCTCGCATCTTCTTTCTTCGTGGTTCAATAGGGGGTTTCTCGTGCTGCGCAGGATCGACTGGTCGACGCCGGCCAACATCCTCGAAAAGATCATCCGTTATGAGGCCGTGCACGAGATCTCGGACTGGGATGATCTGCGCCGCCGCATCGATCCGGTCGACCGGCGCTGCTACGCCTTCTTCCATCCTGCGATGGTGGACGAGCCCTTGATCTTCGTCGAGGTGGCGCTGACCGAGACGATCCCCGGCGCGATCCAGCCCCTGCTCGCAGTCGACCGCCAGCACCTGCCGATCGAGCGCGCGCGCACCGCCGTGTTCTATTCGATCTCCAACACCCAGCGCGGCCTGGGCGGCATCTCCTTCGGCAGCTTCCTGATCAAGCAGGTGGTGGAAGAGCTGCGCCGCGAGTTGCCGAAGCTCGACACCTTCGTCACGCTGTCGCCGGTGCCGGGCTTCATGGCCTGGGTTAAGCAGGACAAGGATCTGCCGCTGTCGGACGAGGACCGCGAGGTGCTGAGGCGCCTCGACGATCCCAGATGGTTCGAGAGCCCGGAGACGGCGGCGCTGCTCCGCGCCGTGCTGGAGCCGCTCGCGGCGCACTATTTCCTCAAGGCGCGCACGCCGAAAGGCAAGCTGATCGATTCCGTCGCCCGCTTCCATCTCGGCAACGGCGCGCGGCTGGAGCGCATCAACTGGCTGGGCGACCTCTCGCCCAAGGGAATGCGCGAGTCCGCCGGCGTCATGGTCAACTACCTCTACCGCCTCGACGACATCGAGAAGAACCACGAGGCCTATGCCAATGACGGCGAGGTCGTGGCGTCGAGCGCGGTGAAGAAGCTGCTGAAGGGCGAAGGGCGAAGGCTCCTGGATATGCGGCTGTCGTAGGGGGCGGACGCTTACCACATCGTCATTGCGAGCACAGCGAAGCAATGCCGCCGTGGAAAGATTCTGGATTGCTTCGCTGCGCTCGCAATGACGGAGTGTGGGGCGACAGCTGGCGAAACCCAACGACCGCCCACCGCAGGCTCGGACAACCACGGATGACTTCCGCTCCCTCCCCGTCGTTGCGAGGAGCCCTTGCGACGAAGCAATCCAGACTGCCTCCGGGGAGAGATCCTGGATTGCTTCGCTACGCTCGCAATGACGGAGGACGTGGCAGCGGCTCGCCGAGTAGCCGCAGATCTCCTGCCGGTCAGATCAGCGTCTCGTACAAATCGTCCCAATTCGGATTGAGGCTCTCAATGAGCGCAAGCTTCTTCGCCCGGCTGCCACCTTTGATCTGCTTCTCGCGCACAATCGCGTCGGACATGGTCGCGTTCAGCTCGTACCAGACGAGGAGCTTGCAGCCGTACTTCGATGAAAAACCCTTTACCAGTCCTTCGCGATGCTCGAACGCGCGGCGCGGCGGATTGGAGGTGACGCCCGTGTAGATCGTTCCGTTGCGGCGATTGGCGAACATGTACACGCAGGGTTGCTTCATAATCGTACTCGGCTGAGGACAGCTTCTACAATAGCACAACCAGGAGATGACTACGAGGCTTTCGCCAGCGTCATTGCGAGGAGCCGTTGCGACGAAAGCAATCCAGACTGCCGAAGCGGAAAGACCCTGGATTGCTTCGCTGCGCTCGCAATGACGGAGTGTGTGGCGACAGCTCGCGCAATTCGGCACATTGGGCTGCGGGCCAGACGCCCGCGAGCGGCCAGTGGCCCCTCCACCGTCATTGCGAGGAGCTCTTGCGACGAAGCAATCCAGACTGCTTCCACGGAAAGATTCTGGATTGCTTCGCTGCGCTCGCAATGACGGAGTGTGTGGCGCGGACGTCGCGCTCCAACGATACTCCTACTCCGCCAGCGCCTGCATCTCCTTGTAGAGATCGGACTTGCCTTCGAAGCCGATGCCTGCAAGCTCGGGCATGGTGATGTGGCCGTTCTCGACGCGGACGCCGTCGGGGAAGCCGCCATAGGGCTGGAACAGGTCGGGATAGCTTTCGTTGCCGCCTAAGCCGAGGCCGGCGGCGATGTTGAGCGACATCTGGTGGCCGCCGTGCGGGATGCAGCGGCTCGGCGACCAGCCGTGGGTCTTCAGCACCTCCAGCGTGCGCTGGTATTCGCACAGGCCATAGGACAAGGCGCAATCGAATTGCAGCCAGTCGCGGTCGGGGCGCATGCCGCCGTAGCGGATCAGGTTGCGGGCGTCCTGATGGCTGAACAGGTTCTCGCCCGTCGCCATCGGGCCCGGATAGAATTCGGCGAGCGCGGCCTGCAGCGCGTAGTCGAGAGGATCGCCGGCTTCCTCGTACCAGAACAAGGGATAGTCACGCAGCATCTTGGCGTAGGCGATGGCGGTCTCCAGGTTGAAGCGGCCGTTAGCATCGACGGCGAGCTGCGCGTCCTTGCCGATTTCCTTCAGCACTGCCTCGATGCGCCTGCGGTCCTCGTCGATATCAGCGCCGCCGATCTTCATCTTGACGACATTGTAGCCACGATCGAGATAGCCGCGCATCTCGGCCCGCAGCATCGAGAGATCCTTGCCGGGATAATAGTAGCCGCCCGCGGCGTAGACGAAGACGCGCGGATTGGCTTTGACGCCGTGACGCTCGGCGAGTAAGCGGAACAGCGGCTTGCCGGCGATCTTCGCCACCGCGTCCCACACCGCCATGTCGATGGTGCCGACCGCGACCGAGCGCTCGCCGTGGCCGCCCGGCTTCTCGTTGGTCATCATCGCGGCCCAGACCTTGTCGGGGTCGAGATTGTCGCCGGCTGCGTCGAGCAGCGACTTCGGATCAGCTTCCGTGATGCGCGCGGCGAAGCGCTCGCGGATCAGGCCGCCCTGCCCGTAACGGCCGTTGGAGTTGAAGCCGTAGCCGACGACGCGCTTGCCGTCGCGGACCACGTCGGTCACGACGGCGACGAGGCTGGTCGTCATCTTCGTGAAGTCGATATAGGCGTTGCGGATCGGCGAAGAGATCGGCTTTTTAATTTCGCGGACGTCGACGATGCGGACGGACATGGGGTGGGCCTTCAGTGGTTATTATCGTCATTGCGAGGAGCGAAGCGACGAAGCAATCCAGACTGCCTCGGCGGAAAGATCCTGGATTGCTTCGCTGCGCTCGCAATGACGAGGAGAGAGTGCGCGCTCCTCGCAATGACGAGGAGCGAACGGCGCGCGCTCAGGTCAAGCCTATTTCTTATCCCTGAAATACGGCTCCACCGGACCGTGCACCTTGATGGTCAGCGGGTTGCCGTGGCGGTCCTTGGCGTTCCCTGCGGTGACGCGGACCCAGCCTTCGCTGATGCAGTACTCCTCGACATTGGTCTTCTCGATGCCCTTGAAGCGGATGCCGACGTCGCGCGACAGGATCTCCGCGTTGTAATAGGGGCTGTTCGGGTCGACCGACAGGCGGTCCGGAAATTCGTCGCTCATGATTGTCTCGCTCACAACAATGTTTCGATTTGATTGCGCAATCCTTCGGGCCGGGCGGTCGGCGCGTAGCGCGCGACCACGCGGCCCTCACGGTTCACCAGGAATTTGGTGAAATTCCATTTGATGGCGGCGCCGAGAAGCCCGGATTGCTGGCGTTTCAGGTACTCGTACAGAGGATGCGCCTTCGGCCCGTTGACGTCGATCTTCTCGAACAGGGGAAAGGTGACGTCGTAATGGGTCGAGCAGAATTCCTGGATCTCGCTCGCCTGCCCCGGTTCCTGCGTGCCGAACTGGTTGCAGGGAAAGCCGAGCACCGAGAAGCCGCGCGGAGAGAGGTCGCGATGGAGATCCTCGAGGCCGCGATATTGCGGCGTGAAACCGCATTTGCTCGCGGTGTTGACGATCAAGAGCACCTGCCCCTCGAAACGCCGCAGGGCGACCTCCTCGCCGGCCAGCGAGTTGGCCTTGAAGTCGTAGATGGCGGTCATCGCTAGCCCACGGGATCGATCGGCGATGGCGGCACGCCGCCGGCCTCGATCGCTTCGCCCGCGAGCAGGCACAGATCCTCGCGATAGCGGCCAGAGACGATGTGCACGCCGACCGGCGCCCTGCCGACGAGACCTGTGGAGACCACGAGGCCCGGCAATCCCATGAAGGGAATCGCGATCTGCGGCAGCTGCGCTTCCCAGACCCGCTTGAAGGAATCCTCGTCCTTGCGATCGAGATGGTCGTGGAACGGCAATTCGCCGGAGACCGGCGTCAGCAGCACGGCGTATTTTTCGAAGAACAGCATCCAGTCGCGGGTCAGCGTGGCTCGCCGGGTCAGCGCCTTGGCGTAATTGGCCTGATCCATCGGCGTGACCCTGGCGCGGTTGCCGCGCAGGCAGGCCAGTGCGCCGGGATCGCCCTCGCGCTCGGCCATCTCCAGCTGCGCCTCATAGCCGTCACCGAGCCAGAGCTTGATCTGCCATTCCACCGCTTCGCGCATCGGCGGCGTGTCCTCGATCACATCGACGGTCCAGCCGGCGCGCTCCAGCCGCTTGCCGGCATCGCTCACCGCGGCCTTCACCTCCGGTGCGGTGGCAAGGCCACCCGGATTGAGGCACAGCGCAGCGCGCTTGTCCCGTGCGGGTCCTTGCAGCGGCACCGGCGCGAACCAGGGATCGCGGATGTCGCGGGCCGACATCGCTTCAAGCGAGATGCGCAAATCGTTGACCGTGCGCGCCAGCGGGCCCGAGACCGCCATGATCTGCGGACCGATCGGGCGCTCCGGCAGCGCCGGGTTGAAGGCGGGAATGCGTCCGAGCGTCGGGCGCAGACCGTGCACGCCGCAGGCATAGGCGGGATAACGGATCGAGCCGGCGATGTCGGTGCCGTGCGCGATGTGGCCGATGCCGGCCGCGACCGCCGAGCCGGCGCCGCCGGACGAGCCGCCCGGCGTCAGCGAAGCGTCGCGGGGGTTCTTGGTGTCGCCGTGGATGAGATTGGTGGTGAACCAGCGGTAGGAGAAGGCCGGGCAATTGGTGCGGCCGAGCAGGATGGCGCCCGATTTCCGGAAATTGGCGACCACCGGATTGTCCTCGCGCGCGATCAGGTCGCGCTGCAGCTTGAGGCCGTTGGTGGTGGCAAAGCCTTCCTGGTCGACATTGGCCTTGATGGTGACGGGCACGCCCGCGAGGACGCCGGGGTCCTCGCCCCGGCTAATTGCGGCATCGACGGCATCGGCCTGCTTGAGCACGTCATCCGGCCGGTGGTCGATCACCGCGTTGAGCTGGGGATTGACGGCATCGAGCCGCGCGAGACCGGCCTTGGCGGCCTCCCTGGCGGAGACTTTTTTGGACCTGACGAGGGTGGCGAGGTCGGCGGCCGACAGGCGCCAGAGATCTTGCATGGCTTGCTCCGTTTGACCGGCGTCTTTTAGCGCCGGGAACGCGGCAAAGCCATGCGGATTTCGCGGGGGTGCCTCCGTCATTGCGAGCGCAGCGAAGCAATCCAGACTGCCGCCGCGGAGGCAGTCTGGATTGCTTCGTCGCAAGGGCTCCTCGCAATGACGTGGAGGGAGTGGTGGGCCTCTCTTGCCACCTCGCGGACTGGTCCGGCTAATGCCTCGTCGCGGACTGGTCCGGCATGTCGAGCAGCGCTTCGGTGAAGGGAAACTCCAGCACGATCTCGCCGTCGGCGTCGGTGACCTCGATGACGGCCTCCAGCAGCGCCGGCTGGGTTCCTTCCGACTTCACGACCTCGAGGATCATCTGGCGCGCGACCTCCCAGGCGCGATCGGGGTTGCGCAGGTCCTCGCCGTCAGGATCCACGATCAGTTCGTCTCCGATGCGGGTGTTGAAGAAATATCTGGGCATGCCTGATCCATTGGGGTCGTCTGTCGCCGATGAGAAGCCGGTCCATACTCACAACTGGTTTATCCCGACAGGGATCACGACCTATCGGCAATTTTGCGTATCTGATCCGCTCATCTTGCGGCCGCAATACGCCATCTTTGCAGTGCAACAATTCCCGCAGCCTACTACCTAGGTCGGGAAAATTTCACTGGCGAACTTTGCCGTCCGCACTAATTTGTCCAATGGGCGGATACGTCCGAATTCGCGAAAATGGAGAGCCAAATGGCCTGGAAAGCCCCTAAGATCGTCGAAGTGCCCTGCGGCATGGAAATCAATATGTATGTGAGCGCCACCCGCAAGTAAGCGGCTGGTGGAAACGCGTTCTGCGCAGGTGGTTCTTTCGGTCACGATACGTTTCCGGCAAGAGAAACCTTGTCCGAAACTGTCTCGGCCTGAGATCCACCTCGCCAATTCGCCTCCAGGAGACGGATCATGCTTCGCGTCGTCGTCCTGGGCGCCGGGGCCGGCGGCGGAGTTCCGCAGTGGAATTGCGGCTGCGAAGGCTGCCGCGCGGCTCGTGCGAAGGGACAAGAGCTGTTTCGAACCCAGGCTTCTGTCGCCTTCAGCGGCGACGGCGAGCACTGGTTCCTGATCAACGCCTCACCCGATCTTCGCCAGCAATTGAACGCCACGCCGCAGCTGCACCCAAAGGCGGGCGCGCTGCGCCACACGCCGATTGCGGGCGTGATCTTGACCAACAGCGAAGTCGATGCCGTGGCCGGCCTGCTGTCGATGCGCGAAGGCTCGCCCTTCACGATCTATGCGCACGAGAAGGTGCTGGCGATCCTCAGCTCCAACAGCATCTTCAACGTGCTGAACGAGAAGAACGTGCGGCGCCAGCCGATCGCGATCCGCGAGCCGTTCGAGCCGCGGCTGCCCGACGGCACGCGCTCGGGGCTCGAGGTGCTGCCCTTTGCCGTGCCGGGCAAGTCGGCCTGGTATCTCGAAGGCAAGGTGCATCCGGGCGGCGAGAGCGGCGACGGCGACACGCTGGGCCTGAAGATCACCGACAAGGCCACGGGCAAGTTCTTCTACTTCATCGCGGCCTGCGCCGAGGTGACCGACGCGCTCAAGGCCGAGATCGACGGCGCTTCACTGGTGTTCTTCGACGGCACCGTCTGGCGCGACGACGAGATGATCAGGGCCGGCCTCGGCCACAAGACCGGCAAGAGCATGGGCCATGTCGCCATGTCCGGCGAGGACGGCGCCATCGCCCGGCTGGCCGATCTCAATATCGACAGGAAGCTGTTTCTGCATATCAATAACTCGAATCCGGCGCTGCTGCCCGGCTCGCCCGAGCGCAAGCTCACTGAGGAGGCGGGCTGGCAGATACCGGCGGATGGAACGGAGATCGTGCTGTGAACGCCGAATCACTGACTGGAATGACCGCGCTCTCGATCGGCAAGGACTTGAGGCTCAACTCGGCCGAGGAGCTCGAGGCGGCGCTGCGCCACATCGGCGCCACGCGCTATCACAGCCTGCATCCGTTCCATAAGCTGCTGCATGGCGGCAAGCTGAACAAGGGCCAGGTGCAGGCCTGGGCGCTCAACCGCTACTATTACCAGAGCACGATCCCGATCAAGGACGCGGTGGTGATCTCCCGCTTCCGCGACCGCGCTACCCGCCTGGAATGGCGCCATCGCATCGAGGACCATGACGGCGATGTCGGCAGCGAGGGCGGCATCGAGCGCTGGATCAAGCTGACCGAGGGCCTCGGGCTCGACACCGCTTACGTCGAATCCACCGAAGGCATCTTGCCGGCGACGCGCTTCGCGGTGGAAGCCTATGTGCACTTCTGCCGCGAAAAAAGCCCGCTGGAGGCGATCGCCTCCTCGCTCACCGAGTTGTTCGCGCCGAACCTGCATGAAGAACGCATCTCGGGCATGCTGGAGCACTACGACTTCGTCAACCCCGATATCATGAGCTACTTCAAGCGCCGCCTGACCCAGGCGACGCGCGACGCCAATTTCGCGCTCGATTATGTCAAGAGGCACGCCACGACGCCGGAGCAGCGCGCGCAGGTCTGCAACGCGCTGATCTTCAAGACCAACGTGCTGTGGGTGCAGCTGGATGCGCTCCAGCATGCCTATGTCGAAGGCCACATTCCGCCGGGCGCGTTCGTGCCCAAAGCGAGCTGAGGATTAAAGCAATGGCCGGGCCGCGGAACATCAGCGTCAGCGAGGCGAGCCGCCCCGTGCTGCCGCGGCATGCCAAGCTCAGATATGACGAGACCCGCAAGGTCTGGGTGATCCTGGCGCCGGAGCGCGTGCTGGCGCCGGACGAGATTGCGGTCGAGGTCTTGCAACTCTGCAACGGCGAGCGCAATGTCGGCGACGTCGCCGATCAGCTCGCCGCAAAGTACGCAGCGCCGCGCGAGGCGATCCTGGCCGACGTCATCGCCATGCTGCAGGATCTCGCCGACAAGGGCTTTCTCACCGAGATCAGGGAGAAGACGTCATGAGCGACGTGACCATCCCGCCCAGCGACAGCCTCGCGGTGCTTGAGAAGCAGCGCTCGACGGCGGAGACGTTCGGCATTCCGCTCGCCGTGCTGCTCGAGATCACCCATCGCTGCCCGCTGCAATGTCCCTATTGCTCCAACCCGGTCGAGCTCGACCGCTCCGGCAAGGAGCTGACGACCGAGGAATGGAAGAAGGTCTTGAGCGAGCTCGCCGAGATCGGCGTGCTCCAGGTGCATTTCTCCGGTGGCGAGCCGACGGCACGGAAAGATCTCGTCGAGCTGGTCAAGCATGCCAGCGACGCCGGGCTCTATACCAATCTCATCACCTCGGCCGTGCTGCTGACGCGCGAGAGGCTCAGCGATCTCGCAGATGCCGGGCTCTGCCATGTGCAGATCTCGTTCCAGGGCATCGAGGACGGCCTCGCAGATCGCGTTGCCGGCTACAAAGGCGGCCACCGCAAGAAGCTCGAAGTCGCGAAATGGACGCGCGAGCTCGACCTGCCGCTCACCGTGAACGCGGTGATGCACCGGCAGAACCTGCACCAGCTGCCCGACATCATCCAGATGGCGCTCGATCTCGACGCCGACCGGCTCGAGGTCGCCAATGTGCAATATTACGGCTGGGCGCTGAAGAACCGCGCCGCGCTGATGCCAACCGTGGCGCAGCTCGATGAGTGTACCCGCCTCGTTGAGGAGGCGCGCGAGCGGCTGAAGGGCCGACTGACCATCGACTACGTGGTGCCGGATTATTACGCGCTGCGGCCGAAGAAATGCATGGGCGGCTGGGGCCGGCAGTTCTTCAACATCTCGCCCGCCGGCAAGGTGCTGCCCTGCCATGCCGCCGAGAGCATCACCGGGCTCGATTTCGAATCGGTGCGCTCCAACCATTCGATCGCCTGGATCTGGCAGAACTCGGAGGCCTTCAACCGCTATCGCGGCACCGGCTGGATGAAGGAGCCGTGCAAGAGTTGCGAGTTCCGCGAGATCGATTTCGGCGGCTGCCGCTGCCAGGCCTTCGCGCTGACCGGGGACGCCGCCAACACCGACCCGGCCTGCGCGCTGTCGCCGCTGCACGAGACCATCTTCAAGCAGGCGGAAGCCGAGGCCGCAGGCGACACCAGCCGCTTCCTCTATCGCAACTTCGCCGGCGGCACCCTGGAATCCGAGAATGACGCCTGACGCCGACGCGGGCACAGCGGCCAAACGCACTGATCCCTTTGCGCCGCTGACCTCCGATATGCTCGACGTCGGCGACGGCCATGAGCTCTATGTCGAGAGCGTCGGCCGCAGCGACGGCATCCCCGCGGTCTACCTGCATGGCGGGCCCGGCAGCGGCTGCCAGCCCGACCATCGCCGGCTGTTCGATCCCGACCGCTTCTGCGCCGTGCTGTTCGACCAGCGCGGCTGCGGCCGCAGCCGGCCCAAGGGATCACGCGAGCACAACACCACACAGCATCTGATCGCGGACATGGAAACGATCCGCGAAAAGTTTGGCTTCGAACGCTGGATGGTGGTCGGCGGTTCCTGGGGCGCGACGCTGGCGCTGGCGTATGCAGAGGCGCATCCCGAGCACGTCTCCGGCATAGCGCTGCGCGCGACGTTTCTCGGCACGCGGGCCGAGGTCGAGACGGCCTTCACCTCGCGCCTGTCGCAATTCCATCCGGCGCTGTACGAGGATTTCCTCAGCGTGCTGCCGCCAGAGGAGCGCGACCGGCCGGTGGATGCCTATTGGCGCCGCATCCTCGATAGCGACCCTGCCGTGCATGGCCCGGCGGCGAAGGCCTGGCACGACACCGAGCGCGTCTTGTCCGAGCACAAGCCGGCACGGACGCGGCTCGACCTCGCCGGGCTGAACGTCTGGCGCACATTGCCGGCGACGCCGTTCATGGAAGCGCATTATTTCATCAACGACAGCTTCATGAACGAGGACCAGCTGCTGCGGAACGCGGGCCGGCTCGACGGCATTCCCGGCATGATCGTGCAGGGGCGCTATGATCTGTTGTGTGCTCCCGCGACAGCGCAGGCCCTTGCGAAAGTATGGCCCGGTTCCGAGCTTCGCATCGTGGAAGAAGCCGGGCATTCGCTCTATGATGGCGGCGTGAGGGACGCCGTCATGAAGTCGATCGCGGACCTTGCGTCGAAGATCGGGCGATGAGAGGACAAGAAGAATGCCGCTCGCCGGAAAGGGCATGCTGCTGACGTCGATGAATATCGACGCTTCGGACGAAGCCGATTTCAACCGCTGGTACGATCGCGAGCATCTGGAAGAGCGTGTCGCAATCGACGGATTTCTCGAAGCGCGGCGCTATGTCGCGCATGCCGCCAACCCCAAATATCTCTCGCTGTACTCGACCGCGACGCTCGACGTGCTCGACAGCCCCGCCTATCGGGCGCGACTCGCCAACCAGACGGATTGGTCGCGGCAGACCATGGCGCGCTTCAAGGACATGCTGCGCGTCGTCGCGCGCATCACCGTCAGCAAGGGCACCGGACGCGGCACTGCGCTCGGCACGGTGCGGCTGCGGCCGACGCCTGATAATGCCGCGTCCTGGCGTGATGCACTGCAAGAGAAGCTCGTGCCGGACAAATGCGACGGCATCATCTCGATGCACCTGCTCGAAAGCGAGCCGGAATTGTCGGGCGCAACGGCGGGAATTCCGGCGGTGCGCAACGAGGGCGCGCGCGACTGGTTCGTGCTGATCGACGGCACGCATGTCAATGCGGTCTCCGCCGTCATCGCCGAGCGCTTCACCGGCCCGGCTGCGGCGCCCTTCCCGCTCCCCATCTCCGTCGGCACCTACTGCCTGATGTGGGACCTCGCCAAGAGCGATGTCGCGCGCGGCTGAACGGCATCCGCATCGCAGCATATTGCACCGCACGCATCTCGTGCGCCGCGCGTTAATGCCGTGCACGCGTAGCTCCCATGAAAGCGGTGACGCGCGCAAATTTGCCGTTGTACTTCGGAACGGTTCTAATAAGCTAACCCAATGACGTCATTCAGAAACCAGATCGAAGCGCGTTAAGCGCTCGCCAAGCTCAAACAAAAAAGGCCGCGGGGTCTTCGGGCCTGCGCGGACAGGGTAGGAATGAAACCGACCGACATCGCGGCCCCCGACTACTTTCACAAGGTGGTCGATTGCCAATGGGCCTGTCCTGCGCACACCCCGGTTCCCGAATACATCCGATTGATCGCCCAAGGCCGCTACAGCGATGCCTACATGATCAATTGGAAATCGAACGTATTTCCCGGCATTCTGGGACGCACCTGCGATCGTCCCTGCGAGCCGGCGTGCCGGCGCGGACGCGTGGAGGAAAATCCTGTCGCGATCTGCCGCCTCAAGCGCGTTGCCGCCGATTTCAAGGACGACATCAGGCAGCGGTTGCCGAAGCCCGGCCCGAAGAACGGCAAGCGCGTCGCGCTGGTCGGCGGCGGTCCCGCTTCGCTGACGGTGGCGCGCGATCTCGCGCCGCTCGGCTATCACTGCACCGTGTTCGACGCCGACCCGGAAGCCGGCGGCATGATGCGCACGCAGATCCCGAAATTCCGCCTGCCCAATTCGGTGATCGACGAGGAGACCGGCTACATCCTGGGTCTCGGCGTCGAGTTCAAAGGCGGCCACCGCATCGACAGCATGAAGGCGCTGCTTGCCGAGAAATACGACGCCATCTTCGTCGGCTCCGGCGCGCCGCGCGGCCGCGAGCTCGAGCTTCCCGGCCGGAAAGAGGCCGCCGCCAACATCCATATCGGCATCGAATGGCTGGCCAACGTGTCGTTCGGCCATGTCGACAAGATAGGCAAGCGCGTCATCGTGCTCGGCGGCGGCAACACCGCGATGGATTGCTGCCGCACCGCGCGCCGGCTCGGCGGCGAGAAAGTCACGGTGGTCGTGCGTTCCGGCTTCGACGAGATGAAGGCCTCGCCCTGGGAGAAGGAAGACGCGATCCACGAGGATATCCCGATCCTCAACTACATGGTCCCGGTGGCCTTCAAGCATGTCGCCGGCAAGCTGATCGGCGTCACCTTCCAGCACGTCAAAGCCGAATACGACGCTAAAGGCCGCCGCAACCTCGTGCCTTCGGGCGATCCCGATCAGACCATTCCCTGCGACGACGTGCTGGTCGCGGTCGGTCAGGAGAACGCCTTCCCCTGGATCGAGCAGGATTGCGGCATCGAGTTCGACAAATGGCACATGCCGAAGGTCGATCCGAAGACCTTCGCCTCGACCAATCCGAAAGTGTTCTTCGGCGGCGATGCCGCGTTCGGCCCGAAGAACATCATCTGGGCGGTCGCGCACGGCCATGACGCCGCGCTGTCGATCCACAAGATGCTCTCGGGCGAAGCGGTCGACGAACGGCCGCTGCCGGAGGTGCAGATCTCCTCGCAGAAGATGGGCATCCACGAATGGAGCTATGACAACGACATCTCGCCCGACAAGCGCTATAAGGTACCGCATCGCGACAAGGTCATTGCGCTCAAGGACATCCGCGCCGAGGTCGAGCTCGGCTATGATGTCAAGCTGGCGCTCGGCGAAGCGCATCGCTGCCTGAACTGCGACGTGCAGACCGTGTTCTCGACCTCGCTCTGCATCGAGTGCGACGCCTGCGCCGACATCTGCCCGATGGATTGCATCACCTTCACCGCCAACGGCGAGGAAAGCGATCTGCGCCAGCGCCTGAAGGCGCCCTCCGCGCATCCGGACCAGGACCTCTACGTCTCCTCGGACCTGAAGACCGGGCGGGTGATGGTGAAGGACGAGGATGTCTGCCTGCATTGCGGGCTGTGCGCCGAGCGCTGTCCCACCGGCGCCTGGGACATGCAGAAATATTTCATCGAGATGACCCACGCAGGTTCGACATGTCCGACAAAAAGCCGATCAGCAGCGTAAACGACTTCGTCGTCCGCTTCGCCAACGTCAACGGCTCGGGCTCGGCCAGCGCCAACGAGATGTTCGCGCGCGCGATCCTGCGCCACGGCGTGCCTGTCAGCCCACGCAACATCTTCCCCTCCAACATCCAGGGCCTGCCGACCTGGTACGAGGTGCGCGTGACGGAAGCCGGCCATCTCGGCGCACGCGGCGGCGTCGACATGATGGTGGCGATGAATCCGCAGACCTGGGACAAGGACGTCGCCGGCATCGAGCCCGGCGGCTACCTGTTCTACGATTCCACCAAGCCGATGCCGTCGACCAAATTCCGCGACGACATCACAGTGATCGGCGTGCCGCTGACTGCGATCACCAACTCGACCTATACCGATCCGCGTCAGCGACAGCTGTTCAAGAACATCATCTATTTGGGCGCGCTCAGCGCGTTGCTCGACATGGACCCCAAGCTGATCGAGCAGCTGATCGGCGAGCAGTACAAAGGCAAGGAGAAGCTGCTCTCCTCCAACGTCCATGCGCTGCATCTCGGCCGCGACTGGGCGCTGCAGAACCTGAAATGTCCGATTGGGCTGCGCGTGAAGAAGTCCGACAAGGTCGGCGACCGCATCTTCATCGAGGGCAACAGCGCCGCCGCGCTCGGCGCGGTCTATGGTGGCGCCACCGTGTGTGCCTGGTATCCGATCACGCCGTCCTCGTCGGTGGCCGAGGCTTTCACCGCCCATTGCAAGAAGTACCGGCACGATCCTGAAACGGGCAGGGCGAAATACGCGATCGTGCAGGGCGAGGACGAGCTCGCGTCGATCGGCATCGTGATCGGCGCGTCCTGGAACGGCGCCCGCGCCTTCACGGCGACCTCCGGCCCCGGCATCTCGCTGATGACGGAGTTCATCGGCCTCTCGTACTTCGCAGAGATCCCGGCCGTGATCATGAACATCCAGCGCGCCGGCCCCTCCACGGGCATGCCGACCCGCACCCAGCAATGCGACATCATCGCCTGCGCCTATGCCTCGCACGGCGACACCAAGCATGTGCTGCTGTTCCCCGAGGACCCGGCCGAGGCCTTCGAGTTCGCGGCGGCCGCCTTCGATCTCGCCGAGCGGCTGCAGACCACGATCTTCCTGATGCTCGATCTCGACATCGGCATGAATCACCGGCTCTGCCGTCCACTGAAGTGGGACGATGCCAGGCAATATGACCGCGGCAAGGTGATGACGGCGGCGATGCTGGAGGAAGGCCGCGACTTCGGCCGCTATCTCGACGTCGACGGCGACGGCATTCCCTACCGCACCTATCCCGGCACGCATCCGACCAAGGGCTCCTACTTCACCCGCGGCACGTCGCGGGACCGCTATGCGCGCTACTCCGAGGAAGGCACGGTCTACGCCGACAACATGCAGCGCCTGATGCGCAAGTTCGAGACCGCGCAGGACCTCGTGCCGCGTCC
Organism: Bradyrhizobium sp. SUTN9-2; assembly: GCF_003122645.1. Lineage (NCBI taxonomy): Bacteria > Pseudomonadati > Pseudomonadota > Alphaproteobacteria > Hyphomicrobiales > Nitrobacteraceae > Bradyrhizobium > Bradyrhizobium sp. SUTN9-2. The sequence goes on from NZ_LAXE01000001.1 coordinate 6,645,956, forward strand.
GCTGCAGGCCAATGCGGAACGGCCGACCAAATATGGCGTGATCTATTTCGGCTCAACCTCGCCGGCGATGGACGAGGCGATCGGCTTGCTGGAAGCGCGCGGGCATCAGCTCGACCGCCTGCGCATCCGCGCCTTCCCGTTCCATTCCAGCGTGGCCAGCTTCCTCGCCGAGCACGATTTCGTATACGTCGTCGAGCAGAACCGCGACAGCCAGCTGCGCCAGCTCATCGTCAACGAGAACGGCATCGATCCCGTCCGGCTGGTGCCGATCGTGCATTACGACGGCACGCCGATCACCGCCCGCTTCATCGCCAAAGCCATTGGCGACCACCAGGACCACCTCAAGGTGACCCCGCTCCGCAAGGCCGTGTCATGACCTACATCGCAAAGCCCAAATTCCATCATCCAGGCCTGAAGAAGAACGCGCTCGGCTACACGCATCGGGACTACGAGGGCAAGATCTCGACGCTGTGCGCGGGCTGCGGCCACGATTCGATCACGGCCTCGATCATCGAAGCCTGCTACGAGCTCTCGATCGAGCCGCATCGGGTGGCGAAGATCTCCGGCATCGGCTGCTCGTCGAAGACGCCGGACTATTTCCTCGGCAATTCGCACGGCTTCAATTCCGTGCACGGCCGCATGCCATCCGTGCTGACAGGCGCCAACCTCGCCAACCGCGAGCTGATCTATCTCGGCGTCTCCGGCGATGGCGATTCCGCCTCGATCGGTTTCGGGCAGTTCGCGCATTCGATCCGGCGCGGCGTCAACATGACCTATATCGTCGAGAACAACGGCGTTTACGGCCTGACCAAGGGCCAGTTCTCGGCGACCGCCGATCGCGGCTCGAAGAGCAAGAAGGGCGTCACCAACACCGACAACGCCATCGACCTCGTCGCCATCGCGCTGCAGTTAGGGGCCACCTTCGTGGCGCGCTCGTTCTCCGGCGACAAGAGCCAGCTGGTGCCGCTGATCGCCGCCGCGATCGGCCACAAGGGCGCGTCCTTCATCGACGTGATCAGCCCCTGCATCGCCTTCAACAACCATGCCGGCTCGACCAAGAGCTTCGACTATGTCCGCGAGCACAATGACGCCGTGAACCGGCTGGATGTGCTGGTCGGCCGCGACCCGATTGCGGTGGACTACGCGCCCGGCACGGTGCAGGTGGTCGAGCAGCACGACGGCAGCAAGATCGCGCTGCGCAAGATCGATGCCGATTACGATCCGCACGACCGCCTGGGCGCCCAGACCTTCCTCGCAAGGCACGCCGCCAAGGGCCAGATCGTCACCGGTCTTCTGTACGTCGACCCCGACGCGGAGGACCTGCACGAGCATCTCAACACGGTCGAGACGCCGCTCAACGCGCTGGAGGCTGACACGCTCTGCCCGGGCTCGGCGGTGCTGGACAAGATCAACGCCAGCCTGCGGTGATCATCTTCGCGCTGATGCCGCCGGCCTGACGCGTATCGTGATCTTCTCCGACACGACGGGTGGTTCGAAGGGATAGTGCTTGGCGTCGCCAAGCACCAGTTGCAGCGTGTGCGTGCCCGGCGGAAGCTCGAGAAACGTTTCGGTTTGTCCCGCTCCGAAATGCAGATGGGACTTGTCCTGCGGAATCGGCTCCTTGGCATCGATGGGGTCTTTCACATCGATCAACAGATGATGGTGGCCGGCATTGTGGTAGTCGTCGCCGGCATGCGTCACGCCCATGTTGCGCAGGCCGAAACGGACCCAAAACCCACCACGGATCTTCTGGCCGTCATACGGCGAGATGAAATAAAGCTTGGCGTCCTTTGGCGCAGTTTTACCTTGCGGATAGGCCGCGCCGGGGAGCAATGCGATGGCGGCCGCCAGCGCGATACAGGAAACGATCTTCATCAAATTGACTCCAGTACCTACGGACTGAGCGCGATCCGGAATCCATGCGTGGGGTAACGGACGCCGGTGTCGTATCCACCGCGGTTTGACGGCCGCACATATCTCGAATCGTTCTTCCAGGAGCCTGAGCGCAGGACATGAGAGCTGCAGTCAGCGCTGGTCCGCGCCGAGCCGTCGCTGGGCGCGCCCTGATAGGTCCGGTGCCAGCAGTCCGCGACCCACTGATCGATGCCACCGCCCATGTCGTAAAGCCCGAACGGATTTGGCTTGAAACTGCCGACCTTGGCCGGCTGCTCGGTCGCAAGTTCACCGCAATCCTTGCAGCCGGCCATGCCCGGCTGCAGCTTGTCGCCCCACCAATATTTGGTCTGTGTCCCGCCGCGTGCCGCATATTCCCATTCGGCTTCGCTCGGAAGCCGGTAGGGCTTCTTCGTCGCTTGCGCGAGCCAGGCGACATATTGCTGCGCATCGGTCCAGCTCACATTGCTGACCGGGGCATCGTCCTTGCCGGTGGCCGTGAATCCGCACGCCTTGGCGGCAGCGCATTCGTTCCACTCCTGCACCGTCACCGGGTATTTTCCGATCGAGAACGGCTTGATCGTGACCTGGTGGACGGGACGCTCGGTCGGATCGTCGTTGCTTCCCATGGCGAAGCTGCCGCCGCGAATGGCGATCATTTCGGGCTCGCGCACCGGCGTTGCCGATGGGCTGGGAGCCGGAGCCGGAGTCGGGGCCGAAGGCGACGAAGCCAATGACGGAGAGGGTTGCGGCGTCTGCTTCGCCGCCTCGCTCGGCAATGGCTGAGGAACCGGTGAGACGACCGGAGCGGTGGGCGGCGCGGCAGCCTGCTCGCCGATCCTGCCGGGCTGCGCCAGCAAATACCAGAGCACGCCGGTGGCCATCATCAGCACTGTAATGGCCAGCAAAAAGATCAGCGCGTTCTCACGCCGGCTTCTTGTCTTGCCGACCGCATCAGCGTCCGGCAGCACACGATACACGCGCACCGGATCGGTGATGTTCTTGACCTTGCGGTCGCCGAGCGACTCATAGCCGCATACGATCTTGTGTTTGATCTGCTCGTAGATCGCGCCGGATATGAAGACCTGCCCCGGCTCCGCGATGCCCTCGATACGCGTGGCGATGTTGACGCCGTCACCGTAGATGTCGTCCGGCTCCACGATGACGTCACCGAGATTGACTCCGATCCGATATTCGAGCCGGGAATGCTTGGGAATGGAGGCGTTGCGGCCGACGAGATTCTGCTGGATGACGATGCTGCATCGAACGGCTTCCACGGGACTGTCGAATATGGCGATGAAACCGTCGCCGGTCGTCTTCACCAGACTTCCATGGTGCTCGATGATGCTGGGCTGGATGATGTCGCGCTCGATCCGCTTGACGCGGGCATGCGTGCCTTCCTCGTCGGCCTGCATCAACCGGCTGTAGGAGACGATATCGCCGACGATGATCGCGGCGAGACGGCGAGGCATTCCGCTGTGCGGCGGCGGCTCGTCGGGATTTCCGGGTCTGAAGTTGCGAATTTCGCCCATGCGGGGGACTCCACAAACTTACAAGGCAGCCCCAGCCTACGACCGCCAAAGGCGATCGTCTGTGAAGGCTATCACATTGACGAACCGAGACAATGTCGCAGCGATTGCAGGCTTCAAGTTCCGAAGAGCCGCCCGCTTCACCGCTTGAACCTTCTCGAGCCCATCAGTGACTAAGGCGGAGCGTGAAGCGAGTTGCGCGAATCCGCACCGCGACCACCGCTCGAGCGGCTTGCGACGGTTGAACGCGGGTCACCAATTCTGCGTCTAACAGACAGCAGCTCTGTCCTGCTGCGACGAAATTGTCGTGTGCACGAGGCCCTTATGAAGCTCGTCATCCTTGCTGCCCTCACTTTTGCTGCGCTGACCAGCGTCGGCCGCGCCGAGGAAGTCGACGATATCCGCGAGGCCGGTAAGGCCGAGGCCGAGACCTTCAATACGCGGATGTATGCGAAGCCTCCCGGCGACAAGGCCTATGCCTGCTTCGTCCGCCGCTACGATGCCGACCATCTGGCGCGGCATCCGAAGCAGAAGGTCGCCGCGATGAAGCTGCTGATCTCCGCGGAATTCGACAAGGAGGACAAGGAGCTTCACCATTCCTTCCGCCTTGGCTTCAGGTACCGTCACCGCAGCGGCGATTTCGACTCCAGCGGCTCGTGCAACCACGCCGTATTCACCAGGAGCGGCGACGAGGTCCGCCTCGGCTGCGGCGTCGACTGCGATGGCGGCGGCATCGGCGTTGCGCTCTCCAAGGACGACAAGTCCGCGATCGTCCGGCTCGAACGTGTCAGGGTCTGGCAGAACAACAAGCCGGACGATGACGCCGAGCATTCGCTGACCGCCGGCGCCGACGACAAGATTTTCCGGCTCGACCGGGCCGACAATCGCGAGTGCGCCTCGCTGGTGACCGACCGCAAGGAACTCGCGGCGCTGCGCCACAAGTGATATGCCTGCGGCAATGTCAGGCAATCCAGGGAGAATGCCATGAACCGCCGCAGCATCTTGTGGAGCGCCGTCTCGGCTTTGGGCGCAGCACTCGGCGCCTCCGGCGCCAGAGCCGCGACGGAAGTGAGCGCGAGTGGCAAGCTGAAAGTCGCCTACCATCTCAGCGACGCCGAGAAGGTCCATTTCGTGCTCGGCAATATCCAGAACCACATCGACGGCGTCGGCGGCCCCGAGCACGTGACGATCGCGCTGGTGATCCACGGCCCGGCGCTGAAGGCGTTTCACTCGGCGCAGGCCAACCCCGACGTCAGCAAGCGCGTCGGTGACTTCTCAAAGGGCGGCGTCGAGCTCGCCGCCTGCGGCAACACGATGAAGGCGCAGAACGTGACGCTGAGCGAGCTGCTGCCGGGCTTCATCAACGCCGAGAAGGGCGGCGTGGTCCGGCTGGCCGAGCTGCAGTCGCAGGGGTATCTGTATTTGCGGCCGTAGCGTTTCGCGGGGCGCCTCCACATTCTCCGTCATTGCGAGGAGCCCTTGCGACGAAGCAATCCAGACTGTCTCCGAGGAGGGATTCTGGATTGCTTCGCTGCGCTCGCAATGACGGCGGAGGACGTTGCGCGAGCGACAGCAATTTCCGCTCCAAGTCCACTTGACTCACCCATAACTCTGCAGTTATGAGTCTACCCATAACCTCCCGGTTATGGATTTTTCATGCCTCCCACCCCCGACCTTCTGTTCCGGACGCTCGCCGATCCCACCCGGCGAGCGATCTTCGAGCGGCTGTGCCGTGAGGGGGAGCAGACGGTCGGGGCGCTGACGGCACGATCCGGCGTGTCGCAGCCGGCGGTGTCGAAACATCTTGGCGCCCTGAAGCAGGCGGGCCTGGTTCGCGACCGGCACAAAGGACGGCAGACCCATTACAGCGCGCAGCCCGGTGCGCTCAATCCGCTGATCGACTGGACCAGCCAGATGGCCGGGTTCTGGCAGAAAAGGTTAGATGCCCTCGACGATCTCCTGAAGAGGATGGACCAATGAACGCCCCCGCCGAGACGCGCTCCGTCGTGATCGAGCGCGAATTTGCCTATCCCGCCGAGCGGCTCTGGCGCGCGCTGACGCAGCCGCATCTGATCGAGGAATGGCTGATGAAGAACGACTTCAGGCCGGTCGTCGGCCATCGCTTCAATCTGCGCGGCGAATGGGGCGGCGTGCTGGACTGCGAGGTGCTCACCATCGAGCCGCAGAGGACGCTGGCCTACACCTGGAATTTCTCGCATGAGGACGCCGCCTTCGACCTCAAGAGCATCGTCACCTTCACGCTGACGCCGACGAGCGCGGGCACGCATCTGCGCGTCGAGCAGGCGGGCTTCCGCCCGACGCAGAAACAGGCGTTCGGCGGCGCGCATGCCGGCTGGAAGCAGTTTTTGGCCAAGCTGGACGATTTGCTGGCGCGGGCGAGCTAGCTCCACCACCCATTCCGATCATTCTCAAAGGAGGTCCCAATGAGCACGCCTATGTGGATTCGGCAGATTCATCGCTGGCTGTCGATGGCTTTCACGCTTGCCGTCATCGCCAACATCGTGGCGATGACGATGCAAGTCGAGGCCGTGTGGATCGGCTTCCTGGCGCTGGTGCCGCTGATTCCGCTGCTCGCGACCGGGCTCTATCTGTTCGCGCTACCTTATCGCGGCCGCAGCAACGCGTGAACGAGGCCATGATGAAGAAGCCCGTGGCGGCGAAGACGAGCAGCGCGAAGCAAGCAGGTACCGCCTCGCCATCCAAGCTGATCGACGGCCGGATCAAGGAGCTCGGCGACTGGCGCGGCGAGATGCTGGGGCGGGTTCGCGCGCTGATCAAGGAGGCCGACCCTGATGTCGTCGAAGAGTGGAAATGGCGCGGTGTTCCCGTCTGGGAGCACGACGGCATCATCTGCACCGGCGAGACCTACAAGGAGGTCGTGAAGCTGACCTTCGCCAAGGGCGCCGCGCTGGCGGATCCCGCAGGTCTCTTCAATTCCAGCCTCGACGGCAATGTGCGCCGCGCGATCGATATTCGCGAGGGCGAAACGATCAACGAGAACGCGTTGAAGGCGCTGATCCGCGCGGCGGTCGAGCTGAATGCGAGCAAGAAGAAGCCGGGGAAGCGATCAGCCTCGTAGACGCGATGGGCCGCCACAAGTGCCTTCCTTCTCCCCTTGCGGGAGAAGGTGGCGCGAAGCGCCGGATGACGGGTCTCCATCGGCACGGGAGAGTGCGGAGAGATACCCCTCACCCCAGTGAGCTTATGTCTGCCGGCGTCGCTGCCCTCTCCCGCAAGGGGCGAGGGCACATCAATGCGCATCTCGCGTGGTGCCCCATGTAGGCAGCCCCCGTCACGCCACCGCCGCCGCTATCGGGCGCGGGCTGACGACGTATTCGCGCAGGACCTTGTCGTTGGCGTCGACCTCGATCAGTGCGACGTCGTAGGTCCAGAGATCGGCCAGGTGCTGGAGCACGCGCTTGGCGTCGGTCTCGTTGAGCTGCGAGCCCTTGATGACGTGGTGATGCAGGATCAGGCGGCGGTCGCCGGAGAGATCGACGTCGACCACCTCGATATTGGCATCGATGAAGCCGACATCGTGCTGCCGCGCCAGCTCACGGCGGACGCGGCGGAAGCCGCGCTCGTCGTGGATTGCGTCGACCCGGATGCCGGCGCGCTCCTCGGGATCGTCGTGCAGGTGGAACATGCGGAAGTGCCGCATCAATTTCGGGCTCAGGAATTGGCCGATGAAGCTCTCATCGCGGTAATTGGCCCAGACGTCGCGCAGCACGCCCATGACGTCGCCCTTGCCGGCGATGTCGGGAAACCAGTCGCGGTCCTCGTCTTCGGGATTGCTGACGATGCGCTCGATGTCCTGCATCACGGCAAAACCGAGTGCGTAAGGATTGAAGCCCGAGAAGCGCGGGTCGTCGAATTCGGGCTGGAACACCACATTGGTGTGCGACCCCAGAAATTCGAGGAAGTTGCCGTCGCTGATGCGACCCTGCTCGTGCAGCTTGGTCATGATGCGATAATGGACGTAGGTCGCCGTCCCCTCGTTCATGACCTTGGTCTGGCTCTGCGGATAGAAATATTGCGCGATGTGGCGAACGATGCGGAGCAGCTCGCGCTGCCAGGGCGCCAGCCGCGGCGCGCTCTTCTCCAGGAAATACAGCAAATTCTCCTGCGGCAGGCCGAGCAGCTTGCGGCGGCGCTCGATGCTGAGCGTGGAGCGGCTCTTGGCGGCGCCCTTCGGCACGGTGCGCCAGAGATCGTTGAAGACCTCCTCCTCGTGCTGACGGCGACGCCCTGCCCGCTTCTCCTCGGCGCGCAGATCGAGCTTCTTCTTGCCGGGATAACGGTCGATGCCGTGCGACATCAGCGCGTGCGCGGCGTCGAGCGTGCGCTCGACCTCGATGCGGCCGTAGCGATCCTCGCACTGCATGACGTAGTTCTTGGCGAAGTCGAGATAGTCCAGGATGCCGTCGGCATCGGTCCATTGCTTGAACAGATAATTGTTCTTGAAGAAATGGTTGTGGCCGAAGGCGGCGTGCGCGATCACCAGCGTCTGCATCGTCGCCGTGTTCTCCTCCATCAGATAGGAGATGCAGGGCGAGGAGTTGATGACGATCTCGTAGGCCAGCCCCATCAGGCCCTTGCGGTAGGACGCCTCATGGAACGCGAAGTGCTTGCCGAACGACCAGTGCTTGTAGAACAAGGGCATGCCGACCGACGAATAGGCGTCCAGCATCTGCTCGGCGGTGATGACCTCGATCTGGTTCGGATAGACGTCGAGGCCGAGATCCTTCAACGCCACCTCCTCGCAGGCATCGGTGATGCGCTGCAAGGTGTGGAAATCCCAATCGGCGCCTTCGAACAAACGTTCCTTCATGGAGCGGCCTTCTCCTGGGCAGTGTCGCGGCGCTGGAATAGATCGTGGAACACCGGGAAGATCTCGCTGCGCTCCGAGACCTTGCGCATCGAGAGCGGGGCGCCGCTGTTGCGCAGGCGTTCGTAGAGGCTCCAGAGCGAGGAGTCGGAGAGATCGAAGGCGCTGCCGCCGGCCTCGCCGACCTCGAGATAGGCGAAGAACTGGCAGACCGGCAGGATCTTCTCGGTCAAGAGGAGCCCCGTGAGCTCGCCGTCGGAATAGGCATTGTCGCCGTCGGAAGCCTGCGCGGCGTAGATGTTCCAATCCGACGGGTTGAAGCGCTCGCGCACGATCTCGTGCATCGCCTGCAGCGCACTGGAGACCAGCGTGCCGCCCGAGGCCGGACCATAGAAGAAGGTCTGCTCATCGACCTCCTCGGCGCGGTCGGTGTGGCGGATGAAGACGATCTCGACGTGCTTGTAGCGCCGCTTCAGGAACACGTAGAGCAGCATGTAGAAGCGTTTCGCCAGGTCCTTCATGTGCTCGGACATCGAGCCGGAGACGTCCATCAGGCAGAACATCACGGCCTGCGCGACGGGCTTGGGCACCGTCTCGAAGCGCCGGTAGCGGATGTCGAGCGGATCGATGAAGGGGATGCGCTTCGACTTCGCCTTCAATGTTTCGAGCCGGGCCACGAGAGCCGCACGCTCGTCCTCGTCGGTGCATGCTTCGATCGCGGCTTCCAGCTCTTCGATCTCGTCCTTGCGCGGACGCTTGAGCGCGATGCGGCGGGCGAGCGCGAGCTTCACCGTCCGGCTCACCGAGATGTTGGCGGGCGAGCCGGTCATGGTGTAGCCGGCGCGCTGGATGCCTTCGCTCTCGGTCTGTGCGATCTTGCGCTTGGCGAGATCCGGAAGCTCGAGGTCGTCGAGGAACAGATCGACGAACTCGTCACGGCTCAACACGAAACGGAAGGCATCCTCGCTGTCGCCTTCGCCGGGACCGGAATCCTTGGCGCTGCCCTGCCCGGAGCGCTGGAGATAGTCGCCTTCGATGAACTTCTTGTTGCCGGGCAGGACCATGTCGCGCGTCCCGCCTTCACGGCGGAAACGCGGCTCGTGCATGCCGTCGAGTGGAATCGTGACCTCACCACCCTCCAGGACGTCCTTGATGTCGCGTTCCTGCGAGGTCTTCTTGACGGCGCCCTGCACCAGGGATTTGGCCCGACGCAAGAACCGCTGGCGGTTCTCAAGACTCTTGCCGCCTGGATTCAGGCGCCTGTCAATAATGTGAATGGGCACTTTACCATTCGCCTCCCATCCGCCTCAACCGGCCTGCTTCACGCGCATGTACCATTCGACGAGCCGGCGAACCTGACGTTCGGTATAGCCGCGCTCCACCATGCGTGCGACGAACTCGCCGTGCTTCTTCTCCGTCTCGCCGTCCTTCTTCGACCCGAAGGAGATGACCGGAAGCAGGTCCTCGACTTGGGAGAATATCCGCTTTTCGATCACATCGCGAATCTTCTCGTAGGAGGTCCAGGTCGGGTTTTTGCCGCCGTTCTGGGCCCGGGAGCGTAACGAGAATTTGACGACCTCGTTGCGGAAATCCTTGGGGTTGGCGATGCCCGCCGGCTTCTCGATTTTCGTCAGCTCCTGGTTCAAAAGCTCGCGATCGAGCAGCTGGCCGGTATCGGGATCCTTGAAGTCCTGGTCCTCGATCCAGGCGTCGGCATAGTCGACGTAGCGATCGAACAGGTTCTGCCCATAATCCGAGTAGGATTCGAGATAAGCCTTCTGGATCTCGTTGCCGATGAACTCGGCGTAGCGCGGTGCGAGCTCGGCCTTGATGAACTCGAGATAGCGTTTCTCGGTCTCCTCAGGCAGCTGCTCGCGGCGGATCGCCTGCTCCAGCGCGTACATCAGATGCACGGCGTCGGCGGCCACCTCCTGCGGATCGTGGTTGAACGTCGCAGCCAGGATCTTGAAGGCGAATCGGGTCGAGGCGCCATCCATGCCCTCGTCGACACCGGCGGCGTCGCGATATTCCTGGACGCTGCGCGCCTTCGGATCGGATTCCTTCAGGCTCTCGCCGTCGTAGACCCGCATCTTGGCGAACAGGGTGGAGTTCTCGTGCTTGCGCAGGCGCGACATCACCGAGAACCGCGCCAGCGTCTCCAGCGTCGACGGCGCGCAAGGAGCCGAGGCGAGCTCGGAGCCCTGGATCAGCTTCTCGTAGATCTTCTGCTCCTCGGTGACCCTGAGGCAGTAGGGCACCTTGATGACGCAGATGCGGTCGATGAAGGCTTCGTTGTTCTTGTTGGCCTTGAAGCTCGCCCACTCGGCTTCGTTCGAGTGCGCCAGGATAATGCCGGTGAACGGGATCGCGCCGATGTTCTCGGTGCCGATATAATTGCCTTCCTGGGTTGCGGTCAGCAACGGGTGCAACATCTTGATCGGCGCCTTGAACATCTCGACGAACTCGAGCACGCCCTGGTTGGCGCGGTTGAGGCCGCCGGAATAGCTGTAGGCGTCGGGATCGTTCTGGGCGTAGGTCTCGAGCTTGCGGATGTCGACCTTGCCGACCAGCGAGGAGATGTCCTGGTTGTTCTCGTCACCGGGCTCGGTCTTTGCGATCGCGATCTGGCGCAGCCGCGACGGCTGGATCTTGGCGACCCGGAATTGCGAGATGTCGCCGCCGAAGGCTTCGAGCCGCTTGTAGCACCACGGACTCATCAGGCCGGTGAGGCGACGGCGCGGAATGCCGTACTTCTCCTCCAGCATCGGACCGAGCTGATCGGGATCGAACAGGCTGAGCGGGCTCTCGAACACGGGCGAGAGCTCGTCGCCGGCCTTGAGCACGTAGATCGGCTGCACTTCCATCAGCGACTTGAGCCGCTCGGCGAGCGAGGACTTGCCGCCGCCGACCGGGCCGAGCAAATAGAGGATCTGCTTGCGCTCTTCGAGACCTTGCGCCGCATGGCGGAAGAAACCGACGATGCGCTCGATGGTTTCTTCCATGCCGTAGAAGCCGGCGAAGGCCGGATAGGTACGGATGGTGCGGTTCAAAAAAATACGGCCAAGGCGTGGGTCCTTGGCCGTGTCAATCGTCTGAGGCTCACCGATCGCCGCTAGCAGTCGTTCGGCCGCGTTCGCGTATTTCATGGGATCGCTTCGACACGATTCCAGATATTCCGCCATCGACATGTCGTGCTGGCTTCTCGCCTCGAACGACCGAGCGAAAGCGTTGAATAGAGAATCGTTGTACATGATCCCTCTCCGCGTGAGTTCCGCTACAAGCTGAAACGAAAGCAGTTACCGGACCGTTCCTCAGGCCGTTTCGAATCAGCGTGAGCACATGACGATCATTGGACACCCTGGTGCCGACTCGACGCAACGCACAACGTAGGCACTCCATGAGTTACGAACAGGCACCTGCCTGTAATTTGTGCGAATCTCTGTCTATTCTGGCTCATTTCCAGAAAATGTCACTCGGTCGCCACATCCGGGCCTTCCCGGGGATGGCCCTATCCGGCGATGCAGCATAGCGGTCCGGGAGCGGCGATCTTATGACGCTGGTACGGCGAAGCCTTGCGGTCCCCGTTCATCTTCCTGCTGCAATGCGGTGTTCGCCGGTGGCCGCGGTGAAGTCGGCGACAGGCGCGCAGCACCGTGACACAATCGCTGCCAGGCCAGCCCACCCGACGGATGACAACGCGATCGTAACGCGATCGTTCTGCGCGTAGCGCCGGCTCGGGATGCTGCGGAGCTCTTCGCATGTCCGGTGTCGGCCTCAGCACGATCATTTCGTGACCGCGGCAATCTTCGAGCAAGATCTCCGCCATCGAACCCCGTGGCAGAAATTCAATGTCGATGCGGAGATCGCGGATGCGTAGGAGTGGATGACGACGACATGCCCGTTGGGGCAGCGAAGCGCTCAGATCGGCCGGATGGCGAACGACCTTTACGCAACAGTGAGCGTGACCGCCGGGATCGCCATGATCGCGACGGAGTTACACTGGAGGGTATGACTCCCGCACCCTTGATTGGTTCCCTCCCGGGTGCATCTAGGCTAGAGGATAGCGCGTCAGGACCTTCGCGAAAACCCCTCGTCCGCAGGCTTGGAGATAAATAGGCATCATGAATCCCGTCAAAGAACTGGAAAAGCACGGACAGGCGGTCTGGCTCGACTTCCTGGCCCGCGGTTTCATCGCCAAGGGCGACCTGAAGCGGCTGATCGACACCGACGGCGTCAAGGGCGTCACCTCCAACCCGTCGATCTTCGAGAAGGCGATCGGCAGCTCGGACGAATATGACGCTCCGATTGGCAAGGCGCTGAAGCGCGGCGACCGCACCGTGGCCGACCTGTTCGAGGCCGTTGCGATCGAGGACATCCAGAACGCCGCCGACGTGCTGCGCCCGGTCTACGACCGCCTCAAGGGCGGCGACGGCTATGTCAGCCTGGAGGTCTCGCCCTATCTCGCCATGGACACATCGGGCACGATCGCGGAGGCGCGGCGGCTCTGGAAGGACGTCGGTCGCAAGAACCTGATGGTGAAGGTGCCGGCGACGCCGGAGGGCCTGCCGGCGATCGAGCAGCTGATCAGCGAGGGCATCAGCATCAACATCACGCTGCTGTTCTCCAAGGCGGTCTATCTCGAGGTGGCCGAGGCCTACATCGCCGGTCTGGAGACCTACGTCGCCGGCGGCGGCGATCCGTCGCATGTGGCCAGCGTCGCCAGCTTCTTCGTCAGCCGGATCGATTCGGTGGTCGACAAGCAGCTGGACGAGAAGATCGCCCGCGCCAACGATCCGTCCGAGAAGGAACGTCTCGCCGCGCTCAAGGGCAAGGTGGCGATCGCCAACGCCAAGCTCGCCTATCAGGACTACAAGCGCCTGTTCGCAGGCCCGCGCTGGGAGAAGCTCGCCGCCAAGGGCGCCAAGCCGCAGCGCATGCTGTGGGCCTCCACCGGCACCAAGAACAAGGACTACAGCGACGTCCTCTATGTCGAGGAGCTGATCGGCCCCGACACCATCAACACCGTGCCGCCGGCAACGCTGGATGCGTTCCGCGACCACGGCAAGCCGCGCGACAGCCTGGAGGAGAACGTCGAGGACGCGAAGCGCGTGCTGGAGGAGCTGGAGCGCTCCGGCATCTCGCTCGATGCGATTGCCGAGGAGCTGGTCAAGGACGGCGTCAAGCTGTTTGCGGATGCCGCCGACAAGCTCTACGGCGCCGTCGCCCACAAGCGCGCCGTCGTGCTCGGGCCCGCACTCGACCGCCAGCAGCTCTCGCTGGGCGACGGGCTCGGCAAGGCGCTGGCCAAGACCACTGAGGAATGGCGGGCGTCGGCCAAGATCCGCAGGCTGTGGCAGCGCGACAAGTCGGTCTGGACCGGTGCGGACGAGGACAAATGGCTCGGCTGGCTCGACAGCCCGCACCAGGCCGACATTGCCGATTACGAGGACTATGCGGGCCGCGTGAAGGGCCAGAAATTCTCCGACGCCGTCGTGCTCGGCATGGGCGGCTCCAGCCTCGGCCCCGAGGTGCTGGCGGAGACCTTCGGCAAGAAGCCCGGCTTCCCCAAGCTGCACGTGCTCGACTCCACCGATCCGGCACAGGTGCGGGCGATGGAGGCGAAGATCGACATCGCCAACACCGTCTTCATCGTCTCCAGTAAGTCCGGCGGCACCACCGAGCCGAACGCGATGAAGGACTATTTCCACGAGCAGGTTGCCAAGGCGGTGGGGCCGAAGGTGAAGACCGGGCATCGCTTCATCGCGGTGACCGACCCCGGCTCGTCGCTGGAGAAGGCGGCGAAGCAGCTGAACTACGCCCGCATCTTCCATGGCGAGCCCTCGATCGGCGGACGCTATTCGGTGCTCTCGCCCTTCGGCTTGGTGCCGGCGGCAACCGCGGGCATCGACGTCAAGAGCTTCGTCAAGCATGCGCTGGCGATGGCCCGCTCCTGTGGCCCCGATGTGCCGCCGTCCGAAAACCCGGGCGTGCAGCTCGGCCTTGCCATAGGTCTCGCGGGACTCGAAGGCCGCGACAAGGTGACGATCCTGGCGTCGAAGAAGATCGCCGATTTCGGCGCCTGGGCCGAGCAGCTGATCGCGGAATCGACCGGCAAGGAGGGCAAGGGCCTGATCCCGATCGAGGGCGAGCCGCTGGGCGATCCCTCCGTCTACGGCAACGACCGTTTCTTCATCGACATCCGCGTCGAAGGCGAAGCGGACGCAGCACACGATTCCCAGCTTGCCGCGATCGAGGCGGCGGGCCACCCCGTGGTGCGCATCGTCATGAAGTCGATCGAGCATCTCGGCCAGGAGTTCTTCCGCTTCGAGATGGCAACCGCCGTGGCCGGCAGCATTCTCGGCATCAATCCGTTCGACCAGCCGGACGTCGAAGCAGCCAAGATCAAGACCCGCGAGCTCACCGCCGCGTTCGAGAAGACCGGCAAGCTGCCGGCGGAAGAGCCGGTGGTCAGCACCAAGGAAGCCGATCTCTACACCGACGAGGCCAATGCCACGGCGCTACGCGCCGCCGGCGCCAATGGCGATCTCGGCTCCTGGCTGAAGGCGCATCTGTCGCGATCCAACGACGGAGACTACGTCGCCCTGCTCGGCTACATCGCGCGCGACAAGGCCACGATCGACGCGCTTCAGGCCATGCGCCTCGAGGTGCGCGAGAAGCGGCATGTCGCAACCTGCGCCGAGTTCGGCCCGCGCTTCCTGCACTCGACGGGACAGGCCTACAAGGGCGGGCCCGACAGCGGCGTCTTCCTCCAGATCACCGCCGATGACGCCAAGGACCTGCCTGTGCCGGGCCAGAAGGCGAGCTTCGGCGTGATCAAGGCGGCGCAGGCGCGCGGCGATTTCGACGTGCTGACGGAACGCGGCCGGCGTGCGCTGCGGGTGCACCTGAAGGGTGGGCTCAAGAAAGGCCTTGCCGCGCTCAATGCAGCGCTCAACGACGCGCTGAACTAAAGGAATAATGCAGATGCAACTCGGCATGATCGGCCTCGGCCGAATGGGCGGCAACATCGTTCGCCGCCTGATGCGGCACGGGCATTCGACCGTTGTCTACGACAAGGACGCCAAGGCCGTCGCGGGCCTTGCCGCCGACGGCGCGGTCGGCTCGGCGACGCTGGAAGAGTTCGTCGCCAAGCTGGAGCGGCCGCGCACGGCCTGGGTGATGCTGCCGGCAGGACGCATCACCGAGACCACGATCGAGACGATCGCCGCCGTGATGCAGGAAGGCGACGTCATCATCGACGGCGGCAACACCTTCTGGCAGGACGACGTCCGCCGCGGCAAGGCGCTGAAGGCGCGCGGCATCCATTACGTCGATGTCGGCACGTCAGGCGGCGTGTGGGGGCTCGACCGCGGCTACTGCATGATGATCGGCGGCGAGAAGCAGGTGGTCGACCGGCTCGATCCGATCTTTGCGGCGCTCGCGCCGGGCGCCGGCGACATTCCGCGCACGCCGGGGCGCGAGGGCCGCGATCCCCGCGTCGAGCAAGGCTACATCCACGCCGGGCCCGTCGGCGCCGGCCATTTCGTCAAGATGATCCACAACGGCATCGAATACGGCCTGATGCAGGCCTATGCCGAAGGTTTCGACATCCTCAGGAATGCCAATATCGAGGCTTTGCCGGCGGATCATCGCTACGATTTCGATCTCGCCGACATCGCCGAAGTGTGGCGGCGTGGCAGCGTGATTCCGTCCTGGCTGCTCGACCTCACCTCGACCGCCCTCGCCGACAGTCCGCAACTGTCGGAATATTCCGGCTTCGTGGAGGATTCCGGCGAAGGCCGCTGGACCGTGAATGCGGCGGTCGACGAGGCCGTGCCGGCCGAGGTTTTGACCGCGGCGCTCTACACACGTTTCCGGTCCCGCAAAGAACACACCTTCGCCGAAAAAATTCTTTCGGCGATGCGTGCAGGGTTCGGCGGGCACAAGGAGCCGACGCAGCCGGGCGCGGCGAAGCCGAAGTAACGCGTAAACCAAGCGAAGGCCGACCATTCGTGACAAAAGACCCGCAGCCAAAGCGCAAGCCGGACAATTGCGCCTTCGTCATCTTCGGCGTCACCGGCGATCTCACCCATCGCCTGGTGATGCCCTCGCTCTACAACCTGGCCGCCGAGCATCTTCTGCCGGAGAAATTCTGCGTCGTCGGCGTCGCCCGCAGGGGCCAGTCGGATGAGGAGCTGCGCGACAGCCTGCTGAAGGGCTTGCGGCAATTCGCGACGCGCCCGGTGGACGACGACATCGCGACGAGGCTTTTGGAATGCGTGACCTTCGTCGAGGCCGACGCAAAGGATCCGCCCTCCTTCGACCGCCTGCGCCAGCATCTGGATTCGCTGGAATGCGCGCAGGACACCGGCGGCAACCGGCTGTTCTATCTTGCAACGCCGCCGGCCGCGTTCGCGCCGACCGCGCGGGAGCTCGGCCGCACCGGCATGATGAGGGAGAACGGCGCCTGGCGGCGGCTCGTGATCGAAAAGCCGTTCGGCACCGATCTGGCCTCGGCCCGCGCGCTGAATGCCGAACTCTTGAAGATCATGGACGAGCACCAGATCTACCGGATTGATCATTATCTCGGCAAGGAAACGGTGCAGAACATCCTGGTGCTGCGCTTTGCCAACGGCATGTTCGAGCCCATCTGGAATCGCAACCACATCGACCACATCCAGATCACCGTGGAAGAGAAGCTCGGGGTCGGCCACCGCGGCGGCTTCTATGATGCCACCGGCGCGCTGCGCGACATGGTGCCGAACCACCTGTTCCAGCTGATGTCGCTGGTCGCGATGGAGCCTCCCGCCCGCTTCGACGCACATTCCGTACGCTCCGAGAAGGCGGACGTGCTGACATCGATCCAGCTGCCCAGCCGGGAGGACGCACTGAAGAATTCGGTGCGCGCGCAATATCTCGCGGGCCGCAGCGGCGACGACGAGATCACGGACTATCGCAAGACCGCGGACGTCAAGCCCGACAGCACCACCGAGACCTTTGTCGCGCTCAAGCTGATGATCGACAATTGGCGCTGGGCAGGCGTGCCGTTCTACTTGCGCACCGGCAAGGCGCTCGGCCACAAGCGCACCGAAGTCGCGATCAAGTTCAAGCAGGCCCCGCTGTCGATGTTCTCAGGGACGGACGTCGACCGGCTGTCGCAGAACTTCCTCACCATCGGCATCGCGCCGACTGAGACCATCGAGCTGCAGTTCAACGCCAAGATCCCGGGGCCGAGCATCACCATCGACGGCGTCGAGATGAAGTTCCGCTATGGCGACTATTTCCGCGCCGATCCCTCGACCGGCTATGAGACGCTGATCTACGACTGCATGATCGGCGACAACATCCTGTTCCAGCGCGCCGACGGCATCGAGGCCGGCTGGCAGGCCGTGCAGCCGTTCCTGGACGCCTGGAAGAGCGCGGGCAGCAACGGCATCGAAACCTATGAAGCCGGCAGCGACGGCCCTGCCTGCGCCGACGAGCTGCTCCGGCGCGACGGGCGAAGCTGGCGAAAGTTCTCGTGATGGCTCAGGCCGTGCAGCCGAAGCTGATCGTCGAGGCCGATGCCGAAGCTCTCGCCCGCGCCGCGGCCGAACGCGTGCTGGCGCGGATCGCGGCCAATGCCGGCCGCATCGCGATCTGCCTCACCGGCGGCTCCAGCCCGAGGACGCTGTATCAGTTGCTCGGCAGCGAGGCCTGGCGCGGCAGGATTCCGTGGGAGCGCGTGCACTGGTTCATCGGCGACGAGCGTTTCGTGCCCGACAGCGATCCCCTCAACAACATGGCGGTCGCCCGCGCGACCTTTCTCGATCGCCACGCGCCCGCCGGCCATATTCACCCGATCCCGACCACAGCCGACAATCCCGATGCCGCTGCGGAAGCCTATGCGCGTGAGCTGCAGGCCTTCTATGGCGGAGACCAGCTCGATCCCGCACGTCCGCTGTTCGATCTCGTCCTGATGGGCGCAGGACCGGACGGCCACACCGCCTCGCTGTTTCCTGGCTTTCCCGAGATCGAGGAGACCCGACGCTGGGTCGTCGGCGTTCCCAAGGCGAACGTTGCGCCGTTCGTGCCGCGGGTCTCGCTCACCCTGCCCGCTTTGGCCTCCTGCCGCGAGATGCTGTTCGAGATTGCGGGGCAAGACAAGCGGCCGATCTTGACGCGCCTCTGCAATGGCGAGAATCTGCCGGCCTTACGCGCGCGCTCGAACGGCGAGACCGTCTGGCTGGTCGACAAGGCCGCGCTTCCGGAGGACATTCGTGGGCCGCGCTGAAGCACCCTGTGCATTGATCGTGATGGGCGTGTCGGGCTCGGGCAAGAGCACGGTCGCGAAGGCGCTCGGCGAGCGCCTCGGCTGGCGGTTCGAGGACGGCGACAGCTTCCATCCCGCCAGCAATGTCGAGAAGATGCGGGCCGGACATCCCCTCACCGACGAAGACCGCTGGCCCTGGCTGAATGCCATCGCCGACGAAATCGCGCGGGTCTGCGGCCGCGGCGAGCACGTCATCATCGCCTGCTCGGCGCTGAAGCACGCCTATCGAGACGTGCTGCTGCGCGGACGCGATGACGTCCGCTTCGTGTTCCTGAAGGGCACCAAGGAGCTGATCGCCGAGCGGCTGGCGCAACGCAAAGGGCACTTCATGCCGCCCGGACTGCTCGCCAGCCAGTTCGAGACGCTGGAGCCGCCGGAGCCGGGCGAGCACGTCATCACCGTCTCGATCGACGAGACCGTCGAGGCGATCGTGGACGGCATCGTGCGGCAGCTCAAACTGGGCGCCGCAACACCCAAGGTTCTGCCATGACCCAAATCTCACTCGTGGTCTCCGACGTCGACGGCACGCTGCTGACCAAGGACAAAACGCTAACGGAGCGCGCGAAGAACGCCGTGCAGCGGCTGCACCAGGCTGGCATCGGTTTCACCATCACCTCCAGCCGTCCGGCGATCGGCATGCGCTTCTTGATCGAGCCGCTGGCGCTGTGGCTGCCGGTCGGCCCGTTCAACGGCTCCTCGATCGTCGATCCCGAGATGCGGCCGGTCGAGCAGCACCTGATTCCAGCGCGCGCGGCCGAGCGCACCTTGCAGATCCTCCGCGATTACGGCGCCGACGTCTGGCTGTTCACCACCGACAAATGGCTGATCGACAATCCCAGCGGCAGCTACGTCGCGCACGAGCGGCACACGATCCGTTCCGATCCGACGATCGTGACTGACTTCTCGCCCTACCTTGCCAGCGCCTGCAAGATCGTCGGCGCCAGCGCCGACGCCGCCCGGCTCGAGGCGTGCGAGAAGGTGATGCAGGAAGCCCTCGGCAGCGCGGCGACCGCGGTGCGCTCGCAGACCTATTATCTCGACATCACCCCGCCGGGCTTCAACAAGGGCACATTCGTGCAAGCGATGGCCAAGCGCTTGGGCATCTCGACCGACGCGGTCGCCACCATCGGCGACATGCAGAACGACCTCGCCATGTTCCGCGTCAGCGGCACCTCGATCGCCATGGGCAACGCCGCCGACAACGTCAAGGACGAGGCGACGCATGTCACTGCGACCAACGAGCAGGACGGCTTTGCCGAGGCGATGGAGATGATCTTGACGCGGAATGGGGTTGGCTAAAGCGGAATGGCTTAGATTGACTCGATTGCCACGGGCTCGGTGCAACCTCTCCCGCTTGCGGGAGATGTCGCGCCGAAGGCGCGGGTGAGGGCTTTCTCCTCTAGGGGGCTATCCCATTGCGGAGACACCCTCTCCCCAACCCTCTCCCGCAAGCGGGAGAGGGAGTGCACCGTGCTCGTGGGGGCAAAAGCGCCTGACGGCTCTTCCTACTACTTCGACCGCTGCACCGCCGGCTTCTCGCTGCCTTGCCTTGCCGCCGACAAATTGTGCGCCGTGTTGATCAGCGCGATGTGGGTCAGCGCCTGCGGGAAATTGCCGGTCTGGCGGCGGGCCACGGAATCGTATTCTTCGGCCAGTAGCCCGACGTCGTTGGCGATGCCGACCACGCGGTCAAGCAGAACTTGCGCCTTGTCGAGATCGCCCGACAGCACATGGGCATCGGCGAGCCATAGGGTACAGGCCAGGAAGGCGCCTTCGAGCGGCGGCTGGTCCGGGGGCAGCTCGCGCGGGTCGTGCCGCAGCACGAAGCCGTCGCGCATCAGGCATTTTTCGGCCGCCGCGATGGTGCCGCGGATGCGCGGGTCGTCCGCCGGCAGGAAGCCGACGGCGGGCAGCAGCAGCACGCTGGCGTCGAGCATCTTCGAGCCGTAGGATTCGACGAACGCATTTTCCTCCGCATCGAATCCCCTGTTGCAGACATCGCGATGGATGGCTTCGCGTAGCGCACGCCAGTGCAGCAGCGGCGCCTTGAAGCCGAAGGTCTCGGCGCTCTTGATGCCGCGGTCGAAGGCGACCCAGGTCATCACCTTGGAGAAGACGTAGTGCTTGGGCTGGCCGCGCCGCTCCCAGATGCCGTGGTCGGGCCGGTCCCAGACTTCGGCCAGATGATTGAGCACGGCGCATTCCAGCGCCCAGGTCGTCTCGTCGTCGAGCTTGAGCCTCGCCATGCGCGACTGGTGGAAGGCGTCGATCAATTCGCCGTAAACATCGAGCTGGAGCTGCGCGTGGGCGGCATTGCCGACGCGCACCGGCTGCGCCCCCTCATAACCGTCGAGCCAGCCCGCCTCCCATTCCAGGAGGCGCCGCTGGCCCCAGATGCCGTACATGATCTGCATGTTCGAAGGGGAGCCGGCGGCCGCGCGCAGCAGCCAATTGTGCCAGGCCAGGGCTTCCTCGGTGTAACCCGAGTTCATCAGCGCCAGCAGCGTGAAGGTGGCATCGCGCAGCCAGCAGAAGCGATAGTCCCAGTTCCTGCTGCCTCCGAGCTTCTCCGGCAAGGAGGTGGTGGGTGCCGCGACGATGCCGCCGGTCGGCGCGAAGGTCAGCGCCTTCAGCGTGATCAGCGAGCGCAGGACCAGCTCCTGATAGTCGCCGTCACGGGTGCAATGGCCGCACCAGTTCTCCCAGAATTTTTCGGTCTCCTGAAGCGCCAGCTCCGCATCGATCGGCGCAGGCGGGGCGAGATGCGAGGGACCGTAAGTCAGCACGAATGGCACGGTCTCGCCTTCCTTCACCTCGAAGTCCGAGACGGTGGTCAGATCCTCGCCGCGGGTCTCGACCGGCGTGCGCAGCACCGTCATGTCCTGGCCGGCGATGGCCATCAAGGAATGGTCGATCCGCCGCACCCAGGGAATATCCGCGCCGAAGCCGAAGCGGATGACGAGCTCCATCCGCATCTTCACGGTGCCACGGATGCCGCGGACCAGCCGCACGATGTCGGACGCCTTGCCGCGCAGCGGCATGAAATCGATCAGCGCGACGGTGCCATTCTTCGTCTCGAAGCGCGTTTCGAGGATGAGGGTGTTGCCGAGATAGCGCCGCGAGATGGAGGTTGCGCCCTCGCTCGGCGCGATCAGCCAGCGGCCGTTTTTGTGGGTACCGAGGATGGCGGCGAAGCAGGCGTCGGAATCGAAGGCGGGCCAGCACAGCCAGTCGATCGAGCCGTTGCGCCCGACCAGCGCCGCGGTCTCGCAATCGCCGATCAGCGCATAGTCCTCGATCCTTTGAGCCAATGTCGTGCGAGCCTGGCAAGTCCCGGCGGTTCAATTCCCGCCGGGCAATGAACGTTCCCGCGTCGCAGCCTTCAAAGCTGCGAGATCGATCTTGGACGCGATCTTGTCGAGCGCGACCGGAAGGCGCTGGCGCCAGTTCGGATGCTCGTCGATCGTGCCGGGAATGTTGGGCTGGTCGATCACGCCGAGCAGGTCCTCCATCGACACCGCGAGCAGCCGTGACGGCGTGCGCGACAGGAAGGCCAGCACAGAGTAGAGATCATTGGCGCTGATGCCGTTCTGGCGCAGGATCTCGTCGAGCCCGCCGAGCGCATCCCAGCGCGCCTGGTCGTTCTCGCCGGGATCGAGCCCGAGCGAGCGCTTCATCTTGAGATCGCTGAAGGAGCGCCAGCCGGCATAGGTCGACAGGTCATGCGTGTTCAGCGTCACCAGCGCATTGGGCCGGTAATGGTCGACATTGCGGAAATGGCCGGCATCGTCGCGCTCGAACATCATGACGAGATAGGACCAGATGCCGAAATCCTGCATCATCTCGCGGAAGCCTTCCGGCACGGTGCCGAGGTCCTCGCCGATCACGATGCATTTATGGGCCGCGCTCTCGCGCGCTACGGCGGCCAGCAGTGCCTCGAACGGCATCTGCACATAGGCGCCGTTGTCGGGCTTGAAGCCGCGCGGCACGAGATAGAGCCGTTTCAGGCCGAGCACGTGATCGAGCCTGATGGCGCCGGCATGGCGCATCGACGCCGCGAGCATGTCGGCGAACGGGACGAAGGATTGCGCTTCCAGCCCACCGGCATTGAAGCCGGCAAGGCCCCAATCCTGGCCGATCGTATTGAGCACGTCGGGCGGCGCGCCGACCGCGAGATGACGCGAGATCGCCGTCTGCTCGTTCCAGGCATCGAAGCCGTTGGACTGCACGCCGACGGCGACGTCGAGATAGAGCCCGACCCGCATGCCGAGCTGGCTGGCCAGCTCCTTGGCCGCATGCAGCTGGCTGTCGGCCGTCCATTGCGCGAATTCGACGAACTCGACCTCGCGCTTGTCGGGGCTGTTGCGCAGCTCGGCGCATTTCGCCTCGTCCGGCTGCTGCCATTCTTGCGGCCATTCCCACCAGGGTCCGGTGAAACGATGCCGCAGCACCTCGAAACAGGCAAAGCGGGACAACAGCGGCGCGCGCTCCGCACGGAAGGCGTCGAACGCCTTGCGGCGCGCCTCGCTCGCGCTTGTCACGAAGCTGTTAAAGGCGGCGCGCAGACTCAGCCATTTCAGCGCCGCCATGTCGGTATAAGGGACGCGGTCGCCCTCGCGCAGACGGGCGGCGGTTGCGGCCGCGTCGGGCACGAGGTCGGCCGAGAATTCAGGGATAGCCTCGACGTCGATATAGAGCGGGTTGAGGAAAAGCCGGCTGTTCGGCGAATAGGGGCTGCAATCGGCCGGGTGATCGTCGAACAGGACATGCAGCGGATTGAGCCCGACGCCGTCGGCACCGAGCTGCTTGGCGAGCCGGACCAGGCCCGCGAGATCGGTGAAATCACCGATGCCCCAATTGCGGTCGGAGCGGACGCTGTAGAGCTGCACGGCGAGCAGCCAGCCGCGGTCGAAATCGCCGCCGAAACAGCGCTCGGGCGCCACGATCATCGGCACGTCTTCGCTCGCACCTTCGGCATCGGTCAGCGTCAGGCGGTGATACCCGAGCGCCAGGCCCGCGGGCCAGGCGATCACGGGCTCCCGTGTCTCGCCTGCCGCGATCACATTGCCGTTGCCGACGATTTTCCATTGCAGCGGCGGCGCGCCAACCGACGCTAATTCCGTGCGCGGGCGTCCGAGCGCACGGACCACGACCGGCCCGCTGACGAAGCGATAGACCCGCTTCTCCGGCAGGGCGTCGAGGATGGATTTGAGGGCCTCGGGCGCGGTGACCCGCAGCTTGCCGAGGGCATCGATGAATTCGGATTGAACGCCCTTGATCCGGGCTTGAGCTAAAAGATCCATTCGGCACGCAGCTTGCAGGCCATTGTTTGGCCAGGGGCATCGAGAATAACGAGATCGCGGAAGAGGTTAGTCAGGGGTAACTCGCAAACTGCGCTTGCCGTTCCCAAGGGAACCAATGACACACAAGCGGCTTTCTATCATGGTACCAAGCGTGGGTTCCCGACAAGGGAAACGGGCTCCTGCTTTCTTGTCAATGGCATCACCGTGAACAAGACAATTCAAACTGTCGAGAGTGCCGCGGCCGGCAGCGCTTTCCTGATCGAGGACGTCTATCCTGCGATCGACGGCGGCCGTTTCGCCGTGAAGCGGATCGCGGGCGAGCCGGTCGAGGTCTGGGCCGACATCTACCGCGATGGCGAGGCAGTGATCTCAGCCGCGCTGATCTGGCGAGGAGAGCAGGAGCGCGAATGGCGGAGCGAGCCGATGACCCATCACGGCAATGACCGCTGGTCCGGCGCGTTCACGCCCCCCGAGCCCGGCCAATATGTCTACGCGATCGAAGCCTGGACCGACGAGTTCGCTACATGGTCGCACGCCGCCGCGCGAAAGCGGCGCACCGGGGCCGATGTCAGCCTCGATGCGATCGAGGGCGCCGGGCTTTTGACCAAGGCGCATGGCGCGCGGCAGGACGCCGCAGCGATCATCATCAGACAGTGCGAAGATTACCTGAGGAACGGCGACATCACCTCGCTGCTCGCGACCGAGCTCGGCGAAGCCATGGCCGAGAGCCAGTCGCGGCCGGAC
This sequence comes from Bradyrhizobium sp. SUTN9-2, assembly GCF_003122645.1. Lineage (NCBI taxonomy): Bacteria > Pseudomonadati > Pseudomonadota > Alphaproteobacteria > Hyphomicrobiales > Nitrobacteraceae > Bradyrhizobium > Bradyrhizobium sp. SUTN9-2. The sequence goes on from NZ_LAXE01000001.1 coordinate 6,670,586, forward strand.
CTGACGCGTTCGCCATTCTTCCCGCTGACTGCCGACCGCGACAAGGCCCGCTTCAGCACCTGGTATCAGATGATGCCGCGCAGCCAGAGCGCATTGCCGGGCCGGCATGGCACCCTGCGCGACTGCATCGCGCGCGTGCCTGACATCGCCGCAATGGGCTTTGACGTGCTCTACTTCACGCCGATCCACCCGATCGGCAAGACCAGCCGCAAGGGCCGCAACAACGCACCGGTGGCCCGTGAAGGCGATCCCGGCTCGCCCTATGCGATCGGCTCGGCCGAGGGCGGCCACGATGCGCTGCATCCGGAGCTCGGCACGATCGAGGACTTCCGCGCGTTGGTCGCCACATGTCTTGAATACGGGCTCGAGCTTGCGCTGGACTTCGCGGTGCAGTGCTCGCCGGATCATCCCTGGCTGACGCAGCATCCGGAATGGTTCAAATGGCGGCCCGACCGCTCGGTGAAGACGGCGGACGGCCCCTATTCTGACATCGTTATCCCCGACTTCAATTCGGTCGATCGCGTCGGGCTGTGGAATGCGTTTCGCGACGCCATGCTGTTCTGGATCGACAAGGGTGTAACCATCTTCGCCATCGACAATCACGACACCGCGCCGCTCGCGTTCTGGGAGTGGCTGATCCGCGACATAAGCCGCCGTCATCCCGACGTGATCCTGTTCTCCAAGACCTATGCACGGCCAAAGCCGATGAAGGGCCTCGCCAAGCTCGGCTTCGCGCAGTCCTTCACTTACTTCCCCTGGCGCACGGAAAAATGGGAGCTGGAGCAATATCTCGGCGAGCTGACGCGCTATCCCGAACGCGATTTCTACCGTCCGAACATGTTCGTCAACACGCCTGACCTGTTGCCCTTTCACCTGCAGAGCGGAGAGGCGTGGGCCTTCAAGTCGCGGATCGCACTGGCTGCAACGCTCTCGGGCAATTACGGCATCTACAGCGGATTCGAGCTGCTGGAGCATGAGGCCATTCCCGGCCGCGAAGAATATCTGGATTCCGAGAAGTACCAGATCAGGCAGCGGGACTGGGATCGTCCCGGCAACATCAAATCGTACATCGCCGCGCTCAACCGCATCCGCAACGAGAACGCGGCGCTCCAGCAGACCGCGAATTTGCGCTTTCTCGCCATCGAAGACGGCCAGACGATCGCCTTCGCCAAGGAGGCGGCCGATCCGGCCAACATTGTCGTCGTCGTGATCGCGCTGTCGCGCCGTGAGCGAGAATGCTGGCTGCCGCTCGGCGATCTCACCGTTGACGCCGGCGGGCTGCGTCACCATGTGACGGCACTCGAAAACCTCCTCACCGGCGAACAGTCCCGCATCGAATGGGGCGGCATCAAGTTGCGTATCGATCCCGACCGCGATCCGGCACTTCTGTTCCGCTGCCTGGCGTAAGGGGTCACGCCATGAATGTTCTGTCTTCCGTCGATACCAAGAAGGCTGAGGCTGCCGAGATCGTGGATGAGCTCTGGTACAAGGACGCCATCATCTACCAGCTCCACGTCAAGGCCTTCGCCGACAGCAACAATGACGGCATCGGCGACTTCGCCGGCCTGACCGAGCGGCTGCCCTATCTGCAGGAGCTCGGCGTCACCGCGCTGTGGCTGCTGCCGTTCTACCCTTCGCCCGGCCGCGACGACGGCTACGACATCGCCGATTACGGCGCGGTCAATCCCGATTTCGGGACGATGAAGGACTTCAAGCGGTTCATCCAGGAAGCGCAGAAGCGGGGCCTGCGCGTCATCACCGAGCTCGTCGTCAACCACACCTCGGACCAGCACAAATGGTTCAAACGCGCGCGGCGCAGCCATCCGGGTTCGAGCGCGCGCAACTGGTACGTCTGGAGCGACACCGACCAGAAGTACCAGGGCACGCGTATCATCTTCACCGACACGGAGAAGTCGAACTGGACCTGGGATCCGGAGGCCGGCGCGTTCTACTGGCACCGCTTCTTCTCGCACCAGCCCGATCTCAATTTCGACAATCCGCGCGTTGTCAGCGCCATCATCCAAGTGATGAAGCGCTGGCTCGATGCCGGCGTCGACGGCTTCCGGCTCGATGCCATTCCCTATCTGTGCGAGCGCGAGGGCACCTCGAACGAGAACCTGCCCGAGACGCATGCGATCATCAAGCGCCTGCGCCAGGAGCTGGACGCGTATTCCAAGGGCAAGCTGCTGCTGGCCGAGGCCAATCAATGGCCGGAGGACGTGCAGGAATATTTCGGCCGTGGCGACGAGTGCCACATGGCCTACCATTTCCCCTTGATGCCGCGCATCTACATGGCGATCGCCCAGGAAGACCGCTTCCCGATCACCGACATCCTGCGCCAGACGCCTGATATCCCGGCGAGCTGCCAATGGGCGCTATTCCTGCGCAATCATGACGAGCTGACGCTGGAGATGGTCACCGACGTCGAGCGCGATTATCTCTGGACCACCTACGCCAACGATCCCCGCGCGCGCATCAATGTCGGCATCCGCCGGCGCCTTGCGCCGCTGATGGACAACGACCGGCGCAAGATCGAACTGATGAACTCGCTGCTGCTGTCGTTCCCGGGCACGCCGATCATCTATTACGGCGACGAGATCGGGATGGGCGACAACATCTATCTCGGCGACCGCAACGGCGTCCGCACCCCGATGCAATGGAGCCCGGACCGCAACGGCGGTTTCTCGCGCTGCGATCCCGCCCGCCTCTACGCGCCGCTGATCATGGATCCCGTTTACGGCTATGAATCCGTCAACGTGGAGGCGCAGTCGCGCAGCCTGTCCTCGCTGCTCAGCGCCACCAAGCGGCTGATCTCGGTGCGGAAGTCGACGCTCGCCTTCGGCCGCGGCACCATGACCTTCATCCGCCCGGCCAACCGCGCCGTGCTCGCCTATGTCCGCCAATACCGCGACGAGGTGATCCTCTGCGTCGCCAATCTGTCGCGCGCCGCGCAGGCGACCGAGCTCGACCTGTCGCCGTGGAAGGACCGCATCCCGCAGGAGATGCTCGGCCGCACGCGCTTTCCCGCGATCGGCGAATTGCCCTACATGATCACGCTGGGGCCCTACGGCTTCTACTGGTTCCAGCTTCAGGAGCGCGACAAGTCCGAGCCGGTTGTGCCGCGCGCGGTGCCGGAATTCGAGACGCTGGTCGTGCCGGTGAACTCGAACTGGGTCTCGCTCGCCCGCGAGCGCGGCGTGTTCGAGCGCGACGTGCTGCCGGGCTTCCTGTCACGGACGCGCTGGTATCCCGAGAACAATCCCAAGCACATCCGGACCACGCTGACCTCCGCGGTACCGTTCAGCGACATCGGCGACAACAGACCCTGGATCGCGTTCTTCGAGACGACGCGGGACGAGGTGACGACGCGGTACGTGATGCCCATGCAGATCGAATGGGTGCGTTTCGACCGCGAGCGCTTCAACCCGAAGGCGCTCGCCGCCGTCCGCCAGGGCGCACGCGAAGGCACGCTCCTCGACGTCGCGACCGAGCAGATCTTCATCGGTCTGTTCTTACGAGGGCTGTCGCAAAACCTGGTCGTGGACGAGAACAATCTGCGGCTCGAGTTCAAGGCGACCAGCCGTTTCGCCGACTACACCATCAAGGAGCCCGAACGCATCCGCGCCATCGAACAGTCGAACAGCACCGCGCTGGTCGACAACAAGTACGTTGCCAAGATCTATCGGCGGCTGGAGAGCGGCATCAGCCCCGAGATCGAGATCGGCTACTATCTCACCGAGGTCGCCCGCTTTGCCAACACGCCGGCACTGCTCGGCAGCGTCGAGCTGGTCGACGGCAACCAGCGCAGCGCGCTCGGCGTGCTGCATGCCTATGTCGAGAACCAGGGCGACGGCTGGACCGTGACGACCGGATATCTCGACCGCTATATCGACGAGCAGCGCGTGGCGCCCGCCGATGAGATGCCGCGCGAAACCCAGGAGCAGGCGCCCTATCTGCATTTCATCGCGCAGATCGGCCGGCGGCTCGCCGAGCTGCATGTCGCTCTCACCGCGGCAGAGCCCGCCGATCTCGCCCCGGAGCCGATCGACTCCGCCCAGATCAAGGCTGCGCTCTCCGACCTCAAGGCGCGTGCCGAGCGGATTCTCGAGCTGCTTGCCGACAGCCGCGACGGGCTGCGGGAGATGGACCGGCCCCTGATCGACCGGCTCATTGCTGCACGCGCGGACCTGTTCGACCGCCTCAATGCGCTCTTGCCATCCGAGATCGGCGGGTTGAACATCCGTCATCATGGCGACTTCCGGCTCGGGCAAACTCTGATCGTGAAGGACGATATCTTCATCATCGACTTCGACGGCGATCCGCGTGTGCCGCTGGCCAACAAGCGCCGCAAGGCGCCGGCCGCGCGCGACGTCGCCGGCCTGATCCATTCCATCGACCTTTCTGTGAACGTGGCGCTGAGCCGCGCGCTCACGGGTGCTTCCGACGAGCAGGACCGGCTCGCGGCCGCCCTCGACGAATGGCGCGAGCGCGCCACCGCGACCTTCCTGTCCGCCTACCGCGAAGCCATGACCGATCGGAGGCTGTGGCCGGACGATCGGTCCTGCGCGGAAGGCCTGTTGAGATTTTTCCTGCTGGATCGAGCGTTCCACGACGTAGAGTACGAGCTGTCCCGCCGGCCTGAGGGACTCCATGCGCCGCTGACCGGACTGCTTCGCATTCTGTCAAGTGCCGAGAGCGAAGCCCATGCCTAAACTGCCTGCAGAAGCCTACGCGATCATCGAAGGCCGCCACTCCGACCCCTTCCACTATCTCGGGCTGCATCCTGAGGGCGGAAAGAGCGTTGTCCGCGCGTTTCTGCCCGAGGCCACCAATGTCGAGGCGGTCGGCGACCACGGCGAGGTCGCGCCGCTCGACCGCGTCCACGATTCCGGCCTGTTCATTGGCGCCCTGCCCAACGGTTCGAAGCACTACCAGCTGCGCGCGAAGTTCGGCAACGACGTGGTCGAGTTCGAGGATGCCTACCGTTTTCCGCCGATCCTGACCGATTTCGACCTCTATTTGCTCGGCGAAGGCACCCATCAGCGCCTCTATGACAAGCTCGGCGCGCATCCGATGCGGCTCGAGGGCGTCGATGGCATCGGCTTCGTCGTGCTGGCGCCGAACGCGCGGCGCGTCTCCGTGGTCGGCGACTTCAACTACTGGGACGGGCGGCGCCATCCGATGCGGGTGCGCGGCAACGGCTATTGGGAATTGTTCATCCCGCATGCGAAGGCCGGCGATCATTACAAGTTTGAAATCGTCGGACCTCATGGTCATCTGCTGCCGCTGAAATCCGATCCGATGGCATTTGCCAGCGAGCTGCGGCCGAAAACGGCCTCGATCGTGTTCGACGAGGCGCGCCTGCCGCGGCCGCGCCCGGCGCCTGAAGGCATCAACGCATTGTCGGCGCCGATGTCGATCTACGAGGTGCATCTCGGCTCGTGGCGGCGCAAGGACAACAATGAATGGCTGACCTATCGCGAGCTGGCCGAGCAGCTGCCGGCCTATGCCCGCGACATGGGCTTCACTCATCTCGAATTCCTGCCCGTGAACGAGCATCCGTTCGATGGCTCCTGGGGCTATCAGCCGACCGGCCTCTATGCGCCGACCAGCCGTTTCGGCGGCCCCGAGGATTTTGCGGCGCTGATCGATGCCTGCCACCGCGAAGGCATCGGCGTGCTGCTCGACTGGGTGCCGGGTCACTTCCCCGACGATCCGCACGGGCTCGGCCATTTCGACGGCACCGCGCTCTATGAGCACGCCAACCCGCTCCAGGGCCGCCACCTCGACTGGGGCACGCTGATCTACAATTACGGCCGCACCGAAGTGACGAACTTCCTGGTGTCGAATGCGCTGTTCTGGATGGAGCGTTACGCCATCGACGGCCTGCGCGTCGATGCGGTCGCGTCCATGCTCTATCTCGACTACAGCCGGCCGCCCGACGCCTGGATCCCGAACCAATATGGCGGGCGGGAGAACATCGAGGCGATCAACTTCCTGCGCCGCTTCAACACGGAAGTGTTCGCCCGCTTCCCGCAGGCAACCACCGCCGCCGAGGAGTCCACCGCCTGGCCCCAAGTCTCGCGCCCGGTCGAGTTCGGCGGGCTCGGCTTCGGCTACAAGTGGAACATGGGCTGGATGCACGACACGCTGAACTACATCAGCAAGGATCCGATCCACCGCAAGCATCACCACGGCGAGATCCTGTTCGGCCTGCACTATGCGTTCTCGGAGAACTTCATCCTGCCGCTGTCGCATGATGAGGTCGTGCACGGCAAGCGCTCGATCCTCGGCCGCATGCCCGGCGACGAGTGGCAGCGCTTTGCCAATTTGCGCGCCTATTACAGCTTCATGTTCGGCCATCCCGGCAAGAAGCTCTTGTTCATGGGCGCCGAGATCGCGCAGAGCCGCGAATGGAATCACGACCAGTCGCTCGACTGGCACCTGCTCGAATACAAGGTCCATTCCGGCGTCCAGGCCTTGATCCGCGACCTCAATCGGCTCTATCGCGCGGTTCCGGCGCTGCACCAGATGGATTGCGAGCAGGCCGGCTTCGAATGGCTGATCACCGATGATGCCAACCGCAACGTCTTCGCCTGGCTGCGCAAGGGATTCGACGAGCACGCGCGGTGTCTCGTCATCGTCAACTTCTCGCCTAACGTCTACCAGAACTATCGCGTTCGCGTGCCCTTCGGCGGCAAGTGGAAGGAAGTTCTCAACTCCGATTCCGCCCATTACGGCGGCAGCAATGTCGGCAATGTCGGCGAGGTCCATGCCGAGGGCGGCGAGCTGCGCCTCACCATTCCGCCGCTGGCTGCGATCTTTCTCGTTCCGGAAAGCTGATCGATGCGCCTGACTGCCGGATCGCCCGCACGGCTCGGCGCAAGCTGGGACGGACGCGGCACCAATTTCGCGCTGTTCTCCGCCAACGCGCAGAAGGTCGAGCTCTGCCTGTTCGACACCCAAGGCCGCCGCGAGCTCGAGCGCATCGAGCTGCCCGAGAAGACGGAGGATGTCTGGCACGGCTATCTCAACGACGTCGCGCCGGGCCAGCTCTACGGCTTTCGCGTGCACGGCCCCTACGAGCCCGAGCACGGCCATCGCTTCAACGCCAACAAGCTGCTGCTCGACCCCTACGCCAAGCGGCTTGCCGGGCGCCTGGTCTGGAGCGATGCGCATTTCGCCTACCGCACCGGAAGCCCGCGCGAGGACCTGTCCTTCGACCGGCGCGACAATGCGCGCGGCATGCCCAAGGCCGTCGTGGTCGACGAGACCTTCAACTGGGGCCGCCGCGAGATCCGGCCGAATATTCCCTGGGAAGACACGATCATCTACGAGGCCCACGTCAAGGGCCTGACGCAGAAGCGCGAGGACGTTCCGCCGAATCTGCGCGGCACCTATGGCGGCCTGTCATCGCCCGCGATGATCGAGCACCTCAAGAAGCTCGGCGTCACCACGGTCGAGCTGCTGCCGGTGCACAGCTTCGTCGACGACCGCATCCTGGTGGAAAAGAAGCTCGCCAATTACTGGGGCTACAACACGCTGTCGTTCTTTGCGCCCGAGCCACGCTACGCCCAGGACAACGCACTCGATTCCTTCCGCACCACGGTGGCGCGGCTGCACGATGCCGGCATCGAGGTGATGCTCGACGTCGTCTACAACCACACCGCCGAGGGAAATCATCTCGGTCCGACGCTGTGCTATCGCGGCATCGACAACGCCTCCTATTATTGGCTGAACCGCGAGAACCCGCGCTATTACGACGACTTCACCGGATGCGGCTCGTCGGTGAACCTCGCCCATCCCCGCGTGCTGCAGATGGTGATGGATTCCCTGCGCTACTGGGTCGAGGTCTGCCATGTCGACGGCTTCCGCTTCGACCTCGCCACCACGCTGGCGCGCGGGCCGAACGGTTTCGATCGCGGCAGCTCGTTCCTGACCGCGGTACGGCAGGACCCGGTGCTGGCGACGGTCAAGCTCGTCGCCGAGCCGTGGGACCTCGGCCTCGGCGGCTACCAGGTCGGAGCCTTTCCCTCGCAATGGTCAGAATGGAACGACCGCTATCGCAGCGCCATGCGCCGCTACTGGAGCGGTGAAGGTAGCCTGATCGGCGACATCTCCAGCCGCATGACCGCGTCCTCCGACTTGTTCAATCACGACGGACGGCGGCCGCGCGCCAGCATCAACCACATCACCGTCCACGACGGCTTCACGCTCGCCGACCTCTTCAGCTACAACGAGAAGCACAACGAGGCCAACGGCGAGGACAATCGCGACGGCTCCAACGACAATCACAGCAACAATTGCGGCGTCGAGGGCCCGACCGACGATCCTGGCATCATCAGCCTGCGCCGCCAGCTGCGCAAGAACGTGCTGGCCTGCCTGATGCTGGCCCAGGGCGTTCCGCTGATCCTCGCCGGCGACGAGGTCGGCAACTCGCAATCCGGCAACAACAACGCCTATTGCCAGGACAACGAGGTCGGCTGGGTCGGCTGGGACAATCTCGGCAAGGACGGCGACGACATGATCGACTTCGTCGCCCAGCTCGCCGACATTCGCCGCCGTTTCTCACAGTTGCGCAGCCATCGCTGGCTCGACGGCCGCCCCAAGGACGGCGTCTCCTACGGCGCATTGTGGCTGACGCCCGCCGGCAACGAGATGACGGAGAGTGACTGGACATTCCCGGATGGGCGGTTTCTCTCCTATGTGATGGGCCCGATGGAACCGGGCGGCGCTGCGATCTTTATCGTACTGAACGCCGCTCCCGAAGAGATCGCATTCAAATTGCCCAAAATGACCGAATACAAGAGCTGGCAGCAGATCCTGAACACGACCGATGCCAAGCTGAATACGATCGACTTCCTGCCCGGGAGCGACAGCAAGGCGCCGCCGCGCTCCGTGCTCGCCTTCGCAGGCGCACTATGAGGCCATCCTTCGGGGCGAGGCCGACCAAGGACGGCGTGTCGTTCCGGCTGTGGGCGCCGGCCGCGCGCCGCGTCGATCTCCTGCTCGACCGCAGGCACGCGATGCAGCGCCGGCAGGATGGCTGGTTCGTCGCCGAGATCGCCGGCTTGTCATCTGGCAGCAAGTACAAGTTCAGGATCGACGACGACATCGACGTGCCGGATCCCGCTTCGGCCTTCCAGCCCGACGACGTGTTCGGCCCGAGCGAGGTGATCGATCACGATGCCTTCGTCTGGCGCGCACGCGATTGGCGCGGCCGTCCCTGGGAAGAGACGGTGCTGGTCGAGACCCATGTCGGCACCTTCACGTCCGAAGGCAGCTATCGCGCCATGATCGACAAGCTCGATCACCTCGCCGCGACCGGCATCAATGCGCTGGAATTGATGCCGCTCGCCGATTTCGCAGGCCGCCGCGGCTGGGGCTATGACGGCGTGCTGTGGTATGCGCCGGACAGCGCCTATGGCCGGCCCGAAGACCTGAAGTCGCTGATCGACGAGGCGCATCTGCGCGGGCTGATGGTGTTCCTCGACGTCGTCTACAATCATTTCGGCCCGGAAGGAAACTATCTCGGCCGTTACGCGCCGACCTTCTTCACCGATGCGCACACGCCGTGGGGCAGCGCGATCGATTATCGCGTGCCGCAGGTGCGAGCCTTCGCCGTCGAGAATGCGCTGTCCTGGCTCGGCGACTACCGCTTCGATGGCCTCAGACTCGACGCCGCCAACCACATCATGGCTGTCCCGGGCGAGCAGTCCATGCTGCAGGACCTCAGCGTTGCCACCGGCGAGCTCGCCAAGGCCACGGGACGCCACATCCATCTCGTGCTGGAGAACGGCGACAACCGCGCCAGCCTGCTCGATGCCGCGCAGGAGCCGCCGAACGGCAAATATCGCGGGCAGTGGAACGACGATTATCATCACGTCTGGCACGTGATGCTGACCGGCGAGCATGCCGGCTACTATGGCGATTACCAGACGCCGCGCCTGGATCTGGCACGCGCTCTCGCCTCCGGCTTCGTCTATCAGGGCGAGATCTCGGAATTCTGGGGCAAGAAGCCGCGCGGCGAGCCGAGCGGCCAGCTGCCGCCGGCGACCTTCGTCAATTTCCTGCAGAACCACGACCAGATCGGCAATCGCCCGCTGGGCGAGCGGCTGGAAAGCCTGGCATCGCCACAGCAGATCGAGGCCGCGCTCGCGGTCACCCTGCTCGCGCCGATGGTGCCGATGCTGTTTCAGGGCGAGGAATGGGGCTCGACGGCCCCCTTCCCGTTCTTTTGCGATTTCCAGGGCGAACTCGCCGATGCCGTGCGCAAGGGACGCAAGCGCGAATATGCCTGGGCTTACGAGAAATACGGCGAGGAGGTGCCCGATCCGCTCGATCCGGCAACGCTGCAATCGGCCGTGCTCGACTGGACCGGCCGCACGCCGCAACAGGATGCGCGGCTCGCGCTGGTGCGTGAGTTGCTCGGCGTCCGTCGCAAGCAGATCGTGCCGCGGCTGAAGGGCGCAAGCTTCGGTGATGCCGAGGCGGCCGACAACGGCATCGTCACCGCACATTGGCGCATGGGCGACGGCACCACGTTGCGTCTTGTCGCCAATCTGTCGGATCACGAGATCACCTCCAGCGTCAGCGCGGGCACGCCGATCTGGGGCGGCGGCGCCGGCGAGCGGCTCACGCCCTGGTCGGTGGTCTGGCGCCTCGGAGGTTAGAATGCCTCCCGCCATTCCGCTCGCGACCTACCGGCTCCAGCTCACCGCGGATTTCGATTTCGACAAGGCCGCCGCGGTCGTTCCCTATCTCAAGGCGCTGGGCATTACGCATCTCTACGCCTCGCCGGTGATGAAGGCCCGCAAAGGCTCGACCCATGGCTACGACACCGTCGATCACGGCCAGTTCAATCCCGAGCTCGGCGGCGAGGCCGGCTTTGCGCGGCTGAGCCAGGTGCTTCAGCAGCACGATCTCGGGCTGATCATCGATTTCGTTCCCAACCATGTCGGCGTGCATTTTGCCGACAATCCGTGGTGGCTCGACGTGCTGGAATGGGGCCAGGCCTCGCCGCACGCGGCGTCCTTCGACATCGACTGGGACCAGCTGGCCTACCGCGCCCGCGGCGGCGTGCTGCTGCCGATCCTCGGCGCGTCCTACGGCGAGGCGCTGGAGCGCGGCGATATCGAGCTGCGCTACGACCCGGACGAAGGGACTTTTTCCGCCTGGTATTTCGAGCACCGCTTACCGATCGCGCCGGAGCGCTATGGCGAGATGCTGCGGATTGTCGTCAAGGAGGCGGACGCGGCGGAAACAGAGCCCGGCAAGCGCCTGCTGTCGCTCGCGACCCGCACCACAGGGCTGCGGCGCCCCAATCGCAAGGAAGCTCCCGGCTTCAAGTCCGAGCTCAAGGAGATCGCAGGCGCCGCCGACATCATCAAGCGCGGCCTTGCCGCCTATCGCGCCGGCAAGGACCGCCCGGCACAGACGTTGACGCTGCATCATCTCCTCGAGCGCCAGCACTACAAGCTCGGGCACTGGCGGCTTGCTTCCAGCGACATCAATTATCGCCGCTTCTTCGACGTCAACGGCCTCGCCGGCCTGCGCGTCGAGGACGCGAGCACGTTTGCCGCCACGCACCGGCTGGTGAAGCAGCTCATCGCCGACGGCAAATTGCAGGGAATCCGGCTCGATCACATCGACGGCCTGCGCGACCCCGCGCAATATTGCCAGCGGCTGCGCCGGCTGGTGCGCGACGCCCAAAGCAACACCGCCCAAGGCAACAGCAAGCCTTTCTATACCGTGATCGAAAAGATCCTATGCGAGCACGAGCGCCTGCCGCATTTCGCCGGCGTCCAGGGCACCACGGGCTATGAATGGATGAACGTCATCACCCACGTGCTGATCGATCCCAAGGGACTGGAGGCGCTGGACGAGACCTGGCGGCAGATCAGCAACCGGCCGCCGCGGCTTGTGCCTTACGTCAAGGACGCCAAGCGGCGGGTGCTGGAGACGCTGCTCACCAGCGAGTTCACCGTGCTGACGCGCCTGCTCGCGCGCATCGCCAACGGCCATTATTCGACGCGCGACTTCTCGGCCGACAGCCTGCGGCAGGCGCTCGAGCTCTATGTGCTGCATTTCCCGGTCTATCGTACCTACCTGACGCATAGTGGCCCGACCGCAGCGGACCGCAAGCTGATCGACGACACCATCGCGCGCGCCCGCCGCGACTGGTTCGCCGCCGACGAAGGCATCTTCGACTTCCTGCGCGATGCCTTGACCATGGACCTGCTCAAGCCGGGCCGCCCGCCGCACAGCGCCCCGCGCGTGCGCCGCTTCGCGCTGAAGGTGCAGCAATTCACCGGCCCGATGATGGCAAAGTCGCTGGAGGACACCGCGTTCTATCAATTCCACCGGCTGCTGGCGCTGAACGAGGTCGGCGGCGACCCCGCCAGCACCGGCCTCAGCATTCCCGCCTTCCACCAGGCCATGCTGGCCCGCGCCAGGGAATGGCCGCAAGGCATGACCGCAACCGCCACCCACGACACCAAGCGTGGTGAGGATGCGCGCACGCGCATCGCATCGCTCAGCGAGATTCCCGGTGAATGGACCAGCGCAGTGGCGCGCTGGAAGGTGCTGAACGCGCCGCACCTCACGCTGCACGGCAATTTCCGCGCGCCGTCGGCGACGTTCGAATACATGCTCTACCAGACCCTGCTCGGTGTCTGGCCGGTTCAAGCGCCGGCCGATGCTGGCTTCATCGAGCGCATCCAGGCCTATGCCCTCAAGGCCGCGCGCGAAGGCAAGGAGGAGACGAGCTGGCTCAACCCTCATGAAGCGTATGAGAACGGGATCCGCGATTTCATCGCGAAGATCCTCGACCCCGACCAGTCCGCGGAATTCCTTCAGGCCTTGCAGACGCTGGCGCGCCGCGTCGCGCTGCTCGGCACGCTGAACTCGCTAAGCCAGCTCACGCTCAAGGCGACGCTGCCGGGCGTGCCGGACTTCTATCAAGGCACCGAATTCTGGGACCTGTCGCTGGTCGATCCCGACAACCGCCGCCCGGTCGACTTCGCCGCACGCCACGCGGCGCTGACATCACTGGAAGCGCCGGACTGGAGCGGCCTGATCAAGAGCTGGCCGGACGGCAAGCTCAAGCTGGCCTGGACGCGGCATCTGCTCAAGCTACGGAACGAGCTGGCCGACGTCTTCGCGCAGGGCGACTACCAGCCGCTGGAGGTACGAGGCGCCCATGCCGACCATGTCATCGCCTTCGCGCGTCGTCATGGCCGCGCCGCCGCGATCGTCGTGGTCGGGCGTCAGTTCGCGCCGTTCACCCAAGCAGGCCGGGAATGGCCCGCACCGGAAGCTATTGACGCCACTATCGACACCACGGGCTATGTCGTGCCCGGCCTTGCCGGCAACGACTTGCCGCTCGCGCAGGCCTTCCGCGATTGTCCTGCCTTCGTCGTCGCAGGCCGAACGGCGAATGCCGTCAGGGCGGCGCGGCAGCGCGTGCGCGCCTGAAGTCACTTTCCCCCGTCTTTGGTCAGCAGCAATTGGCCGCGCTTCCTGATCGTCGCCTGCGCCATCTCGGCAAAGCGCTGCAACAGCCAGGGCAGCACCACCTCGACCCGGACCTGATCGTCGCCGACATGGACCTGCCCCGTCGCGACCTGGCCGAGCGCGCGGACGCGGAAGGCCAGAGTGTCGCCGCTCCAGCTTTCCTCCTCGACCTGCATCACGGGAATGCTCGCCGCGGCGCGGCCAAGCCCCGTCTTGAGCCGGCGCACCGCCTCCTCACGGCCGAGACGATGCGGAATCGAGACGACGAGCGGTGCTGACATGGTCCTGCCTCTTCTGACTGACGTCACATAATCATGCCGGGTCGACCAGCAAAGGTTCCATGCAAGTTGATCCCCCGGCCGTGTTTCAAGGCCGGAACTTTACAATCTACGGCAAGTTGCTCCCGCACAACGGGACAGGTTTGCAATGACCCTTCTTACGAAGGGCTGGAGGAGATTCGTATGTCAATCGGCACGATCATTCTGATCATCTTGATCATCGCCCTGCTCGGCGGCTTCAGCGGCATCGGCGGCGGGCCGTTCTACGGCACCGGTTATTACGGCGGCGGCGGCCTCGGGCTCGTCATCGTCATTCTGCTGATCCTGATCCTGATGGGAAGGATCTGAATTGCAGACTTCGTAGGATGGGCAAAGGCGCAACGCGCCGTGCCCACCACTTCGCTCGAACGAAAGAAGGTGGTGGGCACGATTCGCTTTGCCCACCCTACGAGACCTGCCTTCGCCGCAACAGCGCAGGCCTACTTCACCTTCCCCGCCAGCTTCTTGATCGCGGCCTTGATCGACACGGCTGCATCCTCATACCCCTCCCACGCCTTTGATCGCGCCAGCAGGGCCGGCACGGTGCGCAGCGTATAGCGCTTCGGATCGAGATCGCTCTTCACCTGCGCCCAGGTGACCGGCATCGATACGGTCGCGCCGGCGCGCGCGCGCGGCGACAACGGGGCCACCGCCGTCGACATGCGGTCGTTGCGCAGATAATCCAGGAAGATCTTTCCCCTGCGCAGCTTCTTCGACATGTTGAGCAGATAGCGCTCGGGATCGTCGTCGGCCATCCACTGGCAGACGCCTTGCGCAAACGCCTTGGCCTCCTTCCAGCTCACCTTGTCGCGCGCGCCATGGAGCAGCGGCACCACGACGTGAAGGCCCTTGCCGCCGGTGGTCTTGCAGAAGCTGTCCATGCCGATATCGGCGAGCCGCTGCCGCATCTCCTTGGCCGCCTCGACCACGTCGGGAAAGTCCACGTCAGGCGCAGGATCGAGATCGAACACCAGGCGGCCCGGGGTATCATAGGCATAGGGCGCGCAGTTCCAGGGATGCAGCTCGACGCCGCCGATCTGCGCCACCGCGGCGAGCCCCTCGATCCGGTCGATCTGAAGATACGGCTTGCGGTCACCGGAGACCCGCGCGAGCTCAAGAAGGTTCGACGTTCCCTGCATCGCATGGCGCTGGAAGAAGCATTCGCCCTTGATTCCGTCGGGCGCGCGGATCAGCGAACAGGGCCGGCCCTTGAGATGCACGATCATCCATTCGCCGACGGCTTCGAGGTAGCGGGCAAGGTCCAGCTTGGTGACGGCGCCACCATCGCCGTCATCCGGCCAGAGCTCCTTGTCCGGCTTGGAGATGACGACACCCATGACCTCGGCATTTTGAGCGGTCTGCTTCGTTCGCCCGCCCGCCTTGGTGCGCGCCGCCTTCCTGGCCCGGGGCTCGGCGAGCTCGGTGTCGACGGGCGTCTCGGCCTCGACCTCCTCCGCCGCCTTGTCCTGCCGCAAGCCCTTGAAGGCCGCCTGGCGAATATTGCCGTCGGCCGTGAAGCCCGCGAACTCGATTTCGGCGACGAGCTCGGGCTTCAGCCAATGCACGTCCCGCGTCTTCTTCGGCGCGTTCTTGCCGCCGAACGGGCTTTCCTTGCTCTCAATCGCCTTCAGCGCCGGCATGATGCGCTTGACTTTATCAGCGCCAAAGCCGGTACCGACCATGCCGACGAACGCGAGATGATCGCCGCGCTGCACGCCTGCCATCAGGGAGCGGAATTTGCCGTTGGTGGTCTTGTAACCGCCGATCACCACTTCGTGGCCGGCGCGGCATTTCGATTTGACCCAGCTCTCGGTGCGCCCCGAACGATACGGCGCATTCAGCTTCTTCGACACGACGCCTTCGAGCTCGAGCTTGCAGGCCGATTGCAGCACGGCATCGCCGCCGCTCTCGAAATGCTCGACATAGCGGATCTGAGTCGATTTCCGCTTGCGCGCTTCCAGCAGCTTCTTGAGCTGCGCCTTGCGCTCCCCAAGCGGCAGCCGACGGTAGTCCTGCCCTTCCGCGAAGAGCAGATCGAAGGCGAAGAAGATCAGGTCGTCGGTCTTGCCATCGGACAGCGCAGCTTGCAGCGAGGAGAAGTTCGGCGCGCCGTTATGGTCGAGCGCGACGATCTCGCCGTCGATCATCACGTCCGGCAGCGCGGCGGCTTCCTCGGCGATGGAGGCGAACTTGCTGGTCCAGTCGAGACCCTTGCGCGTCTTCAGCGTCGCCTCGCCGTCCTCGACCCGGAGCTGGACACGATAACCGTCGAACTTGATCTCGTGGCACCAGCCCTCGTCTCCGGGCGGCCGCTCGACCAGCGTGCAGAGCTGCGGCGCAACGAAATCCGGCATCTCAGACACCGTCTTGGCCCTCGTCGCGGTCGCGGCAGTTTTCTTCGCCGCTTTGCCGCCCTTCAACGCGGTGCGCGGCGACGGCTTCACCGTCCGCCCTTTCGTCTCTTCCGCGCGGTTGGACTGCCAGACCGCGTCGGCCTTGCCCTTGGTCCCCTTCGCCAGCATGAACGGCTTCGGCGCGCGGCCCTTTCCCTCCGCGATCTGTTCCATCGCCCGGCCCGAGGCGACGGACTTGTCCTGCTCGAGAATATCGTTGTCCGCGCCTTCGCGGACATACTCGTCACGATGCTTGATCAAGAGCCAGTTGGTCCGCTTCTCGCCGCCGCGGTTGCGCATCCGCACCAAGACCCAGCTTCCCTGCAGCTTGTCGCCATGGAGCGTGAACTTCAGGTCGCCTTTCTTGAAGCCGGCTTCCGGATCGTCCGATTCCCAGGTGCCGCGGTCCCACAACATCACGGTGCCGCCGCCGTACTGGCCTTCCGGAATCGTGCCTTCGAAATCGCCGTAGTCGAGCGGATGGTCCTCGACTTCGACGGCAAGCCGCTTGTCGTGGGGATCGAGCGAAGGCCCCTTCGTCACCGCCCAGGACTTGAACACGCCGTCGAATTCGAGCCGGAGGTCGTAGTGCAGCCGGGTCGCATCATGCTTCTGGATGACGAAGCGCCGCTGTTTCGATGGCGCCACGGCGGTCTTGCCCGAAGGCTCCGGCGTCTTCTCGAAGTCCCGCTTCTGTCGGTAGGTGGAGAGTTTCTGCAGCACGTCCGGTCCCGCTTCTCGTTCGGCACTTGAAGCCTATCACGGCGAAAGTCCCGCCCGGAACCAAAACCCGATGGGACGGTTGGGGTTCCAAAACACGTTGAAAACGCTGGAGAATGGAATGGCCCCGCGCGCCTACTGGAAGGGAACGCTGAAGCTGTCGCTGGTCAGTTGCCCGGTTGTGCTCTATCCGGCGACCACCGCGGCCGAGAAGACGCGGTTTCACTTGATCAACCGCGAGACCGGGAACCGGCTCAAGCAGCAGATGATCGATTCCGAGACCGGTGACGTCGTCGAGAGCGACCAGAAGGGCCGCGGCTACGAAGTGCGCAAGGGCAAGTACGTCGAGATCGAGCCGGAGGAGCTCGAGGCGGTCCAGATCGAGAGCAATCACACCATCGATATCGAGAGCTTCGTGCCGCGCGAGGAGATCGACCAGCGCTATCTCAACCATCCCTATTACATCGCGCCCGACGGCAAGGCGGCGGTCGATGCGTTCGCGGTGATCCGCGACGCGATGAAGGACCAGGAACGCGTGGCGCTCGCCAAGATCGTTCTGACGAATCGCGAGCACGTCATGGCGATCGAGCCGCGCGGCAAGGGCCTGCTCGGCACCACGCTGCGCTTCCCTTACGAGCTGCGCGAGGAGGACCAGTTCTTCGACGACATCAAGAGCCCGAAGATCACCAAGGACATGGTCGAGCTCGCCGGCCACATCCTGCAGACCAAGGCGGCGCATTTCGATCCCAGCAAGTTCAAGGACGAATACGAGGACGCGTTGAAGGCCCTGGTGAAGCGCAAGGCCAGCGGCAAGAAGATCGAGCTGCCCGAGCCCGAGGAACGGCCGAGCAACGTCGTCAGCCTGATGGACGCACTGAAGCAGAGCCTGAAGGGACGCGGCGGGAAGAAGTCGGCGGCGAAGTCGCACGCGCGGCGCGCGACTGGACGGCATCGAAGTGCGAAGAAGGCGCACCGTTCGACGGCAAGGCACAGGAAGGCGGGTTAGTTCGTCATTCCGGGGCGATGCGAAGCATCGAGCCCGGAATCCATCGTGCCAAGCGCGACGGGCAGAGAAATGGATTCCGGCCCGCGCCAACGGGCGCGTCCCGGAATGACAGCCGGGGTCTATTCCCCCGCCTTCAGCCGATACCCGATCCCCGTCTCCGTCAGCACGTATTGCGGCCGCTCCGGATCGGCTTCGATCTTCTGGCGAAGCTGACGGACATAGACGCGTAGATATTGCGCGTCGGTCAATTCGTCCCACAGCTCCTTCAGCAGGAAGCGGTGGGTAAGCACCTTGCCGGCGTGCTGCACCAGCACCCGCAACAGGTCATATTCCTTCGGCGAGAGCTTCACCTCGCGCTCCCCGACCTTGACGATGCGGCGGACGAGATCGACCGAGAGATCGCCGGTGCGGAACACCGGGCGTTCGCCCTTGACCTGAAGCTGGTGACGCAGCGCGGCGCGCAGGCGCGCCAGCAGCTCCTCCATGCCGAACGGCTTGGTGAGATAATCGTCGGCGCCGAGATCGAGCGCCTGCACCTTGCCGGCTTCGTCGCCGCGGCTCGACAGCACCACGATCGGCACGCCGTCGTTGCGGGCGCGGATGGTGCGGAGCAGCTCATGGCCCTGAACGTCGGGCAGGCCGAGATCGAGAATGATCAGCGCCGGCTCCTCGCCAAGTTTCTCCAGCGCCGTCTTGCCGTTCGGCGCTTCCAGGATTTCGTAGCCCTGGGTCGTCAGCCCCATTCGCAGCAATTTGCGGATCGGCGGCTCGTCGTCGATGACCAGGACCTTGATCGGAGCAGCGCTCATGCGGCGGTATCCAATGCGTGGCTCTCTGCCGGAACCGGCAGGCGAATGGTGAGGACCGCGCCGCTCCGCTCGCTGCGATTGGCGGCGGAGATCGTGCCGCGCATCGCCTCGACGAAGCCGCGCGAGATGGCAAGCCCGAGCCCGGTGCCGGGACGGACGTGATCGCCCTTCTGCACGCGATAGAACTTGTCGAATACGCTCTCGAGCTCGTCCGGTGGAATGCCGGCGCCCTCGTCGGCGACCTCGAGCACGACATGAGCGCTGTCGCGCCGGCCGCGGATCGAGATCGTGGTTTCGGGGGGCGCGTATTTCGCGGCATTGTCAAGCAGGTTGAACAGCACCTGCTCGAACAGCACGGCGTCGAGCTGGAGCATCGGCAGATCGGCGGCCAGCACCAGCTCGACCTTATGGCGGCTGAGGATCTTGCTGGCGCGCCGGAGCGCGCTGCCGACGATCTCGCTGAGATCGTGCAGCGCTGTGTTGGGCACGATGGCGCCGGATTCGAGCTTGGTCATGTCGAGCAGATTGGCGATGAAGCGGTTGAGCCGCTCGGATTCGTCGATCACGGTGGCGAGCAAATCGCGCTTCTCGGTGTCCGAGAGCGCACCGGCGAGATCGCGCATGGTGGAGGCCGCCCCTAACACCGAGGCGAGCGGCGTCTTCAGATCGTGCGAGATCGAGGTCAACAGCGCCGAGCGCAGCCGCTCGGATTCGACGGTGCGCTTGACGCGGTCCATGTCCTCGACCAGCAGCACACGCTCGATCGCGAGCGCGCCCTGGTCGACCAGCGCATCGAGCAGCCGCCGCTGGTCCGGCGTCAGCAGTGGGCCGGTACGATCGTTGTCGATGCCGATCACACCGATCGGGCCCCGCCCGGTGCGCATCGGCAGAAACAGCCGCTTGGCGCCCGGCAAGGTATCCGAGCCGCGACCGGCGGGACGATCGTTGCTCCAGGCCCAGTTGGCGGCGGCAAGATCGGCCTGGTCAAGCTCGTCCTCGGGCGGATAGCCTGATTTCACCGTCAGCAGGCCTTCATCCGGCAACAGCAGCACCACGCGGACGTTGAGCATCAATGCGGTCTGGTATGCACTGGCCCACAAGACGTCGTCCAGCGTGGCAGTACCGGCGAGCTTGCGGCTGAAGGCATAGAGCTGCTCGGTCATCCTGATCCGGCCGATCGCGGTGTCGGCCTGGATGCGCACGCGCGCCGCGACATTGGAGACGATCATCGCCACCACCATGAACAGCACGAAAGCGGCGACATTGGTCGGGTCGGTGATCGTGAAGGTGTAGATCGGCGGGATGAAGAAGAAATTGTAGCAGAGCGAAGCCGCCACCGTGGCCAGCAGCGAGGGCCACAGGCCGTAGCGCACGGCAACCGCGACGACCGAGGTCAGCAGCACGAGATCGACGTTCTCGATACCGAAATAGGGCTGGATCAGCTTGGCAGCGCCGAGACCCACAAGCACGATCCCAAGCGCCTTGAGAAAAGGCAAAGGATCGAACGGCTCGGATCGTGCGGCTGTCTGCACCGCCATCTTGGGCGCGGCCTCTCCGGAAAGCTCGTTGCCGGGAATGACGTGAACGCTGATATTGCCCGCACGCCGTACCAGGTCGTGCACGACCGAGCCGCGCGTCATCTCGAACCAGCGCGAGCGCGTCGACTTGCCGATCACGATCTGGGTGACGTTGTTGCCTTGCGCAAAACTGACGACGTCGTCGGCGATACGCCGGCCGACGGCGGGAATGGTCAGCGCCTCGCCGCCGAGCGATTCCGCGAGCCGCAGCGTATCGGCCAGTCGATCCCGCTCCTCGTCGGACAATTGCAGCGATCGCCGCGTCTCGATCGAAATCGCGGTGAACGGCGCATGCAGCCGGTCGGCCAATCGCTTGGTGTAGCGCACGAGGCCGGCCGCGCGCGGGTCCTCGCTGACGCAGACCAGGATGCGCTCACCCGCGGCCCAGGGCCCCGGAATCGCATTCGCCTGCATGTGGTTGAGCAGCTGCTCGTCGACCCGCTCGGCGGTGCGCCGCAGTGCGAGCTCGCGCAGCGCCGTGAGATTGCCTGGCGAGAAATAATGCTCCAGCGCCCGCTCGGCCTGCTTGGGCACATAGACCTTGCCCTCCTTCAGGCGCTGGATCAGGTCGTCGGGCGTGAGGTCGATCAGCTCGATCGCGTCGGCGCGGTCGAACACCGAATCCGGCACGGTCTCGCGCACCCGGACATGGGTGATCTGGGCAACGACGTCGTTCAGGCTCTCGATGTGCTGGATGTTGACGGCGGTGTAGACGTCGATGCCGTGCGAGAGCAGCTCCTCGACGTCGAGATAGCGCTTGGGATGGCGGCTTCCGGACGCATTGGTGTGGGCGAGCTCGTCGACCAGCGCAATCTGCGGCCGCCGCGCGATCACCGCGTCGAGGTCCATCTCCTCGACGATCTGGCCGCGGTAGTCCAGCCTCTTGCGCGGGACCACTTCGAGGCCGCGCACCAGCGCCTCGGTCTCGGCGCGGCCATGAGTCTCGACGAAGCCGACCACGACATCGATGCCGGCCTTGCGCTTGGCCTGGGCGCTTTGCAGCATCTCGTAGGTCTTGCCGACGCCGGGAGCGGCGCCGACGAAGATCTTCAGCCTGCCGCTCGCACCCTCCTCCCGGCGCGCCGCTTCCAGCAGGGCCTCCGGTGACGGACGTTGTTCGGGATCGCGACGCTCTCGGACCATCTTGCCAGTATAATCACCCGTCCACTGCGAGCCTAGACGGCTACTTCGCGGCCATGCGATCGAGCGCGAGATTCAATGCCAGAACGTTAACCCTGGGTTCGCCGAGCAGGCCGAGCAGGCGGCCTTCGGTGCTGGCGGACACGAGCTGCTTGACCTGATCCTCGGGCAGATTGCGCGCCTTCGCCACGCGCGGCACCTGGAATTGCGCCGCTTCCGGCGAGATGTTCGGGTCGAGGCCGCTGGCCGACGTCGTCACCAGGTCGACCGGCACCGAGGCGTTCGGATTCTCGCGCCTGAGCTTGTCCACATCTTCCTTCAGCCGGTCGGCCAGCGCCCTGCTGGTCGGACCGAGATTGGAGCCGCCCGAATTGGCGGCGTTGTAGGGCGCGGGCACCGTCTTGGTCGAATCGTTCGGGTCCGGCGCCAGCGTCGCCGAGCGGCGGCCGTGGAAGTACTTGTCGTCCTTGAACTCCTGCCCGATCAGGGCGGAGCCAATCACCTTGCCGTCTTTCTCGATCAGGCTGCCTTGCGCCTGCACGGGAAACAGCGCGCCGGCAATGCCGGTCATGGCGAGCGGATAGGCAAGGCCCGTGATGGCGGTGAGCGCCAGCAAGAGGACGATGGCGGGGCGGATTTCTCTGAGCATGTGCGTTCTCCAATTTCTCCCGTCATTGCGAGGAGCGAAGCGACGAAGCAATCCAGGCTATCAACTGCTGAGATATTTCTGGATTGCTTCGCTTCGCTCGCAATGACGAATTCAAGCCAAATGCAAGGCGGTCACCGCGAGATCGATCGCTTTGATGCCGATGAAGGGAATGACGATGCCGCCGAGCCCGTATATCAGGAGGTTGCGGCGGAGCAGTGCGCCGGCACCGACGGCGCGATAGGCGACGCCCTTCAGCGCGAGCGGGATCAGCGCGATGATGACGAGCGCGTTGAAGATGATCGCCGACAGGATGGCGCTCTGCGGGCTCGACAGGTTCATGACGTTGAGGACGTTGAGCTGAGGGTAGAACGCCAGGAACATCGCCGGGATGATCGCAAAATATTTGGCGACGTCGTTGGCGATCGAGAACGTCGTCAGCGCACCGCGCGTCATCAAGAGCTGCTTGCCGATCTCGACCACCTCGATCAGCTTGGTCGGGTTGGAATCGAGATCGACCATGTTGCCGGCCTCCCGGGCGGCCTGAGTGCCGGTATTCATGGCGACGCCGACGTCGGCCTGGGCGAGCGCCGGCGCGTCGTTGGTGCCGTCGCCGCACATCGCCACCAGCTTGCCCTTGGCCTGCTCGTCACGGATCAGCTTGAGCTTGTCCTCGGGCGTTGCCTGCGCCAGGAAATCGTCGACGCCGGCTTCCGCGGCGATGGCGGCCGCCGTCATCGGGTTATCGCCGGTGATCATGATGGTGCGGATGCCCATGCGGCGCAGTTCGGCGAAGCGCTCGCGGATACCGCCCTTCACGATGTCCTTGAGCTGGACGATGCCGAGCAGCTTTCCGTCCTTGGCGACCGCCAGCGGCGTGCCGCCCGATTTGGCGACCTCGTCGGCAATGGCGCTGATCTCGCGGCCCGCCTCGGATAGGGCCGCGGGCTGCATCGCCCGTGCCGCAGTACCGGAGGAGATCGCGGTCGGCGCCCTGCCGGCGATATAATTGAGGATGGCATCGACCGCGCCCTTGCGCACCGACGAGCCGCCGGCGTCGACGCCGCTCATGCGGGTCTGCGCCGTGAACGGCACGAAGGTCGCGCCCAATTCGGCCATGTCGCGGCCGCGGATGCCGTACTTCTCCTTGGCCAGCACGACAATGGAGCGGCCTTCCGGCGTCTCATCCGCGAGCGAGGCGAGCTGGGCGGCATCCGCCAGGTCCTGCTCGGCGACGCCGCGCACGGGACGGAAGGCGGTCGCCTGCCGATTGCCGAGGGTGATGGTGCCGGTCTTGTCGAGCAGCAGCGTGTCGACGTCGCCGGCGGCCTCGACCGCGCGGCCCGACATCGCCAGCACATTGAAGCGCACCAGGCGGTCCATGCCGGCGATGCCGATCGCCGACAACAGCGCACCGATCGTGGTCGGGATCAGCGTCACGAACAGAGCGACCAGCACGACCACCGAGATCGAGCCGCCGGCATAAGCGGCGTAGCTCGGGATCGTCACCGTGGCGAACACGAAGATGATGGTGAGGCCGGCGAGCAGGATGTTGAGCGCGATCTCGTTCGGCGTCTTCTGCCGCTCGGCGCCCTCGACCAGCTTGATCATGCGGTCGATGAAGGTCGAGCCCTGCGCGGCGGTGATGCGCACCCGGATCCAGTCCGACAGCACCTGCGTGCCGCCCGTCACCGCCGAACGGTCGCCGCCGGATTCGCGGATCACGGGCGCGGACTCGCCGGTGATGGCGGCCTCGTTGACGGAGGCGACGCCCTCGACCACCTCGCCGTCGGAAGGAATGGTGTCGCCCGCCTCGACCAGCACGAGATCGCCGACCTTCAGGCTCGTGCCCGGCACGAGCTTGTAGTCACGGCCCGCGCCGCTCAGGAGCTTGGCCTGGCTCTCGGTGCGAGTCTTGCGCAGCGTCTCGGCCTGCGCCTTGCCACGGCCCTCGGCCACGGCTTCGGCGAGATTGGCGAACAGCACGGTGAACCACAGCCAGAGGATGATCTGGAAGGTGAAGCCGAGATTCTCCCCGCCGGTGACGAGATCGCGCAGGAAGATCACGGTGGTGAGCGCGGCCACGATCTCGACCACGAACATCACGGGGTTCTTGATCATGGCGCATGGATCGAGCTTGGTGAAGGCAGCGCCGATCGCCGGCACGACGATTTTGGGATCCAGCATCGCCGAGACCGGCATGCGCTTGTGGGATTTGTGGACAGGTTCCATGGAGGTCACTCCGAAAAGCGAGATCAGAAGACGTTGCCGGCGTTCATTGCGAGATGCTCGACGATGGGGCCGAGTGCGAGCGCCGGGAAGAAGGTCAGGCCGCCCATGATCAGGATGACGCCGACGACGAGGCCGACGAACAGGCCTCCGGTGGTCGGGAAAGTGCCCATCGACGGCGGGATCGATTTCTTGGCCGCGAGCGAGCCTGCGATCGCCATCGCCGGCACGATCATGAAGAAGCGGCCGACGAACATCGCGGATGCGCCCGTCAGGTTGTAGAACGGGGTGTTGCCGGTCAGGCCGGCGAAGGCGGAGCCGTTGTTGGCGGTCTGCGACGTATAGGCGTAGAGCACTTCCGAGAAGCCGTGCGGGCCCGCATTCGCCATCGAGGCAACGCCGGTGGGCAGCACGACCGCGACGGCCGACCAGCCCAGGATCATCAGCGGCAGAATCAGGATCGCGAGCATCGCCATCTTGACCTCGCGGGCCTCGATCTTCTTGCCGACATATTCCGGCGTACGGCCGACCATCAGGCCTGCGACGAAGATCGCGAGAACGACGAACAGCAGCATGCCGTATAGGCCGGCGCCGACGCCGCCGACGATGATCTCCCCTAACTCCATGTTGATCAGCGGGACCATGCCGCCAAGCGCGGTGAAGCTGTCGTGCATGGCGTTCACGGCACCGCAGGACGCGGCGGTGGTGATCACCGCGAACAGCGAGGACGCGACGATGCCGAAGCGGACTTCCTTGCCCTCCATGTTGCCGCCGGTCAGGCCGAGTGCATGCAGGGTCGTGGTGCCGCTGGCTTCAGCCCAATAGCAAACGGCGACGCCTGCGACGAACAGCACGCCCATCACGGCGAGGATCGCCCAGCCCTGGCGCTGGTTGCCGACCATGCGGCCGAACACGTTGGTGAGCGCCGCGCCGAGCACGAAGATCGACAGCATCTGCACGAAATTCGACAGCGCGGTCGGGTTCTCGAAGGGGTGAGCGGCATTGGCATTGAAGAAGCCGCCGCCATTGGTCCCTAACATCTTGATCGCGACCTGCGAGGCCACTGGGCCGACCGCGATGGTCTGCTTGGCGCCCTCGAGCGTGGTCGCTTCGACGTAGTCGCCAAGCGTTTGCGGGATGCCCTGCCAGACCAGGAACAGCGTGTAGACGATGCAGATCGGCAGCAGGATATAGAGCGTGCAGCGGGTCATATCGACCCAGAAATTGCCGACGGTTCGAGCAGAGGCGCGGGCAAAGCCGCGGATCAGCGCGACAGCGAGCACGATGCCGGTGGCCGCCGACAGGAAATTCTGGTGCGTCAGGCCGACCATCTGGGTCAGATAGGAAAGCGTGCTCTCGCCGCCGTAGTTCTGCCAGTTGGTATTAGTGATGAAGGAGATCGCGGTGTTGAAGGACAGATCCTCGGCGACCGCGGATTGGCCGGCTGGATTGAACGGCAGCACGGGCTGCAGCCGCATGAGGCCGTAGATGATGAGGAAGCCGCCGACATGAAACAGCAGCATCGCGACCGTGTAGGTCAGCCAGTGCTGCTCGCGCTTCTCGTCGATGCCGGAGATCCAATAGATGCCGGCCTCGATCGGCCGCAGGACGGGCGACAGGAAGGTGCGCTCGCCGTTGAACACGCGCGTCATGTACCAGCCGAGCGGCTTGGTCAGCGCGACCACGATCGCGCAATAAAGAATGATCTGGAACCAACCGATCACAGTCATGGCATTAACCCTTCAGGCTTTTGGTCCGGCGCAAAAGCGGCAGGAGCAGCGCGAGCAGGCCCGCGACGAGCGCAGCGTCGGCCAGCAGCAATTTTGCGAGCAGCAACACGGCTCAGAACCGCTCGGGCCGCAGCAGTGCATAGGTGAGATAGATCAGGAGGCCGAACGAGACGGCGCCGGCGAGCGCATAATCGAAGATCATGGTCCGCTCCCTCACAGCCGTTCGCAGGCATAGGTGTAGCCGATCGCGAGGGCAAAGAAGAAGAAGCCCAGCGCCAGCATCAAAAGGTCCATCATGGCGATACTCCTTGGTACGACACGATCGCCGGCCGAGTTCAATGCAAGCGCATCGCCAGCCGGAAACTTCACCGCTGACGTGCCACTGCGCGCATAGCTTTTCGAGGTGAGGGCTATGGTAGCGTTATAGGAATCTCATAAAGGCCGGCGGGAGCCAGCGGCTATGCGCACCCGCAATGCGTCCCCCGCGGTCGCTCCGGACGGGGCGGAGGCCTGGTGGTGCCCGGCCTCGGCGTCTAGCTCCTCACCTCCGCCTCGATCAGTCGCGCCAGCTCCGACGCGGTGACCTCGATCGGCCGGCCGCTGCGCTCGACGCGGGCCTGGATCAGCGCGCCCTGGAGCGCCGACGTGCAGAGCACCGCCAGCGCCTCCGCCCGCGGCCTGGCAAACCCGTCGGCGACGAGCTTGTCACGCAGGATCGATAGCCGTGCCGCATAGGCCTTGCGACCGGCCTCCGACACGGCGCGCTCGCGCGGCGCCAGCTCGAGCAGCACGGTCGTGATCGGGCAGCCGTTGCGGAAGCCGGAGCCCTGCATCCAGCCTGCCAGCAGTCTGGCGTGCGCGCGCAAGAGCTCGCCGGTCGAGCCGCACTCTGCCGCGAGCTCGGCGACCGTCGCCGCGACGCGGCGGCCCGCCTCCTCCACCGCCGCCACCGCGATCGAGGATTTTCCGTCCGGAAAGTAGTGATAGAGCGACCCCTTCGGCGCGCCGCTGACGTCGACGATGTCGTTGAGGCCGGTGCGGGCAAATCCCTGGCGGCGGAATAGCGTCACCGCGGCATTGATGATGGGCTGACGGTGCTTCGGCACGGCCGGCATGGCACTCTCCTCCGCTCGAAAATTATATTGATTGGTCTACATCAGCCTCCGACAGTCAAGGCATGACAATGACGGAGAGAGGCAGATGGCTGAGAGAGTGATCTATGAACTGAACGACGGCGTGGCGCGGATCGGGCTCGACGACGGCAAGGTCAACGTGATGTCGGCCGCGATGCTGGGCGAGATCGGCGCCGCCTTCGACCGCGCCGAGACGGAGGCAGAGATCGCGGTGCTGCGCTCAGGCCGGCCCGGCATCTTTTCCGCGGGCTTCGATCTGAAAGTGTTCGCCTCGGGCGATGCTGCCAAGAGCCTGGAGATGGTCCGGGCCGGCGCCGAGCTTGCGCTGCGGCTGATGTCGTTTCCGCATCCAACCATCGGCGTGATGGAGGGCCATGCTTACCCGATGGGAACGTTCCTGCTGCTCGCCTGCGACGTCAGGCTGGGCGCGCGCGGACCGCACCGCATGGGGCTGAACGAGGTGGCGATCGGCATCGCGCCTCCCAGCTTTGCCATCGAGCTCGCGCGCAGCCGGCTGCATCCGGCCTGGCTCAGCCGTACCGTCACGCTTGGCGAGATGTACGAGCCCGAGGAGGCGCAGACGGCCGGCTTTCTCGATCGGGTGGTTGCACCTGAGATGGTCGACGCCACGATCGAGACGATCATCACCGGCCTGCGCGCCATCCACATGCCGTCGCATGCCACCGCAAAGCGGCGCCTGCGCCAGGGAGCCATGGACGCCATGCGCGCGGCGATCGACCGCGAGCTGACCAATGCTGCCTATGAGGCAAGCAACCGCGCGCGCAGCGCAGTCGCGCTGCCCGGTTGAGGCCGGCTATCCCGCGGAAAAGGCGTTGCCTAAAACTACCTGGCCGATCTGGCGCAGTTTCACGGAACCGTGTAGAGCGGTTTCATGAGCACAGGCAATGTCAACGTCGTCGCCCACCCCCTGGTCCAGCACAAGCTCTCCCTGATGCGGGAGAAGGACCGCTCGACCAAGAGCTTTCGCGAGATCCTGAACGAGATCGGGATGCTGCTGGCCTACGAGGTGACGCGCGACCTGCCGCTGGAGCTGGTGGACATCGAGACGCCGATCGCGCCGATGCAGGCACCCAAGATCGCCGGCAAGAAGCTCACGCTGGCGCCGATCCTGCGCGCCGGCGTCGGCTTCCTCGACGGCATGCTGGCGCTAATGCCCTCGGCGCGCATCGCCCATATCGGGCTCTACCGCGACCCCGAGACGTTGCAGGCCGTGGAATATTACTTCAAGGCGCCGCAGGACCTGTCCGACCGCACCGTGATCCTGATGGATCCGATGCTGGCGACCGGCAATTCCGCCTGCGCCGGCGCGTCCCTGCTCCAGGCGCGCGGCGCCCGCGACATCCGCTTCGTCTGCCTCCTGGCCGCGCCCGAGGGCATCGCCAAGTTCCAGAGCGAGCATCCCGACGTGCCGATCTGGACCGCCGCGATCGACGAGCGGCTCAACGACCACGGCTATATCGTGCCAGGCCTGGGCGACGCCGGCGACCGGATGTTCGGCACCAAGTAGACAGGTTTGCACGACCGGGTTAGTCCGATGGCCATGAGTGCCAACGATTTTTCGCTGCAATCGCTGCTCCGGATCAAGACCGCCGCCGACCCTGCCCTGGTATTCGACGGCACAGCCGTCTCTCGCGCGGAATTCTCGGCGAAGATCGAGCAGAGCGCCGTCTGGCTAGCCGCGCAAGGCATCGGCAAGGGCGACGTCGTCGCAGTCTGGCTGGTCAACCGGGTCGAATGGCTCGCGCTGCTGTTCGCCGCGGCGCGGCTCGGCGCGGTCATCGCCGCCGTCAATACGCGCTACCGCAGCGCGGAAGTCGCGCACCTGCTCAAGCTGTCAGGCGCGAAGCTCATGGTGGTCGAGGCGGCATTCCGCGCGATCGACTTTGCCGCCATCCTCGCCGATGTCGCCGAGGCCGAGGTGCCCGCGCTGGAACGGCTGGCGGTGGTCGGCGCGGATGCGATCCCCGCACGCTGGCCCTGCGTGCGGTTCGATGCGTTCGAGACGCCTTACCCTTCCCCTCCGCCGCGCCAGGATGATGTCGACCTGCCCGTGCTGCTCTACACCACGTCGGGCACGACCAAGGGGCCGAAGCTGGTCGCGCATTCGCAGCGGACGCTGGCGGCGCACGCCGCCTCCGTCGCCGACGCGCTCCAGCTCGATCACCACCGTCATTCGCTCCTGGCGATGCTGCCGTTCTGCGGCACCTTCGGCATGACGAGCCTGCTCGGCTTCCTCGCGGCCGGCGCGACCATTCATGTGCTCGATGCCTTCGAAGCAGCGCCGGCGCTGGAGATCCTCAGCACGGAGCGCATCACGCATTCCTTCGGTTCGGACGAGATGTTCCGGCGCATCCTCGCCCTCACCGATGCGCCACACCCGTTTCCGCATCTCGAAGTCTGCGGCTTCGCCGCGTTCCAGCCCGGCTGGCGCGAGCTGGCTGTGGAAGCCGAAGCGCGCGGCATGAAGCTGTATGGCCTCTACGGATCGAGCGAGGTGCAGGCGCTGTTCTCGATCGGCGGCCCCAGTGATGCCTTTGCCGATCGGATCGAGGGCGGCGGCTGGCCGATGTCCCCGGAGGCGAAAGTCCGCGTGCGCAATGTCGAGACGGGCGAGCTCGCCGCAAGCGGCGTCTCCGGCGAGATCGAGATCAGCGCGCCCTCGCGCTTCCTCGGCTACTTCAACAATCCGGAGGCGACGCGCAAGGCGATCACCGCCGGCGGCTTCTTCCGCACCGGCGACATCGGCCGGCTGCGCGGCGACGGGTCGTTCGTCTACGAGACCCGCGCCGGAGATGCGATGCGGCTCGGCGGCTTCCTGGTCGCGCCCGGGGAGATCGAGGACGAGCTCAAATCCTGCACCGGTGTCGCCGACGCCAGGTCGTCG
>NZ_LAXE01000001.1:6700730-6724383 GCF_003122645.1 Bradyrhizobium sp. SUTN9-2
CGATCTCAAGGGGCAGGCGCGCTGCGTCGCCTTCGTGATCCCGACAACGGAGCCGCCCATCCAGGAGACGCTGATCGCGCATCTGCGCGAGCGGCTCGCCGGCTACAAGGTGCCGGCGCGGATCTATGTCGTGGACGCCTTCCCCGTCACCGACAGTGCCAATGGCGTGAAGATCCAGCGCGCCAGGCTTCGCGCCATGGCAATGGAGCGGATCGCCGCCGAATAGGCGCGATCAGTACGACTTGTTCAGTACGATTTGGCGAGCCCCAGCACCTTTTCCGCGATGAAGCTGAGCGCAAGCTGCGGGCTGACCGGCGCGATGCGCGGGATCAGCACCTCGCGCAAATAGCGCTCGACGTGGAATTCCTTGGCGTAGCCGAAGCCGCCATGGGTCATCACCGCCTGCTCGCAGGCCGAGAAGCCCGCTTCGCCCGCGAGATATTTCGCCGCATTGGCCGCGGCGCCGCAGGGCATGCCCTTGTCGTATTGCCAGGCCGCCGACATCACCATCAGCCAGGCCGCTTCCAATTCGACCCAGTTCACCGCGAGCGGATGCTGGATGCCTTGATTCTTGCCGATCGGACGATTGAACACGATTCGCGTCTTGGCGTATTCGGTCGCGCGCGACAGCGCGAGCTTGCCGAGACCGACCGCCTCGGCCGCGATGAGAATGCGCTCCGGATTCATGCCTTCGAGGATGTACTCGAAGCCTTTGCCCTCCTCGCCGATGCGGTCCTCCATCGGGATCTCGAAATCCTCGAAGAACAGCTCGTTGGAATCGACGATCTTGCGGCCCATCTTCTCGATCTCGTGGACTTTGATCCTGTTGCGGTCGAAATCGGTGTAGAACAGGCTGAGCCCGTGGGTGGACGAGCGCACCTCCTCCAGCGGCGTGGTGCGCGCCAGCAGCAAAATCTTGTGCGCGACCTGCGCGGTCGAGATCCACACCTTCTGACCATTGACGATGTAGCGGTCGTTCTTGGCGACCGCGCGGGTCTTGAGCTGGGTGGTGTTGAGGCCGGTGTTCGGCTCGGTGACGGCGAAGCACGCCTTCTCGCGGCCCTCGACCATCGGCGGCAGCATGCGCCTGCGCTGCTCCTCGGTGCCGAACACGACGACGGGGTTGAGCCCGAACACGTTGATGTGCACCGCCGAGGCACCGGACATGCCGGCACCCGACTCGGCAATGGTGCGCATCATGATCGCAGCTTCCGTAATGCCGAGCCCGGAGCCGCCATATTCCTCGGGCACGCAGATGCCGAGCCAGCCGGCGTCCGCCAGCGCCTTGTGGAAGTCGTGCGGGAAGCCGCCGTCGTGATCCTTCTTCAGCCAATAGGCGTCGGGAAAGCCTTCGCAGATCTTGGCGATGGCGTCGCGAATGGCTTCCTGCTGATCGGTGAGCGCGAAATCCATGGTCTTGATCTCCCTTCGCCAAGCGTTCTTTAGCTCGAAAACCTGCATGCAGATACGTGAATTTGCCCGCGAAGTGTGTCTACCATGCATGGGGTCATGCGGCGCGACGCTGCGCGTGCGCCGTTATTTCGCAGGGAGGAAACCGCGATGGCCGGACTATATTTCGAGGACTTTTCCGTGGGCCAGGAGTTCAGGCATCCGCTGACCCGGACCGTCACGGAGATGGACAACACCATGTTCAGCCTGCTGACGCTCAATCCGCAGCCGCTGCACATCGACGCGCATTTCGCCGAGAAGACCGAGTTCGGCCAGCGCATTTTCAACAGCCTATACACCCTCGGCATCATGATCGGCATGACGGTCTATGATACGACCTTAGGGACTACCGTCGCCAATCTCGGCATGACCGACGTCACCTTTCCGAAGCCGGTCTTCCATGGCGACACGTTGCGGGCCACGACAAAGGTGCTCTCGGTGCGCGAA
The DNA here is from genome assembly GCF_003122645.1 of Bradyrhizobium sp. SUTN9-2. Classification (NCBI taxonomy): domain Bacteria; kingdom Pseudomonadati; phylum Pseudomonadota; class Alphaproteobacteria; order Hyphomicrobiales; family Nitrobacteraceae; genus Bradyrhizobium; species Bradyrhizobium sp. SUTN9-2. The sequence continues at coordinate 6,702,627 of NZ_LAXE01000001.1, forward strand.
TCCAGATCGCGGCCCAAGGCCGGCATCGTCGAGTTCGAGCACCGTGCCCTGAACCAGAATGATGAGATCGTCGGCAAATGCCGCCGCATGGCGATGATGCACAAGAGGCCGGTCTGATGCGTTCGATGCTGTTCGTGCCGGGCGATTCCCCGCGCAAATTCGAGAAGGCGAGCGAAGGCAAGGCCGACGCGCTGATCATCGATCTCGAGGATTCCGTCGTCACCGAGAAGAAGGCGGAGGCGCGTGAGCTGACGCTCTCGATGCTGAAGAGCCGCCCCGGCCCGCATCAGCTCTGTGTCCGCGTCAACGCGCTCGACACCGGCATGACGCTGGCCGATCTTGCCGCGGTGATGCCGGGCAGGCCTGACGGCATCGTGCTGCCGAAATCGCAAGGCGGCGACGACGTGCGACAGGTCGCGACCTGGCTCGAGGCTTTGGAAGCGGCGTCCGGCATCGCGATCGGCGCGACCCGCATCGTCTGCGTCGCGACGGAGACCGCCGGCTCGATCTTCGGCCTCGGCAGCTACAAGGGCTGCTCCCCTCGCCTCGCCGGGCTGATGTGGGGCGCGGAAGATCTCTCCGCCTCGCTCGGCGCTACCGAGAAGGCGAGCGGCGGCGTGTTCCACAGCCCCTATCGCCTGGCGCGGGATCTCTGCCTGATGGCGGCGGCCGCGGCCGAGGTCGCGCCGATCGACACTGTTTACACCGACATCGACAATCTTGCCGGCCTCGAAGCCGAAACCCGCGCCGCGCGGCGCGACGGTTTTTCGGCCAAGGCGCTGATCCACCCCAAGCATGTCGACATCGTCAACGCGGCCTTCGCGCCGACGGAGGCCGAGCGCGTCTGGGCGGAGAAGGTGATCGCCGCGTTCGCGAGCAATCCCAATTCCGGCACGTTGCGGCTCGACGGTCAGATGATCGACAAGCCGCACCTTCGCGCGGCGATGAAGATTCTCGGCCAGTCCTAGAGCGGGACGCAAGCCGGGCCGGCTGCCGGCCTCAGTCGAACCCCTGAACGGGCGGTGCCGAGGAATGCGCCGGCGCGGCAGGCGCGGCTTGAACCGGCGGAGCCTGGACCGGCGGGGCCGGATTGCCGGCAGCTCTCATCTGGCCGTTGGCGGCCATTGCCTCGCGCGTGCGCGACGGGCTACCGGTCGCGGCGGCGCGACGCGGCGGCGGCTGCCGGTGCCTGGCCGACTGCGAGCCTCTCAGGCCCCAGGACCGGGCGATCGAAGGTCCGGCCGTGTAGCCGATCAAGGCGCCGGCGACCGCACCCACCGGCCCAAGCACGACCGCACCCGAGACCGCGCCGAGCGCCGCGTCGCCTGCGCGCTCCTGCGCGAGCGCGCCCGCGGGCACGCAGGCCAGCATTGCGACAGCAGTGATCAGTGCCTTGTTCATCGGAGCGCCTCCCTCGCGACAGATCACTCCTGCTCAAATATGGCCACACGAGGTTCGCTTGCCGGCCAACACAAGGCAATCGCGCCCGGAACCCGGGCGTCCGGACAGCTCGATTGGCCGACCATCGATCTCCAGGAGCCAGCGACAAGGACAGGCGCGCCAACATCTTGACACCGCTCACCCGCTGAATATTTTTTTGCCGAGAAGAGATCTTCTCATCCTCGCAAACCAAAGGATCTAACGCGACCGTCTGGAGAGACGACGATGCTCGATGAGAATTTGGCCCGCATTCGTGCGCACCGCAACAACATCCACCGCTACCGGCGCCTGCTGAAGACCAGGCTGTCGCAGCTCGAGCGCCAATTCATCGAGAGGCGACTTGCCGAAGAGCGATCGGCGCTCGATGGCCTGACCGCCAGCACCTTTCCCGTCGGCTTCCGCGCCGCCGAAGCGCCGGCGAACGCGTTGGGGATGGCCCAATGAACAGCCAACGCGATCTGCTGATCCGCGGCAGCGAGAAGGTCATCGGCCATTACGAGCTGCTTCTTGCCAGCGCCAAGAGCGAGCATGAGCGCGAGCTCTATCGCCAGCGCATCGAACGCGAGCGGCGGCTGATCCGGGACCTGCAAGGCGAATGGGATCACCGCGCGGCCTGAGCTGGGAGATCACGCCTCCCGGGCTATCGCACATGAGATGTGGCTATGTGCACCGACTGTCTCCACAGCGTCATGGCCGGGCTTGTCCCGGCCATCCACGCCTTTCCACGCAGCACAAAGAACGTGGATGCCCGGGCCTTCGCCGCGCCGAAGCGGCTTCGGCCGCGCAGGCGGGACAAGCCCGGGCGTGACGACCTCCGCAAAATTCAAATGCCATAGCCCTGCCATCACAGGACGAACCGCTAGCGCGGTTCGTCCTGCGCATTCGTTTCAGCGGACGAGGCGATTGGGGCCTGCGAGTGCGCTGCTCGTGCCGGCTGCGGGCGCCACTCTCACCGTGGCGGTGAACGGCGCACCGTTGCGTAGCAGCGTGAGCTTCACGTCCTCGCCGATCCGCGCCAGGCCGATCGTGTTGCGGAGCTGGGCGGCAGTGCGGATCGGGCGGTCGTCGGCGCCGGTCACGACATCGCCCTTGCGCAGGCCGGCCTTCTCTGCGGGCGAATCCGCCGCGATCTCGGCGATGACGGCGCCCTGATTCAATCCCTTGTTGACCGACGGATGCAGGTCCTTCAGCGAAATGCCGATGCGGCCGCGCTCGACCCGGCCGCTCACGATGATCTGCTCCATCACCTTGCGCGCCATGTTGACCGGAATGGCAAAGCCGATGCCGACATTGCCGCCCGCGGGCGAGATGATCGCCGAGTTGATGCCGACGAGCTCGCCGCGCAGGCTGACCAGCGCGCCGCCGGAATTGCCGGGATTGATCGCCGCGTCGGTCTGAATGAAATCCTCATAGCCCTGCTTGCCGAGGCCGGTGCGGCCCAGCGCGCTGACGAGCCCCGAGGTCACGGTCTGGCCGAGGCCGAAGGGATTGCCGATCGCGAGGACGAAATCGCCGACATCGAGCCCGTCGCTGTCGCCGAAGGCAAGCGCCTTGAGCCCGACCGGGTTCTGAACCTGGAGCACCGCGACATCCGTGGGCGGATCACGGCCGATGACCTTGGCGGAAAACTGCCGGCCGTCCTTGGTCGTGATCTGAACGGCGGATGTGCCCTCGACCACGTGATTGTTGGTCAGCACATAGCCGCGCTGGGCGTCGACGATCACCCCGGAGCCGGTCGCATTGACCTCCTTCTCGATCTGCCGGGGAACGTCGAAGAACTCGCGAAACAGCGGATCGCGATAGAGCGGATTGTCCTCGCGCACGCGGCCGTGCACGGAGATGTTGACCACGGCGGGCGTCACCTGGCGCACCAGCGGCGCCAGGGTCGGCACCGGGCCGCCGGTCTTCACATCCGGGATCTGGCCGGCGGCAGGCTGCGACGCCGTGAGCGTCAGCATCAGCAAGGCCAGGAACAGCAGACGCACAGCATTCATCATCGTCACCCTGCCGCGTTGTGTTGGGGGAGATTCGAAACCTTCGTGGTTTCAATCTTCGTCGCCTGACGCGACGATCCAGCCTTGCAGAGCCAGAAGCGGGACGGTCCAGGCTGCCGCGGCCTGGCCGAGCAGCACGAGGGCGAGGACGGTGGGCGTGAACATCATGCCGCCTGCCCTTCGGCGGCGGCCCATGGCCGCCGCAGCCGCATCGGCACGCCGCCGCCGCGCGGCGGGTCGTCATTGTCGTTGTCGCCGTCGAGCTTGCGCAAGGCGGCCAGAATGTCGGCGAGCCGGACCGCGTGGCTCATGCCGGGAATCTCGCGCAAGGCGGGATAGGATTCGACCGCGTACATGTCCGATGCCCAGGACGACAGGATGACGCGCTTCTCGGGCGACGAGAGATCCTCGGCATTCAGGACGTCGGCAGGCGAGTCGTAGTGGGCGGCGGGATGAAACAGCGGATTGAGAGTGCCGGAACTGGTATTCACGTTGGTCATCGATGGGTCTCCCACATGCTCCTTTCCAGGGGGACGGCTTGTTGACGATGAGACGGCGGCGCCACATCGCCGCCGTCTCACCTGACGTTAGTGCGTATTGATCGCGATGCGCTTGACGCCTTCGCGTGCCTTCTCCGATTTCGGCAGCGACACGGTCAGGACGCCATTCCTAAACGACGCCTCTGCCTTGTCCTCCTCGACACCCTCCAGCGGAATCTGCCGTTCGAAGGCGCCGTAATAGCACTCGGTGAAGAACCTGCCTTCGCCGTTGCGCTCCGCCTTCTTCTCGCCGCGGACGGTCAGCACGCCATTGGCGATCTCGACCTGAACGTCCTTCTCCGTCAGGCCGGGAAGCTCGGCCGAGACGGTCAGCGTCTTGTCGGTCTCGCTGAGCTCGACCTTCGGCCAGCCGAAACGGCCCTCCATCAGCGGCGACAGGCTGGTCGCCCCGAAGCCGCGGAAGACATCGTCGAACAGACGGTTCATCTCGCGGTGAAGCGTCAGGAACGGATCGAAATTGTCGCGCGCCGGCGCAAGCTCCTGTTTCCCTGACCAGGGAATGAGATCACGAAAAGCCATGGTACCCTCCTTCATGCATCGGAAAGCGCGGCCCGCGCACGCGCGCGCCGCGTTCCGCTACCTGTTCGATCGAGCGATCAGGCTGCTTTCTTCTGCTCGATCTGCGTTGCCGCAGGAGCGCCGCCCGCGATCGGAATGCGACGCGGCTTCATGGCTTCCGGAACCTCGCGGACGAGGTCGATGATCAGGAGCCCGTCCTGGAACGAGGCCTGCTTCACCTGGACATAGTCGGCGAGGTTGAACACGCGCCGGAACGGACGCGCGGCGATGCCCTGGTACAAATATTCCCGCGCAGCCGTCTCGGGCTTCTTGCCCTCGATGGTGAGCGCGTTCTGTTCGGCCGTCACGGTGATGTCGTTGGCGCCGAAGCCTGCCACGGCAAGGCTGATCCGGTAATGGTCTTCGCCGGATCGCTCGATGTTGTAGGGGGGATAATTGTCCTCGGTCGCCTGGCGGAGCGTGCTGTCGACGAGGTCGGCCAGGTGGTCGAAGCCGATGGTGGAGCGCCACAGCGGCGCAAAGTCAAAGCTGGTCCTCATAACCAAGTCCTCCTGAGAGCAAGATGGATACGAAGGAGCGCAAGGCGGGATTTCAGACGGGTCCGAAAGACCAACCCGGCGCCCGTGCCGGACCCGGTTGGCATCCGACACACCGCTCTCGCGGCGAAAAACGACTTAGAAAACCGCAAACCGGTTTCAAGAGGGGCCAACGGATTTTTTTCGACCCCATTGATGGTCCGCCGAGCCCGGACGCTCTCGGCGGCATCGGCAAGGTAAAATAGGGGTAAAATGGGCGGGTCGAGGGTAAGGCCAGGTTGCCTCCGCGCATCTGGCCCCGGGCAACGCGCATGACGAACCAGGCGGCAGCACACCGCAGACCAGGGACCCGACCGCGTCCGGCCGGTCGCACGGCCGGCGCGATTGCCCTGCTGGCCGCCGCAACCACCTTTGCGGCGCAGGCCGACGACATTGCCATCTCGCCTGCCGGGCTAAAGACGCTCGGAACGATCGATGCGCGCTTTCAATCCTACAACATCGAGATGGTGGAGGTGACCGGCGGACGGTTCTGGAAGCCTTATCCGCGAACCGCACGTGCGTTCGACGAACGGGATCGTTACAGCGCGCGGCCGCCGATCGATCTTGCCAATGCGCGACTGCGCCTGCTCGCCGCGGCGTTGTCGCCGGCCTATTTGCGCGTGAGCGGCACCTGGGCCAATGCGACGTTCTTTGCCGAGGCGCCGGGAGAGCCACCGCCGGGATTCAACACGGTGCTCAGCCGAGCGCAGTGGCGCGGCGTCGTGGAGTTCGCGCATGCGGTCGATGCGGAGATCGTCACCTCCTTTGCGATCAGTCCCGGCAGCCGCGATGACCACGGCATATGGAAGCCGGATCAGGCGCAGCAGCTGGTCGACACCACGCGCGCTCTGGGTGGACGCATCGCCGCCGCCGAATTCATGAACGAGCCGACGCTCGCAGCGACGGGCGGTGCACCGGCGGGCTATGACGCGGCCGCCTATGGCCGCGACTTCAAGGTCTTTCGCGAGTGGATGCGGCGCGCCGCACCGGAGACGCTGATCCTCGGTCCCGGCTCGGTCGGCGATGCACCATCGCCGTCTGGAGCGGGGCTCACCACGCGGGACCTGCTTGCAGCATCCGGTCCCGGCGTCGATCGGTTCTCCTATCACCATTATAACACGATCTCACCGCGCTGCGGCGGGCACGACGATCCGGCGCAGGCCCTCTCGGAGCAATGGCTGGCGCGCACGGATACGACACTCCGGACCTACCAGGCGCTGCGCAACGCATTCGAGCCGGGCAAGCCGATCTGGCTGACCGAGACGGCTGATGCCGCCTGCGGCGGCGGCTTATGGGACCGGACTTTTCTGGACACGTTCCGCTACCTCGACCAGCTCGGACGCCTGGCGAGGGCCGGCGTCCAAGTGGTGATGCACAACACGCTGGCTGCCAGCGATTACGGCCTGCTCGACGAAACAACGTTCCGGCCGCGGCCGAGCTATTGGGCCGCGCTGCTCTGGCGCCGGCTGATGGGAACGATCGTGCTCGACGCAGGCAAACCTGCTGCGCGCGATCTCCATCTTTACGCGCATTGCCACCCAGCCACGACAGGCGCGGTGTCGCTGCTCGCAATCAACACCTCGCGCGGCACATCGCGCACGCTATCGCTGCCGGATTCCGCCAAGCGGTACACGCTGCACGCAGCGCAGTTGCAGGGTACGATTGTGCAGTTGAACGGCAAGAGGCTCACGCTGACCCCTGAGGGCCAGCTGCCCCGGCTCGAGGCACGCGCAGCACCGCCGGGAGCAGTCAGGCTTGCGCCGACGACCATCACCTTCCTGGTGTTTCCGAACGCTGCAAGTCCGGCTTGCTTGTCCCGACGCTCAGGATCTTAGCGGGCCCCGCGCCGTCTCCGGCGCCAGCAGCGTCGCGACGATCGTGATGACCGACAGCGCGACGATGTAGACTGACACCGCCCAGTACGATCCGGCCCAGGCCAGCAGCGCCGCCGCGATCAGCGGCGAGAAGCCGCCGCTGAGCGCCGCCGCGACGTTGGCGCCGAGCGAGGCGCCGCTGTAGCGCACCTGGGTGCGAAACAGCTCCGGCATGAACGCGGCCTTCGGCCCGAACAGCAGCGCATGGGTGAGCGTCATCGTGACGACGAGCGCAAGCGTGATCAGCGCCGGCTCCCTGGTATCGAGGAACCAGAACAGCGGAAACGCCAACGCCACCGAGAACACGCCGCCGGCCAGATACAGCGCCTTGCGTCCGAAGATGTCGGACAGCCAGCCGGCCAGCGGCAGCGTCGCGAACTCGACGATCGCGGCATAGACCACCGCATCCAGGATCACCTGCCGGGGCAGGCCGAGCTTGGTCGTCGCGTAAACCACCGTGAACACGGTGAGGAGATAAGCGAGCCCGACCTCCGATACCGTGATGCCGATCGCGAGCAGAAAGCTGCGCCAGTCGCGGCGCAGCACTTCGAGGGCCGGCTGCGCCAGCACCTCCTTGCGCTCGACGATCTCCTTGAAGTGAGGCGTCTCGGCGAGCTTGAGCCGCACGATGAAGCCGACGCCGACCAGCAGAATGCTGATCAGGAACGGCACGCGCCAGCCCCAGCTGAGGAAGTCCGCCTCGGGCAGCTTCGTCATCAGGGCGAAGATGCCGGTGGAGGCGGCGACGCCGACGGGGAAGCCGACCTGCACCAGGCTGCCGTAGAAGCCGCGGCGATTGCCGGCGTGCTCGATCACCATCACGACCGCGCCGCTCCACTCGCCCCCGAGCCCGATGCCCTGAACGAAACGGAGGATCACGAGCAGGATCGGCGCCCAGAAGCCGATCTGATCGTAGGTCGGCAGGCAACCGATCAGGAAGGTGCCGAGCCCCATCGCGATCATGGTCGCAACCAGCATGGTCTTGCGGCCGAGCCGGTCGCCGTAATGCCCAATGATGGCGCCGCCGATCGGCCGCGCAACGAAGCCGACCGCATAGGTCGAGAATGCCGCGAGCGTGCCGACGAAGGGATCGAAGCTCGGGAAGAACAGCTTGTTGAAGACCAGCGCCGCCGCCGTGCCGTAGATCAGGAAATCGTACCACTCGATCGCGGTGCCGAGCGCACTCGCCCACACCACATGCGTCGTCGTCGATCTCTCCGCGGAAGCGGAGACCCCCGTTGCTGTCGTCATGCCCTGCCCCAAAGGATTCCAGTGGGCATCATGGCCAAACGTTGTGACGGTTGCAATCTGTGGAGGTGTTGCCTCCTCACTGGATTTGCGGCGCGCAATTTTGTGCGCAGGTGGCGCAACACCCGTCATTGCGAGGAGCCCTTGCGACGAAGCAATCCAGACCGCCTTCGCGGAAAGACTCTGGATTGCTTCGCGGAGCCTGTCATCGGGCCGCGCTTCGCGCGGACCCGGTGGCTCGCAATGACGGGTGTTGAGGCAGGAGCGCTCCTTACGCGGCATCATCCCCCATCGTGGAACCGGCCCGACAACCGTTATTCGCCATTGACAAATTCATTTGCTATTATCTAATTTACCTCCACAACGACCCTGCCGCACCAAGCGGCCAAAAAGAGAGGAAACGATAATGAGAGGGCTTCTGGCCTGCGCCGTGCTCGCGGCCATGACTTCGACTGCCATGACCACAGGTGTCAGCGCGCAAGTGTCCGACGACGCGGTGCGGATCGGCGTGCTGACGGACCTGTCGAGCTGGGGCCGCGACAATTCTGGGCCTGGCTCGGTCGAGGCCGCAAAGATGGCCGTGGAGGAATTCGGGCCGACCGTGCTCAGCAAGCCGATCGAGATCATCAGCGCCGACCACCAGATGAAGACCGACGTCGGCGTTCAGATCGTCCGCGGCTGGTTCGACAACGGCAAGGTCGATGCGGTTGTCGACATCCCCAATTCCGGCATCGCCATCGCCGTGCACAACATGGTGCGCGAGCGCGGCAAAGTCGCCCTGCTCTCCGGCCCCGGCGCGAGCTCGCTGACCGACGAGCTGTGCAGCCCGAACACCGTGCATTTCACCTACGACACCTATGCGCTCTCGAAGGTGACGGCCTCCGCCGTGATCCGGGAAGGCGGCAAGTCCTGGTACTTCATCACGGCCGATTATGCTTTCGGCCAGCAGCTCGAGAAGGACGCCACCCGCTTCATCAACGAGATGGGCGGCAAGGTGCTCGGCGGCGTCAGGCATCCGACCAACACCGCGGATTTCTCCTCCTTCGCGCTGCAGGCGCAGAGCTCGAAATCCGACGTCGTCGCCTTCGCCAATGCCGGCCAGGACACCGACAATGCCATCAAGCAATCCGGCGAGTTCGGCCTGGTCCAGGGCGGCCAGAAGCTGGTCGGCCTCTTGATGTTCGACACCGACGTGCACGCGATCGGCCTCAAAGCCGCGCAGGGCACCTATATGACCACGGCGTCCTACTGGGCCATGGACGAGGCGACCCGCGCCTGGTCGAAAAAGTTCTACGAGCGCACCAAGATGATGCCGACCATGATCCAGACCGGCGTCTATGGCGCGGTGCTGCACTATCTCAAGGCGATCAAGGCGGCCGGCACCGACGATTCCGCCAAGGTGATGGCCAGGATGCGCGAACTGCCGATCGAGGATATCTTCGTCCACGGCGGCAAGTTGCGCGAGGACGGCCGCGTCATCCGCGACATGTATCTCGCCAAGGTGAAGTCGCCCGCGCAGTCCAAGGAGCCGTGGGATTATCTGGACATCGTCAAGACCGTGAAGGGCGATGAGGCCTTCCGTCCGGTCTCCGAGTCCAAATGTCCGCTCCTGAAGAAGTGAGGTGAGCAATGACCGGCAACGAGCATGGCACCATGGAGACGTACGAGTGCGACGTGCTCGTCGCCGGATCGGGTTGCTCCGGCATGTCGGCCGCGATCACCGCGCGTCATCGCGGGCTCGACGTGCTGATCGTCGAGAAGGAGCCGCGCTTCGGCGGCACCACGGCCCGCTCCGGCGGCTGGCTCTGGATTCCCGGCACGTCGCTGGCAAAGGCATATGGCATCGAGGAAACGCCGGAGCAGGCCCGCACGTATTTGCGGCACGAGGCCGGCAACAATTACGACGCGGCACGCGTCGATGCCTTTCTGAGCGCCGGTCCTGAAGCTGTCGATTTCTTCACCACCAAGACGGCGCTGCGCTTCGACATGCCGCTGGTGTTTCCCGATTACCACGCGGAGGCGCCCGGCGGCGCCCAGGGCGGCCGCTCCATGGTGACGCGCCCGTTCGACGGCCGAGAGCTCGGCGATCTCATCGAATCGCTCGGCATGCCGCTGCCCGAGCTGACCGTGTTCGGCATGATGTTGGGAAGCGGCAAGGAGATCATCCACTTCATGCGCGTGACGAAGTCGCTGACCTCGGCGGTCTATGTCGCCAAGCGCCTGACGCGGCATCTCATGGACGTGCTGGGCCATGGCCGCGGCATGACGCTCACCAACGGCAATGCGCTCGCAGGCCGCCTCGCAAAGTCAGCGCTCGACCTGAAGATTCCGATGTGGCTGTCCTCGCCGGTGCGCGAGCTGACGGTCGAGAACGGCACCGTGACCGGCGCCATCGTCTCGCGCGAGGGACGCGAGGTGCGCGTTCGCGCCCGACAAGGCGTCGTGCTCGCCTGCGGCGGTTTTCCGCATGACGTCGAGCGGCGCAGGAAGATGTTCCCGCATGCGCCGACCGGCATTGAGCATTATTCGCCCGGGCCTACGGGCAATACCGGCGACGGCTTGCGCCTTGCAGAAGGCGCCGGCGGCCGCATCGAGGATCGCCTGCCGAACGCGGCGGCCTGGGTGCCGGTGTCGTTGACCACGCGCAAGGACGGCTCCAAGGGCGTGATGCCGCACTTCATCGACCGTGCCAAGCCCGGCGTGATCGCTGTGATGCGCGACGGCAGGCGTTTCGCCAATGAAGGCAATTCCTATCACGACTTCGTCCAGGCCATGATCAAGGCCGCCAAGCCCGGCGAGGAGATCGCCGCATTTCTCGTCTGCGATCACAAGACGCTGCGCAAATACGGCCTCGGCTGCGTGCCGCCGTTCCCGATGCCGCTGGATCATCATTTGAAGACCGGCTATCTCATGCGCGGCGATACGCTGGAAGCGCTGGCGGCGAAAGCCGGGATCGACGCCAAGGCGTTCGCCGAAACGGTCAGGCAGTTCAATGTGACGGCGCCGCTGGGACAGGACGCCGCCTTCGGCAAGGGCTCGAAGGCCTATAACCGCTACCAGGGCGATGCGCTGCACGGCCCCAACCCCTGCGTCGCACCGATCGAGAACGGACCGTTCTACGCCATCAAGATGGTGATCGGCGATCTCGGCACCTATGCCGGCATCGTCACCGACGCGAACGCACGGGCGCTCGATGCCGAAGGACGGGTGATTCCCGGTCTCTATGCCGCCGGCAACGACATGGCGAGCATCATGGGCGGCAATTATCCGGGCGCCGGCATCACGCTTGGGCCGGCGCTGACCTTCGGCTACATTGCCGGCAGACATCTTGCCGACAGCGCCGCCAAGCGCGACGCGGCGTAGAGCATGATCCGGAAAAGTGTGCAGCGGTTTTCCGAAGAGACCATGCTCAAACAACGACTCAAGCGCATCGGAGGCGCATGAAGAGAGAGAGCCGCGGCATCCAGTCGATCGAGGTCGGCGGCGAATTGCTTCGCGCGCTCGCGCGGAGCAGCGAGCCGATGATGCTGCGCGATCTCGCCCGCGAGGCCGGCATGACGCCGGCCAAGGCGCATCCTTATCTCGCCAGCTTCTCCCGCATCGGCCTGATCGAGCAGGACGAGACCACCGGCCGCTACGAGATCGGCGCACTGGCGCTGGAGCTCGGCCTGATCAGCCTGCGCCGCCTCTCGGGCGTGCGCATCGCGCGTCCCAAGATCGCGGGCCTTGCGAGCCAGATCGGCCACCCCGTCTCGCTCGCGGTCTGGGGCACGCACGGCCCCACCGTTGTGCAGCTCGAAGAGCCGGCCCAGCCGGTGCACATCGTGATGCGCGTCGGTTCGGTGATGGCGCTCTTGGAGACCGCGACGGGCCGCGCGTTTGCCGCGTTCCTGCCGGAGAAGACCATCAGCGCCGCGCTCGACAGCGGCCTCGACCGCCACGGCGTCGGCTACAACCCGAAGCGCACCGTGAAGGGGGCCAAGGTCGCCGACATGCTCGCCGAGGTGCGCAAGCACGGTCTCGCCCGCGCGCTCGGCGATCCCCTACCTGGCGTGAACGCGTTCGCCGCGCCGGTGTTCGATCATTCCGGCCACGTCGCGCTGGTCATCACCGCGATGGGCCCGGAAGGCACTTTTGATGCCCGCTGGGACAGCCCGATCGCGCACGCGCTGCGCGACTGCGCGGGGGCCATCTCCAAGCGGCTCGGTCACGGGCTGACGGTTGCGGCGGAGTGAGGGCAGACTGCCCGCCTCACGACGACTGTCATTCCCCGCGAAGGCGGGGAATCCAGTACGCCGCGGCCCATCGATTCAATCACGACCGCCTCGGAATACTGGATCGCCCGGTCAAGCCGGGCGATGACAGCGAGAGTGGGGCGACAACGGCCCTACTTCTCCTTCACCGGCACCGTGTAATTCAGGACCAGTCGGCCGCCGTCCGGATAGATCGTCTGCCCGGTGATATAGGACGCATCGTCGCTGGCAAGGAAGGCCACGACGGAGGCCACCTCGCTCGGCTCGCCGCCGCGGCCCGCCGGCGTGCGCGACAGCACGGTCTTGCGCGCATCCTCGGACGTGTAGATCGCGGAAGCCACCATGTCGGTCAGGATCGTGCCCGGCCCGACCGCGACGACACGAATGTTGTGCGGGGCCAGCGCGACGGCGGCGACCGATGTCAGCTGCTTCATGCCGCCCTTTGACATGGCGTAGGTCGCCAGCGCCGGGATCGCCAGTAGCGCGTTCACCGAGGACATGTTGATGATGACCCCGCCGCCGCCTTGCGCGATCATTTGCCTCGCCGCCGCCTGCACGCCGAAGAACGCGCCCTTCAAATTGATGCCGATGATCTCGTCGAATTCCTGCTCGGTGATATCGAGGATATCCCGGTTGCGGGCGACCCCGGCATTGTTGACCATGATGTCGAGCCGGCCGAACTCCTTCACCGCGGTCGCGACCAGCTGATCGACATCGGCACGCCTGGCGACGTTGCCCACGACGGTACGCAACGCATCCGGCCGCCCGAGCTCGGCGGCCGTGGCGGCGAGGCCCTCGGCATCGACGTCGGAGATGACGACCTTGACGCCGTCGTCCAAAAACCTCTTCGCGCAGGCCTTACCGATGCCGCGCGCCGCGCCGGTGATGGCGGCGACCTTGCCGGATAGTTTCATGGGTTCACTCCTGCAACTTGTGACGATCTCACGGACGCATTCACGCAAAGACGCGCGGGCGCAGCCCGGCATGAAACCAGGTGATCATGGAATAGATGTCGTAGACGGGCAATCCGACCTCAGCCTGAAGCGCGGCGGCATAAGGCGGCATGTTGGTGCATTCGAGGACGATGGCGCCGACATCCGGATGCTTGGCAACGAGCTCCTTGCCGGCCTCGACCACGTCGCGCTCGGCTTGTGCGATGTCCATGTCGTCCTTCTCGGCCTTGATCAGGACACGGAAGAACTCCTTGCCATTCTCGGTCCCGACCAGCGGCGTGTCGAGCGGAACGCCGGCACCCTCGAGATGGGCCGGCGTCAAGGTCGAGCCCGACACCGTGACCAGGCCGACGCGCTTGCCCGGCGGCAAGGTCGCCTGCACCCACGGCACCTGCATCAGCGAGGAGGTCGCGACGGGAACGCCGACGGCCGCCGCGATCTCCTTCTGGAACAGCGAGAGGAAGCCGCAATTGGTGGTGATGGCCTCCGCCCCTAGCCGCACCAGATCCTTGGCCGCATCGATGAAGTCGGGCAAGAGGCCGGCCGCGCCCTTCAGCACCACCTTTTCCGGCGAGGCGCCGCTCACCACGCGATAGAGCACCGGGAATGGCCAGGTCGTGCCGTTGCCCATGTCGCCGGGAATGCGGGGAAAGTGCGCCTCCAGCATCAGGATGCCGAGCGGCGCGCCGTAGATGGCCTTGCCGCCACGGGCGATGCGGGAGGACGAGCTGGCTGAGGTGGTCATGGTGCGCTCTCAGAGGAAACGATCGGGCGCGAACGGCGCGAGTGGAATCTCCGGCGCCTTGCCGCTCACGAGCTGGGCGACCAGACGGCCGGTGCGGGCCGAGCCGACCAGGCCGACATGGCCGTGGCCGAAAGCATAGACGATGTCGCGCGAGGCGCGCGCATAGCCGATGCAGGGACGTCCGTCCGGCATGCTCGGCCGATGGCCGAACCAGGTCTTGACGCGCGAGGCCGGAATGTCCTTCGGCAGTTTCGGGAACATGCTGACGAGGTGGTTGCGCAGGATCTCGGCGCGCTTCCAGTTCGGCGCGGCCTCGAGGCCGGCGATCTCGACCGTGCCGGCGGCGCGCAGGCCCTTGTTGGTCCAGTTCACCACCAGCTTGGCGTCGGAGGCCATGATCGAGCTGCGCGGGCCGACTTCCGGATTCTCGATCACGACATGATAGCCGCGCTCGGTCTCGAGCGGGAGGGGATCGCCGACCGACGCGGTGAGCTGTTTCGAGCGGGCACCGGCCGCGACCACCGCGGCATCACAGGCGATCTCGCCGGTCTCGGTGACAACAGCGACGAGCTTGCCGCCCTTGAGCTTCAGCCCGGTCGCCTTGGCGCGTACGTGCTTCGCGCCGCTGGCAATCGCATGATTGGCAAGGGCTGCAACATAAGCGCCGGGATCGCGGCAGCGCCCGGCCTCCTCCACCACGACGCCAAAGGTGTAGCGCGGATCCAGATCCGGCTCACGCTGGCGCATTTCGTCGGCATTGAGCTCCAGCCATTCGACGCCAACCTTCCTGCGCAGGCGCCAGCCGAGATCATTGTCGAAATTGCCGCGCGATGTGAACACGTGCATCACGCCGTTGCGCTCGATCAGCTCGGGGACGCCGGCTTCTTCCGCGAGCTTCCTGTGCAGCAGCGGCGCGTCCTTCAGGAGATCGCGCAGCGCGAACGCCGTGGTCTCGACCCGCGCCGCGGTCCAGCCCGAGAGCAGATACTTGATCAGCCAGGGCAGCGCCTTCGGCAGGTAAGACCAGCGGATCGCGAGCGGGCCGAGCGGGTCCAGGAGATAGCCCGGCACCTTCTTCCAGACGCCGGGCTCGGCCGGCGGGATCACCGAATGCGACGACAGCCAGCCGGCATTGCCGTAGCTCGCCGCCTGCTCGCCGCCGGGCTCGCCCGGATCGATCAGCGTCACGCGATGTCCCTCGCGCAGCGCCTCGATAGCGCTGATCACGCCGATCGCGCCGGCTCCGATGATGGCGACGTGGCGGCCGTCAGGCATCGCTCTAGGCTTTCACCGCCGGCGTGAAATCCTTGCCGACCGAGATCGCCCTGGGATCGATGATGCAATGGAGGATCGACGGCTTGCCCGAGGCGAGCGCGCGCTCGAACGCCGGTGCGAACTCTTCGGTGCGCTCGACGCGCTCGCCATGCCCGCCGAACGCCTTCGCATACATCGCGAAATCCGGGTTCTTCAGCTGCGTCCCGACGACGCGGCCGGGATAGTCGCGCTCCTGGTGCATGCGGATGGTGCCGTATTGCGCATTGTCGATGATGATGACGATCAGTGGCGCGTCGTACTGCACGGCGGTGGCGAACTCCTGGCCGTTCATCAGGAAGCAGCCGTCGCCCGCAAACGCGACCACGACACGATCCGGGTATTGCCGCTTGGCCAGCACACCCGCCGGCACGCCATAGCCCATCGAGCCCGAGGTCGGCGCGAGCTGGGCGGCAAAGCTGTGGAAGCGGTGATGGCGATGGATCCAGCCGGCGTAGTTGCCGGCGCCGTTGCAGACGATCGCGTCCTTCGGCAGGCGGTCGCGCAGCCAGGTCATCATCTCGCCGTACTGGAACCTGCCCGGCAGCTCGCGCGCCTTCTCGGTCCAGGCCAGATAATCCGCATGCGCCTTGGCGGCCTCGCCCTTCCACGCCACCGCACCTGACGGCTTCAGCGTCTCGACCGCGGCGGCGAAGGCGGCAGGCGTCGCCTGGATCGCCAGATCAGGCTGATAGATGCGGCCGAGCTCTTCGGAGCCCGGATGGACATGGATCAGCTTCTGCTTCGGATTGGGAATGTCGAGCAGCGTATAGGACGAAGACGGCATCTCCGACATGCGACCGCCGATGAGCAGGAGGACGTCCGCATTGTCGATGCGCGCCTTCAGGCCAGGGCTCGGCCCGATGCCGAGGTCGCCGGCATAATGCGAATGGTCGGCGTCGATCAGCGAAGCCCGGCGGAACGAGGTCGCGACCGGCAGGTCGAACCGCTCGGCGAACCGCGCGATGCTCTTGGTCGCCTCGTCGGTCCAGCGCGAGCCGCCGAGAATGACGAGTGGCGCCTTCGCGCCGGCCAGCATGGCGCCAAGCTTCTCGATATCGGCCGGCGCCGGCCAACTCACGGCGGGTTCGATGCGCATGGCATCGGCAACGGCCGCGGTCTCGGTCAGCATGTTCTCCGGCAGCGCGATCACCACGGGACCGGGGCGGCCCTGCATGGCGACGCGGAAGGCACGCGCGACCAGCTCCGGAATGCGGTCGGGGCGATCGATCTCGACCGCCCATTTCGCCATCGAGCCGAACACCGCCTTGTAGTCGAGCTCCTGGAACGCCTCGCGCTCGCGCATGCCGGTGTCGACCTGGCCGACGAACAGGATCATCGGGGTCGAATCCTGCATCGCGATGTGGACGCCGTGGCTGGCATTGGTGGCACCGGGGCCGCGGGTGACGAAGCAGACGCCCGGCCGCCCCGTGAGCTTGCCATAGGCCTCCGCCATCATCGCCGCACCGCCTTCGGCGCGGCAGATCACGACGTCGATCGGGCTGTCATGCAACGCATCGAGCGCCGCCAGATAGCTCTCGCCCGGCACGCAGGTGACGCGCTCGACGCCCTGGGCGACGAGCTGATCGATGAGGATCTGGCCCCCGGTGCGGGTGTTGCGAATGGTCATGTCGGCTCCCTCAAGACTTCGGCGATACGCACGTGTTCGGGAACTGGCCTAAGACAGGCCGAGAGCGTGCGCAAGGTCGAAAGGCTTCTCGCAGCCTGCGCAGGCGTCATGCCCGTCCCTGCCGTTTGCACTACAGGCCCTGCCGCGGCCATGATGGCGAGCTTCGGCATCTTCGTCTACGATCCCTCTGAATCACTGTTCGGGAGCACCGGAATGCAAACCATTGGCCTGATCGGAGGCATGAGCTGGGAGAGCACCGCGCTTTACTACAAGCTCATCAACGAGCGGGTCCGCGACCGCATCGGCAAGCTGCATTCGGCCCCGCTTCTGATGTATTCCTACGATTTCGAGGAGATCAAGCAGATGCAATATGCTGGCCGCTGGCAGGAGGCGGCGGCGAGCCTGGCGGAGGTCGCGCGGCTGCTCGAAAGTGCCGGCGCGCGGGCCATCGTGCTGTGCACCAACACGATGCATAAATTGGCGCCGGAGATCATCTCCAGCGTCAACGTTCCGTTCATCCACATCGGCGATGCGACGGCCGAGCGGATTCGCGCCAAAGGATATCGGCGGGTCGGCTTGCTCGGCACCAAGTTCACGATGGAGGAAGACTTCTACATCGACCGATTGCGCGCGCACGACCTCGACGCCATGGTCCCTCCCGCGGACGAGCGCGTCGAGGTGAACCGCATCATCTACGACGAGCTGTGCCTCGGGAACGTCGCCGCGCCCTCGCGCCGCCGCTACCAGGAGGTGATGGCGGCGCTCGTCGCCGGCGGCGCCGAGTGCATCATCCTCGGCTGCACCGAGATCACCATGCTGGTCGGCCCTGATGACACGTCGGTCGAGACATTCGACACCACCGCCATTCACGCAGAGACGGCCGCCGATTTCGCGATCGGGTGAATTGATCTCCTCAGTCCAGCCCGTGCCGCGAGGTCCCTGGGGACGTGGACTACCCTGACCCGCTCCGCTTCTGTCGCGCGCTCGCCAGCAGCACCAGCATGAATGAGGCCGCCGTCATCAAGGTCGAGATCGCGGCGATGGTCGGATCGATCTCGTCGCGCAGCGCGGTGAACATGCGCTTGGTCAACGGCTGATACTGGCCGCCGGAAATGAACAGCGCGACGATGGTCTCGTCCATCGCCGAGATGAAGGCGAAGATTCCGCCCGCAACCACGCTGGACTTGATCTGCGGCAGCGTCACCGCGAAGAAGCTGCGCAGGCGGTTCATGCCGAGGCTGCGCGCCACCATCTCCTGCGCCGGATCGAAACTCTGCAGGCCCGCGAGCACCGAGATGACGACATAGGGCAGGCCCAGCATCACGTTCGCCAGCACGAGGCCGGGCATGGTCGCGACCAGACCGACTTTGGCATAGACGAAGAAGATGCCGACGGCGGTGATGATGATCGGCACCACCAGCGGCAACAGCAGCGCCAAGTGGATCAGCCTCATGATGCGCAGCTTCGACTGGCTGATGGCATAGGCGGCGGCCACCCCGAACGGGGTCGCGATCACGACGGTGAGGAGGGCGACCGTCAGCGTCACCCGCGTCGCCTGCATCCAGGCCGGATTTGAGAAATATTGCTGGTACCAGCGCAGCGAAAAGGAGGGCGGCGGAAAGGTGAGAAAGCGCGCGCTGGAGAACGAGATCGGCGCGATAATCAGAACGGGGAGGATCAGATAGACCAGCACCAGCGCGCTGACCACGTAGAGGGCGATCCGTGCGGGCGAGGCGCGCATCATTTCTGCCCCAACACGCGGTCGAGCGAGATGAAGCGGCTTACAATGAAGAAGATCACGAGCACACTGATGAGCAGCACGACGGCGACCGCGCTGGCCGCGCCAAACTGGTTGTAGAGCTCGACATTGCGGCTCACCAGCATCGACACCATCACGGTGCGGCCGCCGCCGAGCAGCTCCGGCGTGATGTAGAAGCCGAGGCAGAGCACGAACACCATGGTGCAGCCGGCGAGCACACCCGGCAGCGACAGCGGCAGGAACACGCGCATGAAGGTGAGCGACGGGCTCGCGCCCAGGCTGGCGCCGGCCTGCATGAGATCGTTCGGAATCTTCTGCATGGTGGCGTAGAGCGGCAACACCATGAAGGGCAGCAGGATGTGCACGGTCGCAACCACCGTGCCAAAGGTGTTGTGGACCAGCGCGAGCGGCTCGGAGATGACATCGAGGTAGCGCAGGAGCTGGTTGATCACGCCGGTGCGCTGCAACAGCGCCAGCCAGGCATAGGCGCGGACCAGCACGCTGGTCCAGAACGGCAGCACGACCAGCGAGAGGATGAGGATGCTCCACCCTTTCGGCACCGAATTGGCAAGGTAGGCCACGGGATAGCCAAGCAGCAGCGCGATGGCCGTGACCGCGAGGCTGATCTCGAAGGTCAGCGCAAAGCTGCGCCAGTAGACGTCTTCGGTGAAGACGCGGCGATAATTCTCCAGCGTGAAGCCGTCATGGTAGATCGACTGCCAGGCCAGCCAGCCGACCGGCAGCACGATCAGAGCCAGGATCACCAGCAGCGCCGGCGAGACCAGTGCCAGCATCAGGCCGTGCTCACGGCGCTGATGTTTTTGGGAGGGATCTGGCACTGAAGTCGTCAACGCTGCCTCACTCACTTCTGCATGAAGGACGCCCAGCGCTTCTCGGCGGCTTCGCCGGCCGGCGAGGACCACCAGGCGTAGGACATCAGCGCCTGCTTCGCCGCATTGGCCGGCTCGCTCGGCAATTGCGCGGCGCGCTCGGGCTTGATCACGCTGGTCTCGAACGCCTTCGGGTTGCCCGGACCATAGTCGATGTGCAGTGGCAGATTGGCCTGGTGCACTGGATCGACGGCCTCGTTGAGGAATTTTATCGCGGTGGCGAGATTCGGCGCGCCCTTGAGGATGCAAAGTGACGTGCTCTGCAGGATGCCCTGGTTGTAGGTAAAGGCGACCTTCGCGCCTTCCTTGGCGACGGCACTGACGCGGCCATTCCAGGCCATCTCCATGTCGACCTCGCCGTCATTGAGCAACTGCGCCGACTGTGCGCCCGAGGTCCACCACACCGTGATGTGCGGCTTGATCTCCTCCAGCTTCTTGAAGGCGCGGTCGACGTCGAGCGGATAAAGCTTGTCCGGTGCGACGCCGTCGGCCATCAGCGCCGCCTCTAACGTTGCAAACGGATGGTTGCGCAGCGCGCGGCGGCCGGGGAATTTCTTCACGTCCCAGAAATCGGCCCAGCTGTTCGGCGCGTCCTTCGGGAATTTCTTCTGGCTGTAGGCAAGTACGCTCGAATAGAACTCGTAGGACACTGAATAGGGGCTGCGATAGGCCTCCGGCATCGCCGCGCCGTTTGGAATCTTCGAGAAGTCGAGCTTCTCCATCAGCCCCTGTTCGCCGCCGCGCAGGCAGTTACCGGTCGGGGTGTCGACGACGTCCCAGATCGGCTTGCCGCTGCCGACCTGCGTCTTGATCGCGGGCCAGGCATCGGGAATGGAGTCCTGGTTGATGGTGATGCCGAGCTTCTTGGCGGAGGGATCGAGGATCGCCACCGTCTGCGCCTGCTGATAGGCGCCGCCCTGCGAGACGAAGGTGATCTGCTCGGCGGCATCAGCCGCGCTGGTCAGTCCGATTGCGCCCAGCAGCGCGCAGCTCAATCCAAATTTCTGCTTCATCGTCATCCTCACCTCCTCCAAATGATCTCACCGACCGATCGCATCGAGAAACTGGTACCAGCCGGCGACCATGCGCACGGCGGGCTCCCGCAGCGGATAGAACGGAATCGCCTTCATGCGCCGGGCGTCGAGCAGGCCGACGTCGGGCGTCTCGCCGCGCACGAAGGCAGCGAGATAGCGGCCCATCAGGCTCGACATCGCAACGCCTGCGCCGTTGTAGCCGACCGAGAAGAGCGTGCGGTCATCGAGCCGGCCGATATGCGGGACCGAGTCCAGCGTCATCGCGACCAGGCCCGACCATTTGTATGCGAGCGGGACATCGGCGAGATCGGGGAAGATGCCGACCATCGCCTTGCGCAAGGCATCGAATGCGGCCTGCGAATCCTGCTTGCCGAAGGCGCCGCGGCCGCCGAAGATGACGCGGTTGTCGACCATGCGGAACCAGCGCATCATACGCTTGGTCTCGGTGTAGGTGCGCCCCGTCGGCATCAGTTTTCCCGCGAGATTGCCGGGAAGCCGCTCGGTTGCGACCATGGCGCTGCGGAACGGGATCAGCGTGCGCTGCAGATGCGCGGTGGCACCGGTCAGATCCGAATAGCTGTTGGTGGTAATGATCGCCTGCCTGGCGCGCACCGCGCCTTGCGGTGTCTCGGCAACGATGCCGTCCTTCTCGCGCCGGAGCTTGACGACCGGCGACTCCTGGAAAATCGGAACGCCGCGGCTTGCAACGCCATTTGCGAGGCCGCGCAGATAGTTCAGCGGATGGATCCCGCCCGAGCCGGGATTGAGCACACCGCCGACAAAGATCTCGGAGCCGGTCTCCTCACGCACCTGTCCCTTGTCGAGAATGCGGACCGCGGCGGAGCCCATCTCGCGCGTCATCCAGTTGGCTTCGTCGATCGCGGCCTTGAGCGTCGTCTCATTGTGCGCGGCCTTGACCTGGCCGGTGCGCACAAGGTTCGCGCTGGTGATGCCGAATTCGGAGACGAGCTC
>NZ_LAXE01000001.1:6724878-6780229 GCF_003122645.1 Bradyrhizobium sp. SUTN9-2
CATGTCGGTCGATTCATGCGCGATCTCGTACATGCGCCGCGCCATGGCGCGGCCGTGTGCGGCATCGATCTCACGGAACGAGAGGCGGAATTTTGCGGTGATCACGCCGCCATTGCGCCCGCTCGCGCCCCAGCCGGGACGGTTGGCCTCGAGCACGACGGGGCTGAGCCCGCTCCTGGCAATGTGGTGCGCGGCGGAGAGGCCAGTGTAGCCTGCGCCGATGATCACCACATCCGCCTGTTGCTCGCCCGACAGCACGGGAAACGCGCGCGCCGGCTCCGCCGTGGCTTCCCACAGCGAATTGACGGAAGGCAGCGCGCGCCAGTCCCGTGTCATGCCACAGCTCTCCGTTACGTCGCCGGCCCGATGGCCGCGTCGGCAAGCGCCTTCAACGTCGGATAATGGAAGTCCGGCTTGGTCAGCGTCTCCACCGCCGGCGTGCCGCCGAATCCGGCGATGCCCTGGCGGCGCTCGATCCAGCACACCTTGTAGCCGAGCTTCCGCGCGATCCCGATGTCGTGATATTGGCTCTGCGCGACGTGCAGAATGTCGGACTGCTTGTACCCGAAGGCGGACTGGCGGCCCTTGTTGTAGGCGAAGAATTCCGGGTTCGGTTTTGCAACGCCGGTGTCGTCGGCGCAGACGGTGTCATCGAAGGGATTACCGAGCGCATGCGCGTAGCATGAGAGTGCCACGCGGTCGGCATTGGTCATCGCGACCAGGCGGAATTTTGTGCGCAGGCGCTTCAGCGCCTCGACCGAGTCCGAGAACGGCCCCCAGCGCAGCACGGCAAGCTGGAAGACGTCACAGGAGGCATCGTCCGCCGGCAGCCCGAGCTCCTTGGCGAGATAGCGGTAGACGTAGAACATCACCTCGCTGGAGCGCTCATAATGCTTGTCGCGCCCGCGCTTGTAGGATTCGAAGATCTGCTCGTCGCTGAGCTCGGCCGCCTTCTTGCCTCCGATCTTGCGCACCGCTTCAAGTACGCCGGTCTCGAAATCGATCAGGGTGCCGACGACGTCGAAGGTGAGAACCTTGAAATTGCTGAACGAGGCTTGGGTCGACATATCGCTTCTTCTCTCGGTTGAACAAGGCTGGATTCAGTCCACCCTGGGCACGACAATGGTGTCCTCGGGATGGAGGGTGACGGTGAGGCTGCCGCCGAGCGGCGGAATGCGGTGATAGGCCTGGTGATAGCTCGGCTGGCGCAGGCTGAGCGCGATGCCATCGGCGAGCGCGAGGAAAATGCGCAGGCTCTCGCCCTGATAGACGATGTCGGTGACGGTCCCGGTCAGCCGGTTACAGGCGGCATCCTGCGCGCCGTCATCAATCAGCAGCTTCTCGCTGTGCACGGCCAGCATCAGGGCATCGCCATCGGGAATGGCGCGTGCGCTGCGCAGCAAGGCATTGCCGAGCGCAACGCTGGAAGCATCGACGCGGCGGACCGGCAGCATCGTGGCTTCGCCGATGAAGCTGGCAACGAAGGAATCGACGGGATGGTCATGCAGCCGCGCCGGCTCGTCGATCTGGACCAGCCGGCCGTCCTTCATGACGGCGACGCGGTCGCTCATGGTCAGCGCCTCGCGCTGGTCATGGGTGACGTAGATGATGGTCGCGCCGATCCGCTTGTGCAACGCGCGCAGCTCGATCTGCATGGATTCGCGCAGCTGCTTGTCGAGCGCGGAAAGCGGCTCGTCCATCAGGATCAGGCGCGGCTCGAAGATCATGGCGCGCGCCAGCGCCACGCGCTGGCGCTGGCCGCCGGAGAGCTGCGCGATGCCGCGCTCTTCATAGCCGGCAAGCCCGACCATGCTGAGCGCCGCGCGCACCTTGTCCGGCCAGAAGGATTTCGGCAGGCGTCGCGCGCGCAAGGGAAAGGCGACGTTCTCCCCGACGCTCATATGCGGAAACAGCGCGTAGTTTTGGAACACCACGCCGATGTCGCGCTTGTGCGGCGGCATGTAGGTGACGTCACGGCCTCCGAATAGAATCGTGCCTAAGGTCGGCAGGATGAAGCCGCCCAAAATGCCGAGCAGCGTGGTCTTGCCGGAGCCGGACGGGCCAAGCAGTGAGACGAATTCACCGGCGCTGACATTGAGCGAAACGTCGTCGAGGGCGCGAACGGCGCCATAGGCCTTGCTGGCGGACCTGATCTCGACGCTCTCCGCGCGCTTGTCCAACGATCGACCTCGCGATGTCCCTCAGCCGGCGTGCCTCACTGCGCGCCATAAGCCTGCTTTATAGACAGGGATTTGGAGCACTCACGGCAAAGCGTGCGCTGCACCAAATCCTCTCTCGAAGGGCCTGTCTTTAAGCTGTCATGCTGATGACACCAGACTTGGCAAAATCCGGCAATTGCCAAATTCTCACCGCGCCCATAACATGACGTTATGCCAGAGCTCCGTCGCATGCTGCCGTCCAGCAACGCCCTGTTCGTCTTCGACGCGGCGGCGCGCAATGGCAGCTTCACGGCTGCGGCCGCCGAGCTGAACGTCACGCAGCCGGCGGTGAGCCGCATGCTCGGACAGTTCGAGGAGCATCTCGGCGTTCGCCTGTTCGATCGCAAGGCGGGCCGCGCGGTGCTCACCGAAGAAGGCGAGCTGCTCTATCGCCGCGTGCTCGAAGGCTTTCGCAGCATCGAGAGCGGGCTCGTCGAGATCGAGCGGCGGCGCAAGGGCACCGAGACGGTGACGCTGTCGGTCTCCTCCGCCTTCACCACGCACTGGCTAATGCCGCGCATCGACAAGCTGCAGAAGCAGTTTCCGCAAGTCGATCTGCGCTTCCAGTTGATTTCCGGCGCGCTGCGCGGGCCGGTGGAGAATGTCGATCTCGGCATGCGCTTCCGCGATCGCGACGAGCCGCCCTCCGGCGGCACGCTGGTGATGAAGGAAGTGATGCTGCCGATGTGCAGCCCCACCTATCTCGGCGAGACCGATCCCACCGAGGGCAACACCATCATTCGCCTCGCCGAGACGCCGGGCGACTGGGCCGCGGATTACGCTTCGCTCCTCACCGGCCGCCGCGGCGCGGCCAAGGCGCTGAGCTTCACCGACTATGCCGTCGTGGTGCAAGCCGCGCTGCTCGGCCAGGGCATTGCGCTCGGCTGGCTGACGGTCGCCTCGCACTGGCTGCTCACCGGCGCGCTGGTGCCGGCCTCCGACCGGCTCACCACCACGCGCCGCATCTGCGAATTCCTGCCGCCGCGCAACCGCGCGATGCGCCCGATCGCCGCCGAGATCCGCGACTGGATCATCGCGCAGATGAAAAGCGAGATCGCCGCGATCGACCGGCTCTATCCGAAGCTCGGCGCCATGGCGGCGTGCTATTGAGCCTGGAGCGAGCTTCACAAGAAGCCGTCATGCCCGGGCTTGTCCCGGGCATCCACGTTCGCCGTGCCACGTGGTAAGGCGTGGATGGCCGGGACAAGCCCGGCCATGACGCTGTGGAGGCGTCGCCCCCCCTCCCTCCACGTCATTGCGAGCGCAGCGAAGCAATCCAGAGTCTTTCCGCGGAGGGATTCTGGATTGCTTCGTCGCAAGAGCTCCTCGCAATGACAGTGTGGAGAGAGGTTTGCCCGCTACCGATGCTCGATCGCCCTGATCGCACCGCGCAACTCTGCGAGGCCGCGCAGGCGGCCGATGGCGGTGTAGCCGGGATTGGTGCGCTTGGTGGCGGCGAGATCGTCGAGCATGCGGTGGCCGTGATCGGGACGGAACACGATTCTCTTGTCCGGTGCGCGCCGCGCGTTCTCCTTCAACAGCGCCTTGAGCACCGCGATCATGTCGACGTCACCGTCGAGATGGTCGGACTCGTAGAACGACAGGACGTCCGCCTCGCGCTTGGTCGCGCGCAGATGGGCGAACGCGATGCGCGGGCCGAAGCGCTCGGCCATATCAGGGAGATTGTTCTCCGCGCGCACGCCGAGCGAGCCGGTGCAGAAGCAGATGCCGTTGGCCTTGGACGGCACGGCATCGAACAGAGCATGATAATCGTCGGCGCTGGAAGCAATGCGCGGCAGGCCGAACAGCGGCCGCGGCGGATCGTCCGGATGCAGCGTCAAGGAGACATCGAGCTGCTCGGCCACCGGCGTTACGCGCGCGAGGAATTCCGCGAGATGCTGCCGCAATATCTTTGGCGTGATGTCGCGATAGGTGTCCAGCCGATCGCGGAATTGCGGGATCGTCATCGGCTCGGTGGTCGAGCCCGGCAGCGCGCTGGCAATGACCATGACGAGATAGTCGATATCCGCCTGGCTCATCTGCTCGAACAGCTTTTTAGCGCGCGCCTGCTGCTCGGGGGTATACTCTTGAGCAGCCGCCGGGCGCTTCAGGATGTGCAGCTCGAATGCCGCAAAGCGGTCCTGGTCGAAGCGCATGGCACGGGCGCCGTTCGGCAGCTCCCATTCCAGATCGGTGCGGCACCAGTCCACCACGGGCATGAAGTTATAGCAGATGATCTTGATGCCGGACGCGGCGACCGCCTCCAGGCTCGCGATCCACGCCTCGATCGACTTGGTCGCTTTTCCGCCGAGGCGCTTGACGTCGTCAGGGATCGGAATCGATTCCACCACCGACCAGGTCAGCTGCGAGCGGCCGGGCTGGCCGTTCTCGATGAAGTCCTTGCGCTCCTCGACCGCCTTGCGCGTCCAGGCCTCTCCGATCGGCACCTGATGCAGCGCCGAGACGATCTGGCTCGCCCCGGCCTGCCTGACATCATCGAGCGAGACCGGATCATCCGGTCCGTACCAGCGCCATCCCTCCAGCATCATGTGCTGCCTCCCCAAAGCGTTTTCGAGCGAAGTGGGTACCGGTTCGCGTGAAGAAAACGCGTCAAAACAAAAGTCAGTTCGCGGTCAGCACGACCTTGACGCTCTGCGAACGGTCGAGCGCCAGCCGCAGCGCGTCGTGCGCGGTCGAGAGCGGCCGCTCGGCGGTGACCAGCGACAGCACATCGACGCTGCCGTTGCCGATCAGTTCCACCGCATTCATGAACTCGAAGCCGAAGCGGAACGAGCCGCGCAGGTCGATCTCCTTGGCCATCACCGCATTCGACGGCGTCGGGATCTGGCCGCCCGGCAGGTTGCCGATCTGCACCACGACGCCGCCGCGCCTGACGATGCCGATCGCGCTGGCAAGGCCGGCAGCCGTGCCCGAGACCTCGAACGCGACGTCATAGGGTCGCGACGCAGCCTGCGCCTTCAACCCTTCCTCGCCTGCGGAGACGTTCTCGACATGGGAGGCGCCGAGCTTGGTCGCAAAGGCAAGCGGCGCCGGGGCGATGTCGGCCACGGTGATGTCGGCCATGCCGGCGCGGTGCGCCGCGAGCATGGTCAGAAGCCCGATCGGGCCGGCACCGAAGATGATGCCGCGCTTGCCCTCGATCTTGCCGGCGCGCGCCACCGCGTGCAGGCACACCGCGAGCGGCTCGGCCAGCGCGGCCGCCTGGTAGGACACGTGATCGGGAATCTTCACGCACTGCGCAGGGATCGCATCGAAGTAGTTGGCGAAGCCGCCCTGCATGTGCGGCGTCTTCGAAGCCGAGCCCATGAAATAGATGTTCTCGCACAGGTTCGGCCGGCCCTCGCGGCAGGCGACGCAATGGCCGCACCAGCGCGACGGGTTGACGGCGACGCGGTCGCCGACCTTCAGGTTCGCAGCGGCACCGGAGATCTCCACGACCTCGCCCGAGATCTCGTGTCCCAGCACCAGCGGCGACTTCACCACGAAGTCTCCGGTGCGGGCATGACGAAAATAGTGCATGTCCGAGCCGCAGATGCCGCCGGCGCCGAAGCGGATGCGCACCATGCCGTCAGCGAGCCTGTCGAGCGGATGCTCGATCATGCGCAGGTCTTCGGGGCCGAACAGGGTCGCGGCGAGAGCGGTCGAGGTCATTTGGAGAGTCCCATGTATTTTGGCAGCCAGAGGGTCAGTTCGGGAATGAAGGTGATCGCGATCAGCGCCAGCAGCAGCGGAACCAGCCAGGGCAGGATCGCCACCGTCGTTCGCTCGACGGAGAGCTTTGCCACGCGGGCGAGCACGAACAGCACCATGCCGAGCGGCGGATGCAACAGGCCGATCATCAGGTTCAGCGTCATGATCAGGCCGAAATGAATGGGGTCGATGCCGAGCTTGAGCACGATCGGGAGCAGGATCGGCACCAAAATGGTGATTGCCGCCGTGGTGTCGATGAAGCAGCCGACAAACAGGATCAGCACGTTGGCGAGCGCCAGGAACACCCATTTGTTCTGGGTGATGCTGAGCATCCAGTCCGAGAGCATCTGCGCCGCCTGCGACACCGTCAGCAGCCAGGCGAAGATCGACGCCGCCGTGACGATGAACAGCACCGAGGCCGTGGTCTCGATGGTATCGAAGGTCGCCTTGGCGACGGTCTGGAACGTCATGGTGCGGTAGCGGACGAGGCCGAGGAACAGCGACCAGATCACCGCGGCGACGGCGGCTTCCGTCGGCGTGAACCAGCCCAGCGTCATGCCGCCGATCAGGATCACCGGCGCCATCAACGCCATCACCGCCGAGAAGTCGAAATACCAGTCGATCAGGAGCAGCGTGCCGAGGCCGATGACGACGGCCATGTTGACCGAGAGGCCGGCGAGGACCATCAGCCAGATCGCCATCGGGAACGACAGCACGATCAATATCTCGAGCCCGGCCGAGCCGAGCTGCGGCCAAGAGAACGGCGTGTCGCTGCCCCATTTGTTCTTGTGCGCGAAATAGGTGACCGTCACCATCATGAACAGCGTCAGCACGACGCCGGGAATGACGCCGCCCAGGAACAGCGCGCCGATCGAGACGTTCGCCATCATGCCGTAGATCACGAACGGCAGCGACGGCGGAATGATCGGTCCGAGCGTCGCGGAGGCCGCGGTGACGCCGACCGAGAACTCGGTGGAGTAACCGTGGTCCTTCATCGCCTTGATCTCGATGGTGCCGAGGCCGGCGGCATCCGCAATCGCGGTGCCCGACATGCCGGAGAAGATCACCGAGCCGATGATGTTGACGTGGCCGAGGCCGCCGCGCATCCACCCCACCAGCGCAACCGCGAATTTGTAGATGCGCCCGGTGACGCCGGCGATGTTCATGAGATTGCCGGCCAGGATGAAGAACGGCACGGCGAGCAGCGGGAAGCTCTCGACGCCGGCGATCATGCGCTGCGCCAGCGTGACGTCGGGCGTCACGCCGCTGACCAGGATATAGAGCAGCGACGACACCGCCATGGCGATCGCCACGGGAACGCCGAGCAGCATGAGAACGAGAAAGCCTCCGAGCAACAGCAGCATGGTTTTATCCTTCCGATCCGTCGTAGGCACCGGGACGTTCGAGGACCGAGTAACCCTGCCGCCAGTTCTGGATTGCCACCTGCACAGAGCGTGCGAACATCAGCACGAACCCGAGCAGCACGGCGTAATAGACATAGTCCTTGGGAAGATTGATGGTGGTCATCTGCTCGTCGCCGATGATCCTGATGTAGACCCAGACCAGCTTGATGGCGTATCCGAAGAAGGCGATCCGGATCAGGTCGATCGCGGTCGACAGCACGCGCCCTACGGCATGCGGCAGATAGCGATAGACGAGGTCGACCTGGATATGCCGCGACAGCCGTACGCACATCGACGAGCCGATGAAAACCACCCCGATCAGGCAATAGGTCGCGATCTCCTCGGTCCAGGCGTAGCTGTCGTTGAGCACGTAACGGGTGAAGAACTGCAGGAAGACGGCGAGCGCCATCACCCAGAAAATCGCCAGCGCCACCCAGTCCTCGAAGGCGTAGACGCCGAGATCGACCTTCGGCGTCGCCTCCTCCTCGAAGGTGTGCGCGATCTCGTCCGCGGTGATCTGCCGGTGGATTTCGGCGGTGGACATGGGGGCTCCTCAAACTCGCTACGTCGTTCCGGGATGGTGCGTTAGCACCAGACCCGGAACCTCGAGATCCCGGGCTCGGTCTGCGGACCGCCCCGGGATGACGGCTACGTCGTCACTTCACCGCCTGGATCTTCTCCCAATCCGCCTTGCGGTACCCGAAAGTCTCGAACGCGACGTTCTTCAACACGGTGTCGCGGAACTCGTTCTTGTCGACCTCGGTCACGCTCAGGCCCTTGTCCTTGAAGAAGGCGACCAGCTTGGCCTCGTTCTGCTTGATCTCGCCCGTTGCCTTGGCAGCGGCCTCCTGCGCCACGTCGGTGAAGATCTTCTTGTCCTCGTCGCTGAGCTTCTTCCACAGCGCGCCGGCGATCACGGTGTTGAGGTGATCGACGATGTGGCCGGTCAGCACGATGTGCTTCTGCACCTCGTAGAACTTCTTGGCCTCGATCGTCGTCAGCGGATTTTCCTGCGCCTCGACGGTGCCGTTCTGGAGCGCGAGATAGACCTCGGCGAACGCGATCGGCGCGGTGTTGGCGCCGCAGGCCCGCGGCATCGCCAGATAGGCCGGAACGTCGGGCACGCGGATCTTCAGGCCCTTCATGTCCGCGCAGGTCTTGATCGGCTTGTTGGACGAGGTCTGGCGCACTCCGTAATAGGTCACCGCGACGATGTGGTGGCCGCTCTTGTCCTCATAGCCCTTGGCGAGCTCCTTGAAGATGTCGCTCTTGGTGTAGGCGAGCAGATGATCGGCATCGCGGAAGGTGTAGGGATAATAGGTCACGCCGATCGGCGCGAAGCTCTTGGCCGCGAAGCTCGATCCGGAGATGATGATGTCGACCGAACCGAGCGAGAGGCCCTGGTTGATGTCGGTCTCCTTGCCGAGCTGCGAGGCCGGATAGACCTCGATCTGGTAGCGCCCGTTGGTGCGCTTATTGATCTCCTGCGCGGCCCAGACCGAGGCTGTGTGGAACGGCTCCGAGGGCTCGTAGACATGGGCCCATTTGAGCTTGGTCTGCGCCATGCTGGCGCTGGTCGCCGCCAACAGCGTGGCGGCGGAAATCGCTGCTGCAATCGTCATCTTCTTTAACATCGACTTTTCCTCCATCGTTCAAGTCTGCTTCTTGTTCGCCCGCCCCGGCATGGATGCGGGCCGCCCAATCTCATCGCCGCCGCGAGCTGCCGCTCTTGGCCTGTTTCTTCGATGGTCGTTTTGATTTCGCCGGCTGAACCCCGGACGGCGCCGCCCGCCTCCGTGCAGCCGGCGCCCCTGCTGATGTCTCGGCACCAAAATTCTGTGCAAAGCGCTCCTGCGAATGCGCGAGGTGATCGCGCATGGCGTCATGGGCCGTCAGCGGCCGGCGCGCAGCGATGGCGTCGCGCACGGCCCGGTGCTCATCGAGCGCGGTTCGCCACGTGGTGGGATTCTCGAAATAATGCGCTAGCTGCGCGAAATAGGGGTTGAGGCGCTGGTCGAACAACTCGCCGACAACCCGCACCAGCACGGCATTGCCGAGACATCCTGCCACGGCGATATGGAAGGCGCGGTCATGAACCATCGAGGCTTCGCCAGGATGGTCGACATTCTCCATCGCGACGAGCGCGGCGTCGATGCGGTCGATGTCATCTTTGGTCGCCACGCGCGCGGCCTGTTCGGCGATGGCGCTCTCCAGGAATTCGCGGGCGCGCAAGAGTTCGAACGGGCCTTCGATGACGGCAGTAGCTGTCGGCGCGGCCACGGCGGCGGGCTCGATCACATAGATGCCGGATCCGACGCGGATGCGCAGGCGCCCTTCGACCTCGAGCGCAATCAAGGCTTCGCGCACCGTGGGCCTCGACACCTTGAGCTGTTCCGCGAGGTCGCGCTCGGTCGGCAAGCGGCTGCCGACCGCGTACTCGCCGCTGTCGATCAGGCTTCGCAATTGATCGGCGACCTGGCGATAGAGCCGTCTCGCCTCCACAGCTTCCAGCGGCACGCTGGTCCTCCCGAAAAGGTCTCGCGCGGCGCCTCCGGCGCCCGCGACCCGCCAATTTTGGAAAATTGGTCTTACCAATTGACCGGAGCATTGACCTGATACGGACGCCATGTCAAGCAGCGGCAAAGCAAGGGGAGACGTCCATGCGCCAGAGCTCGATGCGCCTTGGTCGCGCCAATCTCGACCGCCTGGCACCTGCCATCCGGCGGCCGGCCTATGACCGATCGCGCGTCACGCCCGGCATCGTGCATCTCGGGCTCGGGGCGTTTCATCGTGCCCATCAGGCCGTCGTCATCGACGATTGCCTTGCTAGGGGCAGCATGTCCTGGGGCATCATCGGCGCGAGCCTGCGCAGCCCGGATACGCGCGACGCCCTCGCCCCGCAGGACCATCTCTACACCGTCGCTGTCCGCGCCGCCGAAGGTACCGAGCACCGCGTGATCGGCGCCCTGCTCGACAGCGTCGTCGCGCGCGAGAAGCCGGCAACCCTGGTCGAGCGGATGGCCGATCCCGCCATCCGCATCGTCTCGCTCACGGTGACCGAGAAGGGCTATTGCCATACGCCGCAGACCGGCGATCTCGACGAGCGGCATCCTGATGTCGTGCACGACCTCAATAATTTCGACGCGCCGCGCTCGGCGCCGGGCTTCATCGTCGCCGCGCTGGCACGCCGGCGGGCGCAGGGTCTTTCGCCCTTCACCGTGCTGTGCTGCGACAACCTCGCCGCCAACGGCCACACCGTGCAGCGGATCGTCACGCAGTTCGCCGCGCTGCGTTCTAGGGAACTCGGCAAGTGGATCGCCGACACGGTTGCGTTCCCCTCGACTATGGTCGACCGCATCGTGCCGGAGACGACGGATGCCGACCGCGATGCGGTCGCATCCGCGCTGGGCATGCGCGACGCCTGGCCTGTCATGACCGAGCCGTTCACGCAATGGGTGGTCGAGGACCGCTTCACCGCGGGCCGGCCGGACCTTGCCGCAGCGGGTGTCGAGCTCGTCGGCGACGTCAAGCCGTTCGAGCTGATGAAGCTGCGGCTGCTCAACGCCAGCCATTCCGCGCTGGCCTATCTCGGCTATCTCTCCGGCTACGAGACCATCGCCGACACGATGCAGGATCCGCATTTTGCGCGCCTCGCCGCGCAGGTGATGGAAGAGGCCGCGGTGACGCTGACCATGCCATCAGGCACGGATCTCGCCGCTTATCGCGCCTCGCTGCTCAAGCGCTTCGCCAATCCGGCGCTGCACCATCGCACTTGGCAGATTGCCATGGACGGCTCGCAAAAGCTGCCGCAGCGGCTGCTCGGCGCGATGCAGGATCGCCTTGCCAGAGGCCTGCCCATCGCAACGCATGCGCTGGCGGTGGCCGGCTGGATCCGCTACGTCAGCGGCGTCGACGAGCAGGGACGGCCGATCGACGTGCGCGATCCATTCGCCGCCGAGTTCGCCGCGCTGGCGCGCGAGGCAGGACCCGTTGCCGAGCGCCTCGCGCCGGCACTGCTCGGGGTGGCGAAGGTGTTCGGGCCGCTCGGCGCCGAGCCGCGCCTGCGCGAGGCTGTCACCGCGGCGCTCGGCCGCCTCTATGCCGACGGCACGCGGCGGGCCGTGGCAACGCACGTTTCAGCGTGACCACGACGCGGGCAGCATCCTGAATGCTGCACTGCGGCCAAAGTCGACGGAAAGTCGCGCTTGATTTTTGCCTGTCCTTGCCCCACCCGAGAGCGATGGGAAACGACACCAAGGTCATTGCCGCCAACGCGGCCTTTTACGCGGCATTCTCGACCGGCGACTTCGCCGGCATGGAACGGATGTGGGCGGATGACGACGGCATCTCCTGCATCCATCCCGGCTGGCCGGCCATCATCGGCCGCGCCACCGTGATCGGAAGCTGGCGCGACATCCTGCAAAACCCGCAGCGGCCGCAGATCGTCTGCGCCGAGCCGCAGGCCATCGTCGACGGCGACAGCGCCCGCGTGCTCTGCATCGAGATCGTCGACGGCACCGCGCTGGCTGCGGCGAACCATTTTCGCCGCGTCGGCGACGACTGGCGCCTGGTGCATCATCAGTCCAGTCCGATCGCACAGATTGTCGAGCAGGCCGAGGACGATAGAGCAAGTCACCGCGTCCACTGAGCACGGCGATCACGGCGCCGTGATCTACTGTGCATGGGGTTGTTTTTCAGCTTTTGTTTGGCGGGCCGAAAGTTCCGACAGATCGTCGAGCACGACATGCGCGCCGGTGAAGTCGTCGTCCCCGAAGAACATGCTGCGGGTGATCAGAACCGGGATGCCGGCGCGCGAGGCCGCAATCAGACCGTTGGCGGAATCCTCAATCGCAACGCAATCGGATGCCTCGAGCTTCAGCCGCGCCAGAATCTCGAAATAGACGTCGGGCGCCGGCTTCTTGTGCCTGACGTCGTCGCCGGCGACGATCGCATCGAAATCCGCGGCCCAGCGTTTGCCCAGCGCCTGCGACAGCAGCGCATCGATATTGCCGTGCGATGTGGTGGTCGCAATCGCAAGCCGCTGGCCGCGCTCCTTCGCGGCCCTGAGCAAATCCGTCACGCCTGGCCGCAAGGGACAGCGGCCGGCCTCGACCAATTCGGCATAATGCGCGGTCTTGATGCGGTGAAGTTCTGCGATGTCCCCGTCCGACAAGGGCGGAGCGGTCACTAGCCTCTCGTGGTAGGCGCGCATGCGCTCCTTGCCGCCCGTCACCCGCAACAGGTCCTTGTAGACGGCGCGGTCCCACTGCCAGTCGAGACCGAGGCGGGCGAAGGCGAGATTGAAGGCCTGCCGATGCAGCTCCTCGGTTTCGGCCAAGGTGCCGTCGACGTCGAAGATCAGCGCGGCCGCGCGCCGGATCAGTTCGGCGGCGTCTGCTGGCGCCTGAACCAACGCTTCGGCCTGCATGATCGATGCCTCCTGTCCCAAGCGAACATCGCCCGAAGCGACAGACGAGTAAAATCGCAATATCTTTTGCCGGACCCAAAAATCTCTTATGAGCGAACGGTGCGCGACGGCGCGAACGGGAACTTTCGACCTGCACGGGAGACGCATGCGGCTCTTCATCCTCGGCCTCGGCTACAGCGCCCGGCATTTCGTCCGCAAGCACGGCCGCAGCTTCTCGCATGTCGCCGGCACCGTGCGCGATCCCGCGCAGCGGAATGACCTCGCCGGGATCGAGGTGCATCCGTTTTCCGGCAGCCTTCCGTCGCCCGAGACGGTTGAACGGGTTCGCGACGCCGACGTCCTCCTGGTGTCGATTCCGCCCGGCAGCGGCGGCGATCCCGCGCTCGCAGCCTTCGCGGACGTGCTGACAGGGCGGAAACGCAAGGCCATCTATCTCTCCACCATCGGGGTGTACGGCGATCACGCAGGCAGCTGGGTCGACGAGAGCACGCCGCCGCAGGCCATCCTCGACCGCACGCGGATGCGGATCGCGGCGGAGCAGGCCTGGACGGATGCGACGGACGGCGATGCCGCGATCCTGCGGCTTGCGGGCATCTACGGTCCCGGCCGCAACGCGCTGGCGACACTGCGCGCGGGAACGGCGAGGCGCATCATCAAGCCGGGACAGGTGTTCAACCGCATCCACGTCGACGACATCGCGAGCGCGATCATGGCCGCTCTTCGTCACCAGGGCGGCGGCGTTTGGAACGTCTGCGACGATGAGCCGGCGCCGCCGCAGGACGTGATCGGCTATGCCGCGCAGCTGATGGGCGTGGCGCCGCCGCCGGAAGAAGCGTTCGCCACCGCCGAGATGTCGGCGATGGCGCGCAGCTTCTATGCCAGCAGCGCCCGCGTCTCCAACGAGAAACTGAAGCGCGAGCTCGGCGTCACGCTGGCCTGCCCCACCTATCGGCACGGCCTCGACGCTCTCTGGCGGGCCGGCGAAGGACGTTAGGGTTCCTGCGCTCCGATGCGTCCCAGACATGCCGCCCCCACGCTTGACTTCGTCCCTGTGCGGTCATGATCTAACCTTCGAGCGAGCCACCGCACAACGAGCTCGCCTCTTGGGAGAATGCAATGAACAAGACGATCGCCATGATCGCGGCAACGATTGCTGTCGTCACGCTCGGCGCCGCGCGCGCTGCGCCGCTGCCCGAAGCCAATCCCGACGATGTCGGATTTTCGAAGCAAGGCCTTGCACGCCTCGATAATTTCTTCGCGCGCGAGATCGCGGCCAAGCGCGTTCCCGGCGCAGTGGTCGCCATCGCGCGCGACGGCAAGCTCGTCCACTACAAGGCCTATGGCCTGCTCGATCCGGCCAAGGGCACGCCGATGCCGCTCGATGCGATCTTCGCGCTGGCCTCGATGACCAAGCCGATGGCCGCGGTCGCCGGCCTGACGCTGATGGAGCAGGGACGGCTGCCGCTCCAGGCCAAGCTGTCCGAATACTACCCGGGCTTCGCCGACATGAAGGTCGGCGTGCCTCAGGCGGATGGATCACTCAAGCTCGAACCGCAGGCCTCGCCGATCTTCATCCACGATCTCTACCGGCATACGTCGGGGCTGATATATGGCGGCCGCCCCGACTCATCGAGCCCCGTGGCGCGGCAATATCCCGATGGCATTGCGCCGGCGATCGAAGGCGACACCCAGGCTTTTATCGATCGCATCACCAAGCTGCCGCTGGCGCAGCAGCCCTCGACCGCGTTCGAATACGGCTTTTCGATCGACGTGCTCGGCGCTGTCGTCGAGAAGGTGAGCGAGCAGAAGCTTGGCGACTATCTCGCTGCCAATGTCTGGCAGCCGCTCGGCATGAAGGATGCGACTTTCCATCCGACCGAGGCGCAGCGCCCGCGCCTCGCCCGCCCCTTCCCGAACGATCCGCTGACGGGCAAGCCGCAGGCCATCAAGCTCCTGGACACTCCAACCAAGTTCGACTGCGGCGGCGCCTGCTCCTTCGCGACGGTCGGCGACTACATCCGCTTCGGACAGATGTTGCTCAACGGCGGCGAGCTCGACGGGCAGCGCATTCTCGGTCCGAAGACCGTCCGTCACATGACGGCGAACCATCTCGGCCCCGAGATCAAGAACAACGTCGCCAATGTCGAACCGCATCGCGGCGGCTTCGGCTTCGGCCTTTCGGTGGCGGTCCGCACCAGCGAAGGGTTATCGTCAGTCCCCGGCAATCCGGGCGAGTTCACCTGGAACGGAGCCTACGGGACGCAGTACTTCTGCGATCCCAAGGAGCGTCTCGTCGTCGTGGTGGGAACGGCGGCACCGGGTGAGCTCAGGAAGTATTATCGCGAGCAGGTCCAGGACATCGTCTACGGCGCGATGACGAAGTGAGACCGTCACATGAAAGAGAAAGGGCGGCCACTTGGGCCGCCCTCTTGATTGACCGTCAGCTCAACACGCCGTATTTCTTGAACCAGGCCTCTGCCTGCTTCCAGGCATCTTCCGCGGCGTCCTTGCGGTAGCTGCCGCGATAGTCGGCATGGAAGCCGTGCGGCGCTTCGGGGTAGATCTTGAAGTCGGCCGTCTTCTTGCTCTGCTCGAGCGCGGCCTTCATCTGCTCGACCTGCGCGACGGGAATGCCGGTATCGGCGCCACCATAGAGGCCGAGCACCGGCGCCTTCATCTCGGGCGCGAGCTGCAGAGGGCTCTTCGGCCACAACGGGTTGGCTGGATCGACCAAGGTCCCGTAGAAGGCAACGCCCGCCTTGAGCGCACCGCTGTGGGCGGCATACTCCCAGACCGTGCGGCCACCCCGGCAAAAGCCGATGATGCCGAGCCTCGTGGTGTCGCCGCCTTGCGATCCTGCCCAGGCGACCGTCGCGTCCAGATCCGACAACAGCTCCGCGTCCGGCTTCGCATTCACCACCGGCAGCAGCTCCTTGATATCCGTGACCTTGGTCAGGTCGATGCCCTTGCGGAAATAATAGTCGGGCGCCACTGCGAACGCGCCGAGCTTGGCAAGGCGGCGCGTCACGTCCCGGATGTATTCGTGCAGCCCAAAGATTTCCATCGCCACGATGACCACCGGCGCCTTGGCGTTGCCGGCCGGGCGGGCGAAATAGGCGGGCATTTCCTCAGAGCCGACCTTGATCTTGGCATCGCCGGCCTGGAGGCCGCTGGTATCCGTCGTGATGATGTCGGCCCGGACCGGACCGGCCGCGAGCGTGTAGCCAGCGGCGACGGCAGCGGTGGCGCTCATGAATCCGCGGCGCGAGAGCGGGGCAACTTTCGTCAGTCCAACGACGTCGGATGTCATGGTGGTTTCAAAGCTCATCGATCTTCCCATTCCTGATTCCCATGCTGATGCCCCTCGGGCGCCGCATTCGCCAGTAATTGCCGGATAAACGCAAGTCACCAGCCTGCGAGCACGCGGCTCACCACTTCATCCCTTCGTTAGCGAGCGCCGGTGTCCGCTGCCCGCCGGAGCGTGGGCCGTGTGCCGGACTTAACCGCCTGGCTGCACTGCACCGCAACATCCATTAACCGAAAGGAATGGTTCTTTGCCTGCCGGCCGGACCGCTTGTCGCTGCACAGAATGCTCCTAAGCGCACACCCGACAGGCTCTGCCGCAACAAATAGCAATCGCAGCGACGATGGTGACACATCATGTTGCTTACGCATCGCTCATCATCACCAAATCACGTGCGAACCGCCGTCATTTGATTGAAATTTTCGGAGGATCTTGGCCGCGCGATTTACCCGGTCTTTCTTTGTGACACCCTAGTTCCACGGCCGGAAGTTCCATCTTCGGAAACGCAGAGGCTTCTTCCCGCGACGCGCGATGCGCGCCCGCAACGGACGGCGGAGCGCGAGCGGGTCTCATTCTCGTCCGCCCCGATTGCGCTACCCGAGGCCCAATTGAATAAACGTTTATGCGACCTGGAACTGAAATGAATTTGGCTCGTGAATCGATTGAACTGTTGGAGCAGGCCGCACGCATCCTGTGGTTCGAAGGCACCAAGCACGGTTTGCGCGACCGCGAATGGATGGCGCTGCGCTTCCTCTCCCGCGCCAACCGATTTTCCCGAACCCCCTCGGCGCTGGCGAGCTACGTCGGCACCACGCGCGGCACCGCCTCGTTCATCATCGGCGAGCTCGAGCGGCTCGGTTATCTCGAGCGGAAGCGCTCGGCCACGGACAAGCGTTCGGTGACGTTGAGCGTGACCCAGCAGGGCAAGAAGTTCCTGGTGCGCGATCCCGTCAACGTCCTCATCGAAGCGATTGGCGTTCTGGACGACGAGGTCAAGATCCGCTTCCGCGACACGTTCCGGCACGTGCTGGACCACTCCGATGCCGCCGAGCAGCGGCACCACACCGACGTCTGCAAGCGGTGCATCTTCCTGCGGGAGGATCGCGCCAATACCGACAGCAAGACGACGGCCGAGTTCAGCTGCCGCCTGTTTCGCGCACCGATCGCCGAAGCGGAGGTCGATCTGCTGTGCACCAGCTTCGAGCATCACCGCCAATAAAAGGCGGGCTCGTTCAGGGCGTTGCCTTGCGCGACGAATAGATGACGCCGCCGCTTGATTCCACCACCAGGCGCCCGTTCTCGTTCCTGATCTCTTCGATGCGGCCAAGGCCGGGCACCTGTTGTCCCAGCACGGCTTCGATGACACCGTTCGGGCCCTGCAGGATCGCAATTCCCTCATAGGCCTGGCGGACCGACCAGCCCTTGATCGCCTTGCGCGGCGCCGATGCACGCTCGGGTGCAGGCACCGATCCCGTGAATTCGGGCGCGGCGACCGCGGCCATCATCGGCCCTTGCGCTGACACCAGCTGCGTCTGCACCGTCGCCGGCGCGGGAGCTTGGGCTTGGGCTTGCACCTGAGCGAGCTTGTCGAGCTTCACCGTAGAGGACGAGCTCACCCGCTCGATCCGGTCGAGATTCTCGGCAAACCGGCCGAAGCGATCGTTCGTGACCTTGCTGGATTGATCGACCGCGGTCCGCAAGCCATCGAGGTTTTCAGACACGCTCGACACCTGCTTGCGCAGTTGCGCGACGGTCTCGCGCAGATTCCTGATCTCCGCATTGGCCGCAACGTTGTTTGGCGCGGGCTGCGTGGTGAGATAGGCGATCACGCCGGTGCAGGCGCAGACCACCAGCATGGCAGCGACCGCCAGAGTTGCGAGCGGCGCGACCCAGGTCGGACGGGGTGGCGGCGGCTTCGCCACGATCACGGCCGGCTTGATCACGACCGGCGCCGGCTTCGGGATCGCCATCTTGTCGAGGCGGGCCTTGGCACGAATCCGCTTCAAGCCGTCGAGTGCCTCCTTTGCGAGAGCCTCGTCGCTCGCCGTCGCCGATACGCGCTTTGCACTCGCGGCAGGCTTGGTCGTCCGCGCCGCGTTGTCCATTGAATCGCTCGCCTCTGGCGCTGGCTTCGCCGCCGCGGAAGCGTCCGCGGTCGCGTTGGGACGAGCTTGTCCATCGGACAACATATGAAAATGCTCCGTTCGGTTCGGTCTGTCGAGCGACGACGTTATCTGTCGAAGCTTGCCTGAAACGTGCGGGTCGAAAGCCGTTCATCGCGCGTGATGCGACGTCGCATGAGTCGATTGCGCCATACACGTGGCGATAGTGCGACTCGAAAGACACACACTCGCCAAGATTTCATCAAGCTGGAGGCGCGGCGCAGACGTGAGTCGAACTTCCGCATGCGGAAAAGCGAGTTCCAGAGTCAATCCGGGGTTGAAAACCCATCAATGTGCGTGCCTCGGAGCACCACCCGAAATAGCTGTAATTGTACGGGGATGCGGAACTATACAACCATCACAATGCAAAACTAGTTCAGTATCGAAATCAACTGATACGTTTGGATGCATCAAGAAACAACCAGAAACAAATCAACAGCATCAAGTGCGTGTAGCAATCGCTTTCTTTCGCACGCTTGATCGGGAATCGGCAATCGCTACGGTTCTACTCAAGTGATTCTCGCCAGTTGGCGAGGAGATCGACATGGTTCAGCAGTGTTCGGACGCGATGAGCAACTTGGCGCAACTGTTCTAGGTCGTTTCTCAATCTGCTCCGCGAGGTGATCAGTAAGACACCCGCCGAGCCTCACGCAGTAAGCGTTTCAGTATCGAGTTGAAGTAACAGGCCTGCGAGACGCAGGCACTGAACGCGTAGGGCTGCCCGCGAATATCGAAACCACAACAACGGTTCGCGGGATGGAATGTCGTCAAACAGCATCGTTGCCGAGCCGGCGCATCACAACAACCAACCGGCCGCAACAAGTGCGAAACAGGGGCGAAAGACTGATGTATATTATCGTTGATGATCGTGAGAGCGTCGCGAACAGCTATGTCGGAGGGCTCGTTCGCGAAGGCGTATCGTCGATCGGGTTCTCCTCCGGAGAATTCTGGGACTGGCTGCAATCTGCGAGCGAATCCGATCTGGCGGCGGTGGACGCCTTTCTCCTCGGGGATTGCGATGCCCGCGGAAGCCTGCCGCGTGCGA
Organism: Bradyrhizobium sp. SUTN9-2; assembly: GCF_003122645.1. Classification (NCBI taxonomy): domain Bacteria; kingdom Pseudomonadati; phylum Pseudomonadota; class Alphaproteobacteria; order Hyphomicrobiales; family Nitrobacteraceae; genus Bradyrhizobium; species Bradyrhizobium sp. SUTN9-2. Next base: position 6,744,151 of record NZ_LAXE01000001.1, read on the forward strand.
TGCGCAAGCGCTCCTCGGCTCCCATCATCGCCATGAGCGGCCAGAAGATGCTCAAGAACACGCTGGAGCTGTTCGAATCGGGCGTGGACGACGTCGTACACGTGCCGATCCACCTGCGCGAGATCCTGGCACGAACGGCCGCGATCGCGCGCCGCCGGGTGGGCGAGCTGCCGAGGCCCTGCGAGAGTAGGATCCAGGTCTTCTTCAACGGCCGTGATCCCGAAATCGCGGGCCACGCCCTCACCCTGCCCCGCCGCGAACTGCGCATTCTCGAATATATGGTGGCCAACCACGGCAAGTGGATCACCAAGACGCAGATCTTCAATGCGGTCTACGGCATCTTCGAGTCCACCTTCGACGAGAGCGTGATCGAGAGCCACGTCAGCAAGCTGCGCAAGAAGCTCCGCGACCGCCTCGGCTTCGACGCGATCGTGGCAAGGCGTTACGTCGGCTACCGCCTCAACATCCCGGCGGGCGAAACTCTCGACGAGCCGGTGCAGGAGCTCGAGGACGTCGGCATCCTCTTGAACCGGGCGCAGGCCGCCCCCGCGGCATACCCGGCCGGAAACTGACACGGCAGGACAGCGCCACGAACCGGCAACGGCCTCTGCGAAGCAGCTTCGCGGAGGCCGTTACACTTTTGGCGGCGAGCTGAGCGCACGCCTCGTCCTTCGAGACGGCGCTGACGCGCCTCCTCAGGATGAGGCTAATCGGCCGCGGTGCGCGCTGAGACTGGCGCCGCGCATTCCGTCCTCATCCTGAGGAGCCGCGTAGCGGCCTCTCGAAGGATGGCCGCAGAAAAGAGCTACGGCTTCTGCTGGAATTCTTCCTTGGAGACGTAGTTGAAGTCCTCGACCAGGACGTCCTGGACAATGTCACCCTGCATCCGTTCGTTGACGCGCTGCTTGATGGCCGTCGTCAGGATGGCGAGGTCGTAACGGGCGAGCTTCCTGAAGTCGAGACGATCGTCGGCGTAGATCCTGCGGAAGGCCTCGTCGACGACGAACGGCTCCGGCGGGACGTTCAGCTGGTGCATGGTCCGCGCCTCCATGGTGTAGACGAAGCGCGCGACGATGTAGCCCTGGACATTGCCGTTCTCGACCATCGGCACGCTCAGCGCCCGCGTCTTGTGATATTGCAACCCTTCGAGATATTCGTCCTTCGCCGGCAGCAGGCTGCCCTTCTCCTTCCAATAGGCGACGGCATAGCTCGTGCCCGCCGTGAGGATGCATACCCAGAGCCCGGCCAGCACCAGCCTGATCATTTTCCGTCCTGCGCCGTGCGACCGGTATAGGTGCCGTCGGACTCGGCGTCCTTGACCGCCTTGACGATGATGCCCGCGACTTCGCGGACCGCGTCGTAGTGCATTTCCAGAATGGAGCGATTCCGCTCGAGCTTCTCGCGCAGCCGCTGAATCTCCTCGGTGATCTCGACCTCGCCGCCGAGGTGCATCCGCGCCCGCATCAGGCGGACGAACTCGAGCATGCTCCGGCTCTTCCGCGCGCTGAAATCGTCGAAATCGATCTTTTGGCCGGTCGCGAGCGCTGTCGTCTCCTCCTCGACGATACCTGCGAGCCGGCGGATTGCGGCCAGCAGGCCACGCATTTCGTCCGATCTCACCGTGTCCGCGGCGTCGACCCTTGCCTCGTCACCCCCGATCGGCAGCAGCACGGGCAGCAGCGCATCGCTCGCTGCGGCTTCCGTCGTCATCATCTCGGTGTCCGCGACCGCCTGGTCCATCGCCACGGCCACCGCGCCTTCTTGTGCCTGCATTGGAAATTCACCTCTCAACTTCTATCACCCGTTCGCGGATCATGATTTGGCCTTCGCAGCGTCCGGTCCAGCCGGATGCGCGGCGGCGAGCTGCCGGGCGATGCCGACACCGTTGCCCTTTGCCAGCTGACTGCCGAGCTGCTCTGCAAGCATCGACTTCCAGACGCCGCCAGCCGTGCCCTTGCCGAAGACCTCCTCCGACTCCTTCGGCAACATCGTCTCGACGAAGGTCTGGAGGATGAAGGCTTCGAACTTCCGGTAAACCTCGCCGGATGCCGGCGCCTTGATCACCTGCACCGGCGCGCCATTCACGGCACCCGACTGCGCTTCCGCGACTTTCGCCGCGGCTTGATCGGCGGTCGCCGCTTTGGCCTTGCCGACTTCCGCCTCCATCGTGGCGGCGAAACCGGCGTCCGACGATTTCAGCGCGTCGAGCTTCGCGGTCGCGGCGCGCTGCGTCGCGGGGTCCGCGGCTTCGAGGACGTCGAGGACGAGGTCGGGCGTCGCTGTCACGATCATGTCTTGTTCCGGTTGGCTGGCTGTGGCGTCCAGGCGTGCACGGTAAGGCTCGTTCCCGTCATGTCCTCGAGCGAGCGCTTCTCGGCATCGCGGAGCTTGTCTGCGAGTGCGGCCTTGGCGACCTCCTCGAGCTGTTTCACGCGGCGGGTCTCCCGGCGAACCTGGTCGAGCTGCTGCGCGGCCTGCGCCTGCACCGCACGGGCGCCGACGCTCGCCCTGTTGAGACGCCGCGCGATCGATTCGTTCGACGATCCCGCCGGCGGCTTTCCATCGTTCAAGGCTCCGACCAGCCATTCCTGCTCGTCCTGCAGGCTGCGCTCCTGCTGCCGCAATTGCGCGAGCTGCCATTCGGAGAGCCGGAGCTGCAGCTTCACCAGCGAGACCATCCGGCCGAGCTTGTCCGCGCGCGATGTCATGACCCGGTCACTCCGCCAGCCACGACGACACGCCCAGCATGAACTGCGTCAGCAGCTCGTCGCTGGTGAGGTAGAGCAGCAGGAAGCCGCCGAACAGCACGAAGGGCACCGAGATGAAATAGACCGGAATGGCCGGCGTCAGCTTGTTGATCAGGCCGACCGCCAGGTTGACGATGACCGAATAGACGATGAAAGGGCTCGAGATCCGCAGCGTCAGCACGAACGCTTCCGAAAGGCGGCCGACGAGCAGCTCGAGCGCGACGCTGCCGCCCAGCCTGCTGCCGGGCTTCCAGACGTCGTAGGAGTTCATCAGCCCCCGCAGCACCTGCCAGTGCTGATCGGTCATGAAGAACAGCGTGGTGACGGCCGCCATGATCAGCGGCACCAGGGCCGGCGCCGGATCGGTGTCGGCGATCGGTGTGCCCGGGATGTTGCTCAGCCCGATCGCGCTCGCCATCATGGTCGCCATGGTCTGGAGGGCGAGGAAGAACACGCGGCCGCCGAGCCCGATGACGCTGCCGACCACGAGCTCGGAGCAGATCAGGAGCGCGAGCGTCAGGGGAGCCGCGTTGTCCGTGAGCGGCTTCAGGACGGCAATCAGGATCGGCGTCAGTGCAAACGTCGTGACCAGTGCGACGAACAGGCGCACCTGGGGCGGAACGTTGACGCTGGAATAGCCGGGCACCAGCATCAGGCAGGCGCCGATGCGGCAAAACACGATGAACGTCACCAGCACGCTGTCGGCGAGCCCTGAGATCACGATATGGCTCCGAGCGCCCTGATCTCGGCGCTGCGCGCGACTTCGACATGCGACAGGATCGGCAAAGTCGGGAACACCCGCTCCAGGATCATCCGGACATAGGGGCGCGCTTCCGGCGTCACTGCCAGCACCACGCTGGTGCCGCTCTCGGTGAATTTCCGGATCGCGGCGCTGGCTTCGGTCGCGAACTGCTCGATCAGGCGCGGGTCTGCGTCGAACTCGACGACGTCCCCCTTGGCATCGCGCTTCAGGCTCTGGTGGAAAGCGAGGTCCCAGCGGTTGCCGAGACGAACCACGTTGAGCACGCCATTGTCGGAGAGATCACCGCAGATCTGCTGGGCGAGCCGGGTCCGAACGTGCTCCGCCACCTGCTCGGAGCGCCGCACATGGGGCGCGATCTCGGCGATCGCCTCGAGGATCAGGTGAAGATTGCGAATGGAGACGCGCTCGGCAAGCAGGATCTTCAGGATCGCCAGCAGGCCCGAATAGGAGATCTGCGACGGGCAGAGATCCTCGACCAGGCGCTTGTATTCGGGATCGAGCCGGTCGAGCAGGGCACGCATGTCCTTGTAGGACAGCAGCTGGGCAAGGTTCGCCCTGATCACTTCGCTCAAATGCGTGAGCAGCACCGACAGATTGTCGACCGGCTTGCAGCCCTGCCGCTTGACTTCGTCGGTGAAGGCTTCCGTCACCCACAGCGCCTTCATGCCGAACGCGGGCTCGATCACCTCGTCGCCCGGCACGTCGGGCTTGCCGTCCTTGTCGACCAGCACCAGCACCTCGCCGAGCCTGAGCTCGCCATGGGCAACGCGCGTGTCGTGAATCCGTACCTGGTAGCTCTTGGGATCGATCGACAGATTGTCCGTGAGCTTGATCTCGGGAATGACGAAGCCGTACTGCTTGGCGAATTTCTTGCGGATCTTGGCCACGCGGTGGGCAAGCTCGGTGCGCGAGCCCAACAGATGGACCGAAAGGTGGCCGCCGAGCGCCAGCTCGATCTCGGCGGTCTTGAGCTGCTCCTTGACGGACTCCTTGGCCTCAGCCTGCGCGCGCTCGTCGGCCTTGCGGGCCTCCTCCTTCTGCTTCAGCGCAGCCTGCCGCTTCGGCAACGAATAGCCGACGAAGGCCATGACACCCCCAAGCAGCACAAACGGCGCCATCGGCAGTCCCGGCATCAAAGCGAGCACGAACATCATCAGCGCGGCGGCCGACACCGCGCGCGGATAGCCGCCGAGCTGCCGCAGCACCGCCTGCTCCGCCGAGCCCGTGGTGCCGCCCTTGGAGACCAGGAGGCCCGCCGACAGCGACACGATCAGCGCCGGCATCTGCGACACCAGACCATCGCCGACGGAGAGCTTGGTGTAGACGTCGGCCGCGCGGGACAGAGTCAATCCGTGATGGGTGACGCCGATGACGATGCCGCCGAAGATGTTGATCGCGGTGATGATGAGACCGGCAATGGCGTCGCCACGGACGAATTTCGAGGCGCCGTCCATGGCGCCGAAGAACGCGCTCTCCTCTTCGAGCTCGCGGCGCCGTCGCTGCGCTTCCTTGTCGTCGATCAAGCCGGCGGACAGGTCCGCATCGATCGCCATCTGCTTGCCCGGGATGGCGTCCAGGGTGAAACGGGCGCCGACTTCGGCGATACGCGTCGCGCCCTTGGTGATCACGACGAAATTCACCGTCACCAGGATCGCGAAGATGATGAGACCGATCACGAAGTCGCCGCCCATGACGAACTTCGAGAAGCCTGCAACGACATGGCCCGCCGCATGTTCACCCTCCCCGCCCCGTGACAGGATCAGGCGCGTCGTCGCGATGTTCAGCGCCAGGCGCAGGATCGTCGCGATCAGCAGAACGGTCGGGAAAGCAGAGAAGTCGAGCGGGCGCTGAATCCAGAGCGCCACCATCAGGATCAGGGCCGAAAGCGCGATCGAGAACGCGAGGCCGAGGTCGATCAGGATCGGAGGAATCGGCAGGAACAGGATCGTGAGCATGGTCACGATGCCGGCGGCGAAAAAGGCATCCGTTCCGAGGCGGCGCTGATTGGGCGGGCTAGCAGCTAACGTATCGGCCATGGGGTCACCGGCAGAGGGGTCCGCCCGCAATCTGCCGCGCAAAGCTTACGCGGGGATGGTGCCGGGCCGTCCGGATCAGAAGCCGCGCTCGATCCTGGAATAGACCATCTCAGTGAAGGTCGACAGATGCGCGCCGATGAAGGAGCCGGAGACGGCAACGACCAGGAGAATGACGATGATCTTCGGAACAAAGGTCAGCGTCACCTCCTGGATCTGGGTCAACGCCTGGATCAGCGCGATGACGGTGCCGACCAGCATGGCAGCGCCGACCGCGGGCCCTGAGGCGACGATGATGGTCCAGATCGCCGCCTGGACGATATCGAGGGCGTCCCGCTCGTTCATGACTGGCTGATCGTGAGTCCGGGTCCGACCGCGACCTTGGTGCCGTCCTGAAGCGTCGCGATGGAGCCGTCGCTGTTGATGGAAACCGAGACGACCTTGCCGCTGAAGGTCGCGCCGGTCGAGTCGGTGAAGCTGACCGTCTTCCCGATCAGCCCGTTGGCCTGCGACAAGGACTGAGAAGACAACAATGCGTCCAGCTTCGAATTGGTCTGCATCGCCTGCTCCACCGTCGAGAGCTGGGCGAACTGGCTCATATACTCCGCGGTGTCCATCGGATTGGTCGGATCCTGGTTCTTCATCTGGGCGATGAGGAGCTGAAGAAACGTGTTGTAGTCCACGCTGTTGCTCGACGTCGTCGAGTTGGTGTCGGTCGAACTGGATCTGCTGGTGCTGTCGGTCGCGCTGTTGACGTTCATCTTGCCTCTCCGCTGTCAGGCAGCTTCGACTGGGGAAACGGCGGCGGCGCCGGCCAGGATGGCCTGCTCCACCGGAAACAGCGCGCGAATCCGCTTGAGCGCCTCGAAATAGCGGCTCGCCCCGACCAGTTCGTCGATCGCGCCGAGCCCATCGAGCATCTCGCGGTTCTCGCAAACGGCACAGAGGGCCGCGTGATGCTGGGCGTAGAGCGCCGCAGCGTCGCGGACGTCGGTCGGGTTCATCAGCATGAGCTGGACGATGAAATAGAGCTGTCGCAGCGCCGTGGTGGCGTCGGACGCCTGCATGACCTGCCCTTCGAGCAGGAACATCACGTCGTTGACGAGCTCGACGGAGACCTTGCGGTCGACGCGGAGCACCGCGCCGTTGATGTAGATCCGTTCGCCCGCGCGCAAGGAGATCTTCATTAAAGCGCGTCTCGGATCAGGCGGTTGATTTCGATGAGCTGCACCACGTCGCTCGACCGCTGCTCGCGGAGGCGATCGGCTTCCTTGACCACCCACAGCCCGATCGAGATGATGTCGGCGCGCAGCTTGTCCGGCAGCCCGTTGTCCGGGTGCGCGAGATCCTCGATGAAGATCGTCCACAGCCGCCGCACATAGAGCAGGCTCTCGACCTGATCCTCGAGGCTGAAACGCCCCTTCTGGATCCGCTCGAGCCGGTCGATGCCGAGGCTGAGGGCCTGCCGTTCCCGGCTGCGCGCCTCATAGCCACTTTCGTCAACGACCGCTTCATAGGCTTCAAACGTCATCAGGACCACTCTTCGCAGGAGACCGAACAACTGGACAAAGGTTACGAGCCTGACAGCGCAGCCTTGGCTCAGAGATAATTGATGAGGCTGATCTTCTGGAGCTGCGCGGTGAGCGCCAGCGCGGTCTGGATCTGTGTCTGCAGCGTATTGACGCGGACCGAGGCTTCGGTCGGGTCGACCGCTTCCATTCCGACGATCTGATTGTTCAGAATGTCCTGCTGCGTCTTGAGCTTGGCGGTTGCGGTGGTGACCCGTTGCTGAACCGTGCCGACGCTGCCGCCGAGCGCAGCGAGATCGTTGATGGCGTTGCCGACCAGCCCGATGGCCTTGTCCACGACGACCTGGAACGTCTCCTGGCTCAGCTTCACGTTCCCGAGATCGGCCATCATGGTGTAGGCCTCGGCGAGCCTGCGGAAGCCGATCTCGTTGGCGCTCACTGACGTGTCCGCGATCTCGGTGGTGGAGATTCGGCTTTGCATGGTCTGGTCCGTCGCAGAGGACCAGTTGGTGTTCCAGGCCGGGCTCGCGAACCCGGCATCGAAGGTGGTGTCCAGGAAGGTCTGCATCTGGGCCGGCGTAATGGTGGCCACGGCGGGCGAGGATTGCGGGAAGCCGAAGGCCGCGAGAAAATCGGCATCGACCTGGTTCTTGCTGGCCGAGCCCGCGGCGTACGGCGTGATGGGCGCGTTCTGCGTGTTGATGCCCGAGAACAGCGACGAGCCGTTATAGGAGACATTCAACGCGCCGATCAGGTCCTGGAGATTGGAGGATGCAGGCGGCAGGATGACCCGCCCGCCGCCGTCGGTGCTGCGGGCCGCGATCAGATCCTTGAGGAAGTCGGTCGCGGTCTTGTTGAGCTGGGTGATCCTGTTCTGCGTCACGTCCAGGCGTCCCGAGACGAGACCGTTGGTGTCGACGAGCTGGTCGGCAAAGCTCCAGTCCGCCCGCAGCGTGAGGTCGCTTCCCGTCGTCGCACCGAGTTCCAGACCAACGTCGTAGAAGCGGCCGGTGGTCGCCTCGGTCGAGGCCCTGGTGAGCGCCGCCTGGTTGTTCGTGATCGAATACCTCAACGACGAGGACAGCATCAGGGTGGAAACGTAGTTTGCGCTCATCATGGCTCAGTTCCCCACGGCGGCCAGCAGGCTTTGCAGCATTTCATCGACGGTCGAAATGATCTTCGACGAGGCCGAATAGGTGCGTTCGACCTGAAGCATCAAGGCCATCTCGTCATCCATGTTGACGCCGTTGACGTTTGACAACGCCGTGATGCTGCGGTTGAGCAATGTGCTCTGGTACTCGGAGTTGTCGTTGGCGACCTTGCGCTGATTTTCGATCCAGCTCGCCGACGACGATGCGAAGTCGATCAGGCTGCCGCTCGGCTTGCCTTGCGTCGTTGCGTCGAACGGCTGGGAGGCATCCATGCCGCCGATGAGCTGCTGCAGCCGGGCCGAATAGCCGCCGTTGCCGGCGGTGTTGTACTGGTAGGCGGGGTTGCCGCTGATCGCGCCGTCGCGCAGCAGATTCGGGTTGCCGCCCAGGCTCGGATCGACCGAGGCCGCGACCGAGATCGTGCCGGCGAGGCCCACCGAGACGGTCGCGCTCGCCGGCATCGCCGGCGCGCCCGGATAGGTGAAGAGACCGGGAACGTCGGGCAGCGCCGCGGCGGTCTGATCGCTTTCCCTGAACGTATTGATCAGGCCGCGCGCGATTTCGTCGAGCTGGCCCTGATAGGTGACGGTGTCCTGGTCGCGCAGCTGGGCGAGGCCTGCGAGCTTGCCCGACTTCAGCGGCATCACCGAATTGGCGCCGGTCACCGGGACCCCGTCGATGTAGACGGCGTTGCCCGTGGTGCCGGCGGTGTAGGCATTCGTCGGCGCAAAGCTCACCGTCCGCGCCGTCTTGTCGAACAGCACCACGCCGCTGTCAGCGTAGAGCGCCGCGTCGCCGTTGGGGCGGATCGACATGTTGACGCCGACCTCCTGCGACAGCTGCGAGACGATGCTGTCGCGCTGATCGAGATAGTCGGTGATGTCGTCGCCGGAGATCGTGCCTTTCACGATCGCGGTGTTCACGGTCTCGAACCGGGAGAGCAACTGGTTGATATTCTGAACCGACGTCTTCATGTCGGCATCGGCGCTTTCGCGGACCGACTGCACGGTCCGGGTCGCCTGGTTGAGCGCGGTCGCCATGTCCTTGGCGGACGCGACGGCCGCCTGCGCCAGGGTGGCGTTGTCAGGGGCGTTGGCATATTTCTGCAACGCCTGCTTCAGCGCGTTGAGCTGCGCCGTCGGCGACTGGTCGAGCTCCGGATCGTCCACCGTCGCGGTGGCGATCTTCTGCAGGCCGTCATAGATCGCGGTCTGCTTGGCGGACGACGAGGTCGCGATCAGGACGTTGTTGTAGAGGCCCGAGCTGGCGGCGCGCTGGATCGCCGCGACATAGACGCCGGCGCCGGGCAGATTGTCCAGCACGGTGAGCTTGCGCGAATAGCCGGTGGCGCTGGCACCGGCGATGTTGCGCGAGATGACCGACGACTGAACGCTCGACGCCATGAGCGAGGAGCGAGCCGAGTTGAGAGCGGCGGTAAGCGACATGGCGTGCTCTTGCCCGAAACGAGCGCCGAGGAATTCAGCGCTTCAAGTTGACGACGACATCCAGCAGATCCGAGCCGGTCTGGAACGATTTCGAGTTCGCCGTGAAGCCGCGCTGGGCCTCGATCATGCCGGTGAGTTCGTCCGCAAGGTCGACGTTGGAGTCCTCCAGGGCACTGGACTGGATCGTGCCGAGCCCACCCGTGCCGGCATTTCCGACCTGCGCGTTGCCGGAATTCATGTTGGTCGAATAGACGTTGCCGGGCTCGGGCGTCAGATTGTCGGGGCTCGCGACGTCGGCGAGCATGATGGTGTAGAGCGTCAGCTGCTGCCCGTTCTTGAGGATCGCCGTCACATGGCCGGCATCGTCGATATCGACCTTGTCGATCGCCGAGGGAACGCTGCCATTGACAGTGGCCTTGAAGCTGAAGTCGGTGCCGACCTGGGTCAAGTTCGACAGGTCAAAGGTCATCGCCGCACCTCCGGGAACGGTGAAGGCGAGACCGGTCGGGCTCGCCGCGGCGAGCGCGCCCCTGCCGGCCGCCGTGGTGTCGAAGGTGAAAGTGGTGGCGGCGCCGAGCGAGGTGCCCGTCGCGGAGTCGTAGACCCCGATCTGCCAGGTATCCGAGCCGGCAGCCGTCGCCGTGTGGGACATATAGACGTCGAGCGTAACGGCCTGGCCGATATTGTTGTAGGCCACGATCGAGCTCTTCGATGAATATGACGCCGGGCCGGGCGGACCAGCAATGACAGCCGCTTTCGGATCCAAATTGCCGGTCGTGAGCGTCCCCGCCGTCGACGGCACCGGCACCTGCGAGACCTGGGCGATGTTGACGATCTGCATGCCGGACAGGCTGTTCTGCGAGAAATTGCTCACGTTGCCCGGCTGGCCCAGAAGATAGAAGCCGGCCGCGTTGACCAGATTGCCCTGGCTGTCGGGCACGAACGAGCCGGCCCGCGTCAGATATTGCTGCGTGTTGTTGGCGTTCGACACCACGAAGAAGCCATTGCCCTGGACGCGGAGGTCCGTGGTCGACGTGGTATACTGCGTATTGCCGCCGTCGCTGATGGCATAGCGGACCTTGGTTTCGACCGCGCCGGAATCGTAATTGCCGGAGCCGCTCTTCAGGATCAGCGAGGAGAATTCCGTGGAAGCCCGCTTGTAGCCCGTCGTGTTGACGTTGGCGATGTTGTCCGAGACCGTCGACAGCTTGTTGGACTGCGCGTTCATCCCGGAAACGCCGGTGCGCATAACACCATACAGGCTCATGAATTGGGCTCCTTTGGTAGGTTGCAGCTACAATGGGGGTTCTTGCTTGCGCGGGGCTGATGATTGGGCGCGATGCACAACTTGTCGTGGTCCGGTCAGCTCTGCTTCAGCTCGTCTTGGGCCGGCAGAACGAGCGCGCCTTGTCCGTCCACGCGCCGAAACCGCTCGAGACGAGATGCGCAACGATGTGACAGACATAGCGCTTCTGCGCCGGCTGATTGTTGGGGCCCGCGTTGTAGCGCGCGACCGCCATGGTCCAGCTGCCTTCGCGCTGCTTCAACTCCTTGAGGAAGCGCGCGGCGTACTCGACGTTCCCCGCGGGATCGAACATCGCCCGGACCGAAGCGAACTTTTCGGCGTGATAATAATGGTTGATCTGCATGCAGCCGAGATCGATCAGCTTGATGCCTTTGCTGCGCATGGCCTCGAAATTCGCGATTGCATCGTTGATGTCCTTCGCGAACACGGTCTGGCCGTCGGCCCCGAGCGCGTAAGGATGGAGCGCGCCGCGCCGGCCGGTCTCGGTGAGGCCGACCGCATAGAGAATGCCGAGCGGAATCCCATGCTGCCGGGCCGCGCGCGCCATCTCGCGCTCGCAGGGGCGCGCAGTCTCGGCGGCGGCTTCCGAAGCGCTCGCGTTACAGATAAACAGGGCCGCGACGGTGATGCGGCGCCACGTCCTGCTCATGACGCGTCTCCTGGTTGAACTGGCGCCCCTCGCGGGCCTGCTTTGCGCCGCCGTCGGATTGCCCCGACGACGTGCCGGCACCGCCGAACGCGCCTTGCGACTGCGGCGAGGATTGTTGCTGGCCCGAGAGCTGGGGCTGGGACTGGCCGGAGCCGCTCTGGAATCCGTCCAGCGAGCCGTGCTGGACCGGCGCGACGTCGGCGACGTAGCCGGCCGACTGCATGAGCTCGCGGATCTGGTCGCGCTGCTGGTCGAGCATCTGGCTCGTGTCCTTGCGCTCGGCCGCGAGCTGGACGGACACTTCGGTGCCGACGAGACGCAGGCGCACCGTGACGTTGCCGAGCGCGGGCGGTTCGAGATTGACCGTCAGGATTCTGAGCGGCTGATCCGGTGCGTTGGTCTGGGATGCGGCGAGATTGGGTGCCGCGGACGCAGCCGGTGCCGAGGACTCCTTCAGTTCGGCGACGACGGCATTGGCAACCTGCTGCGGGGCGTTGAACTGCGCCGGTGGCAGATGGGTTTCCTGCTGGACCACGGTGACCTTGGTCGTCTCGGGTAGCGCGGGGCGCGCCGAAGCCTTGGCAGCGCGCTCGACATCGGCCGTGACCGCCTCGAAGCCGGGTGATGCCGGCCTTGCGCTCGAGGCTTCCGCACCTTGCGTCAGCGCAGATTGCGACGCCGCCATCGCTTGCGAAGCCGCCGCCTGCGAGCGCGCGCCGGCCGCGGCAGGACTGGATGGACCGGCATCGCCGGTCGCCGCCTTCACCGCGCCCGGTGCCTCGTGCTTCGCCGAGGTTGACCGCTCATCGCGCGCGGGCGCGTCCTTGTCTGCGGAGGGCACTTGCATCTGCGGCTTCACGGCAGAAACAGCAGCGATCTCCTGCCCGACCATCACAGCGACGCCGGATTGATCCTGGCGATCTGTCCCGGTGAGATGATCGACCGGACGTGGTTTCTCCGCCAGCTTATCGGACTTGGTGTCGGAGGTCTCGTCCATGGACTTTGGATCAGCAATGGTCGCGACGCGTTCGCGCAGCGCCGCCTCCTTCGGCTGCTCCTGCTCGGCCGGATGGATCGGACACGTGCGCAGCGTTCTGGTCTTCGCGGCCGCCTCGCTGCCGTCTTCGCTCAGCGCCTGCTTGGCGAGATTCGAGACGGTGTGGAGCAGATCGTTGAAGGACGAGTTCGCCTGTGGTTTGGTCGCGGTACCCTTTGCCGCGCGCATGTTGAGACTCTCGGCGAGACCGTTGAAGAGCTGTCCGGAGGTTCCACTGAGCTTGGTCATGGCCGGCGATCCTTGGTCAGGAGTTCGAGCTCCCCGAGCTGCTTCTGCGCGCGTGCGAGCGTCGCGGTCGATGACGCCAAATCGAGTCGCGCCGGCGTTGCCGGAGGCTTGTCCGCTGCCGCGGCGGATCCGCCCGCGAACGGCTTGCGAACGTCGAGCGCGAGCTGCACCGTGGCATTGAGAAGGGGGACGTCGCGTTCGGGCAGCTTCGACCGGTCGAGCGCCTTCAGTTCGGCGAGACCGCCGTCATATTCGTCGGTGAGCACGCGCGAGGCGCCGCGGAAGAAATGGGCGCGCTCGCGTTCCGCCGATGTATCCGCGCTGAGGGTCAATGCCCGCTCGCCGGCCAGCCGGGTCACGGTCAGCCGTCCGCGCACCATCGCGGCGCGCGCCATCATGAGATAGAGCTTGAGGCGGCTGGCGCGATCGATCTGCTCGAGCAAGGCTGATATCCGCGCAAAGCGGCGCTCGTCGAGTGCCAGGCTCGATTGCGTCAGCCCCGCGGAGAAGCGCTGCCAGAAATCGCCCGCATAGATCGAGTTGCGGTAATGGCGGATATAGGCCAGCGTCAGGAACTCGAACTTCTCGAAATCCTCCGCCTGCCCCACCAGCAGGATCTCGCGCCGCAGGGCCGCCTCCTCGACCAGCGTGCCGGGCAACAGCAGGCGCGCATCGTCCAGGCGCTCGATCGCGAGCGAGGCCTCGGCGCGCGCGAACAGCGCGCCCTGAACCAGCGCGACCTGTCCGCCCAGTCCCGAAGGAATCGTCCGCGGCTTGATCTCCTTGAGCAGCTCCCGTGCTTCCTCTTGGCGACCCTCGACATAGGCGAGCGCACCGTTGAACAGCCGCTCGTCGACGTTCAACTTGTCGCGCGGCAGTTTGCGGACGATTTGCGGCGCACCGCCGCTGAGCAGGTAGATAACGACCGCCTGGCCGTTCCGCGGATTGCTCCACACCGCGGGATCGGCCGCGAGAAACTTCTCGCCGATTTGCCGGATCAGCGCGATATGACTGCCATGTGCGGCGGTGTCGCCATTGGCGATGCCGTCCTGCACCGCTTGCAGCGCGCGGACGAGCTCATAGGGTTCGCTGCCCTGGGGTGCAGGCTGGGCAAGCGCATTTGCCGCGATGAACGGCAGCAGCAAGACGGCGCGGCGCAGCAGCCTGATCAAGGTCGCTTCTCCCGGATCAGGATTTCGATCCGGCGGTTCTGGGCGGCCGCCGGATCGTTCGGGAGCTTCGGCCGCCGATCGGCGTAACCTTCGATATGCTCGATCCGCCGCGCATCGACGCCGGAACGGACCAACATGTAATAGGCCATCTGCGCACGCGCGGTCGACAGCCTCCAATTGTCGTAGGTTTCCGATCGATACGGCCGATTGTCGGTATGCCCGCGGACGATGATCATGCCCTGGCGCTTCATCAGCAGCGGCCCGATCTTGTCGATCACGCGGATCAGCTCGGGCCGCGGCTCCGCCGAGCCGACCGCGAACATGCCGAAGCTCGCATCGTCGGTGAGGCTGACCAGGAGCCCTTCCTCGACCTGACGCACCTCGGCCGCCGGCCCCGCCCCTGCTTTGATGTCCGACAGCGCCTCCGCGACCGCGGACTGAAGCTGCTTGAGGGTGGGCTGCTGTGTTTGCGCCGCGTCGCGCGCCTCCGGCTCCTTCGCCGCATCGTTGGGACGAGCCTGCGGGGCGGTGCTCACCTGGACGCCAGCTTGGGCGCTGCCCTCGCGCGGCGACTGCGTCGGTGCGGCGCCCGGCGGCATCAGCGGCGACAGGCTTGCGGACGAGCTCTCCGGGCCCGGAGCCACGTTGCCGCCGGCATCATCCGTCCTGCTCCGGCGCGCTTGCACCTCGCCCGGATTTGCTCCGGCTGCGCCGTCTCGCGCGGAGGCATTCGGCTTCGGCTCGCTCTCGATGAAGCGATCGGCGTCCTTGGACGCCTGTGGCGCCAGCTTCCAATAGCCCGGATCGAATGGATCGCGATAGGCATCGCCTCCCTTGAGGCCGTCCCCTTCAGCGGCGGTCAGAGCGCCGGCGCGCCGCTGGCCCGTCGACTGGTTCGCGCTGTTGGCGATCTCGGCGAGCGTCGCATAGGGGTCACGGAACAGGACCTTCTCCTCGAAAGAGGCCGGCTTCTCAGCCGTCGGAGAATCGCCGCGCCTTTCCTCGTTCGTACCGGCCGGCTGACGCTTGCCGTCCTGGCCTTCGAACGACGACGGCTCCTTGTTGGAGAGATCCTTGAGGCCCTTTGGGGCAGGTGAGTTCTCAGCGAGCTTGATCGGATTGAAATAGCTCGCGACGACCTGCTTCTGGTCCTGGTTGAGCGCGTTGAGCAGCCACATGACCAGGAAGAACGCCATCATCGCGGTCATGAAGTCCGCATAGGCGATCTTCCAGACGCCGCCGTGATGCGCCTCCTCGGCGAAGGCGCTGCGGCGGCGGACGATCACGATCTCATGCTTGACCTCCTCCATGGCGGACTACCGGCGCGCTTCCTTGAGGCGTTCACTCCAGGCGGAGATCTGCGTCTCGATCACGGTCTGGTCGGCCACGACGCGCACCTCGAGCGTCTCGGCGGCCACGTATGCGATGCCCGTTCGCCTGGACGCCTCGAGCTGCGTCTTCACGAGGTCCAGCAGCTCGCTCGGGCCGGTGACCTTGAAGGCGGGCGCCGACGAGCTGCCGGTCAGCGCCGCGATCTGCTCGACCAGCGATCCGATCGCCTTGTCGCGCACCGCATCGGCGAGGAACGGCAGCAGGATCCGCGCCACGGAGCTTGCGATATTGGTCTCGATCTCGCGGCAGGCCGCCTCGAAGCCGCTGACGATCGCGACCGCCTGCTGGTCGGACCATTTGGCCCGCTCTTCGCCGAGCCGGATCGCGCTGCGGACGCGCTCCTCGGCCAATTTGGCGTCGCCTTCCGCGACGCCCGCGGCATGGCCGCGCCGATAGGCATCGTCCAGGAGATTGACCGGCGGCGCTTCCGTCGCGGGCGCCAGGGACTGAGCCTGAAGCTGCGTATGGGCCTGCGGCTGCGATTGAGGCTGCGGATCGCGCCTCGCCTCCTTTGGCCTGGTCAGCACGTCCTGGATTTTTGGAGGCGGGGGCGGCGGCGACGACTTGACCCGGCCGTTCGCATCGAACTGCGTCAGGAGTTTTCCGATTGCCGCGTTCATGCCGCCTCCTCGCGTCGCATCCAGTCTTTAAGGATCGCCGCCGCCTGCATCTGATCGAGCCGGACGATCTGCTCGAGCCGCTTCTGCGGCGTTCGCTGCATCTTGCCTTCGAGGTCTTCGACGAGGTTGAGCTCGGCCTCCTCGCCGTCGGGCAGCGCAAGGGCCGCCGAGGCCTCGAGCTGGGCGGCCTCGGCCGCCTCGGCCTGCTCCTGCTCCGCGCGATGGGTCAGGATGCCGTTGACCGCCGGCCGCAGCCCGAACCAGACCAGCATCGAAGCCACGGCCAGGATCGTGATCGCGTTGATGACGCTGCCGAGCTGCTTGTTGATCATCTCGACGAAGCTGATCGGCGGCACCGGCGCCAGCTCACGCGAGCCCTCGATGAAATCGACGGCCGTCACCTGGATCTGATCGCCGCGCGCCTTGTCCAATCCGCCCGCGGTCGCCGCGAGCTGGCTGATCTCGGCGAGCTTGCTGTCGATGATGGCCTGGTTGCTCTTGTCGCCGAGATCGGCGACCAGCCGAGCGCGATTCACCAGGACGGCGATGAACAGCTTCTTGACGGAATAGCCGTCGCTGACCGTCGTTGTGGTCTTGGAGGAGACCTCGAAATTGGTGACGTCCTCGCGGCGGGTCTTGTCCTCGCTGGAGTTCTTGCCGCCGCCCGCATTCACCTGCTGGTCGGGGAGATTCTGCTGCACCGTGGTCGGCGACGAGCGGTCGGCGTTCTGCGAGGATTCCTTCTCGCGTACGGCCCGCACCGAGCGCTCGGCGCGGTTCTCGGGATCGTAGACCGTCTCGTTGATCTGCCGCTTGTCGGTGGACAGCTGCGGAGCGACGCTCACCTCGAAGTTGTCGAGGCCCAGATACGGCGTCAGCGCCTTGCGAATGCTCTCCTGCACCATGCCGCTGACCGTCTTCTGCAGGCTCGCCATCTTGGTCGGCGCGGCGCTGGCTTCGTCCTCTTCGGCGAGCAGCATCGAGCCGTCGGCGTCGAGCACCGTCACCTTGTCGCGGCTCATGCCGGGAATGGCGGCGGCGACGAGATGCCGGATCGACTGCGCCGTGCGCGCCTCGATCGCGCCGTCGGTGCGCAGCACGACCGATGCCGAAGGCGGCTGCTGCGTGGCGCGGAACGAGCCGCGCACCGGCAGCACGATATGCACGCGCGCCGCCTTCACGCCCTTCATCAGCTGGACGGTGCGGGCGATCTCGCCTTCGAGCGCGCGCAGCTTGGTGACCTCCTGCATGAACGAGGTGAGCCCGAGCGAGCCGATCTTGTCGAACAGCTCGTAACCGGAATTGGCGCTGGTCGGCAGTCCCTTCTCGGCAAGCAGCATCCGCGCCTGCATGGTCTGGCTCGGACGCACCGAGACCGCATCGCCGGCGGAATTGACGTCGAAGGTGATGTTCTGCTCGCGCAGTGCCGCGCCGATGCGCGTCACGTCTTCGCGGGTGAGGCCGGTGTAGAGCGTTTCGAACTCGGGGCGGCTGAGATAATAGGCGCCGCCGACGACGGTGACGAGAACCGCAAAACCGATCAGTCCCAAGGCCATCAGGCGTCGCGGCCCAAGCTCCAGCAGATTGTTGAGCAGTTGCTGTACCTGCGCACGACTGAGCATATGACCTCGTACCAATGCGAATGGTGACGACACTCAGCTGCCAACCTTGTCTGAAGGTTGCGCGAGGCGCGAATGCGTGGGTTCGCTGGCGAGGCGTTGCAATTATGCAAGACGGGGCGACGCAATCGGTTTGGCAGCCGCGAGCGAGCGCCGGGCGCATTGCGGCCCGACCGGCTGCGGCAGGTCGCAAGACGATGACGAAGGTACGATTGCCGGCACGTCGCGAGTCGGCGCCCACCATCACGGCGGAGACCGTGCTCCCTGAGGGAGCACGGTCGTTTTCGAGAGCGCCGCTTAGCCGCGGAACAGCGACAGGATGCTCTGGCTGTTCTGGTTGGCGATCGACAGCGCCTGAACGCCGAGCTGCTGCTGCGTCTGCAGGGCCTGAAGGCGGGTCGATTCCGCGTTCATGTCGGCGTCGACGAGCTGGCCGACGCCGCGATCCACGGAGTCCATCAGGGTCTTGACGAATTCCGTGTTGGTCGAGATGCGGTTCTTGACCGCGCCGAGATCGGCAGCGGCCGAGGCCACCGAGTTGATGGCGGCGGTGACCTGCGCGATGTAGGCATCGAGCGTGGTCTGGTCGGCCGCCGAGTCGGTCAGCGCGGAGATGTTGATCGTGTCGACCGAAGCGCTGCCGGCCACGGTATCCAGAATGCCGGTCTGCGTCGTGGAGTACAGCGTGTAGTTGGCGGTCGTCACGGTGATCGAGCCGATGGTGGGCGTACCGCCGACGCGGGAGTAGGACGACACGAGGTTGAAGCTCGTCGGGGTGGTACCCGTCGTCGTGCTCAGCCAGTTGATGCCGTTGAAGGTCGCCGAATTGGCCTTCAGCTTCATGTCCTGCTGGATCTGGGTGATGTCCGCCTGGATCTTGGTGCGGTCGATACCCGCGGTCTTGGCTTCGACCAGTAGCGCCTGGAGCTTGGTCAGACCGGATTCCTTGTCGCCGATCACCGAGGTCAGAGCGGTATATTCGGTGTCCACGGTGGCAGCCGACAGGCCGAGCGAGTCGGAGACAGCGGACAGCGCGGCGTTGTCGGAGCGCATCGAGGTCGCAATCGACCAATAGGCGGCGTTGTCCGAGGCGGTGGACACGCGCTGACCGGTGGAAATCCGGTTCTGCGTGGTGGCGAGTTGCGTGCTGACAGACCGCAGGGTCTGCAGCGCGGTCATGGCGGAGGAGTTGGTGAGAAGACTAGAACCCATTTTGATGTCCCTTTGAAGATTGACTTGAGTTGGGGACATACCGGGCTTGCACCGGTACGACAGGGCGGCGTCATGCCTTTGGGCGTGCCGCAAACGCGGGTTCAAGGCCCAATCTGTCGTAGCGGCGAGGTTAGCGAGCGAAGCTTGTGCGGGGCTTGTGGCCCTGTGTTCCGGCCGCAACAGGCGGCCGGACTTGGGCGCGCGTGGCCATGTCCAAGCGAAAGGGCCGCGATTCGCGAGAAGCGCGGCCCTCCCCCGATGACTTCCGTCTTAGCGGAACAGCGACAGGATGCTCTGGCTGCTGTTGTTGGCGATCGAGAGCGCCTGCACGCCGAGCTGCTGCTGAACCTGAAGGGCGGCCAGGCGGGTGGATTCCGCATTCATGTCGGCGTCGACGAGCTGACCGACACCGCGGTCAACCGAGTCCATCAGCGACTTCACGAAGTTCGTGTTGGTCGAGATACGGTTCTTGACGGCACCGAGATTGGCGGCGGCCGAGGCCACCGAGTTGATCGCAGTCGTGACCTGCGCGATGTAGCCATCGAGCGTGGTCTGGTCGGCCGCCGAGTCGGTTAGCGCGGCGATGTTGATCGTGTCGACCGACGCACTGCCGGCCACGGTATCCAGAATGCCGGTCTGCGTGGTCGAGTAGAGCGTGTAGTTGGCCGTCGTCACCGTGATCGAGCCGATGGTGGGCGTGCCGCCGACGCGCGAGTAGGATGACACGAGGCTGAAGCTCGTCGGGGTGGTACCCGTCGTGGTGCTCAGCCAGTTGATGCCGTTGAAGGTCGCCGAGTTGGCCTTCAGCTTCATGTCCTGCTGGATCTGGGTGATGTCCGCCTGGATCTTGGTGCGGTCGATACCTGCGGTCTTGGACTGAACCAGCAGCGCCTGGAGCTTGGTCAGACCCGAATCCTTGTCGCCGATCACCGAGGTCAGAGCGGTATATTCGGTGTCGACGGTCGCGGCCGACAGGCCGAGCGAGTCGGACACCGCCGAGAGCGCAGCGTTGTCGGAGCGCATCGACGTTGCGATCGACCAATAGGCGGCGTTGTCCGACGCGGTGGCGACGCGCTGGCCGGTCGAGATCCGGTTCTGCGTGGTGGAGAGCTGCGAACCCACAGACCGCAGGGTCTGGAGTGCGGTCATGGCAGTCGAGTTCGTAAGCAGGCTTGACATTGCGAATGTCCCTTTATGTACGCGTTTACATTTTCGAGGGGACATACCGGGCTTTCACCGGTACGGAAGGGCGGCATCATGCCTTTGGACCGATCTGTGTGGGTCCAACCCGCCGTGCCGCATTGCTAGCACGCCGAATCTTGCTTCCGGATTAAGGTGAGACTGAATTCTGCAGTAATATCATATGGTTAATATTACGCACTGCTAACTATAACCAGTGCGTATCGCTTAACCATAAAGGGCCGGCCGGCGCTCGGTGCTCACGAGAACGAGCGGACCAGCCCGGAGGCCAGCAGATTCCAGCCGTCGATCAGCACGAAGAACAGCATCTTGAACGGCAGCGCGAGGATCGTCGGCGGCATCATCATCATGCCCATCGACATGGTCAGCGTCGCCACGATCATGTCGATCACCAGGAACGGCAGGATGATGAGGAATCCGATCTCGAACGAGCGCCGGAGCTCGGAAATCATGAAGGCCGGAATGATGACGCGCAGATCGACCCGCTTGTCGTCGAACTTCCTGCGGAAGCTTTCGGCGGCGAGCGCTTCGAAGGTCTGGAGATCCTTGTCGCGGACATGGGCCAGCATGAACTCGCGGAACGGATCGGTGATCTTCAGATAGGCTTCCTCTTCCGATATCTCGTTCTTCATCAGGGGCTGGACGCCGCTCTCCCAGGCCCGGTCGAAGGTCGGCGCCATGACATAGAAGGTCATGAACAGCGCGAGACTGATCAGCACCAGGTTGGCAGGCGTGGTCTGGAGGCCGAGACCTGCGCGCAGGAACGACAACGCCACCGCAAATCGCGTGAAGCTCGTCACCATGATCAGCAGCCCCGGCGCCACCGACAGCACCGTGATCAGCGCCATCAGTTGGATGATCCGGCCGCTGGTCGAGCCGTTTCCGGGCGGCAGCAGGGAATTCAGGTCCGGAATTTGGGCCAGCGCCGCTTCGGGCAGCACGACCAGAACCAGCGCGAGCAGCAGGACTTTCACCCTCACTGGATCACCAGCGTCTCGATGATCAATTCGCGGACCTTGCCTGACGAGCGGATATTGGCGCGCTCGGTCAGGTCGTCGCGCAGATGCTGGAGCCCGCGCGATCCTTCGAACTGCGCGACCGTCGCCGACCGCAGATAGGTCACGATGTCCTCGCTGATGTGGGCGGCCAGAATGCCGGCATCCTCGTCGCTCATGCTGTCGGTCACCATCGAGGCTTCTATGCGCGCCCAATTGTTCGCCGGCGCGGCGAGATTGGTCACGATCGGAGACAATTTCCTGAGCCGCGCGCTGCCGGCGTAGCTCGACGCGATCGGCGGCGATGCGGCGTTCTTCTTGGCGTCGGCAACGCGTTCGGCGGTCGCGATCAGATGCAGACCGGCAATCGCGCCCGCGCCGATCGCGATCAGGGTCAGCACGACGATGGCAGCGATCAGGCGCATGGCGTCTCCTGCCATCGCGGCGCGATCCAGCCGGCTCGGGCCTCAGAATGGTGCCACGGCGTCATAGATCCGGTGTCCCCATCCAGGCTGCTGCACGTCCGACAGATTTCCGCGCCCGCCATAGGACACGCGCGCCTCGGCGATCTTGTCGTAGGAGATGGTGTTGGCTCGCGAGATATCGCGCGGACGCACGATGCCGCCGACCTTGAGCACGCGCATCTCCGTGTTGACGCGAAATTCCTGCGAGCCGCTGATCATCATATTGCCGTTCGGCAGCACGTCGGTGACGACGGCCGCGATCGAGAGCCTGATGTCCTCGGTGCGGTCGATCTGGCCGTTGCCCTTGATCTGGGTATTGGTGCTGAGATTGGCGTTGGCCGAACCCGTGTCGTTCCATCCAGCGATGTCCATCAGCCAGTCGAGCCCGAACTTGACCTGCGAATCGCGCGAACGGCCGGTCTTGTTGTCGAGCTTGGCCTTGTCCTGCATCGAGATGATCACCGTCACGACGTCGCCGGTGCGGCGGGCGCGCGGATCGCGGTAGAGATCGGTGCCGTCGTCCCAGGTCGAGCGATAGCTGACGGGCGTGCGCATGCGCGGCGTCACCGGGATCGGATCGGCCTGCATCCGCAGGCCGCTGCCGACGGGCGACATCTGCGGACCGGTCAGGACTTCGGCCGGATCATGGAAGCAACCGGCCAGAAGTACGGACGCCGCGAGCAGCGAGAGGATGAGGATCGGCTTGGTCATCTATTTGCTCTTTCCGTCGTCCACGCGACGCATGCCGCCGAGCAGGTCTGCGAGGTGCGCCGCGCGTGCCGTGTCCATCTCGTTGAAGATCGCGCTCGAGCTGCGCGGGCTGAGCTTGGCGAGCACTGCGGCCGCGGTCTCGTCGGCCATGCCGGCGATCTGCGTCGCCGCAGCTTCGGGCTTCATGCGCGAATAGATCTCGACGACGCTCGCTTCGGCCTTCTTCAGGAAGTCGTCGCGCAGCGCCATCCACTTCTCGTATTCGGCGCGCTTGGCCTCGACCTCGGCGATGCGCTCGCGCAGCAGGCTCTCGGCCTTCTCGAGCTCCTTGAGCTGCCAGGCCAGCCTGGCATCGACGGCGGGATCGGCGACGTTGCTGCAGAACAGCGCGATTTCGTTGTCCGGGGGCGGCGCAGCCTGCGGCGGTGCAGGCTTCGGCGGCGCCGTGACGCTGCCAGGCTTAGCCGGACGGGCAGGCGCCGGTGTCTCCGGCACCGCACCGGTGACCGCGGGGCCCGAATCTTCGGCCGCCCATGCCGTGGCCCGGACCGACGCATTGTCGACAGGTGTCGCGGTGGCCGACGGCTGCGGCTTCTGCGGTCCGCCAGCGCGGGCGCGGGCGAAGGAGAGCAGGTTGAGCGGTTTCGACGGCTTGGCCTCGTCCAAGGCGAGCGCGGGCGAGGCGCTCGCGAGCATTGCTGCCGCGGCCAGCAGGAGGAGTTTGCCTTTGTGATCCAGCTTCAGCATCGGGCCGCGTGCGATTCTCGCTTCAGACCTGAGCATTGAGCGACCAAGCTTGCACGACGCTTGCGCATCATTGCACGATGACGTCGGCCTGGAGCGCGCCTGCCGTCTTGATCGCCTGCAGGATCGCGATAATCCCCGATGGCTTCAGGCCAATCTGGTTCAGCCCGCGCACCAGGCGCTGGAGATCGACCCCGCTCAGGATCGCCACCTGCGATCCGGCCTCGTTGGCTTCGACCACGGTCTGCGGGACGACCACCGTCTGTCCCCGCGAGAACGGCGCCGGCTGCGACACAACCGGCATCTCCGTGACGCGAACCGTCAGATTGCCGTGGGTCACGGCGACGGTGGATATCCGCACGTCGCGCCCGATCACGACCGTGCCGGTGCGCTCGTTGATCACGACCCGCGCCGGCGTATCCGGCTCGACCACCAATTCGCCAATCTCGGCGAGGAAGCGAACAGGGCCGACATGACGCGGCTTCGACAGCACGATGGTGCGGTAGTCGCGCTCGAAGGCGATCTGCGCGCGGTAGCGACCGCCGGCGTAGCGGTTGACAGCGTCGAGGATGCGCGTTGCGGTGACGAAGTCCGGGTTCTTCAGCTGTAGCACCAGGAACTCCATCTCGTGGAGACTTCCCTGCACCTCGCGTTCGACCAGCGCACCGTTCGGGATGCGCCCGGCCGTCGGCGTGCCCTGGCTGACGTTCTGCGCCTGGCCTCCGACGCTGTAGCCGGCAACCGTGATCGCGCCCTGTGCCACCGCATAGACGGCGCCGTCCGCCGCGCGCAGCGACGTCATCACCAATGTGCCGCCGAGCAGCGACGTCGCATCGCCGAGCGAGGACACGGTGACGTCCATGCGCTCGCCGGGCCCGATCGAAGGCGGCAGGTCCGCCGTCACCATCACCGCTGCGACGTTGCGCGTGCGCAGCGTGGTCGGACGCGGGGGATTGTTGGTGCTCGTGGTCTCGTTCCTGACGTTGATGCCCATGTTCTCGAGCATCGACTGCAGGGACTGTTCGGTGAACGGAGCGTTGCGCAGCGTGTCGCCGGTACCGTTGAGGCCGATGACGAGGCCGTAGCCGACGATCTGGTTCTCGCGCAAACCCTTGATGTCCGCGATGTCCTTGATGCGGACGGCGGCCTGGGCGCCGGCGGCCGACACCAGCAGCATGAGCGCAAGCAGGAGCCTGGTCATGACCCGTCCATGACCTTGACGCTGCCGTCCGGCTGGACGACGCCCCTGATGATCACGCCGGTGTCCGTATTGCGCACGGGGATCAGCGCGCCGGCCGCACCCGACTGCATGGCCGAGCCGTAAGTGACGATGGAGAGGCCGCTGTCCTCGACCACGACCTTGACCATGGCGCCGCGCGCGACGGTCCAGGGGTCCTCCACCGCGTTCGTCGGAATGGGCTGGCCCGGCAACAGCGCGCGCCGCGCCATGCGGCCGACCAGGATCTGACGCGCCTCGATGAACATGGCGACGCCGAGCAGGCTCGGCGCGAAGGCGCGCTCGGTGATCATCTCCTCGCGGATTATCTCGCCGGCGCGGATCGAGACGGCCGGTACGGGAAGCCGCTTCTCCTCGGCCGCGGCGGCCCGCGCCGCGGCGAGAACCAGCAGCACGGCGGCCAACCCGCGCACGATCAGGCCCACCCTGTTCAACATCGAGACACCGGAACTAGCGCATGCCCTTCGAGACCGTCTGGGCCATTTCATCCGAGGCCTGGATGACCTTGGCATTCATTTCGTAGGCACGCTGGGCCGAGATCAACTCGGTGATTTCCTTGACCGGGTCGACGTTCGAGGCTTCGAGCCATTTCTGGTTGATCTTGCCATAGCCGGCATCGCCCGGCAGACCGACGACCGGCGTGCCGGACGCCGTGGTCTCCTTGTAGAGATTGCTGCCCAGCGGCTCGAGACCCGCTTCGTTAGCGAAGTTGGCGAGGTTGAGCTGGCCGATCTGCCGCGGATTCACTTCCGTGTCGAGCTTGGCAAACACCTGGCCGGTCTGGTTGACCGTGACCTCGACCGTCCCCTGCGGGATGGTGATCGCGGGATCCAGCAGGTAACCGTCGATCGTGACCAGCTGAGCGTTGGCGTTGACGTTGAACGAGCCCGCACGGGTGTATTGCACCTCGTTGTTGGGGCCGAGCACCTGAAACCAGCCACGTCCGTTGATCGCGAGATCATAGGGATTGCCGGTCTGCGTCAGCGCGCCCTGGATGTGCAGCTTGCGGATCGCCGCGGACTTGACGCCGAGGCCGAGATTGGCACCTTCCGGAATCGGCGACGAGCCGTTGGTGTTCGCGACCCCCTGCATGCGGTCCATCTGGTAGAACAGATCGGTGAACTCCGCGCGCGCCCGTTTGTAGGAGGTCGAGTTGATGTTGGCGATGTTGTTCGCGATGACTTCGATGTTGGTCTGCTGGGCGTTCATGCCCGTGGCCGCGATGGCGAGCGATTTCACTGGTCCCACTCCTTCAGATCAAATCGACATCCGAACGACTTCCTGGTAGGCCTGGACGACCTTGTCGCGAACCGCGACCGCCGTCTGCAGGGCCTGCTCGGCCGACATCAGCGCTTCCACGACGCGGCGCGTCGATTCCTTGCCCTGCATTGCCGAGATCGATGCCGCCTCGCCCGCCTTCAGCGTCCCGATCGCATCCGACGTCACCTGCTTCATCACCGATTCGAAGCCGACGTCGTCACTGGTCTGGATCGCGGTGGACGCCGCCGGCGAGACGGCCTGCGTCTCGGTCGCACGGCTCGCGGCTTGCCCTGCGGAAATCGCGGTGGATGAAATCGCCTCAAGCATGGTCAGCTCCTCAAGAGATCGATGGTCATGCCGAGCATGGACCTCACCTGCTTCACGACCTGGAGATTGGCCTCATAGGAGCGGTTGACCTCCCGCATGTCGGCCATCTCAATCATCATGTTCACGTTCGGCAGCTTGACGTAGCCGGCCTTGTCGGCGGCGGGATGCCCCGGATCGTACTCGACGCGGTAGGGCGTGGTGTCGACCCCGATCTCCTTGACCTTCGCGAGCTGCGCGCCCGAGGCGCGATCCATCGCCGCATCGAAGGTGATGGTCTTGCGCTGATACGGATCGGCGCCGGCGGCGCGCCCCGTCGAGGTGGCGTTCGCGAGGTTCTCCGAGACGATGCGCATGCGCGTCGACTGCGCTTCGAGCCCGGAGCTTGCGACCGTCAGCGAGGCGCTCAATGAGTCCAGCATGTCAATTCACCTCAGGACTTTGCACTCGACAGCACCATGCGGTGAAACGACCGCACGATCGCCGCGTTCATCGAATAGTCGCGATTGACGTCGCTGCCCTTGATCATTTCCTGCTCGAGGCTGACGGAGTTGCCGGAGTGAACCACTTCCCAGCTGTCCTTCTTCGCGGTCGCCCGCGTGTCGGTCTCGGCTGCGGCCAATTGCATGTGCGAGGGCGACGTCGTCGCAAGCCTCACCGGCATGCCATCGAGCACCTTGTTGAACGGCTCGACGTCGCGCGCCCGAAAGCCCGGCGTGTTGGCGTTGGCGACGTTGGTGGCGATGGTCGACTGACGCAGCTCGAGATAGCGCGCCTGCGACGATGCGAGTTCGAAGAGAAAAAGCGGTCCCACGACGGCCCCATTCTGATCCATTCGGGACGAGCCTAGGGCGTTAAGCTTTCGTCAAGCTGTTGCGCGAAGTACCATCCTCGGAAATCTATCGGACGTTCTCGGGCCGTGGCGCCTGCTTGGATTGGAGGAAGTAGATGATCTCGGCAACGGGCCGGAAGAATTCCGCCGGAATCACCTGATCGACCTGGACTGCCTCGTAGAGCGCGCGCGCCAGCGCCTTGTTTTCGATGACGGGGATTCGGTTCTGCTCGGCAATCTCGCGGATCTTCAGCGCGATCACGTCCATGCCCTTGGCCACGACCAGCGGCGCGGCGTTTTCCTCGCGCTTGTAGCGCAGCGCGATCGCGAAGTGCGTCGGATTGGCAATCACCAGCGTCGCGCGCGAGGCCGAGGCGATCATGCGCTGGCGCGAACGGTCGCGCGCCAGCGAGCGCAGGCGCGCCTTGATCAGGGGATCGCCTTCCGCCTGCTTGTGCTCGTCCTTGATCTCCTGCTTGGTCATGCGCAGCTCGCGCCGCCAGTGGAAGCGCGCCCAAGCGAGATCGATCGCCACCAGCACGATGGTGGCGATGCAGATCGCCGAGACGATGCGCATCGCGAGGTTGAGGATCATCTCCGGCAGTGCGACCGGGTCGGTGTACATGGCCTCGAAGGCCCTTGCTTCGGACGCGCGCAGCACGAAGGCGACCACGGCGGTCACCGCGGCGAGCTTGAACAGCGACTTGGCGAACTCGATCAGGCCCTGCGTCCCGAACAACCGCTTCCAGCCGGTGACGGGAGAGATTCGCGACAAGTCAGGCTTGATCCGCTCGAGCACCAGGCGCGGCGCGTTTTGCAGCAGCGAGGCCGCGAGCCCGAACACCACCAGGATGACCACCAAGGGCACCAGGAACCGCAGCGCCTGCAGGCCGACCACGGTGAGCAGGTTCTGCGCGTCCGCACCGGTCGAGAGCGGGAAGCCCTCGGGATCGTCGAGCAGGCTCTTCAGCGTCGGCGTCAATTGCTGCACGCCCTGGCCGATCAGGAATGCCTGGATCACCATCAGCGCGGCCATCGAGGCGAAAATGGAGGCCTCCCGAGAGACCGGAATCTTGCCCTGTTCGAGCGCATCGCGGACTTTCTTCTCGGTCGGCTCTTCTGTCTTGCTCTCCTGATCGGATGTTTCTGCCATGCCCGTTCAGCGGTCAGCGGAAGACCAGCTCATCCTCCTGCTCGGGGTTGAGCTCGATTTCGCCCTTCTCCGCCAGCTCGAGCGCAAGGTCGGTGATCACGCGGCGCGCCTCGAGCACGTCGCGCTGGTTGGACGGCTCGCCGATCGCGAGCTCGGCCTCGACGACGCGGCGGACGCGCGAGGCGACCGCGGACAGGATCACCTCGCGGAAATGCTTGTCGGTGCCCTTCAGTGCGACCACGATGCGGTCGGTCGGAACCTGGTCGAAGATCATGGTGCGCGCCTTCGGCGCCAGGTTGATGACGTCGTCGAAGGTGAACAACAGCTCCTTTAGCACCTCGGCCGACTTCGGACGCTTCTCCGACAGGCTCTTCAGGATGTCCTCGATGTGGCCGCGCTCCATCTTGTTGATGATGTCGGCGACGCGGGCGTAGGTGTCGGCGCCGAGGTTGCGGGCGAAATTCAGCGTCAGATCTTCGTGCAGCGTCTTCTCGAGGACCTTCATCGCGTCATCAACGATCGGCTTGAGGCTGAGCACGCGCCGCATCAACTCGTTGCGCAGACTCGACGGCAGCTGGCTCATGACCTTGGCGGCGCAGGACGGCTTGACTTTGGACAGGATGAGCGCCGCGGTCTGCGGATGCTCCTTGGACAGGTAGGTGGCCAGCGAATTTTCCGACACCGACGAGACGCGGTCCCACACAGAGCGGCTCGAATTGCCGAGTAGGTCCGTCATGATCGCCGAAACCTGATCGGCCGGAAGCACGTCGCCGAGCACCGCTTCCAGGCCACCGAGGGTGCCGAGAATGTTCGCGCCCATCGAGAACTGCTGGGCGAACTCCTCGACGATCCCCTCGAGCTCCTGCGCGGTGATCGGCCGCAGCTCCGCCGCCGCCTTGGTGACGATGCGGATCTCCTGCGGCTCGAACTGCTGAAGCACGCTCGCCGCCGCCTGCCGGCCCATGGCCAGCAGGAGCGCGGCGACCTTTTCCGTGCCGCCCAGCGTGGTAACGCCTCGCTGCTTGACGGGAGCGATGCCGACCGGTGCCGCCATGGTCAGGTATCACCCTGCCCCAGCGGTCCGACGATCTCCGTGAGTGAGACGCCGAAGCGGGAATTGTCCTCTTCGACGACGACCACCTCGCCGCGGGCGACGATGCGGCCGTTGACGACGACGTCGACGGGCTCCCCGACCCGGTGATCGAGCGGAACCACCGCGCCGCGTCCGAGCTTCATCAGGTTCGCCACCGGAATGGTCGCCGATCCCAGCACCACCTGCATGGTGACGGGAATGCGCAAGATGGCGTCGACATTGGCGAACTTGCCGGTCTCCTCGGCCGTGCGCTGGGCGATCTCGGCCAGGCGTTCCAGCGGTGACGTCTCGGTCTCAGCCGATGCAGGTGCAGACTCGTAGTCGAATGATTGCGCCATATGGTATCGCCTCTTGGTACTTCCGCTGCCGGAGCGCCGTGGCGTTCCGGCCGTATTGCTCTGCCGGTGCCGGCATTCAGTGCTTGTTCAGCTCGGCGGTCGCGGCCGTCGCCGCGGGTGCGAGCCCGCTGCGCGCATCGAGCGCTGCGATCGCCTCGTGAGCCTGGTCGATCTTCGTGCTCAGCACGTTGGCGAGGCGTCCGAGATTCGCCGTGGAATCGTGCGCCGCGGTGATGACCGTGTCGAAGGCACCCGCGGTCTCGTGCATGATGGTTGAGAATTCGCCCTGATAGCTGCGCAGCCGCGCCAGCTCGCGATGCATCCTGGTCACCCGCAGGCTGGTGAAGGCGAGCGCAACCAGCAGCACGATATCAACGAGATAGGATATCATCGACGAACTCCCGCTTCTGATCGACGGGATCTGCCACCTGCATGGCGTAATAGCCGTCGAGCTGGCCGATCTGACACCAGAACAACACCTGATTGTTGCTTTCGAGACGGGCCAGCGTGCGCGGCGTGGCCTCGAGCTCGAGCACCTGCCCGACCTCGAACTTCACGACGTCGCCGAGCGTCACCATCTTCTCGTCGAGGACGGCGCTGAGGGTCACCTCGGTCCGCTGCACCTCGCTTTCCATCTGTTCGCGCCAGCGTGGGTCGGCGGCGCGACCGTCGCTGACGACCACGTGAGCGAGCTTCTGACGCAGCGGGTTGAGCGCGGAGTGCGGAATGATCAGGAACATCTGACCGCCGCGGTAGAGTGCCTGCACCATCATGTTCGCGCAGATCGACATGTTGCTGGCGCGTCCGATCGCCAGCGACGCCATCGCGGTCTCGACACGCTCGACGCGGAAGGTGACGTTGGACGTTCCGGCGAAGGCGCCTTGCAGCGCCTTGGCGAACCGCTCGAACAGCGCCTGGACCAGCCGTATCTCAATGTTCGAGAACGTCCGTTCGACGTCAAGCGGCGGTTCCGCTCCGTCAGAGCCGAACATCGCCTCGACCATCGTGAATACGAAGTCGCGGTCGAGCATGATAATGACGCGCGAATCCCACTGCTCGGCATAGAGCACGGCCGCGACCGCGTTGCCCTCGTAGTCCTTGATGATGTCGCCGAGCGGATCGTTGGTGATGCCGTTGACCGAGAAATAGCAGGGCGTTCCGGCCATCGGCTGCAGGCTGTCGGTGCACGATGCCGCCATGCGATCGAAGATCACATTGAGCATCGGCATACGCTCGATCGATATGCCGGCAGCGTCCAGCAGGTAGTTCGGCAGCTGCTTGCGCTGGTCGACTTCTGCGTCTTCCATCATCATGCGCGCGCCGCCTTGGGTTCAGCGTCGGCAGCGACGGGCTTGGGACCTGCGATCGTCTCGTTTTCGACGACGTCGATCGAGGGACGCTCGCTGCTGGAGATCATCTTGCGGCCGTGCTCGACGGCGATCTGCGGCATGGCACCGTTCATGAATGCCAGCAGCGTCTGCTTGACGATGATGTAGGGCCGACACTTCTTCTCGCGCGTCATCTTGATCTTGATCGCGAAGGGCGAAAGCACGCCATAGGACAGGAAGATGCCTGCGAAGGTGCCTACCAGGGCTGCACCGATAAATCCGCCCAATAGCTTCGGCGACTGGTCGAGCGCGCCCATCGCCTTGATGACGCCAAGCACGGCGGCGACGATGCCGAGCGCCGGCAGCGCCTCGGACACCGTCACCAGCGCATGATAGGGCGCCAGCTTGCCTTTCACGATGGTATGGATCTCCTCGTCCATCAGCGCCTCGATCTCGTGCGTGCGCGCATTGCCCATGATGATCAGGCGGACATAGTCGCAGATGAACTGGAGCAGCGAGGGATCTCCGAGCACGCTGGGGAACGCCTTGAAGATTTCGGAGGAGGCGGGATCGTCGATATGCGCCTCGACTTCGTTGCGCCCCTTGCCACGCAGCTCGCGCATCAGAGCGTGGAGCGCGCCGAGCAGGTCAAGGTAGTAGCGCTGGCCGGGCACCGCGCCGGTGATGGCCTGCATGCAGGCGACGCCCGTGTCCACCACCGTCTTCCATGGATTGGCCACGATAAAGGTGCCGACCGCGGTTCCCATGATGATCACGAACTCCCACGGCTGCATGAGCACGGCCAGGTGCCCGCCCATGGCGGCAAAGCCGCCGAGCAGCGCCGCTACCGTGATGAAAATCCCCACGAAACTGCCCAACGCGCCGCTCCATCGCCGATCCCACCTGGAATACCTAGTCGGCGACGCTTGCGCGAAGCTGGCTTCGAGGTCGCCAGCCCCGCGCAAGCAATTGGCGGCAGCTTGAAGCGGGGTCGCGACCTGCGGCCAGAGGGGCGCGTGTCATGCTATCCACCATCGCGGACTACACCAGGCTGACCAAAGACATGGGCAAGTCGCTGACGCAGGTCGCGAAGCAGCCGGACGTCAGCCGCGACACCGACTATTTCCTCGGCCATATCGGCAAAGTGAAGACCATCGACGATTTCCTGAAGGACTATCGTCTCTATTCCTATGCGATGAAGGCCTATGGCCTCAGCGACATGACCTACGCCAAGGCGTTCATGCGCAAGGTGCTGACCGAGGGGGTCACGAGCAAGGACGCCTTCGCCAACAAGCTGACCGACACCCGCTACCGGCAATTCGCGACCGCCTTCAATTTCGCCGCACTCGGCGACAAGGCGACCCAGACCGCCGCGGCCACGACCGGCACCGCGACCCAATACGTCACGCAGACGATGGAGGAGAAGGCCGGCGATCAGAACGAAGGCCTGCGTTTGGCGCTGTATTTCACCCGCAAGGCTTCCACGATCACGACCGCCTACCAGATCCTGGCCGACAAGGCGCTGACGCAGGTGGTGCAGACCGCGCTCGGCCTGCCGTCGACGATCAGCGCAGCCAACATCGACGCCCAGGCCAAGATGATCGCGGACAAGATCAAGCTCACCGACTTCCAGGATCCCGCCAAGGTGACCAAGTTCGTGCAGCGCTTTGCGGCGATGTGGGATGCGACCCAGGCCCGGAACGACAGCTCGACCAATCCCGCGCTGGTCCTGATCGCCGGCGCCGCGACGTCGGTCAGCATGGATACCAACGTGCTCACGACGCTTCAGAACATCAAGTTCAACAGGTAAGTCATGCAATCGGCTCTCTATGTGGGATTGTCGGCGCAGGTCGCCCTCGAAAAGCGCCTCCAGACGATCGCCAACAACGTCGCCAACGTCAACACGGCCGCGTTCCGCACCGACGTGGTGAAGTTCGAGACCGTGCTGTCCAAGGCGGGGCCGACGCCGGTGGCGTTCTCCTCGCCCGGCGACAACATCATCTCGCGAGAGATGGGCAACATCACCGAGAGCGGCAACCCGCTCGACGTCGCCGTGGTCGGCCAGGGCTGGATCGCCTTCGCCGGTCCGAACGGCACGGTCTACACGCGCGACGGCCGGCTCCAGATCGCCCCCAACGGCGATCTTCAGACCGTGAGCGGCTTTCCGATCGTCGATTCCGGCGGCGCGCAGATCACGCTCGACCCGAACGGCGGACCGATCTCGATCGCGCGCAGCGGCGCAATCATCCAGGACAACAACGAGATCGGCACCATCGGCCTGTTCAGCATTCCGGCCGACGCCACTCTCGAACGCTACGGCAATTCCGGCGTGACGCCCGACCGGCCTGCGACCGCCATCGCGGACTTCTCCCGGGACGGCTTCAAGCAGGGCTATGTCGAAGGCTCCGGCGCCAATCCGATGCTCGAGCTGACGCGGCTGATCTCGGCTTCGCGCGCCTTCGACGGCACCAACTCGATGATCGAGGGCACCGAGAGCTCGCTGCAGAACGCGATCCGGACCCTCGGCGAACCCGGCAAGTAGATTACGCGCCAAGCGCGCAGGATGAGGTTGGACGGTTTCCTTGAACGCTCTTCGGCAACTCGAGTGGGCGCTGCTGGAGCTTCAGCAGAGCACTCCCCTGGCAAGCGTCAGCGGCGCGATCTCCGAGATCGCGCCGACGCATTTCCGCGTCTCCGGCCTGTCGCGCTTCGTCAGGCTCGGCGAGCTCATCGGCGTCGATTGCGGCGGTAAGCGCCAGATCGGCGAGGTGGTGCGGATCGACAGCGACGGCATCATCGCCAAGCCGTTCGACCGGCAATTTGGCGGCGGGCTCGGCTCGGCGGCCTACCGGATGCCGCCGCTGTCCTTCGCGCCCGATCCGAGCTGGAAGGGCCGCGTCATCAACGCCCTCGGCGCGCCGCTGGACGGACAGGGGCCGCTCACGCAAGGGTCGCAGGCGGTCTCGGCGGAGGCGGAGGCGCCGTCGGCCATGAAGCGTGCGCGCGTGCACAAGCCGCTGCGCACCGGCGTACGCGTCATCGACCTGTTCGCGCCGGTCTGCGCCGGCCAGCGCGTCGGCATCTTTGCCGGATCGGGCGTCGGCAAATCGACGCTGCTCGCGATGCTCGCCCGCAGCCAGGGCTTCGATACGGTCGTGCTGGCCCTGGTCGGCGAGCGCGGCCGCGAGGTGCGCGAGTTCATCGAGGACGTGCTGGGCAACGACCGTCATCGCGCTGTCACAATCGTCTCGACGGGCGACGAAAGCCCGATGATGCGGCGACTGGCGCCGAAGACGGCGATGGCGGTGGCCGAATATTTCCGCGACCGCGGCGAATCGGTCCTGCTGATGGTGGATTCGATCACCCGTTTTGCCCACGCCGCCCGCGAGGTCGCGCTCGCCGCCGGCGAGCCCGCGGTGGCGCGCGGCTACGCGCCGACGGTCTTCACCGATCTGCCGCGCCTGCTCGAGCGCGCCGGTCCGGGCGAGGAGGGATCCGGCACCATCACCGGGATCTTCTCCGTGCTGGTCGACGGCGACGATCACAACGAGCCGATCGCCGACACCATCCGCGGCACGCTCGATGGGCACATCGTGCTCTCAAGGCACATCGCCGACCAGGCGCGCTATCCGGCCGTCGACGTTCTGGCCTCGGTCTCCCGCCTCGCCCACAACGTCTGGGACCCCGAGGAGCGCGAATTGGTGAGCAAGCTGCGCGCCATGATCGCGAAATACGAGGACACGCGCGACCTTCGCCTGATGGGCGGCTATCAGCCGGGACGTGATTCGGGCCTCGACCAGGCGGTCGAGATGGTTCCGCGAATCTACAACGCGATGCGACAGGGCGCATCGGCCCCGCCGAGCGCCGATCCGTTCCGCGAGCTTCGGGACATGCTCAAGGGCGACTGACGGGTGGAGAGGGTGAGGCGCCTGCCGTCCGCCCTGCCCGTGGTTTTCGACAGGAGATTGCGCATGTCGCTACGCTTCCAGCGCATGCGCGTGCACACCGGCTCACCCATTTTCGTCGTGAGCGAATTCGCCGTTTGCGGTGTGCACGAGCTGGCAAGCGCTGTGCAAGCGATCGAAGAGTCTATTCTGCAAGCACGACGGGAACAACCGCCGCGTGCAATTCCAATGAGTTCCCTCGACGATTCCGCGGCAGAACGCACAAGTTGTGGATGACGTGCCGCCAAACGTCATCGTGATGCACAAGCTTCGATCAGTTTGCATCAACGCAAGACAACAACGCGCGTGCAATCAAACTCTCACAATATCGAGTGCATATTACTCGCCGCGCCATGTATTGCGTTCACCATCATGTGTCCCGAACAACGAGATTGCCCTTGAACGTTACATTCGCCTGCCACGACATCCAGCCTGTGAGAGGGTCTCTACTTGATTTTGTTGAGAAGCTCATCCATCGTTTTGGTTGAGTATAAGAAACGTCTGCTTGTGACTTGAACTTTGGGGGCTTCGGTTGAGCTACTCCGATCCACCGTTTGCCGGCGACGGCAACCCGAGCTCCCGCGCGACGACCACGCCGTTGGCATGCCATCAGCGATACGGCTTCTCGCTGCGGACGATGCGACGCTCATCGGCCGAGGTCGGGCGCGGTGCGATCCGCGCCATTGTGCGAGAGTTCGACAGGGCATGCTCGTCTGACACTCAGGGCGCAAAGCGGCTTCGGGACGCCGCAGACGAAGTTCCGGGGACGAGGTAGATTCATGCCATTGGCGCGGGAAGCCGTCGAGCTGCTGGTTCAGGCGGCGCGGGCTTGGTATTTCGAAGGCAATCAGCATGGATTGCGCGATCGGGAATGGATGGCGCTGCGCTTTCTCGGGCGCGCCAACAGGTTTTCGCGCACGCCGTCCGCACTGGCCGGCTTCATCGGCGCCACACGCGCGACGGCGTCGCAGATCGTGAAGACTCTGGAGAGCAAGTCGTTCCTGGTGCGAAAGCCGTCGCATGAGGACAAGCGTTCCGTCGTCCTGCACGTCACGCCGCAGGGCGAGAAATGCCTGAGCCAGCACGACCCGATCAATCACGTGGTCAACGCGGTGACGTCGCTCGGGACCGAGGAGTGCATCAGGCTGCGCGACTCTCTCCGCGAGATCCTCAATCACCTCGATGCTGCCCATCAGCGGCTCGAAGCGAGCATCTGCCGGGACTGCATGTTTCTCGCAGAGCGCGGGCCGGGCACCGGCAAGGGGCGTGGAAACGCCGAATTCATGTGCCGGCTCTATCGTGCTCCGATCTCGCTCGAGGAGACCGAGCTGCTCTGCACCAGCTTCGAGCGCACGCGTGACCGCCCCAAGATCGAGCAGCATCTCGACCGCGAGCGCATGGCGAGCCAGGGCTGAGGCCGCCAAGAGGCGGCGCTCCATCAACGTCATTGCGAGCGAAGCGAAGCAATGACGGAGTATGAGGCGATAGCTCGCTCTCCGAGTGACGGCTGTCACTCCCCGCGAAGGCGGGGAA
>NZ_LAXE01000001.1:6780589-6798185 GCF_003122645.1 Bradyrhizobium sp. SUTN9-2
CAATGACGACCTCATGATCGCCCCTCGAGATTGAGCCGGGATGACCGACACATACGACAAATCCGAATTTCGGTAAAGAAGAATATCTTTGCTTCACTGGGTTGACACGAGACCGAAACAGGCCGCCAGGCTGGCCCTCGAACCCGCGGGGACCAGACGCACCCTTGTATGCATTATCCCAGTTGCCATTCCCCTGCGCTTCGCTTTACATGCCCTCAACTGCCCCGCGGAACGGCCGGGGCCGGAAAAATCACACAGATTTCCAGGGGACGGAGCATGGCGCGCAACATATTGATTCTTGGGGCTTCTTACGGCTCCCTGCTGGGCACGAAGCTGCTGATGGCCGGGCACAACGTGACCCTGGTCTGCCGCGCAAAGACCGCGGAGCTGATCAACCGCGACGGTACCGAGGTGCGTATTAAGCTACGCGACGAGGCGGTGCACCGGGCGATCTTCTCCCGCAACCTCCCTGGCAAGCTCGACGCGGCGACGCCGGCCAATGTCGACCTCTCCCGCTACGATCTGGTCGGCCTCGCGATGCAGGAGCCGCAATACACCAACCACACGGTGCGCGTCCTCATGGTCAAGATTGCCGCGGCGAAGCTGCCGTGCCTGTCGATCATGAACATGCCGCCCCTGCCCTACCTGAAACGGATTCCGGCACTCGCCGACATGGATCTCGAGGAGGCCTACACCAATGCGCAGGTGTGGGAGCGGTTTGAGCCCGGGCTGGTGACGCTGTGCTCGCCCGACCCGCAGGCCTTCCGGCCGCCGGAAGAGGCCGCCAACGTGCTGCATGTCGGCCTGCCCACCAACTTCAAGGCGTCGGTCTTCGCCGACGAGAAGCACAACAAGCTGCTGCGCGAGCTGGAGGCCGACATCGACGCGGTGACGCTCGACGGCCACGACGTGCCGGTGAAGCTGAAAGTGTTCGATTCCCTGTTCGTGCCGCTGGCAAAATGGTCGATGCTGCTGACCGGCAATTACCGCTGCATCACGCCGAACGAGCCGCAGTCGATCCGCGACGCCGTGCACGGCGATCTCAATCGTTCGCAGACGATCTACGACCATGTCGATGCGATCGCCCGCCGCCTCGGCGCCGATCCGCAGGACCAGGTGCCGTTCGCGAAGTACGCCAAGGCCGCGGAGAGCCTGCTCAAGCCGTCATCGGCGGCGCGCGCGGTCGCGAGCGGTGCGCCCTTCATCGAACGCGTCGACCTGCTGGTGAAGCTGATCTCGCATCAGCTCGGCGTGCCCAACGCCGAGATCGACCGCACCGTCGACACCGTGGACCAGAAGCTGAACGAGAAGATCGTGCAGGGCGGCTCCGGCGCGCAGTAGCGCCGCTCCCACCGAGGTCCGCTCAGGCAACCAGGAAGGATTGCAGCCAGATCAGGCCGGTCACGGCGACCAGCGTAACCGCGCCGGTGCGCGTGACGAGGTCAGGGCGCCCGAGGCGACGGGCGCCGCGGCCGAGCGTTGCGCCGAGAATGATCCACGCGGCGCCGGCGGTGAGAATCTGCAGCGCGATCACGCCGAGCCACGGCAGCAGTTCGAGCGGCCCGGCCCCAAGCGGCAGCAGCAGGAACGCGAAGACCAGTGCTTTCGGGTTGAGCAGCGTCGTCAGCAGCACCTGGCCGAACGTCACCGCAGCGCCGCCGCGCAGCTCGCGCGTGTTGACGCGCCAGAGCATGACCGCGAGGAACAGGATGTAGATGGTCACGGCGACGCGGAGCAGCAGCGCCGCAATCGGGATGTCGCTGATGATTGGACCGAGCGCCAGCCGCAGCACCGCGATCGCCAACAGATAGCCGCACAGTTCCGCCGCAAGCAGATGAAGGGAGCGCGAGATGCCCGCTCCGGCCCCCGATGTCGCCAGCAGGGTGTTGGTCGGCCCCGGCACCGCCAGCAGGAAATAGGTCGCCGTGAAGAAGGTCAGAAAGGTCATACGGCCGGATAGCAGCTCTCGAACCCGTCGATCTTGATCTGCGTCATTTGGCCGAGCGATGGCGGTCTGCATCATCTTCCCCGAGCCGAGGCCTTTCGGCACCGGTTTCCTGCCGCTCACGGCGGATGCTTTCCGGTTTTGGCGTGGGCAACACCACCTGATTCGCGCTGGAGCGCTCGACGCGCCGCGGCTGGATTGATAAGCCGCTGTCCGCGAATGACGGGACTTTGAGTCGGGGACATGACGGTTGCGATCGAGA
The DNA here is from genome assembly GCF_003122645.1 of Bradyrhizobium sp. SUTN9-2. Lineage (NCBI taxonomy): Bacteria > Pseudomonadati > Pseudomonadota > Alphaproteobacteria > Hyphomicrobiales > Nitrobacteraceae > Bradyrhizobium > Bradyrhizobium sp. SUTN9-2. The sequence goes on from NZ_LAXE01000001.1 coordinate 6,782,797, forward strand.
TGGGGCAGACCACGGCAGGCGCCGCGGCCGCCATGGACCTCGAGGAACTGCTGGCGACCCGTCTCCTGGTGCAGGGCAATTCGGGCTCCGGCAAGTCGCATCTCTTGCGGCGGCTGCTGGAACAGAGCGCACCCTGGGTGCAGCAGGCCATCATCGATCCCGAGGGCGACTTCGTCACGCTGGCCGAGCGCTTCGGCCATCTGGTGATCGAGGCCGAGGATCACACCGAGCGCGGCCTCCAGGTCGCGGGCGAGCGCGCGCGGCTGCATCGCGTCTCCACCGTGCTCAATCTCGAAGGGCTGGATGCCGAGAACCAGATGCGGCGCGCGGCTGCCTTCCTCGGCGGGATGTTCGACGTCGACCGCGATCATTGGTACCCGATGCTGGTGGTCGTGGACGAGGCGCAGCTGTTTGCGCCGGCGGTGGCGGGCGAAGTCTCGGACGAAGCACGCAAGCTCTCGCTCGGCGCCATGACCAATCTGATGTGCCGCGGCCGCAAGCGCGGGCTTGCCGGCATCATCGCAACCCAGCGCCTGGCCAAGCTCGCCAAGAACGTCGCGGCCGAAGCCTCGAACTTCCTGATGGGGCGGACCTTCCTCGACATCGACATGGCCCGCGCCGCCGACCTGCTCGGCATGGAACGGCGGCAGGCGGAAGCCTTCCGCGATCTCGAGCGCGGTCAGTTCATGGCGCTGGGACCTGCGTTGTCGCGCCGGCCGCTGCGCCTCAACATCGGCCCGACCGAGACCAGCCCGCGCAATTCGACACCGCGGCTGATGCCGCTGCCGGAAGCCGCGCTTGAAGATGCCCGCGCGGTCATCCTCGCCGCACCGCCGCCCGATGCCAGCCGGCCGCAGCGACGGCCGGCGCCGGATCTGCTCAAGCAGCTTCGCGCGGCGAAGGCCGCCGCGGTGCCGGAGATTCGGCTAGAGGCGGTCGAGGCTCCCGTCAGTGCCGAAGAGCTCGCCGAGCGGCGCGAGCGCGTGGATCGCACGCTGCGTGCGGTGATGGCCGAGCCCGATGCCGGCTTCCGCGCCATCGGCGTGCTCTATCAAGAGTTCGTGGTCCGCTGCCGCATCGAGGGCTTAGGGGCGGCGGTGCCCGATCTCAACGAATTCCGGCGCATGCTGACGCATGCGCGCGCCGGGCTCGGGACGGATCTCACTGAAGACGACGCCTGGCAGGACGTGGCGCTGCGCGCCTCGATCCTGCCCGACGACATGCAGGGCGTGTTCATGATGATCGCGCGCGCGGCGAAGGAAGGCTGGCCCTGCCCCGGCGATGCCGCGATCGCCCGCGCCTACGGCTCGCACTCGCTGCGCCGCGCGCAGCGCCTGCTCGGTTACATGGAGGAGCAGGGCCTGATCGTCGTCCAGCTCGACGGCGGCGGCCGCCGGATCGTGACGCTGGTGGAGCTCGCCTGGGCGACCGCGCCGGGCGATCCCAACGGCGATGATCAGCCGGCGGAGCAGGTCGCAAGGGCGGCGTCGGCCTGAGCGTCAGGCCGCCTCGGAGCCGCCGAGATAGGCGTCGCGGATGCGGGGGTCGTCTTTCAGCGCGCGCGCGGGGCCAGACAGCACGATCTTGCCGGTCTGCAGCACATAGGCCTCGTGCGCGATCTCGAGCGCGAGGCTGGCGTTCTGCTCGACCATGAAAACCGAGACGCCCGCCTGGTTGATGCTGCGGATCAGCTCCAGCACGCGATCGACATAAAGCGGCGACAGGCCCATGGTCGGCTCGTCCATCACGATCATGCGCGGGCGGCTCATCAGCGCGCGCGCCATCGCCACCATCTGCTGCTCGCCGCCGGACAGCGAGCCGGCGCGCTGCGACAGCCGTTGGCCGAGCTTCGGGAACAGCGTCAGCATCCTGTCGAGATCCTGCGCGATGGCGTCGCGGTCGTTGCGCACGAAGGCGCCCATCAGGATGTTCTCGCGCACGCTCATGTCGGCGAACAGCCGCCGCGCCTCCGGCACGGAGCCGATGCCGCGGCGGACGATCTGCGGCGTGGAGAGCCCGATCAGCGAAGCGCCGTCGAACGTCACCTCGCCCGAGCGTGGCTTCACCAACCCTAAGATGATCTTCATCGTGGTCGACTTGCCGCTCGCGTTGCCGCCGAGCAGGCAGACGATGTGGCCGCGCGCAACCGTGATCGACAGGTCGAAATGCACCTGGGCCTGGCCGTAGAAGGTGTTGACGTTCGACAAAGCCAGCAGCGGTTCGGGACCAGAGTTCGTCATGCCGCGCTCTCCTGCTCCGCCGCCCCTGATAGCCCATGGCCGAGATACGCCTCGATCACCTTGGGATCGCTCCGCACCTGCTCGCCCGGCCCTTCCGCGATCTTCTTGCCCTCGTCCATGACGATGACGCGGTCGGACAGGCGCATCACCATCTCCAGCTTGTGCTCGATCAGCAGGATGGTCAGCCCTTCGGCTTTCAATTCGGCGACGAGCCCCTGCATCTCCGCGGTCTCGGTCGGGTTCATGCCGGCGGTGGGCTCGTCGAGCAGCAGCAGCCGCGGCTTCAGCGCGAGCGCACGCGCGATCTCGACGCGGCGGCGGTTGGCGTAAGACAGACTATAGGCGGGCTGGTCGATGCGCGGCAGCAGCCGTTCGCCGAAACGCGCGAGGATGGCCTTCACCTCCTCGCGCAGCCGCTCCTCCTCGGCCCTGACGCGCGAGGGACGCAGCAAGGCCAGACCCAATTCCAGCAGCGGGCCGATCACCGGCACGGCCGGCTTCACCGCGCGCAGCCGCGTGTGCGCGCCGATCAGGACATTGTCCATGACGCTGAGATTGCCGAACACGCGGCCGAGCTGGAAGGTGCGCGCGATGCCTTCGGCCGCGAGCCGCTCCGGCGACAGGCCGGTGATGTCCTGCCCTTCGAAGCTGACGGTGCCGGCATCGGGCCGATCCAGCCCGGTGACGAGATTGAACAGCGTCGTCTTGCCGGCGCCGTTCGGGCCGATGATGCTGATCAATTCGCCCTTGGCAAGATCGAGGTCGATCGTATCGACGGCGGTGAGGCCGCCGAAACGGCGCGTCAGGCCGCGCAGGGACAGTATGGCGTGAAGCTGCTTCTCCATCAGACCGTTCCCAACAGGCCCTGCGGCCTGAACCGCACCAGTAGCAAGAGAACGATGCCGTAGATCAGGATGCGATACTCCGCAGCGATCCGGAACACTTCGGGCAGGCCGACCAGCGCGACCGACCCGACGATCGCGCCGACGACGTTGCCGAGGCCGCCGAGGATCACGACGGTCAGCGCCAGGATGGATTGCTGCGTGTTGAAGGTCTCGTGGTTGATGTAGGAATAAAGATGCGCGGCGATGCCGCCGCTGACGCCGGCGGCGAAGCCGCCGAAGATGAAGGCGATCGACTTGTAGCGGTTCAGGCTGAGGCCATAGGCGCGCGCGGCGATGTCGTCGTCGCGGATGGCACGAAAGCTGCGGCCGAGATGCGAGGTGAGCAGCCGCCCCTGGAACAGCGCGAGCACGACCATGACCGCAAGGCTGAACCAATAGACCGAGGTCGGGCTGATCAGGTCATAGCCGAACAGCGACAGCGGCGGGATGCCGGAGATGCCGATCGGGCCGCGCGTCACGCTCTCCCAGTTCAGGATCACCAGCGCCACGATCTCGCCGATCGCGAGCGTCGCGATCGACACGTAATGCCCGCGCAGGCGGAAGGACGGCGAGATCAGGAGCGTGCCGAGCGCGGCGCTCATCAGGCCACCGCCGATGACGGCAAGTCCGGCCGGAACGGCCAGCGTCAGCGACAGCAATGCGGAGGTGTAGGCGCCGATCGCAAGCAGCGCGGCATGACCGAGCGAGACCTGCCCCATCGTGCCCGCAACCAGCGTCAGGCTGAGCGCGAGCATGCCGAGCAGCCAGGCGTTGATCAGGGTCTGGAGCACGTAGAAGGACACCGGAAACAGCGGCAGGATCGCAAAGCCGGCAACCGCGACCAACAGCGCCCAGCGGGGAATATTCACCGGGCGGCTCGGCGCGATGAACGTGCCGGTGAGCGGCTCGGGCGGCGCCTGCCGTGCGCTGACGAACAGGCCGTTCGGCCGCAGCACGAGCACGACGACGAGCAGCAGGAACGCGAACAAATTGCGGTAGCTGGTGCCGAGCACGGCGACGCCGTAGCTCTCGACGAGGCCCAGCAGCAGGCTGCCGATCACCGCGCCCGGCACGTTGCCGGCGCCGCCGACGACTTCCGCGACGACGCCCTTGAGCGTCGCCTGAAGGCTCATCGCCGTGTCGATCTGGTTGTAGTACATGCCGACCAGCATGCCGGAGACGCCGCCGAGCGCCGCCGCGATACCGAACACGGCCTGATTGACCCGGTTGACGTCGACGCCCATCTGCATGGCGGCGTCGCGGTCCTGCGCGGTGGCACGCACGGCCCAGCCGAGCTTGGTGTAACGCAGGAACACGAACAGCAGCAGCGCACTGGTGAGGCCGACGCCGGCAATGAGCAGATCAAGCGGCCCGATCGTCCCGCCACCGACCTGGAAGCGGACATCGGGCAACTGGCTCGGCAGCGCGCGCGGATTGGGCGAGAAGATCAGCATCACCAGTTGGTCGAGCACGAAGCTGATGCCGATGGTCGCGAGCAGCGGCGCGATGCGCACCGAGTTTTGCAGCGGCCGCAGACCGAACCGCTCGATGATCAGACCGACGATCGCCGCGGCCGCGGCGACCACGATGATGGTAAGAGGCAGCGGCGTGTGCAGCTGCACCACCGCGATCCAGCCTATATAGGCGCCGACCAGATAGATCGAGCCTTGCGCGAAGTTGATCAGTCGGCTGACGCCGAAGATCAGCGCGAGCCCGACTGCAACGAGCGCGTAGACATTGCCGACGATCAGCCCGTTGATGGTGTGGTCGAGCCAGGAGGACACGCAGCATTCCTAATCAGGGAGAAGCGGCCGGAGCGATCGCTTCGGCCATCACATCAGGTCGGCTTGCCGTCCCAGAGCGCAAACTGGCCCTTGCGCACGACGAGTTCGGCGTTCATGGCGCCCTTGACGCGGCGGCTCTCGACGTCGAACGTGGCCTGACCGAAGATGACGCTGGAGACGTCCTTCACCTTGGCGAAGGCATCGCGGATGGCGCGGCGGTCGGTGCCGCCGATCTTCACCACGGCAGCGGCCATGTTCATCGCGTCATAGGAATAGGCGTTGAAGGCGTCGGGCTCCTGCCCGTTGTACTTGGCCTTGAAGCCGTCGATGAACTTCCTCACCTCGGGCCGCGGATCTTGCGGGAAATAGCGCGTGCCGAGATGGACGTCCTCGACCGCCTCGCCCCCGAGCTCGATGAATTTCGGCGAATACACCGAGCTGGCCGCGCAGATCGTCTGCTTCAGGCCGACCTGGCGGGCCTGGCGCGCGATCAGCGCGCCGTCGGAATAATAGGAGATCAGGATCAGCCCGTCCGGGCTGGCGTCGCGCACGCGCACCAAGGTGGAGCGGAAGTCGCGTTCCTCGGCGATGTAGCCCTCGGTGATCGCGACCTCGGCGCCGTATTCCTTGGCCGCCTTGACGAAATGGTCGCGGCTGGTGCGGCCCCAATCGGTGTTGAGGTGCAGCACCGCAAGCTTCTTCAGGCCGAGCCGCCTGACGGCGTAGGACGCCAGCAGCGGCTGCTCGTCGGCCTGGCTCACGGACGTGCTCCACATGAAGTCACCGCCCTTGGTGAAGTCGGGGTGCGAATTGGTGAAGCCGAACTGCACGAGGCCGCCGCGCTGATAGATCGGGGAGGCCGCCATCGAGGCGGGGCTGGAGAAATCGCCGAGCTCCATGACGATGCGGGGATCGGAGACGAATTTCTGGGCGATCGCGACCGACTGGCGCGGATCGCTCTGGCTGTCCTCGAACTGGTAGGCGAGCTTGCGGCCGTTGATGCCGCCGGCGGCGTGAATCTCGTCGAGCGCGAGATCAAAGCCCTGCTTCCACTGCGCGCCATATTGCGCGTTCGGTCCCGTGAGGGGGCCGCTGACGCCGAGCAGGATCGGCTCGGCGGATTGCGCCAGTGCGGCGCGCGAGAAGGCTGTGCCAGCCATCATGGCGGCGAGCGAGCCTTTGACCAGGGTACGGCGATCGATGTTGCTCATTCACGGCTCCATCCATTCAATGTTGATACAGCAGCAATTCTCGTGCCGGTAAGATTGCCTATTTCGAGGGCTCGCCGAGCGACAGCATCAGCCGATTCGCCCAGTTGAAGAACGAGGCGCCGTTGATGACGTCGACGATCTCGGCGTCGTCGAGACCGGCGCGGCGCAGCTCGGCGATATTGTCAGGCCCGAATGCGATCGGCGTTGCGGCCAACGCCACCGAGGCCTTGACCACCGCATTCCAGCGCTCGCCGAGATCGGCCCCAACGCCCTCGTCGAGCAGGCGCTGCACGTCGTCGCGCCGCTTGGAATAGGTGCTGGCGAAGCGCGCATGCACGGAGGCGCAATAGATGCAGCCGTTGTAGCGCGAGGTCGCCGCAGCTGCGAGCTCGCGCTCGGCGCGCGGCAGGCCGTCGGCGACGTTGTAGAAGATGTCCTTGTCGGTCTTGGTGCGGGCCTTCAGAACTTCGGGATCGCGCACCAAGAGACGAAAATATTCCGACTTGGCGCGGGCGCGGTCGACGAGGCCGGCGTAGTGCCGCTCGGTCAGCTCGGCCTCGGGCAGAGGGTCGATCCACGAGACCCAGCCGAGCTCGTCCTGGGTGAAGGCGACGGGCGGATTGACGGTGCTCATGATTGGACCTCCTACGCGTTCGCTGCGGCGAGCGTGCGCAGGCCGCTGACGACGCGCACCTGGAACGACAGGAACGCAACGAGCTGGGACAACGTGACGATGCCGGTGGATGACCAGCCGGCAGCCAGTAGCGCCTTCATGTCGGCGGACGCGGCATCGCGCGGGTGGAAGAGAAGCAGATGCGCGTGCTCCAATGCTGCGACCAGCCTGGCGCCGAGGACACGCTTGCGCTCCGCGCTGACGCGATAGATCAAGCCGGCCTTGTTCTCGATCGACAACGGACCGGCCGGATAGGCGCCGTATGGGCCGGAGGTCTTGCCGCGCTCGATCTCGGCGTTGATCGCATCGAGCAGAGGCGCGCCATCCGCAGTCGCGGCAAGCTTGTCGCGATAGAAGGCGGCGACGGGGGACTCGCCATGGAGCCCGGTCGCGAAGGCGGCGACCACCGCGCGCTCGGCAAGCGAAAAATCGCCGGCCTCGATCGGCTCGAACAAAGCGAGATAGCTCTTCTGCGCATTCTCGCGCGCCTGCAGGCGGCGCGCGCGGATGGCGTCGAGCGTGGAGCCGGGCTCGATGCCGGCGAGCGTGTCGATGATGTCTTGCGTTCCCATCATTCAGCCTCGTGCAACGCGTTTTTCGTTCATTCCGGCTAACCTGCGAGGGCAATGTCTTTGGCGGCCGTCCGGGTCCAGCCCAGCACTGGGGCGACCTTGTCGGCGACGAGCTCGATGGAGCGCAGGACGTCAGCATGCGGCGCATCGACCGAATGCACCTGGAAGACGAGATCGGTCACCCGTTCCAGCGTGTCGTCGGTGCGGAGCGAGGCAATGACGTGGTCGGCATCGCCGACATGGGTGTCGAACGCGGTGATCATCTCCTCCAGCGTCTCGCCCGGAGGGGGATGTCCGCCCTTCATGAATTGCGGCAGCGCGCGGCGCAGTCCGATATCGGCGAGGCGCAGCGCCTCGCGATGGTCGTCGGCAACGAAGATGCTGCGCGAGGCCATGATGCGCGGCTCGCAGCCCGGCGGCAGCGCGGCGAGATAGGCATCGATGATCGGGTTCTGGATCTCGGCGAGCGTCGCGTTCGGCGCGTCCTTGGCCCGCGGCTGCGTGCGCGAGAGCAGGAGGCCGTCGCCGGCCTTGCCGGCGCGGGCGCCGCCGGCAACGGAGAACGTCGCCTGCCAGATGCGCTTATCCAGTTGCGGCCGCTGCGGATAGAGCGTGTCGCCGCCATTGAGCGGCTCGCCGGTCAGGGCCTTGCGGACGATGTCCAAATTGCGGGCAAAGATCTCGTTGCGCTGGGCGCTGTCGAGGCCGAAAGCGGCGAAGGCCGACGGGTTGCCGCCGGTGCCGACGCCGAGCTCGAAGCGGCCGTTGCAAAGGAGATCGAGCACCGCGGCGTCCTCCGCCACCCGCACTGCGTTCTCCAGCGGCAGCGTGACGATGCCGGTGCCGAGGCGGATGCGCGAGGTCTGCGCGGCCGCATAACCCAGGAACGTGAAGGGCGACGGCAGGCCGCCCTCGCGCTCATGGAAATGATGCTGAGCGATCCACGCGGAATCGAGCCCGGCCTTCTCGGCGCGCACGATCTGCTCGGCGGCGAAGCGATAGCGGTCCGCCGCCGGCGCCTCGTCGAGCAGCCGCGTGAAGAAGCCCAGACGTTTCAGGTTGGCAAAGCGTTTCATACAATCCCTGTCGGGCGAGGATGGGCCCCGATGATGTCGGTTGCCGCAGTTCCCGACAAGCGGGCATTACGCAGGGCACATACGCAAGATTCCTGCGCAAGGCTGATCGCAAGGCTGCCCGCCGGATCGCCTTGATGTGGACTCTGGGCGGGCAGATTGCCTACCAGCTCGGCAGCACCGCGCCCTTGAACTTGGTCAGGACGAACTCCTTGACCTCAGGCGTGTGGTAACTGTCCACGAGGATCTTGACCCAAGGCTTGTCCTTGTCGGCGCTGCGCACCGCGATCAGGTTGACATAGGGCCCCTTCGGGTCCTCGCGCAGGATCGGATCCTTGACCGGATCGAGGCCCGCCTGGGTTGCATAGTTGGTGTTGATCGCGGCGGCATCGACGTCGTCGAGCGCGCGCGGGGCCTGCGCCGCGTCGACCTCGATGAACTTCAGCTTCTTGGGATTGTCGGTGATGTCGAGCACGGTCGGCTTGAAGCCGGTGCCGTCCTTCAGCTTGATCACGCCCTTGTCGCGCAGCAGCAGCAGCACGCGGCCGCCATTGGTCGGATCGTTCGGGATCGAGACCTTGCCGCCCGCGGGGATATCGCCGAAGGCCTTGTGCTTCTTCGAATAGACGCCGATCGGGAAGTTCACGGTCAGGCCGACGGATTCGATCTTGTAGCCGCGGTCGGCCTTCTGGTTGTCTAGGTAAGGCTGGTTCTGAAACGAATTGGCCTGGATCTCGCCGGCATCGAGCGCGGCGTTCGGCACTACGTAATCGGAGAACTCCAGGAGCTGGATGTCGAGGCCCTGCTTGGCGGCGATCGGCTTCACCGCTTCGAGGATCTGCGCATGCGGCCCCGGCGTCACGCCGATCTTGATGGTCTCGGCCGCGGCTGCGGCGGACCATGCGGCCAGCACGGCAGAGAGAATCAGGGGAAGGCGAAACGGCATCTTGGTCTCCTTAGGTCTTGCGGCAACGGACCCGTATTCCCTTTTCTGCGGTGCGAAATCAATGAAATGGAAATCCATATTGTCCGCGGCTCGGGGCCAGCCTTTCTCCATTCGGCCGCAAACGGAAAACGAATGCAGAGTGCGACAAAGTGCGCGGCGTAACCCGGATGAAGCGCCGCGCAAGCAGGGCTGCTGCCGCTCGTGGCAAGAATCCCGGATTACACTTTCGTTCCATCCGCAGCCGGGCCGGCGTCCTTCTCTTTGACTCCACCACGCCCGACGTGCTGAGTTAGCGCGCACTGAGCCGGTGGCGACGAAGTGGGGATCATCCAATGAACGAGAACGAAATCCGCAATCTGGTCGCAGAGGTGAAGCAAGGCACGCTGTCGCGGCGCTCATTCATCAGGACAATGGCCGCGGTCGGAATCGCAGCGCCGATCGCGAGCCAGATCCTGGTCTGGCACGACGTCGCGATGGCTGACGCCACGCTGCCGTACAAGCCGGCCAAGGCCGGCGGCGGCGGCACGCTCAAGATGCTGCTCTGGCAGGCGCCCACCCTGCTCAATCCGCATTTCGCGCTCGGCACCAAGGACCAGATCGCCTCGCGCATCTTCTTCGAGCCGCTCGCCGGCTGGGACAAGGAGGGCAACCTCATCCCCTGCCTCGCCGCCGAGGCGCCGACCAAGGCGAACGGCGGCCTTGCGGCCGACGGCATGAGCGTGATCTGGAAGCTGAAGCGGGGCGTGACCTGGCATGACGGTAAGCCCTTCACCGCCGACGATGTCGTCTTCACCTGGCAATACGCCGCAGATCTCGCCACCGCGGCCTACACCACGGGCTCCTACAAGGACATCAAGGTCGAGAAGATCGACGACCACACCGTCAAGGTGATCTTCCGGGCGCCGACGCCGTTCTGGGCCGATCCGTTCGTCGGCTCGGTCGGGATGATCCTGCCGAAGCATCATTTCGGCGAGTATGTCGGCGCCAAGTCGCGCGAAGCGCCGGGCAATCTGAAGCCGGTCGGCACCGGCCCGTACAAATTCGTCGAGTTCAAGCCCGGCGATATGATCCGCGCCGAGCGCAATCCCGACTATCACATCAAGAACCAGCCGCATTTCGACATGGTCGAGATCAAGGGCGGCGGCGACGCGGTGTCCGCGGCGCGCGCCGTGCTGCAGACCGGCGAGTACGACTTCGCCTGGAACATGCAGGTGGAGGAGGAGGTCCTCAAGCGCATGGAGGCCGGCGGCAAGGGCAAGCTCGAGATCACGCCTTCAGGCAATGTCGAGTTCATCATCCTCAACACGACGGATCCCTGGACCGAGGTCGACGGCGAGCGCTCGAGCGTCAAGACCAAGCATCCGACGCTGTCCGATCCCGCCGTTCGCCGCGCGATCAACTTCCTGATCGACCGCGATTCGATCCAGAAGTTCATCTACGGACGCGGCGCCATCGCCACCGCGAGCTTCGTCAACGCGCCCAAGCAGTTCAAGTCGCCCAAGCTGAAATACGAGTTCGACATCGACAAGGCCAACAAGATCCTCGACGAGGCCGGCTGGACCAAGGGCGCGGACGGCATCCGGGAGAAGGACGGCAAGAAGCTCAAATACGTATTCCAGACCTCGACCAACGCGCCGCGGCAGAAGACGCAGGCCATCATCAAGCAGGCGTGCCAGAAGGCCGGCATCGACATCGAGATCAAGGCGGTCACCGCCTCCGTGTTCTTCTCATCCGACGTCGGCAATCCCGACACCTACTCGAAATTCTATGCCGACATGGAGATGTACAACACCACGCAGCCGCAGCCCGATCCGGAGCGCCTCTTGAACCAGTGCGTGTCCTGGGAGATCGCCACCAAAGACAACAAATGGCTCGGCCGCAACAATTCGCGCTATTCCGACCCCGAAGCCGACAAAGCCTACAAGGCCGCGCAGAACGAGCTCGATCCGGTCAAGCGCGCCGCGCTGCTGATGAAGGTCGACGAGATCTTCTGCGAGGCAAACGTGTTCCTGCCCCTGCTCTCGCGCCACGTCGTCAACGCCGGCGCCAACAATTTGATGATCGACATCTCCGGCTGGGACACCATCACGTGGAACCTGGCGGCGTGGTACCGGACCTGAGGGGCTCGTGAGCGCGCTGATGGTTGCAGCGCAGCGCGGCCATCAGAACGTGACAGCGAATCCTCTCCACTGTGTGCTCCAGATCACAGCGGAATCGCGCACCATCGCCTACAAGGATCGGGCATGGCCGCAAACAAGGTAACGGCGGTACGCACGAGGCTGGGAAGACGATCAACAGCTACGGACTTTGCGACGCCGCCAGGGTGAACAACCCGGCGGCTTTTTCCTTGCTCGCGCGACCGGAACCTGCGGTCCGCGCGCAGAGGACGGAGATACCGCCCGGCGCTATGAAGCGCCCGAGCTCTTTCGCTCCTCGCGTTCATCTTCGATCTGACGTTCGGCTTCCAGCCAGAACTCCAACTCGCGATTGCTCGGCCGTCCCGCCTGCTCCCAGAGCTCATAGGCGCGTGTGCGCACCTTGCCACGGCGCATTATGCGAAGCAGCTTTCGTTTCAGTTCCTCCGCGAAGCTCCTGAAGCGTTGTCCGGTGGTTTCATCCCTGACGAGCGAGGCCGCTCGCGTTGCGAGTTCGATCTGGTGCTCTAGCTTCTTCTGCTCGTCCACCACCGAAACTGCCGCGGAAAGAATTGTTGTCGGAGCCGTGCGGACACTAAATTCCTTTCCGGGATGGTCCGTTCCCTGAGGTGCAGCGTTTCGGAAGTGACCAGCCGAGCAGGCATCGGTTGGGCGCCGCTAGTGCCACGTCGTGTCGGCTTCGACGATCACCACCCTGACTTCAGGGTCCTCAGTCGTGTTGCAGGAGCAGGGCATGCCCTCGCCACAGCGGCAGCCGCCGAGCTTCTCGCTCCAGACCCGGAGCGGATGGTTTTCGCAGACCCATCCAAGACCCTGGCAGAATGGGCAGGTCTTGTCGGTCACAGCGTATCCGGCGTCCGCAGCGTGCTCGACCTGTCCTCGTTGCGCAGCTCCTGCTCCGCCGCGTGCCAAAATTCCTCCTCGCGCCCTTCCGGCTTGCCCGCCTGCTCCCACAATTGGTGCGCGCGTTCTCTGATCTCTTGCTCGGTCGGCTCGGACAATTGCACCTCCTGCTTGGAAGCACGGCCCCACCCTGGGGGGTATGGGGGGCTTGGAGGCGGGGCCGTGCAGGCCAGCGATCGGCGGCGATGCTGACCCGCGGAGTCAAGTTTCGATCGGGCGCGAGAGTTCCAAGCTGCGCCTGTGCGGCACGACGCCGCGAAGGAAAATCCAGGACGCGGCAAACAATCCACCATGTTCCCAAGGCGAGCGGCCGCAGCAATTGCCTCAAGGCAGTCGGCACTCGGGGCACAGCTGCTGCTGTGCCCCTTTCTGAGATGCCAAGGACGCGCGTTAGAGCAATCCCACCCTGTGCATGATTTCCCGGATCTGCGCCGGATTCGGATCCACCATCATGGGCGCGACTGCCGCGCCTGCGGTCTGTGCGGGACCGTGAGCGACGGAGCTCGATCCGTTCTTGATCGGATCGACGGACTGCAGATTCATTGCGGCCGCCGTTTGTGCCGGACCGCGCGCCACGTGGATCGCACTGCCGTGCACGGGATCGGCGGACGGCGGCGGCGACCCCACGGGAACCATGCTCGGCGCTTCGACCGACTGCAATCCAAGCAGACGCCGCAACGTTGCCAGCGCAGGGTCGGTTGCGGTAGCGGCGGCGATCACCGGGGCGACGCCGGTTTCCAGGCCGAGTGCCCGCATCACGTTCGGCAATCCCGCGCCGGTCCGATTTGGGTCGCCAAACTGCAGCGGCGTCGCGGTTTCCTTCAGAATTTGGAACAGCCGCTCGACACGGCGTGCGTCGCGATTCTGAAAGTTGCCTTTGGTGAAGTCCGGATGATGCGCCAGCACCAGCGCGGCCAGGCCCGTGACATGGGGAGTCGCCATCGAGGTGCCGTCCCATGCTCCGAAGCCATCGGCGGGAAGCGACGAGACGATCGCCACACCAGGCGCGCAGACGTCGACCTCCGGACCGAAGCAGGAGAACTTTGCCGGAAAATATCCGTCGCGGCTCTGGAAGCCGTCGAGGGCCTGCTGCGAATGATAGCTGTCGTTGGGGAATTCGCCCCACTTGCCGATCGCGGCAACCGCCAGGCAATGCGGCGTCGACGCGGGAAACTGCACCGGCCCCGAGGAATTTCCCGCGGCGATGATGCAGGCCATACCCATTTGCTTGGCCCGGATGATGCGTTCCTCGATAATGCGCGAAGGCTCGCCGCCGCCCAGGCTCATATTGGCAACATCGATGCCATGCTCCATGCAGTAATCGAGCGCGGAGACGAGATCGCTGAACCGGCCGCCGGGGAAGATGCGGCAGACGTGGATTTCCGCCGCGGGAGCGAAGCCGCGGATGCCGCCACCGGCGCCGACGGGTCCGCCAGCGATGATTCCAGCGCAATGCGATCCGTGGCCGATCGTATCGACGGTCCAGGCCGCCTTGTCGGTCCCGACGATACTGGTGCCTGCCGTGATGCCGTGCAGATTGCGATGGGTCGGCGCCAGGCCGGAATCGATGACTGCGATCTTCATGCCGGCGCCATCGAAGGACGGAGGCAGACGATCAAGGCCCATCGCGCGCTCACCCCATCCCATCAATTGCTGGCCGGGGAAATTCCGCAACACCGCGCCGAGCGCCCTGACAACGATCCGGTTGACGCTGTTAGGAACGAGCTGCGGACGATCGAGCCAGAAGGTCCAGTAGTCGATCTTCGGTTTGACCAGGATCGAGCGGATGGTCTCGGGTCTTTCGCCTTGCAGGGTCACTGTGGCGCGGCCGGTGGCGTCGGTGATGCCTTGGGCCGGCCACATGCTGCCGAACACATAAACCTCGGCTTCAGGCAGCGGACCATCCTGGCCCAGCACTTCGATCGTGGTCGTGAAGCCGTCGGCCAGCGGTGTCAGCACCCCCGGATTGGGCAGCTGCGGCGTGGTCGGATCGAGCATGTAGCTCAGCCGCTCGTCGCGCTCCACCGCGCAACGCTGTCCCGCCTGGGTCTGCAGCAACTTGGCCTTGTCAGGAGTCATCTTGGCGAGGACCAGCGGGCTGAGCGGCACTTGTCCGAGCTCTGCGCTCTGAAATCCGAACAGGCGCGGCGGAGAGACCGTTTTCACCACTTCGATGTCGGGACTGTTGCTGAGCTGCTGAGTCAGGAAATCGACGCTGAAGGTCGCAAGCCCGGGCTGCTGCTGCGGCGCGATCATGAATTGCGCCGGGCGCGCTGCGATCGTTGCGGGCTCCTGCCCCCGTGACGATGATGGAGCGGTGCCCTGGTCCGGAACGGACCCGTTGCCGTTCATCGCGGCTTCGGTCGCGTCGTGCTCGCCCTGCGTGGAAGTTCCTGATTTGCCTTTCGTGGCCATCTGCGGCCTCCTTGATGTTTTGCGTGTCCAATGTTTGCCCACCGACGTCAGTCGGCATCGAATGGCTTCAGCGCTGAATCCGGTTCGACCACCAGCGTGGCAAACGTCGATTTCAGGCGATCGGCCTGTGTCGTCGTCATCGACAGGATGACGACATCGGGTGCGACTTGCGCGACTCGCTTCACGCCGGGTTCACGCTGCAAGTGTTCGTTGAGCTCACCGGATTGGACCGGGCCTCCCTGCACGATGAATTGCTGCGACGCGGTTGAATCGGCCATCTGGTTTCCATTCACGTCTAAGCGCAGAGGGCGGGCTTGCGCCCGCCCCCACGCGTTGGGTCTAGTGCATCGTGCCAGTGGGCTGGCCGGCGTTGAAGACTCCGAGCTGACGGCCGATATCGAGGCCGGTCTGGGCGCCCTGGCCGATCTTCTTCAGCACGCTCCAGAAGCCCTGCAGCTCGATGTCGGAGACTTGCGCCGCCGCGGGCTGCAGGCCGGGCTGGGCGCTGAACACGCCGAGCTGCTTGCCGACA
>NZ_LAXE01000001.1:6798990-6810347 GCF_003122645.1 Bradyrhizobium sp. SUTN9-2
GTCTGCACGCCCTGACCGATCTTCTTCAGCACGCTCCAGAAGCTCTGCAGCTCCATGTCGGAAACCTGCGCCGCCGCGGGCTCCAGGCCAGGCTGGGCGCTGAACACGCCGAGCTGCTTGCCGACATTCACGCCGGTCTGCACGCCCTGGCCGATCTTCTTCAGCACGCTCCAGAAGCCCTGCAACTCCATGTCGGAGACCTGCACGGTACCTTGCATGTCCGGACCGGCCGAGAACGGCAGGAAGCCACCACCGATGTTGCCGATCGCGCCGCCGATCTGCTTCCCCTTCTTGCCGCCGAGCAGGTTGCCGATAACGCGTCCGGCCGCGCCGCCGAGGATCGAGCCGAAGATCCCCTGCGGGTCCAATTGGCCGTAGTCCTCAGTCTGTTGCTGAAATCCAGTCATGTTCAAAATCTCCTGATGAAGTGCTTGAGCCGTGAGCGACACGCGCTCCCCACACAGGGAGGCGGGATCACTGCGCACGATTGTGCGAGCGGCTGAAGGCTACGACAGGGATCGTGATGCAGGCGTCACGTCGAGCGTGAAAGTTGCGTCAGAATTCTTATCGCGAGGCAATTTGAGTGAAGTAGATCTCACAGCGGCTCGGAACGTGTGCCGGATTTCGAGCTGCAGCCGTTCCGTCTCTCGCTCCGGCGCTGCGCGAACCTCGCGCCACAGTACGGAGCGGCAGAGATCGTACTGACGGAGCGCATCGGTCCGGCGGCCTTGCTGCGCGTAACAGCGCATCAAGATGCGATGGATCTCTTCCTGCAACGGGTCGATTGCGAGGATCCGTAGCGCGAGTGCGATCGCGATATCCATGTGTTCGCGCCCGCCGGAGTCGAGCAGGCCCGCAAGCGCCCGCATCGCCTGGGTCCGCAGTCGCTGGCGCTCGGCAGACAGCCAGGCCTCGAATTGGCATGAAGTCGAGCCGATGCCCTCGAGAAGGTCGCCGCGATAAAGCACCGCCGCGCGGGCCAGACGTTCGGGATCCCCTCCCGTCAAAAGCCGCTCGAATTCCCCGACATCGGTGTTGATGCTGTTCGGACAGATGCGTATATCATCGCGATCGGCCAGGATCACATCCGAATATCGCGGCAGCTCACGCCGCAACGTGAGCAGGGCTTGTCGAAGACTGGCGCGCGCGCGATCGCCGAAATGACCGTCCCACAACAGCGTCGCGAGCTTGCCGCGCGAAATGGCGCGAGGAGAACTGAGCGCCACGTAGCCCAGGAGAGTTGCAGCCTTGCGACTGGGGATCAACACCGACTCGCCGGTCGCACACACGACCTCGACACCGCCGAAGAGATTGATCTGGAGCAGCGACATTGTCCTTTTCCTTCGGTCATTGTCTTCTGTCCCTCATTCTTATCCAGGGGCGAACATTCTTCTTATGATCATGATCACTAGGACACGGACAGCGCCGATTGGCCGCACATCGTCGATCAGACCGAATGCTCTTACGGGCACCATACAATCTAGGTTAGACAAAGCAATGGAACTCGCCTTGGCTCCGCGTCAGCAATTTGTGAGAGCGGAAATTTCAGATGTGTGAGGTAGCCCATAGTCAGCATGCAAATTGCAGGCGCCACAATTGCTCGCATTTGATGCATTTTTCGTGCGGACGCCGGGCGCCGCAAGCTGTCGCATGACGTGACGCACCGAATGCCGTGCGAGTTGTCTCACTCGGCGGTACTCGACAAAGCGAAGTCATGGGTCATGATTGCATCCATATAGAGCAGATCCGTCGACAACGGGTTCCGCGGCTTCGCGACCGCCTTACGTCATCCGAACCCAGACGCCATTACCCGCGGACGACTTCACCGCAGCCTCGATCAACTTCACGCCGGCGAGGCCATCCTCGACCGTCGGGAAGACGACATCGGGATGCGGCTTTTCACCGGCCGCTGCCGCGCGGATGGCGCGCGCCGCCTCGGCATAGATCGTTGCGAAGCCTTCAAGGTAGCCCTCAGGGTGGCCTGATGGGATGCGGCTAACGCGGGCGGCCTCGCCCATTGCGCCGGCTCCGCCGCGGGTCAGGAGCTGCCTGGGCTTGCCGTAGGGTGTGAACCAGAGATGGTTCGGATTCTCCTGCGCCCATTCGAGGCCGCCTTTGCTGCCGTAGACGCGCAGCGTGAGCCCGTTCTCGTTGCCGACGGCAACCTGACTCGCCCACAGCATGCCCTTGGCGCCGCCCTTCCACTTCAGGAGGATCTGGACATCATCGTCGAGCCGCCGTCCCTCGACGAAGGTCGACAATTGCGCGAGCAGCTCGTCGAGCTCGAGCCCGCTGACGAAGCAGGCAAGATTGTAAGCATGGGTGCCGATGTCGCCGATGCACCCGCCGGCGCCGGACCGGGACGGGTCGGTGCGCCACGCCGCCTGCTTCTGGCCGGTGGTTTCCAATGGCTCGGTCAGCCAATCCTGCAGATACTCGACCTTGACGAGACGGATCTCGCCGAGATCGCCATTCGCGACCATGGCGCGCGCTTGCCGGATCATGGGATAGCCGGTGTAATTGTGCGTGACGACGAAGATCCTGCCGGTCTTCCTGACCAGCGCCACCAGTTCCTCGGCCTCTGCAACGGTCGTCGTCAGCGGCTTGTCGCAGATGACGTGGATGCCGGCTTCGAGGAAGGCTTTCGCGACCGGGCGGTGCATGTGGTTGGGCGTCGCGATCGCGACCGCCTCGATGGCATCCGCCCTCGCCGCTTCAGCCCGCGCCATCTCCTCGAACGAGCCATAGGCCCGGTCGTCGGCGATACCGAGCTCCTTTGCGGACGTCTTGGCGCGAACCGGATCCGACGCGAGCGCGCCGGCGACCAGCTCGAACTGGTCGTCGATGCGCGCGGCAATGCGGTGGACGGCACCGATGAAGGCGCCTTGGCCCCCGCCGACCATGCCGAGGCGGATACGGCGATGGCCGCCGGTTTCATTGCTTGCTTCGATCGCCATGTTGCACCCTCTCTTTTAGGAGATGCCGAGCATCTTGCGGTTGGCAGCCGCGTCAGCGCCGCCGCCTGCGAAATCGTCGAAGGCTTTCTCCGTCACCCGGATGATATGGTTTTGGATGAACTCGGCGCCTTCGGCCGCGCCTTGCTCGGGATGTTTCAGGGCACACTCCCACTCGAGCACCGCCCAGCTGTCGTAATCGTATTGCGTGAGCTTGGAGAAAATGGCGCCGAAATCGACCTGACCGTCGCCGAGTGAGCGGAAGCGGCCGGCACGGTCGACCCAGCTCTGGAAACCGCCATAGACGCCCTGGCGACCGGTCGGATTGAATTCGGCGTCCTTGACGTGAAACGCCTTAATGCGCTGGTGGTAGATGTCGATGTAGTCGAGATAGTCGAGCTGTTGCAGCACGAAGTGCGAGGGATCGTAGAGCAGGTTCGCGCGCGGATGATTGTTCACCCGCTTGAGAAACATTTCGTAGGAGACACCGTCGTGGAGGTCCTCGCCAGGATGGATCTCATAGGCGAGATCGACACCGTGCTCGTCGGCATAGTCGAGGATGGGCCGCCAGCGCCTGGCGAGTTCGTCGAAGGCGGTCTCGATCAGGCCGGCGGGACGCTGCGGCCAGGGATAGACATAGGGCCAGGCAAGCGCGCCGGAGAACGTCGCCTGCGCACTGAGCCCGAGCCGCCGGGACGCCAGGATGGCGCGCTTGACCTGATCGGCGGCCCATTCCGTGCGGGCCTTGGAATTGCCACGCACGTCCGGCGCGGCGAAGCCGTCGAACGCCGCATCATAGGCCGGGTGAACGGCGACGAGCTGGCCTTGCAGATGGGTCGAAAGCTCGGTGATGGAAAGCCCGTGCCGAGCCGCAACACCCTTCACCTCGTCGGCATAGGTCTGAGACTCCGAGGCTTTGTTCAGGTCGAAGAGCCGCCCATCCCAACTCGGAATCTGAATTCCCTTGTAGCCAAGCGAGGCGGCCCATCCGCATATCGCATCGAGCGAATTGAACGGCGGCGCGTCACCAGCGAACTGAGCGAGGAATATCGCAGGCCCTTTGATCATCTTCATCGCGTGCTTCCTTCCTTGGACGTTTTTGGGGCGCTTTTCCGCGCACTTGGTTCGAGGATGCCGGCCATCAAGGGAGAGAGCAATACCGGACTATGCAACGAGAAAAGCTTCAAACGGCCGCAGGACAGATCCAGGCCGCAGCTTCATCGCTTCTGCAACACGCTGGAAAGCGCCGGACCGTCGTTCAAGATCGAGAAGATTTCTCGCGAGGATAGATGCTCTGCGGCCTCCTCGAAAGTTTCGCTTGCATCGACCTTGGCACGGCCGACCGCCAGGTTGGCGTCGACCGTGTCGGGCCTGGTGGCGCGAGGAGGCAGCAACTGCGCGAGGTGGAAGGCCAGGAGCGCGGGGTCTTGGCGCAGCTCCACCAAGGCGGGGCTGCCCCCTACGTCTGCCGACGCGCTGAGTTCGTTCGCTCGCCGCAGCACGGAAGGCGGCTCTCGTTCTTCGGGAGTAACAAACAATCTTCCGAAGGCGGGCATGGCGGTCAGCGCGCCTATGGGAACGGCGAACAGCAGCCCAACGATGACCGGCGACATCCAAAGCAGAAGGGGCACCGAAACCGCGTACGCGCTTGCGGCCATCGCAACGCCGCACAGGGTTGGAATGCCGTACTTCCGATAGAGTTCGCGGCGCTCCACCGTGCCGTCGTCGCGCCTCTGGGTCTGCCAGCCGGCATCGCGGCCGGCCAGAATCTCGACGACGGCGATCGACTGAAAGATCATCATCACCGGCGCCATCAGCGCGGACACGATGATCTCTGCGAGAACTCCGGCCGAAGCACGCAACGCGCCGCCGAACTGGCGTCTCACCGAGCCCCGTATCCAAACGAGGACCAGGCTGAGCAGCTTCGGCAACAGCAGCAGACCCATGGTGGCGACGAACACCCAGATGGCGAGCACGGGATCCTGGGCCGGCCAGGTCGGAAACAATGAGAAACCCTTCGGAAAATACTCCGGCCGCACGAACCGAGCCTGCAGCGAGATCAGCATTCCCAGCAGCAGGAACAGCAGCCACAGCGGCGCCGTCAGATACGCTCCTATGCCCACCATGAAATGCACGCGCGATACCCAGTGGAGACCCCGCGCTGGCACGACAGCCAGATGCTGAAGATTGCCCTGACACCAGCGTCGGTCGCGCGCCGCAAAATCGAGCAGCGAAGGCGGCACCTCTTCGTAGCTCCCGCCGAGCGTCGGCAACATGTAGATGCCCCACCC
This sequence comes from Bradyrhizobium sp. SUTN9-2, assembly GCF_003122645.1. NCBI lineage: Bacteria > Pseudomonadati > Pseudomonadota > Alphaproteobacteria > Hyphomicrobiales > Nitrobacteraceae > Bradyrhizobium > Bradyrhizobium sp. SUTN9-2. The sequence continues at coordinate 6,804,236 of NZ_LAXE01000001.1, forward strand.
GGCCCGCCGCATCAACGCAGCCTCGACGAAATCGTGGCTCAGGATGTGCCCGCCGAATGGCTTGCGCCCGCGCAACTGCGGCAGCGCAGCCGATTCCGCGAACGCCTTCACCCGGATGATCGCGTTGTGGCCCCAGTAATTACCTTCCGAGCCGTGCCACCAGGCGACGCCGGCGGCGATCATCGGTCCGTAGAGGCGGCCCGCGAATTGCTGGACCCGGCTGAACAGGCTTCGCGCGTTGACGACCATGGGGAGCGTCTGGACGAGGCCGGCGCTCGGATTGCTCTCCATGGCATGGACCAGCCGGACGATGGTCTGCCCGCTCATGAGACTGTCGGCGTCGAGCACGATCATGAAGTCGTAGGCGCCGCCAAACCGCGTGATCCACTCGGAGATGTTGCCGGCTTTCCGAGCCGTGTTGTCGGCTCGATGGCGATAGTACAGCCTTGGCGTTCCGACGGCTTGTCGCAGCACGAGGAGCGCTTTTTCCTCGGCGACCCAGATGTCGGGATCGGTGCTGTCGCTCAGAACGTACCAGTCGAACAGCTTTCCTTGCGAGGTCGTCTCCAGGGATTCGATGATCGCGCGAAGCCGCGCCGTCAATCGTTGCGGATCTTCATTGTAGGTGGGAAGCAGCATGGCGGTGCGGCTTGCGATCGCAGGCAACTCCGCCTCTGGCGCGAGGGCGCCTGGACGATGGGCCAGCAGCACGAAGAAGCCGGCCAGCGCGGAGGCGAACGAGAAGGCGACCCAGGCGAGCAAGACCAGGAAGAGCGCCAGCACCATGGCTTCAAGGACGGTGACGCCGCCGACCTGCAGCACGCGATACATCTCATATCCGCCGGCCCCCGTGAGCGCCGCCGTCGAGAGCAGGATGAGGCCGCGCCGCCAGGCCATTGCGGGGGCAGCCGGCGCAGGAATACGGTCGGGTACCAGGCTTTTTCCGAGGTCGCCAGGAGCCATCGGAAGGGGGGCCTCCGTCGGCAGCAGGCGCTGGGTCGCGATATCGCCGGCAATCGGCCGCGGTGCAGTGCTCAGGGTGCCCATCGGTAGACCCAGATTTCCGACAAGGGCTTGTCGCCTTCTGCCAGAAATGCCCGCAGCTCGATCGGCTCGCTTTTCACCTGGCACTGGAAGCTGAGCCGCCACCCACCGGTGTAGGGATTAGGCTGCGTGACGATGTTCTTCACCTCGGACTTCCCCGCCGACACCACGCCTTTGACAGCGGCAGGATCGACGCCCTTGAGGTTGTCGCCATGCAGATCGAGCACGAACAGGCGCGCATCTCCGCCCCTCGCCCCTATCCCGCTTCGCGTAAATCTGGCCAGCGAATGCGGCTTCGGGCTATCTGGCCCCCAATGCAGCCGATAGGTGTAGTTGTGTTCGCCCTTGGCCTGGAGCGGGCTTTTCGGGCGCCAGAATGCGGCAATGTTGTCGTGGATCTCCTCCTTGGTCGGGATCTCGAACAGCACGACGCCGCCCTCGCCCCAATCGCCGATCGGCTCCATCCAGAGGCTTGGGCGTTTTTCGAAACTGGATTCGATGTCCTGGTAGGCGAAGAAGTTTCTCTCCCGCTGCATCAGCCCGAAGCCACGCGGATTGAGATCCTGGAAGGTGCTGATCTGGAGATCGCGGGGATTGCTGAGCGGCCGCCAGAGGCTTTCGCCCTTCCCGTTGAAGATCGCAAGGCCATCGGAATCGTGGACGGAGGGGCGGAAATCGTCGATGTCGTTGCGGTCGTTCGGACCGTAGAAGAACATGCTGGTCATGGGCGCGAGACCGGCGCGCGGCATCTCGACGCGCGGGTAGACCGACATCTCGACGTCGAAGACCGTCGTCTCCCCGGGGCGCACGGTGAACCGGTAGCTCGCGGTGCAGCTCCTGCTGTCGAGCAGAGCATGAATCACCAACGAGGTCGCACCCGGCGCCGGCCGTTCGAGCCAGAACGTCTTGAAGAGCGGAAATTCCTCGCCCTTGGCTTCGCCCGTATCGATCGACAGCCCCCTCGCGGAAAGCCCGTAGGTCTGCCCCTTGGCCACGGCGCGGAAATAGCTCGCACCTAGGAAGACGCAGACCTCGTCGTAATAGTCGGGACGGTTCATCGGCGCATGGATGCGGAAGCCCGCGAACCCGAGATCGCTGTCCTCGAACGGCGGGACCTTCTCGCCGAAGGAGAAGTCCGCCTTGCGGTACTTGAGCTCGGATGCCTTTCCGTCCGTGACCTCGAAGATGTTCACTCTGTTCTTGTAGAAGAAGCCGCGGTGGAAAAACTGCGCTTCGAACGGAAGATTCTTGCCGCGCCAGAGCGCCCGCTCGGGCAAAAAGCGGATCGAACGATACTGATCGTAGTCCAGGTCCTTCAATCCGCCCGGGAGCTTCTCGTCGGGCGCCTCGTAGGGCTTGCCCGCCAGCCTCCGCGCCAGGTCCCTCACGGTGGACGGCCCGAACATGTCATCCGAAGGGGCGGCCAGACTGCATCGGGAAGCAAGCAGCAACGCCGGCAGCACTGCCGACCCTTGAACAAGCTGGCGTCGGTTCACGTGCTCTCCCCGATCGTTACTGCTGCCCCGGCCAAGCAAAACCCCCATCACGCCCACGAGTTCCAGCCCGTCCGGCGCCCAACTCGAGGAGCGGCCAAATAGAGGTAAGCTAAATGCCCAAACCGGATGAAATTCGCCGTCCGGCAGTGTCTCTGTGCGAACGCGTGCCATCGAGGGCGCCAGCGCCGTCTTCAAGATCCAGGACATGCCCAAGCCGGTGCTCCGCACGGGGGTGGCGCCGATGTGCCTGGTGCAAGCGCTGGCGATCGGCTTCAATGTCGCAGCTGAGTGACATTTCATAGCAGGAAGAGGATCATGGCATCGCCTGACAGGACGAGGATTTTGGCTGGGCAGGTGGCCCTGGTGACCGGCGCAGGGCGAGGGCTCGGCCGCGCCTTTGCGGAAAAGCTCGCCGCGCTCGGTGCCAGCGTCGCGATACACGGCATGCGCGAGAACGGACCGGCCGAATATGGCGAGGGCACCACGCTCACTGCCGTTGCCGCGGAGATCAGCCGAGAATTCGGCGTGCGCACCCTGCGCGTGCTGGGTGATCTCACCCGCAGCGACGCAATTTCGCGGGTGATTGCCGAAACCGAGGCCGCTCTCGGGCCGATCGACATCCTCGTGCACAATGCGGGCGGCGATATCGCGGCTGCGGGTGGCAAGCCTGATCCGAACGACGCCGTGAACATCAAGGAAGCCGACATACGGGCCGTGCTGGAGCGGAACCTGCTCTCGACCATCCTGACCTGCCAGGCGGTCGCGAAGGGCATGATGGAGCGGCGGCGCGGCCGCATCGTCACGCTCGGCTCGGTCGCCGCCTTCAAGGGCCGCACCAACGGCTCGATCTATGCGGTGGCGAAGGCCGGCGTGACGCATTACACGCGTTGTCTTGCCGACCAGCTCCGTGCCTACGACATCGCCGTCAATTGCATCGCGCCCGGCGACACCCGCACCGGCCGATTTCTTGGCACCCGAGCGGTCGACCCCAACCGGATGGTCGAGACCGGGACGCTCGACCGCATCGCCACCGTCGACGAGGTCGCGCGCGTGGTCGAGTTTTTTGCAGGACCCATGGGTGCCTTCGTCTCGGGCCAGGTGTTGCGGATCGACGGCGGTGGACAGGCGTGGCCGGCGTGAGCGGCCGAAAATGTCACCATGTCGCAAGTCCGATTGTCGGGCACGATGCGTGACCCGCGGACAGGGCCCTTGCGCCGATGGACCAGGGGGCAACATGCCTCCGACAGGCGCCACTCATTGCAGGCGACCTAGCAGCGCCTTTCGTCCGCGCAAGGATGAGCCGGGATGGGCGGGGTGTACGATATTCCGAAATTCGGCTCAATACCGTGAATTTTGGCCGGCGCGACAGCCAAAGCCTTGCGTCTCATTTCCCGGCAACGAAGTAAAAATCCTGCCGGCCCGAGACCGATCCGTAGCTGAACGGTTTTTGTGCACGATTGGTCGCCTCCATAACGTCGTCACGCACGACGTCGAACAGCCGGCGCACCTCGAGGCCGGGCTTGCGCATATTGTTGACGAACGCCGTGGCGAACGGGCTGTTCCTGCCCTCTCCGTCGAGCGCCATCTCTCCGTCCTTGGCGGCATACACCACCAGCGTGCCCGCCTCGGGCTCGATCGCCGCAAGGCCGCGCGACACCGAACGCGACGCCAGCGTCATGGTGCGCTTCATCCGGTTGGCGAAGGGATTGTCGCGGCAGGCATCGAGGACGATGAGGCGCAGCCGCTTGGCGCGTTCCGCCGCGTTCAACACCTGGTCCAGCGCCACGGCTTCGAAGCTGACGTCGCGGTCGGAGGCGATCTTCGCGTCGATCGGGATCAGATAGTTGACGCCGCCGACCTCCATGCCGTGACCGGCGTAATACACCATCGCCCAGTCGGCGATTTCCGCCTGCCTTGCAAAGTCGCGCAGCGCCGCGGTCAACGCATCCTTGCGCAGATCGGTCAGCAGCGTGACGGATTCGAATCCGGTGAGCCTGAGCGTTTCGGCGACGAGCGCCGCATCGCGCGCCGGATTGGCGAGCGCTGCGACATTCTCATAAGCGGAGTTTCCGACCACGAGCGCGATGCGCCTGTCATTTCGACTTGACGGTCCCGGCAGCGCGATGACCGACGTGGTGGTGGCGGGAACGGTCTTGATGGACGTATCGTCCAGCGCGGCGAGGCGTTCGCGCGCCTTGTCCATCGACCATTTCGCGCTGTCGTACTTCTGCGGGGCAGCCAGAGCTGCGTTGAAGTCGGCGCGGGCCTTTGCGACCTCGCCCAGCTTCTCAAACACCATTCCGCGGTTTACCAGCGCGCTCTGATGTTGCGGATCATTGCGCAGCGACTCATTGAAATCGGCGAGGGCTTGATCGTACCTGCCCTGAAGGAGATAGATGTCGCCGCGGTTGTTGTAGGCCAGCGTCGTCCTCGGCAAAAGCCGGATCGCCTCGCTGAAATCGGCCACGGCACGCTCGGACTGGCCGGTGTCCCGATAGGACAGGCCGCGATTGTTGAACGCATAACCGTAGGTCGGGTCAATGCGAATGACCTCGGAGTATTCGGCGATCGCCCGGGTGTGGTCGCCCTTGCCGGCATAGAGCCGCCCTCGATTGAAGTAGGCGAACTTGAACCTCGGATTAATGCGGATCGCTGCGTTGTAATCCGAAAGCGCGCGCTCGGAATCACCTGCTGCGGCATAGGCCATGCCGCGGTCGTTCAAGGCGTTCAGATTGTTTGCATCGAGCCGGATCGACACGGTCAGGTCGGCGATGGCCCGATCCAACTCGTTCCGGCGAAGCAGGGCGGCGCCGCGATGCTGCCAGGCAAGCGCGTATTTCGGATCGATGCGGATGGCCTCGCTGAAATCGGAGATGGCGCGATCGTAGTCGCCCTTGTCGCCGTATTCGGCACCGCGATTGTCGAACGCCACGGCGTCGCGCCCGCCGCTCTTTGCGATCAGCCGTGAGCACGCGGCCATGCGGTCTTCATGGCCGCGCTGCACGCAGATGGTCCGATCGTCTGCGGCCGCAAGATCAGCAACAGCCAGAGAAGTGAAGCAAACGAAACTGAAAACCAGTGCAATCCGATTCCGCATGGTCGCCACCCTGCCTCCGAGCCAACAGTATAGACAGGAAAGGCGGCCGCGCCTGTGATGGTGATCACAGAACCGTCGGTTGCCAAAGCTCGGCGGGCATCAACATCACGCAGATGCGGCGGCGCGCCGCGGTCACCCCAGCCCACACTGGCCATTCGCCAATCAGCCTCGATTCCAAATGCCGGACGCAGTTCCGCGTTCTCGCGGCTGAATTCGCCCGAGCTTTGCCTGGTCACTCCACCCTCTTGAGCCAAGAGGGCGCAGGGAAGGCCGGGTGCTGACAACGCACCCGCGGTCCGCTGCGCGAAATGCACACGCAGGAAGAACCGCACAGCAGCATACAGGTGGTGCCGATCACTCGGCCTTCCCTGCGCGATGGTCGGACGGCTTATGCCGCGCTCTCCCGGGAGCCGAGTTCCTTCTGGCCTCCCTCGCGCCCGCGGAATTCACCGGCACCCGCGCCGGTTGACGCGAC
>NZ_LAXE01000001.1:6811135-6858559 GCF_003122645.1 Bradyrhizobium sp. SUTN9-2
TCAAGACGACGACGTGATCGCCCCTCAGGATGAGCCGGGATGCGTGGGGGTATACGACATTTCCGAAATTCGGTAAAGGTGAATATTTTTGTGGGGAGGGGTTGACGAGATGCGGGTGTTTTGCCCGACGGCTCGCATCGGACAGCTGCGGGCCCAGACCGCAAAGTAAGGGGCGATTCGAAACAGCCATTTGCAAGGCGAGCAACTCGTCGGCGGACCGAAGAGGTTCATTGGAAGTCGCAACGTTCAACTCATACGAGCAGCGTCGGCGGCACTGAACGAGGCTAGGGACGGCAATCTAAAAGTCGCCATTCTACAAAAAAGAGATCAATAAGTAACACTATGACGTGATCCCTGGCTCACCTGAGAATGGATCGTCTGGCCCAAGATACGTCCAAGCGATACTTTTGCCCTTCTCTTTCACGGTCGCAAGCAAGAGACCCAACCGATCCGGGGCGAGAGCGGCCGATACTTCTCCAAGCAGCTCGTAGTCTGGCCCAAGAATCTGCCCTTTCGATCCATCGCTCGAACCCACGATGCGAAGTGCCGAATCGACGTCTAATTCCTTTCGATAGTTGAACTTCATCAACCTCATTTCCCAGATCGTGCTTGCCTTGCTCGTGCAGCCGGTCGGCGAGGAACGACAGTGCGTGAGGAGTTGGCCGGCCGTTGTTGTGCTTAAGGGCAGTACGTGCTTTGGTGACCGTAGCGGTCGAAAGCGAGGCGTTACTCTTGGACTCGCCTTTAAGAATTCTCAGCCCAGCGGCGGCATCCCATTGCACGGCGACAATGTCCTCGCCCCGCATGGCCATCTCGCGATGATCTTTCCAACGCAAGCGATTGATGCTGACTCCGAAAGGAGTGAACTCAGCGACATACAAAGTGGCTAGAATTTCCCCGAGGTCGCCAGATCTGCTGGTCGCAGCTGTGGGCAGCTTCTGTTCTATGTACGCGGCTGCCTTATCTTTGCCGAGCCGCTTGAGCAATCGCGCAACTCGCTTCGGCGAGGAATAGTGATTAGGTACCTCCTTCGCGAGGGCCTCGATGGCTACAGTTCGTTTTGCGGGATCGGCGCTGAGAACGGTCAGACGATTTGCCTTGATCTTCTGATCCACCGGATCGCACCAAGCTTTAAGTTGAGACATGGATGTCCGGGGCTCGTTGGTAAGGCGAAATGATTCAAGATAGTGTATTCTAGCAAGATCAACTAAAAATAGCGGCAACTATTCTAGGTGTTTCGCGGCTGGCTCGAAGCGCAATGCAGCCAGCTACGAAAACGTGAGATGCCCCGCACACCGGAACGGCCGTGCGTGCGCTCGGTCCATTTCCAAGGTAAGCGCAATAGCCACCTTTGCTTGTACGGAACTTGTAACAAGCCTTTCTGAGGATGAGGATGCAGAGAACACGGATCGCATCAAAATGGTAGCGGGGGAGCGCTACCGCCTACCCCCACACCGACCAAACCTACGATATCTTATCCAACCTTCCGCGTAAGACTTTTGCGGAGAGCTCCCAGCGCGGGCGTCGACGCCTCAACTGCGTTGTCACTCCGGCTCAGACCGGATGATCCGTGAATGATGGCTGAACGGGCCTGCCGCCGAATACCCCATGTCGCGGTGTCGCCTTCACACGACGCGGACGAGGTTCCGCCAACAGTGCGAAGACACCCCCAAGCCGGCTGTGCGAGGATCTCCGCCCTGGCACGCTGCGTGGCATTCATAAATGACGACGACGCTTGAAAGGCCAGTGATGTACGGCAAAACGATCGAGCAGGGCCGTTTTCCCGCGAGTAAGGCGCGCCCTCGTGAGCGAAACGTCTCGAACTCAAAATGGAGCCGTTGACCTCGCCTGAATGCCAAGGCGATCGAGCAGAAATACCGCAGATCGAGGACCCTCTACGCTGATTATCATCATGACTGCCATGCTAACGTAGCCCTGCTACTTGCTGGGGCCAACATTGTCATCGCAGGAAATTTCCTTCCAGTCGACTGCTGCAGCCGATCGGGATCTAATCTTCGTAATAATCGAGCGTCATCGCGAGCTGTTGGCGCATTACGATGCGGCCCTGTCCGTATCGGCGAAGCTCGATTCGGGACCCGAGTTTGATGCCGCCGAGGAAATCAGCTGTCAAAGGAACCATGCTCTCGCGGAGCATGGGAACGTGCTCATCCGTTCAACCCCAACCACGATCGCGGGCGTGATTGCTCTGACGCGTTACGTCGGCAGCCTACAAGAGTGGGATCTTCCCGACGATGACGCGTGGTATCGGACTTTCTTGGAAGCGCTGGCAGACGCGATCGATGGAATCACCATGGCGCAGCGGCTTGGGCAAGATGGCAATTAAAATGGCGCTCGCTTTCATCTTCCGCGGCATACTTTTCTGGGTGGCAATCGCTGCGCTTCTCTATTTCGTGTGGAAGTTGCCCTTCTGAAGTCTGACGATTGGGGGCTCGCCCGAGCCAGTATCGAGGCAAGGAGGAGGGGCGGCTCTTGAACCACGATACTCGCCGGATCCCTGGAAGGTGGGATGCGAATTCAGTTTCGTGGCCTTGCCCGAAGCTGATCCTTCTTAGAATCGTCGACCACGACGCCTTTGCCAGCGCTGCGCGGCAGGCGCGCCTGCTCCACTGCTGCAGAAGGGGCATCGCTTGAGAAAGATCAAGAGAACTGCGCCCAATTGAGGCAGCAATGTGCCAGGGGGCCGTGCCCATAGCCTCACGAATAGCTGCACGGTCGTTCCGCTAACAGCGCTGAAGTGCCCGAGAAAGCATCCGTTTCCTGGAAATTGGGATACTTCCGGACCTTGCGGAACAAACGACCACAGGAGCCGCTTTGGACCAGCCCCTACCGCCGGTGCTGCGACGTTCTGCACCATGGCGGCGGCTCAGTCTGTTGTCCAGTAGACAAAGACGCTGGGCAGGCCGCCGGCGAAGTGAACTTAGCAATGCGCCATCGCGCATCAATCGGACCGCTCTGCCGATCTTCACTGCCGCAGAGGCTTGCGAGACGTCATCCTGGTCTCCCAGCAAACCACAAGCCGAACATATGCTGCCGACATGGAATTACATCGCGGTCCACGCCCATGGGCGATTGAATTCTTCGAGTATCTCAATCGCCTGCTTCAGATCGTGACGCGATTGACGAATCTCCATGAGACGTGACGTGCGACGCCGTGGGCGGTCAGCGATGCTCCCGCGGATTTCATCCCGATCACCATGATCGGACATGAACCACCGCCCGCGCCTGATCGCATTGGTTTCGCCACCGGCCTAAGCGGCGAGCAAACTGGCACAGGACCAGTATATTGCAGCTTTATCCTACTTCAGGACGAGACGATAATGTGCATGACCGTCGCCAAGAACGCCGCTCGAGAGAATGATCGTACATCTGCAACTCTCACAGCTCTCCAGCGACGTAGGGAGATTAACCCGGGCCGTCAATTAACTCACGAATTTGCCAATGGAACAGTCAGCTTGAGCTTACTACACTATGTGGAGAGCTGTCGGTTTTCCGACAGGGGCCAAATCCCGTGTCAGGTCGAGTACAGCGGGCATAGTACGCGAACTCTCGAAAAGCCCATTCGCGTTGTGGCTTGCCCAGCGCTGCCTGGCATGGTCACTGCCTAAAACGAATCGATCAAGAAGCAGAGCCACAAAGCAGCAATGCTCACGCTTTCCACCGCATCTCACCCTCGAGGACCGGTCAGCTGATTCAGCTCACTTAACCGGACATTACCCGCTATAAGCATCCAAGACATGTAGACCAGCAAATACTCTCGAACCCGTTGATATGGCACGATGACGTTCGATGACTCGCAGCAAATACCACGATTCGTTCAGTGCCTATTGTCGAGGACATGTTGGTTTTTCGATTGGCACGATGCTTGCTGAAGATCATTCGCTCCAAGGGGGTGCGGGAGACCTGCCAGGGCCTGGAAAAGCGAGATCAGCGCAATGACTTTGATAGGTGGCGTCATTCCGAGCGCGGATATTGTGAAACGAGCAGCGCGCATCGGTGCCGAAGTCAAAAATATCAAGCTGTCAGGCGATCTACCGGATCACGCGATAGCTGCGATCAACAGCTTATTGCTAGAGCACAAGGTGATCTTCTTCCGCAATCAAGGACATCTCAATGACGCTGAGCAGGAGCGCTTTTCCGCTCGTCTGGGAAAGGTAGTGCCACATCCGATACTCGGCGCTACCAAGGGGGCGTCGCTCCTCGAACTGGACTCCACTCGCGGTGGCGGTCGCGCCGACGTTTGGCATGCGGATGGGACCTTTGCCGACGCCTATCCAAAGATCTTGGTCCTGCGGGCCGTGGTAATGCCAACGTTCGGAGGCGACACCGTGTGGTCTAACACAGCTGCCGCTTATCTTGGTTTGCCGTCGCCACTACAACGGCTCGCCGAGGGCCTATGGGCCGTTCACAGCAACGTTTTCGATTACGCCGGGATCGCGCGTCTCCGCGAGGTCGACAAGAAGCACTTTGACGAGGTGTTCACCAAAGCGGTTTTTGAGACGGAGCATCCCGTCGTGCGCGTCCACCCCGAAACAGGCGAGCGGACGCTAGTGCTCGGCGCCTTGGTGAAGCAGTTTGTTGATGTCCCCAAATACGACGGACAAAAGCTGTTCGACCTATTTCAATCTCACATCACCGCGCCCGAAAACACTGTGCGCTGGAACTGGTTAGAGGGGGATATTGCGATATGGGATAACCGCGCAACGCAGCATTACGCTGTCAACGATTACGGGGACCAGCATCGCGTCGTACGTCGGGCCACGATCGAGGGTGAGGTGCCTGTCAGCGTCGATGGCCGGAGCAGTGTAACGCGCCTGAAGGTGACCGAATGACTGCACGACGACGCGCAGCGCTCTCGGGCTGAAATCGAGAAAACCTGGCAATCTGACTTCTTTAAGGCAAACGCGAAAACACACTCTCCAACGCGATATCTCAGCTCTTAACGCCAACGCGGCAGCGGCTAGCTTGATGCACGCAAACTATTTAGCGTCGACCGACGGCTTCGAGGAAACTTGAGCATCACTGTCCTTCGCCAGCGGTTTCCCGTTTCAGCTTAGAAAATGCTCGATCAGTGGCCATAAAGCGCTCCAACATAGGGGCGATGAGTTTAGTCGGATCGACCACTTGACCACCCTGGCGCGTAAGGGCTTCTGCATATGCAATGAGATCACGATGCACCGCCGCAGGCAGCTCCACACTTACTTTGACCGGCTTGTCGTCTGGAAGCTCCCCTATTTTTAGTTTTGGCATGTTGTCACCCTCTATACAGTGTAAGTATGAGGTCATGATTGACAAGAACACGTATTGGGAAGCCAGGTCGCACGGTTAGAGTGGGCTGAAGGCTGAGGCTGCGGCGAACCACCTGCTGCCCCGTCTGGTTTAGTGAGTCCGACGCGCCGTGTCGCAATGCCTGGATGATTGCACTGTCGTTGCTATTGGAGTCCGAGCCGGCGCCCAATTCGGTCCCAATCGCCAGAAACGTCGATAGTGCCGCAGCATTGAACAACTCGCCCCAGTGATTGTCGACCTGATCTTCGAGACCTGCGTATCCGGCGGTGTCAGCGCCAGACTGCCGCTCGAGAACGATCGACCGTCCATTCGGCATGATCAGCCGTGTCCAGACGAGCAGGAAGCGGGACTGGCCGAAAGTGACCTGGCTATCGTATACCCCGATCAGGCGCGCGCCCTGCGGTACCAACAAGAACCGACCGGTGGGCGTATCGTATACGTTTTCCGTCACCTGCGCGGTGATTTGGCCTGGAAGATCTGATCTAATCCCTGTGATCAGCGCTCCCGGAATGACCGTCCCGGCCTGCACGATGTATGGTGAGGCAGGCCTGGTGACGCGGTCAGCGCTGACCGTACGGCGATCCACGGAGGCGTTCACGAAGGCAAGCTTTCGGTCCTGACCGCTTTGTGCAGATGCGTCATCCCCGGTCCCCGTTGGATTCGATGGCCCGACGCGATCGCTTCCAACAAGCGCCGCGGTGGGCGGACGTACTTCACGTCCGTTCGTCGAAGCGAATAGATGACTGATGCGGGCTGCCTCGGTCTCTTGATCCCGGCGCTGCTGGTCCGGATGAGCGCCAATCGCCGGCGACTGGCCTTGAGCGGCAAGGATCGGTCGACCGAGGTCCCCGGGGAGCGGCGGACCAAGCTGCGGGATTGGCTGGCGCGGAACGCCAGCATAATCCTTCGGCAGGGTCGTAATACCGTCGGCAACATTGTGGTGGTCTGTGCTATAAAGCTCCTCCGCCGCCTGATTTCGGGAGCGATTATGCTGCAGCGACCACAACACAGCCCCACCGATGACAAGCAGGACGACCGCGCTCCCACCGGCCAAGAGCTTCCGCGACAACCGCGTCACGCGCGGATGCTCTGCTCTCAAGCGGAAGCTTTCTGACCGCTCCACTTGTGTCTCCGGTGGAACTGTTTTCTCGTGATCGTTTCCATTGCGGGTGTTCATGACGACGGCCTCCCGTCGGTCCGGACAATACGGACCTTCTGCTGGTGCTCACCGCCGAGCCGGAGTTCGGCGGCTGCAAACAGCCGATCGACGATCAATACGTTACCGTAGGCGCGATAATTGACGAGCTCGGTCTTGCCCTCCGGGCCGATGACAAAGAGCGGTGGCATCTCGCCCTGCACGATGCCTTGCGGGAATTGGACATAGACCTTGCGGCCATCGTCATATGCGGCGATCGGCCGCCAGGGTGGACTGTCCCCTTCGATGACATAGCGGGAGATGCGCCGCGCCGGCTCCGGAAGAACGGGTTTCAGAGCAACTGAACGCGACTGCTCGCACACTACTTCCGGATAGTACCAGGCAACGGATGGCATATATGGCCGCTCGCGGGAGCGCAGTTCGATCAGGTAGGTCCGCCGATCGGTATTGACGACCAGGTTGGTCTCGATCGAAGCTCGGGTCGGCTTGACCAGGATATGGACGCGCCGTGTGTCGCCGCTCCCACTCTCGGTATCGCCCACGACCCAGCGTACGGTATCTCCGGCCGCGATCGGCCCTGATCCCGTCAACTGTTCTCCCTCCTCTAGCGCGATATCCGTGATCTGCCCCGGTGCGGCGTAAATTTGATAAAGCGCCCCGGGACTGTAGGCGTAGATTTGCGCCGCGTTGAAATACCCTCGCTTGCGCGGCTCGACCCGGGCTGCGCTGTTTGCGGTCTCAACCCGGCTCACGGGTTCAGCGTCTTCCTTCCCTCCCGATTTGCCGCCGAGAGCCGGCTTCCAGAGGGGCGGAACGTGAAGTGGTCGCGGTCTGTCGTCGAGAGCCACGGGCGTTGCCGGCAGCGGAGGAACTTCAGCGTCATAGCTGATCTCTGGCGGAAAGTAGGTCGCGCACCCACCCAGCGCCGACGAGCAAAGCAAGAGAGCGGACAGCAATGCTCGCTTCGAGCTCACGAACTCGGGCCAAGCCGAATCGATCCTGCTTTGCTCGAAGCAACGTTTCGAATGAACGTCTGACGGCGTCTTGGTCACTGATTCAACTCCTTTGACCAGTTGATGGCGCGGACGTAAACGCCAAGCGGATTCTTGCGCAGGCGTTCGGCGTCGCGGGGCGTTTCGATCACGATCGAGAGAATTGCAGTCCAGCGCTCAGTTGAGCTCAACGAACCGTTGTCGTAGGTGCGCTGCGTCCACGCGACGCGAAAGCTCTCCGAAGAGGCGCGAATGACGCTCGATACGTCGACGGAGATCTGGGCCTTGCCCAACTTGGCAAAGGGATCGTTGTTGCGTGCGTAGTCATTGAGCGCAGCGGCGCCGCGATCGGTTGTAAAATCATAAGCCCGGAGCCAGTTTTGGCGCAGAACTATGCCGTCGGCCGGCAGGCCTCTGACGTCCTCAATGAAGCGCGCCAGATGGTACGCGATCTGAGCGTCTGTAGGCTGATAGTCGATGTTGGCGGGCGCAACTCTTTGGGCTTGGCCGAGATGATCGACTTCGACCACCCAGGGCGTGATCGAGCCTTGGCTCGATTGCCAGACAAGGCTGCCGGCGAGACCGGCTGATAGCACCAAGCAGCTGAACGCCATCAGGCGCCAGTTCTTGGCTTGCACGCGGGCAGATCCAATGCGTTCGTCCCAAACTTGGGCTGCCTTTTGATAGGGTGTAATCGGCTCGGGCATGCGCCCGTATTGAACTGATGGTCGTTTGAACATCGATGGTTGCCCCTGATATCGAGTGATCGGTTTCAAGTTGTGCGATAGATGGATTTGAGGCGCTGCTGTGCGGCGGAGTTACAGGAGTGCGTCTCAGCGTTCTCCTTCGGACAAATCAACGGAGGAGCCGCTGCCGCCGTGATCCCCCGAGCGGACGGCATGGCCAGCGGCCGAGGCACCATGCCGAATGGTCTCGGCACGCTTCATGCGGCGAGCCCAATCAGGCTGCCCTTCGGCCGGGGAGCTCGCGCCCTGCTCGCTTGCTTGGCTACGTCCAAAGGCAGCCGCGGCTCGGCGCAAAGGACTCGTCGCAGCCGAGCTGCCCGCCTCCCCCAAGCCGGCAAGGCCGCCGCTTCGATAGGCGGCTGTTGCTCCGGTTATGACAGCGCCGCCACCGCGCGCCGCGCCTGCAATCGCACCGCCTGCGAGACCAGCACCGCCTGCGGCAAGTCCTGCGCCCGCCGCAACAATGCCGCCAGCAGCAAGCCCTGTTCCAATCGCGGCGCCGGCGCCGAGTTGAGGTCCGCCCGAGACTAGGCCGTTTGCGATACCCGGACCGAAGATGCCGAGGCCCAGCAAGGAAAGCGCCGCAAGCACCAGCGTCATCGCGTCTTCGATGGTCGGCTGTGCACCGCCGAAACCGGCGGTGAACTGTGAGAACAAGGTCGAGCCAATGCCGACGATAACGGCTAGGACCAGGACCTTGATTCCAGAGGATATGACGTTGCCAAGGACACGCTCCGCCGCGAAGGCGGTCTTGCCAAACAAGCCAAAGGGAATGAGCACAAAGCCCGCCAGCGTCGTGAGCTTGAACTCGATCAGGGTGACAAAGAGCTGGATCGCCAGAACGAAGAAGGCGAGCAGCACCACGGCCCACGCGAACAGGAGGACAACGATCTGGACAAAATTCTCGAAGAAACTGATGTACCCCATCAGGTTCGAGATCGAATCGAGGAGCGGTCGGCCGGCATCAAGTCCGACTTGGGCGATCTTTCCCGGCCGCAGGAAATCCGACGCAGATAGGCTTGTGCCGGTCGCTTTCAACCCAAGACCCGCAAAGCTTTCGAAGACGACGCGCGCCAAGCTGTTCCAGTTGCCGATCAGGTAGGCAAAGACGCCTACGAAGAGCGTTTTCTTGACGAGGCGTACGATGATGTCCTCGTCCGTTCCCCAACTCCAGAACAACGCGGCGAGCGTAATGTCGATCGCAGCAAGGGTCGTTGCGAGATATCCGACCTCGCTTCCTAGCAATCCGAATCCGTTGTCAATATAACGCGTGAACGTTTCAAGGAACTGGTCAATGATCCCCGTGCCAGTCATGGCTTGCCCGCCTCAGGGGTCACTAGGTTCGGATATCCCTGCGGGATCCGGCTTTGATTCTTTGGAGGGAGCGCCCCGCCGCCGGCGGAATCGTCGCGTCCTGGAACTGCTGCAACGTCTTTCTTGCCCAAGAAGCGACGGCGGTTTTCGGCCCAAACTTGCTTGCAACGCAAATAACCCGCTGCTTGCTCCGCAGTGACACTGCGGCAGCGCGCGAGGTCTGAGTTGGTTGCGTCTATGGTCTGCTCTGCTTTCGGCGGCGGAGGACCGTCTCCGCCGCGAAGCTGAATCGTGCAGGCAGCGACGACCAACACTCCAATTGTTGTAAGCAGCGACAATGCCTTGAGTGCCCGGATGTCGGTCATCAGTGGAACATCTGCACGTTTGAGGATTGATAGCCCTGCCCCGGCGTAAGAAACCGCCGGAGCTGTTCGCGGCCCTGGTCCTTGGCCGCCGCGCGTTGCGCTGCTTCAAGGCTCTGCGCCCTACCATGTGCCGCCACGACAGCCGTCAGGTCCGCCAGCTGCTGCGCATTCAGTGCGAGAATCTGATTGCCGGCCTGTGTCGCCTGCAGGGCGCCGCTAGCGCTCTGACTCGACGTCACGAGTGCAGACATCTGTATTCGATTAGTATCGAGGTTGCCAACGATGCCGGCCTGGACACGAAGGGCGTCCTGCGTCGCGGCATAAGAATCCTGCCAGCGCGATTGAGCATTGGAGATCAGCAACTGATCCGACTGGCTGCTGGCGGCTGGCGCGTAGCGCGTCGAGAAGGCATGATCGATCTGCTGGACGTCATAGGCAATGCGCTGCGCCTGGGCCAGCAATTGCTGAGTCCGCTGGATCGAGGATTGCAGTTGCTGCAGCGACGAATATGGCAGGCTTGCCAGGTTCTTGGCCTGATTGATCAGCATCTGCGCCTCGTTCTGCAACGAGGTGATCTGATTGGTGATCTGCTGGAGCTCTCGCGCGGCGGTCAGGACGTTCTGGACGTAGTTGTTGGGATCGAAGACGATCCATTGGGCTCGCGCCGGCACCGTGGCATCGAATATCAGCGCGATGGCAGCAGCAGCCGCCAATAGGCCAAGACGCCTCATAGCGATTTCTCCAGATTGACGAGATTGGGGATCAGGTCGAGAGCCCACGCGACGCCACGGTGTTGGAGCCAAGCCGGGACAAAGCCGTCAGGGCCATGTTCGGCGAGGAGTTGCGCTATGGCAGCCTGATCTGTCTTGGAAGAAGCTGCCGTAAAGGCGAGCGCGACTTCACCAAGTCCAAGTTCGAACATGCGGTTGCCCCGGCGCGACTGGCAATAGTAGTCGCGCTTTGGCGTTGCCCGGCTCAGAAGTTCGATTTGGCGATCGTTCAGTCCGAAGCGGCGGTAGATGGCGGTGATCTGCGGTTCGATCGCCCGTTCATTCGGCAGTAACAGACGGGTTGGGCAGCTTTCGATGATCGCCGGCGCGATCGCGGAGCCGTCGATATCCGACAACGACTGGGTGGCGAAGATGACGGACGCATTCTTCTTCCGAAGCGTCTTCAGCCATTCGCGGAGCTGGCCGGCAAAGTCCTCGTCGTCGAGGGCAAGCCAGCCTTCGTCGACAATGAGAAGTGTCGGCCGGCCGTCGAGACGGTCTCCGATCCGATGAAAGAGGTAAGCCAGAACGGCTGGGGCGGCGCTCGTTCCGATTAACCCTTCAGTCTCAAACGCCTGAACCGAAGCTTCGCCAAGGCGCTCGAATTCGGCATCGAGCAGGCGCCCGGAAGGTCCGCCCAGGCAGTATGGTTGCAGGGCGCGCTTCAGGGAGTTCAATTGAAGCAGGACCGACAGGCCCGTCAGGGTGCGCTCCTCTCTCGGCGCCGAAGCGAGAGACGTCAGCGCCGACCACAGATGATCCTTGACCTCCGGCGTGATCTCGACCTTTTCCCGCGCCAGGATCGCGCCGATCCATTCCGTAGCCCATCCGCGCTCGGCGGAATCGTCGATCCAGGCCAAAGGCTGCAGCGCGACTGGGTTTTCATCCCCGTCAGACAGCGCACCGCCGAGATCATGCCAGTCGCCGCCCATGGCGAGCGCGGCCGCCCGAATCGAACCACCGAAATCGAACGCAAAGACCTGCGAATTCGGGTAACGACGGAACTGTAGCGCCATCAGAGCTAGCAGGACCGACTTGCCGGCACCTGTCGGCCCTACCACGAGCGTGTGGCCGATGTCGCCGACATGGAGGGAGAATCGGAATGGGGTCAATCCCTCGGTCTTCCCGAACAGGAGCGGCGGACCCTTGAAGTGCAGATCCCTCATCTCGCCGGCCCACACGGCCGACATCGGAACCATGTGGGCGAGGTTGAGGGTCGACGCCGGTGGCTGCCGCACGTTGGCGTAGACGTGCCCGGGCAGACTCCCGAGCCAGGCTTCGACGGCGTTCACCGTCTCGATCATGCAGGTGAAATCGCGCCCCTGAATGACCTTCTCGACCACGCGGAGCTTTTCGTCGGCGGCATTGGGATCACGGTCCCAGACAGTGATGGTCGCAGTGACAAAGGCTTGTCCGATCTGATCGGACCCCAGTTCCTGCAACGCCGCGTCGGCATCAAGCGCCTTGTTGTGCGCGTCGGTATCGAGCAGCGTCGACGCCTCGTTGGTCATGACCTCGTTGAGGATGGCGCCGATGGACTTCCGCTTGGCAAACCACTGACGGCGGATCTTGGTGATCAGTTTGGTTGCATCAGTCTTGTCGAGCATGATCGCCCTGGTCGACCAGCGATACGAGAACGCCAGGCGGTTCAGGTCATCCAGAATTCCCGGGGTCGTAGCGCTCGGAAAGCCAACTATCGTCAGGACTCGAAGATTGGCTGAGCCCAACATCGGCTCTAGCCCGCCGGTCAGCGGCTGGTCGGCCAACAGCGCATCGATGTACATCGGGATTTCAGGAACCCGAACGCGATGACGCTTGGTCGAGATCGTCGAGTGCAGATAGGTCAGCGTGTCCTGATCATCGAGCCAGGCGCATTCCGGCATGAACCCTTCGACGAGTTGCAGCACGCGGTTGGTTTGGTCGATAAATCCGCGAAGAACCTCGCGCGCGTCTGCTCCAACGGTGCGATCCCGGCCCTCATAGAGAAGTCGTTCTGCCTTGGCAGCCCCCTCCTCCGGTGGCAAATAGAGGAAGGTCAGGAAATAACTCGACTCATAGTGGGTGCCCGCCTCTTCAAACTGAGCTCTGCGCTCCGCGTCGACCAGCGCGGATGCGACATCCGGAAAGGTGCTCGGAGGATAGGCTCCTGCAAAATGGCGCTGCGCCTCAACGAACACGGCCCAGCCGGATCCCAGGCGGCGGAGGGCATTGTTCAGACGGCCGGCGACGGCGACAAGCTCAGCCGGCACTGCGCTATCGAGGTCAGGCCCCCGGAACTTCGCCGTCCGCTGGAACGAGCCGTCCTTATTCAGGATGATTCCCTCGTCGACCAGGGCTGCCCAGGGCAGGAAGTCGGCGAGCCGCGCATTGGAATGGCGATATTCGGCAAGGTTCATCATGACCGAGAGCTCAGGTGTTGAGATGACCGGGGATGCGCAGATGTCGGCGCACCACATCGACAAAAGCGGGGTCGCGCTTGGCGGCCCAGACAGCGGCCATGTGGCCGATGAACCAGAGAACAAGACCCGCGATCCAGAGCCGAAGTCCGAGCCCTAAGGCTGCCGCAAGCGTGCCGTTGACGATTGCGACCGAGCGTGGCGCACCGCCCATCAGGATGGGCTCGGTAAGTGCGCGATGAACTGGCACAACAAAGCCTGTGACAAGTTCATCCATCAGATCACCACGCCACCGCCGAAGGAGAAGAACGACAGGAAGAAGCTTGAGGCCGCAAACGCGATCGACAGACCGAACACGATCTGGATCAGTCTGCGGAAACCGCCCGAGGAATCCCCGAATGCGAGCGTTAGGCCCGTCACGACGATGATGATGACCGCGATGATCTTTGCGACCGGCCCCTCCACAGACTGCAAGATTTGATTGAGCGGCTGCTCCCACGGCATGTTCGAGCCAGCCGCCCACGCGGGCCGAACTGCCAAAAGCATGGTGCCGTAGGCGGCCAACGGTGCACCTCGACGAAAGCGAAATTTCTGACGCATGTCAGTCTCCTGCTGTTGTAAGGCTGTAGTCGCCAGTGGCACCGAGCCCTGAGACGGTGGCGAGCTCAGCGAGGCGGCGGTCAGCACCGCGTCCCACCAGCACGGCGACGAGGTCGATGGTCGCGGCGATCAGGGCGCGGGGAACCGTGATGACAGCTTCCTGGATGAGCTGCTCGAGCCGCCGCAGCGCGCCGAGCGCAGTCCCAGCATGGATGGTACCAATGCCGCCGGGATGGCCGGTGCCCCAGGCCTTGAGGAGGTCGAGTGCTTCGGCACCTCGGACTTCGCCGATCGGGATGCGATCAGGACGCAGTCGGAGGGACGAGCGGACAAGATCCGACAGCGTCGCCACACCGTCCTTGGTCCGCAGCGCAACGAGATTGGGCGCCCTGCACTGTAGCTCGCGGGTGTCTTCGATCAACACGACCCGATCGGAGGTCTTCGCCACCTCGGCCAGGAGTGCATTTGTCAATGTTGTCTTGCCGGTCGATGTCCCACCGGCAACGAGGATGTTCTTCCGTGCTCCGACCGCGTTCTTCAGGATCCTGGCCTGCTCTGAGGTCATGATCTTCTTGGCGGCGTAGTCGTCGAGCGTAAACACGGCAACGGCGGGCTTGCGGATAGCAAAGACCGGTGCTGCAACGACCGGAGGCAAGAGACCTTCGAAGCGCTCGCCTGTCCCAGGCAGTTCGGCCGAAACCCGTGGCGCGCCGGCGTGCACTTCGGCCCCCACATGATGCGCAACCAGGCGAACGATCCGTTCGCCATCCACGGCCGACAGAGTTTCGCCAGTGTCGATCAGGCCGATCGACAACCGGTCGATCCACAGCCGCCCATCGGGATTGAGCATCACCTCGATGATCTCTTCGTCTTCGAGGTAGCCGGCAATCGCCGAGCCGAGCGCGCTGCGCAGCATTCGCGCACCGCGCGAACTCGCCTCCGATTGAATGGAATGGATTGCCAACGTTCGCCCCCATCAAACGAGAACGTTCAGCGAGCGTCCTCAGATGGAGATGATTAGAAAAGGCACCAATGGTCTTGGCGCAACAAGCGCTTTCCGTGATCGTAGGCTGGCGTAGAAAAAGAAAGACTGAGAACTGATGTTTGAGGCCTACTCAATTGTATCGTAATCGGCGGGCTACAGCTCACCACTCCGCATCGTCCTCCGCAGGCAGGAGGATGACCGAATCCTCATACAACCCAACTGAGTTGACGGCGCAGGAAACATGGGCCGGCTTGAAGAAGAGGATTGAACTCATCCGCGGAGTGATGGATCGGCGCCCGGGCAGCGCGAACCAGACCAACGCCGCGATCTGCAGCGCTACGTTGAGACCGAAAGCGACTTGATAGGCCTGGACCGGTCGATGACCATCGATCGCGGTCCATTGCTCAAGGATCAGGCCTGTCGCGTATTGCGCCAGGAACGCCCAAGCAAAGTGCAAGACGTTTAGGGCGCCGTTGGCACGACCGGCAAGCTCCGGCGGAAAGTAATCTGCTATTACCGCGAAGCTGACCACCGTTGCCGTTCCGGCAATTGCGACAACGGACCAGGGCAAGATGGACGGCAGAGGCACTCGCAGGATCAAAGCTAGCTCGGCTGCGACAAACAGCACCGCAACCGTCGCTAATACCGTCTCCGCCCCGATGCCCCTTCGTTTGACGTAATGGACGGTCATCCCGAACAACAAGGCGCCGCAGCTCAAAACGATCGACATTATGAACAGCTGTCTTACGAGACTTGCGCGATCAAGCCCCTCCACGTCGGTCAGCCATGGTGATGCCCACAGTCCTTGCAGAGACCAGGATGATCCAATGCAAGTCGCCGAAAATGGGGCCACTCGCCAGAAGCGACGATCGGCAAAAACGGAGCCAAGGGTAGCGCGCGTTGTTGATGGAACAATGCCTCGTTCGGGCACCACGACATAGATGAGAATGGCGGTCGCACCGGTGGCGGCCGCCAGAATCTCAAAGAGCTGCCGCCACCCCATCCAAGCGAGCAGGTGTTCGACGGGAGCCGTAGCAGTCACCGCTCCAAGTGATCCCAGCATGATCATGTAGCCGTTCAGCAAGGCAACTCGCTCCCTGGGGAACCAAAGGACGATGGACTTCAGCCCTGCCGTCAGCGCCGCGGCCACGCCAAGCCCGATCATTGCACGCGCGATCAGAAGCGACAGGAAACCGGTCGATACCGCGAACAGTCCGACGCCCAATGCTGCGAGCAATAGCAGAACACTCTGGACGCGGCGCGGACCAAAGCGGTCCAACAATATGCCGACTGGGATCTGCGCCGCCGCGAAAACGAGGAAATAGACCGAGGTAAGCAACCCGAGGTCGGCAGTCCCAAGCCCGGTGTCGGAGCTGAGATGACTGGCGATCAAAGCATTAATCGTTCGAAATAGATAAGAGAGATAGTAACCAGCAGCAAACGGGAGAAATATGCGCGCGGTGAGGCGCCATGCCCCTGAAATCTGCATGCTGGCCCCTGTTGCTGTCAGCTCGCGCAAGCCGATAGCGTGACCAGCTTTTCGTGAGTTCAGCTAAATCGCTGCGGGCGTAGGCTAGCGAAGAAAAAGAAGGACCGGCGAAATGGTCTGCCTGCGTAGTTCAATCAGGTTTCTTCAACCGGCTCCTGACTGCGGATATCTTCCGGAATCTCGCGCAGAAAGCTTTGGCCCTTTTGCAAGCGACGCCCAAGCGCCTCGACAAATCCCTCGAAGCGCTCCCTGCCCTTTGCCTGCGCGGCCGCCTGTGCATCGTTAGGCAACGGTGGCGTAATAGTCAGCCAGAACCGAATGAACAGAGCCAAGGTCTCCGCCGTCAACCCAAGGTCGCGCTCGAGCCTCTGCATCTGACGCGACAGCCGGTCGAGGCGCCGGGTAAACGCGGCCTCTCGCCGGTCAGCGCCGTCCGGCGATAGAAACGAAGCGACCGCAGCTTCCACGATCGCAGACCGAGAAAGCTTCTTGCGATCGGCAAGCTCCGAGATCTGTTTCAGAAGCTCTGGCGGGAAATAGACGTTCATTCGGTCGCGCATATTGCCTCAGAACTCCATACCGTCATTGGGATCCATGGCGACTTGACGCGCGACGCCACGCATCTGCTGGCGTATGAGCCGGGACTGGCGGACCGCGTCCTCGTCGTCGTCAAGAACGGCGGCAAATTCCTCTGCCGGCGTTGGTTCGGTCGTTTCCTTGGCGATCGCGACGTGGTCGGGAAGTTCGGGCTCACGACGAAGCCCGCTATTCGCTGTGTCTTCCTCGGCCTCCGTGGCTCCGTCAGTTGGACCTGCCGTCGGCTTCAACGGTCCGAGCGCTGACCATCCGTCCGTTCGCGGCGATCGGCCGGCGCTCGCGGGATCGGGCGGTGACAAAACCCGCTCGGTGAACCGGCGATCCTCGTAATAGCGGACCTTCTTCGCCCTGATCGGCGCCGTCCCTGCCACCATGACGATCTCGTCCATCGGCGGAAGCTGCATGACTTCGCCAGGGGTCAGCAGCGGCCTTGCGGTCTCCTGGCGCGAGACCATCAGGTGCCCCAGCCAGGGATTCAACCTATGACCTGCGTAGTTCTTCATTGCCCGCATCTCCGTCGCCGTGCCCAGCGCATCGGACACCCGCTTGGCCGTCCGCTCGTCATTGGTCGCGAAGCTGACGCGGACATGGCAGTTGTCGAGGATCGCGTTGTTCGGCCCGTAGGCCTTCTCGATTTGATTGAGCGACTGCGCGATCAAGAAGCTCTTGATGCCATACCCCGCCATGAAGGCGAGCGCGGACTCGAAGAAATCCAGACGCCCCAGCGCCGGGAACTCGTCAAGCATCATCAGCACTCGATGCCGGCGGTCGCGGGCGTGCAAGTCCTCGGTCAGGCGCCGGCCAATCTGGTTCAGCACCAGCCGGATCAAAGGCTTGGTCCGCGAGATATCGGAGGGCGGCACCACGAGATAAAGCGTCGTGGCACTGTTGTCTGCGGTCAGATCGGCAATCCTCCAGTCGCAGCGGCGGGTCACCTGGGCTACGACGGGATCGCGGTACAACCCGAGGAACGACATCGCGGTGGACAGGACGCCGGAACGTTCATTCTCCGACTTGTTCAGGAGTTCGCGCGCGGTTGAGGCGACCACTGGATGGGCACCCTGCTCGCCAAGATGCGGCGTCGTCATCATTGCCTTCAGCGTCGCCTCGATCGGCCGCTTCGGATCAGACAGGAAGGCGGCGACACCGGCCAGGGTCTTGTCCACCTCGGCATAGAGCACATGGAGGATGGCGCCGACCAGGAGTGAATGACTGGTCTTCTCCCAATGGTTCCGCTTGTCGAGTGAGCCTTCGGGGTCGACCAGGACGTCGGCTACGTTCTGCACATCGCGAACCTCCCATTCCCCGCGTCGGACCTCGAGCAGCGGATTGTAAGCCGAGGATTTAGGGTTGGTCGGGTCGAACAACAGGACACGGCCATGCCGCGAGCGAAAGCCCGCGGTCAGCTGCCAGTTCTCACCCTTGATGTCGTGCACGATGGCCGAGCCGGGCCATGCCAACAACGAGGGAACGACGAGCCCGACGCCCTTGCCGGACCGGGTGGGAGCAAAACACAACACGTGCTCCGGCCCATCATGGCGGAGGTAGTCGCGGCCGAGCTTGCCCAGCACCACACCATCCGGACCGAGAAGTCCGGCCGCTCGAACCTCTTCCGCGTCAGCCCAGCGCGCCGAACCATAGGTCTCGACATTCTTGGCTTCACGCGCCCGCCAGACCGACATGCCGATCGCCGCCGCGATCGAAACGACGGTCCCTGCTGCTGCGATGAAGGCGCCCTCGACAAAGACCTGCGGCGCATAGGCATCGTAGACGAACCACCACCAGAAGAAGATCGGCGGATAATAGATCTTGAAGCCCAACAGTTCGAACCAGGGCCGCCCAAGCTCGGGCTGGTAGGCCAGTCGCCATGCCGTCCACTCGGTTGCTCCCCAGATGGCGAGCAAGACGATCAGGCCGACAACGATCACCTGCCCCCAGAGTATTTTGGTTCCGGACATTCCGAGCGTCCTTCCGCAGCTGAATTGGCGAGATACCTAGAGGCCGAGGTCGCGCTTCCGGCCAAAGCCCCATTCGATGCCACCGCCGTCCTTCACGACGCCGGTGACGTGTTGGCCGAGCTTCTTTTCGAGTTCGCGCGACCAGGGCACGAGTTGGAAGCCGAGCCCATTATCGATCATGGCGAAGCGTCCCGAGGTGAGCGTCAGCCGCTGGCGATACGTGCCCGCCACATGCTCCCCGGAGGCGGCCTTCACGCGAGGCAGACCGGTGTCGGCCGAAAGCTTTGCTGCCACCTCGTCCAGTTCGCGTCTGCGCAACGTGTCCAGGAGATCGCGCTGCAGGATGATGCGCTGGCCCTGCCGCCGCGCCAGGCCCTGCTGGATCAGGTGCTCGGTACGGGCTTCCAAGGCGTCGCGGGTCTCGCGGCCGAATCCGCCCATGGCGAGCGGCATGGAGTCGCGTTCGACTAGCCTGTGGTCGAGCCAGGTTGCTCCTTTAGCAGCGACTTGACCGGTAAGATCGAGATCGGAACGTGTCGCCAGCACCAAGGTCGGCCGCGGATCGCCGGTTTGACCGAAGCGTCGCACTTCGACGATGCCGCCGATCGGTGGTGCGTGCTCGAAGGCCTCGAGCCCTCGGAAGCGCACGTGGTGAGCGCGCCCGTCCGTTCCGTCGATGAGGGCGTAGGCCTCGCCGGTCAGTTCGTCATGCAATCCCCGGTCGACCAGCCGTCCGATAATCTGAGACGTGGGCTGTCCAGCCTCGATGACGAAGTCGGCAACGCCGCGCGATTCCCCACGCTCGGTAAAGGCGCGGTGCATGGTCTTGATGATGTCGCCGCGCATGCCGAGGTCGCGCAAGCTACGCTCCGCCTCAAGTCCGACCATCCATTCCCCTGATGCGGCGGGTGCGGCAACGCCCATTTTCTCCAAGTGCTGAAGGCGGCCAACCATCAGCCGCCTGATCTCGGGATCGGACTTGCCGCGATTCTCCGGCCGAAGATCGATGTAGCCAGTCTCATCTGCCGCCAACCGGATCTCCCGGTCGAGCCGCGTCCAGCGGTCTGCCGTGACTTCCCGCTCCAGCGAATTGCGGATCTCGTGCTCCGGTCTCGGACCCAGTTCGATGGCGACCAGTTCCTCGGCGCGTGAACGCAGACCTTGGCTGATATAGTCGCGGGAGATCACGAGGTCCGCTCCTTCCTGATCTACTCCCCGAACGAGAAGGTGGACGTGAGGGTTGTCGGTGTTCCAATGATCGACAGCCACCCAATCGAGCCGCGTGCCGAGATCGGTCTCCATCTGCCTGGCGAGATCGCGGGTGAAGGCCTTCAGATCGGTCGTGTCGCCGGCATCCTCGGGCGAGATGATGAACCGGAAATGATGCCGGTCGTCCTTGCACCGTTCTGCGAAAGCCGCGCTATCGGCTCGGTCGCTGCCGGCATCGAACATCTCGGCACGCTCGCCGCTCCGGGTCACGCCATCGCGCTTCAGATATGAGAGGTGGGCGGTCAGTGGCGCTGAACGGAAGGCTCGCCCTTTGTGCCGGACCACGCGCGCTTTCACCACCACACGCCGGCTCGGGCTGAACAATCTGGCGCGGCCAAAGGACAGACGGCCGCGGCCAAACGTCGAGCGCCCATACGCCGTCGAACGCCTGCCCGCCACAGCCAGATCCGAGGTGTGTCCCGATTTCTTCGCCGCCCGCAGCACCTGGTTGATGAAGCTCTTTTGTTTCGGCGCGCGGGTGCTGCGAATGCGCCCAGGCCGAACACGCAGATCGCTGTCGCCCACACTCACGGCAGGGCCTCCCAACGATCAAAATCGCACATGGTGCCGAAGACGCGTTTGATGGCATTCGTAAAAATACAAACCGCGGCACGCGCCCCGACCGACCGGCACGCCGGAACCCAAGCCATGTCAATGGCTTGCGGTTCGACCGGCGAGCCTCTTTTATCTCGCCGTCCTGCCGTCGTGATCTCCCGGTAGCCGGTTGCCCAAAGAGCCGCCGCGACTTGCCAGCCAACTCGCGAAACCCCCACTGCTTCCGAGCGCTTGCGATAGCGATCGTTACCCGAAGGGCCGAGACACCCGAAGGGTGGCTCGGTGAGGAGCGAAGCGACGAGTAGAGCGCGGGCCGAAGGCATCGCCCATACGCCATCAGCACGTAGCACTTGCTTGTTGAAGCACACCAAAGCTTGCGAACCCGCACACCTGGTCATTGCGATGCTCCCGAATCCGATCGAGCGACGAACACGCCAATAGGCCGGGGGACCATGAGCGAGACATCGGGCTGTGAGATTGCGGTCGTGACACCGCTCGACGACTTGAGCGCCGGTGACCCATCGCGTGCTTTCACGAGATCGGATCGCCTGACGAATAGCGTCGCAGCTGCTGATGACTGTCCGCTGGATGTCCACCTTGGCGGCAGTTCGATGGCAAGCAGATTTGCGAGCTTTGCGACGTAGGCTCGCGTCTCGTTGGGCAGAGAGTCGCCCGCGAGATGCCCTTCGTAGCGAGATGGTCCCGCGTTGTACGCCGCAAACACGCCTGGCGAGCCATAGCGATCGAGCAATTCGCGCAAGTACGCCGTGCCGGCCAGAATGTTATCGTGCGGGTCATAGGGGTCGTTCCCGAGATTGTAGCGCTCGCGAAGTTCCGCCCAGGTCGCCGGCATGATTTGCATCAGGCCCATTGCGCCTTTTGGCGATCTGGCGTGCACGTCCCCAGCACTCTCGATGCTTTGGACTGAACGGATCCAGTTCGGTGGAATTGCAAAGCGTTGTGAGGCTTCATTGATGAAGCCGGCAATTGAGTGAGCAGTCTGACTGATTGCCGGCTGGGCGACTGATCCGCTCCGGGCAAAAACAGCACTGCCACACGCGGTCAGAAGAAGCATCAGGGGCACGACAGCACAAGCGCGTGCGTCCAACCGACCCAAGCACGCGGTCGGGCGCGCGCCAGCCTTGCAGTCATCAATCGTGACGGAGGAATGATCCCGCAATCGATCGAACAAGGGAATGGCGAGGAGAATACGTCGAATACCCACTGTCACTCCTCCCACGTCCACACCGGCATCGCACGGCCGATCACGCTTGATGCCGGAAGAAATCCAAAATACCGGCCGTCAAGAGAGTCGTCCGACTGCCAGTTCATCAGAAACAGCTCGCCGGCGCCGACGACGCGGCAGCCCTGCCATTTCGGCAGCGGCCTGCCGCGTCCGTCGCGATCCTTCGCCTGGCCCACCGCGAGGTCGTCGACCGCAATCGTGAGGCCGGTTCTGCAAACACGCTGCCCCGGAAGGGCGAGTACGCGCTTCAGCATGGGGACGCCAATGGGCAAATAGCCGTTAAGGTCGAGGAAGGTCGCGAGCGGCTCCGGCGGCTGCACGGCGACCAATTCAGTGACTCGGAATTGGTCCGCCGGCCGAAGGCGGTAGAGACCTATCGGCACGCTCGTGGATGCGTTCCAGATGTAAAGTGGAAGCGGCTCCAGGACGATCGTCGCGGTGAGCGCAGCAGCGACCCCAATCGTCACGGCCAGCATCATGAGGCGGCTCGTCATCGCATCACCTTTTGCCGGTGAAGCCAGGCCTGATGACGCGCTCTCGTATACAAGCGTGGGTTCTCGTTGACTGACAGGCGGTTATGAACGTGATGCCAATGATCAGGAGCGACCTCGGCAGGATCGATGCCGAGCGCCTCAATGGCGTCGACCATCTGCAGCACCCTTTCGACCTTTGACCAGCCGGACACACGCAGCAAAATCTCCCCGCCGGGCTTCACATACGGCACGGTCGAGCAGCGCTGTCCCGGTGCGACCGCGCGCAAGATGTCGATCCGCGAAATGATTGCCCCAAAGTCATTGGAGGTCCATCGGACGAAGGCAAAGATGCTGCCGGGTGCAAATGACAGGACACGCCGGTGGCAATCAAGCTTCCGTTCCTTGACAATACGGCCGAACCGAATGCGGTTTTCAATGCGCTTCTCGAGCCACAGAACTTCTACTTCCGTGAGATCGCTCATGCCGCGGCTCCCTGACGGTGGAGTTGGCAGCCGTGAGCATGGGTTTCGGCGAAAAGCGTATGCGACTTGCAGAGCCAAACAGCATTGGCGGCCTGCGGCTGCCGATCGCCTCCAACGCAGCTTTCGGCCCGGTCCGTTAGAAGAAATCCGAAGGATTTCTGGTTAGTAAAGTTAGAGCAGCCGGAAACCGCGAAGAAACAAGCTCTTAAGCTCGATTCCGGTCCCCGATAGCACGAGGATCGGGTCTCCGATAGCACGAGGGTTGCGGTCCTCGATAGCACGAGCTGATTCACAGGTTGTCCTCCGAATTTGAAATGAGACCGCGCCGGCGCAGGCGTGCCGTTAAGGGATCGACAGGCGTAGGCGCGAAGTTCAGCCGCTCGGCGCCATCAGGATCGCGCGTGAGCACGAGCTGATAGCCGGGCAATGTCTGGCGCTGGACGATCTGACGAACGTCGTAAGCAAAATGCTTGAGCGGCGAGAGGATGCCGGACTTGGCATGGAGGTGCAGAAGATCAAAACTCCAGCCGCCATCCTGGCGTCCACCATGCTTGCGCACGAGGCGGTAAAGCCAGCGCTCAAGCCCGCCCGTCAGATCGAAATAAGCGCGGTCGATCGTCAGCACGAGCGCTTCATCGATGACGCCGGCATAAAACCAATCCGGGAGGATCAGCTCGATCCCAAATGGCCGACCGTTTGAATCGGCCGTCTCCTTCCATTCGTTGATCCAGGAGAAGCGGTGTCGCCGTCGTTCTGTCGGCTGACGGATCGACGTCAGCACGGTCGTTGACTGAAGTCTGTCAAGACCCGCCTTCAGCCGTTCGTAGTCACGCGCGCTGGTGCCGCGGCCGACAAACGTCAAAATCTCGTAAGGCGTTGCAGCCATCAGGCGCGAGGTCTTCAAGCCTGCGTCACGGGCTTCGACGATCTGGGACGCGGCCCAGATCAGAACATCCGCATCCCAGATCGTCGCCATCCCATGTTCCGGCACGGCTTCGACCCGAATTGCGATCGCCCCGGCACGGAAATCGATCGGCACAATCCGCTTCGTTTTTGCGAGCGAGAAGAACGGATAGGCCATCAGATCCTGCGCATCGCGCGGCGCGAGATCGCCGGGCAGCGCCCGAAAGAGCTCAAGCTGGTCACGCTCGGAATGGTGTTTGCGCCGCATGGTCACTGCTCTCGCAAGGCGGTCAGCGGCGTTCCTGGCCCGCATACGGGCGCAGCGCCGGATGCTTCTTGGCGGGCAGCACGGTCCCCTTGCCGGGATCGGATGTCGACGTCTTGGCGCCGAGATCGGCCCACGCTTTCAGGTCATCGACGGCGTAGACGACACGTCCGCCGATCTTCCGATACGTCGGTCCAGTACCGTACGTGCGGTGCTTCTCGAGCGTGCGGCCGGACAGACCAAGATAGCGCGCCGCCTCAGGTGTACGCAGGAATCGCGGGGGAAAACCCGCCATCGGATCGGGCATTTGAGAACTCCAAGATGACAGCGCACTACGCTTGGCTAGGCCGGCGTGTGTGCGGTCATCATGGAGGAGCAAGACTTCGGAGGGGGATGCCGAATGTTGGGGGTACGATTTTCGGCACTCTCGGTGGCTGCGCTAATCGTCCCTGCGCCCGGGAGAGGGCTTCGCCGATGACGCGATAGCTTCCGCCGACGCTGTGAGCATCGAGCGCACGGATTGCAGCGCTCAGGCGTTCGCGGCGGTTTTTAGATAGTTGGTGAGGGGCAGGACCTGGTGCGCGTCCATTTATCGCGCGCCACAGCCGGCTGGCTGCATAAGTGGGCGCTTCTAGATCGCCCTCAAGTGGCAGCTCGGCCACATCTTACGCACCGAGCACCGGCGGCTCTTTGGACCAGACACGATCATCTACCGCGCCAATACGCAGCACGGCATGCCAACCGTCGACAGCGCGACGCATCTGGGCAGCCGTAAGGTCGAGCAGCAGCTGAGACGGCCCCCTGCCGTCGTCGGCCATTGCGCCCTTGACCGGAATGACCGCCGGTAAAACCTCAGCGTCCAAAAGATCGTCGGCTCGAAGGACCGCTGCGGGTCATCGGCGAAGCAGAGCCACCCTCCTGAACTCTGGTGTCACTTCGCCATCCGACTGTTGGCGATTATCGCGTAAAGTCGCGTCAATAGTCCGCATTGCGGTGAAGGTATTCCCAGGCGAAGTCGGTGATTTCGACGTCTTGTAGGCTCTTGTCGGACTCCGGCGACCGCCAGTCGAATTCAGGCATTTCCGGCTTTGGCGACGTCAGGGAGGGATGTTGCTTCTGTTTGTGCCTGGAGGATTGGAGAAGGGAATTCGAGAATTACTCGGCAAGGAAATCGTGCAGGAAATTTGCGCGGATTTGCAACTGGTAACAAGACGTTGGCCGATCTTGAGCCTACCCTGAACGCCCATTTCATCCAGAGTAAACAGCGGGACTGATCGCCAGACTTCTCTTTTGGTTGATCTTCACGATCTTGGAGGTAACTACGCGGCAGGGACTCGACATTTCCGCGTTGCCGGCTTGCTGATTGAGGAACTATATTGCAACTGCCGCGGATCCGCAGCTGAAGCGGATCGCCTACATCATGCTCGAAGAACCGGAAACCGGCGAACGAGGCGATTGAGCAGAGTTCTGATGAGCAAACAGAGTTTGCGTCGCCATGTTGAGCGTGAGATAGGAATGACGTTGGGTAGATGGATCCAACAGTTCCAATTGGCGTGCCGTTGAGGGAACTGCGATCCGGCGTCCTATCAAAGCGTTGGCCGATAAACTCGGATATGAGTCCGTCGCTGCCTTCTCGGCAATGTTCAAGAATATATGGGGCAGCCGCCGGGCCGACATTTGGGTACCTTGAAGTTCTCGTCTAAAATCGAAAGTAAACTCATACCCGCTGGATGCGGGCCTCGCCTCCGGAGAGGCGGCTGATGATCCCCGGAGGGACCGGTCGCCGCTGCGGCGGGACCAAATCAGGGTGAAGCCCTCGTGGACTTCGGTCTTGACGAGCGAGGCGTAGAATAGGTTCGGATCGTTGAGCCTGACCGAGAGGTAAATCGCAAGCTGCCTCAGGCCAGCCGCGAAGACCCCGCCCGGCGGACCGGACGGGGCTTGGTGGGGCGCTCTTACTCGCCGCTCTTGCGCGGCCGCGACCAGAGGAGGGTGTAGCCTTCACCGCTCTCGTCATCGAACAAGTTCGCGTAGATTGGAGCGTTGAAGGAAGGATCGTCGAGCTTGAGCGAGAGATAGTCCCGGCCCTCCTCGGAGCGCTTCGACCAAGCGGCCCCGATCTCGGCCCGGCCCACGTAGATGCGGTGGCTGGGGGCATTATCGTTGGAGCGGTTCGTCTCGGCGACGATGCGGACGCCCTTAGCTTGTAGGCTCAGGGTGACAATCTCGCCCTGGAAATCGTTACCGACCTTCTTGAAGGAACCGATGTTTGCCATGTGACTTCTCCTGTTGTGTTTCGAGCCCGCGACCACCGCGGCCTCGATGGCGATCTGCAGGCCGAAGACGATCGGCGACGCACCCGCTCGCGGGCCGTAGCGGAGCGGAGGACGCCGTTGTGGCGACTTTCTTGTCTCGCGAGGAATGGGCGAAGCCCAGGGGAAGAAAGTCGCATCAACGGCGTTGCGGCTTAGACGATCGAGGCGAAGCCGGTCTTCGGCCAGATCCAGCCATCAACGAGGCCACGTGCGTCCGCGTGCTGAACCGCAATCTCGGAGAAGACATGGCTGGTTTTGCTGAACAAGAGGTTGGAACGATTCAGCGCAGAAAGAGAAACAATCTCCTGCAAAAGGGAGGTATCGTCTCCCAAGAACGGATCGAGGCAACACAGCTCCGCCGCGGCCGCGTGGGCCAGACCCAATGCCGGCGGCTTGATCGAGGAGCTCCGAGGAGGATTGCCTCTCTCGCGCTCAGGATCGATCATCCCCCGTTCAGCGCGCCGATTTATGCGAACCTGTCGACGACGAAGGCGGTAAACGGTCATCCCTCACGCCTTCCGGCCGTAAGAACTGGTTAGGACGGACTCTCCACCACCCCACCCGGCTCGAGCGGCCGGGTCTTCGCCAGAACGATCAAGCGCGTCCATGACGTGACCCCCAATGCAAACCGCGCCAAAGCAAGCGAAGACCTCACGCCATGCCAGCGAGGCCACCCCGATAGGGGACACGGCGAACACCACATGATAGCCGGCGACTGCGGCGGGAGTAGCGAATGCTGTGGCGATCGCGACGCGCAAGGCGGAGGACCGAGTAGCAGCAAAGGCGACCTGGCCGAGGACCAGCGTCAGCGCACCGCCGGCCGTTGCGATAAGCAGCGCGCCAAGGAGGCCGGCGCCGCTCTGAAACGCCGTCATCCCGATGCTCAGTGCGACGAAAACGGCAAGGCATACCCAGCGAGCGCAAAGATTGCCCAGCAGAACAAGCCGATTCCGAGTGTGTTGAGAACAAGCCCAAGGGCGAGCATGGTGGTGGCTCCATGTGCATAAATCCAGCGGTCGCGCCCACCACCACCACCACGGCGCAACGTGGACATAGGGTCGAAACGCGGCGGAGTTGCGGCGCATGCAACTCCGCTTTAGCGTCGGGAGGTGAGAAGACGGCGCTCACGCGCCGCCGAACCTCCAGACGGGAATGCCGAGGCGCTTTGCTTTGTCGGCGAGGTTGTCCTGGATACCCGTGCCCGGGAAGTGCATGACGCCGATCGGCAGAAGTTCGAGCATGGCGTCGTTGCGCTTGAAGGGGGCTGCCTTGGCGTGCTTCGTCCAGTCAGGCTTGAAGGCGATCTGTGGCACCTTGCGATTGGTCGCCCATTTCGAGGCGATAAGCTCCGCACCTTTGGGCGAGCCGCCGTGGAGCAGGACCATGTCGGGATGCTTGGCGTAGACCTTGTCGAGGCGGTCCCAGATGAGGTTGTGGTCATTGAAGTCGAGCCCGCCGGTAAGCGCGATCTTCGGTCCCGGCGGGAACATGACCTCGGTTTCGGCGCGACGCTTGGCTGCGATGAAGTCGCGGGAGTCAATCATCGCCGCGGTCAGCGTGCGGTGGTTTACCAGCGATCCCGATCGAGGGCGCCAGGACGATCCGGTGTGAGTCTCAAAGCGTTCGATGGCCTGGTCGCGGAAGAGCTCCAAGCAGTTGCGGCGCTCGATCAAAGTGATGCCTTCGGCCGTCACGCGCTCGAGTTCGACCGATCGCACTTCGGAGCCGTCTTGCTCGCGCTGGCTCTTGTGCTGCGCCTGTTCGTTGTCGTCGAGTTGGCGTCCGATGCGGTCGACGGCGCGGTGGAACAGGTTGACGGTCGACCAGAGCAGATCGTCGAGGTCCGGTTCAAGCCGGGTGTCGCTCAACGTCGCGACCAGGGCATCAAAGATATCGGCGACGGCACCGGCGATGATCTTTCCCTCGGGAAGCGGCCGTGGGTCAGGCTGGTCGTCGAAGGGACGGTAGCCGAAGAGTTGTAGTTCGGTGAGGACGTGGTCAGTTGGAGAAGAGGCGTGCGGCGGTTCAATGTCGTCGTGGTCGGTCATTGGAGGGATCCTTTGCCGGATCGGCCGCGCCCATCACGGCCTTCGTGGCGATCACTCAGACGGCGGGCGGAGCGGGCCAGAACCCGCAAGGGCCGAAGCGGCAGCGGAGGATGGCGGAGGCCGGCTATTTTGCTTCGCGATGCAAAGCGCGCCGGTTTGATGGGTGTTGTGTCTGCATCGCGGGCGCGCGGCGGAAAATAGCCGGACGCCGCCATTGCCGGCCCGGTCCGCTTGCCGTCCGATCGCCCTCTAGAAGGCCGAGGTCGCGTCCTCTTCCGGCAATGGCCTCGTTATGACCGACCTATTAACGTCGATCGAAGCACCGGCCTATTCTGCGGCTACTGTCGACGAATACAGGAAGCGGACGACGTCCTCTGGTACGAGTTGAAGCCGCAACTCTGCTCGGAGGGTCTCGAGACCGAGGATGTGCAGGTCTTCGTTGAAATCTCCCAGCCGGGGCGACAACGTAATCGCTTCAACCCCGACGGCTTTTGCACGCTGGGTGAGAGTAGCCTGCACCGCATCTCCCGCGGCATCTGCGTCGCGGGCGATATAGAGCCGACGCAGACCAGACGGCAGCATCATGGCCGAGAGGTGATTGGCCGAGAGCGCCGCGGCCATAGGCAGAGTCGGCAGCACGTAACGCAATGACAGCATGGTCTCGATGCCCTCGCCGGCGGCGAGCACGTCGTCCACCACGCCGAAGCGGACGGCGTTGCCGAGCAGATCGCCCATGGCCCGTCGTGGCGTGTCGATCGGAGCCTTGCCGAGACGAATGCGATCAAAGCCGTCTGGATCGAGCCAGGTTCGGTGCACGCCAGTGATCCGCCCCTCGAGGTCCGTGACGCAGGCAATCATCGCCGGCCAGGTTTCGGTCGGCGAATGCTCATCCGGTCGATAGTAGCAACGAGGGTGGAAGCGCAGGCTGCCGCCATGGTGGATGCGGGCTATTCCGCGGCGCTGCAAATACGTTTCGGCTATCGTCCCCTCGATCGAACCGGAGATCGCAAAGAGCCGACGCGCGGCTTGCTGCGATCCGGCGGGCACCACCGAACGAACGGGTTTCGAGGCCGGCTGCGGCTCAGGACGAGGCAGCTTCAGAAACCGCCTCGCCTCCTCGGCGACCTCGCGGAAGTCTCGCGAGGCCAGGCTTTCGCGGATGATGTCGAGGAGATCGCCATGCTCCCCGGTCGCAGCGTCAGTCCACTTGCCGGCTGGGCCCTTCGGCGATTCCTGGAGCCGCACGAACATCGAGCGGCCCGGCGTGTTGTGGACATCACCGACCACCCAGTACCGCCCCGCCCGCTTGCCATTGGAGAGATAGTATCGGCACACGGCCTCGGCCTCGCGCGCGAGACGGCGTGCCAGTTCGCAAAGCGCGGGGGACATCACGGGGCTTCCCGCTCACTGACGCGCGCGACCGGATATGTGTCGAGCACCTTTGTCAGGATTGCTATGCCGCTTTCGTCCGTAGGCACGAACATCCGCAGCTTCCAGGAGATGATCTCGCCAAAGAGGCCATAAGCGCGGAGGCGATCGCGCATCGTATCGTTGAATCCCGACAGCTCGATGCGATATGCACCCATCACCCGGACGCGACGAAGCTGGAGCCCCTCTGCGAGATCGAGGAGGGTGCGTCCTTCCATCAACGCGGCAAAGGCAGCATCCGGCGACAGCGTAGGCGAGTCCGCCAAGAAGGCGTTTGCGACCCACGCCGCAGAAACCTTGCGTCCGATGATGTGTTCGCCCGCGTCGGTCTGAAGGCGGTAGACACGGGTCGATTCGTTCGGCAGTCGCTTCCAGATGGGCAACAGCAAGCCGGCCACGACGTGGATCGTGCTTTCCGTGAACTCAGGCACCTCGGCAAGCTCAGCCACCCAGGCCGCGGCAAAACGTTCGCGATCCGCTTCGACCCAATGGCTCTCCGCCATTATGTTCAAGGGGACCTGGTGCTGCTCCATCGGCCGGATCAGGCGGACGCGGCGCTCGATCTCACCGTCGTCGAGCATGATGCTCGGGGCCGGAACCTGCACGGCGGCCCGTCCCGAGCGCTCGTTGATGAGCATGACGGCATGATTGGAAAGACGAGCAAGGGCGTCATCCAAACCGACCGGATGGTTACGCTTGCGTTGGACGATGGTGAGCAGCCGCGTCTCTGCGCCTGTGCGCGGATGGACATAGATTGTCCGCCGTTCGCTGACGACAAAGCTTTCGGCGCGGAGCGTTTCCAGTCCGAGATCATAGGTGCCGGACGCGACAGCGCCCTCGATCCGAGCGGTCAAGAGCTGCTCGAAGGCAGTAAACAAGACATTCTGCAGGTCGATGGTGAGCGCCAACAACCTGTTCAGGAAGGTCGTGATCGGCGGCAGATCATCCCTGAGCCCATTGGCATCTGTCAGCTTCAGGCCGGTGGCATCCTCGAACCTCTCGAGCGAGCATCCGTTGACCTTGCCTCGGACGAGCAACGTGTAGAGTTGACGCAACGCGTCACGCCCGTACTGACTTTCGAGGTTGTCCTCGGGCCGGAACAGGCCCTGCCCTCCGGTCTGGCGCTGGCCGCGCGTAATTGCTCCCAAGGTGTCGAGCCGACGGGCGATGGTGCTAAGGAAGCGCTTTTCGGCCTTCACGTCGGTCGCGATGGGGCGAAACAGCGGCGGCTGCGCCTGGTTGGTCCGGTTGGTCCGGCCGAGCCCCTGGATCGCGGCATCCGCCTTCCATCCGGGCTCAAGCAGGTAATGAACCCGCAA
The DNA here is from genome assembly GCF_003122645.1 of Bradyrhizobium sp. SUTN9-2. Taxonomy (NCBI): domain Bacteria; kingdom Pseudomonadati; phylum Pseudomonadota; class Alphaproteobacteria; order Hyphomicrobiales; family Nitrobacteraceae; genus Bradyrhizobium; species Bradyrhizobium sp. SUTN9-2. The sequence goes on from NZ_LAXE01000001.1 coordinate 6,842,114, forward strand.
GCGGCGATTCCGGGCTGAGAGTTCGGCGTGATAGCTCCTCCCCGTGCCGCCCGCGTCGGAGAACACAAGGATACGCTTGAGATCGTCCATGAAAGCCGAAGTCTCAGCGAGATTGGCCGAACCGGCTCGGTTTTCGACCACCAAGCGGTCGCGCTTACGAATGATACGGCGCGAGCGGCCGGTCACTTCGGCGACCATGTCAGTGCCGAAGCGCTGCACGATTCGATCCAGCGCGCCGGGTACCGGAGGCAGCGAGGCGAGTTTCTCGATGAGGCGGCCGCGTCGTGCTACGGCCTCCCGGCTCTCAACCGGCTGGCCATCGCGATAGACAGGCCGAGAGCAGAGGTTGCCCTCAGAGTCGGTGAACGGCTCGTAGAGCTGGACCGGGAAGGAATGGGCGAGATAGTCGAGCACATACTCGCGCGGGGTGATATCGACCTGGACGTCGCCCCAGTCTTCGGTCGGGATCTCGGCGAGCCGGCGCTCCATCAACGCTTCGCCTGTTGAGACAATCTGGATGACGGCGGCATGGCCGGCGTCGAGATCGCGGTCGATCGATCGGATCAGCGACGGTGTCTTCATCGAGGTCAGCAGATGACCGAAGAAGCGCTGTTTGGCGCTCTCGAAGGCGGATCGCGCGGCGGATTTTGCCTGCCCGTTCAGCGTTCCGGTTTCGCCGGTGATGTTGGCGGCCCGCATCGCCGCGTCGAGGTTGTTATGAATGATGCTGAACGCATTGGCATAGGCGTCGTAGATGCGAACCTGCTCCGGCGTAAGCTGGTGTTCGACGAGCTCGTACTCGACGCCCTCATAGGACAATGAGCGGGCGGCGTAGAGACCGAGCGCCTTCAGGTCGCGCGCCAGCACCTCCATCGCCGCGACCCCACCCTCCTCGATTGCCTCGACGAACTCGGCGCGTGTGGCGAATGGGAAGTCGGCGCCGCCCCAAAGGCCGAGGCGTTGGGCATAAGCGAGGTTGTGGACCGTGGTAGCGCCCGTCGCCGACACATAAACCACGCGAGCATTGGGCAAGGCATGCTGGAGCCTCAGGCCTGCGCGCCCTTGCTGAGAGGCCGCCTGGTCGCCGCGCTCGCCTTTGCCCCCGACCGCATTCTGCATGGCATGGCTCTCGTCAAAGACGATCACTCCGTCGAAGTCGGAGCCCAACCATTCAACGATCTGCCCGACACGCGAAAGCTTCTCGCCACGCTCGTCGGTGCGTAGCGTGGCGTAGGTGGCAAAAAGGATGCCTTCCGAAAGCCGGATCGCGGTGCCCTGGCGAAACCGGGACAGGGGCGTGACGAGCAGTCGCTCCATGCTGAGCGCTGACCAGTCGCGCTGGGCATCTTCGATCAGCTTGTCGGATTTGCTAATCCAGATCGCACGGCGGCGGCCCTCGAGCCAATTGTCGAGAAAAATCCCGGCGACCTGCCGTCCCTTGCCCGCGCCGGTGCCATCGCCCAAGAACCAGCCGCGGCGAAAGCGGACGGCATTCTCTGCGTCGTCGCGCGCGGCGGCCACAACATCAAAAGTCGCGTCGACCGTCCAAGAGCCCGCGAGAAATTCAGAATGCGCCTCGCCGGCATAGATGACGCTCTCCAGCTGAGCATCCGACAGAACTCCGTCGTCCATGACATTGGCCGGCAGGTGCGGACGATAGGACGGCTTCGGTGGCGCAACGGACGCCATCGCCGCGGACTGCACGAGTTTGGTCGGATGTGCGCACGATCCGGGAATGCGGATCGACTGCAATCCGTATTCCTCATAGAGCGCGTCGGTGAGCCGAGCACCTTCCGGCGGCGACCATTCGACTGTCTCGTATGTAAGTTCGGTGCCTTCTGGCGCTGCGCTTATCGAAGAGGACGATGCGCGCGGTGCAACAGCGCTGGTCGGTCGCGACATCTCTGGCCGCCGCATAGCGGCGATCTCCGATGGCGTGGGCGTGGCGACAGGCGGCCTTGTAGGCACATGCTTGGTCACCCAATCAAGCAAGGTAGCGACGTCGGCCGCCATGCCCGGCGAGACAGCAAAAGCCGTCGGATCAGCAGCGGGCAGTTTGTCGATCACAAGCAGCCGTGTGTCGATGTGTGTTCCGTGCTTCGCGTAGAGGGCGCCCTCGATCGCCGCAGAAAACACTACCTGCCCGCGTTCCTGGAGCCGCACAAAGGCATCTCGCCATGCTGGGATATCCGGTGCGAAGCTGGCGCCAGTGATGGCGACGAGGCGCCCACCGTCGCGAAGACGCGCGAGCGCCGAACCGATGTGACGGAGAGCCGCATCCGCCATCCGTCGATCGACATTTGCCACCGCGGAGAACGGCGGGTTCATCAGAACGACGCTCGGCGCGACACTCACGTCGAGGTGGTCGTCGATCTGAGCAGCATCGAACCGCGTGACGTTAACGCCCGCGAATAGATGCTCGAGCAACCCCGCCCGGGTCTCCGCCAACTCGTTCAACACCAAGGCGCCGCCGGCGAGCTCGGCAAAGATGGCGAGCAAACCGGTCCCCGCGGAGGGCTCCAGAACGCGATCGGCGGATGTAATGGCCGCTGCGGTGCATGCGACCAGCCCAAGCGGGATCGGCGTCGAGAATTGCTGAAGCGCCTGACTGTCCTCCGAACGCCGCGTGTGGGTCGGCAGACGGTCCGCGACTTTCGCCAGCAGCGGCAGCATAACAGCCATCGAGCCAGCCCTGGCCCGTATGGCCGGTCCGAACTTGCGAAGAAACAGAACGGTTGCCGCCTCGCAGACGTCATAGGCGGTCTTCCAGTTCCAGGCGCCGGCCGCATCGGAGGCGCCGAAGGCAGCCTCCATGGCGCTACGCAGAACAGCGGCATCGATGCGCCTGCCGCGTTCGAGCTCGGTCAGGAGCTGTCGCGCGGCCCTGACAGCGGCGGAGGTGAAAGTTGCAGCGGCGCGCAACGAAAGCGGCGCGGCGGCAGCGCCGCCGGCGAGAGATTCGGTCATGGCAGGAATTCTTTCGGAGAGCAGGAAGGGGTCGAACCGCCAGGCGCTCTCCTCTGACCTGGACGGCTCAAACCCTTCCCGGCCCGCTCTCCCTCTCAGACCTCGGGCATAAAAATAGGGACCGGCGCTGCACGCCGGTCCCCGCGCTACTGCGGGACGGCCGTGCCATCCCGCTCCTTAATGTCATTCAGCCGCGTCGAGCTGTTGCGGATCATCGTCGCTGACTTTTTCCTGATCCTCATCGTCGGCGAGGAATTCGGGCAGCGGGCCTGCTTCGCCCTCCTGCGCCACTGGCACCGCATCGGGATCGACGAGGCGCAGCGGCTCCGGCAACCAAGCCGAGCCATCGAGTAGACGCTCGGCCTCCTTTGCCATCTCAGCCTTCTTCAGATGGTCGATCAGTTGTGCCGACGGCTCGCCCTTGGCTTCCCGCACCGCCTCCAGAATGCGCGGCTTGGTGACCCTACCGAGATAGTTGTCGACGGTCGGTCGCCAGCCAGCCTGCACCATGTCGAGCCCGACCGCGCGGGCCAGCACATCAGCCTGGTCGAGACGCGTGCGGACAGCGTGGGCGGAAACCCGACCTTGATTGTAGCGATTGGCGGGTTCATAGACGGCGTTGACGGCAAATGATGCACAGTGGGCGAACAATGATGCTTGTGCACCACCATCAAGGGCCGTGAGCGCATCCCATAGATCGTTCTCGCTCTTCGGCAACCGTGCCTTCCAGGCCTCATGCCGCGCCTCGACAGCCTTAGCCGACACGCTTTCCCTCAGCCCGGGAGCTTGAGCGGGAAAATTCGGCGTGCGAAGGCCGATCTCAAGACAGCTCCCGGACGATGCGAACCGGTAAAAGGCCGTCAGCACGAAGTTATGCAGCACCGCTTGGAACGCAATCGCAGGATTTTCGGCCAGCGCATCGCGCAAAGCCAGCGTTCGATGCGCCGTCAGCTCGGTAATCAGCCGATCCGGCAGAGGCCTGGCCGCATCCTCATCATCTTCTTCAGCATCGGGAGCACTACCCGCGACCGCGATCACCGTCCGCTGAACGGAAGCGCCCTCTTCTTGACCTTCGGTCGACAACGCACCGGCGTCCTGCCCGACGTCGCAATCAGTTGCCGGCACCTCGTCCTCTGGCCGGACGTAACCCCGATCCACGGAGAGGCGCCCCTCGGAATCGATGCTGATGAAGACACCAGCTCGGGCGATCTCGGTCGGATCGTAGTGCATCGGCCGGTTTTCGAATGCCGCCAGTGCCGCCTCGATTTCGCCGAGACGCTGGTCGATTTCGTCGGGCAGCTCGTCTACATCCTGATAATCGGTTTCAAGCTTGGCTTGCTCGGCGTTCAGGGCATCGATGGTGGCCTGCTCCTCGGGCGAGAGATCGACAGGTTTGCCTTCGATTTCTCGTAGCCCTTGAGGGTGACCGTAGGAGAACTCTACGGCGACCGAGATCCACTTCCAGCCTTCGGCAGCAATCGTCTCCGCTTCGGCTTTGAGCTTTTCGGTCACGAGGCGGTCGAGCAACACGACGTCCTGAAGCCAGCCGCCGTCGTCGTGCTCGAACAAATCCCGCAGAACGCCGCCACCCGCGTGCTGATAGGTATCGAGGCCCACAAACTGCGCCCGGCGATCGGACCCGCGCACGGTCTTTTCAGTGAGCAGCCGGCGGATCTGGTAAGGCTCGTCATAACCGGAACGGCTTACGTTCTGCCAGACTTGCTCCTGGTGGGCGTGATCGGCTGTGACTGAGAACGCCATGAGCTGCTCGAGCGTCATGCCATCTTCGGCATAGACCTCGTGCAGCTTCGGCGACACCGACGCCAGCCGCAGCCGCTGCTTTACGATCGCAGGGTTCACGAAGTGCCGGGCGGCGATGTCTTCCTCGCTCATGCCGAGGTCGCGGAGCGTCTGGAAGGCCCGAAACTGATCGAGTGGATGCAGGCCGACCCGCTCGTCGTTCTCCGCCACCGAATCGTCCGCGGCAATGCCTCCTTCACGCACAACGCACGGCACCGCCTGCGTCTTTGACATGCGTTTCTGTTTCACCAGAAGCTCGAGCGCACGATAGCGCCTGCCGCCCGCCGGCACCTCGAACATGCCGGTCTCGTTGCCATCTGCATCAACGACGGCCCGGACACTTAGACTTTGCAGAAGCGTGCGCTGCGCGATGCTCTCGGCTAGCTGTTCGATCGAGACACCGGCCTTGACGCGGCGAACGTTCGACTGGCTGAGCACGAGCTTGTTGAACGGAATATCCCGGGAAGGCGACAGCGTGATCTTTTGTACGGCTTTCGTCATCTTGGCTCTCCACGACGGGCGGCCGTGAGACTCTCTCTCGGCTTCCAACCCGTCGCGAACAGCCTCCCCTCCTCTCACTCTCGCGCGCCCAAGGTCAAGCATCACGCCGCCTCGTGTTCGGCAATAACCGAACCCAGCGACGCGGGCTCAATGGATCCGGGAACGAAGCCGAGCAAATAATCCGCGGCCTTGCTCGCCTGCGAGGCGGCTCGCACGATGGCCCGATTGTCTTCGCGCAGGACTTCAAGCCAGGAGCCGATATAGTCGGCATGACGCACGGTCGGCACGATCCCGAGCGACGCGCAGCTGAACGCGGAACTCAACTCGGCGACCAGTTCTTCGAAGGCATACTTCTTCGTACCGTAGGATCCGCTCTGGTCGCGGTTGAGGCGCGAGGGATGCCCCGTCGCATGACCGAGTTCATGCAAGGCCGTGCGGTGCCAATTGATGGGTTCGAAATAGGCCTGCGGCGGCGGGACCTGCACGTAGTCTTCGGCGGTTGCATAGAATGCACGATCTCCACCAATCCGAAATGGAATTCCGCTGGCTTTGATCAGGGCGTCGACCGTGGGTTCGATGAGGCCAGCAGGGGGTGGCGGCGCAGCGGTGGCAATATTGTCGGGCAGTTCATCGCACTGATCGGTGTTGAAAACGGAGAATCGTTTGAGGAATGGAATCGCTTGCGCGTCTTCGCCGGTCTCAGCGGCGCGTCGCTTTTCGTCATTCGGTACGAAACGATCTGCGTAAACAACAGTGGTACCGCGCTCTCCTTTACGAACGTGACCACCAAGCGAGAGCGCCTGGCGGAAAGTGAGCCAGCTTTGCCCGGTGAATCCGCGTTCGATCACGGCCCCCCAGAGAATGAGGATGTTCACGCCGCTGTATTGCCGGTTAATCGACGCATTTTTCGGCATGGCCAGCGGCGCTTTCGCCGCGGACGTACCCCAGGGCTGAACCCAGGGGACGCGTCCGGCCTCAAGCTCGGCAATGATCTTGTCGGTAATTTCGTTATAGAGGGTTGCCCGGTCCAGGCCGGCGCGCGCGCGAGTAGTAGTGTTTGACATCGCGGGTCTCCGCGACGGGCGCCGCGAGCCTCTCTCGCAACTTCTAACCCGTCACGGAAAAACCAGCCTGCACTCTTACTCTCAGCTCTTGCGCCATCTACCGAGGGCCTCATTCGCGATCAGGCGTGCGCCCAAGGGCGCATCGCCGCAACGGAAAATGGCACCCGGAGAGCGTGAGCATAGCGACCCGAAGGGGCACGCGGGTCCGAGTGCAGCGACGAGACCGGTTCAACAGCGGCACCCGGGAACGGGGCAGTGATAGCGATCGCCGCAGGCGAGCCCCTTTCCCGAGTGCCCCCGGCGAGGAGCACCAAAGCTCTAGCGCGAGGGATCGAAGCCGCAAGGCCGAGACGCTGCGCGGCTCGGTTTACGAGAGCCCGGTGCGGCCCTGGCCGCACGCGCCAAAACCTGAGCGAACGTGATGCAGGCAATGAATACGAGAACCGCCCGACATTTTCACAGAGTCTCACAATTATGGAAGAGAGGCCTATGGGCGGAGCGACAGCGGAGACCACTCGCGGACGCGGCGAAAGAGGCACCCGCAGGAGGGTCAGCATAGCGCCGACGCGTAGCGGCGGGACCCGGGACCGAGTGCAGTCGCGAGACCGGTTAAGAAGGCACCCGACCCGAAGGGCAGTGATAGCGACGCCGGCATGCGATGACGGCGGGCCCGAGGGCGAGTGCCTCCGGCGAGCGACTCAATGCGGATTCAGGTCTGCTTGGTATCAATTTTGCTTTTGTGATATCGTCTCACTCGTGTGCATATCTATGCTCGGCGTGGGCATGTTCACTGAGAGCCAATTCTTACAGAGGACGACATGGCCAAGAAAGCGAAGAAGGCAAAGAAGACCGCGAAGGCAGCTACCAAGAAGGTGGCAAAGAAGACTTCAAAGAAAAAGAAGTAGTCGTATCGGCTACTGATCTATTGCCGCCTCCGGGTCGCAACCCGAATGAATAGCAAGACCTCCCAAAGGATATGAAGCGTCCTTTGCAGCCGTTCGGTATCGCGGCAAGCTAAGATAAGGCCGGACCTTTGTGTAGGTGGCTGCTGCAAAAGGTCTGGTTTTTCGTTTCTGAGGGGTGATTTGCTCGTGCGCGAGGGATCGAAGCCGCAAGGCCGAGACGCTGCGCGGCTCGGTTCAACGAGAGCCCGGTGCGGCGACAGCCGAACGCGCAAAACGGACAAGGAGCAACCACCTGAGCTCGGACGTAGTCTGAAGTAAAAACGGTTTCTTCAGTTCGTTCTTGCCCACCCTAGCACCTCGCCGGGCGGAAACTTCGCCCTTCGAAAACCACGAGATCCCACGATCCCGAATCCCAGTCGTGTGTTAGCGATAGGGAACGTCTGCGGGACTAAACGATTCGTCTCAGCGTGGGAGAACCTTTCAATGCTGATGACCAAGCAGAGACGGCCGGCGATCGGCACCCTGCGCGGTTGGGCGATCAACGTGCTGAACGAAGCCGGCGCCATCCGCGAGTGCGAGGAGCACGGTTGGATGCAAGACCGCGCCGATCCGCATGCACGAGAGCGCGCCTTCGATATCGCCCGTCAGGACCCGCCAGCAGACGTCTCCCCTCAAGCAGCGGAGGCCGCAATTCGCGACGTGCTGGACTCGATTGGTGATAGCTGCCCAGAATGTCCCCCTGATGAGGAGGACCGACGCTAAACATCGACGCCAGCCCGTCTCCGAGTCAGCGGCCTAGCCGCCTTTCCACCCGCTTTCGCGCATTGCCGACCTTCTTGACAGCCTTTTTCACCGCCGACGCCGATTTTCCCGTCTTCTTCGCCTCGTACTGCACCTCGTAGTCCTGCCCGCCGGCCACTCGTGCCCGGTCCCGCTTGCGTCCGTGGGACGTCTTCGACTTCTTCGCTGCCGCCATGGATACCTCCTGTTCGTGGCGTCGAGGCAACGCAACAAGGATTCGCCGGTTCCGGAACGATTCGAACTGTGCCAATTTGAATCGCCTGTAGCGTGGAGTTCTTCAGTGGCGTTTCAGCGTAAAATGCCGGCGGCTATCGGCGTCAAGGCGCCCTTCCCCGGCTTTATCGAACCGGCCCTGGCCACCTCGATCGAGAAGGTGCCATCCGGAGAGCGCTGGATTCACGAGATCAAGTTCGACGGCTACCGCGTACAGGTCCATCTGGCCAACGAGACGGCGAAGATCTTTACCCGGCGTGGCCATGACTGGACGCATCGCTCCAAGAAGGTCGCTCATGACGCCTGGCGAATCAAGGGGAACTCGGCGGTGGTGGACGGCGAAATCGTGGTGCCTGCCGCCGACGGCACGACCGACTTCTCGGTCCTGCAGAACGAGCTCAAGGGCAAGTCGACGAGCATCGTGCTCGTGGCGTTCGATCTGCTCTATCTGAACGGCCGAGATATCCGAAAGCTACCGCTCTTTCAGCGCAAAGCCGAACTCAAGAAGATCGTAAGCGGTACCGACATCCAGTTCAGCGAAAGCTTCGAGATAGACGGCCGCGAGATGTTCGCGCACGCCTGCAAGCTCGGCCTCGAAGGCGTTGTCTCGAAGGTCCGGGGCAGCGCCTATCCGACGGGACGCACGAATGATTGGGTCAAAAAGACCTGCATACAGCGTGAGACGCTGACCATTGCCGGCTTCGCACTCGATGGGACGAAGTGGGACGGCATCTACGTCGGCCGGCGTAAGGGCGACGATCTCGTTTACGCCGGCAAAGTCGACCACGGCTTCGACAAGGTCTCTGCCGCCGATCTGCAGAAACGGCTTAAACCCCTCATCCGAAAGACCCAGCCTTATACCAAGCATATCGGTCACAAGGGCATCTGGGTCGAACCCAAGCTTCTGGCCGAGATCGAGTATCGCGCGAAGTCGGCCGAAGGAAAGGTTCGACACCCCTTTTTCCGGGGCCTGCGGGAGGACCTGTGATGGATGCATTCGATCGCTTCTGGCAGTGGGCGAACAAGCCCCCGGAAAGTCCGCTGACGATCCCGGCCGAGCTGCATCGAGCGGTCATGGAGCTCACTCCCGAGGACCGAGGCGACCGCACCACGGTGAACCGAGCCGCAGCGCGCGCACCAGACCCCGAACGATGATCTCTTGACGGCAACCCTTTGCTTTCCCTCGATGCCGCCGAGCAAGAACTGCCAAGAAACTAACTCCGCGCGCGCCGCAGCGCAGCTTCCAATCGCTCCTTCTCCTTATTCCAGCGATCGTCTTCGGCTTGCGATCTCTTCGCGAGAGCCTCAACCTCGGCCTGGATGGCGGTGGGCCGCTTCGCGTGTTCCTGCTCCGCCTTGTCCAGCGCAGCCTGCGCTTTGTCGACCGCCTGCTGACGGCGCTCACGCTGTTTCTGCCTGGCGGCCTCTTCCTTCGCCCGCTCACCTTCCCGGCGCCTCTCCTCCCGTTCGTAGGCAAGCGCAGCCTTCCGCTCGGCCGTCTTGTCGACGGGACGTGAGGAAGGCTTCTTCGCAATTTGGCCCTTCGATTTGCGCGGGGCGTTCGTCGATCTTCTGTCCCCGCCAAGATCGGAGGGCAGTTCGGCTTGCTCGCTGAAGGATCGGTTGGATCCGACCGGGCGCCTGAGAACGACGCCCGGCTTCTTCATGGCCGCAGCGATGACGTCCGGATCGTCGCTTTCCTTCGCCGCGCCCTGGTGGAAGAGATTGCTGTTGGAGCCCCAGGCTTCGAGGGCCGCTTTCATGGAAGGAGCGGCGATCGCCAGATCGAAGAGGCCCAGCGAAGTCTGAAAGGTTTTCAGTTTTCTCGCCATCGGTCTGATCCGCCCTCCTTTATCGAGCGTCAACGTCGCATGCCACGGAGCCTGCGGAACACGACGCGGCCCCGAAGCGTTCCCTAATCCTTGAAGGACGTCCATGCATTTCGCAACGTGCTCGTAAGGATTGGCCTCGAATGAGCCGGACGTCGACCCTGCCCAAGCGCCTGCAGCCGATGCTCGCTACGCTCACCGACGCGCCGTTCGACGATCCCGGCTGGGTTTTCGAGGACAAGTATGACGGCTTCCGGATGATCGCGGAAATCCAGCGAGGCAAGGTTGTGCTCTACAGCCGAAATGGCAAGATCATCAGCCGCAGCTATATCGAGGTCGCCAAAGCGCTGGAGGGCGTGAAGGGCGATGCCGTGATCGACGGGGAGCTCGTCGCGATCGGAAAGGACGGCGTCCGCATTTCCAGTTGCTTCAAAACGCTCTGCGCCATGAGGCGAAGCTCCTGTATTGCGCCTTCGACCTCATGTTCGCAGACGGTGAGAACCTGCGTGCGCTGCCGCTCCTCGAGCGCAAGAAGCGGCTCAAGGCCATCCTTCCGCGCCGCAAGCTCGTCGCGTTCAGCAACCACCGCAAAGGCAAGGGAACGAAGTTCTTCGCAGATGCCGAGCGGAGACATCTCGAAGGCATCATGGCCAAGCGCGGCGATAGCCCGTACGCGTCCGGACGCCGGACCGCCGACTGGCTGAAGGTGAAGACCGCGCAGCGGCAGGAGGTGGTGATCGCCGGCTTCACGGCGCCGAGGCGAACCCGGCCTTTCTTCGGCGCTCTCGTCCTCGCGGTACGCGAAGGGGATGCATGGCGGTACATAGGCCACGTTGGCACTGGCTTCAGCCACCAAGTTCTCGAAGAGCTTCACGGCAAGCTCATGAAGCTCAAAACCGCGAAGTCTCCCTTTCCTGCCAAGGTGAAGGATGAGCAGGTCACGACCTGGGTGCGTCCTGCGTTGGTCGCAGAAGTGAAGTTCGCGGAGTGGACCAGCAACGGCGAGCTGCGCCAGCCGGGCTATCTCGGGCTGCGGTCCGACAAAGACGCCAAGGACGTCGTTCGCGAAAAGAACTGGTCGCGAAAATAATGCCGCTTAGACGAGCCGTACGACCTGAGTCAGCCGGCGGCCCGCTCGGATGCCGAAGGCCAGGGCGGCAGGGGCGGTAACCCGAGAGCCTTGCGCACGGGTCCGAACGACCTTCGGTGAGCTGCGCATGCACCAAGCCTGGCGAGCGCTTCATAATGAGCCGGCACCGGGTAACCCTTGTGATCCGCGAATCCGTAGCCGGGGTGACGCATGTCGAGCGTCCGCATGACCGTGTCGCGCTCGACTTTCGCGAGGATGGAAGCGACGGCGATGCTAGCGGATTTGGCGTCGCCTCTGATGATGGCCTGCTGAGGGATGTCGATTTCCTTCAACCGCTTCGCATCGATCAGCAAGTGCTGAGGCGTCAAGCCTAGCCCCCGGACCGCACGCTGCATGGCCTGAATGCCCGCCCAATAGATGTTGATCGCGTCGATCTCCTCGACCTCGACGACCGCCACAGACCAACACTCCGCCTTTTCCTTGATCTCCTTCGCGAGTTCTTCGCGAGCCGCGGCGTCGAGTTTTTTCGAGTGGTCGATCCCGACTATCCGCGTGCCAGGTTTCAGGATCACGGCGCCAGCGGAGACTGGCCCCGCGAGAGGGCTCATTCCGGCCTCGTCCACGCCTGCCACGGCATGATGGCCGCTTTCCCAGAGAGAGGTCTCGAAGCGGAGCATCTTGCGAAGGCGCTGGCCTTCCGACCTATTTTCGAAGCGGCGTTTATCGATTGAAGCCAGGATGGCACGCGCTCCGGCGCGGGTGTCGGCCCGCAAGATCTGCTCGACGCTGGCCTCGAGCGGTCTTTTCTCGACGACATAGCGCTGACGCAATACATCGAGCGAATATTGGGACATAGCGGCCTTCGTGAAGATTGACTCTTGGGGAGCATGTCAGTGAACTTTATGGCGATTGTCTGAAGTAGCTATATCGCCTCGCCGACCGCGCAACGCCCTCTCAGAAGGAACCCGGCCAGCTCTCCCGCGCGGGTTCGGCCTCCATTTCCTCGCTATATTGTCGCTCGCCGGCTCGGTAGAAGGACCCGTGCTCAGTCGCCGTCCCGAGTAGATCGGGGCCGGCATGACCGCAAACAAGGTAGCGGCGGTACGCTTGGGGCTGGGGAGGCAAATCGACAGTCCGGGACTATCAAACCGCTGCTCTCATTTGGCGGATTTTTCTTCCCTCAGTCGCTACCTCAAGACGCGTTTGCTCTTGCCCGTTCGCGCGCCTCGCGCCGACGTTCACGTCTTTCGCGCCGTCGCTTGGCACGATCGGCGGGCTGCCGCAGCGGAGGAACAGGCGCCGGCGAGGTCGCACTCGTCTCCAGAACTGGAGGCGCCTCGGCCCTTTCCAAGGCCGTTGGCCGCGCTTCCATCAATTCGAGCAACGCCCGTCCTTTGGACGTGATCTTCCATCCTCCGCTTATCCGTTCGACCAATCCTTGTGAGAAGATGTCGAGATCGGGCACTTTGGCCGCGAGGCGCCTGGTCCGGTCCGCCCAGTCGCGGCCACTCGTTGCCAGGATGGCCATATCCCTTTTGAGGTCCTCCATCACGGCAAAGCCGTCCGGATAAGCTACCAAAATCTTCAGGACGGTGACCTGGAAGTTCACGCCGCCCCCCGCGATCAGCGCCACATCGTCGGCGCATGCGAGAGGGCGTCGCGACCAACCTGTTTGAGACCCTCGGGTGAGATTTCGTCTCTCGTCGCAGCCTCTAGGATTTTCGACGCGACGTGGGCACGTGCCCCGGTCTCGCGGTCCGAGACGCGTTCACAGACTTCATCGAGAACCGCGCGCAAAAGCGCGGTGGTTGCCATGTCGAACATAAGCTGCCCCCTGAGGGAAAATCTAATCCTAGCGCGGTTTCGCACGCTTGAGGATTCAAGAATGTTAAGCTTGCCGATGGTGCGCTGCACCCATGGTTGCGTACCGCGCCGATGGATTGCCTCTGCAGGTCGAAGCGCGCAAAATCGAACTGATTGGGCTGAAGGCGATGCTACCAAACACTCCCAAGGGAAAATCACGCAAATTGATAAATTTCCCAGCGGCGCGCAAAGCGCACAAGCCGCTATTTCAAATCGCGAGGTCGACGGCTCTATGCGCGGTTGCTTCGGCCTCGCGGTCCGCCGCCGTTCTGGCGTTGCGCACCGACCGGGCCGCCATTAGGCGGCTGACGAGATGACCTCGTATAACGTCGTCGAGATGGGAATCGCCATTCGCCGGGGCTGCCGCGGACGGCGAAGTAGTGGCCTTCGGCATCACCGGATGCTTCACGACTCCTGAGCCGACTTCCGCTGCGGCTTGGCCGCCGGCTTCTTCGCCGCGGTCTCCTTCGCCGGCTTCTTGCCTGCGATCGGCATCAGCATTTCCTTCTGCCCGGCCGCCGCCTTGCGCGGCTTCTTGCCTGGTTTCTTCGGCGGCTCCGTCGCGGCCGCCCCCTCTCTTCCGATGCTCTTGCGCAGCGCGTCCATCAGATCCACGACGTTCTCGCCTCGAGGACGCGCTTTCGCGGTGATGGGTTTTCCGGCGCGCTTCTGATTGATGAGATCGATGAGGGCGGTCTCGTACTGGTCTTCGAACCTGTCCGGCTCGAAATGGCCCGCTTTCTGATTGACGATGTGCTTGGCGAGATCAAGCATGTCCTTGGTAACTTTGACATCCTGGATGTCGTCGAAATATTCATCCGCGGGGCGGACTTCGTAGGGATAGCGCAACAGCGTCCCCATCAGGCCCTTGTCCAGCGGCTCCAGCGCGATGATGTGCTCGCGATTGGTCAGCACCACACGGCCGATCGCGACCTTGTTCATCTCGCGGATAGTTTCCCGAATGACGGCGAAGGCATCGTGCCCGACTTTACCGTCGGGACGCAGGTAGTAGGGCCGAATGAGATATCGCGGGTCGATCTCGCTGCGGTCGACGAACTCGTCGATCTCGATGGTGCGTGTCGATTCTAGCGCGACGTTCTCTAGCTCCTCCTTTGTCACCTCGATGAAGGTGTCGGTATCGACCTTGTAGCCCTTGACGATGTCCTCGTTGTCGACCTCCTCGCCGGTATCGGCGTCGACCTTGGCGTACTTGATCCGATGGCCAGTCTTTCGGTTCAGCTGGTTGAACGAGACCTTTTCGGATTCCGACGTGGCCGGGTAGAGCGCAACCGGACAGGTGACGAGGGAAAGACGCAGGAAGCCTTTCCAGTTGGCGCGGGGGGCATCGCGGGAACTCCATTACTGATGCCGGATTCAAGACGAACCAACCGGCTTGGTTCCGACATCGCGACCCGTCCCATAGGAGGATTTTTCTCAGCAGCTGCCCCTAGTCGGACTCGACATTTGTTCTTGTTATGTTCTAATTTAGGCATGACCGACCGACCCGCGAGCTGGCGCATGCCGACCCCTAAGCAGATGGAAAAGCTGGCCTCTGAAGCCGCCCGTAGGCCGAGCCCTTCCAATGCGGCTCCAGAGGCGCCGCTTCCAGCCGAATATTGGGCCTCCGTCCTCAAAGACCCTCGCGCCGGCACGACCGAGGTCTAAATGCGGCAGCGGCGTCTTTCCGAAATTCAGCGCCACGTGCTCCGCATCTCCTGCCGCCGTTGCCAACGGACCGTGGAAATCCAGACTGCCGATGCTGTCCGATTGTATGGCGCCAACGCGCTCTGGAAGGACGTTGCGCAGCGGCTGCTCGACAACACCTGCCAGGAGCGCACCGGCAGGCATGAAGAAGACGGGTGCTGGCCAGCGTCCGAGGCGCCGTAGTCGCTCTGGATTTGCCGATCCGATCTCTTTGCGCCTGGATGTCCGGATGGCCCCGAAGTATCACCCTACGCCCCTGTCGGGCGGCGATCGTAAGGCTCTGGCAAAAGAGCTCGGCAAGGCACGCGCGATGGCCAACATCCTTGCGACCCAATCGGCGGAGATGCGGGCCAAAGGCGAGGCGATGATCCAGCAAGCCGACAGGCTGCTTTGCGAAAGCTGGAACGAGCGGATGTGGAGTGACGGCGAACCGATCGATCCGTCGCCGACCATCGACCAGGCCGTGAATGGAGGCATCCCCTGGCTGGAGATCAGGTGCGCGCGCTGCAAGACGCCGAGCGACGTGGACCTCGCGGCGATGAAGCACCCGCCGACTACCTTCGTACACGACCTCGCCAGCCGGCTGCGCTGCCGCAAATGCGCCAGGGCGGGCCGGCGTCCATCCGCGACTCTGCTACAGTTGACGTGGCAGCCGCGCCATCCTCGAACCGAATCTTGACCGATGTGCAATCTTTATTCGATCACGACCAACCAAGCTGCCATTAGTGCGCTGTTTCGTGTCGTGAACCGATACGCTGGCAACCTGGCGCCGATGCCGGGGGTTTTTCCGGACTACCAAGCACCGATCGTACGGAACGGAGCCGAGGGCCGCGAACTCGCTACGGCGCGGTGGGGAATGCCGTCGTCGTCAAAGGCGCTGATGGACGCCACGAAGAAGCGAGCCGAGAAGCAGCAGGCCAAGGGCAAGACGGTCGATTTCAAGGAATTGCTCAGAATGGAGCCGGACGGCGGGACGACCAACATCCGCAATGTGAAGAGCAAGCACTGGACGCGATGGCTGGGAACCGAAAATCGCTGTGTGGTGCCGTTCAATTCCTTCAGCGAGTTCAACAAGGCCGAGGGTGGCGATATCTGGTTCGCGTTCGATGATACCCGTCCCCTCGCCTGCTTCGCCGGCATCTGGACCAACTGGACGTCTGTGCGGAAGGTCAAGGAAGGTGAGACGACTAACGACCTCTACGCGTTCCTCACGACGGAGCCGAACGCCGAGGTCGGTGCCATCCATCCCAAGGCCATGCCCGTGATCCTGACGACGCCGGACGAGGTCGAGGCTTGGATGACGGCTCCTGCGGACGAGGCCCTGAAATTGCAAAAGCCCCTTTCGGATGGAAGCCTCCGGATCGTGGCCCGCGGCGTCAAGGAAGACCCGATCGGGCCGCCAACGTAATCACGCCGTGTGGCCAGGCCTGACTGCGAGTGCCAATAATAAACGGGATCCCAGGCGGGTTGTTCGCTAAACGACCTTGCGCAAAGCGTCGGCCCTGCGTTTCACGCCGACCTTGGGATCGAGTGATAGCGCTTCGTCGTAGCAGGCCAGTGCCTCCCTGAGTTCGGCGAGCGCCTCGAGGCAGGTGCCGCGCGACCGCAGTAGTCGCGCCCGCGTGCGATCGTCACGGGAACCAAGTTTGCTGAGTGCGACATCGGTCGCGGGCAAAACTTGGTCGGCAAGTTCGGGGCTCGGCTTGCCA
>NZ_LAXE01000001.1:6858584-6889341 GCF_003122645.1 Bradyrhizobium sp. SUTN9-2
GCAAAACTTGGTCGGCAAGTTCGGGGCTCGGCTTGCCATCCATCTCCGCGATCACGGTCTCGATGACGAAGATGTCGCCTTGCGTGAGACCGAACGCCAACCACTTCATCCGGTCGACAAACGCGCCACCGAAGTCGTAATCGAACGCGCCGCCGTCGTGGTAGAGAAGGCGGATGCGCCTGGTCTGGGGAAAGAACGCATAGTCCTTGGCCCAACCCGATTCCGGCTGGAAACCGCCAATCTCCCGGCCAACCTGTAGATCGAACACGGTGAGCCGGTTGCCGTCTGCGCTCGGCGCGTTCGCCGTCTGGCAAGCCGCGAAACGACCATCGGCCGAGACGCCGTTGTTGAAGAGGTTGGCCATGAAATGGCGCGACACCAACGTCTTCCCATCGGCGCCGAACGCGTGGAAGGTGCCGCTAAGCGTCTCCAGCCCGCCCCAATCATTGAGGATGAAGACGCCGCCATCCGTCACTGCGCCATCGTTGGGGCGCGGCATCCGGCCCTCGACGACGACCCGTTTTCCATCGAGCAGGAGATAACGCCCGGTCCGGCACTGATCGGGGCCGCCATCGGCCCAGGCCAGTGTAAAGCGCCCGTTCGGCGAGCGCGCGCGCAACCCTATAAAATCATGCGAGGCGATATGAATCGTGTTGCCGAAGTCGAAATCCTCTTCGTCGGCATCGCCACGCGGTGGATCCTTCGATCCGGTCAGCCAGTTCCACATTCCCATGCCTTAAGATAGCAGGGCGAGCCCTTCCCGTGAGGAAGCCGTCACGCCGTCTGTGGCTCGGCCGAGACGAGATGCCGGATCAAGTTTGATAGGAAGAAATAGAGCCCGACCAGGCCCTGACGGGCTTCGGCCACGGTAACCTCGGCATGGACACCCTTGGAGGCGAGGTCGTTGAGCCGACGGAAGAAGACGTCGAGATGGTCGAGCTCGGCCATCAGCAGGTCCCGGGCGTTGGAATTGCGCAGCTTGACCCGGGTGAATTCCTGCAGGCGGTTGAGGTATTGCTGGTCGCCGAGCTTGCGTTGCTGCCCATCTACACAGGTGACCGGGTCCTCACTCGTGACCGGCCAGAACAAATCGGCAGCCGCCTTCATCGCGCGACGCACCTCGGTCAGCACGAGCGCACAATCCTCGCCATCCTTCGAGGCGGCAAGTTGGCTTGCCTTGATCAGCTTCTGCACAACGTCGTCCGACCGACCCTTGAAATAATTGTGCACCTCCCCCTGCACGCTGTGCAGGAAGTTGCTTTGCTGCCGGCCCGCGTCGAGCTGGCGCTCGATCTCCAGCGCGTAGTTGAGGCAGCGGGTCTTGAGACGAGCCTTGATCGTATGCAGCCCGGCAAGCCGCGTCCGCACGATCCCTTTCTGCTCCATGGCGCTAGCCGTGAACTCTGCCATATCGTACTGCGACAGGCCCGGCGGTGGCACGAGGTCGGGCAAAGTGTCCTGCCAGCGCTTGATCTCGGACTCGATCTCACCTGCCGCGACCATCAGGACGTTGGCGCGGTCGCCTTCCGCCTTGCTATTATCAGGATCGACCCCCTCGATCGTATGCAACTCGAGGAAACGCTCCAGCGACCGCTCGAAGATGAACTTCTTGGCCTCATCGTTGAGGTGCCGCGTTTCGATGAACAGCGCCCGCGCGATCTCGGTCTTGCTCGGGTAGAGCTCGCGAAGGAAGATGGCTGAGAACAGGAAGTCCTTGCTTGCGCGCGCGACGCGCAGGCAAGCCATGACCGCGTTTTCAACTCGGTCATTCTCGATATGGTCGTGGATGCGTTCGAGCGCGGCAGAAAAATCCATGGCATCACGAAGACAAGGGACGAATCTTCACATCATCGCATGGATCAGTCTTCGCCGCGACATTTTCGAGCCCTGACCAGCCATCCGCGGTCGTAGGGTTTGTGCGAGCTATTCCTCGTCCCCGTGACGCACTGCGGCAATGTCGTAAAGCTCAGCCAACCATGCCGCGACGGCGGCGTCGCGTTCGTCCTGCGATCCCATCCGCAGCTCCACCGCGACCTGCCGCTCGTCGACCTGGATCGGTTGACTGATCTGGTGGCGGCCGATACCGAGGCGCTTTCCGCGCAGACCAACGCCGCCCATGATCACGCGCAGCGGCGTGCCGTTACCGTAGCGATTGGACAACCCCACGAAATTCTCAAGCACGCGCCCGAAGATGTTTTGCACGTTCGTGGTCGGGATCAGATCGTCGCCCTGGTGATGGACGAACATCTCCGTGGTCACGGCCCAGAACTCGCCGTTAGGAAACACTTGGGTGAAGGCGCGGGGTTCGGTGGCGGTACCATGCGGTTCGTAGGTGATGGCGCCATAGGCGTTGCGGTCGCCGACGCCCATATAGAGATTGCGCAGAAGAAGATCGACGCGCCGGTTCAGGACGTCGTCGTAAAGCGGTGTGAGCTTGAGCGGTGTCGCGCGCGCCCGGACCGGCATCAGGCGCAGATAGAGCGCCTGCCGCTGGCTGAAGCGGTAATCGATCGCATCCGGCGCCGGCGCATGGTTCTGCGCGAGAATCTCACTCAATTGGAAGAACACAGCCTTGGTAAAGGTCGTTGGCGTCGGGACATGCTCCGGCGCTGCAGCCGCCGCCATGGTGAGATAGGGACGGAGTGCCGCGACGAACTGGGCCTTGAGCTTGTCGCGTTCTGCCTTGATTTCCGCCTTGGAGGCGCCGGGCACGAGGGTGTAGTTCAACGGCCAAGATTTTTGCCGCAGATCGAACGGCAACGCGTCGCCATCGCCATAATGAAGGTTCTGCACCATTAGCACACGCCGCGCGCCGAGCGCGCGGTGCGCGTGCCCGTATTCGATCGCAACGTTAGAATTGATGAGCTTCTTGCCGTCGGATGTTTCGCCGACAAGGGTCACGTCGGCCAGGAACACGTCGGCCTGCTCGATCTTCTCGAAGATCGTTGCCGCAAGATCCGGGCTTCCCGGCACGCCCTGCCGGTCAGAGTCCATCACAAGGCACGACGCGGCCTCGCGCTCGACAGGTTCCAGCAGTTCCTGGCCGGTCTTTAGCGCTTGAATGGCTTCGCGCAGCGCGTCGCGCACGAAGAAGCGGCCGATCTCCCTTGGGATGTCCGACTGCCACGACCAGAAAATTATCACGCGACAACACTCCTTCGATTCTGCGAACCGGATCACACATTAAGTGCGTCCTGCGATCAGCTTCAAGGCGCGTCCGCTGGCGCAGGCCGGGCTCTCGTGCACCGGGCCGCAAAGCTCCGTCCCCAGAGGGCCTCGATCCCAACGCTGTATTTTACCGCGCTTGCTAAGAGGCTCTACCCGTCGCGCGCCAGCATTCGTGCCCATGGCCTACTGTGAAGCCCCATGATTGAACCGGAGATCGCGCCACAGCCGGAAAAACCGGCGGCTATCGCCGCAAGGGATGTGTCGATGGGTGATCTTTTCAGTCGAAACTTCGATCGAGTAACGTACGCAATTCCGTTAGATTCATTCCGTTGTCAGCTACTGTGTAATAGCGACTGCATTCCTGTAATACGCTCTGAATGCGCTCGATCACCTGATCATCGAACGTCAGAATACCAACGGGAACGGGAAATGAATGGGCGGCTTCCACCGGCAAATGGATGGAAATGGCCGCTATCAGACCAGGCACAAGCAATATTTCAAGCCCTGGCGGGATGCCCGCTACATCGTGTCCGGAGACGACGAGGTCGAACGCCTCGCGAAGGTGGTTTAGCGGCCTTCCAGCTACAAGAGCTATCGAGCGAGGTCGTTCGTTGTCCGGCCCCTGCTGGTCGTCCGCACCTAGCCGATCGTTGATCTGATCCAGCATGACGGGCAGCACACGCGTGGCGCCCCAGACGGATATTTGCGGCAGCAGCCAGACGCAGGAGCTGGGACGCGCCTTGCGTAAATCCGCGGCATTCCTGAGCGCGTCCGTCACCTTACGGAAGTTCGCGTTGGTGAAGAGCGAGCCGACGACCGCGTCGGTGAGGGCGGGAACCGACGGAATCTCGGTGCTCGACTTCGCCCCTGTGCCCCCTCTTAGCAAGAGGCTGGGGCTTATCTCGCTCCCGCGTGCGAACGACGCCATGAACTCGGGCGCTACCTCGCTCAAGAGATTCAGGCCGTCCGCATCTCCCGGGTGCCGGTCTCACGAAAGGCCGGCAAGAAACGATGCGCAACTTTCTACGACCTCGCCGCGATCCTCGATCTCGTATCCGACCTTCCAGTCGGAGAGGTCAGGCTCGATCGTACTCGGCTGTCGAAATCGCGACTTCGCAACGACGCGCACGACGTTACTAAAGCGATTGCCGGGTTCGACGTGATCGACAGAATAGAGAAATCGTCGCTTCTGCGGATCGTTGCGCATCTTCGCTGAGAATTCTCCGTAGAAGCGGCGGAACCTGTCCCGCACGGTGTCTCTGGCGGCGGCGACACGTGCCGTCTCGATGACATTGAGCTCGGGAAGCCATTGATCGAACTTGCTGAAGGATTCCGCAACGGACGGTGCGAAGGAGAGTAGATCGAAGCCGGCCCGGACGGTCCTTTGTTCGACCTCGTAGATCACGGGCTCCTCTTCGCCGTCCTTGAACAGACCACGGCCGATCGCGGTGAGCCAAAGGCGGCCGTTCCGCCGTTCTACGTATCCCGACTCCTCAGCTTCTCTCAGGACAAAGCTTCTTTCGTCGGCATTGAAGCCGAAGAACTTCTCGAAATCGGTCTCGTCGAATCCGTCAGAGGCGCGGAGCAGCCGGAGAAGGAACTCCGCCGTCATCGACACTCGGCCAGACTCGGTGACCTTGTGCTTCACCTCGAAATTCCTGCATGGAAGCAGGAGATCGAAGACCGCGACGTCGAACGACTCGTCGTAGTCGAGCGTTCGAGTGCCTCTCGGCAGCGAAAGCCTTGGCTTGCTTGGGCTCATCTCTTCTTCCCCCGCAAATTCCTCCTGCCTTTCGACCCCTGCGGCCGTGATGGCGGTGGACCACCACTCCATTCGTCGAGCCGCGATACATCGACGAGACGCGCGGAGCTCGAAGACAATTCGCGCTCGAACGCCTGTGCGACGCGATTCATCGGCCCGCTTAGGGGCCACCGGGTTCGCGCACCGACTATGACCAGACGATCCATCGCCCTGCTCAAGGCGACATTGATGCGGTTGGGACGGACCATGAATCCTTGAGTGATCGTCCTTCGCCTGAATTCTTCCGGACCGCTGTAGTTGTTGCGCACGAGCGAAAGAACGACGATCGGATTCTGCTTCCCTTGATAGCTGTCCACCGTGCCGACCGTCACGTTCGACTTTATTGTCTCACTGAGGCCCGATAGGCGGAGACGATGCCGGATGAGATCCCGCTGGGCGGCGTAGGTGCAGATGATGCCGATCGTCGATCCCGGCGTCCGGTCGAGATACGGCCGGAACGCCCGGTCGCTATCCCAAAACTTTAGTAGCTTGATGATCGCGTCGGCTTCGACGTTGTTCACGAGGCTGGACCCGCCCCTCGGATCGGGATCCTGGAACCATCTCAAGAGCAGATTGTCCGTCGCCACCCACGTCACTGCTCGGTCCAGAATCCTCGGCAGGTGCTTCGGTGGGATAACCGGGTCGGTGCGTTCATGCGTGAGTTCTCCGCCGTAAAACGAGGCCGACACCATCCGCCCTATTGGGGCGAGCATCCGATGCTGCTGGGTAAGCTTTCGACCGGCTTCCCGACCGTAGCGCGAGTCGAACATGCGTTCGAAATCGCTGCGGACGATCTCGCGCTTGGGGAGACCAGTGGCCGCGGCGACCTCCGATATGACTTCGGGCCTGTGATGTGGCTCCAATTGCGCCTGATCGCCGACGAGGACGATCCATCGGCCCGATTGGATGGGCACTGCTAATTCGCTCGACGTGCACCGAGCCGCCTCGTCGACGACGACCAGGTCGAAGGGCGTCTTCCTCAAACCAAGCGACGTGCGGCCGAGTCCCACGCAGGTGCCCGCGACGATCTGGCGCGTTCCCGCCAGGAAGCTCTCGAAACTTCTTTCCGGTGTCGAGACCGACCCTATGAGGTCGGCAGTTAGATTGAAGATCGAGGCGAAGCGATCCGTTATATCGAGATTGCTGATCGAATGCTCCGAGGCGACATGCTGGGCGAGCGCATCCATGAGTCGTCCATCCTCTATCGCTGCCTGGACTTCCGGTTCGCCCGCGCCGATTTTGCCGGCCATGCGGACGATGGTTCGCCGCAGTCCAGCCGACCGTTTGTCCTCGGTGTCCTCCGCCGCCGCCGCGATAAGATCGCGATAGCGGACCCATACTGGGCGGATCGACTGATAGATGTGCAACAGCTGATCGGATGCAGCCGACGAAATTCCGAGATTCGTGGCCGCCACTCTCATCCGGCCCTTCAGATCCGCCTGGAGCTTCTGCTTGTAACCCGTTTCCACCCGCGCCGCGTGGTATGGCAGAAGCCGGTCGGAGATCCTGACCGACACGCACGATCGCGGGGCGCGCGCTCGGTCCGAACAACGTGAGAACCGCTTCCGCTGCGTTGTCGACGGCGTCGTTCGACTGGCTGGCAAGCAGAACGTTTCTGGCGAGATTCTTGGACAGGGCGAAGTGGACCAAGGCCGCGATAAACTTGGTCTTACCCGTTCCCGGCGGACCCTGAAGGAGGCCGACCGGCTGGACGCGGGTCAGGAATTCGAATGCGTTCGCTTGCGTGTCGTTCAGACCGTAGGTGGTCTTGACCTCCGCCGCCGTAACGATCCTATCCGAGAGGGTCGGCGCGGAAAGGCTTCGCACGTCGAAAGTATCGATGAGGTCGCGGACGATGCTTTGGCGACGGAGGATCCTGTCCGAGGCCGCTTCGCGGCGGGAGCGGCTCGTCGTCTCCCAATGGCTCAGAAAGCGTAGCTTCGTCTCGTCGGCGATCAAGCCGTCTCGCGCGTCCGGAAACCGTCGGCTCGCATCGATCGCGATCACCCCACGGCGGGATCTTTCGATGTCGAGAAGACCGACGTCCCGCCACATTCCGCGGCGGTCAAGACGCTCGACGAAGACCTTGTCTTCGCGGGCGAAGTTCAACTCGCCCTGTTCGAATTCGAGCCACGACATGCCGGCCGATTTCGCGCCGATAGACGCTCTCGTTGGCGGTGATTCCCTCGACCGAGAAGTCTTCTTCCGCCGACAGGAGCGATTGCCACAGAACCGGAACGTCGACCTCCGCGGCAGGAGCTTCCGATACAATGTCCGCGGCAAGCGCGTCCTCCGCGAGATCGCCGCCCATGTCGCCGCCCGCGACCTCCGTCTCGACGCTCTCGGCTTCTGGGGCCTCGGGTTCTGGTGATTCTACGACAAGCTCGCTGCTGCGGATCCGCCATGCCTTCTGAAATCTGTCATCGTCCAGGATGAGACTGAGGTCTCCGAAATCGTTCATGGTCGAGGAGACGACGTGCAGTTCGATCTCCAGCCGAGCGAATTCATGTCGCGAATATTTGGCGACCTGCTGCTGCGAAAGCGTTTTCCTCTTGGCGCTCAAGGGACGGCCGTCGGAAGACATTCGCACCACGATCTCCTCGGAGGCGCCGCGTATCATGAAGACCGGTCCATCCCTTCCGAGCCTCAGACCGAATACGCCTTCGTCCGGGAGAAGTTGGCCTGGCTCCGCGCTCTTGATCGACAGCCGTACCACCGGCTTCGGTGGCTCGATTTTGGCGCGAGGATTCTTTCGATGCACTCGGATAAAGGAAGCAGACTTGCGTTTGCAGGCGGCCCTTCCCTGCATTCCCGTATCGCCTTCGTCAGAGCGATCGCGTCCGTTCCGCCAACCTCGCACGCCAAGAAGACCTCTTCGGCGATCTTTGTCAGCGCGAAGCGATCCCTGGCGAACCGGTCGCCCCCCGACATTGGAGCGTACGCTGCTGAGACGACCTCGCCGTCGCCTTCGGCGGAAAACTCGAGAAAATCGATCAGTACGGGCGTCTGCTCCTGACTGGCCGGCACTAGGATGTTCGCCGGCTTCAGATCGCCATGGGCGAACCCGCTCTGATGGAGATCGACGATCAGCCGGCATAGCTTCCCAATAAGCAGAAGTCCGCCTTCGGCCGACGCGAGCTGGCCCGCTCTGCCGGCTATGGTTTCCTGGAGCGTCGGAAGGTCGATCCATTCCCGAAGCACGACGATCGCGTCCGGTATCCAGGCGACCTTCCGGATCGGAGCACACCCTGGCGGCGGAGAGACCCTCAGGAAGTCCGCTCGTTCGAGAAAATCAAGGATGCGGGGCCGTTCACTCTGCTGCCCACCCCACGCCGAGCTCTTCCACATCTTGACGAAGACCTGCGCACCTTCGTAGTGGCTCATCCAGCTCTCGGAGAAATCGTTCGCGGAAATGTCCCGATCGCACGGCAACTCCGCCGAGATCTGCCGCTGTGTCTTCCAGACGCGATACCGCTCCAGCCTGGCCAGCGTCTCGTCCGACGGGAGAGGCGCGTTGGCCGCCGCATTGAAGGCGTCAAGCATCGCTCCGGCGTCGGCGAATCGTGAGCTGCCGGCCCATGAAAGCGCCTTCTCGAACCAAGCATGGATAGTTTGGAACGAGTCGTCCGCATCGACCAACCGGTCCCATTTCGGCGGTGCACCGGGGGACGGAGCCGGGGGAGCCACGTCGAAGACCATCTGATGGGCGACGACGCCGGCGAGGAAGCAATCCTTCGACTTCGGATTCGCGGCGCTGCCGTCGGCTTCGTCGGGTATCTTTGTGGAAGATAGAAACGAGTAGCGGCGCTCTCCGAGCGATTCGACATCGTCGATACGCGCGGCCAGCAGGTGCGAAAGCCTTACGAGCGTCGGAGGTTCGACCCAAACGCTGTGGGATCCGATATCCAAATGCGCCGCATCCTGATCGTGGATAGCTTTCACTTTTGCCAGGAACTGGCGGACGAGTTCCAGCCGTTCGAGCTTGGCAAGATGCCGCGCTTCCGTGGCGGTGAATTCCGCTAGACGCTTGAGCCGCCGGCGAGTCTCGAAGACTTCCCAATAGCCGACGCCGCGTTCGCCGTCGTCCACCTTCGGTTGGAGTATCATCGCCCCGATGTTCGGGTTGCGGTCGTTAAGGTAAGCGATCACCTTGCGTTCGCGGCCTGCGATTTCGTTTCGGCCGGTTTCGGTTTGGAAGCGCGTGTCGAGCTGCGAGAAGTCCCATCGTCGTAAAAGTCCGGTCGCAGCACTGACGTTCTCGTCTTCGACATCGAACTCCAGATATGCCTGGTGCGTAAAGGTCGGCCTATCGGAGAGCGCGCGGTACGGACCGTAGCGCCGCGTGCCGGGCCTGAAGGGCCCGTCCGAAGCATTGAAGAAGGAAGCGAAGAACGACCGCCATGGGCTTCCCGCTACCGTCAGCGGATTTCGCTGGTCGACGTGGTGCGGTGATCCGAGAAACGCCGCTCGCGTGTCAGCGGCGACGATGAAGCGCATGAAGTCGTCGAGCATGAATGCGCTGGACTTCTCATTGCTGACGATCTCGTCCAGCGTCGCCGGTCCGCATTGAACGACGATGCCCTGGATCAGCGGCGCGCGCAATTTCGCGCTGTCCAGGCCGTGCTGTTCGTTGTGTTCGCGCAAACGGGCCCTGAACGCTTCAACAACCGTGCGTGCGACGAACCGAATTTTCGACACTGGCGAACCCATGTCGAGGTTGCCATGGTACCATCGGCCGTCGCCGCAAGTGATCCGCTGCTTCCAGTCCTTCAGGTCGACAAGCAATACCCGGTCGTCAGTGACCATGATGGCATCGATCTCGCGGTACCGTCCCGGCCCGACAGAGACCTCCAGGTTCGTGTAGGCGTACCATCGCTCGGGCAGATGCCTTAGCTGTCCGAGACCGTGGATCTCGCGCGCATGGACGCCCTGCCCCTGGTTTCTGATGTCCATGCGGACCTACCTCTGGATTAATTCCTTTGTCCTATAGGATTCGATTGCCGCAAGGTATTTGAATTGTGGATGGATCTCGCTTCATCTTGTAGGCGAATCGCTCCGGAAATGGCCGATTCGTCCAGAGTTCGAGATTCGAGGCTTTCTTTCGCAGGAATGGTCGTCTACCGGCGCCCCGGATGCGGCATACATGGCCCGTCGCGACCGAATTCCGGTCAGTTGAATGCGTCCAAGACAGGCGACCTTCTGATCGCTCTGGAAGAACTCGTTGGGCCGGACGCTCGCCTCTACGCAAAGAGCGGCGACTGCGCACCCGCAAGCGTACCGTGGCCAGCGCTCTCTTTTCCGCATTGAGGCGTTGCCAATGCATTCGGCGGCATCTATGCCGATGGCAGAAACGTCGTGATCACGTTCGGCGGCGTCATCGAGTGTACGGTGCATGTGGACAAGATCACCGAACCGCCGCAGGCAAGGTGATCGTCGAAGGATCGAGGCCATCAGCATGTTCGACGTTGCTAAGGCCATGATCGATGCCTGGGGCTGACGCACCGCGGGCGCTCATATCACGAAGTTTCAAGATCGCGCAGCGGGAGATCCCATGGCAGACGAAGAGTCGGGCGAGGCCCAGTCGGACGAGCGTGTGTCGACATTCCGTGTGCTGGCGCGACAGCCGCTTTCGCTCGACATCGGCAGCGGTGGCATCCACGAACTCGACATCCAAGGCGTCTCCTGCCGGGTCGCGGTCAAACCCGCCCATTCGGACCTCGCAAAGCGGAAGGAACTCGGAGGCACAACGCTCGCGATCGAGTTTCTTTCGGATCCCTATCTCGATCTCTTCGAGGCGGCCCGTGCCGGCTTCGAACTGATCGAGGATTTCCTGTCGGCGATCACGGTCGTCTCCGGCACGACGTTCGGCCCCAGCGAGTTGCTGCAGGTCGCACGACTTGACGGAGCCGATGGGCAGAACTGCGAGTTCATGATTTTCATGCCGTTGCCGCTGAAACATTGGCACGAGGAGATCTCGGGAGAGAAGCTGAAATCCGTACGTGGTCTTCTGGCGCACTGGGACGGGCTCGAATGCGGACATCGCCTCCGCCGCGCTGCCCGGCTGTACCGTTCGGCCGCAGGGAACGTCGACGACATCGACGCCTTCCAGGAGGCCTACATCGGCCTTGAGGTTCTCGAGAAACCGCTCGCATCGATGGCCGGCTTCGAGAAGCACGGGACGGAGCAGATCAAGGGATCGTGCGAGAAGTGCGGCCACGAATATGTGCGCAACCGGACGACCTTGGTCGGGGTGCGTGCGTTCGTGCACGGCGCCATCGACACCGAGAAAGCCGATCCGGACCGCAAGGCGGACTGGAAGCTGCTCAACAAGCTGCGCAATGATTTGACGCACGGCCTGGTCGACGAGAACGATCTCGGCGAAAAGCCTCAGCGCGGCCTCACCGCCGCGATGCACTACCTGCATCACGGGATCTGCGTCTTGTCGCACGCATCCAACCTCACAAGCAGCCAATACCGGCTTGCAAGAGGGGGCATCGAATACGTCTTGATGGGCAGATATCGTGCGCGCGAATGGCCTTCGCTTTCGGATTGGGGGCAAGTCGTCGACACCTCGCAATTCTCCTGGGTGCAGCACGCGAACCACGACTGGGTGCCGCAGATAACCTTCAACGTTCGAGGCCTGGAGGACCTGGAAGTCTGCGTCGGCAGGTTAACGAAGCCGAGGTCGACGGCTTCGATGGATGACGTCAAACCGACGCCCATCGAACACGAATAGACGTTGAAGAGGACGATGCCATCGGTGTTTGCACAGATAACGCACCGCATCATGGATGTCGCATCAGTCCTATATCGGGGCACCAAAAGCGTCCGCCCATCGCATGTCGGCGAATGGACGGCCGAAGCGAAGCGGAGGCGGAAGGATGGCACCCGCTTTCGGGGCAGTGATAGCGACGCCGGAACGGCGGGACCCGACAGCGAGTGCAGTGCGAGACCGGTTAACAAGGCACCCGCGCGACGGGCAGTGATAGCGATCGCGGCAAAGCCGCGAGCCCTTCGTGCGAGTGCCTCCGGCGAGCAACACATGATGAGCGCGAGGATCGAAGCCGAAAGGCCGAGACTCCAAGGCTCGGTTCACGAGAGCCGGTCCGGCTTTGCCGGACGCGCCCCCAGATCTCGGTCGCTGTTTTTCAAGGAGGAATGACGCCGACCGGAACAAAAAGATATCACGCACTTACTCGTCGGAAGCCGTCGGAAGCGCATAGCGGTCGACGACGATCTCATCGGAGCGAGCCGTCTCCAGGGTCAGTTCTAGAACCATGTTGACGAGATCACCGTCTCTATCGATTTCATCGAGCGCGGCGTCAAACAGTTCGCGCTGCATATCGAGATCCATTCCCTCTGGGCCGTTGAGGCAAATGAGGCCTGCATGTATGTCAGTTCGCTGATACTGGCCGCGCGTTCCCGGTGCAGATTCTGGCCCACGAAAGTCATAGGCGTTGCGGGTTACAAGAGTCCAATCGCCTTCAAGGACTATCTTGAGCAAGTCCCAATCCTTGAATGCCTGGCGACCGATCCAGACGACATGAGAGCTTTCGCCATGGCCGCGCTCGCGCGCCATGTGCACTAACTCAGGACTCAGACATTCATCAACGAGAAGCTTCATGCCGCCGTCGCCGAAGGACCTTTCGCGACGGCGACGTTGCCATAGGGCGCCGCACTTGCCGTGGACGGCCCCGGGGCGGCGTCGCCTTGGCATAGAGAATTGCTAACTCGATGAGCTCTCGTGTCAGGCTTGGATAGGCCTCCTGAAGCCGGCGCATCGGAACGCCTGCAGCAGCGGATGCCGCAACATCATAGACAGGCACGCGCGTTCCCTTGATCACGGGCGTACCGCCGAGGATTTCCGGATCTTCCGTTACGGTGGCACGAGCTCGCGTCAGCTTGTCGTGTTCGGCCAACGTGTCCGCAATGAAGCGATCGAAGTTCAGCGTCAGGAAGTGATGTTCGATCTTCCAATGTGGACGCTTGTGTCGCCAGGTCTTGATCAATCGCACGATGGCCTTCGCGTTCATCTCGCCGCAAAGCGTGTCGATCGCATATTTGCGCTCTTGTGCTGTGAGGGACGGCGCGGCGTCATAATAGAAACGAATGAGCGCACAAGCTCCGGCCCAAACCCGCCGACTGTCCTCGTTTGTATAGAGATCCTCGGGGAGAATGCGTTCGTCGATCAACCGGTTGACGTCGCGCACGTCAACGCCTGCCACGACGGCGGCCTCGGGGGTCGTGAGTAGTTCAGGCTCCGTTGACATGTCGGCACCAATAATTCTTCCGATCCATCGGAACATATAATTTCTAGCGTTGAAAAACAAGGCCCGCGGGCAAGCTTGGCCGCGGTCACGGCTTTCATTTTTACCTTCGTTCCTGTTGCCAGGAGCTTGACTCCATGTTCTCTTTTTGTTCTAGTGGCTTTCTGAGGGCTAAGACGGCGCGTCTAGAGACACGATGTACGGGGTATCCGTAGGATTGAGGACGGCACGGAATCCGCGCCTCGACGGGAATCGATCAGACAAAAGTCCCTTTGTTGTTGATGGCGATACGAGCTCGGTCTCCAAACGCCGCCGAGCAGCAGCCGAAGGCCGCCAGATGTCCGCGCGGAAAATCACGGCTGCATTCGGACGGTTTCGGTGGAAAAGCCAAAGCCGGTGCTCGCAACCTTCGACCGGGGCGTGGAAATCGCGGTACAGCCGCATAACAACGGTGGCGAGCCTCGCCGGATAGCCTTTTAGGTCCGGCAGCCTTGGTCTGATCGATGACGGAGACGACTCTTGACCTTCAGAGCAAACGCGGTCGGCACCGTTCATGAACCCATCCTTCGATGCCCCAACTGCAATCACGAGATCCCGCTAACCGAATCTCTTGCCGCACCGCTCTTGGCTGAGACCCGGCAACGCTTCCAGGAGCAGTTGGCCAGCAAGGATGCCGAGGTTTCGCGCAAGACCGAGGCGCTGCGGCTGGAGCGTGAACAGCTCGCCAGGGACCGGGAGCAGGTTGAGGAACAGGTTTCGAACCGCCTGGCCGCCGAGCGCGGCCAACTGATTGCTGCGGAAGCCAAAAAAGCCCGCGAGGCGGCGGCCGCTGAGCTCCTCGCCAAGGAAGTCGAGGCCGTAGAGCTTCGGAGAAGCTTGGAGGTCAACAATGCCAAGCTTGCCGAGGCGCAGCATCAACAAGCGGAGGTGATGCGTCGGCAGCGCGCCCTGGATGACGAAAAGCGCGAACTCGATCTGACTGTCGAAAAGCGCGTTCAAGCGTCGATCAGTCAAATTCAGATCAAAGCCCGCCAGGAAGCTGATGAAGCCGCTCGGCTGCGCGTCGCTGAAAAAGATCAGACGATCGAGTCGATGGCTCGCACGATCGAGGAACTGAAGCGCAAAGCTGAGCAAGGCTCTCAGCAGTCACAGGGCGAAGTGCTTGAGCTTGAGCTCGAGGTACTGCTGCGTGGGCGTTTTCCGACCGACTTGGTCGAGGCTGTCGGCAAAGGCGAGCTGGGTGCCGATGTTGTCCAGCAAGTCAATGGTTCGATCGGTCAAGCCGCCGGCATCATCCTCTGGGAGTCCAAACGCACCAAAGCGTGGAGCGATGGGTGGTTGGCGAAGTTGCGCGACGACCAGCGGCGTTGTGGGGCGGACGTTGCCCTTATCATTTCCCAGGCTCTTCCGAAGCACATCGAGCATTTTGATCTAGTCGACGGGGTATGGGTCGCTCATCCGCGCTATGCTCTCCCGGTTGCTGTCGCTCTTCGTCAGACCCTTATCGAGGTCAGTGGGTCGCGCCTAGCGCAGCAAGGACAACAGACCAAGATGGAACAGGTCTATCAATATCTAACCGGCATCAAGTTCCGGCAGAGGGTGGAAGCTGTTGTTGAGAAATTCCACGACATGCGCGAGGATCTCGACAAGGAGCGCAAGTTTATGGGCAGGCAGTGGGCCAAGCGCGAGACGCAAATCCTGTCGGTGATCGAGTCTACTGTGGGCATGGTCGGCGACCTGCAGGCGATTGCCGGCAAAGCAATGCCGGAGATTCCAAGCCTCGATATGCCGCTACTGGAGAGCTCGGCAGAGACGGAACGAAGGGCTGGATGATGGTCTGGGAAGCCGCGAACCTTTCTACCGCGCGGGAATTTTTGGAATGGCAGTCGTAGCATCGTGACGTAGTGCTGCGCGGCTAGTCTACTGCCAGCAACGCCAAAGGCGGCTCTCCAACAACGCCGTTGTCCGAAGTCGGAATCTTAAGGCGGCGATCAGGATTGAGGATACGCGCTCCACGTCGAAGACCGCATAAGCAAGATGCGATGATCGACTGCTCCGGTTGTCCCAAATTTTATTGCACGCTCACCGAGCAAATCTGGTGAGATTTGCGCTGTCCCGTGATACCTTTGGCACGGGGAGGAAACGATGCCGACAACCGTTCCATTTGCTTTTAGCGACACGTCCAACTTCGATCAAAACGTCACGGATTTCTCAGCCGAGCTCGCAAAGCTGGATGCCGTCGCCGGTCCCATTCTGGCGGGCGCGCTCCCCGCCTTGTCCAACGGCGAACAAGACAAAGGCGACTTGCTCGACGCCCTTGAGGCAGCTCTCTCGAGCCCGCCCGCCACTGCGGCGCCCAGCGCCGCCCCCAGCCAGCCCGCTTCGCCGCCACCGAGCCCGGCAACAATAGTTGCGGCGCCAATCCAATGGTTCCTCGAGGGGCTGGAGATCGAAGGCTTTCGCGGCATCAACAACGAAGGCGCGCCGCTCGCGCTGAAATTCAAGCCCGATTGCGTCAGCTCCATTACCGCGCCAAACGGCGTCGGCAAGAGCTCGATCTACGATGCATTGAGCTTTGCCTTCCGCGGCAAGATCGACAAGCTGGACCGGCTGCTTCAGGCCGAACGGCCGCAAGACTATTACCTGAACCGGTTTCACCCGGCCGGCCTCGGCACAGTCAAGTTGACCCTGCGGCCCGACAATGGCGGAGCCGCGGTCACGATAACGGTCACCCGCAACGCAGCAGGCCAAAGGAGTGTGTCCGGCCACCCCGATGCCGAAGCCCTTCTCGCCGAACTCAACCGCGAATTCGTGCTTCTCGATGGACAAACCTTTCAAAGCTTCATGGATGAGACGGCGTTGAACCGGGGCCGCTCCTTTTCGGGTCTGCTGGGTCTTGCCCGCTATTCCACCCTTCGCCAGCAGATGCAACAGCTAAGCCACACGCGGTCCTTCAACTCGCACTTCGATACAAGCGCGCAAGCTGCCAAGAAGGTCGCCGCCGATCGGTCCATCGTCGCGGCGCGAAAAGCCATTGAGACTGACTACGAAGCCCTCGTCCTTGAGAAAATCGCGTCGCAGGCCCCTGCCGCCGATTCGCAAGCGCGCTGCCACGCGGCCTTGGCGGCCATACCCACGTTGTCGCCGTACTGCGACGGCAAAACCTTCATGCAGATCAGCGGCGCCGATTGCCACGCGGCCGTGAACGCCGCTGAAGGCGGTCCCGATAAAGCGCGCCTCGCCTCCCTCATACAAACCGAAGAGCGATGGAAGACGGCGAATAAAGCCACGCCCACCAACGGTGACGCCGAGTTACTGCACGGCCTTGTACGTACGCGCGAGGATGCCCTTGCCGGGACTGCGGGAGAACCTCTGCAGCGGCTCTACAAGGTCAGCGACGAAGTTATGTCTGGGGCCGAATGGACGTCGCCGAACCTCTGCCCAACGTGCGGTGTGCAACACGACAGCTCGGTGCTCGACCACGTGCGTGAGAAGCTCGGCCAATATGACGCTGTCGAAACGGCAACCGCGGCCGTGGCTACGGAATGGGCGGCCAAAGGCTGGTCAGACCTGGATGCGCTCGAAAAGCTCGTACTCGGGGAGGACGAGGCCCTCCTTCTCGCGCGTCTGAAACGTTCCGGCGAGGAAGGGACCATCGCGAGCGCGGAGACCACCGCGCTTGCATCACACATCGCGACGATGCGGGCCAAGGCGGAAGCGGAGATACAAAGGCTCGCATCCGAAAGTGCCGCCCTTTCTAGAGGGATGCCGCCCTCGCTGGTGACAGTTACACGGGCCATTGAAGCAGCGCAGCGCCTGCAGACAAACTGGGCCACTCTCGAGTCAGCCGGAAGGGAAGCAACCGAGCTCGCCGCGCGCGGCCAACGCACCGCACGGCTGAAATCCTTCCTCGACCAGGCGAGCGCGGTGTTCGCGCAGGCCGAGTCCGGAATGGCCGCGACCCGCCTCGCAAGGGTTGAACCGCTCTGCCAGGACCTGTTCCATCAAATCATGTTCAGCCCCGTAACGCCGATCCTTCGAAAACCGTCGGGAACGGAAGATCTCACGATTGGCCTGGCAACCTTCTGGACGCTTCACGACGTCTCGGCGCAAGCGCTGCTGTCGGAGAGCTACCGGAACGCATTTGCCGTTTCCGTTTACCTGGCGGCAGCCTCCCTCTACGGCGGCGCGCCGCGTTTCATGGTGCTGGACGATGTGACATCGAGCTTCGATGCCGGGCACCAGCATCACCTTGTCGAAGTCATCCGAACACGCTTTGCGCGGCCGCTTCAGGCGAATGGGCCACAAGTGATCTTGCTGAGCCACGATACGTTGCTGGAGAAGTTGTTCAACAAGCACTCCGGCTCGCCGGACTGGTCGCATCAAAGGCTCGAAGGAACGGCGCACACGGCCGTGCTTCTGCAATCGGGCGCGGTCAACAAGGTGCGCGATGCGACGAACACCCTGCTGAACCAAGGACGCGTGGACGATGCCGCGCCGCGGCTGCGGCAATATCTCGAATATGTCCTACAAACGATTATCGACAAGTGCCGCATTCCCGTGCCGCCCGATCTCGCGTTTGGCGACGATAAGCGCACACCGGGCGAATACCTCAACGCCATCAAGGCGGCGGTGGAGCTTGAGGATCGGGCCGGCAGCCTTATCCTTGAACCGGCCCAGAAGCAGGCCTTGCAAATGCACTCAGCCACGATCATCGGCAACTTCGTATCCCATTGGGCAACGGGGCAAACGACGGCATTCTCCGCTCCCGCTCTGCTCGGCGTGATGCAGGCGATCGAAAACTATCAGGATTGCTTCAAGTACGAGCCAACGCCTGGAGCTCAAAAGCGGTTCTATGCGACACTCCACAGCCGCTAACCAGCGCGGCGATTTTCTTTTCTGGTTCGGGGAGACGAGTGGCGATGGACAAACGATCCGCCCAGATTGCGACGATCTGCGAATGCATCGACCACTGCTGTGTGTTCACGATATGGTGTGAAGACTTCGCCAAATTCTTCGATGAAGAAGACATCGTCGCGGGCTTGGACAGAGGCGCCGAGCTGATGGCCGAGGCAACACGCCTGATGAGCTTTGTCGCCTTGCGAAAGCTCGATGATTTCCTTCGAGGGGCCAAGTCAAAACCGGATGACTTGGTTGCGGGCGACTTTGGCATCGACGTTCCGGGTGTGCTGGCCGGTATAGGCGAGACGTTTCTTACCGGGAACGAGCGCGAGAAGATCAACAAGGGGGTTGCCCATCTTACCGAGAACCTGGCGCTTGACGAAGACAGCGAGGTCGACCTTCAGGAACTTCTCAGCCGCCTACTGCCCGCGCTTGAACGTCTGGCGTCGGGACTTCGCACCGCCGACACCTCGCAGGAGGCAACCCAGTGGCTGGACAAAACCGAGGCGCTCATCGAGCGCGTGCACTCACTCCACGTGCGCCAAGTTTAGGTCTCGCGCTTTGCAAAGGTCCTCACCTTGCGACCACCAGGAGTGATTTTAAAGAGCTCGAGCAGCGGCATCAAAACAACGCCGTACGGAAAAAAGACACAGGTTGCGTTGAAGCTCTGGCAGCGCAAGCACGGTTATGCGAGACAAGAGTGCCAAGAAGCACAGATTCGAGATGCGATGCCTACTGAACTCGCCCCCCGGCTTCCGCTTGATCCGCCGGCAGCGAAGCGCCACCGCGGTATCGTCGTGGCGATCGGCAATAACCAATTGCGGACGACGCCGGTCTTTGACGCCTATTGGGAGTTCGCGGCCGAGCGGCAGCGGATCTTCTTCCGCCGCCTCGAAGGGATGTCTGGTGCGCTCACGACCGATCCGGTTCTGAAACTGTTCAAGTTCACGAACGCCTATCGGGCCTCTGACCGCGTGAGCCAATACCTCCTGCGCAACGTCATCTACCGACCCGACCTGCCGTCTGATGCGCGCAACGTCTTCTTTCGCACGATCCTCTTCAAATTGTTCAACAAGATCGAGACCTGGCAGCGTCTGGAGGCGGCCGTCGGCAAGATCACATGGGAAGAGTTTGACTTCGCGCGTTACGACAAGCTGTTGACGAACCGGATGACGGCGGGAGAGACCATTTACTCGGCCGCATACATCATGCCATCCGGCGGCAGTGTGTTCGGACACAAGCTCAAGCATCGCAATCACCTTCGGATGATCGAGTATCTTTTTGCCGAGCGGTATCCGGAAAGGCTGTCCGACTGCAAGACAATGGCGGACGCCTTCGCCCTTTTGCGGACGGTGCCCTTCATGGGACCGTTCCTCGCCTATCAGTATGTGACCGACTTTAACTACAGCGAGCTGACCAATTTCGGGGAAGACGAGTTCGTTATGGCGGGGCCGGGTGCACTGGATGGCATTTCGAAATGCTTCCTGGGTGCGGACACGGTGAGATCCTCCGATGTCATTCGCTACATGTTCGATCATCAGGAAGAGCATTTTGAGAAGCTCGACATCGATTTTCCGAAGCTTTGGGGCCGGCGCCTTCAGCTTATCGACTGCCAAAATCTCTTTTGCGAGATTTCAAAATACGCGCGTGTGGCATTTCCCGACTATCTGGGCGTAGCGGGCAGGACGCGCATCAAGCAGAAATACGAACCCACGGGCCCCCTGCCCGAGCCGTTCTATCCGCCGAAGTGGAAGATCGCTGCTCGATAGGGCGCTGTATCAAGTGGCCATATCGTGTATATCGGCAATGGCTGTCGCGGTGCAGGTGACCCTGTTTGTATCCCGGCTGAAGGCGATTTTGTAATCGACGGCCTTCAACTTCCATGCGCGCTGCTGAATAGATTTTTTCGCCTTGACGTAGACGAGGTTTCCGGTGCCAAGCCGCACCTCGATTTCAGACCAGAGCTCGGTAGAGTTCTGGTCCAATCCCAGCGCATCGAGAACAGCGCGCTTGGCGGCTGCGGTTTCCGCGCACCGGTTATCCCGCATCGCCCACTCCCGTTCGGCGGCTCCGAGCACCGGATCGCTCGCCTGCACCCTTAATTCCGCTGAACCCATGCCGAGGCCGACGCTGATGCCCTGAACGCCGGGGCACACGGTCGGAGAAAAGGAAAGGGTCCGGCGGTCGAGATCAATATGCACCGTGCCCTGCTTTTCATTGGAAAGCTGGAAGAACATATCGCAGCCGTCGTAGATCGCGTCTTCGCATTCCCAGAACGTATTCTTGGCGACCTCGAGTCCATCGACATAGGCACGGAGCGTCTTCAACAGCTTGAAATTGATCAGCGTACGTTCGGGGAACAGGCGCGTCGGCGTGCCCACGATACACCGGCCGGCGGCTTTGGCCTGGCGGTCGCCTTCTGAGTGGATAGCCTTGATCACCAACTCCTCGACGACCTTGGCGCGGCCACTTTTTTCTTCTTCATCAACTTTGTCATCGCGGCTTTTGCGCTTGCGCTTCATCAACCCGCGCACGACTGGAGACCAGCCGAGATGTCCAATGAACGCCAGATGGATGGCGTCGTGAAACCGATATCCGTCGTCCTCGTAATAGTTATCCGTCAGATCATCGCCGAGCGGCTTGCCCTCAAAATACATCCGGGATTTCTGCGGGCCGATGCGCACAAAGGCAACATCGAACTGGCGCGGGAACTGTTCCTTTGCGTCGCGATCCGCATCATGCAGCGGCGTTGGCGCGCCGCGCTCCGACCGGAACTGCACCTTCCGGCAGTTCGATGCAATAACTTCATCAAGCGAAAGGTGATAAAGGCTCGCGATTGCCGAAAGATGCCAGGCGACACCGCCAAGAACAATGGTCGGCTCCCCATTTGCCACGTTCGTATGCAGTGCGGCTTCGGAAGCAGGCAACACGGTCCGCATTAGTTCGGCGCCGTGCTGCCCAGAGAAGCGCAAGGCACACTTCGAGTAGAACGCGGCCATCCGTGCGTGCGGTCTTGTAGGCAAGCCGCTGGTAGTCATCGAAGTTATAGCCGTCGGCGAGCGGAAATGCCGCGGCGCCGTCAAGGAAGGCTTCCCGGTTGGCGGGATCAAGCGAACGCTCGATCATGTGGGCGCGGTCGTCGCTGCCGCCGATCTCGGTGCGCATCGCTGTGATGTTGTGGGAAAGAATATCGACATAGCCGCCGCTCATCACCTGCGCGGCCGAGTAGCAATACCAGAACGAGTCGCCCAGCTCCTCCGTGATCTCGTCGTTGGGCTGGTCCCAATGCGGCCCCTCGCCGCCCTCAGACAAGATCTTCTTTTTGACCGCCGCGACCAGCGAGCCGATCTCGCTCACCAAACCGTAGAGTGCGATCGATCGCTGTTCATCGACGGGCTTGCCCGCAAACTGCTTGGTCCTCTCGACGAAGGCCGCGTAATCGACCGGCTTCATGCGCTGACCGCCTTAGCCTTGGCGGCCTTCTTCGCGCGCGGCTTTTTCGCGCCGATAAATTGCCAATGGGCGGGTTCGCCGATGTAGCCGCGCTGCGGCAAGGTCTGCAGCCACGCCATGACCTGCGCGATCTGCTCGTCGGTGAAGATGCAGCGGTGCCCCGGCCCTTTCTTGAGCACGAAAGAGAGATGATCGGGAATCTTGATGCCGAGCCGGCCCCAATAGGCGAATTCGCGGCTGATCAGCACCCGGTCGGTGGTGCCGGTATCGCGGTGGAGATCGCCGAGAGAAAGGCTTCCGTCTTCAAGACTATGAAAGGAGTCCTCCTGGACGAACTCCTCGCCGCCGTCACGGTGATAGATGTTGTCGCCGTAGCGAAGAACGGTCGAGCCACTCATCACCGCCTTCTTGCGGCGGAAGCGGCGATCCTGCCAGTAATCATCGAAGCCTATGACCTCGTCGACCCGCATCCAGTAGCAGAGATGGCCGGCCAGCTTCGGATCGACGGCGCCGGTGCCAAGGATATAATCACCCACCTTGGCGATCTTGCGGATCTGCGGCTTGCAGCACGCAAGTGTGCAGACACCGTGAAAGGGATTGGGCGCAAAGCCGAGATCGTGCTCGATTACATAAGAGAACAGGGTCATGACGCTTTCGCTTTTTCGTCGACGCACAGGTTGCGCTCCGTCTTAGGCTTGGGCAGGGGCTGACCGTTGGGTCCTTCAAAACAGTGCTGGTCTTCTTCCGTAACAACGACGCGGAATTTCGCAGCATCGGGGCCGATTATCGAGTAGGCGTATTTGTTCATGGCGTCCGACGGCTGGGCGTCAGGCGCCGCGTCTTCGGGCCACACGCAAACGGCGCGGCGCCCGCCCCGCTGCGTGGTCGCGAGGTCTGCCTCAATAGCCGGATCGGTGCAGGTGTCCGCCGAGGCCAGGATCACCACGATCTCGTCTTCGCAGTCGGGATCGGGCTCGCCGACGGCGTCGACCACCTCGATCTCATCACCAGCCATGCCCGCGTCTTCGGCGAGACGCTTGATCTGCTCGATCTCTTCGTCCGTCAGGTTCCGGCCAAGTATCGTGATGCGACGCATAGTGGTCTCCATAAACTCTTGGGTTGCGGCCCGGCAAGATATGAATGCTCCCGTATTGGGAGCGTGGACTATTTTGACCTTGCCGTCAACAAAAAAGCTCCCAAAATGGGAGCTAGGAGATTGTTATGAGATTCGTGGGACAAACCGAGGTGGCGGCGTTTCTGGCCGGCTCGCCGGCTTACGATAATACCGTAAAGGCTTGGGTCGCGGAGGTGAAGTCTGGGCAATGGGACTCAGCGACGGCGCTTGCTGCGGATTTCCAACACGTCGACGTGTCGGTATTGCCGTGGGTGGCCTTCTACCTGCTGCCTTCGGCGCTCCGTATCCGCACCCTGATCGATTTCCGCATCGGCGTCGTCATGCTGCTGGCCATTGATTTATCCGCCGCCCGGCACCGCATCCAAACTCAACCTTGGAATAGAGCATCGTGACCATCAAGCCGATCCGCAATGCTTCCGATCTGTCGGCGACGAAGGCTCGCCTCGCTAGCTTGCTGGCTAAGAATTCGGGCGAGTTCGATGACGAGATCGAGGTCCTGACGACCTTGATCGAGCAGTATGAAGAAAAGTTCGCGCGGGTTGACGCACCGGATCCAATTGCAGCGATCAAATTTCGAATGGAAGAAAAAGGGCTCACCCCCCGTCAGCTGGAGCCGTTTATCG
This sequence comes from Bradyrhizobium sp. SUTN9-2, assembly GCF_003122645.1. Classification (NCBI taxonomy): domain Bacteria; kingdom Pseudomonadati; phylum Pseudomonadota; class Alphaproteobacteria; order Hyphomicrobiales; family Nitrobacteraceae; genus Bradyrhizobium; species Bradyrhizobium sp. SUTN9-2. The sequence goes on from NZ_LAXE01000001.1 coordinate 6,881,934, forward strand.
GATCAAGGGCGCGAGTATCGGAAGTCCTTACAGGCAAACGGAGCTTGTCGATCGACATGATCCGTTCGCTTCACGAGGGGTTGGGAATCCCGTACGCCTCGCTAGTCGCCCGGCCGAGAAAAACTGAAAGCGTCGACGAGATCTCCGGCAGCGCGATCCGGCATTTAAACACGCTTGGTTTCTCGCTCGACAGAGAGGAAATATCCCACTTCATCCCGGCCTCGCTTCAGCAAACCGTTCCATCGGCCCTGCTTCGCAAGACCCGTACGCAACGAGCGGCCTCAAAGACTGATCAAGGCGCGCTCTTACTTTGGCAGGCTGCTGTCTTGCAACGCGCGGAAGCCTTGACGCTCGCCAACATATTCGATCGATCTGAGTTCAGCCGAGCAACCTTACGGAGACTTGCAAAGCTAAGCTCCAAGATAGATGGAATAAAGCGTGCGCTCGACAGCCTTTCGAATCTAGGCATTGCCGTGATCGTGATGCCCTCGCTCCCCGGCACGTTCCTCGATGGCGCGGCGATGGTCACATCGACGAATGCACCGGTCGTCGGTCTTACACTACGTTATGATCGGGCAGATAATTTTTGGTTCACACTCCTCCATGAGCTCTCCCATATCTGTCTCCACTACGAAGCCCTGGTTGATGGACATACGACCTTCGTTGACGACATGGAGATTATCAGTGACGATGTGCGAGAGCAGCAAGCGGACGCACTTGCCCAAGAGTCTCTGATTCCTTCTTCGATCCTGGAGCAAGTCGTCTGGAGCCCGGATTCGAGCTTCGATGATATCACGACGGTATCGGCGCGAGCGCTAGTTCCTGTAACCGTGGTAGCCGGCCGTTGGCAGCGGGACCACCAGAACTACAAGAAATTTTCCAGGTTGATTGACCGTAGCTCCGTTCGCGCTCTGCTATTACCCGGCAAGGCCGCTGATCGCTCTTAAAGGACCACCATCAAAAATGGAGCCGAACGCGCCTTCCGACCTTGTGTCACGCCAAGTGCAACAAACCGAACGCGGTTCGTATCTTGCCACCGAGTTGAAGACAATCTTCGTACCCTAACCGCAAATATTCATAACATCGCAAGCTTCCTTGCGTCGGGCGCCGTCATTGTTGACGATATAGCGAACCGTGCGGGTGTGCGCATCGATCCAGAAGAACAGATCAATCCGTCGTGCGTCTTGCCACAGCTTTCTTTGTTTGGCCCAGGCCTTGGTGAAATCCTTTTCATTCGGATCGACTAAAAGGAAGCCGCGACCTCCCTCCGGAGTGGGCATGCCCGCGATCGCGAGGTGCAGGTCGACTGGCCCGCGGAGACGCGCGTGGCTGACAATCACCAGGATATTGGGCTGCGCATGATCCGGATTCACGGCATCGAACTGGGTGGCGGCTTTTTCAATCACGCGTGCAAGCGCATGCGCGGTCGGGTTTTCACGGACGTTCTGCCGGATTTCACCTGGCTTCAGATCGTTGGGAAACGCGAAAACGCGATCATCGCGCGGGGACTTAAGCTCACAGTAGCCCAGTAATTCTCCATTCCTGAGAATCTTGAAGTCGGGGCTTTTTGCGTTACCCTCGGGCAGGCGAACGAGTTCAAGCCCCAGCCCCTTAAAGAGAAGCTGGCGCATGAGCGCTTCATCCGCCGCCTCATCAATGGGCTGCGGCAGTATCAAGCGGTGCGCTTCGAGCAAATCTTGGTCAGGAAAATCGATCAGATGTCTTACTTTCTGAACCATTCCCCAGATTGAGCCATTGAAGGGCACCGTCGCGATGCGGCCAATTTTGTTGAGCCCAAGTCCCTGCAGCGTTTTCCTTTGCGAATGATGCCGCCGGATCGGGCTTCGAATTTGCCGTATTCGGAAATATCCCGCCACGACGCGCCCTCCTTCGTTACCCGTCCCATAGTGCGTGTGCAATTGCCGCATCGCGCGCACGCGGCGCCGTGCTACTCAAATTGCCGCGTTAGCCTGCTTATCGCCGGCATCCGCCGCATGTTGTTGAAAAAGGCGATGTTTATCCTTACAGCTCGCGCATCTTCTTTAGTGTTGCCGAGGAATAGTTGTGTCCTGTCATCCGAAAGGGAGATGTAGATTTTGGCAGGAGCACCAGGCGTCCGGCCCCACCCATTGAGGCTCCCGAGAGCGAGCGGCGACAGCATCTGTCGCACGGTTTCGGCCTCTGAGATCAGCTCATTGATGTCGGGGATGGTCCCAATGGTCTTGGCTGCTCTCGTCCGCTCCTGTTGGTCCATCCGCGCAACGGCGTCGGCGCTACTTTCTCCGAAATTTAACGTCCGAAGCCTAGACGCAAACCTTTCGACCCGTTCCGCTATTGGCACAACGTTCGGCTTGAGCATTTCGAATCCTGCGAGCGGCCCGTAACGCTCGAGGTCGTAAACTGTCGCAGTACTCTCGTTGCCCGAGCGATCAACCCGTCGTTCGGTTCTCGTCACTTCATAACGCAGTACTCCGTCAGATCGTAGATGCGCCCAGAGATCAAAACCGATGGTGCGTGTCATTCGGTCGGAAAGAATAAAACGTACCCGATCGATCTCGGAGATGATTGGCGCATTCTGCTCGATCGCAGCAAGCGCTTCCGGCACCTGTGGCAAGCACCTCAACAGATAGGCCTCGTTCCTGCGCTCCGTTTCCTCCTCCTGGAAGAGTCGTTCGGCTTCCGCATGCCCTGAGGCGTTGATTGACTTGAAGCAATCGCCTCCCATGTTGCGAATGACTCGCTCTTCAGGGAACCAAGCGATTCGACCGTCCTTGTAATACCAGGGTGTATAGGGCTTGCAGCATGGGCAGGGCGCCCATCTCTCCCTGTTACGTGGGCCAGCATGGGATGGTGGCAGGTCGAATTCTCCGAGATAGCGAACGATGGCACCTCGCGGTGGCTTTGTATGCGTGTGCCCGGGCCAAAGATGCGGCGCGCCGGTTTGCTTTATGTGGGCCTTGATCTCCGCAACGACGGTAAGGTCCGGCCGCTCAGTGTAGTTCGGCTTCACCGTCAGGGCTGTTTCGGGAATATCGATGACCTGCACGGTTCCAGATTCCTAGAAAAATTGTGGCGAAACGCTTCCCTCGAATCATCGCTGGCTTATACCATGATCAAATCTACCGGCTCTTAAGGGTTGGGGATCCCCTGAATGTACAACCTGGGCTGACGACCATTCGGCAGAGCTTTTCGGGCAATATTGGACAGGGTGTCACGACCGTCCGCGTCCATTTCTGCATTGACGACGCGCGTTGAGAATAGGCTTCGATACCATGGCTAAATCTGTTTCTCTTCCGAACGGCCGATTCTGGAAGGCGCAAACCGCCGCTCTCGATCACTTCAAGGACATGCTTAGGCGCCATGCCGACGAACAAATCGTCGAAGACTATCTCGATCACGATGATCTTGTCGCCCTCCTGGAGCGATATGATGGAGTCATCGTCGACGGGCCGGCCAAGATTGGGCTGGGAATAGACTATTTTTTTCGGCGTCAGAACGTTGGCGAGGGCTTCTCAACACCGGGTTTTTGGGTACGTCGGATTGACGGCAGCGAAACCGATTTCAGTTACATTCAGGCCGTAAAGGGCCAACCGAAGTCGAACGCGCAAGAGTTCTATGATGCCTGCCGTGCCGCTGTGGCGGCTGATCTCCTGGCGGCGAAGAAACGCCATTTCGCCACCTTTGCGGATAATGGGGGCCGTGTCCCGTGCGACCTCTCCGGCGAGTTGCTCGCATTCCCCGATGCTCATTTGGATCATGCTTATCCAACTTTTGGGCAGTTGGTCATAACTTTTCGCGCCGCCCGCGGTTGGCAGCACGGTGCGCCCGACGGAACACTGACCTTGCCGGCGGATGCGCAGACTACCACAACCTTCGTCGATACCGCCGTTGCTGAGGCTTTCCGGCTGTTTCATCACAGCGCAGCTACGCTTCGGATCATTGCAAGGCACCGAAACCTCGCGATGTCGGCAGGTCAGCGGCGACCAAAGGTGAAGTTGCCGGTACAGATCTAGGATGAGGCATTAGGACCATGGGGCCATTAGAGAAAGACGATGGCTACATCGTCACGCTCGCGATCCCGGATATCACTCGGTTGGCGGACGAAGAACTCGCGGCACTTGCGCCGTTCCGTGATGGGCGTTGGAGCACGCAAACAAAGGCTCTCCTTGCACAATTCTCAGCAACCAAGCTGGATCTCAATCGCGGCTGGGCGTCGACGCGGGAACATTGGACTTGTCCATGCTGCCAACGCGGGAAAGCACATATTGCGCGTGTGAGCAGCGGCGGGGTCCTGCTTTGTCGGCTTGAGTATCACCACGACCACCTGGTCGATCGTGCCAAGCGAATCTTCCAGGAGTACAGGCCTCGTGGCAAGGATCGGGAGACCACCATCCAGGTTGGTCGAGCCGAGAATGCGCTCATGCTCCTTGTTGAGCGTTTCGAACAGACGCTAATCTGCATCGACTGCAACCTGGCGGAAGGCCGCGCCAAGCTGGAACTGGCGAAAACGATTGAAAGCGACTTTACCTTTACACCGGCCGAGATCGCATCATTCATTGGCGTCGCTCCAAATCGCCTCCATGAGATCGATCTCGACAAGGCTGAGGCCGGATGGCTTCTCGCCAAAGACGATGTTGCGGATCGGCTCGATTTCACGAGACGCATGGCACAACGAATCGCTTCGGGCCGCCATCGCCGGCAGGTGGCTGCCGGCGAACGGCTTATCTCATATATGCAGGATCGTGACATCATCTACGATCTTTTTCTGCGCGCTTCACCCGACAATGGCCGTGCTGGTCTGGCGCACACGATAGAAGCGCGATCAACGTCCAATGACAGCGCAGGCAATTCGCCCAAGCCCAAGCGCAAGCCGCGCGGGGATGTTCCGAGCGATGCAGAGTTCGCGGAGATCGATCGTCAAAAGCAGGAGCACAGGGCGTGGGTTTTGGCGGGCAATGAATGGTCTTGTCCGTGTTGTGATCGCTCGAAACGTGAAATTTGCCGGAAATCAAACCGGGGACTATGGACGGCCCACATTCATCGCGTCTGCGAGTTCGAACCGGAAGACGATAACGATAGCCTCTGGCGTCGCAGGACTCGTGCTACGAGCCAGATCGTCATCGGTTCTCACACCAACAAGCTCGTCTGTCAGGACTGCAGAAACATCGTCGCCGAGGTCAAGCGACGCAAGCCCGGGCTAACTGAAAACAACCTCACAATAGACAATGTGCGCCTTCTCGTCGGCATCGCGACGCCACATGTGCCTCATGACGTCGATTGGGAAAACGCAATCATGCTTGCGCTCGGCAACCGGTCACTCGTTGATGCTATCGACGACTATTTTGAGCACCGAACGAACGCTCACGACGCCTTCCGAGAGATGAAGGAGTTGATGGAAATGGGATACTCGAAGCAAAAGGCGCGAGACATGCTCGGCTACGAGCACGCGAAGGCGAATGACATCGATCTTGACGAAGGCGATGCGCAGATCGATTGGCTTCTGGACGAGGCGGAACGCCACATACAAATGGAGCGCATCTCTCTCTAGTCACCATTCGTCAGTTCTAAACGTTCACTTCTAGTTTGCTCTTCTTCGCGCAACCGCCTCCAAATCGGCCGCAGCGTTAGAACTCCAGTTGTTACGCTGTGCCCACCGCCGCACCTCGATCGGGTCAAATGAGTGCCCCTCGGAACGAAGCTTGTCGAACGTCCGTTCAGCATGTTTTTTATCAGAGGGGTGGTTGAGGCCCGTACCCAAGTTGATGGACTCCGTTAAGCGGACAAGCGCATCTTGAACGGACTCCGAAAGCGTACTTGCCGGAGCTTCGGGTCCCTTCTGGCCGAAGGTTGTCGGATGCCACGTGGCTTTCCACTCCTGGGATTCGATATCCGACCAAGGCAGAAAGAGTATGGCCTGCGCGCCCCACGCATCGTCCAGCTTAGCCATATCCTTTGTAGAGATATGGACGCCGACAAGAAGCCCTTGGGCAGCAGTAGGCCGAAACGTCTGGGGGCTTCCAACACCAGCGTAATGCCCTCGGCGAGGGCAACTGACTGCCCCTTCGTAAGCGCCTTGGCTACGGCTGCCCCGAGAAATTCACCAACGATGGTATGCTCCCAGCCTCCTTTTTTCGGTACAATCAAGGTTACGCGTGTGATGCCTTTTTCCTTGGCGAGCTTCACGATGCCAGCGAAGGCTGTGCGAACCTGGGTAGCGTTCCGTTCAACTACGTATCGATCAATGGATGCCACTTGATTACTCGCTTAATGCGCCAAGCCTTATCGGTGAGTTGTGTTTCCCGACCTAGAGGGGCAGCCACGAGCGCCGCTTCGCGTACCCTTAAAACAAACTGCATATCGCTGCGGATGTCACTGCCGTTCGAATCGAAGAACACATCCACGCGTAGGTGACTTTACTGCTCGTGCGGATCGGTCCGTCAACGTGTCGGAAGCAACGCACTTGAGCCGGCAATGGAAGCGGGCATGAGCAGTGCTTGAGCATGCCAAATAGCGCGCGGCGGAGTTCGCCGACGTTCGCCGGTGCTTATTCGACGGATATTCGACGACTTTTGCAAAACCGATCTAAGTCATTGAATTTTATGGCGCTTCCTAGGGGAATCGAACCCCTGTTTCAGCCTTGAGAGGGTAAAGTCGATCCGCGTGATGATCATCGCTGAAAATCCTGCGATGGAGACCTTGCGTCAGGCCCGGCTCGTTTGCATAGGCAGGCGTTACCGCACCAGAGACGACCCAGCCGAAGCGCAACGAACGTGATCAGATTCAAACACAATCAGCAAAATCAACGAAGCCAATCGCTATACCGCCTCTCATAACGTCTAGTTGCACGTTCGAGTCCGCTGACTGGTCAGGGAAATCGGCGCCCTCGTGCTGCGCGGTTCGTTCGCCGCAGCAGTTACACTAATCCGCGAAAGCGACGGACGAATGTCGAACATGTTAGCACCGGGGCATCCTATTCGTACTCCAAAGAAGCCGAATTCCCTCCGCGCGATGGGGAATGCTTTTCTGCTGTAGTCTTATCTGCTCATTTTGCTTCACCAAGGCTCCGGTCAAAAGGCCAAGAGCGGTGAGGCATTATGCATTTGCGTCCCGAGAGCATGCAGCCACCCTATTCTTCGACCGAGGTCGCAGCGGCGATTGGCGTCTCTCTGGATGCATTCTATCGCACGCGCCGCCTCAGGCACCAGCGCGATGGCTTGCCTTCGCCGATCAGCGAGCGAGGACCGCTGAAATGGGAACGCACCGGCTTTGATGCTTGGCTTACCCGACATCATCCTATGCGCCCAAAGACAATTGCCAATGACGCATTCGCGCCGCCGCCAGCAGCAAGCGACGAGGGTCACCGCGAGCGGCTGCGGAGAGCTTACGGCCAGTACGACTCTTGACAGAC
>NZ_LAXE01000001.1:6890525-6897005 GCF_003122645.1 Bradyrhizobium sp. SUTN9-2
ATCGCGCTAGATTCCAATGGGTGCCATCTCTTACTGGCACTGAGGGTTCTTATGGCCGATCCCAAGTTTCCCCATGTGAAGTGGCGTAATGGCCGTCCTCGCTCGTCGCACGGCTCTTATGCCAGAGCTCTCGGCTTTGTCGATGCCGATTTGCGCCATCCGCCGTACGATGAAAAAGGCCGTCCGGTCGGTGCTTGGTTCAATCTCCAAGAAGCCTCAGACTTTTCAGACAAGCGAAAGTCGGAGATCGAGGCGGCGCGCCGCGCCGGCAAGCTACCGAAGAAAATTACGATCCGGAAGCGTTCTACGATCGAAGATCTTCTGGACGATTGGAGCAAGTCGGTTGAGTTCAAGGCGCTGTCGCCCGCCTCGCAATCTTCCTATCGCAAATGTATCTCCGCCATCTTGTACCGACCGCAATCACGTGAATCCGCGGCTAGGATGCGTGCCGAGATCCGTGCAGCCAAGCTGCTCGGTGTAGCCGAGCCCGTACGAGAACTCGAGGCGATTGCAACTGCCACTCCGACATCAATCGGCAAACCGGAATTCCGTGCCTTCTATAATTACGCGAAATCAGCTCGCGGCCATCATATGGCGCTCTCGATGATAGCCACGCTCTCAGCGGCATTCACTTGGGGGCAGGAAAGTGTCTTGTGGCGCCTCGGACCCAACCCGCGAGAAGGTATGGAGTTCGATCATCCAGACGGACGCATCGTACAGGTTGCGATGCCTGAATTTTCTGCATGGGTCGCCGCAGCCGATGCGATCGAACGGCCTTCGGTCGGCGATAGCTTTCACCTGGCATTGTTCACCGGGCAGCGCCAGACCGACCGTCTAATTATGCGCAATGAGAGCGACGTCGAGGGCCGGCACGCGTTCCGGCAGAGCAAAACTGGCGAACTTGTCGACATCAAAGAGGCGCCGCAACTCAGCGCACGACTGAATGCCTCGCGTGCGCGAGTGAAGGAGCTAAAGCTTCGGCTTCAACTGGATAGGGTGCCGCCCGAGCTGGTGGTCAATGAGGACAATGGCGAGCCTTATGACGAGAGTACCTACCGCCATTGGGTATCGACTGCCCGAGCCGTCGCTGTATTCGGCTTTCTGAAGCGCGACAACGCGCGTCAGGCAATCGTACGCGCAGAACGATTGAACGCCGAACTGATTAAGGATGTCGACAAACTCTTCGCGCCGTTCCCTCTCGATGAGGAAAATAAAGCGCAGCGCGCTCGAGCGGTCGATCAACGCAAGCGCGCATTAGCGGAATGGCTGGATGCGCAGGTCACTCGCGACAGCAATGGAGACGAGGCAGCATGGCGCGTGCAGCCTTGCCCCACCCTAATGTTCGTCAACGGCGCCGGCGAACTCGACCAGAAGCACGACCAGGACCTACGCGATACCTGCGTTATGCTTCTCGATCGGGCTGGCTGCGACTTGCTGACGATCTGCGACATCACTGGGCATTCATACCGAAGCGCCCAGACTATCGTGAAGCACTACCGCGCCCGCAATGCGGCTCGCGCCGATTCCGGTATCGACAGGCTTGAATTGCAGGTGCGGAAGGAAGGCATGAAGAGCTGAACGCAGACCGATAGGTCTCATTTGGCTGCGCGTTTCAGCGGTGGATGGCCTTCGGCCCTAATTATCCGACTCGTCGCACGGCGTGCGACGTACGACCATTAAAAGCGTCGCACGAGACCCGGTTTGTTCTGTGGCGGAATTTAAAAAAGCCCTTGCGGGCCAATCTCTTAAGGGTGGTGGGCGCACCAGGGCTCGAACCTGGGACCCGCTGATTAAGAGTCAGCTGCTCTACCAACTGAGCTATGCGCCCGAAAGGCGGTCAAGGCCTTGCGAGGCCGGTCGTTTAGCAAAGCGTTCCGGGTCTGGCAAGCGATCGGACGCAAGTTTTCCAAGGTCTCGTCCGCAGCCCCGAAAATGCGAAAAGCCGCTGGATTCCAGCGGCTTCGCCAGGTTTACGGCCTGAGAACCGGTCCGTTCAGAGCCGGCCCTCCCGGTCCCGGTCGGGACCGCGGTCACGGTCGAAGCGGTCGTGGTGGAAGTGGTCCATGCCCCGTTCCATCATGCGGTCCATGCGCTCCTTGAAGTGGTGGTGGCGCGGGCCGTCCTCGCCGCCGCCGAACGGGCCGCGGTGCCGGGTCAGCACGGCGAGACGTCGTTTCTGGCCCTCATCGAGGGTCTTGTAGAGCGGATCGGCGGCATCGGCGATCTTCTTCAGGGCGGCGGAGCTGGCGCCCATGTCCTCGGCGCGCTGGCGCAGGCGGGCGATCGGGTCCTCGGCCCTGTCGGCATCGCCCGGCCCGGCATTCATCCGCGCATTGGCGCGGTCGATGCGCAGCTTGGCGAACTCCCGCACCGCCGCCTCGACCGGCGGCCACAGCTTCTCCTGATCTGCGTTCAGCTTCAGCCCGGCATGGACGGCGGCGATCCGCGCATCGACGAAGGCGGCACGGTCCTCGGGGTTCATGCGCATGTGGCGGACGTGCTCCATCCACGGGCGATGATATTGGGCGTAGACCGCGCCCGAGCCGGCGATGCTGAGCACGGCGATGGCTGCGATGGTGAATTTCTTCATCCTGACCTCCTCTGGAAAGGTGCCCGTAAGGATGAGCGCGAGGGGGCTGACGCGCAACTTACAACTTGGACAGGAAGGGCGTCCTTGCAGAGATGTAACTGCCGTGAATGTCCGTTCAGATGCGAACAAAAATAATTCGCAACAAAAAGGGCTTCCGTGCGCTGCGCGGAAGCCCTTCGTTGGGGTCGCCCGTCGAGGTCAGTTCGTCGGGCTCTTGGCTTCCTTCAGGAACTCGTCGATCAGCCCCTGGCCGATGCGGCCCGCGGCCTCCTTGTAGACCGGCTCCATCGCCTTGCGCATCGCCTCGTCCTGATCGGCCGTCAGCTTGATGATCTCGCTCTTGCCGCTCTTCTTGATCTCGGCCAGCGCGTCATCGTTCTCCTTCTGCGACTGCGCGTTGCTGAACTCGGTCGCCTCTTTCATCGCCTTTGACAATGGGTCACGGATGTCGGCCGGCAGATCGTCCCAGAATTTCTTGTTCACGATCACCACGTAGCCGATGTAGCCGTGATTGGTTTCGGTGATGTACTTCTGAACCTCGTGCATCTTCTGGGTGTAGATGTTCGACCAGGTGTTCTCCTGGCCGTCGACCACGCCGGTCTGGAGTGCCTGGTAGACTTCCGAGAACGCCATCACCTGCGGCAGCGAGCCGAGCGACTTGAACTGGGCCTGGATCACGCGCGAGGATTGGATGCGGAATTTCACGCCCTGATAGTCGGCCGGCGTGATCAGCTTCTTGTTCGCGCTCATCTGCTTGAAGCCATTGTCCCAATAGGCAAGGCCGGTGATGCCCTTGGCATCCAGCAGCTTCAGCAGTTTGGTGCCGAGCGGCCCTTCCGTCACCTTCCGCAGCGTCTTGATGTCGGGCAGGATGTAGGGCAGGTCGAACACCTCGAACTCGCGGATGCCGAGCGGCCCAAACTTGGAGTTGGACGGCGCCAGCATCTGCACGCTGCCGAGCTGGAGCGCCTCGAGCTCTTCCTTGTCCTTGTAGAGCGTCGAGTTCGGATAGACTTCGACCTTGACCTTGCCGCCGGTGTACTTCTCGGCGAGCTCCTTGAACTTCTCCGCGCCCTTGCCTTTCGGCGTGTCGGTGGCGACAACGTGGCTGAATTTAATGATGATCGGTGATTGGGCCGATGCCGGCCCGCTCAAGCCAAGTGCCAGAACCGCGATGGAGGCGGCGATCGCCGAGGTGCGCATGGTCTCTCCCTGTCGTTTGTTTGAGCCGCCCGGCGGTGCCGGGTGGCCAGTCTTATGCCGGCTGCATCAATAGCGGCTCGCTTACACAGCCGCTATTGTCCCTTAGCAGGGCAGCCATTCAGCTCGCCGCCGCCGTCACATTGTCGCGCTGGCGCTTCATGACGATCTTGTTGAGCGCGCCGAGATAGGCCTTGGCCGAAGCCACCAGGGTATCCGGATCCGCCGCGCGCGCCGTCATCGAGCGGCCGTCCTGCGCCAGCCGCACCGACACTTCCGCCTGCGCGTCGGTGCCCTCGGTGACCGCGTGCACCTGGTACAGCTCGAGCTTGGCCTCGTGCGGCACCAGGCGCTTGATGCAGTTGAAGACGGCGTCGACGGGGCCATTGCCTTCGGCTTCCTCGATCTTAATCTGGCCGTCGACGTCGAGCTTCATGGTCGCGCGCTGCGGACCGTGGGTGCCGGCGATCACCGTCAGCGAGGTCAGCTTGATGCGGTCGTGCGAGGCCGCCATCTCCTCGTCGACCAGCGCCTCGATGTCCTCGTCGTAGATGTCCTTCTTGCGGTCGGCCAGCGCCTTCATCCGCGTGAACGCATCTTCCAACTGGTTCGGACCGAGCTTGTAGCCCATCTCCTCCAGCTTGTGCACGAAGGCGTGGCGACCGGAATGCTTGCCCAGCACCAGCGACGACTGCTTCAGGCCCACCATCTCGGGGCGCATGATCTCGTAAGTCGAAGCGTCCTTCAGCACGCCGTCCTGGTGAATGCCGCTCTCATGGGCGAAGGCATTCCGGCCGACGATCGCCTTGTTGTATTGCACCGGGAACGAGGTCGCCGCCGAGACCAGCTTCGAGGCGCGGGTCAGCTGCGTCGTGTCGATCTTGTTCCAGTAGGGGAATTTGTCGTTGCGCACGTTGATCGCCATAACGATCTCTTCGAGAGCGGCGTTGCCGGCGCGCTCGCCGATGCCGTTGATGGTGCACTCGACCTGGCGCGCGCCGCCCGTGATGCCGGCCAGCGAGTTGGCGACCGCCATGCCGAGATCGTTATGGCAGTGCACGGAGAACACCGCCTTGTCCGAGTTCGGCACGCGCTCGATCAGCGTCCTCATGAAGTGGGTATATTCCTCCGGTACCGTATAACCAACCGTGTCGGGGATGTTCACCGTGGTGGCGCCGGCCTTGATCACGGCCTCGACGATGCGGCACAAAAAGTCCATCTCGCTGCGGGTGCCATCCTCGGCCGACCATTCGACGTCGTCGATCTGGTTGCGGGCGCGCGCGACCATGGCGACGGAGGTCTCGATCACCTGCTCCGGGGTCTTGTTCAGCTTCACCCGCATGTGCAGCGGCGAGGTCGCGATCACGGTGTGGACGCGGCCGCGCTTGGCGAACTTCACGGCTTCGGCACAGCGGTCGATGTCGGCGGGATGGGCGCGCGACAGGCCGGCGATGACGGCGTTCTTGGAGCGGCGGGCGATCTCGCTGACCGCCTGGAAGTCGCCTTCGGAGGTGATCGGAAAGCCGGCCTCGATGACGTCGACGCCCATATCATCCAGCAGTTCGGCGACCTCGAGCTTCTCCTCGAAGGTCATGGTGGCGCCGGGGCACTGCTCGCCGTCGCGCAGCGTGGTGTCGAAAATGATGACGCGGTCCTTCTCGGACTTGTTCACGGTGGCCATTCCTAGATTTCCTTTTGAGCGTTTGCGCCGTTCAGAGCCGTTTCAGTCCCTTGGCGCTTGAGGTGTCCGTTGATCTCGACCAACCCCTGAGCGCCCAGGCGCATGGCGCCCAGCCGGCCCTCAGGGGCAAGTAAGAAGAAGGCCGCCAATAAGGAGGGTGGGCAGCAGCGCAGCCGGGATCGCGGCGGCGGCCAGAGCCACCTCCCCCGAAATCCCCTCGATTTGGCCGCGAATCAGCATTGCCAGACCCTGTACAGCCTCAAATCCTCGGTCAAAACCGTTGACGGTTGGTTTCGGGAGAGGCCCGATGTGGCCGTTTCTAGACGAGAAATGGCCGCAACTGCAACGCCAAAAAGAGGGTCAACATAGATGACCTAAAAGGTAGGCCTAGGCCGTGCCGGTGCGGCGGGCGCGCGCCCTGTTCTCCCAACGGTTCAGCATTTGGCCGAGCTCGCCGGTGGGCGCAGCGGTGCCGGTCTTCGCGATCTCGTTGGTGTTGGCCGGCGCATTGGCTGAGAGCCAGTCCGGCTCAGCGTACTCGCGCCAGCGGCGTGCCTCCGCGCGCCTTTTTCGGGAGACGTAATCCCGCGTGAAATAGCCGGCCGCAAAGGCAAACGAGAGAAGGATGACCAAGATGACGACTTGCACAATGAGCTCCGGCTTTATCCCCTGCTAGCGCCCTGCAATCCAAACGCACTCGAAGGTGACGAAATTGCGACCCGCGATCACGCCGCGGTTTCAAGTCTGCCTCTCGCAACCGGACGCGGACCGGACTAACCTTCGCCGCGCTTGGCCGGATCAACCGGCCGGCCGAACGTAACCGGGAGGATACGATGACACGCCAGGAGGCTCCTGAGCAGGAGCAGCGTGCGCACGATGCTGCGCTTTCACGACGAACGCTAGTCGGGGGGCTGGCGCTCGGCGCCGCGGCCACGTTGGCGGGCCCCGCGCTGGCCCAGACCGGGCCCGCCGCACCGCCGACGACGATCACGACGCCGCCGCGCGACTT
>NZ_LAXE01000001.1:6897353-6954802 GCF_003122645.1 Bradyrhizobium sp. SUTN9-2
CCCGACATCATCGCGGTCGATCCGTCCTTCAACGATCTCGCGCAGCCCAACACCGCGATCAAGCGTCTCTACACCGGGCTGCTCTGGGCGGAAGGCCCGGCGTGGAGTGCGCAGGGCCGCTATCTCTTGTGGAGCGACATTCCCAACAACCGGCAGATGCGCTGGACCGAGGACGACGGCCGCGTCAGCGTGTTCCGCTCGCCCTCCAACAATTCCAACGGCAACTCGTTCGACTTCCAGGGCCGCCAGCTCTCCTGCGAACACCTGACGCGGCGGGTGACGCGCTACGAGCATGACGGCACCGCCACCGTGCTCGCCGAGTCCTACCAGGGCAAGAAGCTGAACTCGCCGAACGACATCGCCGCGCATCCCGACGGCAGCTATTGGTTCACCGATCCGCCGTATGGCGGCCAGCTCTACGAAGGCGAGCCCGACGTCGCGGGCGGCCCGAGCAATGCAGGCGGCAAGCTCAATCCGCGGATCGGGCAGCCGGCCGGCTTCGTGCCGGGCAAGCGCGAGCTGCCGACCAATTGCTATCGCATCGATCCCTCCGGCCGCATCGACCTCGTCGTCACCGAAGACCAGGTGCCCGACCCGAACGGGCTCTGCTTCTCGCCCGACTACAAGAAGCTCTACATCGCCTCGACCGGCAAGGGTCCGGGCGACACCGGCCCCGGCGGCAAGGGCGAGATCTTCGTGTTCGACGTCGGCAGCGACAACAAGCTGTCGAACCTGAAGAAGTTCACCGATTGCGTGATCGACGGCGTGAAGTGCGGACCGGATGGCCTGCGTTGCGACGTCAACGGCAATCTCTGGGCCTCCAGCAATGCCGGACGCGCCGTCGGCTACAGCGGCGTCACGGTGTGGTCGCCGGAGGGCAAGCTGCTCGGCCGCATCCGTCTGCCGGAAGTGTGCGGCAACGTCTGCTTCGGCGGCCCCAAGCGCAACCGCCTGTTCATGGCCGCGAGCCAATCGCTCTACGCGGTATATACGGCGACGCAGGGCGCAGGGCCGGGCTGAAACGCAGCGAGCCTTGCTACGACATGGCGCCGGCGGCCCTCGCCGGCGCCGAACTTTTTTGATCGAAGCACCAACCTGCCAACAGAGGTGACTTTCGGACAGAGCACGTCATAAATGAGCCATGGCAAACAAAATATTGGCAGACAAAATTCGCGTCGTTGTTCTCTATGGCGGCAGGTCCGGCGAGCATGAGGTCTCGCTGAAATCGGCGGCCTCCGCATTCAGGCATCTCGACCGCACCCGCTTCGAGGTGATCCCGGTCTCCATCGACAAGGAGGGCCGCTGGCAATGGAACGATCTTGGTGCGCTCGATCTGGCGCAGACGACGTCCTTGCCGATCCTGCCCAATGCGCCCGAGATACGGCTCGCCAGAGAACCTGACGGACGGGTGGCTCTCATGCCTGTAACCGCAGGGACGATGGATCCGCTCGAGATCGACGTCGTCTTTCCGGTCATCCATGGCCCGCTTTGCGAGGACGGCACCGTGCAGGGCCTGCTTGAATTGGCCGACGTCGCCTATGTCGGATCCGGCGTTCTCGCCTCTGCCGTCAGCATGGACAAGGACGTCGCCAAGCGGCTCGCCGAATTCGCCGGCATTCCGGTCGCGCCCTATCGCGTGCTCACAAGCAAGGCCTTCGCGCAGGACCGTAGCTCGTCGCTTGCGAAGGCGGCCGGGGGCCTGAGCCTCCCGGTGTTCGTCAAGCCGTGCAATATGGGCTCCAGTGTCGGCATTCACAAGGTCAAGACCTTGGATGCGCTCGGAGCGGCGCTCGACGATGCCTTTCGTTATGACATCAAGGTGCTGGTCGAACAGGGCATCGACGCACGCGAGATCGAGGTCGCGGTGCTCGAGGGCGAGACGCTGTTCGCCAGCGTTGCCAGCGAGCTCAATCCGAACGCCCATCACGAGTTCTATTCCTACGAAGCGAAATATATCGATCCTGACGGCGCCCGGGTCGATCTTCCCGCGAGGTTGGACGCGGCGCAGATGGAGCGCGTGCGCGCGCTGGCGACGCAGGTGTTCGCGGCGCTCGAATGCAGCGGCTTCGCGCGCGTCGACTTCTTCCTCGACCGGCAAACCGGAAACTTCTATTTCAATGAGATCAACACCCTGCCCGGCTTCACCTCGATCAGCATGTATCCGAAGATGATGGAAGCCTCGGGCGTGCCTTATAGCGAGCTGCTGACGCGCCTCATCGACCTGGCGCTGGAGCGGCACCGGCAGCGGCAATCGCTGGAACGGGGTTACGCGAGCTAGGTTGTCTCCGCTCGGGAGCAAAGCGCCCCACGAATTGACGCGAACCGGGGTAGATACCATGCGCGTTGTGATCTGCGGCGGCGGCGTGATCGGGGCCTGCACCGCTTATTTCCTTCGCCGCCACGGCATCGACGCGATCGTCGTGGAGCGAACCGAGGTCGCAGCTGCTGCCTCCGGCAAGGCCGGCGGCTTCCTGGCCCAGGACTGGTGCGCCGGCACGTCGCTCGACGCGCTCGCGCGGCGTAGCTTTGCACTTCACGCGCAACTGCCGGAGGAGATCGCCGGCGATTGGGGCTACCGGCCGATGACCGCCTATAGCGGCTTCGTTGCCACCGAGGGCACTGCGCGCAAGGACGCACCATCCGCACTCGGCTGGCTCAGCAACGGCGTCGTCATCACACAACGCATCGGTACGATAGAGACAACGGCAATCGTTCATCCCCGCAAGTTCACGTCGGCTGTGATGAACGCGGCCCTTGCGCAAGGCGCGGAGCTTTACCCTGGCCGTGTCACCGGCATCGTGCGCGATGGCGACCATGCGGCCGGCGTCGAGATCGAAGGCACCCTGGTCGAGGCGAATGCCGTCGTGATCGCGATGGGACCGTGGTCGCTGCTCGCGTCGCCATGGACCAGCCTGCCGGCCGTTTACGGCCAGCGCAGCCCTAGCATCGTGTACGACACCGCCTCCGACGTGCCGGCCGATGCGTTATTCCTGGAGTATGAGGAAGCCGGCAGCGCGGTCTCGATCGAGGTCTTCCCGCGCGCCGATGGCAGCACACACATCACGGCCCTCTCCGACATCGCAGCGCTGCCGCTCGATCCTGCCGCCGTGACGCCGGACGTTGATGCGATCGCCCGGCTGCAACGCATGTCGGAGCGGCTGTCACCGCTGTTCCGTCCCGAAAGGATCATCGCACAGCAGGCCTGTTTCCGTCCGGTGACGGAGGACGGCTTGCCGCTGATCGGCAAGGTGCCGTACAGCGAGGGTCTCTATGTTGCGACCGGACACAATGTCTGGGGCATCCTCAATGCACCCGCCACCGGAGAAGCGCTGGCGCAGTTGATCGCCGAGGGCGCAACGCGCGAGATCGACCTGTCGCCATTCGATCCCGCCCGGCTGACACCGCTTGATCCATCCCTGCTGCAGGCACGCTGAACCACTTGACGGCATCGGCCGCCGCTCGCTCGCGGCCGGCCCAGGCCAACATCAGGCCCCATCCGCTCCACGGGACGCGGTGGGCCTCTCTCCTTAGCCTTCGCAACTGCGTTGTGCCGCCGCTGGCGCCCATCGACCTTGGGCGATGTTGACTTTCCGCCGCCCCCCTCCACATACTTCGCAAAAAAGCAACCAATCATAAGAACGGGTTTTGAGGGAGGATAGGATGCCGACTTCACGCAGGCAGCTGCTGAAGACATCGGCGGCTGCCGCCGCCGCACTCAGCCTCGATTGGACACGCGCCCAGGCACAAGCCGAGACTATACGCATCGGCCTGATCTACGACCTCACCGGCCCCTTCGCCGCCGGCGGCTCGGTCGCCTCCTCGATCGGCGCGCAGATCGCCATCGATCTCGTCAACGAGAAAGGCGGTGTCGGCGGCAAATACAAGGTTGCTCCGGTCGCCGCGGATTCGCAGAGCAAGCCCGACGTTGCGATCAACGAGGCCGAACGCCTGATCAGCCAAGAGAAGATCGACATCCTCAACGGCGTCTATGCGAGCTCGCATGCGGTGCCTCTCGCGGCCAAGGTCGAGCAGCAGAAGAAGATCCTCTGGATCACGACCGCGGTCTCGACCGCCGTGTTCAAGGACAAGAACCTGCAACACGTATTTCGCGCGCAAATCCATTCGGATCAATACGGCCAGGCCTTTGCAAGCTTCCTCACCGAGCACGCCAAAGCCAAGCTCGGCATGGATCCGAAGGAGGTCAAGGTCGCGTTGATCCACGAGGACGGCCCTTATGGCGTCGGCGTTGCCTCGGCCGACGAGGCCTACGCCAAGGAGGCCGGCATTCCGGTGGTGCTGCGCGAAGGCTATTCGGCCTCGGCGCCCGACCTGTCGGTGCTGGTGACGAAGATCAAGCGGGCCAAGGCCGACGTGATCTCGCACGCGGGCTACAACCCTGACATCACCCTGTTCCTGCGCCAGGCCCGCGAGAGCGGGTTGCGCTTCAAGATGCTGTTCGGAGCCGGTGCCGGCTACAGCCAACTCGACAAGTTGCGCGCCACGTTCGGCGCCGACATCGACAATTTCTGCAACATCGACCCGGTGCCGGCACAGCTGCTCGATCCCGCCAAGCTCGCGCCCGGCATGGGCGATCTGATCAAGACCATGGTCAGTCGCTACCAGGCCAAGACCGGCGCCACCGACGTGCCACCGCACTGCTCGATGGGCTTCAACCAGACCTGGGTGCTGCTCAACAACGTGCTGCCTGTCGCCAAGGAGAAGTACGGCAGCTTCGAGCCCGAGGCGATCCGGAAAGCGGCGCTCGACGTCGACATCCCCGCGGGCGGCACGATCCAGGGCTATGGCGTGAAATTCTTCCCGCCGGGCACGCCGCTCTCCGGCCAGAACGAACGTTCGACGCCGGTCGTGATGCAGAACGCCGGCGCGCACATCTCCGTCGTGTGGCCGACCAACATCCGCACGCAGGACCCGGTCTTCCCGCTGCCGAAGGGCTCGACCTACGGGGCGTGAGGGGGCGGCACGGGCAGTGTACACCCTCTCCCCTTGCGGGAGAGGGTGGCTCGCCGCGTTGCGGCGAGACGGGTGAGGGGTCTCCCTCCGCGTGTTCAACTCTCATTGGGATGCGCGGAAACAACCCCTCATCCGGCGCTTCGCGCCACCTTGTCCCGCAAGGGGAGAAGGGAAGCGTGCCTGCGGAGACACGTTGCTTTCACAACACCACCCGCCGCCCCTCCTCCGCCGCCCAATATCCTGCGTAGTTCACCTTGATCGTCTCATAGGCCAGCGCGAGGTCCGACAGCGGCTGGCGGCCCGTCGCGACGCATTCCATGAAGTCCTGGATCTCCTGCAAATAGCCGCGCGTCCATTCCTCCTCGAGGCAGACATATTGCCAGCCGGTTTTGCGGTCGACCTTCTCGGTGATGTAGACGGAAGCGAGCTTCTCCTCGCTGGTCTGATAGCTCATCAGATGATTGTTGGGCGTGATGTTGGCAAACAGCGAGCCGCCGCTCGTATAGGTCTCGATCAGATTGCGCACGCCGCCCATGATCATGTCGCCGGAGAACACCGTCGCCTTGGTGCCGTCCGAGAAAGTGGCGGTGAGCGTGCCCCAGTCCTCGACATCGACGGGATTGGCCTTGATGTAGCTGCGCTCCTCCGGCTTGAGCCCAGCGGTGACGTTGCCGACATCGCCGGTGACGCTGGCCACATGGATGCGCTCGCCGCGCGCCTTGGCTTCGACCTGCTTCAGATACAGCACGGCCGAGAGGGGATGGCAGCCCATGCGGATCAGCGAGCCGCCGCCGGTCATCGCCCATTGCGCGGCATGCGCGGCGTGCGAGCCGGAATGGCTCTCCTCGCCCTTCATGAACAGAATCTTGTCCTTGGTCGCCTTGATGATCTCGGCGGTCTTGGTTACGGCCGGCGCGTAGATCCAGTCCTCGGCATACATGAAGAGCTTGCCCGTGCGCTCGATCGCGGCGCGCGTCCTGTCCATCTCTTCGATCACGCGTTCATACATCAGCGCCTTCGGCACGTGCTTGCCGATCGGCTGCTGATCGCCTTCGCGGCCGAAATAGCCGGCGAACGGCTTTTCGCAGATGACGTGCTTGCCGGACTGCATGGCGGCGACGATCATCTCGGCGTGAAGATTGGGCGGGGTGCAGATGTCGACGACGTCGAGATCGCGGTCGGCGATCAGCTCGGCGAAGCTGCGGTAAACACGCGGGATATTGTGATGCCCGGCAAACGCGACAACCTTGTCGCCGCGGGCAACAACCGCCGCGACCTCGACGTCAACGCCATAGACGCGCCGGAACGCATACATGTGCAGCTCCGACACGAAGCCGCAGCCGACGAGTCCTACCCTGATCCTTGTCATAGCGCCCCCTTTGCATTGGGCGGCACTATAGCGCGCTCGGACGCCTAATCCACCGAGACCTGAACGACGCCCGCGCCCATGATGCATGGACCCGGCAGGGCCATCACACGTTGTTACTGCCGGTGGAACACCAGCGTGCGGACTTCGATGCTCTCGCGGGGCGCAGCATCGGCCGGCGTGGTCGGATCGACGAATGCGGTATGCGGCCCGAAACGGGTCCGGCCGTCGGTTGCGGAATCGTAGCACTTCAGCAGCAGCGCCTCATCCGGCGTCATCTCCGGGAAATAGAACCAGCGGTGGTTCGGATTGTATTTCACCGAATAGGTCTCGCCGCGGCGGTTGGGATAGATCAGGTCGGAAGCGACGAGGTCTTCCGGCTTGACCGTGGTGCCGTCGGCCATGGCGAGCGGTGAATCCCGCAAGGGACCGCGGATCGGCCGCCACAGATTGATCACCTGAACGCGCCCCTCCAGCAGCTCCTCGGCCTCATCGGGCAGATGCTCGCGGACGCGGTTGACGCCGGAGATTGCCGTCTGGTCGACATGGACGCGCGTGGCCGGCTGACGCGGGCCGCCGTCGCGGATATCCGGCGCGCCTTCGACACGCTTGCGCACGGTGTGGTCGAAGATGACGACGCGGTCGGCCTTCAGCGTCGCGCGCAGGAACGCCTCGACCGCTGGATAGTAGACGCTGCGGATTTCCTCGTCGTTGTAAAAATCCTTCACCTGGGTCGGATGACGCACCAACGCAAAGCCCTCGCGATCCAGCGAGAAGTTCTGCGCGATCAGCCGCGCATCGAAGATCGGCACCTGATGCGGCTCCGGCAGCGAGGTGGTTTTCGGCTCACCCGGCGGCGGATCGAACGCGTAGGTGCGCGGCTTGCCGTCGATCGGTGCGAGATAATTGAGTTCGGCGGTGACGAAGGGAAGCGATTCGATTTTTGTTTCTTGCAGGCCCATGGCCGGTCTCCCGATGTGGTCGTCGGATTGATCTTTGCGGGAGTGCGCCGTGCCGCAAGAGCTGCGGCGCAAATAGCAATGAGGGTGTTGCCGGGCGGTGAGAATGCAGAAGGAATCTTTCGAAGAAGGCGATTGCGCTGGAACGTGCTCGTCGCGCTTCACGAATGCTTGAGTGACTCGTGAGCTCTCACACCCACAGTCGTCATTCCGGGGCGCCCGAAGGGCGAGCCCGGAATCCATCGAGCCGCAATGTCTGTCGATGAATGGATTCCGGGCTCGCGACTTCGTCGCGCCCCGGAATGACGACGGAGCATTACAACCCCACCTTCGCGATCGCGTCCGTGAACGAGCGATCGACGATCTCCGCGGCATCCAGCCTCTGCTTGATCAGGCCCCAGCGAAAATAGAGGTCGATCGTCGCCTGCTCGTCTTTGACCACGCCGTCATCGATCGGCGCGATCCTGATCTTGGCGCGTGACAGCCAGTTCTGCGGCACGGCGGTGGGGATGTTCATCAACCTGCCCCAGGTCGCGGCATAGCTGTCGATATTGTTTAGCGACCAGGCCCGCGCCGCGGTGAGGCGGCGGATGAAATCGGTCAGCTCGGCGCGCTTGTCCCTGATCGCGTCGGGCCGCGCTACCTGGAAGCTCAGCCCCGGCGTCAGCCCTTCCGAGGTGATGACGCGCCGCGACTTGAACAGCACCTCCTCCTGGCTCACATACGGCTCCCAGGTCGACCATGCATCGACCGAGCCTTGCGTGTAGGCGATCTTGGCGTCGGACGGCGCCAGGAACGCGATCTGGACGTCGTTCGCGCTCCAGCCGTTCTTCTCCAGCGCAGCAAGGATCAGCTGATGGCCGATCGAGCCGCGGCCGGTCGCGATCTTCTTACCCCGGAGATCGGCAAAGCTCTTGATCGGCGAATTCTCGGGCACGAGGATGGCGAGCCCCTCGCGCGTCTGCCGGATAGCAGCGATCGCCTTCACCGGCGCGCCCGACGCGGCGGCGAAGGTGAAGGGCGCATCGCCAACGAGGCCGGTCTCGATCGCGCCGGCGCTGAGCGCTTCCAGAAGCGGCGCGGCCGCCGGAAACTCCCTCCACTCGATCTTGTAGGGCACATCCTTGAGCACGCCGGCCGCTTCCATCACGGCCTGCGCATTGCCCTTCTGGTCCCCGACACGGAGCGTGGTTTGCGCAGCTGCGACTTCGAACGAAGCGAACAGCAGCGCGCCGGCCAACATGAGGCGGATCATTCTGCGGCCTCGCCGCGAACGGCCTGGCGCTTGGCGACCAGCTCGCGTGTCAGCGGGATCAGCTCCCGGCCGTATTCGATGCTATCGATCAGCGGATCGAAGCCGCGGATTAGGAAATGGCTGATGCCGAGATCGTAATAGTCAGCGAAGACCTCCGCAACCTGCTCGGGCGTGCCGACCAGTGCCGTGGTGTTGCTGTTGGCGCCGGTCAGCTTTGCGATCTCGGTCCAGAGCCGCTTGTCGATGCGGCTGCCCTGATCGGCGAGCGCGAGCAGGCGCCGTGCGCCGGCGGTGGCATGCCCGTCAGCGGGCTTGCGATAGCCGGTCTTGTCCTGGAGCGCGGTGGCGCGCGCGAGAATTTCCTCCGCCTTCTCCCAGGCCTGCTTCTCGGTCGGTGCAATGATCGGCCGCACCGACAGGCTGAAGCGCGGCGTCGGCCGCCCCTGCCGCACCGCGGCGTTGTGCACGCGCGAGGTGATATCGCGCACCTGCGCGTAGGATTCGCCCCACAGCGCAAAGGTGTCGGCATGCTTGCCAGCGACGTCGATCGCCGCATCCGAGGCGCCGCCGAAATAGACGCGGATGCCTTCGGGGCGATACGGCTTCACCTGCGAGAAGGCGTTCTCGACCTGGTAGTACCTGCCCTTGTAGCTGAACGGCTTGTCGCTGCTCCATTGCAGCTTGAGCACGTCGAGGAATTCAGAGGTGCGGGCATAGCGCTCGTCCTTGTCGTCGAGCGTGTTGCCGTCTTGCCGCAGTTCGGTGGCGTTGCCGCCGGTGATGACATGGAGCGCGACGCGGCCGCGGGAAAACTGGTCGAGCACGGCGAACTGCCGCGCCAGCAATGTCGGGGCGGTAAAGCCGGGCCGCTGCGCGATGAGCACGTTGAGCCTCTCGGTGTGATTGAGCACGTGCTGGGCGACCTGGAGCGCATCGGGCGAGGTCGAATGAAACGCCAGCAGCGCGCGGTCGAAGCCGGCATTCTCATGCGCCTTCGCCACCGTCTCGATATGGGTCGGATTGAGCACCGGTCCTTCCCGGACGATGGTCTCGGACGAATTGTTGTTGCTGATGAAGCCGATGAACTCGATCGACATGATCGTCTCCCTGTTGATCCCTAGAGGCCGAGTGCGAGGCGGCCGAGGCCGATGCGCGTGGAATCATCCTGCGGCGTGTGCACGCGGCCGCACAGCACGTCGCGATAATGCCGCTCCAGCGGATTGGCGCGGCTGAGCCCGTGGTTACCGGTCAACGACAGCGCGTCCTCGACGACGGCAACGGCGTTGTTGGTCACGGTCAGCTTGATGACGTTGGATTCACCGGCAGAGAGATCGACGCCATCGTCGAAGTCGCGGGCAGCCGTGTCGATCAAACGTGCGTTGACCGCAAGCCGCGCCTCGATGGCCCCGACGATCTCCTGCGCGCGGGCTAAGGTCGCCAGCGGCGCGCCGAGGCTGGCAGGCACGCGCTGCTTCAGGAAATTGATCAGCCAGTCGCGCGCGGCGCGGGCAACGCCGTCGTAGATCGCGGCGATGAAGACGGTGTGCACAGTCTGCTGCGTAACGTCGAGCGTGCGCCAGTCCGCCGGCTTGCGCAAATCGACCTCGGCGTCGAGCGGGACCACGACGTCGTCGAAGATGACGTCGTGGCTGCCGCTGGCGCGCAGGCCGTGATGGTCCCAGGTCTGGACGATGCGCGTGCCCGGCAGGCCCGCCGGCACCAGGAACTGGCCGACGCGCGGCTCCGCCTCGTCGGTGCGCGCCCAGACCAGGTACCATTTCAGGATCGGCGATCCCGTCGAGTAGATCTTGTGGCCGGAGAGGCGCCAGCCGGTTTCGGTGCGCCGCGCGACCGTCGCCGGCAACCCTCCGCGCGCAGGCGAGCCGAGCTCCGGCTCCACGCGCAGGGCATTGATAAGGGCGATGCCCTCAACACTTTCGCGCGCGAGCTTGCGCGACAGTCGCGCCGGCCAGTTCGGACTGCGCGCCATCACGAGATGATTGATGTAGTGCATCGACAGCACCAGCGCGGTCGACGGATCGGCCTTGCCGAGAATGCCGAGCACGCGCGCGGCATAGCGCGCGCCGGCACCGGCGCCGCCATGAACCGCCGGCACCGTCAGAGACAGCAAGCCTGCCTCCGAGAGCTCGCGAAAATTCTCGAAGGGAAAGCTGCCGAGCCGGTCGTGCTCGGCCGCGCGCGCCGCAAAGCTTGTGGCAAGCGTCGCGGCGCGGGCGATGTAGTCGGGCTCGCTGTGAGCCGTGCGGCCCTTGGCTATGGAGGTCACCATGTGGCGTCCAGCCCCAACAGCCCGAGGATCTGGCGGCGCAGCTCAGCCAAATACGGATCGCCGCGATGGCGCGGATACGGACGATCGACGCGGATATCGGCCTTCACCCGCGCGGGACGATCGCTGAACACGATGACGCGGTTGGCGAGCACCAGCGCCTCCTCCGCATCATGCGTCACCAGCAGTGTGGTGAACCCCTTGCGCTGCCAGAGCGCGACGAGCTCGGCCTGCATGGTGATGCGGGTCAGCGAGTCCAGTTTCCCCAGGGGCTCATCCAGGATCAGGATCTTGGGATCGTTGACCAGCGCCCGCGCCAGCGCGACGCGCTGCGCCATGCCGCCGGAGAGCTGGTGCGGATAGGCGTTGCGGAACGGCGAAAGCCCGACGAGGTCAAGCGCGTCATCGACGCGCTGGCGCTGGCTCCTCAAAATGCCCTGGGCCTCAAGGCCCAGGGCGACGTTGTCCCAGACCGACCGCCAGGGAAACAGGGTCGGATCCTGGAACACGACGACGCGCGAGGGATGCGGGTTCCTGATGCGCTCCTCGTCCTCCCGCAGCCTTCCCGCCTTCGGCTTGTCGAGGCCGGCGATCAGCCGCAGCAAGGTCGACTTGCCGCAGCCGGACGGGCCGAGCAGCGCGACGAACTCGCCGGGCTCGACCGAGATGCTGACGTCGCTCAGCACCGGCAGCTCGGTCCCGTCGATGTCGAAGGCGTGGCTGACCTGCTCGATATCGAGCGCGGCGCCGGTGGCCGGATGCGTGACCGCTTCGGCGAGAGCTGTGGCTACCATTTGACGGTCCCCTTCTGCCAGACCAGGAGGCGATCGCGGATCGCAAACAGCAGCGTGATTGCGCCGGAGCAGAGCAGCGACATCACGATCAGCGCTGCATACATGTTGGCGTAGGCGGCCCAGCCCTGCGCCCATTGCAGGTACCAGCCGAGCCCGGCCTTAACGCCGATCATCTCGGCGACGACGAGCACGGCAAAGGACGAGCCGAGCCCCATGAACAGGCCGACGAACACGTGCGGCAACGCGGCCGGGATCGCGACCTTCAGCACCAGGAACGAAGGCTTTGCCCCCAGCGTGCGCGCGACGTCGTAATAGGCGTTGCTGACGCTCGCGACGCCCGACCAGGTCAGCACGGTAACCGGGAAGCCCGTTGCCAGCGCGATCAGGAAGGTCGAGGCGCTCCAGCTCGACGGAAAGGTGAAGAAGGCGATCGGCAGCCAGGCGGTCGCCGGCAGTGGGCCGATGAAGCGCAGCACCGGATGCACCCAATAACCGACCGCGCGCGACCAGCCGATCGAGACGCCGGTTAGAAAGCCAATCGTGGCGCCGATCAGATAGCCGCCGAGCTGGAGCTTGATCGAGGCAAGGACGCTGTCGAGCAGCTTCGGCAGATCGTCGGTATAGACCTCGATGATCGCCTGCGGCGGCGGGAAGAACGGCAGCGGCAGCCAGGCGAATTTTGCCGTCGCGACCTCCCACACCGTCAGGAACACCCCGAGCGCGACCAGCCATGGCGCGCGCTTGTGCAGCGCCTGTCCTGCCGATCCCAGATAGTCGGCCCCGACGGTGCCGAACAGCGCGAGCGCCGCGATGATGAAGGCGGCGATGCCGAGTGAATGCGTGCGCGACCAATCGCCGACATCCTGCCACCACAGGCAGGACAGGCCGAGGGCGATCCAGGCGACGCTGGCGAGAACGCCGGCGCCGGACTCCCGGATCCAGCTCGCCAGCAGCGGCACGCGCGAGGTGCGCGGCGCGCCCGAGGCAAGGCCGTCAGACAGCGAATACGTCGACATAGATGCGCTCCGCGAATTTGGCGGTGTCGGTGCTCTGCTTGAAGACCTGCACGCTCTTGAGGTCGTCGGCGTAGGCCTTGAGCTCGCGCTTCAAGATCTCGCCGACGGGATGATGATGGTGAGTGTGGTAGCGCACCATGCCCTCGATATCGGCGAGCGTCGCCGCCTTCGGCGCATAGGGCTGGAATGATTTCGCCGCGACCGTCGCATTCTGCGCGGTGAACATCGCGGCATCGAGCAGCGCCTGGGTGATGGCGCGCGCGACTTGAGGCTCTTCGCGCACGAGCGAGCCGCGCAGGCCGAGGATGCAGCAGCTCTTCTCGCGGTACTCCCCATCGAGATTTGAGGCGACCTCCTTGTACTGTGTGTCCTTGAGCCAGAGATAGGCGAGCGGATCGGACGACAGGAACGCCTGCACCTCGCCCTTCTCCACGGCAACGTTGAGCAGATTGCCGGGATAGGCGCGCCAGTCGACGTCCTTCACCGGATCGATGCCGAGTTTGGCCAATTGGATCGAGAAGAAGTTCTTGTCGGGACCGGCGAGATCGCCGACCGCGACGATCTTGCCCTTGAGGTCGGTCAGCTTCGAGACGCCGGAATCGGTGCGCGACAGCACCCGCATGCAGCCGCCATGGGTGCCCGCGGCGATCTTGACGTCAAAAC
The DNA here is from genome assembly GCF_003122645.1 of Bradyrhizobium sp. SUTN9-2. Lineage (NCBI taxonomy): Bacteria > Pseudomonadati > Pseudomonadota > Alphaproteobacteria > Hyphomicrobiales > Nitrobacteraceae > Bradyrhizobium > Bradyrhizobium sp. SUTN9-2. Next base: position 6,910,665 of record NZ_LAXE01000001.1, read on the forward strand.
CCTGCTCCAGCGGCTTCAGCCAGCGCAGCGCCATGCCGAGACCGGCATCGCTTTTGCCTGTCGCGATGGCCTCGAGCAGCTGGTCGGTCGAGCCGGAATAGTTGACGAGCTCGACGTCGAGATTATGCTTCTTGAAGAAGCCGTGCTCGATCGCGACCGGCACCGGCGCGAGGCAGACGGCGCCGGCATTCCACGACAGCTTCAGCTTGCGCGGCGCGCCAGTGAGCGCGGGTGCGTCAGAGGCCGTGCGGCACAGCGGAAACTCGGAGAAGTCGACACCCGGCACGATCGCGGGCGGTGCGAAGGCCTGCGCACCCAGCGCGCCGAGCGGCGCCGCGAAAGCGGCGGCAAGCCCTGCCTGAAGCATGTGGCGCCGGTCGAGTTTCGATCCGCTGCGCTGGTTGTCGTTGTTCATCAGCCCCTGGCTCCTGCGCTGGCACGGCTCCGCCTCGTGCGCAACGGGTCGCGTTGCGCATGTTCCGTGCGGAGCTGCGTTGAGAGAAAATTGTTCCGTCGGCGCTTCCCGCGCCACGTTGATGCGATGCGCAAATCATGCGGCGCGTTCGCGGCATCGTCAATGAAATGGATTTTCGAATGTTGCGCGCAGGAAAGTCATTTCTCTCCACCCGCGCATGCGGGAGCGATGAAAGGATTTTCGCAGATGCATGGGCGCTCAAGTTCAAGCGCGACGCCCTTGACTGCCGCGTCCTTGTCCAGTTCGGCCGTGCACGCTGTGTATTCTCGAAAGCAGCGCTCCGCTGAAACGTCATTGCCTGAAGCGCGCACAATACGGTTGGCCATTTCATTGACGGCGCACCGCGCGCTCATAGACTTGATCGTCTCGCTGCACCGTTCGCTCACGCATCGTGAGCAACGCAACAAGACGGATCCAATGAGCATCAACTCTCACGACCATTCCATCACACGCCGGCTCGCCACCTCGCTGCTCGCCGCCGCCATCACGCTATCGACCGCTGCCGCATCGCTCGCCGCCGACATTGTCGTGCTGCGCGTCGGCGACCAGAAGGGCGGCAATCGCTCGCTGCTCGAAATCTCCGGCTATGCGAAGGACCTGCCTTACAGAATCGAATGGTCGGAATTCCCCGCGGCCGCGCCGATCCTCGAAGCGCTCAATGCCGGCGCGCTCGACGTCGGCTACACCGGCGATCTCTCGTTCCTCTCGGTCTATGCCGCGGGCGCGCCGATCAAGGCGATCGGCGGCACGCGCTCGGATGCGAAGACGCAGGCTATCCTGGTGCGTCAGCATTCGCCGATCAAATCGGCGGCCGACCTCAAGGGCAAGCGGCTCGCCGGCACACGCGGCGGCTGGGGCCAGTTCCTGATCGATGCGACACTGGAGAAGGCAGCGATCAAGCTGGAGGATGCGACCTTCGCGCCGCTCGGCCCGGTCGATGCCAAGATCGCGCTGCTCGCCGGCTCGATCGACGCCTGGGCGGTGTGGGAGCCCTACGTCTCGTTCGCGACGTTGAAGGACAAGGCTCGCGTCATCGCCAACGGCGAAGGGCTGACGCCGACCATCACCTTCATCGTCGCCTCCGACAACGCCATCGCCACCAAGCGCGCGGCGGTGCAGGATCTGGTGCAGCGCTTGAACAAGGCGCGACTGTGGTCGCTGGACCATGTCGCCGAATACGCCAAGAACACGGCCGAATTGACCAAGCTGCCCGAGGACGTGCTGCTGTCGGCCTACACCGCGCAGCGCACCGGCCCGATCGTGATCGACGAGAACGTGGTCAAGGAGGTGCAGGAAGCCTCCGACCGCGCGACGCGCTACGGCATCCTGCCGAAGAAGCTCGACGTCAGCAAAGCCGTCGAGCGCAGCTTCACGGCTGCGGCCGTGGGATCGAATTAGGCGACGGCGGGAGGCGCAGGCTTCGCCTCAGGCCAGGGCCATTGCATCTCGCCGCGATCCTGCTCATGCATGTTGCATGCATGAGCCTGATCGTGTGGCTGTCATTCTAGCCGCGCGGTGCTCACCAATAGGCGCGGTAGTAGGGACGGGGATAAACACCGAACGGGCGGTGATAAACCCGGTACGGCCGGTAATAGCCATAGCTGTAATACGGACGGTACGGCCGATAGTATCGCGGATAGACCGGTGCGTAGCCGTAGCCGCCGTAATAGGCGGGGGCATAACCATAACCGTAGCCCGGATATCCGTAGCCGTAGCCACCGTAATAGGGCCGGCCATAATAGCCGTAGCCGTAAGGAGACCCCGCGGCAATGGCGCCGCCGATGAGCGCGCCGGCTGCGAGACCGCCGAGGGCAAAGCCCCAGCCGCTGCCGCGCCAATGCACCGGTGTGACATTGTCACCGGCCGCAGCCTTCATCGTCGCAACGTTGGTCGGCATCGGGGCCGCCGTGGCCTGCCCGATCTGGGCCACCATGACCACCCCGGCCAATGAACAGGCAATCGCCGTCTTCCAGATCCTCATCGTCCTACTCCCTGTCTGACCTTTCGCTTGGAAAAAGGATCGCAGCGTCATGATCGGACATCCTTGCGCCAAGTCAAAGCATTGAATTTCAAAGCCTGGAGTTTGCGTGCACCGCACAAGACGCTTGCCTCCGTTCTGATCAACCGGTGCCCGGCGACGTCATCGCCTGTGACAGCCGCGCGACGGTGGCTGAGGCCCGATCACCCCGGCAAGGCATTAAGCTTCCCGTGCATTCGCAACCAACAACCACCTTCACGATTTACTATTCGTGCCATTACTATCGGTTCCAATGTGCGCGGCCGGGAGGCTTCTCGCGAGCGCCAGAGTTGTGGGAGGATCACATGAGTGCCGCGAGACCCGAGCCGCTTGCCCGTCAGGCGCTGGCGTTTGTCCTGGCCGGAGGACGCGGCAGCCGCCTGCTGGAGCTGACCGACCGCCGCGCCAAGCCGGCGGTCTATTTCGGCGGAAAGTCCCGCATCATCGATTTCGCGCTGTCGAACGCGGTGAACTCCGGCATCCGCCGTATCGCGGTGGCGACCCAATACAAGGCGCACAGCCTGATCCGGCACCTTCAGATGGGCTGGAACTTCTTCCGCCCCGAACGCAACGAGAGTTTTGACATCCTGCCCGCCAGCCAGCGCGTCTCCGAGAGCATGTGGTATGTCGGCACGGCGGACGCGGTGTACCAGAACATCGACATCATCGAATCCCACGCCTGCCGCTTCATCGTCGTGCTGGCCGGAGACCACATCTACAAAATGGACTACGAGGTGATGCTGCGCCAGCACGTCGAGAGCGGCGCCGACGTCACCGTCGGCTGCCTGGAAATGCCGCGGACCGAATCTTCCGGTTTCGGCATCATGCATATCGACGAGAACGGCTGGATCCAGGAGTTCCTGGAGAAGCCGAAGGATCCGCCGCCGATGCCGGGCAAGCCGGACGTCTCGCTCGCCAGCATGGGCATCTACGTGTTCGACGCGAAATTCCTGTTCGACCAGCTCAAGCGCGATGCCGAGGACCCGAACTCGAACCACGATTTCGGCAAGGACATCATTCCCTACCTGGTCAAGAACGGCCGCGCGATGGCGCACCAGTACTCGACCTCCTGCGTCCGCTCCGGCAGCGACACTCGCGCCTATTGGCGCGACGTCGGCACGGTCGACGCCTATTGGGCCGCCAATATCGACCTTACCGACGTGGTGCCCGAGCTCGACCTGTTCGACCGCGCCTGGCCGATCTGGTCCTATGCCGAGATCACGCCGCCGGCGAAATTCGTCCATGACGAGGAGAGCCGGCGCGGCCAGGCGGTGAGCTCGCTGGTCTCCGGCGGCTGCATCATCTCCGGAGCGTCGCTGCGCCGCTCGCTGCTGTTCACCGGCGTGCGCATCAACTCCTACGCCAATGTCGAGAATGCCGTGATCATGCCTTACGTGAGTGTCGGCCGCGGCGCCCGCTTGAGGAACGTCGTCATCGACCGCGGCGTCGAGATCCCGGAAGGGCTCGTCGTCGGCGAGGATCCCGAGTTCGACGGAAAGCGCTTCCGCACCACCGAGCAGGGCATCTCGCTGATCACCCAGCCGATGATCGACAGGCTCAATACATGACGCCTGTTCGCGTCCTCGCGGTCGCCTCTGAAGTCTATCCCCTCGTCAAGACCGGCGGCCTCGCAGATGTCGCCGGCGCGCTGCCGGTTGCGCTGAAGGCGCATGGCGTCGAGATGCGCACCTTGCTGCCGGGCTATCCCGACGTGATGCGCCTTTTGTCCGGCACAGAGGAACTGCGGCGCTGGTCGGATTATTTCGGCGGCCCCGGCCGGCTGCTGGCGGGCTCGCATGCCGGGCTCGATCTGTTCGTGCTGGACGTGCCGCATCTCTATGCGCGGCCAGGCAACCCCTATGTCACCACTGACGGCGTCGACTGGGCAGACAACGGCGTGCGCTTCGCCGCGCTGTCGCGCGTGGCGGCCGATATCGGCCACGGCCTCGTGCCGGCCTTCGTGCCCGATGTCGTGCACGCCCACGATTGGCAGGCGGGGCTCGCGCCGGCCTATCTGCACTACGACAATCGTCCACGGCCCGGCACCGTGATGACCATCCACAACATGGCCTACCAGGGCAAGTTCGCCCCTGAGCTGATCGGATCGATCGGCCTGCCCTGGCATGCCTTCAACGTCAACGAACTGGAATATTTCGGCGGCATCAGCTTCTTGAAGGCCGGCTTGAGCCTTGCCGATCGTATCACCACGGTATCGCCGACCTACGCGAAGGAAATCCAGAGCGACGAAGGCGGCATGGGCCTCGGCGGCCTGCTTCGTGAACGATCCAACGTGCTGAGCGGCATCCTCAACGGCATCGACACCGAGGTCTGGAATCCGCAAACCGATCCCCACATCGCCTACCGCTTCGGCGCGGAAGACCTGACCTTCCGGGCCGCGAACAAGGCGGTGCTGCAGCAGCAGTTCAACCTCGATTCCTCGGACGAAGCGCCGCTGCTCGGCGTCATCAGCCGGCTGTCGTGGCAGAAGGGGCTCGATCTCCTGATGGAGGCCATCCCGACCATCCTGCGCGAAGGCATGCAGCTCGCGCTGCTCGGCAGCGGCGACCGCGATCTGCAGGATGGCTACCAGGCCGCGGCCCGCGCCAATCCGGGCCGGATCGGCGTCGTGATCGGCTATGACGAGATTCTGGCGCATTTGATCCAGGCCGGCTCGGACGCGCTGATCGTGCCGTCGCGCTTCGAGCCGTGCGGCCTGACCCAGCTCTGCGCGCTGCGCTATGGCGCAGTGCCGATCGTCTCGCGCGTCGGCGGCCTCGAAGACACCATCGTCGATATCGGCGAGGCCGACGCGTCCGGCCACGATGCCACCGGCTTCAAATTCGCCCCCGTGACGGCGGATGCCCTCGCCGGCACGCTGCGCAAGGCCAACACCGCCTTCCACGACAAGCTGACCTGGCGCCGCCTGCAACGCAGCGGCCTTGCGACCGACGTCTCCTGGCGTAATCGCGCCGGCGACTATGCCTCGCTGTACCGCGATCTCATGGCGGCGCGCGCGTGAGGCAGAGCCGAATCCATGCTATAGAGCCGACATGGACCCCTTCGCGATCAAGCTGCTCGGCTTTGCCGCCGCCACCTGCACCACCGTCGCCTACGCGCCGCAGTTCATCAAGGTCTGGAAGACCCGCTCGGCGCGCGACATTTCTCTCGGCATGTTTCTGGTCATGATGCTGGGCCTCACGCTCTGGCTCATCTACGGCCTGCTTTCAGGCGATGCCCCCCTGGTCGCGGCGAACGCCGTCACCATGGTTCTCGCCGGCGGCATTCTGGTGATGAAGCTGAGATATGGGTGAGGCTTTCTTCGCCTCTCCCCGCTTGCGGGACGACGGAGAAGAGATCATTACCCAAACACATACGAGGCCATCGCCACATGCGCGACCTCGTCGACGAAGACGCGCCGTCCGACGTCGCTTCCCGCAGCACCGGCCGCCACCATCAGCGGCAGCAGATGGTCCTCGCGCGGATGTGCAAGGCGTGCGCTCGGTGCATTCTCCCAATCGACCAGCATGGCATTGCGGCGCGCCGCATCGGGGTTGCTGATCGCCTCGTTCAGATAGGCCTCGAAATCATACGAGACGGGCTTGGACTCCGGACGGTTGAAGCCGCGCATGTTGTGATAGGTCAGGCCGCTGCCGACGATCAGGATGCCTTCGTCGCGCAAGGATGCGATCGCCTGCCCCACCTTGACGTGCTCGGCCGCGTCATAGCTGGACTTCAGCGACAGCAGCACGATCGGCATGTCGGCATTCGGATACATCAGCCCGAGCGGAACGAACGTGCCGTGATCGAAACCCTGGTCGGGATCTTCGCGGCAATCGAGGCCGGCATGCGTGAGCAGCGCCTTCACTTGCGCGGCAAGCTCGGGCTTGCCCGGCGCCGGATATTTGATGTGGTAGGTATGCTCGGGGAAACCGTAATAATCGTAGACCATCGGTGGATGCGGCGAGGTCGACACCGTGAAGGCGTCGGCTTCCCAATGCCCGGTGATGACCAGCACGGCCTTCGGCCTCTCGGGCAGAAGCTGCGGCAAGTTCGCGAACGCCTCGGCGGTCTTGGCATATTGCACCCGCCTGTCCTCCATGAAGGGCCAGGGGCCGCCGCCATGCGACAGGAACAGGGTCGGAAGTCGCGTCATCGGCTCGTCTCGTTGACAACAGGCACGTGCGAGCGGTCCGCACGATCGGCGATGAGCATAGGCAAAGCGGCATGGTTAGCAAGTCGTTAACGATTTGCCGCCCAGAATCCCCGCTGGGCCGAAGCAGTCGGCCTGAAGACAAGTGAGACGTACGATGAGGAAGTTTGCGCTGGGGGACGTCGTCAACAGTGACAAGGGCCGCCGCGGTGTCGTCCGCGCCGCCTTCAAGTCGCGGGATGGCCAGCAGTTCTATGCCGTCGAGAAGGACGGCGCGATGGATTATCTGGAGGAAGACCGGCTCAGCCCGGCGCCGCGCGTCGAGCTCGCGGCTTAAATCCGCTTCATCTCCTGCCCTCATTTGCGAGCCGGTCGAGACGATCCGCGATCGGATCGTCGCCGCTCGCGATGCCGTCGTTCGTGATCAGCAGCAGGCGATCGCCGCTGGCTGCGTCCCAGCGTGGCAGGTCGGGACCATGTAGGTCGGGACCATTGGGATCGCCACTTCGGGCGAAGTTTATCCAATAGGCGCGCATGCGGCCTGCGACCTCGCGGTCGCGCCGCGACAGGATGCCCGCACCGGGCACGCCTTCCGTACCGAAGATGAACTGCAGCTCGCGCCCGTGGCCGACGTCCGGATTGGCGCGCCTGGCCTCCGGCACATAGGCGAAGCGGTAGCGAAAGGTCGGCGCGCCGCCTGCCGCGTGCAGACGTGCCAGCAGCCGCACCGGCTCGGAAAAGACCTTGTCGGTGTAAATTCTTGCCGCGAGATCCGAAGGACTGGCAAGATCGGGATAGAGCTTGCGCAATTCGCCGTCGCCCGCGCCCGGCGGCGCAAGCTCCCCCTTGATCGCGGTCTCGTTCTCCAGGCCGGTCTCGTCCTCGTTCGAGCCGATGATCAGGGGAATGCGGCTCTGGCGTCCGGCCGCAAAGCCCGCGGCGAGGTCCTCGGTCGCGAGACGTCCATCCATCATCGGTGCAAAGCTGTGCGGCGATGTCTCCAGCAATTGTTTCTCGGCGGCCAGCAGGCGCCGCGGCTCGACCGCGCGCAGATCCGTCTTCGGCGAAAGCGCGGCCACGAAGAGCCGGCCGATGGCCTCCGCCTCTTCCGCCGAACGCAGGCGCGCGCGGCCGGGCACCGATTGCAGAATGGCCTTGTGGAACAGATTGCGCGCTTGCGCGGACAGCATCAGCAGCGCAATCGATGTCGCGCCTGCATCGCTGCCGAACAACGTGACGTTATCAGGATCGCCGCCGAACGCCGCGATATTGTCGTGCACCCAGTGCAGCGCGGCGATCTGGTCCATCAGGCCGAAATTGCCGGAGCCGGCGTCCGACAGCGCGGGATGCGAGAGCCAGCCGAGCGCGCCGAGGCGATAATTCACGGTGACCACGATGAGGCCCGCCTGCGCCAGCTTGGCGCCAACGAACAGCGCATCGTTCGCGGTGCCCGTGACGAACGCGCCGCCATGGATGAACACCATCACCGGCAACGGGCCGTCGACCCCGAAAGGACGAAACACGTTCAGCGTCAGGCAATCCTCGCTCGCCGCCGGCAGCGCCGGCTGAAGGCACGGCGCGCCGTAATCGTAGGCGGTGCGCATCTCCGAGCTTTCGGTCGTCGGCTGCGGCGGTTGCCAGCGCAGCGCGCCGAGCGGCGGCGCCGCGTAAGCCAGCCCCTTGAACGAGGCCACCTCGCCTTCCACGGCGCCGAGCATCTGCCCTTCACGCGTCAGCGCGAATGGAAACTGCCCGACCGGCTGGGCGACGGCCGAGCCGGCGCCACACAAGACTGCAATAGCCGCAACGAATGCAAGCAGGGCCCGCATCTTCGCAACGATCTCGATGAAGGGTTTCGGCAGGTTATGTCCAGAGCCGTCGGCAAGGCAAGCCTCGCGCCTTGAGCCTAACCGCCTTTGCCAATCAGCTCCGCGAGCGCGTGGCGCGCGACGATGCCGAGCTCGCCGAGCGTGGAGTGTCCCGCCCGCGCCGCCTCGATCAGGCGCTCGGCGATGAACCTGCGGCTGTCGTGATCGCCGCCATGCGGCAGTTGCCGGCACGTCTGCTCGAGGACGACGTCCATGTTCGCTTTGGTGCGTTCACTCAACTCTGTCATGACGCCCGGGCGGTACGCGTGGCTTGTAAGCGCAAGCATACACAGAAGGACGATGGCTGATTACCCCGGGCGATCACGGCCATTGTGCATCGCGCTGCGTGTGGTGCCACAACCTTCGCGCGGTCACGAAGCCGCCGCAAACGACCACCCTAAGATTGCACTTGCTCTAATGACAAGCTGAGCCTGCGGCGATAGCCTGCCGCCAAAACAAGACATCCGGGAGGAATACCATGCCTGACGCAATGGTTGCCACACGTGCCTCCGATGGGCGCGGAACCGCTCAGCAGGTCGATGTTGCCGTGGTCGGCGCCGGATTTGCCGGCCTCTACCTTCTCCATCGCCTGCGCAAGACGGGGTTCTCGGCAGTCGGGCTCGACGAGGCCGGCGATGTCGGCGGCACCTGGTATTGGAACCGCTATCCTGGCGCGCGCTGCGACATCCAGACCATCGACTACAGCTACACGTTCGATCCGGAGCTCGAGACCGCCTGGACCTGGTCGGAGAAATACGCGACCCAGCCCGAGATCCTGCGTTACCTCGGCTTCGTCGCCGATCGCTACGATCTGCGCCGCGATATCCGTTTCAAGACCAAGGTCACCGAAGCCAGATGGGACGAAGCGTCCGGGCGCTGGCTCATCACCACGGACAATGGGCCACCCGTCTCCTGCCGCCATTACATCATGGCGACCGGTTGCCTCTCCGCGCCAAAGCCGCCGGAGATCGACGGCGTCAAGGACTTCAAGGGCGAGGTCTATTTCACCGGGCGCTGGCCGCATGACGGCGTCGATCTCACCGGAAAGCGCGTCGCCGTGATCGGCACGGGCTCCTCGGCGATCCAGTCGATCCCTGTGATCGCCGAGCAGGCCGCGCATCTGACGGTGTTCCAGCGCACACCGAATTTCGCATTGCCGGCGCATAACGGCCCGGCGCCCGCGGACCGCATGAGCCTGCTGCAGAGCGACCGCGCGGCCTATCGCGAGCAGGCGCGGCAGTCGATGGCCGGCGTGCCCTATCCGCAGCAGACGGTCGTGAGCTGGCAGCTCAGCGATGCCGAGCGTCGCGAGCGGTTCGAGCGCGCCTGGGCGGCCGGCGACCTCGTCCACATCCTGACGCAGCTCTGGGCCGACCAGGCCGTAGACGTCGACGGCAACAAGATCGTCCAGGACCTGATCCGCGAGAAGATCCGCGTCGCCGTCAAGGATCCCGAGACCGCCGCGGCGCTGATGCCGGACGACCATCCTTTCGGCGCAAAGCGCCCCTGCCTCGAGACCAATTATTACGCAACCTACAACCGGCCGAACGTCACGCTGGTCAATCTGCGCAAGGAGCCGATCAAGGCGATCACCGCGAGCGGCATTTCCACGAACGGCCGCAGCTTCGACGTCGACGTCATCGTCTTCGCAACCGGCTTCGACGCCATGACCGGCGCGATCCGTGCCGTGCATCCGATCACCGGGCGCTGTGGCAAGTCGCTGTCCGATGTCTGGGCGCAGGGGCCGCAGACCTATCTCGGCCTCACGGTCGAGGGCTTCCCGAACTTCTTCATGATCACCGGACCCGGAAGCCCGTCGGTGCTGTCGAACATGGCGGTGTCGATCGAGCAGCATGTCGACTGGGTGGTCGATCGCGTTGCATCGCTGCGCGATGCCGGCTTCACCACGATCGAGCCGACCGAGACGGCACAGGCCGGCTGGAACAGGCACATGGCCGACTGCTCGATGCTGACGCTGCACCGGCTCGCCAACACCTGGTACACCGGCGCCAACGTGCCCGGCAAGGTGCAGGGCCTGATGCCCTATACCGGCGGCGTCGGCCCTTATCGCAGCATCTGCGACGAGGTGGTCAGCCGCGGCATGCTCGGCTTCAAGCTCACCGGCCCCGATGGCGCCGTCCAATGCAATGACGGCGAGGTGGTGCGCCTGCAGCCGGACGTGCGGCTGGTGCTGAACCTGCTCGCCTCGCTCAACCTGCCGCCGATCGAGTCGATGGGCGCGCTCGGCGCCCGCGCCTTCGTCAACGAGTTCAACAAGGGCCGGCCTGCGGGGCGGCCGATCGGCGAGATCGTCGACGGCACCCTGCCCGTCGCCGACGGTGCGTTGCCCTACCGCGTCTACAAGCCGGCAACGCCGGGACCGCATCCGGTCGTGGTCTATTTCCACGGCGGCGGCTGGGTGCTCGGCGACGAGCAATCGGACGAGCCGTTCTGCCGCGACATGGTGCGGCGGACCGGCATGATGTTCGTCAGCGTCGGCTATCGCCACGCACCGGAGCATCGCTTCCCGACCGCGGCCGAGGACGGCTATGCGGCCACGCGCTGGATCGCCGAGCACGCCGCCGAGCTCGGCGGCAGGCCGGGCCCGGTGCTGGTCGCCGGCTGGAGCGCCGGCGGCAACATTGCGGCCGTCACCTGCCAGCTCGCGCGCGACCGCGGCGGGCCCTCGATCGCCGGCCAGCTTCTGGTCTGCCCGGTCACCGACTGCGGCTTCGATCGGCCCTCCTACAACGAAAACGGGACCGCCTACTTCCTGACGCGCTCTCTGATGTACTGGTTCTGGGACCTCTATTGCTCGCCGGCGGACCGCACCGACCCGCGGGTCGCCCCGCTGCGCGGCAAGGTTGCCGGCCTGCCGCCGGCCCTCGTGGTCACCTGCGAGTTCGATCCGCTGCGCGACGAGGGCATCGCCTATGCCGAGGCAATGGCCGCAGCGGGCGTGCCGGTCGAGCAATTGAAGGCGCGCGGCCACTTCCACTCGTCCTTTGCGATGGTGGACGTGGTGATCACAGGCGTGTCGGGACGGGTGCAGATGGCGGAAGCCTTGCGGCGCTTCGCCGGACTGCCGCCCAAGGTCGGCAGCAGTGACGGTCACGGAGATGGTCACGCCAGCCCGCGGCACGAGATCGCGGCCGCCGCGAGCTGACTCAGCCACGAGGCGGCCGGGAACCTTTTCCCGGCTGCCGCGTTGGCTGACCTGTGGCATTGAGATGCAGCGACAGGTGTATCGGCCCCGGCACGCGAGCACGTGTGCTGGGGTCGTGTTTTGCGTGAGGCAGGGCAATGGGGGACGTGGGCGGGGATTCAAAGGTCAATTTCGGCGCGCTTGCGGTGCTGCATAAATGGCCATCACTTGCCAATCAGCGCCAGCCTGACCGGGAGCCCTACCAGCTCATCGAAGGCACGCTCGACGATTGCATCTCGGCTTTCATGCAGAAACCGGCGACGACCCGGCACCTCTACGAGATCCGCACCGTAGCGCAGCCGCCGCTCGTCACCGAGATCCTCTCCCCCGAACACGTCCTCGAGCTGTCGCGCTTGAGAGAATTTCTCTGACGCCCTTCACAAGCGTGCGAGCAGGAACCTTCTTCCGGTTCTTCCCGTTGTCAGGGATCAAAGCAATGACGTGAGCGCCTCGAGATGTTTGACGCCGGCGTATCATCACCGATCGTGCCTTACGGAGCGGACCAGACCCTGTTCGTGGTGGTTGATCGCCGTGACGAGGCGACCGAAATCCGCATCGAGCGCAGCGATCTCGACACCACGATCGGCGAGCTCGTCGCCGGCTGCTTCAATGACCCGATCAAGGTGATCTCGTTCAACACGCTCGAGCACTGGATGAAGGATATCTCGTGCGACGTCGCCGGCGAGATCCGCGCACGCTGCGACATCTATGGAATAGAGCTCCCCGATTATCTCAGCGACTTCATCGAAAGCCATTCCCAAAGCGCGATGAAATGAAGCTCACTTGCCGAAAAGGACAGAGGTGCGCTCCCTCCCTGCTTGCGGGAATGACTATCGCATTTGGGAGTTTTTCTCTGCGGCCATCCTTCGAGACGCCCGCTTTGGGCGGGCTCCTCAGGATGAGGGCGGAGTGCGCGGCAGCAGTTTCAACGAGCACTGATGCTGATTAGCCTCATCCTGAGGAGGCGCGTCAGCGCCGTCTCGAAGGACGAGGCGTGCGCGCAGGCCGCCGCCACAAGTCATATCCGATAGCCCTGCGCTTGCGGGAGAGGGAGTGCACCTCCCTTGTAGCAATCGAACCTGATCGCATCGTGCTTTAGTTGCGGCGGCGTTTGCCGGCGATGACCTCGATCTCGCGGCGGCGTTCGCCCGCGAAGGTCAGCAGCTTTTCGATCGTCAGCGTATCCGTGATCCGTTTGGCGAGCCGCTCGGCGCGCGCAGCCTGATCTTCGAGATACTGGATCGTGTTCAAGCGTCGCCTCCCCCAAAGCCCCGAATTGTGCGGACAGCCATGGTGCTTGAGAAGCCGCTAACAGCCGGTTAAGCGCGCCCGCACGGTCGCGACGCGTGGCGCCCTATTGCACGACTTCGAGCCTGACATTGGTAATGCCCTTGTCGACCATGCCGAGCGCCTCGGCGGCCGACGGCGAGATGTCGACCACGCGTCCGCGCACGAAGGGCCCGCGATCGTTGACCCTGACCGTAACGAAACGGCCGGAGGAGGTCTCGGTAACGCGCAGCTTGGTGCCGAACGGCAGGGTGGGATGCGCCGCGGTCAATTCGTTCCTGTCGAACTTCTCGCCGCTCGCGGTCTGCGTATCCGAATAGAAGCTGGCGATGCCGTGCGAAGCGGTTTGCTTTGCGTCGCGGGCGGGGACGCGCGCCCGGCTGATCGGGCGTGGATGCAGCGCCGCCACCCGGTGCGGGCGCTCGACCGCGGCTTGCCGGGTCGTTCCGGCGAGATCGGCTTTCTGACGGCCGACCGGCGATTGCGAGCAGGCAGCGAGCGATGCGGCGCCCAAGACCGCGAGCAATAACCGGCTCGAGCTCGCCAGCGACATCCGGGCAGTTTCGGCACTTGCAATGCGAGACATGATGCGCCCTCCGAACAACCCCAAGTTTCGGTGGGCAATGAGGGCAGAACCTTGTCGGAACAAAAGCGGCTCTGGGGCCGCCTTCGTTTCGCGCCAGCTGTGGCGATTCCACCACAGTGACCTGTTCAGAATCGGGACAGATCAGCGAAGGATCAGCCCGATACGCCCCGCGAGCCGCGTTTCGGCGCGGCCCGATTTCTAGTACTTCGGCTCGTACATCTGCGACTGGACCAGGGCCTTCACGTCGTTGGGCGCGGGTCCGTCGGCGAGCGCGCGTTGATAGGCCACATCCGCAACCGCCGCCGCGATGCGCACGGAGACCTCGCGGATGCGCGGCAGTGCCGGATAGAGGCTGCCCTGAGCGAGGTCCTCCTTGCCGACGCAATCGGCGAGCGCGTGGGCCGCCGCCATGAACATCTCATCGGTCACGAGGCGCGAGCGGCTGGCGATGACGCCGAGGCCGACGCCCGGGAAGATGTAGGAATTGTTGCCCTGGCGCGGCACGAAGCTGCGGCCGTTGAGCTTGACCGGATCATACGGACTGCCGCAGGCGAACAGCGCGCGTCCCTCCGTGTAGCGATAGGCATCCTCCGCCGAGCACTCGGCTTTCGAGGTCGGGTTGGAGAGCGCGAACACGATCGGCTGCTCGTTGAGCTCGGCCATCGCCTTGAGCACGTCGGGCGTGAAGGCGCCGCCGACCGCGGCGACGCCGATGATCGCCGTCGGCTTCAGCGTCTTGATGGCGGTGAGGAAGTCGGCGATCGGCGCCTGACCGGCATGGGCATAGCGGAGCTTATGGCCAGAAAGGCCTTCACGGCCGCTGACGACGAGACCGCGGGAATCCACCAGCCAGTTGCGGCGAAGCGCGTCCGCCTCGGACGCGCCTTCCGCCATCATGGCGGAGACCACGAGGTCGGCGATGCCGGTCGCCGCCTCGCCCGCGCCGAGGAACAGGATCTTCTGATCCTTCAGCTTGCCGCCGGAGATGCGCAGAGCCGAGAACAGGCCGGCGAGCGCCACCGCCGCGGTGCCCTGGATGTCGTCGTTGAAGACGCAAGCCTCGTCGCGATATTTGTGCAGCAGCTTGAACGCCGAATGATTGGCGAAGTCCTCGAACTGGATCAGCACGCCCGGGAACGTCTTGCGCGCGGCTTGCATGAACTCGTCGACGAAGCTGTCATAGGCCTCGCCCGTCAACCGCCGCTCGCGCAGGCCGAGATAATAGGGATCGTTCAACAGCTCTTCGTTGTTGGTGCCGACATCGAGCACGATCGGCAAGCACGCTTCCGGATGCACGCCGGCGCAGGCCGAATAGAGCGATAGCTTGCCGACCGGGATGCCCATTCCGTTGGCACCGAGATCGCCAAGTCCCAAAATGCGCTCGCCGTCGGTGACGACGATCAGCCTGGCCTGGTAGGGCCAGTTCTTCAGGATCTCCGCGATCTGGCCGCGGTCGCGCGAGGAGATGAACATGCCACGCGGCCGCTGGAAGATCAGGCCGTATTTCTGGCAGGCAAGCCCGACCGTCGGGGTGTAGATGATCGGCTGGATCTCGTCGATATTGTCGACGACGACGCGGAAGAACAGCGCCTCGTTGCGGTCATGCAGCGCGTTCAGGGCAACGTATTTTTCCAGGTCCGTCGGCAGCGTGCGCAGATTGGTGAGCACGCGCTGAGCCTGGGTCTCCATCGTCAGCACGCAGGGCGGCAACAGGCCGCGCAAGCCGAGTGCGGCGCGCTCTGCTTCCGTGAAGGCCGTGCCCTTGTTGAGCAGGGGGTCGCGCAGCAGCGTCATGCCGTGCGCGGTGTCGGATGATGTCGAATGGGCGCTGACCCGAGCAGGTCTATTCACGATTCCCCCAAGGAGTTTCTTATTGAACCACGGCCATTGTCGGCCAGCGTTCAGTCGAGATCAAGGACGTAGCGACTCCGGCCGCGATCGTGATCTCGCACCGCAGCAGATTTTGCGAACGCCTGGCACTTGCGCGCGAAAAGGTTTAACGCGCCAACCGGGGCGCGCGTTGGCGGACCCAAATAAAGGCAGGCCGGAATTTGGGACTGCTTATCCCGCCGCCCGCCGGGGCGTCAGATTGGCAGCGCTGTCCGCCGGCGGCGCGATGTGCATCAGGATGGTCTGCACCGGCGATGCGACCTCGATCCCGTTCTGCTGGAAGCGCAGCTTCATGCGGCGGTTGAATTCGCGCTGGACCGGCCAGCGGCCGGCCTCGGTGCAGCGGATCTGCCCGACGATCGACACCATCGCGCCATCGACTTTGTCGACGCCCCACAACTCGAGGTCGCCGCGGATGAGCGCGCGGAAGTCCGCTTCACGGCGCATCTCATCGACGATGTCCTTGAGGATCTGGCCGGCGCGGTCGGTGTCTTCCTTGTAGGCGACGTTGACGCTGACCGAAGCGTTGCCGGCGCCGCGGCTGGCATTGGTGATGGTCGTGACTGCGCTGAACGGCACGATGTGCACGGCTCCGTCGCCCGCGCGCAGACGGATGGTGCGGATCGAGACGTTCTCGACGACGCCCGACAACCCCGACACGCTGACGCTGTCGCCGACCTGCACCGTATTCTCCAGCAGCAGGAACAGGCCGGTGATGAGATCCTGCACCAGCTTCTGCGAGCCGAAGCCGATCGCAATGCCGACGATGCCGGCGCCCGCCAGCAGCGGCGCGACGTTGACGCCGATCTCGCTGAGCGCGGTGAGGCCGACGATTGTCGCGATCAGGCAGAGCAGCGCTGTGCGCAGCATCGGCTGGAAGGTGCGCAACCGCGCGGCGCGGGCATAGTGCCCGTCCCGCGACAGCGTATTGATCTGGCGGTCTAGGAGCGCATTGCTGGCTTCCCAGATCGCCGCGGCGATGAGCACGGCAAGGCCAATGGTCACCACGGCCGAGATCAGCCGGCTGCCGATCTGGCCGCCATAGAACCAGACGATCGCGTCCACGCCCCAGACCTCGAGCACCGCCACGAAACCGATGAAGGCGATCACGCCGGATACGATCCTGCGGAGCAGCGGCAGATAGCGGTTGGCACGGATCTCGAGGCCGGGAAAGCGCTGGAGGATCTCCGGCTTGATGCGGAAACCGCGATCGATCAGGCTCAGCGTCAGCATGATGACGACACGTGCGACCAGCGCCACTGCGATGGTGCCGACGAAATATTGCAGCAGCAGCGAATAGCCGTTGCGGATGTTGAGCGCCCACACCGCCCAGAGCGCGAGGTCGAGCGCGATGGCAAGATAGTGCCAGCCGCCGGCGACGCGGTTGCGCAAACGAGCCGCGATCCCCTGCCGCTCGGCCGGGGCGCGGATGGCATCGGCGACCTGGCGGCGGCATTGCAGGACGATGACGGCGATGAAGAGGTGCACGACCAGCATCACCATGCGCAGCAGCGCGGCGTAGCCGGCGCGGTGCAGGCCGAGCAGCAGCGCCACATTGGCAAAGGCGATGCCGGAGACGCCGACGCCGACGATGCGGCGTGCCCAGATCTCGACATAGGCGGCGGTCTCCGCGCGCACCGGAAACAAGCCGAACGGCCCCGCCAGCGCCCGGACCAGGCAGATGAGCCCGCGCGAGAACGCATAGGCGTTGACGACGGCGAGGATCACGAGGCGGACGGTTGTCGGTTCTCCAATCTCCGTCCCGAGCAGCGCGGTGGCGACGCCGACGAAGACGAGCACGGGAAGCAGCTCGAGCACGAAACGCCCGAGCACGAAGGGCAGGCGCAGCATGATCTGCCAGACCCGCGCAAGGCTGTGGCGTCGCTCCTGCATTTCAGGTGCAGGCGTAACGTCGGCGACTGACGACGGCGGATCGGCAAGCGGCAACGCGGGTGCCGGCAGGCGCGCGGTTTGCGGCACGCGTCCCTCCAGGAACGCGACCGGCCGGCGGATCAGGCGGAAGATCACCCATTCGGCCAAGAGGGCGCAGCCGAGCACCAGCGCCAGCTTCCAGGCGATCTCGATCAGAAGATTGTAAGCCGCGGGATCGTTCGCGGTGCGCACGATCCAGTAGTAGAACGCCGGAAAATGCGTGAGCGTCCGCGCGATGCCGGCGATCTCACGCGAGATTTCGCCGATCTCCTCCGAGACCGTCAGCATGAGCTGCGCACCGAGGCCGTCGGCCGAAAGCGGGATCGGCGAATTCGGCTGCGGCGCGGCCTGTTGCGGACCAGACGCGTTGGCGATTGCACGGAGCGTATCGATCATCTGCGCGCGCTTCTTGTCGTCCTGAAGCGTGTCCAACGCACGCTTCGCCTCGTCCGGCGATAGCGCCGCGGCACCGTTCGCGGCCGGCGCATCGGCGCGGGCGCAGGAGAGAGAAGAGATTGCAAGGAAAAGAGCGGCGAGAAGCGCCGGGACAAGCTTTTGCGACACGCACATTCCCTGGAAAAGTGAATGTGCTCGCAGGTGTCGTGACCGCCCCCGCCGAAGCACATCCGTCATGTCGGATCGGCGCTATTCGCCCCCCGCCTGTGTCGGAAGTTGGCCTTTGGGACGACATTCTCTTGGCATTTGCCGCAATGCAGGATCGGGAGCTGATGTCCCGTCAGTGCGCGCAAAGACCCGTTTGCGGATCGACCAGCAGGATTGAGACGAGCGGGGTGTCAAAAAAATTGGTGCGGCGGCCTTCACGGCCATCCGACACGATCAAAATACAGCGCCGGGAAGGTAGGGGCTTTGCCTCACTGATGCAGCCCGCTAAACCTTGTCCCGGCGTGCCGTTCGCGGTTTTCCGCCGCTATGCGATAGTCCGAACGAGCTCCATCGCAATTAACGCGGCTGGATTTGCGGAGGTGGTGTCATAGACCTCCCCTTGCTCATGAGGTGGACGTTGCGCGTCGCTTGTTGGCGACCATGGGCATGGTCCCCCTGCGACACAAAACTGTCAAGCGGGATCAATGATCTGACGATCACATTTGACGATCCGAGTTCCGCTGTGCAAATCGCTTCCGCGCGAGGTGAGGGATTTCCGAAGACGGCCGGCATGGTGACATCATGCACCTGTTTTGCCCGACGATGCAAACGAATTTCGTGAAATCCGCATCGCGAATGATGAGAGCCGATAAGCCATTGATTCCGCTATGCCCGGCTACTGTGCATGGGGTTGTTTTCACACTTTTGCTCGATGGCCACCCGGCCATTTAGAGAAACATCTCCGCGAGGTCGACCGTCGAGGCCTTTCCGATCTGGTCGAAGTTTCGCGCCAGCCAGTCGCGCGCCGCCGCGCGGCCCTCATCGCGCAGGCGGCACAACAGGGTCCATTCGGGGTGAAACTGCGTGGCCGTGCCGAGCTGCGACATCAACGCGTCGTTGCCGATCCAATGCATGTACATGCGGCTGTGCTTGTTGCTGTCGAGCTCGCCGTCGTCGATCAGCCGGGTGGCGAAAGCGATCGCGCGCATCTCGCGCATCAAGGACGAATTGAAGCTGATCTCGTTGATGCGGTGGAGGACATCGGCGGCACTGGCCGGCAGCTCGTCGCGCCGGATCGCCGTCACCTGCACGATGACGACGTCGTGACTGCCCTTGCGGTAGATCAACGGATAGATCGCGGGATTGCCGAGATAGCCGCCGTCCCAGTAATGCTCGCCATCGATCTCGACGGCCTGGAAATAGGGCGGCAGGCAGGCCGACGCGAGCACGGTGTCCGCCGTGAGCAGCGGGCTCTGGAACACCTTGATCTTGCCGGTGCGGACGTTGGTGGCGTTCAGAAACAGCTGAGGCGCCTCGGGCGAGGAATTGAGCCGGTCGAAATCGATCACGCGCTGCAGCAGCGCGCGGAGCGGATTGAAATGAAAGGGATTGAGCAGGTTCGGCGGCAGCGTGTGCGTCAGCGTGTGGATGAAGGCGTGGACCGGATGATACTCCGGCGGCAGCTTCAGGGCCTGGATCCACTGGTTCAGCGGCGACATCAGATCGTACGCCATGTCCATGCGCGAGACTTCGTACCAGAATGCGTGCAGGCTCTCCCGCGCGGCCTCCGCGCCTCCATTCGCCATGCCGGAGGCCATCGCCACCGCATTCATCGCGCCGGCACTGGTCGCGCTGATCGCCTCGATCGCGAGCCTGCCGTCCTCGAGCACCTGGTCGAGCACGCCCCACACGAAAGCGCCGTGCGCGCCGCCGCCCTGGAGCGCGAAGTTGACGTTCTTGCAGTTCGTGGTCCCGCCGGCTGTCACTTTGCTTGCCTCTTGCCTCCCGTCCCTTCTTTCTCCAGCGCCTTGCGCACCTGCTTGAACTCCTCCAGCGAGGCCTTGTCGGCGCGGGGGAAGCGCAGGTCGAGCTTTTCCAGCTCGGCATTGATCACCGAGCCGATCACGACGCGGGCGAACCATTTGTGGTCGGCGGGCACGACGTACCAGGGCGCATGGGAGGTCGCGGTGTGCCGGACGATGTCCTGGTAGACCGCCTGGTAGCGTGGCCACAGCGCACGCTCCCTGATGTCGTCCATGGAGAACTTCCACTGCTTGGCCGGATCCTCCAGCCGCGCGAGGAAGCGCTCGCGCTGCTCTTCCTTGGACAGGTTGAGGAAGAACTTCAGCACCACGGTGCCGTTACGGCAGAGATAGCGCTCGAAGGCGGAGATGTCCTCGAACCGCTCCTTCCAGATGTACTTGGTGACGAGCCTTGGCGGCAGCTTCTGCTTCGCGAGAATCTCCGGGTGTACGCGCGTCACCAGGCATTCCTCGTAATGCGATCGGTTGAAGATGCCGATATGGCCGCGCTCGGGCAGCGCGACCGCATGACGCCAGAGGAAGTCGTGGTCGAGCTCCTTGCTGCTCGGCGCCTTGAAAGCCGTGACCTCGCAGCCCTGCGGATTGATGCCCTCGAAGATCGCCTTGATCGCAGAATCCTTGCCGCCGGCGTCCATCGCCTGGAATACGATCAGGAGCGACCAGCGGTCCTGCGCGTAGAGCTTCTCCTGAAACGCGATCAGCCGCTTCTTGTTGGCGTCGAGGATCGCGAGCGCCTTCTCCTTGTCGAGATCGCCCCTCTCGTCGGTCTTGTGGTCCTTGAGGTGAAACTTGCCCGAGCCATCGTAGCGAAACGGCGTGATGTAGCGGTCAAGCTCCTGGGCGAGCGACTTGGACGGCTTTTTGCTCATGAGCGCGGGGCACCTTGCGTTGCAACTTCAATCGGTCGAGCAAGCTACCAAGGATGCCCTTGGGAAGGAATATGATGAAAAGCACGAGCAGCACGCCGTAGACGAGGTTGTCCCAGCCGACCGCCTTGGTGCCGAAACCGATGCGCAGCGTCTCCGCCAGCAGGATGGTGATGATGGCGCCGACGGTCGGACCGAGCGAGACGAACAGGCCGCCGACGATCGCGGCGAACACCATCTGCAGCGAGACTGCGATGCCGCTGACCGTGTCGGGCGTGATGAACATCTGGTACTGGCAGTAGATCGCACCCGCCAGAGCCGTCATCAACGCGCTGAGCAGCGTGATCTTCAGCTTCTCGGCGGTGACGTCGACACCGGCCGCGGCGGCGGCGTCCTCGTCCTCGGAGATCGCCTCCAGCGCATAACGCGCCATGCTGCGGTCGACCCAGTGCCAGACCACGATGCCGAACAGCCAGACCGCAAGCGCGATCAAGTACCAGGTGGTCTTGTCGTCGAATTGCAGCGCCAGCAGCCTGTTGCCGGACGCGCGGTTCGGGGTGTAGCCGAGCGAGCCGCCGGTATAGTCGCGCGTCGCGGTGATGACCTGGAGCACGATGCCTGACAGCGCCAGCGTCACCAGCACGAAATAATGCCCTGTGATGCGAAAGCGGAAGCAGGGGTAGCCGACGATCATCGCCAGCGCGCCGGCCGCCGCCATGCTGATGGGAATGCCGATCCAGGGCGACAATCCTGCGTGATTCCACAACAGCGCCGTAACGTAAGCGCCGATCCCCATGAAGCCGCCATGGCCGAGCGAGACGAGGCCGAACCTCCCCATCATCGACCAGGACGTATAGGCGAACGACCAGATCAGGATCAGCACCAGGATGTGCAGATGATAGGGATCGCGATAGACGAAGGGCAGCGCGACCAGCGCCGCCAGCCCCACGCCCCATGCAGCAAGCCGCCCCTGCCCCATCATCGGCGCCTCGCAAGCAGGCCCGCGGGCCGGATGAACATCATGACGATGAAGAACGCGAAGGCGAGCACATAGCCCCATTCGAGGTCGGAGAACAGGCCCCCGAGCGAGATGATCTCGGCGAACACGAAGGCGGCGATGAACCCGCCGATGAAATTGCCGAGGCCGCCGAGCACGCAGATCAGGAAGGTGATCGGCCCGAAGGACAGACCGACGAAGGGATGCACGTCGTATTGCAGCACCAGAAGGCAGGCCGCGAGGCCGGCGAGCGCGCCGCCGAGCGCCGACGTGATCAAGTAGATCCGCTTGGTGTCGACGCCCATCAGCGCCATGATCTGCCGGTCCTGTGAGATGGCGCGGATCGCAGTGCCGGTGAAGGTGCGCGTCATGAACAGATAGACCGCGACCATGCCGACCA
This sequence comes from Bradyrhizobium sp. SUTN9-2, assembly GCF_003122645.1. NCBI lineage: Bacteria > Pseudomonadati > Pseudomonadota > Alphaproteobacteria > Hyphomicrobiales > Nitrobacteraceae > Bradyrhizobium > Bradyrhizobium sp. SUTN9-2. Next base: position 6,932,764 of record NZ_LAXE01000001.1, read on the forward strand.
GCGCGGCGGCGAACGAAAGCAGTCGTGCGTAGCTGAAATTCATGTCGCCGAAGGCGAGCACCGGCAGGCGGATGCCGAGATTGCGGAAGTCGATGCCGAAGGCCACGGTGGCAAAGCTCTGCAGCACGAACAGCACCCCGCCGGTCGCGAGCAGCTGGTTGATCGGTGGCGCGGTCAGCAGCGGCGCAATGACGAGGTAGTGCAGCGCCGCACCAAGCACGGCGACCAGCAGGATAGTGAGCGGGGCAGCGACGAAATAGCTGACGCCGTAATACTGCACCATGAAATACATGCCGTACATGCCGATCATGACGAGCTCGGCGTAGCAGATCCAGGTCACGTCGATGACGCCGAAGATCAGGTTGAGCCCCAGCGCAAGCAGCGCCAGCACGCCGCCGAGCAGGATGCCGTTGATGACGGCCTCCAGCAGGTAGATGTCGAATACGTCCAGGAAGGCCTGCATGCCCATCACACCCCGAGATAAGCTTCCTTGACCGTGTCGCTCGCCAGCATCTCGGCCGAGGTGCCGGAGGCGCGGATCGTGCCCGCCTCGATCAGATAGGCGCGGTCGACCACCTTCAGCACCTGCTGCACGTTCTGCTCGACGATCAGCACCGTCAGCCCGCTGGCACGGATCCGCTTCACCAACTCGAACACCTGCTGCACCACCACCGGCGCGAGCCCCGCCGAGGGTTCGTCGAGCAGCAACAGTTTCGGATTGGACATCATCGCGCGGCCGATGGCGCACATCTGCTGCTCGCCGCCGGACATGGTTCCGGCCATCTGGTGACGGCGTTCCTTCAGGCGGGGGAACAGGTCGAACACCACCTCCAGCCGCTCGGCGTAGTGGTCCCGCGCCTCCTTCATGAAGGCGCCCATCTTGAGATTGTCGTCGACCGTGAGCTGCGAAAACAGCCGCCGGTTCTCCGGCACATGCGCAATGCCGAGGCTGACGATCTTGTGCGACGGCGTCGCGACGAGGTCAACGCCCTCCATCCTGATCGATCCGCGCGAGGGACGGATCAGGCCGGAGATGACGCGCATCAGGGTGGTCTTGCCGGCGCCGTTGGGGCCGATGACGCCGACGGCTTCGCCGCCCTTCACGTCGAGGTTGACGTCGAACAGCGCCTGGAAGGTGCCATAGCCGGCATTGAGGCCGCGAAGCTCCAGCATCACCTAGCCCCCTGCGCGGCGGCGCGCTTCGGCGGCCGCGGCCTGCGTGGTCTCGGCGTCGGTGCCGAGATAGACCTCGATGACGCGCGGATCGCCCGCGACCGCGCTCGGCAGGCCTTCCGAGATCTTCTCGCCGTGATCGAGCACCATGACGCGGTCGACCACGCGCATCAGGACGCCCATGATGTGCTCGACCCAGATGATGGTGATGCCGAGCTCGTCGCGGATGTTGCGCAGCATGTCCGCAGCCTGGTCCATCTCGGCCTCGTCGAGACCGCCGAGGCTCTCGTCGGCGAGCAATAGCTTTGGCGCGGTGGCGAGCGCCTTCGCCAGCTCCAGCTTCTTCAGCCCCGCTGCGCCAAGCCCATCGACGCTAGCATGGCGATCGGTCGGCAGGCCGACCATCGCCAGCGACCGCTCGGCCGCCTCCTCCGCCTTGGCGCGGCTGTGGCGGCCCTGGCCGTAGAAGCCGGCAAGCGCAACGTTCTCGAAAATGCTGAGGCGGCGGAACGGCCGCGGGATCTGAAAGGTTCGCCCGATGCCGCTGTTGATGATCCGGTGCGGCGCAAGGCCCGCAATCTCGTGCCCGGCGAACAGGATCGATCCGGAGGTCGGCGCCAGCGTGCCGGACAGCATGTTGAAGATCGTGCTCTTGCCCGAGCCGTTGGGACCGATCAGGCCGAGGATCTCACCCTGATCGACCCGGAACGAGACGTTGTTCACGGCGGTGAAGCCGCCAAACCGCTTCACCAATCCGCTGACTTCCAACACCGCAGAACCCCGCTATTGGTTGCTATAGGTGGTGCCCTTGGGCAGCGGCAGCACGGCCTCGCGCTGCGCCTGGCTCTTGGGCCACACCACATAGGACTTGTCGTCGACGTATTGGATCACGACCGGGAACGAGCGCTCGTTCTGGCCGGCCATTGGCGAACCCTCGCCGTGGAATTTGACGCCGAAGCCGAGCATGGTGCCGCCTTCGGGTATGTCGGTGTCCAGTGCTGCCTTGCGCAGGGAGTCGGGATCTACGCCGCCATACTTCTTGATCGCTCGCGGCAGCACGTCGTTCAGGAACAAATAGGTGTTGGACGCAGCCATGCCGACATGGGCCGAACGGATGGCGACACCCGGCTTGCGCTTGTCGAACTCCTCGCCGACCGCCTTGATGATCGGCGGCAGCTTCGGATCCATGCTCTTCTGGTTGGCGAGCCAGATCGAGATCGGATCGGTGTTGAAGACATAGTTTACGTCGGCGCCCAGGCCTTCCTTCAGCTTCTCATAGACCCCGTAGCCGGCGCCATGTCCTACCAATGCGCCGAACTTCAGCCCCTGTTCGCGGGCTTGCCGGAGCAACAGGGTGATGTCGGGATTATAGCCGGTATGGAATACCACATCCGGCTTGGCCCGCTTCAGCTTGGTGACCAACGCAGACAGATCCGGGGCCGTCGCCGAATAGCCCTCTCTGAGCACGATGTTGAAGCCGGCCTTCTTGGCACCGGCCTCGTTGCCTTTGGCAACGTCGACGCCGTAGGCGCCGTCCTCGTGGATGATGGCGACCCGCAGGTCCTTCGGGTCCTTGCCCAGCTTTTCCTTCGCATTCTGCGCGATGAAGTCCATCGTCATCATGCCGAACTGGTCGCCGGAGGCCTGCGGTCGAAACACGTATTTGTAGTTCTTGTTCTCCAGCACTGCCGACGAAATGCAGGTCGTGATCCACATGAACTTCTTCAGCTGCTCGACCCGCGCTGCCACCGGCACGCATTGCGCCGAGGAGAAGAAGCCGAGCAGCATGTCGACCTTTTCCTGCTCGATCAAACGGATCGCTTCATTGATGGCGATATCCGGCTTGCTCTGAGCATCGGCATAGATCGCCTCGATCTTGTAGCCTTCGACGTCTTTCGCGCTGTACTGATCCAGCATGATCCTTGCGCCGGTATATTGCAGCTCCGAACCGCCGCCGGCGAGCGGGCCGGTCAGATCGTAGATGACGCCGATCTTGAGCTTCTTCTCTTGAGCCGCGGCAGACACCGCCAAGCCCGTCGCTGATATCGCGACCAACAGCCCACGTACCAAGCGGGCAGCCATGCGCAGGCGCATCAAAACCTCCCTGGACGATTTGTGCATTGCATTCTTGGTGCAATTCTTCGGCCCATCACATGGGCTGCGCGCGGCGATGTCAAGCCTCGCGCATCAGCGCGCTGCGAACTGCTGCTCGACGAAGGCCGTGACAAATCGCGGCATGGACGGCCTGAGATCGCTGGTCCCGCGCACGAGATGAATGGCGGACAGCTCCGGCTCGATCTCGCGCGCAAGGTTGGCTTCGATCCTGGCGCGGGCCGCATCGCCCGGCATGTCCAGGTTGATGACCTGCAACATTGCGATCGTGGGGCCGGTAACCACGCAATGCCAGCCGGGCTGGATCCGATAATCGGCCGCGGTCAGGCCGGTCTCCTCGCCGAGCTCGCGGACGACGCTGCCGGGGATGTCGAGCGCGCCGTCCCTGACGTCGTCGAGATCAGGCGTTCCCGAGGGGAAATAGATGCGGCCCGCATTGGCGGTGTGGGGCGCCATCTCGCCCATGATGAAGGTGCCGTCGGAGGCGCGCAACGCGCCCATGCCAAAGCCGTTGAACACGGCCTTGTCGGGAAAGCCCCAGTCGCGCCAGGCGAGAAAGCTTGCGAAATCGGTCTCGAAATAGGTCGCCCTCAGGTAACCGTCGCTGAACACAGCGTCGCGCCCGAGCAGGATGCGGCCGTTCCAGATCTTCGGCCGCTCGCGCTGCTTCTCGGCGAAATGCGCCGCGATCTCGGCGCGGCGCTCCTCGGCGAACGGCCAGACGATCGGCCGCACGGCAAGATCGAGCGTCGCGACGCGATGAATGACCGGAGACTTCATGACGGGTCGGTTACCACGCCTTCGCGTCGGCTATTTGACGCTCCCGGTGGTCTTCTTGGCCTGCTCGACGAATTTGTTGGTGAAGGTCTTGCTGACGTCGATCTTGGCGTTCGCCACCTCGGGCGAGCCGACGCTGAACACTGCAAGCACGGCGTCGGCGCCCTTCGGGTCCATCTTGCCGGTCTCGGAATACATCGGGATCGTATTCTTCAGTGCGGCAAGATAGAGGTCCTTGTTCTTGCCGACGGTTTGCTCGGGCATCTTCGCCATGATCTCCTCCGGCGTATGCGAATGGATCCAGGCGAGCGTGGCGAGGATCGCATTGGTGAGCGCCTGCGCCTCCTTCTCATGGCCGTTGATCCAGGCCACGGTCGAATACAGCGCGCCGCCCGGATATTCGCCGCCGAACGTCTCCAGCGTGTCCTTCTGGGTACGGGTGTCCGAGAGGATACGCAGATCCTTGTGGCTGCCCTGCAGCACGGTCACGGACGGATCGAGCATCACCGCCGCGTCGATCTGGCCCTGCTCCATTGCGGCCACCGCAGTGGCGCCGAGGCCCACCCCGATCACGGCGACGCTGGTGGGATCGAGCCCGTTCTTCTTGAGCATGTATTTCAGGAAGAAGTCGGTGGAGGAGCCGGGCGCACTGACGCCGACCTTCTTGCCGGCGAGATCCTTGACCGACTTGATGTCGTTGGTGCGCGAGGGCGCGACCACCAGGACGAGGCCGGGATAGCGGTCATAGACCACGAAGGATTGCAGCTCCTGCTTCTTGGCGGCGAGGTTGACGCAATGGTCGAAATAGCCGGAGACCACGTCGGCGCTGCCGCCGAGCACGGCTTTGAGCGCATCCGAGCCGCCCTTGAGGTCGACGAGCTCGACACTGACGCCGGCCTTCTCGTATTCGCCGAGCTGCTTGGCCAATACCGTCGGCAGATAGCACAGGCAGGAGCCGCCGCCGACCGCGATGGTGACCTTGCTTTGCGCCGCGGCAAGCGAGGTGGTGAGCGTCAGCGCGAGCAGTGCGCCGGCGAGCCTGGCAATCGTGTTCTTCATTGGTTTCCTCCGTTCGGCCGCCGGCACCATAGAGCAGCGGGCCTGGCTTGAGAAGCTCCGCCTGAGCGGGCTGGCCATCAGCCCCTCGGCGCAATAGCGGTGCCCAACACACGTCCGCGATCGCATCGACGCGATCAAAATAGACCTGCTTCCTACCCCCGCCCGTCCGACGCGGCCGGCCGCCACACCAGGAGGCGCCGCTCCACCAAGGTGACGCCGAAATCGATCAGGATGACGAAGGCCGACAGCACGAACATGCCGGCGAACACGCCGGCGACATCGAAGATGCCCTCGGCCTGCTGGATCAGATAGCCGAGCCCGGCCGCCGATCCCAGATATTCGCCGACCACCGCGCCGACCACGGCGAAGCCGACGGAGGTATGAAGCGACGAGAACATCCACGACAGCGCCGACGGCCAATAGACATGCTGCATCAGCTGCCGCTCGCTCATGCCGAGCATGCGGCCGTTGTCGAGCACGGTCCGGCTGACCTCCTTGACGCCCTGATAGACGTTGAAGAAGACAATGAAGAACACCAGGGTGACGCCGAGCGCGACCTTGGACCAGATGCCGAGCCCGAGCCACAGCGCGAAGATCGGCGCCAGCACGACACGCGGCAGGGCGTTGACCATCTTCACATAGGGGTCGAACACCGCGGCGACCAGCGGCTGGCGCGCGAACCAGAAGCCGACCAGGACGCCGCCAAGCGATCCGATCACGAAGGCGAGGATCGATTCCGCGAGCGTGATGCCGAGGTGCTTCCAGATCACGCCGGAGGCGAACCATTTCACGATCTGGCTGAACACGTCCAACGGGTTGGAAAAGAAGAACGGCGGCAGCAGGATCTTGCCGAACACGGGAACGGTCGACAGCACCTGCCACAGCACCAGGCCGACGACAGCGACCAGGATCTGCAGCGCAAACAGCGTCGTGCGCGACATCAGACCACCTCCGCCGCCTGAGTGGACTGTGCGTACCCCTTCATCACCTCGTCCTTCAGCACGCTCCAGATCTCGCGATGGAGCGCATGGAATTCCTTGTCGAGGCGCACCTCGAAGATGTCGCGCGGGCGGGCCAGGCCGACGCGCCAGTCACCGATGATGCGCGAGGACGGCCCCGCCGACATGATCACGACGCGGTCGGCGAGCGCGATGGCTTCTTCGAGATCGTGGGTGACGAACAGCACGGCCTTGCGGTCGGCACTCCACAGATCGAGCAGCAGATTGCCCATGACCTGGCGCGTCTGCGCATCGAGCGGCCCGAACGGCTCATCCATCAACAGGATCTTCGGATCGCGGATCAGCACCTGCGCCAGCGCCACGCGCTTGCGCTGGCCGCCCGAAAGCATGTGCGGATAGCGGTTCGCGAAGGCGCCGAGGCCGACGGCGGTCAACCATTTCTGCGCCTGCGACAAGGCCTCCGTGCGCGGCGTGCCCTTGACCTCGAGTCCGATCGCGACATTGTCGAGCGCAGTCTTCCAGGGGAACAGCGCATCAGCCTGGAACAAATAGCCGGCATCCCGATTCAGCCCCGCCAATGGCTGGTCGAAAATCCTGACGCTGCCCGCGGCGGGCTTGAGCAGGCCCGCCGCGACGTTGAGCAGCGTCGATTTTCCGCACCCTGTGGGCCCGACAATGGCGACAAACTCGCCCTGTGCCACCGCGAGATGGGCCTTCTCCACCGCCGTATAGACCCGGCCGTCCCCCAGCCGGAACGCAACCTTGGCATCTTCCAGCGCCACTGCCGTGGGCGTCGTCATGTGCTTCCTCCAACTCAGGCCGATGCCTTAGCCGCTCGTGCGGCCAAGTTCAATCAAGCCGCCAAGCGTGCTACGCATGGGGACTTGCCGTGCTCTCACCCTCCCCTGGAGGGGGAGGGTCGGTGCGCATGAAGCGAAGCGGAATGCGAACCGGGGTGGGGTGACGGTTTCTCCGCGTCGAATACTGCCCGCGTCGACAGATCACCCCACCCCGCTCGCGCTGCGCGCGATCGACCCTCCCCCTCGGGGAGGGTAAGAGAAAAGAGAGCTCTCCCACGATGTCTTCCAAGCTGGCGATCAGCTACCAGCACGTCACCAAGCGCTTCGGCTCCCTTGCAGCCGTCGATAACGTGTCGCTCGACATCGCGGCGGGCGAGTTTGTGGCGATCGTCGGCGGCTCGGGCTCGGGCAAGACCACGCTGCTGCGGCTCGCCAACCGGCTGATCGAGGCCGATAGCGGCACCATCACCGTCGAAGGCGAGGACGTGCAGAATGTCGATCCGGTCGCGCTTCGGCGCCGGGTCGGCTACGTCTTCCAGAGCGGCGGGCTGTTTCCGCATCTGAGCGTCGCCGACAATATCGGCATCACGCCGAAGCTGCTCGGCGAGCCGGCTGCGGCCGTTGCAGGCCGCGTCGACGAGCTGCTGGAGCTGGTGCAGCTCGACCGCGCAACGCATCGCGACCGGCTGCCCGAGGCGCTCTCCGGCGGCGAGCGCCAGCGCGTCGGCGTGGCGCGGGCGCTCGCGGCAAGGCCCCGCATCGTGCTTATGGACGAGCCGTTCGGCGCGCTCGATCCCCTCACCCGCGATGCGCTCGGCGACGACTATCGCGCGCTGCACCGCAAGCTCGGCCTGACCACCGTGATGATCACCCATGACATGACCGAGGCGATCCTGCTCGCCGACCGCATCGCGGTGATGCGCGGGGGACGATTGCTCGCGCAGGGTACGGCTGCGGAGCTCTCGAGCAGCAGCGACGATTACGTGCTCGAACTGTTGCGTACCCCGCGGCGCCAGGTCGAGCGACTGAATGCGTTGCTGCCGGTGGGCGGTGCGGCATGAGCCTCTTCACCGATCCGCGCTGGGGCGAGGCGCTGTCGCATCTGCCGGACTACCTCGGCAATCATGTGCGGGTGAGCCTCGCCGCCCTCGCGCTTGGCCTCGCCGTGAGCTTGCCGCTGGCGATCTTGACGCGCAATCGTCCGGCGCCACGCAGCATCCTGCTCGCGTTGGCCAGCATCGTGCAGACCGTACCCGGGCTGGCGCTGCTCGCGCTGTTCTATCCGCTGCTGCTGCTGGCTGCATCCGTCACGCTGGCCTGGTTCGGAATATCCTTTTCGGCGTTTGGCTTCCTGCCGGCGATGCTGGCGCTGGCGCTCTATTCGATGCTGCCGGTGCTGCGCAACGGCATCACCGGCCTCAACGGCATCGATCCCGCGCTGATCGAGGCTGCCGAGGGCGTCGGCATGACCGCGCGGCAATCGTTGCTGATCGTCGAGCTGCCGCTCGCGCTGCCGGTGATGATGGCCGGCATCCGCACCGCGGCGGTGTGGGTGATCGGCACCGCGACGCTGTCGACGCCGATCGGGCAAACCAGCCTCGGCAATTACATTTTTGCCGGCCTCCAGACCCAGAACTGGGTCTTCGTGCTGTTTGGCTGCGTGGCTTCCGCCCTGCTCGCGCTTGCGGTCGACCAGCTGCTCGGCCTGATCGAGAACGGCCTGCGCCGCCGCAGCCGCGTGCGCAGCGGCCTCGGGGCGCTCGGAATCGCGGCGCTAGTCGCAGCAACGCTGGTGCCGACCATGGGGCGCTCGTCGTCAGGCTACGTGGTCGGCGCCAAGACCTTCGCCGAACAATATGTCCTGTCGGCGTTGATGAGGGACCGCCTCGAGGCGGCGGGCCTCGCGGCGACCGCGCGCTCCGGCCTCGGCTCCAGCGTGATCTTCGGGGCGCTGAAGGCCGGCGACATCGATCTCTATGTCGACTATTCCGGTACGCTCTGGGCCAACCAGCTGCATCGCACCGACATCAAGCCGCGCGCAGAACTGGTGGCGGAGTTGAAGACGGCGCTCGCCAAGGACAACATTATCCTGCTCGGCGAGCTCGGCTTCGAGAACGCCTATGCGCTGGTGATGCCAAGACGACGCGCCGATGCGCTCGGCATCCGAACCGTCGCAGATCTCGCCGCACATTCGGCCACGCTGTCGATTGCCGGCGACTACGAGTTTTTCTCACGCCCCGAATGGGCTGCCCTGCAGAAGGCCTATGGGCTGCAGTTCCGCGCCCAGCGCCAGATGCAACCGGACTTCATGTATGCGGCCGTCGCCAGCGGCGAGGTCGACGTCATCGCCGGCTACACCAGCGACGGCTTGATCGCCAAATACGAGCTCACGGCGCTCGACGACCCCAAACGCGCGATCCCGCCCTATGACGCCATCCTGCTGCTTGCGCCGAAGCGCGCCGGAGACGAGCGACTGCAGGCGGCGCTCAAGCCATTGCTCGGCAAGATCGACATCGCCACCATGCGCGAGGCGAACCTGCGCGCCAGCGGCAATGATGCGAATTCATCGCCCGATGCTGTGGCGAAGTGGTTGTGGGAGAAGATCAAACAGTAGGTCCGCCGCCGCTTGATGAGCACCTCAGGGGTGACGGTCGAAGAGTTGCGTCCGCGATCCAAGCGAGAGGCTACAGCCCCCGGATCATCCCCGCGTCGATCAGCAGCCGGTTCAGCCGCCGCGCCTCGGCGCCATCCTTGCAGCCGTAAAAGATGCCTTTGCAGCGGAGCATGATCTCCTTCTGCTCGGCAAAGGACGGGTCGAGCGGGATGCCGGCGGCTTCCTGAACCACCAGCGGCAGATAGGGACCGTCAATCGTGTCCATCACGGCCTGGCTTCCGACCGGTTCGAAATTGATGGCGTCGATGGCATAATAGGTCGCGTAGAGGCGCGGATCGTAGGCGTCGAGCTTCTTGCCGATGGCGCCCTCGTCGAGCCCGGGCTCGAGGATGGCAGCCGCAAACTCCGGCTGATGATCGCCGTAGCGCACGATCAGGAATGGCTCGCCGGGAAAGGTCTTCTTCAAACCGGCAACGAACGCCTTGTACTGTTCGGCGCTCATAGTCTGGCGGCGCAGATATTCATCGATGGACGGCACATTGCCCGGCGCGCGCCAATTCGGCAGCAGATCGGGACGGAAGCGGGTCTCCCAGGGGAAGTGGTTGGCACCGAGATAGATGAAGGCGAACAGCGGCTTGTTCGGCGGCTGCTGGCCGATCAGCTGAAGCGCCTTGTCGTAGAAGAAGCTGTCGGGCTCGACACCCTTGGCGCCCAGATCCTTGGAATCGAGGAAGCGCTCGATTCCCGTCGTCATCTGGAAGCTGCGCGCGCCCATGAAGCCGCCATGGGCGGGATAGAGCGACAGCGTGTCATAGCCGCAGCGGCGCAGCGCCAGCGGCAGGCCGCGCTCGACCCGGTTCGAGGCGATGCGCGTGACGAAATAGGCGAAGCGGCCGAATGAACGCGAGGAAAGCCCTGCGAGCACGTTATACTCAGTGAACCAGCTCGGCCCGCCATTGCTCTCGGCGAGGAACGTGCGCTGCTTGCCGTCCCACGATTTGAAATAGTCGCCATAGCGCGGCGGCACCTTGATGCCCTGGGCGGCGCGGATGTCGAAGCTCGATTCATCATGGATCATGATGATGTTGGGCCGGCGGCCAGCCGGGTGGCAGGCATCGACCAGCGGCATGTTGAGCCGCTCGCCGGTCGAAGCAGACGCCTCCATGAAGCCGTATTGCGCAAAATCGGAGACGGCCGTGACGCCCGAGCGGAAGAATTTCGAGAGATAGCCGTCGTCGTAATAGCCGCGCCAGGCCTCGTCCGGGTGATAGAGCGAATAGCAGACCAGGGCGGCAAGGCAGGCGAGCTTGCAGGCGAGCGCCGGCAGGCGGCGGATGCGGAACGGATCGAGCCACCACAGCGCATACATCAGCGGCAGCGTGACCAGACCGGCCAGGATCACCGACCAGCGTAAGTTCGGGAAGATCGTGAACAGGAACGCGACGGAGTCGCGGTCGATCATCATCAGGTCGATGAAGTTGACCGTCATCTGCACGACGTCGTGCTTGAGCCGCGACAGCAGCACCAGCACGACCACCATGGTCAGCGACAGCGCACCCGACAGCGCGGGACGACGCAGCAGCATGATCCAGAAGAAGTTGAGGATGCCCCAGGCCAGCGCGAAGGACAGGCGCGAGCCGAAATCGGTCTCGGTCTCGTACATCAGGGCGAGTGCCGCCAGATGCGGCGCTGCAACCGCGAGCAGCCGCCAGATGCCGAGCGCGGCGACACTCGCCAGCACGGCCGTCGTGGCAGAAGGACCTGGATTGGGCGCGGACGCCATCGACGACACGCAACTTCTGGTCCGGCGCGGTGATGCCAAGCCTGGCTGGCCGACCCAAAAACAGCCAGGGCGTCCGGAGCAGCCGGAAGCCTGCACCGTGTCATAAAACTGTAACGGAATGATCAAGGAGAGGCAACGCGCGGCGCGGTCCGACCTTCGCTTAATGTTAGCGGGCTGCGCCGTACGGCATCGACCAGAGCCGCTGGCCCGCTAGGGCTTTGCGATACCTGCGATGAACAGGTCGATCACCCCCTCCGCCATCCGCTGGATCTCGCCCTCCCCGACGCCCCAGCGCGGGAAATGGCCGTCGAGATTCATCCGAGCGAAACCGTAGACGAGGGCGCGCCCGGCGACCTGGATACGCTTGAGGTCGGCCGACCGCAGCAGGCCTTGCTCTGCCGCGTCGACCAGCATCTGCTCCGTTAGCGCGATCAGCTCGGCGTTGTCTCGTGTCAGGTCCGGCGAGCTGCCATGGGCAAAATAGCGCCCGGTCGAGATGATCTCGAAATGCGCGGGATTGCGCATGGCCCAACGCAAATAGGCGAGACCGAAGGCGCGGAAGCGGGCGAGCGGGTCGGCGGCCGGAGCCTCGCGCAGCGCCGCATCGATCTCGGCGCGAAAGCGCCGCTGCGCCTCCTCGGCCGCGGCCGCCATGAGCGCATCGCGGTTGGGAAAGTGTCGGAATGGCGCCCCCGGCGACACCGCGGCCCGGCGCGCGGCCTCCCGCACCGAGACTTCGGCGCCTTCCGCTGCGAGTTGCAGCGCAGCATCGATCAACACGCGGCGGAGGTCGCCGTGATGGTACGGCCGGGCTTCGGTGGCAGGGCGGCGGGCGCGCGGCTTGGACGGCTGATGGACAGGCATGGATCTTTCTAGCCTCACCCGAACGTGAATGTAAGCAATGATTACACCGTTGACGGCGCCTTCAACGCCAAATGTAATCGATGATTACATAGGGAGGAGATCGCCATGTCCGAACGTCGAAGCTGGCTCGAAGGCTGGCGGCTGCTGGCCGTTCTCTGCGTGAGCCTCGTCGCACTCAGCCTATGGATCGCCTCGATGCGGCAGTTCGAGGTCGAGGGCGTGCGCACGGTGATCCGCTTCACGGCGCGAAGCTCGCTCCTGTTGTTCTGCCTCGCGTTCAGCGCCGCGGCGCTGGCGCGGCTGTGGCCCAATGCCTGGACGCGCTGGCAGAAGCGCAACCGTCGCTATCTGGGCCTCAGCTTCGCGGCCTCCCACGCCATCCACGCGGCGGCGATCATGACGTTTGCCGGGATGGATCCGGCCGGATTTGCCGAGGCCACCTCGGCAGCCTCCTACGTCTTCGGCGGCATCGGCTACGGCTTCATCATCGCAATGGGCGCGACATCGTTCGACCGCACCGCCGCACTGATCGGCCCGCGCGCCTGGCGGGCCCTGCACCTTGTGGGCGGCTATTACCTCTGGCTCCAGTTCATGGTCTCGTTCGGCAAGCGCGTGCCGACGATGCCGCTCTATGCCGTCTTCCTGCTTCCGCTGCTCATCGTGCTGGCGCTGCGCATGATTGCGATGGCCCGCGATCCGCGTGGGCAGACCGTCCCGGCGAGCTGATGCGACGCCGTATTTGGCAGGAGCCGAGCCGCTCAACTGCGCTTCAGGCCGCGGAAAGAATGAGCGAGCGATGTCTCGCCGAGACGAAAAGAGCGAGACCGCTGTTTGCGATCTCGCTCGACCATAGCCGCCAAGGTCCAAGATTTGGCTTGGCGAGCGAAGCTTGAATTTCGCTCGTCATTCCGGGGCGCGCGCTGAGCGCGAACCCGGAATGACGGCGCAGACGTCAGTTCTTGCTCTTGTCGACCAGCGCGCCCTTCTTGATCCAGGGCATCATGTCGCGCAGCTTCGCGCCGACTTCCTCGATCGGGTGCTCGGCGAGCTTGGCACGGGTCGCCTTGAACGAGGTCTGGTTGACCTTGTTCTCGAGCATCCAGTCGCGGGCGAACTTACCGCCCTGGATGTCGGCCAGAACCTTGCGCATCTCCTTCTTGGTCTCGTCGGTGATGATGCGCGGGCCGGTGACGTACTCGCCGTACTCGGCGGTGTTGGAGATCGAGTAGTTCATGTTGGCGATGCCGCCTTCATAGATCAGGTCGACGATCAGCTTCACTTCGTGCAGGCACTCGAAATAGGCCATCTCCGGCGCATAGCCGGCTTCGACCAGGGTCTCGTAGCCGCCCTTGATCAGCTCGACCAGGCCGCCGCAGAGCACCACCTGCTCGCCGAACAGGTCGGTCTCGCACTCTTCCTTGAACGTGGTCTCGATGATGCCGGCGCGGCCGCCGCCGATGGCGGAGGCGTAGGACAGGCCGAGGTCGTGGGCGTTGCCCGAGACGTCCTTCGCAATTGCGATCAGGCAGGGCACGCCGCCGCCGCGCTGATATTCCGAGCGCACGGTGTGGCCGGGGCCCTTCGGCGCGATCATCAGCACGTCGAGGTCGGCACGCGGATCGAGCAGGTTGAAGTGAACGTTGAGGCCGTGCGCGAACACCAGGGCAGCGCCCTTCTTCATGTTGTCGTGCAGGTGCTCGCGGTAGATGTCGCCCTGGAGCTCGTCCGGGGTCAGCATCATGACGAGGTCGGCCCATTTGGCAGCTTCCGCAACTTCCAGCACCTTGAAGCCGGCGGCTTCCGCCTTCTTCGCCGAAGCCGAACCCTTGCGCAGCGCAATGGCGACTTCCTTTACGCCGGAATCCTTCAGGTTGAGCGCATGGGCGTGACCCTGGCTGCCGTAGCCGACGATGGCGACCTTCTTGCCCTTGATCAGGTTCAGGTCGGCGTCGCGATCGTAATAAACACGCATAGGTCGTTTCCTCGTTCAGGGCCGAAATCGGCCAATGGTCAGTGTCCGAAGGGTGAAATTTGCGGATTTCGGGGGCTGTCTAGAGCATTTTCAGCCCTTAGGGAAACCCGTTTCTGCATGGAAATCCGCGACATCATGCATCCATGAAAACGGGGTAGAGGGAGGCCAGCAGCAGGATCGCCATCAGGATGTTGAAGGCGCGGACCAGCCGCTCGGAAGTCAGAACCGGCCGCAATGCGGTACCGAATAGCGCCCAGACCACCGTCGAGACCGTGCCGACGACGAGGCTGATCACGGTCTGAATGGCGATGTTGAGCGGGAATTGGGCGATCGCCGCATAGGCAGTGATGGTGCCGATCACGATCACCCAACCCTTGGCATTGATCCACTGGAACATGGCCGCGCCCCAGAAGGTCATGGGGCCGCGGCCATTCTCCTCGCCCGGCTTGGCCGGACCGGCCATGGCGATCACAGCGGCGAGATAGATCAGATAGGCGGCACCGGCATATTTCAGGATGGTCTGGAGGATCGGATAGGCCAGGAACACGGAGCCGAGCCCGAGGCCGACCGCGGCGACCATGAAGGCGAAACCGAGCACGATGCCGACGATGTGCGGGATGGTGCGCCGGAAGCCGTAGGTCAGGCCGGAGGACAGCAGCATGATGTTGTTCGGCCCGGGCGTGAAATACATCACGACCATGAAGACGAGGAAGGCGTAGAGCAGCGAGTACGTCATCATCACCCTCACGCAGTCTTCGGTAGAACTTGCGGGCGCTTCGCCAGCACCATCACGGCGATCCCAAAGATCACGGTCAGCATGCCGGCGAGGCGCAGCGGCCCGAACCGTTCGCCGAACACGATGCTGGAGGCCGCCGAGCCCACGAACGGCACCAGCAGTGCGAACGGCACCACTTGTGCAGCCGGATAGTCGCGCAAGAGGCGGCCCCATAGCCAATAGGCGATGCTGGTGGAAATGCCGCCGAGCATCAGCATGCAGAGCGCCGATGTGAGCGACATGTGCGTCAGCGACGTCCAGGTCGGCGCCGGACCGTTGGCGATCAGCGCCAGCACGAACAGCGGCACGGCCGAGGCGAGGCAGAGCCAGGCGAAGAGATCGAACATCGGCACGCCGCGGGCGCCGCGCAGCAACAGATTGCCGATGGCGAAGCTGAGCGGCGAGACCATCAGAACCGCGAAGGCGCCGACGCTGAAATCATAGCCGACGGTGCCGCAGATCATCAAAAGGCCCGCCGCGGCAACGACGATCCCCAGGGTCTGCACCGGCGTCGGCCGCTCACCGAACGCGAGCACGGCAAAGCCGATCGTGAACAGCGCCTGGCTCTGCACCACGACGGAGGTCAAACCCACCGGCACGCCGTGGGCGATACCGTAAGCCTGAGACAGGAACTGGCCGAGGAACAGCGTGAAGCTGATCGCGATCAGCAGTGACCAGGCGACCTTCGGCTTGGAAATGAACAGGCACGGCACCGCGGCGATGGTGAAGCGCAACGCCGTCATCAGCTCCGGCGACAGCTCGTCGAGCGCGATCCGGCTCGCCACGAAGGCAAGCCCCCAGATGATCGCCACCATGACGGCGATGAGGATGTCGGCCGGCTTCATTGTTGTTTCCGGTTCTGCTTTGTCTCGCAGCCCTGTTTGTTGTTCTGGTCTAGCCTTGCTCGCCGGCTTTCGGTTTCCGCAGCAGATACGTGCCGTGCATCGGCGCGTGGTAGTCGGCCGCGACCAGGGTGAAGCCGACGTCGGTCAGCATCCGCTCCATCACCCAGCCGAAGGTGGAATATTCATCGCGCATGTGAGTCACCACGCCCTCGCGGGAGAAATCGTGGTTCTTGATCTGGAAGTCGGCCCATTGCTCGACGTCACGCTCGATCGCGTCGGGCATCGATGAGTAAACGATGTCGCGGAGATAAAATGTCGCCCCGGGCTTGAGGGCGCGAAAAATCCGCGACATCGCCACCGCCTTCCAGAAATCCGGCAGGTGGTGCAGCGTGAACTCGCTGACGATGAGATCGTAGGATTCCGGCCGGTAGGCGAAGCTGAGCAGGCCGGCGGATTGGGTGCGCACGGGCGCCTTGCGGTCGCGGGCGTAGATCTCGGCGAGCGCCAGCATGGCCGGCGAAATGTCGATGGCGTCGACGTCGGCCCCCATCAACGCCGCTTCGGTGGCGAGCACGCCGTTGCCGCAGCCGATATCGGCGATGCGCCAGCCGCGCTGGACCCCGAGCATCTTCAGCGCGGCGCGCGCGCGCAGATCGGCATCGTCATGGTTGTCGTAGATCGAGGCCACAGCGGGCTCGATCCCCATCCGGTTCCGCTCGTTGTAGTACCAGTCGCGCGCCAACATGGCTCACATCCCTTCAGGCCCGCGACCTATCGCGGCAACACCCGTGCGCGACACCTCGACGAGGCCGAGCGGGCGCATCAGATCGATATATTGATTGATCTTGTCCGTATTGCCTGTGATCTCGAACACAAAGCTCTCGGTGGTGGCGTCGATCACACGGGCGCGGAACGCATCCGCCAGCCTGAGCGCCTCGACCCGATGCTCGCCCTGCCCGCGCACCTTGACCATCGCCAACTCGCGCTCGATCGAGCGCTTGGTCTGGGTCATGTCGACGACCTGGTACACCGGGATCATGCGGTCGAGCTGGTTCTTGATCTGCGCGATCACCATCGGCGTGCCCGTGGTGACGATGGTGATCCGCGACAGATGCTTCTGGGCCTCGGTCTCCGAGACCGTGAGGCTCTCGATGTTGTAGCCGCGCCCCGAGAACAGGCCGATGACGCGCGCGAGCACGCCCGGCTCGTTCTGCACGAGCACCGCAAGCGTATGCGTCTCGTTGGGATCGTGACGGTCCTCGATGAAATAGGCGGATGCGGGCTGGTTCATTGTCGTCCCCTCTTGTCTCTCCGTCACGCCGTCGCCGGCGCGTCCGTCCCGACCCAACGGCGGAACAGATCGAAATCGATATTGCCGCCGGACAGCACGAGACCGACGCGCTTGCCCTTCAGCTTGCTCTTTTCCTGCAGCGCCGCCGCCAGCGCGGCGGCGCCGGCGCCTTCGGCGAGATTGTGCGTGTCGGTCCAATAGGCGCGGATCGCGAGCGCGATCTCATCGTCCGTAACCTGGACGATGCGCGAGGCGCCCTTGCAAACAAGCGCAACAGCTTCCGCGTCCGGAAAGCGTGTCGCCACGCCATCGGCCAGCGTATCACTGGTCTCGGTCGTTACGACCTTGCCGGCCGCGAACGAAAGCGCATATGACGGCGCCTCGGTCGATTGCACACCGACGATCTCCGTCTTCAGGCCCAGCAAGTCGCGCACCAGGATGCAGGCGCTGATACCGGAGCCCTGCCCGATCGGAACGTAGAGCACGTCGAGATCGGGCACCGCGCGGAACAGTTCCAGTGCGTAGGTCGCCACCCCCAGCACGAGGTCAGGGTGGAACGACGGCACCATGTGCAGGCCTTCGAACTGCGCGCGGCGCCCGGCTTCTTCGCGCGCCAGCTGGAAATCGTCGCCGTGCTCGACCAGATCGGCGCCGAACGCGCGCATGGCATGGTTCTTCTCAACCGAATTGCCTTTTGGCACATAGATCACGGCGGGCACGCCGTGACGCCGCGCCGCGAAAGCAAGACTCTGGCCATGATTGCCGCGGGTGGCCGAGATGATGCCCGGCACGTTCGGCCGCTCTCGCTTCAGCCGATCGAGATAGACCAGGCCGCCACGCACCTTGAAGGCGCCAGTCGGCGTGTGGTTCTCGTGCTTGACCACGACCGCGGTGCCGAGCCGGCGGCTGAGCAACGGCCAGGCATGCGCCGGCGTTGCCGGCACCGCCTGCCCCACGATCGCATGTGCGCGCTCGAGTTCGTTCAGGTCGAACATGGCCTCACACCAGCGCCTTGCCGCCGGCGAATGCCTTCGCGGTCGCTTCGTCGTTGGCCTGCTCCGGCAGCAGCATCTCGTTGTGCGCCTTGCCGGAGGGGATCATCGGGAAGCAGTTTTCGAGCGCCGCGACGCGGCAGTCGAACAGCACCGGGCGCTTGACCGAGATCATCTCCTTGATGGCGCCATCGAGATCGGCCGGCTTGTGCACCTGAAGCCCGACGGCGCCGTAGGCCTCCGCGAGCTTGACGAAATCCGGCAGCGCTTCGGAATAGGAATGCGACAACCGGTTGCCGTGCAACAGCTGCTGCCACTGGCGCACCATGCCCATGTATTGGTTGTTCAGGATGAAGATCTTGATCGGCAGCTCGTACTGAACCGCCGTCGACATTTCCTGCATCGTCATCTGCACCGAGGCATCGCCCGCAATGTCGATGACGAGGCTGTCGGGATGGGCCACCTGAACGCCGACCGCGGCCGGCAGGCCGTAGCCCATGGTGCCGAGACCGCCGGAGGTCATCCAGCGATGCGGCTCCTCGAAGCCGTAGAACTGCGCCGCCCACATCTGATGCTGGCCGACCTCGGTCGTGATGTAGGTATCCTTGCCGCGCGTCTGCTCGAACAAGGCCTGGATCGCGTGCTGCGGCAGGATGACGTCGTTGCTCTTCTTGTAATAGAGCGAGTTGCGGGCGCGCCATTGCGCAATCTGCTGCCACCACGACTTGATGTCAGGCTTCTTCGCCTCCGCCTTGAACACCTGGAGGATGTCGCCGAGGACGTTGCCGCAATCGCCGATGATCGGCACGTCGACGCGGATGTTCTTGTTGATCGAGGACGGATCGATGTCGATGTGGATCTTCTTCGAGCCGGGCGAAAACGCATCGACGCGGCCGGTGATGCGGTCGTCGAAGCGCGCGCCGACGCACAGCATGACGTCGCAATCATGCATGGTCATGTTGGCCTCATAGGTGCCGTGCATGCCGAGCATGCCGAGCCAGTTCTTGCCCGACGCCGGATAGGCGCCGAGACCCATCAGCGTCGAGGTGATCGGGAAGCCGGTGACCTCAACCAGCTCGCGCAACAGCTGGGTCGCCTCGCGGCCGGAATTGATGACGCCGCCGCCGCTGTAGATCACGGGACGCTTGGCGTTCGCGAGCAGCGAGACCGCCTTGCGGATCTGCGTCGCATCGCCCTTCACGCGCGGCGCGTAGGAGCGGTGCACGTCGGACTTGCGCGGGGGATGGTAAGTGCCGGTGGCGAACTGCACGTCCTTGGGAACGTCGACCAGCACCGGGCCCGGACGGCCCGAGGTGGCGACGTAGAAGGCCTCATGCAGCACCTTGGCGAGATCGTTGACGTCGCGCACCAGCCAATTGTGCTTGGTGCAGGGACGCGTGATGCCGACGGTGTCGCATTCCTGGAACGCGTCGTTGCCGATCAGATGCGTCGGCACCTGGCCGGAGATACAGACCAGCGGAATGGAGTCCATCAGCGCATCCGTCAGCGGCGTCACCATGTTGGTGGCGCCGGGGCCGGAGGTCACGAGCGCAACGCCCGGCTTGCCGGTGGAACGCGCATAGCCCTCGGCGGCATGGCCCGCGCCCTGTTCGTGGCGGACCAGGATGTGCTGGACCTCGCTCTGCTGGAAGATCTCGTCATAGATCGGAAGCACCGCGCCGCCGGGATAGCCGAAAATGTCGGTCACGCCGTGATCGATGAGTGCGCGGACGATCATCGCGGCGCCGGTCATCTGGTTCGGATCGTGGCTCTTGTCGCTCATTGGCTTGCTCCGGATGCGCTGTTGTCAGCGGCTTCATTCGTGTCGGGTTCGGGAAATAAAAAGGGCCCCGAAGAGGGCCCATGCACACCGCCTGTCATGTGGATGGCAGCTAGCCACCCCCGGCGGTGTGCCTGGGTACGACGGCGATAAGGAGTTTGGTAATAATGTTACGCATGGCGGCGCTCGGCTTCCCAAAGGTTGCGCGAAACATAGCGGCCAAACCTTGGATGTCAAGGCAATGCGGCCGTTCCCGCGCGATTTCGGCAGTGTAGCGGTGTTCCCCGGGTTCGGCGAGAGGTAAATTCGGGAACCCGGCACAAAAGCGCGTCAGTCGGGGCGCCGTTCCGCCGGCACGGCCGCGGCGAGCCATCCGCTCGCTTGCTCCGGCCTCACCCATTCGAAGTCCGGCAGCTGGTGCCGGAACCAGGTGAATTGCCGCTTGGCGTAATGGCGCGTATCGGCGCGGCCAATGCTGGCGGCCTCCTCCAGGCTGAGCTCGCCGCGCAGGTGCCGGATCAAGGATGGCACGCCATGAGCCTTCATGGCCGGCAGCAGCGGATCGAGATGCCTGGCGGCCAGCCGCTCGACCTCCTCGAGCGCGCCGGCGCCCAGCATGGCATCGAAACGGGCATCGATGCGGGCATAGAGCTCGTCACGTTCGGGCGCGAGGAAGACCGCGCGAAATCTGTCCTTGGGCAGCAGCGGTGGCTGTCCCTCCCGCTGCCAATCGAGCAGCGAACGGCCGGTTGCCTCGATCACCTCGAGCGCGCGCGCGATGCGGGTGCGGTCGCGCAGGTTCAATCGCTCGGCCGCGCGCGGATCGCGGCCTGCGAGTTCCGCGTGCAGCGCTTCGACGCCGTTCCGTTCCAGCCGCGCGCGCACATCCTCGCGCAGCTCGGCAGGGATCGGCGGCACCACGGAGAGACCTGTGGTCAGCGCCTTGAAATAGAGCCCGGTGCCGCCGATGAAGATCGGCAGCCGTCGCTGAGCCCTCGCCTCGTCGAGCGCCTTCGCCGCATCGCTTACCCAGGCACCGGCCGAGAAATTCACGGCGGCATCGACGTGGCCATAGAGCCGATGCGGCACGAGCGCCTCGTCCGCTGCGGTCGGCCGCGCCGTGATGATGCGGAGGTCACGATAGACCTGCATGGAATCGGCATTGATGACGACGCCGCCGGCGGCACGCGCAAGCTCCAGCGCCAGCGCCGACTTGCCGCTGGCGGTCGGGCCTGCGATAAGCACGGCCTTGCTGGAATACCCCTCGCTCACGAAAACCTCAAATGTCCCTCGTCGCCACGCTGATCTGCAACCCTGACAATCCCGCGCTCGACTCGACCATCGTCGATGGCACCCGCGCCGTGCTGCCGCAGGCGGCGCCCGCGCACTGGCTGTTCGACGGGGTTGCGGTCGACATCCCCTTCGGCGCGGACAGTAACCTCGAAGGCGACCGCAACGCCATCGAGCAGCGGCTCCGCGAGCTCCGCGGCGATTTGCCCATCGACATCGTCGTGCAGCCTGTCGGCTTCCGGCGCAAGAAGCTTTTTCTCGCCGACATGGATTCCACCATGATCGGCCAGGAATGCATCGACGAGCTCGCCGATTTCGTCGGGGTCAAGGCGCATGTCGCTGCCATCACCGAGCGTGCGATGCGCGGCGAGATCGAGTTCGAGCCGGCGCTGCGCGAGCGCGTCGCGCTGCTCAAGGACCTGCCCGCCAGCGCGGTCGACGAAGTCCTGGCCAAGCGCATCACGCTGACGCCGGGCGGCCGCGAGCTGGTCGCCACCATGCGCGCGAACGGCGCCTATACCTGCCTCGTCTCTGGCGGCTTTACGCTATTCACGAGCGCGGTCGCCGCCAAGATAGGTTTCCAGGAGAACCGCGCCAACGAGCTCGTCGTGCGCGACGGCAAGTTCACCGGGGAAGTGAAGGAGCCGATCCTGGGCCGCGCGGCGAAGCTCGCGACCTTGGTGGACCTGATGGAATCGTTCGATCTCGACGACATCGACTCGGTCGTGGTCGGCGACGGCGCCAACGATCTCGCGATGATCCAGGCCGCAGGTCTGGGCGTGGCCTATCACGCCAAGCCGGCGGTGGCTGCCGCCGCGGCCGCGCGGATCGATCACGGCGATCTCACCGCGCTGCTGTATGCGCAGGGGTATCGGCGGGACGAGTTCGTGGAGGGGTAAAGCCTCCCCTCTCTCTGTCATCGCCCGCGAAGGCGGGCGATCCAGTATTCCAGA
>NZ_LAXE01000001.1:6956273-6991294 GCF_003122645.1 Bradyrhizobium sp. SUTN9-2
TCCAGAGGCAGCGAAGCTAGAACCGAGAAGCCGCGGCGTACTGGATGCCCCGCCTTCGCGGGGCATGACAGTTGAATGTGGCGCGAACAGCGCCCACTACTGCACGCTCAGCGCGACGAACCGCAGCTCGCCCTCACCGTTCGAGACCAGCAGCAGCACCGATTTCTTGCCGTCCTTCTTGAGCTGATCGACCCGCTTCTGGATGTCGGCGCCGCTCGACACCGCCTCCTGCGCCACCTCGACGATGACGTCGCCGGCGGACAGACGCTTATCGGCGGCGTCCGAATTGGTGTCGACATTGGTGACGACCACGCCCTTGACGCTGTCCTTGATCTTGTAGCGCGTGCGCAGATCCTTGCTCAGCGCTGCGAGATCGAGGCCGAGCGCTTTCTGCGTCACCGGCTTCTCCGGCGCGGGCTCGTCGGTCTTCACGGCGGCCTGCACCTTGTCGGGATCCTGCAGGCGGCCGAGCGTGACCTTCTTGATCTCTTCCTTGCCCTTGCGGATGATGACGACGTCGACCTCCTTGCCGACCGCGGTGTCGGCGACGACGCGGGACAGGTCCTTCGGGTCCTTGACGTCCTTGCCGTCGAACTTGACGACGACGTCGCCGGGCTCGATGCCGGCGGGCTTGGCCGGGCCCTTGTCGTCGACACCGGCGACCAGCGCGCCCCGCGCGGGCTTGATGTTGAGGCTTTCGGCGATCTCGTCGGTGACGCTCTGGATGCGCACGCCGAGCCAGCCGCGGCGCAGCTCGCCGAATTGGCGGAGCTGGTCGACGACGCCCACCACCGTCTTCGACGGCACGGCAAAGCCGATGCCAATGGAGCCGCCGGACGGCGAGATGATCAGCGTGTTGACGCCGATGACGTCGCCGTCGAGATTGAACAGCGGGCCGCCGGAATTGCCGCGGTTGATGGATGCGTCGGTCTGGATGTAGCTGTCGTACGGCCCGGAGGAGATGTCACGGTTCTTGGCCGAGACGATGCCGGCAGTCACCGTGCCTCCCAGGCTGAAGGGATTGCCGATTGCGACCACCCAGTCGCCGAGGCGCAGCTTGTCGCTGTCGCCGAACTTGACCGCGACCAGCGGCTTCGTCGGCTTGATCCTGAGCACAGCGAGATCGGTCTTCTTGTCGACGCCGACCAGCTCGGCCTTGATCTTGGTGCCGTCGTTGAGGATGACGTGGATCTCGTCGGCGTCCGCAATGACGTGGTTGTTGGTGACGACGACGCCCGCGGTGTCGATGATGAAACCGCTTCCGAGCGAATTGGTCTTGCGCGGCGCGCTGTTCTCGCCGCCCTTGCTGCCGCCGCCGGGCCCTCGGCGGTTCTTGAAGAAATCGTCGAAGAACTCTTCGAAGGGTGAACCGGGCGGCAGCTGCGGCATCGAGTTGCTGCCTCCGCCCTTGGCTTCGACGTTCTGCGAGGTCGAGATGTTGACGACCGCGTCGATCACCTTCTCGGCGACGTCGGCGATGCCATCCGGTCCACGCGCATGAGCCGGCGCGCCAAACGCGCCGCAAGCACCGATGGCGAGCGCAACCAGCCCAAGTCGAACACCAAATCGCGCGCGGCGGCGCGAGCGGGACGGGGCAATGGTGGCAGCAGTCATTGTGATCTCCAGGCAAAAGGGATTCGGCGCCAGACTGCGCTCTAACGGGGGCACGGCGCAAGCGCGGAGCTTAACGGGTCTCAAGAGCCCGATAATACGGCGAAAACCAGTCTGGCGCCTTCACTTTGGCGTTGGGCCGAAGACCTAAATCGGGCGCCGCATAACCCAGATCAGGACCAGGCCGGCCACGGCCGAGCCGATCCCGACCGCCCGCAGGATGTTGTCCGGCGTGGCGATGGCGCTTTTCATGGCTTTGCGCATCCAGTTTGGACTGGCCGCGAACATCAAGCCTTCGAGGACGAACAGGATGCCTAGGCCGATGAGGAAGTCGGCGAACGCAATGGACCTCATCGGAATGGAACCTCCCGCTATGCTGTTCTTGTCTGGACGAAGGGCGGCGAAATCCGCCGCCCTTTGTCTGGCTTAAGGCTTCGCCTGCGTCTCGGTAGGCGTCCTGCCGGAGGGGCTACCGAAGTACCGGAAGAAATCCGACTCCGGCCGGAGCAGGAAGCGGGTATCGTTCGAACGCAGCCCGTTCTCATAGGCCGTCATCGACCGGTAGAACGCGAAGAAGTCGGCGTCCTTGCCGTAGGCTTCTGCAAACAGGCGGTTGCGTTCGGCATCGCCCGCACCACGGGTCTGCTCAGCCTGCGAATTGGCCTCAGCGATGATGACGGTCGCCTCGCGGTCGGCCCTGGACCTGATCTCCTGGGCCTTCTGCCCACCCTGTGCCCGGAACTCGGCGGCCTCGCGCTCACGCTCGGTCTTCATGCGCAGGTAGACCGCCTGGCTGTTCTGCTCCGGCAGGTCGGCGCGGCGGATCCGGACGTCGACGACCTGAATGCCGTAGCCATCGGCCTCGCGGTCGAGCTGGTCGCGAATGCGCAGCATCAGCTTCTCGCGGTCGTCGCGCACCACGTTGATGAAGGTGACCTCGCCGAGCACGCGGCGCAGCGCCGCGTTTAGGAGCGTGGTGAGCTGGATGTTGGCGGCCTGGATCGAGCCGACGCTCTGATAGAAGCGCAGTGCGTCCTTGATGCGGTAGCGCGCGAAGGCGTCGACCACGAGCCGCTTCTGGTCGGAGGCGATCGCCTCCTGCGACGGGTTCTCCAGATCGAGAATCCGCTTGTCGATGTTGATCACCGAGTTCCAGGGCGCCTTGAAGTGCAGGCCGGGCGCGGTGACGACGTCGACCGGCCTGCCGAACTGGAGCACGATCGTCTGCTCGGTCTGCTGCACGGTAAACAACGACATATAGCCGACGATCACGACGAACAGGAGGGAGAGCAGCGTGACAAAACCTGTGACCGGAGACTTCATCGGGTGCCTCCGCTGGACTGCGGACCGGTCGTAGGTGGCCGCTTTGGCGCCAGTTCGGGAAGCGGCAGATAGGGCACGACGCCCTGGCCCGAGGGGCCACCGTCATAGACGAGCTTGTCGGCCCCGCCGAGCACGCGCTCCATCGTCTCCAGGTAGATCCGTTCACGCGTCACGTCGGGCGCCTTCTTGTATTCCTCGTAAACTTTCAGGAAGCGTGCACTCTGGCCCTTGGCCTCGGCGACAGCCTGTTCCCTGTAACCTTCGGCATCCTGCTGGATCTTGGCCGCGCGTCCACGCGCCTGGGGGACAACCTGGTTGGCATAGGTCTGCGCTTCGTTCTGCAGCTGCTCCTGATTGGCGCGGGCCGCCTGGACGTCGCGGAAGGCGTCGATCACCTGCGCGGGCGGATCGACCTTCTGCATCTGCACCTGGGTGATCTGAATGCCGGCACCATAGCTGTCCAAAGTCCTCTGGATTAGCTCGTGCACGTTCTGCTCTGTGACGTTGCGCGCTCCGGTCAGGATCGGCTGGATCTGAGACCGGCCGATCACCTCGCGCATCGCACTCTCGGCGACCGCCTTCACGGTACCCTCGGGGTTCTGGATGTTGAAGAGGAAATCACCGACACCGTCCGGCTTGATGCGCCAGAGCACGGTGAAATCAACGTCGACGATGTTCTCGTCGCCGGTCAGCATCAGGCTCTCTTCCGGCACGTCCCGAATGGAGCGGCCGCGCCGCGCCGGATCCTCGATCACCGTCATGCCGATCGAGGTGGTGTTGACGCGCAGCGCCTTCGGCAGCAGCACGGTCTCGATCGGATAAGGCAGATGATAGTTCAGACCCGGCTGCACGGTGCGGACGTGCTTGCCGAAACGCATCACCACGCCGAGCTCTTCGGACTGCACGCGGAAGAAGCCCGACAGCAGCCAGAATGCGACGATCAGCAGGATGATCAGCGTGATGCCGATGCCGGAGAAATAACCGCCCGGCATGATCTGCTGGAGGCGGTCCTGGCCGCGCCGCAGAAGGTCTTCCAGATCCGGCGGCCTCGGCCCGACCGGTTGCGGGCCTGAGCCCCACGGTCCCTTTGGACCCGAGCCCCACGGGCCACCGCCCTGATTCTTCCACGGCATTCGACGTTCTCCTCGGCAGGGTGGAATTGCCACCGCCCGCTTTGTCCGGTCCGGCTTTATAGGGGACAGGCAAGTCCCTTACAACGCAGCCCTGACCGTCTTCCGAGCTATGCTCGGGCACGAAAAAGTCAATGTAAACATTGGCAAAAGCGGTTAATGGCCGCGCCGCCGACGATATGTCACATAGGACAGGTCGGCGCTGTCGTCGGGGCCGGCCGGATGGCGGATGCGTTCGACCTCGTCCCATTCCGCCTTGTCGATTTCAAAATGCGTGTCCCCTTCTGGGCGCGCGTGCACTTCGGTGATCTCGAGACGATCGGCACGACCGAGCCATTGCCGGTAGATCTCGGCGCCGCCGATCACCGCGATCTCAGTGACCGAACGCCGCAGAGCGTCGCCGCGCGCGACTGCCTCCGCATCCGCTGGCGATGTCGTGACGATGGCCCCATTGGCGCGATAGGCCGGATCGCGCGTGACCACGATGTTGGTGCGGCCCGGCAGCGGCCGGCGCAGGGTCTCGAAGGTCTTGCGGCCCATGATCACAGGCTTGCCGATCGTCAGCGCCTTGAAGCGCGCCATATCGGACTTCAATCGCCACGGCATCGCATTGCCCGCGCCGATGACGCCATTCTCTGCGATGGCGACGACGAAGACGATCTCCATCAGGCAGAGCTCCCGGCAAGCTGGGTCAGCGCAGGCCCGGTGACCCGGCACAGCGTCCAGTCGTCCATCATGACCGCGCCGATCGATTTGTAGAACGCGATCGAGGGTGCGTTCCAGTCGAGGACCGCCCATTGCAGGCGCGACCAGCCGTTGTCGACGCATTCCCTGGCGAGATAGGCCAGCAGCGCCTTGCCGAGGCCCTTGCCCCGATGTGACGGCCGCACATAGAGATCTTCGAGATAGATGCCGTGACGGCCGCTGAAGGTGGAGAAATTGAGAAACCACACCGCGAAGCCGACCGGCTCACGGTTCCACTCCGCGATCGCGCAATAGAGCTGCGGCCTCTCGCCGAACAGCGCGTCGGCGATGTCAGCCTCGGTCGCTTCGACCTCGTGCGACAGCTTTTCGTACTCGGCGAGCTCGCGGATGAAGGAGAGAACGAGCCCGGCTTCCTCGGGCCGTGCACGGCGGATGGTAAGCGACATAGGCGCTAGACCGCCACTTCCGCCTTGATGTGCGGATGCGGATCGTAGCCGACGAGCTCGAAGTCTTCGTAGCGGAAAGAGAAGATGTCCTTTACCTCAGGATTGATCCGCATCACCGGCAGCGCGCGCGGCGCGCGGCTGAGCTGCAGCCTCGCCTGCTCCAGATGGTTGGAATAGAGATGAGTGTCGCCGAGCGAGTGCACGAAGTCGCCGGGCTTCAGGCCTGTGACCTGCGCGACCATCATGGTGAGCAGCGCGTAAGAGGCGATGTTGAAGGGCACGCCGAGAAACACGTCGGCCGACCGCTGATAGAGCTGGCAGGACAGCTTGCCGTTCGCGACATAGAACTGGAACAGCAGGTGGCAGGGCGGCAGCGCCATCTTCTCGACGTCGGCCGGATTCCAGGCGGTGACGATCAGGCGGCGGGAATCAGGCGTGCGCTTGATCATGTCGATGACATTGGCGATCTGGTCGATGCTGCGCCCGTCGGCCGCGGGCCAGGAGCGCCATTGATGGCCGTAGACCGGGCCGAGATCGCCATTGGCGTCCGCCCACTCGTCCCAAATGGTGACGCCGTTGTCGCGCAGATATTTGATGTTGGTGTCGCCCTTCAGGAACCAGAGCAGTTCATGCACGATCGCCTTCAGCGGCAGCCGCTTGGTCGTCAGCATCGGGAAGCCGGCCGACAAATTGAAGCGCATCTGGTGGCCGAACACCGAGAGCGTGCCGGTGCCGGTCCGGTCGGTCTTCTCGGCGCCGTCGGAAAGAATCCGCTCGAGCAGGTCCTGATACTGGTGCATGTTGCGACTGAGCCTTTGGGGAGGCGGCGAACTTAACGACACCCCCCGCGCTACGACAGCGGCGATTCGCTGTCGCCGTCGATTATACCCGGAAAAGTGAGTGTTCCCGGCACAAACAGCAAGGGGCGGAACTCAGCGTTCCGCCCCTCGCCTAGCGCCTTGATCGCCTTCGCTTAATTCGCCGGCTTGAGCACCGGGCTCCACTTCGCGATCTCGCTCTTGACGAGGGTCGCCAGCGCCTCTGGGGTTCGGTCCTTCGGCGCGGGGATGACGCTGCCGAGCTCGAGCAGGCGCTTCTTCACCGTCTCGTCGTCGAGCGCCTTGACGGCGGCGGCGTTCACGCTTGCCACGATCGCGGGCGAGGTTCCCTTGGGCGCGAACATCGCGTTCCAGGCCTGAGCCTGGAATGCCGGCAGGCCGGCTTCCGCCGTGGTCGGGACGTTCGGCAGCGACGGGTTTCGTTCGGCCGTGGCGATCGCATAGGCCTTGATGGTGCCGGCATTGATCTGCGGGACGGCGTTGACGATCTGGTCGCACATGTAGTCGACCTGACCCGCCACCAGCGCGTTCATCGCAGGTCCCGTGCCGTTGAACGGCACGCCGACGGGCTTGATGTCGAGGATGGAGTGGAGGAGTTCGCACGAGACGTGCGAAACCGAACCGACGCCTGCATGCGCGGCATTCACCTTCTCGGCATTCGCCTTCACATAGGTGACGAACTCCTTGAGATCCTTCGGCGGAAAGTCCTTGCGCGCCAGGATCAGGATCGGCGTGCCGGCCAGCAATGCGATCGGCTCGAAGTCCTTCTCGGGGTGATAGGCCAGCTTCGGATAGAGCGGCACGGAGGCGGCATGCGTGCCCATATGCCCGGTGATTAGCGTATAGCCATCGTTGGCCGCACGCGCGGCACGCGTCGTGGCGGTGGTGCCGCCGGCACCGACCACGTTCTCGATGATGATGCTCTGCCCCAGCGTTTGCGCCATGTGCCCGGTGACGATGCGTGAGATCACGTCAGTCGGCCCGCCGGCTGCGAACGGGACGATCACGGTAATGTTGCGCGTCGGATAGGTCTGCGCCTCAGCCGTTGCGATGAAGGCGCCCAGCGATGCTATCGCTGCTGCACATGCGCCTGTAAGCGCGCGAATGAACGTCATGGCGATCCTCCCTTTGGACACAATAAAATGCCGGCCCAAAGGCCGGCATTTCCATTTCACAAAGCCGTAACACAAGTCGATTCGACTTCCGAATGCGGCGCGCCGACGCAGGACCGAGCCGACTCGGCGCGCACGACCTCAGTTCTCGGACTCGGTGAACACCTCGTCGCGCTTGGCGCGCAATACAGGTAGCACCGTAAGGACGAGCAGGCTTGCCGCGACCGCAAGCAGCACCGCCGACAACGGGCGCGTCAGGAACACGCTCCAGTCGCCACGCGAGATCAGCAGCGCCCGGCGCAGGTTCTCCTCCATCAGCGGTCCTAGCACCATGCCGAGCAGCAACGGCGCCGGCTCGAAATCGTGCTTGATCAGCCAATAGCCGACGAGACCGAAGACGCCCGCGAGGATGACGTCGACCGGCGCGTTGTTCACCGAATAGATGCCGATCGCGCAGAAGATCACGATCGAGGGGAACATCAGCCGATAGGGCACGCGCAACAGCCGCACCCAGATTCCGACCAACGGCAGGTTGATGATGATCAGCATCAGATTGCCGATCCACATCGAAGCGATCATGCCCCAGACCAGATCCGGCTGCTTCTGCATCACCTGCGGACCGGGCACGATGCCGTGGATGGTCATCGCGCCCACCATCAGCGCCATCACAGCGTTCGGCGGGATGCCGAGGGTGAGCAGCGGAATGAACGAGGTCTGTGCCGCGGCATTGTTGGCACTCTCCGGCCCCGCCACGCCCTCGATCGCGCCGCGGCCGAACCGGGACGGGGTCTTTGAGAGCTTCTTCTCGAGCGTGTAGGCCGCGAAGGACGCGATCACCGCGCCGCCGCCGGGCAGGATGCCGAGGATCGAGCCGAGCACGGTGCCGCGCAGGATCGGCGGCGTCGCATCGCCGAGGTCCTTCCTGGTGGGCATCAGTCCGGTGATCTTCTGCTGCACCAGATCGCGGTTCATCTCGGCGCCGTGGTCAAGGTTGCGGATGATCTCGGCAAAGCCGAATACGCCCATCGCCACGGTCGCAAAGCCGAGACCGTCGGCGAGCTCGGGAATGTTAAAGGCCATGCGCGAGGCGCCGGTCTCGATGTCCGAACCGACCATTGAGAGCAGCAGTCCGAACACGATCATCGCAATCGCCTTCAGCACCGAGCCCTTGGCCAGCACCACCGCGAAGATCAGGCCGAGCACCATCAGCGAGAAATATTCGGCCGGGCCGAACGCCAGCGCGAGTTTCGTCAGCGGCGCGCCGAGCAGTGCGATCAGGATGGTCGCAACGCAGCCGGCGAAGAACGAGCCGATCGCGGCGATCGCGAGCGCCGGACCGGCGCGGCCCTGCTTGGCCATCTGGTGACCGTCGATGGCGGTCACGACCGATGTCGCCTCACCGGGTATGTTGACCAGGATCGACGTGGTCGAGCCGCCATATTGCGCGCCGTAATAGATGCCGGCGAGCATGATCAGCGCGCCGACCGGCGGCAGCCCGAAAGTGATCGGCAGCAGCATCGCGACGGTGGCGATGGTGCCGATGCCAGGGAGAACGCCGACCAGCGTTCCGACCAGGGCGCCGATCAGGCACATCAACAGGTTGATCGGGGTGAACGCGACGGCGAAGCCGTGAGCAAGATTGGCAAAGATATCCATCACGCCCTCACTGGATCAGGAAACGCGGATACATCGGCATCGGCAGCCCGAGCACATAGGGAAACAGGATTGCGCAGCCGACCGTCAGGCAGGCGCCGACGATCACCGCTTCCAGCCAGCGCGTCTCGTGCGAGCCCGTCGCCGCAATCATGAAGCTCGAGAAGGCCGTGACAACGAGACCGAGGGACCGGATCGACAGGGCGAAGAACAGGATCGCCGCCACCACGAACAGCGGCCCGCGCCAGGAATAATGCGCAAGCGCCGGTCCCTCCGTGATCAGGCCGGTCAAGGCGATGCCGGCAGACAGGGCAACCAGCAGCCCACCGAACATACGTGGCGCAGTGCCCGCACCGAAGGAGAAGCCACGCATGCCCTGCAAATCGCTCGATGCCCACAGCGCGAACAGGGCAACGGCCATCAGCACGACGCCGCCGACATAATCTTGCGCCGAGCGGATGGTCATAAACAGGGTGAGGATCGCCACCGCAAACAGCGGATAGGAATAGATCAGCGCCAGCAGCACCTCGGACGACATCTTCTTGGCGCCGCCGCCGAATGATCCGAAGAGGGCGCTCGGCGCGCCGGCCAGCAGCGCCGTCGCATGACCGGTGACGACCGCCGCCGGACCGCGGCCGGTCCCCCAGCCGAAAATCGTCCCGATCGACCAGATCAATTCGAAAATCTGCGGCGCAATCGCCAGCAGACAAAAGCCGAGCGCCACCCGGGTGTTTCGGGTGGCCGTCGCTGAGTGGCCCATCGTGTCGGCCATGCCTGTCTCCTCCGCGACCTGTAAGTCACGAGCACTGCTGTTCTAAATCGGCTGGAACTGGATACCCGCCCGGATCACTGCCTAGCGATTTTCATCAGACAATGCCAGCAAAACCCAACACGCCGCGGCAAGCAAAAGCCAGAGGGGATTGATGCGCGAGATGGACGCGACCACTGCAACCATCGCGGTCAGACGCAGTGCAGCAATTGCTGGATCGGCCCCGATTAACGTCACGATAAGCGTTCGGACCTGGCAAGTCCTGCGAGGTCGGACCGGTGTCCTGGTCGGCCTCTGGTGCTTCGCCTCAACCGCGGTGCAGTGGGTCTCGCGCACTGCCGGCGCAGCGGCGACGGCGAAGAGCGAGATCGGGCCGAAGTGGAGATCAGCGCCTAGTCGGCTTGCGGCTCGTCACGCTGCTACTTTCCGCCGCAGGAAATTGAACGTCGCTGAGACTGACATTGTCCGTTCGCTGGAGCAGCAGCGTCATCATGCGCATGGCCGCAACGATCGGGACTGCCGGGCAGGAGATGCGCAAGGATTCGGCACATCGGGCTGGCGACCTTTGGCAAAGGCCAGAGCCGCGATAGGCCCGGCACTCCGAAGCCTATCCAAAGGGAACCGCGGGATCGCGCCTCCAACCCTCTGTTTTTCGAAAGCTTTGCCCCCTATATTGGGGGTGCCGGTTCGCCGGCTATGGAAATAAACGGTCGTCGCAATAAACCATTCGGACCCGGGGGCGGTACCCGGCGCCTCCACCAAAGCCCACCATCGGGCGTGCCCGAAGCTGGGCTTTGGCGGGGGCGAAATAGGATCGACGAGGGCGTAAAGGGCGTACTTTTTCCCGGTATTGTTCCGCCGTTATCGGGCTACTGCAATAGTTGCCAACGACAACTTTGCTCCGGTTGCTCAGGCTGCGTAACGCAGTTTGAAAGACCACTCTAAAGTCCTAGCGGGTTAAGCTCCGCTAGGCGGGGTTCGGAGGCACCTGGCAACAGAAGCCTCCACTTTACTCTTTGATTCTTCCCCGGCGGGGACTCCTGCTCGCCCGTCAGGCGCGGTACTATTGCGGCTTGGCGAGTCGGATCGGCAGGGTCCGGCTGCTTGGATGCAACAGGACCACCATGGCGACCGATCATATCCGATACGATGTGCTGGCCCGCGATGCGCTGCGCGGCGTGCTGCGGAAGGTGCTGACCGATGCCGCAGCCCATGGCCTGCCGGGCGAGCATCATTTCTTCATCACCTTCGTGTCCAAGGCCGAAGGCGTGAAGCTCTCGCCGCGGCTGCTCGCACAATATCCGGAGGAGATGACGATCATCCTCCAGCACCAGTTCTGGGACCTGACCGTGCTCGAGGATCGTTTCGAGGTCGGCCTGTCCTTTGGCGGCATTCCGGAGCGGCTGGTGGTGCCATTCAGTGCCATCAAGAGCTTCCTCGATCCGTCCGTGAAGTTCGGCCTCCAGTTCGACACCTCCGACGTCGCCGAGGTCGCGCCGGACAATCTGCCGGCAGCACCCGCGCCATCGGCCGTATCGGTCCCGGCACCTGCCGCGGAGAAGCCGGAAGCTGCCGACGAGTCGCCGCCGCCGAGCCAGGGCGGCGCCGAGGTCGTGCGGCTCGATCGTTTCCGCAAGAAATGATCTAGGTTGGGCGCAGAGCCATCGCGCCCGGCCAACTGTCTATATAGAAGAGCACATGAACAGGCCGTGCGGCGTTTCGCGCGGCAGAATGGATGTGCTCATGGCCAAAGCGTCCCGCTCGAAGACTGCCCGCCCCGCAACCCGCACCGAGACCGACAGCTTCGGTCCCATCGAGGTCGCCGCCGACCGCTATTGGGGGGCGCAGACCGAGCGCTCGCGCCAGAATTTCCGCATCGGCACCGACCGCATGCCGATCTCACTCGTGCATGCACTCGGCATGGTCAAGCTCGCCGCCGCGCAGTCCAATCTCGAGCTCGGCCTGCTCGATCAGCGCCGTGCCAACGCCATCATCCGCGCTGCGCGCGAGGTGATCGAAGGCAGACTTAACGACCATTTCCCGCTTGTCGTGTGGCAGACCGGCTCGGGCACCCAGAGCAACATGAACCTCAACGAGGTGATCGCCAACCGCGCCAACGAGCTGCTCGGCGGCGAGCTCGGCGCCAAGAAGCCGGTGCATCCCAACGATCACGTCAACATGAGCCAGTCGTCGAACGACTCCTTCCCGACCGCGATGCACATCGCCGCGGCAAGCCGCATCAATGCCGATCTCATCCCTGCCCTCGGCGAGCTGCTGCGCGCTCTGCGCAAGAAGGAGAGGGAGTTTTCGAAGATCGTGAAGATCGGCCGCACCCATACCCAGGATGCGACGCCGCTGACGCTCGGTCAGGAATTCTCCGGCTATGCCGCGCAGGTCGAAAGCGGCATCGCCCGGCTCAAGATCGCGGTGAAGGACCTCTATCCGCTGGCGCAGGGCGGCACAGCCGTCGGCACCGGTCTCAACTCGAAGCCGCGCTTTGCCAAGCTGTTCGCAAAGCACGTTGCCGGGATTACGAAGCTCCCCTTCACCAGCGCCGCCAACAAATTCGAGGCGCTGGCCTCGAACGATGCCTATGTGCTGGCGCACGGCGCCATCAATTCGGTCGC
This sequence comes from Bradyrhizobium sp. SUTN9-2, assembly GCF_003122645.1. Lineage (NCBI taxonomy): Bacteria > Pseudomonadati > Pseudomonadota > Alphaproteobacteria > Hyphomicrobiales > Nitrobacteraceae > Bradyrhizobium > Bradyrhizobium sp. SUTN9-2. The sequence continues at coordinate 6,968,489 of NZ_LAXE01000001.1, forward strand.
GACCGGCCTGTTCAAGATCGCCAATGACATCCGCCTGCTCGGCTCCGGCCCGCGCTCGGGCCTCGGCGAATTGATCCTGCCGGAGAACGAGCCCGGCTCCTCGATCATGCCGGGCAAGGTCAACCCGACCCAGTGCGAGGCGATGACCATGGTGTGCTGCCAGGTGTTCGGCAATCACACCGCGATCACGGTCGCCGGCAGCCAGGGTCATTTCGAGCTCAACGTCTACAAGCCGGTGCTGGCCTACAACATGCTGCATTCGATCCGCCTGATGGCGGATGCCGCGCGCTCCTTCACCGAGCATTGCGTCAGCGGCATCCGCGCCGACGAGAAGCGCATCAAGGAGCTGATGCAGCGCTCGCTGATGCTGGTGACGGCGCTGGCTCCGAAGATCGGCTACGACAACGCCGCCAAGGTGGCCAAGACGGCGCACGCCAACGGCACCACGCTGAAGGAGGAGGCGCTGCGGCTCGGCTTCGTCTCGGCCGACGAGTTCGACCGCCTGGTGCGCGCTGAGAAGATGATCAGCCCGGGATGATTCCGAATTCCGATAGCCATCCGTAATGATACGGACGCTCGGCGCCCAAAAATATGCGGTTTTGGGGGCGGGATTTGATTACCGTCAATGTTGCGGCGGGGCGGCGTGTTACGCAGCTCCACTGCCCTCGACGGGGCGAAATTCATCGTTTGATGGCCCAAGGGCCGATTGACGAGGACGAGCGAATGGCGATCAAGTCTTCTGCGGCGCAATGTGGCGCCCTGTTTCTGAATGTTTCATCCTGCCTGAAGAGGAGCGGATGATGGAGACGCGGCATGGGGAACGTCATCAACCTGAATCGTTTCAGGAAGCGCGTCGAGCGGGAAGCCTCGGCGAAGCAGGCGGACGCCAACCGGGCGAAGTTCGGGCGCACGAAGGCGGAACGGTCGTCCGAGGCGAAGCGGGCGGACCAGGCCAAGGAGCATCTGGACCAGCACCGGATCGATCGCGAGGAGCAGCCATGAAGTCGCCGGTCGTGAAACGATCGATCGTCGTCGCCGGCCACAAGACCAGCGTCAGCCTGGAAGAGGCGTTCTGGAACGGCATGAAAGAGATTTCCGGCCTGCGCAACATGACGTTGTCCGAGCTGGTCGGCGAGATCGACAACAACCGCCAGCAGGGCAATCTGTCGTCGGCGATCCGCCTCTTCGTCCTGGACTACTTCAAGAGCCGCGCCATGGCCGCCCAGCCGGACAAGGTCCCGGCCCAGTAGCCGTCGGGGGCGCCCGCGACGGCGCCCCGGCCTCTGCACTTTAAAATCGCTCTAAGGTGCAGCTTCGGCGCGCGGGCACGCTTGACCTCAATGCCCGGCGTTGAAAATACAGGGCATGACCGACACCACTGATACGCGTTCGCACATGCCGCTGGGTCTGGCCCAGCGCGGCTATACCGGCGTCATCCAACACCTTGCCGCCAAAGAGGCTGGCTCGGCGCTTTCGGACGTCGAGCTCGAGAGCCGCCTGATCGAACTCGGCTTCGTCGAGGGCGCCCGGGTCGAGATCCTGCATGAGGGGTTGGTCGGGCGCGATCCGATCGCGGTGCGGGTCGATAGCACCACGATCGCGGTCCGCCGTCGCGAAGCCATGGCCATCATCGTCGCCTGACGCGCGACCGCAATCTGCCCCGCAGGCCCTTGATCCCATGGAAGCACCGCTGCTGCATCTCGCCCTGGTCGGCACGCCCAACAGCGGCAAGACCTCGCTGTTCAACGCGCTGACCGGCAGCCGGCAGAAGGTCGCGAACTATCCCGGCGTCACGGTCGAGCGCAAGGAAGGCTTCTTCGTCACCCCGCTCGGCCGCCAGGTCTCCGTGGTCGACCTGCCCGGCACCTATTCGCTGCGCGGCCGCAGCCCGGACGAAGAGATCACCCGCGACTTCGTGCTCGGCAAGGCCTCCGGCGAGACCCTGCCCGATCTCGTGCTGTGCGTCGCCGATTCCACCAATCTGCGCCTGACCATCCGCCTGCTGCTGGAGCTGAAGCGCACCGGGCGGCCGATGATCCTCGTGCTCAACATGTTCGACATCGCAAGCCGCCGCGGCATCACGGTCGACGTCAAGCGGCTCGCCAAGGAGCTCGGAGTGCCCGTGGTCACCTCGATCGCGGTGCGCAAGGGCGGCACGGCCGACCTGCTCAAGCTGACCGACGAGATTTCCGCGGAGCTCGCCGCCGAGCCGGTGGAGAACAGCTGGCGCGCGCTCAGCGTCTCCGAGCTGCGCGCCACCCAACGCGAGGCCGATCGCATCATCGCCGACTGCGTCAGCCTGCCTGCTCGCCCCGACACCTGGACCGCACGGATCGACGCGATCGTGCTGCATCCGGTCGGCGGGCTGATCGTGCTCGCGCTGATCCTGTTCGTGATGTTCCAGGCGGTGTTCGCCTGGGCGCAGCCGGCGATGGAGCTGCTAAAGTCCGGGTTCGACTCGCTCGGCGAGCTGGTGCAGGCCACCCTGCCCGACGGCTTGCTGCAAAGCTTCCTGCAGAACGGCGTGATCTCCGGCGTCGGCAGCGTCATCGTGTTCCTGCCGCAGATCATCCTCATCTTCCTGTTCATCCTGCTCCTGGAAGATTTCGGCTACATGGCGCGCGCGGCGTTCCTGATGGACCGCATCATGGGCGGCGCCGGCCTGCACGGCCGCGCCTTCATTCCGCTGCTGTCGAGCTTTGCCTGCGCCATTCCCGGCATCATGGCGACGCGCGTCATCGACAACAAGCGCGACCGGCTGACCACGATCCTGATCGCGCCGCTGATGACCTGCTCGGCGCGCATTCCGGTCTATACGCTTATCATCTCCGCCTTCATCCCGGCCAGAGACGTCTGGGGCTTCATCAACCTGCAGGGCCTCGTGATGTTCGGCCTCTATGCCGCCGGCATCATCAGCGCGCTGTTGGTCTCGTTCGTGATCAAGTTCTTCATGCTGCGCGACTTTGTGCCGGCGCCGTTCATGTTGGAGCTGCCGGACTACAAGATGCCGCGGCTGAAATCCATCGTGATCGGCATCTACACCCGCGCCAAGATGTTCTTGCAGCGCGCCGGCACCACGATCTTCTCGATGATGGTGCTGATCTGGTTCCTGGCCTCCTTCCCGCAGCCGCCCGCGGGCGCGACCGGGCCGGCCATCGAGTTCAGCCTGGCGGCGATGATCGGCAAGGCGCTCGAGCCCCTGCTCGCCCCCGTCGGCTTCAACTGGCAGATCGCGGTGGCGTTGATCCCGGGCATGGCGGCGCGCGAGGTCGCGGTCGCGGCGCTCGGCACCGTCTATGCGATCGAGGGCGGCAGTGAAGCGGTCGAGCAGATCGGCCAGGTGCTGGCGACAAAATGGTCGCTCGCCACCGCGCTGTCGATGCTGGCCTGGTACATCTTCGCCCCGCAATGCGCCTCCACGCTCGCCGTGATCCGGCGCGAGACCGGAAGCTGGGCCTGGATGGGCGCCACCTTCGCCTACATGCTGGTGCTGGCCTATGCGGCGAGCCTCGTGACGTACAACGTCGCCGTCGCGCTGGGGGCGGGGTAGCCCTTCCAAAACGAAACTGCGAAAACAACCCCATGCACAGTAGACCGGGGGTCGTGAAATCAATGAGTTACGCGCAAGGCAACGATCCGGCCGTCGCCCGTTGACCCGTCGGGCAAAACAGGGGCATGATGTCACGATCAGCCCGCAGCGATAGCAGCATGAACGACGACACGCCTCGGAAGCGGCGATCTGTCGCCGTGGACCATTTCACCACCGACCGCCTGACCGCCGAACGGTTGCGCGAGGATCACCTCGCCGACCTCGTCGTGCTGCATCGCGACGCCGAGGTCTCCCGCTATCTCGGCGGGGTGCGGACGCCCGAGGTCACGAGGGCTTATCTCGCAACCAACATGGCCCATTGGGACCAGCACGGCTTCGGACTTTGGACGCTGCGAACGAAGGACGGGGCCTTCGCCGGACGGGCGGGCATTCGGCACATTCTCGTGGACGATGTCGACGAGGTCGAAATCGCCTACGCGTTCAAGCGCGAATTCTGGGGCCAAGGATTTGCCAGCGAGATCGCGACCGCGCTGACGGACATCGGGCTGTCACAGCTCGCACTGCCGTCTCTCATCGGCATTGTGTATGTCGGGAACGGTGCATCGCGGCGCGTGCTGGAGAAGTCGAACTACCAGCTCGAGCGAAGCACGAACCGTCACGGCGAGGACGTCGTGATCTACCGCATCCGGGAGTGAGGGCAGCAACGGGATGGACCGCGAGCGGACCGTTTGTGTTCATTTTTGAACCGACACCATCCACGGGTCGGCACAGTCTGAGCGGCAACGAACCGGTCGCCGGACCGCCAGTCGGGCGGGAACTCATGCCCGGCCTAGGAGTTCCTTAGACGGACCTTTTCAGTCAAATCCGGCTCCCGGCATGCGCTTGGAGCGCATGGAGAGCTTTGGGAAGATACGCGTAAGGGGGGGTCATGACCGGTCAATCCGCGCCTGCTCCAGGCAGCGACCTCAAGGATTTGCCGAGAATTTCGACCGGCAGCGACGGTCTGGACGACATCCTCGGCGGTGGCTTGGACCCCAACCGAATGTATCTCTACGAGGGACGCCCCGGCACAGGCAAGACCACGATTGCGCTCCAATTCCTTCTTCGGGGCGTGCGCGACGGCGAACGCGTTCTCTACGTTTCGCTCTCCGAGACCAAGAGCGAGCTCACAGTGGTGGCACAGCGGCATGGCTGGTCGCTGGACGGCGTCGATATCTTCGAGCTCGTTCCGCCGGAAACGACGCTTGATCCCGAGCGGGAGCTGACGGTTTTTCATCTCGCCGAGATGGAGCTGAGCGAGACCACAGGTCTGATCTTCAAGGAGGTCGAACGGATCAATCCCACCCGCGTGGTGCTCGACAGCCTCTCCGAATTGCGCCTGCTGGCGCAGAACCCGCTTCGCTACAGGCGCCAGGTTCTGGCCCTGAAGCACTTCTTCACCAATCGCAACTGCACCGTGGTTCTGCTCGACGATCTGTCATCCTCCCAGGATGATCTGCAACTGCATTCGATCGCGCACGGCGTGGTGATGCTGGAGCAACTCGCCATCGACTACGGCGCCGAGCGGCGGCGGCTTCGCGTGATCAAGATGCGCGGCATCCGTTTCCGCGGCGGCTTTCACGATTTTACGATCACGCAAGGGGGCCTGCGGATCTTTCCCCGGCTCGTCGCAGCCGAACATCACAGATCATTCGACGGTGAGATGGTGACCAGCGGCAACCCCGAGCTCGACCAGCTCCTGGGAGGCGGGCTCGAGCGCGGCACCAACGCTCTTCTCCTCGGCGCGGCCGGCGTCGGCAAGTCGTCAGTTGCGCTAACCTACGCCATCGCGGCGGCGGAACGCGGCGAGCACGCCGTATTCTTCGCCTTCGATGAAGGGCGCGGAACGGTGGAGGCCCGCGCCAGAGCGCTCGGGCTGCCGCTGGACAAACATCTCGCCTCCGGAAAGATCCGGTTTCAGCAGATCGATCCGGCCGAATTGTCGCCGGGTGAGTTCGCGGCAACGCTCCGCCGGAGCGTCGAGGTCGACAATGCCCGCATCATCGTCATCGACAGCTTGAACGGTTATCTGAACGCGATGCCGGATGAACGTTTCCTCGTCCTGCAGATGCACGAACTGCTCAGCTACCTGGCCCAGCAGGGCGTGCTCACCATCCTCATCCTCGCCCAGCATGGGCTTGTCGGTCCCATGGATACGCCGCTCGACCTCAGCTATTTGAGCGATGCAGTCGTGATGCTGCGCTATTTCGAGTTCGCCGGAACGGTTCGGCGCGCCTTGTCGGTCGTCAAGAAGCGCAGCGGCGGCCACGAGCACGGCATCCGCGAATTCCGGCTCGGCAGCAGCGGGATCAAGCTGGGCCCGCCTCTTCATGAGTTCAGCGGCATCTTTTCCGGCAATCCGCGCTATACCGGCACGGCCCTCCCGGAAGGGCCGCTCGAATGAGCGCGCAGCGTGATCACCGCGTTCTCGTCTTCGCCCCGGTGGGCCGCGACGGACCGGCATCGGCCGAACTTTTGCGCAACGCGAACCTCGAGGCGATCAGTTGCCGGGACTTGGCCGAACTCGTCACCGAAATGACGGCAGGCGTTGGCACCGTATTTCTTGCCGAGGAAGGATTGTTCGGCAAGGACACCGCGGCGCTGGCACAATGGATCGCCGGCCAGCCGCCGTGGTCCGATCTGCCTTTCGTCGTTCTCACCAGCCACCGGGAGCAGCCCTCGGTCATCGCCTGGCGACGCAGTATCGTCGAGCTTCTGCGCAACGTTTCGCTGCTCGAACGGCCGGTTCAACCGATCACGCTGACCAGCACCATCCAATCCGCACTGCGGGCTCGGCGGCGTCAATACGAGATCCGGGCTCTGCTCGAGGCGCGCGAGCAGACGGCCCAGGAGCTCGAGAAGCTGGTGATCGAGCGGACGAAGGCGCTGGAGGAAGCCAACACGCAGCTTCGCCTCGAGATCGAAGAGCGAGCACGCGTGGAGGAAACGCTTCGGCAGGCTCAGAAGATCGAGGCCATCGGCCAGCTCACCGGCGGCGTCGCGCATGACTTCAACAATCTCTTGATGGTGATTTCCGGCGGCCTCGACATGCTCGAACGCCAGACCGATCCGACCCGGCGCCGCCGCCTGATGGACGGGATGATCCAGGCGGCGCAGCGCGGAGCGAGCCTGACCAAGCAGCTTCTGGCATTCTCACGGCGGCAGAAACTCCGGCCGGAGCCTGTCGACGTCGCCGCGCAGATCGGCGGCATGCGTGAACTGCTCGATCGCAGTCTCAGGGGCGACGTCCATGTCGAATTCGACTTTCCGGAGCAGCTTTGGCCGGTGGAGGTCGATCCCGGCGAGCTCGAGCTGGTCATTCTCAACCTGGCCGTCAACGCCCGCGACGCCATGCCCAATGGCGGCACGATCATCGTGCGCGGCGAAAATCTACCCGACCTGAACGATGGGGAGATCGCCGGCGACTATGTCCGCTTGTCCGTCGTCGACACCGGTGTCGGCATGCCCCCGGAGATCATGTCGCGGGTGTTCGAGCCGTTCTTCACGACCAAAGACGTCGGCAAGGGGTCTGGACTGGGGCTCGCACAGGTCCATGGATTTGCGACGCAGTCGCGGGGCACGGTGCGAATTCAATCGAAGGTCGGCCGAGGCACGAGCATCGAGCTGTACCTGCCGCGATCCTTCGAGACTCCCTCCGACGAGCGACACCTCATCGACCTCACCAGGGTGCGCCCGAAAAAGAGCAATCAGGGGCAGATCCTGCTGGTGGAGGACGATAACGAGGTTGCCGCGCTGGTCAGCGAGATGCTCGGTCAGCTCGGCTACGAGGTCACACGCGCCTCCAGTGCCGCAGCAGCGCTCGGTGCCCTGGCGGACGGCCGTCCCATCGATCTGATCTTCTCCGACATCATGATGCCGGGCGGCATGAACGGGGTCGAGCTTGCGCGCGAGGTCAGGACAAGACGAAGCGACATACCGATATTGCTGACCAGCGGATATGCCGAAGCCTCGGTCCATGAAGCGGAGAGCGCGGGTATCGAGATCCTGCCCAAGCCCTATCACATCGACGAGCTCGCCGCAGCCCTGGCCGCGGCGAAGTCAGGTCTTCGGCGCGATGCAGGCTCCAAACGCTCGAACTCCTGCTGAGAGCAATCGTGGATTACGCTGCGCGCCAGTCTGCGCGCGATCCCCGGAGCCTTACCGAAAATATCCCAGCACGAGATCGACATCCGCGCTGCGGGCCGCCGTGCCGTTCAGCTCGGCGTCGATGACGCGGCGGCAGGCGTCCACCGCGGCGTGGTCGCCGAGGTCGTTGGCGGCTTCCAGCACGAGCCAGGCGGCGTCCACCGAGGCCTTGTCCGGAGCTGCGCCGCCGAGATCGGCGGCGCCGGCATTGGCGAGATTCTTCTTGCGAACGGCGGTGCCGAATTGAGGCAACATTGCAGGTACTCCCCTCTCCTCAGTGGGCCAGTCAGTGGACTTGGAGCTCGGGCTGACGGCCCGTATCGGCACCCGCGCCGGTCTTGCGCGACTGGTAGAACTTCAGAATGCTGCGTGAGGTCTCGATCTTGAGCCGGCCGTACTCGCGCTCGTTGTCCTGGAGCTCGCGCGCCGTGATCAGATGATCCTTGGCGCCGAGGAACAACAGCGACATCGTGGTGTCCCAGGAGAAGTCGAGCGCCTTGCACAGCACCAGGATCATCTCGCGGTTACGGTCCATCAACGCGCGCTCGATCACGTCGACCGGCAGCGCCGACAGCAGCGACAGGCCGATCTGGACCTCGTCGAAGCGGTGCTGGCGGGCATAATTCGAGATCGAGTCCTGGTTGAGATTGCCCTGGCGATACTGCGTCGTGACCACGCGCTTGGCGACGAAATAGCTGCGCGAGGACGGGCCGAACTTGGACTGGAGATCGCCGGTGACCTCGGTGACCGAGCTCTGGATCTGCGACATCATCTCGGGCCGCTCGGTCTCGAGGCGGCGGCGGACGTCTTCGGAGGCTTTCGCGATCAGCTGCTGGAAGATGTGGCGCGGCACGTCTTTGCGCAGGCCGAGCTGCTCGGCAAGGATCGAATCGCCCTCGGCGCGGCGGACCATGTGCAAGAGGCCCGAGCCGGAGAACCGCGCGCCCTCGTTCCTGGCGACCGAGGTCACGACCTCCTGGTTGCCGCGCTTGACCAGCACGTCGGTCACGGCTTCGCCGATCGACTGGCGCTGCGAGATCGCCAGCAGATGCGCCTGGCCCTTGGTCATGGCGCTCTGGACCAGCATCTTCTCGTCGATGCGGTTGGAATCGCGCAGCACGGGACCGGCAACCGCGATCTCGTCGTCGAGGGCGAGCCTTTCGATGACGTTGAGCGGGGCGTGATCGCAGGCCGACATCACTTCGGAGAGCTGCGCGCGCGCAGCCACCTCGATCTCGTCGGCGAGCCGGCCGATCACCTCGCCGAACATGCTGATCTCGTCGTCGCTGTAGCGGCCGGTGATCAGGATGTCGGTCGCATGCCATAATGCGCGTGACCGGCTTTCGTCGGTGCCGCGCGCGATCGCGTCGTCCAGATCCTGCAGAAGCGATTTCGCCCCGTTCATCTCGATCACCCCAGTACTTGGCAGCCCGTTGGCGAGCCGTCCCGCCGCTCGCGGCGCGACGCCGAATTCCTCTGGGAACCTACGCTAGAGATGAAACGCGAGAATTCAGTAAAGTCGGCAAATCAGTTTTGCCGACGAAAATTCCGTCAAATGCGAGGGAATGGATTTACTGTTGTGCAAGAGCCGAGAAGCTTTGGGCACTGAAACCTCTCCGCGTCATGGCCGGGCTTGTCCCGGCCATCCACGCCTTGCCGCATGGCACAAAGAACGTGGATGCCCGGGACAAGCCCGGGCATGACGAGCATCGGCAACGGAGCGCTTTAGATAGCGCCGTCTACGGATTCTGCGGCGTCAGCACAAGCGGCGGCTTCGGCCTGGGCTTGGCGGGCGGCGGGCCCGGCGCGGGCTTCACGTCGATGGCCGGAGGGAGCGGCGCGAGCTGCTGGCTCGCGAGCGGCGGGCTCGTCAGTGAAGGGCTTGTCAGTGAGGGGCTTGGCGCGGCGGGCGCGGCCTGCGGAGCTTTCGGGGTCGGCGCCACCCTGGGCTTTGCCGGCGCGCGGCGCGGGTCCTGGCCCGGCAGCGGCACGTTGGGTGGCGCCTGCTCGGTCGCTATCTCCGGGGACACCAGCGTCGGCAGCGCAGCGGTGGCCGGCGGCGGCTCGCCGCGCTCGATGGCGTCGAGCCGCCGCGTCTCGCGATCGATCGTGCGCACCGCAAGCCATGACGACAGCGGTGCGAGGTCGATGGTACGGCTCAGCCTGTCGGGCGGGCCTGCCGCAAACAGCTGGATCTCGGGCGGGGCGCCGGAAAGCCCCGTCATGATCGGCGTCAGGCTGGCGCGGATGTCGGCCTGGTCCGCCGGAATGTCGTAGCCGCCGGAGACGATGGCGCGGGCGTTCTTCGCTTCCAGCGGCGTTGCGCCGATGCGCAGGCGGCCGTCGCGGATCGTGAACGGAATCTGCGCCGAGGGCACCGCGATGCGCCCCGCCGACAGCGCGGGCTCGACGAGCTGCCGCAGCCGGTTGTCGTCATTGACCTGGCCGCCGTCGCTGGCGCGGATGGCGATCTCGAACGCACGCGGATTGAGGCCGGCGATCTCGGCGGATTCGAGCGTCACCGTGCCGTTGCCGGCGAGCGCACCGGTCAAGGCCGCGACGCTGCGGCCCTGGCTGGTCAGCGCCATCTGCACCGAGGCGCGCCCCTTGGGCAGGGCGAGGTCGCGATAGCGCAGCGCCGCCGCATCGACGTTGCTGAGCTCGATGCGCGCGTTCAGCGCAAGCCCACCCGCGCCATTGCGCGCGTCCAGGCTTGCGGACATGTCGCCGCCGCCGACGCCGCCCTTGAGCGCATCGAATGCGAGCGACTGGCCGTCGCTCCGGATCGTGCCGCCGAAGGGGCGGAGCTCGATGCCGCCGGGCAACGTTCCGCGTAAGGCCTGGAAGGCGATGCGGCCGCGCCAGCCGCTGACCAATCCTGCGCTGAGCGGCTCGCCGGACTCACGACCGGCTGCGCCGACGGCGATTGCGAGCGCCGGCGCCAGATCGAGCGAGTCGAGACCGACCTCGCCGTCGATGCTCTTGTCCTGATCGAGCGTCACCGAAACATGGCCGCGCAGATGCGAGCCCGCGGCATTGCCGTCGAGATCGCCGAAGGTCAGGCGATTGCCGGAGAGCGTGAGGCGGGAGGACAGGCTGACGTTCTGCGCCGACTTGCCGGCCGGGCTGGTCCCGAGCAGCGGCGCCAGATTGGCGTTGCGCACGCGCAGGTTCACGCTCGCCTTCGGTTCGAACGAATTGGGCTCGAACGATTTGGGTTCGGACGGTTTGGACTCCGACCATTCGACGCTGCCTTGCGCGTCGGCATCGAGCCCGCCGCCGCTGAGCTTTGCGTTCAATTGCGAGGGACGGCGCCAGGCTCCGCTCAACCGTCCTTCGAATTGCGAGGCGCCCTCGCCCGCGGCCACGATGCGGTCGAGCCCCAGCAGTGCCAACAAGGCGCCGGCTTGCGGCGCCGCCACTTTCGCGTCCAGCGTGAAGTCGCTGTTGCGCAGGCGTTCGAGGTCGATACCGCCGATGGCGGCCGCCGGCGTCTGCGCGGCCAGGGTCGCCGTGGTCTTGAGTTGCGGTGCGTCGAGGTCGAGCACGAAGCGGGCATTGCTGCGATCGGCATGCTCGGCGTTCTTGTCGAGGCTGAGATCGAGCTTGAGACGGGTCGCGCCGGGCAAGGACGGGAGCGCATCGAGGCGCGCGCGCAGCGCGGGCGCGAACGGCTCGACCAGCGCGGTGAGCTCGCGCAGCGAATTGGCCGAGGATTTCAGCGCGAGCTTGCCGGTCGTCTTGGTGCGGTCGAAGCTGCCGCTCGCCTCCGAGGTCACGCCGCCGCCCTGGCCGAAGCGCAGCTGCTCCAGCGACAGCGACGCCGGGCTGTAGGCGAGCCTGGCTGCGAACGGCCGCAGCTCCTGGCCGGCGGAGATCGCGCGGCCAATATCGAGCGAGAGCTTTGCCTCCTCCGGCCATTCGCCTTGCGGCCCCGCCAGCGCGCGCACGAAGCTCGCGGCGGCATCGAGGTCGAGCCGGTCGGCCCTGAGGTCCGCATCGATCCGCGAGCCGTTGCTCGCGCCTGTCTGCACGAAGACGATGCGGCCTTCGATCGCGCCGCCATCGATGTCGGCCTTCAGCCTGTCGATGGCGAGATGATTGGCTGCGATGGTGACGTCGCCCGCGAGACGCAGCGGCCGCGTGCTGCGGCGGGTGATCTCGCTGCGGCCCTGCAGCCAGGCCACCAGCGTGTCGGGATCCGGGGATTCAACGCTGAGCCGGCCGCTGAAACTGTCGGCGCCGGGAGCCGCGCCATTGAGCGAGACCTGCGTCATGCCCGGCGCGCGCAGCTCCAGCCGCCGGAAGGTCCAGGACCGGCCGTCGGTCGCAAGCTCGGTCGCGATGTTCTGGAGCGGACGGCCGCCGAGCATGATCTGATCGGCATTGAACTCGATCTGGGCAGGGATCGGCACCTGCGGGATCGCCGCCAGCCCTGCGCGCAGCGCCGGCAGGACGCGCTGCGGATCGGCATCGTCCTTCGCAGTCAGCCTGTCGGCATCGACCTGCCGCGCCGACAGCACCGCGCGCAGCAAGGGCGATGCGCCAAACCTGAGATCGCCGACGCCGCCGAGCTTCAGCGCGGTGTCCTCCGGGCCGAAGCTCGCGTCGATCTGCTCGAATTTCGCGCCGGCCGGATCGGCCTTGAGCCTGGTCGCCAGCTTCCAGGGCGTCGGTCCCGCCTCGCCCGCCTTCCTGGCCGCGGGCACGGCGAGGGTCAGCGCGCCCTCGAATTTCGGCTGGCGATTGTCGAAGGCGAGCACGCCCTCGAGATCGGCGAGGATGGCGCGCTCGCCGGGATCGATGTTGAGGTGGAGACGGGTGGCGCTGCCGTCGGCGCTGGGGCCGGAGGAGACGCGGAACGGGTAGCGCACGCCGCGCGCGGTGAAGCTGCCGTCGCCCCGCACCGAGCCTGCGAGCGAGCGCACATCGCCGGAGAAGGCGATATCGTTCAATTCCAGCGTCGAGCGGCTGGCGGCATCGTGCAAGGCGATGCGGCCGGTGAGGTTCAGCCGCTCGATGGCGAGGGAGGCCAGGTTGAAGGTGCCGCTCGCGGTGGAGGGCAAATCGACCCGTCCGCGCGCGTCCAGACCAAGATCGACCGCCATGCCGCCGACCGAAAGCTCGGTGGCGCGCCATTCGCCGCGCATCAGGGAGCCGAGGCTGAACTCGACATCGAGCTTGTCGGCGCGCAGGCGGCCGAGATCGTTGTTGCCGCCGAAGGTGACGCCGCGCAGCCGCAGCGTCGGCGCCGGCAACAGCCGCGCATCGAGCTCGCCCGCCACCCGCACCGGCACGCCGATGATCTTGCCGGCCTCCGCCTCGAACTGGGGCCTGAACTGGTTCCAGTCGATGTAGTAAGGCCCGATCAGCGCGGCCAGCAGCGCAATGATGAAGGCAATCGCCAATCCGAGCAGCGTCGTCTGCACGGGTCTCCCCTCGGCCAAACCGGCCTGGGCCGAAGCTGAGAGCCTCAGGCGCGCCGGAACAGCCCCTTATATAGGGGGAAGTATGGCGAAGTCACAGCGACTGTTGCGCGCGGAGGTTAACGCGCAAGCCCCCTCACCAGCTCGCCGGCAGCCGCTTTAGCCCGCGCAGCACGAAGGTCGGCCGCCATTCCGGGGTCTCGATGTCGTCGATGCGCAAATCCGGCAGCCGCCGCAGCAGCGTGGCGATGGCGATCTCGGCCTCGATCCGCGCCAATTGGGCCCCCAGGCAGAAATGGATGCCGCCGCCGAACGACAGCGGCTTGACGTTCGCCCGGGTGACGTCCAGCCGGTCGGGCCTGTCGGGGTAGACCGCGCCATCGCGGTTGGCCGAGCCGAGCAGGCACAGCACGGTCTCGCCCTTGGGGATCGTCACGCCGCCGAGGTCCTCGATCTCCTCCAGCGTGACGCGCCCGGTCATCTGCACCGAGGAATCATAGCGCAGGAACTCCTCGATCGCGTTCGTCATCAGCTCCGGTTTCGCTTTCAGGAGCGCAAGCTGATCCGGGTTGCGGTGGAGCGCGAGCAGGCCGTTGCCGATCAGGTTGACCGTGGTCTCGTGGCCTGCGCCGAACAGCAGGATGATGTTGGCGGTCAGCTCCTCGTTGGTGAGCTTGTTGCCGTCCTCCTCGGCCTGCACCAGCTGGGTGATGAGGTCGTCGCCGGGATTCTTGCGGCGCAGCTCGAACAGCTGCTGGAAATACATCTGCGCCATCAGGTTGGCGGCGTTGCCCTGGCGGATCTCCTCCGGCGAGAGCGGCACGGGGTCGAGCAGCCGTCCGCCGTCGCGCGAGCTCTTGTAGAACACTTCGCGATGCTCCTCGGGGATGCCGAGCATGTCGCAGATGATGGTGACGGGCAGGCGGAAGGCGAAATCCTCGATCAGGTCCATGTGGCCGCGCTCGATCACGGCATCGATCGCCTGGTCGACGATCTCCTGGATCCGCGGCCGCATGTCCTCGACCCGGCGGGCGGTGAAGGCCTTCACGACCAGGCCGCGCAGGCGGGTGTGATCCGGCGGATCGGCTTGCAGCATCCAGTAGCTCATGCTGCGAAACACCGGCTCCTTCATGATCTCCGGGCCGTAGCGGCGCGTGGTCCGTTCGACGAAATCCTTGCCGAAGCGCTTGTCACGCAGCACGAGACTGACCTCGGCGTGCCGGCTGGCGACGTACTGGCCGAAAGGCGTCACGTGGATCGGATCGACCGTGCGCAGCCGCTCATAGTGCGGATAGGGATCGCGGATGAAATCCGGCGAGAGCGGGTTGAACAGCGGTCCGCCAGCGGGTTGCACTTGCTCGTTCATGGTGACCTCGGATCGGTTGCCGCACGACACGCATACGCAAGGCTGCCCCATCGCCCAGCGTAACCATCCCTGTAAATTATCAACTCGATACATTGTTGTATCGAGTTGCATTCTGCCCTAAGCTGCGCCGATGTCAAGGGTGAGAACCAGGCCGACCAGGGACGACACACGCGAGGCGCTGTTCGAGGCGGCCGCGCGCGTGTTCGAGGCAGACGGCATCGGTGGCGCCAGCATCGAGGCGATCGCGGCGGCGGCGGGCTTCACCCGCGGCGCGTTCTATTCGAACTTCAAGAGCAAGGACGAATTGATCATCGCCATGCTCGAGGACCATGTCGCGCAGTCGATCCGGCGCAACATGGACATCCTGGCGCAGCACGACAATCTCGACGACTTCATCGCGGCGTTGAAGACGATGGACCGCAGCCGCCAGGATCCGCTCGGCCGCTCGCCCCTGCTGCACATGGAGATGATCCTGTTCGTGGCGCGGGCCGAAAAGCGCCGCCCGGAACTTGCCAAACGCCTGCGCGCGCGGCGCAGGCTGGTCGCCGACATCATCGAAGCGACATCGAAGAGCAACGGGCGCAACGTCAATCTGAACCCGCCCTGGATCGCCTCCGTCGTGCTCGCGCTGGAAGACGGCTTTCGCCTGCACCGGCTGATCGACCCCGAGACGACGCCGGCCGACAGTTTCCTGCGCGCGATCACGGATTTGCGGCGGAGGACGGGATTGGCGTCAGCCTAGCGGCGCGGGCGGCGCAGCTGCGCCGATAGGCTGATCGTCAGCAGACCTGTTCGGTCAATCGATAACGCCTTGCTCGCAGATCGACCGACACACGCAAAGCGCCGCGATCGGAACAGAAGAATGGCCTCGCAGCAAACAAACTGGCTTCGCTCCTTGCAAATGCATGAAAGTCGTATATATTGAAGTCGTTCGATTAGCCGCTGTGCCTTGTTGAATGCGCCCGCGGGCTCCTTTTCCAAAGACATCGACGAAGTTGAAGGTAACCGCGCGATCGTCGCGCGGGATGCGCTCGCGCGCTTTGGAGAAGAAAATGACGACAGGTACGGTCAAGTGGTTTAACGGCCAAAAGGGCTTCGGTTTCATCCAGCCAAACGACGGTGGCAACGACGTGTTCGTTCACATCAGCGCCGTTGAAAGGGCTGGGCTTGCCGGTCTCGGCGAAGGCCAACAGGTCAACTTCGAGATCAAGACCGACAAGATGCGAGGCAAAGTCAGCGCCGAGAACCTCTCGCTGGCTTGAGATCGTTGCGCCGTTTCACGGATGTACTGAAACGGTCGCTTTGCCCGCTCAATCCCTGGATTGAGCGGGTTTAGTCTTTGCGGATCCGGGTGAACGATGAGCAGCAAGAAGCCGGCAGAGCCGTCACCCGAAAGCATTACACGTTCCGATCGCAAGCGCCTGGCCGCCGAAGAGGGCGCGCGGGCATTGGCGGACGTGGAAAGGCAAGCCATCGAGGTTCGCAAGAACATGGCGCGACTTCGAGAGGCGCGCCAGGCGAGGGAAGCGGCCGATGAAGCTCTTCGATCGACTTTGCCGGCGCCTAAGCTCAAGAAGCGGACAAGGAAGTTGGCGCGATAGCCGTCTTCAACGCCGCCTGCGAATCTGAAGTGCCGATCCCATGCCGGAGAGTGCAGATCGTGCCTCGCATAAAGCCAGATCACGGAACCATCACATTCTTTCTCGCGTCCGGCGCAAATCGGCAGATGTGCCGGCTTGCAACGACATTCAACACGCAGAAGCAGGCCTTCAGCTATCTACAGAAGCATCGCACGGAGTTCGAGCGCATGGCGCGGGCGCGCCTGGCTTCAGGGGAGCTCGAGGAAGGCATTGTCGTGCTTTCGATGCTCTAGCGAAGGCCGTTCTGCCGCCGGTCGCTGATGCATTCCTACCGCTCAAAGCCGGCTACGCCGACTGCTTCACGGCAGCCTTGTCCGCCACAAGGTCAAGCCGCCCCAGCATCGCCCTCGCCTGCTCGGCGCAATGCTCGATCAGCCAGCGCTCGAAGGCGACCGGCGGCAGCGGGGGAGCGTAGAGGAAGCCCTGGACGATGTCGCAGCCGAGCTCGGCCAGCGTCTTGCGCTGCCCCTCGGTCTCGACCCCCTCGGCGACCACGCTCATGCCGAGGCCCTGGCCGACGCGGACCACGGCGGTGGCGATCGCGAGCGCGCCCGCGTCCTGCTCGATGTCGCGCATGAAACTGCGGTCGATCTTGAGCTCGCGGATCGGCAGATGCGCTAGCCGGCTGAGGCTGGAATAGCCGGTGCCGAAATCGTCCACCGAGAGGCCGACGCCGAGCTCGCGGATCGCGTTCATCGTCTCCAGCGCCGCGGCTCCGTCCTGCATGAACGCGCCTTCGGTAATCTCCAGCATCAGCGCGTCCGGCGGCAGATCGTGCTCGGCCAGGATGTCCTTGAGCCGCGCGGCCAGCGTGACGTTGCGGAAATTGATCGGCGACAGATTGACCGAGACGCAGGGGATGTTGAGCCCGGCGCGGCGCCAGCTCGCCATCTGACGGCAGGCCTCGCGCACGGACCACATGCCGATCTGCTCGATCAGCCCGCATTCCTCGGCGAGCGGGATGAACTTTGCCGGCGAGACGTCGCCGAGCACGGCATCGCGCCAGCGCGCGAGCGCCTCGACGCCGTGGATCGCGCCGTCGCAGCTGCGGATCTGCGGCTGGTAGCTGAGGCTCAGCACAGCTTCCGCGACGGCGCGGCGCAACGCCGCGATCAGCGCCAGCCGCTGCTCCGCGAGCACGTTCATCTCGGCACTGAAGAGGCGATGCGTCGAGCGTCCGGCCTGCTTGGCCATGTACATGGCGGCGTCCGCCTGCTGCATCAATGTGTCGATGTCGGTGGCGTGATCGGGATAGAGGCTGATTCCGATGCTGGCGGACATCGGCATCAGCTTCGATCCGAGCCGCAACGGTGCGGACAGGGCCTCGGTGATCCCGGCCGCGATGCGCTCAGCGGCCTCGGCATTGCGTTGCGGCAGCAGGATGACGAACTCGTCGCCGCCGAGCCGTCCCAGCATGTCGTCGGGACCGATCTGCTCGCGCAGGCGCTGCGCGAGCAGGATCAAGAGCTCATCGCCGGCGGCGTGGCCGAGCGTGTCGTTGACGTCCTTGAAATGATCGACGTCAAGGAAGGCGAGCGCGACATGGCCTCCGGTCGGACAGGCATTGATCGCGGTCGTGATCAGGTGGCGCAGCTGCGCGCGGTTCGGCAGGCCGGTGAGCATGTCGTGATAGGCCAGCCGCGCGATTTCAGCGCGTGCCTCCTTGCGCTCGATCGCGAACGCGCCGAGGTTGACGCAGGCATCGACGATCTGGCGGTGCCATCTGCTCGGCGCCCGCGGCTCGCGATAATAGAAGCCGAAGGTGCCGATGACCCGACCGTCCTTGGCCTTGATCGGCGTCGACCAGCAGGCGCGCAAGCCCACTTCGAGCGGCCGCGCCTTGTAGGGCTGCCAGCGCGGATCGGCATCGATGTCGGCGACCAGAACCGGAATGCCGTAGAAGGCTCCGGTTCCGCACGTGCCGACCTCGGGACCGATCGCGATGCCGTCGAGCGAACGGGAATAGTCCTCGGGCAAGCTCGGGCCGCCCAGCGGATGGAGCAAGCCGGCGGCATCGACGTGCAGCAGCGAGCAGACGACGCCGGGCGCGATCTGCTCGACGCGGCGGCACAGCCGATCGGCAATCTCGGTGATCGGCGCCTCGTCGGCGAGCGCCGCCATGATCAGTTGCTGCAGCGAGCGCAGCTGCCGGGATTCGGTGATGTCCTCGAGCAGCGCAAAGATGTGCTTGACCCGGCCTTTCTTGTCGCGGAAGGCGTCGATCCGGGCAGAGACCCAGATCTCCTCACCATCCTTGTCGTAGACGAGCACCTCGGCCTCGTCGCGCTGACCGCCATGCATCAGCCGCTTGACGAGCTTCGCAATCGCCTTGCGATCGGTGTGGCGGCCGGCAATGAGCTCACCGGCGCGGCGGCCTTCGGCCTCCTCGCTGGTATAGCCGAACAGCGCCGTGAACGCGGAATTGACGTAGACGATGTTCTGCTCGACGTCGGTGATGATCACCACGCGGTTGGTCTGGTCGGAGACCGCGTGGAGAAGTGCGATCCTGGCGCGGCGTTCGGCATCGAGGGTGACGTCGCGCGCCAACACGATGTGATGGGTCGCGCCGTCGACCGTCGCCGACGACATCGCGATCTGCGCCTTGATACGGCTGCCGTCGTGCCGCACGAGGCTGATCTCCTCGCGGAAATCCGCGGTCGCACCGGCGCTTAGGCATTTGAGGGTGAGGACGGCGGCATCGCGGCCGAGCACCTCGGCGGCGGCGAGCTTCCAGATCCGTTCCGCGGCGGGGTTGAAGTGGGTGATGCGATGCGCCTCATCGACGATGACGATGCCATCGTCGGCGCGTTCGAGCGCGGCGCGCAGCACGTCAGGAATTTCAGTCGCAAGGTGATCGGAGGCGGGCATCGTCTGGACCAGCGGCATCGGGAAATGCGGCAATCGGCGAGAGGTTAACGCTCCGATGGTGTCCAAGACGTTTTTGCAATTCCGGCGCGCTGCGCCAAGAGGCGGCATGATTAACGCTTCGCGAAAACGCCGAAGGTATCTTGAAGCGTACCGGACCTATTCGGATGCCGTTTTGAGCTTGTGCAGCCGGCCGGCCACGGCCCTCACCTTGCCCGGCGCCGCCCGCCAGATCGCAAGCGCCGACACCCCGCTCACGACCATGGCGAGGGCGAAAGCGAGCGTGTAGTCGCCGGCGCGATCATAGAGAACGCCGGTCAGCCACGGTCCGGCCGCACCGCCCGCCAGCGCCGCGAGCATGATCGTGCCGAAGATGCTGCCCTGGTGCCTGCCCTGGAAGATCTCGAACACCACCGCGCCCATGATCGAGGTGAGGCCGTAGCCGAGCGCGCCTTGCGTGAACACCATCAGATAAACCAGCCAGAGCGAAGCCAGATATTTCAGCGCGATCAGCGCGGCGAAGCAGATGACGAAACCCGCACAACTGATCGCCCACACCCACTCCCTGCCGATGCGGTCGGAGACGTGCCCCAGCACGATCTGGCCGGGAATGCCGAGCAGGCTAACCATTCCGAGCGCCCACACCGCAACGCCGGGGCTGAAGCCGACATCGAGCAGGAATTTGGTCTGGTGCACCTGCACCGCATACCAGATGTACAGGCCGCAGAAATAGCCGAGCCCGATCCACCAGAACCGCGCGGTCGCGACGGCGCGCCGCAGCGTCCAGTCGGTGTTGACCCAGACGTGATCGACCACGTTGGAGACCGGGCTTGCCGCGCCTGCGGCGGGGGCGGCATCGCCGTCCGGCAGGAGGCCGATGTCCTCCGGGCGCTTGTGCAGCAGCAGGTTGATCGGCGCCAGCGCGATCAGGACGAGCAGGCCCATCGCGGTGCAGGCGGTGCGCCAGCCGGTCTGCTCGATCATGTGCTGCACCCATGGCAGCAGCGTCACCGAGCCGATACCGACGCCGGCGAAAGCGATGCCGATGGCGAAGCCGCGCTTGCGGATGAACCAGTTCGGCAGGAACAGCGACTGGCCGGAATAGCCGAGACAGACGCTGCCGGCACCGACCATGACGCCGATGGTGACATAGAGGTGCCACGGCGCGCTGGTCAGCGGCGCCAGCAAAAGGCCGCCGCCCATCAGCACGACCCCGAGCTCCATCACCGCGCGCGGACCCGCGCGGTCCATCAGGCGGCCGATCAGCGGGCTGACCACGCCCGACACCAAGAAGCCGAAGGAGAAGGCGCCCGCCGTGACGCCGCGCTCCCAGCCGAACTCGGAGATGATGGGTGGAAAGAACAGCGAAAAGGCGGTGCGCGCGTTGACGCCGATCGCCATGGTGACGAAAGTCACGGCGACGACGATCCAGCCGTAGAAGAACGGAAGCCGCATGTTGTATGCTTGTTTCATCCCTAGACGGTTCTTCGGACCATCCGGGGATGTCCGGGTCAAGCGCTTTTCGCGCATGCCTCTTGAGCGGGGCGCAGACGCTCCCGCAACGTCATGGCCGGCCTTGTCCCGGCCATCCACGTCTTGCGACGCAGGACGGAGAACGTGGATGCCCGGGACATAGGCGAGCGGAAGCGACGCCGTCCTTCGGACGGCTATGCCCGGGCATGACGACCTAAATACTGCTTGAGCGGCGCGCTCAGGCGGCGTCGAGCCGTGAGGATTTGACCGGCGCGTCGAACAGGATCCGCTCGATCGGATGCGGCCGGCCGAACAGATAGCCTTGCGCGAAATTGACGCCGAGCGCCTTCAGCCGGTCGAACTCCTCGCGCGTCTCGATGCCTTCGGCCGTGACCGACATGTCCAGTCCGCGCGCCAGCGTCACGATCGAGGAGATGATGGCGGAAGAGCGCGGCTGCTGCGTCAGATTGCGAATGAACGACTTGTCGATCTTGATCTTGTCGAACGGGAACGCGGTCAGGTAGCTGAGCGAGGAATAGCCGGTGCCGAAATCATCGAGCGCGAGCTCGACCCCGAGCTGCTTCAGCCGCTCCATGAAGGCATGATTCTCGCTGCCGCGCTCCAGCAGCACGGATTCCGTGATCTCGATCTCGAGCCGCTGCGGCGGCAGGCCGGAATCGGCGAGCGCCGCGCAGATCATGTCGAACAGCTCGGCTTCCTTGAACTGGATCGGCGAAAGATTGACGGCGATCATGAGATCGGCAGGCCAGCCGGCTGCGTCCGCGCAGGCGCGCCGCAGCACGAATTCGCCGAGCGGCACGATCAGCCCGGTCTCCTCCGCAAGCGCAATGAACTGGTCCGGAGGGATCAGGCCGCGCGTCGGATGCCGCCAGCGCACCAGCGCCTCGAAGCCGCGTCGTTCGCCGCTGAGCGCGTCGACGAACGGCTGATAGTGCACCTCCAGCTGGCAGCGCGCGATGGCGTCGCGCAGATCTCCTTCCAGCGTATTGCGGGCCTCCAGCTCGGCCGACATCGCCTCATCATAAACGGTGAAGCAGTTGCGGCCGGCCGATTTCGAGCGATAGAGCGCGAGATCCGCTTTCTTCAGGAGCTGCTCCTGATCGCTGCCATGATCCGGCGCAATTGCGATGCCGATGCTGGTGCCGATCTCGACGCGGTGTCCGGGCAGCAGGAACGGCTCGCTCACGAGCTTGGCGATCCGCGCCGCCAGATCGGTCGAGCAGGCGCGCTGGTCCTCGCCGGCTTGCTGGATGATGGCAAATTCGTCGCCGCCGAGCCGCGCCAGCACGTCGTTGGCGCGCAGCGCGGATTTCAGCCGCTGCGCCACCTGGCGCAGCAGCGCATCGCCGGCCGCGTGGCCGAGGGAATCGTTGACGTTCTTGAAGCGATCGAGGTCGAGCATCAGGATCGCGAAGGGCTCGCCCCTCACGCTCAACTTGCCGTTCATCTCGTCGAGCCGGGTGAGGAAAAAGGCGCGGTTCGGCAATCCCGTGAGGATGTCGGTCTGGGCAAGCTCGAGCACGCGCCGGTTCGCCAGCGACAGCCGCCGCGAATTGCGGCTGGCGAGCATCAGATAGGTCGACAACGACAGCGTCAGCAGCATGCCGACGACGAGGACCGCAACCGCGCGGTCGTAAGTCGTCGCCAGCGGACCGCCGGCGGTCGGAACCGCCCGCACCTGCCAATCGGTGTCGCCGATCTTGAGACTGCCCGACCAGTGCAGGGTCCGCGCGATGTCCCGCATCGACCGCAGCGCCGAGGCGGCCGACGCATAATCCGGCAGCATCTGCTCGAGGCTGACGATCTGCGCCGTGTACGGCGGGAAGACCGTCATGCTGACCGCGGGGCTGGCTCCGGTGGTCACGCGGATAGACTGGATCAGCAGCGGCAGGTCGAAGACGCCGACCACGACGCCGGCGATATTGCGGCGCCGGTCCGCGATCTCCTCGCGCGAGGTTCCCTTGGCGTAGACGGGAACGACGACGAGGACATAGGACGGCCGGTCGCTGTCCTTCGGCCCGAACAGGCGCGTGCGCATGGCTGCGACGCGATCGTTGTCGCGCGCGCGCTCCAGCACCGCCCGTCGCTCCGGAACGGTCGTGTAGTCCATGCCGTAGACCGACGAGGTCTTCGGCTGAGTGGAGTAGAACACCGGAAAATATTCGTCACTCTGCGGCGCGATGACGAAGCTCTCGCCCTGCAGCGCCTTGATGTGATAGCTCGACACACCGTCCCGGATCGCCGCGGCCTCGTAATCCGCGCGCTCCTTGCGGTTGATCG
>NZ_LAXE01000001.1:6994249-7003975 GCF_003122645.1 Bradyrhizobium sp. SUTN9-2
CGGTTGATCCGCGGCAACCAGGAGATGCGCAGCATGCCGGGGTGACGCTCGAACAGGCGGGCGCTGAAGGTCTCGAATTCGCTGCGGGTGACTTCTTCGTTGGTCGATTCGAACAACGTGCGCAGCGCGAGAAGTCTCGATATGTACTCGTTCATGCCGTTCTGCAGGACGATCGCCTGGGTCTCGGCTGCGTTCTCGAACTCGATCCTGTTGACGCGATCTTCCCACCGCGCGACGGCGGCAGCGCCCACGATCGAGAACAGCAGGCCAACGCCAACCGCGACGAGCGCAGGACGATAGAGCCCGAGCAGCGGCGCGGCACGCCACCATCCGCCTCTACGTCTCCGATCCTGATCGTTCTGATCGCGACCGCCCATCTTGAAGCCGCCGTCCCCTGTCCGCGACGAACCGAACCTCTGGTTGAGGTGCCGGTGCCGCTATCGGAACAAGACGGCGGTTAAGAAGTGCACAATTTCGGAAACCAGTCGTACCGCAATGCGGAAATTAGTTAACGAAGTGCACGAGCGATCCCGGCTTTCTCGACATAAGTTGCCGGTTTTCCCCGGTGTAATACGGCCTCTCTGCGCCGTGGCGCTTAGCGAGCTATTCAGCCTCGCAAGGCTATGTTGCGCAAGGTTTCTTTCAAGGATCCGGCAAGCCTCCCGATGCATCGAATTCGATCAGCGAGATCCGTCGTTCTGACCATCGCGCTTCTGGCCGCGACCACGCTGGTTGCGAGGGGCAACGAGGCCGGCATCAGCGAGGATGCAATCCTGTTCGGCCAGGCCGCGGCGCTGGAAGGCCCGTCCTCCGCGCTGGGACAGCGCATGCGGCAAGGCATCGTCGCCGCATTCACCGAGGCCAATGCCAAGGGCGGCGTTCATGGCCGCAAGCTCCAGCTCATCAGCCGCGACGACGGCTACGATCCCGACCGTTCGGTGGCGCAGACGCTGCGTCTGATCGACGACGACAAGGTGTTCGCGCTGATCGGTGCGGTCGGCACGCCGACCGCGATGGCGACGATACCGATCACCAGCTCCAGGAACGTGCCCTTCATCGGCCCGTTCACCGGCGCCGAGTTCCTGCGCGATCTCGAGCTTCCGAACGTCGTCAATATCCGCGCCAGCTACGGCGCGGAGGCGGAAGCCTGGATCAAGCATCTCACCGAGGATCGCAAGTTCACCCGCATCGGCATCGTCTACCAGGACGATTCCTTCGGCCGCGACGGGCTTGTCGGCGTGAAGCGGGCGCTCGCCAAGCGCGGGCTCGAGCTCGCCGCCGAGGGCACTTACGAGCGCAACACCCGCGCGGTCGGCCAGGCCTGGCGCATGATCAAGCGCGCCGACCCCGAAGCCATCGTCATGGTCGGGACCTATGGTCCGTGCGCGGAGTTCATCAAGCTCGCCCGCCGCAGCGGCGCTCGTCCAACCTTCGTCAACATCTCCTTCGTCGGCGCCGTCGCGCTCGCCGCGGAGCTCGGCCCGGAGGGCGAAGGCGTCATCGTCTCGCAGGTGGTGCCGTTTCCCTGGGACCGCTCGCTCAAGCTCGTCGCCGACTATCAGGCGGCGCAAAAGGCGTACGACCCGGCGCTGACGCCGGACTTCGTGTCGCTGGAAGGCTATCTGTCCGGCCGCCTCGCGGCCGCGGCGCTGGAAAAGGCCGGCCCCAATCCGACCCGCGCCAGCCTGCTGCGCGCCATCAACGATACCGGCCGTTTCGACATCAGCGGCAGCATCGTCACCGTCGGCACACGCATGCTCGACATGCCGCCGAAGGTGTTCCTGACCGTGATTCAGAAGGACGGGACGTTCAAGGCGGTGGACCGGCTTTGAGACCTTTCACGGCCGCCGCGTCCAGCGATCGGCGTTAACGGCGCCTTGCGGGATTTCTCCCCTCGCGATGGCCTCGACCTGTCGCACGGTCTCCAGCGACTGGTATTCGATGGCCTGCGGCGTCAGCCCGCCGACATGGGGCGTCGCGATGACATTCGGCAGCTTGGCAATATCGGGCGTCGGCATCTGGTCCGGTGCGCGGCCGACATCCATGGCGGCGCCGGCGATGCGGCCTTCACGCAGCGCGCGTGCCAGCGCCGACTCGTCGACGAGATTGCCGCGCGAGAGATTGATGAAGACGGCATGCTTCTGCATGCGCGCCAGGGCTGCGGCCCCGATCAGAGTCTCGGTCTGCGCATTGGCGACGGCGAGGCAGACGACATAGTCCGATGCGGCGAGGAGCTCGTCGAGACCGACCTGCCGGATCTCGGCATCGCTGACGGTTACGAAGGGATCGGAGATCAATACCTCCATGCGCAGCACTTTTGCGATCTCGGCGAGGTAGCGCCCGATGCTGCCGTAGCCGATGATGCCGATCCGGCTGCCGGCGAGCTGGCGGCCTATCCGTGCTTCCGGCTTGCGGCCTGCCTGGTAATCTGCGGTGGTCCGCGACACGCCGCGGGAGAGGTCGACCATGAAGCCGAGCGCGAGCTCGGCCACGGCCTGCACGAAGCCGGGCCCGGCGCGGGTCACGAGCACGCCGGCTTGCGAGGCCGCATCCACGTCGACGTTGCGGATGTCGACGGCGCAGCGGACGAAGGCCCGCAGACGCGGCAATTGCGCAAAGATCTCGCCGCGCCCTTCAGTCATGCGGTCGGCGACGATGATGTCGGCATCCTTCGCAGCGCGCACCAAGCCGGCGGCGTCCAGCGGCTCATCCTTCTCGTGCAGAATCACCTCGGCGGCCGCCCGCAGGCCGTTCAGGCTGCGATCGCCGTAATAATTGCGCCGCATCTCTGGGGTGTGCGCGAGCAGGACCTTCACGACAAGACTCCTTCACTGGCCGAATGCCCGCGGCAGCGCGGTCGAAAGGTCTAGCACAAGGACGGCTCCGGCAGATACCCTGCCCCATTTTGCCGCGGCCCCTGCGTGATCCAGCGCACAGACGCCCTCATGGCGCGGACTTAGAAAAGGTGCCATCATCGTGCGCATTGCCGTTGGAGGTGACATCATGCGCCGTCCAGTCTTTTCGAATTTGCTTCTTGCGTCCGGTCTTCTCGCACTTTCCCAATTGATGACGCCCACGGACGCGGCCGCTGAGGCGCGGCTTGCGCTGGTGATCGGCCAATCGGCCTATCGCACCGTGCCGGAGCTGCCGAACGCCGCCAACGACGCCAAGGGCATGACGGAGCTGCTCGGCAGTGCCGGCTTCACCGTCACCACGGCGGCCAATCTGGCGCAGACCGAGATGCGCGCGGCGATCTCGGACTTCGCCGGCAAGGTCAGTGCCAGCGGCCCCGACACCGTCGCGCTGGTGTTCTATGCCGGCCACGGCCTTCAGATCGACGGCGAGAACTATCTGGTGCCTGTCGATCTCGACCCCAAGCGCGAGGCCGACATCCCGCTGCAGGGCGTGCGGCTGAACGACATGCTCAACACGCTCGGCGCGCTGCCGACGCGGGCGCGCATCTTCATGCTCGATGCCTGCCGCAACAACCCGTTCCCCGCGCTCAGCGGCGCCGGCCACGGCCTTGCGATCGTCGATACCAAGGCCGGCGCTCCCGGCTCGTTCATCTCCTATTCGACCTCGCCCGGCGCCGAGGCCGAGGACGGCAACGGCCTCGACAGCCCCTATACGACGGCCGTGCTGACCGTCGCCAAGCAGCCGAACCTGCCGATTGAGGAGATGTTCAAGCGCATCCGTGTCGCGGTGGCGCAGTCGACCGACGGCCGGCAGATCCCTTGGGAAAGCTCCTCGCTGACCACCGATTTCAGGTTCTTCGGCGAGAGCGGCGGCAGCACGCCCGCTCTTCCCGGCGCATCCGCCATGGCGCTCGCCGGCGGCACGCGCAGCGTCGCGGACTGGCGCAAGACATTGCAGGGCAAGCCGGCCATGGTCGCCTATGAGCTCGTGATCACCGAGGACACCGTGGAGGCGTATCAGGCCTATATCGAGCTGTACGCCCAGGACACGCGCACGCCGCGCCTTCGCACCGTGCTGGAGCGGCGTCGCCAGATGCTGGCGTGGGAGCGTGCCACCGCGATCAACACCCGCGCCTCGTTCGAGGCATACCTCGCGAACTGGGACAACAGCGATCTCGCGGCAACCGCGCGCCGGCTGCTGCTGCGCGTGCAGAACCGCAACTACACCGTGCCCGTGGCCGCCGCGGCGACGCCCGTCGCGGTCGCGATGGCGCCGACCTGCCCGTGCTCGACGCCCGCGACCCCGGCAACGCCGGTCCCGCCCGTGATCAAGAAGCGCGTCGACGAGACCCCGCCGAAGCGCAAGGTGGTCGAGACGCCGCCCAAGCGACGGCCGCCGTCCGAGCAAGTGGTCTACGAGCGCGCGCCGCCGCCGGATCGCGGCCCGCCGCCGGAGGCCGTGATGCAGGGCATCGGCATCGGCGTGGGGATCGGCCTCGGCATGGGAATGGGCGGCCGCGGCGGCGACCATAACAGCGGTGGCTACAACAGCGGTGGCTACCGCAGATACTGAGCGGTCCGGCACCAGCAACATTCGGCTCGCGCCAATCGCGCGAGCCGAACTCATTGCGACAGGGCCGGATGGTCCCGGAGCACGGCTTCTCGAATCCAGCCTGCCTGGATCGCACGCGACAAGATCTGCGCCGTCTTGATGTCCTCAGCCTTCATGCAGAGATCCACGATGCGGCGCACGGCGTCGTCGCGCATCAGATCGTCGGAGATCTTCATCGCGATCTCCATAGCAGCGCGGGCTGCGCGCTCATAGCGCTCGCGCGTGCTGGTCGGCGCCGAAGCGCCGGCGGCTTCGGCGATCGCCCGCGCAGCCTGGCAGATGTTGCGAATCCGGTCGGCTGCGTCGATGTCGCCGAGCGGCCCCCCGATCGGCTCGTCCCAGACGTCTGCCGGCTCTCGCCTCGCGAACCACTTCATTGCCCCACCAATGGTTTTCAATTGGTCACGGCGTTCAGGACATGCGGCGCGGGCCGATCGCCTCGAACTGCGCCTTCTGCTCGTCGTTGAGCGTGGCGTAGAAATCATCGAGCGCCGCCCGGACCGACTTGATTCCGTCCAGCATGACATCGAGACGCTTGCGGATCGCGGCCATGCGGGCCGGAGGCGTCATCACCTCATTGGGCTCGCAGGACGGCTTGAGCGACGTGCTAACTTTGGCGCTGGTGTCCTGGAGCACCTGGAGTGCCGCGCGCTGAGTGTCGTTCGGACGAAGCCGTTCTTCGATCGTGGCGCCGGGCCAATCGAACGCGGCGGACGGGCTGCAAGTCTGCACCGACGATCCGCCCGCATTGTTCGATGCCGCGGCACGACGTTGATCGTCGGCAAGCGCATTGAAGCGCGCCTTCTGCTCGTCGTTGAGCGAACCATAGAACTGGTCCAGCGCAGGCTGAACCAAATCGACGGCCTTCTGCATCGCCTCGACCCGCTGCTGCATGGCGGCGAGCCGGCCGGGCGCCGTCGCCGCGGCCTGCGTCGGACAGGAGGTGCGGATCAACGCTGCCGCGTCGACCGAGGCGTTGCCGAGCGCATCGAGAGCAGCGCCTTGCGCGTTCGTCGGCTGCACCGCGGCTGCGATCTGATCGATCGGCAGGCCGACGATGGCGCGCCGATCGCTGCCGCAGAGCTGATCGAGCGGCGCGCTGCGCGCTCGCCGCCGTCCCTGCGGCTGCTGCGGCAGATAAGCCGACAGCCGATCATAGCCATAGGGGCTGAAAATGCCGGCATAGATGTCCGGATACCCGTAGCCCCAGAAGCCGAGCCCGTCGCCCCAGATCGTGTAATCGTAGAGATCGTTATAGGCGAACGGCCAGAACAGCGGCCCGACCCAGCCGTAGCCGCCGCCGGGATGTTGCCACCATCCGCTGCTTGCACCGCTCCAGCCGGCGAGTGCCGCCGCCGCGGCAATCTGCGCGCGGGCCGCCGGATTGCTGATCAGCCGGCCGTTGCGGAAGGCGCTGGCGTTCCAGGCGTTGCGGAAGTTCGCCGGTCGTATCGCGGCATTGCGGATCTGACCGAAGTTCGGGCCGCCACGCCGAGCGCCGGTTGTGAACCGCGTGGCGCGATGATGCCCGCCATGCGCATGCCCGCCGCCGTGGCCGCGGAAATGGCCGCCGTGGTGACCGCCGCCGCGCCCGCCGCCATGCCCACCTCCATGGCCGCCTCCGTGTCCGCCCTTCGCGAACGCGGCCCCCGCAAGCATGCAGGCAAATGCCACCGCGGCAATTCCCATGACCGGTCGCACCATCGCACCCTCCCGCGCAAAGCCCCGCCATTGAGCATCGGAAATTGGCGGGAGTTGGAACCGGCAGGATTGCCGAAAGTTCCCGGTTCCGGAGGGCGCAGCCTTATGCCTCCGGCACGATCTTGCCGGGATTGAAGATGTTGAGCGGATCGAGCGCCTGCTTCAGCGCCCGCATCGCATCGAGCGCCTCGGGGCCGAGCTCGGCCTCGAGATATTTCTGCTTGCCTTGGCCGATGCCGTGTTCGCCGGTGCAGGTGCCGTCCATGGCCTGCGCACGCTCGACCAGACGATGCATGAACTCCTCGCCGCGCGCCATCTCGTCGGCGTCGTTGGTGTCGCACACGAGCGAGCAGTGGAAATTGCCGTCGCCGACATGGCCGACGATCGGCGACAGCAAATTGAGGCGCTTGAGATCCTCCTCGGTCTCGCTGACGCAGTCGGCGAGCCGCGAGATCGGCACGCAGACGTCGGTCGCGACCACGCCGATGCTGTCGCCGGGCCGCAGCGCCTTCACCGACCAATAAGCATCGTGCCGCGCCTGCCACAGCTTGGTGCGGTCCTCCGGCTTGGTGGTCCAGGAGAAATCGCCGCCGCCGCAGTCCCTCGCGATCTCGCCGAACGCCTTGGATTGCTCGGCGACCTCGATCTCGCTACCGTGGAATTCCATCAGCAGCAGCGGCGTCTCCGGCAGCGTCAGCTTGGAATAGGCGTTGCAGGCCTTGACCTGCGCGGCATTGAGCAACTCGATGCGCGCGACGGGAATACCGGTCTGGATCGCCAGGATCACGGCCTGGCAGGCGCCGTGCACGGTCACGAACGACACCGCACCGGCTGCGATCGTCTCGGGGATGCCGCGCAGGCGAATGGTCAGCTCGGAGATGATGCCGAGCGTGCCTTCGGCGCCGACGAACAGATGCGTCAGGTCGTAGCCCGCGGCCGATTTCTTGGCGCGCGTGCCCGTGGTGATGATCTCGCCGTCGCCGCGCACCACTTTCAGCGCCAGCACGCTGTCGCGCATGGTGCCGTAGCGCACCGCATTGGTGCCGGAGGCGCGGGTCGAGGCCATGCCGCCGAGCGAGGCATCCGCGCCGGGATCGATCGGGAAGAACAGGCCCTGGTCGCGCAGATGTTCGTTCAGTGCCTTGCGGGTGACGCCGGGCTGGATCACGCAGTCGAGGTCCTCGGCATGCACCGCGAGCACCTTGTTCATGTCGCGCAGGTCGATCGAGATGCCGCCGGCGGGCGCGTTGACCTGGCCTTCGAGCGAGGTGCCGGTGCCGAAGGGAATGACGGGCACGCGATGTTTGGCGCAGATCCGCACCCCGTCCTGGATGTCGGCGGTCTCCTGCGCCATCACCACGCCATCAGGCGGCTGGTTGGGGATCCAGGTGGTGGTATGGCCGTGCTGCTCGCGCACGGCCTGCGAGGTGATGAGGCGGTTGCCGAAGCGCGCGGCAAGCTGCTCCAGCGCGCTTGCGAGGGCTTTCGGCTCCGGCCGCGGCGGATTATTGGTGATGGTCGTACCCACGGAATTCCTCCCGACGAGAAGAGACCGTGGCAAAGGACATATAACCGGTCAAGTCAAGGGACCGGACGCATAGCTTGGGAAGGACACATGCCGGAGACCGCCGCCACAGCGCCGAACGCAGAGCCGTTTCGCTCCTCGATCATGCAGGTCGAGCCGCAATGGATCGACTATAACGGCCATCTCAACATGGCCTATTACAACGTGATGTTCGATCGGGCGATCGACGAGTTCTGGCTCGAGCTCGGGATTGGCCCGGTCTACAAGACAGAGCGCCACGGCTCGACCTTCACCGCCGAATGCCACGTGCGCTATTTGCGCGAGATCCATCTCGGCGATCCCGTGCAGATCTTAGTCTGGCTGCTCGACGCCGATGACAAGCGGCTGCACACATTCGAGGAGATGCGGCACGGCACCGAGGGCTGGCTGTCGGCGACGTCCGAGAACATGTCACTGCACATGGACATGAATGCGCGGCGCGTCGCGCCTTTTCCGACCGACATCCAGCAGCGCATTGCTGGAGTTGCCAAGTCCCACAGCGCCTTGACGCGACCCGAGGGCATCGGCCGGAGCGTGGCGATGCCCTCGAAGCGTTAGTGGCTCAGGCGCCGTCTGCCGCCTGTGGTTCACCTCTCCCCGTCGGAGAGAGGTGAACATCGCAGCTATATTCTGTTGCGGCCGCGGGCGAGGCCGACGACGGCCGAGACCAGGAACAGAACGACTGCGATGAAGAAGATGATCTTGGCGATCTCGATCGAAGCGCCGGCGACGCCGCCGAAGCCCAGGATGCCGGCGATCAGTGCGATAACCAGAAACGTCACAACCCAGCCTAGCATGGTCAAACCCTCGTCTTGATGTTGTCTGCGATCGACGCGGCTGGCCGCGCCACCTGTCCTGACAATCTCGACGCGAGAACGATAGTTCCGGTCCCGGCGGGAGCGAAATTCGCTGGCTCAGCTGGAACAAATCGGCCTGCCGCGCACGTGGAAAACCCGGCCCGGCGCCCCATATAGGCACCAATCCCTGTTAAGAAGGCTCCCTTCCACCACCCCGCGGTGCCATCGTGGGGCCGATGATTCGCATGACCGAGCCGAGCAAGATCACAGCCGTACCCGACCACCAGCCCGCAGCCGGCGGCATCGCCGCGCGTGCGCGCGCCTCGGTGGGCCCGAAATACCTCGCCGGGCTCAATCCGGAGCAGCGCGAGGCAGTGGAGACGCTGGACGGCCCGGTCCTGGTGCTGGCCGGCGCCGGCACCGGCAAGACCCGCGTCCTGACCACGCGCATCGCGCACATCTTGAGCCAGGGCCGCGCCCGCCCGGCCGAGATCCTGTCGGTGACCTTCACCAACAAGGCCGCGCGCGAGATGAAGCACCGGCTCAGCCAGATGCTCGGCCACGCCGTCGAAGGCATGCCATGGCTCGGCACCTTCCACTCCATCGGCGGCCGCATCCTGCGCATCCATGCCGAGCTGGCGCAGCTCAAGTCGAACTTCACCGTGCTCGACGTCGACGACCAGGTACGGCTGCTCAAGCAGCTGCTGCAGGCCGAGAACATTGACGAGAAGCGCTGGCCGGCGCGGATGCTGGCCGGCCTGATCGACGGCTGGAAGAACCGCGGCCTGATGCCTACACAGGTACCGTCGGGCGAGGCCGCGATGTTCGCCAACGGCAAGGGCGGCAAGCTCTATGCGAGCTACCAGGAGCGGCTGAAGATCCTGAACGCTGCCGATTTCGGCGATCTCCTGCTGGAGAACATCCGCATCTTCCGCGAGCACCCGGATATCCTCAGGCAGTACCAGCAGCGCTTCAAGTTCATCCTGGTCGACGAGTACCAGGATACGAACGTCGCACAATATCTGTGGCTGCGGCTGCTGTCGCAGGCGCCTTCTGCCACCTCTCCCCGCTTGCGGGGAGAGGTGGCATCGCGAAGCGATGCGGGTGAGGGGGACTCTCCAAGCACTGAGCTCGTGG
>NZ_LAXE01000001.1:7004000-7052626 GCF_003122645.1 Bradyrhizobium sp. SUTN9-2
GGCATCGCGAAGCGATGCGGGTGAGGGGGACTCTCCAAGCACTGAGCTCGTGGAGACTCCCCCTCATCCCGGCCTTCTCCCCGAAAGCGGGGAGAAGGAGAAGACCAAAAACATCTGCTGCGTCGGTGACGACGACCAGTCGATCTATGGCTGGCGCGGCGCCGAGGTCGACAACATCCTGCGTTTCGAGCACGATTTCCACGGCGCCAAGGTCATTCGCCTGGAGCGCAACTATCGCTCGACGGGTCACATCCTCGCCGCCGCCTCGCACCTGATCGCGCACAATGAAGGCCGGCTCGGCAAGACGCTGCGCACCGAGGACCAGGACGGCGAGAAGGTCACCGTCACGGGCTCATGGGATTCGGAAGAGGAAGCCCGCGGCATCGGCGAGGAGATCGAGCAGCTGCAGCGCCAGGGCGAGAAGCTCAACGAGATCGCCATTCTCGTGCGCGCCTCCTACCAGATGCGCGAGTTCGAAGACCGCTTCGTCACGCTCGGCCTGCCCTACCGCGTCATCGGCGGCCCGCGCTTCTACGAGCGCGCCGAAATCCGCGACGCGCTGGCCTATTTGCGCGTCATCAATTCGCCGGCCGACGATCTCGCCTTCGAGCGTATCGTCAATACGCCCAAGCGCGGGCTCGGCGACGCCACCGTGCAGATGCTGCACGACCACGCCCGCAAACGCCGCATTCCCTTGTTCGAGGCGGCGCGCGCCGTGGTCGAGACCGACGAGCTGAAGCCGAAGGCGCGCGGCTCGCTTCGCGATCTCATCGCGCAGTTCGACCGCTGGCGTGCCCAGCGCGAAGTCACCGCGCACACCGATCTCGCTCAGATCGTGCTCGACGAGAGCGGCTATACCGAGATGTGGCAGAAGGACCGCTCGGCGGATGCCGCGGGCCGGCTGGAGAATCTGAAAGAGCTGGTGCGCTCGATGGAGGAGTTCGAGAACCTGCAAGGGTTCCTGGAGCACATCTCGCTGGTGATGGACCGCGAGGGTGGCGCCGAGGACGACGCGGTGTCGCTGATGACGCTGCATTCGGCCAAGGGGCTCGAATTCGACAACGTGTTCCTGCCCGGCTGGGAGGAAGGCCTGTTCCCGAGCCAGCGCACCTTGGACGAACAGGGCCGCGCCGGCCTGGAAGAAGAGCGCCGGCTCGGCCATGTCGGTCTGACCCGCGCCCGCCGCCGCGCAAAGATCTATTTCGCGACCAATCGCCGGATCCATGGCACCTGGTCGACCACGATTCCGTCGCGCTTCCTCGACGAATTGCCGGCGGCCAATGTCGAGATCACGGAATCCAAAGGCGGCTCCGGATGGGGCGGCAGCGGCGGCTACGGCGCCTCGCGCTTCGACGACATGGAGGCGTTCGGCTCCAGCTATTCGACGCCGGGCTGGCAGCGCGCCCAGGCCAACCGGAATCGCGGCGGCGGCCGAAGCGGCGGCTGCGAGGAAGAGGCCGCGACGTTCTCGACCTCCTCGTCATCCGGCCCCGATTTCGGCAGCTTCGCCTCGCGCCGGCGCGGGCCCCTGACGATCGAAGGCGAGCTGGTCGCCAAATCGACCGGCACGACGTCCGAATTCTCGCTGGAAGACCGCGTCTTCCACCAGAAATTCGGCTATGGCCGCGTCACCAAGATCGACGGCAACAAGCTCACCATCGCCTTCGACAAGGCCGGCGAGAAGAAGGTCGTGGACAGTTTCGTGCAGCGGGCGTGAGACCCGATATGGCTCAGTACGTTGCCATCATCGAGGACGCCGACCCGGACGAAACCGTGAGCTTGTGGTTTCCGGACCTGCCCGGTTGCATCTCCGGCGGCGACGACGTCGAGGAGGCCCTGGAGAATGCGCCCGAGGCGCTCGCATTCTATGCGCAGGAGCTGACCGCGGACGGGCGCCAGCTGCCCCCGCCGCGGACGCTGGACGAGCTCAAGGCCGATCCCGAGGTTGCCGAGGACCTCAGGAACCATACCGTCGCCCTGGTCGACTGGCCGCCCCTCGCTGAGGCCGAGTGAGGACTGTTCGCCGCACTGCGCAACTCTCGACAGTTCTCGCCCGAACGCCCCTTGACCGCCGCGAACTTCCCCGTATCAGATGCAACCCATGGTCCGGGGCTCCGTCACATTGATCGTGCTTGCATTGGGGATGCCGTCGCTTGCGGCGGCGGAGACCATGAGCTTTGGCGATTCGATCGGCAAGCTGGCGGCGAGCTGCGGGGCGGAAATCGTCGCCAATTGCCGCGGCGTCAACCCGGATTCGAACCGGCTGAAGGAATGCCTGTCGCGCAATCGCGACGTGCTCTCGCCGCAATGCACGAGCGACTATCTCGGCGTGTTCGACGCCATCCAGAAGCGCGTCGCCGCGCGCGTGACGGTAGCGAACGCCTGCCAGCGCGAGATCGTCAAAGTCTGCGGCGGCTCGACCAAGGAGACCAGCAAGTCGATCCCGTGCCTGGTCTCGACGCCCAAGGGCATCAGCAACAACTGCCTGAAGGCCGTTGACGACGCGGGGTATCGCTGATGCGCGCGAACGGGCTCGCTACCGCAGGACTGGGCTTGGCGCTGGGGCTCGCTTTGCTCGCGGGCCCCGCCGGCGCGCAGACGGCGGCGCCGACCCGCGACGACATTGTCGCGAAGCTGAACCATTTCGAAGAGGCCGCCGAGGTTGACCTGCCCGCGCTGAAGCAGCAGGTGATGGAGCGCGCCAAGACCAGGATCAAGAACGATCCGGGGCCGGTGAACCGGCCGCTGATCGCGCCGGAGCTCGCCAAGCTGCCCGCCTTCAATGCGCAGATCCAGTTCGACGCCGACACGCCGATCATCCAGCCGGCGTCCTACCAGACCGTTGGCCGCATTGCGGACGCGCTGGTTCATTCCTCGCTGCTGCCCTACACTTTCCTGATCGTCGGCCACGTCGAATCCAATTCGAAGACGCGCGAGGCCAATGCGATCCTGAGTCAGCGCCGGGCCGATGCGATCCGTGACGTCCTGGTGAACACCTTCAAGATCTCGACCAAGCGGCTGCATCCGATCGGCCTCGGCGAGGAGCAGTTTCTCGATCGGGCCAAGCCGACCTCCGCCGTCAACGGCCAGTTGCAGATCCTGACTTATGCCAAGCTGCCGGAAGAGACGCGTCCGGCTGCGACGCCAGCGCCTGCGGCGAAAAAGCCCGCCAAGAAGCGCTGAGCGAAGGCGGCTCCGCGGCTGACGGAACCCCTTGAAGTGCGGATTATTTTGCAGCCTGTCCCGGGCGCGCGCGCACGGTTTCACGCGACAAAAGTGCCGGTTTGTGCACCGCTCGGTCCAGTGCTATAGCCTCTATTCGCCCTTCCCGACCCCGTGCTGCATGAGACTGAAATGGGTGGCTTTTTCCAGCGCCAACTTGCCGTTTATGTCGAGTACCATCGCGATCCCCGCAACATGGCGATGCATGTGGTCGGCATCCTGCTGCTGTTCACCGGCGCCGTGCTGCCGCTGACGCTGGTCAAGCTTCCGCTGTTCGGATTCAACGTCAGCCTGGCGGTGGTCCTGGCTGTTCCGGTCTTGATTTATTGGCTGCTGCTCGACGCGGCGCTCGGGCTCGGCATTCTGGCCGTCTCCGTCGTGCTGTTTTCGGTTGCGACGACCATCGCGGCGCAAGTCGGCACCGCGACGATGTGGGCGATTTTCGCCACGCTGGTGGTGCTCGGCCTCGCCGCACAGGCCATCGGCCACAAGGTTTTTGAGGGGCGCGAGGCCTCGTTGTTCACGTTCCCCTCGCATCTTTTGCTTGGACCGATGTTCGTCATGGCAAAATTATTCATTGCACTGGGTTTCCGTCGCGACCTTGCCGCGATTCTGGCGCCTCTTCCGGCCAATTCCCTTTCAACCCGATAACGCTCGAAGCGAAACAGCAACCTTCTGCATGGCTCTCGTCCTGGTTACCGGTGGCAGTGGCTTCATCGGACATCACCTCGTAGAAGCGCTCCGCGCCCGTGGGCAGCGGGTCCGCGTTCTCGATGTCCGTGTGCCGAGCGCGGCGAACGCGGATGTCGAGCACGTCCACGGCTCGGTGCTGGACTGTACCGCGGTCGATGCGGCGATCGCCGGTTGCGATCAGGTCTATCACCTCGCCGGCCTGCCCGGCATGTGGGTCGCCAACAAGCAGGACTTTCACGAGGTCAATTGCCGCGGCACCGAAATCGTGCTGGCGGCGGCGATGAAGCGCGGCGTCTCGCGCTTCCTGCATTGCTCGACCGAATCGATCCTGTTCCCCTATTCCGACCTCAAGGGCGTTCCCGCCGAAGAGGCGCTGCAGCCGGCCGAGGCGATGCCCGGCGCCTACACCCGGTCGAAATCGCTCGCCGAGCATCATGCCGCCAAAGCGGCAGAAGCGGGCTTCCCGCTGGTGATCGGCACGCCGACCATGCCGATCGGCGCCGCCGACCAACATCTGACACCGCCGACCGCGATGCTCTGGTACTTCCTGCAGAAGAAGGTGCAGCCGCACCTCAACTTCCTGGTCAATCTGGTCGACGTCCGCGACGTCGCCATGGGCCTGGTCCTGACCATGGAACGTGGCCGCCTCGGGCAGCGCTACATCCTCGGCGGCGACTGCGTCCCGCTCGGCGACATCCTGCGCATGATGTCGACGATGAGCGGACGCCGGCAATTTCCCGTCGTCGTACCCGGCAAGATCGCCGAGCTCTCCGCGATCATGCTCGAATACATGGCCGACCACATCACGCGCCGGCCGCCCAACGGCACCGCCGAGGGCGTGCGGATCGCGCTCGCCGCGAGCGATCTTTCGATCGGCAAAGCCCGTAGCGAACTCGGCTATTCGCCGCGTCCGATCGAGCCCGTCTTGCGCGAAACCATCACCCACCTGCTCGCCCGCAACGGCCAGCAGCCCTCCGGCGCCCTCAAGCATCACGCGCTGTCCTCGCGCGCGAGCTGACGCCGCTTCAAACGCAAAGAACCTTCATGTCTTTCGATTTCAGCAAGCTTCTCTCTGTCGCCTGGGGTGGCTGGACCACGACCTGGCCGACGCAACTGCTCGCCCTGATCTGGCTCGCTTTTCTGGTCAGCTGGGTCGGCGCCTCGTTCTGGCAGGGGCAGACCAAGAAGCAGGTCATGACGCTGGAGTCGCAGCGCTATCGCCTGCCGATCCTGGTCGGCGGCATCCTGTACACGCCGTTCATTGCGGAAGCCATGGGCTGGAAGCCGCTTTGGGTGCTCGGCAACACCGGCATCATCATCGCTGCGGTCCTCTCCGTCGCCGGCATCGCTTTCGCATGGTGGGGGCGGCTGCATCTCGGAAAATTCTGGTCCAACACCATCACCCAGAAGGAAGACCACCGCGTCATTGACACCGGCCCTTACGGTATCGTCCGCCACCCGATCTACACCGGCCTAATCTTCGGCATGCTGGTGACCGGCGTTGCGATCGGCTTGGTGACGACGATCCTCGGCGCGATCCTGATCTCGCTCGGTATGTGGCAGAAGGGCCGGATGGAAGAGGTGTTCCTCTCGAAGGAGCTCGGCGAGGACGCCTATGGAGCCTATTGCCGCCGCGTTCCGATGATCATTCCGTTCACGTCGCCGCGGTGAGGGCGTCACTCTCCTGTCCGGACGCGCTGCGCTGCGTCCGGGGCACGAGTGCACGATCCGACCCGCCAAGGAACCACACCTCCGCTGGTCCGTTAGCCCTCGACATCTGTCAACGGCCGCAGAGCATCGAGCCATGTCGGACGCCTACGATTATTTTCGCGCCCACGCGATCGCCGCCGTCCGCAAGGCGCGGGCGCTGCCCCCCGGGCGTACGAAGCAGAAGCAGCGCACGGTGGCGCGGGTCTATCATCTGCTCTCCAGGGAAGCGGCGCTGGCGCCGAACATCCGTCACTTGGATGATTTTCGCGCGGCACGACGGCTGGAGCGGCAGATCGGCCGTTGATCTCCGGGCCGACGCCGCGACCTCTCCCATGCAAATTCGATCGGCTGCCATTCCACGGGAATAGGCCCCTGCTGAGGTCCGCACAGGTTGACGTCGGCCCCGTCAGCCAGTTGGATGCGCGCGCAACCGGGGGCTTGTCATGACGTTTTCCAGCATCTTCGCGCAGTTCGTCGCCTTCATCGGCGGCATCGCGCTGCAATGGCGCAAGATGACGGGCACCGAGCCCGCGCCGGCCTGGGGCGAGAAGCCCGCCATTCCCGAAGCGAAACCGCAAGGCGCGATCCCCACCTTGAAGATGCCGACCGCACGCGGCTGGCGCGACCGACAGAAGCCGATCGCTGCACCCGGGCTCAAGGTCGATGCGTTCGCGACCGGTCTCGACCATCCGCGCTGGATCGAGGTGCTGCCCAATGGCGACGTGCTGATCGCGGAGGCAACGCAGATCGCGGGCGCCCCGCGCAGCGTGTTCCACTATGCGATGCAGGCGACGATGCGGCGCGCCGCCGCGCTCGGCGTCTCCGCCAACCGCATCACGCTGTTGCGCGACAAGGACTGCGACGGCGTTGCGGAGATTCGCGGCGCGTTCATGGAGAACCTCAGCCAGCCGTTCGGCATGGCACTGGTCGGCGACACTTTCTACGTCGGCAACACCGACGGCGTGATGGCTTTTCCTTACGTTGCCGACGCCGACCGCATCACAGCACCGGGCAAGCGGCTGACGACATTCAAGCCCGCCGGCCACTGGACGCGCAGCCTGCTCGCCAGTCCCGACGGCAAGAAGCTCTATGCCGGCGTCGGCTCGCTCAGCAACATCGCCGAGATGGGCATGGAGGTCGAGCAAGGTCGCGCCGCGGTCTACGAGCTCGATCTCGTCGCCGGCACGCATCGCATCTTTGCGGCCGGCCTGCGCAATCCCGTGGGCCTTGCCTGGGAGCCGACGACCGGCGTGCTTTGGACCGTCGTCAACGAGCGCGACGGCCTCGGCGACGAGACGCCGCCCGACTATCTCACCTCCGTGCGCGACGGCGGCTTCTACGGCTGGCCCTATTGCTACTGGGGCAAGACGGTGGACGACCGCGTGCCGCAGGATCCGGCGATGGTTGCCAAGGCAATTCAACCGGACTATGCGCTCGGTGGCCACACCGCTTCGCTCGGCCTGTGCTGGATGCCCGCAGGCACCCTGCCCGGCTTCGGCGACGGCATGGTGATCGGCCAGCACGGCTCGTGGAATCGCAGCAAGCTGTCCGGCTACAAGCTGGTGTTCATCCCGTTCGCGAACGGCAAGCCGTCCGGCCCCGGTCGCGACATCCTGTCGGGCTTCCTGTCGCCGGACGAGAAGGAATCCTACGGCCGCCCGGTCGGCGTCGCGATCGGTCCCGACAGGAAATCGCTACTGATGGCCGATGACGTCGGCAACGTGATCTGGCGCGTGACGGGGGCGTAGGAGCTCACGTCCCCACGCACAGCGTGGCGCGCTGCTTGCGGAGCAGCGCGATCACCGACAACGCGGTGATCAGGCCGGTCTTGGGATTCTCGGACGGGATGTTCTCGATGCCCATCGAGAAGCGCGCTGAGTCCGCCTCGACCTCGATGCGGTGAACGTTGCGCGTCACGGTCGGGTCGGCCCAAACCTGGATCTCGGTGCGATCGGGCCCGATGCCCGCGAGCGACAACGCAACGGCGACATTGACGTTGGCCGGAAAGCCCTTTGCCGCTTCGCGCGCGCTGCCCTCGAACAGCTTCAGCGGTTCGCGCAGATTGTCGATGTCGATGTTGTTCTGAACGATGAACGGCGCGCCCTTCAAGCCGTCGATCGGCTTGCGGGTCACCATCTTCACGGAATGGATGGTGCCGATTGCGGCGGCGTTGACCGCATCGAGGCCGATCAGGGCGCCGGTCGGCACGAGGATGCGGCCGCCATTGGCGCGGGCGAGATCGACGAGATCGAAATTGTCGAGCAGGCCGCCGACGCTGACCACGACCGCGGCCTTGCCGCGCTTCACCGCAGGCTCGACGATCGCACGCAGCTGGCTGCTCGGCGCGCATTCGACGACGATGTCGGCGGCCTCGCCGAGCTGGTCGAGCGGCAGGATTGTCGGCGGGCGGCGCAAGCTGTTGATGAAGGCTTGATGCTTGGCGGGATCCCGCACGGCCACGGCCGCGAGCGACAGGCCGTCGATGCCCTGATCGAGTGCGGTCGCGATCTTGGTGCCAATCGAGCCCAGCCCTGCAACAGCCACCCGCAATTCGCCTGAAGCCGTCTGATCCGTCATCACCATCCCTCTGTCCTGGCCTCTGTCTTGGCCGATGTCATAGCCGCTCACGCCTCCCGCGCATAGCTGCGCAGGCGGGCTTCCAGAACCGCCAGCATGGCATCGCGGGCCGGATCGCGCGAGCCGCGCAGCCAGGCGGCGGCAAGCGGCAACCGGCCCACCGGCCCGCTCTGCCTCAGTCGAAGCGGCACGAAGCGCACACCGGTCACCGCCATCCGTGCGGTCCAGCGCGGCACGATGGCGACCCCGAGCTTCGTTGCCACGAGGTTGATGATGGTCTGCTTCTCGTCGGCGACCTGAACGATGCGCGGCGTCAGGCCGGCCTGTTCGAACAGCTTTATGGTGAGGTCGTGGCTGTGCGGCCGCGAGCGCCGGTCCGGCACCAGCATCGCCTCATCGGCGATATCCGCCAGCGTGATCGCTTTGCGCCCGGCCAGCGCGTGCCGCCGCGGGAACGCAACGATCGCGCTCTCCTGGAGCAGGCCGCGGAATTCGAGCCGCTTGTCCGGCCGGTCAGGCGGACGGACGAAGGCGAGATCGAGCGCGCCGGTCAAAATCTTCGGCAGCAGCCGGACAGTCTTGTCTTCGAGGAGCTGCACCGCGATGTCAGGATGCCTGACGCGGAAATCGCGCAGGAGCGGCGGCAACAGTCCGGCCGCCGCGCTGTCGATAGCACCGACCCGCAGCCGCCGCGCGGTCCCCGCGCGCGAGCGATTGCGCAGGTTGCTCTCGACCGCCTCGACCTTGGCGAGGATGGTGCGGGCATCGCGCAGCAGCGTCGTGCCGTCCTCGGTGAGCGACACCGCGCGCGTGGTCCGCGCGAACAGCCGAGTGCCCAGGTCTTCCTCCAGCAGCCGGATCTGCCGGCCGAGCGCGGAGGGCAGCATCTGAAGCTGCTGCGCCGCGCGGCCGAAATGCAGCTGCTCGGCCGTCGCCACGAAGCATCGGAGCTGATGCAATTCCATTCGCCGTCCTCTCGCCTCGCCCGACCGCGCTTGAGACTTGCGCGAGGTCGTCATGCCCGGGCTTGTCCTGGGCATCCACGTTCTTGGGCCGCGGGGAAAGGCGTGGATGGCCGGGTCAAGCCCGGCCATGACGCCGTGGCGACCTACCGATGATTATATCATTTTTTTGTATAAACCAGCGCCGATTGAGTTTGCCCGGCACTCCCGTCTAGATTCGCCAGCGACGCCGACGGCCGGATATGCCGGCGCGGTCTCTGAAACGGAGCCTTCCCATGCGCACCCATTCGATCGCAGCCATCCCCGCCGACGGCATCGGCCCCGAGGTGATCTCGGCCGGCGTCCGCGTGCTGGAGGCTCTCGCAAAACGCAGCGGCGATCTCGCCTTCAACGTCAAGACGTTCGACTGGGGCTCGGATTATTACAAGAAGCACGGCGTGATGATGCCGGCGGACGGCCTCAGCGAGCTGAAGAAGTTCGACGCGATCTATTTCGGCGCGGTCGGCGCCCCAGACGTGCCCGACCACATCACGCTGTGGGGCCTGCGCCTGCCGATCTGCCAGGGTTTTGACCAATACGCCAATGTGCGGCCGACCAAGATCCTGCCGGGCGTCGCCTCGCCGCTGCGCAATGTCGGCGTCGGCGATCTCGACTGGGTGATCGTGCGCGAGAACTCGGAAGGCGAATATGCCGGCATGGGCGGCCGCGCCCACAAGGGCCTGCCGGAAGAGGTCGGCACCGAAGTCGCCGTCTTCACCCGCGTCGGCGTCACGCGGATCATGCGCTATGCGTTCCAGCTCGCGCGGTCGCGCCCGCGCAAGCTGCTGACCGTCGTGACCAAGTCGAACGCGCAGCGCCACGGCATGGTGATGTGGGACGAGATCGCGGCCGAGGTCGCCGGCGAATTCCCTGACGTGACCTGGGACAAGATGCTGGTCGACGCCATGACGGTGCGCATGACGCTGCATCCGAAGAGCCTCGACACCATCGTCGCAACCAATCTCCACGCCGACATCCTCTCCGATCTCGCCGGCGCGCTGGCTGGAAGCCTCGGCGTCGCCCCGACCGGAAACATCGATCCGCAGCGCCGCTTCCCCTCGATGTTCGAGCCGATCCACGGCTCGGCGTTCGACATCACCGGCAAGGGCATCGCCAACCCGGTCGCGACGTTCTGGACCGGCGCGCAGATGCTCGAGCATCTCGGCGAGAAGGATGCCGCCTTACGGCTGATGGCGGCCGTCGAGCGTGTCTGCGCCGCGGGCGTGCTGACGCCGGATGTCGGAGGCAAGGCGACCACGAAGGAGGTCA
Source organism: Bradyrhizobium sp. SUTN9-2 (assembly GCF_003122645.1). Lineage (NCBI taxonomy): Bacteria > Pseudomonadati > Pseudomonadota > Alphaproteobacteria > Hyphomicrobiales > Nitrobacteraceae > Bradyrhizobium > Bradyrhizobium sp. SUTN9-2. Next base: position 7,014,473 of record NZ_LAXE01000001.1, read on the forward strand.
CGGACGCCGTGATCGATGCGATCCACGGATCGAATGTTTAGTCTTATCGGATCGAGTGTCGCCAAGGACTCGCTGCACCTCTCCCACTTGCGGGGAGGGCGACGCGCTCGGCAGCGCAATTGCGCGCCAGAGCGCGGCGGGTGGGGGCTCTCTTCTCTGGGGTCCTCGATCGAGGAGAGACCCCCTCCCCAACCCTCCCCCGCAAGCGGGAGAGGGAGCGCACCGCCTTCTGCGGCAAGATAACGGCCCCTACCTCCGCGCCGCCGGTGACGCCGGCGGCGTGGCCATCGCGGCGGCCGGCTCGGGCGGTGTCAGATGGCGGGGGACGATGATGGTCTGGCCCGGCGTCAGCTGCGCGTTCTCGGGCAGCGAGTTGCTCTGCGCGAGCGTCCACAGCGGCACGCGGTTTGCTGCTGCGATGCTCTCCATGGTGTCGCCGCGGCGCACCGGAACCCGCACGCCGCTGTCCCACAATTCGACCAGCGTGTCCGCCGGCACGAGATAGCGCAGCGGCACGGCATCGGCCTGCGTTTGCGGCGGAATGCGCGGCAGCTGCGTCACCATCTCGACGATCTGACGATGGATATCGTCGGACTTCTCGATGTTGATGTGGGTGACGCGCGCGTTCCGCTTGAGGTCATAGCTGGCGTAATGGCCGCGAAAGCCGGGAACAGCCACGACGTCGCCGCCGCCGAGCACGCTGTCGGACAGGAAGATGTTGATGAAGCGCTCGACGTTGAGGGGGACATCGCCGGTCGCTTGCGCGGGATCGATGGCGATGACGAGGCTGATCGGGATGTTCTCCTTGGCCGCCATCTCGGAGATGACGATCGAGCACAGCCCGCCCATGGAATGGCCCATCAGCACGATCGGCGCCGGCGATTCCTTATAGCTGGAGATGGCGCGATCGCCGATCCACCGGCAGATGGTGAATTCGTAGACGTTGGCCGAGAAGCCGGCCTTCGTTAGCCTCTCTTCGAGCCGATCCATGCCGGTCGAGAAGATGGGACCCATGGCGCCGCGGAACAGGTAGATTTTTGGCGGCGGCAACGGCTCGAACGGCGGAGGCGGCGGCGGCGCGGCGGGGGCGGTCGCGTTGGTCTTGGACTTCGGCGGTGAAGCAGCGGCCATGCCACTGCTCAAGGCGAGCAGCACCACTACTGCCAGCGCGAGGAGTCGCCTCGAATGAATCATCAGTCCAGCAGTCCCACCACGGGAGGCAGGGGCCTCCCCTGACCGGCTTAGTGACCATCGATTGGGTGGATTTTGGGGCACGGAACCGACCATCTCTCGTCCGGCGCCCTCTCCGGCTGCCGCGCCGCTGGACGTGGCTGCGACCGTCGGCCTCAGGCGGGCCTCTCCCGGGCTAAAGCGGCAGCAGCCGATTGAGCAATTCGAGCAGGGTGCGTTGCTCCGCCTCGGTGAGCGGGGCCAGCATCTTCTGGTTATAGAGCCCCGTCAGGCTTGCCCCGTCCTGAATGAGCTTGGCGCCCTTCGGCGTAAGCATCAACTCGACGGCGCGGCGGTCGGATTTCGAGCGGTTACGCTTGATGAAGCCGGACGATTCCAGCTCGTTCAGGATCTTGATCAGGTTCGGCAGGCGCAGGCGGAGCAGGCTGGCAAGGCTGCTGGGGGGAACGCCCGGATTGTCGCGAATGACGACGAATATCGCGTAGGTCGCCGGCGTCAGGCCCAGTGCGGCGAACTCCTCGTAGAAGCCTTCGAAGAACTTCAGCTGCGCGAGCCGCAGCATGAAGCCGGGCGTGCGCTGCAGCGCGCGCAAGTCCAGTGACGTCTCCGACGGTTGAGCGGGCTTTGCTCCGGGTCTGACTGCTTTCGGGCTCATGATCCTGGATCCGGCGGCCACAAGTCGGCCGAATTGACACTCTCAAAAATAGCTATAAAATATAACTATTATAGAGCGGCACCAAGACCGCCCATGGGAGGGACACAATGAACAGCAAATTCCTGCATAAACTGTGCATGGTGGCCGCGGTGCTGACCGCCGCACCGGCCTTGGCCCAGGACGTCGTGAAGATCGGCATCCTGAACGATCAATCGGGGCCGTTCGCGAGCTATCAGGGCATCGGCTCGGTCGTCGCCGCCAAGATGGCCGTCGAGGACTATGGCGGAAAGGCCGCCGGCAAGCCGGTGGAAGTCGTTGCGGCGGACCATCAGAACAAGACGGACATCGGCATCGGTATCGCCCGGCGCTGGTACGAGAACGAGAGCGTCGATGCGATCTTCGACATTCCGAACTCGTCGATTGCGCTCGCCGTGGCCGGCATGAGCGCCGAGAAGAACAAGGTCTTCGTGGGCTCGGGCGCCGGCACGGTGCTTCTGACCGGGGAGAAGTGCACGCCAAACACCGTGCACTGGACCTACGACACCTATTCCTACGGGCGCGGCCTCGGCAAGGCCATCGTGCAGCAGGGCGGCAAGAAATGGTTCTTCATCACCGCGGATTACGCGTTCGGCCATGATCTGGAAAAGCAGGCCGCGGAAGCCGTGAAAGCGTCCGGCGGTGAGGTGCTCGGCAGCGTGCGGCATCCGTTGGGCACGGCTGATTACGCCTCATTCCTGCTCCAGGCCCAGGCGTCGGGCGCGAGCGTCATCGCATTCGCCAATGCAGGGGACGATACCATCACCTCGATGAAGCAGGCCGCCGAGTTCGGGCTGACGAAGGATCACAAGCTGGTCGGATTGATCCTCGGCATGAACGGCCTTCCCGCGCTTGGGCTCAAGTTTGCGCAGGGCGCGCAGATCATGAATCCGTTCTACTGGGATCTGACCGACGGCACGCGTGCTTTCGCGAAGCGCTTCGCCGAACGCATTCCCTCGAAGGCCTATCCGAACGACATGCAGGCCGGCGTCTATGCCTCGGTCATCCACTACCTCAAGGCGGTCGACAAGGCCCGCGGCGCCAAGGACGGCAAGGCCGTGGTCGCGACGATGAAGCAGATGCCGACCGACGATCAGTTGTTCGGCAAGGGCTACATCCGCAAGGACGGCCGCAAGATCCATCCGCTCTACCTGTTGCAGGTCAAGGCTCCCGAGGAATCGAATTCGTCCTGGGATCTGCTGAAGGTCGTTGCCACGATCAAGGGCGAGGACGCGTTCCGGTCCGAGAGTGACGGTCAGTGCCCGCTCGCAAAGCAATAGCGGTTCGGAGCTGACCATGAGCGGCATTGCATCCAGTCCGGTCGATCCGTTCGCGCCCGGCTTTCTGACGGATCCCTATCCCGCCTATGAGGCGCTGCGCGCAATCGGGCCGGTGTTCGAAGTGGAACGCTACGGCGTGTGGGCCATGGCCCGCAATGCCGAGGTCGAAGCGGCCCTGAAGGACTGGAAAACGTTCATCAGTGGCGAGGGCGTCGGGCTGAACGGGATGAACCCGGCGCTGCCAAAGCCGCTGACGCTGCAGATCGATCCGCCCGACCACGACAAGGGCCGCCGCGTGCTCGGCCGCACGCTGTCTCCGGGCGTCGCAAGGAAGCTGCGCGAGACGTTCCAGCGCGAAGCAGAGAGGAAGGTCTCGGAGCTGATCGACAAAGGCACGTTCGATGCCGTGACCGATCTTGCGGAAGCCTATCCGATGAAGGTGTTTCCGGACGCGATCGGCATCCGCCCCGATGGGCGCGAGAAGCTGCTCGCCTGGAGCACGTTCGTATTCAACAGCTTCGGCCCGGAGAACGAGATCCTCGCAGCGTCGCGAAAGGATGGTCTCGCGGCGCAGAGCTGGATCATGGAATGTTGTGCGCGCGATGCGCTACGGCCCGACAGCCTCGGCATGATGATCTACCAGGCGGCCGATGAGGGCGAGATCACCGAGCACGAGGCGACGCATCTGGTGCGGCCGTTCCTCACGGCAGGAATCGACACCACCGTCAATGGCATCGGCAATACCCTGCTCGCGCTCGCCACTCATCCGGACGAATATCGCAAGCTGCACGAGAAACCAGAGCTGGCGCGCAACGCCTTCGAGGAAGGCCTTCGCTACGATTCACCGGTGCAGACGTTTTTTCGCACCACCTCGCGCGATGCCGAGATCGGCGGCGGCGTGATCCCGGCGCACCGCAAGGTGCTGCTGTTCATGGCCTCCGCCAATCGCGATCCCGCGCGCTGGGACAAGCCGGGCCGTTTCGACGTGGAGCGGGTTGCGACCGGCCATGTCGGCTTCGGCGCAGGCATACACGCCTGCGTCGGCCAGATGATCGCGCGTCTGGAGGGCGAATTGATCTTCGGCGAGATCGCAAGGCGCGTGAAGACGATCGAGCTCGCGGCGGAGCCGAAGCGCAGGCTCAACAATTCCCTGCGCGGGCTGGAGAGCATGCCGGTTCGCGTGACGCCAGCTTAGGCGGCATCACGCGGCAGGATGCGCGACGGCTCAATTCCTCGCCGGATCCGTTGCCGCCGCCGCGCGTGCGGGCCGCGGCGCAGCGGGTTCGGCGACTCGCGCAGCCGGGGCGCGCGAGCGCATGATGGCAGCGTCGATCTCGGCGATGACGCGGCGCTGGATCGCCTCGTTCTTGTCGATCGAGATGTGGCCGACGCCACTGCCGCGGATGTCGACATTGTCGAGCTTGCCGCGGAACCCGGCCGCGGCCCGCACCGGCTCGCCGGGGCCATCGCCGATATAGATGTTGATGTAGCGTTCCGCGCCGGTCGAGAGCTTGGTCTTGAACACGGAGTCGAGGCCGATCGCGAGCTTCACGGGCACGCCGAGCTGGTTGAGCTTGGCGATCATGTCGGGCAGCGCGGTCGCACCCGAGGAATGGCCGACCAGGATGATGGTCTTGAGCCGACCGGCCTTGTAGGCAGCCGCCGCTTCATCGGCGAGCGAGGACCAGGACACGAAATTGGCGACGGTCACCGGAACGCCCTGCGCCTGGAGCCGGGCGCCGATGGTGTCGAGGCCGAGCGAGAAGATGTTGAGCACGCCGCGGAGCAGATAGACATGCGTGGTCGCCGCCGCGGCCTGGCTCGGCGCGGCCTTGGCAGTGGTCGGGCTGATGGCAACAGCTGACAGCAGGAGCAGGCCCATCGCCCAAACACGGAGGGCGGACAATTGGCTGGCGCCGGCGGTGTGACGGCCGTTCGGTCTCATCGATCTTTTCCCTGGAGACGATACGCTTCGCGATTGGCCGGAATCGTAGCCACGGCGCGCTCGCAGACGCAACAAAGAGGCGCGTGAGCGCCAATCTTAGCAGCAAGCCGTGACCATCGCGCAACACTTGCCCGGAACCTGCCACTAAAGCGCCTGTTTTGAGACCATTTTTCTCCGGGGAATTGCGGAGGGACAATGGCGTTCCTATTTCAGGGCTCCGCCGACCTGTCCTCCTGGATGGTCCGGCCCCCTCCCCAGCCTTTGCTCCTCAGCCTCGCGGCCATCATGTCTTCCATCATCTCCGTCGCCAATCTGTCGAAGACCTATGGGTCCGGCTTCAAGGCACTCAAGAACGTCAATCTCGACATCAAGCGCGGCGAGATTTTTGCGCTGCTCGGCCCCAACGGCGCCGGCAAGACCACGCTGATCTCGATCATCTGCGGCATCGCCAATCCGAGCGAGGGCCGCGTCCTGGTCGGCGGCGAGGACATCCAGACCTCCTACCGCAAGGCGCGCTCGCTGATCGGCCTCGTGCCGCAGGAACTGCACACCGACGCCTTCGAGAGCGTGTGGGCGACCGTGAGCTTCTCCCGCGGCCTGTTCGGCAAGCCGAAGAACCCCGATCACATCGAGAAGGTGCTGAGGGCCCTCTCGCTGTGGGACAAGAAGGACAACAAGATCATCACGCTCTCCGGCGGCATGAAGCGCCGCGTGATGATCGCCAAGGCATTGTCGCACGAGCCGCAGATCCTGTTCCTGGACGAGCCGACCGCCGGCGTCGACGTCGAGCTGCGCAAGGGCATGTGGGAGGTGGTGCGCGGGCTTCAGCAATCCGGCGTCACCATCATCCTGACCACGCATTACATCGAGGAAGCCGAGGAGATGGCCGACCGCATCGGCGTCATCAACAAGGGCGAGATCGTGCTGGTCGAGGACAAGACCACTTTGATGCAGAAGCTCGGCAAGAAGCGGCTGACGCTGCACCTGCAGAACAAGGTGACGGCGTTGCCGGAAAGCCTCAGCCATTACGAGCTCGAGCTCTGCGACGGCGGCGCGACGCTGGTGTACGATTACGACACCCAGGGCGAGCGCACCGGCATCACCAGCCTGCTCGGCGACCTCCGCACCGCCGGCATCCGCTTCAACGACCTCGACACGACGCAATCGTCGCTCGAGGACATTTTCGTCGACCTCGTGAGGACGTCATGAACCACCGCGCCATCCGCGCCATCTACCTGTTCGAAATGGCGCGTACCTGGCGGACCCTGCTGCAAAGCATCGTCTCGCCGGTGGTCTCGACCTCGCTCTATTTCGTGGTGTTCGGCGCTGCGATCGGCTCGCGCATCAGCGAGGTCGAGGGCGTCAGCTACGGCACCTTCATCGTGCCGGGCCTGATCATGCTTTCGGTGCTGACGCAGAGCATCGCCAACGCCTCGTTCGGCATCTACTTCCCGAAATTCACCGGCACGATCTACGAGATCCTGTCGGCGCCGATCTCCTATTTCGAGATCGTGCTCGGCTATGTCGGCGCCGCCGCCACCAAGTCGATCATCCTGGGCCTGATCATCCTGGCGACCGCCGGGCTCTTCGTTCCATTGCATATCCAGCATCCGGTCTGGATGCTGGCCTTCCTGGTGCTGACGGCGGTGACGTTCAGCCTGTTCGGCTTCATCATCGGCATCTGGGCCGACGGATTCGAGAAGCTGCAGATGATTCCGATGCTGGTGGTGACGCCGCTCACCTTCCTCGGCGGCAGCTTCTATTCCATCGACATGCTGCCGCCGACATGGCGCACGGTCGCGCTGCTCAACCCGGTCGTCTATCTGATCTCCGGCTTCCGCTGGAGCTTTTACGAGATCGCCGACGTCAGCGTGTCCGTCAGCATCGGCATGACGTTGGCCTTCCTGGTGATCTGCCTGGTCGTGATCTGGTGGATTTTCCGAACCGGATACCGGCTCAAGAACTGACCACGCGGCGCTCGCGAAAATGTCAGCGCCGCCGGCCGGCGCGGCACAAAGCGGCCTTGCTTACGCCTGCCATCACGTTAACGATGGACAGGCTGGCCGCTGGAACCAACGCCGGGCTGCAGGCATAATGCACGCCGGGGGACGGAGAGCCGCGGCGCTAAGCATGAACAGGCCGGAGGCCAGAAGTCAGATGCGTTCGTTTTTTATTGCTCTCACATCCCTGATGCTTTTGAGCGCGGGCACCGCGCAGGCCAAGGTCGAGATCACCGTCGACAAGGACAATCAGCAGATGACCGTCGCCGTCGACGGGGTCGCGCGCTACCGCTGGCCGGTGTCGACCGGCCTCCCCTCGCGCGAGACGCCGAACGGCGCCTTCCGGGCCTTCCGCATGGAAGAGGATCACTACTCCAAGGAATTCGACGACGCACCGATGCCGCACGCGATCTTCTTCACCAAGGTCGGGCACGCCATCCACGGCACGGACTCGGTCGGCCGGCTCGGCTCGCCGGCATCCCATGGCTGCGTGCGCCTGTCGCGCCAGAATGCCTCGACGCTCTATGCGCTGGTGCAGCAGCAGGGCGTGCTCAACACCACGGTGACGCTGACCGGCTCGGCACAGGTGGCGCTGGCGCGCAATCCGCGCGGCCGCAACAACACTGCGGTGGCCCGCGCCCCGCAGCCGGCCGAAGACCAATACGCCACCACCGGCGCCCCCGTGGACCTGACCCCGCCGGCGCAGCCCGCGCGGCGCTACATGCCGCAGGACGACAATTACATCTACCCGGCCGACGGCAGCGACACCGGCGCGCGCTATCCGGCGCCGCGCTCGGCCACCCGCCCGCTCTACGACGCGCAGGTCTATCAGCAGCAGCCGCGGCCTTATTACGACCAGGGCTACGGCCAGCAGGGCTATTACTATCAGCCGCAGCCGCGGCAGGTTTATCAGCCGCGCGGCTACTACTATCAGAACTGACCCGGCGACCATCAACCGCCCTTGACCGTCGAGGCACCATGCCATCACGTGCCACGACAATCCCGGTGCTGCTCTCGCTGCTCACTGCCGGACAAGCCATGGGATCTGATTTGGCCTTCGACCTCGAGGCGCATCGCGGCGGGCGGGCGCTGCTGCCGGAAAACACCCTGCCCGCCTTCGCCCATTCGCTGACGATGGGCGTGGACACGCTGGAGCTCGACGTCGGCGTCACCGCCGACGGCGAAGTGATCGTCGCGCATGAGCGCGGGCTCAATCCCGATCTCGCACGGCGGCCCGATGGCGCCTACATCGCTCCGCCCGGCACGCCGTTCGTGAAATTGCGGCTCGACGAGATCAGGACCTATGACGTCGGCCAGATTCGGCCGGACAGTGCCTATGCGAAACAATTTCCGGGCCAGCGTGCCGTCCCGGGGACTCGCATTCCCACCTTGCGCGAGCTGTTCGCGCTGGTGCGCAAGTCCGGCAACAGGCAAGTGCGCTTCAACATCGAGACCAAGATCGATCCGAACCGTCCCGATGAAACGCTTGATCCGCAAGAATTCGTCGCGAAGCTGCTCGGGGTGATCGAGACCGAGGGAGTCTCCGATCGCGTCATGATCCAGTCGTTCGACTGGCGAACCTTGCGTCGCGTCCAGCAGCAGGCGCCGAACATCCCGACCGCGTACCTGACGATCCAGCGCAGCCTGGCTCCGACGGTAGCGCTCGACAAGGCGACAAACTGGACGGCGGGGTTCAACCCGGCCGATCACGCCGGCTCGCTGCCGCGCACGATCAAGGCTGCGGGCGGCGCGATCTGGTCGCCCTATTTCGGCGACGTGACCGCGCCTCTGGTCTCCGAGGCCCACGCGCTCGGACTGCGCGTCGTGGTCTGGACGGTGAACAAGCGTGAAGACATGACGCACATGATCGAGCTCGGCGTCGACGGCATCATCTCGGACAGACCGGATCTATTACGAGAGGTGGCCGGCGCTAAGGGAATTGCGCTGCCGGTGGGGACGCCCGTGGCGCCGTAGTTGCGATGCCTCGTAGCCCGGATGGAGCGCAGCGAAATCCGGGACAGTACCACGCCGGGAGCGCCCCCGGATTGCGCTTCGCTCCATCCGGGCTACGAAGAGAGCCCTACTCGCCGTCCTTCCAACGCCGATACAGCGCGCCCAGGATGTTCGAATAGTCATCGGTCCAGACCCGCACCCTGTCGTCGGCTTCGGTCTGTTCCCATTGCTTGGAGGACGCGAGCCTGCCGATGTCGGCCTCCTCGCGCGCGGAGATGACGACGTCGGTGGAGAAGATGTAGTCACCATCGCGCCCGGAATCCTCGTTGAAGACCCAGCTCTTGAGATCATTGGCGTCCGCGATACCGACGACGACGGTTTCGAGGTCCAGATGCCGGTTGGAGACGTGCATCACCACGGCACCGTGCGGCGCGAGCTTGTCCTTGTAGATCTTCATCGCCTCTTCGGTCGCAAGATGGATCGGGATCGCGTCGGACGAATAGGCGTCGACGATGACGAGATCATAGGCGCCGTCGGGCTCCTTGGCGAAGGTGAGGCGCGCATCCCCGATGACGGGCTTCATGTCGGGCATGCAGCTCGAGATGTAGCGGAAATTCCTGGGATCACGCGCCGCATCGACCATGGACTGGTCGATCTCGAAGAAGGTCCAGTCCTCCCCCTGCTCGGCGGCGCAGGCGAGCGTGCCGGAGCCGACGCCGATCGCGGCGACCTTCAGCGGCGCGCCCTTGCGCTCGCGGATCGCGCTGACGGCCTGACCGATGCCGCCGTCCTTGTGGTAATAGGTGATCGGCTCGGGCCGGCCGGCAACAGGCGTGCCGTCATTGTTGCGGAAACGCTCGGCGCCATGAATGGTGGTGCCGTGCATCAGCACGTGGAAATAACCGCCCGGCGTCACCACGATCTTGTGCACGCCGAAGAAGCTGCGCACGGTCGTGACGCGGCCCTCGTCCGCGGGATAGACGCGGATCAACGCCAGCGCCAGCACGACGGTGGCAAAGATCTTCCAGCGCCCGGCATTGAGGATCAGCGCGAGCAGCGCGGCGAGCACGCCGACGGCGCCGGCGACCCAGACACGATGATCCTCGAACCAGGTCGAGAGGCCACCGGTCGTATATGACGGCGCGATGAGCGCCACCGCGAGCGCGGCGAGCGCCAGCCAGTACCATTTGACGATTGCGGCCAGCCGCTCATTCGCGGACGGACGGCACAGCGCGGCAAGCGCGATCAGGATCGGATATTCGGCGATCCACGAGAAGGTGAAGGGCGCAACCAGCCCCGCGAACAAGCCGCCGACCATGCCGCCGAACGACAACGCGACATAGAAGCCGGTGAGATATTTGGCGGCAGGCCGCGTCCGCGCCAGCTCGCCGTGGCAGGCCATGGCGATGACGAAGAAGCAGAGTTGATGTCCGCCGAGGGTCAGCAGCAGGTTCTGCTCGCCGCCGAAAGCCAGCAGGACGACGACGCCCGCAATCGCGACCGGCTGGAGCATCAGCATCCATTTGTGCGGCAGCAGCGGCCGCGACTGGAACACGACGACCCAGGTCAAGAGGTAAAGCGACAGCGGCAGCACCCACAAAAGCGGCGCCGCCGCGACGTCGGTCGAGATGTGCGCGGTGACGGCGATGAGCAGGCCCGATGGCACGGCGGCGAGGAAGATCCAGCGCAGCCGCGTCAAGAGGCCGGGCGCGGGTGCATTCACGTCCTCGGCCCGCGTGTCGGTCAGCGCCAACTTCGGCGAACGCAACAACAGCACGCCGCAGGCGCCGATGAGGAGGATCAGCAGGCCATAGCCACCGGTCCAGAACCGGTTCTGCATCTGCAGCGTGAACATCGGCTCCAGCAGGAACGGATAGGACAACAGCGCGAGGAAGCTGCCGACATTGGAGGAGGCGTAGAGGAAATAGGGATCGTGCCCGGCCGGATGGCCGGTGCGGACGAACCAGGCCTGCAGCAGCGGATTGTTCGCGGCGAGCGCAAAGAACGGCAGCCCGATCGAGACCGCGAACAGGGCGAGCAGCCAGACTGCGTAGCCCGAAGCCGGCGGCTCGCCATAGGCGGAGGCGATGCCGAGCGGCAGCGTTGCGAAGGCGGCGAACAGCAGCACCAGATGTACCGCGACGGGGACGATCCGGTTCCGCGCCTGCATCAGCAGATGCGCATAGGCATAGCCGGCCAGCAGCAGCGACTGGAAGAACACCATGGCCACCGACCACACCGCCGGCGAGCCGCCGAGCCGCGGCAGCACCATCTTGGTGAACAGCGGCTGAACCGAGAACAGCAGCAGCGCGCTGACGAAGATCGCAGCGGTGTAGACCGTCAGCAGCAGCCGGTTGCGCGACGACGACGGCTGCTCCGTGGCGGCGGGTTGCACGATCGAATCCATGAATGCTCCGGCTTAAACCCCGGCGGGCGCCGGATCGCGCGCAATGGAGCACAAGGCGCCTGGACGGGCAATAAAGTGTGGCGTGATGTTGCAGCAAGGAATGCCTGATATAAGAGGGTCGTTCCGGGCGATGCAAAGCATCGAACCCGGAACCTCGAGATTCCGGGTTCTCGCTTCGCGAGCCCCGGAATGACAGTAGACCGGGCCTCGCATTCTTCATGACAGATACCGACGTCATCATCATCGGCGCGGGCCATAACGGCCTCACCTGCGCGACCTATCTGGCAATGGCGGGCCTGCGCGTGCGCGTGGTCGAACGGCGCAAGGTGGTCGGCGGTGCCGCGGTGACGGAGGAGTTTCACCCCGGCTTTCGCAATTCTGTCGCCGCCTACACCGTGAGCCTGCTCAATCCGCAGGTGATCCGTGACCTCAAGCTTGCCGAGCAGGGCCTGCGCATCGTCGAGCGGCGTGCGCAGAATTTTCTGCCCGCGCCAGACGGCAGCTATCTCCTCACCGGCGAGGGGCGAACGAAAGCCTCGGTGGCGCGGCTCAGCGCGCATGATGCGGAAGCGCTCGACGGCTTCGCGCGCGAGCTGGAAGACATTGCCGACGTGCTCAGGCGGTTCGTGCTGCGCGCGCCGCCGAACCTGCTCGACGGTTTTGGTACCAACGCGGTCCGCGAGGCGGTGAACGCTTTGCAGAGCGCCAACATTCTGCGCGGCCTGACGCTGGAACAAAGCCGCAGCCTGCTCGATCTGTTCACGCGCTCGGCCGGCGAGATGCTGGACGAACGTTTCGAGCACGATCTGGTCAAGGCGCTGTTCGGCTTCGACGCCATCGTCGGCAATTATGCCAGCCCCTACGCCGCCGGCTCGGCCTATGTGATGCTGCATCACGCGTTCGGGGAGGTGAACGGCAAGAAGGGCGTGTGGGGCCACGCCATCGGCGGCATGGGCGCGATCACGCAGGCGATGGCGCGCGCGGCACGCGACCGTGGCGTCGTGATCGACACGGATGCCGGTGTGCGCGAGGTCATCGTCGAGCGAGACCGCGCCGTCGGAATCGTGCTGGAGAACGGCTCTGCGATCCGCGCGAAATATGTCGCGGCCAATGTCAATCCAAAGCTGCTCTACACGCGCCTGATCGCGGCCGATGCTCTGCCTGCGGACTTCCTCGCCCGCATCCGGCATTGGAAGAACGGCTCCGGCACCTTCCGGATGAATGTGGCGCTGGACCGCCTGCCCTCCTTCACGGCGCTCTCAGGCGAGGGCGATCACCTCACCTCCGGCATCATCCTGGCGCCGAGCCTCGGCTATATGGATCGCGCCTGGCTCGACGCGCGCGCGCAGGGCTGGAGCCGCGAGCCCGTCGTGGAAATGCTGATCCCCTCGACGCTCGACGACACGCTGGCCCCGGCCGGCAAGCATGTCGCGAGCCTGTTCTGTCAGCATGTCGCACCAGGGCTTCCCGATGGAAAGTCGTGGGACGACCATCGCGACGAGGTCGCCGATCTCATGATCGCGACGGTGGATAAAAACGCCCCGGGCTTCGCGGCGAGCGTGCTCGGCCGTCAGATCCTGTCTCCGCTCGATCTCGAGCGGCAATTCGGGCTGCTCGGCGGCGACATCTTCCACGGCGCGCTGACGCTGAACCAGTTGTTCTCGGCGCGGCCGATGCTGGGCCACGCCGATTATCGCGGGCCGCTGAGAGGCCTTTACCATTGCGGATCCGGCGCCCATCCCGGCGGCGGCGTCACCGGCGCCCCCGGCCATAACGCCGCGCAGGCGATCCTGCGGGATCACCGCGCCCTGTTCGGGAGCCGTGGATAGGGCTGTGGATTGGCGGTGGACAGGCTGTCGAAAGGCCTGTGAGCGGCCAGAGGAGGCCTGGGCGATACGGCCAGGAGCGATCCTGGGGAAAGCCGGTGGGAAATCGGCGAGGCGATCAGGGGAAAAGTGGTGGATAAAGTCCGGACAAGCAGGCGGATAAGCTGTGAAGTCGGGCGGCAAAAACGACCTCGCCCGCCAGGGGAAACCCCTAGCAGGCGGTGATCAGGAACAGCCTTTGAAGAAAATAGCCCCCGCTGGAAAATGGCGGCGGAAATTACTTCAAGGAGGTGCTAATCGAAGTGAACTTCTCGTTCATGGTAGTGCCCAGGCCGTTCACCACGGTAATGATCGCCAGGGCGATACCCGCGGCGATCAGGCCGTATTCAATCGCGGTTGCACCGGACTCATCCGACCAGAACTTCTGAATCATGCGCTTCAAGACTCGCCTCCGTTTCAATTCAAAGCTGCGTGGACTTGCTTGTACATCCGAAAATATACGGGCCACACACTGCAGGCGCGTTAATATGGGAACCTCAACTTGTCCGAAAACTGGGCACTAAAAGTTCCAAAAATTGAACGCGACGGAACCTAAATGCAGCCTTCCCCGACCCATCGCGCCAGCTTTTCAATCGGCAGCGAAGCCGACGCCAAGGGCGTCGTCGACCTGCTCACCGAGATCTTTTTCGACGGCGATGCGGCGGTCGCCGCGTTCGAACGGCCTGACGGACGCTGGGACGTCACGTTGCATTTCGCCGCAGCGCCCGATCAGGCATGGCTGCGCGAACTCGTTGCAACTTCAGCAGGAAATGAGGTCGCGGCGACGCTCGTCTTCGACACTGTCGAAGCCAAGGACTGGGTCAAAGCCAGCCTTGAAGATCTCGTCCCGGTGCCGGCCGGCCGCTTCGTCGTGCACGGCAGCCACGATCGCGACCGTGTGGCGCCGAACAAGCTTGCCATCGAGATCGAGGCGGCGCTCGCCTTCGGCACCGGTCACCATGGCACGACGCGCGGCTGTTTACTTCTGCTTGACCATGTCCTGAAGAGCTCCCGCCCAAGGAGCCTGCTCGATCTCGGCACCGGCACGGGCGTGCTGGCGATCGCGGCGGCGAAGGCGCTGCATCGCGCGGTGCTCGCTTCCGACATCGATCCGCCATCGGTCCGGGTGGCCGCCGAGAACGCCACGCTGAACGAAGTTGGCAACCATGTGCGGGTGATCCGCGCGACCGGCTTTGCCGCGCCAGATTTTGCGCGTGCAGGCCCGTTCGACCTGGTGCTCGCCAATATCCTTGCCAATCCGTTGCGGCAATTGGCGAGCCCGATGACGCGGCACCTTGCGCCTGGCGCCCCCGTCATCCTCTCCGGCCTCTTGACGCACCAGGCGCCCGCCGTGATCGCCGCCTACCGCGCCCGCGGCCTCGTGCCGGTGAAGCATCTGCGCATCGAGGGGTGGAGCAGTCTGCTGCTGAGGAAGGTGGGATGAACTAACCGCGTCGCGACGGCGGTGCGCTCCCTCGCCGCGCTACTCGGCCGGCTTCTCGTCGCGGCGTGACGCGCGCTTGCCCCGCAAGGCGCGTTTGGCGCGGCGCTCGGCGAAACGGTCGATCATCTGGCTGATGAGGCCGCGCGGCTTCTTCGGTACTGCCGCTATCGGAGCGCGGCGCGCCGGAGGCGAAATCTTCTCAAAGGTGAACGCTGGCATTGTGTGTCCCCTCGCCGTTGAGATGAACCACCCGCTCGAATTTCCCTGTTATCCGGACGAAGCGCAACTGCCGCATCCTTTACTCCACTCAATTCGAATGGAACTATTTCAAGCACAGTCCATGCCAGATGCGACGCAAATGCGTCTACATTGCGGACTGATCTCCATGATCCTAAAGTGATCCACCATGTTCGAAGCGCACTTCCAGACATTCGAGGAGCCGGAGGCCGGCGTCGCGTTGGCGGCACGACTGGCCGCACTTCGCGAAGAACTTGCCCGTCGCAAGTTGACCGGCTTCGTCGTGCCACGTGCCGACCAGCAGCAGAACGAATATGTGCCGCCATCGGAAGAGCGGCTCGCCTGGCTGACCGGCTTTACCGGCTCGGCGGGACTAGCAGTGGTTCTGCCGCAGGAGGCTGCGCTGTTCGTCGACGGCCGCTACACGCTGCAGGCGGCCAAGCAGGTCGATGCCAAGGCATGGGTAGTGGAATCGCTGATCGACCCGCCGCCGGAGAGCTGGGTGGCGGCGCATCTGAAAGCCGGCGACCGCCTCGGATTTGATCCGTGGCTGCACACTTTTTCGGCAGCCGAGCGATTGTCCGCCGCCTGCGCCAAGGCCGGGGCCGAGCTGGTCGCGGTCGACAGCAATCCGATCGACGCGATCTGGCAGGACCGGCCGCAGCCGCCGATCGCCCCCGTCGCGGTGCACAGCCTTCAGCACGCCGGTATCACTGAAGCGGAGAAGCTGACCCAGATCAGGGCCGAGATCGCCAAGCTCGGCACCGATGCCTTGGTGCTGTCGGACAGTCACGCGGTGGCCTGGACCTTCAACATCCGCGGCGCCGACGTCGCCCATACGCCGCTGCCACTGTCCTACGCGCTGGTACCGAAGGACGGCCGTCCCACCATCTTCATCGACCACCGCAAGCTCTCCAACCTCACGCGCGACCATCTCGAGCAGTCCGCCGACGTGCGCGAACCGGACGCCATGGCGCCGACGCTGATGGCGCTGGCCAAGAGCGGTGCGGCCATTGCGCTCGACAATGCCACAGCGGCCGACGCACTCAGCCGCCTGATCAGCGGAGCCGGCGGCAAGCCGGTGCGCGGCAGCGATCCGGTTGCATTGCTCAAGGCGGTCAAGAACGCGACCGAGATCAAGGGCACCAAGACGGCTCATTTGCGCGACGCCGTGGCGCTGGCACGCTTCCTCGCCTGGATCGATCGCGAGGCGCCAAGCGGCAAGCTCACCGAGATCGACGCGGTCGAGGCGCTGGAAACCTTCCGCCGCGACACTGGCGCGCTCAGGGACGTCTCGTTCCCGACCATCTCCGGCACCGGCCCGAACGGCGCCATCGTGCATTACCGCGTCACCCGCAAGAGCAACCGGCGGATCGCGCCCGGCGATCTCCTGCTGATCGATTCCGGCGCGCAATATGAAGACGGCACCACCGACGTCACGCGCACCATGGCGGTCGGCGAGCCGACGGATGAGATGCGCGACCGCTTCACCCGCGTGCTGCGCGGCCACATCGCGATCGCGCGCGCCGTCTTTCCGGACGGCACCACGGGCGCGCAACTCGACACGCTGGCGCGGCAACATCTCTGGGCCGTCGGGCTCGATTTCGAGCACGGCACCGGCCACGGCGTCGGCAGCTATCTCTCGGTGCACGAAGGACCGGCGCGAATTTCGAAGCTCGGCACCACGCCGCTGAAGCGCGGCATGATCCTGTCGAACGAGCCCGGCTATTACAAGACCGATGGCTTCGGCATCCGCATCGAGAATCTCGAGCTGGTCGTCGCCGCCGACATCAAGGGTGCCGAGAAGCCGATGAACGCGTTCGAGACGCTGACCCTGGCGCCGATCGACCGCCGTCTGATCGATGTCGCGATGCTGAGCCGCGACGAGCTCGATTGGCTGAACGCGTACCATGCGCGCGTCAGGGACGACGTGCGGCCGGCGCTGGACGAGGCGACGAAGACCTGGCTCGATCAGGCCACGGCGGAGCTGAAGCTCTAACTCCGTCATAAGACTGCCTGCGTAGGGTGGGCAAAGCATCCGCTGCCGCTCGAAGAGCGGAGGCGGATGCGTGCCCACCATCCATCTCCGGGTGACGGCAGCAATGGTGGGCACGCCGCGCAAAGAGCGCGTCTTTGCCCACCCACAGGCCCAGCGCCTTGACGCCTCGCGCATAGCCGTATGCCGAAATGAGCGTATTCGCTCGCAACGCGATGCGGCTAGTGTCCGGCGATGCACGGCATCATCAGCAAGCCGCCCGAAGCGGCCGGCAACCTCGCGACCTCGCGTCTGGTGTTGCTGCTGCTGGTGGTGATGACCGGGGTCGCACCGATCTCGCTCTACATCCTGGTTCCGGCGCTGCCGGTGCTGGCGACGGATTTCGGCAGCGACATCTCGATCGCGCAGATGACGGTGTCGCTCTACATGGTCGGCATCGCGCTGTCGCAGCTGATCATGGGCCCGCTGTCGGACCGGTTCGGGCGGCGTCCGGTGCTGCTCGGAGGACTTGCACTGATGGTGGCGGCCAGCGTCGCCTGCATTTTCGCCGAGACCCTGCCGCAATTGATCGCCGCACGCTTCTTCCAGGCGCTCGGCGGCGCATCCGGCATGGTGATCAGCCGGGCCATCATCCGCGACATCTACGAGCGCGACCGCGTCGCCTCGATGATCAGCCTCGTGGTCGCGGCGCTGATGATCGGGCAGATGGTCTCGCCGCTCACCGGCGGCCTGATCGAGACCGCGTTGGGATGGCGCGCGATCTTTTATGCCATCACCATCGCCGCCATCGTCGTTGCCGTCGGGATCGCCTTGGCGCTGCCTGAGACCCGCCGCAGCCGCGCCGCCGGCAGCGGCTTCCGCGGCGATATCGGCATGCTCATCCGCAACCGCGCCTTCGTCGGCTATGTGATGTGCCAAGTGCTGGCGTCCCAGATCATCTTCACCTTCGCCGGTGGCGGGCCCTACATCGTGGTGACGCAGATGGGCCGCAGCAGCGCTGAATACGGCGCCTGGTTCGCGACGACGGGCTTTGCGTTTCTGGTCGGCAACCTGCTCTGCGTGCGCTTTGCGCCGCGCCACTCACTGGAGAAGCTGATCTGGTTCGGGCTCGCCCTGCAGCTCTGCGGCAGCCTTGCGAACCTGCTCTGGAGCTTCGTCGGTTGGAACGAGGCGCCCGCCTGGCTGTTCGGCACCCATATGATCGTGATGGCCGGCAATGCCTTCGTGATGGCGAATTCCGCCGCCGGCGCCATCAGCATCCGTCCCGAAGCGGCCGGCACCGCCTCGGGCGCGATGGGCTTCCTGCAGCAAGGCATTGG
Organism: Bradyrhizobium sp. SUTN9-2; assembly: GCF_003122645.1. NCBI lineage: Bacteria > Pseudomonadati > Pseudomonadota > Alphaproteobacteria > Hyphomicrobiales > Nitrobacteraceae > Bradyrhizobium > Bradyrhizobium sp. SUTN9-2. Next base: position 7,032,801 of record NZ_LAXE01000001.1, read on the forward strand.
CGCGCTGATGTCGCAGTTCGGCGCCTATCTCGGCGGCCACTCCGCAACGACGCTGCCGCTGACCTCCGCGGTCCTCGCGATCTCGATCCTTTGCGCCTGCGTGATGATGTTCGTCGTGCCCCGCCGCGAGGCGGTAGCGAGCGAGGCGCTGATCGGGCAGGCCGAGGAGGATGAGACGGGGATGATGTGAGGGGCGCCGAGTAGAGTCCCTCTGCGGAACGACTCTGGATTGCTTCGTGGAGCCTGTCATCGGGCCGCGCTTTGCGCGGACCCGGTGGCTCGCAATGACGACGCGGAGAGAGCAGTGCCAAAAATGAGAGGCGGGGCTGGGCCCCGCCTCTCTCAATTCAAGTCTGTGTTTCGGCTTACGCCTGGCTCGCGATCGCCTTGCCGAGCGCGGCCTGCGCCGCTGCAAGCCGCGCGATCGGCACGCGGTAGGGCGAGCAGGAGACGTAGTCGAGACCGATATGGTGGCAGAAGGCGACGGAGGCGGGATCGCCGCCGTGCTCGCCGCAGATGCCGACCTTGAGCGAAGTGCGGGTCTTGCGGCCGCGGGCGACGCCGATCTTGACCAGCTCGCCGACGCCTTCCTGATCGAGCGAGATGAAGGGATCGACCGTGAGGATGCCCTTCGCCACATAGGGACCGAGGAAGCTCGCCGCGTCGTCGCGGCTGATGCCGTAGGTCGTCTGCGTCAGGTCGTTGGTGCCGAACGAGAAGAACTCGGCCGACTGCGCGATCTCGCCCGCGAGCAGGCAGGCGCGCGGCAGCTCGATCATGGTGCCGACCTGATAGGCCAGCTTGGTGTTGGTCTCGCGCATCACGGCCTGTGCGGTGGCATCGATCCGTGCCTTGACCAGGTCGAGCTCGGCCTTGGTCGCGATCAGCGGCACCATCACCTCGAGGCCGACGGCCTTGCCGGTGCGCTTCTGCGCCTCGACCGCCGCCTCGAAGATCGCGCGGGCCTGCATCTCGGCGATCTCGGGATAGGCGATGGCGATGCGGCAGCCGCGGAAGCCGAGCATCGGGTTGAACTCCGAGAGCTCCCGGGCGCGGTCGGCGAGGCGCCGCGGGTCGGTGTTCATGGCGCGCGCCACTTCCTCGACCTCGGCATGGGTGTGCGGCAGGAATTCATGAAGGGGAGGATCCAGAAGCCGGATCGTGACGGGCAGGCCCTTCATGATCTCGAACAGCTCGACGAAGTCGGCGCGCTGCATCGGCAGCAGTTTTGCCAGCGCGGCGCGGCGCGACTGCTCGTCCTCGGAGAGGATCATCTCGCGCACCGTGCGGATGCGCGTCTCCTCGAAGAACATGTGCTCGGTGCGGCAGAGGCCGATGCCTTCCGCGCCGAACTTGATCGCGGTGCGCGCGTCGTCCGGCGTGTCGCCGTTGACCCGGACGCCGATCTTGCGGACCTGGTCGGCCCAATTCATCAGCGTGCCGAACTCGCCGGACAGCTCCGGCTCGATCATCGGCATGCGGCCGGCGAGCACCTGGCCGAGCGAGCCGTCGATGGTGATGACATCACCGGTCTTGAAGGTGCGCGAGCCGATGCTCATGGTGCCGCGGCCGTAATCGACGCGGATGGTCCCGCAGCCGGAGACGCAGGGCTTGCCCATGCCGCGCGCGACCACCGCCGCGTGCGAGGTCATGCCGCCGCGCGTGGTCAGGATGCCTTCGGCGGCGTGCATGCCGTGGATGTCTTCCGGGCTGGTCTCGATGCGGACCAAAATCACCTTGCGTCCGTCGCCCTGAAGCTTGGCCGCCTCGTCCGAGGAGAACACGATCTCGCCGGAGGCCGCACCCGGCGAAGCCGGCAGGCCGGTTGCGATCACGTCGCGCTTGGCGTTGGGATCTATGGTCGGATGCAGGAGCTGGTCGAGCGAGGCCGGATCGATCCGCGTCACCGCTTCCTTCTTCGAGATCAGGCCCTCATTGGCGAGCTCGACCGCGATGCGCAGCGCCGCCTTGGCGGTGCGCTTGCCGCCGCGGGTTTGGAGCATCCAGAGCTTACCCTGCTCGACGGTGAACTCCATGTCCTGCATGTCGCGGTAGTGCTTCTCGAGCAGCGTGTAGATCCGCGTCAGCTCCTTGAAGGCTTCCGGCATCGCCGCTTCCATCGACGCCTTGTCGGAGCCCGACTCCTTCCGCGCCTCCTCGGTGATGTCCTGCGGCGTGCGGATGCCCGCGACCACGTCCTCGCCTTGCGCGTTGATCAGGAACTCGCCGTAGAGCTTGCTCTCGCCGGTCGAGGGGTTGCGGGTGAAGGCAACGCCCGTGGCCGAGGTCTCGCCCATGTTGCCGAACACCATGGCCTGCACGTTGACCGCGGTGCCCCAGGATTCCGGAATGTCGTGCAGCTTGCGGTAGGTCACCGCGCGCGCATTCATCCAGGATGAGAAGACCGCGCCGATCGCGCCCCAGAGCTGGTCGTGCGGATCCTGCGGGAATTCCTTGCCGGTCTCGCGTGCGACCGCGTCCTTGTACTTGCCGACCAGCTCGACCCAGTCCTCGGCGGACAGATCGGTGTCGAGCGTGTAGCCCTGGCTGTCCTTGAAGGTGTCGAGGATCTCCTCGAAGTGATGATGCTCGAAGCCGAGCACCACGTCGGAATACATCGTGATGAAGCGGCGATAGCTGTCATAGGCGAAACGGCGGTCGCCCGACAGCTCGGCCAGCGCTTCCACGGTCTGGTCGTTGAGGCCGAGATTGAGCACGGTGTCCATCATGCCCGGCATCGAGGCGCGCGCGCCGGAGCGCACCGAGACGAGCAGCGGGTTCCTGGTGTCGCCGAACACCTTGCCGGTCAACTTGCCGACATAGTCGAGCGCCTTCTCAACCTGCGGCTTCAGTTCCTTCGGGTAGGTCTTGTCGTGCTCGTAGAAATAGGTGCAGACCGAGGTCGGGATGGTGAAGCCCGGAGGCACCGGCAGGCCGAGATTGGCCATCTCAGCGAGGTTGGCGCCCTTGCCGCCGAGCAGGTCGCGCATTTCCGTCCGGCCCTCGGCCTTGCCGTCACCGAACGTGTAGACCCATTTGCCGGCCTTCGCCGCTGCCGGCGCCGCCTTGGCAGGCACAACCTTCTTCGGCGCAGGCTTCGCGGCAACCTTCGGCGAAGCCGCCTTGGTCATTGCCTTTGCCACCGGCTTTGCAGTGGGTTTGGCGACCGGCTTCGGCGCGCTCTTGGCCAGCGCCTTGCGGGCCGCCGGCGCGGCCTTCGCCTTGGCGGAGGGCTTTGATTTCGCTGCAGTTTTAGAAGGCTTCGAGGCGGCTTTGGCCATAGCTTGCACACAACCTGCGAGAGGAATGGGAAATCGCGGGCCTTACACCACTTTGGGCGGGCCCGCGCAAGACGGACAGTTCCGAAAAGTGAACGCCTAGAAGCGGAGCCACTTCAGGAGCCCGAGCCCGATCGCGCCGTTGACGATGAGGAAGATCGCGACGATGAGGTTGAGAAGCCGCGGCATGATCAGGATGAGCACGCCCGCAATCAACGACAGGATCGGCGAAATGTGGGCGACGGTGATGTGCATGAACTATCTTTCTGTGAGGTGAGGCGAATCGCGCGCGGATCATAACCGGATGGGTTCCGGGAGTAGAGATGCGCAAGGGCTGCAGCGAGTTCCGGCCTCACGAAAACTGCCCGAAATTGCCGCGAATGCGGCATGCCTTTTGCCGGAACATTGGCTTGAGGCACGCATTGGCAACCGGTCGCGCCGCTGGCGCGCCCGCAGAATCACGTCGAAGGAGTTATCCATGCGGAACAGGATTTTTGCTCTCGCAGCGCTCGCGGCCGCAACCGGCGCGCCCCTTGCGGCGCAGGCGCAAAGCGATGTCACGATTGGACGCGCGCCCGCCATGGTCGACGGCGCGCCGACGATTGCCGTCGAACAACGGCCCGCCTTCCGCGAATATGTCGTCGAACAACGTGTGCCGCCCTTCCGCATTCCGGATCGCGTGGTGGTCGGCACCACCTTACCCGAGGCAGGCGTCACCTATTATGACGTGCCGCAACGTTTCGGCGCCACGACCTATCGCTACACCGTCGTGAACGGCGAAACCGTGCTGGTCGAGCCGCGCTCGCGCCGCATCGTCGAGGTGCTGGACTAAAGACGCAGCCGCTCCATTCGATGTCCGGCGCGTCACATCAGGCTGGCGCGAGCAGTGTTAAATCGGACATCAGGCCCCGCCCGGTCCTCCCCCCGCCGGGCGGGGCTTCTTTGGGCAAGCCACATCAGCAGCCGTCATTCCGGGACACGCCGGAGGCGTGGGCTATGGTGCGCAATTGCGCACCTGAGAATCCATACTCACGATCGTGGTTATGGATTCCGGGCTCGCGCTACGCGCGCCCCGGAATGACAGCGGTGTTTGCCGCAAACCGCGCCTCAATCCTGGATCTTCGAGAAATCCGCTACCGCGCGCGTGGCGCTGCGGATCTCGTTGAGGAGCTTCAGGCGGTTCTCGCGTACCTTGGGATCGTCGTCATTGACGCGCACCTTGTCGAAGAAGGCATCGACCGGCGGACGCAGCTTTGCCATCGCACTCATCGCGGCGGCGAAGTCTTCCTTGGCCACCGCAGCGCTGGCTTCCGCCTTGACCTCACCGATCGCCTTGGCCAGCGCCTTCTCCTCAGCGAGGCTGTAGAGCGCAGCATCTGGCTCGTGATCGTACTCGCGTTTATCCCTCTTCTCTTCGATAGCTAGAATGTTGCTCGCGCGTTTTGTCCCTGCCAGCAAATTCTTTCCATCATCGCTATCAAGCAATCTTCCGAGAGCCTCGATGCGATCCACGATCGAAATGAGCGAGTGCCCCTTAAAAAGCGATTCCGCACTCAAAACGGCATCGACCAGATCGTGTCGGGCCTTCTGATCCTTGAGCTGGACCTTCAGGCGATCCTCAAAAAAGAGCATCAAGTCATCGATCTTATCGACAACCTCAAGATACTTCTTTCTGTATGAATTCTCGAAGTGCTTCTCGACAATGTTTCGAAGACTGATCTTGATCCGCCGTTCAAGAACTATCCTGATGACGCCAAGTGCCGCGCGACGGAGCGCATATGGGTCTTTGCTCCCGGTTGGCTTTTCATCAATCGCCCAGAAACCGACTAGCGTATCCATCTTGTCGGCGAGCGCCACCACGACGCTGACCGGATCGGTCGGAACGCGATCAGCAGGCCCTTGCGGCTTGTAGTGCTCCTCGCAGGCCGCGGCGACGGAGGCGTCTTCGCCCTGAGCCAGCGCATAGTATTTGCCCATCAGGCCCTGCACTTCCGGGAATTCGCCGACGACTTCCGTCAGCAGATCTGCCTTTGCCAGATGCGCCGCGCGCGTCGCCTTGGCGACATCGGCGCCGACCAGCGGCGCGATCTCGGCGGCCAGGCGCTCGATGCGCTTGATGCGTTCCGCCTGCGTCCCGAGCTTCTCGTGAAACACGATCTGATCGAACTTCGGCAGCCGGCCCTCGAGCTTGGTCTTGAGGTCGGTCTCGTAGAAGAACTTCGCATCCGACAGCCGCGCGCGGATCACGCGCTCGTTGCCGGCAATGATGGTTTTGCCACCGTCGGTCGCCTCGATATTGGCGACCAGGATGAACTTGCTCGCGAGCTTGCCCGTCTTGGGGTCGCGCACCACAAAACACTTCTGGTTGTTGCGGATGGTGGCGCGGATGACTTCGTCGGGCGTCTTCAAGAACTCCGGCTCGAACGAGCCCATCAGCACGACCGGCCATTCGACGAGGCCGGCGACCTCGTCGAGCAGGTTCTGGTCCTCGATCAGCTCAAAACCTTGCGCGAAGGCCAGCTGCTTGGCGTCGGTGAGGATGGCGTCCTTGCGGCGCTCGGGGTCGAGCACGACTTTTGCTGCAAGAAGCTTAGCCTCGTAGTCCTCGAAGCGGCGCACGGAGATCGGCGCCGGCGCAAGGAAGCGATGACCGTAAGTGGTCTGGCCGCTCTCGATGCCGTCGACCTCGAATTTCACGACATCGGGCTCTTCGGTCTCGGGGCCGAAGGTCGCGGTGATCGCGTGCAGCGGACGCACCCAGTTCAGCGAGCCGGGCTTGCCCGAGCGCGCGCCCCAGCGCATCGATTTGGGCCAGGGGAAGGTGCGGATGATGACAGGCAGGATCTCGGCGAGCACGTCGATCGCGTCGCGGCCGGGCTTCTCGATCAAGCCGATGTAGAAATCACCCTTGGGGTCGCGCTGGATTTTGGCTTCGTCCAACGACTTCAAACCGGTTGCCTTGAGGAAGCCCTGCACGGCCGCATCGGGCGCGCCGACCTTCGGGCCACGGCGCTCGGTCTTCAGATCAGGCTGGCGCGCAGGGATGCCGTGCATGGTGAGCGCAAGGCGGCGCGGCGTCGCGAAGGCTTTTGCGCCCTCATAGACCAGGCCCTCGGCAATCAGCTTGTCGGTGACCATGCGGCGCAGATCGTCCGCCGCCTTCGCCTGCATGCGCGCGGGAATTTCTTCGGAAAACAGTTCAAGCAAAAGATCGGGCATCAGGCCGCTCCGCCCGCTTCAGTGTGGATCCAGGCCTCGCCACAAGCTTTTGCCAGCTCGCGCACGCGCAGAATGTAGCTCTGCCGTTCGGTCACGGAGATCACGCCGCGGGCATCGAGCAGGTTGAAGACGTGGCTCGCCTTGATGCACTGGTCGTAGGCAGGCAGCGCCATCAGATGCTGTTTCCGGTTGCCGCCGTCGCGCCAGCCCGCGTCGAGATATTTTTTGCAGGCCGCTTCCGCCATCTTGAACTGCTCGAACAGCATCGCGGTGTCCGCATACTCGAAATTGTGCCGCGAATATTCCTGCTCGGCCTGCAGGAACACGTCGCCATAGGTGACCTTCTGGTCACCGTCGCGTCCGTTGAAGTTGAGGTCGTAGACGCGGTCGACGCCCTGCACATACATCGCGAGGCGCTCGAGCCCGTAGGTGAGCTCGCCCGCGACCGGGGCGCATTCGAAGCCGGCGACCTGCTGAAAGTAAGTGAACTGGCTGACCTCCATGCCGTCGCACCAGCACTCCCAACCGAGGCCCCAGGCGCCCAGCGTCGGACTCTCCCAATCGTCCTCGACGAAGCGGATGTCGTGCACGGCGGAATCGATGCCGATCGCGGCGAGCGACTTCAGGTACAGCTCCTGAAGGTTCGGCGGCGACGGCTTCATGATCACCTGGAACTGGTAATAGTGCTGCATCCGGTTCGGGTTCTCGCCGTAACGGCCGTCCTTGGGCCGGCGCGAGGGCTGCACATAGGCCGCGTTCCACGGCTTTGGCCCAAGCGCGCGGAGCGTGGTCGCCGGATGGAAGGTGCCCGCGCCCATTTCCATGTCGTAGGGCTGCAGGATCACGCAGCCCTGCTCGGCCCAGAACCGCTGGAGCGCGAGGATGAAGCCCTGGAACGAGCGTTCCGGGCGCATATGGGCGGGCAATGAGGCGTCCATCGTCAGATCGGGCTCTCGCGGGGGGTTTTGAATAGCGCGGGACCGTATCGACGGCGGGGATGGGAATCAAGGCGAAGGGGCCGGATTCGGGCGTCATTCCGGGGCGCCCGCAGGGCGAGCCCGGAATCCATTGCGCCGCTCACTCCGTGGTTCGGATGGATTCCGGGTTCTCGCTTCGCGAGCCCCGGAATGACGAACGCGTGGAGGTGTGCCCTAACCCGGCCGGTAAGCTCCGGTCACGGGGTCACGCTTCAGCGTCTGGATATCCCCCATGCGGGCGGCCTCGGTGACGCGCGACAGGCGCATCTCCTCCAGCTCCTGGTTGATCCGGATGGCGGTCTTGTAGGCCCAGCGGACCACGGCAAGCCCGCCCAGGACGCCCGCGAAAGCGACGAACGGCGGCATCGGTCGATCCTCGTCTCATGCTCAGCCCCCACACGCATTGTTGCGCAGATGGACCTGCGCCGCAATCGGCGCCGCCCGGGCGAAATGGCGCGGGAGCGCGAGACCTAGAACCCGAATTTCGCCCAAATCGCCCGCGTCTCGACCGCCGAGATCAGCTCGTCCGGCAGCCCGGCCATTGATTCCAGGGCCGAAAGCTGCCCCGCGCCGGGCGATTTCCGGCCCAAAAGGCCGGAGAGCAGCCCGGTCGGCTGCGCAATCACGGGGGTGAGAACCTTCTCACCATAACGGGCACGAAGAGTTGAGCGGAGATCGCCGATGCTGTCGGCGAGCCCCAGCGCGATCGCGCTGTCCCCCGCCCAGTATTCGCCCGTGAACAGCGTATCGTCGGCTCCCTTCAGCCGGGCGCCGCGGCTTTCCTTGACCAGCGCGATGAAGATCTGGTGGATCTCGCGCTGGATCGCCTTCAGCCTCATGACATCATCCGGGTTTTCCGGAAGGAACGGATCGAGCATCGCCTTGTGCTCGCCCGAGGTGTAGAGGCGCCGCTCGATGCCGAGCCGCCTGATCGCCTCCTGAAAACCGAAACTGCCGCCGACCACGCCGATCGAGCCGAGGATCGAGGAGGGATCGCAGATGATCTCGTTGCCCGCGCAGGCGATCATGTAACCACCGGAGGCCGCAACGTCCTCGACGAACACGAGCACCGGCAGCTTCTTCTCCGCGGCGAGCTGCTTGATGCGCAAGTAGATCTGGCGCGACTGCACCGGCGAGCCCCCGGGCGAGTTGATCACCAGCGCCACTGCCTTGGCGTGCCGATAGGAAAACGCGCGCTCGAGCACCCGCGCGACGCCGGCAAGCGTCAGGCCCGGACGCAGCGGCGTCACCGCACCGATCACACCGGACAGCCGCACCACCGGCACGACCGCCGTGCCGGGACGAAAGCGCGCCGGCAGATATTGCATGAGCTTGTCGGCCAGGCCGGAACTCTCACGATCGTTCAATTGTTCGGCCATGGCCTTACCTCTGATTAACCATTTCTTATCACGCGAGTGTCATTGAAAGTGCCAGGAACGTGTTTTGCAGAATCCGCGTTGGGAAGCTGCAATAGGCAGCGGAAGGAAACGCCATGAAGATCTATCTGCTGTTGCTGCTGATCGGTGCGCTTTTCACGGCGCTTCACTTTACGTCGCCGCAAGAGCAGCAGACGGAATCGCTTCCGCAATAAGCCGTCACGGCCTCGCCAGCGGCAACGCCGCCCTCCCCTCCAGAATATCCTTCACCTCTTTCTTCGGCACGTTTGACTCCTCGTTGAGCATGAGGCCCGGCAGCAATTGTGTCGGTGCCCGGCCGCCTTTGACTGCGCGCACCAGCACCCGGATGGCAGGCTTTCCCGCTTCGCCATGAACCGGCAGGATCGCGAGGCTGCCGAAGCCGCGTGACAGCGCTGCCATGACGTCGCCAATTCCGTCCGCGCGCCAGATCAGGGTCAGCACGCCGCTCGATCGGAGAATGCGCCGGGCTGCATGCACCCACGCATGCAGTGTCTCCTCCCTCGCCACATGCGCGGTGTGGCGCGCCTGATCCGGCGAGCCGCGATGGCGTGCGGGATCGTTGAAGGGCGGGTTCATCAACACGGCGTCGGAACCGTCGGGCAGAAGTCCGTTCGCTGCAAACGCCTGCGCGTCGGCGGTGACGTCGAGCACGATGACCTCGGCAGGAAGCGCGTTCGCGGCGGCGTTGGCCCGCGCGAGCTGCGCCAGTTCCGGATCGATCTCGACCAGGCTGAGCCTGATCCCCGCGACGCGCCGCGCCAGCGCAAGGCCCGCCGTGCCGACGCCGGCGCCAAGCTCGACCACGCGGTCACCCGCCTTAGCGTCGGTCGCTGCTGCCAGCAGGATGGCGTCGTGCCCGGCGCGGTGGCCTGACCGCTTCTGCATCAAGCGCAACTGCCCGCCGAGAAACGCGTCCTCGGTAATATCCGCGGCCTCAATCATCGCCGCGCAGTTCGTGGCTGAGGCCTGCCTCGGTGAGGAGCGCCCTGGCTTCCTCGGCGTCGTCCTCATGAACCAGGATCCGCCGCGGCAGAATGCCGAGAGACCCCTCGATGATGCTCATGTTCTGGTCCAGCACCAGATGATGGATGTTGGCGCCGTCGAGCAGCGCGCCAATCGCCGACACCAGCACCATATCGTTGGTCCGAACCAGTTCACGCAAAACGGAGGTCTCCTGCCTGAAAGTGGCTAACGCGGCAAATGTCAATGGTTCCGCGGCCCTTGCCGCATCCGTCGCCAGTTTCTATTGTATTTCCATCAGAATAGCCCTTCCGGGGCAAATATTGGAGACCGGCGTGGCCGTCATCGTACCTTTCGAAACCCCCGGCGCGTCGATCGAAGAGCTGGTTGCCCTTGTCGCTCCCGACATGGAGCGCGTCAATGCCACGATCCTGTCGCGGACCGGCTCCGACGTGACCATGATCCCTGAAGTGGCCAACCACTTGATCTCCTCGGGCGGCAAGCGCCTGCGCCCGATGCTGACGCTCGCCATGGCCAATCTCGCCGGCTACACCGGTGACGGCCACATCAAGTTGGCTGCCAGCGTCGAGTTCATGCACACCGCCACCCTGCTGCACGACGACGTGGTCGACGAGAGCGAGATGCGCCGCGGCAAGCTGTCGGCGCGCATGCTCTGGGGCAACGAGGCAAGCGTGCTGGTCGGCGACTTCCTGCTCGGGCAGGCCTTCCGCATGATGGTCGAGGTCGGCTCGCTGCGCGCGCTCGACATCCTCTCCGCGGCGGCCGCCACCATCGCCGAGGGCGAGGTGATGCAGCTCGCCGCCGCCAAGAACACCGCGACCACCGAGGACGAATATCTCGCCGTGATCCGCGGCAAGACCGCCGAATTGTTCGCCGCCGCCTGCGAGGTCGGCCCCGTGATCGCGAACCGCCCGAAGGCGGAGCAGACTGCCTGCCGCTCGGTCGGCATGAATCTCGGCATCGCCTTCCAGCTCGTCGACGACGTGCTCGACTATGGCGGCAAGAGCGCCAAGCTCGGCAAGAACACCGGCGACGATTTCCGCGAAGGCAAGATCACGCTGCCCGTCGTGCTCGCCTTCCGCCGCGGCAACGACACCGAGCGCGCCTTCTGGATCCGGGCGCTCGAGCGCGGCGAGATCGGCGATTCCGATCTCGATCACGCCATCGGCCTGATGAACAAGCACCGCGCGCTCGAGGACACGCTGATCCGCGCCCAGCACTACGGCGCCATGGCCGTGGATGCGCTGGCGCTGTTCCCGCCCTCGCCGATGAAGAGCGCGCTGGAGCAGGTCGTGGCGTTCTGCTTGGCAAGGTCGCATTAGGCGACTGACGCTCACGCTTTGCGCGCTCCCTGCACCCGTCATTGCGAGCGTAGCGAAGCAATCCAGAATCCCGCCGCGGAAACAGTCTGGATTACTTCGCTGCGTTCGCAATGACGGAGTACGCCGCGACGGCACCGCTCGCTCTCGTGTCCCGGACGCGCTGCAGCGTGAAACGCTGCTGCGCAGAGCCGGACCCATGCGACATCCGCAATCGTGAGCAATATGGCCCTGGCTCTGCAGCGCACCGCTAGGAGGCGCTGCGCTGCGTCCGGGGCACGAGAGCGCGCTTCATCTCATCAGCAGAACCCAGCCTCACTCGCTCCACATGGCTCCCCGCGCAGTTACTTGCATTTTGCAAGTGACTGACCTACCTTGCCCGCATGCAACCCAAATCCCCTTCGATCCTGGAATGCCCGGTCGGCCGCGCGGTAGAGACGGTCGGCGAATGGTGGAGCATCCTGATTCTGCGCGATGCATTTCAGGGTGCGACGAAGTTCGACGAGTTCTCGCAAAGCCTCGGCATTGCGCCGAACATCCTGTCGCGGCGGCTCTCGCATCTCACCGAAAGCGGCATGTTCGTGCGTCGCCGCTATCAGGAGCGCCCGCCGCGCTACGAATATGTGCTGACGGACAAGGCGCGGGATTTCTTCCCCGTGATCGCTACGCTTTTCGCCTGGGGCAACAAGCATCTGGCGCCGAAAGGCGAATCCATCCTGCTGGCGAGCCGCGACGATGTCCGCCCGCTCGAGCCGCTCTTGGTCGATGCCGCCGATAAGCGCCCGATCACGCTGGCCAATGCGGTCGTCGTCGCAGGTCCCCGCGCCAGCCGCGGCATGCGCGCACGGCTTGCTTCGCTCAAGGCCATGAACCCGGCCGTCGCGCCGGCTGGAGACTGACATGCGTCGTATCGTCGTGACGGGAATGGGCGCGGTGTCGCCGCTTGGCTGCGGCGTCGAATTGACGTGGCGGCGGCTGCTCGCCGGGCAAAGCGGGCTGCGCCCGTTGCCGGAATGGGCAGAGGCGCTGCCGGCGCGCATTGCAGGCCTCGTGCCCGATAAGACCGATGATGCCGAAGGCGGTTTTGATCCGGCGCAGGCTGCCGCGCCCAAGGATCAGCGCAAGATGGACCGCTTCATCCTGTTCGCGCTGCTCGCGACGGCAGAAGCCGTCGCGCAAGCCAAATGGACACCGCAGGATGCTGGCGCGCTCGAGCGCACCGCGACGATCATCGCCTCTGGCGTCGGCGGCTTTCCCGCCATGGCGGAGGCGGTGCGCATCACCGCGCAACGCGGCGCGCGCCGGCTGTCGCCGTTCACGATCCCCTCGTTCCTCGCCAATCTCGCCGCCGGCCACGTCTCGATCAAGTACGGCTACAAGGGCGCGCTGGGCGCGCCCGTCACGGCCTGCGCCGCCGGCGTGCAGGCGATCGGCGATGCCGCGCGCATGATCCGATCAGGCGAAGCTGACGTTGCGATCTGCGGCGGCGCGGAGGCCTGCATCGATATCGTCAGTCTCGGCGGCTTTGCGGCCGCTCGCGCGCTGTCGAGCGGCTTCAACGACGAGCCTGCGCGCGCCTCGCGTCCGTTCGATCGCAACCGCGACGGTTTCGTGATGGGCGAAGGCGCCGGCATCCTGGTGATCGAGGCGCTGGAGCATGCGCAGGCGCGCGGCGCGACGCCGATCGCCGAGCTTGTCGGCTACGGCACGACCGCGGACGCCTATCACATGACCTCGGGGCCGCCGGATGGCGATGGTGCCCGCCGCGCCATGGAGATCGCGCTTCGGCAGGCCAAGCTTGCGCCCGCGGATGTGCAGCACCTGAACGCGCACGCGACCTCGACACCGGCCGGCGACGAAAGCGAGCTAGGCGCCATCGGCGCGCTGTTCGGCCGCAACCGCGGCATTGCCGTGAGCGCGACCAAATCGGCCACGGGTCACCTGCTCGGCGCCGCCGGCGGGCTGGAAGCGGTTTTCACCGTGCTCGCGTTGCGCGACCAGATCGCGCCGCCCACGCTCAATCTCGAAAACCCCGATGCGGGCGCCGAAGGCATCGATATCGTCGCAGGCAGCGCGCGGCCAATGCCGATGCAGCATGCCATCTCCAACGGGTTCGGCTTCGGCGGGGTCAATGCCAGCGTGATCTTGCGCCGGCTGGGCTAAGCAAGAGGTCTTGCAATCGCCGCCGGCTTCGCTACGAAAACGGCATGATCGAAACGAATTTCTGGCTGTTCCTGGCCGCAGCTCTCCTCATTGCCGCCGTTCCCGGCCCTGGCATTTTTTACGTCGCGGCGCGAACCTTGTCGGAGGGGCGTGGCAGCGGCTTCGCCTCGACCGCGGGCACGGCGCTGGGCGGACTGGTTCATGTGGTCGCGGGCAGCCTCGGCATCTCCGCCATCATCCTGGCCAGCGCGGAGCTGTTTGCCGCCGTGAAATTCGTCGGCGCGCTCTATCTGGTCTGGCTCGGCATCAAGACGTTTCGCAGCGCCGGCAACAACCTGTCGCTCGGGAGCGAGCCGATCGGCGACAAGCGCGCGTTTCGCGACGGCGTGCTGGTCGAAGCGCTCAATCCGAAGACCGCGGCATTCTTCCTCGCCTTCATTCCACAGTTTCTCGATCCGTCGGACTCGAACCCGACGCTGCAATTCATCCTGCTCGGTGCGATCTCCGTGGCCCTGAACACGCTCGCCGATGTCGTGGTGGTGCTGATGGCCTCCGCGACGCGCGCGCAGCTGACCGGACGGCCGCTTCTGATGCGTCGCCTCACGCAGGGCTCCGGCGTCTTCATCGCGGGCCTCGGCCTCTCGCTCGCCCTGGCGCGGCGGCCGGCCAATGGCTAGCGCCCCGCAAAGCCGCTTCTATGAATCGCACGGCCTGCGGCTGCACTACGCCGACTGGGGCAACGAGGGCGCACCCACCGCCATCCTGGTGCACGGCGGCCGCGATCATTGCCGCAGCTGGGATCACATCGCGCGCTCGCTGCAACCGCATTTTCGCGTCGTTGCGCCCGATCTCCGTGGTCACGGCGATTCCGACTGGACGAAAGGCGGCAGCTACGCACTCACCGAATATGTCTACGATGTCGCGCAGCTGGTTCGCACCTTAGCCACGCCTCAGGTCACTCTCATCGGCCATTCGATGGGGGGCATGGTGAGCCTGATCTTTTCGGGCGCATTCCCCGAACAGGTCACGAGGCTCGTCGTCCTCGACGGCGTGACCATGTTGCCGGACACACCGAAGCCGCCGGCGCATGAGCGCATCGGCAGATGGGTCGGCCAGCTCGACAAGCTCCAAGACCGCACCCCGCGCCGCTATCCGAGCCTCGAGGACGCGGCCGCGCAGATGGTGCTTCACAACAAGCGCCTGTCACGGGACCTCGCGCTGCATCTCGCCAGGCATGGCGCGCGGCAGAACGAGGACGGCAGCTACAGCTGGAAATTCGATCCCTATCAGCGCGCCTCCGCGCCACATCGGCTCTGGCCCGACGATCACATCGAGCTGTGGTCGCGGATCACGTGCCCGACGCTGCTGCTCAATGCCGGCGAAAGCTTTCTAGCGGGCGCTCGCTCCGCCGGCCTGGAGCGATACTTCCAGAACGCGCGCGTTAAGACTATTGCCGGGGCGGGACACTGGCTGCAGCACGACAAGCCGCAGGAGGTGTTGGGTGAGATCCGGCGGTTTCTCGAGCTCAACGAGGACGAAGGCTAGCTCAACGTGCCCGCATGCACCCACCAGGCGGGGTGATCGCGCCGGATCGTTTCGGCCGCGGCATGTGCCTCCTCAGATGCGCCGTAGATCGCAAAGCACGTCGCGCCCGAGCCGGACATGCGGGCGAGCTTGACGCCGGCGGAATCGCGCAAGGCGTCCAGCACCTCGCCGATCACAGGCTCGATCCGCAGCGCGGGTGCTTCGAGATCGTTGGCGACCGTGTCGAGAACCTCGACCCAATCGGAAATCGAGCCGCCTTCGCCGGGCCAGGCCGGTGCGCGGATGACGTCGGTGACGCCGACCAGGAGCTCGCCGTTGCGCAGGCCCAGCGCCTGGAACACGTCCTTGGTGGCGACAGGCACACGCGGATTGACCATGACGCAAGGCATGCTCGGCAGCGCGAGCGGCAGCAGCTGCTCGCCGACGCCGGTCATGTCGCAGGCGCGCGAGAGGAGGCACACCGGCACGTCGGCGCCGGTTGCGAGCGCGACCTTCTGAATGCGGGGATCATCGAGCGACAGATCGTTGAGACGCGCCAGGAGCCGCAGCGCGGCCGCGGCATCCGCCGAGCCGCCGCCGATGCCGGCTGCAACAGGGAGCACCTTGTCGAGCGCGAAGGCGCCCAGCTGCAGGCCAGGGATCGCCTCGGCAAGGAGCTTGGCGGCCTTGAGCACGAGATTGTCGGCTGTGTCGCCGCAGGCGGCAGCCAGCGGCCCAGTCGTGGTGAGCTTCAGCTCCCCGCCCGGCTCCAAGGTGAGCCGGTCGGCGCAGTCGGCAAACGCGACCACGCTTTCGAGATCATGATAACCATCGGCACGACGGCCGACGACGCGAAGGCTCAAATTGACCTTCGCCCGTCCCTCTTCAATCAACGCCGACATTGGCGATCAGCCCCCAAGACTCACTTGTTTGCGCATGATCTGATCGGAAAACCGCTCCACACTTTTCCGGATCATGCGCCTAGCTTAGCCGCCCTTGCCGTCGTCCTTCTTCTTTTCGGCCTGCGCCGCAGAAGAGTTCGAATTGTCGTCGGGAAGGCCGTTGGCGATCTTGGCCTCGATCTTCGGCAGCTCTTCCGGCTCGGGCTTGAGATCGCGCGCATGCGACCACTGGAATTTTGCCTCCAGCGTGCGGCCGACGCGCCAATAGGCGTCGCCGAGGTGGTCGTTGATGGTCGGATCCTCGGGCTTGAGATCGATCGCGCGTTCGAGGTTCTTCACTGCCTCCTCGAAATTGCCGATGCGGTAATAGGCCCAGCCGAGGGAATCGACGATGTAGCCGTCGTCGGGACGCTGCTCGACGGCCCGCTTGATCATCTTCATGCCTTCGTCGAGATTCACGCCCTGGTCGATCCAGGAATAGCCGAGATAGTTGAGGACGTGCGGCTGATCGGGCTGCAGCTCCAGCGCCTTCTTCATGTCGGCCTCGGCCTTGGCCCATTGCTTGGAGCGCTCCTGGCAGATGCCGCGATAATAGTACCAGACGCTGTTGGCCTTGTCGTTGCCGGGCGGCAGCACCTCGATGCCTCGTGAATAGGTCGCGCCGCAATCGCCGAACCGCTTGCGGCCGCGCTCGATGTTGCCGAGCGCCATGATGGCTTCGAGGTCCTTGGGATCCTCCGAGGTGACGCCCTTGAGGATCTTGATCGCCTCGTCGGTGCGGTCGGCGGAATCGAGATCGATGGCGAGCTGAATTTGCGCGTTGCGCTTGAGCGGCGAGTTGGCGGGCACGCGCTCGTAGACCTTGATCGCCATCTTCGGCCGCTTGACTGATTCGTAGAGATCGGCGAGCGACAGCAGTGCCAGCGGATGCGTCGGCTGCAGGTAGAGCGAGAGCTGGAGATAGACCAGCGCCAGATCCTCGCCACCGCGGCGGGTCAGCGTCGCGCCGATGCCGTAGAGCGCTTCGGCGGCGCCGGCCTGCGCGGAATCGACCAGCGGCGGCATCTTCTTGCCGGCCTTGGTCTCGCGCAGGCCTTCCTGGATCAGCGGATGGCGCGCGAGCTTCTTGTCGAAGGCCTGATAGATGTTGGTAGCCGCGGCGGAATCCTTGTTGCGCGACAGCCAGCGCGCATAGGCCTCGGTCACGCGCAGCATGGAATCGTCGAGCTTGTAGGCGCGCTCGAAGCGCGTGCCGGCGTCCTTCTCCTTGCCGGAGAGCTCCAGGATCATGCCGGTGTGGAGATCCTTGAACAGCGGATACCATTCCGGACCTGTCAGCTTGTCGATGGTGGCGACACCACCCTTGGCATCGCCCGCACCATAGGCGGCCCAGCCCGACAGCAGCGTGGCGACGAGATCGGTGATCGGACCACGGATCGACTGGTTGATGTTGGTCTGCGCCGCGACGTACTTCTTCAGCTTGAGATCGTGCACGCCGACGACGAGACGGGCGACGCGGTTGGTCTTGTCGATGGTGAGGATGCGCTCGGCGAGCTTGACCGCCTCCTCGATGTCGCCGTCGGCGACCGACGAGATGAAGGCACGGTCGAGCAGCTCGTTGTTCTTGGGATCGGTGCGGAGCGCCGAACGGTAGAATGCGGCGGCCGAGGTCGCGTCGCGCTCAACGCTAGCATGGCGGGCGGCGAGATAGCTGCCGGCGCCGGTGAGCGACTTCAGATCGTTTCGCGTCGGAAATTGCGCCGCCGTGTTTTCCGGATGATCCGGCGTCTGCGCCAGGACCGCGCCGGGGACCGTCGCGATCGCGGTGCCCATGAGGGCGATGGCGGCAGCAGTCCAGCGGTTGAAACGATTTGAAAACATCAGGGCTCGCCTTGAGTTGGGTGGTGCCTGGGTTTGCAGCAGAAGACCGTATCGCAAGCGAACGCGGCCGGTGACATCCGGGCCCGGAACCGTCAGGCCGACAATGCCGCTTTTGGCGCTTCGCCGCAAGGATTCGGACCCGGGAAGATCCCCTCCGCACGCCCAAACCGGCCCATTGAAACCGCGCCAGCGCCCCAAGACGCCGCCACTATGGCCTTATCGTGGCCGCGGCGGGTCGCCGCAGCCCCGTCCTCACGGGAACGTGCGCTTGGTCACCTGCGATGTCCTCACATCGCCTCGTAGTTCGGGCCGCCGCCGCCCTCCGGGGGAACCCAGGTGATGTTGCCGTTGGGATCCTTCACGTCACAGGTCTTGCAGTGAACGCAGTTCTGGGCGTTGATCTGGAAGCGCGGGCCGGAGCCCTCCTCGATCCATTCATAGACGCCAGCCGGGCAATAGCGGTTCGAGGGGCCGGCATAGACGTCGTGCTCGGACGTCTTCTGGAGGTTCATGTCCGTGACCTTCAGATGGATCGGCTGGTCCTCCTCGTGATTGGTGTTGGACAAAAACACCGAGGACAGCTTGTCGAACGTGATCTTGCCGTCGGGCTTCGGGTAGTTCCTGGGCGCGTGGCTCTTGGCCGAATCGAGCGTGGCGCGGTCGGGCTTGACGTGCGACTGCGTGCCAAACAGTGAGGCGCCGAACAGCGTATTGCACCACATGTCGAAGCCGCCCAGCGCGACGCCGAGCACGGTGCCGAACTTCGACCACAATGGCTTGACGTTGCGGACCAGGAACAGGTCCTTGCCGACCGATGAGGAACGCCAGGCGTTCTCGTATTCGACGAGCTCGTCATTGGCGCGGTCGGCGGCGAGCGCGGCCGCAACATGTTCGGCAGCCAGCATGCCGGTGCCCATCGCATTGTGCACGCCCTTGATGCGCGGCACGTTGACGAAGCCAGCCGCGCAGCCGATCAGCGCGCCGCCGGGGAAGCTCAGCTTCGGCACCGACTGATAGCCACCCTCGGTGATCGCGCGCGCGCCGTAGGCGAGCCGCTTGGCGCCTTCGAAGGTGCCGCGGATCGAGGGATGGGTCTTGAAGCGCTGGAATTCGTCGAATGGGGACAGATAGGGATCGTCGTAGTTCAGATGCACGACGAAGCCGACGGCGACGAGATTGTCGTCGTAGTGATAAAGGAACGAGCCGCCACCGGTCTTGAGGTCAAGCGGCCAGCCGAATGAATGCTGGATCAAGCCCTTCTGGTGCTTGGCGGGATCGATCTGCCAGACCTCCTTGAGGCCGATGCCGAACTTCGGCGGCTCGCTCTTGGCGTCGAGCGCGAACTTGTTGATGAGCTGCTTGGTCAGGCTGCCGCGGGCGCCTTCGGCGAACAGCGTGTACTTGCCGAGCAATTCCATGCCGCGGGTGAAGGAATCCTTCGGCTTGCCGTCGCGGCCGATGCCCATGTCGCCGGTGGCGATGCCCTTGACCTTGCCCTCCTCGTCATAGAGCACCTCGGCCGCCGCAAAGCCCGGATAGATCTCGACGCCAAGCGCCTCGGCCTTGCGCGCCAGCCAGCGGCAGACATTGCCGAGCGAGCCGATGTAGCAGTGATGATTGTTCATCAGCGGCGGCATCATGAAATTCGGCAGCTTGATCGCGCCGCCGCCGGTCATCCAGTAGAAGCGGTCGTCCTTGACCTGCGTCTTCAGCGGGCAGTCGGCATCCTCGCGCCAGTCCGGGATCAGCTTGTCAAGGCCCGCGGGATCGATCACGGCGCCCGAGAGGATGTGCGCACCAACCTCGGAGCCCTTCTCCACCACGACGACGTTGAGCTCGGCGTTGAGCTGCTTGAGCCGGATCGCGGCCGACAGACCCGACGGGCCGGCGCCGACGATGACGACGTCGAATTCCATGGATTCGCGCGGGGGAAGTTCTTCGGTGCTCATCTGATCTCAGCCCTTGAGACGGTCCTTGGTCGTTTGCGCCCTCTTGTTTCCGATTTTTCCGGGTAGGACAACCTCGGAATCGCGTTCCGCCGGGATGCAAGGCCGTCCAAGGTGATATAAAAGTCAGACTTTCCCATGATCCCCGAACCCGCACCCACCGTCCGAGAGCTGCTCGCCTTCTATCTGGAGGCCGGTGTCGACTGCGCGCTCGCGGA
>NZ_LAXE01000001.1:7052651-7095086 GCF_003122645.1 Bradyrhizobium sp. SUTN9-2
GCCGGTCGCCGCGCCCGCGGTCATGCGCGGCGAAGCCGCGCCTGCACCGGACGTCGCCATCGCCTCGGCACGCGAAGCCGCACGCACCGCGCCGACCCTGGAGGCGCTGCGCGAGCTGATGCAAAATTTCGAGGGCTGCGCGTTGAAGCACACCGCGACGCGACTCGTGTTCGCCGACGGCAACCCGCAGGCGCGCATCATGTTCGTCGGCGAGGCGCCGGGCCGCGACGAGGACATCGAGGGACTGCCTTTCGTCGGGCGCAGCGGCAAGCTGCTCGATCTGATGTTAGGGGCCATCGGCCTCAACCGCACCACCGCCTATATCGCCAACGTCATTCCCTGGCGGCCGCCCGGCAACCGCACGCCGACGCCGCAGGAGACGCAAATCTGCCTGCCCTTCATCCAGCGCCAGATCGAGCTGGTGAACCCCGACGTGCTGGTGACGCTTGGCAATCCTTCGACACAGACGCTGCTGTCGACGCGCGAAGGCATCATGCGCACGCGCGGGCGCTGGTTCGACTACGACACCGGCCAGCGGGTGATCCGCGCGCTGCCGACGTTTCACCCGGCCTACCTCTTGCGCTCGCCGGCCTACAAGCGGCTGGCCTGGCAGGATCTGCGGGCGATTGCGAAGGCGCTGGCGCAGGGCGCCGTGTAACGACGCCCACGCCGTCATTCCGGGGCTCGCGAAGCGAGAGCCCGGAATCCATCGAGCGGCAGAGTTGGTGGATGAATGGATTCCGGGCTCGCGGCTTCGCCGCGCCCCGGAATGACACCGACCTACGTCCCCTTCGGCCGCACGATGGCCCAGCCGATGCGCAACAGCTGCTGGCGGCCGGTCACCAGCCATTCGAAGGCGCGCGGGACTTCCGGCACGATGCCGGGAAAGCGCTTGAGGATCTCCGGCGGCGGCGTGCCCGCGGTATCGGAGGCGCGCCAGACCACGACGCCGCCGGTCTCGCTGAACTTGGTCTGGCTCATCCACGGCGTCCGCGCGGGGGCGGCGTCGATGAACAAATGCGGCCGGCCGGAATGCAGCGCGATCAGGCTAGCGAGCTGGGTCTCGCCGGCGACGGCGCGCAGGCGATGGTTGGTGCGGCGGGCGAAGCTCTCGTCGAAGAAGTCCGAGATCGCGCGCGCCGGCATCGAGGTCGCAATTTCGCTAGTGCCCGTCCAGGGCAGGAACAAGACGCCGAGCACCACGCCGGCGGCGGGCGCGGCAACGGCGGCGGCCCAGACCATGCGGAGCATGCGCGCGCGGCGCATCGCGATGAGATCGCCGGCCGCGACGACCACGGCGAGCCCCGTCATGATCAGCACGACGCCGGGGCCGCCGACGACGGAATCGAGCCCCAGCAGGCCGGAGATCAGCACTGCGCCGAGCGGCAGAGCGAACGCGAAGAAATAGACGAAGTTGCGCGCGAGCGGCTCGACCGGCGGGCGGTAGATGATCGGCGGCTCCTCGCCCTTGCCGGCGAACATTCCGGTGTTGAGAAAGGTCAGCGCCGGGATCGCCGCCGCCCCGAGCACGAGGCCGCCGAGCAGCCAGACCGCATGCAGCGCGCGGTCGTTGAGCTCGGCGACTGGCGGCAAGGCCGGAAGCGCCAGCGTCTCGGCCCGCATCAGAAAGACCGCATAGGGCAGCGCCAGCACGGCGACGACGATTAGCGCGAACAGCGGATCGAGCCCGCGCAGCGTCCGGCGGCCGCCGGCGGTCGTAACCGCGAAGACGACGATCAGCAGCAGCAGGAAGATCGCGGCGGGCGTCGTCAGCAGCAGGAGGCCGGCTTCGATCGACCAGGCGAACCAGGCATTACCGCGGCGCTGGCCGATGATCTGCCAGGAGTGCAGCAGCAAGAGCGCCCAGAGCGGCCGTGCCAGGATCAGCGGACCGAAGTCCAGCGCGGACGAGGAGAAGGCCAGCACCGTCATGGTCAGGAGCACGGCGAGCACCGCCTGCTGCGAGCCGACCACGGCACGGGAAAGATGATAGAGCGCGACGAAGGTCGCGATCTCGCAGAGCTGGGCGAGCACATAGACGCCGAGCATGTGGCCGCCGGCGGCGCGATAGGCGATGTCGGCGAGCCAGATGGCAAGCGGCGGGCCGAGATCGGTGCCGACCTGGTATTCCCTGCCGAAGGCCAGAAGGGTCGCGAGAGTGCCGGGCGGGCTGCGGTAGAACACCAGCGCCACGAACAGCCACATCGCGGCCTGCAGCAGCACCGCAATCCAAACGATCAGCCGCGGCCGGGCGCGAATGAGCTCGATGACCAGGGAGGTAAACCGCATGCAACGTCCGAAGGTGCAGCCAACCCGTCCAGCCGGCCCTATTCGCTCACGTCTGTTTTGATAAAGGGCGTCACGGGTTGTGGCAACCGCCGCAGTTCGTCATGCCCGGGCTTGTCCCGCCTGCGCGGCCGAAGCCGCTTCGGCGCGGCGAAGGCCCGGGCATCCACGTTCTTCGTGCCGCTGGTAAGACGTGGGTGGCCGGGTCAAGCCCGGCCATGACGGATGGGAAAGCTGTAGGAGGATCGCTAGAGATTTACGGAAGCGTCGATCTCGACGCTCGCCTCCACCTGCACCTCGACCTCGGTGACCGAGAACAGATCCTGCACCGGCTCGACGGTCCAGGGCATGTGCTTGGCGCGGGCGGCGGCGACGGGAGCGAAGAAGCTGCGGTGGTGGATGGAAGGGCCGAGGCGATCAAGCGCGTCGAGATGCTCGGGGACGGCATAGCCCTTGTGCTGCTCGAAGCCGTAGCCCGGGCAGTCCTGCGCCAGTGCGCACATCAAGCGATCCCGGGTGACCTTGGCGACGATGGAGGCCGCGGCGATCGACAGCACGATACCGTCGCCGCCGATCACGGCCTCGCAGTCGCATGCGGTGTCGAGCCGGTCGCGGCCGTCGACGAAGACGTGCCTAGGCGCCTCGGGCAGGGCCACCACGGCGCGCTTCAGCGCCCACAGCGAGGCGCGCAGGATGTTGTCGCGGTCGATTCGCGCCGGCGAGGCGACGGCGACCGAGACCTGCGCGGTGGCGCAGATCTTGTCGAACAGCTTTTCGCGCTCCTCGGCGGTCAGGCGCTTGGAATCGTCGATGCCGCGGGGAATCCGGTCGGGATCGAGAATCACCGCGGCGGCCACCACGGGGCCTGCGAGCGGGCCGCGGCCAGCCTCGTCGCAGCCCGCGACCGGCCAGACGCCGCGCTTGATCAGCACGCGCTCGCGGCGGAAGCTGGGGGCAGCAACGGCAATGATGCCTTTCCTACCGGCAGGAACCTTCGCAGCATCGGCCGCAGATATCTTTGCCGCCTTGGCGGGCACAGCCTTCGGCGCGGCCTTTTTCTTCGGCGCGGCTTTGGCTGGGGTCTTGGCGGAGGGGTCCCGAATCATGGCCGGGATCGTGCGCCAGGGGGCTTCGCCAGCGCAACCGGGAACCCACGATATTCCCGTTATTCAGGCCGCCCGCCCTACTCCGCCAGATGCACCCGCCGGTCCTCGCCCACCTCGATGCCGGGTGCGACCACGACTTCCCAGACATGTGCATCGGGATCGGCAAAATAGCCGCAATAGCCGCCGTAATCGGTCGCGTGCGCCGCCTTCAGCAAGGTGGCCCCCTTCTCGACGGCGAATGCCAGCACCTCGTCGACCTCCTCGCGGGTCACGCAATTCCAGGCGAGCGTCATGCCGCGAAAGGTGGTGGGCCTCGGCTGGTCCTCCAAGGACGCGTCCGCGGCGAGCCGATCCCAGTGATAAAGCGCGAGCACCGGACCGCCGGTGTCGTAGAACGCAACCGCCTCGCCGGTCTCCTTCAGCCGGCGCGAGAAACCGAGCGCGTCGTAAAAGGCGATGCTGGCGCGGATGTCGTTCACACCGAGCGTGATGACGGTCAGCCGCGGCATCGGCACAGCGAGTTCCTTGAGCATGCGACACCTCTTGCACGTGTCCGCTCAAAACAGGCTGAGCTGATCACCGTTCCGCTTCGGCCGCGCAAAGTGATCAATGGTCAGCTTGGAGCGCCGCTTGTTGAGGCCGAGTCGCTCGCAGGCGATCTCGAAGCGGCGGCCGATGGTCCAGGCCATCGGTCCGGTGCCCTTCATCCGCTCGCCCCATTTGGCGTCGTAGTCGCGCCCGCCGCGCATGTCTCGGATCAGGGTGAAGACGTGGCGATAGCGGTCCGGATAGTTCGCCATCAGCCATTCGCGGAAGAGATCGCGCACCTCCAGCGGCAGCCGCAGCAGCACATAGGCGGCTTCCTTGACCCCGGCATGGGCGGCGGCATCGAGGATGCGCTCGATCTCGGAATCGTTCAGTGCGGGGATCACGGGCGCGACCATTACCGTGGTGGGAATGCCGGCGTCCGAGAGCTGCTTGAGCGCCTCCAGCCGTTTCGGCGGCGTCGAGGCCCGCGGCTCCATGGTGCGCGCCAGCTTCGGATCGAGCGAGGTGACCGAGATCGCGACCTTGGCGAGGTTGCGCTTGGCCATCCGCTGGAGAATGTCGATGTCGCGCAGCACCAGCGCCGACTTGGTGACGATGCCGACGGGATGCCCTGCGCGCTCCAGCACTTCCAAAATGCCGCGCATGATTTTGCGCTCGCGCTCGATCGGCTGGTAGGGATCGGTGTTGGTGCCGATCGCGATCATCCGCGGCTCGTAGCCGGGAGCCGCAAGCTCCTTCTCGAGCAGCGAAGGCGCCTCGGGCTTCACGAACAGTTTTGACTCGAAGTCGAGCCCCGGCGACAGGCCGAGATAGGCGTGGGTCGGCCGCGCGAAGCAATAGACGCAGCCGTGCTCGCAGCCGCGATAGGGATTGATCGAGCGGTCGAAACCGATGTCGGGGGAATCGTTGCGGGTGATCACCTTGCGTGAGGTGTCGATGGCGACACTCGTCTTGAACGGCGGCAGCTCGTCGAGGCTCTGCCAGCCGTCGTCGAAAGCGACGCGCGCCTCGGCCTCGTAACGGCCGCTGGCGTTGGACTGCGCGCCCCGCCCTCGCCGTCGGGCGCGGTCGATGGCGACGCCAAGCTCGGGGAAATCTGAAGGCGCACCCGCCGGCTCGGAGGGCGCCGTGACCGGCGGGTGCTTGAGAGCATGAGAGGATGCTGGACTCATGCAGCCAAGATAGCACGACATAGGAACAAATCAAGAACACAAACCAAAAACGTGAAAACAACCCCATGCACAGTAGAGCTGCCCAAACTTCGCGCGCCTGCCTTTGACCTCACGCAACACGGCCGTCACGACCATCCCGTTTCATGCCCGACGGATCGATCGCCCCGGAACCGGGTTGGTGACGATCGCGAAGTGAAGGTCGGCAGGAACATGACAATCCAACAAAAAACGGCCGAAGCGAGCAGCGACCTCGATCTGCTCGATCGCTATTGGCGCGCCGCCAACTACCTCTCGGTCGGGCAAATCTACCTGCTCGACAATCCGCTGCTCCGCGAGCCGCTGCGGCCCGAGCACATCAAGCCGCGTCTGCTGGGTCATTGGGGCACGACGCCGGGCCTGAACTTCATCTACGCCCATCTCAACCGCGTCATCCGGGCGCTCGATGTCAGCGTGATCTATGTCTGCGGTCCCGGCCATGGCGGTCCGGGCATGGTCGCCAACACTTATCTCGAAGGCAGCTACAGCGAGATCTATCCCGAGATCGCGCGCGATGCGGATGGATTGCGCAAGCTGTTTCGGCAGTTCTCCTTCCCCGGCGGCATTCCGAGCCATGCGGCACCGGAAACGCCCGGCTCGATTCACGAAGGCGGCGAGCTTGGCTATGCGCTGGTGCACGCCTATGGCGCCGCATTCGACAATCCGGATTTGATCGTCGCCTGCGTGGTCGGCGACGGCGAGGCCGAGACCGGCCCGCTCGCTGCGTCCTGGCACTCCAACAAGTTCCTGAACCCCGCCCATGACGGCGCAGTGCTGCCGATCCTGCATCTCAACGGCTACAAGATCGCCAACCCCACCGTGCTCGGGCGGATGCAGGACGCGGAGATCCGCGACCTTTTCCGCGGGTTCGGCCATGAGCCGCTGTTCGTCAGCGGCGACGATCCCAAATTGATGCACCAGGCCATGGCCGATGCGCTCGACGTTGCATTCGCCAGCATCCGCTCGATCCAGCAACATGCCCGCGACGGTCGCACAAGCGTCGAGCGGCCGCGCTGGCCGATGATCGTGCTGCGCAGCCCGAAGGGCTGGACCGGCCCGAAGGAGGTCGACGGCAAGAAGGTCGAGGGCTTTTGGCGCGCGCATCAAGTGCCAGTCGCAGGCTGCCGCGAGAACCCGGCGCATCTCAAGGTGCTCGAAGACTGGATGCGCAGTTACGAGCCGGAAAAGCTGTTCGATGGCAACGGCGTGCTCATTGCCGAGCTTCAGACGCTTGCGCCCGACGGCATCAGGCGCATGGGCGCCAATCCACATGCCAATGGCGGCGTGCTGAAGAAGGAGCTGAAGCTGCCCGACTTCCGCAGCTTCGCGATCGAGGTGCCGCAACCCGGCGAGGTCGTGGCGGAAGCGACGCGCGAGCTCGGCAAATTCCTGCGCGATGTCATCCGCCTCAACGCGAAGGAGCGCAACTTCCGCATCATGGGCCCGGACGAGACGGCATCGAACCGGCTCGACGCCGTGTTCGAAGCCACCGAACGCGTCTGGATGGAGCCCACCGAGCCTTACGACGTGCACCTCGCCCAGGACGGCCGCGTCATGGAGGTGCTGAGCGAGCATCTCTGCCAGGGCTGGCTGGAGGGCTATCTGCTCACCGGACGGCACGGCTTCTTCTCCTGCTACGAGGCCTTCATCCACATCGTGGATTCCATGTTCAACCAACACGCCAAATGGCTGAAGGTGACGCGGGAGCTGCCGTGGCGGCGTCCGATCGCCTCGCTCAATTATCTGCTGACCTCGCATGTCTGGCGCCAGGACCATAACGGCTTCAGCCATCAGGACCCCGGTTTCGTCGATCTCGTCGCCAACAAGAAGGCCGACATCGTCCGCATCTACTTCCCGCCGGACGCCAATACGCTGCTGTGGATCGCCGACCACTGCCTGCGCACCTATAACCGCATCAACGTAATCGTCGCCGGCAAGCAGCCGGCGCCGCAATGGCTGTCGATGCAGGACGCGGCGACGCATTGCGATGCCGGCATCGGCATCTGGACCTGGGCGGGCACGGAGGACGGAAAGGGCGAGCCCGACGTCGTCATGGCCTGCGCCGGCGACGTGCCGACGCTGGAGACGCTCGCTGCCGTCGACCTCCTACGCAAGGCGCTGCCGGACTTGAAGATCCGCGTCGTCAACGTCGTCGACCTCATGACGCTGCAGCCGAGGGAGCAGCATCCGCACGGCCTGTCCGACCGCGACTTCGACAGCCTGTTCACGCGCGACAAGCCTGTGATCTTTGCCTATCACGGCTATCCCTATCTCATTCACCGGCTGACCTATAATCGCACCAACCATGCCGGCATGCATGTACGCGGCTTTGCCGAGGAGGGCACCACGACGACGCCCTTCGACATGGTCGTGCTCAACGAACTCGACCGCTACCACCTCGCGATCGAGGCGATCGAACGGGTGCCGGGACTGGCGACCAAGGCCGCTCAGGTGAAGCAGCAATTCCGCGACAGGCTGATCGAACACTCCCGTTATGTCCGCGAGCACGGTGAAGACATGCCTGAAATACGTGACTGGGTCTGGCAGAACAGCGCCGGCGGCATCACGCCGGCCGAGGCCGGCGACTAGCGATGCCGGACACGGTCCTCGTCCTCAACTCGGGATCGTCGAGCATCAAGTTCGGCCTGTTCGATGTCGCGGCGGCCGAGCCCGCCCTGCTCTGCAAGGGCCTGCTGGACGAGCACGAGGCCAAACCCCGGCTGGTGGTGAAGGGCCCCACGGGCGAAGACCTGTTCGAGACAAGCAATCAGGCGCCTGACGGAGCCCGCGGCCATCTGTTCGCGGACGTGCTCACCTTCATCGAGGACCGGTTCGGTGGACGCAGCCTGCGGGCCATCGGCCATCGCATCGTCCACGGCGGGCCGGATTATTCAGGCCCGGAGGTCCTGACAGACGACATCATTGCGAAACTGGAGGCCTTGACGCCGCTGGCGCCGCTGCACCAGCCGCGCTGCCTCGCGCCGGTGCGCACACTGGCGGCGATCCGGCCCGGGCTGACGCAGATCGCGTGTTTCGACACCGCCTTCCATCACGGCCTCGCGCCGCCGGCGAGCCGCTTCGCCATTCCCCGGCGATTCGAGGCGCGTGGGATCAGGCGCTACGGCTTTCACGGCCTTTCGTTCGAATATGTCGCGGGACGCCTGGCCGAGATCGCGCCGGAGCTCGTGGCCAAGCGCACTGTCATCGCGCATCTCGGCAATGGCGCCAGCCTCTGCGCCCTGCGCGATGGCCACAGCATCGACACCACGATGGGGCTGACGCCGCTCGACGGCCTCGTGATGGGCACGCGCTGCGGTGCGATCGATCCGGGCGTGCTGCTCTATCTGCAACAGCACGAGAACATGTCGGTCGAGAATGTCCAGCACCTGCTCTATCGCGAGTCAGGCCTGTTCGGCGTCTCAGGGATATCCGCCGACATGCGCACGCTGCTGGCGAGCCGCGAGGCTGCGGCGCGTGAGGCCGTCGACCTCTTCACGTTCCGTGCGGCGCAGCAGGTCGCGATGATGGCGACCACGCTCGGCGGCCTGGACTGCCTGATCTTCACCGGTGGCATCGGCGAGCACGCCAAGGAGATCCGCGGCGCGATCGGCGAGCGTCTCGCCTGGATGGGCGTGCGCATCGACGCCGCAAGCAACGATGCCGCGCGCGAGCGCATCAACGGCAACGACAGCATGGTCGAGGTCTTCGTCATCCCCACCAACGAAGAGATGATGATCGCGCGCCATTGCGCGGCTCTGATCTAGGGCGTTATCCCGTTGCGAAAACACCCTCTCCGCAAGCGGGAGAGGGAGTGCACTTACGTTATAGCAATCAAACCTGATCTCATCATGCTTAGTGACCGCGGCCGGTCAGGAGCTGAAAAGTCGCCATCGCGACCTCGATCAGGATCAGCACCACGACGGCGATCTCCAGGCGGAGCGAGCGCTGGGTGTCGATGATATCGGTCAGCGCGTTGGCGGTCTCCGACACCGCGGCAAGCTTGCGCTCGAGCGTGTCGAGGCGCTCCTTCAGTTCGTATTCGTCCTCCAGGCGCGAATAGAGCCGGTCGAGCTCGGGCTTCTCCCAGAGCACGTCGGGCTTCTCGGCGACGGCGACGCGGCCGGCGACCCGCTGCTGCACCAGCAGCGCGTTGCCGATCAATTGCAGGATACCCTTGCGCCGTTGCGGCGTGCGACCGCGCTCGGCGAGCTCCCGTGCAAACGGCTCGATGACGTCGAAGACCGCGGCGACGCGCCGCTCGTCGCGCGCCAGCGACGTGCTCTTGGCGAGTGCGTCCGCAACCAGCAGCAGCCGGTCGTCGGAGAACTTGGCGAGGCAGATCGGCCCGCCCGGCTGGATCGTCTCGCCGGCTTCCTCGTTGCAGAGCTGCGCCTGCGCGATCTCCTCCTCGTAGGGGCTGAACTCTCCGGTAACGCGCGATCTCAGGTTGTCGACGAGGACCTTCTCCTCCGACGGCAACAGCCCGATCAGCACGACGACGCCGTAGCGAAAGATCACGGCAAGGCCGGCATGAACGCGGAAGGCGGCCGGCGTCGAGGACACCAGCGTGCCGATCTCGAGGCCAGACGCGTTGATGCGGTCGCCCAGCATCAGCGCCCGGATCCGCAAGGTCGGCGCGGCCTCCTGCTTCGGCGATGTTGGCGCGGTGCCAACGGCGAGGTGATCGGCGTTCATGCAAAGTCTCTCCCGGGCAGCGAAACGTCGCCACGAAGCATTCGGGGTTAATACCGTCAGGATCGGCTTGTGCCGAAACATTCGGCAATATTACCAGCCGCGCCTGGCACATCTGGCCGCGATGAACTCGCGGCAGTTTACCATCGCACGCCGAAGCCCCTTCCGAAAGTTGCACTCGGCAGCGCGACGGGTTTATGACAACATCATGCAACGCTACGCTTCTCCCGAAGTGCGGAAACTGAAGCCTCAATCATGCTGAGCGTCATCATTCCGACCGAAGGTGTCGAGCAGACGGCGGTCGCAACCCTGGCCGCGCTGGTGCCCGGCGCCACAGCCGGCGTAATCCGGGAAGTGCTTCTGGTCGACGGCACGCGCAACGGCGTTATCGAGCGCGTTGCCGACGCCGCGGGCTGCCGTTTCATCGGCTTCGAAGGGCATTCGCAAGGCGCTGCGCTCGCCGCCGGCGCGCTCCAGGCCCGATCGCCCTGGCTGATGTTCCTGCCTGCCGGCGCTGTGCTGGAAACCGGTTGGATCGAGGAAACCACCCAGTTCATCCAGGCCGTCGCCACCAGCGGCCGGGATCGTGCCGCGGTGTTCCGCTATGCCCGCTCGCCCTACGCAAATACCGCAGTGCGCGACGTCCTCTGGGCGGTGGCGCGCAGGCTCGTCGGTCCGCTCGGCGATCAAGGGCTGCTGATCGCGCGCGATCATTACGACCGGATCGGCGGATACCCGCCCCACGCCCGGCATTCCGAGGCGCGGCTGCTCCGGCGGCTCGGCCGGTCGTCCAGGACCATGCTGCGCAGCCGGATTGTCATGGTCGGCTGAAGCGCCGAGATACTTGCCAACGTCAATCAATTAATTGACAATGGCAAATATCGAGGTGATCCCATGCTATCGAAAGCTTTGCCGTCAAGCGCCGTCGCCGAACAGGCTGCCGGCGACCCCGTCGCGGCGGTTCGCGCCTTCAACCGCTTTTACACCCGCAAGCTCGGTGTGCTCGACCAGCACCTCGGCAATAGTCCGTTCTCGCTCAGCGAGGCGCGGGTGCTCTACGAGCTCGCCCATCGCGACGACCTTGCCGCAAAAGAGATCGGACACGAGCTCGGTCTCGATCCCGGCTATCTCAGCCGCATCGTCCAGAGCTTCGACGAGAAGGGGCTGATCACGCGAAAGCCGCTGCCCGCGGACCGCAGGCAGTACCAGCTCAGCCTGACCGCCAAAGGCCGACAGGCTTTCGCCAAGCTGAACCTGAACTCGCAAAACGAGGTCGCCGCGATGCTGGCTCAGCTTTCGCCTGGCGATGCGACCCGGCTCACGCAGGCGATGGCCACGATCGTGGCCGTGCTGGAGCAACGCCGAAGCCCGCCCGCTTCTTTCATGCTGCGCAGCCATCGCGTCGGCGACATGGGCTGGGTGATCTCCCGCCAGGGCGCCGCCTATGCTGCGGACTACAATTGGGACATCAGTTACGAGGCGCTGGTCGCCGAGATCTGCGCACAGTTCATCAGGAATTACGACGCCGCGCGCGAGCACTGCTGGATCGCGGAGGTCGGTGGCGAGCCGGTCGGCTCGGTGTTCCTGGTCAAGGCCACGGACGAGATCGCCAAACTCCGCCTGTTGCAGGTTGAGAAGAAAGCACGGGGCCTCGGCGTCGGCCGCGCCCTCGTCGAGCAATGCATCCAGGGCGCCCGCGAGCGCGGCTACAGCAAGATGACGCTGTGGACGCAGAGCATTTTGGTGGCTGCGCGCGGGATTTATCAAAGCGCGGGATTCAAGCTGGTCGCGACGGAGCCGCATCACAGCTTCGGTGCCGACCTGGTCGGCGAGACGTGGGAGCTGGATCTCTGATCTCGCAGCGAGCGAGATGCGCGTTGCTGCGCCCTCTCCCCTTGCGGGAGAGGGCATGTCAACTGGCAAATGCAAGCTCGCTTGGGTGAGGGGTATGTCTCCACAAGCATTGGTGCGCGCGGAGAGAACCCCTCATCCGGCGCTTCGCGCCACCTTCTCCCACAAGGGGTGAAGGGAAGAAAAGCAAGAACTCACACCGTCGCGCCCTGCGCTTTCGGCCGGCGCAGATGCTCGTCCAGCCGCGGCATGATCTCGACGAAATTGCAGGGGCGCGTGCGGTAGTCGAGCTGAGCCGCCAGGATGCCGTCCCAGCCGTCGCGGCAGGCGCCGGGCGAGCCCGGCAGGCAGAAGATGTAGGTCGCGCCCGCCACGCCGGCGGTGGCGCGACTCTGGATCGTCGACGCCCCGATCTTGGCGTGGCTCAGCATGTGGAAGGCGATCGAGAAGCCGTCCATGCGCTTCTCGAACAGCGGCTCGATCGCCTCGGGCGTGACGTCGCGCCCGGTAAAGCCGGTGCCGCCGGTGGTGATGACGACGTCGATGCCGCTATCGGCGATCCAGCGGCGGATCACGGCGCGGATCGCCTCGACATCATCGGTGACGATCTCGCGCGCGGCGAGATGATGACCCGCAGCGGTGAGACGATCGGCGAGGGTCTGACCGGACTTGTCGTCCGCAAGCGCGCGCGTGTCGGACACCGTGAGCACCGCAATGTTGAGCGGGATGAATTGTTTGGATTCGTCGATGGAGGCCATTCTTCACCCTCGCTCGTCGTTCCGGGGCTGACGCGTTACAACGCCCCCGCACCGAACGTGTTGCAGGCTTGGACCGTGCCCTGCTGGTAGCCGATCATGAACCATTGCTTGCGTTGCGCCGCCGAGCCGTGGGTGAAGGAGTCGGGTACCACGCGGCCGGTGGCCTGGCGTTGCAGCGTGTCGTCGCCGATCGCGCTCGCCGTGGTCAGCGCCGCCTCGATGTCGCCGGGCTCGAGGAAGTTCGGACGCTTCTTCGCCTCACGGTTGACCCAGACGCCGGACAGACAATCGGCCTGCAACTCCACCTTGACCTGGAGCGCATTGGCCTCGGCCTTCGAGCCGACCTGCTGCTGCAGCCGCGTCACGCGCGGAATGATGCCGAGCAGGTTCTGGATGTGATGGCCGACCTCGTGCGCGATGATGTAGGCGGTGGTGAAATTGCACGCCGACTTGCCGGAGCAGCCGCGAAAGCGGGTCTCGACCTCGCGGAAGAAGGCGGTGTCGAGGAAGATGGTCCGATCGGGCGGACAATAGAACGGCCCCATGGCCGACTGCGCCATGCCGCAGCGGCCGCCATTGGTGGCGTTGCGGAACAGCACGATCTTCGGACCGGTGTACGACTGGCCGTTGGCCTGGAAGATCTCGCTCCAGCGATCGTCGAGCTCGCCGAGGATGCCGGAGATCATGCTGCCCATCTCGTCGGTCGGCGCGCCGCGCTTGCCGGAGGAGGCCTGACGATCGGTCTGATAGGTCGGCGCATGGCCGCCGCCGGAGAGGATCTCGGCGCCGCCGATCAGGATTCGGGGATCGATGCCGAAGGCGTAGCCTACCAGGCCGAGGATGATGATGGTGCCGATGCCAAGCCCGCCACCGCCCATCGGCAGGCCGAACCCGCCGCCTCCGCCTCCGCCAAAGCCACCACCTTCGTCGCGACGATCCTCGATGTCGTCGCTGCGGCGGAAGTCATCGTAGCGCATGGCGGCCTTTCCTCTGGGGTCCCTGATTTAAGTTTCGACGGCGCACAGAAACGCGAAAGCTCAACGCGCCACATACGTAAAATTTCCGTTGCTTTTATCAATATCGTGGCCGGCAAAAATTGCCTAGTGCGACAGCCTGTCGATGCCAGCAAATTTTTCCGAGGGCCGAGCAGTTTTTCCGAGAGAAATTTACAGCCTTTTTCCCGCCACGATCGATCCCGCGAGCCGCGCAATCGCGAAATACACTGTAAAACAAGGCGAATGCGCGCAACAATTTGTGCGCGAACGATCATGCGGGGAGTGCTCACGAAAGCGGCGGGTTAAGTCGATTTTTACTTTGCCCCTTCAATGTAACGGGCAGTCGGTTGTTTGGTCCCGCGTCGCCGACAGCGTCGCCTGAGTCAGAGTTCTTGAGTCATGGTAGAGTCGCGTCGCGGGGCGTCTGCAAGGGCGCCCCGCACAAATTTTGAGTCGCCTTCGCATCGCATCATCGTCGGCGATTGCGTCGCCGAGATGTCGAAGCTCCAGGCAGGCAGCGTCGACCTGGTTTTCGCCGACCCGCCCTACAATCTGCAGCTCAAGGGCGACCTCAAGCGCCCCGACGAATCCCATGTCGATGCCGTCAACGACGACTGGGACAAGTTCGATTCGTTTGCCGCCTACGACGATTTCACCCGCGCCTGGCTGCTCGCCGCACGCCGCGCCATGAAGCCGTCGGCGACGATCTGGGTGATCGGCTCCTATCACAACATCTTCCGCGTCGGCGCCATCATGCAGGACCTCGGCTTCTGGCTGCTGAACGACATCGTCTGGCGCAAGACCAATCCGATGCCGAATTTCCGCGGCCGCCGCTTCACCAACGCGCACGAAACCATGATCTGGGCCGCGCGTGACGAGAAGGCCAAGGGCTACACGTTCAACTACGAGGCATTGAAGGCCGCCAACGAGGATGTGCAGGCGCGGTCCGACTGGCTGATTCCGCTCTGCACCGGCGAGGAGCGCCTCAAGGGCGCCGACGGCAAGAAAGTGCATCCGACACAGAAGCCGGAAGGCCTGCTGGCGCGCGTGCTGCTGTCCTCGTCCAAGCCCGGCGATCTCGTCATCGACCCGTTCAACGGCACCGGCACCACCGGCGCGGTCGCCAAGCGCCTCGGCCGCTCCTATGTCGGCTTCGAGCGCGACAAGACCTACGCCAAGGCGGCCGAGGCGCGCATCGCCAAGGTCGAACCGTTGCCGGAAGAAAGCCTTGCCCCGTTCATGACCGCGCGCGAGGCGCCGCGCGTTGCGTTCTCCGAGCTGATCGAGCGCGGCATGATCATGCCCGGCACCAAGCTGTTCGACGCCAAGAAGAAGCTGGGCGCATTGGTGCGCGCCGACGGCGCCATCATGCTTGGCGACAAGGTCGGCTCGATCCACCGGATCGGCGCGGTGGCGCAAGGCGCGCAGGCCTGCAACGGCTGGACCTTCTGGCACGTCGAGACCAAGAAGGGCCTCAAGCTGATCGACGAGCTCCGCGCCGAGATCCGCGCGGGAATGGCGGCGGAGTAGTTTCCTCTCCTAAGTCATTCCGGGGCGCGCGCAAAGCGCGCGAGCCCGGAATCCATCCAACAGCGTCCCATGCCGCCCAATGGATTCCGGGCTCGCGCTTCGCGCGCCCCGGAATGACGTCCGCGTGAGTTGAAAGCCGCGCCAACCAGGACTAGACTCGCCCCCATCAGCCTCCGTCCTGACCGGCCTGCTCCCATGCGACGACAGTCCGAGACATTGCTGCTGGTGCCGCTGCTGCCGATCTTCCTGATCGACATGTTTCCGATGTTCCTGATCGCGCTGCTCGGATTCTTCGGCCTGGCGCTGTTCGGCGTGCTCGTGATCTGCGTCGGGCTCGCCAGCAGCAACGAGGCGCACGACAATTTCAACCACGACGTTATCGTCCACGGCTATGCGCGCGGGTCGGAGCGCGCGGCACGGGCCTCCGACATGCATCTCGCCGCGCGGCTCGGCCTGCGGCTGGAGGCCGTGGGCGCGGCCATGGTCCTCGCGGCGGCAATCGGCCTCTGTTACGCCGCCTGATCTGCGTACCGCGCAGACACCGCCCGGCAAACTCGCCGGTTGCTCTCTCGGGCGAGGTTCAGGCAAGACAGGCTCGCCCAACGAGGCCGCGGCCGCGCGCGGCAATATAGACACCGGGGAGATGCTTGATGCTCAAGTTCTATTTCAATGGATCACCGAACCCGACCAAGGTCGCGCTCTATCTCGAAGAATCCGGCCTGCCCTACGAGCCGGTGAAGGTCGACACCCGCAAGGGCGAGCAGTTCACGCCGGAATTCCTCAAGATCAATCCGAACGGCAAGGTGCCGGCGATCGACGATGGGGGCACCATCGTGTTCGATTCGAACGCCATCCTGCTCTATCTCGCCGAGAAGACCGGCAAATTCCTCCCCTCCAACCGCGCCGAGCTCTTGTCCTGGCTGATGTTCGTCGCGAGCGGCGTCGGGCCGTTTTCGGGTCAGGCCGTGCACTTCAAGCATTTTGCGCCGAAGGACCAGAACCACGACTACGCCAACAACCGCTATCAGTACGAGACCGACCGCCACTACAAGATCCTCGACGCTCACCTGAAGGACCGCCGCTACATGGTCGGCGACAGCTATTCGATCGTCGACATGGCGATGTGGGGCTGGGCGCGGATGGTGCCGTTCAAGCTCGGCGACGACGCCTTTGCGCGATACCCGAACGTGAAGCGGCTGGTCGACGAGATCTCGGCGCGCCCGGCGGCGGCGCGTGCCATCGCCCTGAAGGACAAGTTCACCTTCAAGGCCGAGATGGACGACGAAGCGCGAGCCAACATGTTCAAGCACATGACCACCAAGGTGGCTTGATCGCGCCGCTGTTCGAGGCCACGCGCATCCGCGTGGCCTCTTGCTTTCAAGACGTCAGGCAGCGTGGACCGAGCTCAGGAACTTGGCGACTTCCTGCTTCAACCGGTTGCTGTCGGCCGACAGCGAGCGCGCCGCCGACAAAACCTGCGAGGAGGCCGAGCCGGTCTCGGAGGCGCCGCGCTGCACGTCGCCGATGTTGGACGAGACGAGCTGCGTGCCCTGGGCCGCCTGCTGGACGTTGCGGGAGATCTCCTGCGTCGCCGCGCCCTGCTGCTCCACGGCCGCGGCGACCGTCGAGGCGATCTCCGACAGCCGCTCGATGGTGCCGCTGATCTCCCGGATCGAACCGACCGACTCCTCGGTCGCGGCCTGGATGCCGGAGACCTGCTGGGCGATCTCGCCGGTGGCCCTTGCCGTCTGCTCGGCGAGCGCCTTGACCTCGGTAGCGACCACGGCAAAGCCGCGGCCGGCTTCGCCCGCACGCGCCGCCTCGATCGTGGCGTTCAGCGCCAAGAGGTTGGTCTGGCCGGCAATGGTGCTGATCAGCTCGACCACGTCACCGATCCGCGCGGCGGCCTTGGAGAGCGCACCGACGCGCTCGTTGGTCCGGCTCGCCTGACCGACAGCCTCGGTGGCGATGCGGGCGGATTCCTGCACCTGGCGGGCGATCTCGGAGACCGAGGAGGAGAGCTCCTCGGTCGCAGAGGCGACCGCCTGCACATTGGCCGAGGCCTCCTGCGAAGCGCTGGCGACCTCCGTCGAGAGGTCCTGGGCGCGCGCGGCAGTCGTCGTCAACGTGCCGGCGGAGGCTTCGAGCTCGCCCGATGCCGACGACACCGTGTTGACGATCTCGCCGACGGCCTGCTCGAACTGATCGGCGAGCCTGGCCATGTCTTTCCTGCGGTTCTCGGCCTGCCGCGCCTCGAGTTCGGCCTGCTCGGCGCGCATGCTCTCGGTCTCGATCATGTTGTCCTTGAAGACCTGGATCGCCTTGGCCATGTCGCCGATCTCGTCGACCCTGCCGCGGCCGGGAATCTCGACCTCGAGATTGCCGCCGGCAAGCCGCCCCATCGCCTGCGTCATCGAGGTCAGCGGACCGACGATGCTGCGGGCGATGAGGAAGGCGACGATGCCTCCGAACAGGATGGCGAGGCCGCCGGCGATCTCCTGCACGGTCGTCGTTCCCGCGATCACGGCCTCGGCGGTGGTGCGCGATACCTGGTAGTCCTCCTTCAGCGTCGTTTCCGCCACCTTGAGCTTGCCGATGCTGTCGACGATGAGGGGCGCGAGGCTCTTGTGGTAGATCTCGTCCGCTTTAAGCATCGCTGCGGAGGTCGTCTCGAACGCCGTCTTGTAGGTTTCAAGCGAGGTCTTCACCGGCGCCAGCGTGGCGCGCAACGCCGCCGCCTGCGGGCTCTTTTCGAGTGCCCCGAGCCGTTGTAATGCCCTGTCGATGCTCGCCCTGAAGGTCGCAGGGCCCTGCGCATCGCGAAGGGCCAGAAAACGCCAGTTTACGATCCTCACGAGCAGGATTCGGGATTCGAGATCGGCGACGAGGGAAGCGGTATCTTCATCGACGGCGGCGCGCGCCACGTCGACGAGCTTGTTCGTCTTGGTGGCCAGGTCCTCGCCACTCGGCAGCAGCGTCGCCTTGCCCGTTCTCGTCTCGTTGACGGCGTCGCCGAGATTGTCACGCAGGCGTCGCATTTTCGCGATCTCGTCGATCAGGCCGTTGTAGAGCGCGCGCCGCTCCTCGGAGAGCGCCCCCTGAGCGCCGACCCGGAGCAGCTCGCTCGCCGCGGTCTCGCGCTCTTGCGCTTCCTTCATTGCGGACTCGTTGCCGTCGTAGACGTAGCGCAAATTGGCCCGCTGAATCGCCTGCAGATGGGCCGATATTTCCAGCACCCGCGCCGTGCTGTCCGAGAGGGCGGATTGTCTTGCGACCTGATCCTGCACATCCCGCAAATTCCAGACGGCAACCACCGCCATCACGACACCCACCGCCACCAGGGCCATGAAGCCTGCGTACAGGCGTCCCCTGATCCGCAAACGAAATTTCGGCATTCCCACTGTCCACCCAGATGCATGTGAATTCGAGGGGCCGAACGACTCCGGCGATCGTCACGGCCACTCCGGCAGCCGCACGCCGCGCCCTGGCGGCCTACGCTGCACCGCGACAGAATGGGGGACACTTCTTAATTGAACCTTCAAATTCCTCGCGCGCCCGATCTCGACCTGCACCAAATCTGCCGATTTTGGCGGCAGCTATGCAAAGCCGCATGCGAATCCGCTGTGCCATGCACGCCGATGCATGCTGTTCGTCAGGGGATGCCTATTGGGCGCCGGCCTGCTGCAATTTGCCGAGTGCATTCTCGACCACTTCCAACGTGTAAGGCTTCTGGACCACCGGCGCGGCGGCCAATGGCTCGGGGATCGGCGCGCGCTCGCCATAGCCGGTCGCGAAGATGAAGGGCACCCCGATCTCCTTCAGCCTCTGTGCGACCTTGATGCTGCTCTCGCTGCCGAGATTGAGGTCGAGCAGGGCAAAGCTCGGCCGCGAACGCTCGATCGAGCGCAGTGCCTGGTCGACGGTTGCGGCGGTGTCGA
Organism: Bradyrhizobium sp. SUTN9-2; assembly: GCF_003122645.1. NCBI lineage: Bacteria > Pseudomonadati > Pseudomonadota > Alphaproteobacteria > Hyphomicrobiales > Nitrobacteraceae > Bradyrhizobium > Bradyrhizobium sp. SUTN9-2. Next base: position 7,071,565 of record NZ_LAXE01000001.1, read on the forward strand.
CGTGGCGGGCGCCGAGGTCGAGCAGGATGACCTCCGCGGCCATCGCGATGATCAAGTTGTCCTCCACGATCAGGGCGGTGTCGGAAATCCGTGGACGGGCAGATTGCTGCTCCTCGATACGCATGGCGGCTCCCGCGATGGATGGGACGAGCTGGACGAAGTTGGGCGGAATGACGAACTTCGCCTGGACGCCCAGGAGGTCGAAACGGATCTCGGCATCGCCCTTGAGATCGAACGGCACCGACCGCTCGATGATGGTGGTGCCGAAGCCGCGCCGCGACGGCGGCTGCACGGGCGGACCGCCGCTCTCCTTCCACTCGATGACGAGGCTGGAAGACGGGTCGAGGCGCCAGACCACCTCGACACTGCCGGTGGAATCGGCAAGCGCGCCGTACTTGGCGGAATTGGTCATCATCTCATGAACGACGAGCGCCAGCGTCGCGAACGCCTTTGGATCGAGCGCGACGTCCGGACCGCCCATCTTCACCCGGTCTGCGCGCGCACCGAGATAGGCGCCGGCCTCGGACTCGACCAGGGTGCGGAGCGCGACGGGTGCCCAGTTCAGGTTCGTGATCTGGTCGTGGGCGCGCGCGAGAGCCTGGATGCGGCCGCCGAGCACGCTGGCGAACTCCTCGATGCCGGTCGCAGTCTCCTTGCTCTGCGCCACCAGGGCGCGCACGAGGCTCAGGATGTTGCGGACGCGATGATTGAGCTCGGCGATCATCAGTTCCTGCCGCTCCTGTGCCCCGCGGCGCTCGCGCGCGGCGAGGTCGGACAGTTGCAGGATCACCTCCAGCAGCGTGACGCGCAGGCTCTCGGCGATGCGGATATCGGCCGCCGACCACGGCTTCGACTGCCCCGCCACCGTTTCCTGCCATAGCTCGAAGCTCTTGCGCGGGGTCAGACGCGGCCCATGCGGCCCTTCGTCGTAGACCTTGTTGGGATCGGCAGCCCATTTCACCGATCGCGTGACTTCGCGGCGGAAGAAGATCAGGCAATCGCGCGGGGTCCGCGAGATCGGGATGGCGAGAAAGCCCGCCGCGCGGTCACGGAAGGCCTGGCCGGCGGCGTAGACCTGGGCGATCTCGGCGCTGGCGAAGATCCGGCCCGGCGAAGTCCGGTTGATGAAGGCGACGAGATCCTTCACCTCGTCTTCGGTCGGGGTCTCGCCCTCGAGCGCGATATTGTTGTCGGACCAGACTGCGACGCCGTCGCACTCGATCATCTTGCGATAGTCGCCCAGGAAATCGACGATCGCCCGCCGGCTGTGCTCATGCGAGGCCGCGATCTCGATCAATCGCTCCTGGACCTGATGCGCGCGGGCCTCATAGGCGACGTCACCCTCGCGCTCGCGGCCTTCCACGATCCACGAGAACATCTGACCGAACAGCTCGGAGGCCGTGCGTTTGTCGAACGAAATGTAACGCGGCGAATAATGGTGGCAGGCAAACAGACCCCACAGCTTGCCGTCGCGCAGGATCGACACCGACATGGAGGCGGCAACGCCCATGTTGCGCAGATATTCGATGTGGATCGGCGACACCGAGCGCAGCACGCTCATCGACAGGTCGAGCAGTCCCGCATTATGCGTGGCCGTGGACATCAGCGCGGCAGGCCGCGCGTCGACGTCGGCGATGATGCGCAGCCAGTTGCGCTGATAGAGCGCGCGCGCCTGCCTTGGGATGTCGGAGGCGGGGTAACGCAGACCGAAAAAGGATTCGAGCCCAGACTCCGCCGTCTCGGCGATCACCTCGCCGGACCCGTCCGGGTGAAACTGATAGACCATGACGCGGTCGAAGCCGGTCAGCACCTTAAGCTGACGCGCCGCCTCGCGCGCCAGATCGGCCATTCCGCGCGTCTTGCGGATCCGTTCGAGCATCAAGCGCACGAGCTCGCCGGAATTGACGCCGGGCTCGTGGACGCTCGGCTCCGCCTCGATGATCAGATAGACGCCGGAGAGATGAATCGAAAGATCGAAGGGTGGTTTGCCCGGCTGTAGCTCGACGCCGAACAGGCGTTCGGTCGCATCCGGACCGCCGAGATGATCGACCCGGCTGCGGATCGTTTCGACCGCCGCCTCGGAGATCACGCCCGACAGCGGCCGCTGCAGCAGGTCGGCAACATCCGTTCCAAGGAAGCTCTCGACGTTGTCCGACGCCATGCAGATCGTGAAATCCGAGAGCACGGCCAGCAGGAAGCCAAACGGCTGCACGCTGCCAGGAATGTGGATCGGCTCGCGATCGCAATTGGTGAGATTGACGGCCTGGTTCATGACCGGTCCGCCGCCTGCTCGAATGCGGCGAAGGCGATGTGGGCCGCCGCGATCGCCTCGTCTTCGTCCGAACGCTCGTCGATTGCAAGCTTCGCCAGGAAACTTTGCCAAAACCGCCTGCCGGTGCCGTGACTGAGATAGGCGACAGCTTCGCGGATGCGCGGATTGCCGGAATCCGCGACCATCTTCAGCAGGAATTTTGCCCCGAGACGGGAGCCTTCGAGCACATACATCGTGCCCAGCACGCCGCTGCGCGTCAGTGGGGGTACGGACACCAGCCTCGGCACCGCGCTGCCGAGGCGCTCGAGATCAGCCAGGATTGCCACGCTTCGCGACCGCTCCGGCCAGTCCGAGAAAGCCCTGCTGACGTCGGCCTCGACGAGTGCCGTCTCGAGCGGCAGCAAGGCGCCGGCGCTGGCTTGCAGAAAGCGCCGATAGCCGGAGAGCTCGGTCAGATCGAACGCCGATAGCTGCGCGTCGAGGTCGCGGTGCGCGGCCGACGTTGCGTCTCTTAGTCGTTCGCGCAGTCCGGAGAAGCTGCGGCCTCCCTGCGTTGAAACGTCCGAAGCCCCAGCCAGCATGAAATTCCCGAGAACGCAGGTTGCCGCGGGCGCGACGCGCCCGGCAACCGAGGGAACGCCGGCGGCACGCAATAGTTCCGCCGGCCTTGGCACTGCGAGAGGCGAGACATCGGGGGTCCACTCCGTTCATTTCCGCCGAACCGGCTTTCTGAGCTCGTGCTCGATCTCGCTCCGGGACATCCCGAAATCCTGAAGCTCGCGTTCGGTCATGGCCGCGAGCTGGCAGCGGACCCGAGACCGCTCGCGCCGGGCCTGCATGAGTTCCAGCAGCGCCCGGCAGGCCCGCACAAACATCGCGGGCCGTGACGAACAGGAGCGGCCGGTGGACGCGAGCTGGTCCAAGCCGGTCAGCTCGCTGCCCTCGCGGGAGCTTGCGGAAACGGGCCGAGCGCCTTCTCGGTCAGCACCGAGTCGCAATACTCGCGGATCTCCTTGATCTTGCCGTGCTCCAGACGAAAGACCAGACAATAATCGTTGTCGTAACGCACCCCCTCGGGCGTGACGTTATCGCCCTTGGCTTCGACCACCACGATGTCGTCATCGGCGATGAAGCGATGGGCGACGGTACGCGTGCGGTCGCGCAAGCGCGTGCGGACATAACCGTGCAGATCCTTGAGGATCGCCTCCTTGCCGGCAAAGGTGCGCGACCAGGAATATTGCCCGGTGACGACCCATTTGGCGTCGTCGGCGAGACTTGCGCTGAACAGGGCGCGGTCGCGCGCGGCGGGATCGGGATTGGCGGCCGCGGCAAAGATATCCTGCAGCAGTTTCTTGTTGGCGCTCGCGTTCATGGCGGCATCTCCTCGTGGTGACAACGCCGAGATCATCGCCGAGCCAACGTCATTCTTCAAATCGATATGAAATATGATATCTATTCACCTCATGAATTTGAAAACGCTCGACCTCAACCTGTTGACCGCGCTCGACGCATTGCTCCGCGAAGCCAATGTCAGCCGCGCGGCCCTGAGGATTGGCCTGTCACAGCCGGCCACGAGCCACGCATTGCAGCGCCTGCGCGACATCTTCGGTGACCCGCTGCTGGTGCGCACGGGCGTACGGATGGAGCTGACGCCGCGGGCGCTGGCCCTGCGTGCGCCGCTGGCGCAGGCGCTCGACCAGGTCCGCGGGCTGTTCGTGCCCGATGACTTCGATGCCGCGCGCAGCGAGCGGCAGTTCCGCCTGATGATGCCAGATCTCGCGGTCGAGCTGTTGATGCCGCCCTTGATGGCGAAAGTGACGCGCCTTGCCCCCAACGTCCGCATCGACGTGGTGCCGTGGCGGGGACCTGCGATCTTCCACGCCGAGTTCGCCCGCACCATCGATCTCGTGATCTCGATCGGCAACGCCTTCAAGGGGTTTCATCGCCAGCTGCTCTACACCGACAGCGACGCGCTGGCGGTGCGGCGCGGCCATCCCGTCGGATCGAGGCTGAAGCGGCGCGAGGCGTTCCTGGCCGCCCGCCATGTCGGCGTGATCATCCGCGGCAATGCCGAGGATCTCATCGACACCTGGCTGCACAGCAAAGGCGTCGAGCGACATATCTCGCTTGTCGTGACGGGCTATCTCGAAGCCTTGCACGTTGCCGCGCGCACCGATCTCGTCGCCTTCGTGCCGCGCCGGCTGATCGCCGCGCTGTCGCAGCAGCTCGGCCTCGTCACGGTGACGCCGCCGCTCGATCCAGGGATCGACGAGCAGTTCATGTTCCACCCGACGCGCGCGCAGATGGACCCCGGTTCGATCTGGCTGAGAAGGCTGATGCTGGAGACGGGGCGGCAGCTGGAGCAAGCCAGGCGCAAACTCCCGTAGCAACTCTCGTAGGGTGGGTTAGCCGAAGGCGTAACCCACCACTTTGGCTTCCGCAGCGACAGAAGAGGTGGGTTACGCTGCGCTAACCCACCCCACAACAGCTGCGCTCCTACGCCTTCTGCGCCGCCATCACCTTGCTCACCGCGGGGCGATCGGACATGCGCTTGAAGTGATCGGCGATCTTCGGCGTCGCATTGATGTCGACGCTGTCGCCTTCGAGCCAGGTCGAGAGCGTATAGAGATAGGGATCGCAGATCGTGTACTGATCGCCCATCACCCAGGGTCCCCGAAACATCTTCTGCTCGATCAGCTTGAAGCAAGCGCCCATGGTCTTCGGCACCATCGCCTTCATGTCGGCGAACGAGCTCTCCTCCGTCGCCCAGCGCGCGCCGCGCATCTTGTGGGCGTGGTTGATGTGCACGGTCGAGCAGAGATAGGAGTTGAACGACTGCACCTGGGCGAAGTCGAAGGGATCGTCGAGCGGCGCGAGCTTCGCCTTGGGGAAGGTCTGCGCGAGATAGGCCAGCATCGCCGGCGTCTCGGTCAGGACGCCGCGGTCGGTGACCAGCGCCGGCACCCGGCCCTTTGGGTTGATGGCGAGATAGTCCGGGCTGTTCTGCTGGTTGTCCTTGAAGCTCAGCCGCTCAGCGGTGTAGTCGGCGCCGGCCTCTTCCAGGGTGATGTAAGTGGCAAGCGCGCAGGTGCCGGTGGCGTAGTAGAGCTTGAGCATGTCGGACCTCATGGGGAAAACCGGAGGTTAACGGTCCTCCGCCGCGCCGTCCATAGGCGGCCTGTTCGCAGTTGCCCACGGCCGCCCAGCTGTGCCAAGACGCCTCCATCGGAGGGGTTTTCTCATGACGGTACTCATCGCCGGTGGCGGCATCGGCGGGCTGACGCTTGCGCTCAGCCTGCATCAAATCGGCGTTCCCGTGAAAGTGTTCGAGAGCGTCGCGGAACTGAAGCCGCTCGGGGTCGGCATCAACGTGCTGCCGCATGCGGTGCGCGAGCTGATCGAGCTCGGCCTGCTGGACAAGCTGGACGCCAGCGGTGTGCGGACGCGCGAGCTCGCCTATTTCTCCAAGCACGGCAAGCCGATCTGGAGCGAGCCGCGCGGCCTTGAGGCCGGCTACAAATGGCCGCAATTCTCGATCCATCGCGGCACGCTGCAGCAGATCCTGCTCGACACCGCGCTCGAGCGGCTCGGCCGCGACAACATCCTCACCAGCCATCATCTGACCGGCTGGACCGAGACGGCGGGCGGCGTGCGCGCCGACTTCGTCGACAGGGCGACCGGCAAGGCCGCCGGCACCTACGAGGGCACGATCCTGATCGCCGCCGACGGCATCCATTCCGCCGCACGAGAAAAGCTCTATCTGAACGAAGGCCCGCCGATCTGGAACGGCCGCATCCTCTGGCGCGGCGTCACGCCGGCCAAAGCCTTCCTCACCGGCCGCAGCATGATCATGGCCGGTCACGAGATCCTGAAATTCGTCTGCTATCCGATCTCGAAAGAAGCGGACGCCGACGGCAACCACCTCATCAACTGGGTCGCGGAGCGCCACATGCCGCCGACCTATCAGTGGCGTCGCGAGGACTATAACCGCACGGCGCGGCTCGATGAGTTCCTGCCCTGGTTCGAAAGCTGGCAGTTCGACTGGCTCGACGTGCCCGCCCTGATCAGGAACTGCCCGCACGCTTACGAATATCCGCTGGTCGACCGCGATCCGGTGTCGCAATGGACCTTCGGCCGCGTCACGCTGATGGGCGATGCCGCGCATCCGATGTACCCGATCGGCTCGAACGGCGCCTCGCAGGCGATCCTCGACGCGCGCGTCATCACCCGCGAGATCCTGGCGCACGGTCCGACGCAGGCGGCACTGCTCGCCTATGAGGCCGAGCGGCGGCCCGCAACCACCGACCTCGTCCTGCTCAACCGCAAGAACGGTCCCGAGCAGGTGATGCAGCTGGTCGAGGAGCGCGCGCCTGACGGGTACAAGGTCGTCACCGACGTGCTGTCGCAAAAGGAGCTGGAGGACATCGCCGCGAACTACAAGCGCGTTGCGGGATTTCAGGTCGAGGCGCTGAATGCGAAGCCGCCGATCGTGAGCAAGGACGCGCGCGCGGTCGGGTGAGTTCTTTGCTCAAGGCGAGATGTGCGCGAATACGCCCTCTCCCCTTGCGGGAGAGGGCAGCGACGCAGGTAGAAGCGGACTCACTTGGGTGAGGGGTTCTGTCCGCAGGTAAATCTTTTGCAGTAGAATTCGCTGAGGCAACCCCTCATCCGGCGCTTCGCGCCACCTTCTCCCGCAAGGGGAGAAGGAAGAGCAGTGCGCACCGCCGAACTATTTTCCCACCACCCTCGCCGCCTCCAACAATCGCTCGCTGGCGCTTGCCGTCGCCAGCACGGTGCCGTCCTCTGCCATCAGCTTGGCTTCGACGAAGGCGATGGTCTTGCCGAGCTGCGTGACCTTGGCTTCGCCGGTGATCGGACCGGGCTTTGCGGGTGCCAAAAAATTCACGGTCATGCTGATCGTGGTGGTGTAGAGCCGGCCCTCGCTCATCACCAGCACCGCCGGACCCATGGTGTCGTCGAGCATCGCCGAGAGCATGCCGCCCTGGATGAAGCCCGCGGGGTTGCAGAACTCCGGCTTGCCGTCGAAGCCGAGCTTGATCCAGCCCTCGTCCGGACGGGCATCGAGCAGGCGCCAGCCGAGCAGCTCGGCGCAGGGGGGCCTTGGGAAGTTATCGAGCGCGGTCTTGACCATGCGAGATCTCCTTTGCCCCCTGTTAGCGCAAGCCTGCTGACAGCCTGCTGTCAGCAGGATGGATGCTAGAGATCCAATCCATGCGCGATGACCTTGCGCATGACGTTGGGCAGCGCCTCATCTGCCAGAGTCGCGATCGGCACCCAACGCATGCCCTCGGGCGCGCGGACCCGGGCCTCGGCCTTGGCCGTGTAGACCACCAGCTCGAGCGGAAAATGCGTGAAGACGTGGGTGACGGCGCCCACCTTGCGCTGCCAGCGCGACAGCCCCTTGAGCTGCGGCGCCTGCTGCTTCGCCGTTGCATCGTCCTGGCCGGCGAGCCAGTCCGAGCACGGCACCTCCGTCATGCCGCCGAGCAACCCCTTTTCGGGCCGCGAGCGAACCAGCAATTCGGCACCGCGCGTGACCACGAAGGCGGCGCCGCGCCTGAGCGTCCCGCTCTTCTTCGGTGCCTTGCGCGGGAACGTCTCCTGGGTGCCCTGCGCGCGTGCCGTGCAGTCCTCTGTGAACGGACACAGCGAGCAGGCCGGCTTCTTCGGCGTGCAGATCGAGGCGCCGAGATCCATCAGCGCCTGCGCGCTGTCGCCGGCGCGAGACTCCGCCAGCAGCGTCGCGGCGAGTTGCTGGATGAGCGGCTTGGCTTGTGGCAGCTCCTCCTCGACCGCGAACAGCCGCGACACCACGCGCTCGATATTGCCGTCGACCGGCATGGTGCGGCGGTCGAACGCGATCGCCGCAATCGCCGCCGCCGTGTAGGGCCCGATCCCCGGCAGCGCGCGCAGCCCCTCCTCGGTATCCGGAAACACGCCGCCATGCTCGCGCGTCACCGCCACGGCGCAGGCATGGAGGTTGCGTGCGCGCGAGTAATAGCCGAGCCCGGCCCACATCCGCAGCACGTCGTCCTGCGAGGCTCGCCCCAGCGCCGTGACATCCGGCCAGCGCGCGACGAATTTTTCGAAATAAGGGCCGACCGCCTTCACGGTGGTCTGCTGGAGCATGATCTCGGAGAGCCAGACGCGGTAAGGATCGGACGCCTCGCCCGGCGCGGCGCGCCACGGCAATCGGCGGCGGTGGCGGTCGTACCATTGCAGGAGCGCGAGCGGGCGAACCGACGACGCCGTACTCTGTTCCTTCTTGCGCGCAGTCGTGGAGAGCATGCACCTTTACTAGAGGAGGATTCCGCCTGTGGCCAGCGCGACCGGACCGTTGCGCCCTATAACGCCTTGCGTTATACACAGACATGATCCAGAGCTTCACCAACTCCGAGACAGAGTTGATCTGGTCCGGTCGGCGAAGTCGAAAACTGCCGCCCGACATTCAGAATGTGGCTTTGCGAAAGCTGCGCTTGTTGAACCAGGCGCGGGTGTTGGCGGATCTCAAGGTTCCTCCGGGCAATCGACTGGAGCCCTGAAAGCCAACCGCGAAGGTCAGCACTCGATCCGGATCAACGATCAGTGGCGCATCTGTTTTGTGTGGGATGAAGGAGGACCGAGAGATGTCGAAATCGTCGACTACCACTAGGAACGGGTTCCTCCGCAATCCCCATCCCGGCGAGATCCTGCTGGAGGAGTTTTTGAAGCCGATGGAGCTGAGCCAGAACGCGCTGGCGCGGGCCGTTCACGTCCCGCCGCGGCGGATCAACGAGATCGTCCTCGGCAAGCGCGACATCACCGCCGACACTGACCTGCGGCTCGCCCGCTATTTCGGTCTGTCGGAGGGCTTTTTCCTGGGTCTGCAGATGGACTATGATCTGATGCAACGACGGCGCGAGATCGATCGCGACCTCAAGGCGATCCGGCCTCGCGCCGCGGCATAACGGACGGCTCATGTCCAAATCCGGCCCCATCTTCAAGCCCGGCCGCGTCAGCGCCAAACCGCTCGGGATCCTGCTCGACGACGTCTTTGCCGAGGCCTATGCCAAGCAGGGCTTTGCGGCGCGCGAGCTGGTGACGCGGTGGGCGCAGATCGCGGGGCCGGAGATCGCGGCCCATGCCGAGCCGCTCAAGATGCAATGGCCGCGGCCGGTGGAGGGTCAGCCGCAGGAGTCGGCAACCCTGGTGCTGCGGGTCGAGGGGCCGATGGCGCTGGAGATCCAGCATTCGGCCGACGTGATCCTGGAGCGGGTCAACCGCTTCTTCGGCTGGAGCGCTGTCGGCAAGCTGGCCTTCCGCCAGGCACCCCTGTCGCGGCCGCGGGCCCGGAAGCGGCCCGGCCCACCCGACCCCAAGGCCGTCGCCAAGGTGGCGGAGAACCTGACCGAGATCGAAGATGAAGAACTGAAGACCGCGCTGGCGCGCCTGGGGGCCGCCATCAAGCGAAATTGAGCCTCATTCCGCGGCCAAACTGGACCTGTCCGTAGCGCCCGCCATTGCCTCAAACGACGTTTCAAGCTAGCGACAGGCCGTCCGAGCAGGAAACCTTGACCCGTCCTTCGGGCGAACCTTGCCAATCCCGGGAGCCGACCTTGATCATCACCCGCCGCGCCTTCACCACGTTGCTGTCGCTGACCGGGCTTGCCGCGTTCGCCGGGCTCTCGCCGCTGCGGTTCATCTCGGACGCCATGATCCCTGAAGCAATGGCGCAGTCGGCCGCCGATGTCGCCAAGCCGGTATCGCTGCCCGACATGGCGCTCGGCCCGAAGGATGCCGCCGTCACCATCACCGAATACGCCTCGATGACGTGTCCGCACTGCGCCGCCTTCAACGAGCAGGTGTTCCCGAAGATCAAGACGGAATACATCGACACCGGCAAGGTGCGTTACATCTTCCGCGAGTTCCCGCTCGACATCAAAGCCGCCGCCGGCTCGATGCTGTCGCGCTGCATCGCAAAGGACGATGCGCCGAAATACTTCGCGGTCACCGACATGCTGTTCCGCCAGCAGAATGACTGGGTGATGAAGAACACCACCGAGACCCTGACGCGGATCGGCAAGCAGGCCGGCCTCACCCAGCAGCAGGTCGAGGCCTGCCTGAAGGACCAGGCGCTGCTCGACAAGATTGCCGCCGACCAGAAATATGCCAGCGACGTGCTCAAGGTGGATTCGACGCCGACCTTCTTCATCAACGGCGAGAAGATCAAGGGCGACACCTCGTTCGAGGAGTTCGCCAAGAAGATCAACCCGCTGCTGAAGAGCTGATTCGCGCGTCAAGATCCTGATTCGCATCTCGAAAGCCGTATCTTTCCCGGCATAAATCCCTTGGGAAAAGCGGCTTTCGCCGGTTGCCCTCGCGGCGCACCGCGGCCATTGTCCAGCCGCATGAGGCGCCTCGCGCGACTCACCCAGACAGCGACATTGCCTTCCATGGTATTGTCCCGGCAGGGGGATTCGCGCCTGCCAACAGAGATGCGTGCTTATGAAAATCACCCGCCTGCGCCTTCACGGTTTCAAGTCCTTCGTTGAGCCCACGGACTTCGTCATCGAGCCCGGCCTGACCGGCGTGGTCGGCCCCAACGGCTGCGGCAAGTCCAATCTCGTCGAGGCGCTGCGCTGGGCGATGGGCGAGACCTCCTACAAGTCGCTGCGCGCGGCCGACATGGATGCGGTGATCTTCGCCGGCTCCGGCAATCGTCCGGCGCGCAACCATGCCGAAGTGACGATGACGATCGACAATGCCGACCGCACCGCGCCGGCGGCGATGAACGACAGCCAGATCCTGGAAATCTCCCGCCGCATCGAGCGCGAGGCCGGCTCGGTCTACCGCATCAACGGCCGCGACGTGCGCGCCCGCGACGTGCAGATCCTGTTCGCGGACGCCGCCACCGGTGCGCGTTCGCCCGCCCTCGTCCACCAGGGCAAGATCGGCGAGATCATCCAGGCCAAGCCCGAGCAGCGCCGCCGCGTGCTGGAAGACGCCGCCGGCGTCGCCGGCCTGCACGCCCGCCGTCACGAGGCCGAGCTGCGGCTGAAGGCGGCCGAAACCAACCTCACCCGCGTCGAGGATGTGATCGGCCAGCTCTCCGGCCAGATGGAAGGCCTGAAGAAGCAGGCTCGCCAGGCCGTGCGCTATCGCGAGGTCGCCGCCAAGGTCCGCAAGGCCGAAGCCACGCTGTTCCACCTGCGCTGGGTCGGTGCCCATGCCGACGTCAACGAATCCGGCCAGACCCACGATCTCGCCGTGCGCGAGATGGCCGAGCGCACCCAGCACCAGGCCGAAGCGGCCCGCATCCAGGCGATCCGCGCCGCCGAGATGCCGGCGCTGCGCGATGCCGAAGCGCGCGCCGCGGCCGGCCTGCAGCGCCTGACCAATGCCCGCGAGCAGCTCGACCGTGAGGAAGAGCGCGCCAAGGAGCGCGTCGCCGAGCTCGAGCGCCGCCTCGCCCAGTTCGAGGGCGACATCTCCCGCGCCCAGCAGCAGACCATGGACGCCGACGTCGCGCTGCAGCGGCTCGACGCCGAAGATGCCGAGCTGAAGGAAGAGATCAAGTCGCGCGTCGAGAAGCGCTCCGGCGTCGACGAGCGCGTTGCCGAGGCCGAGGCGGTGCTGACCGAGACCGAGCAGCGCTTCGCCGAGCTCACCACCGCGCTCGCCGACCTCACGGCGAAGCGCAACCAGCTCGAAGCCAACGTCCGCACCCATCGCGACAAGCTCGCCCGGCTCGATCAGGAGATCGCGAACGTCACGGCGGAAGAGCAGAAGCTCACCGAAGCAACCGGCGGCTTCGGCGATCTCGACGAGCTGACCGCGCTGGTCGAGACGGCGGAAGAGACGCTGGCGGCCTCCGAAGCTGCGGCGCAGGCCAGCGAAGCGGCGCATGTCGCGGCACGCCAGACGCTGGAATCCTCACGCTCGCCGCTGGTCGAGGCCGACAAGCGCGTGCAGCGGCTCGAGACCGAGGCGCGCACGATCTCCAAGATCGTCAACGGCGAGACCAAGAATTTGTGGCCGCCGATCATCGACGGCATCACGGTCGACAAGGGCTTTGAAAAGGCGATCGGCGCCGCGCTCGGCGACGATCTCGACGCCCCGATCGATCCGTCGGCGCCGATGCGCTGGACCAATGTCGGACACACCGAGGGCGATCCGGAGCTGCCCGAAGGCGCCGTTCCGCTCTCCAACCATGTGCAGGCGCCGGCCGAGCTGGCGCGTCGCCTCGCGCAGATCGGTGTCGTCCCGCGCGAGCGCGGCGCCGAGCTGGTGTCGCAGCTCAAGACCGGCCAGCGGCTGGTCTCGCCCGAGGGCGACGTCTGGCGCTGGGACGGCTTCGTCGCCGCGGCGCACGCACCGACCGGCGCCGCGCGGCGCCTGGCCGAGCGCGCCCGCCTCGTCGACATCGAGAACGAGCTGGAGCAGGCCCGCATCGACGCGCAGATCAAGCGCCAGGCGCTGGAGAATGCCGAGTCCGAGCTGCAGATGGCGGCCAGCACCGAAGGCGCCAGCCGCGAAGCCTGGCGCGGCGCCCAGCGCGAGCTCAACGTCGCGCGCGAGCGCCACGCCAATGCCGAGCGCGAGATCAGCCGCCATGCCGCGCGCAAGGCGACGCTGTCGGAGGCGCACAGCCGGCTCGCCGCCGATCGCGCCGAAGCCGAGGCCGCCTACGAATACGCCCAGGCCGGCATCGGCGAGCTGCCGTCAAGCGAGGACACCGAAACCCAGCTCGCGGCCGTCCGCAGCGACATCGAAGGCCGCCGCCGCATGGCCGCCCAGGTCCGCGCCGAGGCGCAGGCGCTGGCACGCGAAGCCGAGCTCGCCGATCGCCGCGTGCAGGCGATCCTCGCCGAGCGCACCGAGTGGCAGAACCGCAAGGAGAGCGCGGCCTCCCACATCGACACCATCCAGGCCCGCATCGCCGAGCTCACCATCGAGCGCAGCGAGCTCGAAAACGCCCCGGCCGTGTTCGCCGAGAAGCGCAGCGCGCTGATCACCGAGATCGAATACGCCGAGAACGACCGCCGCATGGCCGCCGACGCACTTGCCACCGCGGAAACCGCAATGGCCGAGACCGACCGCGTCGCCAAGCTGACGCTCGAGGCGCTCTCCAGCGCCCGCGAGGCCACCGCCCGCGCCGAGGAGCGCATGGAAGGCGCCCGCCGCCGTCTGGAAGACATCGAGCGCGAGATCCGCGACATGCTCGAGGTCGAGCCGCAGGCCGTCGCCGGCCTTGCCGAGCTCGAGCCCGGCGCCGAACTGCCGCCGCTGCACGAGATCGAGGAGGACCTCGAGAAGATGCGCCGGGACCGCGAGCGCCTCGGCGCCGTCAATCTGCGCGCCGAGGAAGAGCTGCGCGAGGTCGAGACCCAGCACACCGGCCTCGTCACCGAGCGCGACGACCTTGTGGAAGCCATCAAGCGGCTGCGCCAGGGCATCCAGAGCCTCAACAAGGAAGCTCGCGAGCGGCTGCTGACCTCGTTCGACGTCGTCAACGACCACTTCAAGCGCCTGTTCGTCGAGCTGTTCGGCGGCGGCGAAGCCGCGCTGCACCTGATCGAGAGCGACGACCCCTTGGAAGCCGGCCTCGAAATCATCGCCAAGCCGCCGGGCAAGAAGCCGCAGACGCTGTCGCTGCTCTCGGGCGGCGAGCAGGCGCTGACCGCGATGGCACTGATCTTCGCGGTGTTCCTCACCAACCCGTCGCCGATCTGCGTGCTGGACGAAGTCGACGCGCCGCTCGACGACCACAACGTAGAACGGTACTGCAACCTCTTGCACGAAATGACCGGCTCGACGGACACGCGCTTCATCATCATCACGCACAACCCGATCACGATGGCGCGGATGAACCGCCTGTTCGGCGTCACCATGGCCGAGCGCGGCGTGTCGCAGCTGGTGTCGGTGAGCCTCGCCGAGGCCGTGGACATTCTCGACCAGAACGTGGCGTGATCTTGGACCGTCATTCCGGGGCGATGCGCAGCATCGAACCCGGAATCCATGGTGCGACCGACGCTGCAGATAAATGGATTCCGGGTTCTCGCTTCGCGAGCCCCGGAATGACGTGGGGTTGCTGATGATCTCCCCCACCCTTCCCGCCGAACTGAAAGCCGCCCTCGACGGCAAGCTGCAGGGCTTGTCTCGCAGCGACGCGGCCCGGCGCTCGCAGAAGATATCGACTACGTATCGCGCCGGCGGCACCTCCGGCACGATCAAGTCGGACGCAGATGCGCTCGCGTATGCGCTGGCGCGCATGCCCGCGACCTACGCGGCGGTGGCGGCGAGCCTCAATGCGCTCACCGAGATCGCGCCTGATCTCGCCCCCGAAACATTGCTCGACGTCGGCGCCGGTCCGGGCACCGCCAGCTGGGCCGCCGCGGAAGCCTTTCCTTCGCTACAGGATTTTACCCTGCTCGATGCCAACCCGACGCTCAGCCGGCTCGCGCTCGAGCTCGCACGCGACAGCTCGCGCCTCGCGGAGTGCCGTTATCTGCCCGGCGATGCCGGCGGCAACCTCGCCGAGGTCTCACAGGCCGATCTCGTCATCGCCAGCTACATCATCGGCGAGCTCAGCGAGGCCGATCAGCGCAAGCTGACCGAGGCGATGTGGGCCAGGGCGCGCCACGCGCTGGTGGTGATCGAGCCCGGCACGCCCGCCGGCTATGCCCGCATCCTCGCCCTGCGCCAGCAGCTGATCGCAGCTGGCGCTTTCGTCACCGCGCCCTGCCCGCACGAAAGGCCGTGCCCGCTCATCGCGCCCGACTGGTGCCATTTCAGCCAGCGCCTGCCCCGGTCGCAGGCGCACCGGCAGATCAAGGGCGCCGAGGTTCCGTTCGAGGACGAGCGCTTCATCTACGTCGCCCTGACCCGCACCCCGCCCGCGAGCCGCGCCGCGCGCGTGCTGGCACCGCCGGACGTCGGCAAGGCCGAGATCGCGGCCAAGCTTTGCACGGAGGCTGGGGTTGCGCCGGCAAAAGTCCCGCGGCGGGACAAGGCGGCCTATGCCGAGGCCCGGCGCTGGCGCTGGGGCGATGCCGTCATGTCCGAAAGTTAATTTCGCTGGCCGTGCCTGCCTTGAACTCGGGCCGTTCCTGATCCGACCAAGTCTTACCTTCCCTCCGCGCCGGGCTCTCATCCTGCGTTAATTTCGTCTACCCTAGCGCCCGCCTTCTTCCCTCTTCAGGAGTTCTCCATGTCGACCGGCTGGATCGTTCTCGGCGTCATCGTCGTCCTCGCGCTGATCGCTTTCAGCGCCTACAACCGCCTGGTGGCGCTGAGCCAGCGTGTCGGCCAGGCCTTTGCCGACATCGACGTGCAGCTCAAGCAGCGTCACGACCTGATCCCGAACCTGGTCGAGACGGTGAAGGGCTACGCCTCGCACGAGCGCGGCACGCTCGACGACGTCATCAAGGCGCGCAATTCGGCGATGTCGGCACAGGGCCCGACGCAGGTGTCCGCGGCCGAGAACCAGCTCTCCGGCGCGCTCGGCCGGCTGATCGCGCTGTCGGAGGCCTATCCCGACCTCAAGGCCAACGCCAATTTCCAGCAGCTCGCGTCCGAGCTCTCCGACCTCGAAAACAAGATCGCGGCGAGCCGCCGCTTCTTCAACAACGCGGTGCAGGAATACAATACCGGCATCCAGCAGCTGCCCGCAGCTCTGTTCGCGGGCATGTTCGGCTTCACCAAAAAGGACTTCTTCGATCTCGGCGCCAGCCGCACCGAGGTCGAGACCGTGCCGCAGGTGAAGTTCTGATTTGAGCCGATAGGCCGGCAGGGCATCGCGTCATGGCCGCGTATGGTCTCTACACGCACATCGCCTCGAACAAGCTTCGTTCGATGCTGCTGCTCGCCGGCCTGTTCGCGCTGGTCTATGTGCTGGTCTATGCCGGCGCGCTGGTGGCCGAGGTGTTCATCGACGACAGTGAGACCGCCGCGTACTATCTGAGACACGCCTTCTCGGACCTGCTCAAGGCCGCGCCGATTGCAACGGTCGTGGCGGCGGTCTGGATCGTGATCGCCTATTTCTTTCACCAGTCGATGATCGATGCCGTGACCGGCGGCCACAGCGTCACCCGGCAGGAACAGCCGCGGCTCTACAATCTGCTCGAGAACCTCTGCATCTCGCGCGGCCTCACCATGCCGAAGCTGAAGATCATGGAGAGCCCGGCGCTAAACGCGTTCGCGACCGGCCTCAATCCGCGGCAATATTCCATCACGGTCACCACGGGTCTCCTCGATGCGCTCAACGACAAGGAGATCGAGGCGGTGCTCGGCCACGAGCTGACCCACATCAAGAACGGCGATGTGCAACTCATGGTGGTCGCCGTCATCATCGCCGGCGTGGTCGGCTTCTTCGGCGAATTGTTCTTCCGCCTGTTCACGAATCTGAACTGGAGCTCGGGCGGCTCCTCGTCCTCGGGCTCGTCCTCGTCGTCGCGGTCGTCCTCGTCGTCGAGCGACAGCAAGAGCTCCGGCGGCGGCGCGATCATCGTCATCATCATCGCCATCGTGCTGATCGTGCTGGCCTGGCTGCTGTCGCAGGTGGTGAAGCTCGCACTGTCGCGGTCACGCGAATATCTCGCCGACGCCGGTTCGGTCGAGCTGACGAAAGACCCCGACGCGATGATCTCGGCGCTGCGCAAGATCGAGGGCCGCGGCGAGCTGCCGGGCGCGACCTCGGCGGTGATGGAGCTCTGCGTCGACAATCCGCGCGAGGGCTTTGCCGACCTGTTCGCGACCCACCCTTCCGTGCAGTCCCGGGTCGACGCGCTGGTCAAGTTCGCCGGCGGGCGCGATCCGGGACCGCTGCCGGACCCCGCCGAAGAGACGGAACAACTCGAGACCGAACATGCCGAGGCGCAGGACGGGCCGCCGCCGCTCTCGCAGGGGCCGTGGAGCGATGCGGCCGGTCCCGCCAGCCCGCCGCCCGTTCCCGCGCCCAGTCCCTCAGGAGCCCCGGCAGCCAATCCGATGGGACCGTGGAGCCGTCACTGACGGCGTGATTTGCCACTTCATGTGGCGGGTTTCCCGGCAATCGGGAAAATCCTCGGGAATTGCCGTAAGTGGAGCGCGAGGAATTGAATTCTCCCTTGTTTCTGCCATGTTCGCGCCCAACAGCAGACTTGGGACATCGATTTGGGGCCCGGCCGATTGCGACCTCGCGATCGGGGGCGCGCGTTAGGGGACAGCAATGGCAAAGCCGGCAGTGGTTGTGGTGGGCGCGGACAAGGGCGGGGTCGGCAAGACCACGGTATCGCGCACCCTGCTCGATTATTTCTCGGCCAATAACGTGCCGACGCGGGCGTTCGATACGGAGTCGCCGCGCGGAACCCTGAAACGCTTCCACCCCGACATCACCGAGATCGTCGACATGACGACGACGGCCGATCAGATGAAGATCTTCGACACGCTCAACGCTGTCAGCCCTTCGGTCACCGTGATCGACGTCCGCGCCGGCCTGCTTTCGCCGGCGCTGGCCTCGCTGCGCGACATCGGCTTCCTCGATGCCGCCAAGGCCGGCCAGATCACCTTCGCCGTGTTCCACATCCTCGGACCCTCGATCGCCTCGCTGGAGGAGATCGCGGAGACCGCAGGCTTCATGGGGGGCGCGAAATATTTCCTGGTCAAGAACTTCATCAACGACACCCAGTTCTTCCAGTGGGACCAGGCGACCTACAATTCCTACTTCCACCGCATCAAGGACGCGACCGAGCTGACGATCCCCAAGCTCAACGAAATGGCCTATGAGCAGGTCGAGGTGTCCTCCGTCCCGTTCCTGAAATTCGTGGCCAACAAGGGCATCAGCGACGAGGCCGCGAACTATTCCTTCGTGCTGCGCGGTTATGTCCGGCACTGGCTGGCCAACGTCTGGAGCGAATACGACCGCATCCGCCTGACTGACATCGTCGGCTCGAAATCCGCCACCCGCAACAGCGAAAAATAGTTGCGCAAGCCGGGCTGATACGGCTGGATTGGGCGGTGAGTTGGCCTGATATAGCTGGCAATGCCCGCGACACCCGTCTACATCATCTGCTCGCCCCGCCCGCAGGTCGGCAAGACCTTGCTGGCGCGGCTTTTGAGCGAATTCCTGCTGCTCAAGAATGGCAACGTCGCGGCCTTCGACGTCAATCTGAAGGAGCCGTCGCTGCTCGATTACCTGCCGAAGGTGACCGAGACCGCCGACGTGATCGACACCTTCGGCAAGATGCAGCTGATGGACCGCGTCATCGTCGATGACGGACTTGCCAAGGTGATCGACCTCGGCTTCCACGCCTTCGACGAGTTCTTCAAGATGACCGACGAGATCGGCCTTCTGAAGGAGGCGGCGCGGCGCCACGTTGCGCCGATGATCCTGTTCGTCGCCGACACCGACCGCGTCTCGGCCCGCGCCCACGAGATGCTGCGCGGGCAGATCCCGCGGATGAACCTGGTCACGGTGGACAACGAATATGTGGTCCGCGGCGAGCTGCCCGCGGCGATGGGGGGCGGCCGGCTGTTCCGCCTGCCCGCACTGCCCGGTTTCCTCAAGACCTATATCGACCGGCTGAATTTCTCCTTCACCGGCTATCTGCGCCAGGAGAAGGACTCTTCGACCGAGCTGCACCAATGGACCCGGCGCAACTACATCGCCTTCCGGGAGCTCGAGCTCAGCCTGATATTGCAGCGGTCGTGAAGCATTCGATCGGGAAGCCCGGTGTTCACCTCTCCCCAGCGGGGAGAGGTGAACCGCGTCCTTGGCCCACACACCACCCCCGAAGCTTGTTCTGCCTCGTTGACGCTCAGTGCCCCTCGAACGACATCAGCGTGCGCACGGGCACGTCCATGGCGCGCAGCTTGGCGGCGCCGCCGAGCTCGGGCAGGTCGACGATGAAGCAGGCGGCAACCACGTTGGCGCCGATCTGGCGCAGCAGCTTGACCGCGCCTTCCGCGGTGCCGCCGGTGGCGATGAGATCGTCGACCAGGATCACGCGCTCGCCGGGTGCGACCGCGTCGACATGCATCTCCATCTCGTCGATGCCGTATTCGAGCGAATAGGCGATGCGCACCGTGGTATGCGGCAGCTTGCCCTTCTTGCGGATCGGCACGAAGCCCGCCGAGAGCTGATGCGCCACCGCGCCGCCGATGATGAAGCCGCGCGCCTCCATGCCGGCGACCTTGTCGATCTTGTTGCCGGCCCAGGGGTTGACGAGCTCGTCCACGGCTCGGCGGAACGCGCGCGCATCCGCGAGCAGGGTGGTGATGTCGCGGAACATGATCCCGGGCTTGGGATAATCCGGGATGGTGCGGACGCTGGCCTTGATGTCGTGGTCAAAAGTCATTCGTGCCTCTCAATTGACCGGCGCATCCAGCCGGAACGCGTTTTCGACAATACGTAGCCCCACCTCGCCGCCGAGCGACATCAGCGATTCCGGGTGGAATTGCACGCCGGCGACCGGCAGGGTCTTGTGCTCCAGCGCCATGGCGACGCCGTCCTCGGTGCTGGCGGTGACGCTGAGCACCTCCGGCATGCTGTCGCGCTCGACATAGAGCGAGTGATAGCGTCCGATGACGATCTCGTTCGGCAAATTGCGCATCAGCCGTCCGCCGCGCACCTGCACCCGCGAGGGCCGGCCGTGGGCGGGATGGGTGAGCTGGCCGAGCTCGCCGCCGAAATATTCGCCGATCGCCTGCACGCCGAGGCAGACGCCGAACACCGGCAGCTTCCTCTCGAGCGCCGCATCGATCGTCGCCTTGATCCCGAAATCCTCAGGGCGCCCGGGGCCGGGCGACAGCACCAGCAAGTCCCACCTCTTCTGCTTGAGCATGTCGAGCGCATGCACATAGCGGACCACGGTGACGCTGGCGCCGACCTGGCGGAAATAATCGGCGAGCATGTGCACGAAGCTGTCGTCATGGTCGATCAGCAGCACCTGCTTGCCCGAGCCGGTGGCATCAGGCGCAAAGGTCGAGAGCGGCTTCGGCGGATCGCCGCGCAGCGCCTGGAACAGCGCGGCCGCCTTGACCTGGCACTCGCGGTCTTCTGCGGCGGGGTCTGAATCGAACAGGCAGGTGGCGCCGACGCGCACTTCGGCGAGGCCATCCTTCATGCGGATGGTGCGGATGGTGAGGCCGGTGTTAATGCTGCCGTCGAAATTCACCGCGCCGATCGCGCCGGCATACCAGCGCCGCGGCGAGCGCTCGTGGTCCTCGACGAATTGCATGGCCCAGAGCTTCGGCGCACCGGTGACGGTGACAGCCCAGGCGTGGGTGAGGAAGGCATCGAGCGCATCGAAGCCGGGGCGCAACATGCCCTCGACGTGGTCAACGGTGTGGAACAGCTTTGAGTAAGTCTCGATCTGGCGGCGCGCCAGGACCTTGATGGTGCCGGGCACGCAGACGCGCGCCTTGTCGTTGCGGTCGACGTCGGTGCACATGTTGAGCTCGAACTCGTCCTTCTCCGAGTTCAGCAGCTGGCGGATCTGCTCGGCATCGCCGATCGCATCAAGGCCGCGCGCGATCGTGCCCGAGATCGGGCAGGTCTCGACGCGGCGGCCGTCCGAGCGCACGAACATTTCGGGCGAAGCCGAGACGAGAAACTCGCCCTCGCCGAGATTCATCAGCGCACCATAGGGCGACGGGTTGATGACGCAGAGGCGCTGGAACACTTCGGCCGGCGAGCGGTCGCAGGGCTCGGCGAACAGCTGGCCCGGCACGGCCTCGAACAGATCGCCACGGGCAAAGGCGGCGCGCGCTGTCTCGACCGTGGCCTGATATTCGCCCGGCGCGTGATCGGCAAAGCCCTGGCGCGGCGTCTTCAGATAGGGGCTGTCGGCGGTCTCGCGCGGCAGGCCTTCGGTCGACTTGCCCTTCCAGGCGAAATCGTAAGAGAGCACCACGCCGCGGCCGGTGGCACGGTCGTAGGCGAGCAGGCGATCGGGCACGTAGAGCACGATGTCTCGCTGGTCGGCCTCGCGCGGGCGCTTCTGCACGAGGTCCTCGATCTGAAAGACGAGGTCGTAGGCAAAGGCGCCGAACAGGCCGAGCAGGCCGTCATCACTGGCGGAGAAGGCGGCGACGAGATCGCGCACCAGCGACATCACGCTGGCACGCCGCGTGCGCTGGTCCTCCTCGACCGGCGCATCACCGCGGATGATGTGGCCGGCAAGGCGGCTCGCCGTTCTCTCGGAGATGACGACACAGGGTTCGCGCGAGACATCGCCGAGGAAGGCGATCAGCACCTCTCCGCGCGCGTTCAGCGCTTCCAGCTTGAAATTGACGCCAACTGTCTCGAGCTTGAGCGGCGGGTCGGAGAAGCCGAGATCGAAGCTCTCGTAGCGGCCGGGCACGGTCGTGCCCGAGGACAGCACCACGCCGCGGCGGCGGTCGAGCAGGTTGATCAGGTCGTCGAGCCGGTTGGCGCCGCCGGTGAACTGCTCGGCCACACGCGTGATCGCAAGCCCCGCGCGGGTCACGTAGTCGCTTCGAGCCGGGAGGGCAAAGACTGTCCTGTTCATGTCGTCCTCTTACGAAACTTGTCGAGGGAACGCCACACAGGACAAACGATCAGGCCGCCGCGCTGTGCTGGCGACCTCAGACGATTTTGGGAAAAGAAATCGCACCGGCCACCTCGTCAGGAGGTGCGCCACCAAAGACGGGCTGGGCGGACGGCGGTGCTCATGGGCGGATAATCACCATGGCGCGGGGGCGCCGTCAAGGGTGCGGCAAGGCGGTAGCCCGGATGGAGCGCAGCGCAATCCGGGGTTCGTCCACAATCGGAAAGTCCCCGGATTCCGCTTCGCTCCATCCGGGCTACGGACTAGAGGCCGCACCGCTTCCAAAGCGCGGCCATGTCTGCATCGGTCGCGTACTCGGCTCGATCGGCCTCGCGGAGCCCCTCAAGAACGGCAGCGCGATGGTCCTCCGGGACCTTGAAGGCCTCACGCTTCGACTGCGCATCGGCTTCAGATTTGTCCTTCACGCTCCTACCCCAGATGCTTCCTGAAAAACTCCGTCGCTCGGCCCCAGGCGAGCTCGGCGGCTTCGCGGTCGTGCACGGCCTGGCGCTGCTCGTTGACGAAGGCGTGCTCGGCGTCATAGCGGAACAGCTCCAGCGACTTGCCGGCGGCCTTCATGGCCTTCTCGAAGCCGCCCACCAGCTCTGGTGTGCACCAATCGTCCTTGTTGGCGAAATGGGCCTGGAGCGGGATCTTGACGTCGGCGGGCTTGGCCGCCTGCTCGGGCGGGATGCCGTAGAACACGACGCCCGCCGCGAGCTCCGGGATCTTGGTCGCGCCGATGATGGTCACGGCGCCGCCGAGGCAGAAGCCGGTCAGCCCGACCTTGGCACCGTTGCGCGACAGATATTGCGTGGCGCCGCGCACGGTCTGCGTGGTGGCGTCCATGAAGTCGAGCGAGTTCATCTCCTTGTTGGCGCTGTCCGTGTCGTGATACGGCACCACCTTGCCCTTGTAGAGATCGGGCGCCAGCGCGTCGAAGCCGGCCAGCGCGAAGCGGTCGCACAGGCCCTTGATCTGATCGGACAGGCCCCACCATTCCTGGATCACGACGACGCCCGGCGCATTGCCGCGCCCGGCATTGGCGAGATAGCCCGAGGCGTCCTTACCGTCCGGGCGCTTGAAGGTGATGCTGGTTCCCATGGTGTCCTCCGGTGAGTTTCTGGGGGATCGGTTGGCGGTATTTTGGCGGGTGGGAGCGCGCGGCGCAATCCACACTCTTGTCATTCCGGGGCGATGCTTCAGCATCGAGCCCGGAATCCATTCATCACCATCTCCGCCGCGCAATGGATTCCGGGCTCGCGCTTTCGCGCGCCCCGGAATGACAGCCCAACAAAAAGCCCCCTTGCGGGGGCTTTTTCATTTCTCGTCTTTCGCCGCTCAGTGCGAGGCGGCCCAGACCTTCTTCTTGGTGAAGTACATCAGGCCCGCGAAGACGATCAGGAACACGAAGACCTGGAAGCCGAGGCGCTTGCGCGCTTCCATGTGCGGCTCGGCGGTCCACATCAGGAAGGTGGTGACGTCCTTGGCGTACTGCGCAACCGTAGTCGGCGAGCCGTCGTCATAGGTCACCTGGCCGTCGCTGATCGGCTTCGGCATCTTGATGGCGTGGCCCGGGAAGTACCTGTTGAAGTACGAGCCCTCCGGGAGGGTGACGCCCTCCGGCACCTTGTCCTCATAGCCCTGGAGCAATGCGGCGACGTAGTCAGGCCCCTGCTCCTGGTACTGGGTGAAGACGT
>NZ_LAXE01000001.1:7095410-7182704 GCF_003122645.1 Bradyrhizobium sp. SUTN9-2
GAGGGGAAATAGTCCGCCGGCCGGCCCGGCCGCTCGAACATGTCCCCCGCATCGTTCGGGCCGTCTTTGACCTTGTACTCGGATGCAAACGCCGCGGCTTGCGCCACCGAATAGCCGGGCCCGCCGGGCTCGGCGAGGTTACGGAAGGCGACGAAGGACAGGCCGTGGCAACTGGCGCAGACCTCCTTGTAGACCTTGAGGCCGCGCTGCAGCGCGCCGCGATCGAACTTACCGAAAGGGCCCGAGAACGACCATGTGTTGCCTGGCGGCTTATCGCTGCCTTCGGCTGCTTTCGCGCTGTCGATCGAGCCCGCGAACAGCGAGCCGGCGAGCGCCAGCACGATCGCGGTCGAGACCATCGGCGTCGACCGGCTGCCGGTCTTGGCCAGCACGGCATCCGAGATCGAGTTCGGCACCGGCCGCGGCTTCTCGATGCGCGCGAGCAGCGGCAGCACGATCAGGAAGTAGGCGAAATAGCAGAACGTCAGGATGCGGCCGGCGATGACGTAGATGCCTTCCGGCGGCTGTGCGCCGAGATAGCCGAGCAGGATGCAGACCGCGACGAAGATCCAGAAGAACTGCTTGGCGAGCGGTCGGTACTTCGAGGACCTGGTCTTGGCGGTGTCGAGCCAGGGCAGGAAGCACAGGATGATGATCGCCCCGAACATCGCGATGACGCCCGCGAGCTTGTCGGGAATCGAGCGCAGGATCGCGTAGAACGGCAGGTAATACCATTCCGGCACGATGTGCGGCGGCGTCACGCCCGGGTTCGCGGGAATGTAGTTGTCGGCGTCGCCGAGATAGTTCGGCATGTAGAAGATGAACCAAGCGTACAGCAGCAGGAAGCAGGCGACGCCGAACATGTCCTTGATGGTCGCATGCGGCGTGAACGGCACCGTGTCCTTTTCCGTCTTCGGCTCGACGCCATCAGGGTTGTTCTGGCCAGCGACGTGCAGCGCCCAGACGTGGAGCACGACGACGCCTGCGATCACGAACGGCAAGAGATAGTGCAGCGAGAAGAAGCGGTTCAGCGTCGGGTTGCCGACTGCATAGCCGCCCCAGAGCAGCGTCACGATGCTCTCGCCGACATAGGGAACGGCCGAGAACAAATTGGTGATGACGGTGGCGCCCCAGAAGCTCATCTGGCCCCAGGGCAGCACGTAGCCCATGAAGCCGGTCGCCATCATCAGGAGGTAGATGATGACGCCGAGGATCCACAGCACCTCACGCGGCTCCTTGTACGACCCGTAGTACAGACCGCGGAACATGTGGACGTAGACGGCGACGAAGAACATCGAGGCGCCGACCGCGTGCATGTTGCGCAGCAGCCAGCCGTAGTTCACGTCACGGACGATCAGCTCGACCGACTTGAAGGCGAGATCGGCGTTTGGCGTGTAGTGCATCGCCAGGATCACGCCGGTCAGGATCTGCATTCCGAGCATGAAGGAAAGAATGGCGCCGAAGGTCCACCAATAGTTCAGGTTGCGCGGGGTGGGATAGGCGACGAAGGAGGAATGGATGAGACCAAAAATCGGCAGGCGCCGCTCGATCCATTGCAGGGCCGGATTGCTCGGCTGGTAGTCGGATGGTCCGCTCATGATGCGATCCTGAGGAAATAGTACGACGAGACGGCGCGAAGCTTCGGACTTGAGTCCGAAGCTCAGCCGATCTGGATTTTGGTGTCGGAAACGAACTGGTACGGCGGCACGGCCAGGTTCGTGGGCGCTGGGCCCTGGCGGATGCGGCCGGACGTATCGTAGACCGAACCATGGCAGGGGCAGAAGAACCCGTCGTAGCTGCCTTCATGAGCGATCGGGATACAGCCGAGATGGGTGCAGATGCCGATCACGACCAGCCACTGCTCGTGGCCCGACTTGACCCGGGCCTCGTCGGTCTGGGGATCCGGCAGGCTCGCCACGTTGACGGCGCGCGCCTCGTCGATCTGCTTCTTGGTGCGGTGACTGATGTAGATCGGCTTGCCGCGCCAGAACACCTTGATGTCCTGGCCTTCCGCGATCGGGCTGAGATCGACCTCGATCGGCGCACCGGCGGCGATGGTCGAGGCATCCGGATTCATTTGGGAGATGAAGGGCCAGAGCGCAGCCGCGCCCCCTACTGCTGCAAATGCCCCTGTTGCAACGAATAAGAAATCACGGCGTGTCGGATGGTCCGCCGAAGACGCTGTCGTCACGATTCCAACCCTTTCTTCTTGCGCTACCGGTGGAACCGCTCCGAGGGGCGCCCAAGAGGTCCCCGGAAAGGCTGCCGGCACCCGCGGCCCCCCGCGGCGGCAGAACTTGGCTTGTTCACCTCTAAACGGGTGAAACAGCAGTCCAGAATCGTTCTATTGGCACCCTTGCCGGGCGAGCGCAAGCCCGCTAACGGCGTGAGAGCGTGCAATGCACGAATTCCCGGGCGGGCGATGTTTTATTGAGACATTTTGCGCCCGCAAGCCAACTCGCCGCCGCCCATGCAGATCGCACTTTTCCAGCCCGACATCCCCCAGAACACCGGCACGATTCTTCGCCTCTGCGCCTGCCTGGGGCTCGATGCCCATATCATCGAACCGGCGGGCTTCCCCATCTCGGACCGCCTGTTCCGCCGGGCGGGAATGGACTACCTCGACCATGTCAGGCTGGCCCGCCACGTCTCCTGGGCGACATTCGAGGACTGGCGTGCAAGCCAGGGCCACCGGCTGCTGCTGTTCACCACCAAGGCCGCCACCGACTACCTCGATTTTCATTACCAGAGCTCGGACATCCTGCTATTCGGGCGCGAGAGCGCCGGCGTCACCGACGCAGTGGTCGAGGCGGCCGATGCGCGTCTGGTGATCCCGATCAAGGCGGGGCTGCGGTCGCTCAATGTGGCCATGAGCGTAGCCATGGCCGCCGGCGAGGCGCTGCGGCAGACCCGGAACCCGCAAGATTTGACAGGTTGAGGAGAGAGGCTTGAGTTACGCGGTCAAGGAGATCTTCCTGACCCTGCAAGGCGAAGGCGCCCATGCCGGGCGCGCGTCGGTGTTCTGCCGCTTTGCCGGCTGCAACCTCTGGAGCGGGCGGGAGGCCGACCGCGCGGATGCGACCTGCAAGTTCTGCGACACGGATTTCGTTGGCACCGACGGCACGCTCGGCGGGCGCTATGGCTCGGCTGCGGAACTCGCCGATACCATCGCCGCGCAATGGACGGCGGCTGCCGCCAATCGCTACGTCGTGCTGACCGGCGGGGAGCCGCTGCTCCAGGTCGACGCCGCGCTGATCGAGGCGCTGCACGAAAGAGGCTTCGATATCGGCGTCGAGACCAACGGCACGATCGCAGCTCCTGATGGGCTCGACTGGATCTGCGTCAGCCCCAAGGGCGGCAGCGAGCTGGTCCTGCGCCAGGGCCACGAGCTGAAGCTGGTCTATCCCCAGGCCTTGGCGATGCCCGAAGCATTTGAGGATCTCGCCTTCGAGCGCTTCTCGCTGCAGCCGATGGACGGGCCTGAGGTCATCGAGAACACCGCGCGCGCGATCGATTATTGCCTGCACCATCCGCAATGGCGGCTCAGCGTGCAGACCCACAAATCGCTCGGCATCAGATAGGACGCGACCCGCGAATGCAGATGGACGTGACGACGATCGAAGCCCGCAAGGCCCGCGCCCGCGCCTGGTTCGAGCGCTTGCGCGACGACATCTGCGCGAGCTTCGAGCGGCTGGAGGATGACGCGCCGCAAAGCCTCTATCCGGGCGAGGTCGGCCGCTTCAAGCGCACGCTTTGGCAGCGCACCGACCATTCCGGCGCGGCCGGCGGCGGCGGCGTGATGTCGATGATGCATGGCCGGCTGTTCGAGAAGGTCGGCGTGCACTGTTCGACGGTGCACGGCGAGTTCGCACCCGAATTCCGGGCCCAGATCCCCGGCGCGGCGGAGGATCCAAAATTCTGGGCCTCCGGCATCTCGCTGATCGCGCATATGCGCAATCCGAACGTCCCCGCCGTGCACATGAACACGCGCTTCGTCGTCACCACGAAGACCTGGTTCGGCGGTGGCGCCGACCTGACGCCGGTGCTGGAGCGAAGGCGGACGCAGGACGATCCCGACAGCATCGCCTTCCATGCCGCGATGAAACAGGCCTGCGCGCAGCCGAGCGGCGTTGCCGACTACGACAAGTACAAGAAATGGTGCGACGAGTATTTCTACCTGCCGCACCGGAAAGAGGCACGCGGCATCGGCGGCATCTTCTACGACTGGCACGACAGCGGCGACTGGGACGCCGACCTCGCCTTCACCCAGGACGTCGGCCGCGCCTTCCTGAAGATCTATCCCGAGATCGTGCGGCGCAACTTCGCGAGCGCCTGGACGCCTGCTGACCGCGAGGAGCAATTGATCCGCCGCGGCCGCTACGTCGAGTTCAACCTGCTCTACGACCGCGGCACCATCTTCGGGCTGAAGACGGGCGGCAACGTGGACTCCATCCTGTCGTCGCTGCCGCCGGAGGTGAAGTGGCCATGAACGCCGTGCTGCCGCCGCTGCCCCGCGCCATGCTGATCGACATGGACGACACCATCCTGTCGGCCTATGGCCGGCCCGAGATCGCCTGGAACACGATCACGGCCGAATTCGCCGAAGAGCTCGCCCCGCTGCCGCCGCCGATGGTCGCCACCGCAGTGCTGGCCTTCGCGCGAAACTTCTGGGCCAATGCCGAACCGGCGTGGCGGATGAAGCTCGCCGAGGCGCGGCACCTGACCGTGAAGGGCGGCTTCGCCGCGCTTGCGGCCGCAGGCCACCGCGCCCTGCCCGATGACCTCGCCATTCGCCTCGCCGACCGCTTCACCGCCTATCGCGAGGAGGAGATGTTCGTCTTTCCCGGCGCGCACGAGGCGATCGACCAGTTCAAGGCGCTCGGCATCAAGCTCGCGCTGGTCACCAACGGCGCCGCCGACATGCAGCGCGCCAAGGTCGAACGCTTCGAGCTGGCGCATCGTTTCGACCACATCCAGATCGAAGGCGAGCACGGCTTCGGCAAGCCCGAGGAGCGCGCCTATCTTCATGCGATGCAGGCGCTCGGCGTCACCGCCGAGGATACCTGGATGATCGGCGACAATCTGGAATGGGAAGTGGTGACGCCGCAGCGCCTCGGCATCTATGCGATCTGGATGGACGTGCATGGCGAGGGCCTGCCCGAGGGCTCGACGGTCAGGCCCGACCGCATCATCCGCTCGCTCGGCGAACTGCTGCCGGACCGGGCATGATCGAGGGCCCAAAACAAAACCTCGAAAACAACCCCATGCACAGTAGCGCGCTGCTGTAAAATCAAGGACTTACCGATTTTACGAAAAATTTCTGACCCGTCGGGCAAAACAGGGGTATTGTGGCATCGTCGCGAGGGTTGCCATCGACCCTAGAGCGCGATGCGATGAGGATGAATCGGCATCGCGCTCTAGCTTATTGTTTGAGCATGATCTTTTCGGAAAACCGCTACGCACTTTTCCGGATCATGCTCTTGTCCCTCCCGCGAGAGGCTCGAGCACGCCCAAGGCAACCTATTCCACGGTGATATTGCCGGCCTCGATGACCCGCTTCCAGCGGGCCAACTCAGAGACCAGAAACTCCTGGAATTGCTCCGGGGTGTTAGCCACGATTTCGAGGCCGATATCCTCCATTCGTTTGCGTACGTCCGGTGCCTTCAGCGCCGCGACGATCTCGCCATGCAATTTTGCTTTCACGTCGGCAGGAAGGCCCTTCGGAGCAGCCACCGCCTGCCACGAAAAGACGTCGACACCTTCAATCCCAAGTTCCTTCAAGGTAGGCACTTCGGGCAAAAGAGGGGATCTGGCATCGCCGGTGATGGCGAGAACCTTGAGCTGCTTGGATTGAATTTGCCCGATGACGGCGTTGATGTTTTGAAACGATACGTTGACATGCCCCGCGAGGAGATCACTCACAGCGGGCGCCCCGCCGCGATACGGCACATGGAGACCGGTCGTCCCAGTGCGCTGCCAGAACAGCGCCGCCGTGAGATGATCGGACGAACCCGCACCCGAGCTTGCAAAAGTGATCTTGCCGGGGGCCTTCTTCAGTTGCTCCACCAATTCGGCGACGGTGTTTGCCGGAAAGTTCAAGTTGGCGACCAGGACGTTCGGTGCGCGCACGGCGACCGTCAAAAGGTCGAAGTCCTTCAGAGGATCATACTTCAGATTAGGCTGAAGAAATGGATTCGTCGCATAGACACCGATCGAGCCGACGAGAATGGTGTATCCGTCCGCTGGCGCCCGGGCCACCGCCGTTGCTCCAAGAGCGCCCGTTGCGCCGGAGCGGTTTTCGACGACCACCGGCTGCCCCAGCGTATCGGAGACCTTCTGTCCGATTGCGCGCGCGACCATGTCGGACGAGCCTCCCGCCGGGAATGGAACGATAAAGGTGATATTCCTTTCCGGCCAGGCCGCGTATGCCATCGAGGTTGCGGCAAGAAGCAGGATGCCAGCTGCACCAAATCGAATCTTCGATAAAAAAGTAGCATTGCCCTTTGTCGATCCTCCGTTGCGACATTTTTCTGAGGGCCTATTTTACGTGCTCATGCCATCCCGATTGATGCTCAGATTGTATTGATTGATCCACTATTTATCACGGGCGCTTTGTCGCTGTGAAATCGCCGATGTGCAAACCTGCCGAGGGGTGGCGCTTCGCTCTTCCAAGCGCTGTCGAGTTTTGCCTACGCGTTATCTCAACTCCCACGCTTCACCTTGAGCGTCAGCAGCGGCTTGCCTTTCTCGGCGATGTAGGTCGCGAGCTCCGCCGCGTTGCGGGCGCAAACGCGGTCTTTCACGCCCCAATCATTGCGCAGCGTATCTCGCGGTCAACGAATGACCGTGCAAGCTACCGGAGAAGACCACGATCGCCTTTGGCGACAGCTCGGCCTGCAGCTTTCCCGTCATCATGTTGGGATTGGCCGGCGCAAGCGGAACGGTGACCGTCTTGCCGCCATCCTGAACCGTTGCGCGTCCCCGCATATCCTTCGTCGACAGCGGCGATCCATCGTCGTCGCCAACGTAAAAGACGATGTCGGTCCCCTTGCTGACGAATTCGATCGGATGCCCCTGCGACTTGACGACGGGACCGCCGTTGCTGCCCTTCGTCTGCGCCGCGGCAACATCCAGCGTCGCGATCATCACAGCCGTCACGGCGAGGCCGATATAAGTTCTCATTGCAGGCTCCTCGGTGGTTGTCCGCGCGCATCAATAGGCTTCCGCGGGGGTGAACGTTGCGGCGTGTCCGGCCACCAGCCGCTGCAGCGGCTGCTGGCCGAACATCAGAAACAGAATCGGGGTCACGATTGTGTCGAGCACCGTGGCGCTGAGCAGGCCGCCGAAGATCGTCACGGCCACCGGGTGCAGGATTTCCCGGCCCGGCTCGTCCGCGCCGATCAAGAGCGGCGTGAGCGCTAGTCCTGCGCAAAGCGCCGTCATCAGCACCGGACTGAGGCGCTCCATGCTGCCGCGAATGACCAGCCCGGCCCCGAAACGCTCGCCTTCGTGGATGGCGAGATTGATGTAGTGCGAGATCTTCAAGATCCCGTTGCGCGCCGAGATGCCGGCCAGCGTGATGAAGCCGATCATCGATGCCACCGACAAGGGCTGCCCGGAGATCTTCAGCGCGGCGACGCTGCCGATCAGGGCGAGCGGAATACCACCCATGATGATCAGCGCCAGTGCGATCGACCGGTAGCGGCTGTAGAGGACCACGAAGATCATCGCCATCGAGGCCAGCGACAGAATGCCGATGCGCCAGATCGCCTCCTGCTGGGCCTGGAACGCGCCTTCGAGGCTGGTCGTGTAGCCTTGCGGGAAATCGAGCTCGCGAACCGACCTCTGAATGTCGGCCGCGATATCGGCGATGTCGCGGCGTCCGTCCCCGTTGCCGTACACGACGATCCTGCGCTGGGTCCCCTCCCGCTGAATCTGGTTCGGCCCGTCTGTCTCGACGATGTCGGCCAAAGCGCTCAGCGGGACGAACTCCGAGCCGGTCGGGATGAGCAAATTGTGCAGTCCCGTCGTCGAACGGTCTTGCTCCGACAGGCGCATCACGACGTCGAAACGGCGATTGCCGTCGACGATCTGGGAGACCTTCCGGCCATTGGACAGCGCGTCGAGTGCCTGGGTGACCGCAGCCGGCGTCAGGCCGTGAAGCGCGGCGCGGGCATGGTCGATTTGAACCCGCACTTGCGGAATCAATACTTGCTTCTCGACCTGGAGATCGACCAGACCCGGGATCGTCGATAGACGCTGGCGCACCGTTTCGGACAGCCGCCGCAACATCTCGATGTCCTGGCCGAAGATCTTGAGCACGATCTGGGCACGAATACCGGACTGGAGATGATCGAGGCGGTGGCTGATCGGCTGTCCGATGGCCACCGACGCCGGCAGCGCGGACAGGGCTTCCCGGATGCTCGCATAGATGTCCGCCTTCTGGCGCTTGGACGGTGTGAGATCGACATCGACCTCGCTGTAGTGCACGCCTTCGGCGTGTTCATCCAGCTCGGCGCGGCCGGTGCGGCGTCCAACCGATTTCACCTCGGGCACCTTTGCGAGCAACTGCTCCGCCAATAGGCCAAGACGGTTGGATTCCGCGAGTGAAATGCCTGGATTGTACTGCAGCGACAGGACCAGAGTCCCCTCGTTGAAAGGAGGAAGAAAGCTGCGGGGCATCTGGCTCGCGGCATAGCCTGCCACCGCGACCGCAGCGGCGACGAAGACCAGCACCAAACCCTGCCGCTGGAAGGCCCAGCCGAGCACCCGCCGATTGGCCTGCTTCAGCTTCGTGACGACAAAGCTCTCGCGGTCACCTGAATGAGCTCGTCCCGAAAGCAGATAATAGGACAGCACCGGCGTCACCGTGATCGAGGTCAGCAGCGAAGCCAGGATTGAGACCACATAGGCGACGCCAAGCGGCGTGAACAGCCGCCCTTCGATTCCCGGAAGGGCGAACAGCGGCACAAAGACGAGGACGATGATCATCGTTGCATAGACGATGCTGGAACGAACCTCCTGGCTCGCGCCGGAGGTCACGTCGAGAACAGGGCGCGGCGTGCTCGACGCGGCGTTCTCCCGCAGGCGCCGCAGGATGTTTTCGACGTCCACGACGGCATCGTCGACCAGCTCGCCGATCGCGATGGCGAGGCCGCCCAGCGTCATGGTGTTGATCGTGAGGCCGAAGGCGCGAAACACCAGGACCGTCACCAGGATCGATATTGGAATGGCCGTCAGCGACACGAACGCGGCGCGACCGTTCATCAGGAAGACGAACAGGACTATTGCGACGACGATCGCGGCCTCGATCAGGACGCGCTCGACATTGCCGATCGAGGTCTCGATGAAGGTGGCCTGCCGGAACTGCACGTTGGTGACGCTGATGCCCCCGCGCATAGTGCGTTGCAGCTCCCGCAGCGTTGATTCAACATTGCGCGTCAGTGCTACGGTATCCGCAGCCGGTTGCTTCATGACGCTGACGATGACGGCGGGCTTGCCGTTATATCCTGCGTCACCGCGCTTGGTCCGCGCGGCAAAATCCACAGAGGCAATCTGCTTCAGCAGGATCGGCTGCTCTCCGCGGTTGACGACGACGGTGTTGCGGAGGTCCTCGATACGCCTGGTGAGACCGACATTGCGGATCAGATATTCGCGGCCATGCTGGTCGACGAAGCCGCCGCCGCTGTTGGTGCCGAACCTTGCGACCGCCTGCTCGATCTGATCATGGGTGACGCCGAGTGCCTGCATGGTGGCGACGTTCGGCGTCACGCGATATTGGCGGACCTCGCCGCCGATGGGTATCACCTGGGCGACGCCGGGAATGGCGAGGAGTTGCGGTCGGACGACGAAGTCGGCGATCTCGCGCACGTCCATGGGTGAAGCCGTGCCATCGCTCGTCAGCGCGATCAGCATGATCTCGCCCATGATCGAGGTCACCGGGCCCATCTGGGGATTGACCGCGGACGGCAATTGCTCGCGGATCAGCGCCAGCCGCTCGGAGACGAATTGCCGGGCGCGGTAGACGTCGACGCCCCAGTCGAACTCGACATAGACGACCGACAGACCAACGCCCGAGACCGAGCGCACGCGAATGACGCCGGGCATGCCGTTCATCGACGTCTCGATCGGGAACGTCACCAGCTGTTCGACCTCCTGGGGCGCCAGTCCCTCTGCCTCGGTCAGGATGTTGACGGTCGGGCGGTTGATGTCAGGCAGGACGTCGACCGAAACGCTCGGCAGGATGAACAGGCCGTAGCCGACCAGGACGGCGGCGACCACCAGCACGAACAGGCGATTGCGCAAGCTTGTCTGGACGATGAGCTTGAACATGGTCGGCTACCGGATCTGGTTGATGAGGTCGGTGCCGCGAACGACGACATGTTCGCCTTCGTTGATACCGGCGGCCACGATCACGCGGGCTGCGTCTACCTGCACCACGCGAACCGGCCTCGGCTCGAAGCGCTCGGGCTCTGTGTGCAGCCAAACGATATTCTCACCGTTGCCGCTTCGAACGACGGCATTGCGCGGCACGACCAGGCCAGACACGGGCGCTCCGGCCTGGACCATCACATTCAACGGCTGACCGATGTTGAGACCTGCTGGTGGCTCCGGAATGGCGAACTGAACCACGGACGCATGCTGGCGCAGCGCCCGGCTCGTCCCGACGAAGCTCAGCGCAATCTGCTGCCCGTTCGGAGCCATTGCCGTTGCGGCTTCAGGCTGCTTCAAGCCGATTTCGTCATAGGCGAGCGCCTCGACCCAAAGACTGCTTGGGTCCGCGATCTGAAACAGGACGTCTTGGGGCTGTATGACCTGGCCCGGCGCGACCTTGGCTGCGGTGATGATGCCATCGGTCGATGCCCGCAGTTCCTCGAAGCCGGTGCGGGAATTGCGAACGGTCTCGCGGCGCGCCCGCAGACCCTCCAATTCGCTTTCGAGGTCGTTGACCTGCCCTTGCGGCACCGCGCCGCGTTCGGCCAGCGGCCGGAGACGCCGCAGCTTGTTGTCCGTGATCGCCATCAGCTGTTCGATCTCGCCGACCTTCTCGAGGATTGTCGTGCGGTCGGCGATTGGCAGATGCGGCTCGATCCGGATGAGCAGATCGCCCTTGCGGACGGTTTGCCCGATGCGGGGGATGCCGTCATCGCCGGGAACCACGCGGCCGCCGTAGATGCTCTGCACGATGCTGCTGCGGTTGGGGTCGGCCATGACACGGCCGATCAGGGTGACGGCGGGATGAATCGTCTGCGGCTCGGCTGCAGCGGTTCGTACCTCGAGCAGACGCTGCGTCGGCTTGGCCGCGAAGACGGTGCCGTCTTGCAGACGGCGCGGGGCATCGCTCAGCGCGGGAACATCAGGCGGACTTGGTTGCGTTGCATTGGTCCGGCCCTCGCCGAACATGACGGAGGCGAGAATGACGAAAGCCCCCGCAACCACCGCGGACATCGAGGCCGCCATGAAGCGGCCACGCCGCTTCCAATAGGCGAAGAGAAGGCCAAATCCCAAGGCGGCGAGCACGGACGCGGCGATGGCGGCTCGGGTCGAGAGAAGCCAGCCGGGCGCGTGCTTCTGCTGCGCGGGCCGGGCCTCTGCACGCGGTATGAACGAGTCGACCAGCAGATCATTTCCCCTGCTAGCGTTGATCGAGAAGATCACCTCGACCGATCCAGACGGCGTGCCGTTCGGAATCGGGGCGGTGTAGACGCCGTCCTCCCGGATTGACGCCTCGATCGGATCGGAATCGCCGACCGTGACTTGCAAGGCGGCGTCCGAAACCGGCTCGTTCGTCACTGCATCATCAATGAAGACGGACAGCCTGCCGTCTTTCAGGATGCCGACGACTTCGTAGAGTTCGGAACGCGCGGCAATCCTCGGATAGGCTGAGGACACGACCGCCGTCTTTTCGGCGTCGCCGTGATCGTGCCCTTCATGGCCAAAGGCGCCCGACAAGCCAAAGGCCAGGCTCGCCAACCAAAAAGCGCCAGCCAGCCCAAGAGCTGCGAGCCGCCCTTTCGGGCAGCGCTGATTCATCAACATCGAAAGATCCTTCAGACATGCGAAAAGGCGGCGGCCGAAGCGCCGCCGGGACTACGCGATGCTGAAGGTACTTGGTGGCCGGACGAGTCCGTCGGGGCGCACCCCGACAATGGCCCGCGCGAGCGGCAGGTCCATGGCGCCGAGCACGTCGAAGACGCTGAGCAGTTGACCGACCTGCGCTGAAGCGATCGAGGTGCCAAACATGTCCCAGGCCACGCCGGAAGCGCCGTCCTCGTCGTGATCCGGCCCGTCATGGACGTGGCCTTCCGCGTCGTCGCCGGCGTGGGAATGCACGTGGCCGGCCAACTGATCGTGGAAATGCAGGGAACCGCTGAGCGTGACGGACGGCATCGGCATGGCGCCAACAGCCGCCTTCACCTGCGAGACCGAAATCAGGGCCGCCTGAAGCACAAACGCAAAAATCGCCACGAACATGACCGTTCTGGCGAGTTGACGAAGATGGTGGCGGACACCGTGCGGCACGCCGAAAAACTAGGCGATGCCGACCGCGAATTCAAGGCGACGTTCGCATCGCGTGGGAGGTGGTCCAGACACCCTCCCCGCTCGATCGAGGAGCCACCGCCGCCCGATATCCGGCAGCCCGCCTGCCTTACTTGAAGTGAAATGCTTCACAAGCCGCAATCCGGGATTGCGGTAGCCTCGTGCCATGGGGCGTGGTGAGTTGGAGGCGACAATGGAGCAGGACCTTCCGAAGCAGACAGCGCGCACGCGATCCCCGGTGAAGGCGGCGGGTATCTGGCAGAGAATTCAATCCTGGGACAGCCGCCTCTCGGTCACCAAGGGACTGACGGCCGTGACCCTGCTGACCGGCTTCCTGGGCGGATATTTCCAGTACCTGAATTCCTATGAACAGAAGGTCGGCGAGCAGGCCAAGGCGGACATGCAGAAGGCGACCGACACCTTCCTCGAGATCTCGGACGCCTTCGCCGACGTGCAGATCCAGCAGGAGACCATGCTGCGCGAGCAGTTCGGCTCGCTGAAGGCGCAGGCAAGCCCCGCTTTCATTCCGGTGGACTCCAAGACATTCGGCTCGTTCTCGGACTATTGGAAGGCGCGCACGTCGCTGCGGCGGAACGGCGCCATCTTCGCGCGCAAGGCGGAGATCTACATCGACTGGCCCAGCGACCTCGGGCGCGACCCGGCCGCAGAGCACACGCTCGACCAGGATCCCCTGACGGCAACGCTGCTCACCAAGTACAATTTCGATTGCGATTCCGACGCCAACCTTCCGCAGTTCAAGGGTGCGATCTTCAATGGCGCCGATCCCGGACGCCCCAGCGACGAATTGTGCAACGACCCGACGGCCAATGGGCTCAAATCCTACGTCAACCTCTGTGCCAGGCGGGCGGATGGCGAGATCGATGCGTTGCAGAAGGTCGTGACCATCAACTGGTGGAGCGCCAAGCACCACGTCCTGGTGATGCACCATTGCTTCGAGGTGCTCCGCGGCGGACCGAATGCGTTGCAAGCTCCGGCCTCCGGCAACGACGTGCCGAACGATCGCAAGCTCGACAAACCACGCGACAGCAATGAGCACAGGCTACAGCTTCAGGCCCGCCGGCTGGACGCGTTCATGACGCTGACCATGGCGCAGCTGGATCGTATCAGGGTGCGATACCGCCCCACCGGCTTCTTCTGCCATGTTCCGCTCGCGCGCGATGCCATCGGCTATTTCAGCAACCAGTGCCTGCCGAACCAGCCGGTCACGAGCGAGCGCAGCTGAGTCGTACCGCGGAGACACCTTCCGGCGCCGGCAGCCGGCGTGATCGGCCTGTCATGACGGCCTGTTAGCGTCGGCCGTGTCGATCAACCCGAAAGGACAATCCATGGATCTGAAGGCCGGCGATGTCGTGATGCTGAAATCCGGCGGTCAGCCGCTGACCGTCGCGGAGGTGAAGGAGAACGAGGCGCTGTGCCTGTGGATGGGCATGGAAGGCGACCTGTTCCGCGAGACGCTGCCGCTCGCCGTGCTCGTGCAGGTGGAAGAAGACGACGAGGACGACGAAGACGAAGATGATGACGAGGAGTAGGCACTTCTCGGACTGCATTCTCGTGCGAGCCGAGTTCGGCTCCGGCGCGCCCGATGTCCGCTTCCCTGTCAACCACAGGGCGATAGCGGACATCGCTGGATGTCGCAGAAGCGCAAGCGATGGATTTCGCAAGCGAAGCTCGCCGCCAATGGCTCGACGGTGAAGGCGCTGTGCGTCGAGGGCCTCACCGCGGCCCCGATGACGGGCGCGGGTTGATCAGACGAGGATACGAGGCGCCGCCGTGGCCCTGTCTCCGGAATTCGGCGTCCCCGTCGGTTCGATCAAGAGGATGTGCACTTCCCCACGCGCCACCGGCCGGTGCTCGACGCCCTTCGGCACGACAAAAACCTCGCCGGGGTTGAGGGTGACCGTGCGGTCCCGCAGCTCGATGTCGAGCGTCCCGCTGAGCACGAGAAAGAAGTCGTCCGTGTCCTCGTGCTTGTGCCAATGAAACGGCCCCTCAAGCTTGGCCACCATGATGTCGTTGTCGTTATAGGTCGCCACCGTGCGCGGGGAGAAGCGATCAGTAAAGGTTGCGAGCTTCTCGGCGAGATTTGCGGGTGCTTTCATGGCGTCTCCCTGGACAAGCAGCAGTCTGGTCCGCGTTTGCAAGACGAGCTGCGCCGGTTAGCACGAGCTGAATCACAATACGAGACTGCTGCGACGCCGGGAGTGGCACAAGGATGGGTTTCGCAACGGCGAAACCCATCCCTACGAGCTGATGCCGATCGGATCAGAACCGATAGTTGATGCCGCCCTTGGCTGTATGAAGCTGAACCTCGGTGTCCGTGAAGGACGCTCCGGGGAATGCAAGAGCATTGCCGTTCGACTTTCCGAGATTGATGTAGATGTACTCGGCCTTGAACGTCCAGCGCGGGTCGAAAGCCCATTCAATGCCGCCACCCGCGGAGAAGCCGACCTGGACGTCGGACGATGACGCGCTTCGCGTCAGGGCCGGGAAGAAGCCGTTGAAATTGGCGATATTCGGCGTGGCGAGATTGGAGGTGAAGATGCTGTTCTTGACGTGGCCCCAGGCGAAGCCACCGGTACCGTAGATCAGCACATTGTTCGCCGCGTATCCGAGACGTCCGCGGATCGTGCCGAAGCCATCGATTTCCTGCTTGAGATTGAACACGCCGGTGAAGGCGCCATTGTCGCCGCCGATCGTTCCGGTGACGCTGAAGGGGCGGCTCGCCGTTTCCCTGATGGCAGCGCCGCTGACATCCGCTTCCAGACCATACACGAACGTGCCGGACTGCCAGTTATAGCCGATTTGGCCGCCGCCGAATCCGCCCTTGGGGCTCACATCCAGGGTGAACGGCCCAGTGCCACCCGTGACGACATAGCCGGGCACCGTCCCGGTTGCGAGCGCGCCGGGATCGAAGGTCGCCGTCGGATCGCTCCAGCCATAACCGCCATGCACGCCGGCGTAAAAACCGGTCCAGCTGAATGCGACCGGCGCGGGCGGCGCCTTGGTGTAGGCCCTGGCAAGATCGGCCGCGGAGGCGGCGTGGGAGAGACACACAGCCGAGGCCAGAAGGGCAGCAGAGACGATGGATTTGGAGACAATGGATTTCATGACTTCCCTCGAACGCTGTGCGCGTGACAAGGCGGCACCGCTTAAGCCAAGGTATAGAGGTGGTCTCGCAATATTGCTGTAGCGTCGGCGACACAGCGTGGAACTGCGGAACACGGTTTGTGCGCGCGAAGTTCGCCTGACGCGACGCCGCCAGATTTTCGCGACATCAGATGCTCCTCAGACGCCAAGAACGCCATTTCAGCCGGCGTCGTTAGACCACGAGCTGCCTCGCCGCTGCCGAGATCATCACCAGCCCGCCGGTGATCACGGCGGCATCGAGGATCGCGGTGCGGATGTGCACCGGCATCGACGAAGGCCTTGGCGAAGAACGCCGGGCACGGCCATACCGAAGTAGAAGCTGCAGAAGCGAGATATCGGCGAAGCCCGAGACGATGGTCAATCTTTCTGGTCGCCTCTGATGCGGGCCACGGCTTGATCGGCGAGCGTAGCGAGCGCGGCTTCTTCCAGCGGGAAATCCGCTGCGAGCCAGGCGTCTTCAGCGAGCGCCAACACATGGCCGAGCGCAGGTCCTTCGGCGAGACCGCGGGCGATGAAGTCGGCGGCCTTCAGCGGAAATTTCGGCGCGGTCCAGCGCTGCGGCAGCTCGGCAAGCGCGCGCCAGCGTATCGAGGTGACGTCGCCGCCGTTGCGTGCCCAGCCAAGCAATACGCGATCGTGATAGCTCTCGGGCCCGAGCCGGTACAGCAAGCGCCGTGCATTGGCTTCGTCCTTGGTGGCGAGGCGCCACCAGCGGTGCCCCATCGAATCCAGCGCCTTGGCCTCGGCATTGGAGAGCCGCAGGCGCACGGCGAGGCGCTTGGCGTCTTCGGTGACGGCGACCGAGAGCGCGGCCAGGCGCCGCGTGCTGCTGGGGCTGAGGCCGAGCTCGCGCTCGATCGCGATCATCGTGTCCAGGGGACCCGTATAGACGACGCCGCCAGTCAACGCCTGCAGCAATCCGCCCTCGGCCATGGCTCGCACGGCCGCAGCCGCACCACCGGCGACCAGCAGCTTGAGCATCTCCATGCGCACCCGCTCGGCCGACAGGCTGGCCAGGCCCGCGCGTCCGCGGATGCAGGCGAGATAGCCGTCGCGGTCGGGCTCGCCGACACCGAAGGCGGCGTGGATGCGGAAGAAGCGCAGGATGCGTAAGTAATCCTCGGCGATGCGCTGGTCGGGATCGCCGATGAAGCGCACGCGCCGCGCTTTGGCGTCGTTGATGCCGCCGACATGATCGTAAACCACACCGCGTACATCGACCGACAGGCCGTTCATCGTGAAGTCGCGCCGCTCGGCATCCTTCACCCAGTCGCGGCCGAACGCGACCTTGGCCTTGCGGCCGAAGGTCTCGGTGTCCTCGCGCAGCGTCGTGACTTCATAGGGGTGGGCATCGATCACCAGCGTGACCGTGCCGTGGTCGATGCCGGTCGGCACGCTCTTGATGCCGGCAGCCTTGGCCCGCCGTATCACCTCGTCGGGCAGCGCCGTGGTCGCGATGTCGATGTCACCCGGCGCAAGGCCGAGCAGCGCGTTGCGCACGGCGCCGCCGACCACACGCGCCTCCTCGCCATCGGTGCCGAGCAGCGCCAGGACGCGCGCGGTGCCGCCTGCGGTCAGCCAGGGCGCATCGGCGAGTAAAGGCTCCGCGCTCATGGACCCGCCCCTACTTTTCCGTGCCCGGCACGAGCTTGCCGTCCTCGATATGGGCGGGGACGTAGGTCGAATCCGGCGGCGCGCCGGAGAACTCCGCCAAGCCGATGAGGCCCGCGATGACCAGCACGATCGCCACCAGCGCAAGACGCGCGACGATCGCGACCGGCCATGAGGAGCGTGCGAACACACCGGACCGCGTCGCCGCCAGGAACAGCGCATAGACGGCAAAGGGGATGAGGAAGATTCCGATCTCGGTCAGAACCGTCCGGATCATGACGAATAGATCCGCTCATACAGCACACGCAGCATGCCCGCCGTCGCCCCCCAGATGTAGCGTTCCGCGAACGGCATCGCGTAGTAGGACCGCGGCGTGCCGCGGAATTCCTTGCTGTGCACCTGGTGGTTCACCGGATTCATCAGGAAGGATAGCGGCACCTCGAAGGCATCATCAACCTCGGAATGGTTGATGCTGAGCGAAAAGCCCGGCCTGACCCTGGCAACCGTCGGCAGGATGCGGAAGCCGAAAGCGGTGCCGTAGAGATCGAGATAGCCGAGCGGCTCGACGAAGTCGCGTGCCAGCCCGACCTCCTCCTCGGCCTCGCGCAGCGCCGCATCGAGCGGCGAGGCATCGATCGCGTCGATCTTGCCGCCGGGAAAGGCGATCTGGCCGGCATGGTCGTTGAGATGCGCCGAGCGCTGCGTCAGCAGGATGGTGGGCTCGGGATGGTCGACCACCGCGATCAGGACCGCTGCGGGACGCACCGGCTGCTCGCGCGCGATGATCTCGAGCATCTTGTCGGTGCCGGGATCGCCCGAGGCGGGGATGATGTTGGGATCATAGAGGCCGGGCGGCACGTCGAAGCCGAGCCTCGCCTTGGAGCGGGCGAAGAAATCCGCAGCGCCAAGCGCGACCGGCTCGTTCGTCAGGATAGGGTTGTTCAAATTCAAAGCGCCGCCCTCACCTGCTCCGCATCGGCCATGGCGAAGAACTCGCCGGCCGACTCGACACCGAACATCGGCTGGCCATCGACCATCCGCTCCTCGCCCATGTCAACCAGATCGTAATAGAGCGCGCGCGTCACCTTGGCCCAGAGGTCCGCGCGGACGTGCAGATAGGGCGTCAGCCCGCCATCCTCCGCCTGCTCGAAGCGCAGCCGGTGCGCCGCGTCGCAGGTGACCCAGTCGTCGACATTGGTGCGGAAGTGCAGCACGCGATGGCTGCCCTCGCCGTCCTTCTGCATCTCGACCGCCATGAACGGCGCATCGTCGACGCGGATACCGACCTTCTCCACCGGCGTGACCAGGAAATGCTTGTCGCCCTCGCGCTTGAGAATGGTCGAAAACAGCCGCACCAGGGCGGCACGCCCGATTGGCGTCCCCATGTAGAACCAAGTACCATCGGAGGCGATTCGGATGTCGAGATCGCCGCAAAACGGCGGATTCCACAGATGCACCGGAGGCAGGCCCTTCTTGGCGCCTTCGGCATTGGCAGCGCTTTTGGCGGCGGCAGTCAGTCCCTCGAGACCCCGATCGGCGCTCTGCCCTTGGTTCGCCATGGTTTGCCCTGACTTTGTGATTGGCACGATTGGTGCAGGTCTACGTTGTACTTAGGTGCGCGGTTCCATCCGGAATAGCCCGGTGTGGAGGTCGCCACTTCGTGATGCCGTACATACCCCGAAGCCGATAAGGTGGGGATAGGTTAATTCAACGAATACATGGCTTTCCTGCAAGTCTAGCATGGGGCCCATGATCTGGCGTGATGACCTGACGTGACAGGCTGACGATGCAAGCAAGCCGCGTTGCACAGGCTGAAGGAGCAAGCGAATG
Organism: Bradyrhizobium sp. SUTN9-2; assembly: GCF_003122645.1. Lineage (NCBI taxonomy): Bacteria > Pseudomonadati > Pseudomonadota > Alphaproteobacteria > Hyphomicrobiales > Nitrobacteraceae > Bradyrhizobium > Bradyrhizobium sp. SUTN9-2. Next base: position 7,114,560 of record NZ_LAXE01000001.1, read on the forward strand.
GCGGAGAGTGTCGAGAAACTCGAGGACGGGATCGTCCGATCGGCCGAGCAGGTGTCGAGCCAGGTTCGCGCGGCCAAGGACGCGATCGCCTCGGTCATCTTCGGCCAGGATCGCGTGATCGAGAACACGCTGGTCACCATCCTCTCCGGCGGCCATGCGCTCCTGATCGGCGTGCCCGGCCTTGCCAAGACCAAGCTGGTCGACACGCTCGGCGTCACGCTCGGTCTCGATGCCAAGCGCATCCAGTTCACGCCCGATTTGATGCCCTCCGACATTCTCGGCGCCGAAGTGCTGGACGAGAGCACCGCGGGAAGGCGCGCCTTCCGCTTCATTGCCGGTCCCGTGTTCGCGCAGCTCCTGATGGCCGACGAGATCAACCGCGCCAGCCCGCGCACGCAATCGGCGTTGTTGCAAGCGATGCAGGAGCAGCACATCACCGTCGCCGGCGCGCGTCACGATCTGCCGAAACCCTTCCACGTGCTCGCGACGCAGAACCCGCTGGAGCAGGAAGGCACCTATCCGCTGCCCGAAGCCCAGCTCGACCGCTTCCTGATGGAGATCGACGTCGACTATCCCGACCGCGATGCCGAGCGCCGCATCCTGTTTGAAACCACGGGCGCGGAGGAGACGCTGGCCAAGGGCGCGATGACGCCGGATGCGCTGATCACCGCGCAGCGCCTGATCCGGCGCCTGCCGGTCGGCGATTCCGTGGTGGAAGCAATTCTCTCGCTGGTGCGCTCGGCCCGCCCGGGTCCGGACTCCGGCGAAGCCGGCAAGTTCATTGCCTGGGGTCCGGGCCCGCGCGCCAGCCAATCCCTGATGCTGGCGGTACGCGCGCGTGCGCTGATCGACGGGCGCCTGGCGCCCTCGATCGACGACGTGCTCGACCTTGCCGAGCCCGTGCTGAAGCACCGCATGGCGCTGACGTTCCAGGCGCGCGCCGAAGGCCGCACGATTCCGGACGTGATCCGGCAATTGAAGACACGGATCGGTTGATGGCAGCGGAGAACGGGCGGGCAGCGAAGGAGATATTGGCGATCCGACGTGCAGATGGCGAAAGCCGCACGCTCGCCGCTTCGTTGCCGCGCTTGGTGCTCGAGGCCCGCCGCATCGCCGCCAACGTCATCCACGGCCTGCATGGACGGCGCCGCGCCGGCTCGGGCGAAAACTTCTGGCAGTACCGCCGCTTCGTCTCGGGCGAACCGTCGCAGAACGTCGACTGGCGCCGCTCGGCGCGCGACGACCATCTGTACGTGCGCGAGCTGGAATGGGAAGCCTCGCACACGGTCTGGATCTGGCCGGACCGCTCGCCATCGATGGCGTTCGCCTCGAAGACTGCGCGCGAGTCCAAGCTCGAGCGGACACTGATCGTCGCCTTCGCACTGGCCGAGCTGCTCGTCGCCGGCGGCGAGCGCGTCGGCATTCCCGGGCTGATGGCGCCGACCGCAAGCCGCAGCGTCATCGACAGGATGGCGCAGGCGATGCTGCATGACGATGCAGACCGACTGAGCCTGCCGCCATCCTTCGTTCCGGCCGCGCTGGCCGAGATCATCGTGCTGTCGGATTTCTGGTCGCCGATCGCCGAGATCAGGACGACGCTCGCCGGGCTGTCCAGCTCCGGCGCGCATGGCACGATGGTGCAGGTGGTCGACCCGGCCGAGGAATCGTTCCCCTATTCCGGCCGCGTCGAGTTCGTCGAGCCCGAAGGCTTTGGCGTGATCACCGCCGGCCGCGCCGAGAGCTGGGCGCAGGATTACACCGCGCGGCTCGCGCTGCACCGCGACCAGATCCGCGCCGAGACCAACAAGCTCGACTGGCTGTTCACGACGCACGCGACCGACCGCTCCGCCGCCGAGCTCTTGCTGTTCCTGCATGCGGGCATGCAGGTGAGCAAGTCCGGCGCACGCACCACGACGATCAAGGCGGGGCCGGCCGCATGATGGGATTGCCGCTCGCCTTCACGCAACCGCTGCTCCTGATCGGCCTCCTCAGCCTGCCCGTGCTGTGGTGGCTCCTGCGCGTGATGCCGCCGCGGCCGCGCCGCATCGAGTTTCCGCCGACGCGGCTGTTGTTCGACATCACGCCGCGCGAAGAGACGCCCTCACGGACGCCGTGGTGGCTGACCGCGCTTCGCCTGCTCGCCGCCGCGCTGGTGATCTTCGCCGCCGCCGGCCCGATCTGGAATCCGCAAACGGGCATCGCCGGCAGCAAGGCGCCGCTGATGATCATGTTCGACGACGGCTGGAGCGCCGCATCGCACTGGGACGTCAGGATCAGGACCGCCGACGAGCTTATCGCCAATGCCGACAATGACGGCCGCGGCATCGCGCTGGTGCCGCTGTCCGAGCCGAACCGCGACATCACCCTGATGCCGGCGGGTGCGGCGCGCGTCGCGCTGCGGCAGCTGGCGCCAAAGCCCTATTCGATCGATCGCGTCGAGACGCTGGCCGCGGTCGACCGTTTCCTCAAGGTCACCGGCGACTGCGAGATCGCCTGGCTCTCGGACGGCGTCGACACCGGCCGCGGCGAGGACTTCGTGGCCGGCCTCGGCAAGACCATCGGCGATCGCAGCCTGACCGTGTTCCAAGGCGGCACCTCCTCGCCGTTGGCCCTGGTCGCCGCCGAGAATGCCGCAGCGAAGATGACGGTGAAGGTGCTGCGCACCGACGGCGGGATTGCGGTCGGCACGGTACGCGCGCTGGACCAGAAGGCGTCGCCGATCGGCGAAGCGCGCTATTCGTTCGGCCCGCAGGACAAGGAAACCGAGGCGGCGTTCGACCTGCCGGTCGAGCTGCGCAACGACATCACGCGGCTGGAAATCTCCGGCGAGCGCTCGGCCGGCGCGGTGCAGCTGCTCGACAAGCGCTGGCGCCGCCGCGCCATCGGCATCATCTCGGGCGCGACCAGCGAGACCGCGCAGCCACTGCTGGCGCCGACCTTCTATCTCACCCGCGCGCTGGCGCCGTTCGCCGACGTCCGGCTCCCCGACAAGGGCTCGCCGCAGCAGGGCATCACGCAGTTTCTCGACCAGAAGCTGCCGATGATCATCCTCGCCGATGTCGGCACCATCGCCCCCGAGCTGCGCGAACGCCTCAATGCCTGGGTCGACCAGGGCGGCGTGCTGGTGCGGTTCGCTGGGCCCCGGCTGGCACAGGCGGAGGACGACCTCGTGCCGGTCAAGCTGCGCAAGGGCGGCCGCACGCTCGGCGGCAGCCTGACCTGGGAGAAGCCGCAGCATCTCGCCTCCTTCGCCGCCGACGGTCCGTTCGCCGGGGTCGCAGTGCCGAAGGACGTCACCGTGAGCCGGCAGGTGCTGGCCGAGCCCGACGCCGTGCTCGCCACCAAGAGCTGGGCCTCGCTGGAAGACGGCACCCCGCTCGTCACCGGCGAGCATCGCGGCAAGGGCCTCGTCAGCCTGTTCCACGTCAGCGCCGACATGCGCTGGTCTGACTTACCGATGTCGGGCACCTTCGTCGAAATGCTGCGGCGGGTGGTCGACATGTCCGGCTACACCGCGAAGCCCGGCGCTGGCGTTGCCGGCGAAGCGACCACTGAGACCGTGGCGCCGCTGCACATCCTCGACGGATTTGGCGCGTTTGGTCCGCCGCCCGCGACGGCCAAGCCGCTTCCTGCGGATTACCGCGACCGCGCCACATCAGATCATCCGCCCGGCTTCTACGGCCCGGCAGAAGGACCGCTCGCCGTGAACACGCTTGCCAGCGCCGACCGCATCGCCGCCCTGAACACCGCGAGCCTGCGCGCCCGGCACGCCACCTACACCAATGCCGAGCCGCGCGATTTGCGCGGCTGGCTGCTGTCGACGGCGCTCGCGCTGTTCCTGATCGACGCCATCATCATCGCGGTGCTCGGCGGCGGCATTGCCGCGCTGCTGCGCCGCCGCGCCGCGCCCGCGATGATCGTGCTCGCCCTGCTCGCGGGATTCGCGGCGCTCTCGCCGGCGCCGTCGCGCGCCGACGGCGTCACGGACGAGTTCGCGATGAAGTCGGTGTCGCAGACCCGCCTCGCCTATGTCGTCACGGGCAATGCGGATGTCGATTCCATCGTCAAGGCGGGAATGAACGGGCTGACGCTGTTCCTGGCCCAGCGCACGGCGCTCGAGGCCGGTGATCCCGTCGGCGTCGATCCCGCGCGCGACGAGCTCGCGTTCTTCCCGCTGATCTACTGGCCGATCGTGCCGGGCGCGCCGAAGCCGCCGCAGGACGCCATCAACAAGATCGACGTCTACATGAAGCAGGGCGGCACCGTGCTGTTCGACACCCGCGACGCGATCGAGGCGCCGCCCGGCGCCAACGGCGCGGCGCAGACGCCGGCGATGCAGACGCTGCGCGAGATCCTGTCCTCGCTCGACGTGCCCGAGCTCGAGCCCGTGCCGCGCGAGCACGTGCTGACCAAGACCTTTTATCTGCTGCGCGACTTCCCCGGCCGCTTCACCGCCGGCCAGACCTGGGTCGAGACCTTGCCGCGCGAAGACGACGATGAGAGCGCGCAGCGGCCGGCGCGCGGCGGCGACGGCGTCTCGCCGATCATCATCACCTCGAACGACCTGGCCGGCGCCTGGGCGGTGCGGCCCGACGGACAGGCCATGCTGCCGGTGACCGGCGGCGACCCCCGCCAGCGCGAATTCGCCTACCGCGCCGGCGCCAACATCGTGATGTACACGCTGACCGGCAACTACAAGGCCGACCAGGTCCACGCTCCGGCGCTGATCGAACGGCTGGGGCAATAGGATCGACATGAACTACGGCATCGCGTTCACACCGCTTGTTCCTACCATCGTGCTGTGGCTCGCGCTCGCCGCGATCGTCATTGTCGCGCTCGTGCTGCTGCTGGCGCGCGCGCGCGGCGCCGCGGTGCGCGTGGCCGCGCTGGCGCTGTTCCTGCTGGCGCTTTCCAATCCCTCCTTCACCCGCGAGGACCGCGATCCCCTCACCTCGGTCGCCGCTGTCGTCGTCGACAAGAGCCCGAGCCAGAACTTCGGCAACCGCAATCGCGAAGCTGCGCAAGCGCAGGAGGCGCTGGTCGACAGCCTGAAGAAGATCAAGGGCCTCGAGGTCCGCGTCGTCGAGGCCGGACAGGCCGACGGCGAGACCGACGGCACCAAGCTGTTCGGCGCGCTGGCCTCGGCCTTGGCGGACGTCCCGGTCGACCGCGTCGCCGGCGCGTTCCTGATCACCGACGGCCGCGTCCACGACATTCCCGCGAACGCCGCCGCGCTCGGCTTCCAGGCGCCGGTGCACGCGCTGGTCACGGGCCAGAAGGACGAGCGCGACCGCCGCATCGCGATCACCGCCGCGCCGCGCTTCGGTATCGTCGGGCAGAGCCAGACCATCTCCTACCGCCTCGACGACCAGGGTGTCACCGGCGAGCGCGCCAGGGTCATCGTCCGCCGCGACGGCGAGGTCATCAACGAGCGCACGCTCTCCAGCGGCCAGGCCGCGAGCGTCGACGTCGACATCAAGCATGCCGGGCCGAACATCGTCGAGATCGAGGCCTCGCCGCTGGAGCGCGAATTGACGCCGGTGAACAATCGCGCCGTCGTCGCCATCGACGGCGTGCGCGACAAGCTGCGCGTGCTGCTGGTCTCGGGCGAGCCGCATTCGGGCGAGCGCACCTGGCGCAACCTGCTCAAGTCCGACGCCAGCGTCGACCTCGTGCATTTCACCATTCTGCGCCCGCCGGAGAAGCAGGACGGCACGCCGATCAACGAATTGTCGCTGATCGCGTTTCCGACCCGCGAGCTGTTCCAGCAGAAGATCAACGAATTCCAGTTGATCATCTTCGACCGCTATGCCCGCCAGGGCGTGCTGCCGATCCCCTATTTCGAGAACATGGCGCGTTACGTGCGTGCAGGCGGCGCCGTGCTGGTCTCGGCCGGCCCCGACTATGCCTCGAACAGCAGCATCTGGCGCACGCCGCTCGATTCGGTGCTGCCGGCCGAACCCGTCGGCGTCACCGAGAAGCCGTTCTATGCGCATCTGTCCGACCTCGGCAAACGCCATCCCGTCACGCGCGGGCTGGAAGGCTCCGCCAGCGAGCCGCCGCGCTGGAGCCGGTTCTTCCGCACCGTCGATACCCGCAATGCGGTCAACCCGCCCGTCATGACCGGCGTCGACGGCAAGCCGCTGCTGTTCCTGTCGCGCTTCGGCGAGGGCCGCGTCGCGCTCCTGCTGTCCGACCACATCTGGCTGTGGGCGCGCGGCTATGAGGGCGGCGGTCCGCATCTCGACCTGCTCAGGCGGATGTCGCACTGGCTGATGAAGCAACCCGATCTCGACGAAGAGGCGCTGCGCCTCCAGGTCCAGGGCAAGGACCTCGTCGTGGTGCGTCAGACCATGGCGGACAGCGTCCAGCCCGTCAGCGTGACCTCGCCGTCGGGCGTGTCGCAGGATCTGACGCTGAGCGCCGGCGATCCCGGCGAGTGGCGCGCCAGCCTGCCGGCGAGCGAACTCGGCCTGTGGCAGGCCACCGACGGCACGCTGAAGGCGTTGATCAATGTCGGCCCGACCAATCCGAAGGAATTTTCGGAAGTCACCTCGACGGTCGATACGTTGAAGCCGCTGACACAGGCGACGGGCGGCGATGCCGTGCGCGTGGCCAGCAGTTCTAGCGTCGAGCTGCCGCGCATCCTGCCGGTGCGCTCGGTCGGCATGTTCCACGGCGACGGCTGGATGGGCGTGCGGATGCGCGACGCCAGCGTGGTCAAGGGCGTCGGCGTGTTGCCGATCTTCTCCGGGCTGATCGGTCTGTTGCTGCTGCTCGGCGCATTTGCGGCGACCTGGGTGCGCGAGGGGCGGTAGTTGCCCGAACGACACATCGGCTTGGCGGCTTGCATGCGCCGATCCCCCCGCCGTTGACATCGGTGAACCGGTCGGGCGATGTTATACTATAACATCGCGGCGTCCTGGGATTGACGCCTCGGTGTGGGGGTGGCGTTTTCCAGATGAAGTGGTTCCGGTCGAATAGCAGGCACGGCGCCCGGCTCGCGTTGTTCGCGATGCTGGTGCAGCTCGCGCTGACGTTCGGCCACAGCCATTGGTTCGCGCAGGCCGCGCCTTTTGCTCAATCATCGGTCCAGCACATCGAAGGCGGCGCCAAGGACGTTGCAGCAACCGACGGCGCCGCCGTCGAGAAGCAATCGCCCTCAAGTCCCGACCGCGAGCATTCGCGCGACGAGAGTTGCGCCATCTGCGCCATCATTGCGATGGCGGGCACGATCGTGTCGGCGACGCCGCCCGTGCTGTTGCTGCCGCAGGCGATCGAGCTGCTCCGGCGCAGCCTCGACGCCGAGTTCGCTCATCTGACATCGGCCCGCACGGCGTTCCAGCCGCGCGCCCCTCCTGCGTCCTGACTCCAACGCTTGATCACACCCAGCCTCGCCGCACATCGGCAAGTGCCTGGGAGAAGTTGAAGTCGAATTCCGTCGCGTCGCGACGGCAGGCCGCCTCCGATCAGCAGAGCATCATCCGGACGGCGCCTGAGTGGAATCAGGACCATGTCATTTCAATTGCGACGCGCGCAGCGCCTTGGCGGAGCAAGCCTGCTCCTGCTCGGCGCCGCCGCTACATCCGCGTTCGCCCAAGACTCGGCACAACGACCGGCACAAGACAAATCGTCGACCGAGCTCCCCGCCATCACCGTAACGGCGCCGAGCCCGATCGTACGCAGAGCAGTGGTGCCGACCCGCAACGCAGGCCGCGGCACGCGGACCGCGCGGGTGCGCAGCCGCGAGCAGGCAGCTGAAGCGGCACCGGCAGCTCCCGTGCCCGCCGCGCCTCAGCAAGGCGTGCTGCCTGTTGTGACCGATCAGTTCGCGACCGTCACCGTGGTGCCGAACGAGGAGATTCGGCGCAACGGCGGCGGCACGCTCGGCGATCTCCTGTTCTCCAAGCCCGGCATCACCGGCTCTGAATACGCACCCGGCGCATCCAGCCGCCCGATCATTCGCGGGCTCGACACCAACCGGGTCGGCATTATCGAGAACGGAACAGGCAGCAACGGCGCGTCCGATCTCGGCGAGGATCACTTCGTGCCGATTGATCCGCTGGCAGCCACCCAGGTCGAGGTCATCCGCGGACCGGCGACGCTGCGCTACGGCTCCACCGCGATCGGTGGCGTGGTCAGCGCAACCAACAATCGAATTCCGGATGCCTTGCCGTCCTGCACGGCGCCCTTTCCGACTTACGGACTCCCGACCAAGGCGCCGCTCGCAAACGTGGGATCGCCGGGCTGCATCACCGCGGAAACGCGGACGGCCGTAACTTCGGTCGATCGCGGGACCGAAGGTGCCGTGCTGCTCGATGCCGGCGGCGGCAACTTTGCCTTCCACGCCGATGCCTTTGGCCGCAAGGCCGGCGACTACAACATCCCGAGCTATCCGTTCTTGACGGACCCGACGCTGCCGTTCAACGGACGCCAGCCGAATTCGGCATCGCAGGCCTACGGCGGATCTGTCGGCGGCTCCTACATCTTCGACGGCGGCTACGTGGGCGCGGCGATCACGCAGCACAACGCGCTCTATCACATTCCCGGTATCGAGGGCAGCGAGTTCCTGACGCGGATCGACGGACGACAAACAAAGTTCACGACAAAAGGCGAGTATCGGCCGGATGCGGCGGCGATCGATGCGATCCGGTTCTGGGCCAGCGCCACCGACTATAAGCACGATGAGGTCGGGCTCGCCGACTCTGCCGACCTCGGCTCCCTCGGCGTGAGACAAACCTTCACCAACAAGGAACAGGAAGGCCGCGTCGAGGTGCAGCTTGCGCCGTTCGACGTCCGCTTTGCTGCGCTGACCACCGCTGTGGGCGTTCAGGCGTCGCATCAGAAGCTGACCGCGCCGAGTCCGGACGATCCAGGCAGCCCGATCAACGGACTGTTCGATCCGAACAAGAACACAAAGGTCGCCGGGTACATCTTCAATGAGTTCAAGTTCAGCGAAGCCACCAAGGCTCAGATCGCCGGACGCGTCGAGAGCGCAAGGTTGAGCGGCACGGCGCCGGCCTTCGTCCCCGATGTGTTCGACCTCGCCGTCGATCCGGCCGCGATCGGCCCCGCAACGGCGGTCAACCGCAACTTCACGCCGGTGAGCGGGAGCATCGGCCTGATCCACAGCCTTCCTTGGGATCTGGTCGCCAGCATCACCGGCCAATATGTCGAACGCGCGCCGAAACCGGCGGAATTGTTTTCGCGCGGCGGCCACGATGCCACCACCACTTTCGACATAGGCAATCCCAATCTCGGCATCGAGACCGCCAAGTCGGTAGAGGCGGGACTGCGACGAGCGGTAGGACCGCTTCGCTTCGAAATCACCGGCTACTACACCAAGTTCAACGGTTTCATCTACCGGCGCCTGACCGGCAACACGTGTGAGGACGGCGTTTGCCAGCTCGGCGCTGGCCTCGAACTGAATCAGGCGGTCTATTCGCAGCGCGACGCGACATTCCGGGGCGGCGAATTCCAGTTCCAGTACGACGTGATGCCGGTCTGGAACGGGATCTGGGGCATCGAGGGTCAATACGACATCGTGCGCGCGACCTTCGACGACGGCACCAACGTGCCACGCATTCCGCCCCAGCGGCTGGGCGGTGGTGTGTACTATCGCGACGCCGAATGGTTTGCCCGGATCAACCTGCTGCACGCGTTCGCGCAAAACGACATCGCACCGATCGCGGAGACGCCGACGCCCGGCTACAACCTGCTAAGGGCCGAGGTCAGCTACAAAACGCAGCTCGATCAACGTTGGTTCGGCGCGCGCGAGATGCATGTCGGGCTCGTCGGCAACAACCTGCTCAACGAGAATATCCGCAATGCCGTCTCCTTCAATAAGGACCAGGTGCTGTTGCCCGGCATCGGCGTCAGGGTGTTCGCGAACTTCAAGTTCTAGGTAACGACACGCGCCGTCATTGCGAGGAGCCCTTGCGACGAAGCAATCCAGACCGCCTCCGCGGAAAGACTCTGGATTGCTTCGCTGCGCTCGCAATGACGGAGTATGACGCGCGCAGCCGCGCGTCTTCTCGACGGTCTCTTAGCCGGATGAGATACGAGCAGTGTCGTAGCCCGGATGGAGCGTAGCGTAATCCGGGGTTCTCTCGTTGCGGAAGACCTTCCCGGATTGCGCTGCGCTCCATCCGGGCTACGGCGTTTCCAACGACGCGCGCCGCTCCTATGTCCGCGCTTTGCTCCAGTCGGGGCCGACCGCGCCCGACACGCCCTCGAAGGCGCCGTCGACGAGCTCGAACACCAGGATGCGCGCGGCATCGACCGGGCCGGGCATGGTGACGCGGCCCTTGGCGACCTGCTTGAAGCCGACGCGGCCGTAATAGGGCTCGTCGCCGACCAGCAGCACGAGGCGGTGGCCTTTTTCCCTGGCGTCCTTTAGCGCGCGCTCCATCAACTGACGGCCGATGCCGCGATCGCGGAACGGCGGCTCGACGGTGAGCGGCCCGAGCAGCAGCGCCGGCGTTTGGCCGATCAGAATCGGCAATTGCCTGACGGAGCCGACCAGGAGCGTGCCGATACGGGCCGTGAAGGACAGTTCGAGCAGATGGTCGACGTGCTCGCGGATCCGGTAGGCGCTCAGCACGAAGCGGCCGGGGCCGAAGGTGCGTTCGTGCAGCCGCTCGATCGCCTGAGCGTCGCCGGCGGCTTCGGGAAGAATGGTCAGTGAGAGATCGTTCATGTCAATTCGCGGAGTAGCACTTGCGCCTGCGAAGGTCCATGGGCGGCGGCGGTGCCCCGTTTACCTCCCGGCGGGAGAAGTGCAGGCCTGGCTCAACCTGCGTTCCGTTTCGACGCCGGCTGGGACAGATAGGCCAGCATCTTCATCTCCCGCCGCCCTCGCGTCACCGTGTCGAGCACGAGCCCTGATGACACCGACAGCAGGGCCATGATCATCAGGCCCATCGACAGCACCGCGGTGGGCAGGCGCGGCACGAGGCCGGTTTCGATGAAGGTGATCACGATCGGAATCGCGAAGATGATCGACGCCAGCGCCAGCAGGATTCCGATCACCGCGAAGAAGCGCAACGGCCGCTCGCTGCGATAGAGCTTCAGCATGGTGCCGAGGATGCGAAAGCCGTCGCGCCAGGTGTTGAGCTTGGAGAACGAGCCTTCGGGGCGCGCATAATAGGGCGTCTCGACCTCGGCGACCGGAAGCGACAATTCCAGCGCATAGACCGCAAGCTCGGTCTCGATCTCGAAGCCGTCGGAGAGGACGGGAAAGGATTTGACGAAGCGGCGCGAGAACACCCGGTAGCCGGACAGGAGGTCCTTAGCGTGGCCGAAGGTGTCGGACAGGAAGCCGGTCAGCATGCGGTTGCCGGTGCGGTGGCCGAGCCGGTAGGCAGCCTGGACCTGATCGACGCGAAGCCCGACCACCATGTCGAGATGCTCGTCGAGCAGCTTGTCGATCATGATGGGTGCGCTCGGCGCATCGTAGGTGGCATCGCCATCGACCAGCACATAGACGTCGGCCTCGACGTCCGCGAACATGCGGCGCACGACGTGACCCTTGCCCTGCCGGCGCTCGCTGCGCACGATCGCACCGGCTTCGCGCGCGACCGCGGCGGTCCGGTCGCGCGAATTGTTGTCGTAGACGTAGATCTCCGCCGCGGGCAGCGCCTTGCGGAAATCGGCAACGACGGTCGCGACCGCGGCCTCCTCGTTGTAGCAGGGCACCAGCACCGCGATACGAAGTTGCGTTGTGGTCATCAGGGCAGCACTCCGAGGCTTGTCGGCTCGCGCCCGAGCGGCGTGGCCTGCCGTGCGCGTCGAGCGGGTTACTAGCACAAGCCGCCCTCAGCGCCACGTCGCAATCACGGGCCTGCCATCGAGCACTTCGGCGATCCGCAGCCGCGTGCCGGGCGTGGTGCCCTCGGGCAATGCGGCATTGTCGAAGAATCCGCATTCGACGATCTCGCGGTTGGGCTCAGGGACGCGGTCCTGCCTGAACTGCCTGACGACGTAGACCGCGACGTGGTCGCGGCGGGAGACGTGGCTGTTGAGGAAGACGCCGTGCAGGATCGCCTCGCCGGTCAGATCGATGTCGCCCTCCTCCTTGAGCTCGCGCCGCAACGCCTCTTCCATGGTCTCGCCGAAATCGACGCCGCCGCCAGGCAAATACCAGCCGCTGACGTAGCTATGCCTGACCAGGAAGACGCGATTGTCGGCATCCAGCACCACGGCACGGACGCCGAGCGTCATGCCGCGGACGAGCAGGAAATAGCCGTGCAAGAACCGCCGCAGCAGCGGCTCGGCTTTCCGTCGGGCTCGGTTCAGACGTTCTCCCATCAGGCTCCTTGACGCCCCCTGTTTCAGGCCCTGCTTGCGCGGGGCGCGCGACCTTGCCATTACAGCGGAGCAATAGCGAGGCATTCGCGCGCCATGACTCCCTTCACGCTGGCTCCCTTCACGCTCGCCCACCTGTCCGATCCGCATTTGGCGCCTTTGCCGAAGCCGCGGCTGATCGAGCTCGCGGGCAAGCGCGCGTTCGGCTATGTCAACTGGACGCGCAACCGCCACAAGTACCAGCGCCGCGAGGTTCTCGACGCGCTCGTCGCCGACATGAAGGCGCAGGCGCCCGACCACATCGCAGTGACGGGCGATCTCGTCAACCTGGCGCTGGAGGCGGAGTTCGCACCGGCGCTGGCCTGGCTCGAAAGCGTCGGCCCGCCCGACCGCGTGACCGCGATCCCCGGCAATCACGACGCCTATGTCAGCGCGACGCGTCATCGCTTCGGCGAGACGTTCCTGCACTACATCGCCGCGGACACACCCGGCGGCGCAGCCTTCCCAGCGGTGCGCCGGCGCGGGCCGCTTGCCCTGATCAGCCTGTCCACGGCGGTGCCGACCCTGCCGCTGATGGCGACCGGCACGCTGGGGCGCGATCAGCTCGCCGCGCTTGCGGAGGTGCTCGAGCGGCTCGCCGCGGAAGACGTCTTCCGCGTGCTGCTGGTGCATCATCCGCTGAAGTCCAGCGCGCGGGCGAAGCGGATGACGGACGCGCCGGAATTGCTGGGACTGTTGAAGCGCCACGGCGTCGAGCTGGTCCTGCACGGGCACGACCACATTCATTCGACGATGTGGTTCGAGGGTCCGAACGGCAACATTCCCGCGCTCGGCGTGCCGTCGGCCTCCGCGCTGGCGCACGGACGTTATCCGGCGGCGGCGTATAATCTGTTCACCATCGAGAAGGACAATGCCGGCTGGCGCTGCGAGCAGACGGTGCGAAGCCTCGGGGCGGGGTTTCAGGTCGGGCAGATCAAGCATGTGCGGTTGATCTAGACCCCGGTCGTCATTGCGAGCGCAGCGAAGCAATCCAGGAATCTCTCCGCGGAGGCAATCTGGATTGCTTCGTCGCAAGGGCTCCTCGCAATGACGAAGGAGAGAGCCTCACCAGCTCCGCAAGACCGCAAGCACTGCCACCCCGAACAACGCGGCAGCGCCGAGCACGAAGCCGAACACGAATGGCCACAGGCGCGAGCGGCGCGGCGGCGCGGCGGCCGGGGCCTGCGGTTCGGGCGCGACCACCATCGCCCGCTCGCGCTCGACCATGCGGCGCGCGACATAGTCGGTGACGGCCTCGACGATCACGGCGGTGTCGTGCGATTCGGCGAGCACGATGCGGCCGAAGCGGGTGTCCTGGACGAAGCGGTACATCCGCTTGTCGCGGCCCATCACGATGTGGGCGACGACGTCGATCCACAGCCGCGGCGTATCGCCCTGGCTGATGCCGCGGTCGAACAGGTCGATCTGATCAGGCACCTGCGCGAACAGGGGATCGAGCGCGTCGTTGAGGATCTCGAGCCGTGCCACCTCGGCGTCGCGCAAATCGACGACGACGCCGGTGCGGTCGGCCGCCTCGATCCGCGCGCGCAGCAGCGCATCGCGCAGCCGCACCGGGCCCGGCTGGCCGGGATGGGTCCCGCTGGTCTCGGGCTCTGACATTGTCGGCCTCGTCCTCGACTTATCCCCATTAACCTATCAGCAACCAAACCCTCCGCAAAGGCCTACAATTCCAGAGACTTACGGCGCCCACAGCCGTTTCACCTGTGCCAAAAACAGACGATCCCACCCAGGCAGGGCCTGGATGGGACCATCCGTCCTTGGACGTCTTCTTAAGTCGGGGCGATCAGGCCGAGACCCGCGAGGGCTCTTCCACGATCGAGAAGCGGACGCCGGCCTTGTGACGGCTTTCTTCCGAGACTTCCTTCCAGCACTCTTCGGCTTCCTTGCGGGTCTTGAACGGACCTTTGACCTGGGCCGAGCCTTCCACGAGCTTGTGGAAGTTCATCGAACCGAACTCGCCGCCGATCACCCAGAAATTGCTGCCTTTGGTCATTGTCAGTCTCCTGTTGAGGTGCGTGACCGGCCTGGACTCCAACCTGGCTTCCAGACCGGTCCGATCCGCCGTTAGCCGAACTGGTTCATCGTGTTGTGGACGCCGCCCGCCTTCAGCGCAGCTTCGCCCGCGAAGTACTCCTTGTGGTCGTCGCCGATGTCGGAGCCGGCCATGTTCTGGTGCTTCACGCAGGCGATGCCCTGACGGATCTCGGCGCGCTGGACGTTCTTGACGTAGCCCAGCATGCCCTGCTCGCCGAAATACTCGCGGGCGAGATTGTCGGTCGAGAGCGCGGCCGTGTGATAGGTCGGCAGCGTGATCAGGTGGTGGAAGATGCCGGCGCGCTTGGCCGAATCCGCCTGGAAGGTACGGATGCGCTCGTCGGCTTCCTTCGCCAGCGGCGTGTCGTCGTACTCCGCCTTCATCAGCTCGGCACGGTTGTACTTGCTGACGTCCTGGCCCGCTTCCTTCATCGCGTCGTAGACCTGCCAACGGAAGTTGAGGGTCCAGTTGAACGACGGCGAGTTGTTGTAGGCGAGCTTGGCGTTCGGCACCACCTTGCGGATGCGGTCGACCATGCTGGCGATCTGCTCGATATGCGGCTTCTCGGTCTCGATCCAGAGCAGGTCGGCGCCGTTCTGCAGCGAGGTGATGCAATCGAGCACGCAGCGGTCTGCACCGGTGCCGGGGCGGAACTGGTAGAGGTTGGAGGGCAGCCGCTTCGGACGCATCAGCTTGCCGTTGCGGTTGATGATGACGTCGCCGTTCTTGGCGTTCTCCGCGGTGATTTCTTCGCAATCGAGGAAGCTGTTGTACTGGTCGCCGATGTCGCCGGGCTTGTGGCTGACGGCGATCTGCTGCGTCAGGCCGGCGCCGAGCGAGTCGGTGCGGGTCACGACGATGCCGTCTTCGACGCCGAGCTCGAGGAAGGCGTGGCGGCAGGCGCGGATCTTCGCCAGGAAGACGTCATGCGGCACCGTGACCTTGCCGTCCTGGTGGCCGCACTGCTTCTCGTCGGAGACCTGATTCTCGATCTGCAGCGCGCAGGCGCCCGCCTCGATCATCTTCTTGGCGAGCAGATAGGTCGCCTCCGCGTTGCCGAAGCCGGCATCGATGTCGGCGATGACGGGGACGACATGGGTCTGGAAGTTGTCGATCTTCTCGATCAGCTCCTTCTCGCGAGTCTTGTCGCCTTCCTTGCGCGCCTTGTCGAGCAGACGGAAGATGTCGTTGAGCTCGCGCGAATCGGCCTGACGCAGGAAGGTGTAGAGCTCCTCGATCAGCGCCGGCACCGCGGTCTTCTCGTGCATGGACTGATCGGGCAGCGGACCGAATTCGGAGCGCAGCGCCGCGATCATCCAGCCGGAGAGATAGAGATAGGTGCGGTCGGTCTTGCCGCCGAAGTGCTTCTTGACCGAGATCAGCTTCTGCTGGGCGATGAAGCCGTGCCAGCAGCCCAGCGACTGGGTGTACTTGGTGGGATCCTTGTCATAGGCGGCCATGTCGGCGCGCATCACGGCCGCGGTGTAGCGGGCGATGTCGAGGCCGGTCTTGAAACGGTTCTGCAGGCGCATGCGCGCGACGGCCTCGGCCGACACGCCGTTCCAGGTCGGCTGGGTCTCGAGGAGCGCCTGAGCCGCCTTGACCTCGTCCTGATATGAGGACGGACCCTGGAGGGTGCTGATACCGCGGGGCTGGTAATTCATGTGCCTGATCCTTTCGCTGACGATGGCGAGGCAGCCATCGACATTCTTGACAATGCATTGCGAGATGCGTGTCAGAAGCTAAACGCGAAAAGGAAAGTTCGTACAGATGGCTTGTTTTTTATTGGTGATGTCATGTAACATCTGAACGTGTAATACATGTCACTTTGTAAAATTTGTAAAAATAATAGGTCAACTATTCTGACCTTGATTGAGTCTGGAGATCTGAGACATGCCCGCCGATTCCGGCAAGAAACTCTTCGTCGGCCCGCGCTTCCGGCGAATCCGGCAGCAATTGGGGCTGTCGCAGACCCAGATCGCCGAGGGGCTCGGGATCTCGCCCAGCTATGTCAACCTGATCGAGCGCAACCAGCGCCCGGTCACGGCGCAGATCCTGCTGCGGCTGGCCGAGACCTATGACCTTGACCTGCGCGATCTCGCCACCGCGGACGAGGACCGCTTCTTCGCCGAGCTGAACGAGATCTTCTCCGATCCCCTGTTCCGGCAGATCGACGTGCCCAAGCAGGAGCTGCGCGACCTCGCCGAGCTCTGCCCCGGCGTCACCCATGCGCTGCAGCGGCTCTACGCGGCCTATACCGAGGCGCGTCAGGGCGAGACGCTGGCCGCGGCGCAGATGGCCGACCGCGACGTCGGCACGCGCTTTGAAGCCAATCCGGTCGAGCGCGTGCGCGAGCTGATCGAGGCCAACCGCAACTATTTTCCGGAGCTGGAGCAGGCGGCGGAAAATCTGCGCGACGAGTTGAACGAGCCCGCCGAAGGGCTGTATGCCGCGCTGATAACGCGCTTGCGCGAGAAGCACTCGATCCAGACCCGCATCATGCCGGTCGACGTGATGCGCGAGACGCTCCGCCGATTCGACCGCCACCGCCGGCAGCTGCTGATCTCGGAGCTGGTCGATCCGCCCGGCCGCGCATTCCAGCTCGCCTTCCAGCTGGGCCTGGCGGAATGCGCGCAGGCGCTGGAGACCATCATCGGCCGGGCCGGCCCGCTGGACGATGCGCCGCGGCGGCTGTTCCGGATCACGCTCGGCAATTACTTCGCGGCCGCCGTGATGATGCCCTATCCGGCGTTCCTCGCGGCCGCCGAAGCGCTGAACTACGACATCCACGTGCTGGCACAGCGCTTCAATTCCGGCTTCGAGCAGGTCTGCCACCGCCTCACCACGCTGCAGCGACCGAATGCGCGCGGCATTCCGTTCTTCCTCTTGCGCGTCGACAATGCCGGCAACGTCTCCAAGCGTTTCTCCTCCGGCACCTTCCCGTTCTCGAAATTCGGCGGCACGTGTCCGCTCTGGAATGTGCATTCGACCTTCGACACGCCGGATCGCCTGCTCAAGCAGGTGATCGAGCTGCCCGACGGCACGCGCTATTTCTCGATCGCGCAGATGGTGCGCCGCCCCGTGGCGCCGCATCCGCTGCCGCAGCCGCGCTTTGCCATCGGCCTCGGCTGCGAGATCCGCCACGCCGCCCGCCTGACCTACGCCACCGGCATGGACCTGGAGAAGGCCGAGGGCACCCCGATCGGCGTCAACTGTCGCCTCTGCGAGCGCGAGAACTGCGCCCAGCGCGCCGAGCCACCGATCACACGCACGTTGATCCTGGACGAGACGACGCGGCGGGTGTCGAGCTTTGCGTTCTCGAATGCAAGGGAGTTGTGAGGCACACACTCTCTCTTCCGTCATGGCCGGGCTTGACCCGGCCATCCACGCGCTTCCGCGTATGCAGAAAGACGTGGATGCCAGGGTCAAGCCCGGGCATGCCGACCAAGTGTGTGGTCGCCGCTCCGGTCATCAATAGCGCGCGCCCTCACGCCAGCGTATGCACGATCACCGGTCCCGCCATGGCGCGGGCGTCGCCGGCGAGCAGCGGGCCGAGATCCTTCTCGATCCAGGCGATGGCGCGCTTGTTCGCTTCCTCGGCCTGCTCGAACTTGTCGAAGATCGAGATCGCGGTGACCGTGTCGTCGCCGCCATAGACGACGTAATAGGCGCGGAAACCGTCGACGTCGCTGATGATGGGAACGGCGCCGTCCTTGATGCGGCGCGTCAGCTCTTCCGCGCTCCCGCTTTTCGCCTTGGCCTGACGGATGGCGGCATACATGGCATCCTCCCCTTCCGGCTATGATGTGAGGGCCTCGAGCCCGGGCGGATGTTACGCCGAAGCGCGCAGCCGATCCACGCTTGGTTAACCCGACCCTAATCCGCCCGCGCGATCTGCAACCAACGGTTAAGCACGCCTCAACATCGGTGCCTTAGTCTCGCCGCACTCACTTTTCGCAAACAAGGGCGGCTTAATCTGCTGGGCGAAGTGACATCAGGGGGTTCACCATGCGCATTGCGTTGCTGCTGACCGCGACCATTGTCGGCGCGCTATTCGCCAGTCCAACCATCGCCGGGTCGCTCGATGCCGGCGCGGCGCAGCCGCTGCCGCCGGGCTTCCAGAGCTACCGCGGCTACATGTTCGACATCTCCGAGAACCGCGACCGCAAGGATGTCGACAAGCTCACCGAGAACCTGAAGAGCCAGATCGACGTCGTCGAAGGCGTCGGCCTCTCCCCGCGCGTGCTGCGCTTCTTCCACACCGTTCCGATCGTCGCGAGCGAACTCGCCTGCCTCGACGAAGGCGCCGCCACCGCCTGCTACGGCCGGGTCACGCCGGACATGCAGCGCACCGCGCCCCGGACCCTGACGGTCTGGGACCCCGCCAAGCAGCGCTGGACCAATCCCAATGCCGTCGACCTCGCGGTCGATTCGGGCCTCGGCGTGATCATGCTGCGGCCGGACATGATGCGCTACGAGAAGGAGGCCGTGCTGCTGCACGAGATGCTGCACGCCTTCCACGCGCGGCTGCTGCCGGACGGCTACGCCAACAAGGGCGTGATCACCTACTACGCCCTCGCCAAGTCCAAGGACCTCTTGCCCAAGGAATCCTATGCGATGAAGAATCCCATGGAATTCTTTGCGGTGACCGCCAGCATCTTCCTGGCCGGCAAGAGCGAATTCCACGATCCGAAGTCGCGCGAGGCGCTTAAGGAGAAGATGCCGGACTATTACAAATATCTCGTCGGCGTGTTCGGCTTCGACCCCGAGCCGGCGGCCTCGAACGGCCCGGTCGCCTCGCTGAAATGAGCGGACGGCGCCAAGCCAAGCCAAAGAGCCGCGCGAACAGCGCGGCTTTTTTGTTTCGCAGACCGGAAGCTGCGGATGACGCACAGCCGGGAATTGCCAAGCCGGGGTCCGATCTGCATAGTCCCGCCCGCATCGATACCGTTTTTCGAAGGGGATGAGAGACCATGGCGGAAGCCGACCTGGATGTCGTGATCCGGCAACTGGCCAGACAGCTGCATACGGGCCTGATGACCCGTGCCAAGGAGCGGCGGGATCGCTTCAACAGCCTTGCGGCCAAGGCCAAGGGCAAGGAGACCGGCGAGCGCTTCAAGATGATGGCCAAGGCCACCATGGAGCAGGCGACCGCGGCCGCCAAGCGCCTGCAGATGTCCGCCGATAACGTCGCCGACAGCTACGCGCGGTCGATGCGCCTCGCCGCCAGCACGCCTGTTACGGTGAAAGCGGAGAAGAAGGCAAAGGACGAGAAGCCGGCGAAGAAGGCCGCAAAGAAAGCCAAAGCGAAAAAGAAGACGTAGTCGTTGCACCCAGGGCTATCGCATATGACTTGCGGCGGCGGCCTGCGCACGCGCCTCGTCCTTCGAGACGGCGCTGACGCGCCTCCTCAGGATGAGGCTAATCAGCATCGGTGCTCGTTGAAACTGCTGCCGCGCATTCCGCCCTCATCCTGAGGAGCCCGCCAAAGCGGGCGTCTCGAAGGATGGCCGCAAGGAAAAACTCCCAAATGCGATAGCCCTGCCGTTGAACCGATCGCCGCTACGGGATTGGCGATCTGGAGGCTCGCCGGCCTGTCTCCCAATTATCTCCGGCTTGATCGGATCGCCGCGTTGCGCGTTTGCGACGCGCTCCCTCGCGGCCGCCGCAATCGGGCCGGCCGCGACCTCAACGATTCCTCCGCCCCAGGCATGGGCTGGTCGAACAGTCGAGCGACATCCCTCACATGTATTGCCTCACACTTTGGAGAAAGCGCTCTTTCTCGCCAGGCGCGTAACCTTGGGATGCCCCATAATAGGGTTCATTGAAGTGATTATAGGGTACCGCCCGGTACTGGACCGGCGGCCTCGGTGGCGCGTAGGTCTGGCGATGATGCCGCCGAGCGTTTCCTCTCGCCGGAGGACCGGCGTAGTAGGGATTGAGGACGCACATCTGGCCGTTTGCCGACGCCCTGCATTGGTCCATCGTCGTGAAGCTGCATCGGTAGTATGGCGTCATTCCGCGAGAAATGACGTTCAAGCAAACGGGATAAGCCGGGTCATATTTTTGGGCTCGAGCCTGCCCCGCTGTCAGAGCGATACTCAGGGTCAGAATCGTCAAAGCCCATTTGCACATTGGAAGCTCCTCCAGGGGCGCACGACATGGATGCACTCTGGACCCTGCCAGTATTGATCCAACTCAATACTAGTTGAATTGGTTCATACGCGCAGCAGACAGCCGCGACAGTCTCGCTTTCCGCATCTCTCACCGATCTCGCCGCTATGCGGCAAGCCACCTGTCCTAAAGACGTGAGAGGGTGCCGCCGCAAATGCCGCGCCAGATCCTCATCTTCGCGGCGCGGCCACCAGTGTCGGCTCGGCGCTGGCGAGTTCCGCGAGCTTGGCGCGCGCGGCCTCTCGCGCGCGACCGTCCTTGCCGGCGGGCAGCGCCAGCGCGGCCTCGAAATCGGCGCGGGCGTCGTCCGTCTGGCCGCGGGCGAGGAACGCAAGGCCGCGGTCGAGACGGGCCTGCGCATCGGTGGGGTCGAGGCGGACCGCCGTGCTGTAGCTCAGGATGGCGCGGTCGAGATCGCCCATTGCGGCGAGCGCGAGACCGCGCTGGTGATAAGGTGCCGCGCGCTTGGGATCGTGCGCGATCGCCTCGTCGTAATCCGCAATGGCAAGCTCGAAGTCGCCGTTCTGCCGGCGCGCCAGCGCCCGGTCGCGATAGAGCGAAGCGCGGTTGGGATTGAGGTGGATGGCCTCGTCGAAATCGGCGATCGCCCGCTTGAAGTCGCCGTGACGCAGCGCGATCCGTCCACGTCCCGCATAGGCGAAGGCGATCAGCGAGCCGCGCAGCGGCGAGAAGCCGATCACGGCCGAGCAGATGTCGGGATCATCCTCGTCGCCGCAATTGACGACCATGTGCGTGGACAAGCCGACGAGCACGCAAAGGACGATCAGCAATGGTACGGCAATTCTGGTCATCTTCGACGGTGGCCGGCAGCGCGCCAGCCACCCATCCCCTTTCGAAGGAATGGTCACGCCGAGGAGTTAACACTGGTTGGGGACCCCCCTGTGTGCGCCAGATCACAAAGCCAGACGCAATCCTTGCCGGCTCCGTCAGCCCCAGGGACTACGACGTGAGGAGGAGCGGCCCCACGGCCCGCGCGGTGGATAGTTCTCGTTGGCGCCGACCGACGGCGCCGCGCGCGCGCCGAGCTCGGCCGCCAGTTGCTGGAGCGCGGCGACGCGATTCTGCGTCGAGGGGTGGGTGGCGAACAGGTTGTCCACCCCGTGGCCCGACAGCGGATTGATGATGAACATGTGCGCGGTCGCAGGGTTTCGCTCGGCCTCGTAGTTCGGGACCTGGTGCGCAGCGCCCTCGATCTTCACCAGCGCAGAGGCCAGCCACATCGGCTGTCCCACGATGCGCGCACCGAGATTGTCGGCGGCATATTCGCGGGTCCGGCTGATCGCCATCTGCACCAGCATGGCACCGAGCGGAGCAAGGATCATCAACAGGATCGAGCCGATGATGCCCGGACCGCTGTTGTTGTCGCGATTGCCGCCGAAGAACATGCCGAACTGCGCCAGCATCGAGATCGCACCGGCAATGGTCGCGGTGATCGTCATCAGCAGCGTGTCGTGATGCTTGATGTGCGCGAGCTCGTGCGCAATCACGCCGGCGAGCTCCTCGCGGCTGAGCTGGTTCATCAGACCGGTGGTGACGGCGACCGCGGCGTTTTCCGGATTGCGGCCGGTGGCGAACGCGTTGGGCTGGATCTCATCCATCACGAACACGCGCGGCATCGGCAGGCCGGCACGGCCCGCAAGCTCGGCGACGAGGCCGACCAGCTCCGGCGCGGTCGAACGATCGACCTCATGGGCGCCGTACATCGACAGCACCATGCGGTCGGAGTTCCAGTAGGTGAAGAGGTTGGTTGCGGCGGCAATGACGAGCGCGATCATGGCGCCCGAGGCGCCTCCGATCAGATAGCCGACGCCCATGAACAGGGCGGTCAGGCCAGCGAGCAGCATTGCGGTACGAAAATAGTTCATGGCCGTCTCCTGGGGCGGCCGCGGGCGAACCTCTGGCCGGCACCTTCGAAGTATGAATGCGGCCGCCGGCTGCAAGGTTCGTGCGTCGTGGAGCCGCAGACGCCAGCGGCGCCAGCCAGCCTTTCCGCCGCCACTAAAGCTTGACCGGGATTTGCGCAAAAACACACGCGGAGGCTTAGCAACCTGGAAAGCGCAATTTCCGCATAACTCGCGGTAACCGGGCACGCGGCATTGGCCTTGTGCATTGACCGGGTTCCCGTTGGCCTCCCGTCAGCAAGGTGACCGCCATGGTAGACCGCTCGAGCGCCGCCTCCGTCGCCCCCTCATCCGCCCCCTCCCCTCACGACGCCAGAACTGATGCGAAGGGTTTGCAGGACTCCCTGCACGAGCACCTCTTCACCAATGACGAGTCCGACCATGCTTCCACGACGCAGAGCGGGCAAGAATCGGGACGCCGCTGGCCGTATCTGCGGCGCGGAGCCAAGGTCGCGATCGGGCTCGCCATCGTCGCCGTGTTCGGCTGGCTGCCGCTGCGCGCGATCTGGGAAAATTCGAGCGTCGAAGCCGTGCTAAATTCCCGCCTCGTCACCTTGCGCACCCCGATCGGTGGCCGCGTCGCGGCCGCCCAGCGCGTCACTGACCAAGCCAAGCTCGAAGCCGGGACCGTCGTCCTGCGCGTCTTCAACTCGCGCGGCGATCGCACGCGGCTCGACGATCTCCGGCGGCAGAAATCGCGCCTGGAGAACGAACGGCCGAGCCTTGCGGCGAAGCTCGCTTCGGCGCAGGCGGCACAAAAGGATCTGGCGCGGCAGGCCGCGCTATTTCGCGACGGACGCGTGCTCCAGCTCGAGGCCCGCATCGCGGAGATCCAGACCTCGATCGAGGCGGCGGCGGCGCGGCGGGACGAGGCCAGTGCCGCCGTCGAGCGCGCCTCCTCACTGGCAAAATCGGGCAATGTCTCGACCGTCGAACTGGCACGTCTGACGCGCGAGCTCTCGGTGTCGCAACAGACCGAGCTCGGTGCGCGCAAGCGGCTGGACGCGGCCAAGGTCGAGCTCGCCGCGGCACGGAACGGATCCTTCCTCGGCGACAGCTACAACGACCGGCCAAGCTCGGTTCAGCGCGAGGAAGAGATGCGCCAGCGTGCCGGCGACCTCGAGGCCGATCTCGCGCGCACCGACACGGAGATCGCCTGGCTCGCCAACGAGATCATCGTCGAGGAGGTTCGGTTCGCGGATCTCACCGAAGCCAACATTACGACACCCGTCGCAGGCCGCGTCTGGGAAATGATGACATCGCCGGGCGAGGACGTGCAGGCAGGCCAGCCGTTGCTCAAAGTGCTCGATTGCAGCGGCGCCGTGATCACCGCCAATGTCACCGAGAACGTCTACAACCGCCTGCAGCTCGGCGACCACGCGACGTTCGAGCCCAATGACGGCGGCGAGCCGATCTCCGGCACCGTGGTCAACCTGACCGGCGCTGCCGGTGCGCCGGCCAATCTCGCCATCAATCCGGATGCGCTGAGCAAGGAGCCCTATCGTGTGACCGTGGCCTCGCGCGATGCCGCAGCTCGCGCCTGCACGGTCGGCCGCACCGGCCGCGTGGTGTTTGCGCGGCACGAGACCGCACCGTGACGGCGGCGCTGACGCCCGGCCTGATCGCGCTCGGCGCCTTCATGGCGATCGTACCGCTGCTGAGGCGCGACAGCACGATGGCACGCTCGTTCCTGGCCATTGTCTCGGTGACCTTGCTGCTGCGCTATCTCTATTGGCGGATCATGTCGACGCTTCCGCCGCCGCGCCTGACCGTCGATGCCGTGATCGGCTACCCCTTCATGCTGCTGGAGGCGGCCTCGCTCGTCGCGGTCGCGTTGTCGCTGCTGTTCCTGAGCCGGACGCGCGACCGCACCGGCGCAGCGAAGGTCGACGGCCGCACCACCGATCCGGGCGCACCGCTGATCGACGTCTTCATCTGCACCTACAACGAGGAACGAGGGATCCTCGAGCGTACGATCATCGGCGCGACGGGCATGGACTACGGCAATTACCGCGTCTGGGTGCTCGACGACGGAAGACGGCCCTGGCTGCGGCGGCTGTCCGGCGAGCTCGGCTGCCACTATCTGACGCGGCCCGACAACCAGCACGCCAAAGCAGGCAACATCAATCACGCACTGAGGCATGTCGGGGCGCTGCCGGAGCGGCCGCAGTTCGTCGCCATTCTCGATGCGGACTTCGTGCCGCGGCCCGATTTCCTTGCGCGCACCGTCTCGCTCATGGACGATGCGTCGGTCGGCGTGGTCCAGACCCCGCAGCACTTCATCAATCCCGACCCGATCCAGACCAACCTCGCCGCGACCGACGTCTGGCCCGACGAGCAGCGCTTCTTCTTCGACATCCTGCTGCCGGCCAAGGACGCCTGGGGCGTCGCGTTCTGCTGCGGCACCTCCTCCCTCATCCGCTATTCCGGACTGATGCGGATCGGCGGCTTTCCGACCGATTCGGTGACGGAGGACTATCTCGTCACGCTGCGCCTCAAGGAACGCGGACTCAATACGATCTATCTCAACGAGCGCCTGACGATCGGGCTCGCGCCGGAAGGGCTGAAGGAATACATCACCCAGCGCGCCCGCTGGTGCCTCGGCTTGATGCAGATCGTGCGCGGCCGCAGCGGACCGCTCTCGCGGGACTCGAAGCTGCCCTTCATCGACCGCCTCTCGCTGGCCGACGCCTTCATGAGCTGGTCCGCGGTCTACACCTCGAAAGTGGCGGGCCTTGTGGTGCCCTGGCTGTTCCTGCTGTTCGGCATCCAGGCGGTGCGGGCTGATCTGAGCGAGCTGTTGCGGGTCTTTCTGCCCTTCTATGTCTGGAACGGCCTCAGCATGGCCTGGCTTTCGCGCGGCCGCTCGCTCGCAATGATGACGGATGTCTCCCAACTGATTGCCGCGCCTGCCGTGCTCAAGGCGGTGGCGACCGGCCTGTTGAAGCCGAAGGGACACAAGTTCAAGGTCACCGCGAAAGGCGGCGACCGCGACCGACGCTTCGTCGAATGGCCGCTGCTGCGCATCTACGGCTGCGCACTTTTCATCACGCTCGCATCCATCGCTTATGCCTTCATCCTGCAGCAGCGCGGCGAGAACATCGCCTATGGCGGACTGGCGCTGGCCTGGAGCTTCTACAACGCGTTCATCCTCACCGTGGTCTGCTTCGTCTGCATCGAGCAACCGCGCAAGCGCAAGGCGGAGCGCTTCAATCGCAACGAGCCGGTGCTGCTGCGCCAGGACGGCAGGTCGCATCTGGCGCGGCTCGCCGATATCTCCATCACCGGTGCGCGGCTAATCGATCCCGATCCGCCGGCGCCTGGGAGCACGATCGAGTGCCAGATCTACGGCCGCTCGATCGCGGCCATCGTGGTGCGGCGTACCATTGATGGATTTGCCGTGCGGTTCGCGGAAGGCATGGACACGCGCGTGCATGCAATCAGGGCATTCTATGCCGGCGAATATGTTCGGGCCTATCGGGGCGTCAGGGCGCTCCCTGTCGGTAAGGCGCTGCTGATGCGGCTGTTCGGCTAGCGCCACCCACTGGTAGCGGCAAGGTCGGCTTACTCGCCGCTAGGGGCGGGATGCACCTCTCTCGAGCTATCCGACTCGACGCCTGTGGCCACTCGAGCGCTCTGGATATCGATCATCAATTGCTTCGCCATCTCCTGCAGGCGGTCACGATCCCGGTCGGTGAACTCCCGCGGCTGAGTATCAATCACACAAAGGCAGCCCACAACATGACCGGATGAAGTCCGGAGCGGGACCCCCGCGTAGAAGCGAATGCCTCGCTCCAGCACATGCGGATCGTCGGCGAAGCGCGGGTCTTCGGTCACATCCTCCGAAACCAGCATATCGCCTGCAGCGATCACATGCGCGTCGAGGGAGCCCTCGTGATTGCTCGGCAGACCTGCTTGAACTTCTTGGGCGCGGGCTTCAACGGCGGTTAGCTGAATATGATCGACCAATGTCACCAGCGCGATCGGAACGTTGAACGCTTGCGCGACCTTTCTGGAGGCCTCATCCAGGTCCTGGCGTTTCGAGGCGTCCAAGCCAAGTCCGCGCAGCGCGGCGAGCTGCGCACGTTCGGCGTCGGCCGTGAGCTGGGGCGTATCGCCGAGAGCTGCCGCGCGACCGACCCATGCTTCAACCTGCTCGACGCATGCTTGGAGAGAGGCGAATGTCGCGTCGGCCGCCATCTGGGTCTTGAGCTCTCCCGTCTGTTCCGTTCCGGCAATCAAATTCCAGCAGCAGGCGGCAAGCTTCACCTGTGGAGCCCGACGGCGCAGGCGACGAAAGACATAGCGGGCGTAGACCTGCGGCTGCGGGTGAAAGTAGGACAGACACACCACGTCGACCCCCTGGAGATCGAGTTGCTCCAATGCTCCCCGACTGACCGCGATCGGCGGCAAGACCTTGGCGCCGATGGTGCGTTCCTCGAGCACCTGCGCGAGCATCTCCGCCGCTGCATGATCGAGCTCCGTGCGTCCAGCGAGACAGAGGACGCATGGTCGCTGCGCAGTGTGATTTCCCTCGTCCACTGCATTCGCTTTTTCGCGGATATGGTCATCAACCTCCCGGACAACCGAAATAGCCGTATCCGCAACAAGACGCCGGTAATTGGTGTCGATGCCGCTGCGCTGACGATCATTCTCCGCCAGGCGCAGCGCCGGAATTCCGACGTTGTCGTACAGCTCGCGCGAGGAACACTCGTCGACATAGTTCTCGGCGAACTCAACCGCCTCCTCCAGGTTGCCGGCCAATAGGCGCTGGTAGAGTTGCTCCTCCGGCGCGAGCACAGGGTCGCTGCCGAGCAGAACGCCCAAGAACTCCAACTGCGGGACGTAGCGCCCCATGACGACGAGGCAGACGGTCAAAGGTGTCGCCAGAAACAGCCCGACGGGTCCCCACAGCATCGTCCAAAAGATCGCGGCGATGATAATTGCGAGGGACGACAGCCCGGTGCTGGATCCGTAAAGCCAAGGCTCGACAACATTGTTGCTGACGAGTTCAGCCGTAACGAACAAACCGACGACCCAGAACAGCATCGTCCAGCCGGGATCGACGGCGATGGCCAGGGCAACGGGAAATATAGCAGCCAGGAAAGGACCGAGGTAGGGAATGAATCGAAGTACCGCTGCGAGCAAGCCCCAAAGAATCGCGTTCGGCACGCCAACAAAGTAGAGTGCAACACCGATCGGCACGCCGTAAGTCAGATTGACAACAAGCTGCATCAGCAGATAGCGGCTGACCCGCGAGGCAGCATCGTTGATGGCCTGAGTACTCTTCTGAAGGTCACCGGCTCCGGCTAACTTGATGAATCGGTCGCGCAGGTCTTCGCGCTCGAGCAGCACGAAGATCACGAAAATGACGACCAGCCCGGAAGTCGCAAGCGGCGCCAGCAATGGACCTATGACCGATCGAATGAGCTCCAGCGGTCTCGGCTGTGGCGGCTCCACCCGCACGGTGACAGGCTCCCGACTCTCACTGCCGGTGCCAAGCCGGGAGGATGCAGCCGCCGACTTTTTCTCATCTCCCGAGATCTCTCTGCCGAGATCCTGCATCGTCGTGGTAACGGCGTCGACGACCCCGCCGCCCGGCGCGGAGCTTTGCAACGAGCGTATCTTCTCGGTGATGGTGGTCTGATAATTGGGAAGGTTGCTGGCGAGCTGGACCAGTTGGCGCCCAACGACCAAGGCGATCCCTGCGACGACGATAAAGGCAATGGAAACGGCAATTAGCACCGCTGCAATGCGGGGCACTTTCCAACGTCTCAGCCAATTGACCAAGGGCGTGAGAACGAAGCTCAGCAGGATCGCAAGGGCAAAGGGAACGAAGATTTCCCGGCCGAGATACAGGGCTCCGATGGCTAGGACGATGCCGCCGGCCGTGAGCATGGGCGAGGTTGCGGCTCGCACGGCCGGTGTTCGTTGCGTCGACGCCGGAGGCAACTCGGCCACAGAACGAGCCTTTCCGTAACGGGTTCGACAGGTCAACCCCGATTCGGCGGGATTGATCCAACCGAGCCGATCGCTTGATTCCTGAATACATGCCCCTGCGCACCAAGGCGGGCGACCTATCGTCCTCCAGATCAGGTGCAGGGTGGGGATGGCCTGGGGCGGCCGCTTCCCCTAAACTTCGGCCGAATCCACGCCTGCCCTTCCCCGCCGGAACCCCCATGGTCCAGACCCGATTTCCGATCGCGGCCCTCGCGCTTATCGCATGCACGGCCACGGCATCCGCCCAAATGCTTCCGCCTCCTGCCAAGCCCGCAGTGCCGAAGGCCCCCTCGCCGCGCGGGGCCTCGTGCCACAATGGCGCGAGCTTCGATCGCTTCCTGACGGAGGTGAAGCAACAGGCGGTGGCCGCCGGCGTGTCGCAGCGCACGATCGCGGAGGCCTCGCCCTATCTCGTCTACGACCAGGGCATCGTCAACCGCGACCGCGGCCAGCGCGTGTTCGGCCAGCTCTTCACCGAATTCGCCGGCCGCATGGCCGCGGCCTATCGCATGCAGAACGGGCAGCAGCACATCAAGCAATACGCCGCGGCGTTTGCGCGCGCGGAAAAGGAATACGGCGTGCCGCCCGCGGTGATCGCCGCGTTCTGGGGCCTCGAGAGCGATTTCGGTGCCAACATGGGCAATTTGCCGACGCTGAAATCGCTGGTGTCGCTCGCCTATGATTGCCGCCGTTCGGAGATGTTCGTGAACGAGACCATCGCGGCGCTGAAGATTATCGACCGCGGCGATCTGCATCCCGACGAGATGATCGGCTCCTGGGCCGGCGAGCTCGGCCAGACCCAATTCCTGCCCGTGCACTACGTCAACTACGCGGTCGACTTTGACGGCGACGGACGGCGCGACCTGTTGCGCTCGCCGGCCGACGTGATCGGCTCGACCGCGAACTACATCGCAAACGGATTGAAGTGGCGGCGCGGCGAGCCGTGGCTCGAGGAGATCAAGGTGCCGCCGAACCTACCGTGGGAGAAGACCGATCTCACGGTACGCGAGCCGCGCTCGACATGGGCGCAACTCGGCGTCACCTATCCCGACGGCCGGCCCTTGCCGAACGACAATCTCGCAGCCTCCGTGCTGCTGCCGATGGGACGCTTCGGGCCGGCCTTCATGGCCTATCCGAATTTCGCGGCCTACACCGAGTGGAACAACTCGCTGATCTACGCGACCACCGCGGGCTATCTCGCCTCGCGCATCGCCGGGGCGGCGCCGATGCGCAAGCCGGCTGCGCCGGTCGCGCAGCTGCCGTTCAACGAGCTCAAGGAATTGCAGCAGCTCTTGGTGCGCGCCGGCTTCAACGTCGGCAAGGTCGACGGTGTGCTGGGGCAGCAGAGCCGCGCCGCGGTGAAGGCGACGCAGATCAAGTACGGCCTGCCGGCGGATTCTTGGCCGACCGCCGAGCTGCTTGCGCGCATGCGCGGCGGCACGGCGCAGGTCCTGCCCCAGACGACGGTGCGGTAGAATTTTCGCATCGCACAAGCGGCTTTCCGCGATTGCAATTTTCCATGAGGCTCCCATGTGAGTGGCTCAGGTTTTCTCCTGAGATTTCCCACCCTTTGAAGCGAGCATCACATGTCCTTCTACGACGCCGTCGTCCCCGCCTATTTGCAGATGCTGAACAGCGTGACCGGGCTGCTCACCAAAGCTGAGGCGCATTGCGCGGCCAGGAAGATCGATCCCAGCGTCCTGCTTGGCTCGCGCCTCTTCCCGGACATGCTGCCGCTGTCGCGGCAGATCCAGCTGGTCAGCGACTATCCGACCAGAGGCTGTGCGCGGCTGACGCATAGCGAGGTCCCCTCGACGCCCGACACCGAAACCAGCTTTGCGGAGTTGAAGCAGCGGCTGGCGAAAACGATCGACTATGTCCAATCCTTCAAGCCCGAGCAGTTTGAGGGCGCCGACGCCAAGGACGTCACCTTTCCGATCGGCCCCGGCAAGACCATCACCATGACGGGACAGCAATTCCTGAGCTCGTTCTCGCTGCCGAACCTCTATTTCCACGCCGCGATCGCCCACGGCATCTTGCGTCACAACGGCGTTGAGATCGGCAAGCGCGATTTCCTCGGCGCGAACTGATTTCTGAAATCGCACGGCCGCGACAGTGGGATTTCGCTGTCGCAGCCGACATTGCACATGAACTATGCTACGCGCGCCCTGCCGCGTAGCTCGCCTGCACTTTGCGTATGGCTCATCCCTTGCGCCCGATGTCGCGATGCACAATTGTTCGAGACCTCTCACCGCCCGGAAGCATTCCCATGAGCCGTTCGACCAAATTGTTTGAGACCTACAAGCTCGGCCCGATCACGCTGGCCAACCGCCTGGTCATGGCGCCGCTGACGCGCAACCGTGCCGTACCCGGCACCTTCGTGCCCGGTCCGCTCGCCGCCGATTATTACGCCCAGCGTGCATCCGCGGGCCTGCTGATCACCGAGGCGAGCCAGGTCTCGCAACAAGGTCAGGGCTACCAGGACACGCCCGGCATCTATAGCAAGGAGCAGGTCGCCGGCTGGCGCAAGGTCACCGACAAGGTGCATGAACGCGGCGGCAAGATCTTCATCCAGCTCTGGCATGTCGGCCGCATCTCGCATGTCGATCTGCAGGCGAATGGCGCAGCCCCGGTGGCACCGAGCGCGATCCGAGCCAAGGGCAAGACCTTCGTCAACGGCGGCTTCGCCGACGTCTCCGAGCCGCGCGCGCTCGAGCTCTCCGAGATTCCCGGGATCATCGACGACTTCAAGCGCGCCACGAAGAACGCGCTGGAAGCCGGCTTCGACGGCGTCGAAATCCACGGCGCCAACGGCTATCTGCTCGAGCAGTTCGCCAAGGACGGCGCCAACAAGCGCACTGATGCCTATGGCGGCTCGATCGAGAACCGCGCGAAGCTGATGCTGGAGGTCTCCAAGGCCGTCGTCGCCGAGGCCGGCGCCGAGCGCACCGGCATCCGCATCTCGCCGGTGACGCCGGCCAACGACATCTCGGATTCCAACCCGCAGGCCCTGTACGATCACATCGTCGACGGCCTCAGCGCGTTGAAGCTGGTCTATCTCCACGTGGTCGAGGGCGCCACCGGCGGGCCGCGCGACATCGCGCCGTTCGACTATGCGTCGTTGCGCAAGCGCTTCTCGGGCGCCTACGTCGCCAACAATGGCTACGATTTCGACCTCGCCAGCAAAGTGCTGGAGGCGAACGCCGCCGACCTCATCGCCTTCGGCAAGCCGTTCATCTCCAATCCCGACCTGGTCGAGCGGCTGAAGCAGGGAGCGGCGCTGAACGATTGGGACAAGAACACGTTCTACGGTGGTGGTGCGAAGGGCTACACGGATTACCCGACGCTGGCGGCCGAGCCGGCGGAGTAGGTTCTTCTCCACACATGACGCTGTCATGCCCCGCGAAGGCGGGGCATCCAGTACGCCGCGGCTTCTCGGTTCAACCACGACCGTCTCTGGAATACTGGATTGCCCGCCCCTGTGCGCAATTGCGCACTAGGCGGGCAATGACACCGAGGGTGTGAAAAACCCTCGCACCACAACGACAAAACAAAAAGGCCGGGATCGCTCCCGGCCTTTCGTGTTTGATATCGCTCTAAGCGCCGCTTACTTCACTTCCGCGCGCTTGGGCGGAGTGGCGGGCCACGACTTGATCAGGGTGTCGTAGTCCACCGTCTCGCCCTTCGGCTTCTCGTTGGCGAGCTTGCGCTGCGGCGCGATGGTGCCGTCCTTCTGGGCCTTGGCGAACCAGTACTCGGCCGACTCCTTCTTGTGCAGCTTCGGACCGCAGGCGCCCTGCACGCCGGACTTCTCCAGACGCTCCAGCACGGAGTCCTGGGCCGCCGCGAGAGCATCCATCGCCTGCTGCGGCGTCTTCGCACCGGACGACGCATCGCCGATGTTCTGCCACCACAGCTGCGCGAGCTTCGGATAGTCGGGCACGTTGTTGCCGGTCGGGGTCCACTGCACGCGCGCGGGCGAGCGGTAGAACTCGATCAGGCCGCCGAGCTTCGGCGCACGCTCGGTGAACGACTTGTCCCAGATGTCGGATTCACGGATGAAGGTGAGACCGACATGGCTCTTCTTCAGGCTCACCGACTTGGAGACGATGAACTGGAGATAGAGCCAGGCTGCCTTGCGGCGATCCGGCGGAGTCGACTTCAGCAGCGTGGCGGAGCCAGCGTCCTGGTAGCCGAGCTTCATGCCTTCCTTCCAATAGGAGCCGTGCGGCGACGGAGCCATACGCCACTTCGGCGTACCGTCCGCATTCACCACCGGCAGACCCGGCTTCACCATGTCGGCAGTGAAGGCGGTGTACCAGAACATCTGCTGGGCGATGTTGCCCTGCGACGGCACGGGGCCGGACTCGGAGAAGGTCATGCCCTGCGCCTGCGGCGGGGCGTACTTCTTCATCCAGTCGAGATACTTCGTGATTGAGTAGACTGCGGCCGGACCATTGGTGTCGCCGCCACGCTCCACCGAAGAGCCGACCGGGCGGCAGCCCTCCATCCGGATGCCCCATTCGTCGACCGGCAGACCGTTCGGAATGCCCTTGTCACCGTTGCCGGCCATCGACAGCCAAGCGTCGGTGAAGCGCCATCCAAGCGAGGGGTCCTTCTTGCCATAGTCCATATGGCCGTAGACCTTGACGCCGTTGATCTCCTTGATGTCATTGGTGAAGAACTCGGCGATGTCCTCATAGGCGGACCAGTTCACGGGCACGCCGAGCTCGTAGCCATACTTGGCCTTGAACTTGGCCTTGTAGTCGGCATTGGTGAACCAGTCGTAGCGGAACCAGTAGAGGTTCGCGAACTGCTGGTCGGGCAGCTGGTAGAGCTTGCCGTCCGGCCCGGTGCCGAACGACTTGCCGATGAAGTCGTTCACGTCGAGCATGGGGTTGGTGACGTCCTTGCCCTCGCCGGTCATGTAGTCCGACAGCGCAATGGTCTGGCCGTAGCGGAAATGCGTGCCGATCAGGTCGGAGTCGTTGATCCAGCCGTCATAGACGTTCTTGCCCGATTGCATCTGGGTCTGGAGCTTCTCGACGACGTCACCTTCCTGGATGAGATCGTGCTTGAGCTTGATGCCGGTGAGCTCGGAGAATGCCTTGGCGAGCGTCTGCGCCTCGTATTCATGAGTCGTGATCGTCTCGGAGACGACGTTGATCTCCATGCCCTTGAAGGGCTCGGCGGCCTTGGCGAACCACTCCAGCTCCTTCTTCTGGTCTTCCTTCGACAGCGTCGAAGGCGTGAATTCCGCGATCCACTTCTGGATCACGGCCTCGTCGGCGGCGCGAACCGGCGCCGAGACGGCGAACGACACCGCGATGATCGCAGCGGCGCTGGACATGGTCAGAAAACTATTCTTGGTCAATGGACCTTTCCTTCTCCTAAACTGTCGCATGTTGTTCCTCCGTTGCAGCGACAAACTTTTATACAGGCCCGGGTTGGTCCCGGATCTGGCCGTCCCTTCGCAAGCTTCAGACCGTGCGGAAAATGAGCGCGGCCGTGACCAGCGAAATTCCTGATGCGAGCCACAGGCTCGAGATTTCAAACCCCTCCTCGCCGATAGGCAGCGTAGCGATCGCGTCGGTGCCGACGAGGCCGATCCAGGCGAGGTGGATGACGGCGGCCGCGATCAGCGAGATGAACAGACGGTCGCCGCGCGTGGTCGGGATGCGCAGCACGCCGACACGCTCGGCCTCGGGATAGACCGCGGCGAGCCAGGTCATCACGAGAAGCGTGCAGGCGAGCGCGGCGAAGAAGATCGCGGTCGGCAGCGTCCAGGCCATCCATGCGATGGATTCCATTGATGCCTCCTCAGACGCGGCCGAGCGCGAAACCGCGCGCGATGTAGTTGCGGACGAACCAGATCACCAGCGCGCCCGGAATAATGGTGAGCACCCCGGCGGCGGCGAGCAGGCCCCAATCCATGCCGGCCGCCGACACCGTACGCGTCATGATCGCTGCGATCGGCTTGGCATGCACCGACGTCAGCGTGCGCGCGAGCAAGAGCTCGACCCAGGAGAACATGAAGCAGAAGAAGGCGGCGACGCCGATGCCGCTCGCGATCAGCGGCACCAGGATCTTGATGAAGAAGCGCGGGAAGGAATAGCCGTCGAGGAACGCGGTCTCGTCGATCTCGCGCGGCACGCCGGAGACGAAGCCTTCGAGGATCCACACCGCGAGCGGCACGTTGAAGATGCAGTGCGCGAGCGCGACGGCCCAGGGGGTGTCGAACAGGCCGATCGCCGAATAGAGATTGAAGAACGGCAGCGCATAGACCGCCGCCGGCGCCATGCGGTTCGACAACAGCCAGAAGAATAAATGCTTGTCACCGAGGAAACGGTAGCGCGAGAAGGCGTAAGCCGCCGGCAGCGCCACGGCGATCGAGATGATGGTGTTGAGGACGACGTATTCGAGCGAATTGATGTAGCCCGAATACCAGCTCTCGTCGGTGAAGATGCGCTTGTAGTGCTGCAGCGTCGGAGTGTGCGGCCACAGCGTCATCGTCGAGACGATCTCGCTGTTGGTCTTGAAGCTCATGTTGACGAGCCAGTAGATCGGCAGCAGCAGGAAGATCAGGAACAGCCCCATGATGAGGCGACGGCCGGGGATCGAATGCATCAGGCCACTCCTTCCCTTGGCTCGAGTGCGGGCACGGGCTTGAGCGCGGCCGCGGGCTTGGGCTCCGCCGCCGGCTCGCTCGAAGCCTGGACTTTGCGTTCGACACCGGCATTGGTCATGACGGTGTAGAAGATCCAGCAGACGATCAGGATGATGAGGTTGTAGACCAGCGACAGCGCCGCGGCCTTGCCGAGGTCGAACTGGCCGAGCGCAATCTTGACCAGCTCGATCGACACGAAGGTGGTGGAATTGCCGGGCCCGCCACCGGTGACGACGAACGGCTCGGTGTAGATCATGAAGCTGTCCATGAAGCGCAGCAGCACCGCGATCAAGAGCACGCGGTTCATCTTCGGCAGCTGGATCGCCTTGAACACGGCCCAGCGCGAGGCGCCGTCGATTTGCGCGGCCTGGTAATAGGCTTCGGGAATCGACTTCAGGCCGGCATAGCACAGCAGCGCGACGAGGCTGGTCCAGTGCCAGACGTCCATCACGATGACCGTGAACCAGGCATCGACGTCGTTGGAGACGTAATTGTAATCGAAGCCCATGGCATTGAGGACGTAGCCGAGCAGGCCGATGTCGGGACGCCCGAAGATCTGCCAGATGGTGCCGACCACGTTCCAGGGGATCAGCAGCGGCAGCGCGAGAATGACGAGGCAGGCTGCGACGGTCCAGCCCTCGCGCGGCATCGACAACGCGACGACGATGCCGAGCGGCACCTCGATGGCCAGGATGACAAGCGAGAAGAACAGGTTGCGGCCGAGCGAGGCGAGGAAGCGGCCGCCGAGGTCGGTGGAGGGATCGAGCAGCTCCTTGAACCAGCCCACGCCGTTCCAGAAGAACTGGTTGTTGCCGAAGGTGTCCTGCATCGAATAGTTCACCACCGTCATCAGCGGCAGCACCGCCGAGAAGGCGACGACCAGGAACACCGGCAGCACCAGGAACCAGGCTTTTTGGTTGACGGTCTTGTCCATCAGGCGGCTCCCTCCACCAGAAGGCTGTCGGCATAGACGTGGACGTGCGACGGATCGAATTTCAGCCCGGCGGTACCGTCCGCGCTGGTGAAGCCGCCAGGAGCGCGCGCCGCGAGCTTGGCGTCGACGACGCGCACGCGCGCGAAGCGGATGCGGCCGAGATCGTCGATGCGCTCGATCCTGGCGGTGAGCAGGCCAGGTGCGGGCGCGACCACCTCGACGAATTCGGGACGGACGCCGATCTCGATCTTCGCCCCTGCAGGCAGGTTGTCGTAGCTGCGGTTCAGCGCGATGACGTGGCCGTCGATCCTGGCCTCGCGCCCCCTCACCTCGGCCGGCAGGATGTTCATGCCGGGCGAACCGATGAAATAGCCGACGAACGTATGCGCCGGCTTGTCGAACAGCTCGGCCGGCGTGCCGCTCTGCACCACGCGGCCGTCATGCATGACGACCACGGTGTCGGCGAAGGTCAGCGCCTCGGTCTGGTCGTGGGTGACATAGATCATCGTGAGGTCGAGCTCGCGATGCAGCGCCTTCAGCTTGGAGCGGAGCTGCCATTTCAGCTCGGGGTCGATCACGGTCAGCGGCTCGTCGAACAGCACGGCGGCAACGTCGTTGCGCACGAGACCGCGGCCGAGCGAGATCTTCTGCTTGGCGTCGGCGGTCAGGCGCGTGGCCTTGCGGTTCAGGTACGGCTCGAGATCGAGCAGGCGACCGATCTCGGCGACGCGCCTGTCAATGTCGGCCTTCGGCACGCCGCGGTTCTTCAGCGGAAACGCCAGGTTCTGTCCGACCGTCATGGTGTCGTAGATCACCGGAAACTGGAACACCTGCGCGATGTTGCGCTTCTGGGTTGACAGCGGTGTGATGTCCTTGCCGTCGAACAGGATCTTCCCCCGCGACGGCGTGATGATGCCGGAGATGACGTTCAGAAGCGTGGTCTTGCCGCAGCCGGAGGGGCCGAGCAGCGCATAGGCGCCGCCCTGCCGCCAGGTCATGGTGACAGGCTTGAGCGCAAAGCTCTCCTGCGGCGCATCGTTGCCGCCGTAGGAATGGGCGAGATCGACGAGGTCAATGCGGGCCATGGCGCATCTCCCTCCTAAGAGCCCGGTGCCGCGACCAGACGGTCGGCGGCATCGAAGACGAAGACATCATTGGGATCGAGCACGGCATCGAGCATCTGGCCCGGCTCGAACTCGTGCACGCCGTGCAGCACCGCCACCCAATTCGATCCGTCGCGGGTCAGATGCACGAAGCTCTCCGAACCCGTGATCTCGGTCACCGTGACAGTGGCGTGGAAGGCGTGACGGTCGGCCTCGCCATTGGCAAGCCCGAGCTGATGGGCACGAAAGCCGACGCGATAGAAGCCGTCGGGCAGACCGGCATAAAGCCCGGACGCGGGCGCTGCACTCCCGCCCGCATATTGGACCATGCCGTTCCCCTTCTCGAGGCCCACGAGATTCAGCGGCGGATCCGAAAACACCTGCGCAACGCGCAAGGTCTGCGGCCGGCGATAGACATTGGTGGTCTCACCCATCTGCAGCGCCTGGCCCTCCCACATGCACACCGTGTTGCCGCCGAGCAGCAGCGCCTCCGTCGGCTCGGTTGTGGCATAGACGAAGATCGCGCCGGAGGCCTCGAAGATGCGCGGCAGCTCCGCCCGCAGCTCCTCGCGCAGCTTGTAGTCGAGATTGGCGAGCGGCTCGTCGAGCAGCACGAGGTCGGCGCCCTTGACCAGCGCGCGTGCGATCGCGGTGCGCTGCTGCTGGCCGCCGGAGAGCTGGAGCGGCGTGCGCTTCAGGAACGGCTCGAGCCGCAGCAGCTTTGCGGCCTCGGCGACGCGCGCCTCGATCTCGTCGCGCGGCTTGCCCTGCACGCGCAGGGGCGAGGCGATGTTCTCGTAGACCGTGAGCGAGGGGTAGTTGATGAACTGCTGGTACACCATCGCGACCGAGCGCTGGCGCACGTCGGCGCCGGTGACGTCCTTGCCGTTGACGAACACCTTGCCCGTGGTCGGCTTGTCGAGGCCGGCGAGCAACCGCATGATCGAGGTCTTGCCTGACAGCGTCGGCCCGAGCAGCACGTTGAGCGTACCGCTCTCGAGCGTCAGCGAGACGTCACGGATGTGCGGCACGCCTTCCACGGTCCGGGTCACGTGATCGAGTGTCACGGTCATGAGCGTCCTCCCGTTTCCAGCAGGGGACTTTGCGCCACGGCATGGCTCCTGATCCAGTCGTCGAGGGTCGCGATCTCGTCGGCAGATAGTCGCAGGCCGAGCTTGGAACGGCGCCAGACCACGTCGTCGGCGGTGACGGCCCATTCGTTGGCCATGAGATAGCGGACCTCGCGCTCGGTTAGCGTGGCGCCAAAGGCCTGGCCGAGATCCGCAGCCGATTTTGCATCGCCGAGCAGCTTGATGGCACGGGTGCCATAGGCGCGCGCCAGGCGCCGCGCATGCTCATGGCTGAGGAAGGGATAGCCGCGCTGCAGCTCGGCGATCAGGCCGTCGATGTCGGATACGTTCATGTCACCGCCCGGCAGCGGCCATTTGCCGGTCCAGCCTTCGCGCGCTTTCGCACTGCGCAAGTAAGGCGCAAGGCGCTCCAAGGCCTCTTCGGCGAGCCTGCGATAGGTCGTGATCTTGCCGCCATAGATCGACAGCAGCGGCACGCCGCCGGGCGTGTCGAGCTCGAACACGTAGTCGCGCGTCGCGGCCTTGGCCTCGCTGGCGCCGTCGTCATAGAGCGGACGCACGCCGGAATAGGTCCAGACCACGTCGGTGGGCGCGACGGGCTTGGCCAGATATTCGCTGGCCGCCTTGCAGAGATACTCGATCTCTTCAGTCGTCGCCTTCACCTTGGCGGGATCGCCGTCATAGTCGCGGTCGGTGGTGCCGATCAGCGTGAAGTCGTCCTGGTACGGGATCACGAATATGATGCGGCCATCGGCATTCTGGAACATGTAGGCGCGGTCGTGGTCGTAGAGCTTCTTCACGACGATGTGCGAGCCCTGCACCAGGCGCACCTTGGCTTTCGCATTCACGCCGGCGCCGCGGCCGAGCACGTCCTCGACCCAGGGCCCGCCGGCATTGATCAGCGCCTTGGCCTGGATCTGCGAGCGCGCGCCGGTCAGCGTATCGACCATGCTGACGGTCCAGACGCCGTCCGACTGGCGAATCTCGGTGGCGCGGGTTCGGGTGCGGATCTCGGCGCCCTTGTCGGCGGCATCGCGCGCATTGAGCACGACGAGGCGGGCGTCGTCGACGAAGCAGTCCGAATATTCGAAGGCGCGGCTGTAGCGGTTCGGGATCAGCGGCTTGCCGACCTCATCGCGCTGGAGATCGACCGAGCGGGTCGCCGGCAACAGGTGGCGGCCGCCGATGTGATCATAGAGGAAGAGGCCGAGGCGCAGCAGCCAGGCCGGGCGCAGGCCGGCGTGATGCGGCAGAACGAATCGCAGGGGCCGGATGATGTGGGGCGCGATGCCCCAGAGGATCTCGCGCTCGATCAGGGCCTCGCGGACCAGCCGAAACTCGTAATATTCGAGATAGCGCAGGCCGCCATGCACGAGCTTGGTCGACCATGACGATGTCCCGCTCGCCAGATCGTTCATTTCGCACAGGAAAACGGTATTGCCGCGGCCCACCGCGTCACGCGCAATGCCGCAGCCGTTAACACCGCCTCCGATGATGGCGAGATCGAAAATACGCTCCAACAGACGCATCCCCCGGCGACCGCCCGTTCCATCAAGCGGCTACTTTCGCTTTTGATTAGATCACACCGAAAAACGAAAGCAAGATGAAAGAGAGGCGAAAGGAAGCGAAAGCGGAAGTTTCTTGGTGAGCAAGAGGAGTTCATGTTGGGCAGCGCCACGGCGATTTGGGAGGCACCAGCACCTTGATTGGTCAGCGTCGAGCGATTATAGTCATACTAGTCAAAATGGTTTATCCCTATGGTCAATCGTAACGTTGAACCCGACGCGCTTCCAACGAATGACAGCTGGACGTTGGCCAATGCCAAGGCGCGACTGTCCGAGGTGCTCGACCGCGCCCAGACCGGCCCGCAGGTCATCACCCGTCACGGCAAGCCGAATGCCGTCATCGTTTCCGTCGAGGAATGGGCGCGCAAGACAGCGCGCAAGGGCACCCTGGCCGAATTCCTGCTGGCCTCGCCATTACGCGGCGTTGACCTTGAACTCGACCGGCTGCACGACACGCCACGCGACGAAGTGCCATGAACCTTTTGCTGGACACCAACGTGCTTTCGGAAGTTCAGCGGCCCGCGCCTTCGCCAAAAGTTGTGGCATGGCTGGATAGGATCGATGAGGACCGTGCGTTCATCAGCGTCGTCTCGATCGCCGAGCTTCGCCGTGGCATCGCATTGCTTGAGGATGGTCGCCGACGCACCGCGCTGGCCGTCTGGCTTGCCCACGATTTGCCTGCGCGGTTTGCCGAGCGCGTCCTGCCGATCGACCAAACAGTGGCCGAGCGTTGGGGTGACCTCATGGCGCAGAGCCGCAAGAGCGGCGTCGCATTGTCCGTCATGGACGGCTTCTTTGCGGCGACTGCGCTGGTCAACGATCTCACACTCGTCACACGCAACGTGAAGGATTTTGCGGCCTTCGGCGTTCCGCTGCTCAACCCCTGGGACGACGCTTAGCCTCTATCTCAGCCGCACCACTGGTGCGGCTTCCGGCGCGGCATCCTGCACCTCGGCCGACGCATCGTCGACCTCCGCGCCCTTCGGCATCGCTTCGACCACCTCGATGCCTTTGCTGTGGCAGATGGTGGCGAGGCGCTCGGGCAGCTCCTGGTCGGTGACGAAGGTCTGGATCTGGGTGATGTGGGCGATGCGCACCGGCGCGCTGCGGCGAAGTTTTGTGGAATCGGCGACCAGCATGACGCTGCGGGCATTGGCGATGATGGCCTGCGCCACCTGCACCTCGCGGTAGTCGAAGTCGAGCAGCGCGCCCTCCTCGTCGATCGCCGAGGCGCCGATGATGGCATAGTCGACCTTGAACTGTCCGATCAGCTGCGTCGCGGTCGAGCCGACCACGGCGCCATCGGCGCGCCGCACCGTGCCGCCGGCGACCACCACCTCGATGCGCGGATGGCGGTAGAGCAGCATGGCGACATTGAGGTTGTTGGTGATGACGAGCAGATCCTCATGCGAGGTCAGCGCGCTCGCCACCTCCTCCGTCGTGGTGCCGATGTTGATGAAGAGCGAGCAGCCGTTCGGGATCAGCGAGGCGGCGGCAGCGCCAATCGCCTTCTTCTCGTCGGCGGCGACGAAGCGGCGCGCCTCATAGGCGAGGTTTTCCACGCCCGAGGCGATGATGGCGCCGCCATGGATGCGGGTCAGCGAACGCCGCTCACAGAGATCGTTGAGATCCTTTCGGATGGTCTGCGCCGACACCTCGAAGCGGCGCGCCAGCTCCTCGACCATGACGCGGCCGGAGGCGCGCGCGATGTTGAGGATTTCGGCTTGGCGATGGGTCAATCCGGTCACGGCAACGGCCTCAAATCAGAATGATGCATGGTGCGGCGGTTCGCGCCTGCGGTCAATGCGGACGCCGATCACGGTTGACGGATGAAGGTCCTCACCCCGCCATTTCTCACCATGCCATGGCACTTGCAAGACGTGCGAGCAGCGTCGGGTCGTCGAACGCGCTGGCGGAGGCGACCGCGCCTGCTCCAACCAGGTCAGCATGGCTGAGGCTGGTGCGGATGCCGACAGTCGGAATGCCGGCGGCCGTTGCGGACTGCACGCCGGTGCGGGAGTCCTCGAATGCGATCGAGGCTCGCGGGCTCGCGCCGACGAAACGCAGCCCCTCCTGATAGGGCAGCGGATGCGGCTTGCCGTGCGGTAGCTCGGCGCCGATCACCAGCGCCTTGAAACGATGCGTGATGCCGAGTCCTGAGAGCAGCAGCTCGGCGTTGAGACGCGGCGCGTTGGTCACGGCGACCATGGGGATGCCGGCGCCATCGGCGCGGTCGAGCAGCGCCATCAGGCCCGGCAGCGGCGCGATCTGCCCGGCCACCAGCGTGCGGAAGACCTCCTCCTTCTCTTCGAGGATGAGGGCGCGCCGCTCCGGCGCCTCGTGGGGCAGAAAGCGATCGCCGATGGCGACATTGGCGAAGCCCTGCAGCTCGAGAGAGAAACGTGCGTGATCGAAGACGTGTCCGTGCGGGCCGAGCACCTGGTTGAAAGCCTTCAAGTGCAACGGATCGGTGTCGGCGAGCGTGCCGTCGATGTCGAACAACAGCGCCCGGCCCATTCCATCGTGTTTGGTCTCGATCATTTCCGTACTTTCCCAAATGCGCGGCGCATCGATGCGGAAGGCGTATCAATACGGCCTCGATCGCGCAATGACGCATCCACATGAGGCAGGTGACACTCGACAAAGTCGCGTGCGACTGCAACACTGATTGCAAGATCAAAAAGGAGGAAACGATGACGATCAACCGACGGGATCTGGCTCTCTCGACGCTCGCCGTGTCCGCGCTTGCGTTCGCCACGCCGGCGCTCGCCGCTTCGGCAGACGAGGACGCCGTGGCGAAGAGGGTCGAGGCCTTCCGCCTCGCCCAGATCGCGGCCGATCCCAAGGCGCTCGGCGCGCTCTGCGCGGAGGAACTGAGCTACAGCCATTCCAGCGGCAAGGTCGAAGACAAGGCGGCGTTCATCGCCAACGCCACCGACGGCAAATCGAAGTTTCTGTCCATCGAATACAAGGATCCCACCATCAAGGTCGTCGGCCCCGCAGCGATCGTGCGTTTCCACTGGCTGGGTGAGCAGGAGATGGCGGCCGATGGAAAAAAAGTATCGACCAACCTTCACATCCTGATGAACTGGCAGAAGCAAGGCGACGAGTGGAAGCTGTTGTCGCGGGCGGCGACGAAGTTGTGATCACGTCTTTCCCCTCTCCCCTTGCGGGAGAGGGTGGCTTCGCAAAGCGAAGCCGGGTGAGGGGTATCTATCCGCGGGTCTAACTCTCTATTGAATTCGCGGAGCCAACCCCTTATCCGGCGCTTCGCGCCACCTTCTCCCGCATCCGCCTTCGCCAAGGCTTCGGCGGACATGAGGGGAGAAGGAAGAAGGCAGCAACATCAAGGGCGGCAAAAAATTCCGACCACGCCTCGCGGGCCGGAATGACAGTTACGCCGCCTCCTTCACGTCGCCATTCACCAGCCTGCGCGCGGCGCGCTCGGCTTCGCGGGCGTTGCGGAAGAGCTGGCCTTCAAGACGGTTGAAGCGGTGCGATGAGGCGAAGAAGCAGTAGCCTCCAGAAGAACGAACGACGATACCTGCGGTCTGCGAATCGACTTCGATGATGTAGCTGTCCGGCATAGTCCGTGGCTTCCTCAGTGCGGGCAAACAACGGCGCTCCCGCCCAAAGGTTCCCAAGGGCATTGCGGCGTTTCCACCCCGAATCGACACGCAATTGAGTACGCCGGGACCTCATCCGTTTTATGACTGGTTCTTGACTGGTTCTTGGCGAAGCCGCGACGATGTGACTTGCTCGTGCCGCGTTCTGCGGCGCTGCAAGGCCTCGCGATATGGGGACAGTGCGTCGCGCGCGATTACGTCGCGATCGGCGGATCGTTTCGCTGGATCGCCTGGGGACGGCCGTGGTCGTCGATCGAGACGTAGGTGAAATGACCGTCGGTGACGAGGAACGGATGCAACTCCTTGCGCCGCAATGCCCAGGCCTCGAGATGCACGGTCAGCGAGGTGCGCCCGACGCGCACGAGATTGGCGTAGACCGAGACGAGATCGCCGACATAGACCGCTTTGCGAAAATTCATCGCCTCGATCGCGACCGTCACGGTGCGCGACCGCGCGACCTTCGAGGCGAACACGCCGCCGCCGACGTCCATCTGGCTGAGCAGCCAGCCGCCGAAGATGTCGCCATTGGCATTGGTGTCGGCCGGCATCGCCAGCGTGCGGATGCAGAGATCCCCGCTCGGTCCGGCCGCTTGTTCGCTCATATGGCTCTCACTTGAAATTGTCCCAGCCCGGATCGGGCGCGAAGCGCGCGCCGAATCGTTCCGCCAGCGCGCGCAGAGTGGATACGATGTTCTCCACGCCGCGCGTGCGCGCGTAATTCAGCGGGCCACCGCGGAAGGGTGCATAACCAGTGCCGAAGATCATGGCGCCATCGACCGCGTCGGCATCGTCGACAATGCCCTCGCGAAGCGCCGCGACGCAGACATTGGACATCGGCAACACCAGGCGGTCGATCATCTGGTCGGTGACCCGCGGTCCGGTCTCCGGCAACGCTGCTTTCTCCGCCTTGCCGTCCTTCCAGGTGTAAAAGCCCTTGCCGGTCTTGCGGCCGAGCTCGCCCTTGGCGACCCTTCTCGCGCAGCCAGGCCGGCGTCGGCGGCAGGAGATCGCCGAACTTGGTGCGCAGCATGTCGCCGACGTCGAGGCAGATGTCGAGCCCGACCTGATCGGCCAGCTCGATCGGGCCCATCGGCATGCCGAACTGCTCGGCCGCTTCATCGATCAGGCGCTGGTCGATCTTCTCGTCCAGCATCACCATCGCTTCCAGCATGTAGGGCGTCAGCGCGCGGTTGACGAGGAAGCCGGGCGAGCTCTTCACAGGCAATGGCAGGCGGTCGATCGCTCCGACGAAGGCGAGCGCCTCTTTCAGCACGTGTGCATCGTTGCCGTCATGGCTGACAACCTCGACCAATTGCAGCCGCGACACCGGGTTGAAGAAATGCAGGCCGACCAGCCGCTCCGGCCGCGCCAGCGTGGTGCGCAGATCCTGCAGCGGAATGCTGGACGTGTTCGTCGCAAGGATGGCTCCGGGCTTCATCCGCGGCTCGAGTCCGGCATAGACC
The DNA here is from genome assembly GCF_003122645.1 of Bradyrhizobium sp. SUTN9-2. Lineage (NCBI taxonomy): Bacteria > Pseudomonadati > Pseudomonadota > Alphaproteobacteria > Hyphomicrobiales > Nitrobacteraceae > Bradyrhizobium > Bradyrhizobium sp. SUTN9-2. The sequence goes on from NZ_LAXE01000001.1 coordinate 7,159,506, forward strand.
TTCTGTTTCAGCTCCAGCTTTTCCGGCACCGCCTCGATGATGAGATCGGCGTTGCGGACGCCCTCGCCGTCCATGTCGGGAATGAGGCGGTCGAGCGCGTCGCGCACGTCGGTGGGCTTGCGGATGATCTTGCCGTAGAGGTCGGCCGCGCGCTTGACCGCGCCTGCGATCGGCTCCGGCTTCATGTCGGCGAGCGACACGCGAACGCCCTGCCCCGCACACCAGGCCGCGATGTCGCCGCCCATCGCGCCGGCGCCGATGACGTGGATATGCTTCACCGTGCTGCCGGCGCCTGCCGCCTTCTTCATCTGCTCGCGCAGGAAGAAGACCCGGATCAGATTCTGCGCGGTCGGCGTCACCATCAGCTTGGCGAACGAGGCCTGTTCCGCCTTCAGCATCGCGGATTTGCTGCCGCCATGCGCTTCCCAGAGATCGATCAGCGCATAGGGCGCCGGATAATGCTCGCGCGATGCGGCCTTCGCGGCCTCCGCTCGCATGCGCTTGGCCAGCAGGCCGCGCACCGGCCCGAGATTGGCGGCACGCATCAGCAGACCAGGCTTGGCCCGCTTCAGACGGCCGAACAGCGCATCCTTCACCGCGCCCTGGACATGCCGCTCCTGCGTCACGGTGTCGACGAGGCCGAGCGATCTGGCTCGGCGCGCATCGATGGTGCGCCCGGTCAGCATCAGCGCCATCGACTGCGTCGGATTGACGAGCGCAGTGAAACGCGCGGTGCCGCCAAGGCCGGGATGCAGGCCGAGCATCACCTCCGGGAAGCCGAAACGCGCCCCATCGATGGCGATGCGCGCCTGGCAGGCCAGCGCCACCTCGAGCCCGCCGCCGAGGCAGAAACCGTGGATGACCGCGACCGTCGGCAGCCTCAAGGCTTCCAGATGGTCGACCACCGCATGCGCGGCGCGGATGCGCGTCTCCACCATGCCGGGATCGTTGGCACCGCGGAATTCATTGACGTCGGCGCCGGCAATGAAGCCGGACGGCTTTGCCGAGCGGATGACGAGACCGGCGGGGCGCTCGGTCTCGATCGCCGCGAGCACGGCGTCGAACTCCTCCATCACGTCGGAGGACAGGGTGTTGGCGCTGGCATCAGCGCGGTCGAACAGCAGCCAGGCGACGCCGTCTTCATCTCGCGTCAGCTTGAAGTGCTTGTAGGGACCATCCGGCGCAGGGCGCGGCCCGAGCTCCAGCACGCGGTCGGCGAGCACGGTCATGATCTTGGAATCCATGGTCATACCGCCTCGATCAGCATGGCGCCGCCGAGCCCGCCGCCGATGCATTCGGTGGCGATTCCGCGCCGCGTGCCGAGCCGCTTCATCGCATTGACGAGATGCAGCACGATGCGGTTGCCGGAGGTGCCGACGGGATGGCCGAGCGAAATCGCGCCGCCGTCGACGTTCAGCCGCTCACGGTCGATCTCGCCGGCAGCGCCGTCGAGCCGCAATATTTCGCGGCAGAACTTGTCGTCGTTCCAGGCGGCGAGACAGCCGAGCACTTGCGTTGCAAAAGCCTCGTTCAGCTCCCAGGTCTCGACGTCCTTGAGGGTGAGGTCGTTGCGCTTCAGCAGCGGCGTCACCGACATCACCGGACCGAGCCCCATGATGCTGGGGTCGAGCGCGGCCCAATGGCTGTCGACGATCGCAGCCTTCGGCGTCAGCTTGTGCCTTGCAACGGCGACGTCGGAGGCGAGGATCACCCAGGAGGCACCGTCGGTGATCTGCGAGGAATTGCCGGCGGTGACCTGGCCCCACGGCCGCTCGAACACCGGCCGGAGCTTGGCGAGCGTCTCCGCCGTCGAGTCCGGACGCACGCCATCGTCGTGGTCGAAGAACTTGCCGTCGCGGGAAAACGCGGTTTCGACCTCGCCCTTCAGATAACCCGCGCTTTGCGCATGCGCGAGCCGGCGATGGCTCTCGGCCGCATAGGCATCCGACTGCGCGCGCGTGATGCCGAAGAGATGGCCGACGACCTCGGCTGTCTGGCCCATGTTCAGCTCGGTGACGGGATCGGTCAGGCCGCGCTCGAGGCCGATGATCGGCTTGAGATCGCGCGGCCTCAGCTTGAACGCCGAGGCGAGCTTCGCGGCCATGCCCTTTGCGGTGGCAAGGCCGGCGAACCAGCGCACGCCGGAATTCGGCCAGACCAGCGGCGCGTGGCTGAGCGCCTCGGTGCCGCCGGCCAAAACCATGTCGGCATGGCCTTCGCGGATATAGCGGTAGGCGGTGTCGATCGACTGCATGCCCGAGCCGCAATTGATCTGCACGGTGATGGCGACCATGTCCTCGCCCATGCCGAGCCGGGAGCGCGGCGACGCGGGCCGGGTTCATCTCGTCCGCGATCACGTTGACGCAGCCGAGGATGACCTGGTCGAAGCTATCGGGCGAGAACGGCTGGCGCGCCAGCAGCGGTCGGCCGCATTGCACGGCGAGATCGACCGGCGTGAACGGCCCTGGCCCCGAACGCGCCTTCAGGAACGGCGTCCGGCTGCCGTCGACGATGAATACCGGTCGTGCCATCAGCTCGCCGCCCTCTGCTCACCGAGTTCCTGGAAGAACTGATGCACATTGACGGTTTTCTTGTAAATCGGCGACAGCGCCTCCGGCGCAAAATCGTCGACCTCTATCACTTTTGTGACGGCTTCGCGGGCAGCGGCGAGTTGCTCGCCCTCGGCTTGCGTGATTACGCCCTTGGTCACCGCCTCCTTCCAGTCGCGGATATGCGCAGCACGCATGCGCCTGGCGATCGCATCCGTCGCCGCGACCAGCTTGAACGCGCGCTCCAGCCGGGCAAAGCCGCCGTCGTCGTCGACATGGGCCAGATCCGGCGTGAGGCGCGCGCGTGCCGCCGACGGCTCCAGCACGATGGCAGCGCATTGGTGCACGATGCGGTCGGACGGGCCGAGCACGCGGGCGCCGAACGGCTGCACCACGAGCCTGAGGAAGCCGGCGACGAAGCGGTTCGGCAGATTGGCCAGGATTTCGGCGAGCCGGTTCTCGATGGTTTTGAACCCGGTCGCCATGCACCATTCCAGCGCGGCAAAATCCTCCTTCTGCCGCCCCTCGTCCTGCCAGCGCTTCAGCGCGGCCGAGAGCAGATAGAGCTCGGACAGGATGTCGCCGAAGCGGGCCGACAGCATTTCCTTGCGCTTGAGCGCGCCGCCGAGCGTCAGCAGCGCCATGTCGGCGCAGAGCGCAAAGGCCGCCGAGTAGCGCGAGAGCTGGCGATAGAAGGGCGTGGCATCGCCCGCATCGGGCACTGGGGCGAATGCGCCAAAGGTCCAGCTGCGACCCATGGCGCGGAAGAGTGTCCTGAAGCTGTGGCCGACATGCTTCCAGAACGCCTTGTCGAACGCGCCGAGGCCGCGCTCGCGATCGCTATCGGCGAGCGCGTTCATCTCGTCGAGCAGGTAAGGATGGGCGCGGATAGCTCCTTGTCCGAACACGATGAGATTGCGGGTCAGGATGTTGGCGCCTTCCACTGTGATGCCGACGGGCACGGCGCGGTGGAGATTGCCGAGATAGTTTTGCGGACCGTCGATCACGGCCTTGCCGCCATGAATGTCCATGGCATCGTCGACCGCGGTGCGCATCCTCTCGGTCGCGTGCAGCTTCATGATGCCGGAGATGACGGCGGGATGGATGCCGGCGTTCAGTGCCGCGCAGGTGAGCCGGCGCGCGGCGTCGAGCTGGTAGGCGGTCGCGACGATGCGGGCGAGCGGCTCCTCGACGCCTTCGAACTTGGAGATCGAGATGCCGAACTGCTCGCGGATGCGCGCATAGGCGCCGGTGGTGCGCGCGGCATAGGCGGCCCCGGCCGCCGACAGCGACGGCAGCGAGATGCCGCGGCCGGCGGCGAGCGCCGTCATCAGCATCTTCCAGCCCTGCCCCAGCCGCTCCTTGCCGCCGATGACATAGTCGAGCGGGATGAAGACGTCCCGGCCCCAATTCGGGCCGTTCTGAAAGACCTGCATCGAGGGCAGATGACGCTGCCCGATCTCGATGCCGGGCAGGTTCGTCGGGATCAGCGCCACGGTGATGCCGAGCTCTTCCTGGCTCCCCACGAGATGATCGGGATCATAGGCCTTGAAGGCGAGACCGAGCAGCGTCGCGACCGGACCGAGCGTGATGTAGCGCTTGTGCCAGTTGAGGCGGAGGCCGACCACCTCGCGACCCTCGAATTCGCCCCTGCAGATGATGCCGGTGTCGACCATCGAGGCGGCGTCGGAGCCGGCTTCCGGGCTGGTGAGGCCGAAGCAGGGAATCTCGCGGCCGTCGGCGAGGCGCGGCAGCCAGCGCTGCTGCTGCTCTGTGGTGCCGAAGCGCATCAGGAGCTCGCCCGGGCCGAGCGAGTTCGGCACCATCACGGTGACCGCGGCCGCGATCGAGCGCGTCGAGATCTTGCGCACCACTTCCGAATGCGCGTAGGGCGAGAAGCCGAGGCCGCCGTACTCCTTCGGGATGATCATGCCGAAGAATTTCTCGCGCTTGACGAAGTGCCAGACGTCCGGCGGCAGGTCGCGCGATTCCCAAAAGATCTTCCACTCATCGAGCATGGCGCAGAGCTCGTCGACTGGGCCATTGAGGAAGGCCCGCTCCTCGTCCGTCAGCGTCGCCTGCGGGACCTTCAGCAGCTTCGACCAGTCGGGGTTGCCGGTGAAGAGATCGGCATCCCACCAGACGTCCCCCGCCTCCAGCGCCTCGCGCTCGGTGTCGGACATCGCCGGCAGCACGCCGCGCGCCCATGAGAAGATCGGCTTTGTGATGGTGTCGCGGCGGAAGCTCATGGCGGACCTCATGCATCGGCGCGGTTAACAGGCATTTTAGCGGAAATCGGCTGGCGGAGGCGAGCATCTCGCCTGCAACATTGACGCGGCCGGGCGGCCGCCCGAGCCATAACGGCGGGGCGGGGTGCAGTTCCGGGAGGGGTGGGGGCTGAATGTCTCTCCAGTGTCATTCCGGGGCACGCGAAGCGTGAGCCCGGAATCCATCGTGCCGCAGCGTTGGTCGATGAATGGATTCCGGGCTCGACGCTGCGCGTCGCCCCGGAATGACGGAAGTGGCCTAGTCCGGCCGGACCATCTCGAACATGTTCTCCGGCTTGATCTCGAAATAATCGCCGCGCCGGCCGGCGCGGACGATGGGGCGGGCGGCGGCGGTCTGGTAGACGCCGTCCTTGATCAAGGCCTTGTCGATGTGGACGGCGACGACTTCGCCGAGCGTCAGCCAGGCGTCGGCCTCCTTGCCATTGGCGCCCTTGAGGCGGACGATGTCGGACACCTTGCACTCGAAGGCGACGGGGCTCTCGCCGACGCGCGGGACATTGACGAGCTTGCCGGGCACGGCGGTGAGGCCCGCGACCTCGAACTCGTCGACCTCGGGAGCGACATGCGCCGCGGTCGCGTTCATGTGCTTGGCGAGATCCATCGTCGTGAGATTCCAGACGAACTCGCCGGTCTGCTGCATGTTCTCCACCGTGTCCTTCCAGTTGGTCGAGGAGAAGCCGATGATCGGCGGCACGTAGCAGAACGCGTTGAAGAAGCTGTAGGGCGCGAGGTTGACGTGGCCCCTGGCGTCGCGCGAGGAGATCCAGCCGATCGGCCGCGGCGCGATGATGGCGTTGAAGGGGTCGTGCTTGAGTCCGTGGCCCTTGGAGGGTTCGTAGAAGTACAGGTCTTTGTCGGTCACGCGCTGCTTCCTTTCGTCATTGCGAGCGCAGCGAAGCAATCCAGAATCCCTCCGCGGAGACGGTCTGGATTGCTTCGCTGCGCTCGCAATGACGGAGTTTGTGGGTCCGTCCCGGTCCGCCTCCGGCGGTCGTGCCGGGGCGATCAGTCTGCTTATAGGAGAAAACGCCCCGCCCGTCAGTGGCGCGGCGACAGACCCGCGATGACGAAATCGATCATCTGGTCGATGGTCGGGCCCGGCTTGGTGGCGCACTGGGCGATCATCTGGGGGTGGAAGAAGCGGATCATCGCGGTGCAGGCGCACAGCGAGGCCAGTTGCAGGTCCGGCGCCTCGAACTCGCCGGAGGCGACGCCTTGCGCGATCATCTGGCCGATGACGCCGGCGATGCACTCCATATGGGCGACGCAGACCTCCCAGTCCTCCTCCATCGCGATCGCGACCATCTCGTGCAGCTTGTTGTCGCCGACATAGCGCTCGGTGTTCATGCGATTAATGGTGATGAGCAGCTCGCGGAAGCGCGGCAGCACCGGACCGGGCCTTGCCACGATCCGCTGCGCCTCCAGCTCGACCTCGCCCATCAGCGAGCGGGCCACCGCCTGATGGATTGCCTTCTTCGATTCGAAGAAGCGATACACGTTGGCGGGGCTCATCCTGAGCTCCTTGGCGATGTCGCCGACGGTCGTCTTCTGGTAGCCGATCTGGCGGAACAGCCGCTCGGCCACCTCGAGGATGCGATCCCGGGTGTCGACTTCGATATGTTCCGAAACAAGGGCCATCAGTCAGGACTCGCTGGTCAACAGTCTTCTCATCTATTCAGCCGCTTCGGCAAGCGGAATTGCGTGCGGGTCATCGCTCCCATGCTGCGGCGCGGCCGGCTGCTCGGGCGTTCCGGCCTCGTCCAGGCTCTTGCGGAACCACAGGGCGTAGAGGCCCGGCAGGTACAGCAGCGTCAGGAAGGTCGCGACGAACAGGCCGCCCATGATGGTGATCGCCATCGGGCCCCAGAAGGCCGAGCGCGTCAGCGGGATCATGGCGAGAATGGCGGCGAGCGCCGTCAGCACCACCGGCCGGGCACGGCGGACGGTCGCCTCGACGATCGCCTCGCGCCGGGTCAGGCCGTGGCTGACGTCGGTCTCGATCTGGTCGACCAGGATGACCGTGTTGCGCATGATCATGCCGGCGAGCGCGATCAGGCCGAGCAGCGCCACGAAGCCGAACGGGGCATTGGCGACGTTGAGGCCAAGCGAGGCACCGACGATGCCGAGCGGCGCGGTCAGGAACACCAGGATCAGGCGTGAGAAGCTCTGCAGCTGGATCATCAGCAGCGTCAGCATCACCATGACCATCACCGGGAAGAGGATGAAGATCGAGGCGTTGCCCTTGGCGGATTCCTCGAACGCGCCGCCCGGCTCGATCCGGTAGGCCGGCTCGAGGTGATCCTTGATCGCCTTCAGCTTCGGCGTGATCTGGTTGGTGACATCAGGGGCCTGCACGCCGTCGACAACGTCGGAGCGCACGGTGATCGCCATGTCGCGGTTGCGCCGCCACATGATCGGCTCCTCATGGGCATATTCAATTCGAGCGATCTGCTGCAGCGGCACGGCGACGCCGTTGCGCGAGGTGATGGTGAGATCGCCGACGCCGCCGAGGTCGAGGCGCTCGGACGGGATCGCGCGGGCGACCACGCCGACCTTCTCGATGCCGTCGCGCACGGTTGTGACCTGCGAGCCCGAGATCAGCATCGCCAGCGCCTGCGAGACGTCCTGCGGCGTCAGGCCCATGGCGCGGGCGCGGTCCTGGTCGACGACGAGCTTGAGGTAGGGCGACTGCTCGTTCCAGTCGAGCTGGACGTCCTTGACGCTCTTGTTCTCCCGCATGACGTCGCGGACCTGGTAGGCGATCTCGCGGACCTTGTTGGCGTCCGGGCCGATCACGCGGAACTGCACGGGGAAGCCGACCGGCGGACCGAAATTGAAGCGGTCGACGCGCACGCGTGCCTCGGTCAGAAAGCCCTCGGCGGCCGCGGTCTCGATCTTGGCCTTGATGCGCTCGCGCGCCTCGACCCCCTTGGCAACGATGACGATCTCGGCAAAGGCCTCGTTCGGAAGCTGCGGGTTGAGGCCGAGCCAGAAGCGCGGCGAGCCCTGGCCGACATAGGCGGTATAGGTCTCGATGTCCTTGTCGTCCTTGAGCAGCGTCTCAGCCTTCTTCACCGCCTTCTCGGTGACGTTGAAGGCGGTGCCTTCCGGAAGGCGCAGCTGCAGGAACAGCTCGGGGCGCTCCGAGAGTGGGAAGAACTGCTGCTGGACCTGGCCGAAGCCGACGATCGAGGCGGCGAAGACGCCGACGGTCGCGACCACCACGGTGATGCGGTGGTTGACGCACCATTTCACGATGGCGCGCAGGCCGCGGTACATGCGGGTCTCGTAGACCGCATGCGGATCATGGTTGTGGTGCGCCTTCATCTCGGGCAGCAGCTTGACGCCGATATAGGGCGTGAAGATCACCGCCACGAACCAGGAGGCGACCAGCGCGATTGCCACGATCCAGAATATGCTGCCGGCATATTCGCCGACCGCGGAATTGGCAAAGCCGATGGGGAGGAACCCAGCGGCCGTGACCAGCGTCCCCGTGAGCATCGGAAACGCAGTAGATTCCCAGGCAAAGGACGCCGCACGCATGCGGTCCCAGCCCTGCTCCATCTTCACCACCATCATCTCAACCGCGATGATGGCGTCGTCGACGAGCAGGCCGAGCGCGATGATCAGCGCGCCGAGCGTGATGCGATGCAGGTCGAGCGACATCGTGTTCATGACGATGAAGACGATGCCGAGCACCAGGGGCACCGACAGCGCGACCACGATGCCGGTGCGCCAGCCGAGCGCCAGGAACGAGACGAACAGCACGATGACGAGCGCTTCCATGAAGGAGTGCACGAACTCGCCGACGGCGTGCTCGACCACCTTGGGCTGGTCGGCGATCAGCTTGACGTCGATGCCCTGCGGCACCGCCTTCATGAAGTCGGCGGTGGCCTTCTCGACCTCCTTGCCGAGATCGAGGATGTTGGCGCCCTTGGCGGTGACGACGCCGATGCCGATGGCGGGTTTGCCTTCCTGGCGCACGACGAAGCTCGGCGGATCGACATAGCCGTGGGTGACGGTGGCGATATCGCCGAGACGGAACACGCGGCCGTTGCTCTCGACCGGCGTTTCGGCGACGGCCTTGGCACCGTCGAGCGCGCCGGTGACGCGCAGCGGCACGCGCTGCGAGGAGGTCTCGACCGTGCCGGCCGGCGTCACGTTGTTCTGCTTGGCGAGCGAATCGAACAGCGCCTGCGGCGTGATGCCGAGCGTGGCGAGCTTGGCGTGGCTGAACTCGACGAAAATGCGCTCATCCTGGTTGCCGTAGACGTCGACCTTGGTCACGCCGGGCACCTTGAGCAGGCGCTGGCGAAAACCTTCGGAGACCTTCTTGAGCTGGGCATAATCGGCGCCGTCGCCGGTCATCATGTAGAGGATGGAATCGACGTCGGAGAACTCGTCGTTGACGACGGGCCCGAGAATGCCGGACGGCAGCTGGCCCTGCACGTCGACCAGCTTCTTGCGCAGGAGATAGAAGAGGTAGGGCACGTCCTTCGGCGGCGTGTTGTCGCGGAAGGTGACCTGGAGCGCGGTGAAGGCGGGCTTGGAATAGGTCTGCACCTTCTCGAAATAGGGCAGCTCCTGGATCTTCTTCTCGATGGGATCGGCAACCTGGGTCTGCATTTCCTGCGCGGTCGCGCCGGGCCAGATCACGGAGACGTTGACCACCTTCACCGTGAAGAACGGATCCTCGGCACGGCCGAGCTTCTCATAGGAGAAGAAGCCGGCGACGCCGAGGATGATCATCAGGAAGAGCACCAGCGTCGGATGGCTGACGGCCCAGGCCGAAAGGTTGAAGCGCTTCATCGCACTCTCCGAAAGACGATCCAGTTGCAAACAACGACAGCCGCTCTGCTCAAACCGTCGTCGCGAGGCAGCGAAGCAATCCAGGGGGCTGGGCAGGTTCTGGATCGCTTCGCCGCTTCAGCCTTTGCTTAGGGACAAAGGCCGAAACTCACCTCACACGACGTAACTCACTTCTCTTGTCATTCCGGGATGGTCCGAAGGACTAGACTTTCAAACGACGGATCAGAACGACAAGGACGACACGATCCGCACCCGCTGGCCGGGATCGAGCTTCTGCACGCCGAGCGCAACGATCTTGGCGCCCTCTTCGACGCCGCCGGTGATGACGACGTCCTTGCTCTCGTAGGACTTCACCGTGACCGGCTTGAGGGTGACGCCACCGTTGTCGTCGACAACGTAGAAGGAGGGCTTGCCGCCTTCGTTGAAGAGCGCCGACAGCGGCAACCGCGCGACGCGCTCGGTCGCGGCATCCGACAGCGTCAGCGTCGCCGTCATGCCGAGCGCGACCTTGTCGTCGGCCTCGGGCAGCGAGAACTTTGCCAGATAGGTGCGCGTGGCGGGATCGGCTGCCGGCGCGATCTCGCGCAGCTTGGCCGTGTATTTCTTGTTCGGCTCGGACCAGAGAGTGACGCTGGCGACGCCCGACTTGGCGCGTCCGACCAGCGTCTCAGGGATCGCGACGACCGCTTCCTTCTCGGCAAAGCGGGCGACACGGATCGAAGCCTGGCCCGCGGCAACCACCTGGCCGGGCTCGATCAGCGTTGCGGTGACGACGCCGCGGGCGTCGGCAACCAGCGTCGCGTAGGAAAGGGAATTCTTGGTCAGTTCGACCGAGCGCTCGGCGCGGTTCAAGCGCGCACGGGCTTCATCGGCGGCGGCGCGGCTCTGGTCGAGCTGGGCGTCCGTGGTCCAGCCCTTGGCCTTCAGGTCCTTGGCGCGCTGCTCGGCGGCGGCGGCCTGGGCCAGCACGCCGGTTGCGGCGGTCTGCTCGGCAACGGCCTGCTCGGCCTGGAGCTTCAGGTCGACCTCGTCGAGGGTGGCGAGCGGCTGGCCGACTTCGACTGTCTGGCCGACTTCGACGAGGCGTTTGGCCACCTTGCCGGCGACGCGGAAGCCGAGATCGCTCTCGATCCTGGGACGGATAGTGCCGACGAAGCTGCGCTCCGGGGTCTCGGCAGCGTAGTGGGCGGTTGCCACCAGAACCGGCCGCGGCGGCTCGGCCTTCTCGGCGACGGTATCATTGCACCCTGCCAGCGAAACGGCCATCAGGGCGAGCGCGGCTCCTGCGAAAAGCTTGGAATAGCTCGACAAAATCGACCGGACGAACATCGAAGGACACTCCTGCATCTCGATTGAGAGGAATGTCGACTGTTCACTGATAAAAGTCAATAATCGTCAGTCATCAGGAATTCGTGAAGGGGCCTGGCCGCGAGGTGTATTGTAGGGTGGGCAAAGCGGAGCGTGCCCACCAGACCACTCTGCGGAGAAGATGGTGGGTACAGCGCGCGAAGTGCGCGCCTTTTGCCCACCTACAAAAATCCCCTCACCGCCCCCGGTCGGAGAATTCGTGCTTGCTGTCGTGGCCGCCGACGAACACCAGGATGCCGGCGATCAACGGCAGCACGGCGAGCACCAAGAGGCCCGTCGAGGTCTGGCCCGTCGCCTCCTTGACCCAGCCGATCAGGTACGGCCCGCCGAAGCCGGCGAGGTTGCCGATCGAGTTGATCAGCGCGATGGCGCCTGCGGCCGCCGTGCCGGACAGCCAGGCGGTCGGCAGGGTCCAGAACACACCGAAGCAGCAGAACACGCCGATCGCGGCCACCGTCAGCGCCACCATCGTCAGCGTGGGATCGGTGAGATAGGAGGAGATGCCGAGCGCGACTGCGGTGAGCAGCAGCGGCGCGCCGACATGCATGACGCGCTCGCGGCTCGCATCCGAATGCCTCGCCCACAGGATCATGGCGATGGTGCCGAACAGATACGGGACCGCCGTGACGAATCCGGTCTGGGCGTTGGTGAGACCGAACGCCTTGACGATCTGCGGCAGCCAGAACTGCATGCCGTAGAGCGCGCCGACGAAGCCGAAATAGACCAGGCTGAGCGCGATCACCTTCGGTGAAGACAGCGCCTCGCCGAGCGAGAAATGCTTCACCGCTTGCTTGGCCGCGATCTCCGCATCCAGCTTCGCCTTCAGCCAGGCCTTCTGCTCGGCCGAGAGCCAGTCCGCCTTCTCCGGCTTGTCGGTGAGATAGAACCAGGTGACGATGCCGAGCAGCACCGATGGGATGCCCTCGATGATGAACAGCCACTGCCAGCCTTTCAGGCCCATCATGCCGTCGAGCCCGAGCAACAGGCCCGAGATCGGCGCGCCGATCACGGTCGAGACCGGCACCGCGATCGCGAAGGCCGCAAGAAAGCGGGCGCGATATTCGGCCGGATACCAATAGGTGAGATAGAGGATGATGCCGGGGAAGAAGCCGGCCTCGGCGACGCCGAGCAGGAAGCGCAGGACGTAGAAGCTGGTGACGCCGCTGACCACCGCCATCAGCGCCGAGATGATGCCCCAGGTCACCATGATGCGGGCGATCCAGCGGCTCGCGCCGAATTTCTCCAGCGCGAGGTTGCTCGGCACTTCGAAGATGAAATAGCCGATGAAGAAGATGCCGGCGCCCCAGGAGTAGATCAGCGGCGTGAATTTCAGATCGGCGTTCATGGTCAGCGCGGCGAAGCCGAGATTGACGCGATCGAGATAGGAGAAGAAGTAGGCCAGCACCAGGAACGGAATCAGGCGCCAGGAGATGGCGCGGATGGTCGAGGTTTCGATGTCCGACTTGGTGGCACCGGTGGAACCGGCATAGGTCGTGGTCTGGCTCATGGCTTCCCCCGGGGTTGTTGCTTTTTTCGGGTCTGCGGCCGTTTTCAGCATCGCGAGCAAAGAGTCAATGGAGCAAGCAATGCACGAGACGCAGCCGGGCACGCCTGTTGCGCCTCTACGGACCTCACTGATCCGCGCTGCTTTCGCGCTCGCAGTGATTGCCTGTGGGCTGTCCCTTCGCTGGTACGGCTTCCCGCTCGGCCTGCCTGCGTTCATCGTGAAGTACGGCGGCTCGCTGCTGTGGGCGACGATGGTGTTTCTGCTGGCAGGAGTCGTGCTGCCGCGGCTGACACGGAGCCAGCTCGCAGCCATCGCGATAGTGATCGCGGCAGTCGTCGAGTTCTCCCGCCTGATGCATACTCCCTGGCTCGATGCGTTCCGCCTCACCACCGCCGGCGCGTTGCTGCTCGGCCGCATCTTCTCGCTTTGGAATTTGCTGGCCTATTCGGTTGGGATTGCGTTTGGCATGTGGATCGATCGCGTTGCCATGCGCGGTCCCGTAGGGTGGGCAAAGGCGCCGTAGCGCCGTGCCCACGTCTCGTCATCGAATAGGCAAGACGTGGGCACGCTTCGCTTTGCCCACCCTACAAGACTAACCCATCCTACAAAGCCTCACTCCGCCAGTTGAAACCGCTCGAAACGGTCGAGCTCCTCCTCGATCACGCGCTTCAGCTCCTTGCGGCCCGCCGTCTTCCTGCCCTGCCCAACCCAGGTCCATTTCTGCATCAACAGCTTCTTGTTCTGCCGGTCGGTCTTGAGATCGAGCGCGGCGACGATCTCGTCGCCGACCAGCACGGGCAGCGCGAAATAGCCGAGCTTGCGCTTGGCTTTCGGCACATAAGCTTCGAACAGGTGGTTGTAGCCGAAGATGAGGTTGGTGCGCTTGCGCTGGATGATCAGGGGATCAAACGGGGAGAGGATGTGGACGAGATCGGGCGACACCTCATGCGGCTCAAGCGCTGCAGGCGAGGCCCAGTGCTCCTGCTTACCGGCGCCCTCGATCGCGACGGGCACGAGCTCGCCGCGGCGGACGCGCGAGGTGATCAGGCGCGCGACCGGCTTCTTGCTGGGCGCATCGAGATGGCAGACCGAATCGAGGCTGACCACGCCCTGCGAGCGCAACGCGCGGTCGAGCAGATAGGCCGTGATCTCGCTTGCCGGCGCCGGCTTCGGCAGCCTGTCCCAGCCGAAATGACGCGTCGTCAGCTCGTAGGTCTTGAGCATGCCCTGGCGCGCGCTGATGGTGACCGCCCCGGTATAGAAGGCGAGCTGCAGCGCCCGCTTCGAGGGCTTGCGGCTCTGCCACAGATGCTCCTTCTCGACGAGCACGTCGTCGTCGATGTCACGGATCGTCAGGGGCCCGCCGCGCAGCAGCCGCATCACCTTGCGCGTGTCGGCCGGCTTCACCGCGGCGAACCATTTGTGCCCCTCGCGGCGGTGCTCGCGCATCGCCGGCAGGAAGAAGCGGAAGTCGTTCGCCGGCACGTAGGAGAGCGCGTGCGTCCAGTACTCGAACACGGTCTTGTCGACACTCTGGGCGTGGCGCAGATCGGCGCGGCGGTAGGACGGGATCCGGCTGAACAGGATGTGGTGATGGCAACGCTCGATGACGTTGATGGTGTCGATCTGCACATAGCCGAGATGGGCGACGGCGGCCGAGACGGCCTCTGCGCCTTCGCCGAACGGAGCGCGGTCGGTCAGCCGCTGGGCATGCAGCCAGATCTGCCGGGCCTGTGTCGTCGAGAGCGGAAGCGGTTTGGACGTGCGGGGCATTGCAGCGTGCAATGTAGCGGGATTCGCCGCGAGGCAAAGAAGCAGGGACGCGAAAAGGCCGCGCTGCCATCTGCTGCCAGCGCGGCCATGACGTGTGGGGATCAGGCGGAAGCCTACTTCTTCATCGCCATCGACTTCTCGGCGTTCATATAGTGCTTGCATGCTCCACGCATGTTGCCCTTGCTCATGTCGGAATTGGCCGCGGCCATCGACTTCCTCGCCGCGATCTTGGCGGGCGTGTCTTCGCCGCCCATGCCGGCAACGAGCTTTGCCATGTTTGCACTGGTGCACGCCATCTTGGCGGCGGATGCGGGGGACAGAGCAAGTGCGGCGAATGCCGTCGCGAGCAACAGGGTCTTCATCAAGTTCTCTCCTCGAGTAGGCAGCCGGCCTGATGCCGGCCAACCCACCGCCATTCTTCAGCCACAAGTTTGCAGGGAAAAGACAATTTCGTTGCTGCGCTGCAGTGATACCCGCTTTTCAGCGTGCGGCTTTTGGGCGCTCCCCGACGCTGCCGGTGGCGACCTCCGGGTCGCAGATGGCCTTGCCACGTCCTTCTGCCTGGCAGCGATAGACACTGCCGGTGAGGCGATCGACCAGCCAGACGTTCTCGTCGGTCGGCCCTTCGAGCCCGACATAGCGGGAGGTCATCCCGGTGATCAGTGTCGAGAGCAGGATGGCCACCGCGATCATCGCCGCACCGATATAGATGGGCATTGCGTTCAGAGTCACTGTCCGATCCGTCGGGCCGCTGCGATGGAATTGATAGTCGCGCTGATAGTCACTTGGCCTCGGCACAGGACGGAACTCGGCTCCCCTCGCGTCAAATTATCGAATGATTGAAGTGTGTTAGGCGGACATCTGGACGAATTCTTGTTCGCGGGCGGGCGGTGAGGCGACGCCTTTGCGACGTTCGGGTTTCCCGGAACCCAATACGGCCGGCTCGAAAGCAAAGTGCGAATGATTCGAACCGGAGCAAAGTGACCTCGGCTCGCCGTTTCGAATGTGACCAAGATCACATCAGAGCCGTTGAACCTGCCCTACGCTCGCAGCATCAAATCGCCATCAGGCGTAACAGCGAGGATACCACCATGACCCATTTCAATAAGTCTTTTGGACTGACGGCGATCACCCTGACAGCCGTCCTGTCGATGACGGCCGGCCTTGCGCTGGCTGGCGACAACAACATCTCCGCCGGCCAGATCGTCGATGCGCTGAAGCCGAAGCCGGCGACCCGCGGCCTGTCCGTTGGCCCCCAGACCGATACGACCGTGCAGGCCAAGGAGGCGACCTTCCTGAACACCGTGCGCAACCGCTCGACCCGGTCGCTCTCGACAGGCGAGCGCGAGCAGATCGCCGAGCTCGCTGCCACCAAGCCGAAGATCGATCTGGAGATCCAGTTCGACTACAATTCGGCCGACATCGCCAAGACCTCGATGGCCTCGGTGCAGGCGCTCGGCAAGGCGCTGTCCGATCCAGCGCTGAAGGGCTCGACCTTCGTGGTCGCCGGCCACACCGACGCGACCGGTGGCGAAGCATACAATCAAGGTCTCTCCGAACGGCGCGCCGACACCATCAAGAAGTACCTGATGCAGAATTACGGCCTCAACGGCAACGATCTCGTCACCGTCGGCTACGGCGAGACGAAGCTGAAGGATGCCGCCAACGGCACTGACGCCATGAACCGCCGGGTCCAGGTCGTGAACATGGACACCAAGACCGCAGCGAAATGATTCTCGGCTCCTGGAGTAAAACACGCCGCCTGCCGCAGCCCGGCGGGCGGCGAACTCATATCCAGCTTTGGAACAGCATCAGCCGGTTGAAGCCCCCCATCGAGGTGCCGACGAAGGCCGCGGAAATCGGCAGCATCACCGCAAAGCCGGCCGCCGCGACGCCGACATAAGCCCACAACAGCCAGCGCGGCAGACCCTCGCGGCGCAGCACATAGACCAGTGCCAGGGACGCCGCGGTCGCGGCCGGCAGATAGTAATAGATGAAGCCCAGCGTGCGCGGCAGCAACGCCCAGGCGAGCCAGGGACCGAAATAGAATGTGGCGATCAGGAATGCATCCCAGCGCCGCGCCACGATGAAATCGCGCAGCACCATGGCGAGTGCAGGCAGAGCCGGCCACAGCACGAGCGGATTGCCGAGGAAGACGATCGCGGCGATGTGGTCCTCCGCGGTCTTGTCGAACAGGAACCAGACCGGGCGCGCGAGCAGCGGCCAGGACGGCCATGCGCTCATATAGGTGTGGCCGGCGATGGCCGTCGTGGTGTTGTCGGCAAAGATCCGCCGCTGCGCCTCGATCAAGTCCGGCAGCGACAATCCGTAGAGCGGAACGAAGGCGGCAAGATAAGCCAATGCCGGCAGGACGGCGAAGCAGAGCGCGACATGATGCAACTTCAGGCCGGGCCAAAGCTCCGGCCGATACCAGTCGTCCGGCTTCGCGTCGGCGAACAGCGTATGCCAGCCCTGCATCAGGCGGATCACCGCAACAATGACGATGCAGACGCCGAGCGGGAACAGGCCGCTCCATTTACACGCGGCCGCAAGGCCGAACAGGCTGCCCGCCACCGCGAACAGCGCTTGCGGCCGCTCTCTGCGAAACCCATGCATGAAGGCGGCGGTGGCGAGCAGGCCGAAGCCGAGCGCAAAGACATCGAGCATCGCGATGCGCGCCTGGACGTACAGCATCTGGTTGAAGGCTGCGATCAGCGCGGCGGCGATCGCCGGCCCCTGCGCGGCGAACAACGCGAGTCCACACAGATAGATCGCGACGATCGCGAGCGCGCCGAACAAGGTCGCGGGATAACGCCATCCAAGCGCGTTGTCGCCGAACGTTGCGATCGATGCCGCGATCATCTCCTTGGCCAGCGGCGGATGCATCGGATTGAGCATCGGCTGCGACATCGCGGGCGTCAGCATCTGGCGCGCCGCCGGCACGTAATGCACCTCATCGAACACGAATTTTTCCGGCGTGACGACGCCGATCAACAGCGCCAGATGCGCGATCAGGAAGATCGCGACAGCAATCACTGCACTCCGCGACACCTGAGGAACCGCAGGCAATTCGCGCATCTCTTGTGGGGCTGTCTTGCGTGGCAAATTGGCTTCACCGCGGAGAAAAATAAACTGCTTCCCGTCATTGAACGCATTCTGCCGCAACTGTCACTAAGCATGACGCAGGTCCTGCGCCGCTTGTGATAATTCCGCCACATCAGAAGCGCGCGCGATCCGGTACGATCAGGGACACATCGATCGGTTGCGAAATGAATTTGCGTTTTTGCCTTTTCTCCACACTGCTCACGGCCGCAATCTGTGCGGCATCCGGCGCCGAAGCGCAGACGCGCGTCGGCCAGGCTGTCGTCATTCAGAACGAAGTGGTGCGCGTCGCCGCGACCACGACGCCGATCAATGTCGGCGACAGCATGCTGCGCGACGAGACCGTGCGAACCGGCGCCGACAGCGCGGCGCGTTTCGTGATGGCCGACAGCACCAATCTATCACTGGGGCCGAGCGCCACGCTGAAGCTCGACCGCACCGTCTTCAACGACGAGCACAGCTATCGTGACGTCGCGATCCGCATGACCACCGGCGCCTTCCGCTTCGTCACCGGACGCTCCGACAAGGCCGCCTACAAGATCACGACACCGCTCGCCACCATCGGCGTGCGCGGCACCACGCTCGACATTCTCTCGCAGCGCGGGCGCTCCGTCGTTGTGCTTCAGGACGGCGCGGCCAGCGTGTGCACGAGGAGCGCCCAGTGCGTGCAACTCACCCAGCCCGGCGACACCGCCATCATCACCTCGACTGGCGGCAAGGTGAGCATCACCAAGAGCAACACGCCGCCCTGGACCTTCGCCGCCAATTGCGCCGCGAGCGCCGGGTTGTGCGCAGTCAACCAGTATGCCGGCGCCTCGCCGACCATCACGCCTGCCGTCGAGGACGACGCCATGCTGTGCGGGCGCTGACGATGGCGAAATTCACCGTTCGGCGCCTCATCCTTGCCGCTGCGCTGGCCGCATCTGCGGCGTTTGCGCTCGTCACGTTCGATGCCCGCCCGGCGGCTGCACAGGCCTCGGAGTGCGGGTCCGAGTGCGGTGAACCAGAGCCCACTCCGTCCCCAACCTATTCGCCGTCGCCATATCCGTCCCCGACCTATTCCCCGTCGCCGAATCCCTCGCCCACGCCGACCCCCTCCCCATCGCCCAGCCCCTATCCGTCGCCTTCACCGAGCCCGGCTCCGTCGCCGTCGGGACCGACGGGCGCGGATTCCAGCGGCAATTCGATCGGCGGCCTTGCCAATCAGCGCTTCAA
Source organism: Bradyrhizobium sp. SUTN9-2 (assembly GCF_003122645.1). Taxonomy (NCBI): domain Bacteria; kingdom Pseudomonadati; phylum Pseudomonadota; class Alphaproteobacteria; order Hyphomicrobiales; family Nitrobacteraceae; genus Bradyrhizobium; species Bradyrhizobium sp. SUTN9-2. The sequence goes on from NZ_LAXE01000001.1 coordinate 7,178,117, forward strand.
TCAGATGATCACCAACCGGGTGCTCGGCACCGTGCTGCTCGGCGTCAACGAGCAGATCAATTGCGGCGACTGCATCAGCGCGTTCGGCTCGGCCGGCTCGTTCTCGGCCGGCATCCATGGTCGCAAGGCGCTGACCAACAATCTCTCGCTGCTCGCCGGCATCGCCTATACGCACTACGAAGGGCGCGGCTACGAGATCACGAGCGCACCGATCGGCGCTTTCGCGCTTCGCTACGACTTCACCGATTGGGGCTCGTCGCGCCCGTTCTTCGACGTCGGCGCGATCCTGACCCCATGGGAGAAGGCGCGCTACACGCGCAGCTACGACACCAGCCTCGGGCCGGTGACCGTGACGAGCTCGACCAACGCGTCCAACTACGCCGTTTACGGCCGCGCCGGCTGGATGAGCCGCCTCTCGCCGCGCGACGAGGTCGCGGCCTCGATCGAGGTCTGGCAGCTCTGGCAACGCGTCTCCGGCTATCGCGACAGCGCGGTGGCGTTCAATCCGTTCGACGCCAGCATCGCTGATGGCACCGACCGCACCAGCCTCGTCAAGATCGGCGGCCAGTGGACGCATCTGTTCGGCAGCAGCATCGAGACCAACATCAATGGCGGCTGGGTGCAGTCCTTCGCCAGCCACAGCGGCATCGTCGCCACAGTGACCGGCCAGGGCACGGTGGTGCCGACCATGGGTAACCAGGGCTGGTTCGAATATGGCGGCCGCCTCGGTTTCCGCGTGCAGAAGGGCTGGATCGTGGACCTCTTCGCCAACGGCACGCTGGGCCCGCAGCCGGTCGGCAACACGATCCACGGCGGCGTGGGGCTGCGGATCAACTATTAGCGGCGAGAATCCCGCCTCACATTCCGCTGTCATGCCCCGGCTTGACCGGGGCATCCAGTACGCCGCGGCCCATCGGTTTAATCACTGCCGTCTCGGAGTACTGGATCGCCCGGTCAAGCCGGGCGATGACAGTGAGTATGTGGCGAGAGCGACCCGCCCTCACGCCGCCGACTTGCCCTCGAACGCCCGCCGCAACACCTCGGCGTCCAGCTTGACCATCTTCATCATCGCCTGCATCGCGCGCGCGGCTGCGGCCTTGTCCGGGCTCGACAGGAACTCGAACATCACCTTTGGCACGATCTGCCAGGCCACGCCCCAGCGATCTCTCAGCCAGCCGCACTGCTCCGCCTTGCCGCCATGGGCGAGGAACGCGTTCCAGACACTGTCGACCTCTGCCTGGTCGTCGCAATGAATCATCAGCGAAATGGCGTGGGTGTATTCCATCTTCATGCCGCCATTGAGCGCGACCAGCTTCTGTCCGGCCACGGTGAACTCGACGACGAGCACGGAGCCTTCCTTGCCGGAGGGGCCGTCCGAAACGTTGCGCTGAACGTGTGTGATCGCCGAATTCGGGACCAGCGAGACGTAGAATTTTGCAGCGTCCTCGGCATCGCCGTTGAACCACATGCAGGGCACGAGCTTGGACATGGTGAATGCTCCTCTTGAGGTCTGCTGTTTCGGCTCAGGCGTTCGCCAGGTCGGGCTGCAGAGGGGCGGCTGAAAGGTCCATCCAGTTCACGCCCCACATGTGGCCGTCCGGATCCTCGAAGCTGCGGCCGTACATGAAGCCGTATTCGTCCTTCGGGCTGGGATCGGCAATGCCTCCTGCAGCCTCCGCCCTGCCAACGATGTCATCGACCTCGCTGCGGCTGTCCGCGGACAGGCAGAACAACGCTTGGTTCGAGGTCCTGGCGTCCGCGATCGGCTTCGGCGTGAACTGGCGGAATTTGTCGTGGGTCAGCAGCATGGCGAAGATGGTCTCGGAAAAGACCATGCAGCTCGCGGTCTCGTCGCTGAATTGCGGGTTCTTGACCGCGCCGACCGCCTCATAGAAGGCAGTCGCGCGCTTGAGGTCGGTCACCGGCAGGTTGACGAAGATCATCTTGGGCATCGGAAGCTCCTTGGCGGGGTTCTGGCCAAGGACGGATGGCCAGGCCGCCATCCGACATCACTTCCGACAAATTTTTCGGACCCCGACTGCGGGGCCTTACTTCTTCTCGTTGGGATCCCGGTGCACCGGGTCGATCCACAGCACGGTCTCGGGCTTCTCGACCGGTTCGATGTCGAGGTTGATGGCCACCGCCTCGCCGTCGCTGCGCACCAGCACGCATTCCAGCACCTCGTCGGGGCTGGCGTTGATCTCCTGGTGCGGCACGTAGGGCGGGACGAAAATAAAGTCGCCGGGGCCGGCTTCCGCGGTGAATTGCAGGCTCTCGCCCCAGCGCATGCGCGCCTTGCCCTTCACGACATAGATGACGCTTTCGAGATGGCCGTGGTGATGCGCGCCGGTCTTGGCATCCGGCTTGATGCTGACGGTGCCCGCCCACAATTTCTGGGCGCCGACGCGGGCGAAATTGATCGCGGCCGCACGGTCCATGCCCGCTGTCGACGGCACGTTGGTATCGAGCTGATTGCCGGGAATGACCCGCACGCCGTCATGTTTCCAGCGGTCATCATGATGATGACCATGGTCATGGTGGGAATGCGAATGGTCAGGGCCGGTCATGGGACTTGCTTTCTGTTGGTTCCGTGCGCGGCAAACTAACCCAAAGCCGCAGCCGCAAGCCATGCCAAAATCGGAACCCTCATAGCCGCCCAGCGTTGTCATTCCAAGCAAATCGAAAGGAGATTTTCATGGGCAGCACGACCGACAAGATAAAGGGCACCGCCAACGAGGCGATCGGCAAGGCCAAGCAGGGCGTCGGTGAAGCCACCGGATCCGATCGCATGAAAGGCGAGGGCGTGGTGCAGGAAGTGAAGGGCAAGGGCCAGCAGGCCATGGGCGATGCCAAGGACGCCGCGAAGGACGCGATGGATCGCGCCGCCGCTGCGGCTCGCCGCGCGGCGGAGTGACGCGCGTAAGATTGAAAGTGAAAAGACCGGCCCTAAGGCCGGTCTTTTGCTTGTATCGATTTCATCCGTCATGGCCGGGCTTGACCCGGCCATCCACGTCTTGACCGCGCGGCACGAAGATCGTGGATGCCCGGGACGAGCCCGGGCGTGACGACGTCAGTTATTTCACCGCGAGCAATTCCACGTCGAACATCAGCGTCGCATTCGGCGGTATCACGCCGCCGGCACCGCGGGCGCCGTAGCCGAGCTGCGGCGGGATGATCAGCGTGCGCTTGCCGCCGACCTTCATCGAGGCAACGCCCTCGTCCCAGCCGGCGATGACGCGGCCCTTGCCGATCGGAAACTCGAACGGCTCCTTGCGATCGACGGAGCTGTCGAATTTCTTGCCCTTCTGGCCGTTCTCATAGAGCCAGCCGGTGTAGTGCATCACGCAGATCTGGCCGGGCTGCGGCGAGGCACCGGTGCCGACGGTGGAGTCGATGATCTGCAAGCCTGAAGCTGTGGTCATGGTCTTTCCTGCGGTCTGGGCCGAGGCCGTGGTGGAAACGTAATGCGACACGCTGGCGATCACGGTGATCGCGAGTGCCGACATCAGGGCGAGGAGCGCGCGCTGGAAACGCTGCATAAAACACCTTCCGTTTGAGGCGGGAGGTGTCTAACCCAAGGCGGTCGCCGTTTCCACCCCCTTTAGAGCTCGATATCTTCGAGCCGAACCGGCAGCCTGCGGATACGCTGTCCCGTGGCATGGTAGACCGCATTGCAGATCGCAGCATTGGTGCCGACATTGCCAAGCTCGCCGAGGCCCTTCACGCCGACGGGGTTGATGCGATCATCCTCCTCGGAGAGCAGAATGACCTCGACACCGGGCACATCGGCATTCACGGGCACGAGGTAATCGGCAAGATTGTCGTTGACGTAGCGCGCATTGCGCTTGTCGATCTCGGTGGCGTCGAGCAGCGCCGAGGACATGCCCCAGATCAGGCCACCCATGAGCTGGCTGCGCGCGGTGCGCGGATTCATGATCCTGCCTGCCGCGAACGCGCCGACCAGGCGGGGACAGCGGATCTCGTGCGTGAAGCGATTGACGCGGACCTCGACGAACTCGGCGCCGAAGGCATAGGCGATCTGGTCCTTCATTTGATGGCCGCCGATCAGCCGGACCTGCCCGCTGTGCATGGCCCTGAAGGAATCCAGCGGCGCGCCCTCCGGCTTCCACTCGCCATATTCTTCGACCACGCCGACGCCGAGCGCATCGAACGCCTTCTCGATGTCGAGCGAGCGATCGCCCTTGGCCGCCTGGGTCGAGGGAGCCGGGCTGATGCCGACGGTCTCCTTGGCCTTGTCGGCAAGGCTGTCGCTGGGCATCAGCGCCTTGAACAACCGCTGTCGGATCTGATCGCACACCATCATCACGGCCGAGCAGGTGCTGGCGGTGGAATTGGAGCCGCCGGCAACCGGCGCAGGCGGCAGGTCGCTGTCGCCCATGAAGACCGCGACCTTCTCCAATGGCACGCCGAGCCGCTCGGCCGCAGTCTGGGCGATGACGGTGTAGGCGCCGGTCCCGATCTCATGGCCGGCGATCTCGACCCGCGTGCGGCCGTCGCGCTGCAGACGTACGCGCGCGGCGGACGGTCCCGCCAGCGTCGGATAGCACGTGGCGGCGCAGCCGTAGCC
>NZ_LAXE01000001.1:7182977-7243324 GCF_003122645.1 Bradyrhizobium sp. SUTN9-2
TCGCCGTCGGATATCGATTTCGGCTGTGGCGAGCGCTGCGACCAGCCGAACGCCTTGGCGGCTTCGTCGAAGCACGCCATGAGCGATCGCGACGTGTAGGGCTTGCCATCGATGGGATCCCTGGTGGCGTCGTTGATGCGGCGAAGCTCGACTGGATCCATGTTCAGTTTCACCGCGAGCTCGTCCAGCGCGCTCTCCAGCGCGAACAGATACGGCACCTCGGGGGGCGAGCGCATGAAGCCGGGCGTGTTGCGATCGGCACGCACAATCGAGACCAGGCTGTCCACGTTCGGGCAGGCATAGAGCCGCGTGGTGGTCTTGGTGCCGCCGACGCAATAGGCGTCGGGGCGCGAGGAGACTTCGGCCCCCTCATGCCTCAAGGCGACCAGCCTGCCGTCGCGGCTCGCACCAAGCTTGATCTCGTGACGGGTCTCGGCGCGATGAGTGGTAATGGTGAAGCCCTGGTCGCGGGTCGGGACCAGCTTAATCGGACGGTTCAGGCGCCTGGCCATGGCGGCGATGATGGCGGTGCGCGGCGTCATCGAACCTCGCGAGCCGAATCCGCCGCCGACATAGGGATTGACCACGCGCACCTTGTCGGCGTCGATGCCGAGCTGCTCTGCCACGCCGTGCTTCAGGCCATGGACATACTGGCTGCCCTCGTAGATGACGAGATTGTCGCCCATCCAGGTGCAGCTGGTCGTGAACAGCTCCAGCGGATTGTGATGCTGCGTCGGCGTCTCGTAGGAGGCGGTCAGCTTGACCTCGGCCGCGTCGAACGCCTTGGCGAAATCCCCGACCTTCGGGTCTTCCTTGAACTGCGAGTTTTGTCCTTTCGCGGCGGCTGTCGTCGTCCCCGGCGAATCGAAAGTCGCGCTGGGCGTAGCAGCGCTATAGCTGACCTTGACGCGGTTGGCCGCTTCGCGCGCGGCCTCGTAACTCTCCGCCACCACCACGGCGATGATCTGGCCGTCATGGGCGATCTCGGCCGATTTCAACGGCTGGATCGTCGTGCCGGCATAGCCGCCATTGCTGTACAGTTTCGACTCGTTCAGCTTCGGGGCGTTCTCGTGCGTGACGATCTCGATCACGCCGCGGACGCGCTTGGCATCGTCGAGGTCGAAGCGGTCGATCCGGCCCTTGGCGATGGCGCTGGTGACCAGGAACGCGTAGGCCGGATTGTCCAGCGGCATGTCCGAGGCATAGGTCGCCCGCCCCGTCACCTTTGCGGCCGCATCATAGCGCGGCACGGGCTGCCCCATATTCGTCCTCGGCCCGGGAGCTGCAGCGGTCATGGTCAGATCTCCATCGTTACGGCCTGCTGGAGCGCGCGTGCCACGACACGCTTGCCGAGCGCAATCTTGAAGCTGTTGTGCCGGCGCCCGCGGGCGTCTGCGAAAGCTGCATCGGCGACGCGCTGTGCCAGAGCTTCGTCGAACCTCTGTCCCTTCAACAGCGCCTCGGCCTCACGCGCCCGCCACGGTACGGTGGCGACGCCACCGAGCGCGACGCGCGCGTCGCGGATCGTGCCGTCTTGGACGTTGAGCGCGATCGCGGCTGACGACAGCGCGAATTCGTAGGATTGCCGGTCGCGGGCCTTCAAATACACGGAGCGTGGCCAGCGGCCGGAGATCGAGAACGCCGAGATCAGCTCGCCGGGCTGAAGCGCAGTCTCGATGTCGGGCGTGCTGCCTGGTGCCCTGTGAAGCTGCGCGAACGGCATGCTGCGCGTACCGGCCTTGCCGGTGATCTCGACCATGGCATCGAGCGCGATCAGCGCCTGCGCGAAATCGCCAGGATACGTCGCGATGCACTGATCGGAGGTCCCGAGCACCGCATGAATGCGATTGACGCCGTCCATTGCGGCACAGCCGGAGCCTGGATTGCGCTTGTTGCAGTTCTCATAGGAGACATCGCGGAAGTAGTTGCAGCGCGTCCGCTGCATCACGTTGCCGCCGAGCGTTGCCATGTTGCGCAGCTGGGCGCTCGCGGCGAGCTTCAGCGAATCCGCGATCACGGGATAGAAGCGCTGGATCTCGGCGTGCGCGGCGACGTCGGACATCTTGGCGAGCGCGCCGAGGCGCAAGCCGTCGCCGCCTGGCGCGATCGCCGACCAGGCGGGGGCCAGCGGATTGATGTCGACGATCGCGGTGGGTCGCATCACGTCGAGCTTCATCAGATCGATCAGGGTGGTGCCGCCGGCAAGCGGCTGCGCCGCCGCCTTCGTCAGCGGATTGTTTGCAGCTGCGGCGACGCCGAGCGCCTGCACGGCCATGTCGGGGTCTGATGCTCTCTGATACGAAAACGGTCGCATGCGCCTAACCTTTCATGATCTCGGGCGCGGCCTGCTTCACGGCGGCGACAATGTTGGGATAGGCTGCGCAGCGGCAGATGTTGCCGCTCATATATTCGCGGATGTCGGCCTCGCTGCCGGCATGGCCCTCCTTCACGCACGCGATCGCCGACATGATCTGGCCGGGCGTGCAATAGCCGCACTGGAACGCATCGTTGTCGATGAAGGCCTGCTGCATCGGATGCAGGCGGTCGTCAGTGGCGAGGCCTTCGATGGTCGTGATCTCCTGTCCCTCGGCGGCGAGTGCCAGCGTCAGGCACGACAGCACACGGCGATCGTCGATCAGCACCGTGCAGGCGCCGCACTGGCCGTGATCGCAGCCCTTCTTGCTGCCGGTGAGCTTGAGATGTTCGCGCAAGGCATCGAGCACCGTGGTGCGCGCATCGATGCTCAGGCGCTTGTCCTTGCCGTTGACGTTCAGCGTGACCTCGACGGGAAGCGACGGATCCTGCGCGGCCGGCGCCCGGGCATCCTCCGACGCCGCGCGCGCCGTGATCGGGATCAGCGCGCTGCCCGCCGCGCCGGTCATGAAGGCGCGCCGGTCGAATCCGGATGATCTGGAACCTGGTTTGTCGGGCATGGCAGGCCTCCGCCGCTGATCTGCAAAGCAGCGCACGCCTGCACCGCTCATCGCCCCTTAACCTGGAGCAATGGGCGCAGTTCCGATGAGAGAAGGGCGGCGCAGCAAATGCCGCGCCGCCCTTGGTCAACTTTTCCTGATCTCGCGTGGGGAACTGCGCCGGCGATCAATAACCCAGCGCGCAGCCGTCCTTGCGCGGATCGGAGCCGCCGGTGAGCGTACCCTTGTCCCAATCGATCCAGATCGCCTGGGCACCGCCGAGCGGGCCGACCACGCTGGTGGTCTTGTGGCCGAGCTTCTTCAGGCCCTCGACGACGGCCGCCGGCACGCTGTCCTCGAGCTGATACTGTCCCTCGTAGTGCAGGCCGCGCGGCATGTCGATCGCCTCCTGCACGTCGCAGCCGTAGTCGAGGATGTTGGTCAGGAGATGAGTCTGGCCCGTCGGCTGGTACTGGCCGCCCATGACCGCGAACGACATCGTGGAACGGCCGCCCTTGGTGAGCAGGCCCGGCATGATCGTGTGCAGCGGGCGCTTGCCGCCTTCGATGCAATTGGGATGGCCCGGCTGGATTCGGAAGCCGCCGGCGCGGTTCTGGAACAGGACACCGGTCTTGTTCGAGACGATCGCCGAGCCGAAGGAATGCGCAACCGAATTGATGAACGAGCAGACGTTGCGGTCCTTGTCCACGACCGTGATGTAGATGGTCGAGGGATTCATCGGCGGCGCGACGTTCGGCAGGTCGAGCATGCCGTCCAGGCGGATCTTGCTGATGTACTCGTCGGCAAAGCCCTTCTCGAGCATCTCGGCGACGTTGATCTTCATGTGCTCGGGAGAGGCGACATGCATCTCGCGGTTCATGTAGGCGATGCGTGCCGCTTCCGCTTCGAGATGGAAGCGCTCGACGCTCACGGGCGCGTACTTGGTCAGATCGAACCGCGACAGGATGTTGAGCATCAACAGCGCGGTGACGCCCGGGCCGTTCGGCGGGCACTGCCAGACGTCATAGCCCTTGTACATGGTGCCGATCGGCGTGGTCACTTCGGTCGTGTGCGCGGCGAAATCGTCGAGCGTGTGCAGGCCGCCGATGCCCCTGAGGGTCTCGACCATGTCCTCCGCGATCTCGCCCTTGTAGAACGCGTCGCGGCCGTCCCTGGCGATCGCGCGCAGCGTCTTGCCGAGCTCGGCCTGGCGAATGACGTCGCCGGCGACCGGCGGCTGGCCGCCCGGCAACAAATAGCGCACGGTGTTGGTACCGTTCTTCAGCTTCTCGAACTGGTTCTTCCAATCGAAGGCAATCCGGGGCGCGACGACGTAGCCCTCCTCGGCCGCCTTGATCGCGGGCTGGAGCAGCCGGTCGAAGCCGAACTTGCCGTGATCGCGCAGCACGGTCGCGAAGGCATCGATCACGCCAGGGATCGAGACCGCATGCGCCGAGGTGAGCGGCACGGAATTGATCTTGCGTTCGAGATACCAGTCGGCATTCGCCGCCTTTGGCGCGCGGCCGGAGCCGTTATAGGCGACGATCTTGCCCTCGCCCCGCGGCTGGATCAGCGCAAAGCAATCACCGCCGATGCCGGTCGATTGCGGCTCGATCACGCCGAGCAGGGCCGAGCCGGCAACCGCCGCGTCCACCGCGGTGCCGCCCTCGCGCAGCACCTCGATCGCGGCGAGCGAGGCCTGCGGATGCGAGGTCGCCACCATCGCGTTGGTGGCGTGGACCGTGGACCTGCCGGGGAAATGGAAGTTTCTCATCGAATGTCTTGCTCTCTTGGCCGTCGGCGCGGTTGGCGCGCCATCTCGAAAACCGCGTCTACATGGCACATTCCCGCCCCGCGGGGCAATGCTGGCATACCAGGAAAATGGCTGCTATCCGCTGGGCGTATGGACCTTTTGCAGGCTCTTGCGATGCGGGTTTTCCGGGCGCGAGCCGCCTGCTAAACGAGCGGCCATGACGTCCAGCAATACGCCTTACAAGGTCTGCGCCTTCTATCAATTCGTCGCCCTCCCGGATTACCGCGAGCTGCGCGAGCCGCTGCGCGCCTGCTGCGCCGGCCTTGGGCTGAAGGGCAGCGTGTTGCTGGCGCAGGAGGGCATCAACGGCACGGTCGCCGGCGCACCGGAGGCGATCGAGGCTTTCGCTCACGAGCTCGCACGCGGCGACATGTTCGGCGGCAGGCTCGACAATCTCGAATTGAAATTCTCCGCCGCGGAGGCGATGCCGTTCGGACGGCTGAAGGTGCGGCTGAAGAAGGAGATCGTCACCCTGGGCGATGCGGCCGCCGATCCGACGCGTCGGGTCGGCACCTATGTCGATCCGCACGAATGGAACGCGCTGATCGCAGCACCCGATACCCTCGTGCTCGACACCCGCAACGCCTTCGAGGTCGCGATGGGCACGTTCGAGGGCGCGCTCGATCCCGGCATCAAGAGCTTCGGCCAGTTCAAGGACTTTGCCGCCGAGCAGCTCGATCCGGCACGGCACCGCAGGATCGCGATGTTCTGCACCGGCGGCATCCGCTGCGAGAAGGCGAGCGCGCATCTGCTCGCACGCGGCTTTGCCGAGGTCTATCATCTCAAGGGCGGCATCCTGAGATATCTGGAAGACGTGCCGGAGGCGGAGAGCCGCTGGCGCGGCGAATGCTTCGTGTTCGACGAGCGCGTGGCGCTCGGCCACGGCTTGCGCGAGCGAAACAAGGACGTAACGCGTGACGAATGAGATCAAGACGCTGAGCGAGCGCATCGACACGCTGGAGACGCGCCTCGCCTATCAGGACGATACGATCGAGACGTTGAACCAGACCATCACCGCGCAGTGGAAGCAGATCGACAGGCTGACGCGGCAGATCACCGAGCTCAATGCTCGGCTGCAGGACGCCGAGGCAAATGCGCCAGGGCCTGCCAACGAGCCTCCCCCGCATTATTGAACGGTGTTACTGGCCGGACGCCTTGGGCAGCAGATCCATGACCTCGCCGGACATTACCAGGCGGTTGCGGCCTGCGGCCTTGGCGGCATAGAGCGCCCGGTCGGCAGCTTCGACCAGCGCAGCGACCCCCGCGGTTCGTTCGAACGCCGGCCGGCAGGCTGCGCCGCCAAGCGAAGCGGTGACGCATCCAGCCGCCTCATTGCTGCCATGCACGAGGCCGGCCTCGTGAATGGCGTTGCGGATCCGTTCGCCGATCCGGGCGCAGCCGGCGGCATCGATGTTCGGCAGCAGCATGGCGAATTCCTCACCGCCGTAACGCGCCGCCAGATCGCCGGCGCGCTGCGCTTCGGCCGCGATGATCTTGGCGATCAGGCGCAGGCAGGCATCGCCCGCGGGATGGCCATATTCGTCGTTGTAGGCCTTGAAGTGGTCGACATCGATCATCAGCAAAGCAAGGCTGGAGCGGTCGCGATAGGCACGCGCCCATTCCTCCTTCAGGCGCTCGTCGAAGCGGCGGCGATTGGCAAGGCCGGTGAGGCTGTCCTCGATCGCAAGCGTCTCGAGCCTGGTTTCCAGCCTCTTGTGCTCGGTGATGTCGCGGGAGATCGCGACCACGCCATCGACCTGGCCATTGTCCTTGCGCGTCACCCGCATGGTCGATTCGAGCCAGATCTCGCCGTTCTGCCGATGCGAGTTGCGGTAGGTGAGACGCGCCTCCTCCTTCTCACCGCGCTTCATCGCGTCGACGATCGCCTGGACTTCCGGCAGGTCCTCCGGATTGATACCCGCGAGGGCCGGCGAACCGACCAGTTGATTGGGACGCCAGCCGACGATGCGGACCGACGAGGGCGAGACATAACGCAGTCGCTCATCGAGGCCGATCCGCGTCACCATGTCGCTGGAGCCTTCGGCGAGCAGGCGGAAATGCGCCTCCGTCTCGGTCAGCGCGACAGCCATGCGCTGGCCGCGCTGCAACTGCCGCACCAGCACGCCGCCGATGACTGCGATCAGCATCACCAGCGCGAACACGTAGAGCATGCGGGAGATCGCCGCCGCGCGCCACGGCGCGAGCAGCTCGTCCTTGTCGACGGTGGCGAGCAGGAGGAGCGGGAACCGACCGCTGCGATTGAAGAAGCTGACGCGTTCGACACCGTCCAGCGACGAGGTGAAATGATGGGCGCCGCTCGGCCGTTGCAGGCTCGGCTCGCGGAACAACGGCTTGTCGGCGACGCTGCGCCCGACGAATGTCTCGTTGCTGGGATTGCGCGCGACGATCAGTCCGTCGCCATGCGCCAGTGACACGGAGCTGTTGCGGCCGATCTCAAACTGCTTGTAGAAGTGCGACAGATAGTCCGAGCTGATGGTCGCGAGCACCACGCCGCCGAAGCTGCCGTCCTGCTTGCTGAAGCGGCGTGACAGGGTGACGACCCATTCGCCGTCCAGCAGGCTCTTCACGGGACGGCCGACATGGGCCTCGCGCTTCGGCGAGAGCTGGTGATGTCGGAAGAACGCATCGTCGCTGAAGGTCGTGCCGATCGTACCGGGTGAGGTCAGCCAGTTGCCCTGATCGTCGATGATGGCGAGGCTGTGAATGCGCGCGATCGCCTTCTTGCGCACATCCAGCAAGGTGCGCAGCTTCGCGATCGTGACCGGTGCGGTGCCGTCCATCTCCAACCGGCTGACCACGCCGACGACACCGGAATCCAGGAGATCGAGGCTGTCTTCGGCATGCTGGGTCAGCGAACGGGCCACGTTCGCCATCTCCATCTCGGCGGCCTTGAGCACCGCATCGCGTGCCGTCCATTCACGCCAACCGCTGACGCCGAGGATCGTCGCGCAGGTCAGCGCCACGAAGGCCGCCGCGCGCAGCGGCAGGCGGCTCCATCCGGCTCGTTGGGTAGCGCTCATGTGGCAGGGTTCTCCGATCGTTCGGAAACCTCTGCCGCTTCTGTTATTTAATTCTGAAATCGCTACCGGACTACGCGGCGGTTTCCGCCCTTTCCAGTAGTCTTACGGACGCGGCGATCGGTGCATCGCTAACAAGACATTAGCGGGCCGATCAGAATCCGGCGCCCGCCGCCGCTAGCTGAAGATGGCCTTGACCTTGGCCCAGAGCGAAGGATGCTCGGCATCGGCGTCGGCCTTCGAGGGCGTCGGCTGCGCCACGCTCACGGGATCGGACGCTGGGAACGTGTCCCTCAGCCCGTCGTCGAGCTTGGACTGCCGATCGGCAGCGAGCGCCTCGCGCAGGTCTTCGGCGTGCTTGTCGTGCGGCGCGGGATTGAATGTCTCAGCCATGATCTCCTCCATTGGCTGGTCAACGCGGCCCGATCATCCAGGTTCCCCTGTTCCGCTGCGGGCCGCGGCGGTGTATCAGGAAGCACAACCTGCTTCAGGACCATTCGTGCCCCAGTCTTCGACGAAACGCTTCATCGACGTCCTCTCCGGCCAGCGCCGGAGCGTCCCGCCCATGTGGATGATGCGCCAGGCCGGGCGCTACCTGCCGGAATATCGCGAGGTGCGCGCCAAGGCGGGCGGCTTCCTCGATCTCTGTTTCAACCCGGAGCTTGCCGCCGAGGTGACGCTGCAGCCGATCCGAAGGTTCGGTTTCGACGCGGCGATCATCTTCTCCGACATCCTGGTGATCCCCTATGCGCTCGGACGTTCGGTGCGGTTTGAGGCTGGCGAGGGCCCGCGGCTCGAGCCGCTGGACGATCCGGCCAAGGTGGCGACGCTGGCGACGCGCGCCGACTTCGGCAAGCTGGAGCCGGTGTTCGAGGCGCTGAAGATCGTGCGCGGCGCGCTCGATCCCAGGACCGCCCTGATCGGCTTCTGCGGCGCGCCGTGGACGGTGGCGACCTACATGGTCGCGGGCCACGGCACGCCGGACCAGGCGCCGGCCCGGATGATGGCCTATCGGCATCCGGAAGCCTTCTCGCAGATCATCGACGTCCTGGTCGACAACTCGATTCAGTATCTGCTGGCACAGCTCGCCGCCGGCGCCGACGCGTTGCAGATCTTCGACACCTGGGCCGGCGTGCTGCCGCCCACCGAGTTCGCGCGCTGGTCGGTCGAGCCGACACGGCGCATCGTGGAGGGCGTAAGGGCCAAAGTGCCGGACGCGAAGATCATCGGCTTCCCGCGCGGTGCGGGCGCGCAACTGCCCGGCTATGTCGAAGCGACCGGCGTCAATGCCGTCAGCATCGACTGGACCGCGGAGCCCGCCTTCATCCGCGAGCGGGTGCAGAGCAAGGTCGCGGTGCAGGGCAACCTCGATCCACTGGTGCTGATCACGGGCGGCGCCGCGCTCGATGGCGCGGTCGACAACGTGCTGGCCAATTTTGCTGCCGGGCGGCTGATCTTCAACCTCGGCCACGGCATCCAGCCGGAGACGCCGATCGCCCATGTCGAGCAGATGATCCGGCGCGTGCGGGGGTGAGGGCCGTCTATCCACGTCGTCATGGCCGGGCTTGTCCCGGCCATGCACGCCTTGCCATGCGACGCGAAGAACGTGGATGCCCGGGACAAGCCCGGGGATGACGAGCCGTTGTGATCGGGTCTTGCAAGAAGTGCAAAAAACAACCCCATGCACAGTAGGCAAGTCGTTGAAAATATTAGGCGGGCATGACTCGCCCGTGCGTTTTGACTTGTCGGGCAAAACAGGTGCAAAATGACGTCATCAGAGATCGTGATTTCGGCATGCTTACCGCGGCCGGCTGCGCTCGATGATCTCCGCCGCACCCTTCGTCAGCAGGTCCAATCCCACCGCGCGGCCGAGCTCGCGCGGACGGTTGGCCGGCCCCGTATGCGAGGCTTCGATGATGGTGTTGCCGGAGAGATCGAGCACCGAGGCGGTGAGCGACATCCGATCGCCCGTGATGGTCGAGAAGCCCGCCACCGGTGAATTGCAGTGGCCGTTGAGCACCCACAGCACCTCGCGCTCGGCGTCGGCGGAGGCGTGCGCAGCGGCGTCGTCGATCGACGACAGGATCTGCCGCGTCTGCCAATCCTGCGCGGCGCATTCGACCGCGACGATGCCCTGCCCTGCCGCCGGCAACATCTCCACTGCTGTGAATTCGTACGCGATGCGGTGGGACAGGCCGACGCGATCGAGGCCCGAGCGCGCCATGATCAGCGCATCGGCGGGCCCCACAGCGCCGCCATCCGGCAGGCGCTGTTTCTCGCCATTGTCGAGCTTGCGCACGCGCGTGTCGGCGGCGCCACGGAAGTGGATCACCTCGACATCAGGGAACAGCCGCCGCGCATAGGCTGCACGGCGCACCGCGTTGGTGCCGATCTTGAAACCCTTGCCGCGGGACTGCCGCAGCGCCTCCAGCGTCACATCCTCGCGCAGCACCAGCGCATCACCAGGCGGATCGCGCGACAGCGTGGCACCGATGACGAGACCCGGCGTGTCCTCGTTACCAGGCATGTCCTTTAACGAATGCATCGCCGCCTGGAGCTCACCCGACAGCACGGCGGCGCGGATCTGCGCCACGAAGGCGCCGCCTTTGCCGCCATGCGGCAGCAGCTTGCTGGTCTGGTCGAGATCGCCCGTGGTATCGAATTTGACGATCTCGACGTCGAGACCGGGCACCGCGGCGGTCAGGCGGCGCGCAATCTCTTCCGTCTGTGCCAGCGCCATGGCGCTCTTGCGTGTGCCGATCTTCAGTCGCGTAGCCAAGTCCGGATCCTTTCAAAGCGCGAAACTAACGCGCATCCTCCAATATCATGTCGGAGGCCTTTTCGGCGATCATGATGATCGGCGCATTGGTGTTCCCTGACACCAGATCGGGCATGATCGAGCCGTCGACGACGCGAAGGCCGTCGAGCCCCCTCACCTTCAGCCGCTGATCGACCACCGCGAGCGCGTCATTGCCCATACGACAGGTCGAGGTCGGATGATAGATGGTGCTGCCGCGTTCGCGGCAATAATCCAGGATCTCGGCATCCGAAGATACTTTCGCGCCGGGGTCGTACTCGCTGACCACGAACGGTTTCAGCGCCGGAGCGTTCAGGATCTTGCGCAAGATCTTGATGCCCTCGACGTTGGTGGTGCGATCGGTCTCGGTCGACATGTAGTTGATGCGGATTTCCGGCGGCACGGCCGGGTCGGCACTCTTGATGCGGAGGGAACCGCGACTTTCAGGACGGAGCTGGCAAACCGAAGCGGTGAAGCCGGAGAAATCGTGCAGCTTCTCGCCCATCTTGTCGGTCGAGAACGGCAGGAAATGAACCTGGATGTCGGGCGAGGCGAGGCGCGGACTGGTCTTGAAGAAGGCGCCCGCCGTGCCGGCTGCGATCGTCAGCCATCCCTTGCGAAACAGCGCATAGCGTGCGCCGGCCATGGTGCGGCGAAGCGGATGATTGATGGTGTCGTTGAGCGTGATCTTCTGCGAGCAGCGCATGACGATGCGGACCTGCATGTGATCCTGCAGATCATGCCCCACGCCGGCAGCATCGAGCACCACCTCGATGCCATGCTTGCGCAGGAGATCGCCGGGCCCGACGCCGGAGAGCTGAAGCAGCTGCGGCGAGTTGTAGGCGCCGCTCGACACGACGACTTCCCGCCGCGCACGGGCGCGGCGCAAGGTGGCGCCTTGCCGGTATTCGACGCCTGCGGCTCGGCGCCCTTCGAACAGGATGCGCTGAGCGTGGGCGGAGGTCTCGATCTTCAGATTGCTGCGCGCCTTCGCGGGACCGAGATAGGCCACCGACGTCGAGGCGCGCCGGCCGTTGCGCGTCGTGGTCTGAAACAGGCCGACGCCTTCTTGGGTCGCGCCGTTGAAATCAGGATTGTAGGGCAGACCGCTCTCGACGGCAGCGTCGATGAAGGCCTTCGACAGCGGATCGGTCACGATCATGTTGGACACCGGCAGCGGCCCGCCCGTGCCGTGATACTGGTCGGCGCCGCGCGACTGGTTCTCGGCCTTCTTGAAATAGGGCAGCACGTCGTCATAGCCCCAGCCGGTGTTGCCGAGCTGGCGCCAGCGGTCGTAGTCCTCGTGCTGGCCGCGGACATAGAGCAGGCCGTTGATCGAGCTCGATCCGCCCAGCGTCTTGCCGCGCGGCTGGAACACCTGGCGACCCTTTCAGCTCCGGCTCCGGCTCGGTCTGGTACATCCAGTTGACGCTCTTCTCCTTGAACAGCTTGCCGTAGCCGAGCGGGACGTGGATCCAGATGTTGGAATCCTTCGGGCCGGCCTCGAGCAGCAGCACGCTGTGCTTGCCGTTCGCGGTGAGGCGGTTGGCAAGCACGCAGCCGGCGGAGCCGGCGCCGACGATGATGTAGTCGAATTCGGGATCGGTGGGTGTGAGGGCGGAATTTGCGTTCATGCGCTACTGTTCTTCTTGTTAGAGCGGGCGTTTCGAGTTTGTGAGTAGCACACTCAGGCCTTGACGCGCAGCGCCTCGACCAGCGACTTGAACGCACGGGCATATTCCGCGCCGGCCTTGGCGATATCGGCGCGGCCGGCGCAGGCGACCGCGGCCTCCGTCACCGCGCCGAGCAGCAGCCGCGCCAGCGGCTCGACCGGCTGCCGCGCGATCAGGCCGGCCTCCATCGCGGCGGAGAGCGCACGCGGCATCTTGCCGCCAAAGTGCTGCGCGTCGATCTCGCGCCAGCGCTCCCAGCCGAGCACGGCCGGCCCGTCACGCAGAATGATCTGGCCGGTCGGCCCCTTCGCGGTCGCGGCAAAGTAATGCTGGGTGCCGGCGACCATGGCGGCGAGCACGTCCTTCTCGGCGCGTGCCGTGCGGTCGATCTCGGCAACGAGGTCGCGCGACACCTGGTCGAACACAGCCTCAAACACCGCCTCCTTGGTCTTGAAGTGATGATAGACCGCGCCTTTGGCCACCGAAGCGCCTTCGGCAATGTCGTCCATAGTGGTCGCGGCAAAGCCTTGCGTCCCGAACAGGCGCCGCGCCGCCGCCAGGATCGCCTCCGATGTCGCCGCCCGCCGCTCCGCCTGTTTGGCCATAAGCTCTCGTCTAGTCGAATTCGCGAGAGCCGGCCAGTTGACTTTTCGACTATCGGTCGGTAATTACCGACTATCAGTCGGTTTTAAATTGTGAGGTCACCATGCCGAGCCGTGAGATCGTGGAAGCCTTTGCGAAGCGGCTGGAGGATGGCGACTTCGTCGGCGCGATCCTCGACTACTACACCGCTGATACCGCGACCTATGAGAATCTCGCCGCGCCGGTGGTCGGGCGCGACAAGCTCGCGGATAAGGAGCGCGGCGTGCTGGCGGCGTTCAAGGAGGTCACTGCCGTGCGCCTCGGCCCGAGCCTGATCGATGGCGACGTCGTCGCCAGCCGCTGGAAGTTCTCCTTCACCGACGCCGAGGGCGCGACGCGGACGCTGGAGGAGATCGCATGGCAGACCTGGCGAGGCAATGAGATCATCGAGGAGCGCTTCTTCTACGATCCGAAGCAACTCGGACGCTGAGCGGGATTCCCCTATCGGTACAGCATGACCACGGCCAGACCGACGAGAGGCGCAAGAAACTGAACGGCCTGCCACCGAGAGCCATCGATCGACCACCGTCCGTAGAAGACGGTGCCGCCGCGTTGGGGCGGCGATGCCGGTTGATCCCGAAATGTCTTCCACCGCGCCTCGGCAGGCCCGAGAAAATCTTCCGCTTTGACCGCCATGTCGGCGCTGCTCAGCACCACCTGGATCGCCTCGCCTTTCGGCTGGAACATGGCCTCGGCCCCGGGTGGCGAGAAGAAGCTGCGCTTCGGGGCGATATGCTGCTCATAGAAGTTTTGACCGACCGTGACGGCCGCAGCGTATGGACTGACATACGGCACCCCCGAGATGCCGGGAACGACCAGATGGCCCACCCCGCGCACCTCCTGCCAGGGAATGAAGAGACCCTTGAGCCATGGCCTGTGAAAGTGGATGCCCGCGGAAGACATGGAGACGACCGCCCGATCCGCGTAGAAGTGCCGGTAAGCTGAAAACGCGATCCATCCGAAACCCAGATAGAGCAACATCCAGCCGAAAACGTTCAGCGATGGGTTCACGAGATGAGTCCAATAGTGACTGCGCATCGTGCCGACATAGCTGGAGCCGCCGCTTGGCCCGCCGACGAATACGCTGATCACACCGATCAAGCCGGAGACGATGATCAGGACCAGGACGCCGATCAACAACTCAAGCAGCAAGGGCAGGCCGGACCGCCCGATCAGGCTCGTCAGGGCATAGCCTGCGAATGCCAGCCCCAGCAGAGCCACATAGACGACTGCCAAAACCGCTCCATTCTGGCCGCGGCTCTCTGCGTGAAGCGCGATCGCAAGGCCGGCGACGCAAGCCCACATGGCCCAGGGAAGGCGGTCCATCCGCCATTTGTCCATCGTGTATTCGACCGTTGCCGACACGTCGGCTGAAGGCTCGCTCATGGACAGGCCCTCGGAATTTCGAACGCATCCGGTGCCGACGCGGCGCACGGTGGCCTGCCGGTCCACGAAACGTATCACGCGATCGAGGGGGCGTCTCGATCCGCTGACGAGAAGAAAACATCAGCGCAGATTCCGGTGTTGAGGTCCGGATAGGAGGCTGATGATCCCCGGAGCTTGGCCTTGTCATTTAATGACTGATCGGTCTATATATTGGCATGAGGCAAAATACTGCAACGCCGATGCCCCGTGGCCGGCCGCGAAGTTTCGACGTGGACGCTGCCGTCGAACGCGCGATGGATGTGTTCTGGTCGCGCGGCTATCACGCCACGGCGCTGCCAGATCTCCTTCGCGCGACCAGGCTGTCGCGGGGCAGTCTCTACGCCGCTTTCGGCGACAAGCATTCGCTCTTCTTGCGCGCGCTCGATCGCTACATCGCGGATGCCTTGGCGCGGATGGATGTCGAATTCGATCCCCGGAACGATCCGGTCGACGGCCTGCGGGCCTACCTGGCCGGCTACGTCGAGCGCACCAGCGGAAGCAACGGCCGGCGCGGATGTCTCCTGGTGGCCACGGCCATGGAATTAGCTGGCGGAGATGCCGACGTCGGTCGACGCGTTGCGGGCTTCTTCAAGGCGATGGAGGCCAAAGTGACCGATGCACTGTCCCGCGCGAAAGCGGCGGGCAGGTTGGCCGATGGTGTTGAGCCCGCAACGGCCGCCCGGGTTCTCGTCTGTTTCGTTGAAGGGCTGCGCGTGGTCGGCAAGACGGCACCGGCACGGACCACATCGCAAGCGGCCGTCGACGCTCTCATCGGTCGTTTCGTCAGGTAAGCAACCCGTGACGCCTCCGCTGATGGTGCGCCCATATTTGGACTGATCGGTCTTTAAAAAGGACATCCGCCGTGTCTGCCATCCAGATCGTCTGCGCGATCGCCGTTCCCCTGATCTGGGGTTATCAGTTCGTGGCCATCAAAGTGGGCGTTGCGGAGTTTCCACCGCTCTTCTTCCTCGCACTGCGCTTTCTGGCCATTGCGCTGCTGCTTGTTCCGTTCGTGGACAGGCCCACGCGTCAACAGCTCGGCCCTGTCGCAGCTATTTCGCTCTTCCTTGGTGGACTGAATTTCGGGCTGTTCTACGTTGGCCTCGGGCTCGGCTCGGGAAGCATATCGGCCGTCGCATACCAACTCGCCACGCCCTTCACGGTTCTGTTGGCCTGGCCGCTGCTGGCGGAGAGACCGTCACTTGCCACCTGCGCCGGAGTGATGCTTGCATTCGTCGGCGTGACCGTGCTGGCGGCGGAGCCGGGCCAGTCCACCAACCCGCTTCCGCTGCTGCTTGTAGTCGGAGCAGCTTTCGCCTTCGCGGTGTCCAACGTCTTGACGAAGCGTTATGGCCCCTTCGATCCCTTGATGTTGATGGGGTGGTCCTCGCTGCTCACGGTACCGCAGGTCATGTTGATGTCGCTGCTCCTTGAACATGGACAAGCGGCGAGCCTTGTGACGGCGGGCGAACTTGGCTGGCTGGCGCTCGCCTACACGATCTTCGCCGGGGGAATTGTCGGGTTTGGCCTCTGGTTCTGGCTGATCGCCCGTTGCTCGATGGTGCGCGTCGCGCCCTTCGGTCTGCTACTTCCGGTGTTTGCCTTGCTTTCGAGCGTACTGTTTCTCGGCGACCGGCTTACGCCCAAGCTGATCGTCGGCGGACTGCTCGCGATCTCCGGGGTCGCCATCACCCAGCTGAGACCGCGCCCCCGCCCCGTTTGATGTCCGGCCTGTCGGGCATTTGTATCGATTTGTTATCGATACTGCGTGAAGAGCACGCAGTAGTGGTCGCGGCCGGCGCGGCAAGCGGGGATAATTCATAGTTCGTCAAAGGTTTACGGCGAATTCTCCGGATCGAGCCGAAAAGAACGGCCCGTGCTGCTAGGCTATTGAATGCGGACTCAAACGACCAGCTATGTCGCACGGCTGTTCGCCGGCGATCTGTCGGCCTTTGGCGGTCCCGCAACGGACGAGGCCGTGGCCGGGCATATCCGCGCCGAGCAGATGTCGCTGGTGCTCGGCTATTCGGTCGGCATCATGCTGGCCAATGCCTGCAACGCCATCGTGCTCGCCATCGCGCTGTGGCAGTCGCCGGACAGGATGCCCGCCCTGATCTGGGCGGCGGCTGTCGCCGCCGCCGCGATCGGATTTGGCCTGCAATCCCACGTCGCGCGCCGCATCACCAAGCCGCAATTCGTCTCGCGTCGCGCGATGTACCGGCTGGTGCGCAACGCCTTCATCCTCGGCGCCGCCTGGGGCATCGTCCCGGTCGCCTTCTTCGCCGACGCTTCCAGCGGCGGCCAGCTCGTCATTACCTGCCTGTGCGCGGGCATGCTGGCCGGCGGCGCGCTCGCCTTCGCCACCATTCCGATCGCGGCGATCGCCTTCACGGCGCCGATCTTCCTCGGCATCGCCATCTGCCTCGGCCAGAACGGCGATCTCGCCTTTCTCCTCATCGCCTTTCTCGTCGTGGTCTACGGCAGCGTCCTTTTGCGCGGCGTGTTCGTCAATTCGTTCTCGTTCGCCCGGCGCATGATGCGGCAGATCGAGGCCGAGCGCACGGTGCGGCTCGATCCCCTGACCCACCTGCCCAACCGCGTCGCCTTCAACGAAACGCTCGATGCCGCGCTCAAGCGGCTGGCGCTATCGGGCGAGGAATTCGCGGTGCTCCTGCTCGATCTCGACCGCTTCAAGGAGGTCAACGACCAGTTCGGCCATCCCGCCGGCGACGAATTCCTGGTCCAGGTCGCCAGCCGCCTGCAACGCTGCACGCGCGCCGCCGAGCACGTCGCGCGGATCGGCGGCGACGAGTTCGCGCTGGTGATGGCCAATCTGACACGGCCCGAGGATGCGCTCGAGATCGCCGAACGCTTCGTCGCGGCCTTCAGCGAGCCGTTCCAGATCGAGGGTCGCCAGATCGTCGGCGCGACGAGCGTCGGCATCGTGCTGGCGCCACGCGACGGCAACACACCGCTCGACCTCATGAAGAATGCCGACGCCGCGCTCTACCGCGCCAAGAAGGCGGGGCCGGGCACAGTCTGCTTCTTCGAACAGGCCGACGACAAATCGTCCCGCGAGCGCAAGGCGCTGCAAGCGGACCTCGCAGGCGCGATTGCGCGCAACGAGCTGTTCCTGGTGTTCCAGCCGTTCCTCGATCTCGGCACCAACCGGATCACCGGCTTCGAGGCGCTATTGCGCTGGCAGCATCCTTCGCGCGGGCTGGTTCCGCCGAGTGAATTCATACCAGTCGCCGAAGAGACCGGGCTGATCCACGAGATCGGCGAATGGGTCATCCGCCGCGCCTGCGCGACGCTGGCGAATTGGCCCGAAGACATCAGGGTTGCCGTGAATTTCTCGGCCGCGCAATTTCACAACACGGCCATCCTCCAGACCATCGTGCAGGCGCTCGCCGAGGCCAGCATCGCCCCGCATCGGCTCGAGATCGAGATCACGGAATCGATGCTGCTGGCGAAATACGGTTCGGCCGCGACGGTCCTGAACGCGCTGCTGGAGCTCGGCGTCACCCTCGCGCTCGACGATTTCGGCACCGGCTTCTCCTCGCTGACTTACCTGCGCAAGCTGCCGTTCAGCCGCATCAAGATCGACCAGTCCTTCATCCGCGACATGCTGGTGCAGCCGGACTGCGCGGCCATCGTGAAATCGGTGATCTCGCTTGCGCGCGATTTGCGGATCGGCGTCGTGGCGGAGGGGGTCGAGAGCGCCGACCAGCTCGAATATCTCAGGCAGATCACTTGCGACGAGGTGCAGGGCTATCTGATCAGCCGGCCGGTGGCCGCGGACGGGGTGATGGCGCTGCTGGAGACGAAGAAGTACCGGGCGATTTACGCGGCGTAAGCACCAGTTTGGGATGCTCACGGTTCGACAGCGTCATGGCTGGGCATAGCCGTCCGAAGGACGGCGTCGCTTCCGCTCGCCTATGTCCCGGCCATCCACGCCTAACCTCACGCGGAAGAACGTGGATGCCCGGGACAAACCCGGGCACGACGACCTTTCCCAGTGTCAAACCGCATCCGCCCGCAGCAGCGTGTCCACCGTGATGGTGCCCCGCGCGCGGGAGACGCAGGCGCAGATCTTCTGGTTGCTCTGTTTCTGATGGTCGCTGAAGAAGACGTCGCGATGGTCGATCTCACCGTCGACATCGACCACGTCGATGGCGCAGAGGCCGCATTCGCCGCGCTTGCAATCGGATATCACCTCAAAGCCGCTGGCATTGAGCACGTCGAGCATCGAGCGCTCGCGCGGGATCTCGAGCTCGACACCGGAGTCCTTGAGGCGCACCCTGAACGTTTCGGTGGGCAGCGTGCCGCTGGAGCCGAACGTCTCGTAGCGGAGATCGGGGAGCGGATGGCCGGCGCCGATCCAGGCATGGCGTGCGGCGTCGAGCATGCGCATCGGGCCGCAGAACAGCGCTAGCGTGCCTTGCGGCAATGAGGCGAACAGGGCGTCCATATCGAGCCGGCTGCCTTCGTCGCTGGCATGAACGACGAGGCGATCGCCAAGCATCGCGGCGAGATCGTCGAGATAGGCGGCCTCGCGGCGCGAGCGTACGGCATAATGCAGCGTGAGATCCGCCCCGCGCCGCGCCAGCGCCTGCGCGGCGCCGAAGATCGGGGTGATGCCGATGCCGCCGGCAATCAGGCAGTAGTTCTCGCGCGCCCAGTCCACCGCAAGCAGCGAGGCGGGCTGGGTGATGTCGAGCCGCGCGCCCGGCTGCAAGGACCACATGTAGCGGGAGCCGCCACGGGAATCCTCAGCGCGGCGCACAGCAATTCGGATGCCGTGCGACGAGGCCTCGCCGACCAGCGAATAGGACCGCGTCTCCGGCAGGCCGTCGATGGTGACGCTGACATTGATGTGGCTGCCGACCGGATAGGCCGCGGCCTCGAACTGATCCGGCTTGATCAGGAATTCGCGGACGTTCGGGGTGAGATCGCGGGTGGCGACGAGCGTTGCCGGGGTCCAGGTCTCGATGAAGCGCATGGTGACTGCCCTCAATCGGTTGCGGTCTTGATCAGCGCGAGCGCCGGCAAGAGGTCGAGATGGGTGCGGTTGCGCAGCGCGAGCCTCAGGTTTCGCACCGCGAGCCGGGCATGCTCGCGCATGACGGCCTCGGCGCGCGCGCCTTCGCGGTTCTCGATGGCGTCGATCACGACGCGATGGTGCTCCTGGGCGATGATCAGGATCTGCTGTGCCTCCGGCAACGCCGATTGCGCCATCACGAAGCCGCTCGGCGAGGCAAACGGCAGCGCCGAGGCGCGGTCGATCTGCCGGATCAGCGGGGGGCTGCGCGACAGCTCCGTGAGCTGGGCGTGGAAGCGCGCATTCAGCGCGACGTAGGACGAGAAAGCATCGACCGAGATCGGGACCTGCCGCAGCAGCTCGTCGATCGCAGCAAGGCACTCCTTCAGCGGCTCGAGCTCGCGCGCAGAGACGCCGCGCTCGGCGGCAAAGCGCGCCGCCAGGCCTTCCAGCGTGCCGCGCAGCTCGATGGAATCGGAGATGTCGCGCTCCGAAAACGCCTTCACCATGAAGCCGCCGGAGGGGATCGCCTCCAACAGCCCCTCCTCCTCCAGCCGCACCAGCGCCATGCGCACCGGCGTGCGCGAGGCGCCTGTGGTCTCCACCGCCTGAAGCTCGGAGATGCGCTCGCCGGGGCGCAAGGCGCCCGACAGGATCTGGTCGCGCAGCGCGAGCTGCGCCTTCACGGTCTGCGAGATGGAGCGGTCGACCTCACGCTCGGCCATGTTCTACTCCGCGGCCTGAAGGTGCTTTGGGGCGTTTTCCTTCGCCACCATCCGATCGATCAGCTTGCGCGACCACATCGCGCCGGCGTCGATGTTGAGGTTGTAGAAGATGCGGTCGGGGTTTTCGTCCATCGCGCGCTGCTGCGCTTCGAGGATCAGCTCGTCCTCGCGGAAGATGCCGGAGACGCCCTCGCGGATCTCGGTGGTGAGGCGCTGCTCACTGATGCGATAATTGCGGACGAAGGACCAGAAGTAATGGCAGGTCTTCTCGGTCTCCGGCGTGATGGTGTTGAGCACGAAGCCGTTGACGCCCTGCGAGCGGTCGCCTTCCGGCGCACCGGTGCCCGTCGGCGCGACGCCGACGTCGATCGCGATGGTGCACGGCGCCTCGAAGCGGATGATCTGCCAGCGGTCGACGAGGCCGGGCTTGCCGAGCTGCTTGGCCCAGAACGGCGGCGGCTCGATGCCGCGCATCCAGCGCGTCACCGTCACCGTCTTCTCGCCATGGGTGACGTCGAACGGCGCCTCGGCGACGGCATCGTTGCCGATGGAGGAGCCGTGCACGAAGGTCTCGTGGGTGAGATCCATGAGATTGTCGAGCACGAGGCGGTAGTCGCAATTGACGTGGATGGTCTTGCCGTCGCCGGCCCAGGCCGGGTCGTGATTCCAGTGCATGTCAGGGACGAGCGCGGGATCGGCGAGCGCGGGATCGCCCATCCAGAGCCAGACGTAGCGGTGACGCTCGACCACGGGATAGGCGCGCACGCAGGCCGAGGGGTTGATGGTCTCCTGCGAGGGCATGAAGGTGCAGCGGCCCTGCGCGTTGTATTTCAGGCCATGATAGCCGCAGACGACGGTGTCGCCTTCGAGCCGGCCCTTGGACAGCGGCACCAGGCGATGCCAGCAGGCGTCCTCCAGCGCGGTCACCGCGCCGTCGGCCTTGCGATACATCACGACATGCTTGCCGCAGATGGTCCGCGGCAGCAGCGCAGCCTTGACGTCGGCGTCCCACGCCGCGGCGTACCAGGCGTTCATGGGGAAGGGTTTTGTCATGTCTCACTCCCACGGCTTATGAATACGTTATGTATACAATAGCTGAGGGATGGAATTGTTCAAGATGGAATAAGCTTTACCTTAATACCTTTATCCTCGTGATTGTATACATAACGGGGGAATGACCGCGTCCGGCTCCGGCTCCGCTTACCCTCCCCTGGGGAGGGTAAGACAGCGGCGACCTCTCGGAACAACTTACGCCGCGAACACCTTGGCTAGGCCCGCCTGGGCTTCCTCCTGGATCCGTTTCAGGTGCTCGGGGCTGCGGAAGCTTTCGGCGTAGATCTTGTAGACGTCCTCGGTGCCGGACGGCCGCGCGGCGAACCAGCCGAAATCGGTTTCGACCTTGATGCCGCCGAAGGGCTGGCCGTTGCCGGGCGCCTTGCTCAGCGTCGCACGAACCGGATCGCCAGCGAGGTCCTTGAGGCCGAGCTGCTCTGGCGTGAGGGACTTCAGGATGTTCTTCTGCGGCCCGGTGGCGGCAACGTCGATGCGCGCGTAATGCGGCATGCCGAATTCGGCGGTGAGATCATTGAAGATCTGGCTGGGATCGCGGCCGGTCTTGGCCATGATCTCGGCAGCGAGCAGGCCGAGGATGACGCCGTCCTTGTCGGTGGTCCACACCGCGCCGTCGCGGCGCAGGAACGAGGCCCCTGCACTCTCCTCGCCGCCGAAGCCGAAGCCGCCGGTGACGAGGCCGTCGACGAACCATTTGAAGCCGACCGGCGTCTCCACCAGCTTGCGGCCGAGCTTTTTGGCGACGCGGTCGATGATCGAGCTCGACACCACGGTCTTGCCGATCGCCGCATCCTTGCCCCAGTCCGGACGGTGCGCGAACAGGTAGGAGATCGCGGTCGCCAGGTAATGGTTCGGATTCATCAACCCGCCGGTGCGCGTGACGATGCCGTGGCGGTCGGCGTCGGTGTCGTTGGCAAAGGCGACGTCGAAGCGGTCGCGCATGCCGATCAGGCTCGCCATCGCGTAAGGCGAGGAGCAGTCCATGCGGATCTTGCCGTCCCAGTCCACCGTCATGAAACGGAAGGTCGGATCGATCGCCTCGTTCACGACATTGGCGTTGAGGCCATAGCGCTCGATGATCGGATGCCAGTAATGCACGGCGGCGCCGCCGAGCGGATCGATGCCGATCTTGACGCCGGCGGATTTGACGAGGTCGAGATCGACGACATTGCCGAGATCGGCGACGTAAGGCGTGACGAAGTCATAGGCGTGGACATTCGCGGCCTTGCGCGCCTTGGCATAGTCGATGCGCTTCACGTCCTCGAGCTCGCCGGCGAGATAGGCGTTGGCGCACTTCTCGACGGCAGCGGTCACGTCCGTATCGGCCGGGCCGCCATGAGGCGGATTGTATTTGTAGCCGCCGTCCTCGGGGGGATTGTGTGACGGCGTGATGACGACGCCGTCAGCAAGACCAGAGGTGCGGCCCTTGTTATAGGTGAGGATCGCATGCGAGATGACGGGCGTCGGCGTGTAGCCGCCATCCTTGTCGATCATGACCTCGACGCCGTTGGCTGCGAACACCTCGACGGCGCTGACCAACGCCGGCTCGGCCAGCGCATGGGTATCGATGCCGATGAAGAGCGGGCCGGTCAGGCCCTTCTCCTTGCGGTAATCACAAATCGCCTGCGTGGTCGCGAGGATGTGGCCTTCGTTGAAGGTGTTCTTGAACGAGGTGCCGCGATGGCCCGACGTGCCGAACGCCACGCGCTGTGCCGGATCGGACGCATCCGGCTTGCCGGCGAAATAGGCCGTCACCAGCTGCGGAATATTGGTGAGCGCGTCCGGCGAGGCCTGCTTGCCCGCCGCGGGATGAACATCAGCCACTGGAATACCCTCGTCCTGTCGTGAGTGCGGGACACCATAGCATCGGCCAAGCCTCCGCCAAGGGCACAACACGCGCGACGGGGAAGGCGTTCCTTGGAGGCGCTGCAGTCCCCATGAGCAGGTTCGTGCTATGCTCGGCAGCACCGCCCTTTCGAATCGTCTGATGATCCCATCGCGCAAGCTGCTCGTGCTGATCGCCGGCCTGACCCTCGCCGGTGCACCGGCGCGCGCCGCGGAGTTCTACACCGAGGACCTGCGCATCCCGATGGCGGAGGCCGGACCGCAGGGGCTGGAGGCCTTTCTGGTCCGACCAGTCGGGACCAAGCGCTATCCGCTGGCGCTGCTCAGCCATGGCTCGCCGCGCAAGTTCGAGGACCGCGCGACCATGTCGGCACACAAATACTATGGCATCGCGCTGGAATACGCCCGGCGCGGCTTTGCGGCGCTGGTGGTGATGCGGCGCGGCTACGGCACCTCGCCGGGCGGGCGCGTCGACAGCGTCGGCGGTTGCGCAAAGGCCGCGTACCTGCCGGCGGCCGCCGTCGCGGTTGCCGATCTGCGCGCCGCGATCGATGCGATGGCGCACCGGGGCGACGTGACGACATCGGGCATGATCGCGGCCGGCCATTCCGCAGGCGGCCTTGCAACGGTGGCGCTGAGCGCACAGGCGCCGGCGGGCCTCGTCGCCGCAATCAATTTTGCCGGCGGCCGCGGCTCGCGCAACGACGACGATGTCTGCAATCCGGATGGGCTGGTGCAGGCCTTCGCCACCTTCGGCAAGACCTCGCACGTGCCCATGCTGTGGGTCTATGCCAGCAACGATTCCTATTTCGGTCCCGACCTCGCGCGCCGGCTCCATGACGGATTTCGCGCGGGCGGCGGCAATGCGAGGTTCGTCGCGGCGCCGGCTTACGGCGAAGACGGGCATTATCTCTATTCGGTCGCGGGCCGGCCGCAATGGACACCGTATCTCGACGCCTTCCTGCGCGAGCGCGGGCTCGGCCATGACCTCCTGAGCCTGCCCGATCCGCTGCCGCCGCCACGCCAGCTCAACGAGGCCGCGCGGGCCGAGTTCGCGCGCTATCTCGCCAGCCTGCTGCCGCACAAGGCCTTTGCGGTGTCGCCGAACGGCGGCTACGGCTGGCGCGCCGGACGGGCGACGACTGAGGAGGCCCGGCGCGACTCGCTGGCAGCCTGCATGAAATGGTCGCCCAGCTGCACGCTCTATGCGGTCGATGACCAGCTGGAGGAGCCGTCGCAGGCCAGATCCACCGACCAGAGCGCCCGCGCGCGACCGTGACGCACACACGCCTGAGGCCGGTTTGTTAACTCCGGCGCTCTATGACAAGCCCATGCTGCGGGATTGGGCACGCTTCATTCTCGGCGCGACGTGGAGGCACGTCGCGGTCGTCCTGCTCGTGTCGGCTCCGATCGGCGCACATGCGGCTGACGGCAGCAGCGAGCTCGGCGCCGGGGAAACGCCGTCGTCGCGGACCACGATCCGGAAGATCATCGAGAGGGAAACCAAGAGCACCAATCTGCCGGCCGATATCGCCGAGGCGGTCGTCTTCGTCGAAAGCGGCTACAACCCGGCGGTCATCGGCAGCGCGGGCGAAATCGGCCTGATGCAGGTGCGCCCCGAGACCGCGGCGATGCTGGGCTTCCGCGGCAGCAGCGCGGAGCTGGCCGAACCCGACGTCAACATCCATTACGGGGTGCTCTATCTCAGCCAAGCCTGGCGGCTTTCGGGCGGGGACCTCTGCCGCGCGCTGATGAAATACCGGGCGGGTCATGGCGAAGTGGAGATGAGCGCGCGGTCGCAGGTCTATTGCAACCGGGCCCGCAACCGGCTTGTCGCGATGAGCGCGATGCCGGGAGACCGCGAAGCTGCGGCTGCTCCGGATCCGGCGTCCACGGTTGCAGCTGCCGTTGCGGTTGCGGCTGCGGCGCCCGTGAAACCGGCGAGCCGCCCGAAGATGCCGGTGCAGCCGAAGGCGGTCTATGCCCGCTATCGTCAAGGCACCGCGGCCGCCAGCCGCGCCTATTGGGCGGCCCATGAGGCCAGGGTCAGCCGGATCAAGGCGCGCATCGAAGCACGTTGGAAGCGCGTCGCATCGCGCTGACGGCGATGTTGCTATTGTCTGAGCATGATCTTGCCGGAAAACCGCTGCACGCTTTTCCGGATCTTGCGCTACAGCCGCTCGCTGAGCGCGAGCTTGTAGCCGACGCCGGTGACGGTCGCGATCACGGGCGTGCCGCTGCCGACGAGCTTGCGGCGCAGCCGCGCCACCAGCGCATCGACGGTGCGGATGTCGACTTCGGCCTGGCGGTTGCTGACCACCTCGATCAGATAGTCGCGGCTGAGCGGCCTGCCGTCGGCGCCGACGAGCGCCGCCAGCAGGTCGAATTCGGCGCGCGTCAGCGCCACCGGCTTGCCGTCGTTGCCGAGCAATTCGCGCCGGGTCAGGTCGATGATCCAGTCGCCGAACGCGATCGAATTGTGGTTGCGCGCCGCCTTGCGGTCGATCGAGCGACGCCGCAGCACGCTGCGCGCACGCGCGAGCAGATCGCGCAGGTTGATCGGCTTGGTGACGTAATGGTCGCCGGCGACCTCGAGGCCGAGGATGCGGTCGACGTCGGTGTCGCGCCGCGTCACGAAGATGATGCCCGCGTTGCTGGTGGCCTGGATCTCCTTGGCGAGCTCGAAGCCGTCCCCGTCAGGCAGTTGCACGTCGAGGAAGACGAGATCGGTGCGCGCGCGCAGCGCCTGACGGCACTCCGTGCAGGTGCCGGCGCCGACCACGTCGAAATTGTTGTCGCTGAAATAGTCGACCAGCATGGTCCGCGTCACCGGATCGTCCTCGACGACGATCAGCCGCTCGCGGCCGGGCGGACGAGCGGAAGCTACCGCCGTCCTGGCGGTCCCATGTGCCTGCGTCCCGACCTGCAGATTCAAGTCGCCGCGCAACGCGCCGTCATGTGAACGGGCATTCACAGCCTGTTCGAGCCCCCGAAATTGCCTGCCGCGATACTAGGCGCGTTGTGATGCGCAAACAATATTGGTCATGCTCTTGGCACATTAAGTATGAATTGGCCCACAATTCTCATTTTGCGCACCGTTGCGCCGGCAGTCTCCCGATTTTCGGAAAAGCAGATCGTACTTCGGGCGGCGCTCTGCGGCTTGCTCCCCTGTGAGCTTCGCATCTACTGTGCCTCCAAAAGCCTGCACTCGGAGGTGGCGCATGGAGGTCATACTGCTCGGCACCGGCGGCCCGCGCCCGGACCCGCGCCGCATGGCGACGACCACGCTGATCAGGCTTGGCGAGGAGAACATCCTGTTCGACGCCGGCCGTGGCGTCATGGTGCAGCTTCACAAGGCCGGCGTGCCGCTCGGCGCCATCAACACGGTCTTCCTCACCCATCACCATTTCGACCACATCGGTGATCTCTACGATGTGATGTTGAATTCGTGGATGCACGGGCGCAAGGACGATCTCCGCATCTATGGGCCGCCGGACACTGAGCGGCTCGTCAACACGCTCATCACGCAGGTCTACGACAAGGACATCATCTGGCGGGACCAGGGCGAGCCGAGCTTCGGCGGCTGGAAGCCGGTCGCCGCAACGGACATCATCCCAGGCCCCGTGCTCGACACCGGTCGCTGGAAGATCAGTGCCGAACTGGTCTCGCATGGCGATGGCCTCGACATGCCGCCGGCCTTTCTGGCGCGCTGGATCTGTCTCGGCTATCGCTTCGAAGCGGAAGGCAAGGTCATTGCTATTTCCGGCGACACCGTCCCCTGCCCCGGGCTCGAGCGGCTGGCCGAGGGAGCCGACCTGCTGGTGCAGTGCTGCTTCCTCGCCACGCCGGAGATCAACAACGAGCATTTGCGCCGGCTTGCGAAATACACGATCGCCTGCGGCGACACGGTCGGGAAGATCGCGGCCAGAGCCGGCGTCAAGAAGCTCGCGCTGACCCATCACCGTCCGCGCACCGACGATGCCATGCTGAACGCATTGCTTGATGACGTCAGGCGGGACTATGCAGGACCGGTCGTGCTCGGCGAGGATCTCACGCGCATCGAGGTCTGATCATCATCGATCAGCTCGCCGGCCTCAGGACGATCCGACCTCGATGCGGAACGACAATTGCTCTTCCGCGCCGGCTGCGATGTGCATCAGTCCCGGCTTGTCGGTGAACTCGCCTTGGAAGTCGGCGGGACTTGCGTAGCCGCGCCAGGGCTCGATGCAGAGGAACGGCGCGCCTGACGGTTTCGACCAGACGCCGAGCTCGCGAAATCCGCGCCAGGACATTTTCAGCCATGGCCCGGTCGATGCACCGCCCGCCGCGGCATAGCGGACCGAAGTGCTCTCGATGCGGTCGAAGATGATGGCGTCGTCGACGAACAGGGAGTCCGACAAGGGAAGCGAGGTGCCTTTGACCGGGCTCGGCTCCGCTGCCGGCCGCAGCAATCCACCTTCGAGACGGCGGACCGGAGACGGTTCGGCGCTCGCGAAAGTCAGCGCATGGCTCTCCTTCGCCGCGCCGGGCTGCAGCGGCCAATTGAAGGCGGGATGACCGCCGAGCGAGGCCGGCAACGTCTCCTTGCCGGTGTTGGCGATCGTGAGCGTCAGATCGAGGCCGGACTCATCAATCGCATAGGCTGCCGTCAGCCGGAACGGGAACGGATAGAGCGCGCGCGTCGTCTCATTATCATCGAGCACCAGGGTGCAGCGGCTCTCGCCGCGTTCTGCCCACACGAAGCGGCTGTCGCGGGCGAAGCCGTGCTGCGTCATCCGATACGTCTTGCCCTGATGCCGCAATTCGTCGTTGGCAAGGCGCCCGACGATCGGAAACAGCAGCGGCGCGTGACGCGGCCATTCCGGTCCCGCCTGCCAAAGGAATTCGGTGCCGCCGCCCTTCAGCGAGCAGAGCTCGGCGCCGTGCGCCTTGACGGTCGCGGTGAGCGAGCCGCAGCGGAAGGAGTGGGTGTCATCGGTCATGGCCGACCTCTACACCCCGGCCTGGCACGCAGCAAGGCGACGCCGGGCCATGCAGGCGGCGCCTCCGAGCCATGCCCGGCTGCGTCATATTTCTGTACCTAACGATTGCTCACGTGCGGCTCCTCCACCGCGAGCTCCCCGCGAACCCGGCCGGAACTCCATGAACCATCGTGGTCCCCAATTGAAATTCTTCATCAACGGCCGCTTTCTGTCGCAAAAGCTCACGGGCGTGCAGCGTTATGCCGCTGAAATGGTCAAGGCGATGGACGTGCTGCTCGCGTCGGAGCAGATTCCGGCCTCGCTGCGCAACGCAGACTGGCAATTGTTGAAGCCCGCGGATGCAAGCGAGGAACTTGATCTCGACCGGATCAAGATTCGCGCTGTCGGCCGGCTGCATGGGCACGCGTGGGATCAAATCGATCTCGCCCGCGCTGCCGCCGGGAGCCGCTTGATCAGCCTGGCCAATTCCGGACCCGTCCTCCATCGCGACCACATTGTGGTGATTCACGACGCCCAGGTCTTTCGCAGGCCCGACTTCTTCAACTGGCGCTATCTGACCGTCCATCGCACGATGGGGCGGATGCTCGCCCGGCACGCAAGCATCGCAACGGTGTCGGGATTTTCCCGCAAGGAGCTTGCGGATGTGCTGAATCTCTCGGCATCGCGCATTCCCGTCTTCCCCAACAGCGCCGAGCACTTTGCAGCCACGCAGCCCGATCCCGGCATCCTGGCCCGACTTGGCGTTCAGCCGCAGAAGTTCTTCCTCTTCGTGGGCTCGAAAACCAAGAACAAGAATCTGTCCGTCGCGATCCGCGCCATCCAGCTGCTCGACCGGGCAGACGTTCCCCTGGTCATCGTCGGCGGCGACAACAGCAAGGTCTTTCAGGATAATTCGGGCGAAGGGGCTTCCGGCCTGGTGCTGGCCGGCCGTCTGACCGACAGCGAGATTGCCGCGCTCTATGCGCACGCATCGGCCTTCGTGTTTCCCTCGCTCTACGAGGGGTTCGGCGTGCCGCCGCTCGAAGCCATGATCTTCGGCTGCCCGGTCATCGCCTCGAGGGCCGACGCCGTCGTGGAGACGTGCGGCGACGCGGCTGCGTATTTTGACGCCACGGATGCCGAGGCGTTGAAGCAGCTCATGCTCGAAAGATTGGCAATCGGCGCGATCTCGGACCAGGAACGCCGGCGGCAACAGGATCGCCTTGCACTCTATTCGTGGAAGAAATCGGCGAAGACGTTGCTCGATCACCTCGCAGTGCCGGCGAACGTCGCCAGCGCTGCGTGAAACGCGGCGCGGTTCGCCTATCGCGCGCAACGGTTTTTGCACAAACGGTTTGCAACTCGCGGCTCTTTGCCTGGTTCCATGAAATTTCTTCTTCGTTCTTGCGATGATCGCAAGCACGAGCGCCTTGGCGCAACATCACCACATCGCTGCCCCAATATCGCTACGTATTCGAGGAACTGTGTTTCGCACTAGCGAACACAGAACAGGGATACAGATGTCCGGCTCTCCAACGCGGCCCTACGCAAGGCAAACGATGAAAGTGCTGCACATCGCCGAAACGATCCGTGGCGGGATCGCGAGCTATCTGAACGAGTTGCATCCTCAACAGCAGGCCAGCTTCGGTGCCGAGAACGTACATTATGTCGTGCCGTCGGATCATCGGGGCGACCTTGGCGCGATCGATGACAACCAGATTACAACATTCGAACGATCCGGCCGCAGCGTCGCCGGCCTATTCCAGATGCTGCGTGCCAGCATGCAAGCGCTGGATGCCTTCAGACCGGACGTGGTGCACCTGCATTCTTCCTTTGCAGGGCTCGTGCTCCGGGCCGCGCTGGCAGCCCGCTCGGGCGGACCGCGCGTCGTCTATTGTCCGCACGGCTGGGCATTTTCGCGCGAGACCGGCCGCTTCAGTCATAAGCTGACGAAGGCGGCGGAGAACCTGCTTGCGCGCACCTCGGACCGAATCATCTGCATCTCCGGCGACGAGTACAACGAAGCCGTGCGCGCCGGAATTCCTGCCGACCGCCTCACCGTGGTCCACAACGGCATCTCGAAGAGCCGCACGCCGCAGCCCATCTCCGCGGACTGGACCTCTAAGAAGGTCAAGGTGCTGTTCATCGGACGCCTGGACCGGCAGAAGGGGTTCGATCTGCTGATCGAAGCGGCACGCGCGCTCGAGGATGTGCTGGACGTCCGCATGATCGGCGCCTCCGTCGTCAACAAGTACGAAGGTCCGACCGTCCCGTCCAACGTGTCCCTGTTGGGCTGGCTCGACCGCCCGACAATCGAGACCCAGCTCGAGGCCGCCGACCTCGTCGTGATCCCGTCACGATGGGAAGCCTTCGGCCTCGTTGCCCTGGAAGCGATGCGCGCGGCCAAGCCCATCCTTGCGTTCCGTAGCGGAGCTTTGCCCGAGATCGTCGTCGACGGCGTGACCGGCGTGCTTTGCGAGCCCGTCGCGGTGCAGCCGCTCGTGGATGGTTTCCGGCGCGCACTCGATCTCGATCTCAAGGTGCTGGGACAGCGCGGCTACGACCGCTTCAAGCAGCTCTATGACGTCGAAAAGACGCATGCGCAATTGCAGCAGGTCTATGTCGAGCTGCTTCAGGACGACCAGACGCCCGTCGAAGCGAAGGCGGGGCTGCAGTCGGATCTCTCCAAGAATTTCTGATGGCTGCACCGCTCCCACGCACCTTGGTTCGCGACAGTCTCCGCCTCGCGAGCCTCTTCGCATCCATTTTCCTTCCGGTCTCGGTCTGCGCACAGCAGGCGCAACCGCTCGATGCCCGATTCCTGCTCGGGGTCGGCACGCATCAGGGGCTGGGTGGCCCGGTGAGCGCGCGCGGATACGTGCCTTCGGAAAACGTCGCCCAGATCAAGCAACTCGGTCTCAATTCCTTTCGCGATGATTTTCCCTGGTCCGAGTTCGAGGTTGGGGGACGCCGGATGGGCTTCACACCCCGACTTGGCAGGCTCGAAGCGCAGGTCAAGTCCGGCGTCGCGCGCCCTCTCCTGATCCTCGCCTTCGGCCATCATCTCGTTCCGAATTCCTCGCCACCGACGACGGACGAGGCGCGGCAGCGATTCGCCGATTATGCGGCGGCGGCGGCGCAATCGGTGGTGGCGCAGCATCCGCTGTTCGAGCTCTGGAACGAATGGAACCTGGCGGCGAGGAAAGATCCTGCGTTCTCGCCGGAAAACTATCGAGCGCTTGCCGAGGTCACGCGGCCGGTAGTCAAGCGGGTGGCGCCAAATGCGCCGTTTTTGGTCGGCGCGCTCGGCGACGATCTGGGCTGGACATGGACCGAGAAGATGCTGCGGACCGGCATTCTTCAATATGCGGACGGCGCATCGATCCATCTCTACAATTTCTGCATGGGCCCGAGCAAACGCACCTCGGCCGAAATCATCGACAGGCTGACGGCGTTTCACCGCCTGGTCGGCCAGGCGAGCGGAAACCCCGATTTTCCGATCTATGTCACCGAGACGGGGTGGACCACGGCTGCCACCAATAAATGCGGCGTCAGCGAACAAGCCCAGTCCGACAATACGGCACAGCTCATCTTGTGGGCATCGACCGCGGCGCGCTGGCTCAAAGGAATGTGGTTCTACGAACTCAAGGACAGTGGAAAGGACGCATCGGACCTGGAGCACAATTTCGGACTCTATCGTTTCGATAACTCCCCAAAGCCGGTCGCCTGCGCGGCTCAGGGCGCCTGGGCTTTCATCCGCTCCAGCCTGAGCGCCGAGAAACGCGAGCTCACCAGTGGCGTCGTGTCGATCAATGCAACGACGACGTCCGGCGCCAGAGTTGCGGTGTGGTCCGAGACTCCCGAGCGGCGTTACGAGGTCAGGATCAAGGGCGATCAGGACGGCGCAACCTTTGCGATGCCGTGCGACTCGGCCCCAAGACCTACGTCCGGTGCCTGGATTCCGGTTTCGACCACGCCGGTTCTCATTGCAGCGAGCAACGGTGCCATGCCCGCTTTGGAGATAAGGCCGGCGCGGTAAGCGCGATTTTGCAAAACATGAGGTTCAGTGATGAAAGTTCTTTTGACGTCCACGCTTTATCCGACGCCTCAGGCCCCCAAGATCGTCGGCGGTGCAGAGATCTTCGCGCGGCGCTTCGCCGAAGGCCTGGTGCAGCGCGGAGACGAGGTCGAGGTGATCCGCAGCGCATCCGCGCCCGAGCAGGCTCGTGAAAGCTGCAACGGCATCAACGTCTATTCTGCGCCGGTGCGCAACTTCCATCTGCCCTTCTCGCTGCCGAAGAACATCGTAAAGCGCAGCATCTGGCATGCGGTCGACGACTGGCAGATGCAGGCGCCGCTGATAGCGGAACGCATCCGGGCCTTCAAGCCGGACGTGCTGCACTCCAACAATTTGTCGGGTCTCACCACCGCGGTCTGGCGCGTCGCCGCCCAGCTCGGCGTGCCGGTGCTGCATACGCTTCACGATTATTATCTGACCTGCCCGCGCTGCTCGCGCTTCGACAAGGGACGCTCTTGCGAGCACACCTGCACGAGCTGCGGGATCCTGACCTTCCATCGCAAGCGGGCGACGCACTGGCTGAGCGCCGTGGTCGGCGTGAGCGAGCGCGTGCTGTCGATCCATACCGACATGGGCATGTTCGCGGAGACGCCGATCCGAACCGTGATCCGCAACGCCTCGACCGAGCCGCCGCGCGAGCCCTACCCTCGCCCGGTCTGCACCACGGAAGTGACGTTCGGGTTCATCGGCCGCCTCACTGAGGAGAAGGGCATCGACAACCTGATGCATGCCCTTGCCATGCTGCCCCCCGACCGCATCCGAATGATGATCGCCGGCCGGGTCAGCGAGGAGGAGCAGCGCCGCCTCAAGGCGCTCGCGCCGCATGCGCGCATCGAGTTCATGGGCTTCGTGGCGCCGGACGATTTCTACAGGCAGGTCGACGTGGTGGTCGCGCCCTCGATCTGGCACGACCCCGGTCCACTCGTCGTCGCAGATGCCAAGGCGGCCGGCAGGCCGCTGCTCGGAACGCGCTTTGGCGGCATGCCCGAGGTCATCGAGCACGGCGTGACGGGTTGGCTGACCGAAGCCGATCCCCAATCCCTGGCCGACAGCATGCTTGCAGTCGCGTCTGATCCGCACAAGATCGACGAGATCAGCCGGCGCCTGATCGCAGATACCAACAAATGGGTATTTGCCGACGTGCTGTCATCCTACAAGAATCTGTATGAGCAATTGCGCGAGCAGCGGATGTCGCGCGTGCGCGCAGCAACGACTGAAGCCCCGCGGGCCGTCGGCAAGGAGCGCCTCATTCCGAGATGACACGCCTCTTCGCGATGGCGGGCTACCTCTATCAGAGCGCCGCGGCGATCATCCTGATCTTCGCGATCAGTCATCTGTTGCCCGCCGCCGACTACACCAATTTCTCGTTGGCACTGGCCTCGAGCCAATTGCTCTGCGTCCTGATGTTCGAGTGGCTGCAGCTCGCCGGATTGCGCTTCCTGGCAGCAGCCGGGGAGAACGAGGCGGCGCGGCTGAGGTGGTCGCTCTTTGCCGCGGGCCTGTCGAGCGCGGGCGCGCTCGTCGTGGTCGGCGGCTGCGCATCGCTGGCCAGCGTGCTCCCGGCCGGGATCATCGCGCTGGGCCTCGGCATTTCCGTGCTTCAGGGCCTGACCGACCTCTATTTGCTGTCGGTCCGCCTGTCCGACCGGCTGGGTATCGCCTCCTCTCTCCTGGCGTTTCGCGCCACCGCCCTTCTGACCGGAGCCGCCGCGGGCGCGGCGATTTGGGGAACGGCGGAGGCGGCGCTGCTCGGCGTCAGTGCGGGCCACGCCGTGGGCCTGCTCGCGGGGCTGGTGGCCTATCGCACCCCCCTGGAGCGCGTTCCGCTGCCGACGATGCTGGCCGACTGGAAGGATTTCTCCCGCTACGGCATGCTCGCGGCGGGTGCGTCCGTCATCCATCTGTCGGTGCCGGTGCTGCTCCGCTTCATCATCATCGGCCGGCTGGGCGCGACGGGGGCCGGCGCTGGATTTTCGATCGCGCTCGACCTGCTGCAACGGCCGTTCTGGGTCCTCAATGCGGCGATCCACACCGTGAGCTATCCCGATGTCGTGAAGGATTTCGAGCACGGAACCGTCATGAAGTCGGTGCAATCGACGCGGCGAATGTTCGAGTTCATGGTCTGCACGACCCTCGTGCTGCTCGGCGGCCTCGTCGGCTTCATTCCGGATGCAGCCCGTATCCTGGTGCCGCGGGAGAGCCTTGATGGCTTCCTGACGACGGCACCTGTTGTGGCCGTCTTCTATTTCCTGCACACGCATCTCCAGGCGACCGTCGCGGTCGTTCCGCACCTGGAGAAGCTCGCAACGAGGCTCGTGATCGTTGCGGTCGGCCAGCTCGCGATCGTCGCTGCCGTCGCGCTGGCCGCGGCATGGGCCGGCCTGTCGCCGCAACAGGCGGTCGGCTGCGCTTGCCTCGCCACGCTGGCAGCGATTCTGTTTGCGCTCGGTCCGACCCTGCGGTTCGAGGCATTCCCTCGCTGGTCACTGGTCGCGCAGGCGCTGGTGGCCGCCGTCCTGATCGGATCACTCGGCGCGATGCCGACCGAGCCCGCGACATGGCTTGCCGGCAAGATCGTGATCGCCGCGCTCGCAACGGCGATCGTCGGATGGCGCGGCGACTTTCTGATGCTGGCCCGTCGCGGCTAGCCCAATTCGCCGCATCCGGCACGGATCGGAACACAGCGGGCGAGCAACTGAGCCGTTGGGCCACGGCTCAAATTCAGGTCCTGGACGGAACCATTGCGCCTCCCCGATCAAACCAAGCGGTCATATCCGGGAAAATACGGATACAACCAGTGCGATAAAATCTTTCAGATTGATCGCCCATGAAAATGGCATCTGCCGACTCCCTGTGCCATCCGATGACGCAGACGAAAGAGTCGCACCCCTGCGCCGCGTTCGTATGACACGCTCTCAAGCCGAAGCGTTGGATCGAACTCGCACGGCTTGCGCATATATTTAGCAGCGTGAATCGTGGAAATCTTGAAAGCGCCATTCTCACGCCATCCTGCACGGGCATCGCATCAGCATTCTGCTGCAATACGAGTCGAAGTGTTCCTGCACAAGGAACCGCATTTCACTCGCGATTTGTAGCTTCGATTTTTATCTGAAATTCACACTCGACAGAGAAGCTTCGACGCAAATCCCTGCGAGCAATTTCGTTCGCGCTGAAACTCGAGTTTGCAATGCCTGATCAAACAATCCTGTCCGCCAGCAGCTTCATCAACTCCATCGGCGTCAACACGCACGCCGGTTTCGGATGGACCGGCTACAACAACCTCGCGCTGATGGCCGACAGCCTCGAATATATCGGCGTCACCCATCTCCGCGACGCGATGGGGACGAACCCCGCTGCGCAGCCGGTCGTCGAGGGCCTGGCCGCCGCCGGCTACAAGTTCGACTTTCTGGTATCGTCTGCGCTGCCCCAGTCCGGTACGGTCGGGTTGCAGAACTACATCGCCTCGCTCCAAAAATTCGCGACGAGCTATTCGGGCAGCATCACCGCCATCGAGGGGCTCAACGAGGCCAATCACCAGCCCTTCAGCTACAATGGCAGCTCCAGCCTTTCGGCCGCGGCCCAGTTCCAGAGTGCGCTCTATCAGGCCGTCAATGCCAACGCGACGCTCGCCAGCATCCCCGTCTACAATCTGTCACTGGCCTACAACGATCCGCAAGGCTACAGCCAGCTCGGCAACATGTCGGGCTCGGTCGACTATGCCAACGCCCACGCTTATGTCAGCACCGGCCTCAATCCGAGCAGCTCCATTGCGGCGACGCTGAGCGCCGTCATGGCCGCGGCTCCGGGAAAGCCTGTCGTCATCACGGAAACCGGCTACACCACGCAAAACAACACCCAGTATCTCGGCGCCAACGAGACGGTGCAGGCCAAATC
The DNA here is from genome assembly GCF_003122645.1 of Bradyrhizobium sp. SUTN9-2. NCBI lineage: Bacteria > Pseudomonadati > Pseudomonadota > Alphaproteobacteria > Hyphomicrobiales > Nitrobacteraceae > Bradyrhizobium > Bradyrhizobium sp. SUTN9-2. The sequence goes on from NZ_LAXE01000001.1 coordinate 7,218,893, forward strand.
GATCCTGAACACGCTTGTCGTCGCCTACAAGGCCGGCGTGAGTGCAACTTACCTCTACGAGCTGTTCGACCGCGACTCGTCTGCAGCCAACACCAATCCCGAAGCCAATTTCGGCCTGTTCAACTCCGACGGCACGCCCAAGCTCGCCGCGACGGCGATTCACAACCTGACGACCATTCTGGCCGACGACGGCAAGGGCGGCCTGCAGCCGACTGACCCATTGAACTACACGTTGAGCAACATGCCGGCCACCGGCAACAGCATGGTGCTCGGCAAGAGCAATGGCGCCTACGAACTCGTCGTCTGGGCCGAGCCGAAGCTCTGGAACGATGCCACCGATACCGAGCTGTCCAATGCGGCCCAGACGGTGACGGTGAACCTCGGCGCCGTCCATCATACCGTGAAGGTGTACGACACGCTGACCGGCACCACAGCGATCGCCAGCTACACCGACGTCAGCACCATCACCATTCCGGTCAGCGATCACCCGGTGATCATCGAGATCGACGCGCCCCCGACGACGCCGCCCGCCCCGGACACAAGGACCAGCGTCACCGGAACGGCTGCGGAGATCGTGCCGCAACTGTCCGATCTGAGCGACTCGACGGCGCTGCAGACAATCACCCTGACCGACTCCCACGTCCTGCAGGTCGCGTCGAAGGCGACCATGGACTACATGATCGCCCATTACGGCAACGCGCTCTCGAAGATCCAGGGCGGATATTCGTTCTCGGTGACGAACTCGGCGGCGACCTGGACCAGCACGAGGACTTACGATTCGAGCGGCAAGCTGCTCTCGAAATCCGACACCGGCCTCAATTCAAGCGGGCAGCCGACCTCGACCACCATCGTCCACAGCGACGGCTCCAAGGACGTGATCAGCTACACCGGCGGCGTGCAGACTAAATTCGTTCATGTCGGAACCGACGCAACCCGGACAACCGACACCTACAACACGGCCGGCACCCTGCTGAGCGAAGTCGTCCAGAAGCCCGACGGCTATTACTCCACCACGCTCTACACCAACGGCGTGAAGACAGCCGCCTACGTCAAGAACGCGGACCGCTCGCAGGACAACTATACTTACAATATCACGGGCAAGAGCTTCACCACCCAGGTGCAGCATCTCGACGCTTCGGGGAAAGTCACTTCGGTGATCCGCAGCCATGCCGACGGCTCGCTGGACTCGACCCAGGTCTACAATAGTGACGGCAGCAGCGTGATCACGTTGTACAGCGCCACGGGAGTGAAACTGATCGAGACGGCCTACCATGCCGATCGCAGCAAGGATGTCTGGACGTACAACATCAAGGACCAGAACTATACGACCCAGCACGACGTCTACGATTCGACCGGATTCCTCACGACCCTGACGCGCCTGCATGCCGACGGCAGCCTGGCCTTCGAGCTGATGCAGACCGCCGACGGCACCAAGACGACCAACTGGTACAATGCCGCCGGCAGCCTCACCAGCGAGGTGGTCCAAAAGGCCGACGGCTTCGCCTCGACAACCCTCTACAGCAACGGCGTCAAGACGAAAGTTTACATCAAGAACGCCGACGGTAGTCTGGACAACTATGCCTATGGCATCACCGGCCAGAGCTACACCACGCTGATCCAGCACATCGATCCGTCCGGCAAGGTCACGTCCGTCACCCGCAAGCACGCGGACGGCACGCTCGACTATACCCAGGTCGTCAACAACGACGGGAGCAGCGTCGTCACCATCTATGACTCGACGGGAGTACGGACGAAACAATCCGAGTACCACGCTGATGGCAGCAAGGATGTCTTCCTCTACAACATCACCGGCCAGAACTACACGACCGAACACAATGTCTACGATGCAACCGGCTTCCTCACGACGCTGATCCGGAAGCACGCGGACGGCAGCATGGCGTTCAAGCTGGTGCAGAGCAAGGACGGGACCAAGACGACGGACTGGTACGATGCCAAGGGGGTCCTCACCAGCGAGGTGATCACGAAGGCCGACGGTTACAGCTCGACAACGGTCTATACCAACGGCCTGAAAACTGCGGCCTACATCACCAATGCCGACCTGAGCCAAGACAATTACACCTACAACATCACCGGGCAGAGCTATGCCACGCAGCACCAGCATCTCGATCCGACCGGCAAGACGACGGAGGTGACCCGCTGGCACGCCGACGGCACGCTCGACTATACCCAGGTCGTCGGCAGCGACGGTGGCAGCGTCGTGACCAATTACGACGCTTCAGGCCTCAAGAAGACACAAACCGACTATCACTCCGACGGCTCGAGGGATGTCTATCTCTTCAACGTCATCGGTCAGAACTACACGAAAGAGCACGATACCTACGATACCACCGGTTTCCTGACGCACATCGTGCGGACCCACGCCGACGACAGCCTGGCATTCACTCTTGTGCAGAGCGCCGACGGCACCAAGACCTCGGGCTGGTATGACGCCAAAGGAATTATCACCAGCGAGGTGACGACCAAGAGCGACGGCTACAGTTCCACCACGGTCTACACCGGCGGTATCAAGACCGCTGCCTACATCAAGAACGCCGACGGCACGTCGGACAACTGGAACTACAACATCACAGGCCAGTCCTACACGACGCAGCACCAGCACCTCGATGCCTCGGGCAAGATCGTCGAGATCACAAGGACCCACGCCGACGGCACTCTGGACTATACCCAGGTCATCAACAATGACGGCAGCAAGCTGACCGACATCTATAACAGCGCCGGCATCAAGACCCAGGAGATCGCCAGCCACGCCGACGGCTCGAGGGACGTCTTCCTGTTCAACTTCAACGGACAGGCCGGCGTCACGCAGCACGAGAGCTACAACACCGCCAAGGCGCTCGAGTTCATCGATCAGACCAAGTCCGATGGCACCCACAACGTCACGGCCGTCGCCAGCGGCGTGACGATCCAGGGCGGGGCCGGCAATGACGTGTTCTCGGCGGCGCCGAACTCGACGACCATCGCGTACGACCACGGCCAGGACCAGATCCTCAACTTCCAGGCCGGCAGCGGGACGACGCACGACACGATCGCGATCTCGAAACTGCTGGCGGAGGACTACAGCCAGCTCCAGATCACGCAGTCCGGCACGAACGCGCTCATCACGTTCTCGGCGACCGACTCGATTCTGCTGAAGAACGTCTACGTCTCCAGCCTGACGAGCCACGACTTCGTGTTCGTTTGAGCCGGTGAGACCTGCCCAAACGGGCGCCAACGTCGCTGGGGGCCGGGACCATGTCCCGGCCCCTGATCGCTCGTTGGTCGGGCGCCTGCCTCATCGATGAGCAAAAGGCTCTCTGCCATCCGCAATTGGATGAGCCCCATGAATTCGGAGGGATCGTCGCGTTGTGCCGCCATCGGCCGCCGCGCTTGCGAACTTGCGTCACAATTCGTCTCTAGAAGAGCGACGAAACGTGCAAGGAAACCGAGCCCCGATGGAAGCCAGTGAAGCAAGACGTTTTGTCGTTCTCGACTTCTACCGCTTCGTCGCCGCGCTCGGGGTCTTCATCTTCCACCTGAAGCTGATCGACAAGGGCATCTCACCGGCCTGGAACGGGTCCTATGGCCTGTTCGTGGACATGTTCTTCATCCTGTCCGGCTTCGTGATCTCCTATTCCTATCCTTCAAGCTCGACCGGCCTGCGCTCCTATGCGCGCTTTCTCGTTAGGCGGATCGCGCGGATCTACCCCTTGCATCTGCTCACCTTGTTGATATTCGCGGTCCTTGCTCTCATGGGCATATCCGGTCCGACCTCGCACGCGAGCTTGACGGATTTCATTCAAAACCTCTTCCTCGTGCAGGCGTGGGGTATTACAGATCATCTCAGCTTCAACTCGCCGGCTTGGTCCATCAGCGCCGAGCTGTTCTGTTACCTATTATTCCCATTGTTCATGCTGCTGGCCGGGAGGATCTCGCCGCTGATGCTGGCGATCATCGTCGCGCTCTCTTACGGCATCCTTGCCCATGCTCACCTGCCGATCTGGCAGGAACGCTCTCAGATGTACGGGGCAACTTTCGATTTCGGGATGTTACGGGCGCTTCCGAGCTTCCTGAACGGGATTCTCCTAACCGTCCTGTTCAGGCTCTCGAGCGACTATCGCAAGAAGCCGGTTGCATTCGCCGGAATAGCGCTGTTTGCCGTCTCGGTTCTGGTTCTCAACTTCTTTGCCAAGCCCGACCTTGCAATCATACTGTTCTCTCTCGCGATCCTCGTCACAGCCACGGGAGAAAGCGCCTTCGCGCGGTTTCCCGGCTCCGATTGGCTCGGCCGCCTCGGCAACACGTCATATGCCATCTACATGATGCACGAAGTGCTGTTGATCCTGCTCTTCAAGCCGGCCTGGCACTATTTCGGACTTCAGCCAAGCATGTTTCCGGTGTTTGCATTGGTCTGCTGCATCGTTCTGACAGTCGTTGCCGACGTGACATATCGCTACGTCGAAGATCCCGCTAGAAGAGTGATCAACCGGCTTGCGCCTGGCGGGGCAAGATCAGCCCGCGTCCCGAAGCCCGAGCCGCTCGATCTTGCCGAGGCCAGACAGGCGGCCAACGCAAGCTAGCTGGTGCGTGCAGGCCGAATTCTGGCTAGGTCTTAGACGATCGCCGCACACGACCCCAGACTTCCTGGCATATCCGCACCACGGCCGGCCGGGCGACCGCCATGACAACGGCAAGATAGACCGAAGAACCAAGCAGCACGAGCGCGGAGAGACGCAGCCATGGCGACGTGGCCGGCATGGTAATGGAGGCAGCAACCACCGCGCAGGCCATCACCGCGGAGCCCGCAAGTGCCGGCATCAGCGCCGCGGCATAGGGCCTGATGCCGAGCGCCAAGATCCGCATCGAGGCTCCGGCGGACAGTGGATACAGCAACAAGGCGCGAACGACATAGCCGACAGCGATGGCGATAAGGCCAAATGGCGCAGCGAGGATGAAGATCGTTATGTTCGAAACCGCGTATATCAGCGTCAGCCAAGTCTGCCAGTGCGGTTTGCCGAATGCCAGGATCACCGAGTGATTGTAGAGGCCGATCGTGGTCAAGAACCCGGTGATCGACATGATCGCGAGTAGAGGGGCGGCCTCGCCCCACTTGGATCCGAAGAAACCGACGATGAGATCCGGTGCCAGAGCCGCTATGCCCGCGAAAAGCGGGGCCGTCAGCAGTGACGTGTACTTGACGAAGTCGACCAGCGTCGAACGCGATGCTTCCCGGTCATGCTGGAGGCCAGCGATGGTCGAAAAGAACACGCGGTTCAACGCATTCCCGATCACGGTACTCACGGCGTTGACCAGGCGCTTGGCAAGGCTGTAGAAGCCCGCGCCGGCGGCGCCGGTATACCAAGTGACGAAAATCAGATCGGAATTGGCATTGGCAAAGTTCGTGATTCCCGTCAGCGCCACGTAGCGCGCATAGCTCAGGAGATCGATAACAGCCTGCCGGCTGACCCGGAGCCGAGGGCGCCAGGGCGTCAGGATCCAAAGGCTGACCAGCGAGATCAACGAAGTCGAGACGAGCTGTCCGACCAGCGCAACGACCCCGTAACCCTGTATCGCCAGCGCGATCCCTACGGCTCCGCCAACCGAGATTGAAGAAAGCGAACGGATGGCGAGGGATCGAAAGAGTTGATTGCGCGTCAGCCAGGCTTCGTGCGTCCGTGACAGGCCTTGCACGGCCACCACGATGCAAAATCCTTTGAGAACGATGGCAAGATCCGAAAGACCGGAGAATCGTTCGATGGCGCCGCTCGAGGCGAACAGTGCGAGTGCTGCAAACAAGGAGAGGCCCGCGATGAGCCAAAACGAGGCAGTGTAATCCTCATCCTTCGGATCGGGACGCGCCTGGACGGCAATCGCGATGCTCTCGATCAGGACTGCCCGGCAGAACTCGAGCGCCAGCGCTCCCGTTGCCACGATGCCGAGAATCTGCGGCGACAGCAGCCGCGCCATGATCATGTAGATTGCGAGCGTGAGCGCCTGCCCGACCGCGGAATCGAGCGCCGACCAAATGACGCCCGAAACGATCGAGCGCGGCTTGATAATCTCGTGGCGCAACTGGAAGCCTGTCACAATTCGGGGTTAGGTCGACATTCGTCGATGAGCCATTGGCTGCTATGGTCCAATAGTCGCCTTGTTTACGAGGACACTACGGCAAGAAAGCAGCTACATCCGAGGCAGCATGAATTTTCGAGGCAATCTACGACGGCTGATCAACGAGGTCGGCTGCGACTTTATTCATCAACTGCCCTATCCGCACGTGGACTTGTTCTTCTGGCGTCCCGACGACGGAACGATCAATTTCGGTGATCATCTTTCGATCGTTGTCGTTGACCATCTCTTGCGGCAATTCGGCTATACGCTCGCCGATGAGGTGCCGCGGCAAGCGCGCTTGTTCGCGATCGGCTCCGTGCTCCACTACGCGCGAAATGGCGATGTGATCTGGGGAAGCGGCGTAAACGGACGCCCCGGCCAAGGTGACCTCAACCATCGCGTGCAGAATTTGGACGTGCGAGCGGTGCGCGGCCCCCGTACCCGGGAAGTTCTGCAGCGCCGGGGCATCGCGGTTCCCGAAGTGTTCGGAGATCCGGCCTTGCTGCTTCCTCAGCTGTTTCCAAATCGTTTTCGCCCTACTGCCAAGAAGCTGTGGGTGTTTGTTCCGAATTTGCACGATTTGAACATCGTCGACCCTGCCGCCGATACGGTGGTCTCACCGCTGGGATCCTGGAACCGGCGAATTGACGCCATTCTCGAAGCTGAACTGGTGCTGGCCAGCTCGCTCCACGGCATCATCGTCGCCGAGGCATTCGGGATACCGGCTCGATACGTACGGCTGAGCAGCGGAGAGGCCGAGTTCAAGTATCATGACTATTATGAGGGCACCGGCCGGTTCGCCGTCGAGTTTGCGACGAGTATTGACGAAGGTCGCGAGATGGGGGGAGCTGCGCGCCTCAACTTTGATCATCGTGCCTTGATGAGTGCATTCCCGATCGACCTCTGGAGCGGAAAGAACTAACATGGCCAAGCGCCTTCGCGTGGCCATCTACGCGCCGCATTTTGCGGAATATTCCTACCGCCTCGCATCGGGATTGGCGCATCATTGCGACGTTCGGCTTGTGCTCAACCGCAAAGACGCGAACCAGCAATGGGAGCTTGCCGATATCGCTGTGACGGCGCCGTTCGAGACACGGATTCGCGACCTCAGTCTGCGGCGCGGCGGCGCAATCGGCATCCCTGCCTCGTTCATCGACATAATTTCCTTCCGCCCGGACGTGATCCATTGTCACGAAGTTCCCGAGATCTACACGTCCAAGCTGATTCAGCTCCTGCGTCCGCTCGGCATTCCCTTGGTACTGACCGTTCACGATGCTATCCCGCACTCGGAGGGCGGCTCCGGCACCTCGCCCCGTGAAGATGCCTGGCGCGGGCGCATGCGTGCGGCCGCCTCGATCGTCACGACGCACGGCGAGAGCTGCATTGCAGATTTTCATCGCGCTTCGCCCGACTTCAAGGGCGAGACAGTTTGCAGCATGCACGGCGTGCTGATGGTTCCGCCGGACAAAAGCTCGTTCACCGAGCCCGAATCCGGACGCATCCTGTTTTTTGGGCGGATGTGGGCTTACAAGGGCCTCGACGTCTTCATCGACGCGATCGACATGTTGGCCCAGCGCGGCGTCGCGCATGAAGCGATCGTCGCCGGGCGCGGCCCCGAGATGACACGGCTCGGCGCCCGGATGGAGGCAATGCCGACGGTCAAGACCATCAATGCCTACATTTCGCCTGCGGATACCGGACGTCTATTTCAATCTGCTACGGTGGTTGCCTTGCCCTACAAGGATGCATCACAAAGCGGGGTGCTCGCATCCGCCTATGGGAATGCGCGTCCCGTCGTCGCCAGCGCCACCGGTGGCATTCCCGACGTCGTGACGGACGGCGTCAATGGTCTTCTGGTCCCTCCCGGCGATGCCACTGCGCTCGCCGATGCACTCGAGCGCGTGCTGACGTCGAATTCACTCGCCACAACGTTGGCTGACGGCGCGCGGCAGACCGCGGCCGGCCCTCTGAACTGGGACCACATTGCCGAACGGTTGCTTGGATCCTATCACAGGCTCGCCGGTCGTACCGTGTGAGCGCGACACGCGCTTTCTCAAGCCGATTGCCCCACTTTCAGCGGTCGAAAGAACGTGCTGCGGAACGCGCCGTCCAGCAAGCGCCTCAGCCGGACCTCGATCAGTTCATAGCTGATCGCACTTGCAGCCAGTGACATCACCAGCCCGAGTCCGATGAAAGCCGCCCATAGCAGCCAGCGGTCGACGCCGGCGGCAACCAGCTTCAGGCCAACCACTTGCAAGGGGAAGAGCACGAAGGGGTGCACGAGATAGAGGCTGTAGCTGATCTTGCCGATATATTGGAGCGCCGGCGTGCTCAGAGCCTTCCCGAGGCCTGATTCCGGGGCGAGCACCATGGCGAACAGCAGAATTCCGGGAATGAGGCCCACGAACGGATGAAACAGCACCAGGCTCGCGTACAGCGCGGCCCCGCAGACGAGCCCTGCGACCAGACCGAGCCGTCCGGGAATGGAAATGCGAAATCCCGTCGCGCTGAACAGCATCCCGATGCAGAAGAACGCGGTGATCGGCCAGCGCATCAGGCAGGCCACGCCCAGCAGGATCAGAGGCGCAGCCAGCAGCCTGCCGCCGGCGCGCCACATCGAGAATGTCAGCGCAAACCAGATGTAGAATGCCCACTCATAGGTCAACGTCCACGCATTCTGCTGGGCAATGGGCAGGCCGAGCGCGTCCTGCACGAAGAACAGGTTGGCCGCAAAGATCCCGAGATAGCTGGTGAGATCGATGCCGCGGAAGAACTTGTAGGCCACGATCGGCCCGATCGCGAACAGCGCAAGATGCAGCACGACGAACACCGGCATGATGCGCAGGACGCGGTCGAAGAAGAACCGCGACAGCGAACCGTGGCGTATCAGACTGGCCGGGATCAGGAAGCCGCTGATCATGAAGAACAGCTCGACACCGTGCCCGCCGACATTGATCACCGACTGCAGCCAGGGCCAGAGCGGCGGCAGAAAACCGGGATTCGGGATGTCGTACATGCCTGCCTTCGGCATGTCGTAGAAATGATCCATCAGCACGCTCAGCGCCGCGATGGCACGAAGGCCCTGGACCGAAGGAAGGAACGATCCATCATAGGCGGCGCCCGGCTGGTGAGGTGCCTTGATCACTCTGCGGCACCCTGGGTGCTGAGCACTGGCTCGAGGACGACAGGCTTTCTTCGCGCGGAGCGGAATCTTTGCCCGAAGGAAATGCTGGGCTTCTCGATGAACGTGTATGTCATCCAACTGACGAGGATCGACAATGCCAGGATGACGACCAGGAAGATCGACCATCCGAGGGGTCCGTCGCCGAACCATACCAGGCGGTGGACGTAGACGATCGCGAACGGCGACATCAGATAGACCGAATAGCTGATCACGCCGACGAATGCCATCGGACGCCAGGCCATCCGTTCGCCGAACACGGCAAAGCCGATGAAGACAAGCGCCGCGGAGATATAGGCCGATCCGATCGAATAACTGTAGAAGAAATTCTCGTGATACACGCCGCCGAACCGGCGGTCGGACAGGGTGGCGGCGAAGACCGCATACAGAAGCGTGCAGACGGTCACATGCGTCCACCGCAGCTTGCCGCCAATGACGGTGTCGCGGATGATCTTGCCCAGGAACATCGCCGAGAGGTTCAAGCCGACCTCCATCACCGAGGAGACTGCCCTGCTCTCAACGAAAAGTGCAGCTGTGGTTCCCACCAGCGCGGCGGCAACGACGATGGTCACCGCCGTGAAGCGCCGGTTGAGCAGCCCCATCGCAAAGAGAATGGTGCATCCGACGTAGAACAAGAGTTCGATCGCCAGCGTCCAATAGAACACCCAGAGATTCGGGACGTTCACGAAAGTCTGCAACATCGTCACGTTAGCGGCGATCTGCCCCAGCGGAAAACTCTTCGAATCCAGCAGCTGCACCGACACGAGCCCGACAACGATCGAAGTCCAATAAGCCGGATAGAGCCGGAAGAAGCGGCTGATTGTAAAATCGCGCACAGGCGTGGCGCTGTCCGGGAAGCTGAACGGAATGACGAAGCCGCTCACGAAGAAGAACAACACGACCCCGAACCGGCCAAAGTTCATGTAGTAGCCGAATATGTCGTGGAGGGGCCCGTAATAGACACCCGTCGGGTGCTTTTCCAGGATGACCTCGAATACGTGCTGGACCAGGACGGCCAGCACGGCAATGCCGCGCAGCGTGTCGATGAATGCGAGCCGTTTATGCATTGTTCGTTCTCACCTGCTTCCGCTCGCCGCCGGTACATCCGGGCGGAAGCCTTCTAATGACGGCATCGGTGGCCGTACGATGATTGGCACGGTGTCGCCCGCCCGCGCGGTGGTCGCGCGCCGCGAGAACACCTCGCTGAAGCTCAACGCGATGATCAGCAGGCCGGACGCCGGGCCGTAATTCAGAACGGTGATCGTGAACAAGTTGACGACGAAGATCAGCGTCAGCTTGTAGACGTCGGTCGTGCCGAACGTCGCCCGGAATACCATCACCATGAATGCGACGAACGGGAGTCCGAACATCAGATACGTGCCGATGTAGAAATTGTCGACGGGAACCCAGAAGGCGGCGAGCGGCGAGAACAGCTTCTGCGGATAGTTGAAGCAGCCCACGCCGCAGCCGGTCACGAGACCAACGGGCATGAGCTGGCTCAGGTAGACGAACGGCAGTTGCCAGCTGTTGTTGATGCGGTCGACGATGCTGAACAGGGTCGTGTGCGGCACCGCGGCGGTACCCGAAGCGAGCACGATCATGAAGAACGGCACCAGGATCGCGGCAAACGACCACAATGCAATGTTCCGTATCGCGGTGAAGCGCGACTTCTCCGGGAGCATCCGCACGAACACCAGCAGAATCAAGTAGAGCACGAGGACGATCATGGTCGTCTTGCTGGTCGTCAGACGGATGATGTAGACCGCAAGGGAGCCGTACAGAAGGCACCAAATCGTGCTCTTACGGATCGACGTAATTGCGAAGGACACGAGTATGAAGAAGGCCGCCATGGTACTTTCGGCAGCAAAGCCCGTGAGACGCTGATCGTCACCGCCATAGGCCCACCATAAGCGACCCGCCTCACGAACGGCGCCGAAGGACTCATATTTGTATCCGACCCAGGGCATGAAGTAGAATTTCGTCAGCAGCACGCCGATCAGCGAGAGGTAGAACGTCGCGGCGATGACCGACAGCAACTTCTTGTAGGAGCCCAGACTGGCGTCGCAGAAACAAAATCCGACGAACACCGGGAGCATCATCTTAAACGACGACATCGCCGCGTTGACCGTCCCCAGCATGAAGTAGCCGAGCACCAGCGACAGCATGATCTGCACGAGGACAACTGCAGCCATGATACTGCGATTGCGCAAGATGCAATGCACGATGAACTGGACCAGGCACAGAAGCGCAATACCATCCGGCACGAACCAAAGCGCGTCCAAATGCATGATGCTGGTGTAGTACCGCATCATACCGCCGAAGGCATCCCGGACCAGATAGGCTGCGAGCGCGATCGCCTCGATATTGAGGCTGATCAGCATCATCCTGCGGGGTTGCAGCGCGAAGGTGCTCATGCGCGGCTCAGTTGCTCAGCCGCGCCGATCGGGCGGGGGATGGCGCAAAATCCGGGGGGCTTCCGAATGCATTTCGCAGGAGCCTGCCGCCGGGAATTTCGACATAGAGATAGGTGAGGTGCGAAACCGCGAGCACGGCGGCCAGTGAAACGACGAGATTCAGCGTCGCCGGCAGGCCTGCCCAGATCGAATCCAGGGCGGCGATTCGCCCCGCCCCCACGCCCCGCACGAAGTATTCAGCCAGCAGCACCACGAGCGCGTGCACCATATAGATCGAATACGAACGACGCCCCAACCAGATCAGCGGCTTGGCCACCAGGATCCGCGGCACCAGCAGCGCATCCGGAAAGGCCACCAGGCTGCCGAGGAAGATCGCGAACATCACTGGCGCGAGGAAGGTCGCGGCAGGATTGGCCTCCGCCAGGGACACCAGGACGATGCTCGCGATCATGGCGACGAATTGCAATGCGCCCTGCACGGCAGGCCCCGGCTTGGCCGGCAGGCGATCGACGATCCTCACCATCAAGACGCCCAGGAAAAAGCCGACGAAGCAGCGTAGCAAGCCGAAATCCGTCTGAAGCTCGATGCTCTTCTTTTCGAGCACGAAGATGATGAAGACGAGACTTCCGACCGCGAGCAGCCCGGAGAGGACATAAAACCACGCCAGCGAGCGCATGCGCAGGGCAATGAGAACGATCAGACCAAACACCAGGTAGGTGTAGAACTCAACGCTGATGCTCCAGCTCGGCGCATTCCAGCTGAGATAGTCGATGAACCCCATCGAGTGGAGAAGCAGGACGTTGAGGCCGAAGGAATAGGCATTGTTCACTTCGAACGCCGCAGGCGCGGCGACGACCACCCCCGCCATGACCAGGCCGATGCGCAGCAGGCGAAAGACGAGGTTTGCCAGCAGCATGACGATATGCAGCGGGTAGACTCGCGCCAGGCGCCGTACCATAAATTCGCGCAGCGAGAAGCGCGTGAAGTCGTTCTCGACATAGCTGAGCGCCATGACCATTCCGCTGAGAACGAAGAACAGATCGACCAGCAGCCATGCACTCCTGAAGAAGGAGCAGTTGATCCAGGCGTTGTGCGAGAATGCCGCGAGAAAGGTTGGCATCAGCAGCAGATGGTGGATCACCACGGAAGTCGCGGCGATCCCCCGGATGCTGTCGAGCGGCAGGACGTGCGCCTTCTCACGATGAACCAACTCCGTCACATCAACATTCCGTAGCTGTTGCACCGCAGCAGTGTGTATCAGGTCTCAACGCGTGATCAATCTCTGCAATCGCGGAGCCGCATTCGATGCATGACGACCGACAATAATTTCAAAGCTTGCAGATCATTCGGACATGCGAGCGCCAAGTTCATGCCACTTTTCATCCGACGTGCGCCTGCTTCGGCGCGCAAGCCAATCGACATGGGATGATTGCGAGTATTTGCGCGCAAAGTGTGCGCGAAATTCGGCACTGTTGCGATCGAGGCCCTTGCAGCACATTGATTGCTGCGTGCCAATGTCGCGCGAAAAAATCTTTCGCCAATGGGGAACAATAAACGCGCGTCGTGACTTGTGTGTCGGTTTTGCGACGAGCGGCTGCGCGAGTGCCCGATATGTTTTCAGGTTGCAACATTCATGGGCGTGATTTGCCGATCTCGCAGGCATTGTAGAACTTGTTTTTGCAACCGGCGAACAAGCGGGCTCGCGTTTGTTTTGTCGCCAGCTTTGCACCAGCTTTTGCGTCGCACAAAAAGATGACACAGTTACCTGTCAAGTTTCGCCTGTTCTCCTATTGCAACAGAAGCAAGGAACACGGATGGGCCGCGGACTAACACGTCGTCATGCGCAGCCGCGATGGCTAGCGATTGTCTTGATTGGTTCTGCGCTGATCGTGTCGAGCGCTGGTGCTTGCCGCGCGCAGTGCGTCGAATTCTCGGACCGCGCCTCGCAACTCGAACTCGACACCTTCGTGAAGTCGCCGTCCTCGCTCCTCGAGCGGTTGCGCAATGACAAGGAGAAGTTGCGGTATTGGCTCGCGCGCTATGTCGCGACGAATCCGTCGGTGCTGCCGTCCGTCCAGACGCTCATCTCGGCGTCGGCTTCAGCCGATCGCTCGTCCATCGGCGCTGCGCTGCGCCTTGCCGAAGCAGGTTGCACGTCCACCAAGCCGGACGCCGCGCGCAAGATCAGGGATTTCGTGCAGCGGATCGGCGATCTCAACGTGCAGGCCGGTTATTCCGGCGCCGGAGAGGACGGCTCCGGCGTCCAGGCCCAATCGCAAATCAAGACCTCGCCGCAGCCGGGCCGTGGCGGAGCACTCCTCGAAGGCGAGTGGAGAACCAAGCTGGCCAATCCATTCAAGCCCGTCCCCCTTCCGAATTGATCCATGATCGTCAAAGGCAGCGAATTAGCACATGTACCAGCCTAGGGAACATTTCCAGTCGGGGCACCGATTCGGCATCGAATTCGGCGGGGCGGTCCTCAGCTTCGAGCGCGTGGCCGACGTCCTTCGCCGCCAATGGCCGATCATCGCGGTCTGTACGGGAGCTTCGCTGGCCCTGGTGATCGTCTACCTGGCCATGGCGCAGCCCATGTATACGGCAAATGCCCGCATCATGATGGATACGCGGCAGACGCAAGTTCTGGACAAGGACAGCAACGCCAGCAGCGCCCTGATCGACACGGGCTACGTCGACAGCCAGGTGGAGATCATCAACTCGGACGACCTCATTCTGTCCGTCGTCCGCCGCCTGAAGCTGACAGAAGACCCGGAGTTCAACGGCTCCAAGCCCGGCCTGCTCTCTATCATCATCGGCAAGCTGACATCGCTATTCGGCTCCGGCGAACCAGCAAGCCAGGAGCGAATCGAACATGCAGTCGTCCAGCAGATTCAGAAGAATCTGCGTACGGAGCGCGTGCTGACGACATATGTGCTGTCGCTGAGCTATAAAGCGCGGAGCCCCGACAAAGCCGCCAAGATCGCCAACGCGATCGCCAATGCCTATCTCGTCGGCGCCCTGGAGGCCAAATATCAGTCCACCAAGCGGGCCACCGAATGGCTGCAGCAGCGCAGCCTCGAGCTGAGCGAGCAGGCATCGGCCAGCGATCGCGCCGTCCAGACCTTCAAGGCCGAGAACAACATCGTCGGAACCAGCCGCGGCCTGATGTCCGAGCAGCAATTGTCGGACCTCAACACGCAGCTAGTTCAGGCGCGGGCTGCGACCGCCGAAGCCAAGGCCCGGCTTGACCGGATCGACACGATTTCCGATCAGGATGTTGCGCAATCAACCGTGACGGATGCCCTCAACAACTCGGTGATCACCCGTCTGCGCGCTCAATATCTCGACCTCCAGGCCCAATATTCCGACTGGTCCAGGCGCTACGGCAAGACCCACCTTGCGGCGGTCAATCTGGCCAACAAGATGGACGAGCTGCGCAAGAACATCGCCGACGAGCTGCGTCGGATCGCAGACGCCTATCGCAGCGACTACGAGATCGCGAAGAGCCGGGAGGCCTCGCTCGAGAAGAACGTGAAGGAGCTCGTCGCCCAGGCCGGCAACAAGGGCCAGGCCGAGGTCAAGCTGCGCGATCTCGAAAGTGCCGCCGACACCTACCGCAATCTCTACAACAACTTCCTGGAAAAGCTGCAGAGCGCGACGCAGAACCAGAGCTTTCCCCTCAGCGAGGCCCGCCTCATCAGCACCGCCACCAAGCCGGACCGCAAGAGCTCGCCGCGAACGGTCCTCGCCCTCGTGGGCGGCCTGGTCGGCGGCCTCTGCCTCGGCTTCGGCGCGGCATTTGCGCGTGAACTGCTGAGCGACGTGCTGCGGACCCCCGGCGAGGTCGAGGATGAGCTCGGCGTGAAATGCCTCGGCGTGCTGCCGGACATACGTCCGCCGACGACGGCCGGCACGTTGCTCCCGACGTCAGCGAAGACCGGCCCTCCCGATCTCTCCCGCTACGTCGTCGATCATCCGTTCTCACGCTTTGCCGAGACCTTGCGCAACATCAAGGTTTCGATCGACGTCGCGCGTCTGACCCGCGAGATCAAGGTGATCGGCATCGTCTCCTCGCTTCCAAAGGAGGGCAAGACGACGGTGGCCGCCAATTTCGCGCAGCTGATCGCCCTCACCGGGCATCGCACGGTTCTGATCGACGGCGATCTGCACACGCGCTCGCTGACGCGGGAGCTCGCGCCCAACGCCAAGACCGGCCTCGTGGAGGCTCTCAACGATCCCGCGAACCTCGGCTACCACGTGCAGCGAAGCAAGGAAACGGGACTGGATTTCCTGCCCTCCGTAGTGGCCTCGCGCATGGTCAATTCGGCCGACGTCATCGGATCCAAGGCAATGGCCGAGCTGCTCAAGGTGCTGAGGGAGCACTACGAGTACATCGTGATCGATCTCGCCCCGGTGATGCCGGTGGCCGATTCCAAGGCCGTCAGCTTCCTGATCGACGCCATGGTCTACGTGATCGAATGGGGCCAGACCACACGAACCGCTCTGCAGGAGTCGGTTTCGGGTTCGGAAGTCCTCCAGAAGAAGCTGATCGGCGCCGTGCTCAACCGCGCGAACCCGAAGATGCTCAAGCGCATCGAGGCTTACAAGGGCAAGCACCACAACAGCTATTACGTCGAGCACGCCTAGGCGGAGGCGAGGCGCCGCTCCCACTGAACAACTGGAATGAGCTCGGGCCCGTTGCCAATTGGCAGCGGGCCTTATTCGTGCTTGGCGGTCGCTTAAAGGGCATCCCGTGCGCCCCGCACACGGACCGAGATGCGGCAAGGGCTCCGGACCTGCTCGCGGGCTCCGTATTCGTCCGGAATCCACAACTTGCAGTTATTGCTCTAGCCAAAAGCAAGGATTGACGGATACGGTGGTCGCCGGGAAAGTTGTGCCGGTGCCATCAGCTGTCAATAAGACGAGACGATCCGAGCCTTGATGCCTGAAAATGCCGAAACTTTAGGCATCTTTCTTTCTCGGTTCCCCGGGGCTAATCTCGGTTCATTACTCGCAGTTATTTTTCCGGTAGGCTCGGATGCTGATCGTCCTGACGATTTTGACTATTTGGGTCCTGCTCAACATTCTGTTCGTGTTGATCGTGGTCCCTCCACGCAAGCCGCACCGCCACCCCATGGCGACGACGCTCTCACCCGCGCCCATCGACCCGAACCGGCGCCAGATCGAGCAGGACGAGCCTTTCTCGATCCGCCATGTCATCGTCTCCGTCGCAATGGGAGCCTTCTTCGTGCTCGTGCCGCCGCTGCTCGCGCTGCGCGATGCGATCATGCGGCTCTTCCGCAGGCCACCGCGAAATGGAACCTGAGGCCCCGGGGACGGAGGTTTCCGGCGATTGAGAGATCGAGCGGCTAATAGGCCTCTTGGAACATCACGGCGGACGCGGTGCGGGCCATGATCTTCAGGTCGAGCCAGATGCTCCAATTGCTGACGTACCAGACGTCGTACTCGACCCGCTTTTCCATCAGATCGATCGTTGGCGTTTCGCCCCTGAATCCGTTCACCTGAGCCCAGCCCGTCAGGCCCGGCTTCATGTGATGGCGGTAGACATACTTGCTGATGAGCTCGTCGTAGTAATTGTCATGGGCGAGCGCGTGCGGACGCGGTCCCACCAGCGACATGTCCCCCCGTAGCACGTTCCAGAGCTGCGGCAGCTCGTCGATGCTGGTCATGCGCAGGAAGCGCCCGATCTTGGTGACCCGGGCATCCCCCTTGGTCGCCTGGGTCACCGTCTCGCCATTCTCGGCAACCGTCATGGTGCGGAACTTCCAGATCTCGAACGGCTTGCCGTTGAAGCCGCGGCGCGACTGCCGGAATATGACGCTTCCCGGCGAATCCAGCTTGATCAGCACGGCTACCGTCAGCAGCAGCGGCGTCAGCAGCACGAGCGCGAACAGAGCGACGCCGACGTCGAGACAGCGCTTCTGCAGCCGCTCGAGAATGGTGAGCGGCGGCCGCTGGATCTCGACCGCGACGGTTCCGCTGACCGGCAGGAACGGACGGGTCACGAGGTCGGCAACGGAATCGTCCGGCAGCAGGCGAATGGGCTGCGGAACGGCGCGCAAATATGGCCCGAGCTTGCGCAGCATCGGCAATTCGTTCCAGTCGATCGCGAGCAGATATTCGTCGACATCGGCCGCGCGCGACTGACGGATGACGTCGCGAATCTGCCGCTCCCATTGGCCGTCATCTCGGTCCTCTCCGAGCACGAAATGGCGCATGACGTCGAAGCCGTTCCTGCGCAAATCCTTGAAGCGGCTCGAGGTGAAGTCGAGCGGCTTCAGGCTGAGCAGGATCACCTTGCGGTCGACCAGGCGGCTTCTCGCAAAGCTCGTGCCGAACACGGCCTGCCAGACGAAGCGCAGGCTGATCAAGCCGAGCCCGCCGATCACGGCAAAGACGATGACGGTGCCGCGCGACAGATTGTCCGTCGATTTCAGCAGGAAGGCCGCAACGGCGAGGATCGTGAGCGACGTCAGCCAGATAAAGGCCGCCATTCGAAGCTGCCAAACCAGATTGAGCAGGCGATGCGTGGAATAGACGTCCCGGAAATAGGCGATCCCGACGAACACCACACCGACAAACAATCCGGCTCCCACCGATGCACCGTCGGGTGGCGATGCGACCACCACGCCATACAGCGAAGCTCCCGCCGCGTAGCTCAGCAGGATCAACAGAAAGTCAGCAGCGATGACGACGACCTGAAAGGGCCTCTGAAGCGCACTGCCGCGCGCAGATGACAGCGCATGAGCGCTTTCAGAACCGTAAGTTGCAACAGCCATTCGAACCTCTGCGTATCGAGAGAGTGCCTGACGCTCATCGTGATGCTGAAGACTCGTCAATTCCCCGCACGGAAAGTGTTGGTCGATCGCAGCGACATTGTGGCGCTGCACGCGAAACTTTTGCGGCGCACGGACGATGTGTCGCGTTGAGATGCGCGGCGAAATTCGATGCGCTGAAAATGTCGTCACAGTGCTGACATACGAGCGAACGAACTGCCCTATTTTGAATCAAGTTCCGCATCTCATGCGATGCTATCGTTGCACGAGACGCTGTTCGCTCAAGTTTGAGGCGCTGCTTGCTGCCGACGAACGCAAACATCGGATCACTTGCGAGAGTTTCCAGGGATTTCTATCTGCGGCTGTATGCGAGAATCTGCAACGAGTCATGCAGACTTGCTGCACGCTTCGAGCCAGCGATGCAATTCCTGCGGACCCCTCTCGTTCCTGAAGTCCATGAAACAAGTCGGCAAAAAATGCCGTGCCCTTCTTTTGGCGTGATCGGGACCGACAACGAGCTGCGGCCCCCACGGAACTCGCGTTGTTCGCGTTGGATGGACGCTCTCCGGTGCCGGTGACTTGGGGATATTTTTTCCGACCACCCGATCGATGAGCGCCATGAAATCTTTCGCGCGATCCCACCCGTCGCTTCCCAAACCGCAATTGCCGGACGGCGTCCGCATTTACGCGATCTCGGATATCCACGGCTGCGCGCATCTGCTCGAGCCCATGCTGCGGGTGATCGACGCCGACGTTGCGCGGAGCCGGCCGCGCTATGCCGTCGAAGTCTTCATGGGCGATTACATCGATCGCGGCCCGGATACGCGGTCAACCCTCGACATCCTGGTCGAGCGGAGCCGCCGGGGAAATGCGGTCTTCCTCAAGGGCAACCACGAGGCCTTTCTGGTGAGGGTGTTCGAAGACCCTTCCCTATTCGAGGACTGGATTGCCTTCGGCGGCACCCAGACATTGATGTCCTACGGGCTTGCTCCCCCCGATCTCAAGCGCGACGAGCCGGCATCGATCCTGCGCGACTTGATTCGCGCCATGCCGACCGAGCATCTGGAATTCCTGGACAATCTGCGGTTGAGCTTCAGCTGCGGAGACTTCTTCTTCGTCCACGCCGGCGTTCGCCCGGGCGTGCCGCTCGCCGAGCAGACCGAGCGCGATCTGCTCTGGATTCGCGAGGAATTCCTGCGCAGTGAGGAGCAGTTCAGCAAATATATCGTCCACGGTCATACGCCGGTCCGCAGCGCCGAATTGCTGGCCAACCGCGCCAATATCGACACCGGTGCCTATGCGACCGGCAACCTCACCCTGATGAGCATCCAGGGAAGCCGCATGCTCGCGGTGTGATGATCTTCAGCCTCCTGCCACCGAGGCGCGAGACGGTCTCGGGAGGGAATGGACGTTCACCATTTTCAGTTGAGACACGGCAGCGGCGACTGCGCACGCGTCTGGGCCATCCAGTCGCTCCAGGCTCGCTCGTGCTTGACGTAGAGCTCCACCCAACGTTCGCCATGCCTGGCCTCTCGGACGCGCGCCGCCTCCCCGAGCAGCTCGGCGCCGGGACGGGTGTCCGGCTTGTCCAGCGCTTCGAACTCGATCGTTTCCGAGATCGTCAGACCGACAAGCACGCGCTGTCCGGCGCCATCCACGATGTAGCGTCGCGGCGCATCCTTCTTGGGCTCACTCATGTCGTCATGTCCGATCGGGTTCAGTGTGAAGCTGGATACCGTCATCGAATGGGACGATGCCTAGAAGGCTCGCCGGGCGTGGCCGAACGTCGAGGTCGGAGCGGGCCGCGAGGGCCGGCGCGAGGCGCTGCTAGATGAGCTCACGGCTCTTCGTTGGACGCGCCAGGCGCGTAGCGCGTATCCGAGAATGAGACCAGCGCCGAAAATGGAAGCAGAGACAAACGCAGAAGTCATGAGAGTCGTCCTGGGAATCGTCCTGGATCGTGCGCGTCCTATCAAGAGTGAGCAGTGTGTCGACATCATGGTTCTCGAGGATTCACGAGCGCCGAAAAAATGTTCAAGGTTCGATCGCTTCCATGCATGCCGCGCGCGTGGCAAGGCTGCCGACCTCTGCCTGATCTCGTCTCGGCCGGAGGAGGTCCTCGAACACTCTATATATGGCGACGACATATCTAAGAGACGTTCTCGCAGGCGGATGCATCAAGTCCCGTCGCGGTCGATCCGACGCGCCTTGGCGAGACCATGCGCCCCTGCAACCGGAAGTTCGGCGTCAGCCGGCCTGCCCGTGCCCTTGCAACCGTCCGGAACCCATCGCATTATCACCCATCGCATTTGATGAGGGATTCAATCCAATGAACTTCCGCGCCGTTGCTTCATCCATTGCCCTGGCCGCTCTCGGCCTCACTTTGGCAGCATCCGCGACATCAGCCGCCGAGCTCGCGCTTGCCCCGTCACAGCGGGCGGCCGCCATCCAGGGCGGGCTTGTGTTCTGGGACAACGTCTACCCACCGGCGGTCTATGGCCCGCAGCTTCGCCCGGCCGAAGAAGTCGCAGCGATGAAGGCGCAGGCACGGCCGGTGTCCCAGCGCTGGTGGGGATATTGGTACGTGCGGTAAGCGCGTAGACGCGCCTGGCTGAGCACAACCTGACCGTCTCAACGACCGCCGCCGTTCCGGAAAAACGGGCCGGCGGCTTTGTTTTGAGCTGCGAGAAAAGTCGAACCAGCATGGCCAATGACTGATTCAGAGGTAAGACGACCGGCCCGCTGCGGGCGCGGCTCGACTCTGTCATCACCAGCTTGAAGCACTTCACCGCACATCCCGCAGAACGAACCCAATTGTTAAGCAAGAACCCTTGATGTATCTGAAATCACAACGAAATTTGCAGTAGGCGAACTCATTAAACGATATTTTTCAGTTTTGATCGGGCGCGCTCGAGATAGCGATCGAGCGCGGCAAGTCTTTTTAATCCTTCAAACACCAAATCCGACGATTGCGATGCCATCAATTCGTTGACTGAGCATGCCAGCTTGAAGCGCTCGTCCTCGATTTGAACGATGCGAGCCCAAATTTCCGTCACTGAAGTCGATGATTTCTGATCCCAGTTTTTGTTTTGCTCCGGCTCCTTCGCCGCAAGTCCATGGCGAAGCGCATTCATCCGAGAACGCATTTTGCCCTGCTGCGTACGCGGCCCGGTGCTCCGGGCCGCGTTACGTCGATTTGCTGCAATCTGCTTACGCGTCGCCACCCTCGGCCGCCTTCTTGGATTCCTCGCGCAAGCGCTCTTGCCGCTCCAGTTCCTTTTCCGCCCTGATCTCGTTGCGAAGGTTACGCAAGGCGGCCGCGCTGAGCGGCAAACGTTGATCAGGGGAGCGGGCTGCATAGGAGCGCTCAAGCTCCTTAAGGGCTCGGTCGCGTTCCTTGATCGCAGACTTGCGCATAGCCTCGATCTTCTGCAACGAAGGAAGGGCAAGCTGGAACGCCTGAGTGTCGACAGCCTCATCGCCAAAGCCGCCACGCACCAGTCTTGAGCTGAACTCCCTGCGATGATCAGGATCGGCGAAGTAATCCATCGCCACTTCCTTCGCGAGGCGATCGTAGTCGTCCTTTTCCTTCCTGCAGGACGGCACAATGGCGTGCAGCTTCTTATCCAATACTTCCACCGCCTCACGGCGGTAGTTATTCACAATTTGGGCGACCAGGCTGTCGAGCCACATCAGGCGGGCAGTCTCCAACGCGGCATTGTGCACCGTGAGAAACTCCAAGTCAGACTTCGGACGATGCGGCTCCTTGCCCGCTGCGATTGAGTCAAAGAGAGCACGGAAGAGCTCCGCAGTCATGCCCGGTGGCAAGGGCGGCTTGTCCAACTTCTTCTTGATGAAGTCGGGCATGTAGTTGCGTGTCTCTTCGTCCGCCTGAAGAGACCCGTAGAGATCTTCGATACTTTCCTCTTGCTCTTCCTCAGCTTCGCCCTCTCCCTCAGCCTCCTGTTCCTGCTCTTCCTCAGTCTGTTTCATGAGAGGAGCTTGCGCAGTTGAGGTGGCGCTCGCTTCGCCATCAACAGCACTCGGGTGAGCCTGCTCAATCAGGTTAGCTTGAAGCCCACTTGACGAGCCGTGCTGTATCTCGACTGATTTCGCTGCCGTCCCGGCAGCAGGGTCTGGCGCTGGTTCGGTGAACATAGATTGCTCCTTAGTTGTAGGAGCCAATCACGCTAGAGAGCTCAGTCGAAAAGATCAGCATCGAAGTCGTAGGAATAATCGGGTGTGGATGGTGGACGCGAAGCGATTCGCGCAGCGACATGCGCTTGGGCAGCACGCACAATGGATTCAGTCGTGATCGGCGCCAAGCGCCGCTCGCGCAAGAAGTCGCGTAGCGGCGGGAGAATCAACTCCAAGAAGTCGTGGAAGTCCCCCGTTTCGGCGTAGGAAGGTTTACCGTCTCGGTAATCGACAACGATCCATTTCCGCGTTATTGCCTTTTCGCTCCTCAGAAAAATGGGAACGAGTCGTCTAGCGAGCTCCTCATGTGCAGGGTGCTGAGGACGCCCCGGTGATCGTTTTCGCTGGATGCGCTCCTGAGCGCGACCTGCCGCTGCTGCAACGGCTTCACCGCCGGGAGTGACCGGGCCATAAGGAGCGGCGATTTGTTCGTCGCCCCAAATGTCCAGGCTGAACGTGCCAGGCGGCTCCGAGCCTCGTTGATGGTCTTGGGCCAGCTCCCAAACAACGGCAGCTGGAAGGTCACCTTGATGGAAAAGGTCAGGCTTCCTTCGCACTTTACCCAGTGTCGACACGAGAGCGCCAGGTCCTATTTCTTCGCTCCGGACGGCGGCCAGTGCCAACGCCGAGACCACAGGGAGAAGCTCGGCTTCCTCCTCGTCAGAAAGCGCCACTTCTTCAGGGGCGGATTCGATGTCTCGCTCCTTATAGAAGTTGAACAGCGTCAGGACCTGACGCGCGACAGGCTCCAAACCTTTGCGCATAAGCGTCCACACCTCGACAAAGGGCAGGCATGTCTCTTTAAGTTGTGCTTTGTGATACGTCGGCATCGCCAGCTCTCGCGGAGCGAATCGCAAGGCGCCTATTTAACACCTTTCGGCAACATAAATGATGCGGCCGCAACGCAATCCACAGGGGTTTTGCGACTAGTTCTCCTTCTCCGAACCAACCTTGCCCGCGTCGCAAGCCTTACCCTCGGCCCGAGTTTACACGCCGCTATCAATATTGATGTTTAGCAGCTCGCCTCTGGATTTCTCTATGACGAAGGGTGCCTGCTACAAGAGCGACAGATGCCGCATCCTCGCGGCGAACCTCGAATGTGGTTTCATTCCACGCGACAGGGATTTTCCTAATCAGGTGACGTCGAGTAGCTAGCACGGCGTGTCGACGCGTGGGCTGTCGAACCTTAAACCAACACTGCAGCCGACGATTTCAGCAAAGACGCGGGCGAACTCCGCGATGTTGTATGGCGTTAGAGTAAGATTATCAGGCGCACGCAGCCATCGTCATGCCTTGGCGCACCCGTGCTCAGATCAGTTCTTCGCGCTTGCGAGCTCCGCCTAATGGAAGCATCGTATGAAGCCCTTGAAGACATCGCTCCCCTCGAGTCGAGTAATTGTCGGCCAAGTCAATTTACGAGAAGCCACCTTCCGCACAGATGTGTGGCCTAGTCTCGCGTGAACGCCCCACTACAAACAGCCCGATCATCACCCTCAACTTTTGTCAGCAATTCTGGAAATTACTTCGCTGGCCACCATATTATAAGGCAACTTCAGCAACAGCGTTTCCTCAACTGATTTTTCGTGAAGCAATGGCAGATCCGGCTTTTGAAGCTGAAGAACGAATCCTACACTGCGCGAGACAATACGCGTGCCTGGTCGCGGCATTTCAATACGCGGATGCCGAGTTCAAGCAGCGCTTCCGTGTGCAAATGGATGACTTTCTCGAACAAGGAGGCGAA
>NZ_LAXE01000001.1:7244074-7248573 GCF_003122645.1 Bradyrhizobium sp. SUTN9-2
GCTCGACTGGTAAAAAGAAGAAGGCAACATCGATTGCCTGGAGATATCTTGAACTCAGTTGTAGGACGACGGGACATCAAACGCACCATCAGTGCGTCGGAAGCTGAAGCCATACGAAGCTATTATTCGACCCCCTCAATCTACCATCTCCCCGTTCTGTCGGGAAATGAAATGGCCGGATTGGCGGATTGCATGGAGGGGTGGGCGCAGTCTAAGCAGCTCGACTGCCGATCTATGATAGAGTTGCTCGGGTGGTCCGATGGCATGCGGAGCTTGGTCAAGGTAGTCGGCACGAACTATACACCTTTGCCATTGCCGGAGGGCACCAAGCCTCCACTGTTCAAATTCCTCGCGAGCAAGATGCTTAGAGGATAGCCATGCGGGCTCGTCTAGAAATTGAGTTCGTAGCACGCCGGATGTCCGCTCAATTATCAACAGCGCACAATCAGCATACATCGTTGAAGGCTGCCGATGGGCCGATTCTGTTGAAAAAGGCCGGCAGTATTCCGTTGTAATGGCTGGGCGGAATGATAGAGGTGGTCCCTATGCGGGCATCGCGATCAGCTTGGCCATCTTCCGAAGGTTCTGTGCGGTCGCTGCGAGAATGAACTCGTCGCGTGCGCCGTCTGGGCTTCGTAGTCGTAACCGATCGAGCTTGAGAACGCGCTTGAGGTGCAAACCGTATCTCGATCTTCTTGCGCAACCGGCGTGAAGTACGACCCTCTGTAGCGCGGCAATCTGGGTAGGAAGAGCGCGGCAATCAGGATGGCGAGGCAGTGTCGCGGCCTGATGATGATTGCCGCGATTGTCGCGCGCAAGAGTTTTGTTGAACTTTGATTGTCGCGCAGCGTCAATCAGCGACGGTTTTGGGTGTCGCGTGCGATGGCGGCCGTTCTGGACCGCGTTTTCGTTCGAGGGCGGTCCGTCTGCGATAGCTCTCGACGTTCATCTCGACGATGGTGGCGTGGTGAACGAGGCGCGATCGATAGCGGCGAGGGTCATGGCGGGGTCCGGGAAGACCCTGTTCCATTCACCGAATGGCTGATTTGCGGTGATCATCATCGAGCGGCGCTCGTAGCGTGCACTGATGAGCTCGAACAGCACGCTGGTTTCGGCCTGATCCCTGGTGACGTAAGCGAGATCATCAAGGATCAGGAGATCGAAAGCGATCGAGACGATTGATGGCCGCCTCGAGGTTGAGCTCACGTCGCGCCAGCTGGAGCTTCTGCACGAGATCGGTGGTTCGGGTGAAGAGGACGCGCCACCCGTTCTCGATGAGGGCCAGGTCGATCGCTGCCGCCAAGTGGCTCTTTCCGCCGCCAGGCGGGCCGAACAACAGCAAATTGGCGCCCTTGCCCAGCCGGCTGTCACCGGCGGCGAGCGCCATCACCTGCGCCTTTGAGACCATCGGCACGGCTTCGAAGTCGAAGCTGTCGAAGGTCTTTCCAGCGGGCAAACGTGCTTCGACAAGGTGTCGTTCGGTCCGACGGCGGCCGCGTTCGGCGATCTCGTGCTCGGCGATGGTCGCGAGAAGCGGCCGGCCGGCCAGCCTTCCTTGTCGGACTGTTCGGCAAATTGCGCCCACAGCACCTTGATGGCAGGCAGACGGAGCTCGTTGAGCAACAGATTGAGGCGCGCGGCATCAACCGTGTTCGTCACCGTCATGCGGCACCTCCGGTCTCGGCGGTACCGATGAGGCAGTCGTAGGAGGCAAGCGGCGTGAGCTGCACCACGACGTTCGGCAGCTGAGCAGGATCTTGCGAAACAATTTCGCCTGAGACGACGGAGGGTCCCAATGGTCCGCTCTTTCAAGCCGTCGTTTTGCTCCTCTCGAGGCCGCGCCGGGCCACCTTCAAGCCGGCTTTTTATGGACAAATCGAAACGAGCGCCGCCATTGGAGGAGACGGCGGTTCTAGCCAAAGATCCCAATAAAGGCTGGCGCGGCACCCACTATTCCGCGCCGGTGGCATTATCGTGGTGGATAGTGAGGCCGACCGCAAGTCGCCTGCCGCCATGTCTCAAGCGGCATTCGGCGCGGCAGAAGGCTGCGATTGACAGAAGTATCTCGCCTTGGGCGCAACTACGGAGTTTTCGGATTCGATCGCAGTTTTCGCGCAGGCGCGTCGCTCTGCTTCGTCGATCCGAAGCCGAAGGTCTTCTAATTCAGAGAGCTGATTATAGAGTTCGTTTAACCGCTGGGTAAAGAGGAGAGCGGGCGTGTTCTTCACGAATGCCTCCAACAAGAATACTGGTAACGCTAAAAGAGACGGGCAGGCAATGCACGAGACTGGGATGGTATCGCATTATAGCCGATCTTCAGTGCACTTTTATGAATTAGCGCACATTTCCGCAGCTTGAAGCCCCGCAATGTGGGAGATTCCACTCTAACGTCGCTCTGTGCGTCTTCCGCCCGCCCTTCCTTTGAGGGGCAGATTGACCATGGGGGAAACTACGCGAGCCTGCGAATGCGAATGTCTGCAACGGGTCAGAAGTTTTGATCTATTGCTCCACTGCAAACGTTCGGTCTGACACCCTAGACCGACCTGGGCGGCAGCACTTCAACAAAAGCTGTGACTAACATTTGACGTCCACCTCCAACTTCTGCTTCAGATTTGTAAGCCGCTCCCGCTCGTCGATCGGGTTTGCTAACGGGCTTCTCTTACTGGCGCTATGAGGAAACGATCGACGCCGGGCGGCGGTCGCAATCAAGTCCAGTTCTCGGCGAATCTCGGTCATCAATCCGAAGTAGCTTTAGCCATCGGAGCGCTTCCGCCTTTGAAATTGGAGTTGCCATGCGCCGTTTGCCCAACGACACGATCACGCTGACCCTCCCGCAAGTTAGCTTCGAAACCCTATTCGGCGACCCTGAGTTCCCGGCCAATGCGCATGGCGGCAACGATACCGTTACGATTGACATCGAGAGTATGACGTTCGTCAATCTCGTGGGCGATACGGCGATCCTGCTGGATCGATCCCACGGCGGCAACGACACACTCAGGGTGAACATAACGGGCTCGCTCAATACCGTCATCGTCGACGGCGATGCACAATCCATGTCAGGCCACGCTAGGGGCGGCAACGACACGGTGATCGGCGACAGCACGAGCTCGGTTCGTAGCAGCTTCACACTTTATGGCGACGCCGAGGGCGCCATGTCTGATCACGTGCAGGGCGGCAACGACATCGTCATCGGCGCGTTCGGCGGCCGGTCATTGAACACACTGGTTGGCGATGGAGCAATCATGTCCGGGCACGTCCATGGCGGCGATGACACGGTGATCGCTCTCCAGACCGGCCAGACCGGCTCGGCTCTTCTGTACGGCGATGCCTTCGCCCTGACCGATCATGCGCGCGGCGGCAACGACAATCTTACCTTCACAATCGGGGACGAAGCCCAAACCGGAGGCGGCAGATTATACGGCGATGGGGGTGGGCTCTCGGGTGACGCCCGTGGCGGGAACGACGCCCTCACCGTGGTCGATCTCCACGGCAATCTTCATTTCTATTCCTTCCTATTGATTGGCGATGTCGATTCCATGTTCGGCAACGCGCAGGGGGGCAACGATGTCCTCACGGGCTGATCGTACGTCGACATGTTGATGGGCGACGCCCGGACCTACGATCCAGCGGGCCCAGGCTCGATCACAGGCGGCAAGGACATCCTGAACGGCAAAGGGGGCAATGACGAGCTATGGGGCGGACCAAACAGCGACATCTTCGCGTTCGACAAGGGCTCGGGCCAGGATCTGATCCATGACTTCAATCAAGGCAATAGTATCGTCGGCAGCACGGCGGTCGAGCACGATCTGATCGACGTGCAGGACTACGGATTTGCGGATTGGACGGCGCTGAAGAGCTTGATTGTCGACGACGACTCCGGAAACGCTGTGATCCACCTGACCGCCAGCGACACGATCACACTGCAGGGAGTCCAAAAGGCCGACCTGCATGCGACGGACTTCATCGTCTGGCGTCATACTGATGGCTGACGCGCAGGCCGGGCCCGACTTATTCGAGGCGCGTAGCCCGCAGGCTGCACGACTGGCATCAAGCAAGTTTGAGCAGCCCACGGTCGTCGACGGGTCAACGGAAGACACATCGGGGATCACCGCGCTGCTGAGTTGGCCTGCTTTGGATCAAACGCCCCGTTGTCCGCTCTTGTCGCCCTGGTCGGGGTCACCTGCAAGAACCGGACCCTGCAGCGCTCTAGCTAAAGACCGCGACTAGCCAGAAGCAGATACCAGCTCACTGCCTTCACCACATACACGAAGGTATAGTGCGTCGCGTCGCGGCCATCTTGTTCTGTTGCTGCAATGCAGGTGCGACAGCCGAAGTAGTAGATGAGAGATCCGCGGATGGCTGGCTTAAATGTTGGAACGGCCCGCCGATATGCGGCCCGTTCGCTTACGATATCAGTTGATCAAAAGATACCGGGGAGCAGCATTGCGAACCGATCTCGATACGTGCTGTAGCAGACACTGGCCGGCTGGCGACAGGGT
>NZ_LAXE01000001.1:7251103-7256028 GCF_003122645.1 Bradyrhizobium sp. SUTN9-2
ATCCGCTCAGAACCAGTAGCAGACCATTCTTGCCATCCCAAATGACAATGTCACTCGGAACTCAGGACTTCGGCTCTTGACCGGGCGAGTAAGCTGGCGAGGGAACTCAAAAGAGCGTTGACCGATGCCACCTGTCCTCCCGGATCTCAAAAGTCGCATCACACGCCACAGAGTAGCGCGGTGGCCTAAGATAGCTCGCTTCTCCACCGACTTGAACTTGATCCAAATCAACGAAGGACAAATTGGAACGACCAGTAACAATCCGTATGCTCGCCCGCAGACTCGAGGCATGCCTAGTGTATTACATTTTGCCACCCGCCAGGGAAGGCGGATTACTCTAAGTCGGCTATTCGTTCCAAGGCGGGTGAGCCATCCAGCTGTCGGTGCCTTGCGATCGATCACGATGAACGATGAGCGAGGTTCTATATGGCAAACCCGATGGTCGCTTTGCAATGGTGGCGCGAAAGGCTTGGTCCTGGGGTTTGCAGGATGTTTCGAATTGGCTCACGACCAGAACGTTGCGCGTCACTATCGGCTCCACACTCCGGTAGCCGAAGTTGCGAACGGCGATCGGAGCTCCCGAGCGATCAGGCGGACTTGAATAGGGCATCAGCTTAAGACACTTGAGCGGGGGTTAGAAATGATCACCATTCCCGAATTGCTGGCTCATAGCCTCTCGTCCTTTCTAACTGCGGATACACGCGACAGGTTTGGAAGCTCACACAGCCGCTTGACGGAAGTCCTCCCGTTTGCGGCCCGGCTCGCTTTGGAATGCATCGGCAACAGCGACGCGCTCTACCATGATATTGAGCATACAATGCTGGTGACCCAGGCGGGACACGATATCCTAATGGGACGGACTCTGGTGCGGGCGACGACGGCTGCGGACTACGCGAACTTCATCTTGGGCTGCCTGACTCATGACATCGGATATGTTCGTGGGATTGTCGAGGGAGATTCCGATGTTTCCTACGTCATCGACTCGACTGGTCGGACAATCAACCTGCCACGGGGCGCGTCCGACGCCGCGCTAGCACCCTATCATGTTGATCGATCAAAACTGTTCGTATTGGAGCGTTTTGATGGAATCGAGGACATCGATGCCGCACGGATTGCCAGAGCAATAGAGTTTACGCGCGTTCCCTATGCGGCTTCCTCTAACGACGAATTGATGGAAGAAGAGGGCATGCTGTTGCGTGCTGCCGATCTCATCGGTCAGCTTGGAGACCCCAACTACCTCAGAAAATCCAACGCGCTATTCCATGAGTTTGAAGAGATCGGCTTGAACAAAAAGCTAGGATATGAAACGCCGGCCGATGTGGTTTACAAATATCCACAGTTCTACTGGAGCATAGTCGCGCCCCAAGTCCAAACGGCGATACGCTATCTGAACGTCACATCGAGTGGTCGTCTATGGATAGCGAACCTCTACAGCAATGTGTTTCGAGCAGAGCGTGAACCCGGGTTGTCGGGCCCTCAAGTCTGAGCCGACGCTATTGCCATTGTTCTGCGTCTCGTTCGGGATGCAGTCGCTGCGCACTCGCGCTCGAACCTGTTGTGTTCAGTCGCGGACACCGGAATGTTGCTGTGGTCGACTTAGGGTTCAAATGCAAAGAACTCAGGTCTTGCAAATCTAGTCCGCTCTGGCGTGATGCGCGGAGTCCCAAACGCCATTTTGCGGAGACGTTGGGCGGCTCTAACGCAACCGTCACATCAAGGGGGTGGAGAGAAGCCCAGCAGCCGCCTTCTCGCCTTCGTCAGTTTATTTGGGTCGGTCGCGCGACGGTCGCACCGCGTACAGCTCAACAGAAAAGTTACATCTTCTTGACAGCCTTCGGTCATTGCAGAAGTCGCAGCCGCGATTCGAACCTGATGTTGCACTCACTTCATAGCTGCTCGGTCGGCAGTCCCTTCTTGGAGAAGTCTGCTATGTCCAAGGGCGTTTTCATTGCACTTTTGGCGCTGCTGTTTCTTGCGCTTTGTGAGCAATACTGGTCAGGTGGCCGCAATAGCGAAGCTGCCTTGGGGCTGGCAAGACAAATTGAGCAGTCCTTCGGTATGTGACCCGGCACGCCTTAAGGAGCTCGAAATGCGCGCGGCGGACTCGCTTAGCCTGCTGAACAGAAGAGAGTGCCCGGATTGTCGCTCAGAAGGGATGGCAGCTGGGCTGCGCATTGAAATCGCGGAGCACCTGACATGCGTCGCCTGTGACGCGCGGTCTATGTTGCTCCGCGCCCTCCGAATGCCAAAGCATTCATCCGGCAATGAGCGTGGCAAGATAGATGGCGATCTAGAGCCTGCACTCGTCGGATTATCGGATCGGCTTACGCAGGCGGACGCCAGGGCCCCCGCCGTTTTGTTCTATAAATTCTATTCCCGCGGTCTGTAACGCCCGCAAAATTCTCGAAGAAGTTTCGGCGCGCCCCCCAAGTGTGTCGTCGGACGCTTCCAGTCGCTTGATCGTCGGAATCGAAACGCCAGCGGAGGCTGCTAAATCGTCTTGTGACCAACCCAACAGGGCACGCGCAGCTTTTACTTGGCGAATTGATACTTTTAGTATTGACATTCGACCGGCCATAGATACTTTTAGTATCATTAGATTTGAATCAGATGGCGGAGAATTACAGTGATCCACGCAGTTGCCAACTTAAGAGTCGATCGCCGTTCCTGCATCGGCGGATCGGACGCCCGCATCATTATGGGGGACGACCACGACAAGCTACTGCGGCTGTGGCGGGAAAAGCGCGGTGAAGCCCTGCCTCAAGATCTCGGCAACGACTTGGTCGTGCAGCTGGGCACCGTCACCGAAGACCTCAACCGGTCCTGGTACGAGCGCACGAGCGGCTACACAGTGAATGATGTGCAGCGGCAAGTTCGGCATCCCGTCCACAAATGGATGGGCGCTACGTTAGACGGCCGGGTGCAACAGACCGGCGCGGTGTACGAGGCCAAGTTCATGCTGCCGTGGAATTTTTCCGAAGAAGCGGCAGCCGACAAGCATATGGCTCAGCTGCAGCATAACATGTGGGTGGTAGCGGCACGTTCAGCGGTGCTTTCCATCATCACTGGCGGCGGAAAGTGGGTAGAGATCGCGATCCACGCCGATCCGCTGTACCAGCATCTTCTGCTGACCGCGGAGAAGAAATTCTGGCGCTGCGTGCAGACCGGCGAGCCGCCCGCCCTGTTTAACATCGAGACCCCGCGGCCCAGACTGGAGGCAGTTAAGATTGTCGACATGGTGACCTCAAATTCATGGGCAGAACTGGCGGCTTCCTATCTCCGCACGAGAGAAGCACATGGTGAACATGAACTTGCAAAGTCCGAGCTGAAGAAGCTCGTTCCGCAGGATGCGAAGGAGGCTGTTGGCCACGGCATCAGAGCAAAGCGCTCGAAGTCAGGCGCGATAAGCTTCGAAACTCAGGCGGTGGAGGGCCCCCATGCATCAGTCCAGTGAACGCATTGGTGCGATCGCAGCCGCATTGGCGAAGGCTCAGGCCGATCTCATCAATCCAGAGAAGACCCTTGAGGCAACGATCCGATCACCATTTCCACGGGAGGAAGACAGGAGATTTCGATATGCATCGCTCGCCTCCGGGCTGGACATCGTCCGCAAAGCGCTCAGCCAGCAGGAAATCGCTACCCTCCAGACTACTCGGATCGAGCAGGTTACTGGACAGATCCACCTGACCACTCTACTCGCCCACGCGTCGGGAGAGTGGATATCGTCCGACTTGCCGGTCTGTGCCAGCAAGGACGTCGAAGCGCCGCATCGGATGGGAGCAGCTCTGACCTACGCTCGCCGGTACGCACTCTTCGCTTTAGTCGGCATAGCGGGGGAAGACGATTTGGACGCGCCCGATGTCGCCACAAGCACGCCGGCTGCGACCGCTCCGCAGACCGCACCAGGATTGAAGGGAAAGGTCTCGAAGGATGTTTTCAACCGATCTCCTGTCTTGCCGCCTGAGGCATCCACCGGACTCCTAAATCGGCTCTTGGGCGAGCTTGCTCTTCGGGAAGGCAGCGAAGGGCTGCTTGCCTGGGCCAAGCGTAGCTTGCCTCTAAAGAATACGTTGGTCGAGGTCGACGCCCGCATTCTTGAGACCGCCTACCAAAAACGGTTCGAGGAAATAGCGCTTTCCGACATCTATTTAGATGACGAGTGGCCCGTGGCAGCGGTCCGAGGCACTCCAAGTGAGGAGTCCCCTTTAGAGACAGCCGGCGACGTTCATACGTTCCCTAGCCCCTCACCCGGAGAGCAGGTCGAACTCGCCTTCTCAAAGGAGCCGTCACAACGACGCAAAGATCACCTCTCCTTGTCAGCGGTCCAAAGCGCTTCAAGCGAGGAATCCTCCTCAGAAATATCCGGCGACGTTCATTCGCCCCCTCGCCCCTCACCCGGAGAGCAGATCGGACTCGCCTTCCCAAAAGAGCCGTCTCGGCGGCGAAGCAAGGATCACCTCGCTTTCGTGCGCAGCCAAGGTTGTCTCATCTGTCGGAAGACCCCCACAGATGCGCATCACCTGAAGTTCGCTCAACCACGCGCATTGGGACGAAAAGTCAGCGACGAATTCACTGTGCCGCTTTGCCGATCCCACCACCATTCCCTGCATCGTCACGGAAATGAAAGAGCTTGGTGGACCAATGTGCAAATCGCGCCATTGCCAATCGCCAAGGAGCTATGGGATGCAAGCCCCATCCATTTGGCCAACCCAATTAGAGTTGCTGCACCCCAAACACGTACGCTCTCGGACGCACAACGCCTGAGTGATCCCGTCGACCGAGCAGAATGAGGCTGGATGTTGTGCGAGCCAAAATGTGACGGGACATCCGCCTGACGGGTTATCTGCTGTCTTATCCCTGCGTCCTTCAACGGACCGAGCCCGTCGTCTCGTCCTTCTGATCAATACAGCCTCGGCAAATCGCTA
>NZ_LAXE01000001.1:7257639-7259852 GCF_003122645.1 Bradyrhizobium sp. SUTN9-2
TCGCTAACTTCGAGTTCAGCTGTCGATCGTTCTCAGCTTCAATCTCGTCGTTCACGACCCACCACGCATCGGAATAAGGGCGAAGCGTCGCAAGTGTCTTTTCGCGCTCAAGGTTGGAATTTCCTCCTCGGTTTGCGAGAGCCGGGTTCTGCCGAGTTTGTCTTTTCACAACGGAGCGATTGGGGTCGTCACTAAATCCATCCCAAGCAACTGAAGTCATTGTATGGGAAGGCGTCCTCGCACAGCCACCGAGGATCAGCCCAATGATCGCAGATGTTGTCGCAAGTTGCTTAATCACCGCTTCGTGCCGCAGAAGCGGCACGACCAACTAGGTTCCGCGATTGGAACTCTAGGAGGAGAGCGGTTAGCAATGTGTTAACGCGTTGAGGCTCGGCGTTTGGCTCCGGAGGTCCTCTCTTCCGGTCGAGCTCCAGATCGGTCGGAGACAGTCCTGATGGTTGGCTACGACAATGCTTATTAATTTGTTGCCCGAGTGAGCAAGTGCTGAAAGATCACGTGTACACGCGCGCCCATCGAACTATCATCTCTTCCAATGCATCATCTCAGCGAGAGATCCGATGTCATCCACTGTGCGTCAACCGGGGAAATCGTCGGCGCCGGGACGAGAGCGATTAGATACAGAGCGCAAGCGCCCAATAATCTCTGAACGCGGAGAAATCTGCGGCAAATCGCAGCTCTGAAGAAACTCGCGCGGCGCCCCTAGCCTGACAACTTGCGAAGAGGCTTCGCTAGGTCGAATGATGTTCGTTGCACAAGGCCAGCGTGACCGAGGGACCACGCTGTCAATACGCGCGACGCAACACTGGACCAACAGGCGTGCAAACCCGGTCCATGTACCAGCCATAAGGCGTCTCGACGCGCACCAAGGGACAACGGCGCACCGGTACATAGCGGTATGGGTACGGCTGCGCCCAGAACGTAATAGGAGTCACTTGGCTGTGACTCGTGAACAGCGCTGCTGGTGGGGCGATCTGCAAGGCGTTAGCGCCACTCACTGCCCCCAGCGTAAGCGGCACGGCGAAAAGGCCGGATCGCAATAGCTTCATGAACATCCAAAAGCTCCTCGCGCCTGCGAATTTAAATCCCAGTCGCACTCGCCACATCCCCATCACGAGAAGCGCTTCGGGTAACCCGCGCGGCTGGTCCAAATACTAGCGAAATTTACCAGCGTCGTCGGTAGAAAAGCAACCGTTCGCAGGTTGGCCAAGCACTTTTTGGGTCGAAATGGCGCGCAAGTGTGGCTTCTCGATCCTACTTCCTCATTCAGGCCGCCTCTGAGCAGAGGGCGGGTGAGCGGCGGGCCCCTTAAAACAGCTAAAAACGTTTGAGCCAGCCGTCCCCCTTCGCCGAGCTTGTCAGACGCTATATGGGTTTAGCTTGTCTAGGCCGGCCGAGCGAAAAACGGCATGCTCTTTGCTTGGGTCAGATTGGCAAGTGTGCGACATCCGGATCTTAGACGGAGATGTGGCCCGGTTGGATTGAACCATCCGGCGAATGGATTGTCGAGGACAAGCACGACATCCTTGACCCTATCGAACGAGACTGGTGATGCGCCGCTGGAGGTTACCGAACGCTAGCTTCCGGCCGCGGGGGACGTCAAAGACACTAGCCTGCCGCCGTCGTAATATTGGTCATCCTCGGTTAGATAAATGTCTCAAGCGCCCGCGATCACGATCTAAATCGAGGATCCTCCGCGAGTGCGAAAGCGTGCTCTCTCATCGGCCAGGAGTTATCCTTTATCCTTTGCTTAATGCCCGCGCCTTCGATCGGGATGCAGCCCGGACCGATCGTAAGGAGGACTCCAGCTTGGTCGGTATTGTCGCCGATCACCTTGTTGAGCTTAGCTGGAGTATTGAGCCAAGTGGAAACCGCCAATGAAAAGTACCTGGCGCGTGCGCGTCGAGGACCTGTGCGTCAAAATTGGGGCTCGTTGAACTGGCTATTCGGACGAGCACGTATCGTTCGCATCATCGGTTTGAGTGGCGCTATCTCGCGTTGTAGGTTGTCGAGAACCTAGATGGAGGCAGAGCCGAAGACAATCAGACCAAGGTGATGCTCGCCGGTACCACGAAGGATCACCTCAGCAAGGCGCAATCGAGACGACGGCCAGCCAAGGGACAAAAGCGTATCCCGTTTTGACACGGCATAGTCTCCGCAGTTCGCTTGCGAAGGATATAGTTGCCAGCGCTCAC
>NZ_LAXE01000001.1:7259877-7502418 GCF_003122645.1 Bradyrhizobium sp. SUTN9-2
TTCGCCCCCCGGGCCTGATATTGTTGTTGGCTAGTCGGCGCGCCTTCTGCAGGCGATTGTATCAAATCGAAACCGCCGCCGGCTGGGAGGCCACGGCGGTTCTAGCCAAAGGTCCGAGTCGCCTTCGTCTTTTGACCGGCCCGTTCATGCCGGCCGCCCCGCCATCATCCTAGTGGTTTTTCGGCGCTACGGTGGCAAGGCATTCTCGATCGCAAATTCGGCGATCTAGAATGAACTTGGTTAATTTGCCGTATCGTGACCCGGAGATTTTATTAACTACTGGGCACAGAATTCGCCGAGGATGACACTCTTCTCCTAGCGGTACCGGTGTGGCCAAGTGCGCCCCTTCGAATTCCCGACCACAAGTAAAGCTCTCCCCCTTTGTCAGAATGCAGTCTGCAAAGAGTCCAAATGCAGGGTGAGGCAGACGACGAGTCGGCAGCTTGCTGCCTACACCTTCTTACCCGAGAGCCTGTACGCGCATGATCGCCGCCACGCCGGTCTCGAGCGTTGGCGAGCAAAGGCCCATTTGCGAGTAGACGTGATGCACCTTTGACGCACTACCTTTCCGTACAGCTCGACAACGCAGTAATGCTCCAACACCCCACCGCTGACAGACTCTGCTCTCCGCGCATGCTGAAGCATCCTGCCCTCACCGTGTCCAACATCGATAAAATTGCAAAAACAAGCTTAGGCAGACGCCGACGTTTCTACGGTAGATCGACTTGAAACATCGAAAAATGGGCGGCGGATATGGAACTTGGAATAAACCTCACCGGTGCGGACTACGGTCTTTTTCCAACTGAAAGTGAAATGGATTACTTCGCTAGCAAAGGAATGAGCACGGTTCGACTACAGGTCTCGTGGGAGAACTTGCAGCCTACGCAGAATGGCCCGCTGGATCCCGCATTTATTCAAAAGCTGGAGTCCATCGCCTCTTACGCGACTGCCAAGGGCGCACACGTTATCATTGATGTTCATAATTATGGCTACGGCTACGGCAATCTGATCGGAACCGAGCAAACACCAATCTCCTCCTTTGCCGATCTGTGGGGCAAGTTGGCTGGGGTATTCGCAGACAATCCCGACATCGTCTTTGGACTAATGAACGAACCGCAACTCCAATCGGCAGACACTTGGCTCTCTGCTGTCAATGCTGCGATCGCTTCGATAAGGGACAGCGGAGCAACCTCTCAACAGATCCTGGTGCCAGGACTCTATTGGGATGGAGCATTCTCTTGGACTACTTCCACGAATGCCACAGTCTTGGGAGCACCAGGCGCAATTGTCGATAGCGCCAACAACTACGCCTTCGAAGTTCACCAATATCTCGATGATACGTCGGGTCAAAACAGTTGGGTAGTCTCAGAGACCATCGGTGTGGAGCGCCTCGAAGCTATTACAGCTTGGGCCCGAGACTCCGGCGCAAAGTTGTTCTTAGGCGAGTTTGGCGTCGCGAACAATCCGACTGCGCTTACGGCACTCGACAACATGCTCGCATACATGAGTGCGAATGATGACGTCTGGCAGGGCGGCACCTATTGGGCCGCAGGTCCGAGCTGGAACGACTACATGTTTTCTGTCGAACCTGGCCTGGGCATTCTGGACCAGCCGCAGATGGCCGTTCTTCAAAAATACACCGGCGCGCACTTCGTGCGGACAATTTTGAGTAACGGCGGCACTCAGATAGATACGCTGGTCGATGGCATCACTTCGCCTACAATCACTGACATTTACGACGCATTCGAACATCTGACTTCGCGGACGATATTTGACGCAAATGGCAATGCTCGTAAAACTATTGTCGCACAATCCGACGGCACATACGAACTGACTACCTTCCAGAACTCCGATTCGCCAAGTGCAAGGGTGGTTCAAATCTTTGACAGTGCAGAACGCCTCCTGCAAGAGACATCAATCAATGATGACGGAAGCAAGGTCGTACAGCTCTTTGACGAGCTTAAGAACGCGACGAGCATCGAAACCTACAGTTCGGACGGCTCCTTAAGCACGCGTTTGATCAACGAACCGGGCGGCGCACACGTCTCCACCGATTTCAAGGATGGCGCCGTAACAGCTAAGACCATCTACGACTCTCAATGGTCGTTCATTTCTCGCACGACGTATGAAGATAGCGGAACACTCTCCACCGTCCATCATCGAGACGCTCATGGCAACAACGTCATCGACGAGTATGACGCAACCGGGATGTACATCGCCGTCAAAAACATGTATTCGACTACTTGGGCTGACGTCTCTCATACGTACTTCGACGCCTCGGGCAATGTTACGAAGGTTCAGAGGACGCTAGAAAGCGGCGATCACGAGATCAGTTTGTACAGGTCCGGAAGCGACATTCCCACTCAAATAGAGATTCTCAACTCAGAGTGGCAGCTTAGCTCACGCACCATCAGCAATCTGGACAACACGTACACGACAACGAAATATGCATATCCCGGTTCTTCTCAAGTCATCAGCACCGAGGTCTACGACAGCTCTTGGAGTTTAATCTCTCGCACAACCTACTCATCCCAGGGAGAGCTATCCTCCGTCGAAAAGGTTCTTGAAACAGGTCAACATCAGATCAGTCACTACAATGAACTGTCCAACATCTCCCACGTAGATCTCTTCGCGGACAACGGTCAACTCCTCCAGCGCACGCACTACAATTCAGCAGGAGCAATGACAGACATAGATCGCCTCTTGAGCAATGGTGATCACATCGTTCATACTTTTGATGGTCAACCGACAGGCCACCTTGTTTCCTCGGCGACTTACAATTCGAGCTGGGCGCTTACGAGCCGCACGACGTTTGATGCAGCCGGCCATGTCGTTTCGATTCTCGAGGAGCAGCAAGATGGGTCGCATGTGCTCGCCACCTATCTCACTACACAGCAAACGCCATCGACAATCGATGTTTTCGATCAGTCTTGGAGACTTACTGAGCGGTTTCAACTCGACTCAAGCGGAGCCGTCACTGCAATAGATCACGTAAATCCCGACAATAGTCATACTGTCGAAACATTTGAACCTGGATCGGACAAGGTCCTAAAATCAGAGCTGTACGATTCGAACTGGCAGCTTGTGAATCGCACCGAATTCGACGATAAAGGCTTTTTGTTTCAGACCTTGATTGAGAACCCAGACGGTACGCACACTGTCACGAACTTTTCGCCAGGGCTCTCGTCTCCAGCAACGATCGATACCTTCAGTGCCGATTGGCAAATCACTGAACGTCAGCAAATCGATTCATTCGGAAGGGTTATTGCGATTGATCACGTCAGCATCGACGGCTCCCATGTCGTTGATCAAATCAGCAACGATCTGGGGACTTGGACAACCACAATATTCGACTCGTCTTGGAAAGAACTTTCGATGATCGCGCACAACGGGCTTGAAGGCGCCCAAGCGGCTGGTCTGCTGGCCTCTCAGGGCTACCTCAGCGGTGTAGATTCCTCTTCGCATTCGGCTCTCCCCGATAATCTGGCCTCAGACTTTGAGAGCATTTGGCTGCAGAGTCAGGCGTCATCTCAGCTATTGTTTGCATAGCCGAGCACCGATTGACTGCAATAGACGAGGATGAGATGCCTTATCACGTTGTGCTAAATCGACCTACAGACCTGGCAGGCTTCACCAGGAAGGCTGAGCTTGGTCTCTCACCTCGCCACTCTATGGCCGAACTTTCCAGGCTGCTTAATGCCCAGGTCCATGACGGGGCCGGACTGACCCCCAGCCTATGGGACAAATTGCTAGGCAAACTCTCGCGAACTTCGCCGCTCTGGTGGACGATCGCAAGATCTCTTCGCAAGAAAGTGGCTTCCGGCGACGTTATCTTCTGCACTGGCGAAGACATAGCGGCACCCGTCGCCGCACTCTGCGGGAATCTGCCTCAAGTTGGCTTGGCCGTTATGGCCCATTCAGTGGATAGCCGAAAGAAGCGCCTTGCGCTCCAAGCATTTCGCATGAAAAGCAGGGTGGATCTTTTCTTTACAGTTGCGGAGCCGCAGGCTGCCTTCCTTCGCGAGTTCCTGAGGCTGTCTAGCCGACGCGTGAAATTCGTATGGGACCAAACTGATACGCGCTTTTTCACGCCGGGAGCCGCTTCGCCCAATAAGGCGCGGCCGTCCATAGTGAGCGTCGGCCTTGAGCGGCGCGACTATACGACCTTGGCAAAAGCAACGTCAGATCTTGATATAGATGTGTGCATAAGCGGCTTTTCTTCCGACACGAGGTCTGCCTCGCGCGCGTTCCCGGAACAATTACCTGCCAATATGACGCGGCGATTCTATAGCTGGCCGGATTTGCTTCAACTTT
Organism: Bradyrhizobium sp. SUTN9-2; assembly: GCF_003122645.1. Taxonomy (NCBI): domain Bacteria; kingdom Pseudomonadati; phylum Pseudomonadota; class Alphaproteobacteria; order Hyphomicrobiales; family Nitrobacteraceae; genus Bradyrhizobium; species Bradyrhizobium sp. SUTN9-2. The sequence goes on from NZ_LAXE01000001.1 coordinate 7,264,192, forward strand.
ACAGAAATGCTGATGCCGTCGTAGTAGCTCTTTTTCCGAATTCGTATGCGGCCGGCGTTCAAGGACTCATGGAAGGTTTGGCGTGTGGCAGGCCGATCGTTGCGACCAAAACCAAGGGACTTGAAAAATACCTAAATGCTCCAGGACAGATCGTGACGGTAGAACCGGGCAATGTAAGCGACATGCGGAGTGCAATAGTTCAGATACTTGAGGATCGTGAGGAGCGAGAGAGACTATCCGAGCAGGGGGCAACGATAGCCGCAGAGAGGCATCAGCTTGAAAGGTATGTCCACGAAATAGCTGCTTCTCTACGTGAACTCGCGGCCAGGTTGGATGATCGGAACTAGGCGAAATACAGTCGCTTCTGTCCGCCCTAGCGTAATTAATTCATATAGTCCGCTTTCCCGCCAATTCTTTAGTTCTCGTTAAGTGGACCAGTCGCACTCAAATAGGGCTCCAAGTACTTCATCTGCGGCCTATCTTTTCGTGGGTGCGCCCACGTTGTCGCTCGTCCGTTGCCGCCCAACGCCACGTTTCGATCCGGGCTGTTTTTGTCCCACTGGGACGCATACGGATCCAGGAGAAAAATGTAATCGTCCTGCCACCAGCCTCCGCCGGCCCACCACGCCCAGCCAAAGAATACGTCCGCATTCTTCTCGACATAGTTTAGAAGCTCTGTAACGGCTTTGTGGCCGTCCTTGGTTGCGCAGGCAGCAAACTCTCCCACCATTGCGCGTCGCCCCGTTAGCCTTGCCCATCTAACAAATTCATCGAAGTCACTCGGCGAGGTTGACTGAACGTAACAGTCTTTGCCAGCGCTATATTTGTCAAAGTAGTGGTGGATAGAGAATGCAAAATTGTTGAGCGGGTCATGAATGGCTGCCGCCCATGTCCGGTTTTCGCGCTTGGAAAACCAACCTGGATGGCTCCAGTCATTTCCTGAGACTACAATAAGGTTCTTTGCACCGACTCTTCTGATTGCAGCGATGGCTGCGTTCTGCGCATCGATCAGAGTACGAGTATCTTGATCGTGCGGCTCGTTCTGAAGTTCAAATATCACATCCTCATAGTCTCTCCAGCGCGCTGCTATCTTCTGCCAGAGATCCGCGAAGTGATCGAGTGACACCTTTTCTGTTTCGCCCACCACGTACTCGACCCCTTCGATCGAACGCCTGCCAAAGCTGTGGATCTCAATCTGGACCTTCCCACCTAACTTGACGATCGCCCTGACTTGAGCGTCAATTTCTGAGACCTGCTTGACATCTAGCGCACCAAACAATTCCGGCTGCAACTGCTCCCATCCGACGAGCAGTCTTACGAAGTTCATTCTCTTCTCAACGAGAAAGTAGTTGATTGCAGAGTTAGCCGGAAACAATTCACCATTCGCGTAAATCTGGCCAGACAAGTTGATTCCCCGCAGCATCGGAGATTTGGTTGGCTGCGGACGAACATCTGAACCTGTGCACGCTGAATTGGCGAGGGCTACCATCAAACACGCGGCTAATTGCACCACGGTTCGCTGGCGAAGGATCAAAGACAGCACGACGACACCTCAGGAGACCACACCTATAAGCACCAGGATAAATCGACGCCCTCCGGTGAAGGCGAATTCGGCTCAGATACACGTCTTATGGCTTGTTTATCGCAATCTGGAGCGTCAAAGACGCTATTGTGGTTGTGATTAACGATCCGACTACTTACGGCTGGCAGCCCTCTCCTAGACCTCGTATTTCCCTTTCAGTTCATGTAATGAAGACAACATTTCTAGGCCCTCATTCCACCCGCGGGTAAACTTTAGAAGATTCCGCCTCTCTATGGAATTCGTACTGGAAGCCACGAACTTATGTTGATCCATAGCCGCCTCCTCCGCAAATGGTTACCCACAGATTCGATAAGTATCGCCGCTAACGATTGGCCCGCCCGAAGCGGACAGACCATTCCATCGCTCGATGGTCTCCGCGCCGGCAGCGTCATGCTCGTTCTCCTCGGCCACCTAATCCTGCCGTCGTCAATGATTGGCATAAGCGCGCTTGGGCTAGATGTATTTTTTCTTGTAAGCGGCTTTCTTATCACACGACTGTTTTTCGCGGAGGCCAGCGAATCTGGTCAGCTCGATCTCAAAGCCTTTTACCTCAGACGGATTGTTCGTCTTTATCCCGTACTGCTTGTCTATCTCGCCATTGTTCTGACAGTGCAGGCGGCTCGGGGAGGAGATATCAACGCGTTCGAGGTTACTTCAGTATTGTTCTACTTTTGGAACTACCTGACCGCGCATCAGGAGATCGTTGGAGAATCGTCTATCCTCCCGATCGGCGTCTTATGGTCACTCTCAGTGGAGGAGCATTTCTATCTTTTTGCTCCCCTTGCCTTCATTTGCTTCAGAGGTAGCCCGCTCGCCATGCTGCGGGCCACCCTTGCCGTGTGCGCCGCCACGTTGCTTCTTCGATATCTGTACTGCTTTATTTGGCCAGGCATAGAGAAGACACTTTGGATCTATAGACATTCAGAGACACGAGCCGATTCTATTGCTTTTGGCGCTATGGTGGCATGCCTCGTTCAAGTTGAGTCTTATCGCTATATCATCAAGATTTTAGCAAGTCGCACAGCCTTTCTAATCGGAACGATCGTGTTGCTGTCTTCTTACGCTATTCGTGACCCATATTTTCAGAACACGCTACGCTTTACGATCCAGGGCCTAGCTCTCATCCCAATGCTCTGTGGCGTGGTGTTCGGGCAGCCATTTCCCGCTCTAAATTATTTGCTCAATCAGTTCATTGTGCGCTGGATAGGCCAGATCAGCTACTCACTCTATGTTTGGCACGGGGGCATCATATTCCTCTTCAGTTCGTGGGTATTCCAGCTCCCAAACTTTCTAAGCTTGTTCCTGCAATTAGCTCTCACTTTTGTACTCGCCGCTTGCTCCTACTACGTGGTCGAGCGGCCGGCTCTAAAACTCCGCAAGCTGGTCACGAACTCCGCTTCTGGCGACAAGACTGCTACAGCAGCGCCCGAGCTTTGCGATCTCACATCTCGAAAGAGCATGGCCGGATGACCTCTCCTACTTTACTTCAATTGCCCACCGGTGCAGTAGCGAGAGAGGCCAGGTTGCCCCCGATTATGCCTGTCTATGTTGGAATCCAATACGCTCGAGCCATTGCAGCTACTTTCGTGCTGGTAGGTCACGCAATGGACATCCTCCCGGGCTCAAAGATTCCGACAGAGTATAACTTTGGCGGAATTGGCGTAGACATCTTCTTCGTCATCAGCGGCTTCATTATGTGGGTCACAACCGAAGCCAGGCAAATGACGCCGGTCGATTTTTGGCTACGCCGCATAAGGCGCATCGTCCCGCTATACTGGCTTTTCACTAGCGTCATAGTCGTCATCGGCATTATTGCTCCGGGACTTCTGGCCGCAACTAAAGTGACGACGACGAGCGCGATACAATCGTATCTCTTCATCCCTCACTACTATAGTAACTCGGCGTACCCCGACCTGATCGCGCCCTTGCTTGGACCGGGCTGGACTCTCAATTATGAGATGTTCTTCTACTTGGTATTCGGGATCTGCCTGCTTCCAAGTTTGTTCCGTAACCGCTTACTGATCATAACCTCAGTTTTCACAACGCTCGCTATAGTGGGAGCCTGCATGAACTCTAGCGCTCCGATTTGGATCGTCTATACCAATCAACTTCTCATGGAGTTTCTATTCGGTCTTTATCTCGGACGATCGCGACGCACTCTGGAACAGCTTCCATTTTCCATGGGATTTGTCCTCGTTTGCGGCAGCCTCTGTCTTGCCGCAGTATTGTTCATACGGTTCGACTATCCACGCCTAGTTACATTCGGACTCCCCGCTGTCGGTTTTGTAGCTGGAATGATTTGCCTTGAGAGAGCATTGCAAAACAAACCTTCGTCAATTTTCCTTTTCTTCGGAGACGCTTCATACTCCTTGTACTTGTGCCATCTATTCGCCATTTCCGCAGTACTCTTTTTGGCAAGGAAGACTTCCATTTCATGGTATCTCTCGGCTCCATTCGCAATTGCTCTCGCATTTGCGCTCGCAGCTCTGGTTTACACAATGTGTGAGCGCCCTCTTATCAGACTGCTCGCAGCGCGCGAACGGCAGCCAAAACACCATGAATCAACAGCGTTAGAGTCTATATAAGGCCTTGATTGAGGAGCTGCTTCGCTCGGCCAAAGCTGCCAATTTGCAACTGCCAATTTGCAAGCCTCAGCCTGAGCAACGCTCGTCTACTTTGCGGATGGTTCGACGCTGCAAAACTCACGCGTCCATTGCGCCCTACGCTCCAGCCAAATCTGCTGAGTGTTCAGTCGCGCAAACTCTATTCCGTGCAGAGCCAAGACAGCTAGGCGCTCCCGGTCCTTATCAAGCTCAATTATCCGTTCTGCCAATGCAGCTGGAGACGGCCACTTCGCTAGAGCGATCGCATTACTCAGTTCGGCGAGATCACGGAAATAAGAGATGTCGAAAGCGATCAACGGCAAACCGCGCGCCATTGAATCGAAAGCAGCTCGAGGAGTGTCTTCGATCACTGGAGCGGCGAGCGTAACGTGCTGCTCCTGCAGGAGCTCAAACAATTGTCGTCCATAAGGAACTTGGGGGACGAATTTAACTCGGTCTTGAAGACCGCAATCACTCACGCGCGAAGCGAGAACTTCCCGCAAGGGGCCATCGCCAATCACAGTCAGCACGGCGCTACTTCCCTGGTCACGCGCGAGCCTGATGGCATCTATCATCCGATCAACGCCTTTGCTGGGCACGAGCCGACCGAAATAACAAAGGCTTAAAACCGAGTCTCCTCGTCGTAGCCAGGAAGATCTTGCTTCCATCTGCACATCAGAAAGTATGTCTTTGTCAGTGTGGACCGCATCAAAAAAATTCTTTACGTGAGGTAGTCCTTTGGCGAATTGATTAACCATCGACTGGCTCTTGAGCATGACCAGCTGGCTGCTCTGAATCGCCAACCTTAGCTGGCTTTCCTTGAACACGTTTGTGACTAGGCGATGGAGCAGGTATTTCCAGACGCTAATTTCCCCCGTATGCAACTGTTGACTAGCGTGCGGGCGAAAATCGATATCGACGATGAATATTACTGGGCGTCGATGGAGTCGCCCTACGATGTTCACAAATAGGAGCATTGGCCGTCGAACATCCGTCGACAGCCCAGAGTGCACGATCGCAGTCCGTGCAATCACGCGATTCAATAACGAGAGCAACGGCAGGGCGTGCCAGAGCCAGAATCTATGAAGGGAAGCCGCCGCGGGATAGGCGGGCACAAATGCAATCGCGTCTCTCTCACTATCAAACGTAACATAGTGAGTTCTTTGACGCTTGTACTCTCCTTCATCAAGCTGAGGCGCAAGAAGCACCAGCCGATAGTCGCCGCCAATGGATTTTCGGAGTTCTTTTAGGTGCTCTCCAAAAGCACTTTCAGTAGCAAAGCAGCCAGGGGACAATGCGTATGCTGGTGTCTGAACTGCTAGGACATAATCCATGTAGCCTCTCCTTGGACTACCTCCGCCTACGCTAGTTATCGACGCCTGTCCCGCTTGTCGCCCCATCAAATCAACCCATTTGCATCGATTTGAGGCAGGGGACGCGCTCCATGCATTTGCCTTCACCTAAAAACAAGATGTTACCAAGATTCATGGGCAAGCACGCACCTAGCCCGAACTAGCAACAGGAACACGGGCCAGCAGCAGGGCTCGAAACTGCTTGTCCCAGGTTAGCGCGCTGCCAGCAAGAACAACTCCAAAGAGAAGCGCAACAAGTATTGCGCTTGTTGAGTCACCAACGAACATGGTTGCTAAGCCGCTTGCGACCATAATACCAGTGGACGGCATTAGCTTACACCAAATCAAAGAATCGATCTTTCCCACAGCAAGTAGAGCTGCAAAATCGATTGTCACCCGCAGGGTCCAAGCTAAAGCCGCTCCGACTAACCCGAACCATTCTGAAAATAGCCAAACCGACGCGAGAAACGGAGCGATCTCATATATATGTATCTTTGCGGTGAGATCCGGGCGCCCGCGGCTCTGCAAAAACGTGAACGGGATGAAGGCAACACCATTTATCCACGCGCCGAAAATGAGAAAGGGAGCTATCGGAGCAGAAAACCGAGCGAACTCCTCACCCAGCCAGAGAGTCAAGAATGGTCGAGACAGGAGAATGGCGGGCGCACATACCATCGCAAAACCGTATGCCAGCGTGATCGTCGCACGCGATGCTAGTGCCTTCGCATCGACGTCGGTTAGATTTGAAAGACGAGGGAACACCGTTTTAGCAAGAGCGAACGCGAGTATCTGCGATCGCGTAGCCATGTTCATTGGCACGGAGTAGTGAGCTACAGCGGAAGGTCCAAGCAGCTTTCCAATAATCAACTGATCCGCAGTATCCAGAAGCGGGCTGATCATGCTTGTGACACTGACCCAGGCGCCGTAGCCGAGCAGCGCTTTCACGTGCGAGCCACAATTTCGAAAACTAATGGGACGCTCGGTGTAATGAACGTACAACAAAACACAAAAGGCTGTGAATGCTCTACCAAGGAACGTCGCTAAAACGAGTACACTTAGAGCCGGTCCAAAAATCAGGGCTCCGCACAACGGAAGGACTTGTCCTAAAACCCCATTTCCGATCGAGAAGATGTTTGATTCAAGGAATCGCTCACGAGACTCTAACGCTCCCGCTCCCACACCGGCAAGCATATTGAGCGGAAGCATCAAAGCTATCCAAGGGAGCGCCTCAATTATCTCCGACTTGAATTGCGCACCGACGAGTTGGGTGTGAAGAAGGACTACGTGTCCCATCGCATATATTATGACTGCGCCGGTTACTCCCAACCCCAGGTTAAGGTAAAAGGATGAAAGCAGGACCGGCACTCTCTCCTCAGGTCCCGCCGAAGCAAGTCGACTCAGAGCATTGGCAGACGCCCTCGATAAACCAAAATCGAGAAAGCCGACGTAGCCCACCAGAACCCAAATCAGCGAAAGCATTCCGTAGCGATCCGCTCCGATCTTGGAGATGTAGATGGGAAGCACAAACAGAGTGACTACTAAAGGCAAGCTAGCGCCCGCCGCATTTAGCAGGTAGTTTCGCACTAAGCTCTTAGGCCTGCTTGCTCGCTCGACAGACATTATACAGATCCTATACGCTACGTTCCCGCGTTGCGCTTGCTAGTCGCGCTCAATCTCGCCGAACAAACCCGAGATAGCGCATCGCAATTGCATTCCACGACAGTGCACCCTCAAGCTTTACCGCGGCATGCGACGCTAGATGACGCCAGTGATCGATTGGCTGCACTCGAAAAGCTCGAATGGCGCTTGCAATCGACTCAGGAGTAGGCGGGCCCTCGATTTGAATACCGCTTAACCCATCATCGAACAGCTCTGAGAGCCCTCCGGCTCGGGTTCCTATAACAGGGCGACCTGCAAGCCCGGCGAGCACACCCACGCCGCTTTGCGAATTGAAATCTCGGTACGCCAACAGGAACGCGTCAACATCTACAATATATGCAGGTAACTCTTCATCCGGTAAGAAGCCAACTTTCACATCGAACGCCGCCGGATCCATTAACATTGCTCCTTGGCATTCCTGCCAATAGTCCAGCTCGTGCGGGTGAGGCTCGCCGGCCAACATCAGCGAGACGCTAGGATCAGATCTTCGTACGAGGATCACGGCCTTGATCGCTTCGAGGACACTTTTGTTCCGTCGGAACGTTCCAAATAAGAAAAAACGCCCTGACCCAGGACATGGCGCGACCGGCTCAATCTTGAACGCCCCGTGGGGAATCACGACGATTTTCGCCGAGCTGAGACCGTGCTTCTCAACTAGTTCGTCCCGAAGCGCCTTCGTCATCACAATAAGCAGATTTGCAAGACGGTAAGACAGCTTATGAGTAGCCAACTCTACACTGCGAAGAACACCGCTGAAGCGAAAGGCGTGAGGGACAGCGTCATGAACTAGGAAGATTACCCGAGCCCCGGAGAGACGGAGCACAATTAGTAATGGTAGCGTAAAGATTAGGGGATCCGGGATACTGAAGACATATGTGCGAGTTCGTGCCCGCATCCAAACTACCGCCCGCCATGTACCGACTACCCGGCGTAGAGAAGCGAGCGCACGAGTGAGACCCGTGCCGCCCTCCGTGAGTTCGCGACCAACCAGGATGCGCACCAGATTAGGATGTCGGGGTTCGCGAGTGGAGGGCTCGGCCAGCGGAGCAATCATGGCGACGGAAGCCCCCTGCTCTGCGATTGCTTGAACGGTCATCTGAGCGACCCAAGCCGCCCCTGCACGCCAAGCCTTGGTCACAAAGCACACTTCAATCATTCGCATTCACCAAACGTCGATGTCTTCGAGGATGTAGGATTTCGGAAACGGCTAAAACCCTAACGATCGAGAGACTTTGCCTAATCTATCACGGGCCATGCTGATCAACTCGACGGGCAGCAATGCTCGAAGCGAGGCAACGCCAGGTTCGATGCCCCCGATCCTGCATAATGCAAATGCAATCAGCCCCGCAGCCTGCCCAAATTAACATCGCGCCGCTGTCCAGCATTAGAAAAGCTGACGAGTGGGGCACCGAATCGATTGATCAGAAAGCCGATAACCGTCTATCCTTGCTAACCTTTCGTCTTCACCAATTCTCACCTTCCCCTTATTGTTCGCTTCATTTTTGGGGAATCTTCTATATACGTTTCATCATAATACTTCAGTTCTGTAAACCTGAGATGTGCATTGCAATGTCGGTCGCGGTTGTCATTGTTAATTGGAATGGCTGGAAGGACACGATTGAATGTATTCGAAGCCTCCTGCAACTTAATCGAGATGTAAGCATTGTAGTTTGTGACAACGGCTCAACCGATGGATCGTTTTACAGAATTCAGAAGTGGCTGATCGACAATCTTCCTGAGATCAATGCCGAGCGATCGATCTTAGGTCGGAAGAGCGTGGAATTTAGATTTTTAGAGACTGCACCTCACACAGCGACGTCGTCGGATCAATGCGGTATCACATTGATCCGAAGCGATTCAAATTTAGGCTTCGCGGGCGGCAATAACGTCGGCCTGCGATACGCTTTGGCTGGTGGCCATTCGTACTTCTGGCTCCTGAACAACGACACAACTGTCGCTGTTGATGCATTGGATCGGTTGTTGGAGAGGGTTAGCGAGGATGATCGCATAGGGATTTGCGGTTCCACACTCGTTTACTTTGACAAGCCGGACGTTGTTCAAAATCTAGCCGGAGGCGGGTTCAAGAGGTTCAGAGGAAAAGCCTATTCTTTAGGAATGGGGCTACCTCTTTCTGAGCCGATCGACCGCGCTCGCATTGAAAACGAGCTTCGCTTCGTGAGCGGCGCCTCCATGCTGGTCACCCGCACCTTTCTCGAACAAGTTGGATTGATGTGTGAGGACTATTTTCTGTACTTCGAAGAGCTCGATTGGGCAGAGCGATCGCGGGGACGCTTCAAGTTGGCATACGCCCCGCAATCCATTGTACGACATAAGGTCGGAGCTTCAATCGGTACCAGCGATTTCGGTAACCGATCGACCCTCTCCGACTATTACATGAACAGAAGCACTATTAAATTTTGCTGGCGACACTCCAAGATCTCCCTTCCGATTGTCCTTGCCTTAGTTGCCCGAGATGCTGTCCGCTGGTGCAGACAGCGTCAGTGGTCTCGCGCGGCAATTCTCGCGCGAGCCGGGCTTGGCCTTCCCTATAAAGCATAATATTTTGATTGGTTCTGTAATCGATGAGCACGCACAGCACGCTGCGCGAGATGCGGCGATTGGTAGAGCGGGTTGATGTTATCGAAACTCGCGAACAAGAGGACCACTTGATCGAAACGCTGTTGGCGATAAAGGCGCCAACAATCGTTTCTTTTCTCAATCAACACGCATTCAACCTGGCCTTTGTCGAGCCGACGTTCCGAGTGGCCTTGCAACATAGCGGCCTTCTCCTTCGCGACGGGGTTGGCGTGGAATGCTGCATGATGCTGCTGGGTCAGCGCCCAGGACGAAACTTGAATGGTACAGACCTCATCCCTCGCATTCTGGAAGCAGCTAAAGGAAAGCGAGTTGCTCTGTTTGGCACGTCTCCTGAATGGCTGAGACAGGCACAAATACCTCTTAAAGAAAGAGGCATTCAGGTTGTAATGGCTCTAGACGGCTTTCAAACCCATTCAGACTATTTAGACGCGGTGCGAACTTCAGATCCTGACATCGTGGTCCTCGGAATGGGGATGCCCAGGCAGGAACTGTTGGCGGCCGAAATTGCTAATGCTTCAGATCGTGCGAGGCTCATCTTCAACGGTGGTGCCATCCTTGACTTCTTCGCTGGTCGCTTCCCACGCGCTCCCCAGGTAATAAGGGCGGCCAGACTAGAATGGATGTTTCGACTGGGTCAGGAACCCCGTCGGCTGGCCCGCCGCTACCTACTTGGCGGAATGAAGTTCGCTTGGAGGATCTATAAATTGAAGCGAGTACTTGGATCGAACAACGAGGGGCTGGTATGAGCTCCCTGTTGAAGGGCTCCCAGCCGGCAAATACCGGCAGTAAACGAGCACCGTTGATCATTCTGTCTCCGGGGGGCCGCATCGGTAACGGCGGCATCGGAACTGTAACCCGATTGATTGCGACCTCCCTCGAGGAGTCCGAGAGCCATTACGAACCTTTCGTCGTCGACACTGGCGGCGCCGGTTCTGTGTTACACGCGCCTTTTCGCTTCGTATCTGCAATACTCACCTTATTGCGACTCCGAATGATACGGAGAGCATCTCTTGTCCATATTCAGGTCTCGGAACGCGGAAGCTTTTTGAGGAAGGGTCTTCTTCTTTTGCTCGCTCACTCGGTCGGCATGAAGACGATTCTGCACCATCACGGCGCTGAACTCGCGCCATTTTTCACAAACGCCAACGCCCTAACGCGCTCATGGGTGAGCTTTATATCTCGCTTGGCAACTCTCAATCTGGTCTTGGGTCAGCGTTCTAGAGATTTCGTTGTTGACCGGATTGGTGTCGACCCAAGCAAGATAGTTGTGCTTTACAACGCTGTGCGGAACCCGACCACCCAAAGGGAAATAGCTGCGCACTGGCACAGCCCTCCACTGCTGGTAATGCTGGCGCACCTGATTCCCCGAAAGGGGGTGAGCGAACTCTTGCAGGCGCTCGCCCAACTCCGAAAGAAGGGGATCAACTTCAAGACCGTCTTGGCTGGGGGGGGAGAAGTTCTGAGGTATCAGAGAGAAGCCGCGTCATTACAACTTTCAGACCTCTGCTCCTTTACCGGATGGCTCTCTGCCGGCGAGGCGCAAAAGTTATTAGCATTAGCTAACATTGTGGTCTTACCCAGTTTTGAGGAGGGGCTGCCTATGGTAATTCTGGAGTCTCTTAGCCTCGGCAAGCCAGTGATCACGACGCCCGTAGGGTCAATCCCTGAAGTTCTCGAAGATGAGAAAACATGCCTGTTCGTCGAACCCGGGAATGTCGATCAACTGACAGAAGCGATAGCTCGGATAATCGGCGATCAAGCGCTCCGGGCGACTCTTTCAGATGCGGGAAGAAGACTTTTCTTGGAACGATTCGAGCTCAATAATTACATGAAAAGTCTGGTAGATCTGTATTCGCGGTTAGAGAGTAAACCGTCGAAGCAGACACGCGCGGACGGAGGCACAACGTGCCAGCGGTCCTGAGGACCGAGTAGTAGCTGGTCTGTTCATGTCGAGTGTTTGTGCGGCTCGGGATTGAGCGGTTGTGATACCCACTGCCAAGCCCAAAACTTCCGCCATTTTCGAGGCGCTTTCGGGATGATCAAACTCGGGACGTGTAAAGCCTGTGGTTGCTGCCGGATGGCCGAAAGATTTCGAGCGATCTGAGCAGACGACGCTGCCTTCGCCAGCGCAACCGGGCAACGCCTCGGAACGTCGTCGCATCAGCTGTGAGCATGACTTAGATCGGCTTGACCTCGTGGGCTCTTAATAATCTGCGCGCCGGCCTGCTCAGCCACATACCCAAGAGCGCAGCGAAATAGATGGCTCCGGACGGATAAAATGGCAGCGGCGCGAGAACGGAGTAAGCGACGATGAAGGCACCGGTCAAAAAGAGTGCGCGGTGAAATTGCCCCGCTCCATGCGCCTCTCGAGTGATGATGTGGCAGCCGACGAAAAACAGTACGAACCCCACAAGACCCCAGTCAAACCAAATGCCGAGTGTTCCAAGATCGGAAGCCGCAAAAAATTCATTGCCGGTTACATATCCCAGATCCACGGTCGTCGGGGGGATTCCTACGCCATAGAGCCAATTACCATGAAGCAAAAGCCGCGCGACGTCGTACTCCTCCGCCCTGGCACCGCCAGAAGAGTCCGACGAGAAGATATCGAACGGGTTCCATCTGGAGTCGAGGAAGCCGTATAAGTACGTGAGGGTCGCTAGGTAAAGTACCGACAAACAGATCCTTCTAATCGTGAGGGTTTTGAAGTTCAGCATCTCAAAGATTGAGACTATCGCAATGACCAGGATGAAAACTCGCGACAACGAGAGAACGATCGCTGCCCCTGCGATCAAAGCGCCCACCGCATTCTGGACGCTGAACGAGGTTCTGATTCGGCTCAAAAACACGAACCACGCGAAGGTCGAGGCTCCTGTGTAGTTGAATAGACGTTCACCCCGTTCGATGTCAGTCAGCACGAGCGGCTCGAGAAGGATGGAAGGCAGTGTATGCAATTGATACAATACGACCATCGAAAAATAGAATGCTGTATAGGCGAAAGCGTAGGCGAATAGCGTGTTAACGAAGTATTCGCGCAGTCCGCACGTGGCAACATAGTAAAAAGCTATGAATGTAAGAGGCAGAATGTATTGGAATCCGGCGTTTACTAGAACCGGCTGACCGCTGACATTCGAGAATACCTCGAGCTGATTCACAATTAACAGGGCCGCGCCCAAAGCGATCAACACTGGCAGTGCGTTACCGCGAAACAAAGAAGCGAGTGAGTAGAAGATCACCAGAGCGGCGCATAGCCCCAGCACTGCTGGCTGAACCGAAGGATGGTCGATCACCCTATAGAGTCGCGATGTAAAAAGAAGATCACAGAGCAATATGGCGTGGATAGCACCTCTATGAAAGGCGAGTTCTAGTTTGGACAATGCTAGGGACGTCGTTGACGCCTGGGTGGATCGGACAATCACTTACAATTCCAAACGTACACTCGCTGCCGAGCTGAGCTTACCTCGTTGGATGCAACTCCGCAGCCTGAGTCACTTCCTCCTGCATCCCACTCAACGCCCCGTAGTAACACCCGGTGCAATTCGGTCAATTGGTTGACGATAGACATCGCGTAAGAACTGATAGGTGACCAACTGAGTTAGGGGAAATTGCTGCTCCCCCAGCTTCGCAAAGAGGAGAACGTCGCGCAGAGTTCGCCAACGGCGCTCGTCATAATCGGCGATCCGACCGTCCGCAGGAAGCACGAGTTCACGCTGTCGTTCAAGCTCGAACTTGATGCGTTCTGGCTTCAGCCTCTCCGGGTCGAACCTGACGAGAACGGGCACACTGTGCGTATAGTCACCGTAGACGAAACGCCAACCTTTGATAACCCCTGTAAGCACCTGCATGATGGCCGAGGGGCGATCGCGCACGAGATCCGAACTGGCAAAGTATACCAATCCAGGGACATGGATCCCGTAATCTTGAGGTTTGATAACATTTAGGCGGACATAGCCAGGCTCGGATGGCGCCGGCTCCCGATCAACAGGGGCGATGATCGCATCCACCTCACCTGAGCTTAACGCGTCGAAATTGTCGCGGTCGGGCAGCTTGACGATCCGGCTCCGTGGAAGGCGGAGTTGAGCCATCATGGCATCAAAGATCACCTCGCCCTCGCTTCCCCTACGGTAGCCGAGACGCTTGTCGATCAGGTCTGCTGGGCGGCGCAGCCCAGAGGCCTCTAATGTAAATATTGCGATTGACGTGTCGAGCAAGCTTGCCGCGAAAGCGGTCACCGGGGCGCCACCCCAGGCGGCAAGCAAGAACTTCTGGCCACTGGTCACGCCAATCGCGCGCTCGCGAACAACAGTTGCCACAAAATCGAGGTTATTCGGCTCGGCGCGCAGCACGACGTTGTGCGCAAAGAAGCTTTCCCTCTCAGCAATCATTTCTCCGGCAAATCGGGCTCCGAACGATCCATCGAGCAGCACGACTGTGGGCGCAGCTGGTTCGCGGTGGGACGCGACAGGGAACGATTCAAATCGCAGCACTCGGTAGAGCACTCCGGCGATAGCAATCACCGCAAGAGCGATCATTCCGATCAGTAGAAATCTTAGCCTCAAGCCTTGCTTTCGACGAGATAATGTTCGAGCCAATTACATCCCCAGCCGCAGTGGTCCTACATTTGCATCCCTATGATGAGGGTAGTAGGGTTACTTTTTGCTAACTATCGTTTTGACCCTCACTTTGCTCGAATGCGCGACAGTTCCCAGCAAGTAATTTCTAGAAGACGGATTTCATAATGACCGTTACTTCCATCCGGCCTAGCCGCCCCGGTCCGGAGCACGGTGGCTTAGACATCGACATTTCCGAAGCCCCCACAGCAAAATTCACTTCGTCACGTCCGACTTGGTTGCGGCCGGCAATCGCGGAGGGACTTCTGGCGATTACCGACGGAATCGTGATCGTCACCTGCGGTGTGGCTTGTGCGGTAATATATCACCTTTCCTCTTGGTCGGCTGTCGGAAAAGCAGACGTCTATGCTGCGGCAAGCATCTTAGTCGCGATCAATTTTGGCCTACTGGTCGCAGTGCAGCACGGCTACCGGTTAAAGAGCATTACAAATCTGCGGCGGCAGTGGCGCCTGGCGGCGGTAACTTGGACCGTTGTGTTTGCAGCGCTGCTTGCGATTGCCTTCACGATGAAGGTAAGCGAAGAGTTCTCACGAGGCGCGATATTATTGTTTTACTTGGTCGGGCTCATAGCACTCCTTCTTTGGAAGGCTACCGCCTCCCGTCTGACGTTGCGCGCATTGCGTGAAGGCGCGTTTGCCAACAGTCGCATCGTGCTCATTGCCGAGATGGGACTGCCCGCCTCTTCCACCGCGATGATAGAACTCTGCCAGCACGGGTATCGTGTGATGCGGACGCTCGAGATCCGCACCAGCCTCCTCGCATCGCCGCTTCTAATGTCTCGAATCGGCTCCCGTATGGAGGAGTTGGCTACATATGCGCGACAGAATCAGATCGAGCACGTGTTCCTGCTGATGGGCTGGGACCGCCAGCACGCAATTGATAGCATTTTGGACACTCTGAAGGTACTTCCCATCCCCATACATCTGGTCCCCGATGCGAACGTTTCGCGCTTTCTAAGGTACCCTTTAGTCAACGCCGGGAGCACGTGGACGGCTGAACTCAGGCGCGCACCTCTGAGTTGGAAGGAGCGCTTTACGAAGCGCGCTTTCGACCTCGTCGGTGCCTCGCTCGCCCTGATCGTCTTCGCACCGGTCATGGTACTCACTGCGCTTCTGATCAAAGCGAGTTCGCGTGGGCCGGTCTTCTTCCGTCAAACACGCAATGGCTTCAACGGAGGCGCCTTCCGGATCTTCAAATTCCGCACCATGCACGTTCTGGAGGATGGTCCGACCATTGTGCAGGCGAGCAAAAATGATCCCCGCGTGACCAGCATCGGTAAATGGTTGCGCAAGACGTCGATCGACGAGCTACCACAGCTATTCAACGTACTTGTCGGCGAGATGTCGCTCGTTGGCCCTCGTCCTCACGCTGCAGCCCACAATTCCGAATACGAGCGGATCATTGGACATTACGCGTTCCGCCATCACGTTAAGCCCGGCATCACTGGCTGGGCGCAAGTTAACGGCTATCGCGGCGAAACCCGTACACTTGAACTCATGGAGAGGCGGGTGGAGCACGACTTATGGTATATCAACAACTGGAGCCTCATGCTTGACGTCTCAATTCTACTGCGCACCATCGCAGCAACAGTTACGAAGCCGTCGGCTTACTGAGTCCAGCGCACGGGTGCAATGACAGGACAATCAATTTCCACTTGCCGATGCACCCAAGGGGGTCCGCAGCTCACGCCTTTCGTTCCGCGATAGAATAGCGGAAATATTTCACACCTGATATTGTTCCTAGTATGGTGTCCACTCGACCATAGCCGGTCACGGTCAGATCGTTGCACCTGTCAGAGCCAAAGTAGCAAACCTTCACTTTTATGGTCTTGGGACACCTATTTTTTACGCTGACCACGTGATCCAAAAGGCTCGAAGTCGCGACGTGTGGGCGCGCAATTGCTTCCACATCCAAGCAAGGTTTGTTCAACGCGTCCCTACTGATATGTGTGCCGGATTGCTCCCCAGGTCCTTGCAACGTCGCCCGGGCCCCATTTAGATTGCTCGTCTGCGCACGGCTGACGCACATGGATACTGCCGTATGTAGGCCAACAACAATCAGCGCAAGGCACACACGAGTTGTCAATCGTGAGTTCATCGCCAAAGCCTCTCATCAAGCTTGACCCCTGGCACAGAGACGCTCACACCATCCCGTAATAATTTCCTGGCAAGGGCCTCCCGTGGCGCAATGTCTACTCTATCCAAACTCTTGAGAAGTTTGTCCCGTGCAACCGGACCTACTCGCATCAGATTATTTGCAGCGACATCAACAAAGCCACTATTTAGAATGGCTGCAAACTCTAATTTCGCACTGCGTTGCGTGGCGCTATCTAACAGCGGGGAACTTGCTAGTGCGAGACTGTTGCGACGCAAAGCGACCCACCCTTCGTTCGCTCCCAGCGTATAAGACTGTTCGAGATAGCTGAGATATCTGAGGTCGAATCCGTGACGCATCGTCGCCACCGAATAGAGCATCAGCCAAAGAAAGGAATCATTTGGATTTATCGCAAGGGCCGCCCTCAGCAAAACTTCGGCGGAGTCTACTTTTTGATCGGCCTTATCCAAGTTGTAACGTTGCGTCGCTTCTTCGGCGCGCAATGCTAAAAGTGCCTTAGTGTACGTGAGCTCAGGCGGCATAACAGTTGGCTGCGAGATGAATGCCATGCGTGTCTGCATTTCTGCTAGGGCTTCGGGCTTGAAGCGATCATCCCCGATAATCCGCGCTGAAATCTCACGGGCCGGCGCAATATGCAAAGATGGTGGGAGAGCGATAGACGACCAAAAGATGCCGGCTGAGCCTAGCAGCAGCATTAGGCTACCAACCAGCGCCTGACGCGTTGGAAAGCCGCTAATCCGCAGAGCCATAGCGGGCATAGTATTTCTGGTAGTACCGGCGGCCGTGATAAGACTCATATCGTGCGAGCAGCCCAGTGTTAGCCTTGTTCAGAGCCACTCCAAGCAACTTTTCCTGGATCTCCGGTGCAGCGCGAAGATAGTGCTGCACCACGTCTATCTTGGTCTCCCCCCACTCCACCACGAAGATAAAGGAATCGACAAAGGACGAGGCAACGCGCGCGTCGACGACCGGCGCAATCGGAGGCATGTCGAGCACCACGTAGTCAAATTTTGAGCGCAACTGCGTAATGAGATCGTTCATTGCCTTAGAGGCGAGAACCTCATTGGTATGCAAAAGTTTCGAGGTAACGCCTGCGGGCAGAATCGAAAGACTCGTCTGAGGGTCGATGGTCAAGGCGTCCTCTAGTCGAGCCTTCCGGGACATGACGTCGAGGAGACCCAGCTGAGCTTCAGGCACCAAGTCGCGCGACAATGAGGGATTCCGCAGGTCCGCATCGACCAGAATAACTCGTGCCCCACCATGTGCCATGAGTTGTGCAAGGTTCGTAGAGAGCGTGCTTTTACCCTCGTTGGGCATGGTCGAAACGATTGCAACCACACGATTCTCACGCACGATTCCGTTGAGGTCCACAGCCACCTTCAACGAACGCACGGCCTCTGCGAATCGGGAGAGAGGATTCTCGACTACGTAGCGCAATAGGTCGAGAGGTTGACGAGGCCTCTTGCCCAGCGTGCTTCCCAACTTGCCGGCCATAGCGAAGGGCCCCCCGGCCTCGCCCAAGGCAGGAAGGATCGCGATGCAGTTTGTACCGAGTAACTGCTCCACTTGGCTGGTAGTTCTGAATACCTTGTCAGACAATTCGCGTGCCATGGCCAGACCGAAGCTCAGTATCAGGCCTGCGGCCAAGCCTTCCGCGAGAATTGTCAAAGTTTTCGGGTGGCTTTTGCCGAGGGGGGCAGTTGCCGCGCTGATTACTCGCGCCTCGGTGATCGGAAAGGACTGCTGCTGCACCGATTCCATATAGCGTTGCAGGAAATTGTCGTACATTGCCTGATAGGATTGCGCGCTGCTCTCGAGTTCGCGGAGCTGAATTTGCGCTTGGTTAGTAAGCTGGGCTTCCGAGACGACGCTTGCGAGGCTCGACTTGACTGCCTGTTCACGCGTGAGCGCAATATCGTAGTCGCTCTTGTAGGACTCCTGAATGCGCTTCAATTCATCTGTAATATTCTTTCTGATTTCTGCCATCTGCCTCCGCAAATTCACAGCTGCAAGATGATCCGATCCGTATTTTGCCGACCAGATTGATTCCTTGGAGGCCATATCGACGTATTGCCCGCGCAACTTGACAATCGTCTCGTTTCTCAAGGCGTCGGCAACTGAGGCATCGGGGATCTCCTGTTTGACAATATCGTTCATGCGATCCAGCCGCGCCTTCGCTTCGGCTGTGGACGCGTGTGCCAGCACGAGCTGGCTGTTCACCTCCGCGAGCTGCTGCTCATTCATCAACCGTCCGCCTGTGTCGACGATATTGTTAGCGATTTTGAAATCAACCACAGCTTTCTGCGCGGCGGACGCTTGGATACGAAGTTCCTTAATACGGTCCTGCAGCCAGACGCTGGCTCGGCGAGTGGCCTGGTATTTTGCTTCTAGCTGGTCGACAATATAAGCATCTGCGATCGCGTTGGCGATGCGCGCGGCCTTCGCTGGATCTTGCGACGTGAAGCTGATTTCCATGACATACGTTCGGCCCACTCGCTTAACCCGCCGACTACCGGCAAACCGACCCAGCGCACCCCGAGTCAGCTCTAATTCTGAAGGAGGCGGCTGAACTCCTGAAAAAAGCCGGGCGACCGAGCTCACAATTGCACCGAGCAGGCCCCCGCCGGCGGTGAACTCCGGGTCGTCCGTGAGGCGCAGCTCGCGGATCACGGCAAGGCTGATGTTCTCGGAATTGAGGATCTCGACTTGAGTTTCGACCGTTGCCGAATCGATTGCGACATCGCCGAGCACCGATTGCTGTTGAAACAGCTGTACTTTTCTGGTGTCGATCACCATCGACACTGTTGAAGTAAAGCGGGGAACTGCGGTGAAGAGATAAAGCGACGCAAGGATCAGACAGCCTAAGACAACGGCGAGCATGGCTAAGTACTGTCGACGGACAACTTCAAGGTAATAAGCAAACGTGTTCGACGAGTTTCCAACCTCCGGATATTCTCGGTTGATCGACGAGATCGGCTTGTTCACCTGCAACATCCAAGAATTCCTGAAAATAGATTATGTGTCGACTAAGGATCGATGTGTCAAAAGCGCGGCGGTGATCTGGAGCAAGCCCGACGCAAGGCGCTCTGCATTAGCACAATCCTGCCTGCAATTGAACGCCGGTCAATGCAGCGCAGGGCGCGCTTGCGCGACTTTTTCCTGGAAGCTTAACGGCCAAAAAACAAAGCGGCGCCTGCTGGCGCCGCAAATCGCGAGAGGTCATCGGCGGCCGCGAGCCGGATTTCTCAGCGCACCGGGCTGACGCTGTTGGCGGCACTGCCGACGCTGCCGCCGCCGGCGTTTGGTGGGGTGTTGGGCGTGCTGTTGTTGCCGAAGACGACGATGCCGCCGCCGCCGCCCGTAGGGAAGCCGTTGCCAGTGGGTCCGCCAGCTCCGGTACCGCCGCCGCCCGCGCCGGTCGCGGCAATCGCGACATCGCCGATCGCGGCCTGATAGGCGGCGATTACTTCGGGATTACCGGTGCCGGCGATCGCCGCCTGGATTTCATTGGCAAAGGCCTGATCCTGCTGCGCGGCCATGCGCGCGAGCTGAGCGAGGCCAGCGACAATCGCGTTCATCTGATCCTTGGTGGTCGCGGGATCCTTCAGGAGTGCAATTAGGCCGGGCACCGTGGTCGGATCGGAAGCGCCGAGGTCGCGCACGCGCGAGATCAGCTGGGGGCCGCCGGTCGGATATTGCTGCAGGAGGCCAGTTGGAGCGGCCTTGAACTCGGTAATAACGGTGGCAGGCAGCTGACGCTGCGGCGGGTAAATGGCGGCGCTGACAGACGACGAGATGGTCGCGGCGAGGGCCGCGGCGGCAGCCATGCGAAGCGCTTTCCTGATAACGCTCATAAATTAACCTCCAGAAAATTAGTTGCCCCGATTGCGTGCTCGGCGGGGGGCAAACGCCTGTGCATTGCAAGAACCTAGCGAAATAGGAAAAAGCTGTCCAATTATACTAAAAACTTTGTAAACGGAGCAACTGCTTCAATCTGGACCGTTTTGTGAAACCCGGGCTCGCTGCGCAGGGCTGGGCTACGGTTGCGGACGACTCTCGGGGTGCGGTGGCGCTACCGTCTGCGCTCGCGCGGCCCTTCCGGCTCGAGAACGATTGGGCCAGGCCAGCGCCGAAAAGCGCAAAGAACGGAATGCTGTAGCCGGGCACCTGGAGAGTGAAGTCGAGGCACGAATGCAGCAGCGACAGCGTCGCGGTGGCCGCGGCGGAAAGCGGGATGATGACATCGCGCCGCCGGCCGAACACGCCCCGCGCCAGCACCAGCAGCATGATGGCCCAGCCGAGCGCGACCACGAGCGCCATGGGAATGCCCACCTCGGAGGCAAGCTCCAGCGGTGTCGAATGCGCGAAATCCCAGATGCCGCTAATCGAGATGCTCGGGCTGCGGTAGGGCGGGAAGGCCCATCGGAAGGTGCCCATGCCGGTGCCGAACCACGGGTTGTCCGCGACGATCCGCAGCGTCGATTTCCAGGCCTCGACGCGGCCTTCGTCGACCAGGCCCTGGCTGTCGAAACGGCTGGAGACGCGGCCGCCTAGCAGCTGCAGCAGGCCGAGCGCGACGGCGAGCCCTGCGCCGAGCGAGATCCAGATGCCGGTGCGCGGCGGCAAGTCCTTTCTCAGGAACAGCGTGAAGGCGACGATCATCGCCAGCAGCGACAGGCCGACGCCGGCGCGCGATCCCGTCATGAACATCGCCATCAGGCAGATCAGGAAGCATGCGAGCTGCGGCAGGATCTCTTTCGGCGGGATCGCGCGCAGGTCGAGCGACAGGGGGCGCCATTCGATGTGCCGCTCCGGCAGGCGGCGGCGGACGTCCTCCTGGAACAAGAGCATCCAGATCACCGCGGCCGAGCCGAAATAGGCTGCCGCCGTGTTGCGGTTGATGAAGGTGCCGGTGACGCTGCCGAGATAGGCGGTCTTGTCGCGCCACAGGATCATGGTCGGCTCGATCAGGAACGAGGCAACGCCATAGAGCGCGTAGGCCGCGCCGGAGATCGCGATGACCCAGAGCAGGCGGCGCGCGCGCGTCCGGTCGGCGCAGACGGTAATGCCGAGCACGATGGCGAGGATGTTGGCGAGCGGCGCGCCGAGCGCGAAGAACGCCTCGTTCTTGACGATGGACGCGGACGGGGCGATCGGCACGCCGAGCAGATCCGAGGCCTGCTTCCAGATCGGCTGGAACGGCGCGACCCAGGGATGGTCGGAGAGCTGCTCGTGCAGCACGAAAGCGTAAGCGGCGACGATTACGCCGATGCCGGCGAGCAGCCACAGATGATGCGTGCGCAGATCGCGCGTGGGCGCGAAGATCACCGCGATGCCGAGACACAGGCACCAGAACGTGATCGAGAGATCATTGGTCGAGCCGAACGGAAACGGCGCACCGGCGGCCACGAAGAACAGGATGAAGGTCGCGGGCAAGCTCCACGACCAGCGAATTTTGGGAAGCCAAAGGCGCATCGTCGTTTTTGCGAGCTGTGCTCTGGGCTTAGAGGAAGCAATCGATCGGATAGATCTTCAGATCCACGTTGAGGCGGCTGTTCCGGCTCTGCGCGCGGAACGCGTAGAATAATCCAAAACTATCACTCCCCTGATCGAGTTTTATTCCGGGGGTTAATTCGTCGGGCGGGACCAGAACGCCGATGTGGCGGTTGATGGCGGATATCTCGATCCGCCCCTCCCCTTGCGCAAAATGCCCGCCGAGCTGGGTCACCGTGACCTTCGGCAGGCCGCGGCGCTGATGGCAGACATCCTCCTCCCAGAGCTTGGTCTGCTGCACCAGTGGCTTGCCCGGGCCATCGGGCACGACGATGTCGGGGAAGGACGGGCGCAGCATCCCGAAGAACTTGCTCTCCTTGGAGTTCGCCGAGAGGCGAACCGTGAAGGACAGCTCGCCCCTGGCGCCCTTGAGGCGCGACAGGACGGGAGCATCCGGCTCGGCGGAAACCATCACATCGATGCGATGGCGGACGCCCATCTCTGCGGCAGCGCCGAGCACCGGCCCGACCGGTGCAAGCGCGACGGCGAAAGGGACGAGAGCCAAAGGATGCCAGAATGCTCGAAAGCGCATGAAGCCCCTTGCAAAGCCGCGGGGTGACTGATGACCGGCGCGCCCGTGCCGAGTGGCGCCTTGATCCAGATCCCGGGCTTGTCGGCACAGCAGAACCGCCTCGATTGCTAAACGAAAATGGCACCGGGACAAAGCCCCGGTGCCATCGATTTGGTCGATCAAGTCGGCGTCTTACGGCGCCAGCTTGATGTTGTTGCGGAAGATCAGGGCGTCGTTGGCGAGATTGATGCTATCGCTGCCGGTCGCCATGATCACACGCAGGTAGTTCAGGAACTTGGCAACTTCGACGTTGCGCGAGTTCGAGACGTAGATGATGTCGCCGTTTTTCATCATGACCTTGGTGGCGAGGAAGAAGCCGCCTGGATCGCGGAAGTTCACGTTGAAGATAACCGGGATCGTCTCCGAGGTGTACTTGCTCACGTCGATGCCGAGTTGGGCCGCAACCTCGCGCGGCTCGCGGCGATAAAGGTACACGGCAGCCGGATCGGCTTGGCCGTCCAGCAGACCGCCGGCCTTGCCGACGGCTTCGCCGAGGTTGATGCGCCAGGCGTCGAAGTTGAACTCGCCGCTCTGGCCGCTGGCGCCGAACGCCAGGAACTTCTGCTGCTCGCGATAGACGTAGATACTGTCGTCGGGCCGCACATAGACGTTGTTCTCGGGCGCCATCACGAGATTCTCGAACGGCACGGTGGCCCGACGTCCGCCGCGCTCCAGCATGACCCAGGTCTCGAAGCCCTGGCCCTTGATGCCGCCGGCGCGGGTGATCGCATCGAGCACGCGATCCTTCGCGCCCGCCGCGCTCGCCGGATAACGCGCCGGCGAATTGACCTCGCCGAGCACGCTGATCAGCTGGGTGCGCTGCGAGGACATCGCCACGACCGCTTGCGGCTCGATGGCGCGGTTGCCGATCCTCTCGACGATCGCGCGCTGGATTTGGACGGCCGTCAGGCCCGCGGCCTTGATCTGACCGGCATAGGGCACGGTGATGAAGCCATCATTGTCGACCGACTGATCCGGGATCGTCACATAGTTACCCGGGCGGACACCGGCTTCCGCCGGGATGAACAGACCGCCTGCTGCGGCTTCGAAGATGGTGACGCTGACGACGTCGCCGATGCCGAACACGATGCTGGCAGGCGGGCGGCGGTCGGTGAAGACGCCGGCTAGGCCCTTGGGCTCGTGGGTGTGCAGGATCTTCACGGTCGCCGGATTGAGCGGCACCAGCTCGTAGGCCGGCGCGTTTTCCGTCTGGATCTTGTTGTTGACGTCGTCGGTCAGCGGTCCCGACCCCGGATTGGTCGAGCAGGCCCCGATCGCTAAAGCGGCCAGCAGAAAAGCTGGCTTCAACACATAGGTCTTGGCAATAGATGACATGAATCGCGCCCGTGGGTCCCCAAGTGACGTAAATTGGTACGGCCTAGGGGGTGGTGCGACAAGGGTTCCCGCTGGTTAACGGAGCGATCCGTCGGCCACTGTTGCGTGTGGGCCACTCTTTCGGGCCTAGTTTAACCCTTTGTGACTATTTGTTGTATTTCGTGTGCCCCGTTCGAGAGCAAACCGCCCGACTCAAGGGCTCGATGTGTCAAGTGCAAGGCTTCTTGACCAAGCCACCGTCTGCTAAGGCTGGGCCGTTAAGAGCAGGAATCTCCGTGTCAGGCGTCCTTCTGATCCCGCTGTTGGCGGGCTCCCTCCTCGGTGCCGCCGATCGCCCCCTGGGCCCTACCGCCCCCTGCCCTGGCAGCGCGGCGGCCTCCTGTCTCGATTTACCGGTCGTTGCCGTGGCCGCCCCGGCCCATTCCTCCGTCTGGAAATTCACCCGAACCCAAGGAGCCAAGGACGGCGAAAGCTTCGCGGCCATCACGAAGACCGCCGACACGACCCAGTCGGACCCGGACTTTGCCGGCCTGATCGTCCGTTGCGCCCCGAAGGGGAAGGTCGACGTGCTGATCGCGCTGATCCGGCCCTTCCCGCCCCGGAGCCGCCCCAAGGTGACCATTGCTGCGAGCGGCGGCGGCACCTTGACCTTTGATGCCAGCATGGCGGCCGCGGGCGCGGCCGTGCTGTTGCCCGACGAGGTCTCGGCCTTTGCCGCCGGGAAGTGGCAGACGACGGTCTCCCTGTCGGTGGTGGTCAGGGAAGGCGACAGCGAGATCACGGGTATGGTGGCGCTCAACGGGCTGCGGGAGGCCTACCACTCGCTGCTGGCAAATTGCGGCCAATAGGCCAAATTTAGCCATACGACTTAAGGGTCTTTTTAGGCGGCGAACCTAGGGTCCGGAGCACGGAGAGTGTTTCGGATGACCGCCTTTTTGACTTTCAGCTTTCTCACAGGGGCCGTGCTGGGCCAACGCTTTCGCGTGTTTGTGCTCCTGCCGGTCACATTTGCGCTCGTGCTCACCGTGCTGCCGGTCAGCATGATGACCAGCCTTGGCTTCCTTGAAGGCATGAAAGCCGCGGCGTTCGCCGCCATCGCCCTCCAGGGCGGTTACCTCTTCGGTTCGGGGGCGCGCTTTGCCCTTGCCGCCGCACGCGCGATCCGCGTCTTCGGTCGACCGGTCAAGGCCACCCGCTGATTGTGACGCAGGCCTCTGTTTGAAAACGCACCGCTCGCTTGTATGGTGACCTGACCGTTTCAGGATTCCCTTCGAGCGCGCCGTTTGTCCCTCGCCTATTTCGCCCTCATCGTTTCCATCGTTTCCGCTTCCGCTCTCGAAATCGCCGGCGCCGCGTTCGGTGCGCAGCTCGGGACGATGGCCGCAGCGCTAGGCCTGCTGGCCGCGGCCTCGAGCTCGCGCAAGGCCGACTACGAGCACTATGTGCGTGCGACCTTCTGGGGCCGCTGGATTTTAGTCGCCATTCCGCTGTGCATCGTGGCCCAGCTCGCTCCGCTTCCGCTCCGCGTTGCGCATCCGATCTGGGCCAGCGCCCACGAGGTGATCGGTGGCCTGTCGCTCGGGCCGATCACGGCCGATATCGGCTTGACGGTGAATGCGCTGCTGCTGGCGCTTGCCGCGATCTCATTGCTCGGCGTCGCGATCCTGGTGGTCCGCAACCGCGGCCGTGCCGAGCTGGTTCTGTTCGTGCTGAGCGGCGTAACCGCGATCTCCGCCTTGATGTTAGTCCTGCATCGGCTCTCGCCGGCGCTTGCCGGATCCGTCCCCCATGACCTCACGACGAGCCTGGCTGGGCTCGGCCTCATGCTCAATCTGGCGGCTATGCAGCTCGCCGCTGAACGGGCGGAGACGCATCATTCGGTCATTCGCTCCGTCGCGATTGGGCTTTGCGGTCTGGTCGGAGCCTTGGTCAGTGCCGCCGCGATCTTTTCGTTATCAGGGACGAACAGCGCGATCGCAGCGGCCCTTGGCGTCGTGCTGATCCTGCTGATCCTCGTCATCCGCAGACTCGATCTGTCGCCATTGGCCGCGAGCGCCTTGTCGGTGGCAGCCCTGGCGGGCGCGGCGATCGTGCTGACCTTCCTTTTCGAGAAGAACTCCGGACCGATACTCCTGCGGCTCGTCCCGGAGATGGGGGCCGAGACGAAGGCTGCGCTCGAGCGGATGTTGGCCGACACTCGCTGGTTCGGCGCCGGCGCCGGGACCTTTACTGCGGTGGGCAGGATCTATCAGAGCGACGCCGGCGCCGTCCTGACCGCACCCTCGGCGGCCATATCGGTGTTCGCGGCCATGGGTTGGGTCGGCTTGGTCGCCATGATCGCGGTGAGCCTGCTCGCTTTGGTTCGCCTGTTCGTCGGCGCCCTGCAGCGCGGACGCGACTCGTTCTTTCCCGCTTCGGCTGCGGCCTGTGTTTTGTTTGCGCTCGTTCAGAGCTTTGCCGGTCCTGGATTACTGCACCCGGCAGCAATCCTCTGTCTTTCGGTGATCGTGGGCCTCGGACTGTCGCAGAGCGTCAGCCAGCTCACACGATAGGAGCGACAGCCAGACTTGTCAGCCCTTCCAAATGGCGGCTGGACGGTGCGGCAACCATCTGTCGGTTCGGCGGGTCGGCACAGCCACAAGTCACCCGTGAACCCAATCAATAACGCTGCTCTCGAAGCACATACGCGTCTAGCTCATCGGCGAGTGCGCTTTGCCAAGCGGGAGTCTTGATATCGTAAACTTCCTTCAGACGTTGTAAATCCAGCCGCGAATTGGCCGGTCGCACAGCCTTGGTCGGATAATCGCTGGTTGCGATCGGAATGACTTCGCTCGCCTTTAACTCAATACCGCGAGACTGCGCACCCGCAATGATCGCACTGGCAAAGTCGCACCAACTCGCCGACCCCGAATTTGTGAGGTGCAGCAGTCCTTCGGATTGATCGAAGCTACCAGGCAGGTCAGGCTCGGCTTGCTCCAATATCCGAGTAAAGGTCGAAGCGATCGTAGCTGCCGTCGTCGGGGTTCCGAATTGGTCAGCAACGACGCGTAACGTATCGCGCTCTTTGGCAAGACGGATCATCGTTCGCATGAAATTTGCACCCTGCGCTGCATAGACCCATGCAGTTCTTATGATCAAGTGAGCCCCTCCAGCACTACGAACTGCAGTCTCACCCGCGAGCTTGCTAGCACCGTACACAGAAAGAGGTCCCGTCGAATCGTCTTCCCTCCAAAGATCGCGACTTTTGCCGTCGAATACATAATCCGTGGAGAAGTGAACCATCGGCACGCCACGGCCTGCGGCCCAAGCGGCCATGGCAGCCGGCGCATCTCGGTTGATTTGGAACGCAAGCGCGGCTTCATCCTCAGCTTTGTCTACTGCCGTATAGGCCGCTGGATTGACAATAAGATCTGGCCTAAACTCATCCAGTTTGCCTGGGAGAGCTTCCGGCTTCGACAGATCAAATTGCGCACGCAAGGGCGCAACGACATCGTGCTTATCTCCGAGCAAAGGCAGAAGTGCGCCACCAATTTGCCCTGCAGCTCCAGTAAGCAGAATTCGCATCAGATCTGCCCGTAAATTGGCAGATTCTGCATCTGAGAAAGCAGTGGAGCGGCCGCGTCCTTAGCGGACAAAGACGGGCTACTGATACCCCATTCGATTGCGATCGTCGGATCGTCCCAGCGTATTCCAATCTCATCCTGGGGACTGTAGACACCGTCGCACTTATAAAAGAAATCTGCCGTCTCAGAGAGCACAAGAAATCCGTGAGCGAAGCCGCGCGGGATCCATAGTTGACGTCGGTTCTCCTCGCTTAATTCAACCGCAACATGCCGCCCAAAGTATGGGCTGCCAACTCGGACATCGACCGCAACATCAAGCACGCGACCGCGCAACGCGCTCACGAGCTTTCCTTGTGAAAGGGGATTTTGTAGGTGCAGGCCGCGCAGCACACCCTGCGTTGAGCGAGACATGTTGTCCTGAACAAAAGGTCGCGCAATACCAGCCGACGCATATCGCTGAAGCTGGTAAGTTTCCAGAAAGAACCCGCGATCGTCGCCAAAAAGCTTTGGTTCAACAATCAGGACGTCCGGTATTTCCGTTGCAATGACATTCATCTTTACCGTCTACCCGGCATGCTGCAATTTACTCTAGATTCATAACAAAGTTGTGCAACGCACGCTATCTGCTAGTTTGCAAGGGGTAAATCATGTGAGGGGCTATGAAGGGGATTATCCTCGCTGGTGGTACCGGGTCCCGCCTGTACCCGGTGACTACGGTCGTATCGAAGCAATTGCTCCCAGTCTTCGACAAGCCAATGATCTACTATCCTCTTTCAACTCTGATGTTGGCAGGGATCAGGGACATTCTTGTCATTTCCACCCCGCAAGACAAACCGCTCTTTCAGCGCCTTCTCGGCGATGGCGAAGAATTCGGATTGCACTTCGCTTATGCCACTCAGGATACCCCGAGAGGGCTGGCTGACGCCTTCATCGTGGGACGCGACTTCGTCGGTTCAGATTCGGTTGCACTCATTCTCGGCGACAATATTTTCTACGGCCATGGCTTGCCCAGCATGCTTTCGAGCGCGGCATTTAGAAAAGCTGGGGCCACGGTATTTGGCTACGTCGTAAATGAACCGCAAGCCTACGGCGTGATCGAGCTCGACGAAACTGGACGCGCGCTTTCGATCGAGGAAAAACCGAAGAAGCCCAAGTCCAATGTCGCCGTAACTGGCCTTTACTTTTATGACAACGATGTACTCGAGATCGCGGCGAACGTGAAACCCTCGGCGCGTGGGGAAATCGAGATTACCGATGTCAATAAGGCCTATCTCGAGCGTGGCGATCTTTTCGTTGAGGTGCTTGGGCGTGGCTTTGCATGGCTCGACACCGGGACTCACGCCTCCCTGGTGGAGGCAAGCCATTTCGTGCAGATTCTCGAGCAACGTCAGGGCCTGCGCATCGCCTGTCCGGAGGAGATCGCACTTCGTCAAGGCTATATTTCGCTGCAGCAATTCGAGACTGTCGCTGAAAGGTCTGCAAAGAGCAGCTATGGCGAGTATTTGAGATCAATCGCGCGTTCATACTCGCGCTGAATCATTGCTGGAGAAGGGACATGCGCTTCAAGGGGGCCACGATTTTCGTTACCGGTGGCGCAGGCTTTATCGGCTCGGCGGCAATCCGACATCTGTTGCGGGACACGCATGCGCGCGTGGTGAATATCGACAAGCTGACTTACGCCGCCAATTTAGATTCGCTACCGAGCGCTCCAGGCAACCCGCACTATGCCTTTGAGCGACAATGCATCTGTGACGGCCCTGGCCTGCGACGACTGTTTGATAAGTATCAGCCTGATGCTGTGATGAACCTCGCCGCTGAAAGCCACGTCGACCGTTCGATCGATGGCCCTGGTGAGTTCATTCAGACGAATATCGTAGGCACGTTTACTATCTTACAAGAGTCTCTCCGCCACTACCGTTCGCTCTCAGCCGAGAGACGTGATCGATTCCGATTCTTGCACATTTCCACTGACGAGGTGTTCGGTTCGTTAGGCAAGGACGACCTTTTCACCGAGACCACAGCCTACGCGCCGAACTCACCCTACTCTGCAAGCAAGGCGTCCTCTGACCACCTGGTACGCGCGTGGAGGGAAACCTATGGATTGCCGACGCTCGTGACCAATTGCTCCAACAATTATGGTCCGTATCATTTCCCGGAAAAGCTAATCCCGCATATGATCATCAAGGGCCTTCGTGGCGAGAACATGCCTGTCTACGGTGATGGTCAGAACGTACGCGATTGGTTATTCGTCGAGGATCACGCCAAAGCACTAACTCTGGTTCTCGAGCGTGGCGCCCCCGGTGAGACTTACAACATTGGCGGGCGCAATGAGCGCACGAATCTGTACGTCGTTGAGACGATCTGCGATCTACTCGATCGATTGACTCCCGCTGCAGAGGGCCCGCATCGGCGGCTAATCTCGTTCGTTGCAGACCGTCCGGGACATGATCGCCGTTACGCGATCGATGCATCGAAACTGGAAGGCGAACTGGGCTGGAAAGCAGAAGAGAACTTCGAGAGTGGCATCGAGAAGACAGTAGGTTGGTATCTGAACAACCGATTCTGGTGGCAAAACATCCTTGACCGCGGGTATAAGCAGGCGCGGATCGGACTGGGGTAATTGGTGAAATGAAGCTTCTGCCGTTGAACTGACCGTAGTCCGCAACCGCTGTCCAGAACGAACTATAATCCTCTCGTCGGACCTCTTGGGACGACCTGCTCGCAAATAGATTCATCGCATCTCCTTTCCTGAAGGTGCGACGGACGGTTGAGTTGTGGGCCTCGGGCTATCGCAGAGCGTCAGCCAATCCGGATCACGATAGCGCGCGGGTGATCAGACCGCGCGGTCGCCGAGCGAGGCCCAGTAGTTCGGATTCTTGGGCGACTGAATGCGGACCCAGCGATAGGGCTTCTTCGACCACGGCATGATGTGGCCGGAGAGATTGTCCAGCACGAGATCGCCGGAGAAGGTGCGCACCACGACCACGAGATGATGCTCGCCCCAGCTGGTCACGACCTCGCTCAGCAGCACCGAGCGCGCCGGAAAGCCCTTGGCGATCAGATCGTGGCGTTTTGTCACGGCGTAATCGTTGCAGTCGCCGCTCGCCGGATGCAGCAGCCACTTTTCGCCGCGCAGCCCTTCCAGGTTGGCCTCGGGGCGGATCGCGGTGTTGACCCGCTGGTTGACCTCCTGCATCTGCGCCATGCGCTCGGCCGTCAGCTTCAGGCGGCCGCCCCGGAAGACGATCCGCTGCGGCCGCGGCTTGCACTCGTCCTTGTACTTCAGGCAGAAGAGCGTGAACGCCATCGGCGGCAGCGTCGGCTGGTCGAACTTGATGTAGTGGATGGCACCACGCAGCCCCAGGGGCGCCCCGACGAAGGCGGCTTCCGCTTTCTGCTGCACCCCCGCAGCAAGGACGATGGCGGCGACGGCCGCCAGGAACTTCACAACTTTGCGCATGTCGCGCTCCCCGTTCTTGTTGGGGAGACGCTACGCGAGACCTCTTGAAATACGGCTCAAAGGCCACGCGAGGCTTTAATCAAAATGCGGGCTCATCGGTCGGAAACAATTAAGAATACCGATGTGTGACTTGTTCTGCTAAGAGCGGTCACGACTTCCGCTCGTGACGCTGGATGCGATTCGACCGACCCGATGGGCCTTTCCTCCCGCTTTCGCAAGAAGACCAAGCCGCGGCTTCCCGATGGCGTCCGCGTCTATGCGATCGGCGACGTGCATGGCCGCGCCGACTTGCTTCAATCGCTGTTAACCGTGATCGACGCCGACTTGGCCCGCTCGGCGC
This sequence comes from Bradyrhizobium sp. SUTN9-2, assembly GCF_003122645.1. NCBI lineage: Bacteria > Pseudomonadati > Pseudomonadota > Alphaproteobacteria > Hyphomicrobiales > Nitrobacteraceae > Bradyrhizobium > Bradyrhizobium sp. SUTN9-2. The sequence goes on from NZ_LAXE01000001.1 coordinate 7,295,551, forward strand.
CGCAACGCGCCATTCAGGTCTTTCTCGGTGACTATGTCGACCGCGGCCCGGACTCACGCGCCGTTCTTGATCTCCTGATCGAACGCTCGAAGTCGCACGAGACGGTCTGTTTGAAGGGCAATCACGAGGTCTTCCTGCTCGAGGTGCTCAAGGACCCCGCCCGCCTGCAGGAGTGGCGCCACTATGGCGGCCTGCTGACGCTGGTCTCCTATGGCGTCACGCCGACGATGAACCCTTCCGCGGAGCAGCAGGTCGAACTGATCGAGGGACTGAGACGTGCGCTCCCGCCGGAGCATCTCGCCTTCCTCCAGCAATTGCCCTCGTCCTTTACCTGCGGCGACTTCTTCTTCGTCCATGCCGGCGTCAAACCGGGCGTCCCGCTCGATCGCCAGAAGGATGAGGACCTGCTCTGGATCCGCGAGGAATTCCTCGCCTCCGAGGAGCGCTTCGGCAAATATGTCGTGCACGGCCATACGCCGGTCAGCGCGCCCGATATCCGGTCGAATCGCATCAACATCGACACCGGCGCTTATGCGACCGGCAACTTGACCCTGTTGACGATCCAAGGCGATAGTCTTCTCGCAATTTGAAAGCTCAGGCCGCAACTTCGGTGATCACGCTTCGCGCCATTGGTATCTTGACCGCGATCGCGCTGGCGCTCCACGCCGGCACAACGTTCTATGGCGATCTGGTGCGGCCGAACTTTCGCGCCAGCGACTTGTTCTCGGGCGAAATTCCGCCGGACAAGGCCAAGCTCGCGGCCGCAGGCAGCCTGGCATCCTTTTCGTGGGATGGCGACCTCCTGGCAAATCATGCGGCGGCAATGGCCGCCGACGTTCTGCATCGTCCGTCGGCCGAGGCAGGCGGAAGGGCCAGCGAGAACAAGACGGCCCAAGCCGCTGTCGTGGCAGCCTTGAAAGTTTCGCCGATCAGGCCGGCGCTCTGGCTCACGCTCGGCACGCTACAGGCCCAGGCCGGCGAGGCGGTCACGCCTGCGGTGAAGATGTCGTACCTGACCGGGTCGGTGCCGATCGACGTTGCCTTCTCACGCGTCCGCACCGTGACCTCGAGCGCCGCGGCAACCGACGAGGAGATCAAGCTGCTGGCGCAATCCGACATCCGGTCGGCGCTGGCCAATCGCTCGCGCTACGAGCCGCTGCTGATCGCGGCCTATGTGCAGGCAACTCCGCAAGGCAAGTCGCTGCTGCTGGAGACGACGAAAGTGACCGATCCCAGATTCAACGAGATCTTGCGGCGGTACTAAATCAGCGCACCGATTTCGGGTTGACCGGCACGAAGTCCTGATCGCGGCGCGGCTGATCGGATCGCCCCTGGTAGACGAACATGCCCTTCTTAGTGGCGACGATGTCGCCTCGCTGCAGGCTGTCGTCGCGAAGCAGACGTTCGGTCGCGACGAGGTCCGGATCTTCCGGAGCCGGCTTGTAGAGTTCCGGATGCTCGCGCCGCTCGCGCGCAACCCCCTTGGCACGGCGCCGCGCATCCTCGATGCGCTGCCGCCATTCGTCGCGCGAGACTTCCGGCTCGCTCGGCGGAAGATAGTCCTTGATGGACGGCTCCGGCTCGGTCTGAGCACGGCACGAGAGCGGGCAGGCGTAGAGAGCCAATCCGACAGCGGCAGCCACGGCCGCCTGAACCGGCGCGCGCGCCGGTCTCCGGCGGTCTGACAGGGACTTGCAGCGGACGGGTCGCACTCCGATGACTCCGATGGCGGGCCGAGCGGCAGCCGCAACTTCAGCTGATGCGGCTGCCAATTGCAACATTTTCGGAACGCAGCGGCCGTCCCTTCAAAAAGCGAAAAACAACCCCATGCACAGTAGCCGGCACCAACCGAATCAATGACTTACGTATTTTCCGAAGTCCTGGCTTGATCCGTCGGGCAAAACAGGTCTAGTATGGCATGATCCGGAGAGAGGCCGACCGATGATCGACCTATCTGCGATCAACGTCGGATGAGCGCCGCAAGGACAATAGCGTCGTTCTAAGGCCTCGTTAGACCATCGCTGCTAGACTTCGGCATCTGTCGATGGAGTTGCCGAGAATGTGTGCAAGCCTGGTATCGTTGTTGCGTGTTGCCGTTGCGGCGTATGCCATGTCCGCCCTCACGGCTCACGCCAGCCCCGTCTGCATCAAGGAGCGGACACCGTTCGCTTTGTCGCAAGACACCGTGAAATGGACGATGTCGATCGCGCCTGGCGCCGACTGCATTCAGGGACTGCGTTGGTCTTATATGCAGATCTTCAACGTATCCGTCGTGAGCGGGCCATCACGGGGACAATTGGCGGTGGTCGGGTCTGGCTTTCGCTATTCTGCAGAAAGGGAAGCGCGAGGCGCCGACAAGTTCACGCTGCTGATTTCGGGCAAGAACCGTCATGATCCCGGGACGTCGACTCTGGAGGTCGAAGTCAACCCGCAATAGGCAGGCCCACGACGCGCGAAGGGGTACCTACTTCGCCCGAAACGCTTTAGTAACGGCGGCTCGACCCGCTGCCCCGGGTTGTATTCCCGTGATAGGGCCGGGCCCGTCCGTAAGTCGTCACGGGAGGCTCGATCCGGCTCGGGATATTCGGCGTCGCGTTGGGACGCGCGGGCTGCGACGGGTTGACGATGATCACATTGCGGTTGGGCGTCGACGGATCGCTGACGCCCTGGGCCCAGGCGCCCGCAGGCACCACAAGGGCGAGTGTGATCAAGACTATTCGTTTCATGCGATATCTCCCGAGCAAGAACGTCAGGGAGGCGAAGACCGTTCCTTCACGACGGCATCACGGTTCGTTGCGCGACCTCACCGCGGTACGGGTGACCTCAGCGAGGCACCGCGATCAGCTTGCCATTCCTCCAGACACCTTGGGCCGCCTGTCCGGTAGAACCGCTACCCACGTTCCGGACAGCCGTAGGCCGCGAGGCAGCCTGGGTGGTCTGCTTCTTTTTGTCGGTCGTCGTCACGATGCTGGAGCTAGTCGTGTTGGCCTGATCCTTGGTCCCTTGTGCAGAAGCAGACTGAACCAGAAAGGCCAAAAACATGATTGCTGTCAAAATGCCGCGCATGGTCACACACCGGAAGAAGGAGCCGGTCGAAATGTCACAGGTTTCCGCCCAAAAGCAAGCGCTACGAAACGACCGCGCAGGACCTTTGCGGCCGGAGCATCAGCGTGTTTCACCGCAACCGACGCGATCCGGGGTGAAAAAACCTAGCGAAACGGCACTATCCGGGCTAGTTGATCGCTCTTGATGACCGAGACCGGCGACACCGCAGCCAACGCCTCGCAGGCGCAAGAGATCAAGGCCGGGCTCGTCCGCCTGTTGTCAGAGCGGATCCGCGAAGTCTCCGGCGACCCCAGGCAGATGCGGGATGTCGTCTACGAGCTGGCTCGCGTCAAGCTTCTGGAACAATTCACCCACGCCGATGCGCGGGAAGCGCGAGAGCTCCAGCAAGTCCTCGAACGCGCCATTCGGGAGGTCGAACGCGCCTTTGAGCGAAGCGAGCAGTCTTCACCGACCAGGGATGCCTCGGTCCCGGTGGCGAATTCTCCACCGGCGAACGTTCCCGTCCCCCCGCCCATTCCGACGCTCGCTGCCTCGGCGTCATCAGCCATTCCGATGGCTGCCGAGACGCCGCGGCGTCCTGCCGCACCGCCAGGATCGCCCGACCAACCCAAACGGAGCGGCGCTTTCAAGTCTCTCGTTCGATTGACCGCGATCCTCCTGCTCATTGCTGGCGCCGGCACCGCGGTCGTGTATTGGCCGCGGCTGAAGGCACAACTGACGGCATCGTCGCAGATGGCGCAGCCCGAACGTTCGGCCAAGGGCCCGGAGCCTCAGCTGACCGCGATTCCGACTCCCTCGGCCAGCGAGACCGCTGAACGAATCCCGGAGAGCGCAAAGGAGCCGGCGCCGGCGGCGCACCCCTCGATACCTTTGCCAACGACGTTCGGCGTCTACGCCTTGAGCGAGGGCCAGCTCCACGAGCTGAAGCCGGTTCCCGGAAAAATTCCGGACCGGCGGGTCGCGATCTCGGCCGCCATCAACACGCCGAGCGCGACCACGTTGATGGACGGCGACGTCAAATTCATCGTGTTCAGGCCCGACGGGGGTATCGACGCCAGCGGGACCGAAGTTCGGGTGATCGCAAAAGTCTCGCGAGCGATGGGCGTCGATGCCAGCGGGAAAGCCACCATGGTCAGCGCCGGCGATTCCTGGGTCATCCGCAGCATGTCCTACCCCTACAAGGTAGGTCCGATCGACGACCAGGCGAGAATGCTGTTGCTGCAACCGGAGCAAGACGGCTTCACGCTCGCGCCCGGCCGCTACATCGTGGTGGTCAGGGGCATGGGCTATGACTTCACCATCGCTGGGACGATCACCGATCCCAACCAATGCGTCGAGCGCATCAATGCGGCGAACGGCGCGTTCTACTCGCCCTGCCCGCCGCCGCGGCGATAACGCAGCCTTTGTTTCCTATTTGGCCGGCTTGCTGTCCTTTGGCGCATCCGCCGGCATGTCGTCGACCTTGCCGTTGTTGGCGACGCATTTCTGGAAGTACTCGCGCTGGTCTTTGCCCGTTCCCTTGGCACTCCCCGCTGCGGGGTTGCCGATCTGCCTGGGCGGAAAGGCCTTGGCCACCGCGGCGTCACATGCCCGCGCCACTTCGGCAGTGATGGCCGACGCCGTCGCCGGCACGGCCAATGTCAAAGCGAATGCCAGCCCAACCAATGTCCGCAAATTCTTGACCGGCACGTCGTTGCTCCTTCACTCGGTGAATGCTTGCCGGACCATACCAAAAAGGAACGAGGCGCCAAACGGCAAAGCGCGCTGAATTGTGACTGCGCACTTGTTCGGACCATGCTCCAGAGCCGCGTCTCGAAGCACGGCCGCAGAGCGCGCAGAAATATCACCGCTCCTAGCTGTTCAGCTGCGGCGGCTTGAAATCCGGAAAGCGCGTGAGCATTGCCGTCTTGACGAACTTCAAGTGGGCGATGCTGCTCGCCAATTCCTTGAGCCGGCGCTGGCCGTTCGAGATGTCGGCCGCGAAGAGATCCTGATGATGATTGTCGAGCGGCTCCCGCTCGAGATATTCGTCGGTGCCGTTTCCGAAGGTGACGGAGGCACGGGCAAGCGCATCGTCGACACGCCGGTTGAGCCCGGCCTGCTCCCTCTCCGCCTCCTGCAAGGCGGTTTCGATCGCGGCCAAAACGGCACCGATCCGCCCGCGGTCGGTCTCCGCGTCACGCTCGGCCGAGCGGGCCTTGAAGGTTTTGTCCTCGCGGCAGGAGCCGAGAAGATTGTGTGCGCGCGCTCTCAGGAACAGCTGAAACATCCGGGCCATCCCACATACGAGATCCAGGCGGGTACCATCGGTCAGACGTAGTTAACAAATCCTGAATCCGGCGCCCGTGCGGTCTGGCTTTGTGCAATCCATGCCCGCCAAGCTCCCGCGTGCTTGGAATACAGCTCGTGCCAGCGGATCTCGCCGTCGGCAGCGGCTCCTTTTCGCACGCGGACCTCGGATGTAAATTGCCCTGTCTCGTTCGATGCAAGATCCAGAGCTTCGAACTCCGCCGTCTCTTCCGGAGACAGGCCGATCAGAACGCGATGCCCTTGGGCATCGACGAAGTATCTGCGCGGCGCGTTGTGCCTTTGATCAGTCATTCGCAGGGCCCTCGTTCATGATCCAAGGCCCCGGACGATCCTTCAGCCGCCGCTCAAAGCCACGAACAAACGCGATCAAAACGAGGACGCAAGTCGCGCCCAGCAAAGCAATCAAATACGCCATTCACGCCCACCTATGCGAGCCGCGACAATACAGGCGGCTAAACTCTCACCATGAATTGCTACGTTCTAGGTTGCCTTTCCAAAGCTCTCAAGCGCCGCACCACGTTAACCTAACTGCGCATGGTTATCCGACCCGGCCGCACGGCAGGATCAGTGTGCGCTCACATGGCTGTGCGCCTACGACGGATGCTCACTCTGCTTGGCGCCCATCGCCGCCGGCGTGTAGGGCGCATAGAGACGATATCGTGCCGATCGCCTGCGCGAGCGCCATGCCCGCACGCCGTAGCCGCAGCAAAAGCCAGCTGCAAAAATCGAAATCAGAACCAGAATTGCAAACATTTGGAATGTTCCCAATGATCGGAACGCTCCTCCCGGTACATTTCAACGTGATGTTCTGACGACTTCAAGATCATCGGCGCTGAAAGTTTTGTCAGAGGAAGATGAAGTTTGTGCAACGTGGTGCTTGAATTTTGGCCGTCGCGAGAACCACGAGCCCGGAGGACGACGAAATCTCGCATCGTTCGGGGGCGATATCCAGCCGGCGATGTTAACCCGTGTTCACGGCGGCAGCAGCCTCGAACGAAGCGGCCGGATGCGCTGTCATCGGGCACAGTTGCGATCTGCACGATAGGTCTTGCGAAACGTTCTCGAACGTATGGAGCGGCCTCTCGGACGAGACCGCTGACGAAGCATCCGTGCTTCTACGGAGCGCCATGCACCAACTTCATCGCGGTAAGGTTGAGAGGTTAGCTTAACCCGCGTTGTTTGTTGCGAACTTTCGGCGATTGCTTATCCATCTCGCACCGGGCTCCCCCAAGCCCGGCCCCACCCAAGCAAAGCCGTCGAGCGAACATGGGTCCGCTTGGCGGCTTTGTCGTTGTGTCGACGAGAGGATCATTTCGGTTATGGCGCGCAGGCCCTGGTCGTTCAAGGAAGATCGCCGGCTCATCGAGCTGGCCAAGTCTTCAACCTCGCTGGAGCAGGCAGCGAAAGCTCTCGGGCGCTCGCCCGATGCGATCAAGCGCATGGCGTTGCGGCTTGGTCTTTCCTTGAAGTCGAAGCCGGCAAAGAAGAGCTGATCTTAGAAGTGCCGGCGCTCGCCTCCGCTTCATGTACGGCCGCTGCAGTCGAACGGGCCCCGCATCGATAGGCTAGCCGCCCCTTATCCCGGGGTCGTTCCGGTCCGCCATCGTCTTGGACGGTGAGGTGGATTGAGCGGGTTGCCGGCGGTGCCCCGCCAGCCGCCACACTTAATTCTGCGTCCTCTTCTGGGACCCCATCCCTGGGCTGGTTCCGTAGCTGGGCGTCCCCGTTCCCTTGAAGGCGCCGCCCATCGTGTCGGATCCGGAATTCGTGCCCGTGCCACTGCGCGTCGCGGAGGTGGATTGCGTGCCCGATGGCGTGTCTTTGGTCCCCTGCGCCGAGGCCAGAGAGCTCCCGATTGTCAACGCCATCACGAGACTTAACGTCCTGATCATACTGCTCAACTTTCCATGCTTGTTTCTGACCCCGAGCCGCCAGACCATTGGCCGGGCACTGCTCAGGCGGGGCCCTTCGGGCCAGTCTTTCCGTTAAACCCTATCTTAGCCCCCGCTGGCTAGGATCAATCTCCACGCCTTGCTTGAATTTCCGCCCCGCCTGTTTTCGCCTGAGCCGGATGAGAGTGCTGCGACCAGACCTCCCGTTTGTGGCACTCGTGCTTGCGAGCACGATGGCGTTCGCCTTGGCGGGTCATTTCGCCGCTGGCGCCGTCATTCGCCAGCACCAGGCGCATCAGCTCAATGAGCTCACCGAGGTGGTTCTGCGCCGATCGGAGCTTGCAGTCGATTTCGCTGCGGGCAGCCTGGACGAGCTCGCGCGGCGCAATTTCGCCAGCTGCGAGCCGGCGGCGCTGCAAGCCATCCGCCTGCATGTCTACCAGCGCTCGGCGATCAAGGACGTCCGCCTCGTCAAGCCGGACGGCTCGGTGATCTGCTCGGCCTATTCCGAGACGCTCGAATTCGACAAGGGATGGGTGGATCGCCGCGACATGCTGCCTTCGCGCGACAAGACGCTTTCCCTGTTCCGCGTGGAGCAGTTTGGCGGCGACGCCCTGGGCGTGCTCAGGGACGTCAATGGCAACTCCGCCCTGGTCGCCATTGTCGGTGTCAATGCCAGCCTGTTCGACATCATGCCGGCCGAGCTGCGCGCGCACAGCCAGGTGATCCTCGCCTTGAGCAATGGCGAGAAGCTCGGCGAATTCCAGACCGAGGCCGGCAAGTCTCTGCCGGCGCCGATCGGCTTCGAGCGAGCGTCCGCTCGGCTCCCGCTTCATGCCACGATCCGGCTCGAGGACGCGGTGCTGTCGAGCTGGAACACCGAGGCCTATTGGCCAACGCTTGCAGTGGCGCTCGGACTTGGCGCGATCTTCGGCATCCTGCTGGCACGCAACCGCCGCATGGAGGGGCCAGTGGCCGATCTCGACCGGGCGCTGACAGCCGGCGAATTCATGCCATATTACCAACCGATCTTCGACCTCCGGACAGGTCGGATCAAGGGCTGCGAGATTCTGGCGCGCTGGCTGCGCCGCGACGGCTCGGTGGTCCCGCCGATGAATTTCATTCCGCTCGCCGAATCCAGCGGACGCATCCAGGCGATGACCTGGCAGATCCTGGGATCGGCGCTCACCGAGCTCAGGCCATTGCTCAGGGCCGACAAGAATTTCAAGCTGTCGCTGAACGTCGTGCCCAAGCACCTCCTGAGCGCCGGCTTCGTCGAAACACTGCGGCGCACGGTTCTGACGGCACGCGTCTCCGCGCGCCAGATCGTGGTCGAGATCACCGAGCGCGACGAATTGGATGATTTCGCCCGCGCCGCTTCGGTCGTGGCCGAGCTGCGGGACCGCGGCTTCCGCGTCGCCATCGACGACGTCGGCGTCGGCCATAGCGGTTTGTCGCGGCTGAAGGGCCTCGGCGCCGATACGATCAAGATCGACAAGTTCTTCGTGGACACGATCACGGTGGACGCATCGACGACCACGATCGTGGAGATGCTGGTGGCGCTCGCGAAAGACCTCAATATGAGCGTGGTCGCCGAAGGCATCGAGACGGAGGAGCAGCTCCGCGCGTTGCTCGCCTCCGGCGTCGAGGAAGGTCAAGGCTATCTGGTTGCGCCGCCCCTGCCCGCCGCCAAATTCAATGAGCTCATCAAATCGCGTCGGGCTGCGCAGCCGGATGCGGCGACATCCGGTGCTAAGGCTTTGGTGGCCTGACTGGCCGGCCCCCAGAGGCTTTAACGATACTTTCTAACGATGTTTTCGGCTTTCGAACCGGAGCGGCGACCAACCTTGTATGTTGGCGCCATGCGCAGGAACCACCTCATAGCAGCCGCAAGCATCTGTCTGGCGCTGATCGCCTATGCCACGCTGGCGAAGCTGTCGGGCCGGCCTGCGCTCATGGGTCACCACGAGGCCTATTGGATCGTCGTGATCGAGCGCTTCAGCGCCTATGGCCTGCTCGGCTTCCTGCTGTCGTTCCTGCTGCCGGGACGGTTTAGCCTGGCTTGCTCGCTCGTCATCGCAGTCGCCATGGGGTTGGAGCTGATGCAAGCGTTGATACCCGATCGCGATCCAGGCTTTCTCGACGTGCTGCAGAAGGCGGCGGGCGGCACCGTGGGCGTCATGCTCGCCCAGATGATCCTGGCGTTCCTGCCCAGACCACCTGCCTGAAACGGCGAGCATGGCCTCGGCGGAGCGACCGGGCGACCCGGTCCTTACTTCATCATCTGGCCGCGTAACTCACCGCCTGGGTTGGCGGCCGTGTGAATGTTCGCGTACCATTTTCCGCCCAACAGATCCGCCGCCTGCGCCTCGGTGAGGGTTGCACTGCCTTCGATCGGGCTTTGCGCCGTCTTGAACGGCAGGGCGATGCCGGCATTCTTCCCGGCCTCGCCGGGGCCGTGAAAATGCGCCCCTATCGCCGGTCCCGTCAACCCGGTAAAGGTGACGAGGTAGGTCAGGACCTTCGTTTCGGTGTTGTAGCTCGCCTCCGCCTTGCCCGACCCGGTCGAGCTATTCGGCGGCACTTCATTGCTTCCCTTGAGCTCCGCTCGCAGCTTCACGACCTCCGCACCTGCCGTTCCGCTCGTCGCGCTGACGCCTCCGACCAGCGCCAATGCCCCCAACAGTGCCACGGACCGTCGACACACGGCTTTGCTCATGCACTTCCTCCTGCGGATTTCGTTGGTCCCGCGATGAAAACACCGAGGACTGCCGGACATTCCACCGCAGAGCTTATGCTGATTCGGGACAACGCTCGCGGGAATTAGCCATCGCAAGCGCATCACGCGCCGGCTCAGGCCGCCCCGCGCCTCGTGTGACGCTCGGAGGGAACCAGGAGCTCGGCCATCTTCCGGTGGGTGTCGTGCAGCGCTTCAATGGCGCAGTCGAGATCGAAATCCGCCTCGCGGACGGATGCAAAGAACTTGGCCGTCAGCGCCAGATCGAGCTTGACGCGCGTGGCACCGTCGCGACTCCTGCGACGATCGAGCGACAAATGGATCGCGCGGTCCCTCGCCTCCACAGCATCGCAGCCGCAAAGCGCGCCGAGCTCGTCATATGTCATCCAGATTTGAGGCATGTTCTTCCACCACGCTTGATCTATCGCAGACTAGATAGCTCTCGCTTCTGAAGGCGGAGTTTCTGCAGCGCGAATTCGAGCCAACAACGTCAACGCAATCCTAAGCGCGGCGCAGACGTGAGCCGGGTGGACTGGCGCAGCTTGTTGCCGATCCACTGTCACTTGGGCGCGCCCGTCGTGAACGGATGCCGCGGCCGTGAACGGTTGTCGAGCCTCTTGGGCAGCTTGTCGGCCTTGAGCTTCACGACCGCGCCCCGGGGGTCAGGAGCCGGCGCCTCTTCCTGGCTGTAGATCAGCGTCGCTTCGAATCTCACGTCGGGCGCTTGGCGGGCCGTTCCCGAACAGGTCGCCATCGCCCCGCTATAAACGCCGGAGAGCTCGACCTCGACCTCGTCCAGCCCGAACACGGTCGGCGGCCCGTCGGCATGTCGCCGTGTGGTCAGGACGGCCGTGAAATGCCGGTCGTTGTCGAACTGATAGGAGCCGCCATAATTGAAGAAGCTGTCGCTGCCCGAGATCCGTCCCTGGGCCAGATGCACGATGCCGGTGCCTTGCGCGTGCGCTGTTCTGAACCACGCCGCGTATTTGCCCTCTTTCAGCATGGAAACATCCACCCGTAATTTCCACGTGTATTTGCAACGAAGCTTGAGGCGCGACAATGACCGACACGACGAGCATTCCGCCACGGTTAACGCCCTGCAAAATCAATCCGTTAAATTTCTGCGGCCGCACGCGGCGGCGGCGACGTCAAAACAATTCGATGCCGTCGTCAGCCGTTTCCACGACTTCGACGCGACGCGACGGCCGTACAAGGAGCCAATGCCGCTCGAGCCCGCGCGCGGCTACCTGGTCGAGAACGCCGGGCGACAGTTCGATCCTGGCTGCGTCGAGGCTTTCCTGTTGCGCTGGGACGAGGTGGTCGAGATCGCCGGCGGTCAGCGGACAAGTCCCTTGCCGGTCGCCGCGGCCCCTCCCGCTCCCGATATAGAGCGTGCAGCAGCGAGCTCGTCAGACGCGCGCCGTCCCGCGTCCCGACCGCCTGACCCGATCGATCCGCCAACATCTTGCCGCGGCACCATTTTTCTCCGGTCGCCGGTTTGAACCTGTTCCTGCTAAAGTGGCACCAAGACCTGAGAGTGATTCTGGTCACACTTGCCCCGGCGCCCTGCTGCTAGGCATCGAACCAGGACGGGCACCAGAGCATCGTCGAATTGGATGAGAATTCCCATGAAAAGCCTGATCGGCGCCTGTGTCGGCGCATTCTGCCTTGCGGCCCCCGCTTGGGCGGAGACTCCCGCCGCGATCGTCGAGGACGTCCAGGGCAAGGTCGACGGCATCGCGTTCATGGATTACGTGGCGCCAGGCAAGATCATCAAGCTCGGGCCCAAGGCCAGCATCACGCTCAGCTACCTGAAATCCTGCCAGCGCGAGACCATCAGCGAAGGTGTCGTCCTGGTCGGCGCCGAGCAGAGCACCGTGCAGCTGGGCGAGGTCAAGCGGGAAAAGGTGCCCTGCGATACCAATGCGGCAAAACTGTCCGAGCGCGAGGCGAACCAGAGCGCCGCAACGACCTTCCGCACCGTGCGCTCGGACGCCAAGGGCGGACCGGCCAAGCTGCCGACGCTCTACGGCGTCTCGCCACTGGTGCAGGCCAAAGCCGGCGGCACGCTGGTGATCGAACGCACCGACGGCAAGGAGCCCACGATCAGCGTGCCGCTCAAGCGCGACGCCATGACCGGCGGCGGCAAGTTCTATGATTTTGCCAAGGCCGGAAAGACATTGACCCCGGGCGGCAGCTACCTCGCCATTCTCGGTGCCAAACGCTACACCTTCCAGATCGACGCCAGCGCCACCTCCTCGCCGACCCCGATCATCGGCCGCCTGCTGCGGCTCGAATAGGCGGACTCGAATAAGCGGAGTTGGCGACGGGGCGATGCGGCGGATCGGGGGACGGGACATCGTTGCGGCAATCCTGATCGTGCTCCTTGCGGGCGCGATCTTCACGTCCCCGCCGCTGCAGACACTGCAAGGCCTCTCGCTCGACATCCTCACCGCACTGCGTGGGAAGGTTATCGGCGAGCGCCGCGATCCCGCGACGTCGCCGGTCGTCGTCGTGGCGATCGACGGCGAAACCTACGAGACCCCGCCCTTCAAGGGATCGCCGACGCAGACCTGGACGCGCGAGATCGGCCGGGTGCTCGGCAGTATCAGCGACGGCGGCGCCAAGGTGATCGGCTTCGACGTCATCTTCAAGAACTCGATCGAGCAATCCGAGATTCCCTTTGGCGACGCGCCGCTCGGCGCCCGCATGCGCGGATTTGACCGGGACTATCTGATCGCGCTGCGGCAGATCGCCGACAACGGCAAGCTCGTGCTCGGCGAGATCCTGAGCAATGACCATCCGGAAGTGCCCTACCGTGCGCAGCGGCTGGCGGTGCGAAACAACGTCCGTGCGCTTAATGTCCACACCGACGCCGACGATGTCATCCGGCGGATGCCGCTCAGCTTCTCGATCGAGGGCAAGCCGGTGCCCACAATGGCGGTCGCGCTCGCCGCCCGCGCGCTCGGCGCGAAGGTCGAGATGGCGCCATCCGGCGCGGCCGGGCTATCCGGCTACGCAATCCCGAGCACTGTACCGAACACGCTGACGCTCAACTTCCGCGGCCTCAGCCGCGACGTTCCGACCTTCTCCTTTGCCGATCTGCGCGCCTGCGTCGAAAAAGGCGACCGCGATTTCTTCCGGCGCGCCTTCGAGGGCAAGGTCGTGCTGCTCGGGACCGTCCTCAACTTCGAGGACCGCAAGCTCACCTCGATGCGCTTGTCCGGCGGCTATGACGGAACGCCGTCGGCGCGATGTGCCCTGCCCGCGGCCGCCGGCACCGCGCAAAAGCCCCGCAGCGACGTCGCCGGTGTGTTCGTGCACGCCGCTGCGGTCCGAAACCTGATCGAGCGCGATGCCGTGACCGAGCTCGGCTTTCCCTCGCGCACCCTTCTCACGATCGCGTTCGCGGCCGTCATCGCCTGCGCGGCCGGCGTGTTTGCGCCGAGTGGCGCCCTGATCGCCTGGCTCGGCCTCACCATCGTCTACGCGGTCGTTGCCGTCGGGGCATTCGTCCATGCCTTGGCGCTGCCGCTGACCGAGCCGGCGCTCGCCAGCCTTGCCGCGCTCGCGATCATGATCGGCTATCGCTTCGTGCTGGCCGACCGCGACGAGCGCTTCCTGCGCAAGAGCTTTGCCTTTTACCTGGCGCCCGAGGTGATCGAGACCATGGTGGCCTCCGGCAAGATGCCGGCGCTCGGCGGCGAGATGCGCAACGTCACCATGTTCTTCTCCGACCTCAGCGGTTTCTCGTCGATCGCCGAGACGATGACGCCGGTCGAGCTGGTGACGCTGATGAACGAATATCTGTCCGCCATGACCGACATCATCGAAGGTCATGGCGGTTACGTCGACAAATATATCGGCGATTCCATCGTCGCCATGTTCGGCGCCCCGGCCGACGATCCCGCCCACGCGCGCAATGCGGTGCGTGCTGCGCTGAAGTGCCACGAGACGCTGGCCGAGCTCAATGAAGGCCATCCCGCCTTCGCCGGTCACGGCCTGTCGCACCGTATCGGGCTCAACAGCGGCGAAGCCGTGGTCGGCAACATCGGCTCGCGCCGCCGCTTCAACTACACCGTGATGAGCGACACCGTGAACGTCGCCTCGCGGCTCGAAGGCGCCAACAAATATTACGGCACCGCGATCATGGCCTCGGAAACCACGATGGCGCAGACCGGCGATAGCTTCGCCTGGCGCGAGCTCGATGCGATCAGGGTGCAGGGACGCGGCGAGGCGATCAGGGTGTTCGAGCCGCTGGCGGAAACCGGCGCGGAAAGCGCCGAGCAGGCCAAGGTCGCCGCAGCCTATGCGGAAGGGCTGGCGTGCTGGCGGGCACGGGAGTTTGCCAAGGCGGCCGACGCGTTCGAGGGCGTCGCGAAGATCGATCCTGCGTCAGCCCGGTTCGCCAAACGTGCGAACGTACTGACGCAGACTCCGCCGCCGCCGGACTGGACACCGGTCAATACGCTGGAAGGAAAGTAGTGGCTTCTTACCCTCCCCTGGAGGGCCCTCCAGGGGAGGGTTAGATCGCCTAAAACGGCAGCCCCGTATAATTCTCCGCAAGCAGACGCTGCGCCGTCTCGGACGAGAGCAGGTAGTCGAGCTCCGTCTGCTGCAGACGATCCTCATATTCGATCCGGTCGGGGAAGCGGTGCAGCAGCATCGTCATCCACCAGGAGAAGCGTTGTGCCTTCCAGATTCGCGCGAGCGCCTTGGCGGAATAGCCCTTGAGACCGGCATCGTCGCCGCTCTGATAATGCGCGAGCAGCGCGTGATAGAGATAGTAGATGTCGGACGCCGCGCTGTTCAATCCGCGCGCGCCGGTCGGCGGCACGATGTGCGCGGCATCGCCGGCGAGGAACAGGCGGCCATAGCTCATCGGCTCGGCGACGAAGCTGCGCAAGGGCGCGATGCTCTTCTCGATCGACGGACCCGTGATCAGACGGCCGGCGACCTCGTCCGGCAGCCGGCGCTTCAGCTCGGCCCAGAACGCGTCGTCGCTCCAATCCTCCACCTTGTCGGTCAAAGGCACCTGGATGTAGTAGCGGCTCAGCACCTGCGAGCGCAGCGAGCACAGCGCAAAGCCGCGCTCGTGCTTCACGTAGATCAGCTCGGGCGATACCGGTTTCGTGCGCGACAGCACGCCGAGCCAGCCGAACGGATAGACCTTCTCATATTCGCGCAGCACGTCCTTCGGGATCGACTTGCGGCTGACGCCATGGAAGCCGTCGGCGCCGACGATGTAGTCGCAATCGACGCGGAGCGTCTGCCCGTTCGAGCGATACGTCACATAGGGCCGATCCGACGTCAGATCGTGCGGCGTGACGTCCTCGGCATTGTGCACGACCTTGCCGCCGATCCGGTCGCGTGCCTCGTAGAGGTCGCGCGTCAGCTCGGTCTGGCCGTAGACCAGGACCGAATTGCCGCCGGAATGCCTGTGCAGGTCGATGTGGGAGAGCACGCCGTCATGGGCGATCTCGAACCCGTTGTGGATCTCGCCCTCGCGGTCCATCCGCTCGCCGCATTGCGCCTCGCGCATCAGCTTCGCAAAGCCGTGCTCGAGCACGCCGGCGCGGATCCGGGCCAGCACGTGGTCGCGGCTGTATTTCTCCAGCACGATGGTGTCGATGCCCTTGAGGTGCAGGAGCTGGGACAGCAACAGCCCGGACGGCCCGCCGCCGATGATACAGACCTGAACTTTCATTTTTGCGTCCTCCCGTCGGCATTTTTTTGCATACGTTAAGGCGCAAGCCGATGGAGGGTTTCGCCTTTGTCTTGTACTATTCGAACATGAGAAGCGCGGCCCCCGCCCCGGCCATCCGGGTCTACAATCTGTTCGGCGAGTCCGGCGATCTGCCCGATGTCGTGCATTGCGAGACGATCGCCTCGCGTTCGGTGCTGCACGACTGGACGCTGGCCGTGCACCGCCATGCCCGGCTGCACCAGGTGCTGCTGATCGAGCGCGGCGGCGGCGAGGCGACGCTCGACGGGCGCGTGGTGCCGCTGAGGCCGATGCAGATCGTCAACGTGCCGGTCGGCCACGTCCACGGCTTCCGCTTCGAGCCCGACACGCAAGGCTGGGTGTTGACCATCGCCGCGGAGATCCTCGACGAAGCGCTGCTCGCCGCCGAGGGCCTGCGCGGTGCGCTGTCGCGGTCGGCGGTGGTGCGCGGCACGCCGCAGATCCGCGCCACGATGAAGCAGATTTTCGCCGAGCACGCCGCGCGCGACTTCGGCCGTGCGCATGTGCTCCGCGCCTTGTCGTCGGCCATGATCGGGCTCGTGGCCCGCGCGCTCACGGGCGAGAGCGGCGGCAACGGCACCGCGGAAAGCGGGTTGTTCCGCCGCTTCGAGGCGCTGCTGGAGCAGCATCATCTGGAGCGCTGGAGCGTCGCCGACTATGCCGAGGCGCTGTCGGTGACACCGACGCATCTCAACCGGATCACGCGGGCGGCGACCGGCGACACCGCCTCGCATCTGATCCTCAACCGCCTGATCCGGGAGGCGCGGCGCAACCTCGTCTACACCAACCTGCCGGTCTCGACCATCGCCTACGCCCTCGGCTTCGAGGACCCCGCCTATTTCAGCCGGGTCTACGCCGCCGCCACGGGGGTCTCACCGCGCGCTTTTCGCGCCCGGCTCCATGGCGGCGAAGGCTGAACCACCGGACAAAGGATCAGGGCACGTCTGATCGACGCGCCCCGCATCCGCGATGTCTCTCGTTGCCACTTACCTTCGTATATAGCGCCCCATCCTTTGGATAGAGGCGCTTTACCTCCGTACAATTGAGCGGGGCACGCCCTCGCCCTAGCGTGACGGCATTCGGCGCCCTGGCGCTGGTGGCATGGAACCTCCCTAACCTCGGCGCAAGGCGGCCACCCCTGTCCGGTCGTCTGCGCCGCCTTTTCAGCAAAGCCATCGGCGCCTTCAGTTATTCCCGCCGATACGCCGCGCCATTTCGGCTGGACGGTCGGCTTTCGTGCCGAACCTGGGGAGTTGTGCATAATGTCTTCGCTTGGGAAGAGCGCGCTCTTTATCGACGGCTCCAATTTCCATGCCACCGCCAAGGCGCTCGGCTTCGAGATCGACTACAGACGCCTGCTCAGTGAATTTCAAAGCCGAGCTACGCTGTTACGGGCCTTCTACTACACGACCATCATCGAGGATCAGGAATATTCGTCGATCCGCCCCTTGATCGATTGGCTCGACTACAACGGCTTCACCGTCGTCACCAAACTCGCCAAGGAGTTCGTCGACCCCGCTACCGGCCGCCGCAAGGTGAAGGGCAGCATGGATGTGGACCTCGCCGTAAGCGCGATGGAGCTTGCCCAGCACGTCGATCAGATCGTGTTGTGCTCGGGCGATGGGGATTTCCGTTCGCTGGTCGAAGCCTTGCAACGCCGCGGCGTCCGCGTGACCGTCGTCTCCACACTTTCCACTCAGCCGCCCATGATCGCCGACGACCTGCGCCGGCAGGCGGACATATTCATCGATCTGGTGGAGTTGAAACCAAAAGTGGGGCGCGATCCACCCGATCGACCGGTATCGCGCGAAATGCGGCAGCCACCGCAATTCCTCGCGCGCGGAACGATCAGGCGCGACGACCGGGTGGAATGATCGGAGGACGGCCGCCCGGCACCTCACACGTCGAAGAACACCGTCTCCTCCGGCCCCTGCAGATTGATCGTGAAGGAATACACGACCTTGCCGGCGCGCTCGCTGCGGGTTGCGATCAATGTCTTGCGGCGCACCGGCTGCTCGATGAGGTTGAGCACGGGATCGGCGGCGTTGGCCGCCTCTTCGTCCGAGAAATAGAGCCGCGTGTTGAGGCCGATGTTGATTCCGCGGGCGACGATCCAGAGGTTGACGTGCGGCGCGCATTTGCGCCCCGTCCTGTCGGTGATCGCGCCCGGCTTGATGGTCTCGAAGGTGACGAGGCCGCTGTCGAAGTCGGAGCCGGCGCGGCCCCAGCCGCGAAACTCGTCCTCCAGCGCGCCGGCGGAGCGATCGGCGGGGTGGTTGTAGCGGCCGGCCGCATTGGCCTGCCAGATCTCCAGCAGCACGTCGCGCAGCGGTGTGCCGGTGCCGTCGAGCACCTTGCCCTCCAGCGTGATGCGCTCGCCTTTGGTGTTCGGGCTCACCAGCACGTTGGAGAAGTTCTTCTCGAAGATGTCGAAGCCGGCCATGGCCGGGATCAGGCCGATATGGACGTAGGGCCCGGCGGTCTGCGAGGCGGTTTCCTTGAGATAATTGAGCGGCTGCGGCATGGGCTCTAATTCCCCGCGGTACGGTTTTCGAAATAGGTGGAGCGCTGGCCGCGCAGCACGATGTCGAAGCGGTAAGCGAGCGAGTCGAACGGCGTCGAGGCGTTGAGGTCGAGCGGCGCCACGAGGCGGTCGAGCGCGTCCTTGTCCGGGATCGTCGTCAGGATCGGGCAGACCGGGATCAGCGGATCGCCTTCGAAATACATCTGCGTGATCAGCCGCTGCGCAAAGCCCGAGCCGAACACCGAGAAGTGGATGTGGGCGGGGCGCCAGCTGTTGACGTAGTTGCGCCAGGGATAGGGGCCCGGCTTCACGGTGCGGAAGTAATAGTAGCCGGTGTCGTCGGTGAGCGCGCGGCCGCAGCCGCCGAAATTCGGATCGATCGGCGCCAGATAGGTGTCCTTCTTGTGCCGGTAGCGGCCGCCGGCATTGGCCTGCCAGAACTCGACCAGCGTGTTCGGAACGCCCCGGCCGGTCTCGTCCAGCACGCGGCCGTGGACGATGATGCGCTCGCCGACGGGATCGCCGTCCTTGGCGTAGTTGCGGATCAAATCATTGTCGAGCGGGCCGAGATCGTTGTGGCCGAACACCGGCCCCGTGATCTCCGAGATCGAGTTCTCCAAGGACAGCAGCGACTGGCGCGGCGAGCGCAGCACCGAGGACTTGTAGCCTGGCGCATGCGCCGGCGGATGGATCGCGCGGTCGCGCTGGAAGAAGCCGCCGTCGCCGAGCGGCGGCGTCAAGGGCTCGGGACGATTAAGGCGGGGATCCCGCAAGGCTGGCGCCTGGGCATTCATCGGCGTTGTCTCTCCCTGGGAGCCCGAGGTCGGGCGGCTTATCGGGAGAGCATGAGCCAGCCTATTCTCAAGATAAATAGATGAATTATAATGAATTGCATGAAGGAAATCGATCATTTGGCCCTCGACGGCCATGCCCTCGAGCTGTTCCTAGCGGTGCTGGAGGAAGGCTCGGTGACGGCGGCAGCGACGCGGCTCGGCCTCACCCAGTCTGCCGTCAGCCACGGGTTGAACAAGCTGCGGCGGATTGCCGGCGATCCGCTGTTCGCCAAATCCGGCCGTGGCATCGTTGCGACGGCCCATGCGCAGGCACTGGCCGGCAAGGCACGCGCGCTGATCGACGAGATGCGCAGCTTTGCCGGCGGCGTCAGCTTTGAGCCGCCCCGCGCACAGCTGTCGTTGACGATCGCGGCCAACGATTTCCAGCGCGACCTGCTGCTGCCGCGCTTCTTCGATCACGTCGCCGCACAAGTGAAGAGCCTGAATCTGCGCGTGATCCCCTCGCAATCGCCCTCGCCCGCGATGCTGCGCGAGAACCGCTGCGACCTCCTGATCACGCCGCTGCCGCCGTCCGGCGTCGACATCGTGCAGAAGCGGCTGCTGAGGGATCACTACGTCTGCTACTACGATCCCAAAGCGCGCGCCGCGCCGGCCAGCCGCAATGCCTATCTCGCGGCGCGTCACATCACCGTGGTCTATACCGACAATGAGCGGCTCGACTTCGACCGCCGGCTGGCAGCGAACGGGCTCCACCGCGACATCGCGATCTCCGTGCCGAGCTTCTCAGGCGTGCCGTCGTTCCTGCGCGCCTCACAGATGCTGGCGAGCATGCCGAGCCTGCTCGCGTCCGGCGTAATGCGCGGCTTTGCGCAAACTCCGATCCCACTGGCGTCCCGCACGAAGACCCTGGCCGAGCTGCCGATGTTCATGGTCTGGCACCAGCGCTACCAGAAGGACCCGGCCCACCGCTGGGTCAGGAGCCAGCTCGAGGCCGTCGCGGCGACGGCCGCCACGTTCTGACCTGCCGTTCTCATGTCCTGATAGCAGGCGCCGCGCTCCGCAAGACTGCCCTTCCCAAACCCACTGGTTGCGCAGGGGGAGCCGCGCTAAAATCCCCCCATGACAGTGACTGACATTGCGAACCGGACCTACAATCACAGCTGGCGGCTGGATCCCATCATCCGCAGCCTGCTCGATACCGACTTCTACAAACTATTGATGTTACAGATGATTCGGGAGGATTACCCGAGTCAGAATGTGACCTTCTCGGTCATCAACCGCTCGCGCCATGTGCGCCTTGCGGAGATCATCGACGAGGGCGAGCTGCGCGCCCAGCTCGACCATGCCCGCACCATCCGCTTCACCAAGAAGGAGCTGATCTGGCTGGCCGGCAACACCTTCTACGGCAAGACCCATATGTTCTCGGCGGATTTCATCCGCTGGCTGGCGGAATTCCGCCTTCCCGAATACGAGCTGCGCAAGGTCGAGGGCCAGTACGAGCTGCATTTTCACGGGCCCTGGACCCACACCACGATGTGGGAGATTCCGGCGCTTGCGATCCTCAACGAGCTGCGTTCGCGTGCGGCCATGAAGGGCCGCGGCCGCTTCGAGCTCGACGTGCTCTACGCCCGCGCCAAGGCCAAGTTGTGGACCAAGGTCGAACGGCTGCGCCAGCTCGAGAACCTGCGGCTCTCCGACTTCGGCACGCGTCGCCGCCACGGCTTCCTCTGGCAGCGCTGGTGCGTCGAGGCGGTGAAGGAAGGCCTCGGCCCCTCCTTCATCGGCACCTCCAACGTGCTTCTCGCGATGGACAACGATCTCGAAGCCATCGGCACCAACGCGCACGAGCTGCCGATGGTGGCCGCCGCGCTCGCCAGAGACGACGAGGAATTGCGCTGGGCGCCCTACCGCATTCTCGACCAGTGGCGTCAGACTTACGGCGGCAACCTCCTGATCGCGCTGCCCGACGCCTTCGGTACCAGGACCTTCCTCCGCGATGCACCGGAATGGGTCGCCGATTGGACCGGCTTCCGCCCCGACAGCGCGCCGCCGATCCAGGCTGGGGAGGAGATCATCGCCTGGTGGCAGAAGCAGGGTCGCAACCCCAAGGACAAGCTGCTCGTCTTCTCCGACGCGATGGACGTCGGCTCGATCGAGGACACCTATCGCCACTTCGCAGGGCGCGTGCGGCTCTCGTTCGGCTGGGGCACCAACCTCACCAACGATTTCGTCGGCTGCACGCCGGACGGCTCGATCAGCCTCGATCCGATCTCGCTGGTCTGCAAGGTCTCATCGGTCGACGGCCGTCCGGCCGTCAAGCTCTCCGACAATCCGGAGAAGGCGACCGGCCTGCCCTCGGAAATCGAGCGTTATCTGCGCGTGTTCGGCGACGCCGGTCGCGTGCGCAAGCCGGTGCTGGTGTAGGACACACGTCCACGGAGAGCGTGTAGCGCCCGTCCGGCGCTACGTCGTCATTGCGAAGAGCTCTTGCGCCAGAATGATGCCGCGGAGGCAGGCTGGATTGCTTCGCTGCGCTCGCAATGACAAGGCATTGGTTCGCGATATCACATCAGCTCCGATTTCGCGGCATTTGAAACGATCTGCGCGCATCCACGTCACATTACCTTCACCCTCCGTCACAATCCCTCGCACTTTTCAGGTCCAGTTAAGCAACCATCTCGTCTACTTTGCGTTGCAGGCGCAACGCCCCTGCCGGGCGCGTCGATCGACTTGGGGACTGGTGTGTTTCGCAGAACAGCGGCGTCGGCGGAGGGCGGCAACCTCCTTCACGTCATCAAGCTCGTCTCGCCTTTCGTGATGGTCGTCGTGCTGCAGGCGGCGATCGCCGGATTCAGTCTCGAGGTGATGTCGTCGGTCCGCGCCTATGTCGCCGGCGAAGCACTCTGGTCGCGCTCGCAGAAGAACGCGGTCTACTTCCTCAATCTCTATCTGCATTCGGGCGAACCGAGCCAGTTCGCGCAATATCAGGCTTCACTCGCCGTCCCCATCGGCGACGAGTTCGCGCGCTGGGCGCTGGAACGCGATCCGGTCGACGTCGAGGCCGCCCGCGTCGGCTTTCTCCAAGGCGGCAACCATCCCGATGACGTCCCGGGACTGATCTGGCTGTTTCGCTATTTCAATCGCGTCAGCTTCCTCCAGGACGCGATCAGGGAATGGGCCGCCACCGATCCCATGCTGCTGGAGCTCAGCGTGTTCGGCGAGGTCATCCGATCCGAGCTGAAGAAAGGTCCCATTCAGGACGACGACCGCCTGCAATTCCTGTCGTCGCGGCTATCGGAGCTCAATGCCCAGTTCACGGTGCACGCCAAGCAATTCTCCACCGTCCTCGGCGAAGGATCCCGGGCGATCAAGCTGACGCTGACGGGCATCAACATCATCACGGCTGCGGCGCTGATCCTGCTCCTGATCTGGCATACGCGGCGCCTGGTGCGGCAACGGCAGACCTTCGAAGACGCCTTGCATGCCGAGAAGGAGCGCCTGGCCTGGCAGGCATCGCATGATTGGTTGACCGGCCTCTCCAACCGCCGCGCCTTCGAGGCGCGCCTGCAAGCCGAGCTGGACAATGCCGCGGCGGGTGCGCTCGCCCTCATCCTGCTCGACCTCGACCAGTTCAAGAGCGTCAACGACAGTTGCGGCCACCTCGCCGGCGACCGCCTGCTCTGCCAGGTCTCGCGCCTGCTGCAGCAGGACCGGCATGCGCATGATCTGGTGGCCCGGCTCGGCGGCGACGAATTCGGCCTGATCCTGCCGCGATGCTCGCCCTTCGATGCCGTCGACATCGCCGAGGGTCTGCGCCGGTCGCTGGAGCTGTTCAATTTCGCCTGGGACGACCGTTGCTTTGCCGTGACCGCCAGCATCGGCGTCGCCTGCATCGCAGACGGCAACATCACGCTCGAGGATGCGATGCGACGCGCGGATGCGGCCTGCTACCGCGCCAAGGAAAAGGGCCGCAACCGCGTTCAGGTCGAGAACGGGCGATCGGACGTTGTCGTCGTTGCGCCACGCCCGCGCGAAGCGGTCGCTGCACGAGGGTAATGGCATCGTCACCGCAGGGGCAGAATTCCAAGTCCTGCGAGATGGGTGTCGACGAATTGTTCGATCTGCTGGCGCAGCATCTGCGACGGCACGGCCACCATGCGCTCCTCGAGGCCGAGCGAGATGATGCCATGCACGGCGGAAAACAGCGTGCGCGACAGCAGCGCAATCTTCACGTCGTCCGCATCCGGCAATAGCCGCACCAGGGGCGGATGCATCAGCGCGAACGCATCCATCACCATCTGGAGGATGTCGTCCGGATAGGGGCGATCGTCCTCCATCCGATGCTCGAACAGGGAACGCAGCAAATTGGCGTGCGCGGCGAAGAAGTCGAGATAAGTCTCGGCGAGCCCATAAAGCTGGCGGACCGGATCCTCGGCGGGAACAGCACGGAGCCGGGCCGTGAGCGCCTGAACCGTTTCCCGGTTCACCGTCAGAATGACCCCGTCGAAGTCGCCAAACTCGTTATAGACGCTGCCAACCGAGCAGCCGGCCGCCTCGGCAACATCCCGAACCTTCAATGATCTCAGCCCCTTAGCTGAGATGATGCCGCGGGCAATCTCGACGATCTGGAGCCGGCGCCGAAATTTTTTCTGGTCGCGCAGCGATTCTTCTTGAACATTGTTCATTTTCAAGCTACTCATGTGAACATTGTTCAATCTAACCCGGAGACCTGGAAAATGCAAACCCTTGCTGTCGATATCGCCACCACCTTCGTCGATGACGCCGCCGCCCTCGTCGCCGGCTTTGGCCGGGCCCTGCTGCGGCTGGCCATGGCCCCGGTCAATCGCATCGCCAACGCCTGCGACGTTGCCGGTGTGCTCGCCGAACGCCGGGCGACTCTTCGGATGTGGCGGGCGAGCCGTGCCCGTGCCCGTCACGAGGGCCGCCGGTTCAGCCTGCTCGGCCGCTTCTCGCCGTTTCGCCACCTCGCCCATCTCACCTGAGGCGCGCACGCGGGTCGGCTCGAATGCAAGCGCCGGCTGCAGGATGGACTTAACCATGTCCGGACGGGCGTGGCCGATCCGGCCGATTTCGACGATGCGGTTCAGTCTTTCCTTCATCGCCCGGCGCCATATCCGGGCGAGCGAGGCCGCTCCGCCCGGCCTCGACCGGATATTTGCGAACCTAACGATGCCGATTGGAGACCAACAGGATCGGAGGAACCGAGGGGACAGAGCAGGCCAGCAACTTCGTTGCCGCGCAATCGTTCGCCCTATGCTTCCGGTCGTGACGTTTCACAGACAACGTAACAACCTCAGTCTGCCTTGCCAAAACAGGACCAGTCATGATCAGGGAATTGATGTCGTCACGCCGCTTTGCGCCGCTGTTCTGGGCGCAATTCTTCTCGGCGCTCAATGACAACGTGCTCAAGAATGCGCTCGTCATCATCCTGCTCTACAGCGCGGCAACGAGCCACGGCGATGCGCTGGTGACGGTGGCAGGCGCCGTCTTCATCTTCCCCTACTTCATCCTGTCCGGGCTCGGCGGCCAGCTCGCCGACAAATACGTCAAATCCGTCGTCGCAAGGCGGCTCAAATTCGTCGAGATCTTTGCAGCTTGCTTCGCCGCTGCCGGCTTCTTCCTGCATTCGGTACCGCTCTTGTTCGCCGCGCTCGCGCTGTTCGGCACCATCGCCGCGCTGTTCGGCCCGGTGAAATACGCGATGCTGCCGGACCAGCTCGAGCTCGGCGAACTCGCGACCGGCAACGCGCTGGTCGAAGGCGCGACCTTCATGGCGATCCTGCTCGGCACCGTCGCGGGCGGCCAGTTCGTCGCCGGCTCCGCGCATATGGGCTGGGTCGCATCCGCCGTGGTCGTGCTGGCCGTGTTGTCCTGGGCGTTCGCGTCCCGCATTCCGCAGACGACGCCCTCCGCGCCTGAGCTGCCCGTCGACGCCAATCCCTGGACCTCGACGGTGAGCCTGCTCAGGACGCTTCGTGCCGACCATCGCCTTTGGGACGGCACCGTGATCGTCTCCTGGTTCTGGCTGGTCGGCGCCATCGTGCTGTCGCTGCTGCCGGCGCTGATCAAGGACGTCGTCGGCGGCACCGAGGGCGTCGTGACGCTGTGCCTTGCCATCTTCGCGATCGGCATCGCCATCGGCTCGCTGTTTGCCGCCAGCCTCAGCCACGTTCGCCCGAACCTCGCGCTGGTGCCGATCGGCGCCATCATCATGGGCTTTGCCGGCCTCGATCTCGCCTGGGCCATCGGCGTCACCGCAAAGGGGCACGAGATCACCGCGCTCGGCTTCGCGACTTCGTTCGGTGGCCTGCGCATGCTGGCCGACTTCGTCGCCTTCGCCTTCGGCGGCGGCCTGTTCGTCGTTCCGTCCTTTGCCGCGGTCCAGGCCTGGTCGCAACCTTCCGAGCGCGCCCGCATCATCGCCGCCGGCAACGTGCTGCAGGCCGCCTTCATGGTGGTCGGCTCGCTGTTCGTCGCGCTGTTGCAGGCGGCAGGTCTGCATATCGGCTGGATCTTCTTCGGCCTCGGCGTCGCCAGCTTCGGCGCGGTGTGGTTCGTGCTGACCAAGTGGGGCAAGGAAGGCGTGCGCGATGCTGGCGGGCTTCTGTTCCGCGCCCTGTTCCGTACCGAGGTGCGCGGCCTCGAAAACCTGCCGCCTCCCGGCACGCGCATGCTGATCGCGCCGAACCATGTCAGCCTGATCGACGGCCCGCTGCTGCACGCCGTGCTGCCGATCGACGCGAGCTTTGCGGTCGACACCGGCATCGCCAAGGCCTGGTGGGCCAAGCCGTTCCTGCGCGCCGTCAAGCACTACACTATGGACCCGACCAAGCCGCTGGCTGCGCGCGACCTGATCAAGCTGGTGGCGGCGGGCGAGCCTGTCGTGATCTTCCCTGAGGGACGCATCACCGTCTCGGGATCGCTGATGAAGGTGTATGACGGCACCGCGATGATCGCGGACAAGGCTGACGCCGTGGTCGTGCCGGTCCGGATCGAAGGCGCGCAGCGCTCCTATCTCAGCTATCTCAACTCCAGCCAGATCAAGCGGTCCTGGTTTCCGCGCGTGACGGTGACGATCCTGCCGCCGGTCAAGCTTCCGGTCGACGAAACGCTCAAGGGCAAGGCACGCCGCAACGCTGCCGGCGCCGCGCTGCAGGACGTCATGATCGACGCCCTCGTCAAGAACGCCATGCTCGATCACACGCTGTTCGAAGCTCTCGGACACGCCTATCGCGACCGCGACACCGGCAAGGTCATCATCGAGGACGCGCTCGGCACCAAGCTGACTTATCGCAAGCTGATCCTCGGCGCGCAGGTCCTGAGCCGCAAGCTCGAGAACGGCACCGCAACCGGCGAGAATGTCGGCGTGCTGCTGCCGAACTCCGCGGGCGTCGCCGTCGTCTTCATGGCGCTGCAGAACAGCGGCCGGGTGCCGGCGATGCTCAATTTCTCGGCCGGTCCGGTCAACGTGCTCGCCGCCATGAAGGCCGCGCAGGTCAAGACCGTGCTGACGTCGAAGGCCTTCATCGAGAAAGGCAAGCTCGACAAGCTGATGACTGCGATCTCCGCGGAGGCACGCGTCGTCTATCTCGAGGACGTCCGCGCCTCGATCGGCATCGCCGACAAGATCAAGGGCCTGCTCGCCGGCACGACGCCGCGCGTGCCCCGCCAGGCCAACGATCCCGCCGTCGTGCTGTTCACGTCGGGCTCGGAAGGTACGCCCAAGGGCGTGGTGCTGTCCCACCGCAACATCCTCGCCAACGCGGCGCAGGCGCTGGCGCGGGTCGATGCCAATGCCAACGACAAGGTGTTCAACGTGTTGCCGGTGTTCCACTCGTTTGGACTCACGGGCGGAATGATGATGCCGATGCTGGCGGGCATTCCGATCTACATGTATCCCTCGCCGCTGCACTACCGGATCGTGCCCGAGCTGATCTACCAGACCGGCGCTACGATCCTGTTCGGCACGGATACGTTCCTGACCGGCTATGCGCGCTCGGCGCACGCTTACGACTTCCGCACCCTGCGCCTCGTCATCGCCGGCGCCGAGGCGGTCAAGGACCGCACGCGGCAGGTCTTCATGGAGCGCTACGGCATTCGCATCCTCGAAGGCTATGGCGTCACCGAGACGGCGCCGGTGCTGGCGATGAACACGCCGATGGCCAACCGCCCCGGCACCGTCGGCCGTCTCTCGCCGCTGATGGAAAGCCGCCTCGATCCGGTCCCTGGCATCGAGGAAGGCGGACGCCTCTCGGTGCGCGGCCCGAACGTGATGCTCGGCTACCTCAGGGCCGAAAATCCCGGCGTGCTCGAAAAGCTCCCCGACGGCTGGCACGACACCGGCGACATCGTTTCGATCGACGCGGCCGGCTTCATCACCATCAAGGGCCGCGCCAAGCGCTTTGCCAAGATCGCGGGCGAAATGGTCTCGCTGTCGGCGGTCGAAGCCATCGCGACGGCGTTGTGGCCGCAGGCCGCATCGATCGCCGTGTCGATCCCCGACCAGCGCAAGGGCGAGCGCATCGTGCTGCTGACGACGGAGAAGAATGCCGAGCGCAGCGCGATGCAGGCCCAGGCCAAGGCGATCGGCGCCTCCGAGCTCACCGTGCCCGCTGCGATCATGGTGGTCGACAAGGTGCCGCTGCTCGGCACCGGCAAGACCGACTATGTCACGGCCACGACGATGGCCCGCGAGCAGGGATCCCCGCCCGAGCGCGAGGTGGCGTAAGAGGTTGCGAGACGGGCGGCGCGGGGTCACGCCGCCGTCCGTCGCTCCTGCGCATAGCGCACCAGCGCGGCGAAGCGATAAAGGCCGTGCACGAACTTGCCGTAGGGCATCGTGATGAACAACGCGAACACGGCGCCGAGATGCAGCGCGAGCAGCGGTCCCATCGCGGCAGTCTCGCGCAGCACCAGCAGCAGCATTCCGGTGAGGCCGGTCAGGAACAGCATGGCGATGAAGCCGACGTCCATGCCGTAGCTGTATTCGTCGAGCAGCGCGGGATCGCGCCGCATCTTGGCGGCGAACAGGCCGATCGGCCCGACGATCAGGCCGATGCCGCCGAGCGTGCCGAGCACCACGGGCAGGTCCCACCACGGATACGGCGCCTCGCGGCCGAGCAGATAGTGATAGAGCGTCGCGACCGACGTCGCTGCGAAGCACAGGATGAAGCCGTAGAAAGTCAGGTGATGATAGAGCTTGCGCCGGTCGGTCGGCTTGTCGTCTTCGTTGTAGCAGCCGACGCCGCCGCCATGGAGATAGCGCAGCTCACCGGCGTCGCGGATCGCCTGAAAGATCGATCCGCCGTCGGCGCGGTTGCCGATCGGTGTGCCGATGTCGCGCCAGAAGGCACGCACGCTCATGACGAGTGCGAGGATCGCGTAGAGGAATGCGGCGCCAAACAGCGCGACCATCGCGTTGTGCGGCATCAGCTTGTAGAAGGCGCCGGGCCCGGTGTGCACGCCGAACAACACGCCGCGGTCATTCAAGGCGGCAAAGCCGAGAATGAAGATCGCCATGCTGAGCGCGGCGGTGATGCTGATGACGAGGCCGTTGCGCGCGAAGGCGCCGGATAGCGGCCGCGGCCAGGCATAGGCCGCATAGGACTCCGCGCGCGCAACCGCCAACGTCTTCGGGACGTTGACGTTGAATTCGTGCGGCGGCGAGAACTGGCAGTCGACGTAGCAGGCGCCGCAGGAATGGCAGAGATTGGCGAGATAGTTGAGATCGCCGTCGGAGAAGGCGCGCCGCATCTCCATGGCCGGAAACACCGCGCACAGGCCCTCGCAATAGCGGCAGGAATTGCAGACCGTCATCAGACGGTCGGCTTCGTCGAGAATCCTAGTTCCGTGCATGTTTCGCCGCTTCCCGTCCTGCGATCCGCCCGAACACGCTGCCGATCGTCATGCCCATGCCGGCCGCATAGCCCTTGCCGAGCACATTGCCGGCCATGATCTCGCCGGCCGCGAACATGTTGGCGGAGGGCTTGCCGTCCTTCATCAGCATTCGCGCCTCCTTGTTCACGCGCGTGCCGAGATAGGTGAAGGTGATGCCGGGCCGCACCGGATAAGCGAGAAAAGGCGGCGTCTCGATCCGGCGCGCCCAATGCGTCTTGGGCGGCGTGATGCCCTCCGTCACGCAATCATCCAGAATGGTGTGGTCGAAGGTCCCGGGCCGCACCGCGGCGTTGAACTCGGTGATGGTCTGTTCCAGCGCGGCCGGATCGAGCGCGAGCTTGCCGGCGAGCTCCGCGATCGTCTGCCCGGCGATCGGCGGAAACAACGTCGGCATGAAGCTGGTCACGACGGTGGAATCGAAGATGATGTAGGCGATCTGGTCGGGCTGCGCCGCGACCAGCCGGCCCCAGATCGCGTACCGCTTCGGCCAGAGGTCCTCGCCCTCGTCGTAGAAGCGCTGGGCATGCTTGTTGACGACGATGCCGAACACGACGGAGTCGTGCCGCGTGATGATGCCGCCGTCGAATTTCGGCGCGCGGGCATCGATCGCGACCGCATGACACTGCGTGGGATCGCCGACCTCCTGCACGCCCTTGTCGAGCAGCATCTTCAGGATCGAGCCGCGGTTATAGGGCGTGCCGCGGATCAGGAAGTTGTCGGCGGCCTCGCCCCAATATTGCTTGAGCCATTCGATGTTGGCCTCGAACCCGCCGGCGGCGGCGACCAGTGATGTCGCGCGGATCTCGGTCTCGCCCTTGATCGGCCGCTGGAGGCGCGCGGCGAGGAACATGCCGTCCTCGATCACGAGATCGACGACTTCGGCGTCGTATTCGACGTCGACACCGAGCCGCTCCGCGGTGAGATAAAGCGCGTTCAGCATCGCCCGCCCGCCGCCCAGGAAGAAGGAGTTGGTGCGGCCGAGGCTCAGCGTGCCGCCGAGCGAGGGCTGCCAGCGCACGCCCTGCTCCACGATCCAGTTCAGGATGTCCTTGGATTCGCGGATCATGTGACGCGCCAGCACCTCATCGGTCTGTCCGCCCGTGACGCGCAAGAGATCTTCCCAGAACTCTTCCTCTGTATAGGGTCCAGTCAGGATCTCGGTGGGGGCATCATGGGCGCAGCGCATGTTGCGGGTGTGGCGGGTGTTGCCGCCGCGATAGAATTTTGGCGCGCCTTCGAGCACGAGCACCGAGGCCCCGCCGCGCCGCGCGCTGATCGCCGCGCACAGGGCGGCATTGCCGCCGCCGATCACCAGCACGTCGTATTTGCTGCTCATCCCGTCTGCCCGACGGCATGCGAGATTGGAGAAATTCTGTCCATCAGTGGCATGCTCGACCTTCCAGCGTTGCGCATTTTGTCGACAACTAGCGCCTCGCCCTGCGCACTGGACGCGCGTCTTCAGCCGAAGCCGATAAGGCATTGTCGAGAGCCTCGGTCGGACCGCCCAGCGTGCGCGTCAGGCGGATGGCTGCCTTCAGCAACAGCGACGTCATCGTCTTGATATTGTCCCTCGTGAAGCGCGGCTTCGGCCCCGAGAGCGACAAGGCGCCGACGCACTTGCCGCCGGACCCGAACACGGGGCAGGCCAGCCCGGCACAATCCGGATCGCGCTCCCCGAACGACACTGCGATGCAGCCCTCGCGAATCGCGTCATAGGTCGCGCCTTTCTCACCGTCGAAGGCGAGGATAACCCGGCCCGCCGCCCCGCGCTCCAGCGGCAGCAGCATGCCGGCCTCGACGCGGTCGAGCGTAGAGTGTTGGGAATCGACGCGGAACACGCAGAGCCGGCGCTTGGCATCATGCCGGACGTGGTACGACGGACTTTCGGCGCCGTCGGCCACGAGCTGGCGCAGCAGCGGCATCACTCGATCATGCAGATTGTTGTTGCGCTGGTACACCGCACCCAGCCGGAACGGCGTCGGCCCGAGATGGTAGCGGCCGTCGGCGAGTTGCACGAGGTAGCCGAATTCCTGAAGCGAGGCCATCAGCCGCAACAGCGTGCTTTTGTACATCTTGGTGCGCTTGGCAAGCTCCGCCAGCGTCATCGGCTCCGGGGCATCCTCGAACGCGGCAAGGATCGTCAGAGCGCGGTCGACGGCGGCGACACCGGGCGAAGGCATGGCGTTTCCTATTGGGGGAATCCGGAGAAATCGATGAGCTTAGCGATGACGGGAAAGTAAGCATCCCCCATCCCCTTGTCGATCGTCTCCTGGAAGATGGTGCGCATAAGCGCGGCGCCGCGCAGGTTGAGCCCAGCCTGCGCGCCGAGCTCCAGCGCATAGGAGAGGTCCTTCATTGCATATTCAGTGGAGAACGCCCGCAGCGGAAACTCCCCGGCGACGATCGCCTTCATGCCGTGATTGCGCAGGGCAAAACTGTCCGCCGACCCCTTGGACAACGTCTCCAGCAGCAGCTTCGGCTCGACGCCGCTGTGCTTGGCAAGCGCGACGGCCTCCGCCAGCGCATTCACCGTCTCGAACAGCACCATGTTGTTGAGGATCTTCGTCACTTGGCCTGCGCCGGTTACGCCACAGAGAGTGACGTCGGTCGCAAAATGCCGGATCAGCGGCTCGACCGCGGCGAACTGCTCGGCTGTCGCGCCGACCATAACGCTGAGCGTGCCGTCCTGGGCTGCCTGGCGGGTGCGCGCGATCGGCGCATCGATCCAGAGCGCGCCCTTCTCCGCGAGCTGCTTCGCGAATGAACGGGTCAGGCCGACGTCGGACGTGCCGAGATCGATCACAGTCTGGTCGCGCTTGACCGCCGGCAGGATGCTCTCGAAGACCGACATGACGTGCTTGGCGCTGGGCAGGCACAGGAAGACCGTCTGTGCGCCGGCGACGACATCCCCGATCGACGTCGTCGCCGTCGCTCCGTCAGCTGCGACCCGAGCCAACGGCTCCGCAGCAAGGTCGAAGGCAAGCACCGGCCGGCCGCTCTTGCGCAACAGGTTGCGGCAGATCGGCTCGCCCATGACGCCAAGACCGATGAACCCAATCGAACCAGACATTCCTTAACTCTCCCTCGAAGTCGTGTGGCCGGGCGGACGCCGGTCCCGCCCGGCCGGCGCAGTTACTTTACCAGCGGGCAGCCGCCTTCGCTCAACGGCCGGAATACCTCGTCGCCCGGCTTGGAGCCGACGATCCGGTAATAGTCGAACTTGTACTTGGACTCCTCCGGCTTCTTCACTTGCACGAGATACATCGTGTGCAGCACGCGCCCGTCGGGGCGGACCGCAACGTCCTTGTTGTACATGTCGTTGACCTTCAGCTCGTGCATCTTGGCGGCAACGACCGTTGCATCGGTGGTGCCCGCTGCCTTGACGGCGGCGAGGTAATGTCGGACGCCGCTGTAGACGCCTGCCTGCACCATGCTCGCGACCTTGCCGTCCATCAGCGTCGAGTAGCGCTTCGACCAGGCCCGGGTCTGCTCGTTGAGGTCCCAGTAGAACGAGGTCGTCACCTGCAAACCCTGCGTGACCTTCAGGCCAAGCGAGTTCACATCCGTGATGAAGACCAGGAGGCCGGCGAGCTTCTGGCCGCCCTCGACGATGCCGAACTCACCAGCCTGCTTGATCGCGGTCTGCACGTCCGCGCCCGACGTCGCAAGGCCAACGACGTCGGCCTTGGATCCCTGCGCCTGCAGCAGAAAGGACGCAAAATCCGCAGTGCCGAGCGGATGCGCGGCCGAGCCGATCACTTTGCCGCCGGCGACGTCGATGAACTTCGTGGCATCGCGCTGAAGCGCGTGACCGAAGGCGTAGTCGGCTGTCACGAAGTACCAGGTCTTGCCGCCAGCCCGCGTGATCGCGTCGCTGGTCAGCTTCGACAGCGCGTAGGTGTCGTAGTTGAAGTGGAAGCTGATCGGCGAGCAGGACTTTCCCGTGAAATCGGACGAGCCCGGACCCGAGATGACGAAGATCTTGTTCTTCTGCTTGGCGACTTCCAGGATGGCAAAGCCGGCCGAGGAGGCTGCGCCGTCCGCGATCATGTCGACGCCCTCATTGTCGAACCATTTGCGCGCAGTTGCCGATGCGATGTCCGGCTTGTTCTGATGGTCGGCCGAAATGATCTCGATCTTCTTGCCGAGGAGTTCGTTGCCGAAATCCTCCGCGGCGAGCCTTGCGGCGGCGACCGAGCCCCGCCCTCCATTGTCGGCGAACACACCGGACTGGTCGTTGAGAACGCCGATCCTGATGACATCGTCGGCCGCGACCGCGGCACTCGTCTGCGCGGCCAGAGCGACCGCAATCATCCAACGCAACTTCATAACATACGCCTCCCGTTTACGACTTTTGCTTATCGAGGATGTTTTGCAGCACCGGCGCGATGTAGCGGCGGAACTGGCCTGGGTTTTCACTCATCGGAAAATGGCCGAGCCGCTCCATGACGGTGGCCTTCGCACCGGGAATCCCGGCGGCGGTCCGCAGCGTGTCCTCCGGCGTGCAGGAGAAATCGTACTCGCCGGTCAGCAGATAGAGCGGGCACTGGTTGACGTCGATGTTGCCGGTGCGACCACGCAGATCGCCATCGACGCGATAGAAATAAAGATCGCCCTTGAAGATGCCGGGTCCGCCCTGCTTGTAGCCCCACAGTGTCTCGTTGCGCGCACCCTCAGGACCGCCAGGCGCGATCAATCCCGATACCAGCGCGGCGCAGACCTCGCCGCCATGAACATCGGGCCGGTTCAGCCAGGTCGTTTCGTACCAGGGCTGCTGGAAGTCGGCGGCCTCAAGGCCGATCAGAGCGCGAAACTCGTGAGCATGCGCAATGGCGAGATTGAGCACGATGCGGCCACCGATCGAGCAACCCATCACCACCGGCCGCTCTAGCCCAAGCGCGCTGCAGAAGGCGCGGATCGTCGCCGTGTAGCTCGCGGTGGTCAGCCGGTATTCGCTGCCATATCGGCTGTCCGGGGGATTGGACTTACCATGCCAGGGCATGTCGAAGGTGATGACTCGGAAATGCCTCGTGAACTCGTCGTCCACGAGCAGATGACGCCACTGCCGCGCGTCGGAGCCGGCGGTGTGGAGGCAAACCAGGGGAATGCCGCTGCCGTTCTCCTCGAAATAGATCCTGTTGACCTCGCCATCGATCTCGACGTGCACGTAGCGCCCGACAATCGGCTCGATGAAGCCGTTCATGACGCGCCTCCGAACCCGCTGCGCCGCGGTAGCGCCAGAAGATCCTTGAAATACTGAAGGTACGCCATGAACGGATGCAGATCGCCTTCGAGCGTCGCCTGCCCGCGCTTGGTCAACGCCAGCAGATCGTGCCATCCCGCCGGCGGCATTCGTTGCCAATATGCGGCGAACGCGGCGGGCGTCGCGCGATAGGAGAAGCGCCAGGAACGCATCAGCACTGGCGCCGGCGCCATGTCGACGATCCGACCGGCCCGAATGGCGAGGTGGAATGGCTGCGTGCTCGGCCCGAGCAGGCAATCCACATCGAGCCAGCGACCACGGGCAGTGAGGGCCTCGTCGCGGATCAGCAAATCGGGAATCGCCTTGAAGGCTTCGATGACGGCATCGGGCGTGAATGGCACCGGTGAGCCGTCGTCCTGCCGGACGCGTTCGAATTCCATTGTCTCGTCCCTCAATTGCGTTCGTTCTATTGTACAGAACGATATTCTGTTTCTATTCCAGTTTCTATACAGGGCTTGTGAGCGAACTCAAGTGCGCAGGAGCCGTGGGGCCGCGCGCCGTGGCGGAAGCAGGCCGACCGCGCGAGAGAGACCGCTTGATTTCAAGCTTCGAAGACGCGCGCGACCAGCCAATAGCCGCCGAGCAGGCCGATCATGGCAGAGAACGTGTAAACCAGCCCCGCCGCCCTCACCGGTTCGGACCGGTCCCCTCCGCTCCATCGATCGGCGAGACGGAGGGTCGGCAACGCGACCGCAACGATCGCGACCTGCCCGATCTCGACGCCGATGTTGAAAGCGGCAAGCGCCGGCACGGCTGTGTTTGGCGGTAACCCGATGTCACGCAGCACCCCCGCGAAGCCGAAGCCGTGGATCAAGCCGAACAGAAAAGCCACGCGCCAGCGCCTGTCGACGTCGCGCGAGAAGAAGTTCTCCACAGCCACGAAGACGATCGAGGCCGCAATTGCAGGCTCCACGATGCTGCTCGGAATCACGAGAACATCGAGCGCGGCCAGCGACAAGGTGATTGAATGGGCAATGGTGAAGGCCGTCACGATTTTGACGACGGGCATGAGCCGTCGCGCCCACAGCACCACCGCGATCAGGAATGCGATGTGATCGTAACCGAGGAAGATGTGCTCGATGCCGGTGATGACATAGCGCTGCATCGTCGACCACAGCGACGGCGGCGCGGTTGAAAGCGTGACCGTCGTGTTGCCGGCGTCGAGCAAGGCCTGCGTTTCCGACCGCCCCTGCGCAATCAGCACGACTTGTCGAGCAGCCTTGTCCTTCTCGGTCAGCACGGTGGAACGATAGATGAGATCGCCGGCGGCGTCCGCGCAGGCAAAGCTGTTGCGATAGACGACGCCGTCGCCGTCGGCCAAGATCGCGGCATCTCCGGCAACACAGGCCTTGGCACCACCTGTGACAGCCAGGTGCGTGCCCATATAGGCAAGGATCGCGGGCTTGGCCGCTTCGACCGCGACAGGATCGACCGCGTCCCGTCTCGGATCATAGATCTTCGTACCGATCAGGCGATCGACATCGCTGCCCTTCAACCCGAGCTCGACGCTCACCGAGCGATCAGGGCTCAGCCCCACGCGCGCGGTGACGAGATTGACCTCATGTGCCTCTGCCGGAAAAGCGATGCCGAGCAGCACCCAGAACCCCGCCAGAAGCAGCCGCCTCATGATCCCGCTCCATCGCGCTCACGCCAGCACATCCGCCACCACGGCCTTCAGGACGTCCCGCGCATCGGCCGGCTTCAGCCGGACCTGCAAGCCGCGCTGGCCTCCATTGAGATAGACGAGATCATGCGCAAGCGCGCTCTGCTCGATCACGGTGCGCACAGGCTTGCGCTGCCCGAACGGGCTGATGCCGCCGACCTTGTAGCCGGTGACGCGCTCGGCCTCGGGCGGCTTCATCATCTGCGCCGACTTGCCGCTCGCCGCCGCCGCCAGCTTCTTCATCGAGACCTCCTGGTTGGACGGCACGACCACGCACACCGGCTTGCCGTCGACCAGCGCCATCAGCGTCTTCAGGACGCGCGCCGGCTCCTCGCCGAGCGCGGCCGCCGCCTGCAGCCCGATGCTCTCGGCGTCGGGATCATAGTCGTAGGTGTGCACGGTGAAGGCAACACCGGCGGCCGTGAGTGCGCGTGTCGCGGGGGTGACTTTGGACATGCGTCACATGTAGCACCGTCATTGCGAGGAGCGAAGCGACGAAGCAATCCAGAATCTTGCCGCGGAGGCAGTCTAGATTGCTTCGCTTCGCTCGCAATGACGGTGTGGGCACCATGCGCCCCACCCATGACGTCCCCTACTCCGCCGCGTCACGCATCTCGGCGCGCTCGGCCCTCGCCGCGCAGAACTTGA
This sequence comes from Bradyrhizobium sp. SUTN9-2, assembly GCF_003122645.1. Classification (NCBI taxonomy): domain Bacteria; kingdom Pseudomonadati; phylum Pseudomonadota; class Alphaproteobacteria; order Hyphomicrobiales; family Nitrobacteraceae; genus Bradyrhizobium; species Bradyrhizobium sp. SUTN9-2. The sequence continues at coordinate 7,332,112 of NZ_LAXE01000001.1, forward strand.
ACTCCGGGATCTTGCCGAACGGGTCCAGTGCCGGGTTGGTGAGCAGGTTCGCCGCCGCCTCGGCGTAGCAGAACGGCATGAACACCATGTTCTCCGGCACGTCGCGGTCGGAGCGGACCTTGACCTCGACGGCGCCGCGGCGGGTCTCCAGGCGAATGAAATCGCCGGGCACCAGCTTCTTCTTGCGCATGTCCTTTGGCGACATGAACGCGACCGCCTCGGGCTCGATCTGGTCAAGCACCTGGGCGCGGCGCGTCATCGAGCCGGTGTGCCAGTGCTCCAGCACGCGGCCGGTCGAGAGCACCATCGGATATTCGTCGTCGGGAATCTCGTCCGGCGGGATGACCTTGGCCGGCACGATCTTGCCGCGGCCGCTCGCAGTCGGGAAACCTGTGGTGAAGATGATCTCGTTGCCGGGCTTGTTCGGATCGTCGACCGGATAGGTCACCGCGCCTTCGCGCACCAGCCGCTCCCAGGTGATGTTCTTCAGCGACGGCATCAGCTCTGCCATCTCGGTGAAGACGTCGCCGGGTCCGGCATAGTTCCACGGCAGGCCCATGCGCTTGCCGATCTCCTGGATGATCCAGAGATCCTGGCGCGCATCGCCGGGCGGCTTGATCACCTGACGCGCCAGCTGCACGCGGCGGTCGGTGTTGGTGAAGGAGCCGTCCTTCTCGGCGAAGGCCGAGGCCGGCAGGATCACGTCGGCGTGGAACGCAGTCTCGGTGACGAAGAGGTCCTGCACCACGAGATGATCGAGCATCGCCAGCGCGTGGCGCGCGTGCTGCAGATCGGGATCGGACATCGCTGGATTCTCGCCCTCGATATACATGCCCGTGATCTCGCCGGCATGGATCGCGTTCATGATCTCGACAACGGTCAGGCCGCGGACGGGATCGAGATCCTGCTGCCAGAGCTTTTCGAAACTGCCGCGCAGATCGTCGCGGCCGACCGGCTGGTAGTCCGGCAGGAACATCGGGATCAGGCCGGCATCGGAGGCGCCTTGCACGTTGTTCTGGCCGCGCAGCGGATGCAGGCCGGTGCCGGGACGGCCGACCTGGCCGGTGATCAGCGCGAGCGCGATCAGGCAGCGCGCATTGTCGGTGCCGTGGACGTGCTGGCTGATGCCCATACCCCAGAAGATGATCGACGATTTCGCGCGCGCATAGGTGCGCGCCACCTCGCGCAAGGTCTGCGCCGGGACGCCGCAGATCGGCTCCATCTTCTCCGGCGTGAACTCCTTGATCTTCTCCTTGAGCTCCTCGAAACCCTCGGTGTAGCCGGCGATGTACTGGTCGTCGGTCAGGCCCTCAGTGATGATCGTGTTGATCATCGCGTTCAGCATGGCGACGTCGGAGCCGGGCTTGAACTGCAGATGCTTGGTCGCATGCCGCGACAGCGACTGCCGGCGCGGATCCATAACGAACAGTTTTGCGCCGTTCTGCTTGACCGCGTTCTTGATGAAGGTCGCCGCAACCGGATGGTTCACAGTCGGATTGGCGCCGATCACGATGATGACCTCGGCGTCCATGGCGGCAGAGAACGGTGCCGACACCGCGCCCGAGCTGAGGCCTTCGAACAGCGCCGCGACCGACGAAGCGTGGCAGAGGCGCGTGCAGTGATCGACGTTGTTGGAGCCGAAGCCGGTGCGCACCAGCTTCTGGAACAGATAGGCCTCTTCGTTCGAGCCCTTGGCCGAGCCGAAGCCGGCCAGCGCCTTCACGCCCTTCTCGTCGCGGATCTTGACGAGGCCCTTGGCGGCGATGTCGAGCGCTTCCTCCCAGCTCGCCTCGCGGAAATGCGTGAACGGATTGGCCGGATCGACCTGATCGTTCGCATCCTTCTTCGCGTTCGGCAACCGCACCAGCGGCTTCGTCAGGCGATGCGGATGGTGGATGTAGTCGAAGCCGAAGCGGCCCTTCACGCAGAGACGATTGTGATTGGCGGGGCCGTCGCGGCCTTCCGCATAGATCACCTTCTCGTCCTTGACCTCATAGGTGACCTGGCAGCCGACGCCGCAGAACGGGCAGAGCGAATCGACCTTCTTGTCGGCATAGGTGACGCGCGTCTGCTTGTCGTCGAGCATCACGGCCGGCATCAAGGCGCCGGTCGGGCAGGCCTGCACGCATTCGCCGCAGGCCACGCAGGTGGACTCGCCCATGGGGTCGTCGAAGTCGAACACGATCTTGGCGCCGGCATTGCGATAGGCCATGCCGATGACGTCGTTGACCTGGACCTCACGGCAGGCGCGCACGCACAGGCCGCACTGGATGCAGGCATCGAGGTTGACGCGCATCGCCGGATGGCTGGCATCGGTCGCCCAGCGCTCGGCGGCGGGAAAGCGGCTCTCGGTGACGCCTGTCGTCTCGGCCCAGTGCCAGAACTTCGACTCCGGGTCGTGGCTGGTTTCGCGCGCCGGCTGGTCTGCGACCAGCAGCTCCATCACCATCTTCTGCGCAGCAGTCGCGCGGGCGCTCTCGGTCTTCACCTTCATGCCGACCGACGGCGTGCGCTTGCAGGACGCAGCCAGCACGCGCTCGCCCTCGATCTCGACCATGCAGGCGCGGCAATTGCCGTCGGGGCGATAGTCCGGCGCCGGCGAATAGCAGAGGTGCGGAATGTCGCGGCCCTGGCGCTTTGCGACCTGCCAGATGGTCTCGCCGGGTTTGGCCTCGACCTGCTTGCCGTCGAGTTCGAACGTGATCTTGGTCATTCGGCGGCTTCCTTGAACTCGTCAGGGAAATATTTGATCACGGAAGACAGCGGATTCGATGCCGCCTGTCCGAGCCCGCAGATCGAGGCATCGCGCATCGCCTGGCTCAATTCTTCCAGCAAGGCACGGTTCCAGACCGGCCTTTGCATCAGCAGCGCCGCCTTCTGGGTACCGACGCGGCACGGCGTGCACTGGCCGCAGCTCTCGTCCTCGAAGAACTTCATCAGGTTCAGTGCGGCCGACCGCACGCTGTCCTTGTGCGACAGGATCACGATCGCAGCCGAGCCGATGAAGCAGCCGTATTTCTCCAGCGTGCCGAAATCGAGCGGGATGTCGTCCATCGCTGCAGGCAAAATGCCGCCGGATGCACCGCCCGGCAGATAGGCGTAGAACTGGTGGCCGTCGGCCATGCCGCCGCAATATTCCTCGATCAGCTCGCGCACGGTGATGCCCGCGGGCGCGAGCTTCATGCCGGGATTCTTGACGCGGCCCGAGACCGAGAAGCTGCGCAGGCCGTGACGCTCGTGGCGGCCATGGCCCTTCCACCAATCGGCGCCCTTCTCGACGATGTCGCGCACCCACCACAGCGTCTCGATATTGTTGATCAGCGTCGGCAGGCCGAACAGGCCCACCTGGAACGGGTAAGGCGGCTTGTGCCGGGGCAGGCCGCGCTTGCCCTCGATGCTCTCCAGCAGCGAGGATTCCTCGCCGCAGATGTAGGCGCCGGCGCCGCGCCGCAGATGCAGCGTCGGGCCGCCCGACGGAAGCTTTGCGATCTCGCGCTGGAGGATCTCGCGCGAGGCCGGATATTCGTCGCGCAGATAGATGTAGACGTCGCTCGCCTGCACCACGTGGGCGCCGATCAACATGCCCTCGATGAAGCGATGCGGATCGGTTTCGAGATAATAGCGGTCCTTGAACGTACCGGGCTCGCCCTCGTCGCCGTTGATCGCCATCAGCCGCGGCCCGGGCTCGCCCAGCACGGCGCGCCATTTGCGCCCGGTCGGGAAGCCGGCGCCGCCAAGGCCGCGCAGCGAAGCGTCGTCGAGCGCCTTCAGGAGATCGTCCTTCGACAATTCGCCGGAGCGCAGACGATTGAGCAGCTTGTAGCCGCCACCCGCGACGTAGGCATCGTACTCGGTATATTTGGGCAGATGCGTATGAGTATCGCCGGCCTTTGCCGCCGCCATCACATCGGCGACGGTCGCGTGGTCGACGAAATTGTGCCCGACCTCGGCGGCCGGCGCTGTGTCGCAGCGTCCAACGCAGGGCGCGCGCACGACGCGGATGCCGGGACCTGACGCGCTCTGCAGATCTTCGAGCAGGTTCTCGCCGCCAAGCATCGCGCAGGTGAGCGAATCGCAGACCCGGATCGTCAGCGGGGGAATGTCGGGCTCGCCTTCCTTCACCACGTCGAAATGCGCGTAGAAGGTCGCCGTCTCGAACACCTCGGCGAAGGCGAGCTTCATCTCGTCGGCGAGCGCAGCCAGATGCGCCGCCGAGATCTGGTGATACTTGTCCTGGATCAGGTGCAGATATTCGATCAACAGATCGCGCCGCCGCGGCCTGTCGCCGAGCAACAGCTCGATCTCGTGCGCGGCCGTGGGATCGACCTGCCGCCCCTTGGGGGTCGCCTTGGCGCGTCGGCGTCCCTCACCGGGATGCTCGAAGGAGCGGACCTTGTGCACGTCGTCGTGGCTCATCGCTTCGTCTCGATCTCGTCCTTATCAGAACTCCACTTCTATCCTCTGGCATGCCAGATGCCAAGAAAATTATCACGCTCGCGGAAGTGGTTACGCTGCACGGCTCAACAGAGCCCAGCACCGGCCCTGCGTTCTTGAGCAAGGCCGAGCCAAGCCCGAATTGGCCGGGAGATCAATAAAGGCGTCTCATGCTGCGATAGCGAAGTCCTATCGACGTCGCTTGAGGCGCGGCGGGAGCGCAAGGGCCGCCGCCGTGAACATTTCCCTTTCTACGGGGCGTCGCTCTTTTCGACCAGGAACACGATGCGCGCCTCGTTGCGCTCGGTGATCTCGACCTTGTCGCCGGTCTCGCGGATCAGATTGGGAATATCGATCACAGAGAGCGGATCGGTGCAGTGAACTTCGAGCTGGTCCCCTGCCTTGAGCGGCTTGAGCGCCTTCCGCGTCTTGAGGGCCGGCAACGGGCATTTCAACCCGGTGAGATCAAGTGTCGTCCTGGTCATGGCCGCACCATGGCGAGGCGCAGCGGCTGCGTCAACGTTAGGCGGCATCAGATCAGGCTGGCGTAGGGCAGGAAGCCGACGTCCTGCCCCGGCTCGACATTGGTAATGTCCTCGCCGAGTTCGACGAGGCCATCGGTCTCGACCAGCGAGGATAGGAGCCCTGCCCCTTCGCGCGGGAACTTGATCGCCTCGAGCCCGCCGTCCTGCGCGCGCCGCAGCGAGGCGCGCACATATTCACGCCGGCCGGCCTTCTTCTTGTAGGTGAACGCCGCGCGCAGCGGGATGGGCAAGAGCGGCTCCGGCAAGGCGCCCGACAGCGCCAACGCCGTCGGTCGCACCACATGGACGAATGTCACGAAGCTCGCGACGGGATTGCCGGGAAGTCCGATCAACGGCGTGCCGTCGATGATGCCCATCGCGACGGGACGGCCGGGCTTGATCGCCATCCGCCACAGCACCAGCGAGCCGATGCTCTCCACCGCCGCCTTGACGTGATCCTCCTCGCCGGTCGAGACGCCGCCGGTGGTGAGGATCAGGTCATGGCCGCCTGCGACCTGCTTCAGGCCGCGCGCCAGCGACGCTCGCTCATCGCGCAGAATGCCGAGATCGCTGACCTCGCAGCCGAGCCGCCGCAGCATCGCCATCAGCATGAAGCGATTGGAATCGAACAATTGCGAGGCGGCGCGCGGCTCGCCGGGCGAGGCGAGCTCGTCGCCGGTCGAGAACACGGCGACACGGATGCGCCTGACGACGTCGAGCCTCGTCAGGCCGAACGCGGCGGCAAGGGCGACGTGCTGCGGCCGCAGGCGCTGGCCGGCGCGTAGCGCGACCTGACCTTGGGGAATGTCCTCGCCTGCGGGCCGCACATTTGCGCCGGGCTTCAGCCCCGGCGGCAGCACGATCCTGCCTGAAGCATCGACACGGACGTCCTCCTGCATGAAGACGGTCTCCGCATCCTGCGGCATCGGGGCGCCGGTGAAGATGCGCGCGATGTGGCCGGGTTTGATCGGCGCTTGCGCAAGGCCGCCGGCCTGGATGCGGCCGTCGAGCGGGAAGGCCTGCTCTGCGCTTGCCGGAAGGTCGGCATTGCGCACGGCGTAACCGTCGACGGCGGAGTTGGTGAACGGCGGCAGCGGCAAAGGCGCGGCCACATCGCGCGCGAGCACGCGCCCGTCGGCATCGACCAGCGCCACCGTCTCGAGATCGACGATGGCGTTAACGCGCGTCGTGATGAAGCCGACGGCTTCGTCGACCGACATCATCGGGCCGCCGAAGGCAAAGCAATCGTCCGACAGTTGCGCCATGGTGCCTCGTCAGCGTATCGCGGCGCTTCTTGCTACCGCTTCCTCGACCGGCATCGCCGCCCGTAGCATCAATGCCGCCGCGCCTTCGATATCGTCGAGATGGACAGTCGGGAGCCTCGTGTCAACCGCGACGTCGGTCGCAATCCCGGCAATTCCGGGATCGTCCGGAAACAGCAGCGGCTTGCCGTTGGCGGCACGATGCACCTCGATCTTGCGGTGCGGCTCGCGCTTGAATCCCTCGACCACGACGAGATCGACCGCGGAGAGCTTGTCGAGCAGCTCCGGCAGCCGCGGCTCCGCCGCCCCGCGCAGCTCATGCATCAGCGCCCAGCGTTTCGACGAGGCCACCAGAACCTCCGCCGCGCCGGCCTCGCGATGGCGCCAGGAATCCTTGCCGGGCATGTCGACGTCGAACTGGTGATGCGCATGCTTGATCACGGAGACGCGCAGGCCCTGCGCGTTGAAATGCGGGATCAGCCGCGTCAACAGCGTGGTCTTGCCCGCACCGCTCCAGCCTGCAAGGCCGATGACTTTCATTCCGGCTCTCTTTTCCAGCAACCAGCGCTCGCCGATGGAACCACCATCCCCTCCCCGTCATTGCGAGCGCAGCGAAGCAATCCAGACTGCCGCTGCGGAAAGATCCTGGATTGCTTCGCTGCGCTCGCAATGACGACAAGGTGGCATTTCGCTCTCTCCCCTCCATGCCTATATCAGCTTGACCCGAATGTCATGCTAACCTCGCCGCCATGATGAAGATCGACAAAGCCCCGGTGCCCCTGATCGTCCCCAATCCGGATGACCCGCGCCTGACCCAGAGCGTGACCGGTACGGACCAGACCGGCGCCAGGGTCGAAATCAAGGTGCCGATGGAGCGGCCGCTGACGCTCTATTTGAACGCGCAGGAGATCGTCACCATGATGACGATCGGCGACTACCCGGAATATCTGGCGCTCGGCTATCTGCTGAACCAGAACATGCTGAAATATAACGACGTGGTCACCGAGGTCGAGTACGACGATGACCTCCAGGTGGTCGTCGTGCGCACCTCACACCACACCAATTTCGAAGCCAAGCTGAAGAAGCGCACGCAGACCTCCGGCTGCGCGCAGGGCACCGCCTTCGGCGACCTCTTGGAGGCGGTCGAGAGCGTCGCGCTGCCTAAGGCAGAGCTGCGCACCTCCTGGCTCTACCAGATGACGCAGACCATCAACACCATGCCCTCTCTGTACCTCGAGGCCGGCGCGATCCACGGCTGTGTGCTGTGCAAGGAGGGCACCCCGCTCTGCTACACCGAGGATGTCGGCCGCCACAACGCCGTCGATAAGATCGCGGGCTGGATGTACCGCCACGGCGTCGACGCGTCCGACAAGATCCTCTACACAACGGGGCGCCTCACCTCGGAGATGGTGATCAAGACGGTGCGCATGGGCATTCCGATCCTGGTGTCGCGCTCCGGCTTCACCGCCTGGGGCGTCGATCTGGCAAGGCAGGTCGGCCTGACGCTGGTCGGGCGCACCCGCGGCAAGCGCTTCATCGCGCTCGCAGGCGAAGAGCGTATCGTCTACGACCAGAACCTCGCTTATGTCGAAGAGGAATCGGCCAAGCACAAGCGCAAGGGTGAAGGCGGTGACGACTGACATTTCCGCGGCGCGTGTTCCGCCGACTCTCGGCGTGCTGCTCGCCGGTGGGCTCGCGCGGCGCATGGGCGGCGGCGACAAGCCGATGCGCACCATCGGCGGCCGCACCATTCTGGAACGCGTGATCGCGCGCCTTTCGCCCCAGTGCAGCGGACTGATCCTCAACGCCAACGGCGATCCCGCCCGCTTTGCGGCGTTCCGCTTGCAGGTCGTCGCCGACGACGTGCCCGGCTTCCCGGGTCCCCTCGCCGGCATCCTCGCGGCGCTCGACTGGGCCGCGGCGAACCGGCCGCAGATCGAATGGGTGCTCAGCGCCGCCGGCGACTGCCCGTTCCTGCCGCGCGACCTCGTCGCGCGCCTGCATGAGGCGCGCGCGCGTGAGAATGCGCAGCTTGCGGTCGCAGCCTCAGGCGAGCAGTCGCATCCGGTGATCGGCCTGTGGCGCGTCGCCTTGCGCGAGGAGCTGCGCCACGCGCTCGTGGACGAAGACCTCCGCAAGATCGACCGCTGGACCGCGCGCTATCCGCTCGCAACGGTGACCTGGCCGAACGAGCCGCTCGATCCGTTCTTCAATGCCAACACGGTCGAGGACATTGCCGAGGCCGAGCGGCTGGCGGCGCTGGATGACGCATCCTAGCGACTCTATGATTTCGGAAACTCGTTGAGGAGCTGCGCCCAGATGATCGCGAAGGCGATCAGGCCGCAAATGCCGACGGCAGTGGTGAAGCGCGGCAAACGGCCGATCGCAACCAGCACCCAGGCCGGCAGGAAGAACGCCCCGAAGACCATGCCCAGCGGAAACACCGCGAGCCATTGAAAGCCGCTGCCGTCCCCGGGCGGAACATTCGCGATGTAATGGAAGGTGTAGAGCCAGAACAGCGTGCCGGCCGCCGCGACGAGAGCAGCGATCTTGCGGAAATTGAGGGGCGTCGATGCAGTCATGACCTGGCTCATGTTCCTTGGTCGCTGCGGCGCCCCGCCAAGTTCATGACGTCTTGAACCGGACCTGGAACGGGAGCGACCACAGGTCTGGACATTCCCCGGACGAAGCCATGGCCGCCCCTCTCTTGAATACGATCTTCGAATTCGTCGACTTCGTCTTCGATCTCTCCGAGACGATCGATCGCACGAGGCAGCTGAGCAAGCCTGACATCGTCGAGGTGCCGCCGGATCCAAAGCCGCTGCCACCCGCCGCGCGGCGCGCGCTTGCCGAGGCCGAGGATCGTGAGCGCAAGCGAGAGCAGGCCGCTCAGGCCGCCAGCCGTACCGACCAGGCATCGTAGCCGTAGACCTCTCATGGCTCGAACGCGTCGTGGTCCCTCGTCTATGCGGGCCGGAAGCCCGCTCGCGCGAGCGACGCGCGTACCTCGTTGGAGCCGAGTGCGTCGAGAAACGCCTGCACTGCCGGCCGTTGCTTTCGCGCACTCACCAGCGCGAAGTCATAATGCTCTTCCGCGAGCGGAATGAAACCGAGGCCGACGGCGTGGGCGACCGGCGCAATGGTCATGCCCCAATCGGCCCGGTGCTGCGCGACGGCCGCCGCCACCGCGTTGTGCGAACGCGGCTGGTTCCAGTAGCCTTCCGGCCGCGCGCCGCCGAGCAGCCGGTCGATCAGGATGCGCGTGCCGGCGCCCTGGTTGCGGTTGACTATGATGCAGGCGTGATCAGCGAGCGCCGCCGCAACGGCGTCCTTTGCACCAAGACCTTCGAAACGTTTGTCGTCCTTGCGGAAGACGATGCCCTGCATCCGCCGCCAGCCTGGCACGAGCTCGAGACCTTCGACGAGATAGGGCGTGTTGTAGGTCTCGCTTCTATCGTCGAACAGGTGGATCGGCGCGAGATCGCATTCGCCACGTTTGGCTGCTGCAAGCCCGCCGAGGCTGCCGACCGCGATCGAGCGCACGGTGAGACCAGCATGCGCGAGCTGTGCGGTGACGAGATCGAGGCCGGTGCAATGACTGCCGACGATGACGAGATCCGGCACGCGCACATGCGGCGTGAACAGCGTCACCTCGGTCTCGGTGCCGGCCGGCATCTGGTCGGCAAGTGCGTCGATGCGCAGAAAGCCGTCCGCCTGAGCAAAGGACGTGATCGCACCAGACCCCTTGCCGGAGGGATAGGCGATGAGGCCCTCCCTGCCCTCAACCAGCGAGACCATGACGAATTCGGTGCGGCCGAGCTCGGAAGCGATGCGTACCGGCACGGTCGCGTTCACCTTGGCATCGGAGCGCGGCGGCAGTCCGGCCATCCTGCGCAGCACCGGCACGATCATGTCGTGGAAGGTGAACATCGCCGAAGTCGGAAAACCCGGCAGGATCACGACAGGCTTGCCGTCGCACACCGCAAGACACAACGGCTTGCCGGGCTTGAGCGCGACGCCATGGGCGATGATGCCGGGTGCGCCGAGCCGGCTGATGATGCGATGAGAGAGGTCGCCCGCGCCTTTCGACGTGCCGCCCGAGAGCACCAGCATGTCGGCTTCCGCAAGCGCGTTGCGCATGGCGGCTTCGAGCCTGGCTTCGTCGTCCGGAACAGCGCCGAGGAAGACGGCCTCGCCACCGTTTTCGTCGACCGCGGCCGCGACGATGGCGCCATTGGTATCGTAGATCTCGGCGGGCCCGAGCACCTCGCCGGGCTGAACCAGCTCATCGCCGGTGGAGATCACGGCAACCCGCGGCCTGCGCGCGACACCCACCTCGGCGATGCCGCAAGCCGCCAGCATGCCGATCTCGCGCGAGCCGATGATGGTGCCGGCGCGCAGCAGCGCCTCGCCGCGCGCAATGTCGGACCCGGCATACGAGACGAATTGCCCCGGCGACACGGCGCGACGGACATCGATCGCATCCTGGCCGGCCGGCTGGGTGTGCTCGACCATCACCACGGCATCGGCGCCGCGCGGCAACGGACCGCCGGTGGCGATCGCCGTTGCGGTTCCGGCCGCCACCTGCAGCGTCGGCGCGGTCCCGCAATGAACGGTCTCGCCATTCAGCGCGAGGCGCACGGGCGCGCCCTCGCCGGCCGCCGCAAGGTCGGCGGAGCGCACGGCAAAGCCGTCGACATTGGAGCGGTCGAACGGCGGCACGTCGATCGTTGCCGTGATATCTTCGGCGAGGGCAGCGCCCAGCGCGGCTGCGAGCTTGCGCGTTTCAGTTCGAAGCGCGCGCGGGAACAAGGCCGCCTCGAAGCGCGCCAAGGCCTCTTCGCGCGACAGGATCTTGAGGAACTGCTCCTGCTCGAGCGCGCTGCGGTCCGGTGATTTCGGGATCATCGTCATGCCAGAACCCTTATCACGCCCGCATCAGATACGCATCGATCGGCGTACCTGCCGCAAATCCCTCGTCGCTGGCGGAAATGAGCAGCCATGCGTCCGCACGGGCGATGGCCTGAAGCGGCCATTCGCCCACGGCAAGCGGCATCCAGGCACGATGTTCCTCAGCCAGCAAAGCGATCTCCGTGATGCCGACGCTGGAGGCGATCTTTCGCGCAAGCGGCAGCGACACTTTTCGACGCGGCCGACGCGCCGACAAACGGTCTGCGAGCGGCAGCGCGAGTGCAAGCCAAGCTGCAAGCGCGGAATCGGGCGAGCCGGGCAAGGCGACGACGGGAACCCGTCCCAACCGTCCGACCGCAGCGGTGCGTCCCGGCTGCAGCGCAAGGCCGTGCGCCATCACCTCGCCGCGCCGGGCGAGGGCGGCGATGGCGGCGTCCTGGCGGCCGACGCCGCTGCCGCCGATGGTCAGCAGGACATCGCAGGAGGACGCATCGAGCGCATCGGCAATCGACGCTGCATCGCGCGCACGCGCTGGATGCGTTTCCACATCCAGTCCCGCTGTGTGCGCGATCCCGGCAATCGTCTGCGCCGCGACCGTCCCACCCGGCACATTGACTATGCGCAGCCGCGGCCGCCTCACGGCGAGTTTGTCCCCGCCCGCCACACGCGCCAGCAACAGGTCCGCCGCACGGATGGGATGGCCGGCGTCCCCCACGGCCCTACGCGCGGTGATGTCGCTGCCTGCGCGCCTGACACCCTGCCCCGGCGCGCCCTCTGCGAGCACCTGGGCAAGCGGCCCCGACGTCTCCACGGCGTCGGCATCGAGCACGCAGTCGCATCCCGCCGGCAGCGCCTCGCCCGCCTCGACCCATGCAGGAGCCATTGCCAGCGGCACAGGCGAGTAAGCGGAGGCCCCGACGAGATCGTTGGCAGATAGCGCCCAACCATCCACGGCCGCAACGTCCCGCGACGGATAGGCGGCAAGCAGCGGCGCACCCGCCGCGATGCAGCCGATTGCGTCCGCCAGCGGCACGTCCATCGGCGCGACGGGATCAACGCCCTGCAGCAGCGCGGCGAGCGCGGTGTCGAGCGGCGTGAGCGAAGGCGGCAGGCGCTGGGTCATGCGCCATGAGGACCATGCATCGTCCGGTTTGGCAACCGCCGGCGGTGCCGGCCTCAACCCTCAGCCGCCCGACCTGTCCGAATTGGGGAAGAACAGCTGCTGTCCGTCCACCTTGTAGCCGGCGATCGCCGTCTGCCCCTCCGGCGATGTCAGCCAATCGACGAAGGTCTGCGCGAGGTCCTTCTTCACGTTCGGGAACTTCGCAGGGTTCACCAGCATCACACCATATTGGTTGAGCAGCCGCCGGTCGCCTTCGACGACGATGTCGAGATCGCCGCGATCGCTGAACGCGATCCAGCTGCCGCGATCCGCAAGCACATAGGCATTGGCCGCGCGCGCGGCCCCGAGCGATGCGGCCATGCCGGGCCCGGCCTCGCGATACCAGGCGCCCTTGGCGCTCGCGATGTCGATGCCGGCAACGATCCAAAGCGCGAGCTCCGCGGCATGAGTGCCCGACCGATCGCCACGCGTCACGAACGGCGCGCCTTTGGCTTCGATCGCCTTCAGCGCCGTCGCGATGTCCTTGCCCTTTACGCCCGCGGGATCGCTCTTCGGCCCGATCAGCACATAGTCGCTGTACATCACGTCGTATCGCTTCACGCCAAAGCCGTCGGCGACGAACTTCTCCTCCTGAGGCCGCGCGTGCATCAGCACGACGTCGACCTCACCCCGCCGCGCCCCATCGAGCACTTCGTCGGCGCGCCGCGCGATCACGGTGACGTCGATGCCGGTCTTGTCGCGGAAGATCGGCAGCAGATAGTCGAGCAGCCCGGATTCCTGCGTCGCCGTCGTCGAAGCGAGGACAATGCTGCGGTCCTCCGCGGCCGAAGCCGCAACGCCTGCGGCAAGGCCGCAGAGAAGCGCAAGTGCAACGGACAGGCGGCCCATGATCGGGTTCCCTCAGGTTTGACGCCGTCATGATGATGATCGATTGCGCCGCACTCGTGACGCGTTTTTGCGCTGCCGGCCGGGAAATTTCGGCAACTTCATCGCGGCGCACCGGGCGCGCGATCTCTTTAGGATCGTTCACCAAAGCAGAGATCGCGCGTGCGGATGTGTTGCAAAGCAGCGAGATGATCGGGCATGGTTCCCTGCGACAAATATCTGAAATGCAGAATTCCACCTGCGTCGGACGTCAAAAAGAAGCAAGAATTTGCATAGGAATGCAGGATGGAATTCCTGACCACCAGCGAAGCCGCCGATTACCTTCGGCTCGGCGAACGCAAGCTTTACGAGCTCGTCACCACCGGTGCGATCCCCTGCAGCAAGGTGACGGGGAAATGGCTGTTCCCACGGCACGAGCTCGACCTCTGGGTCCTGTCGGGCCTTGCGCGTCCGGCCGGCATGTTGATCGCCGAGCCGCCGCCGGTCGTCGGCGGCAGCCACGACGAACTGCTCGATTGGAGCCTGCGCGAGTCCGGCTCGGGGCTCGGATCGATGAGCGAGGGCAGCGCGCGCGGGCTCGAGCGCTTGCAGCGCAATGAGGTGATGGCTGCGGCGGTGCACTTCCACGCGCTCGATGCCGGCGACAATTTCGCTAACGATGCCAGCATCGAAGCGCTGCGGACCACGCCGGACCTGCATGATGCGGTGCTGATCGCGTTCGTGCGCCGCGAAGAGGGTCTCCTGCTGCCGCACGGCAATCCCAAGCGCCTGCACAGCCTGACCGACGTGCTCGCAGCCGGGGCCCGGATGGCGATGCGGCAACAGGGCACGGGCGCGCAGATGCTGCTCGACGTGCTGCTCAAGCGCGCCGGCGCCTCGATGCGGGACTTGCGCCGGATCGAGACGCCGGCGCTGACCGGCCCGGATCTGGCCGAGCTGGTTCGCGCCGGCCAGGCCGATTGCGGCATCGCGACGCGCGCCGCGGCGCGTTCGGCCGGTCTCGATTTCGTGCCGCTGGTCTGGGAGAATTTCGACCTCGCGATGCGGCAGCGCAGCTATTTCCGCCCCGCGATGCAGGCCTTGCTCCGCTTCCTGAACGAGCGGCGGCTGCGCCAGCGCGCGGAGGAGCTGACCGGCTACGATCCCTCCCCCGCAGGGCAGATCCGCTTCGCAGCCTGACATTGACGCCAGCCCCCTAATAGTTGCAAAAGAAACCAATTCGACCGGGCCATACCCGGACAAGCAACACCGGCCAATGAGCCGGATCAGGGAGGACGAGCGTGAACCCAATCAGACTTGGAGTGCCCGTCGCGGCCGCCTTGCTGGCAACCCTGCTGTCCGGCGCGGCGTCGGCGCAGGTTTCCGACGACGTCGTCAAGATCGGCGTGCTCACCGACATGAACGGCCCGGCCTCGGCGCCGACCGGCCAGGGCTCGGTGACCGCGGCGCAAATGGCGATCGACGATTTCGGCGGCAAGGTGCTCGGCAAGCCGATCAGCGTCGTGATCGGCGACCACCAACTCAAGGCCGACATCGGCGCTTCGCTGGCGCGGCGCTGGTTCGACGTCGAGCAGGTCGATCTGATCGTGGACGTGCCCGTCTCGGCGGTCGGGCTCGCGGTGCAGACCATCGCCAACGAGAAGAAGCGGCTGTTCATCACCCACTCCACCGGCACCGCGGACTTCCACGGCAAGTTCTGCTCGCCTTACGCGATCCAATGGGTGTTCGACACCCGCGCGCTCGCGGTCGGCACCGCGGACGCCGTGGTCAAGCGCGGCGGCGACAGCTGGTTCTTCATCACCGACGATTACGCCTTCGGCCATTCGCTGGAGCGCGACGCTTCCGCCGTCGTCACCGCCAATGGCGGCAAGGTGCTGGGCTCGGTGCGGCCGCCGCTGGCAACACCCGATCTCTCCTCCTTCGTGCTGCAGGCGCAGGCCTCCAAGGCCAAGATCATCGGCATTGCCGCCGGTCCCCCCAACAACATGAACGAGATCAAGACCGGCGCCGAGTTCGGCGTGTTCAAGGGCGGCCAGCAGATGGCGGCGCTGCTCGCGCTGATCACCGACATCCACGGCATCGGCCTGCAGGCTGCGCAAGGCCTGCTGCTGACCACCTCGTTCTACTGGGACATGGACGACAAGACGCGCGAATGGTCGAAGCGCTATTTCGCCAAGATGAACAGGATGCCGTCGATGTGGCAGGCCGGCGTCTATTCCAGCGTGATGCACTATCTCAACGCCATCAAGGAGACCGGCACCGACGATCCGCTGAAGGTGGCGGCCAAGATGCGCGAGAAGCCGATCGAGGATTTCTTCGCCCGCAACGGCAAGCTTCGCGAGGACAATCTGATGGTGCACGACCTCTGGCTGGTGCAGGTGAAGACGCCGGAGGAGAGCAAATATCCGTGGGACTATTACAAGATCCTCACGACCATCTCCGGCGACAAGGCGTTCGGCCCGCCGGACCCGGCGTGTCCGCTGGTGAAGAAGTGACCGCGTAAAGGTGAAGCCGCACTGACGGTGCACCCTCTCCCCTTGCGGGAGAGGGTGGATTCGCGAAGCGAAGCCGGGTGAGGGGTTCTCACCGCGAGCCCAAGTCTCATTTGAATGCGCGGAGACAACCCCTCATCCGGCGCTTCGCGCCACCTTCTCCCACAAGGGGAGAAGGGAAGTAAGAGAGCTACTTCACCACCCCTATCTCGCGAAAATACTTCATCACGCCCGGATGGATCAGCTCCGGCCTCGGCGCGGCCGCGACCGTGTTCGCGGCGGTGGTCTCGCAGGCCTGGGCGAGCTTCTTGCAGAACGTCGCCTCATTGCCGTGCAGCGTCTTGGCGAGGCGGTAGGCGACGTCGTCGGGCAGATCCTCGCGCGTGAGGATGAAGCTCCAGGAACCGAGCGAGGCGATCGGCTCGGTCTGCTTCGGGTAGGAGCCGGCCGGCACGGTCAGCGGCTTCAGGAAGGCATGCCTGGCGCGGATGCGCGCGATCTCGTCCGCACTTGGCGCGATGAAGCGTGCGCCGGATGCGCTCGAAGCGACCGCGGCAAAGCCGGGCCAGCCGACGCCGGCGCCCCAGAGCGCAGCGACGCGGCCGTCCTCCACCATCGCGGGGCCGTCGCCGGCGCGGTCGAGATAAACAGCCTTGAAGTCCTCGTCCTGCTTGAGGCCGAGACCATCGAGCACATAGCGCGCCAGGATCGGCAGGCCGGAGCCCCTGGCACCGAACGCGACGGGCTGACCGACGAGATCGCGGATGGTCGTGTACGGGCTGTCGGCGCGCACCACGAACATGCCGGGGTTGGAATAGATCGCGGTGAGGATCTTCAGCGCTACCTTCGCATGGCCGATGCCGGCGAAGGCTTCATAGGCCGGCTCGCCCGCAACCAGTGCGAGATCGAGCTCGCCCTTTTCCAAGAGCGGGATGTTCTCGTTGCTGCCCTTGGTGTTGCGCGGGGCGATGGTGAGATGCGGATCGGCCGCGTTCATCACCTCCGCGAAGGCGTTGCCATAGAGCGGGAAGCCGCCGCCGGGCGTCGCTGTTCCCAAGCTGATCGTCGCGGTCGGAATGGCCGTGCCTCCGGTTTGGGCGGCGGCGGGGCTGGCGAGCAGCGCCGCACCGAGAAGGATCATCGCGAATCTCATGGTCGCCCCTGACGGGCCTGCGTCAACACCGACTTGCGGCGAAGTAGGCAGCCGCCGGTTTTTGTGAAAGCATGCAGCCAACGACAATAGAACAATGGGAGGTGTCATGTTGCGAATTTTGCGTAACAGTGTTTTCGGGCTCGCAGTCCTGTCGGGTCTTTTCAGCGCCACCCCTCCCGCCGCCGCAGCCTATCCCGATCGTCCCGTACACTGGCTGATCGGCTTTTCCCCCGGCGGCCCGGTCGACATCGTGGCGCGGATCATGGCGCAGTGGCTGTCGGAGCGGCTCGGCCAGCAATTCATCGTCGAGAACCGCACCGGCTCAGGCGGCAACATCGCCGCTGCCGCTGCGATCAACGCCCCGCCTGACGGCTACACGCTGCTGTTCGTCGCGCCCAACAACGCGATCTCGACCTCGCTCTACAAGAAGCTGCCGTTCGACTTTTTGCGCGACACCACCCCGGTTGCGAGCATCATGCAGCTCACCAACATGCTGGTCGTCTCCAACGCGTTTCCGCCGAAATCGGTTCAGGAGTTCATCGATTATTGCAAGGCCAATCCCGGCAAGATCTCCTATGCCTCCTCCGGCAACGGCACCTCGGTGCACATGTCGGCCGAGCTGTTCAAGGTCATGACCAAGTGCGACATGGTGCACGTGCCCTATCGCGGCTCGGCCATCGCCTTCCCCGACATCATCTCCAACAAGGTGCAGCTGATCTTCGACAATCTGCCCTCGGCGATGGAGCAGGTGAAGGGCGGCAACGTCCGCGCGCTGGGCGTGACCTCGCCGCAGCGCTGGCCGAGCGTGCCCGACGTGCCCGCGATCGCCGAGACCGTGCCAGGCTTCGAATCGGTCGGTTTCTACGGCATCTCCGCGCCGAAGGGCACTCCGCCTGAGGTGATCGAGATCCTCAACAAAGCCGTCGGCGAAGCGCTGAAGGACCCGAAGCTGGTGGCAAAGCTCGCCGAGACTGGCGGCATCCCCAAGCCGATGACGCCGGCCGAGTTCGGCAAGCTGGTCGCGGACGAGACCGCGAAGTGGCGCAAGGTGGTCGAGTTCGCCGGGGTCTCGGTGGACTAGGCAGCGGCCGTGCCGCCGAGCTCGCCCGCACCGCATCTGAGGGGGCCAAAAGGCCCTCTCAGACAAAGTTTGCGAAAACAACCCCATGCACAGTAGACGAGGCCAGTGATTTCAATGGGTTACCACCCACGTCGAAAAAACCTGCGAAAACGCGGTTTGCTTCGTCGGGCAAAACAGGGTTATACAGGCATCATCGCCAATTTCGTAATTTATCAATGATGCCGTGCCGGCGTTCCCATCCACCAGCGCCAGCATTGCACCCCCGCCTCAGGCCCTGTAAACGAACCGCGCACCGTTGCCGGCCGCACTACCTGCGGCCGCCTCGCGGCGGGGCCTGTAGCTCAATGGTTAGAGCCGGCCGCTCATAACGGTCTGGTTGCAGGTTCGAGTCCTGCCGGGCCCACCACGCTTCGCCCTTCGGGCTACGCGTGGCGCAGCCAAGCGGAGAACGAGGGGCAAGCGCGGTGTCGTAGCCGGAGCGCAGCGGAAGCAAAGACGGACTGGCGCGGCAAGCTTCGGCTCGGCAAGCCAACGCCACACATCAAAGTAAGCATGCGAAGGTATTTCTCGCGTCCGTTCACTCGACGGTGCACTCTCGATCTTTCGCGAGCAGGCGAAAGCGCTCCCCGCTCGTTCAAGGTGAAACCAGCCGCTTGCGGACAGCATACCGAACCAGCTCGGCGGTGGAGGACATCCTGAGCTTGCGCATGGCCGAGGCGCGGTGTGTCTCGACCGTCTTGACGCTCAGATTCAGGATCGCGCTTATCGACCTGTTGGTGTGCCCCTCTGCGATCAGCTGGACCACGCTCTCCTCGCGCGAGGTCAGCAGCATGTCGGCCCGGTTCTGCTTGTTCGCCTGGTAGTCGCGGAGCAGCTTCTCCAGCAGAACACTCGTGAAGTAGGGTCTGCCGTCGAGCAGCGCTTCGACCGCGGAAATGAGATGGTTGCGAGCGTCGGACTTGAACAGGAAGCCGCGGATTCCGGCCAGAATGGCCTCTGTCAGCAGCTCCTCGCTTTCATGCATCGTGAGGATAAGCACCTCGGTTTGAACGTGAAGCGCTCTGAGGCGGCGGCTGACCTCCAGGCCGTTGATGATCGGCATGGAATAATCGACGATCACGATGTCTGGCCTGGTTTCCAGCGCAAGCGTGACCGCCTGCTCACCATTGGTCGCCTCGCCGCTCACGATCCAGTTGGACCGCGTTTCAACAATCGCGCGAAGTCCGGAACGCACGATTTCATGGTCGTCCGCAATCAAGATGCGTTTCACGGGTCGTTCCCGTTTGCCTACCCTCGGCCAAGCCAGGTGGACTAGAGCGGTCATCGGCGGTCAGGTCGAACGATGATACGGCGTCCCACAAGAACGGTTATCCAGCAAAACCCTGAGAGATGCAGGCGAAGGTACTGACAGCCACGGATCGCCACGGCTTGCGATCAGGCCTCGACGAGTCCGCTCCGCACCGCGTAACGCACGAGGCCCGCCGTCGAGTTTACCTCCAGCTTGCGCATCGCCGCTGCACGATGTGCCTCCGTCGTCTTAACGCTCAGGTCGAGGATCGCGCTAATCCCTTTGTTGCTGTAGCCCTCGGCTACCAGCTTGACGACGAGTTGCTCGCGCGAGGTCAGCCCATGGTGGTGTCGTTCGCCGTGGGGGCCCGGCCCGCCATCGTATTCGATAATGCTATTCGTACAGAAGAACGGCCTATGCATCAGCAGCGACTCGACAGCCGCCAGCAGCAGCTTGTTCGCATCAGACTTCACCAAGAAAGCGCGGGCGCCGGCCTCGAACGCCTGCTGCGCTATCAGACCCGAATTGTGCACGGTGAAGATCAGGATCTCGGTTTGCAACCGATAGTCCCTCATACGCCGCGCCACCTCCACGCCGGTCATCCTCGGCATCGAGAAGTCCAGGATGGCGACGTGGGGCTGGCTCTGGATCGCCGCGGCGACCGCCTTGCCCCCGTCAGTGGCCTCGGCCACCACTTCCCAGTCCGCCCGCTGTTCGAGGACCGCCCGCAAACCCGATCGCACCGCTTCGTGATCGTCGGCTATGAGGATACGTTTCATGCAGCACACTCCCTATTCTTGACGGCGGTTCGGGTCACACTTTCGACCCGCCGCCGCTGGCTAGTGTTCTTTCGCTGATTGTGTGCCGGTATCGGCCCTCGTATTGGTCGTGGTCCTTCGTCGATTGCGCCGATTCACTGCAAGGACGTGCGGGAAGACCGCGGACAGCACGGTACCGGAATGCGGCGCCATCCCGCTGGACTGGATGGCCAACGTACCTCCGATCCCGTGCAGTCTTGCTCGCATCGCGGGAATTCCGACGCCGCTCGATAGCGTCCCGGCACCCGGCCTGCCAGGGTGGGGAAGACCGCGTCCATTGTCGCTGATCATCAATTGGAAACGACTGTCGACAACATCGATGACGATTGCCACCTCCGTCGCTTTTGCGTGACGGAAGACGTTCGTCAGAGCCTCCTGAACAACGCGCAGCAGCGAGCGTTGGGCCTCATAAGGTAACCCATCGACCTCCGGCACGATGTTCACCCTCACATGCAACGAGGTGCGCGCCGCGAACCCTTCCGCGTAGCCTTCGATCGTGGCCTTCAATCCGTCACCCGTCAGATCCCGCGGATGCAGCAGATAGGCAAAAGCCCGGAGCTCCCGGAGCGCTTCATCAATCGACGCGTCGATTTCGTCGCAGATCCGTTCGGCGGCTTGTGTGCCGTCAAGGTGGCCGCGGATCCGCATCAAGCCGAGACTCGCGGCAATCAGATGTTGACAGGTCGAATCGTGGAGATCGGAAGCGATCCGCTGCTGAATGCTCTCCTGAAGCGACAGCAGGCCAGCTTCGACATCCAGCCCGTTCCCCCATGTGGTGGGGTCCTCGAAGCGAACGTCGCGCGCCTCGCGATGGCAGCCGATCAACCGGACGACACCGCGGGTCGCGGGATCCAGGATCGGCGTGACCGTCGTTTCCCTCGTGCGGGATGAACCACCAAACGCCAGCCGCTGCCGGATCCTGATCTCAGCCTTCTCCGCGAGGCTCGCCCGAAGTGCTTCGCAGACAGATCTCGCGTCATCCGCGCTCAGGCAATCGGATACATCCATGTCGAGCACGTCTCGCGACGATACGCCGAGCCGGGACTCGAATGCCGGATTGATGCTCTCGTAGACGAAATGTCCGCAAAAGGAGGGGCGCGCGACGAAGAGGAGATCTGCAGAAGAGTTCCAGTAAAGCTCCTCGGTCGATGGTTGCAAACCTACGCGCAGCCAGCGCTTGGGACTGGTTTGCCTCGACTCTCTGGCGGGGGAGCCATGTGGCTTCACTGTACTACTCACTCTATTCCGGCGACTCCCGATATTGGCCACGACGACAATAGCGGGGTCTCTCCCCACCCTGCCGGCGAGAAATCCTCCACCGAATTCGGAATAGCGCACCTGCGGGGTCAATCAACTATACACCCAGCGAACCGCTCATTCAACATGAGGTAGTATTCATGGGGGATTGAAATCTTGGCCTTCGTCAAGGGCCGCCGAATCTCAAATCCGATGCAATAGAGAGTAAAAATGGCGATGCGCGGCGAACGAGCCCCAATGGCATCGTCGCGCCGCCATTCCGTGGTCGCCGGGCGTCCTCCACCGTTCCCCCCTAATGCGCTGACAGGTTCGCCAGGGCTATCGGCTACTGCTCGTGTCCGACTTCTTCTTTCTGGTCGCCTTCGCGGGCGGTGCCGCCGGGGCCGGCGCAATTGCGAGCGGGTGAGATGGTTGCTCCAGACGGCGCGTCGCGGCATCATCCCGAAGTGCATCGGTATCGAGTCGGTGGCTACGATCGACCGCATCGCGAGGATCGGCCAGCACGACCGTCGTCATCATGCTTGAGATGATGAGGCAGGTCAGCATTAGAAGGCGTCTTGCCGGCATCTCTCGAGCACCTCTAAAAGGCAAAGTCCAGGCGAGGCCCGATCCGAACGTCCCTGTATCGCCGCAGCGGGACGTTCGAGGTTCGTGCCTCGTAGAGCACGGTCGTCGTGAGCGACACGTTGTTGGCAACGTTGTACTTCAGGCCGAGGTCAACCGAATAGAGCTGATCCTGGCGACCGGTATTGAGTCCATCGGTGAACCAATAGGCTTCGAACAGGGGCGTACTGACGATCGACCATCTGGGATCAAGCTTGACCTCGATTCCGAGCACGGCGTCAAAGCGCCAGCGGCGCGCCTCGGCCAGATCGGAGAAACGGTAGGTCAAAAGCACTAGTGGCGAGAACGTCGCGTTGCCAACGCGGAAATCGCGCGCGACTGAGCCCATCACGTCGTGGGACGTGAAGGCGAGATCGCGGTAGATGCCATCGAAATCATATCGATTTTCGTAAATGCCAGACAAGCGCCAGCCGTCCCAGTTCTCGGTCAGACGCGCGCCCATACGCGCGACGGCGAAATTGCCGTCCTTTTCCCGCGAAAAGGCTTCGTATTGAGCCCGCGCATAGAGCCGGTATGACAGATCGTTGGTGAGGTTCCCGTCGAGCCTGACGCTCACGTCTGGCGCGTAATAGACGTCGGACCTGCGGTTATCGCGGGTGAAGAGCGCGTTGTCGGTGAAAGTCGGCGAGATGGAGCCAACGACGCTCCAGGACGGGGCTTGGTAATAAGGAACCGCGTAGGAGGATGTAGCGGCTCCGCTCGATTTGAAGTCGGCGAGATCGAGGTCCGCCGCCCAAGCCGTACTACTGCCGAGCAGTGCGGCAACCGGCAGAAAAAATCCAGACGGTCGCATAGGTCCCCTCCGATGCTGCAGCCGGACACCGGGATTCGTGTCACACTGCGCGCCGATTGTGGCGTGTTAATGTTCAGATGATAAATCACAGGTTGATCTGGGTCGATTCCTCCGCCGGCTAGTAGTCGACCGGATCCCTGGTAATCGGGCAGGTCATGCAGTGACCACCGCCGCGGCCGCGGCCGAGCTCCGCGCCGACGATGGTGATCACTTCGATTCCCTCCTTGCGCAGCAGCGTATTGGTGTAGGTGTTGCGATCGTAGGCGAAGACGACGCCTGGAGAGGCGCAAACCAGGTTAGCGCCGCTGTCCCACTGGGTTCGTTCGCGCAGATAGGCATTGCCACCGGTCTCCACGACGCGGAGCTTCTTGAGGCCGAGCGCTTCAGCTACGACGTCCACGAAAGGCTTCTCGTCCTTCCGCAACTCGATACCAGCGGAATTATCCGCCGGCCGGTAGGAGAACGCCGTGATGCTATTGACGATATCGGGGTAAAGCAGCACGCAATCCCGATCGGCGAACGTGAAGACCGTGTCGAGATGCATCGCCGCGCGGAGCTTGGGCATGGCCGCCACAATGACGCGCTCGGCAGCCTTTCTCCTGAAAAGAGCGGCAGCAAGCTGACTGATCGCCTGTCTCGATGTCCGTTCGCTCAATCCGATCAGGACGTTTCCCTTCCCGATCGGCATCACATCGCCACCTTCCAGAGTGGCAAGGCCGTGATCCTGAGTCGGATCGCCCCACCAGACCTGGACCTTGCCGGCGAAATCCGGATGGAACTTGTAAATGGCGGCGGCGAGGATCGGCTCCTCGTGACGCGCCGGCCAGAACAGCGAATTCAACGTTACGCCGCCATAGATCCAGCAGGTGGTATCGCGCGTGTACAGCGTGTTCGGAAGTGGCGGCAGCAGATACTCGGTCATGCCGGCCGCCTCCCGGATCAACCGGAGCATTTCACCGCCATGTGCGTCGGGGAAATCGTGGGTCGACAATCCGCCGATCAGGGTTTCCGCCAGCGCGCGGGGGGCGAGGCTTTCCAGATAGCCGCGGAGCTCGTCAATCAGGCCGAGACCGACCTGGTTTGGGACCACCTGATTGTCGAGGATCCATCGCCTCGCCTCCGGGATGGCGACGGTGTCCGCGAGCAGATTGTGCATCTCGACGACCTCGATGCCGCGGTCGCGCATCTTCTGCACGAAGTCGAAATGGTCGCGCTTGGCATTGTCGACCCACAGGACGTCGTCGAACAGCAGCGTGTCGCAATTGGTCGGAGTGAGACGCTGGTGAGCGCGGCCTGGCGAGCAGACCATTACCTTGCGCAACTGACCGACTTCCGAATGAACGCCAAAAGGAAGCGCTCCGTTTGATGTCTGTTGTGTCATGAGCGCAACCTCCGCAATCGATCCGCCTAGATCGTGATGTAGCCGGTGGCGAGGCCGTGAATGCCGACGGCCGCGCCGATCGCAGCCACGATGAAGATGCCCCACTCCACCGGTGCAAAAATCCGCGCCTTCTGTTGGACCCGCGCCCAGACATACAGCGCCGTGCCGGGCACGTAGAGCAGCGCGGATAGCAGCAGGTATTTCATTCCGGCCGCGTAGATCAGGAAGAGTGTGTAGATAACGGCGATGCCGGTGAAGATCAGGTCTCGTCTGTGCTCGCCCGCGCTCTTCTCGTACGTCTCGCCGCGCTTCACCAGCAGCAATCCGTAGGCGGCGACCAGGAAGAACGGAATGAGGTTCATGACGCTGGTGAGATTGAGCATCAGCGAGAAGGCATCACGGGACCAGTAGGTGCTGATGACGAAGAGCTGCACCACGATATTGGTCAGCCAGAGCGCGGCAGCCGGCACCTTGTTGGCGTTTTCGGTACCGAACACGCGCGGCATGTCCCGGGTCCGACCGGCCGCGGAGAGCACTTCGGCGCAGATCAGCGACCAGGCGAGATAGGCGCCGAGCACCGAGACCAGGAGCCCGATGCTGACGAAGACGGCACCCCAATGTCCGACCACTGCCTCCAGCACCGTGGCCATTGACGGTTGCCGCATGTCTGCAATCTCCGCACGCGGCAGCACGGCGTAAGGCAGCATGGTGACGAGCACCATCAGGCTCGTGACGACCAGGAAGCCCATGATCGTCGCCGCGCCGACGTCGGACCGCTCCTTGGCGTAGCGGGAATAGACACTGGCCCCCTCGATCCCGAGAAAGACGAACACCGTGACCAGCATGGTCGCGCGGATCTGCTCGAAGAGTCCCGTGTCCGGCATGCCCTCGCCGCCCCAGAAATTGGCACGGAACAGGTCGGCCTTGAAGGCAAGGATCAGGATGACGATGAAGATCAGGATCGGCACGATCTTGGCGATGGTGACGATCGTATTGATCGCGGCGGCCTGTTGCACCCCGCGCAGGATCATGAAGTGGAACAGCCAGATCCCGATCGAGGCTACGACGATCGCGATGACCGTATTGCCGTCGCCGAACACGGGAAAGAACGCGCCCAGGGTCGATTTGATGAGGACCCAGTAGGACACGTTGCCGATGCAACTTCCCATCCAGTAACCGAGCGCCGACAGGAAGCCGGGATAGTCGCCAAAGCCCTCTTTCGCATAGGCATAAACACCGGCATCCAGACCAGGCTTTCGCTCGGCCAGAGACTGGAACACGCGCGCCATGGTGTACATGCCACCGCCTGCGATGCACCAGGCGAGGATGGCGCCGAAGGGACCGGTTGCGGTGCCGAAGGTTCTGGGCAGCGAGAAGATGCCGGAGCCGACCATGGAGCCGACGACCATTCCCGTCAGTGCGAACAATGAGAGCTTCTGGGCCGATGTCGTCGCAGTCATTGAATGGCCTCGAAGAGCGAGCGAAGACCGACGCCGTCATCGATGTCTCGAACGATGCGTTGCCGACCTCCTCATTGCGAGATCGAACCATGCGCCGTGGCCTCGGCCCGGCCCATCAGGTGATTACCTAGTCGCTGTCCGGGATTACCCTCGCGCCGGGCTGGAAGCATCGGAAGCTGGCGCCATTTCTTTCCCGCCGAACCAGGCGACATACAAGGTCGGCAGCAGCACCAGAGTTAGAACGGTTGCGACGAGCAGGCCGCCCATGATCGCAAAGGCCATCGGCCCCCAGAAGACGGTCGGCGCTATCGGGATCATGCCGAGTACGGTTGAGACGGCCGTCAGCATGATCGGACGAAAGCGGGAGCTGCTTGCATCCACTGCCGCCTGCCAGGGCCCCTTCCCTTGCAAGCGCTCCGCCTCGATTTGCCCGATCAGGATCACCGCGTTCTTGCTAATCATGCCAAGCAGCGCCAACACGCCGAGGATGGCGACGAAGCCCAGCGGCCGCCCGGACACGAGCAGCGCCGCGACGACGCCGATCAGGCCGAGCGGCGCGACGCTAACGACCATCAATAGCCGCGGGAAGCTCTGCAGCTGCACCATCAGCACCGTAAACATGACGAACAACATCATCGGTACGACTGCCATCACGGACGACCTCGAATTTCGGCTCTCCTCCACCGTGCCGCCGACCACGACATCGTACGAACGCGGCAGAGTGGCCTTCAGCTTGGCGATAGCGGGAGCCAGCCGATTGACCACCGTCTCCGGCGGCATCTCGTCGGGAACGGCGGCCCGCACCGTCAGGGTCGGCATGCGATCGCGCCGCCAGATCAGCGGAAACTCCTGACCGTATTCGAAGGTGGCAAACTGGCTCAGCGGAACGGTCTGCCCTCCCGGGATCGGCACCTGCAGCGTCCGCAAGCTCGGCAGCGAGACGCGCTGCTCGTCCGTTGCGCGGGCCAGCACATCGACGAGGTAGATATCGTCCCGCACCTGGGTCACGGGCAGGCCGGAGATCACGGTGTTCAGAACGATTGAGATCGCCTGCGAGCTCAGGCCGAGACGGCGCGCCTCATCCTGGTTGACGCGAACGCGGATCTGGCGATCCGGCTCCATCCAGTCGAAATTGAGGCTCTTGGCCCTCGGGTCGGAGCCGACGATCCGCGCGACTTCGACCGCGATGTCACGCACGAGCTCGACGTCGGGACCGCTGACGCGATACTGCAGCGGCCATCCCACGGGGGGACCGAGCCCAAGCGGCGAAACCGAGGAGATGGCGTTCGGGAATTCTTCCACAAGGAACCGTTCCAGCTTGGCATGCAGGCGCTCGCGTGCCGCGACGTCTTTGGCCACAACGACCGCCTGGGTGAAGAAGTCATTCGGCAGCTCGACGCTGAGCGGCAGATAGAAGCGGATCGCACCGCGCCCGACATTGGTACTCCAATGACCAACGTCGGGATCACCGGTCAGTACTTGATCGAGGCGCTTGGCCGCCGCCTCGCTGGCGTAAATCGATGCATTCTGCGGCAGGCCGATGTCCACGAGAAGTTCCGGCCGGTCGGACAATGGAAAGAACTGCTGCGGAACCAGCGGAAGCGCGAGCACAGAAGCGAGAAAAAGCGCAACCGTCGCGCCGATCGTCAGCCATTTGGCGCGGATCGCCAGGACCAGGAAGCGCCGGTACAGGCGAAAGGCCATTCCCGGCGCATCGGCTGTGGTCTTGGGCGGCGCGAGGATAGCGACGCCGAGCAGCGGCGTGAAGATGACGGCGACGAACCACGACGCCAGGAGAGCGATCGTAACCACCACAAACAGCGAGAACGTGTATTCGCCGGCCGCGCTGGCTGCAAAGCCCACCGGAATGAACCCGGCGATCGTTACGAGTGTGCCCGTGAGCATGGCGACTGCATGCGTGCGAAAGGCGTAGGCCGCGGCCGCGATCTTGCCGTCGCCCAGCGCCAACCGATTAAGCGTGGCGTCCGTCGTCGTCATGGCGTCGTCGACCAGCAGCGCGAGCGCGATGATGAGAGCGCCGAGGGAAATTCGCTGCATATCGATGCGAAGAAACTCCATCGTCGGGAACACGATCGCAAACGTGAGCGGAATAGCCAGTGCGATGATGAGGCCCGGCCGAACGCCGAGGCTGATGAAGCTCACGACAAGGATGATCGCGATCGCCTGCACCAGCGAGGTCATGAACTCGCGGATCGCTTTGTCCACCACGACGGCCTGGTCGGCCACGAGGCTCGGTTCGATTCCGATCGGCAGATCGGCCGTGATCTCTGCCATCGCCGCCTTGATGTTCCTGCCGAGAACGAGAATATCGCCGCCCTCGCGCATCGCGATCGCGAGCCCGATCGCTGGACGACCGCCGACCCGGAACAGCGGTTGCGGCGGATCGGCATAGCCTCGCCGTACCGTCGCGAGATCGCTCAGACGTAGCGTGCGACCGCCCGCGCTGAAGTTGATGTCGGCAATGTCCTGCTCCGACTGGAACGCCCCGGACACCCGAAACGAAATTCGCTCGGTCCCGGTCTGGATGGTGCCGGCCGGGCTCACGATATTCTGTGCCTGCAGGGCGGCGATCAGAGCCGTGCGATCGACCCCGAGACTTGCGAGTTGCCGTTTCGAGAACTCGACGAAGATCACTTCGTCCTGCGCACCCAGCAGTTCGATCTTCGCGACATCGGGCACGTCTAGAAGACGCGAGCGGACCGCCTCGACCCGGTCACGCAGCTCGCGCTGGGTAAATCCATCACTGGTGAATCCATAGATGATCCCGAACGTGTCGCCGAAATCGTCATTGAACGCTGGCCCCACGATGCCCGCCGGCAGCGTGTGACGGATGTCCCCAATGGATTTCCTCACCTGGTACCAGGTATCGGAGACGTCCCTTGCGTTGGCGCTCCCCTTCAAGTTCACGAAGATAGTGGTGAGACCGGCCCGAGTGAAGCTGCGCAGGAAGTCCAGATGTGGCGTCTCTTGCAACCGCCGCTCGAGCCGTTCGGTCACCTGCTTCATCGTCTCTTCGGCCGTCGCTCCAGGCCAGGCCGCTTGAACAACCATAGTCCTGATGGTGAATGCAGGATCTTCGTTCCGGCCCAGCCGCAGATAGGACAGCACGCCGGCGATGACGGCGGCAATCATCAGATAAATGACGAGCGCACGGCGCCCGAGCGCCCATTCCGAGAGGTTGAGCCCGGTCATGGCTCCGACCCAAGGACGCGCACCCGCTGACCCGGATGAAGTGCCTGGACGCCCGCGGTCACCACGACCTCGCCTATGTCCAAACCTTGCGAGATGATCACCTGCGCCTGATCGAACCTCAAGACGTCGACATTGCGGATGGCGACCGTCTTCGTCGCGGGATCCAGGATCCAGACCGCCGGCTGGCGATTCATCCTGGTCAGCGCCGTTGCCGGAATGTCGATCATTGGTCCGGCGCTCATCTCGACGCGCCCCGTGACAGTCGCCCCCAGCCGCATCGCGGCAGGGGGATCGCGAAGTCCTATCTTGATCTCAAAGGTTCGCGTGACCGGATTGGCCTGCGCGGCAACCTGCCGGATACGTCCTTCCGCGGTCACCGCTGGATCGTCGGTCAGACTGACGCTCACCTGCAGATTGGCCGGTGCCGCGCGGACGAATTGAGCCGGCATGTCGAAGACCGCGTCTCGGCCATCCTGCCGCGCGATCCGCGCAATCGTCTGTCCGGCCTGGACGACCTCTCCGGCGGCGGGCCCCGTTTCGGTTATCTTGCCCGGTGCATCGGCCCGCAGCTCGGTGAAGCTGACCTGGTCGTGGGCGGAATTCAACTGAGCTTCGGCCATTTCAACATTCGATTGCGCAGTCTGTTGCGCCTGCGTCGCGGCCTCGAAGTTGGCGCGCGTGGTCCATCCCTGCGCCAACAGAGTCTGCTGGCGTTCGAAATGATTGCGTGCCTGAGTGAGCTGGCCCTGAGCTGCGGCAAGGGCGGCCTGCGCCTGCCGCAACGCGCTGAGTTGGTCCTGCGATTCAAGCTGCGCCAACAGCTGGCCGGCCTCGACGCGCTCACCGAGCCGGATGTCGCTCGAGTGCAGCCGACCGGAAATTCGAAATGCCAGATTCACTTCGTCTTCGGCTTCGATGCGGCCGGAAAATGTGAGGGGCGTGAGTTGATCCCGCTTCTCGACTGTCATGGTGCGGACGGGACGCGCCGGCGTCGGCAGGGAGACCGTCGCCGCCTCCCTCTCACAGGCGACCAGCAGCAGCGCAGAAACCCCTGCAACAAGCGTCGTCCTCAGTGACCGCAGCTGCATGAATCGACCCATCCGTGCCGCTGAGGATTTTGCGGAGAATTCATCCCGCTTGTATCGGTAAATCTACTGAGCATCCGCGGGTGCAATCGTGAACGAACATCCGGCGGAGCCGAAAGATTCCGGCAGCGAAGTCAGGCGATCACCCGATAGCCCAAGCGCGCAGACGGTGCATAAGCCTGCAGCTGCCGCCGTTGCGGCGCATGCGATCCCTTCGTCAAAGCCGCGGCGGGTTTGACGAGCCTGCGACCCGCGGCTCCACGTGATTGCTCAACGACAAGGAGAAACCAAGATGACAAAGCTGGCTTTGCTCTCCGCTGCCGTCTTCATTGCGCTCAGTGCCATGGGCTCGTGGACGCCAGGACAAGCGCAGGATCTGGCATGGTGCAGAAAGTTCAGGGGAACGCTGACCTGTATGTATGACACTCTTGCCCAATGCCGCGCGTCGGTGAGCGGGCGGTCCGGCACCTGCGTCCCGAATCCGCGCCGCTAGATGCCGCAATTGATCGCCGAGGTCGCATCGATCGGGCGGCGCCAGCAATTTCACTTTGCGCCGCCCCTTCGGGACGCAGTCTACAGCGTCCAATCTCATTCGGAACATTCCCCACCGGGACCGAGGGTTTTCTCCGATCCCCTGAGGCAGCTCTCGCGCGGTAGCTTCCTCGGGTCCGCTTGCATGCTCCAACGGGAGGTCTTCATGTCCGATCTGGTCGCCATCGTATATCCGTCCGAGGCGAAGGCCGAGGAAGTGCGTCAGCAATTGCTCAGGCTGCAGAAGGAGTATCTGATCACGATCAGTGACGCCGTGATCGCCGTAAAGACGGACCAGGGCAGCATCAAGCTCAACCAACTCGTCAACACGACCGCCATGGGCGCGGTGACGGGAAGCTTCTGGGGCCTTTTAATCGGTGTCCTCTTTCTCAATCCGATCCTCGGAGTTGCCGTAGGCGCAGCGTCGGGTGCGCTCGGCGGCGCTCTTTCGGACGTCGGCATCGACGATGCCTTTATGAAGGGTCTCTCCGCCAGCCTTCAGCCCGGCAACGCCGCCCTGTTCGTCCTGATCAAGCACATGACCGCCGACAAGGTGATTAAGGAGATCAAGGACGCGGGGGGCGTCGTACTCAAGACCTCCCTCGACGAGACGAAGGAAAAGGCGTTGCGCGATGCCCTCGCCAGCACGGTGGAGCGGCCGGCGGCCTGAGCCGCCGCCCTTCCCTTCTCAACGGCGGCCGCCCGCAAGACGCAGCAGCATCAGGAACAGGTTGAGGAAATTGAGATAGAGCGACAGCGCGGCAAGGACCGACTTTCGCCCCGAAGCGGTTTGGTCATCCGCGCTGTCGTACATCGCCTTGATCCGCTGCGTATCATAGGCCGTCAAGCCGGCAAACACGCCGACTCCTACGATCGAGATCAGCCAGTCGAGCGCAGTCGACCACAGGAACAGGTTGACGACGCTCGCGAAGATGATCCCAATCAGCCCCATGAACAGGAAGGTACCCAATCCCGAAAGGTCGCGCCGGGTCGTGTAGCCTAAGACGCTGAGCCCGCCGAACATTGCAGCAGCGATGACGAAGACGCGGGTTATCGATGAACTGGTGTAGATGTGTAGTAGGATCGAGAGCGAGATACCGACCAGGGCAGCATAGAGGAAGAACAGCAGGCGCGCAGTTGGCACCGACAATGTCTCGATGCGCGAGCTGAGAAAGAACACCAACCCAAGCGGCGCCAGGATGAAAACCCACATCAGCGGGCTCTGCAGCAGCGCGGGGCCGGTGACCTGATAGGTCAGGCCGGCGGCGACGGCGGTCAGGGCGACACCCGCGGCCATGTAGCCATAGATCCGCAACATGTACTGGCGCAGTCCGGCATCCACGGTGATCCGGCCGCCGACGACGTCTGTCGCCGCCAAGTTCTGATCGAGATTCGACATCGCATCCTCCTGTGCAGCCCCCTAAAGCGCGACCACGCTAGGCTCTGCTTCGACGGAACAACATCGGACAATCACCCGAAGACATCAGGTGAAAACCACTCTTGCCCGAATGGGGACGGCATGGCGCTGATTGCCGATCCGTAAGACTGGAACCTGCTTCGGGGTCGTAAGACTTTTGACTGAGGCACCTTGCGCTTTTGTCACTGGAGACCGGAGGCGCCATGACCTAACCGGAGACATGCGCTTCTTCTTCCATATCACCGATCGATACGGCGTCTCGCCCGACACGATCGGATGCGATCTTAGCGAGCAGGATGCGGCCGTCCTACATGCCAGGCGCCTGGCCGCCGAACTCGCCAAGTCCGGCGAGTTCTTCCGTGGCAGCGTCGTGCTGGTCGCGCGGGATACGTTGCCGACGTCCTGGCACAAGGGCGAGGACGACACCGCCGCTTCCCGTGGCGATATCTGAATCGGCGGCCACCGATTTCCTGCCTCTCTTCCTACAGACAATCCCTGATGTGCGCACGCGGGAGGTGGCTCTAAGGTTCCGGGAGGGAGGCCGCGAATGCAGCCGCCTCGGATCGGAAGGCATCCATCATGGCTGCTTCGACAAGCGAGGCCGATCAGAAGCTTTCGCGCAATGCGCTGATCGCCCTGGTGATCGGGTCGATGGTCGGCTCCGGCATCTTCGCATTGCCGGCTCAGTTCGGGCGCACCACCGGCGCTTTGGGAGCGATCATTGCCTGGATGATTGCTGGCACCGGCATGTTGACTCTGGCCTTCGTGTTCCAATCGCTATCCCGGCGCAAGCCGGAGCTCGATGCGGGCATCTACGCCTATGCCAAAGCCGGTTTCGGTGACTACATCGGCTTTGCGTCCGCCGCCGGCTACTGGATCGGCTGTTGTCTAGCCGACGTCGCCTGCCTCATCCTGATCAAGGCCACGCTCGGCCAATTCTTCCCCGTGTTCGGCGACGGCACCACGCCGGTAGCCATCGCTTCGGCCTCCGTGCTGCTTTGGAGCGTCCATATTCTGGTGCTGCGCGGCATCAAGGGGGCTGCCGCGCTCAACACGGTCACAACTTTCGCGAAGATCATCCCCATCGTGCTGTTCATCGTGGTGGCTGCGGTCGCCCTGAACCGCGGGCTTTTCTCCGACAATTTCTGGGGAACGACCGAGCCCGACGCCGGGCAGGTGTTGAGCCAGGTCCGCAGCACGATGCTGCTCACGGTGTTCGTCTTCGTCGGCATCGAGGGCGCGAGCGTGTATTCGCGTTACGCACGAAGGCGCGACGACATCGGTATCGCGACGGTCACCGGCTTTCTCACCGTTCTCTGCCTTCTCGTGCTCGTGACACTCCTGTCCTACGGCATCCTGCCGCGGAGCGGGCTCGCGGACCTGCCGACACCATCGATGGCAGGCGTGATGGAGGCCACGGTCGGCCGCTGGGGCGGTGTGTTCATCAGTATCGCATTGCTGATCTCGATCCTCGGCAATTACCTGTCATGGTCCCTCCTTGCGGCCGAGATCCTGCACTCAGCGGCCATTCAGCGCACGATGCCGGCCTTTCTGGCGCGCGAGAACGTTCACAGGGTCCCTGTCGGCGCGCTCTGGCTCACCAACTGCGTGATCCAGGCGTTGCTTCTTGTGAGTTGGTTCGCCGAATATGCCTTCACGCTCGCCCTCAAGATGACGAGCGCAATGACACTGGTCCCGTATTTCCTCGTGGCGGCTTACGGCCTGAAGCTCGCATGGACTGGTGAGGCTTATGCTTCCGGCGAGCGCGCCCGCACCAGCGAGGGGATCTTCGCGGCTGTCGCGACGCTCTACGCGGCGGGAATGATCTACGCCGGCGGGGCGAAATTTCTCCTGCTATCCGCGATCCTCTACGCGCCGGGAACGCTGCTGTTCCTGATCGCCAAGCGCGAACGCAAGGAGCGGCTTTTCAGGCCGGTCGAGTCCGTCCTGTTCGGCGCGGTGGCCATCGCCGCGGGGATCGGAATCTACGGCCTGGCTGTCGGAGCCATCGCGATCTGACCGATGTCGCTGACCGCATGGAGGCGAGGATGAAGATGTGGATCAACTATCGTACCCTGTTCCTCACCGCAGTCGTAGCCGCCACTCTGCCGTCAAGCATTTCCCCGGCTCAGCCGAAGGACGATACCGTGGCCGCGCCGAAGCAAACCGGCGCGGCCGCCCCGGGCGATGCGAGGCCCAACATCAACACCAACACGAATCCATTCAAGCATCGCTATTGGCGTCATCGCGGCGGCAAGCATCCGCATTTTGGCAGCCGCCGCGTCCGCTCGTGAGGCGTGACCACATGACGGCGGACCGATCGATGAGCGACGCCAGGGTCGGATCCGAGCGGGTCCGCGGCCTCGTTCGGAATGAGAGCCCGATCGACGATTCGGTCCAATCCGGACGACCGAGCCTGCTTGCGATCGGCCTCACTGTGCTCGTCGTGGCCGTGGCCCTCTTCCTGGTCTGGCAAACGGTGTCGAGTCTCTTGATCGTGTTCGCAGGCGTGCTTTTCGCAGCCTTTCTCGATGCCGCAGCCCGGGCTCTGGCGCCGGTTCTTCCTCTCAGCCGCGTCTGGCGTCTGACGCTCGTTCTCCTGCTGCTGTCGGCGCTGGCAGGCTTCGGGCTGGCCTGGGGGACCGGTAAGCTGCCGGAGCAGACGCGTGTGCTGCTGAAAGTCATGGATGCCCAGGTCGACATCCTGCAAGAGCATTTGTTGTCTTATGGCGTGGATCTGCTCGGCCCGGAATGGGGGCGTGACTTCGCGCAGTGGCTGTTCGCCGACCAGGGTCGGTTCCTCAGCCATGCGCAATTCCTGCTCGGCGGCGCCTCGAGCCTTTTGACCGCCGTGCTCGTGATCTTGTTCCTCGGCATTCTCTTCGCCTTCGATCCCATCAGCTACCGCGACAGCGTGGTCGTGCTGGTCAGGCAATCTTACCGGGCCCGCGCGCGCGAGGTGATGGACGAGATGGGCACCGTGATGCGGCTGTGGTTCGTCGGCCAGTTGATCCGCATCATCCTGATGACGCTCTTCGTCTGGCTTGCCCTTTATCTCATCGGCCTGCCTGGCCCATTCGTTCTCGGATTGCAGGCAGGATTGTCGAACTTCATCCCCTATCTTGGGCCAATCGTCGCCGCGATCCCGATCGCGCTCGTTGCGATGCCGCTCGGAGCCTCGCCGCTGATCTGGGCGGTCGCGGTCTACACCATCATCCAGTCGATCGAAGGTTACGTCATCGGCCCGCTGATTCAGCGGCATGCGGTCGAGACCCCGCCAGCCTGGACCCTGGTCGCCATCGTCCTGCTGGGCGCCTTGTTCGGCGTCATGGGCATTGCGCTCGCGATGCCGCTCGTCGCGGTCGGACGGGTGGCGATCATCAGGTTGTATGTCGAGGATTATCTCGGAGACAGGATCGAACCGGCAACGACCGATCCCCCAATCCTGGGTGAGCAGCCATGAGCGAAACGGATGCACAGCAGCGTGAAGACCACGTGCCTCAACAGGCTCGCTCGGGGATGGGGCGTCTTGTCTGGCAGCAGCTTCCGTACGCCGTCGCGCTGCTGCTCGCCATCGCAGGAGTTGCCTATACCAACGTCTCGCACCAGCCGCTGATCGGCTATTGGGAATTCCTGGCGCTGGCGATCGGGGTGGTCTGCGTCATCACCAAATGGCCGGAGATCGGAGGCAGGGATGGCCAGATTCGTCTGATCTGGACCCAGGCGCTGCACTGGATCGCCGTCCTGATCACGATGAACATCATCCTGGTCTCCGGCGTTCAGCAACTGCTCCCGACGCCGGCAACCGGTCTCGTCCTGCTGACGCTGCTCGCGCTCGGCACATTCCTCGCAGGCATCAGCCTGTTGTCATTGCAGATCGCTTTTCTCGGCCTTGCAATGGGCGCAGCCGTCCCGGCAATCTCGTGGCTGAAGCAATCCATCTTCTTCTTCCTGCTCGGCGCCGTGCTGCTGATCGGGCTGGCCATTTCGTTCTGGCTGCGCCGGGACGGCAGCCCGCCGCGGGCCCCGACCGAAACAAAGCACCAGGCGGAGGCTTGAATGCGACAATCGCCATATCTCGCGGCCATCAGCGCAGTGGCGGTGCTGTTGACGATTCCCTCGCCCGCAGGAGCCGAGAGATTCAGAATAGGCAGGCTGCTATGCTTCTCGGAGCCACGCGTTGGACTGGTGCTCGGATCGACGCAGTCGCTGCGCTGCGTGTTCGATGGGGTGCGCCCTGCCCGCCGCTACGTCTACGAGGGACGGATCAGACGCCTCGGCCTTGATCTCGGCGTGACCAGCGCCGGCACGCTGTCCTGGGCCGTGTTCGCCAGGACTTCGCGGATTGGTGCCGGCACTTTGCGCGGCAGCTATGTGGGCGCGAGTGGCAATTTCGCTCTAGGCCCCGGCCTCGGCGCCAACGTCCTGATTGGCGGCTCGCGCAGGAGCATCATGCTCCAGCCGATCTCGA
Organism: Bradyrhizobium sp. SUTN9-2; assembly: GCF_003122645.1. Lineage (NCBI taxonomy): Bacteria > Pseudomonadati > Pseudomonadota > Alphaproteobacteria > Hyphomicrobiales > Nitrobacteraceae > Bradyrhizobium > Bradyrhizobium sp. SUTN9-2. Next base: position 7,368,315 of record NZ_LAXE01000001.1, read on the forward strand.
TCGAACGCTCGATCGGGCTCAATCTCGCGGCCGGCGTGACCCATCTGACACTGGGCCCGCGCGGACCGCGATGAGCCGTGTCCGCTCAGGAAAGGTCGCAACAAGTTGGAATGAGAATATTCCCGCCCCTCAACTCCGGGTTTCGTCCGATGTTGGACCTGCTGGTTCAAGTCTAGGATCGAAGGCGTGTCGATCGGAGCGTGAGCACCCAGGAGGTTCGCATGACCGTCTACGACAGCCGCGACGATCTCAACACGCTGGGTGCCCCACCGCTATGGGCTTGCGCTCTCCTCGGAATTGTCCTGATCGCCGCCGGCCTCCTCGCCCTCGGCGATCTCGCCTTCGCCACGATCATCAGTGTCAAGTTCATTGGGCTCACCGCAATCGCTGCCGGCGCCTTCGAGATCGCGCATGCGTTCTGGACAAAGGGTTGGGGCAGTTTCCTGTGGCGGATCATTCTCGGTGCGCTCTACCTCGCATTCGGCCTGATCCTTCTCACCCAGCCGGTGTCGGGTGCACTGATCCTGACCTATTTCCTCGGCGCGCTGCTATTCGCATCCGGCGTCGTTCGATGCGTGCTGAGTTTCGCCTATTGGCGACAGAACGGCTGGATGATGCTGATCTCTGGCGTCTTCGCCATGGCCGCCGGCGTGCTCATCCTGTTTGGCTTCCCGGATATTAGCGTCTGGGCGCTCGGCTTCCTGCTCGGCGTCGACCTGATCTCACACGGCCTCGCATGGCTGCTCTACGCCCTGCAATCGCTGCGATCGACTGCGTGACAGAGGAGGACGACACATGGTTGGTTCCAGCCGCCGAGCCTTCCTAGGCTTTGCAACGAGCGCCCTTGCCGCTGCCGCGCTCGGCGCCACCCGCGTTCGCTTGATCGACGTTGCCGAAGCGCTGCCGATCGATCCAGATCCGCGACGCGCCACCACGTCATCAGAACTGATCAAGACGCAGTGGGGACCGCCTCCGCGACCCGGCTGGGGCCCTCCACCGCGCCGTCGCCGGCACCGGCGCTGGGTCTGCTGGTGGCATCGCGGCCGGCGCCGCTGCGGATGGCGTTGGGTCTAGGCGGGTCTCCGAAGCCTTGCGAAGCTGATGGAGGTAACGATGCGCGACAGGAACCAATGGGCGATCGCCGCCTTGCTGGCCGGTCTGCTGGTCGGGGCGAGCTGGTTTTGCGTGTCGGTCTGGCGATCGACGCCGATGCCCCTCTATGGAAACGTCATCCTGACCGGAGCCGTGATTCTCATCCTGATCTTAGGCTGCGGCCTGATCGCGCTGATGTTCTACAGCCATCGCAAAGGTTACGACGAACCAGCCCGCAGCAACAGGACGCAGCGCGAGTAATGCAGTCCGCCAGACGCCGAACGAAGTGACGTCGGCGTTCGGAGCTCTGGAACACGGAGCGGACCATGAACCTTGCTGACGTCGCGACCAGATTACTGGCGGCAGGATTGGTTACGGTCTCGATCGGCGGGACTGTCCGGACCCAGCCGACGCCTTCCACGCCTGCCGTCGGCGTTGTGGAGGCAACGCGCCGGCTGATCACCGAAAGCAACGAGTTCCTCGGCCGAGTTGAGGCGGTCAACCGGGTCAACGTGACGGCCCGTGTCACCGCCGCTCTGGAGCAGCGGCTGTTCAACGAGGGTGCCGAGATCAAAAAGGGCGACCAGCTCTATCGGCTGGAGCGCGGCCCATTCGAGGCCGATCTCGCAGCCAAGCAGGCGCAGGTGGCGCAACTCGAGGCGATGCTGGAAAACGCCAGGCTGACGACGGAGCGCGCGCACACCCTTCTCGGCGGGCCGGCCGGGCAGCAATCGACCTATGACGCCGCGCTCGCCACCCAGCGCAGCTTACAGGCCCAGGCCCAGGCTGCCCAGGCGCAGGTCCAGGCCTCGCAGATCAATCTCGACTACACCGTCATCAATGCTCCGATCGACGGCAAGATCGGTCGCACGGCGGTAACCGAAGGCAACATCGTCGGGCCCTCCTCCGGCGTGCTGACCACGATCGTCAGCCAGGACCCGATGCACGTCACGTTCCCGGTGCCGCTGCGAGAGGGGCTCGAGCTGCGCGAGCGGTACCTCCCACAAGGCGGCCTCGAGGCGGTGACGATCAGACTGCGGCTGCCCGATGGCCGTATGTACGGTCAGTCCGGCAAACTGAACTTCGTCGACAACAGCATCGCCCAGAACACCGACACGATCACGGTCCGCGGCGAGATTGCCAACCCGATCTTGCGCGCCCCGTCTGCCGCAGGCGTGACCGCGCACGAGCTGACCGACGGCGAATTCGTCACCGTTCTGCTCGAAGGCGTCCAGCCGATCGAAGTACTTGCGATCCCACGCGCGGCGGTGTTGTCCGACCAGCGTGGCGACTATGTTCTCGTCGTCGGCAAGGACAATAAGGCAGAGGAGCGGCGCGTTCAGCTCGGACAATCGACCGCAACAATTGCCGCCGTCATCGGCGGGCTTGCTGCCGGCGACAGGGTGATCGCCGAAGGGTTGCAGCGGGTTCGCGCGGGTCAGACCGTCGCTCCGGATACAGCAAGCGCACTCCTGCGGTCGAGCATGGACGGCGTAGCGAGCGAGGCGCCACCGCGGAGCGGCCGCGGCACTCCGATCCGGCCCCACGCCGCGGACCGCACTCCATGATATCGGGCGTCTTCGTCGATCGGCCGCGCCTTGCGATAGTGATCGCACTTCTCATCACCATTGCCGGCGCGTTGGCACTCACGCAAATTCCCGTGGCGCAATTTCCGGATATCGTGCCGCCGCAGGTTACCGTCTCCGCGACCTTCCCAGGCGCGTCCGCCGAGGTCGTGGAAAGCAGCGTCGCCCAGCCTCTCGAAGCGCAGGTGATCGGCGTCGACCGCGCGCTCTACATGAAATCAACCAGCGGCAATGACGGCAGCTACACGCTCACCATTTCTTTCGCGCATGGCACCAATGCCGACATCAACACGGTCAACGTCAATAATCGCGTGCAGAGCGCGCTGTCGCAGTTGCCGACGGAGGTGCAGCAGCAAGGCGTGAGGGTGCAGAAGCGATCCTCGTCGATCCTGCAATTCCTCGTGCTCTACAGCGCCGACGGCCAGCAGGATCCCCTCTTCATCACCAATTACGCCATCATCAACGTGCTGGACGCGATCGCGAGCACGCCGGGCGTCGGCCAAGCGAACCTGTTCGCAAAGATGAACTATTCGATGCGAATCTGGTTCGATTCGCAGCGGCTCACCAGCCTCAGCTTGACCCCCTCGGACGTGATTGCCGCGATCCGCGCGCAGAGCGTCCAGGCTGCCGTCGGCCGCATCGGCGCGCGGCCGATCAGCGACGATCAACAGTTCCAATTCAACGTGCAGACCCTCGGCCGACTCGCCAGTGCCGATCAATTCGCCAACATCGTGCTGCGCGCAAATCCCGACGGATCCTCGCTGCTGGTGAAAGATGTCGCGCGCGTCGAGATCGGTGCGCAAAACGTCGACAGCGAGGCGCGGATCGACGGGCGCGCCGCCGTTCCGATCGCAGTCTACCTTGCGCCGGGAGCGAACGCGGTGACCACGGCGCGAGCGGTGGCCGAGACGATGCAACGGCTGTCAACGCGATTTCCGCCTGGACTGAGCTATCTCGTCCAATACGATTCCACGAGCTTCGTTCGGGACACGATCGCGGAGGTCTTGCGGACACTGGCCGAAGCCTTCGTCCTCGTGATGCTGGTGGTCTATATCTTCCTCGGTAGTCTCCGTGCGACGGTGATCCCGGCCATCGCAGTACCGGTGAGCCTGATCGGCACGTTCGCAGTTCTGCTCGCGTTCGGCTATTCGGCCAATACGGTATCGCTGCTCGCGATGGTCCTCGCCATCGGCATCGTCGTCGACGATGCCATCGTCGTCGTGGAGAATGTCGAGCGCGTAATGGCGGCGGAACCAAGCCTGGCTCTGGCCGAGGCCACCAAGAAAGCCATGACCCAGATCACCGCGCCGATCATCGCGATCACTCTGGTGCTGCTCTCGGTCTTCGTGCCGATCGCGTTCATTCCCGGCATTTCGGGCACGTTGTTCCGTCAGTTCGCCGTGACGATCAGCGCCGCAATGTTGATTTCGGCGCTGAACGCCCTGACGCTATCCCCTGCACTGTGCGCGCTGCTGATGCGTCACGGCAGACGGCCCCGCGGCATCATCGGCCGTGTACTCGGCGGCATCGACTGGTTGCGCGAGCGCTACGGCAACGGCGTCCGCTACCTCGTGCGCCGGGCCGCCCTCTCGCTGCTGCTGGTTGCGGTATTCGCCGCCGGCATCTTCGGTGTCTCACTGCTAACCCCGACCGGCTTCCTGCCGGAGGAGGACCAGGGCGCCTTCTTCACCTCCGTACAACTGCCCGACGGCGCGTCGGTCGCGCGCACCAGCCAGGTTACGCGCCAGATCGAAGACGTCCTGAAACAGATGCCGGCCGTCGATCACGTGCTCGCGGTGATCGGCTTTTCACTGCTCGATGGCGTCTCCCAATCGAACAGCGCACTGGTGGTGGCGCGGCTCAAGCCATTTTCCGACCGGACGGCGGCCGCAGACTCGGCGCAGGCGCTAATCTCCAGGACATTCGCAGCCGGTGCCCAGGTACGACAAGCCAATGTGCTGCCGTTCAACCTGCCGCCGATCATCGGCCTCTCCACCGGCGGCGGATTCGAGTACCAGCTTCAAGCTCTGGAAGGACAGGGCCCAGCCGCGATTTCGAGCGTGACAAACGCCCTGATCGGCGCCGCCAACGCCGATTCGCGGCTCACGCGGGTGTTCTCGACCTTCACCGCGACCAATCCGTCGCTCTATCTCGACGTCGACCGGCGAAAGGCCCAAGCGCTGGGCGTCGCGGTCAATGACATCTTCATTGCGCTGCAGGCGACGCTCGGCGGCGTCTACGTCAACAACTTCAACCTGTTCGGACGCACCTGGCAGGTCAACGTTCAGGGTGACGCATCCGATCGCGCCCACGTCTCGGATATCTGGCGGATCTACGTGCGCAACAACAAAGGCGAGATGGTGCCGATGCGGGCGCTGGCCGACGTCATGGTCGTAACCGGGCCGCAGGCCATCACTCGCTACAACAATCATCGTTCCGTGACGGTGAACGGAAGCCCTGCGCCGGGGACCTCTTCGGGCACCGCGCTATCCGCGATGGCGCAGATCTCCGACACCGTGCTGCCGTCCGGCTACGACTTCGCCTGGACCGGCACCGCCTTTCAGGAGCAGGGAGCGGCAGGTCAGACCGGAATCGTGCTCGCGCTGGCCGTGATGTTCGCCTATCTGTTCCTGGTCGCACTTTACGAGAGCACGGTGATCCCGATCCCGGTGCTGCTGTCGGTGGTCGTCGGTGTGCTCGGATCTTATCTCGGCATCATGACTGCGCGCCTCAATCTCGACCTCTATGGCCAGATCGGCCTCGTTGTGCTGATCGCTCTTGCCGCCAAGAACGGCATCCTGATCGTCGAGTTTGCGAGGGAACAGCGGGAGGCGGGTATCCCGATCTGTGAGGCCGCGGTTCAGGGTGCCCATATGCGTTTTCGTGCGGTCATGATGACGTCACTTGCATTCATCCTCGGCCTTCTGCCGCTGGTCATTGCGACCGGAGCTGCCGCGCTGAGCCGCAGAGCAGTGGGCACCGCTGTCTTCGCTGGTATGCTCGCAGCAAGCTCGATCGGGATCTTCCTGGTGCCGATGCTCTACGTCACCTTCCAGCGCATACGGGAGCGCGCGAAAGGCACAATCAAAAGCGGCTAAGAATGCCCGATCCTAACAAAAACATAGAACGTAACGAAAGAATGTCGTCTGGCTTAGATCAGCTACTTCGACGATTGAGGAGTACGCTGCCGGATTACGAGAGATTATTAGTAAGCTGCGCAGAAAATTGAACCAAGTTTACCCGGGTAGAGCTTTCATAGAGCGCTATTTCCACAGTTGGCACCCCGATTCCTGCTCCGCCGGTGTACAGAGAATCCCTAATGTACGGGACAGATGGCGTCTCTAAGCTGGCGGACTGGAAGGCTCGGGGACCCCGCTCAATCCGCGGGACGTACTTCCATGCGGGTCCTTTGGTGCAACGGAGCTCACATCAAGCGGAAGCTGGCGCAAGTCGAATGTAGCAGCATAGGGACCCGACCTTGCCACGAATGTTCTGAGCTCTCGCCAAATGGTCACGGCCCGATGGTTGTCGGTCGAGCGAATCGGAACGAACTCGTGTGCGGCGCGACAACTTCTGCCGGGCTCCGCGCCGCTGGCGAGAGAACACAACATGCTAGGAAGGAACACTGCAAATGCGGATAGCCGAGTGTGCCACGATCATTGTTGCGACGTGCACCTTTCTCACGCCGGCAGAGCCGCAAGAGCGGATTGCAGTCACCGTCTTCGAGAACGTGCGCATCTTTGACGGGAAGAGCCAGACGCTTTCCGTCCCATCGAATGTCGTCATCCGCGGAAACATCATCGAGCGGATCGTGACCGCGCCCATTCCAACCGATCGTCGCGTGGACGCCCGCGTCATACAAGGCGGTGGACGCGTGCTGATGCCCGGGCTCAGCGACATGCATTGGCACGCGATGATGGTCCGTCCGACACCCGCGCAGATGCTGTCGAGCGACCTCGGATATACGACGCTGCTGGCGAGCGCGGAAGCGACAGCGACACTGATGCGCGGATTCACGACAGTCAGGGACATGGGCGGCCCCACCTTCTCACTCAAACGCGCGATCGATGAAGGTCTCGTCCCGGGTCCTCGCATCTATCCATCGGGAGCCGTCATCACGGTCACCGGCGGCCATGGAGACTTCCGCGAGCTTTGGGAGCTGCCGCAAAGTCAGGGCGGAACAAGCCGCGTCGAACAGCTCGGCGGAAGCATCATCGCGGATGATCCCGACGAGGTCCGCAAGCGCGTGCGCGAACAGCTCATGCAGGGCGCGTCCCAGGTCAAGCTGACGGCAGGGGGAGGCGTCGCCTCGCCTTTCAGCCCACTTGATGTGACCACATTCAGCGAAGCGGACTTGCGCGCGGCCGTCGAAACCGCCACCGATTGGGGGACGTATGTTGCAACACACGCATATACACCGAGCGCAATTCGACGTTCCATCGCCGCGGGCGTCAAAGTGATCGAGCATGGTCATCTCATGGATGAACCGACTGCACGCCTCATCGCCGAAAAGCAAATCTGGCTGAGCACTCAGCCGTTCGTAGACCTCGGCGGCGCAGCCATGCTCCCGCCCGCCCAACAGGCGCAGATGCGCCAGGTTGTTGCGGGAACGGACACCGTGTACGGGTTCGTCAAGAAGTTTGGGATCAAGACCGCCTTTGGGACAGATATCCTCTTCTCGAAGCCACTGGCCGAGCATCAGGGTCAGGGCATCGTAGACCTCACGCGGTGGTTCACGCCGGCGGAAGCGCTGACGATGGCGACCTCAACCAATGGAGAGCTGCTCGCGCTTTCCGGAGCGCGGAATCCTTATCCCGGCAGGATCGGAGTAGTCGAGGAAGGCGCATTGGCCGATCTCCTGCTCGTCGATGGCAATCCGCTGGAAGACATTCGCCTCATCGAGGACCCCGCAAATAAGCTTGTCGTCATCATGAAGGACGGGATCATCTACAAAGACACCAATCCCAAGTGACCTATTCTCACGGCTGCCCCTGTGACCGATAGTGATTGCCCCTCACCCTGCCTGACGGACGTCAAACCGGATATTTCGACAACCAGCGCAGACCTTTCGCTTGGGTAAGCCAAGATGTGATGGACTCCATGGGCCTGACCGACTTCATGAGCTCCGAGTCCACGAAGTGGGCCGGGATCATCAAGAAGATCGGCATCGAGCCGATGTAGCGATGCTTGACGAAGACCTTTCGTTCCAATCCGCTTGGCGCCTCCAACCTGACCGCATCATGATCTAGATGCTGCGCGGTTGCGTTCCTCTGCATGCCGGCCTCGCAATACGCGACCGGCACCGTCGTCGCCATCGATGGCGGCTTTCTGGCAGGATAGTCAGCCGTCTCCGATCGGCCGCAGATCGTGCCAGAGTTGAAGATGCGGAAGCTCGACAAGGATGCCGTGCGTGGTCCTCTCGCCGCCCTAGGAGTGAGCAGGCCCGGACGGCGCCACATCCAAGCGGACCGCGATCCCGTCCAGATCCGGGGTCGGCGCTGGATAATGCATCATGACCAGCGGATCGTGACCTGGAACGATGTGGTCCGCATCCGGCGCTGCGGCGCGCAGCTTGTCGAACCCCACCAGCATGTCGCCGACATGAAACGCCGTCGTAAAGGGACGCTCGCTGGTCAGGTTTTCGTAGAAATGACTGACGTCGGAAGCGAGCACGACCGGACCGCGGCGCGTGTTGGCCCGGACGAATTGAAGCCCGGCGGAATGTCCCCCCGCCGCATGGACCGTCAGCCCGGGAGCGATCTCAGCATCGCCATCGTAGAACAGGACTCGGCGCGCATAGTTCAGCCGCACGATGCCGCAAACGTCCTCGACCTCGAAAGAATGCGACAACCTCGGATATTGCATGTAGCGGCCGGTGGCGTAGGCAAGCTCGCGCTCCTGGAGATGAAATCGTGCGTTCGGAAAGCGGTCGAAATTGCCGGCATGGTCGTAGTGCAGATGTGTGAGGATCACGTCCTTTATCTCGGCCGGCTCGATATCGAACGCCACAAGAGTCTCCACCGGGCAGCGCAAGAATGTCCGCCTGCGCTGCTTCGCAATTTCGGCGTTGAATCCGGTATCGATGACGAAGGTGCGCCCACCTCCCCGCGCCAGCCACATGAAATAGTCCATCGGCATCGGCCCGTCATGCGGATCGCCGCCGATGAAGTGGTCGCTCCGCTGCGCATCCCGCGTTGCGTAGCGGATGGCGAAGAGTTCGTAGATCGGGTCAGCCATGGATTTGCTCAGGAGCCGGCCGCGTCGACCTCGTTGAAGGCCTCGCGCGCATTGCGGAAGGCGTCGATGCCGGCGGGCACGCCGCAATAGACCGCGACCTGGAGCAGGATCTCCTTGATCTCCTCCTTGGTCAGCCCGTTCTTCAACGCGCCCTTCACGTGCAGCTTCAGCTCGTGCGGCCGGTTCAGTGCGCCGAGCATCGCCAAATTGACGATCGAGCGCGTGCGACGGTCGACGCCGGGTCGCGTCCACAGCGCGCCCCAGCAGAATTCGGTGGACCATTCCGCCATCGTGCGCGTGAACTCGTCGGCACCGGCGATCGATTTGTTGACGTAGTCCTCGCCGAGCACCTCCTTGCGGACTTTGAGGCCCTTTTCGAACAGTTCGGTCTTGGTCATGATCGTCCCTTTCAGGTCTTGCGAGAGTCTAGATGGAAGTTGTTCGGCGCATCGCCGAGGGCGGCCGCAACGATCGCAGCAGTTCGGCGACGTCAGCCACCGCATCGAGACGCCAGACGGCGTCGATGACACCGTCCGCGTCCCAATTGCTCTGGCCCGTTCGCACGCTTTCGCGCAGCTTGGCCTCGAGATCGCGATCTTCAAGCGGCGCTGCCCGGCTGCCGCGCGGCGAGATGACGGTCTCGGTGAAAACCTCGCCGGACGACAGGCGCACGGTCGCGCGTGCCGCACCATCCGGCATCCCGTCATCCCACTCCGCCCTCACCTTCTGCCGCAGCTGCACAATATCGGGCCGGACGACCGTCTCGCGTGCAAACTCGGCGACGCCGGCTCTGCCGAGCAGCAATCCGCACGCCACGCAATGATGGATGCTGACGCGCGCATCGCGCTCGTTGTTGACGGGGCGGTCGCCGCGCGCAAGCAGCAGCGTCGAGCCTTGAACGGTCACGGTGTCAATCTGGTCGAATCGCCGACCGATCCGCTCCCGCAACTGAAGGCAGGCATCAATGACCGCATGAAAAACGATGCCGGCGGGGTAGGGCTTGTAGGTGTTCCTGGCGATCTCAAAGGTCTTGCCGAGACCATCAAGCAAGCGGGCAATATCCGGCTCGTCACCCATGGTGCGTGCCCAACCGAGCGGGCCTTCAATGGCGTGGGGGGCTGCCTCATAACCCTGCTCTGCAAGCAGCGCCGCAAACAAGCCGTTGCGCGCCGCGTTGCCGACGCTGACATTCTTCGCGGCACTGGGCAGGTTCTCGACATTGCCGGCCGACTGGCTCGCCGCGAGCCCGATGGCATTCGCAATGCCCTCCGCGGGCAGCCCCAATAGTTTGGCGCAAGCCGCCGCGGCGCCAAAGATCCCGCAGGTCGAGGTGATGTGCCAGCCGCGCGCATAATGGCGCGGCGAAACGGCGGCGCCGATGCGGCATTCGACGTCCACACCGAGGATGAACGCCGTCAACAATTCGTGTCCAGACAGTTTATGCGTCTCCGCGAGTGCGAGGACTGGAGCTGCGACCGGTGCCGCCGGATGAATGATCGTCTCGGGATGGGTGTCATCGAAATCGAGCAGATTGACCGAGATGGCGTTGAGAAACGATGCGCACATCGCGTCCATCGGCTGCGAATGACCGATGACCGTCGCGGTCGCGGCGCCGCTGAACGGCGACAGGGTTCGCATCGCCGCCATCACCACCGGATCGCGTGCGGAGCCGAGTGCCGTGGCGAAGAAATTCAGAATCGAGCGCCGCGCCTCGCCGCTCTGCGCCTCCACGTCCGCCCACGACGTCGCCGCGACGAAATCGGCGAGCGTCCTGCTCACGCTGGGAATTGGGTCTTGCGGCACGCGGGGCGTCTTCCTCGTTTTTCGGACCTTATGCCGATCCGCGGCAAACTGTCGACCCCAAATGTTATGCTTGACAGCTTGTCTGACAATCATAACAATCCGGCGCGCTGGCACGGGAACCCGCCGCCGCAACGACGGCGGTCGTCAGGGCCGGCCGGCGAACTGACAACGACAAGATCAAGACGGCGCGCCCCGCGTGGGATCGCGCGACAGGGAGTGAACGATGGCGGGAGAGACGCTCGGTGTGATCGGAACGGGCCGCATGGGCGGCCCCATGGCGGCGCGGTTGATGGACGCGGGCTATTCGCTCGTCGTCTACGACACGCAGACCGACGCGACGCAGCCGCTGGTCAAGCGCGGCGCCTTGGTCGGCAAGTCGCCGGCCGACGTCGCCTCGCGCGCCGACATCGTGCTCGCCAGTCTGCCGACGCCCGACATCGTCAAGGGCGTCACTCTCGGCGAGGACGGCATCAGCAGCGGCAACCGCGCCAAGATCGTCGTTGATCTCTCGACCTCTGGTCCCGGCGCGGCGAAGCTCGTTGCGGAAGGGCTGAAAGCCAAAGGCATGACGCTGGTCGATGCGCCCGTCAGCGGCGGCATCAAGGGCGCCGTGAACGGCACGCTCGCCGTTATGGTATCGTGCCCGCAAGCGACTTACGACATCGTGCAGCCGATCCTGAAGAATTTCGGCAAGCTGTTCTACACCGGCGACAAGCCCGGCGTGGCGCAGACCGCCAAGCTCGCCAACAATCTGATGGCGGCGGCGGCACTGGTGATCACGTCGGAAGCGGTCGCCATGGGCGTCAAGGGCGGCGTCAACGCCAAGGTGCTGATCGATATCATCAACGCCAGCAGCGGCCGCAACAGCGCCTCCGAAGACAAATTTCCCCGTTCGGTGCTGCCGGGCACGTTCGATTTCGGATTCGCCACCGGCCTTTCCTACAAGGACGTCCGTCTCTGCGTGGACGAGGCCGAGGCCATGGGCGTGCCGATGGTCTGCGGCGCAGTGGTACGGCAGATGCTGGCGATCACCAACGCCAAATACGGCCCGTCGTCCGATTTCACCTCGATCGCCAAGGTGCTCGAGGAGTGGGCCGGGGTCGAGATGCGCGGCTGAGCGCAAGAGCCTTTGGGAGAAACACTTGCGATGACGAACAGCCCGACCGGATCAGGCAAGGTATCGCTCGCGCGCCAGATGGCGCGGAGCGCACTTGCCGTTGATCTCGGAGATTTCGGGCCTGAAGTGGTCGCCAAGGCCAAGCTCTGCCTGCTCGACTTCCTGTCCTGCGCCTTCGAGGCGGGCCATCATCCCTGGAGTCGTCAGGCAATCGCGATCGCACAAGGTGGCGGCAGCGCAACCATCGTCGGAATGTCGCGACTCTCCTTGCCGGCCGATGCCGCCTTCGCCAATGCCGTGATGGGGCACGGACTCGTGCGGGAAGACATGCATGCCGCCAGCATTGCGCACCACGGCGTGGTGATCTGGCCGACATTGCTCGCGCTGTCCGAACAGTCGCAGCTGCACGGCTCAAGGCTGCTCGCAGCCGCGATAATCGGCTATGAGACCGGCGCGCGGATCGGCCGCGCGTTGCTGACCTCCGATCTCGCCCGGCTCTATCGTCCGACCGGCCTCGTGGCCCCTCTGGGCGCGGCGCTCGCCGGAAGTTTCGCGCTCAACCTGTCCGAAGACGCAGCGACCAGCGCCATCGCGATCGCAGCCAACACGTCCAGCGGTCTCAACGAGTGGCCGCATGCAGGCGGCTCCGACATGTATTTTCATCCGGGCTTCGCCGCCAGCAATGCGATCAAGGCAATCGGCCTCGCCGCAGCCGGCGCTTTCGGCTCCGAAACGATCCTCGAAGGCGAAGCGGGCCTGTTCGCCGCCTATCGTCGCCAGGCCGCGCCCGACAGCATCGCGCTGTTCCCGAATGGCGAATGCGAGATCATGGCGGTCTACAACAAGCCGGTCCCGGCCTGCAATTTCGCGCAGACCGCCGCGCAAGCGGCCCTTCGCGTCTCGCACGAACTCGCCGGCACCGAGGAGATCGACCGCGTCGTCATTCGCGCTCCCGATGCCGCCGTGCGCTATCCTGGGTGCGCCTCCACCGGCCCGTATCGGAACGCGCTCCAGGCCAAGATGAGCATTCCCTTCAGCGTCGCGGCCACCCTCGTGAGGGGCGAGATCGAGGAAGGCAACTACGCCGAACTCGATGATGTCGATATCATCCGCCTGGTTGCGATCACGAAGCTTGAGCCGGATGTCGGCTTCACCACCGCTTTCCCCGACAAGCAGGGCGCGGATGTGACCGTGCATCTGCAGAGCGGCCGGACGATCCGGCACGCGCTACCCGACGTCATCGCCGCAACGCCTTCAGATATTCGCACGCGCTTTCGCACGGCCGCTCAGGGAGTCCTCGGTGAGGACCGCACGTGCCAGTTGGAGCAACTCATCGAGAGCTGCGAACGGCTCGGCAACGCCGGCGATATCGCAGCACTATGCCGCCTGGACACGGCGGAACGGGTTTTACGATCGGCATCATAAGAAGTGCCGGAGCGTACGGGGGAAACATGGTCGACTTCGAGACCCGCTTAGGTTCGTCAGCCGCGCGGAGGCGAAGCTGATGGAAGGATTTTTGCAAGCGCTCGCCGCGGGCCTTCTGATCGGCGCCGTCTACGGCCTGATGTGCGTCGGGCTCGGCCTGATCTTCGGCGTCATGCGCGTCATCAACTTCGCCCATGGCGATTTCATGATGCTCGGCATGTACACTGCCTTCTATCTGTTCACCGCCGCCGGCGTTCAGTCGTTCTTCGGCAACGCGGTCGGACCGTTCGTCTCCATCCTGCTGGCCGGCCCCGTGCTTGCCGTATTCGGCTACTTCGTCCACCGGGCACTGATCTCGCACGTCTCGGGGACGCGCACCGCCTCGCTCGAAGGCGAGGGACACTACGCCCAGCTGATCCTCACGCTGGGCATCGCGCTGATCCTGCAGAACGGCGGCCTCATCGTGTTCGGCTCGGTGCTGGCCTCGATCCGCACGCCGCTGTCGAGCTCGGCCTGGGAGCTCGGCCCCTTCTTCGACATGAGCATCTTTCTCAACAAGGCGCGCAGCATCGACATGATCGTTTCGCTGATCATGATGATCCTGCTTTCGCTGCTGATCACGCGCACGCGGATCGGCAAATCGCTTCGCGCCGCCGCGGATAATCCGACCGCCGCGACCTATATGGGCATCGACGTCGACCGCGCGCACCGAACCGCCTTCGCGCTCGGCTGCGGCATCACGGCGATCGCCGGCGGCCTCCTCGCTACGAACTATCCGTTCCACCCGTTCGTCGGCCTCGAATACGTCATCGTCATGTATGCGGGCGTCGTGCTCGGCGGCATGGGCAGCATCATCGGCGCGTTCTGGGGCGGCATGACGATCGGGCTCGTGCAGCAGATGTCGACGCTGATCCTGCCGACGCAGCTGCAGAACGCCGCGATCTTCGCCGTCTTCCTCCTCATCATCTTCTTTCGACCGCAAGGCTTCTTCGGGCGGATGGTGGAGAGGACGTGATCATGCTCCGGATGCGCTCCTTTCTTCCTCCCCTGCTCTTCACCATCGCCTATGCCGCGCTGTCGCTCGGCGTCACCAATTCCTACTACCAGCTGATCCTGACGCTGGTGCCGGTGTGGGCGGTGTTCGGCCTGTCCTGGAACCTGCTCAGCGGCTACACCGGACTGATCTCGTTCGGCCATGCCGCCTTCTTCGGCATTGGCGCCTATGCCACCGCGCTTGGCCAGATCTATTTCGACATATCGCCCTGGCTGCTGATCCCCATCGCCGCCGTGCTCGGCGGCATCGCCGGGCTGCTGATCGGATTTCCCACCTTCCGCCTCCAGGGCCACTATTTCGCCCTGGCGATGCTCGCCTACCCGCTTGCCATCCTCTACGTGTTCGAGTGGCTCGGCTTCCAGGAGGTGACGCTTCCGATCAAGCGCGAAGCGCCGATCGCCTACATGCAATTCGCCGATCCGCGCATCTACACGCTGCTGGGACTCGCAATCATGCTTGCCACCATCGTGCTGACGCAATTCATCGAGCGCTCCCGCTTCGGCATGGCACTGCTCGCGATCAAGCAGAACGAGGCCGCCGCCGAGGCGGCCGGGATCAATACGCTCGCCTGGAAGCTGCGCGCGATCACGCTGAGCGGGGCCATTGCCGCGGCGATCGGCGGCTTTTACGCGCAGGTGTTGTTGGTCGTGACGCCGCAATCGGTGTTCGGCATGCTGGTGTCGGCCCAGGCGCTGACGGTCGCGATGTTCGGCGGCGTCGGCACGGTCTGGGGGCCGGTGATCGGCTCGGTGATCCTGATCCCGCTCGCCGAGATACTGCATGCCGAAGCCGGCGCGCGCTTCCCCGGCATCCAGGGCGTGATCTTCGGCTTCGCCATCGTCTGCGTCATCCTGCTGGCACCGGAAGGCCTGTTCTGGAAGCTGCGCGATCTCCTGCGCAAACGGATCGCGCCTAAGGCGGCTGCCTCCGACCTGCCTGAAACATCGGCTGCCAACGTCACCACGCTGAAGCCCGCACCGCGACAGCGGGCTGCCACCGGGGAAGTCATGCTCGAAGTCAAGAACCTGTCGCGGTCCTTCGGCGGCCTCAAGGCGGTGCAGGATGTCAGCTTCAAGCTGCACCAGAACGAGATCCTCGGCATCATCGGCCCCAATGGCGCCGGCAAGACCACGCTGTTCAATCTCCTCAACGGCTTCCTGAAACCGAGCGAGGGCGAGGTCTTGATCGATGGCCGCAACATGTCCGGCCAACGGCCGCACGTGATCTGCGAGGCCGGCATCGGCCGCACCTTCCAGGTGATGCGACCATTCCTGCGCATGTCGATCCTCGACAATGTCGTGGTCGGTGCCTATGTGCGCGCGCGGTCCGACGACGAAGCCCGCAAGCTTGCCGCCGATGCAGTTGCCCGTGTCGGGCTCTCTGCCGTCGCCGACCGTGTCGCCGGCGAGCTTTCGACCAAGGAGCTGCGGCTGATGGAGCTTGCCCGCGCGATCGCCGGCCAGCCACGCATCCTGCTGCTCGACGAGACCCTCGCGGGCCTCGGCCACGGCGAGGCGGACGAGGTCGTCGCCGTGATCCAGCAGCTCGCGCGCGACGGCATGACCATCGCGATCATCGAGCACACGATGCAGGCGATGGTTCGGCTGGTCGACAGGTTCGTCGTACTCGACCACGGCGCCGTCATCACCGAAGGCCTGCCGGAAGTGGTGACGCGCGACAACCGGGTGATCGAGGCCTATCTGGGCAAGAAATGGGTGGGCCATGCTGCGAATTGAGGGATTGAGCGCGGGCTATTCCGCCAAACCCGTGCTGAACGACATCTCGATCAATGTCGGCGCCGGCCAGTTCGTCGCGATCGTCGGACCCAACGGCGCCGGCAAGACCACGCTGTTCAAGACCATCTCCGGCATCGTCAAGCCGAGCGGCGGGGCCATCACCTTCGACGGCGTCGACCTCCTCGCAGTGCCGCCGCCGCAGCGCGCCCATCTCGGCATCGCCCACGTCCCCGAGGGCCGCCAGGTCTTCCCTTCACTGACCGTGATGGAGAATCTGGAGATGGGTGCGATGACGGAGAGCGGTCGACGCGACTGGCAGAGCAACATCGAGCGCATCTTCGAATGGCTGCCGGTGCTGAAGGAGCGTCGCAGCCAGTTCGCGGGCACGATGTCAGGCGGCCAGCAGCAGATGCTCGCGATCGGCCGCGGCCTCGCCTCCTCGCCGAAACTCTTGATGCTGGACGAACCCTCGATGGGGCTTGCGCCCTCAACCGCCGACTTCATCTTCGATCGGCTGATCGAGATTCGCCGCCAGTCCGGGCTGACCATGCTGCTGGTCGAGCAGCGCGTGGCGGAAGCGCTGGAATCCGCGGACCACGGCTACGTCCTCGAAGCCGGCCATGTCGTGCTCGAAGGCAACAACGACACGCTGCGCGCCGACGACCGCGTGCGCAAGGCCTATCTCGGCATGTGACGACGATAAAAAGAGACCAGGGAGCAAACAAAATGAACAAGACATCGAAGGGACTCTCGCGACGGACCGTGCTGTCCGGCGCCGCCGCCGTGGGCCTTGCCGGCGTGGCACGCGCGCAGACACCGGCCGAGATCAAGGTCGGACTGATCGTGCCGTTGTCGGGTATCTACACCCGCCCCGGCCAGGTGATGAAGATGGGCGCCGAGATGGGTATCGAGCACATCAACGCGCAGGGCGGCATCAAGGCGCTCGGCGGCGCCAAGCTGAAGCTCGTCGTGATCGATTGCGGCGACACCACCGAGAAGGCCAAGAACGCGGCGCAACGCATGGTGGCGCAGGAGCCGGATCTCGTCGCGGCCACCGGCGCCTATCTGTCGTCCTTCACGCTGGCGGTCACCGAGGTGACCGAGCGTGCCGAGCTGCCGGTGCTGACGCTGTCCTATTCGGACCTTCTGACCGACCGCGGCTTCAAATACATCTTCCAGACCGCCGCGACCGCGAGCCGCCAGTCCGAGCTCGGCTTGCCGACTCTGATGAAGCTCGCGGAGAACGCCTCGGGCAAGAAGCCGAAGACGGTCGCGATGCTGATGGACAACACTGCGACTTCGGTTGCCACGGCCAAGGCGCTGAAGGAGAAGCTGTTCGCGCAGGAAGGCCTCCAGCTCGTCGTCGAGGAAGTCTGGACCCCGCCGCTGTCGGATGCGACGCCGCTGATCCAGAAAGTCCGCTCGGCCAAGCCCGATCTGCTGCTGTTCATGCCGAACGCGGTGTCGGACGCCAAGCTGGGGCTCGAGAAGATCAGCGAGTTCGGCCTTGGCCAGGGCAAGATCCCGACCGTGTCCTTCAGCATCACCATCGCCGAACCGGACATGCTGCAGAGCGTGAGCCCGGAGACAGTGCAGGGCATCATGACCATCGTCGCCAATTGGGGATCGAAAGGTCACGAGGCGCTGATCGCCGAGCTCAAGGCGAAATACAAGGAGCCCTGGATGACGCAGAACGTCATCTCGACCTATGGCGACATGTGGCTGATGAAGGAAGCCTTGGAAAAGGCCGGAAAGGCCGACCGCAATGCGGTCGCGCAGGCCTTCCGCACCATGGATGCCGGACCGTCGAAATACTATCCCGGCGGACAGCTCAAGTTCGACGAGAAGGGCCGCAGGGTCGGCGCCGGCGTCGTCATCGTGCAATGGCAATCGGGCGTGCCAGTCACCGTCTATCCGCCCGAGCTCGCGCAGGCGCAGCCGTTCTGGCCGAAGAAATAGCATCGCACGCTTTTCAGGGAGGAGGATTGTCATGAGAACAACGAGCAAGATCAGGATCACCCGTCGAACACTGCTTGCGGGCGCGTCGGGCATGCTGATCGCATCCCGTGCCTGGGCACAGCAGCCATCTGAGGTGAAAGTCGGCCTCTTGGTGCCGATCTCCGGCATCTACGCCCGTCCCGGCACGGTGATGCGTCAGGGCGCCGAGATGGCGGTCGAGCACATCAACGCGCAAGGCGGAGTCAAGGCGCTCGGCGGCGCCAAGCTGAAGCTCGTGGTGCTCGATTCCGGCGACACAACTGAGAAGGCCAAGAACGCCGCCCAGCGTATGGTGGCGCAGGAGAGCGACCTGGTCGCGGCAAGCGGCGCCTACCTGTCATCCTTCACGCTCGCGGTCACCGAGGTCACGGAACGCGCCAACTTGCCCGTCCTCACCCTCTCCTACTCCGACCTGATCACGGATCGCGGCTTCAAATACGTGTTCCAGACCTCGGCCACGGCAGCCTCACAGGCCCGTCAGGCCTTGCCGCAAATCATCAAGCTGGCCGAGACGGCATCGGGCAAGCGGCCGAAGACGGTCGCGATCCTCACCGACAACACGGCCGCGTCGATCGCCTCGGCGAAATCGATGCGCGAGGGCCTCTTGGCAGAGAACCAGCTGCAGCTGATCGTGGACGAGACCTTCACGCCGCCGCTGGCGGACGCGACGTCGCTGGTTCAGAAGATTCGCTCGGCCAAACCCGACCTGCTCTTCTTCCTGCCGACCGTGATCTCGGACGCCAAGCTGCTGCTCGAGAAGATGAACGAGTTCGGCCTCGGCCAGGGCAAGGTGCCGACCATCTCGTTCGGCATCGCCATCGCCGAGCCTGACATGCTGCAGACCGTGAGCCCGGAACTGCTCCAGGGAGTCCTGACCTGCGTCGCGAGCTGGGGCGCCAAGGGCCACGAGGCGCTGATCGCCGAGTTGAAGACCCGCTACAAGGAGCCGTGGATGACGCAGAACGCGATCTCCACCTATGGCGACATGTGGGTGATCAAGGACGCGCTGGAGAAGGCCGGCAAGGCCGACCGCGTCGCCGTCGGCGAAGCGCTGCGCACCATGGATGCGGGTCCCTCGAAATATTACCCGCTGGGCGAGATCAAGTTCGACCAGAAAGGCCGCCGCGTCGGCGCCGGCATGACCATCGTGCAGTGGCAATCCGGCGTGCCGGTGACGGTGTTCCCGCCCGAGCTCGCGCTGGCGAAGCCGTTCTGGCCCAAGAGCTAAGGTGAGAACCTGATACCGCTCGAAAGCGAAACGGAGAACAGAATGGACAAGGCGACCTACGACCGCGGCCTCGAAATCCGCAAGAGCGTGCTCGGCAGCGAGTTCGTCGACAAGGCGATCGCGTCCGCGGACGAGTTCAACCGCCCGATGCAGGATCTGACCACGGAGTATTGCTGGGGTTACGTCTGGGGCCGCGAAGGGCTGACGCGAAAGACTCGCAGCTTCCTCAATCTGGCGATGCTCTGCGCGCTCAACCGTCCGCACGAGCTGAAGACCCACGTCCGCGGCGCCCTCGCCAATGGCGCGACCAAAGAGGAGATCCGCGAGGTCTTCATGCAGGTCGCGATCTATTGCGGCGTGCCGGCCGGCGTGGACGCGTTCCGCAACGCGAAGGAAGTCTTCGCCGAGCTCGACAAGAAATAAGGGCGCGCGGGCTGCGATGAAGGGCAAATGGACACTCGTGACCGGCGCGACCGCAGGCCTTGGCCTCGCCATCGCGGAAGGCCTGGCCGGCGCGGGCTGCAACATTGTCCTGCACGACATCGTCGCGCCGAAGCAGCCCGCGGACGACCTCAGCGCCCGCTTCGGCGTCGAGGTCATCCCCGCCGCTGCCGATCTGTCCGGGCGCGACGACATCGAGAGCATGATGGTCGGCCTGCTCGACCGCTGCGGAGCCATCGACATCCTTGTCAACAACGCCGTTGTCAGGCATTTCTCGACGATCGAGCAGTTTCCACCCGATCGCTGGGACCAGGCGCTCGCTGTTAACCTGTCGGCGCCGTTCCACCTGATCCGCCTTGCGCTGCCCGCGATGAAGCAGCGCGGCTGGGGCCGGATCATCAATATCGGCTCGATCTATTCGAGCCGCGCGGTCGAAGATCGCATCGACTACGTCACGACCAAAGCGGCAATTCTGGGCATGACCCGCGCGGTGGCCATCGAGACCGCCCGCAGCGGAATCACCTGCAACGCGCTCTGCCCGGGTACGCTGCCGACGCCGGCGATCCTGAACAAGATCGCGACGATGGCAGCGAATAACGGACGCCCCGTCGATGACGTGACCCGCGAATATCTTGGCGAGCGCCAGCCGACGCAGCGCTTCGTCGAAATGGATGCGGTCGCCGCCATGGTCGTCTTTCTCTGCGGTACCGCGGCAAATGACATCACCGGCGCCAGCCTGCCCATCGACGGCGGCTGGTCAATCGCATGAGAGCATTGGAATGGGAGTGCTGAGATGACCGAACAACCAGGCCAGACCGTCGTCCTGACCGGCGCTGCCGGCGGCATGGGACGTGCCATCACCAAGGCGCTGCTGGACAGCGGCCGCCGCGTCGTGCTGGTCGATCGTGACGCCGAGGCGCTTCAGCAGCTGGCGGCCACCGTCGGCGACAGGGTGTTTCCGATTCAGCTCGACGTCAGCGATTCCCGGAACGTGGATAGTCTGCCGGAGGCCATCCCTGCTCATTTCAAGCCGGTCGAAATCCTCATCAACAATGCCGGGCATGACATCGGCGGCCGGACACGCTTCGACGCCGGCTCCGCCGACGACTGGTCCAACATCATCCAGACCAACCTGATTGGCCTGATGCGCGTCACCCGCGCGATCCTCCCCGACATGGTCAAGCGCAACGCCGGCCATATCGTCAACATCAGCTCCATCAACGCCGTCCGTATAATCCCGGATATGGCGGCCTACAGCACCAGCAAGGCAGGCGTGCACATGTTCACCGAGACCCTCCGGGGCGAGCTGGCGGACACCGCGATCCGGGTCACCGAGCTCCAGCCCGGCCTGACCAGGACCAACATCATCCTGACCCGCTACCGCGGCGACAAGCAGAAGGAAAAGGACTATTTCGACCAGTTCAGGATGGCGCTCGAGCCGGCCGACATCGCCCGCTCGATCGTGTTCGCCCTGGATCAGCCCGCCCACGTTCAAATTGCCGAAATGATGATTCTGCCTGTAAACCGGTATTGAATCATTCCAACCAAGGCCCGGACATGGAAAGACGCCGCGAATTGCAGTCGACACTCCGCATCGATGACGTACCGACCGTCCGAGCGATGGTGGCGCAAAAGCTGCGCGAGGCGATCATGTCCGGCACGCTGAAACCGGGCCAGCGCCTGGTCGAGCGCGAGCTTTGCGAGATGATGGGCGTCAGCCGCCCCTCGATCCGCGAAGCACTACGCGCCCTCGAGGCCGACGGGCTGGTCAATACGGTCCCTCACCGCGGCCCTGTGGTCTCCACGATCAGCCTGGAGGAGGCCCGGCAGCTCTACGCCGCCCGCGCGGTGCTCGAAGGCTTCGCCGGCCGTGAATGCGCCAGGCTTCACGACCCGGAAGTGGCTCGCCGGATCGGGGAAGCCCTGACCCGGCTGAAGGCAGCCGCAGCCAAGCAGGACCTCGTCGGATGCCTGGAAGCCAAGACCGACTTTTACGCCGCTCTGATCGGTGGCTGCCGCAACGCGTTTATCGAGCGCATGCTCAAGCCGCTGCACGACCGAATCCAGCTGTTGCGGATCACCTCGATGTCGCAGCCGAAGCGGATCAACAAGAGTTTGCGCGAGGTGACCGCGATCTGGCGCGCGATCCAGAACGGCGATGCGGACCTCGCCGAGCGCTGCTGCGTCGACCACATCAACGCGGCTGCGGTAGCCGCGCTCGACATGATCGAAAAATCGTCGGCAGCCAAGGAGGCGGCGCCTTCCGACGACTAAAACATTGCCGCCAGGGAGTGTTCGATGACGTATCTCGTACGATCGCTGATCCTGTTTGTCCTGCTCTATCCCTGCCGCGCAGCCATTGCGGAAGACTACCCCACCCGCCCGGTCACGATGATCGTGCCGTTCTCAGCTGGCGGTCCCGGCGACGTGATCGCACGCATCCTCGGCGGCGCGATGAGTGCGACGCTAAAACAGTCGATCGTGATCGAAAACGTCGTCGGCGCCGGCGGCACGCTCGGCACCAACCGTGTCGCCAAGGCGGCCGCCGACGGCTACACGCTGCTGCTGATGCATGTCGGCCAGGCCACCGCGCCGGCCCTCTACGCCAAGCTGCCGTTCGATCCGGTCGGCGATTTCGCCCCCATCGGGCTCGTCACCGACGTCCCGATGATCCTCGTGGCGCGGCCGAACTTTCCTGCCAAGGATCTCAACGAGCTCATCGCGCGGATCCGCAATGCCGGCGACAAGATCACCTTCGGCAATGTCGGTCTCGGCTCGGCCTCACAGCTCTGCGGTTTGATGTTCATGAGCACCACCGATACCAAGCTTACCCCGATCTACTACAAGGGCGGCGGCCCGGCGCTGAACGACGTCATCGCCGGCCACATCGACGTTTATTGCGACCCTGCAACCGGGCCGACGCCTTATATTCAGTCGAACACGATCAAGGGCTACGCGATCACGAGCAAGAAGCGGGTTGCAACGCTGCCGAACGTGCCGACCTCGGCCGAGGCCGGCCTTCCCGCGTTCGACGTGACGACCTGGTATGGCCTCTACGCCCCGCGCGGCACGCCGAAGCCCATAGTCGACCAACTCGTCGGCGCGCTGCAGACCGCGCTGAAGGATCCAGCCCTGATCAATCGGTTTGGTGAGCTCAGCATGTCCCCGGTTGAACCCGAACGCGCGACGCCGGAAGCCCTTGAAGCCTTTCTCAAGGCTGAGATCGGCAAATGGGGAAGGATTATCAAGGCAGCCGGCATCGAGCCGCAATAGGTTAGTTAGAGCGGATCGACCCCGTTGCTAACTGTAAAAGATGCCTCCGTCCACGTTGAGGGCTTGGCCGGTCACAAACGCAGAATCGTCAGACGCAAAGAACGCAACGGGCCCGACGACGTCCTCCGGCTGCCCGAGCCGGTGCAGGTCCGTGACCTTCTCGAAATAGGCGACACGCTCGGGATCGCGGAGATTGTTCATCCCCATCTCCGTCACGATGATGCCCGGGCATACGGCATTGACCGTGATGCCGTAGCCGCCGAACTCCATAGACGACACCCGGGTGAAGCCGACCACGGCCGACTTCGACGCGGCATAGTGGGACTGTCCCGGACCGCCCGTCCGTGCGGCGAGCGAGGCGATGTTGACGATCCGCCCGTATTTGCGCTCCTTCATATGTGGCACCACGGCCTGGGTCATCTGGAAGACGCCGCGCGTGTTGACGGCGAAGGTCTGATCCCATGTATCCGTCGTCAGCTCGTCGATGGTCGCCAGCCTGAGGATGCCCGCATTGTTGACGAGGACATCGACGTGCCCGAGACCCTGGACGGCTTCAGCCACCGCACGCCTGCAATCGCCGATATCGCTGACGTCGCCCAGCACCGGGATGCAGCGGCCGCCAAGCTTGCCGACCTCGGCGACGGTCTCGAGCAGAACCTTCTCCTGGGCCGCGATGTCGGTCAGCGCGAGATCGTAGCCTCGCCTTGCAAGCCCAATGGCTATTGCACGGCCAATGCCGCGGCTTGCTCCCGTCACGATCGCATGTCGGGCCATGTTGCGTTCTCCCCTGTTATTTCCAATGAATGTTGGTTCTTTACCGGCGTTGAAAAGATCAGGCGCGAGCCGGCTTGCGGACTGGCAAGGTGTTCATGGCCTTCACGGTTTCCTCGAAGGATACGAGATTGGCGCCCGAACCCAGCCCCGTCGCGACGATCGCGGCCGTCGCGGTCGCAAGCTTGGCGCAATCGAGCAGGTCCCAGTCGCGAGCCAGCCCCGCGATGAAGCCGCCCGTATAGGAATCGCCGCATCCCGACGTATCGCGAACGGCAACGTCGAACGCCGGCACCGTGAACTGGCGTCCGTCGCGGGTCATCACGAACGAGCCGTCGGCGCCGAGAGAGATGGCGCAGGCCCCCGCCCCCTTGTCGATGAAGAACCGCGCGCATGCGGCGGGATCGTCGGTTCCGACCATGGCACTGGTCTCGTCGATACTCGGCATGAAGAAGTCAACGTAAGGCAGCAGAGGCTCGACCAGCGCCAGCGTCTCACGCCGCGCCTGGATGAGATCGAGCGTCGTCGTGCAACCAGCGGCTTTCGCGTCCTGAAGCAATGCGACGGAAGGCGCTCCATCCATCGCAAGCAGAGAGCCGACCCCGCCGAGATGGAGAATTTTGCTCCGGCATGCGGCTACTTGCGTTTCGGGCGCGATCCGCCATCGGGCTGAGGCGCCCCTCGCATGCATGACCGGACGCGAGCCGTCGGGCCGGATCGGCAAAATCGTTGCAGAGGTTGGAGCGCCGGTCATTCGCTCCATCAGAGCGATATCGATGCCTTCGCGCTCCAGCGCGTTCAGCATCCAATCAGCCTTCTCGTCGGAGCCGACGGCACCAACCGCGAGCGCCCTCAAGCCGAGCCGCGCGCAAGGAACGACCGTTCCGCCGGCCGTGCCGGCGACCGCGAGCCGGATTTCCTCGATCAACAACCGGCCACCTCCGGGTGGGATCTCGGTAACGGGGACCCCGAGAATATCCAGGATGTAAGTGCCGCAGACGCTGACGTCGTGAGTGTAGGCCATGAGTTCTCGCAAGGCAGAGGATTATTCGTGATCTAGCTCGACAGCTGGGTAATCTTGGGCGCGCCCTCGCTATCGCGCAGGCCGTAATGCCCCCATCGCTTCAGGATGCTGTCGATCTCCTCGTCCGGTAGCAGCGGAGGAGAGCCGAGTTGAAGACAGCCGTGATACTGCTTGGCGAGCACCTCGACCTCCACCGCGAGCCACAAGGCTTTGCGCAAATTGGGACCGATGGCGATCAGCCCGTGATGTGCGAGGAGGCAGGCGCGGCGATAGCGAAGCGCGTTCAGGGCCGCCTGCGACAGTTCGGCCGTACCATATTGCGCATAGGGCGCGCAGGGGATGTCGTTGCCGCCGGCCGCGGCAATCATGTAGTGAATCGCAGGGATCGAGCGATTCATGATCGCGATGATGGTGCAGAAGACCGGATGGGCGTGAACGACGGCGCCGACCTCCGGCTTCGACTTGAGGATGTCGAGGTGAAAACGCCATTCGGTCGACGGAACATTGCCGGCCGATGCAGTCCATGAGCCGTCCCACTTCATGGCCACGATGTCTTCGGGCTTCATGCGGTCGTAGGGAAGACCGGACGGCGTCAGCAGGATGCCGTCGTCGGCTCGAACGCTGATGTTTCCGGACGTTCCCTGGTTGATGCCTTGCGCCGCCATCTCGCGGCACGCGTCGATGATGGATTGACGAAGTTCGAGCTCTGCTTCGCGGCCGGTCATACCTTGCTTCCACCCTGGTTCATGCACTTGCTCCGAGCTGGACCTGACGGTCGACCAACAGCCAGGTGGCTCGCGCGGTCGCCAGCACCTCCTGCTCGGCATCGAGCAAAGCACTTTCGGCAAACAACTTGCGGCCTTCCCGCCCGGTCGGCCACGCCACCACCGCACATCGATCTCCGGGACGCGGCCGGCGTTCGATCCGAGCGGCCATGCGTCCGAGCAGCGCCGTTTCGTCGCCCTTCAATCCCAGGTGACGGGCGCCAACGCTGCAATAGCCGGTCGGGCAATCGAGAGCGGCCCAGACGAATTCGGGCGCGACATGACCGTCCGCACCGGACAGGCTCCCATGAGGTACCCAGGAAGCCGCGAACACGACGGGCTTGCCCGGGACAGCGCCCGCCTGCAGCGGGCCTGCGAAGATGCGAAGACCATCGCCGTGACCACGCGCGGGGCCACAGACAAAACAAGTCGGAAGGTTATGAGTCTGCTCTTCGTAGGGTGTTCGGCCGGCCGCCTCTTCGGCCGCCTCGTAGCTTACCCTGGGAACGTCCAGCACATCGATGTCTGTTGCACGCGCCGTCGCGAGCAGCTTGCCGTTCTCGCGCAACTCGATCCCGCCGTCGGCCCCCGTCAGCACGTCGAGCGACCGCTCCAGCGGCGGTGGGGCGCGCAACGTCACTTCGGCGTCTCCACTGACGTGCCTTGCGAGACATCCGCATACATAACCGCCGTTGCCGGAGTTGGGTGGGCCCCGGAAGCGCCTGTCGATGACCAGCGATACCATTGCAGCTCTCGTTCGCGGCGTTTAGCGTCCCATCGCGAAGAACTCGTCGTTCGGACGCATGCTGGTGACGTTGGCGAGGCGGTTCGACATGCCGAAGAATGCAGCGATGGCTGCGATGTCCCAGACGTCCTCCTCGGTGAATCCATGTCCCTTGAGATCCACGAGGTCGGAATCGTCCACCTCATAGGCGCGCACCGAGACTTTCATCGCGAAATCGAGCATCGCCCTTTGCCGCGCGGTGATATCGGCCTTGCGGTAGTTGACGGCGACCTGGTCCGCAATCAGCGGATTCTTCGCGCGCACGCGCAAGATGGCGCCGTGCGCGACCACGCAGTACTGGCATTGATTGGCGCTGCTGGTCGCGACGACGATCATCTCGCGCTCGGCCTTGGTGATCGGCCCGGGCTTGTCCATGAGAGCGTCGTGATAGGCGAAGAACGCCCGGAATTCGTCCGGACGATGCGCGAGTGTCAGGAAGACGTTCGGGACGAATCCAGACTTCTCCTGAACGGCCTCGATCCGTGCGCGGATATCCTCCGGCAGCGTCGCGATATCGGGAACGGGAAAGCGGCTGATCGCGGTTGCAGACATGTTCCAAGCTCCTGTTAGACTGCCGCAAGCGCGACGAGCGTTTCCTGATAGGCCTCGAACGCATCGCGCCGATCGGCGGCGTAGGGCTCGACCCGCACCAGGCAGGTATGGGCCGAGCAGCCCTGGCCGAATTGAGACGTGCCGATGTCGAGCGTGAGCACGTTCGGATTGCCGGCGACCTCGAGGCCGCTATTGCCGGTCGGTGTGAACCAGGCGCCGGTCGGGAGCACAATCACCCACCGGCGGACCTCGTCGCTGACCTCAGCAGTCGCAAGGCATTCCCCGCGGTCGTTCCAGATGCGGATCGTCTGGCCGTCGACGATGCCGAGAGCAGCCGCGTCGTCAGGATGAAGACGGGCCTGTTCACGGCCATTGCGTTTCATGACGCGGCTCGATGGGCCGGTTTCAAGCTGGCTGTGAAGACGGCCGGCCGGCTGATGCGAGATGAGGTGCATTTGGCCAGCTTCTGCAGTGCCGAGCCATTCGGCGGGCTCGATCCAGGCAGGATGCGAGCGGCAGTCGGGATAGTCGAGCCTGGCAAGCGTCTCGCTGCCGAGTACGATCTTCCCGCTTTCGGTGTTGAGCGGGTGTTCCTCGGGCTCGTTGCGGAAGTCGGCCAGGAACGTGTGGTCTGCCTTGACCGGGCAGTGGGCATAGCCGGATTCCCAGAACGCATCGAACTCCGGCATGGCGAAACCAAAGCGCTTCGACGCGTCGTCGCGGCAGGCTTCGTAGAGATGCCGGACCCAACCCATTTCGTCGCGGCCTTCGTTGAAGCGCTCGGCCACACCGAGCTTGCCTGCAATCGCGTTGAAGATATCGAAGTCGGAGCGGGCTTCGCCCAGCGGCTCGATGGCCTTCTTCATGGCCAGGATGAAGTCGGAGCGCCTGTTGCCGGCAAGATCGTTACGCTCGATCGACGTGGTTGCCGGCAGCACGATGTCGGCCCGTTGGGCTGTCGCGGTGAACATCGGGTCCTGCACGATGATCGTTTCGGGCCTCGTCCAGGCTTCCGACAAGCGGTTGAGATCCTGATGATGGTGGTAGGGATTGCCGCCCGCCCAATAGACCAGCCTCGTATCGGGATAAGTGCGGATCTCGCCTTCATAGCTGAACGACCCGCCGGGATTGAGCAGCATGTCGCTGATCCGCGCCACGGGGATGAAGCTGTCGATCGGCCTCTTCAGCTGTGAAATGGCAGGAGCGCGGCCGAGGTTGATCGGGGCCCCGACGCCGCCCAGGGAAGCGTAGCCGTAACCGACGCCGCCGCCCGGCAATCCGATCTGGCCGACGAGCGATGCAAGTCCGAGCGCTGCCCAGAACGGCTGTTCGCCGTGATGGGCACGCTGCAGGCTCCAGCTTACGGTCAGCATGCTGCGCGTGTCGACCAGGCGCCTTGCGAGCTCGGCGATCTGGTCCGCATCGAGCCCGCAGATGCCGGCGGCCCACAAGGCGTCCTTTCGTCCGCCATCCGCCTTGCCTTCGAGATAGCGAAGAAGACGATCCGCGCCGCTGGTGCAGCGCGCAAGGAAATCCGTGTCGTGCCGGCCGGCCTTCACGATCTCGCCGGCGAGGCCGAGCATCAGCGCAGTGTCGGCGTTCGGCCGGATCGGCCACCATTCGGCATCGACCCAGTCCGGCAGATCGTCCTTCAGCGGCGAGACGTGGATGACCTTGACGCCACGCTCGACGATTTTCCTGAGATAAGTCTCGAGGCGGTGGCTGCCAATTCCTCCGGCCTCGTTTTGCGCGGTTCGTGGCGACAGAGCGCCGAACACCACCAGCGTCTCGGTGTGCTGCGCGATCGTGTCGAGCGTATTGGCGCGGCCGCCACACGCGTCGTCGTTGCCCAGCGTGTGGCGCAGGATCACCGGACCCGCCGCGATGGAATAGGTATCGACGTGCCGGGTGAAGCCGCCAACCAGATTGAGCATGCGCTTCAGAAGCGAAGAGGCATGATGCAGGCGCCCCGAATTCGTCCAACCATAGGAGCCCGCAAAGATCGATGCGTTCCCGAACGCGTCGGCGACGCGGCGCACTTCGTCGGCAACCAGCGTCGTCGCCTCGTCCCAGCTGACCGGAACGAACTTCTCTCGGCCACGCCCGCGGCGATCGCTCTTTTCGCGCTTGTCCAGCCAGCCGGAACGGACCATCGGCCGCAGCACGCGCCGCTCGGGATTTGCCCATTCGGCAATAGAATGGATGATCGGGGACGGCGCCGGATCGTGCTGGAACGGCTCGATGCCCACGATGCGATTATCCTCCACGAGGATCGTGTACGCACCCCAATGGCTGCAATGCGGGATCCGTTTGATCCTGCTCATGCGTCCACCGCTCCAAGTTCGCGCCGCATCTGCGCGGCGAATTCGGGATAGGTCTCGGCGAGTTCGTCGAACACGCGGCCGCGGAGCAGATCGAGTGTCGATCGATCGGGCAGCGCGGTCTGCCGCGGCTCGGCTTCATGCTCGAATCGAAAGCCGGTCGCTTGCTTGATCTCCGCAAGATCGTGCCCGGGGTGAACACTCTCCAGCTCGAACCCCGGCCGCGTCTTGTCGAATCGAAAGAGTCCCTTGCCGGTCAAGAGAGCCACGGGGCCGCCGCTCCGGAAGACTCCCTCGGGACTGACGCCGGGGGCACTGATGAAGTCGACCTTCTCGACGAAGACGCGCGGCGTATGCTCCTCGCGGAACAGGATGACCCGCGGCACGACGAAATAGAGATAGGCCGACCCGAACGAGCCGGGCCAGCGCACGCTCGAGCGCGGATAATCACCGGTGCCGACGAGGTTCACGTTGCCGAGGCCGTCGATCTGGCCGCCACCGAGGAAGAACGCGTCGATCCGGCCTTGACCTGCACAATCGAACAGCTCCGCCGAACCGTTGGTGAAGAAATTGTGCTCGACAGAACCGAGGATGGAGATGCGTGGACCGACGGCGCCGCCCGCCTCCTTCATTGCACGCAGCAGCATCGCGCCGGCAGCGGGAATCGGAGAGGAGGCGCCTACGGCGACATGCCTGACGCCGTCGAGCAGCCGCGCGATCGTGCAAATCAGCACTTCGCGAGGGAGAACTTCGGCCATCACGCAGGCTCCATCTGCGCCTGCGCCATATAGGCGGAGAAGCCGTCGGCCGTTCGCGCGGCCTTCGCATAACGTGCGATCTCCGCGCTGTCCGCCGGATACTCGCCCCACAGGCCGTAGGGCCATGCGCCCTTCGGTGCGCGCGCGACTGCCGTGACGTAGAGTGCCGGCAGCACGCCAGCAGCGCTCATCTCGTCGGCGAGCAGATTTTCTTCGACGATGCGCTCCACTGTGACGAGAACCGTCTGCGAAGCGTAAGCCATGGCGGCAAGCTCGCGGCGCCGCCCGATCCAGACATTGCCGAAGCGATCGGCCATCGGAACGTGGAAGATCGTGACGTCCGGCTTGATGGCCGGAATCAGGACAATCGGATCGCCCCCGTAAGCCAGCGGATTGTCGACCACGCGCCAATCGTCGCGATGGCGGAGCAGATCCGTTCCGATCAGCCCCCGCAGCGGCATGAAGGGACTGCCCTTCTGCGCCGCGATCAGGCCCGCATGGATCGCAGGACACGTCGCGTCCTTCAGTCGAACCGCGCCTTCCTTGACGGCGGCGTTGAACCGGGGTGCTCCACCCGCTTCGCCGAGCGAGACGGCGCTGGTCTCCACCGTCCGGACCAGGCCTGCGCCGACAAGCTGGTCGAGCTGCAATCCGCCGGTCGGCACGCAGACGAGATCGAGATCACCCGCGCCATGCTCGATCATCGGCCGCGTCATCGCCATGGAGACGCCGCCGTAGTCGACCGGCAACGCCACGCGCATGCCCGGCTCGATGTGCTTCGCCATTGCGCGAGGCTCGCTCAACACCATCATCCTCCCATGTTCTATATTGTAGAACGCAATTCCAAATTTATGTTAGGCGAATTTTGCTGACGCTGTCAATCTGGGTTCGCTGCGAGGGCTTTATTTGCAGGGCTCAAGCTTGCGCAGCCCGTCATGGCGGGCGCGCCAATGCCGCGCGATCGGGCGACTCGACTTGACAAGACAGCGCGCTGAGCCAACAATAATTGGAATAGCGTTCTACAATATAGAACATGGCGGGAGGAAAGAATGGGTGAGCCTGCGGCTCAGCGCGCGATGCGCTCCGGCGATGCGAAGGTTCGGACATTGCCGACCGGGCACCTCCGGGACCGCGACGCGATCGGATCGAGCATTGCCGTCCGCGAAGCGGTGAAAGCTTACGGCAACTTTCATGCGGTCGACCGGATCAGCATCGACATCGAGCCCGGCGAGTTCATCACGCTTCTTGGCCCATCCGGCAGCGGAAAAACGACGCTGCTCAACCTTGTCGCCGGATTCCAGAGCCTCGACAGCGGCGAGATCCTCGTCGACGGCAAGCCGGTCCACAACGTACCCACGCACAAGCGCGGCTTCGGCATGGTGTTCCAGAGCTACGCGCTGTTTCCGAACATGACGGTCAGCCAGAACGTCGCGTTTCCGCTTCGCATGGCCGGTGTAGACCGGGCGACTGCGGAGCGGCGCGTCGCCGAAACGCTGGAGATCATGCGGCTGACGGAGCATGCGACGAAGTCTCCCTCGCAAATGTCGGGCGGACAGCAGCAGCGCGTCGCGATTGCCCGCGCCATCGTCAGGAAGCCCAAGGTCGTGCTGATGGACGAGCCCCTCAGCGCCCTCGACCGGCGGTTGCGCGAACAGATCCAGATCGAGATCCGCGACCTTCACCAGACCATCGGGAGCACGATCCTGTTCGTCACCCATGACCAGGGCGAAGCCCTGACGATGAGCGACCGCATCGCGGTACTCAACGCCGGCAAGATCGTTCAAATCGGCCGCCCCCTGGACATCTACCGGCATCCGACAGATCGCTTCGTCGCCTCGTTCGTCGGCGAGAGCAATCTGATCGAGGCGGAGATTCTGCAGAAGCGCGGATCGACACTGACGATGAAGAACCGTGCAGGATACGTGTTCAGCGCCGAAAGCCGGGACACGATCGACGTCGGACGCGCAACTGTGCTCGTGCGTCCGGAACGCATCGCCGTGTCGAACGAGCCGGCTGCGAATTCCACGCCCGTCAGCGTCACGTCTGCGATCTTCCTTGGCGAGATCCTGCGGATCGAGGCGCAAATGGAGGGTGGAGATCCTCTCCTGATCCGCTGCACCGACATGGCCGACCGGCCGCTGCCGGCCGTCGGCGATCGTCTGCACGTGAGCTGGGGCGCCGCGGACTGCTGGGTGCTTGCATGACCGCGGCATCGATCGGCGCCCAGGCAGGCCGTCCTGCGGATCTCGATCTCGTCAGGAGGTTGAAGGATCCGGCGCTGCTGCTCCTGCCCGCGCTCGCGTTTCTGGCCTTCATTTATCTGCTCCCGCTGATCGATCTCATCCGCATCAGCGTGAGCGGGCCGTCGTGGTCGACCTATTTCGAGCGGGTATTCGCCATACCGCTCTATTGGGATTCGCTCGTCCGCACGATGCAGATCTCGGTCACCGTCGCCGGACTGTGCCTGCTGTTCGGATATCCGACGGCGCTGCTCATTCACCGCAGCCGCGGCATGACCCAGGCCCTGATCGCGACCGCGATCGTGCTGCCCTATTTCATCGCCATCCTGATCCGAACCTACGCCTGGATGGTCCTGCTCGGCCGCAACGGGCCGGTCAACAAGCTGCTGGTTTCGGTCGGAATATTGAGCGAGCCGGTGCAGCTCCTCTTCAATCGCGGCACGGTGCTTCTCGGCATGACCGCGGTGCTTCTGCCGCTGATGGTGCTGACGATCTATTCCAGCGTGGCGCGCCTCGATCAAAGCCTGACCCGCGCGGCGCTGGCCAGCGGCGCCGGGCCCATTGCGGCGTTCTGGCGCGTGTTGCTGCCGCTGACCCTACCCGGGATGGGCGCCGGCTTCCTGCTGGTCTTCGTCGCAGCGATCGGGTTCTTCATTACGCCCACGCTGCTCGGGGGACCCGGCGACCAGATGTTTGCCATGCATATCACGCAGCAGGCGGACTCGGTCACATCGGAGGGATTCCTGCAGGCCTTGGGCGTGGTGCTGCTGACGATCACGCTGGCGGTGGTCGCGGCGGCCGGACGCTTCCTCGGCTTCGAGTTCATTTGGGGCGGCCGCAAGCTGACCGAGGCCGCACCGACGACGACTAACCGCTACGCCGCCGATGACGGCCGCCGTAGTTTCGGCGCCTCAGCTGCCGACTTGATAGGCTGGCCGCTTCTGAGACTTTTCGGACGACTGCCGGCGAGCTTCGGGACCTGGACGGTTCGCCTCATGGGCGGACTGGTCATTACCGTTCTCATCCTGCCGATCATCGTGGTGATGATCATTTCCTTCAGCAGCGCAAGCTATCTGACCTTCCCGCCGCCGGGCTTCTCATTTCGCTGGTATGAGCAGTTCTTCTCCGATTCGAACTGGATGCGGGCGTTCTGGACATCCTTGGTCGTCGCGGCGATGTCGGCCGGAATCGCGATCGTGCTGGGCGCGTCAGCCGCCCTCGGCATCGTCAGGAGCAGCATTCGCGGCAAGTCCACCATCATGCTGCTGCTCGTAAGTCCGATCATCGTGCCTCCGGTCGTGCTCGGCCTGTCGCTCTACAGCCTGTTCCTGCGTTTCGACCTGGTCGGCTCCGTCTTCGGCCTTGCCGCGGCGCATGCGATCGGCGGCCTTCCCCTCGTCGTGGTGATCCTGTCCGCATCGCTTCAAGGCGTCGATACAAGGCTCGAACAGGCGGCTGCCGTCCATGGCGCATCGTCCCTGACGGTGTTCCGCCTGGTGACGCTGCCGGCCATCATGCCGGGCCTCGCTGCAGCGACATTCTTCGCCTTCCTGCACTCGTTCGACGAGTTGGTGCTGACGCTGTTCCTATCGAGCGCGGAGCTGAAGACGCTCCCGCTCATGCTGTGGGGCGACATCAATTACCGGCTCAATCCGGTGCTGGCCGTGGTCTCGACGCTGGAGGTGCTGCTGGTGGTCGCAGGGCTCGTCCTTGCACGGCCCGTTCTCGCCACGTCGCGGAAGGCAACGTGACACAGATCAATTTCAACTGGAGGAAAGAGAAAATGCTGGGAATGAAACGCTGGCGACTGTCGGTTTCCGTATTGGCCTCGGCCCTGTGCATCGCGATGGGGACGGGCCCGGCTCAGGCTCAGAGCAACGTCGTGATCATGCAGGACCCGGGCGGCGGATATGGCGATGCATTGCGCAAGGTCATGTACGATCCGTTCGAGAAGGCGACCGGCATCAAGGTGGTCACCGTCCAGGAGGCGCGTAGCGGCCCACGCATCAAGGCTCAGGCCGAGGCCGGCAAAGCTCAATGGGACCTGACGTTCATCTTCGACCAGGAGACCAAGCTGCTCGGCGACTGTTGTCTCGCCGACATCGACTATTCCAAGCTGTCCGACGCGGCCAAGCAGACGCTGGCGGCCATGCCGGACAATCTTAAGCGCAGGAAGGGCGTGGCGCTGCAGGTGATCGGCGTCGGCCTCGTCTACAACAAGGACAAGTACAAGGGCGAGAACGTGCCGACCAGCTGGGCCGACTTTTGGGACGTGAAGAAATTCCCTGGCCGGCGCTGCATGCCCGCCTGGCCGCGTTTCGTCTTCGAGGCGGCGCTGATGGCCGACGGCGTAGAGAAGAGCAAGCTCTACCCGATCGACATGGAGCGGGCGCTGAAGAAGGTCAAGGAGATCAAGCCACACATTGCCAAATGGTGGACGACATCCGCACAGCCGCCGCAGCTCCTGCTCGACGGCGAGGCCGACATGTGCATGGCCTACACCGGTTCGATGAGCAAGCTCGCGCTGGAGGGCGCCCCGATCGAGCTGACTTTCAATCAGGGCTTCATCTACTACGACTTCTTCTCGATTCCCAAGGGAGCGCCGAACTACGACAACGCGCTGAAACTGCTGTCCTGGCGGCTCGAGCCCAAGCGCGCGGCGCAGCTCACCTCGACCTTCCCGGTCGCCCTTCCCTCCCAGGTCGTGTTCGAGGCCGCAACCGACAAGAAGCTCGCGCGCTACTGGGCCAACAACCCGGACAACGTCTCGAAAGCGATCGAATGGAGCCCGGATTATTGGGGCGCGACTTCGCCGGCTGGAAATTCCACCAATGAAGAGTACGGGCAGGAGAAGCTCAACGCCTTGCTGGCCCAGTAAGCAGGCTGATCAGCCCCGATCCGAAAGGATCGGGGTTAATTCCACACCTGGGCTATTGCCGTTCGCGCGGCCATGCTAGATCGAGTGAAATATCATTCTATTTTGGCTGGTGGATGGATAAGGCTTTTACCAAGGGACTGCGTCTCCTGGAAGCACTTGCTCTGAGCGAGCAGCCCCGCGGCGTCACTGACCTCGCGAGCGAGCTGAAGCTCACCAAGAGCAACGTGCATCGGCTGCTGATGACTTTGCAGTCTCAAGGCTATGTGCGCCAGATCCCCCCGCACAGCACCTACGAGCTCACGACCAAGATCTGGGCGCTCGGCAGCCATGTCATCCACCGGATGGATCTCATCAACGTCGCGCGACCGGCAATGACGAAGCTTGCCGAGATCACCGGCGAAACCATTCACCTGTCGGTGCTCGAGGACACCGACGTGGTCTATGTCGACAAAATCGAAAGCGCTCACCATATCCGCGCCCATACAAGCGTGGGCATGCGCGCACCCGCTTTCACCATGGCGACAGGCAAAGCGATGCTCGCACATATGCCTGATGACTACCTGGAACGGTTTCGGCCGCATCTGAGGCGCTACACGGAAGCGACGCGAACGACGATCGAGGAGCTGCGGGAGGACATCGAGCTGGCACGCGCGCAGGGCTACTCCTCCGTCCTGCACGGCGAGTGGCGCGAGGGCATCGCCGCCTGCGCTTGTGCCATCCTCGGTCGTTCCGGCGAACTCGTGGGAGCGATTGGCATGTCCGGGCCCGACAGCCGCATCAAGCGCAAGCAGATAAAAGAATATTCGGTTCACGTGATGGAGGCAGCCCGAACCATCGGCGCTGCCCTCGGCTATTCCAGTAGGCCGGCGGCATATCCAGCAATGCGAGGCGGTCCTAGACAGTCACATCAATCACGACGAGCCACCTGATCTTTCCAGGACGGCGTTGGTGCCGGGCAACGGAAGCAGCCGCTGCTCGTCCATCGCGGACTTCAGATCGAGGTCCGCACCCGTATACCCGGCCAGGAAGTGGGCATCACCCGCTCACTCGCAAAAGCCGAGGGCGACAACGGCATCGGCTTCACGGACGCGCTTGATTCGCTCGACCGCGCCCGCGCCGCCGATCGCAGCGGCGACATCGACGCGTGCAGCCGGGAGATCGCACGCGCGCGGGCCGTCCTGAGATAGCAAATGCCGCTCAAGGGTCGAAGGCAAGGCGATGCGCGCAACGCGGTCGTGCAGCCGTGGGAGCAGGACGTGCGTTCTGGAAATACCCGCCCGAGCGCAGGTTTCTAATGTCAATGCAATCAGGTGGAGCCTTCTCCATGCATAAACAGCACTCATCGAACAATAGGCCACACACGGGCCGGGATCGCGCCGAGCCTTCTTGATGAATTTCAGTGCGATGCTTGCTGCGTCTTGCACCTGCCACTAGGGGTTCGATCAGCGTCCGACTTCAGCATCCGGGCGGCAGCACCGGCGACACGCCGGGCGTTGGTGCTGCGCCTGAAGCGTTCGCCGGCAGCACAGTCGCAGGCGAGGCGAGATTCATCGAGACGCCTTCCATGCAAGCCGAGCTGTTCGGGCTGGGCACAACCGCAGCGTTCGGGTCTATGCCCGTCCCACCGGCACCACTGGCTTCCGCCTGAATCGTACCAGGTGCGGGGCTTGTAGCCACTTGCGGGATCGACAATGGCAGGGACGCAGCGCTCGTCACCTCTCCCCCCGGCGTCGAGCTGCATCCGACCGTCGTACCTGTTCCTGAGGGCGCAGCTGAGGAGATCGTACCGGTGGCGCTGCTGTTCTGCCTTATCACCGGCAGCAACGGCGCCGCGATGCCCGGTGGTGCAAGGCCTGTCGGCGATACGGTCGGCGTCGCCGGCACCGGCGTCGGCGATGACGACGGCGGAGCGCAGACGACCACCGTCCCCGGCGTCGTCAGATCCGACGCGAGCGGAACCGGCGCCAGCGTCGTGTCCGGAGCACCTGACACGGTCGTTGCGGAAAACGGCCCGGGACTGTTGAGCGGTGAGACCACGATCGCGCCCGGCACCGTCGGCAGATCCATTGCAGTAGTGCCGGTCGTTGCGACCTGTGCCTGACCAGCAGAGCTTCCGAGCAGCAACGCCGTCGCCGCTGCGAGTACAATTCGCATCATCTTTCGCGTCCTAGCTCGCCTCGCTCTTGCGAACGGTGACCTTGCTTCCCTCCGCCAGATTGACCGCGGGATTGAGCACGACCTGGTCGCCGGGCTGCACGCCGTCGCGCACTTCCACCGTGGTGCCGAAATCCCGGGTGATCGAGACCTGCTGAAAATGGACCGTGTTGTTGCGCACAACCACGACATGGAGGCCGTTCTGGTCGAAGACGAGCGCATCGGATGGGATCGTCGTCGATGCTGTCCTGCGCGGGATCGATAGTTCGACCGTGCAATATATGCCCGGACTGAGCAGGCCATCCGGATTGGGCACGTCGATCTCGGTTAGCAGCGTCCGGCTTCCCGGCTGCAGCGCGGTTGCGATCCGCGTGACCTTGCCCGCAAACGTCCGCCCCGGAATCTCGGGGACGCGGATATCCGCATCGACGCCCGGGCCAACGCCGAACGCTTCGTCCTGTGGCACGAACACCTGGGTTCGGATCACGTCGGAATGCATCAGCGTGAACATGAAGGTGGACCCGGCTGATACCAGGCTGCCGTTGTCCACGTTACGCTGCGTGACCACGCCGTCGAATGGCGCCACTACACGCTGATAGGACTTCTCCTGCTGAAGAACTCGGATCTGCGCTTCCTGCGCCGTGATATTCGACTGGGCGACACCCACCGCGCCTTGCTGCGCGCGCAGGGTGAGACGATCGTTGTCGCCCTGTTGTGCCGTCAACCAGCCCTGCTTGACGAGATTGCTGTCGCGCGAGTTGGTCACGTCGGCCAGCTCCCGGCTTGCCTCCGCCTGCTGAAGCGCGGCCTGGTCCTGCGCGAGCGTCGCTTGGGCCTGCGCGATTTGCTGGTCGAGCTCGGGCGCAGTGATTTCCACGAGCAGCTCGCCCTTCTTGACCCGATCGCCGATATCGACGTAGCGCTTCTCGATGTAGCCGCTGGTCCGCGCGAAGATGTTGGCCGCCTCGAACGCGGTCGTCGTCGCCGGCAGGCTCACCTTCATGATGTCGCCTCCGGGCTTCACCGTCGCGACCCGAACCTCGGGAAGGTTGGTTCGAGCCTGCTCTGCCACAGCGGCAACGCCACGCATGGCCTCATAGTGCCGCCAGCCGCCGATGCCGAGACCGCACGCAAGCATGAGGAGCACGCCTCCGCCGAGCAGCGCGCCGCCGTAACGGCGTCCGGATCGAGGGCCCTTTCCCGGCAATTCCACAATCCGGAGGCTCTCCGCCCCCGGGCGGTGTGTCGCCCCGTCGTCATCGGTCCTTGCGCGAACGTCACTCATTCCGGTTGCTCCTCGAATACCCCATGATGAGGCTTGCCGTCGTTGCCTTTGCGCAGCATGGCGAAGAGATAAGGCACGATCAGCAGGGTGGTCGGTGTTGCAAACAGCAGACCGCCGATGACCGCCCGCGCGAGCGCTGCATTCTGCTCCTCGCCGGGCCCGCCGATCGCCATCGGGATCATGCCGACGATCATCGCCGCCGCGGTCATCAGCACGGGCCGGATTCGCGTCCGGCCTGCGCTCAGCGCCGCCTGGAATGCCGAATGCCCCTTCAATTGCTCGTCGCGTGCGAATGTCACGAGCAGGATGGAGTTCGCGGAGGCTACGCCGATCGCCATGATGGCTCCCATCAGCGAAGGCACGTTCAGCGTCGTCCCGGTGATAAACAGCATCGTCACGATGCCGCAGAATGTCGCCGGCAGTGCCAGGATGACGACAAAGGGATCGCCAAAATTCTGGTAGTTCACGACCATCAGCAGGTAGACGAGGATGGCCGCGAACAGCAGTCCAAGGGAGAGATCGCGGAACGATTGGTGCATGCTCTGGATCTGGCCGAGAACCTGGATCGAGTTGCCCGGCTGGAGTTGCTTCTGCAGCGTGGACGTCACCTTCTCGATGTCAGCCGCGACGCTGCCGAGATCACGGCCCTGCACGCTCGCATAGACATCGTAAACCGGCTGCACATTGGCTTGGTTCGAGTTGGTCGAAACGGTGCCCCGCTTGAAGGTCGCAACATTGCTGAGCAGGCCCGGCACCGTCTGCCCGCTTGCGGCAAGCGAGGCCGAAACCGGCGTATTGCCCAGCGCGTTCAGCGAATTGGTCCTGTACTCTGGCGTCTGCACAGCCAGGTAATAGGGAATGCCGGAAGTCGGATCCGTCCAGAAGTTCGGCGAGACCTGCGCGGACGATGAGAGGCTGACATTGATGTTGGTTGCCACCGTGCTCGCATTGAGACCGAGTTGCGCGGCGCGGGTGCGGTCGATGTCGGCGTAGAATGCGGGAGCATCGACCTCCTGCTGCAGATGGGCATCGACCACGCCGGGGATCGCGGCGAGACTCTTTTGCAGTTCCTTGGCGACGGCGAGATTGTTGTTGCCGTAACCGACCGTGCGGACATCGATCTGCGCCGGGAGACCGAAGTTCAGGATCTGCGTGACGATATCGGCCGCCTGGAAATAGAACGTGTCCTCCGGGAATGCCGTCGGCAGCACCTGCCGCAGCCTCCTGATGTAATCCGCCGTCGGCTGGTGCCCTTCCTTCAACGACACGAGAATGGTGCCGTCGTTCACCCCGATGGTGGAACCGTCCGTGAAAGCAAGGTTATAGGGCCGCGCCGGCAGGCCGATATTATCGACGATCAGCGCCCGGTCGTGCTCGGGAATGACCTCGCGGATCTTGTCCTCAACTGCCTGGAAGATCGCTTCCGTCCGCTCGATCCGCGTGCCCGCGGGGGCGCGAACATGGAGCTGGATCTGGCCGCCGTCGATCAGGGGATAGAAGTCCTGGCCGACATAGGCGAACATCGTGGCACCGAGCGCCAGCACCAGCACGGCGACGACGGGTATCACTGCGCGGTGCCGCAGCAGTTTCAGCAGCAGATCGGAATAGCCGTCGCGCAGGCGTTCGAAACCGCGCTCGAATGCCGCGGAGGCGCGTGCGAGGATGTTTGACGGCCGATTGCCCTCGCCATGACGTTGCTCGCCCTTCAGGAGCAGGCCAATCGTGATCGGCGTCAGCGTCCGCGACAGGCCATAAGACGCCAGCATCGCGAACACCACGGCAAGGCCAAGTGGCGTGAACAGATATTTGGCCGGACCCTCGAGGAATACGACCGAGATGAACACGCAACTGATCGCGAGCGTCGAGACCAGCGTCGGAATGGCGATTTCGGCTGCTCCGTGCAGAGTCGCGTCCGGCAGCGGCATGCCTTCCTCGGTCCAGAGCCGGTGCGTGTTCTCGATCGTCACCGTCGAATCGTCGACGAGAATACCGACGGCAAGAGCAAGGCCGCCGAGCGTCATGGTGTTGAGAGTCTCGCCGAGGAAATAGAGGACGATCAGCGAGGACAGCATCGCCAGCGGGATCGAGATCAGGACGACGAGCGTCGATCGCCACGATCCCAGGAACACCAGAATCATCAATGCCGTCAGGCCCGCCGCGATGGCGCCTTCGCGCAGCACACCATCGACCGAGTGTGTGACGAAGATTGACTGGTCGAACAGCTCGTTCACCTTCAGCCCCGCGGGCGCCGACGCGCGGATCGACGTCAGGGCCGCTTTCACGCCGTTGACGACGGCCAGCGTGGAGGCATTGCCGTTCTTGATGACGCTGAGCAGGACGGCGCGGTGGCCATCCTCGCGCACAATGTTCTGCTGAACCTGGGCGCCGTCGCGGACCTGGGCGACGTCCTTCAGGAAGATCGTCGCCCCGTTCGCGAACTTCACCGGGATCATGTTGAGATCCTGGATCGTCGCCGGCGTCGCGTTGGTACGAACGGTGTACTGGGTGTCGCCGATCTTGGTCGTGCCGGTCGGCAGCGTCAGGTTCTGCGTGTTCACTGCGTTGACGATGTCGAGCGGTGTCAATCCGCGCGCCAGCAGCTTGTTCGGATCGAGGTCAACCATGATCTGGCGGTATTTGCCGCCGGTAGGCGTGGGCAGGGTCACGCCTGGAACGGGAGCCAGTTGCTGGCGGACCCGGTAGATGCCGAAATCGTAGAGCTGCTGCTCATTCAGGTTGTTCGATTCGAGGCTGAGCTGGAGCACCGGCACGCTTGAGGCATTGAACTGCACGATGATCGGCGGCTGGATGCCGGGAGGCATCAGAGCGCGGATGGCGTTGGTCGCCGAGACGATCTGCGAGATCGCGAGATCGAGATTGACGTCCGGCTGAAAGTAGATCTTCTGAACCGACAAGCCGTTGAGGGTCTGCGCCTCGATATTCTTGATACCGCTGACATTGGCGCTGATCGAATACTGGCTGTAGG
The DNA here is from genome assembly GCF_003122645.1 of Bradyrhizobium sp. SUTN9-2. NCBI lineage: Bacteria > Pseudomonadati > Pseudomonadota > Alphaproteobacteria > Hyphomicrobiales > Nitrobacteraceae > Bradyrhizobium > Bradyrhizobium sp. SUTN9-2. Next base: position 7,409,822 of record NZ_LAXE01000001.1, read on the forward strand.
TGCTGACGCGCTGTTCCATCTCCGGCGTGGAAAGGCCGGTGTAGCTCCAGATGACAGTGACGACGGGAATCCGGATCTCCGGAAAGATGTCTGTCGGCATCGAGCGAATTGCGATGCCGCCGAGGAACAGGATCAACGCCGCAAGCACGTAGAAAGTATGCGGAAGCCGCAGCGCGAAGCGAACAATTCCCATGATTGGTCTGCCTGAAACAGGGTTACGCAGGATCGTCGGACAAGTGAGGGCGGCCGCGCCTCCGTTCAAATGAAAACGAATTCAGTCGCTGCACGCGGCGGCGTGTGACACATCATGCGCGGCGTTCACGACGGCCCGTTTGACTTTGGCGAAGGTACGGATCTCGATCTGCCGAACCCGCTCGCTGGATATGGACAGCTCTCGGGCGAGCTGATCGCGCGTAACAGGACATTCCTTCAGGCGCCGCGCCTCGAAGATATGACGCTCCCGCGGCGCGAGCCCGTCCAGTGCAGCGCGCAAAGCCCTGCTGCGCTGCTCCGTCTGGTCGTGATCGGCAAGCATCGTCTCGGCGTCGACCGCACCATCGACCAGCAGGGCCTCCAGCTCGGTTCCACCGTCCTCGTCACCGACGCGCGCGTTCAGCGACATGTCGCGGTGGAGTCGCGCGTCCATCTCGATCACCTCGCGCGCCGTCACCTCGAGCTTCCCGGCGATCAATTCGGCGATTTCGGGTGTGAGCCCGGCCATCGCACTGCTGGTGGCTTTCCTGATCTCGCCGCGGAGTTTGAAAAACAGCTTCTTCTGCGCAGCCGTCGTCCCGATCTTGACCAGGGACCACGATCGCAGGATGTAGTCGTGAATGGTGGCCTTGATCCACCAGATCGCATAGCTGGAGAATCGGGCGCCGTGCCCGGGCTCGAAGCGCGACGCCGCGATCACGAGGCCGAGGTTCGCTTCCGCGATCAGATCGACCAGTGGCAGACCGTATCCCTTGTAACCCCTCGCCAACTTGGCGGCGAGCCGAAGATGGCTGGTGACGAGCGCATCCGCGGCGCGCCGGTCCCGCGTTTCCTGCCAGCGACGCGCCAGCTGCTGCTCCTGACCTGATTCAAGTAGCTCGTAGCGCCGGATTGCGGCGGAATAGGCGGTGAGGAACGGCGTCGACACCGCTGCGATCGGCACGGCAACAGGATCGCGGCACACCACCTCATGGCTCGTCTGCATTTGTCACTCCTATAGTCCGGGCCGGCTGATTGATCTCGGAGGCACCGCACGTCATTTGGCTCATCCCATCTGGCCGGCCTCTGCGTGCAGCAATGCGCGTGACCGGCGCGCGATGGGCCTGCCCGCACTCCCGGTCCAGGCGAGGATCTCGATCCGCCCACCGGGAGCCGGGCCAATGATCAGCCGGAAGCCGTGCAGCTTGACGATCGCCGCCACCAGCCTCAGTCCAAGCCCGACGCCCGGCGTATTGCGCATCTTGTCGGAGCGGTAGAACCGCCGCAGCACTGCTTCGCGCTCCTGCTCGCTGATGCCGGGCCCGGTATCGCTAACGCGCACCAGCGCGGTCTCGTCCTCCGCCTGCAGGGCGAGGTCCACCCGCCCGCCGGACGGCGTGAACTTGATGGCGTTGTCGACGAGGTTGGCGACTGCCTCGAACAGCAGGTCGCGGTCACCCCACACCTGCACATTGCACTCGGTGACGACGCCGAGCCCGACATGCTTGTCCTCGGCGATCGGGTCGTAGACGTCGCACACCTCCCGCAGAATCTCGTCGAGCGCGACGTCGCCAAACCCGGCCATACGGCGGTTGTTCTCGATCTCTGTCAGGCGCAGCAAGGCCGTGACGATCGCGAGCGACTGGTCGATGCCGGCGATGGCCTTGTCCGCAACGTCCTGCAGCTGTTCCAGCGTCCCCGCATGCGTCCGGCCGCGCTCCAGCGCCAGACGGACGCGGGTCAGCGGCGTCCTGAGATCATGAGCGATGTCGTTGCCGACGCCGGCGAGCGCATTGATCATCGTCTCCATCTCGTCGAGCATGCCGTTGACGATCCTGGCCAGCCGCGCAAACGGGTCGTCCGTCCCGCCCTCCGGAAGCCGCTCGCGCAGCTCGCCGGCCACGATGCGCTGGACCCGCTGGTTGACCTCCTCTACGCGTCGCTGGGCGCGCAAGCTCAGCCAGGCACCCGCAAGCAGGCAGAGGCTGAAGGCCGGCAGCAGGCCCAGGGCCAGAGCCTGGCCCACCACGCTCGATATCTCGCGCGTCTCGTCGACGTTCCGTCCCATCACCAGGACATCGCCGCCCTCGAGACGGCTGCCGACCGCCCTGACGACGGGACCATGCTCCGTCGGCTTCTCCAGCAGATCGAGTCGCACGCCCTGCGCCGCCCCATCGAGCCCGAGTTCGCGCGGCACGCGGTCGATATTCCCGGCCAGCCTTTTGCCGGCAGCATCGAACAGTCCCGCGTACTGAACGCCCCTGGAATCCTGCGCGAGGTGATCCGCGATTGCGCTGACGCGGCGGGCCGGGGACAATTTCGCGACGAAGTGGATCTGCGTGGTGATCATGCGATCGGACCGCGCGACCAGATAGGCGTCGAGCTTCCAGTAGATGAAGGCGAACAAGGCGACCACGAACAGCGCAAAGGACGCCGCCACGGCCAGAGCCCAGAGAAATGTGCTGGAGCGGATCAACTGTGTCTGCTGCATCGCCCGTCTCTCCTACCGCGAGCGAAGGACGAAGCCGGAGCCTCGGACATTGTGGATGAGCTGTGTCTCCCCGGGACCGTCCACCTTGTGACGAAGCCGGCCCATATGCACGTCGATCAAGTTGGTGGTCGCCGGAACGAACTTGTAGTTCCAGACCTCCTCGAGCAGCATCGCGCGCGTCAAGAGCTGATCGCTCCGGCGCATCATGTACTCGAGCAAGCGGAATTCGCGCGGCAACAGGTCGAGCCTGCGCTCGCCGCGTCGCGCGGTGCGCTCGATCAGATCGAGCTCGAGGGGCCCGACATGCAGGATGGTTTCGCGGCTGTCGCTCGGCCGGCGCAGCAGCGCCTCGATTCGCGCAACCAGTTCGATGAGCGCGAACGGCTTTGTGAGATAGTCGTCCCCGCCCATGCGCAACCCGCGCACCCGGTCATTCACGGCGCCAAGCGCACTCAACACCAGCACAGGCGTCCTCACCTGCTCCTTGCGCAGCACCTCGATGACGGTCAGCCCGTCAACTCCCGGGAGCATGCGATCGACGATCATGGCATCGGGGCTCGACGCACGCGCGCGCTCGAGACCGTCGACGCCGTTGCCGGCCCACTGCACCTCGAAGCCGCGATCGCCGAGTTCGGCGAGGATCGCCTCGGCGGTTTCAGTGTCGTCCTCAATCAGGAGAATCCGGGTCATGAGCCTCGTACCATAATTCCCACGGCGTCTCGACGCGCGGTTGGGCAGCACGGGTACGGCGTCGGGCCGTGTCATGCTCAGTGCCCGCGTACGTCGGACGCGCGTCGCTGATGCCGCCTGTTGCCGGTCGCCCGCTGCGCTATGAGGTAGCTCTGCCGCGCGCACCGCGCCACTAAATTGCGGTTCATGTTGTCGGCTGTGCGTGCCGCCAACGGCACGAGGACCCGCACCACGCGTGTTACAAATGCAATGATCATCTTCCGCGCTCCGCTGCCAACCGACTGGATCGAACATATGCCGTCAACGCACGTGCCGTCGTCTCAGGGACCACGGATGTTATGCATTCGCACGATCGTGGTTGCGACACCGCAGCGGCTCTCGGGCGGTTGAAATGCAGTGAGCAAAACGTGCGTTGGAAACGTGGCCGATCGTTCACACATCGTCGCTGAGCCGGCTTGATCGGCCTGATGTCGTCAGAGGAGAGAGCGAATGACCACGTCCAAACTATTGTCGATAGGATTGATCGCGGCCGCAATGCTGGGTGGCCCAGTCATGGCGCGCGAGCACCAGCGCGCCGCGCAGCAGCCCGACGTGGCCGCCGATACAGTCGCGGCGACCACGCCGTTCCATTATCCGGGCGAGCGCGCCTGCGTTCCGGCGCCGCGCGTCGGCGCCTTTGCAACCGCGCCGTGGACCGGCAACAACGTACCGTGCGAGCCGGGCACAGGCAGCTAGTACTGATTGGGTGACGCGGCCTGCCCTATAGCTTCGCCGCGTTTTGCAATAACGAGGAGCGGACTGCGCTGGTCGGCCCGCTCCTACGCGTGCGTCGCGCCGATCCGCGAGACGCTCTTCGCGAGCGGCTTGCCTGATATTCTGACATCGAATTCAGTTGGATCGCCTCGTACCGGAGCTACCTCTCCCTCATCACTGACCCGGCCATCGGCAACCTCGCGCGGAACATGGCCGGACAGCGCAACAAGAGGAGTCATCCATGAAACGTGCAATCATGATTCTGGCGACAGCAGCACTCGCCTCGACGCTCGCCGTTGGCGCGGCCAATGCCCATGGCGGCGGTGGTGGCGGTGGCCACGGCGGTGGTTTTGGCGGTGGCGGCTTTGGCGGCGGACATGCAGGCTTCGGCGGTGGACATGCGGCCTTCGGCGGCGGCGCGCATTTCGGCGGCATGGGCCATGAGGGAGATTTTGCCGGCGGCGCCCGGTTCGGCGGCGAGCACCTTGGCCTCGGTGGTCATGACGTAGGCCTGCGCCAGCACGCGTTTCACCACTTCCGCCGAGGCGGCTATGGATTCTACGGCGCCTATCCAGATTGCTACGACTGGTACGAGTTGCATCCCGACCTGCCGTTACCGCTGAGCTGCAGCTAACCGCCGCACTCTGCAACCATTGGTCTGGAGCAGCGGGGGCGCATTGCCGTTCGCGTCGAGGCAGGAGTCGATGAAGTGCGTCGTTCTATGCGCGTGGCCACGTCAGGCACGCCCTGCGGTAAGCTCGTGAGCATCGCCTCCTTCTTCCGAGGTGCGCTGCCCGCGCTGTGCTTCCGTGCACTTCTGCAAGGCGGCCTAATCGCTGCGATGCGGTCTGCGCGACCGCAGAATAGCTAAGGCGGAGCCCCGCTCATCTCTCGCGATCGAGGAGGCTGTTGCGCTCCCCTGGGCCCGTCCCGACTATAAAGCCTCGACCGGCGCGGCGCTCGACGATCGCACATCGGTCTCTCGATAGCGTTCCACCGCTTCAGACGACTTGTACTAAATTGGCCCCGACGGTTTTCCTCGAGCAGGTTGTTCATTGCGGGCCGCGCTCGCAGCACCCAGCTCCACAAGACCACGACATCTGGACAACAAATCGCGGCATCCAACCCAAGATCTAGCGTCATCACCCATTCGACTAGCAGATCTTTGGAATTGACCTAAAACGACTCGCGAATTTTTGGCGACGGACGCGAAACCAATGACTTAATCGACTCGCATTTGATGGTCCCGACAGCACTCAGAAATCGCTGAAAACGGTCGCGTACCGAAGGTGCGCGGATTGATTTCTGATCATTCGACTTGGCGCGCTACGGTTTCTCCGCCGGAATCCGACCATCCGGATCCATTTTCAGATACTCACCGCGATCGGTGGTGAAAGCCGCGGTGCTGGGCAACGCCAGGCGTTGTCTGGTAGGCCCTGTTGGGCCCAAACAAGGGAGCCGCGCCGCCAGGGCGTTCCAGGCCCATTCTGCCTGCTGGCGTCAATTCGCAGTTGTTCAACACATCCCGATCGGGATATTGCGCCTGAAACAAATCTGGATGTTGAGTCGCCCACAATGGGCACTGGGCGCTTGCAGAGCTTATCGCGCCAATCGACATCATCGCTGCAATAACAAAGGTCCTGAATCCAGTCATGGTCGTGCTCCGAACGGCTGTTGTTTTCGTGCGGAGCATTCGCGCTGACTCGAACCGGCTGCTCTGTTGAAATGCGCTTCCTTCGAATTTCTTGGTTGAGCATTAGGTGGGTATGCGCTCGGGAAAAACACGTGGGTGAACAATCACGCCTGCGCGAATGGCAAATCGGTGTGCTCATCATCGCGTGACGCACCCCGGCGACGAAAGACTCCAAACCGTGACGCAACTGCCAGCATGAAGCCGAGTGCGGGGTTTACAGATTCGCACGAATTCGACCGCCAACCCGCGCGTGATGCCGAGGACGTTACCAGTCTTGCAGGCGTCACCGATTGCGAGGGCGTGGACCGAGGCTCATCTAACTCATCATCGTAGTCTATCGGAGAAACTCCCATGCGATCGGGTCTCGTTTTGAGCCTTTTGATTATCCTGTGGGCCCCCGTCAGCGCCGCGGTGGCAGGCCAGGCCCATCGGCATCATGCAAAAGCGCATCCTCGTGTTCTGACGACTGGGAGTACTGCGGCCTGGGCTTATTCACCGGCACGGCCGGACCGCCGTCAACCGGCCCCGCACTATGATGATCAACCAGAGCCAGGTCATAATCCTTACGAGAGATGGGGTGGTTAGCACCCCGTCGCCTCCGCGTCGCCGCCGACTTGGCGCCCCTTCGAGCGCGGCGATGGACCGCTAGTTCGTTGCCGACCTCAATCCCGGTTCAGGAGGCGTTCGCCCGCGCCCGTTCGCGGGCTTCGCGGCGGCGCTCTCGGCGCTCGCGCCTCCGCTTGGCCCGGTCGGCTGGCTGCGGCAGCGGGGAAAGCGGAGCAATCTCCAATACCGGCTGGGACGTCTCATCGCCCGGGGCCGCCAGGCTGGGCTCGCTTGGTGCCGGTCGGGCTTCCATGAACGCCAAGATGTCTCGCCCCTTCGACGTCAGTCTCCAGCCACCGCTGATGCGCTCGACCAGCCCCTGTGAAAAGATGTCGAGGTCCGGCACGCGGCTGGCAAGACGCCTCGTCCGGTCGGCCCAATCGCGGCCGCTGGTCGCCAGGATCGCCATGTCGCGCTTGAGGTCTTCCATGACGGCAAAGCCATCCGGATAGCTCACCAGGATCTTCAAAACCGTAACCTGGAAATTCACGCCCCGGCCCCCGCTCTGGCTCAATCAGCGCCAGAAGATTCACTCCCGCGAAAACGCCCACCGTACTTTGCTTCGGTGCCTTCGCGATTCAAAAATGTTAAGTTCGAGAAAGAAGTGCGCACCGGAGAGCGGGGCTGCAGCCCGCGTCGGGCGAACCTAAAGCTTCCGATACGTCACATGCGCCGTCGCGAACGGAATGCCCGCGCGCCCGGCGGATCCGCGCACGATGCAGGCGCGGTCATCGATCGCATAGAACCAATCGTCGAAGTTCAGCTTGAACGACTTTCCGTCGCCTTGGGGCGTGTCGCGCGTGTACTTCCAATGGAATGCACAACCGGTCTGCTCGCCCGTGGCTTCACCCTCCAGTCGATTTTCGTGGCCGATGTATTGACCTTCGCTCAGCTTGTGGATCGTCCAGCGCAACGTGTCGCTATGGCCGTCATCAAAGGTGTAGGTTTCAGTCAGAACGACAGTGTCGGTGTCCGCGTCCAATTCGCCATGCGCCGTGATCGTCGCCCGCTTCAACAGCCCGCCGACGAGACTCTCGACCACCGCCCATCCTTCCAAGCGACCAACGAAGAACTGCTCAGGGAGAAACACCGGCGTGGTGCCAGCGAACGCATCAATGACCATGCTTTTCCTCCGAAACCGATGACAACATAAGCCGCCTCTCAGCACCAGGGTTCCTCAGGAGGAAACCTGCCTGGCTCTGCTGGGTGCTTGCAACGCATACAGACGCTGCGTCACAACGCGCGCTCCCCTTCATCCGGAACACGTGGACAAGCCCAGCCCTGCCGTTTGGGAATCTCTGACCCGTGCTAACAGCCCGGAACGATCTGGCGGCGGCACGGATTCGTCCCGCAGGAGCAATCTCGCATGCTGATGACCAGGGAAAGACGGCCGGCGATCCGGACCTTACGGGGATGGGCCACCCACGTGCTGCACGAGGCCGGCGCGATCTGCGAATGCGAGGAGCACGGCTGGGCCAGGGACCGCGCCGACCCGCACGCGCGCCATCGCGCGGTCGTGCTTGCGCGCCAGGATCCGCCGGACGGCGTCTCTGCCGATCAGGCGGTCGCGGAGATCAACGATGTCCTCGATTCGATCGGCGATACATGTCCGGAGTGCCCTGACGAGGGCCTTTGAGGCCTGCGACTAGGACCTTCGCGTACCAAGCGGCATAGGGCGTGTTTTCGATTTAAGTCCGGCGTCACGGGATGCTTCATGCCGATTTCCGCCGCGCCCCTGCGGCCGGCTTTTTCGCGGACGTCTCCCTGGCGGCCGCCTTCTTGCCGGCGATCGGCATCAGCATCTCCTTCTGGCCGGCCGCCGCCTTCCTCGGCTTCTTCGCCGGCTTGTCCGCCTTCGCGGGCGCGGCCTGCTTCCCGACTTCCTTGCCGACGCTCCGCCGCAGCGCCTCCATGAGGTCGACGACGTTCTCGCCCTTCGGCCGCTCCTTCGGCCGGATCACCTTGCCGGCGCGCTTTTCGTTGATCAGGTCGATCAGCGCGGTCTCGTAATGGTCCTCGAACTTTTCGGGCGCGAAGCGTCCGGCCTTCTGGTTGACGATGTGCCGGGCGAGATCTAGCATGTCCTTGGTGACCTTCACGTCCTGGATGTCGTCGAAATATTCAGCCTCGCTGCGCACCTCGTAGGGGTAGCGCAAGAGGGTGCCGACGAGGCCCTTGTCCATCGGCTCCAGCGCGATGATGTGCTCGCGGTTGGTCAGCACGACGCGCCCGATCGCGACCTTGTTCATCTCGCGAATGGTCTCGCGGATCACCGCGAAGGCGTCGTGGCCGACCTTGCCGTCGGGCCGGATGTAATAGGGGCGGATCAGATAGCGCGCGTCGATGTCCGATTTGTCGACGAACTCGTCGATCTCGATGGTGCGCGTGGACTCCAGCGCGATCTCCTCGAGCTCTTCCTTGGAGACCTCGATGTATTGGCCCTTCTCGAGCTCATAGCCCTTGACGATGTCCTCGTTCGTCACCTCGTCGCCGGTCTCCGCGTCCACCTTCACGTATTTGATGCGGTGGCCGGTCTGCCGGTTGAGCTGGTTGAACGAGATCTTCTCGCTCTCGGAGGTAGCGGGATAGAGCGCCACGGGACAGGTGACGAGGGACAGTCTCAGGAAGCCTTTCCAATTGGCGCGCGGGGCCATTTACGCAGAACTCCGGTTCGAGGCGGCTTGGATTCAAGACGAACGGCCGGCCCGGGTTCCGACATCGGGAGCAACATTCATGACGAGCACGCTTTGCGGCGTCTTGCTCCATGTTTTGGTTTAGGCGGCGCCCGACTTGACAGAATCGACCACCAGCCGGCGCAACCAGACCGCGCCGGGATCGTCGTGACTTCGTTCGTGCCAGAGCAGGCGATAGCCGTAGGGCGTCACCTGCGCCGGCGGTTTCAGCATCACGAGACCGAGCCGCGGCGCAAGCTGCCGGGCCGCCCGCGAGGGCATGGTCACCAGGTAATCCGACGCAGCCGTGATCACCGCGGCCGTTGCGAAATATGGAACACGCAGCGCGACGTGCCGCTTGTAGCCGCGCTCGGCCAATGCGGTATCGATCGGCCCGCCCTGCCCGCCAAAAATGCTGACCACGATGTGCGGGCAGGCCGTGAACAGCTTGATCGGCAGCACGTCCTTTGCCCCGCGCATCTGCTTGAGCAAAGGATGCCCTTGCCGGACCAGCGTCACGAAATTTTCGCGGAACAGCTCGCGCGCCCGAAACGAGCCGGATACCGGATTATCGGCATACAGCACGAAATCGACCTGACCGTCAGCGAGCATGCGGAACACATCACGCGAGAAGCTGACGACCTCGACCGCCGCCCCGGGTGCCTCGCGCGCAAAGTGGGCGGCGACATTGGGCAGGATGGCGAGCGCCCCATAATCGGTCGTCGCGATGCGAAAGACGCGGTCGGTGGCGGAAGGATCGAATTTCGGCTTGTGGAGAAATGTCTCGACGCCGCCGAGCAAGGTCGCCAGCGGCTCGCGCATCGCCTCGGCGCGCAGCGTCGGCGTCATGCCGCTTGCCGCCTTCACCATCAGCCGGTCACCGAACAGGCGCCGCAGCTTTGCCAGCGCACGGCTGATCGCGGGTTGGCTGCTGCCGAGACGCTCAGCGGCGCGCGTGACGCTGCCGGTCTCGAGCAGCGCATGCAACACCACCAGCAGGTTGAGGTCGACTTTCGCCAAATCCATCGAACGCATAATGTAAATTCTATCATGACATTTGTGGATGATGCCAGATCATCGTACACAGACCCCACCGCGATAGGCCGGAGAAGCCGTATGCCATCACCTCTGAACATCAGCCGCCGCATAATGCTCGCAGGCGGCGCGGCCGGAGCGATGACGCCGCTGCTGGGCATGCCGGCCGCGATCGCGCAAACGCCTGCTGGCAGGGCCAATTCCGGCCACTACAGTTTTCGGATCGGCGATATCAAGACAACCGTCGTCAGCGACGGCACGCTGAGCGGCAATCCGCGCATCTATGCCCACACCGCCCAGGCGGAGGAACTCGGCAGGACGCTGAGCGATGCGTTCCTGCCGACCGACACCTTCACGCTCAACCTGAACACGCTTCTGCTGGAAACCGGTGGCAGGAGAATCCTGATCGAGGCAGGTGCAGCGCAAACGCTCGGCCCCGATGGCGGACATCTATTCCGCAATCTTGCGGCGATCGGCGTGGAGCCCGAGCACATCGACGCCATCGTGATCACGCATACCCATCCCGATCACGTCGGCAATCTCAGCCGCGCCGACGGATCGAGCGCTTTTCCGAAGGCGACGGTCCATCTTCCCGAGGACGATTTTGCGTTCTTCATCCGTAACGAGCCTGACCTGTCGCGGCTGCCCATGCCGGAAGATTTCCGGCGCGCCTTCATCGCCAATATCAAGCGAAGCGTGGCGCCCGTCGCCAAGTCTGCCGTGCTGTACCGGCCGGGCAGCGAGTTGTTGCCGGGCATAACGACGATCGCCGCCGGCGGCCACACGCCGGGCATGTCGGCGATCCTGGTGCATTCCGGCGCGCAAGCATTGCTGATCGCGTCCGATGCCGCCTATAGCCCCCTACTCAACATCGACAATGCCTGGCGGCCCGGGCCGGATCTCGATCCCGATACCGCGTTGCAGTCGCGCAGGCGCTTGTTCGACCGCGCTGCGACGGACCGCATCCCGGTGCTTGGATTCCATTTCCCGTTTCCGGGCATCGGCAACATCAGGAAGACGGACGACGGCTATCGCTGGGTGCCGGCGAACTGGCGGTTCGAAGGCTGAGCCAGCCCGAAGATGCGAAAGCGGCTATCGTAGGATCTCAAGCCCATCATTCTACGACCGCCGTATGCAGAAGCGCTGTTCTATCCAGGCGCCGCCCCGGCGATTTCCGAGATGAATCGTCCGCAGCGCTCTACGATCAGATCCTTGTCGTTATCGAGCGTGGCGACATGATAGGAATTGTCGAGCCAAAGCAGGCGCACGTCGTTGGAACTGACCTCCTGCGCGATTCGCTTGCCATTGGCCGCCGGCACGACGTGGTCCTCTCTGGAATGAATGGCGAGCGTGGGACAGCTGACCTTGCGCAGCAGGCTTTCGGTCGCAGCAATCAGGACGTGGACCTGCCGGAGGCAAGCGACTGGCACCTCCTGATAGGCCAGCTCCTTGACGCCGGCGGCCTTGATGTCCGATCCGATGCCGGGAACGCGCTTCGGCGCCGCGCCGTCCGATACGAGCTCGGCCATCGCGCCATCGAAGATTCCGGCGGCACCGTTGATCGGCACGGCGCCTGCGACGATGTTCGGAAAACGTGCGGCTAGGTTGAGCGTCAGCGTGCCTCCCATGGACAGGCCGGTGACGAAGACCTTGGTGCCCTGGCCAGCCAGCTCGTGAAGCGCCTGCTCCGCCGACGCGAGCCAATCGAGATAGCCGGTCGTTTCCATGTCGTCCGGTGAGGTGCCGTGGCCCCGCAGGCGAGGCCCGCTGACGGTGAAGCCGAAGCGCCGGTGAAGCTCTTCGCCGAGATACCGCATGCTTTGCGTCGTTCCCGTGAAGCCGTGGAGCACGAGGACCGCAGGCCCCTTGCCCTGCATGAAGAATGGTTCGGCTCCAGCCATCACATCGGTCATGTCATCTCTCCTGTTGTCATCGCGGCTGCGGCCGCATCCGTTCTCGTTCCGATATCGAGGCAATCATGACTGGCGCCTTGCCGAATATGCGGCCGCTGCAAGGCCGATGATCGCACCCTGCAGCATCAGCTTGGCGGATCCGCCAAGCCCCAGACTCGTCAGCAGGTTGAAGCTGAATGTCAACATCAAGGCGGCGACGGTCGGGCCGAGCCCCTCTCCCAGGACTATTGCATATGGTGCTTTGCGCGAGCTGAGCGCGCGCCTCGTCCTTCAACGCCCGCTAACGGCGGGCGTCTCGAAGAATGGCCACAGGCGAGATCGCTCCCATATGCGATCGCCCTGCCCCTTTCCGGAGCCGAAGGTAACGCCGTCGGCGTGAACGGCGCTAGCGGACCCGCTCGAACGTGATGCGGATCTTCGTGCCGTCAGGTCGTTCAAAATTCTCGGTCATGACGTCGCCGTCGACCACCAGACGCAATTCCTTCCGCGTCCGAACGCTGCCGATCCAGTTCGGAAAGGTGCAGCCCTCGACCTTGTTGCCGCTGAACTCGCCGTTCTCATCCACCGTGTAGGTGCCGAAAAAGCCGATGCTGCCGGCCATGGCCGCGCGGTTTTCCGCGTCCGTGCCCTCGCCCCGCACGCTGGAGGCAAAGCGCGGGACGTCCGAGTCGGTCAGCACCTCGATGAAGTGCATGTCCGGCGTGAAGGTCAGCAGCCCGTTCGGCCGCGCGCCATAGGCCGGCAGGTTCTTTCCTTCCGGATCGATCTGAGCGGAGACCATTCTCCAGGTGCCGAGCACCTTGTTCGGCGGCGTCGCGTGGACTGGAGCACTCATCAGGCAAACTCCCAAAGCGATCAGCACCAGATTTCGACGGGTCATGTTGGAGTCCTCTGCTTCGTCTTTCTACGCGGCCGCCGGGCCTCGGAATGGCGGACCTGCGCGAGGCCGCTTCAAGTGCACAGATCCGTCCTCGCCTGGGTGCGGGACGACTCCGTCGCTAAGCGAGCGCCGGTCAGTCTTGCCGAGACATCCCACAGATGAGACGCCACCGCATCGTCATCGGCCTGCGGCGGCACGCGGGCCACGGACGGCGAACCGCGGATTTCGCCGAACTTGTCCGGACCGTAATAGCCGCCGGGGACGATGTCCGGCGACGTCGCCGCGAACAGCGTCGGCAGCGCACCTTGCGCCGCCGGCTGAAACAGGAACCAGAGGGCGGTCCGCGCCAGGCCGGGAAGGCTCATCCGGCCGGCGCCATTCGGAATGAGGTCGGTCCGCGATACGCCGGGATGGGCCGCAACGCTGGTGATGCCCCAGCCGAACCTCCGGCTGCGTCGCTGCAGCTCGAACGCAAACATCAGGTTCGCAAGCTTGGACTGGCTGTAGATCGGCATCGGCTGGTAGCGACGCTCAGCCTGCAGATTGTCGAACTCGATCGCTCCGCTGCGCGCTGCCAGGCTGGACACGGTGACGACGCGCGGCTCGACGCCCTTGTGCAGCAGCGGCAGAAGCTCGGCCGTCAGCGCGAAATGGCCGAGGTGGTTCGTGCCGAACTGCATTTCGAACCCGTCGGCCGTTACTTGCCGGACAGGGGGCATCATGACCGCGGCATTGTTGACGAGCAGGTCGAGACTGTCCCGTTGGCCACGCAAACGGGAGCCGAAGGCCCGCACCGAATGAATATCCGCAAGGTCGAGCCGTTCGAACCGGACGTTCGCGTTGGGCTGACGGGATCGGATCCGCGCGACGGCGTCTGCTCCCTTCGAGGCATTGCGACCGGCAATGATCACTTCGCCGTCCGCACGCGCCAACGCCAGCGCATCTTGGTAACCCAGGCCACCCGTGCCCGTGACAACGGCGCAACGCCCCCGCTGGGACGGAATATCGCTCGCACTCCAACCAGGCATCGGGCCATCTCCCACGGCACAACATCACATCCGACCAGTTAAATTACACCTAGTGTAATTTTCAAGCGTTGTGCCGCCCGAGCCTGTTGACCTTCTCGTGAACGACACCTGCGCCGCGGCCCTCCCGCGCTGCGCGATTCAGTGGCCGCAGCGAAGCTCTGAGGATCCCGCGCAGCCGGACAAGCAAGAGGGCGGCTAGCGCCCGCAGCTTGGCCAGCGTCCCGGCGCGGATGACGGTCAGCACGGGGAGCAGCGCGAGCAGAAGGCTGAGGCCAATCCAGCGCAGAAGGCGGCCGGCCAGAAAGGCCTGGATCGTCGGGGTCCAGTCGTCCACCACGAGATTGACAGTCGCGGCGAACGCCGCCTTCGCACCCAGACAGAGGAAGCTGTTCGAAACGACGTTCGGCAGATCGAAGCAGGGATGGAACGAGATGGCGCACAGCAGGATGAGAACGCCGAAATTGCCGAGATGCGGCGAACGTATGGCCTTCACCGCGCGCGCGAGGGTCCGAGCGACAAATCGACGCTGGTCACGTTCCCTTGACGAGCCTTGCACGGCGCCGTCGAGGCGCTGCTCGCCGGCATGACGGGCTCGCGCGTCATGTATCGTCCGGGGGACGGATTGCAGGCTCCTGCGAGGTCTGCTGATTGCACGGCGAGGCCGGTGCGGCGCGCCCTGGCGATGGCTGGAGGCGACATAACCGGCAGGATTGCGGCGTAGAAGCTCGATGTTGCCGGAGCTGCGCGTGCGCTGGTCCTTCCCGGCCGCCGCTTGCAGCAAACCGGCCTCGGCATCGTGGAAATCGCAACGCGAAGCATCGGCATCCCGGTCGTTCGCCGGGCCGTCCCTGTCTGCAGTCATCTTGATCCAGTTCGGTGGTCTTGGACGCCTCGAATCGGCCCGAGCCTTGCTGGCCGGCCTCACATGCAGTAATTTCGCACTTGATGCGGAATTTTATCGCACTGAGTGTAATTTTGAATGAGGCCGTTGTGTGTCGAAACAGGACGGAAACGACCCATCACCGAAAAGCGAGGGACTGAGGGAGCAAAAGCGCCGCGAAACGTTGCGACGGATCACCGACACCGGTCTGAGGCTCTTCCTTCGGAACGGCTATGAGGCGACGACGCTCGATGCCATCGCGGAGGCAGCGGGAATTTCGCGTCGGACCTTCTTCTATTATTTCAAGTCGAAGGAAGACATCATCCTGGCCTGGCAGGGCGGTCTCGCCGAAGCCATAGGGCGCGCCGTTCTGGAGCAATCGACCAAGCAGCCGCCGCTCGAAGCGGTGAAGAATGCACTGGTCAGACTCACGGCGTCCTACGAGGACGTCCAGGCCCGGAAACAAATGATGGAGATCGACCGGTTCATCCGCACCAACGAGACGCTTCGCGCCCGCGAGGCCACCAAATACGCCCAACAGGAACAGGCGGTCTTCGACGCGCTCTGCACGATGTGGCCGCAGCCCAAGCGGCGAACGGCACTCCGCATAGTCGCGATGGTCTCAATCGGAGCTTTTCGCCTTGCGATCGACAGTTGGAGCCAGGATGAGGGAAGGCGTCCCTTCGCCGCCTATTTGCGGGACCGTTTCGCAAACATGAAGGCGGAAGCTTGAATCCAGGGGCTGTGACTGAGGCGCAGCCTCGCAAGGCTTATTGCGCCGCGATGCCCTCAGCCCTCCACCCGGTACAGCCGCCACCTTTCGGGCACCCCCTTGAGCCGGTGCTGGCCATGATCCCTCAGGTTGATTGCGGACTGCGCCGCCATCAGTTCCTTTACCGCGCTCGAAACCAGCACCTCGCCCGCGCGTGCTTTCGCTGCAACCCGGGTGCAGATGTGGAACGCGAGGCCGACCATTTCGCCGCCGCTGATGGTGTATTCGCCCGCGTGGAGACCCACCCTGATCTCGAGGCCGAGCGTGCGCACGGCTTTCTGAATCGCGGCCGCGCAGGCGATGCCGGCAGCGGGTTTCCTGAAGGTCGCCAGCACGCCGTCGCCCGTGGTCACGACCTCCTTGCCGCGGCACGTCTTCAGCTCCTTGCGGACCGCCGCGTAATAATGGCCCATCACCTTGGTCCAGCGCGCATCGCCGAGCTTGGCTGCCTTCGCCGTGGAGCCGACGATGTCCACGATGAGGATGGTGGCGAGCGCCTGCTTGAGCTCGGCGGCGCGGGCAGCCGACCGGCGCCGGTTCGCGATGGGTCCGGTCAGCGGCTCATAGCGGTGATTGCGGCGCCGCGCGATCGCGGCTTTCGTGTACTCCTGCGCGCGCTGCGCGGTGCCGCAACGGATCGTCTTCTCCTGCGGCGACCGCGACCAGTAGACCTTGCGCCCGGCGCCGGCGCCCTGCACCTCCACCGCGCCCCATTTCAGGAAGACCGCCGCGCCGACGCGTCTGACGCACCACGCCTTCGAGGTGTATCCGGAGACGTTGGACTGATGGACACCGATGCGGAGAAATTTGGGCATGAAGGTGCGGCCAGAGACCGTTTGGGCGTAGCTTCGGCAAGGCTAGTCGGACAATCCGGCCTTGGCAACCGGACCTCCGGCCTCTGACTCCGGCGGGACAAGCTTATCCAGGAGCGATGTCCAGATCGATGTGCTATCCTCCTATGGGGCGGCAGAAGAAAATCCGGAGAGAATTTATGGCAACGAGTGTCAAGCAAATGCTGGAAGCTGCGAACGCGGCGGTCCCGAAGATCACCTCGGAGCAGGCGGCCGAGATGATCAACAAGGGCAACACGCTGGTCGTGGACGTTCGCGATGCGCCGGAAGTCGCCGCCAGCGGCAAGATCGCCGGCGCCGTGAACGTCTCGCGCGGGATGCTGGAGTTTCGCGCCGACCCGGAGTCGCCCTATCACGACAAGGCGTTCGACAAGGACAAGACCGTCATCCTCTATTGCGCATCCGGCGGCAGGTCGGCGCTGGCCGGCAAGCTCTTGAAGGATATGGGTTACGAGAACGTCTACAACGTCGGCGGCTTCAAGGACTGGACGGGCGCAGTCGAGAAGTAGCGAGAACAGCGGCGCGGTTCCGTTGACTGCGCTGCGAACTCCGATTGGCACTTTCTGCGGCAAGGCGCGTTGCGGTGTTGTCGAGGAGGCGCAGATGACCAAGACCAAGGCTGCCCACGCACAAGACGCCAAGATTCCCACGCAAGCAGCGCTCAATCCCGGTGACGAAGCTCCGCCCGGAACCAAGGGCACCGGCGACGACGTCTGTCCCGATTGTCACGGCAAGGGACGCATCGACGGCGCGCCTTGCGCCACCTGCGGCGGGAGCGGCACCATCACGCGGGCAGTCGGCGGCGCCTGACGCCGCCTCGTCCAGCGGCTTCATCTTCGTAGCAACGATCGGCCCTTCACGTGTGTTTTCCCCAACTGGAGACAGTGAGGCGCACCATGAACAAGACGACCGGACTGACACCCGACGACTTTCCGATCGAAGCCGACAAGGACAAGCTGAAGACACACAAGGGCGAGCCGGTGGCCTCGGCCGAGACCGAGCAGATTGCGGACGAGATCGCCGACCGGCTGAACGAGCAAGCCCACCAGGAAGAGCAGGACCGCTGGTCAGCCTAGTTCAGCGGGTTTGCGGCGCCCCATCGAATTTGGAACGACCACGCGTTCCCGCGCATTGGCCCTTCGCCGGCGTCTCACCATTCCGGCAAATGGCGGCCCCGGCTCAAGCCCGCCCCCGGATGCCGGGCCGGGGCCGCCTAGAGCGCGATGCGATTAGGATGAACCGTCATCGCGCTCCAGGTTATTGTTTGAGCATGATCTTTTCGGAAAACCGCTGCGCACTTTGCGCTGCGCGGCCCTCCGGGTCCGGATCATGCACCAGGCCGAGCACAGGAGCGGACATGAAAGCACTCGTCATAGCAGGGCTCATCGCGGCGCTCGCCTCGTCTCCTTCCGCCTTCGCGCAAAGCGGCGCGGGGCCGTCGAGGACGGGCTCCGGCATCAATTCGACCGGCACCGGCGGCACGACCGGCGCGGGCGCCTCCAGCCTCAATACGTCGTCGGACGCCAACAACGGCGGCGCCAATGCACCGGCGAAGTCGTCAACGATGAGGCCGGGCGACAACGATCCGGCCAGGCAGACCCAGGGGGGCCAACAGGCCCTGCCGAACGCCCCCGGAACTAACCGGAAATAGCGCGAGCCGGATAGGCATAGAGCTCGATCGGGGCGTTGAAGCCGCGCACCTCGTGCCGGCCGACATGCTCCAATGCGAACTCCTTCTCGACAAGCTCGGCGAAATCGCGTGACAGCAGCACATTCCTGCCGAGCGTCTTGGTCAGCGCCTCCAGGCGGGAGGCCATGTTGACGGCCGGGCCGATCACCGTGAAATCCAGCCGCTGGGCAGATCCGATATTGCCGTACATGACATCACCGACGTGGACGCCGATGCCGTAGTTCAGCGGCGCGCGGCCGGTCGCGCTGTTCCGATCGTTGAGCGCGGCCATGGCTCCCCTCGCCTCGGCCACCGCATGCAGAAGATTGGCGCAGGCGTTCGGCTGATGCAGCGGGAAGATGGCGAGCAGCCCGTCGCCGATGAACTTCAGGATCTCGCCGCCGTGCCGCGCGATCGGCTCCGACATCGCGTCGAAATAGTCGTTGAGAAGGTCGATGACATCGTCGCGCGGCCAGTTGTCGGAGATCTTGGTGAAGTCCCTGAGGTCGCAGATCATGATCGCGGCGCGCACCGTCGTGCCGGTGCCGCGCCTGGTGGCGCCGGCCAGGATCAGCTCGCCGGCATGGGAGCCGACATAAGTTTCCAGCAGCGTGCGCGCCAGGCGATTCTTGATGCGGATCTCGCTGACCAGCGCCAGCACCGGCAACAGCTTCTTCAGGCCGGCGATGTGGACATCCTCGAAACCGCCGGGACGATCAGTGGCGAAGGTCACGACGTGGCGCTTGCCGAGCGTGTGCAGCAGCGGCCAGGCCACATAGTCGGTCATGCCCAGCGACCGCATGTCGTCATAGAGGGCATGCTTGCGACCGAGCGAAGAATCCTGCTCGAGCTTTTCGCGGACCTCGTCGGCACCGTCATGGATCTCGTTGGCGGAGCTGCCGATATATTCGGACCGCTCGCGAACGTCATAGTCGGCCAGCGTGATCTCCGCCTCGCGCTTGCCGTCGGACCACATCATGCGGGCACCCAGCCATTGCGGATGATGGATCATCACGTGAAGCGTCGATCGCTTGAGCGGAATGCCCGCCTGCTGCAGGCGGATGCACATCAGCGCGAAGATGTCGTCGATGAAGCGCTCGTCGCGCGTGCCGTTGGTCAGCCAGTCGATGACGCCGTCGGCCAGTGTGGGGGCGTATGTGTGTGGCGCATTCATATCCTGCCCCTCGAGCTGCGGTTTAGCCAGCAGATATCGTGCGCCGGCCCGGCGGCGTCAACCTAGCCAGTTGCATGGATTGTGCGCATCGGTCTGAGGTTCTAGACCAGAAGCCGGATCGACCCCAGCACCGCCAGACCCGCGACGAGCGCAAGCTGCGACGGCCCGGCCAGCTCGACCTTCAACGTGCCGGTGCGGGGAATCGCAAATTCCTCGTTGTCGAGGCGGATGCGGCATTCGCCGCGCGGGGCGTAGACCAGATGCGTGCCGGCGGCGAGGTGCCGGTCGCCGGGCTGCTTCAACGCGAGGAGATCGATCTCGGCCGCGCCGCGCCGCGCCATGAGGTTCACGACCTCGACGGGACCGGCCTCGAGCTCGGTCACGATCTCGAGCTCGCCGGTGAACCGCACCGTCGTAAAAGGTTCACGTTCGTCGAATTCCTGCGTCGGCGACTTCAGCACCAGCCCGCGGCCCTCGACGACCATTTGCAAGCGGTCGATGCCGGGCATGTGGGAGAACGGACCGGACGCAAGAATCGGCGTCGACGCAAAGCGCCAGAGCAGGCTGTCCCAGTCCTTCCGCGGCGCATCGGCCCGATGCGCATCCGCGATGTCGGTGAAGACGCCGGCGCCGTTCTTCCACGGCGAGCGGGTGTAGTCTTCAGGATTGAGCAGCGTCGCCTTCATGTCTTGAGCTCGTCCGGGAAAGTCGGAGTATGTACCAGAGTTTGTAGCCGGATGATGTCGCTATTTCGACGCCAATGCCGCCACAGGCCGCCAGCTGACGTCGGGCGCAGCTGCAGCGAGCCGACGGCAGCGGTCACGCATCAGCTCTGCCGGACGATCGTGGCCGCGCTGCTTCAGCACCGCCTCGAAATCGGCCAGCGCATCGGCAAAGCGGCGGGCGCGATAGGTGGCGAGGCCGCGCTCGTAGTCGGCGATCCAGCCGGTGCTGCCAACCGCCATCTCGTTCGCCATCCCGATCAGCTCGTGAACGGAGAGTCCCTCCTCGCGTCCGTAGACCGCGATGCTGTCGACCTCGCGCGTGACGACGGTGCCGCGCGCCAGACGTTCGGTCGCCGCGCCGACCAGGATCTGCGTGCCGTAGTATTTGTTGGCGCCTTCGAGCCGGCTCGCGACGTTCACGGCATCGCCGATCACGGTGTAGTTCAGCCGCAGCTCCGAGCCGATATTGCCAACCAGCATACGGCCGGAATTGATGCCGATGCGGATCTGGAGCGGCTGACCGAGATCGTCGACGAGGCCCGACTCGCCGATCGCCCGGCGGCAGGCGAGCGCGGCGCGGCAGCATCGCGCGGCGTGATCGCCTTGCGGCTGCGGCGCGCCCCAGAACGCCATCACGGCATCGCCGATGAACTTGTCGATGGTCCCGCCATTGGCGACGATGATCTCCGAGGTGAGGTCGAGATAGCGCGACAGCAGCGGCACGACGCGGTCGCCGAGCCGCTCCGACAGTCCGGTGAAGCCGGCGATGTCGATGAACATCACGCTGAGCTCCTGAACGCTGCCGCCGGGCTTCGCCTCGACGCCCTGGCGCAGCAGGCCGCGGACGAGATCCGCCGGGATGAACTTGCGGAATGCGGACAGGCCGGCCGCCATCTCCGCGATCGCACCCGACAGGCTTGCGATCTCCTTGAGCCGCGACGGATGCCGACGGACCTGCTCCAGCGCGAAGGCTTCGACATGGCGCAGCTCGCCGACGACGCGCGACAGCGGCGCGGCGATGACGGACCGCGCCAGCATTGCCGAGGCCAGCGCCGCGAGCACGGCGCCGACGGCGAGGCCGAGGATCAGGCGGTGCAATGTCGTCTCGACCGGCCCGAGAAATTCGGCCTCGGGGATGACGGTCGCGAGCGACCAGCCGGGAAACGGCAGCGGCGTCAGCGCAACCTCATAGGCCGCGCCGCCCGAGGTGAGCCGGCTCCGCCAGGCCTCCTTGCGGCCGGCTTCCCCGGCCTGGTCGAGCGCTGCGCGCGCCAGCGGGAGTAGCGCGGTGTTGCCACGCGCCGGATGGAGCTCGTCGGCGTCCTTGTCCGGCGCTGCGACGAGCTCGCCGCTGCCGTCGACGATGAAGGCGGTGCCGGTGCGTCCGACCTCCAGCTGCGACAGGAAGCGCGCAAGCCTGGTATATTCGATGATGACGGCAAGCACGCCTTGGCGCTCCTGGTAGACGTCGATCCGGCCGGCGAAGGCGATCGACGGCCGCTCGCCGGTCGCGTGGTCCATCACCCTGAACCATTGCGGGTCTTCCGCGCCGAGGCCGGCCTTGAACCAGGCCTGATCGGCGACGCGGAAATCGGTCGGCTCGAAGCGGCGGTTGGCGAACTCGATGTCGCCGGGCACCACGTCGTATTCGTCGACGCGGCGCTCGCCCGGATGATCCGTCAGCGAGATCTCCATCATCTCCAGGCGCCGATCGCCGAGCTTGTGCGCGGCGAAGAAGGAGCCGTCAGGCCAGCCGAACGCGACCCAGGAAATCGTGGCCTGCGATTGCAATTGCGAGAGGAAGACGAATTCGCGCTTGTCGGCCTCGCGGGTGTCGAGCACGTTCTGGAGGAACAGGGTGCGGATCGCGGTATGCGCGGCGCGCGCCTCGTCGACGATGGCCGAGACCTCCTTGCGCACCGCCGCGACGATCTGCTCGTTGATGGTCGAGGCGAGCTGCCGGCTGGCCGCCTCCGCGGTGCGCCACCACAGCAGGCTGGAGAGCGCCGCGGTCAGCAGGATCGCGGCGAGGACCAGCGCGGAGACAGCAAGGCGGATACTGACCGTCATCCTTGCGATCGCGCGCAGCTGGCGTCCGGGATCGACGTTCATGGTTTTATCCGCCTTTGGGTGGGCGCGACTCCTGTCATCTTCCTACGCAGATTTCCTACCGTCCGTTACCTCTGCCAAGTTTGGTCGGACGCATCCAATGCTCTCGCTCTAACGTGTCGATAGCGCCAAGGCATTGGATTTGGGCACCCACTTGCCCGCTAATCCCGTCCAAGCGCACCGACCGTGCGCCCGATCCAATCGATCTCACGGTTTCGTGAGCAGCCCGCCGTAACACGGGCGGCGCGCGGAACGAAGGAGATCATGCGCGCTCGCCTGCCGGGCGGCACCATTCGAACAGGAGAACCTCGATGTCTGCCAAACATACCGTCACCTCCCTCGTCCTCGCCGGTGCGGTGTCGACCGCGCTCGCGACCCTTGCCTCCGCCGCCCCCCTGAGCAAGGCCGAAGCCGATGCCGCCGTCGCCGCCAAGAAAGAGAAGTGCTTCGGCGTCGCACTGAAAGGCCAGAACGATTGCGCGGCGGGACCGGGCACCACCTGCCAGGGCACCTCGACCGTGGACTACCAGGGTAATGCCTGGAAATTCGTCAAGGGCGGCACCTGCACCAGCATCGAGCTGCCGGGCGGCAAGAAGGGTTCGCTGAAGCCGATCTGAACGGCGCAACGGCAGGCGCGAACGGAGCAGCACGATGAGCACGATCAAGCCGGCCCCGCCAGCAGCGCTGCCGCTCCGCTTCGCAACGCCGATCGGCGGCGTTGCCGGGACGAGCTTCAAGCCCGAGCACCTCCCGGCAATCCTCGAGGCAAAGAATCGGCGCGGCTTCTTCGAGGTCCACGCCGAGAACTACATGGGCGCGGGAGGGCCGCCGCATCGCGCGCTCGAGGCGATCCGCCGCGATCATCCGCTCTCGCTGCACGGCGTCTGCATGTCGATCGGCGGACCCCGGCCGCTCGACAAGGCGCATCTGGCGCGCTTCCGCGGCCTGGTCGCGCGCTATCAGCCGGCGCTGGTCTCCGAGCATCTCGCCTGGTCGACGCACGAGACCAGCTTCTTCAACGATCTGTTGCCTCTGCCCTACACGGCGGCGACGCTGACTTGCGTCTGCCATCACATCGATCAGGTGCAGGAGGCGATCCGGCGGCCGCTGCTGTTGGAAAACCCGTCGACCTATCTCGCCTTTCGCGAATCCTCGATGCGCGAGACCGAGTTCATCCGCGCCGTTGCGGAGCGCACCGGCTGCGGCCTGCTGCTCGACGTCAACAACGTGTTCGTCTCCGCGGCCAACCATGGATATTCGGCGCTCGACTACCTCGCTGATTTCCCGCTGTCGCGCGTCGAGGAAATTCATCTCGCCGGGCATGCCGCGCAGGCCGACGACGAAGGTGACCTGCTGTTGATCGACAGCCACGATGGCCCGGTGGCCGACGCCGTCTGGAAGCTCTACGAGATCGTGATCCGGCGCCGCGGGCCGGTGCCGACGCTGATCGAATGGGACAGCAAGATTCCGGACTGGCCGGTGCTGCAAGCGGAAGCCGCGGCCGCCCAAGCGATCCTCGACCGCTATCAGTCCGCCGTGCCGGCAGGAGAGCGTCATGCCGCCTGAACCCGGCCTGTGTTTTGCCGCATCGTTCGCGCCGGCGTTGCTGGATCCGGAGCGCAGCACGCCTGAATTCGTGACCGGCCCCAACGGCAAGGCCGCTGGCCGGCGCTATGACGTCTACCGCAACAACGTCACGGTCAGCCTGATCGACGCGCTCGCCGCGATCTATCCGGCGGTGCAGCGCATCACCGGCACCGACTTCTTCCGCGCCATGGCGCGCTTCCATGTGCGCAGCAATCCGCCGACATCGCCGCTGCTGTTCGAATATGGCCGCGACTTTCCGGACTTCATCGAAGCCTACGAGCATGCGCAAGATCTGCCCTGGCTCGGCGACGTCGCGCGTCTCGAGCGGGCCTGGCTCGACGCCTATCACGCCGCCGACGCCATCCCGCTGTCGCCGGCCCGGCTCTCGGCGGTGACGCCCGACCGCCTGGCTGATCTGGTTTTCATTCCGCACCCGGCCGCGCGGTGCCTGCGTTCGAATTACGCTGCCGTGACGATCTTTGCGGCCAACCGCGACGACGCACCGATTATGCGGATCGATGCCTCGACGCCGGAGGATGCCCTGATCACGCGCGGCGAATTCGACGTCGCCGTGCGCCGCCTTCCACCCGGCGGCGCGGTCTTCGCGCACCATCTCATGTTGGGCCGGCCGCTCGGCGAAGCCGCGGCGGCGGCGCTGGAGGCGGCAAGCGAATTCGACATCGCCGCGAACATTGCCGGGCTGATCGAAGCCGGCGCCTTCACCTCGCTCTGTTGCGGAGACCCATCATGATCACGGAGCAGCCCATGACGCCCGCCAGCGGCCTGGCGTCGCCCGG
Organism: Bradyrhizobium sp. SUTN9-2; assembly: GCF_003122645.1. Lineage (NCBI taxonomy): Bacteria > Pseudomonadati > Pseudomonadota > Alphaproteobacteria > Hyphomicrobiales > Nitrobacteraceae > Bradyrhizobium > Bradyrhizobium sp. SUTN9-2. The sequence continues at coordinate 7,434,339 of NZ_LAXE01000001.1, forward strand.
AGCACTCGTCGACAGAGCCAATCATCTGATGCAGGCGCTCGCGATGCCATCGCTGGTCCAGCTGGTGCTGCGCCTCGCGCTGGCCGTGCCGTTCTGGCGCTCGGGCCTGCTCAAATGGAGCGGCTTCCTCGAGCTCAACGACACCGCGGTGACGCTGTTCAGCGACGAATTCATGCTGCATCTGCCCGGCGGGCCCTATCACTTTCCGGCCCCGACGGTGATGGCCTTTCTCTCGGGCTCCGGCGAGATCATGTTCCCGATCCTGCTGGTGCTGGGACTGGGCACGCGGTTCGCCGCGCTCGGGCTGCTGTTCATGACCGTGATCGTCGAGCTCACGGTGCCCGACGGCTGGCCGATTCACCTCACTTGGGCGGCGATGGCGCTTGCCCTCATGGCTTACGGGCCGGGGCACATCTCGCTCGATCGTCTGATCTGTCGCATCCGTAGCCCGGATGGAGCGCAGCGCAATCCGGGGCAGGTTGCGCGGTGAGGCATCGGTCCCGGATTACGCTTGCGCTCCATCCGGGCTACAGAAGAGCACTTACATCCCGCTCAGGCCGCTATCGACTGCGAGGGTCTGTGCGGTGACGTAGACGCTTTCGTCCGAGAGGAAGAACAGCACGGCATAGGCAATCTCCCAGGCTGTCGCCTGGCGGCCGAACGGGATGTGGCTCTTGCCGCGGGAGGGACGGCCGGCGCCGGCTTTGCGGCCGTTGGGGGTGTCGACGAGTCCGGGATAGACGAGATTGGCGCGGATGCCGCGGCGGGCTCCGAGATGGGCGATGTTGCGCATCAGGCCGCCGAGCGCGGCCTTGGAGGAATCGTACACCGCCATCTGCGAACCCGCCTTCAGCGCGGCGATGGAGGAGATGAAGACGATGGCGCCGCCATTATCGAACCTCGGCATCGCGGCGCGGCAGCACAGCATGGGGCCGCGGACATTGACGTCGTAGATCTTGTTCCACTCCTCGGGGCTGACGGCATCGAGCCCGACCTTGCCGAATGTGCCGACGTTCAGCACCATGCCGTCGAGCCCGCCCATGGCGCGGCGCGCTTCGTCGATCATGCGGACGACGTCGGCCTCCGAGGTGACGTCGGCCGCGATGGCAAAGCCGTCGCCGCCTTCATCCGTGATGCGCTTCACCGTCTGTTCGGCGGAGCTGCGGTTGAGATCGGCGACCGCGACCTTGGCGCCCTCGCGGGCGCACAGGATGCTCATGGCACGGCCGTTGCCGATTGGATCGCTCGCTGCGTCGAACACGCGTTGGCCGCCGCCGACGATCAGGATGCGGCGCCCTTTGAGGCGCCCCCTGCCCGGCGCTTCTCCGGATGATTCCGCGCTCGGCGGACGAATGTAACGCTCCGGCTTGCTCTCGGTGTCCGCCATCTCAGCCGCCTGGCTTCTTGCCGCCGTCATAGACCTTCATGCCAGCGGCGGGATCGAGATCGGTTTCCGTTGCTTCGGTCAGGCGCGCCATCATCATGTAAAAGCCGAGCGCGACGATGGCTTCGACGATTTCCTGGTCGCTGAAATGTTTTCGCACGGCCGCGAAGATGGTCTCGGGGACACGGACGTTCTCGACCACTTCGCGGCCGAACTTCAGCAGCGCGCGCTCGGCCTCGCTCAGGCCGGCGGCGTCGTAGTCACTACGCTCGACGGCGTCGATCTGGTCCTGCGTGCAGCCGACGCCGAGCGCGATCGGCACGTGCTGGCGCCACTCGTAGGCGCCGCCTTCGAGCTGGGCGGACTGGAGGATCAGAAGCTCGCGGTTGACCGCGCTGAGCTTCTGCTTGTGCAGGATGGAATTGCCGAGCCGCATCGCCGGAATCATGTTGGCCTCGGCATGGGCCATCATGCGGAAGATGTTGAGCTTGACCGGCATGCGGTCGAACGAGGCGCGAATGTCGCCGCTCGTCGTCTCCGGATCAATCAGGGGCAGCCTTGCCACGCATTTCTCCCTTGGGCTTTCGTTTCTTGTTGTCGGCGTCTTGACCTGCCGCGATCAGCGACAGGAAGAAGGCGAGATAGCGGTCGATCGCCTCGATCACCTTCGGCCGCGGCGACGGCACCGCGCCCATCACGTAATGCTCGAGGCGGATGTAGATCAGACCGGCGGCGAACAGCCGCGCGGTCTCGCGCGGATCAGTGGTCGAGATCAGGCCGGCGAGCGCGAAGCCGCGGAAATAATCCGTCATCAGGCTCTGCTCGCGCGCGTAGAAATGATCGGCGAATTTGGCGCGAATGCCTGGCACGCGGTTGCGCTCGGCGGTGATGACCTTCTGGAACTGGTGCTCGCGCGGATCGGACCATTGCTCGACGAGGTCGAGCGCGAACTGCCGGCAGAACTCCGCCGGCTGCCGCGCCAGCTGCTTGTAGCGCGGCTCCTCCAGCCGGCTCGCCGAGCTGGCCGGGCCATGCTCGCTGACGATCGCCTCGAGGATCGCCGCCTTGCCGGGGAAATGGTTGTAGAGGCTGCTCTCGCGGATGCCGACGCGGCGCGCGAGCTCGCGCATCGAGGCGCCGCCATAGCCCCTCTGCGCGAACAAATTGAGCGCTTCGGCGAGGATGCGCTCGCGCGTCGTGGGCGCGTCCGCCGCGCTTGAGGTGTGGACAGCCATGATGCTTGACTAACGAACGATAGTTCGCTAGTCAACCGTACGAACGATCGTTCGTTTCAACTCCGCTCGATAAGCGGAGAGCAATTGGGGGAAGAACGCCATGGCAAGCCACGCTCGCCTTTTGCCCGCGCAAACCATCGCAGCGCTTCGCATCGTCACATCATTGCTGCTGATCCTGTCTGCGGCGGCGTCGGCCCGTGCCGAGGATGCTGCCGCCTACCCCACCCGCAAGATCAGGATGCTGCTGCCTTACGCGGCCGGCGGCGGCGGCGACGTAGTCGGCCGGCTGCTTGCGGACAGGATGGGCAAGACGCTCGGACAGAGCATCTATATCGAGAACCACACCGGCGCCGCCGGCACGATCGGCACGCAGATGGTCGCGACTTCCGCGAATGACGGCTACACCATCACCGTCGGCGGCATGACCACGCATGTGCTGGCGCCCGCGATCTATCCAAAGCTGCCCTACGATCCGATCAAGGATTTCACGACGATCGGGCGCGTCGGCGTCTCCTCCATCATGCTGGTGGCGACCAAGGACTTTGCCGCCAATGACATCAAGGGTCTGGTCGCGCTGGCCAAGAAGGGCGAGCCGATCCAGTACGGCAGCTGGGGCGTCGGCTCGACCGGGCAATTCTGCGCGGAAATCCTGATGCAGCAGACCGGCATCAAGATGGACCACGTGCCGTTCAACGGCATCGCAAAGCTGGCCGGCGATTTGCTCGGACGCCACATTTCGCTCGCGACGCTCGACGTCGCAACCGCAACGCCGCTGGTGAAGGAGGGCTCGATCAAGGCGCTGGCGGCCTGCGGCGAGCGGTCGCCGAGCCTGCCCGAAATCGCCAGCTACAAGGAGCAGGGCGTCGCGTTCGACCGCAGCCTGTCATGGGCGATGTATGCGCCCGCCGGCGTGGCTCCGCCGATCGCGCAGAAGCTGTCGGCGGCCCTGAAGGAGACCCTTGGCGATGAGGTGGTGAAGCAGAAGCTGCTGGCGCTCGGCATCACCCCGCAATTCGTGCCCGGCGAGGAGCAACGCGACATCAACGCGCGCGACATCACGGCCTGGAAGCAGGTTGCCAAGGACGCGGGCATCGAGGTCAAGTGAGCAAGCTGACGACAGGAGCGCGGGCATGAGCCGTATCTTCGGCGCGGTGCGCCAGAACGGATATGTGGTGCGGGACATCCACGCCGCGATGAAGCACTGGATCGAGGTGATGGGCGTCGGACCCTGGTACTACATGGACCGGGTCAAGACCGACTGGTTCCGGCATCGCGGCCGGGATTCCGCCGTCGAGATGAGCATTGCGCTGGCGAATTCCGGCGATCTCCAGATCGAGCTGATCCAGCAGCGCAACGACGCGCCCTCGCTCTACAGGGAATTCCTCGATGCTGGGCACGAAGGGCTCCAGCACATGTCGTACTGGAGCCACGACTATCAGGCGCTCTACGACAAGGCGCTCGGGCTCGGCTATCGGATCGGCCATGAGGGCCAGATCGGCGGCAACAAGGGACGCTTTGCCTATTTCGACACGCAGGCGCATCCGGGCACGGTGATCGAAATGTCCGACATCAGCGGCACCAAGGGCCCGTTCTTCGAGAAGGTGCGGCAGGCCGCACTGAACTGGGACGGCACGCGGCCGATCCGCGAGGTCAGCGGCGGGAGATCGTAAGGCTCGCTGACCGGTTTTGCCGATGTTCGCTGAGCACACAACGCCGTGCTGAGCCGGTCTCCTTCACAGCCTTGCCGGCGCATCCGTGGTAACGTTGGGCCTCACGTTCCGAACCTTCAGCGAGGCAGGCATGTCAGACACTGACAAGGTTTTCGCCGGCTCCATCCCAAAACTCTACGATGAGCATCTCGTCCCGATGATCTTCGCCGGATACGCCGACGACATCGCAAGACGCGTCGCCGCGCTCTCGCCCTCCGCGCTGCTCGAGATCGCGGCCGGCACCGGCGCCGTGACGCGCGCCGTGGCGGCGGCTTTGCCGCGCAACGTCCGCTACGTTGCGACCGACCTCAACGAGCCGATGCTCGCGGTCGCGGCGCAGCATCAGGCGGGCGATGACCGCATCTCCTGGCGCCAGGCGGATGCGTTGGCGCTTCCGTTCGGCGACGCCGAGTTCGACGTGGTCTGCTGCCAGTTCGGCGCGATGTTCTTTCCGGACCGCGTCAAGGGCTATTCGGAAGCAAAGCGCGTCCTGAAGCTCGGCGGCGCGTTTCTTTTCAATGTCTGGGACCGCATCGAGGAGAACGTGTTCGCCGATGACGCAACGACCGCCCTGGGCAAGCTGTTTCCCGACGATCCGCCACGCTTCCTAACGCGGACACCCCACGGCTATTTCGACCAGGCGATCATACGGGCCGACCTTGCACGCGCAGGTTTCGGCAACGTCTCGATCGAAATACTGGCAGCCACCAGCCGCGCCGCCTCGCCAGACCTCATGGCGTTAGCGTATTGCCAGGGTACCCCGCTGCGCGGCGAAATCGAGGCGAGAAGCGGCGGCGATCTTCAGGCCGCGACGGACGCTGTCGCCGCTGCAATCCGCGCGCGCCACGGATCCGGACCGGTCGAAGCCAAGATCCAGGCGCTGGTGATCACGGCGCGGCCATAAGCCTGCGCCGCAGGCAAGCCCCGCGTCCTTACCAGAACCCCCGCTGCATCGGCTGCGCCGGCTGGTAATATTGGTACTGGCTGCGCCGGCGCGGGTTGGCCGGCTGGACGTAGGGATCGCGGTAGAAGAAGCCGAAGCCGTTGTCCCAGCCGTCATCGCTGGCGATCATGGCAGGCGCGGTCGGCTTGCGCGTGATGAAGCCGCCTTGCGGCTCGTTGCTCAGCACCGCGACGAACTCGGTGCGGTAATTGGTCTCGCTGCTCAGCGGCTCGTCCGAGATGACGATCGAGGAACGCGGCAACGCGGTCGGTCCGATGCGGTCCCATACGTCCTGCGGGATGGTGATGCGGTCGAGTGCGTTGCGCGCCTCATCGCCGTTCTCGATCGTGACAACGCTCCAGCGCAGGCCCGTCCCGGTCTTCGCCATCGCCGTAAAGATATGCGTGCCGATCGGCTGCTCGGGATTGCGGATCGTGACGGGGACCTCGATGCTGGTGTCGAACACCTCGCCGCCGCCGTCGGGCGCCGGCTTGTGCGTGTTCCGACGCACATAGAGCTTCTGCGTCGCCCGGCTGATGTAGACCGAGACCGGCTCGCCCGCGAGCTTCGCGTCGGTCGCCGCCTTCACGGCCTCGGTCTTTCTGGCCGCAGCGGTCTTCGCGGCTTCCTTGGTCGCAGCCACCGCATCGCGCTTCGGCTGCGCGGCGGCCCTGGCGGCCTCGAGCTGCGTCGCCGCGTCGGCAGCCTTGGTTGCTGCCTTCTGCTTCAGCTCCTCGGCCTTGGCGCGGGCCTGATCCGTCTTGGCATTTGCGAGCATTTTGTCGGCGAAGGCGAGCTCGGCATCGGCGCGGGTCTTCTGCTGTTCCAGCTTGCGCAACGCGGCCGGGAGCGAGGCGGCTTCCTTCGCGGCGGCGGACGCAGCCTTCTTGGCCTCGTCGGCCGCCCTTGTGGCCTCCTCCGCCTCGGCGGAGAGCTTGTCGGCCCGGCCGGGCACGGCCGCGATGGCCTCCGGCTTTGGCACGAACAGCGAGGGATGAGAGAATTCCGTCGGGACCGTGTCATGCGGCGAGACGATCACGCGCATCCCGATATAGGTCTTGTCGAACACATTCTCGGCGAAGCCGAACGGCATTCGCACGCAGCCGTGCGAGGCGGCATAGCCGGGCAGCGGTCCGCCATGCAGGGCGATGCCGTTCCAGGTAATGCGCTGCATGTGCGGCATCCAGGCATCGTCATAAAGGCTCGAGCGATGCTCCCGGTTCTTCTCGAGGATGGCAAAGACGCCAGCCGGCGTCTCGCGTCCGGTGGTGCCGGTCGATACCGGCGCGCGCACGATCCAGCCGTCGGCATCGTAGAAAGTGACCTGCTGGCTCTTGATCGACACGATCGCCATGACCGGATCGCCGGCCACCCGCGGCGCGACTGCCTCGGCCACCTGGCGCTGCTGCTTGGCCGCAATCGCCGGGGTGGCCGCCGCAAGGGTCGCCGCCGCCACGAGCGCCATGATTCCGGCAGGCCCCCGGCGCCCCACCGCCCTGATGGATTGCGCCGTCGTCGATCGGTTTTTCATGCCATCCTCGGTCGAGCTGCCAGTCGGCTGGTATCGCTCACGTGTCAGATTGGAATCGTTGCATTAAGAAATTGCAGTCGCCTTACGTTCCGTCTGTGGCGGGATTCGGTACGTTCGGACGACAAATCTCTCATATACGACGCCTCGCGGAGGCGGAAGGCGGCCGTCAGCCGAGGGCAGCCGGAGCTGGCCTCAATCGCTGCGGCAGAATGTCCGGATCACCTTTTGGTGCGACCGTACGGACGCGCGAATAGCCCTTCCGCTAGACGCCGAGAGCCTTGCGGTTCAACGTTCGCAGGAAACGCAGCGACAACGTTCGCACGTTCGCAACATTGAGCAGCCAGGCCGCGGCCGCATAGGCAAGGCCGCCGGCGAGGCTGACGATGACGAGCGAGGCGAGGCCGGTGCCGCCCACTTGCGCGCGCGCAACAAGGATCGCCGCCGCCATCAATGCCGCGGAGGCAGCGACGCCGGCGAGGCGATTGAGCTCGAACGGGACCGGATGGGCCCGATGCATCAGGACGAGTGCGACCAGGAAGCCGATCGCCTCGGTTGCCAGGGTCGCCAGCGCCGCGCCGTAAAGGCCGTAGCCGCCGATCAGCGCGAACATCAGGATCACGCTGATCACCAGCGTGAGGAAAGATTGCGCCGCCAGCATGAACGGCCGCTCGGCGAGCTGGAAGCTGATCTGCACGTAGAACTGATTGGCGATGCCGAAAAGCCGCGCAAGCACCAGTGTCGGCAACAGGGCCGAGACGCCGGCGCGGAAGTCGATCCCGACGAGCGTTCCGGCCACCTGGTCCGCCGCAAGCGCAAGCCAGACCGCAACGGGCGCCACCACGACGAGCAGCAGCTCGAGGCTTTCGGTCAGCCGCTCCCGCGTCGTCTCGCCGTTGTTCTCGGACAATGACCGGAACACCAGCGGCACCGTCGCCGCGGCGACGCTGGATGCGATCATGACCATGAACTGGCGCGGCAGATCGGCGGCAACGCCGAAGATGCCGGCAGCATCCTTGCCGAGCAGATAAGCGACAATGAGGCGGTCGCAGGCCGAATAGACGGCCACGGACAATCCCGCCAGCGTCAGCGGCAGGCCGTAGCGCGCCAGCTGCATGAACTGGCTGCGCTGGAATCGCGCGATCCCGGTGCGGTCGCCGACGAGGTTCAGGATGATGCCGGCGAGCGACCCCAGGCCGAATGCGGCGAGCAGCCCCAATCCACCCCAGCCGAGCCAGATTCCGAGAAGACCGAAGCCGACGCTGGAGACGCTGCGCACGATCGAGATCGCCGCGAACCGGTAGGGGCGCAATTTAGCGCGCTCGAACTCCTGGCCGACATCGACTGCATTGGCCATGATCGCGACGAACATGCTGGCGAGCAGCAGCTCGACGCTGACATCGCTGCGGAACAGGACGACCAGCGGAGTGGTGGCGCAGAGCACCGCGGCCGTGAGCGCGAAGGCGACGATTGCCGTGCCACGAAAATCGACCTCCGCCGACATCGCCTGATAGCGCGACACCGACAGCTTGATCCAGGCGAAGAAGATCGCGCCCAGAATCCCGGCAAGGCTGATGCCGACGACATAGACGCCGTACTCCGCCGGGCTGAGGAGCCGCGTATAGGCCGTGACGGCGAAGAAGCCCACCGCCGCAGGCAGGATGTAGGCGACGAGATAGATCGAGAAATGGCGGTTCAGCATGCGAGCACGGGACCGTGGGCGGCCATCAGGATTAACGGATCGTTAAGACGATTGGGTGCGACAATCGGGGCTCGCCGCTGGCATTGCCAAGGATAGGTCAAGGACAAGTCAAGGATAGCCGGATAACCCTGCAAATCGGATCGCTAATGGAGCGAGCACGCGGTTATCGCGCGTTAGCGTTAAATTTGCCCTGTCCTTGAAGGAGCGGGCGCGATCGCAGAAAAGAAGCAATGATAGCGAAACGTCGCCCGACTCCTCCGACGCACTGATGTAACTGATATGGACGTTGTCGAACGAACACGGGCGAGATCGACCTCCCTCCCGCGTCGAACCGCCACTGCTCCCGCGGCTCCGGCGTATCCCGGCGCGAAGGGCCGCGACAGGATGGTCCTCAACCTCTTCTTCGAGGAACGAGACGACCGCTGGTTTCCCGGCGACCGTCACCTTCGGCCGCTGCTGCGCCGGTTGCTGCTGGGCAAGTCCTTCATCAGCGGACAGCGGCGCGTTCTGCTCAATCTGTGCGCAGGTCTCGATCGGCTTGGCATTCGCTACCGCGTCAACGATTATCGCTACATTCGGAAGCATCCGGAGGAACTGGCCTGCATCATCGGCCGGCCGTTCGTGCTCGACTGGTTCAAGTGGAAGAATCCACTGCTGCTTGGCGTCGCCATGTATGACCATCCAATCGACGCACCAGAAACTCTAGAGGATCTCGACGTGAGGCAGGTGCTGTTGCCGTGCGCCTGGTATGCCGACATGTTCCGTCCGCACTGGCCCCATGTCGGTGCCTGGCCCGTCGGCATCGAGACGGATCTGTGGGTCCCGGCGCCGGCCGCGCAGAAGAAGATCGACGTGCTGCTCTACGACAAGGTCCGCTGGGATTACGACCGGTATCAACCGGAGCTGATCGAGCCGATCCGAAAGTTTCTCGAAGCCAGCGGACGCACGGTCGAAACGATCCGCTACGGGCACTACAAGGAAGAGGATTACAAGACCGCGCTGGCGCGCTGCCGCAGCATGATCTTCCTCTGCGAGCACGAGAGCCAGGGCATCGCCTGCCAGCAAGCACTGTCGAGCGGCGTGCCCGTCTTCGCCTGGGATCGCGGCGGACCCTGGCAGGATCCGAAATATTTCCCGGACAAGGTGCGATACGAGGGCAACGTGTCCTCGGTGCCCTATTTCGACGCGCGCTGCGGCATGACCTTCACTGATGCGGGCAGCTTCGCGGCGGGCTGGGGCCGTTTCTGGTCGCAGGTCGACGCAGGAGGCTTCGCGCCGCGCGATTATGTGCTGGACCGCCTGACGCTCGAGAAGGGCGCGCTTCACTATTACGAAATCGCGGAAGCCGCGATGCAGCGGCACGCGTGACCGGGCTCGACCGACGCGAATTCCTGCTCGGCAGTGTCGCAACGCTCGCGGCGGGCGCATCGGCGTCCGCGGTGCCGGCCTCGAAACGCGTCCAACGCCGCCCGGGCTACGGCGCAGCCGCCACGCTCTGGGACCTGCAAGCCGATCCGCGGCTCGGCGAGGCCATCAGCACCTATTGCACGCAGGTGGTGCCGGTGCTCGAGCTGAAATGGCCGATGCTGCGGCCGGACGCCCATACGTTCACCTTCGAGCGCGCCGACGCGATCCTGGATTTCGCGCGCGACAACGATCTGACCATGCGCGGCCACGCACTCGCCTGGTATCACGACATTCCGGACTGGACCAAGCAGATCAAGGGCAGCAAGGGCGTCGAACGCGCCTATCTCGACCACATCGGCACCGTCGTTTCCTACTACAAGGACAAGCTGACGTCGTGGGACGTCGTCAACGAGCCGATCCCGGACAATCCGCGCAGCCCGAAAGACCGGCGCGACACCTTCTGGACGCAACATCTCGGCGATCGCTGGATTCCGCTGGCGTTCCGCACGGCGGCCGCGGCCGACCCCTTCGTCAAGCTCGCGATCAACGAATATGACATCGAGTCGGCGAAGGACTCGTTCATCGCCAAGCGGGCGGCCTATCGCACCCTCATCATGGACCTGCTCGATCAGGGCGTTCCGCTCCACGCCGTCGGACTGCAGGCGCATCTGCACGCCGAGCTCGAGATCGACACGCACGGGCTCGCCGAATTCGCCACCGAGCTGCGTTCCTGGGGGCTCGAGGTTCTCATCACCGAGCTCGACGTCGACGACCAGAAGCTGGCGGGAAGTCCTGCGGAGCGCGACGCCGTCGTCGCCAAGCGCGTCGACGACTTGCTGACGGCCGTTGCCGCGAGCGGCCCGGTGCGGTCGATCCTGACCTGGGGCATCTCGGACCGTTACAGCTGGATCAACGGCACCTTTGCCCGCAAGGACAAGCAGCCGAACCGCCCCCTGCCGCTCGACGGCGAGTTCAAGCCGAAGCCGTTCATGGACGTCATCAGCAAGTTCACGAAGGACGGCTAAAGCGCGATGCGATTAGGATGAATCGTCATCGCGCTTTAGATTATTGTTCGAGCATGATCTTTTCGGAAAACCGCTATTCACTTTTCCGGATCATGCTTTAGAAATCAGCGTGTCTTCGGCGTTTCGAACGCGGCCACATCGCCGATATGATCGGGGGCCAGGCTCGGCGCGCGCCGCTCGCGCGAGGACAGGCGGAACACGTCGCGGATGTCGGCGATCGACGTCGACGAATAGGACTGAATGCAAAGCGCGACCTGCTCGGGCGAGGCCGTGCGCATCATCGCTTCGATGGCCGGGCGGTCGAGCGGCGTGTCGTCCCAGTGCGAGACCGCGATGCTGTCTTCGGTGAGCCGATGTCGCGCCAGGTGTTCCGGCGAGGTCGCCACGAAGTTTCCGTAAAGCAGATACTCCGAAAACTTCTTCTTCCGGCACAGCGCCAGCGCCCAGCTCAGGCCGGTCGCCGACTTGATCGCGTCCGTCATCGCACGCGCAGTGTCCCTGTCCCACACCAGCGCGTTGCCGACATAATCGTCCGCCGGGAACGCGCGCTCCTTGATGCCGAGAAGCTGGTCGACGGTGCGCAGCCACAGGCCGTGCAACGGGTGGTCGGCGGCGATCGCCTTGCGCGTGACGAACAGCGGCGTCGTCTCGGCGCCGGCATATCGGCTGACGTCGAACTCGCGGAAGAACAGATTGTCCGAATCCAGGATGCAGACGCGCTGCTCGGGCGCGTTGAGGACGCCGGCGATCTTCAGGATCTGCTGGATGTGCCAGCCGTGCACCGGCGAGGACAGCAGCGACAGCCAGACGCGCCGGCTGCCGAACTGGAGCGCCGGCGGCAGCGCGAACAGCCATTTCGGCAGATAGCGCGAGGCCGGAACGATGACCCGCTTGTCGGACGCGAAGCGCGCGAACAGCGGCACGTCCTCATCGTTAACGAGTACATAATGGCGCGTGTATCCCGACAGCCAGGTGTCGATGCTCTCGCTGAGCAGCGAAAAGCGTTCGATATCCTTGGCGTAGCTGGCAGTCAGCAGGGCAACGGAATGCATGGAGCACGCTCAAATGGCCATCAGACCGGCACTGATAGCGGCAATGCGAGATGCCGGAAACTCACGATCGAAATCAAGGTAAAGCGAAACGAAGTGTTAGCCATCCGACGGCAGCCCCCGCTCCAGCCCGCGAAAGCGGAGCGGCGCCGGGGCTGAGGCGCGCTGCCACCAGTCGGCGACGCGGTCGTCGAGGGCGGTCACGCCGCGGCCCCGGCCGGGAAAGATCCGGATCTGCTGGATCGCCTCTGCCTCGAAACCCCTGGCCCTCCGCGTGATCTTGAGGGCGGCACCTTCGCGGTCGCGCTGCGTCAGCGGCACCAGAAGACGGCCGCGCGGACGGAGCGACCGCAGCCAGAGCGGGTGCGGGTGCGGGAAGCCGGCATGGACGATGATCACATCGGCGGGCTCGCTCACGTCCTTGCATCCATCGCCGTGGACGACCGTGACATTGCCATAGCCGCGCAAATAGCTCGCCGCCCGGGTCGCGAGCCGCTCGTCGCATTCGATCGCATGGACGCGGCCCTTCTCGCCGACCATCATCGACAGCACCGCCGAGAAATAGCCGAGGCCGCAGCCGATCTGCACCACACGGTCCGCCCGCTTGACGTCGAGAGTGTCGATCAAATGCGCCCACAGGCTCGGCAGGCCGGTGTCGAGCTTGCGGCGCGCATCGATCGCGACCAGCACGTTGTCGTAGAGATGAAGGGGATCGGCGTCGGGCGTCGGCCGGTAACTGCGCGCTGCCTCGCCCTTGATGCGCCACGGTCCCCTTGGCAGAAATTCCTCGCGCGGAACGGCGGCGAGCGCGGCGAGCAGACGCTTCGAGGCAATCCGCTCGCGCCTGGCGATCAACTCAGCGTAGCGCGCACGCGCGGCGGCAAGATCGCTCATGTCACAGACCGGCCTGCTCGCGCACCGCCGCGTCGCTACCGAGCTCATCGAGGAGCTGCATCGCCTGCTTCAGGTCCGGCGCGTAAAAGCCCTCGCTGAATTTGCCGACGATCGGCATCAGCAGGAGTCTTGCGTACTCGCGCTTGCCGGCTTGATGCGACAGGCGCGCGAGGCAGACGGCGGTGCGAAGCTCCCAGGACAGCGCTCCCTGCTTGCGTGCGGTCTCCAGCGAAAGGCCGAACAGGTCCTCCGCCTCCTGTACCGACGCCGGGTCGCCACCCGCCAGCGTGATCTCGCCTTGCATGCGATAGACCTCGGCGAGATAGAAGTGATCGCCGGTCCGCCTTGCGGTCGCAAGCGCACCATCCAGCGCGCGCAAGGCGGCGTCGCGCATCCCGACCTTGGCGTACGTTTCCGCGAGCAGACAGCGGAACCAGCAGCCGGCGAGCCAGGAATCCATCGCCTCGTACTCGTCGAGGCCGAAGCGCATCTGGCCGAGGCCTTCGTCGGCTTCGCCGAGCTGAGCCAGCGCCCAGCCGCGCAGGATCGCCGCCTGCTGCTTCCAGTGCAGGAAATTGTGCTCGGTGGCAATGATCATGGCGCGATTGGCGTAGTCGCGTGTGCCTTCGACGTCGCGCAAATGCTGGCGTAGATAGGCGCCGAACACCAGCGCGAAGGCGAGCGTGAAAGGGTGGCGGATCTTCTCGGCGTTCGCGATCGCCTGCTCGCTGTGCTGGCGCGCCGCGTCGGGCCGACCGAGGAACCACAGGAGGTAACCGAGATAGGACAGCGAAACGACACCGGGATCGATGCCGTGCCGTTCCATCAGGTCGGAGTGCAGATCGGGGCTGAACAGGTTGATGCAGCGGTGCAAATGGTGCTGCGAGGCTGCGAAGCGGCCGCGATAGAGCATGGTCATCGCGATCGCGCGGTGCGCCTCGATCAGATAGCCGGTCTGCTGCGCCGGCTGCGTCCGCTCGTTCAGCCGCTCGCGCTTGGCAAACTTCAACAGCTCGACGCTGAGATCGTGCGCGCGGGTGAGATCGGCGCGGATGAAATGGCACACCCAGAGCCCGCGCGTCGCAGCGAAGACCTTTTCGTCGTCATCGAGCTGACGGCCGAGCTCCAGCGCGCGGATGTAGTTCTCCTCGACCTCCTGCACCGCGTAGCCCTTGGCGGCGATCAGCGCGTTGCCGAGCGCGATGCGCAGCTTGAGCTCCATCTCGTCGGCGCCCTGCATGCGCGCATTGGCCTGCACGACGTTAAGGCCGCGGCGCAGGTGGCCGATCGCCTCCAGATTGGCCCCGGTCTTGGCCGCCTGCTTGCCGGCCTTGAGCCAGAAGCTGGCGGCGCCCTCGCTCTGGCCGGATTCGGTCAAATGATGGGCGAGCAGCTCCGGTTCGCGCTCGGTCCTCTCCGGATACATCTCGGCGAGCACCTGGGCGATCCGCGCATGCAGCTTGCGCCGCTCGCTGTGCAACAGGCTCGCATGCGCGGCGTTCTGGATCATCACGTGCTTGAAGGAGTACAGCGCATCCGGCGGATGGCCGCGGCGCATGATCAGCCCGGCCTCCTGCAGATGACTGAGCGCCGCCTCGATCTGCTCGGCCGGCGTATTGGCGACGGCATGCAGCGTCTCGTAGGAGAACTCGCGGCCGATCGTGGCGCCGATCTGCGCGATGCGCTTGAAGGGCCCCATCCGATCGAGCCGCGCCATCAGCGAGTCGGTCAGGGTGGCCGGGATTGCGAGCTGCCGCCACGGTCCCGACAGCACGTAGCGCCCGTGCCGCTCGGTCAGCAGATTGGATTCCAGAACCGTCTTGGTCAGCTCTTCCAGGAACAGCGGCACGCCGTCGGTCTTGACGATGATCTCCTCGACAACCTCCTTGGGCAGCTCGCGTCCCGCGACGCGCTCCACCAGCGTCGTGCGCAACTGCCGGCTCAAGCGGTTCAGGACTAGGGTGGTGATGTGCGAATGCGCGTTCCAGCTCGCCTGGAATTCCGAGCGCGCGGTGATGATCGCCAGGATCGGCTGGTTCTGCACCCGATCGACCAGGAGATCGACCACCTCGCGGGAGGTCGGGTCGATCCAATGCAAATCCTCGAACGCGATCACCAGCGGCATCTCGCGCGCAAGGCCGAGGAAATGGTTGACCAGCGCCACGACCGTCGCATCCTTCTGCTGCTGCGGCGACAGCTCGAGCGGCGGATAGCGGTCCCCGGTCGGTATCGACAGCAGCGCGGCAAACAGCGGGGTGACCTGCTCAATGTCGCCATCGGCGGCGGCGATCGCGTTCTCCAGGCTCGCCAGCGACAGCGCGGACGAATCCTCGCGATCGAGACCGAGGGAGAATTTGAGCTGCTCGACGAACGGATGGAACGCGGTGGAGGTGTAATAGGGCGAGCACTGCAGCGAGACCTGTCCATGGCGGTCGCCCGATATCCGCTCGAAGATCTCCTGGATGATGCGCGACTTGCCGATTCCGGGCTCGCCGAACTTGACCACGACCTGGCCGTCGCCGTCCTTGGCCTGCTGCCAGCGCCCCATCAACAGCGCGATCTCCTCCTCGCGGTTGACGAGCGGCGTCAGGCGCGTACCCATCGCCGCAGCGAAACGGGTCTCCAACCGCGAGGCGCGCACCACGTGCCAGGCCTGGGCCTTCTCGGAGATCCCCTTCAAGTCGTGGACTCCGAGGTTGCGGTAGTCGAACTTCCCCTTCAGCAGCGCCTGCGTCGAGGCCGAGATCACCACGCCGTTGGGCGGCGCCAGGCCTTGCAGGCGCGCCGCGAGATTGACGGTTTCCCCGACCGCGGAGTCGCGTTCTTCGGTGCCCTGCCCGACGAGGTCGCCGACCACAACGAGGCCGGTCGCGATCCCGATGCGGACGGCGGGTGAATGGCTGAGCGCACCACGCGGCTCGACCGCGCGTGCCGTCGACAGCACCCGCACGATCTCGAGCCCGGCGCGCACCGCGCGCTCGGCATCGTCCTCATGTGCGGTCGGATAGCCGAAATAGACCAGGATACCATCGCCGACGAAACGGGCGGCAAAGCCCTCGTATTGCTTGACCACCCGGACGCAGGTCTCGCGAAAATCCGCGATCATGTCGCGGACGTCCTCCGGATCGAACTGCGCGGACAGCGAGGTGGAATCCACCATGTCGCAGAACATCGTGGTGAGCTGGCGCCGTTCGGCTCCGACCTCCGCCCGGATTTGCGGACGCGGCGCCTCCGCCGGCGCCTCCGTGGTTTCCGCTTGAAACAGCGCCGCCATCGCCCGCTGCAGCCGCTTGCGATCGCCGAGCGGCAATCCGAGCTCGACCAGATCGGCTTCGGTGAGATCCGCGATGACGTCGATATCGAGGCGGTGCTGCGCGAAAAGATCGGTGTAGTGCCCGAGGCCGATGCTTTCGAGCCAGTGATTCAGCCCACCTTCCAAACTCGTGCTCGGCTCGTTCTCCAGCATCGTGATTCTGCCCGACCCTTACTCCGTCGAAGGGCTCGAGGGCCCCTCAACCACAGATTTTGGGGTCCAAACTTCACCTCGGACTGGACGCATTCCCCAACTTCTTGGAAGAATAACTTAATCGGTCCAAAAGGGAATGGCGTTGTCGGACATTGCATCCGGAGCGGACGAAGCATCAGCCGGCACCACGGCCGAAACGAAGGTGTTCGCGCATATCAGCGGCCTTCTCGAATTCTACGCCCGCAGGACGCCGGCGGCGCCCGCACTCCTCGCTCCCGGCCGGCCGGCGCTCAGCTATGGCGCGCTGGCCGAGTCGATCCGGCAACTGGTGCGTGCCTTGCGTGAACTCGGCATCCGTCCCGCAGACCGCATCGCGGTGGCGCTGCCGCGCGGCGCCGATACTGCCCTGGCGCTGCTAGCAGTCGCATCAGGCTGCGCCTGCGTCCCCGTCAACCCCGATCTGACGGCGGACGAGCTGCAACGCTATTTCAGCGAACTGAAGCTGACCGCGCTCGTGACCCGGGCCGACATGAACTCGGCGAGCCGTGACGCCGCCAGGATGCTCGACATCGCATTGATCGATTTCGTGGCGGGGCCCACCCACGATCTCGGCGGCTGCGCGTTCATTGCTCCGGCGATCGGGCCGGCCAATGCCGGCGGCGCTTCGCGCGGCGACGACGATGCGTTCATCCTGCTGACGTCAGGCACGGCGGCGCGACCGAAAATGGTGCCGCTGACCCATCGCAATGTCTGCCTGTCCGCTTACAATGCCGGCCATGTGCTGTCGCTCACGATGCATGATCGCCTGCTCAACGTCCTGCCGCTGTTTCATGCCCATGGCTTGATCTCCGGCCTGCTCACGGCGCTGGCCGCGGGCTCCAGCGTGATCTGCACCGACGGTTTCGACGCAGCGTCGTTCTTCGGCTGGATGCGGGAGCTGCAACCGACCTGGTACACGGCGGTGCCGACCATTCATCGCGCATTGCTGACGGCGGCGGAAGTAAACCCCGACCGCGCCCGACCATCGTCGCTGCGCGTGATCCGGTCGGCTTCGGCCTCGCTCGCGCCGACGATTCTCGCCGGGCTGGAGACAACGTTCGGCGTTCCCGTGCTCGAAACTTACGGCATGACCGAGGCGGCCTCGCAGATTGCGGCCAATCGGTTCGAGCTGCGCAAGGTCGCGTCGGTCGGTCGCGCCGCCGGCCCGGAGATCGCGATCATGGACGAGACCGGCCGCACGCTCGCAAGCGGGGCGCACGGCGAGATCGTGCTGCGCGGGCCGAACATGAGCCGCGGCTATTATAATGACGAGCCGGCGACGCGGGCCGCATTCCGCAACGGCTGGTTCAGGACCGGCGACCTCGGCTATCTCGATGACGACGGCTATCTCTTCATCGTCGGCCGCATCAAGGACGTCATCAACCGCGGCGGGCAGAAGATATCGCCGCTGGAGGTGGAAGACGTCCTGCTCAGCCATCCGGCGGTGCTGGAAGCCGGCGTGTTCGCGGTCCCGCACCAGAAGCTCGGCGAGAACGTCGCGGCCGTCGTGGTGCTGCGGCCGAACGCCGAGGCGACCTCGGACCAGTTGCGCCAATTCGCGCGAAAGCGGCTTGCGGCCTACAAAGTGCCGAGCCTGATCCGCAGCGTCGCGGCGCTGCCGAAGGGCGCCAGCGGCAAGGTCAAGCGCAACGCCCTCGCCGGGCTGATTGCAACGGTCGACGCGGACGACGAGACCCGGCTGCCGCGCAATGCGGTCGAGAGCCAGCTCGCCGAGATCTGGGCCGGCCTGTTGGAGCTGCCGCAGGTCGGCGCCGACCAGGACGTCTTCGCGCTCGGCGCGGATTCGCTCGCGGTGACACAGATGCGCTCGCGCCTGCGCGACCGCTTCAATGTCGACTTCTCGTTCGAGGATATCTTCGATTGCCCGACGGTCGCAGCGCTTGCGGCCCGGATCGAGACCGCCGCAAGCCGGCGCGAGACGGCGCTGCCGGGCTGGCGCCGGCTTGCAGGCACGGACGCACCGCTGTCGTTCCAGCAGCAGCGGATGTACGTGCTCTCGCGACTGGACCCGACGCGGTACAATTATAACGTCGTCGAGATCGCCGTCCTCAAGGGCCCGGTCGACGCCGCCGCGCTGTCTGCGAGCCTCGCTGCGATCTCAACGCGCCATGAGGCGCTGCGCTCGGTGTTCGTCGAGCGCCAGGGCGAGCCGATGCAACTCGTGCTGTCATCGACGCCGCGGCTGGAGCGCATCAAGCTCAAGCCATGCCCTGCGGGCAGGCGGCCTGCGGCAATCCGGCGCGAGGCGCTCAGGCTTGCGCAACATCAGTTTGACCTGGCCCACGCGCCGCCCCTGAAGACGACACTGCTGTCGTTCGACAGGAACAACCATGCGCTGGTGGTCAACGTCCATCACCTCGCCACCGATGGCTGGTCGCAGCGGCTGTTCTGGCAGGAGCTCGCCGTCCATTATTCCGCGACGCGCAAGAAGCATTCGGCCGCACTGCCGCCGCCCGCTTTCCAATATCGCGACTTCGCACTCTGGCAGCAAAGCTGGGCGCAGACGCCCGCGGCCAGGGAGCAGCTCGATTATTGGCGGACCCAGCTCGACGGCGTCACCATGCTGCCGCTGAGAACCGACAGGCCAAGACCTGAGATCTGGAGCGGACACGGCGCGCGTCACTACCTTGAATTCTCAAAGTTCCTCTCGTCCGAGCTGCGCGCGTTGAGCCAGAACCAGGGCGTCACGCCGTTCATGACGCTGCTCGCCGCTTTCCAGTGCCTGTTGTTCCGCCACACCTCGCATGAGGACGTCGCCACGGGATCGCTGATCGCCAACCGCAACCAGATCGAGAGCGAACGCCTGATCGGGCTGTTCGCCAATACCCTGGTCCTGCGCAACGATTTCAGCGGCGATCCGAGCTTCGGCGAGATGTTGCGGCGGGTGCGGCAGGTCACGCTGGACGCCTACCGCAACCAGGACCTTCCGATCGAGGAGGTGTTGCGCGCATTGCGGGTGGCGCGCCGCAGCGACGGCAATCCGCTGTTCCGGATCATGTTCATCCTCCAGAACGCCTCGATCGAGGCGGCGCGCTTTCCTGGCCTGTCGACCCGGCGGCTGGAAGTCGATCCCAGGGTGGCGCGGTTCGACATCACGCTCGAACTGGTCGAGGCCGATGGCCGCTTCACCGGCTTCTTCGAATACGCCACCGATCTGTTCGAGGCCGCGACGATCGAAGCCATGGCGGCCCAGTTCAAGGCGCTGCTCAAGGCCGTCATCGCCAATCCGGAACAGCGCATCTCGCGCCTGCCGCTCCTGACCGAGGCCGAACGTCGGCAAGCGCTGGCAAAAGGCCGGGGCATGCCGGCCAATTTCACCACACGCGGCAACTTGAGCGAACGCTTCGAGCGCCAGGCGAGGAAGACGCCGAACGCAGTCGCGGTCTCGGACGGTCGCACGTCCCTGACCTATCGCGAGCTGGCGCGTCGCACTGGGGCGGCCGCGCGCTGGCTTGCCCGTGAGGGCGTCGGCGCCGAGAGCGTGGTTGCCCTGCTCGCGGAGCGCGGGCCCGACCTGCTCGCCGCGATGATCGCGGTGCAGCGCGTCGGCGCGGCCTTCCTCAATCTCGATCCCGACCAGCCGACGGCAAGGCTCTCGACCATCCTCGGATCGAGCTGTGCCCGCGTGCTGCTGACCGGGCGGGCTCAGTCTGCCATGGTCGAGGCCCTGCTCGAACCGCTGGTCGAGCGCATCCCGGTGGCCGAGCTCGACGACGCTCTTGCATCCGGGTCGACAAAGCCGGCCCGCGCCGCACGCCGCGCCGCCTCGAGCCTTGCCTATCTCGTCTATACGTCCGGCTCCTCCGGCGCGCCGAAGGGCGTCATGATCGAGCAGCGCGGCCTGTCGAACCATCTGGCCTCGCTCATCTCCGAACTCGGCCTCTCGCCTAAGGACGTGATCGCGCAGATCGCGCCGCAGAGCTTCGTCATCTCGGTCTGGCAATTCCTCGCCGGTCCGATGGTCGGCGCGCGCGTCCATGTCTGCGGCAACGCGATCGTGCAGGACCCGATGCTGCTGGCGCGCGAGATCGAGCGCGAGGGCATCACGGTGCTCGAAATCGTGCCCTCGCTGCTGCGCCTCATTCTCGAATGTATGGACGAGGCGCCGATCCGGCGCGCCTTCGCGAAGCTGCGGCTGCTGATCTCGACCGGCGAGCCGTTGCCCGTCGAGCTCTGCCGGGCCTGGTTTGCCTGCTGCCCGAGGGTACCGCTGATCAATGCCTATGGCGCCTCGGAATGTTCGGACGACGCCTCCCTGCACCGCCTGACCAAAGCGCCGGCGATCGCGACGGCCAACGTTCCGGTCGGGGCGCCGCTGCCGAACACGCAGCTCTACGTACTCGACGCAAACCTCCAGCCGCAACCGATCGGCGTGACCGGCGAGCTCTGCATCGGCGGCGCCGGAATCGGCCGCGGCTATATCAACGATCCCGCGCAGAGCCGGCAGCGCTTTCTGCCCGATCCGTTCTCGCGCCAGGCCGGCAGCCGGCTCTACCGGACCGGCGATCTGGCCCGGCGCCGCGCCGACGGGACGCTCGAATGCCTCGGCCGCGCCGACCATCAGGTCAAGATCCGTGGCTATCGTATCGAGCTCAAGGAGATCGAGAACGCGCTGGCCGAGCATCCAAGCGTGCGCGCTGCCATCGTCGAACCGCGCCGCGAGGCGAGCGGCGACATCAGGCTGATCGCCCATGTCGTCGCCAAGCCCGGCAGCCGGAGCAGCGCCAGCGAGATGCGCGACTTCCTGAAGAGCCGCCTGCCCGTTCACGCCATCCCCGCCGCCTTCCTGTTCCTGGATCAGGTGCCGCTCAACGCCCATGGCAAGATCGACCGCTCGGCGCTGCTGGCGTCCGTCCCGCCGGAAACGTCCGGCGCGGATGCGGTCGTCCCGGCGCGGCGCTTCACCGAAAAGGTGCTCTCCGACATCTGGATCGACCTGCTGAACGTCGAACGCATCGGTGTTACCGACAATTTCTTCGACCTCGGCGGCCATTCGCTGCTGGCCGGCCAGGTGATGGCGCGCATCGCGCGGGCGCTCGGCGTGTCGCTGCCGATCAAGGCCATCTTCGAGGCGCCGACGATCGAGGGGTTGGCGCGGCGGGTCGAACAGACCGTGGCCACGAAGCCGCACAAGCCTGCCGCAAGCCTGCCGCGATCGGCTGCGGGCGGGCCGCCGGCGCCTTCCACCGGACAGGGCCAGATGCTGCACATCGAGCGCAATCTGCCGGGGCTGCCGCAGCTCAACCTGCCCTTCGCCTTCCGCCTGCAGGGCCCGCTCGATTCGGCCGCCCTGGCAAAGGCGATCGACGACGTGGTGCGCCGGCACGAATCGCTGCGCACCGCGTTCGCCTGGAACGGCGATGAGCCGGAAAGCCGCATCGCCGCGCCACGCACGCTCAGCCGAATCATGACGGTCGAGACGATCGGCGACGGTCATTCCCACAACAACAAGCGGCGCAAGGCGCTCGAGCTCAGGAAGATCGATCTCCTGATCGAGCAGGAGGCCTATACCCCGATCGACACCACGCGCGCGCCGCTGTTGCGCGCCCGGCTGTTGCGGCTCCACGACGACGACCACGTGCTGCTGCTGACGCTGCATCACGCCGTCGTCGACGGCTGGTCGATCGGCGTGCTGTTCGAGGAATTGTCGAGCCGCTATGCCGCGCTGGCCGGATATCCGTCCGCGCCGCTGCCGAAGCCGCCGCCGGCCTTTTCGGACGTGGCACGTTGGCAGCGCTGGTGGTGCGGCACCGACGCGGCGCGCCGCCAGGCTTCCGACTGGATCCTGAATTTGCGCGGAGCGGGTCCCCTCTTCGACGGCGAATCGAGCCCGGGCGCCTCCACCGGGCATCATCCGGTCTGCCTCGAGCGCGAGCTGATCGCCCGGTTGACGGCGTTTGCCGGCCAGCACAATTGCACGCTGTTCATGTGCTTCCTCACCGGCCTGAAGGCCATGCTGCTGGCCCGGACGGGCCGCACCGACATCGCGGTCGCGACCGCGATGGCCAATCGTGCCCAGCCGGACACCGACCGGATCATCGGCCCGTTCGAGAACACGGTGATCGTCCGCACGACAATCACGCCGGACCTGTCTTTCGCGCAGGCTCTGCTGCGGGTGCGCCAGAGCGTGCTCGAGGCGCATGCGCGGCAGGAGCTGCCGTTCAACGTCCTGGCCGATCGACTGGAGCAGGAGGGGATCGATCCGGCCTCGCTGCTCCAGGTCTATTTCACGCTGCAGAATCCGTTGCGCCGGCCGCTCGATCTCCCGGATCTCGCGACGGAATCGATCGGCAACGTCACGCGCGAAGGCCAGCCGGTGCTGCCGATCGACCAGACCTGGCTGTCGCTGATGCTCAAGGAGCGCCCGACCGGCATTACCGGCTCCTGCAATTACAAGCGCGATTTGCTCGAGGGCCGAGCGGTCGGCGAATGGATGGAGGACCTCGTCGCCCTGCTAACGGCGGCGATCGCCCAGCCCAACGCACCACTCGGCAGATTGCTCGCGCGCAGGGCCGCTTGATGCCGCGACATCGCGCCAGAATACGGGTTCACGCCCCAAAGCTGTGAATGATCAAGTTGCAGCTTGATTATTTGGCGTCGTCGCGCAAGATTATTCTCGGATTTTGATTTGGGATGATCATTTTCAACCGGGGGAGTGTTATGGGTTTCATCAAATTTACCAAGAAGACCTCGCTCAGCGCGGAGGACCGCAAGGCGCTGCAAGACCTGCTCAATTTCGAGAAGCAAAAACTCCAGCTCGCACTGAAGGATGTCGACGCCAGCCTTAAGGCTCTGCGCGGGTCCAAGAAGAAGAAGTCCAAGAAGAAGTAAACTCGTCGGTCGGGGACGGCCGTACGAATCTTCGCAGAGCGGCCGCTTGCGTGTCGAGTTTGGGGGCTCGCACAAGCTTGCGCCTGTAAACCGGCCTGCAAATCGACAAGAATTCGCCCGGGTGGACCGCTAGGTACGGTCCTCTCGGCTGATTCTTGCGCAGTTGTTTCTTCCGTCGGCACCGAGGGATTTGGCCTCGCCCGACGCCATGGGCCCAATTGATGGCAGACGACAGAATCGAACTCTTTGTCGGACTGATCGAGAGCATTGACGTGCCGGGCGCGGCGGAGGCGTGCCGACGCCTGCTCTCGGTCGACGAGCGGGCCCGGGCCGATCGCTTCGTGTTCGAGCGGCATCGGCGGCAATACATCTTCGCGCATGCGATGTTGCGCCTGGCGCTGTCACAGGTCGCTTCCAACGTCGCGCCCACCGACTGGTCGTTTGGCGCGGGCCGCTATGGCCGGCCGTTCGTCGCAGCACCAGCCACCTCGACCGCGCTGCATTTCAGCCTGTCGCATGCCGACGGCTGCGTCGCCTGCGTGGTGTCGCGGCATGAGGCCGTCGGGGTCGACGTCGAAACCGTGTCGCGGCGCGTCGCGCCGCTGTCCACCGCGCTTCGCTTCTTTGCGCCGGAAGAGGTCGAAGCCTTGCGCGGACTGCCGGAGCCGGCGGCGATCGAGCGCTTCTTCGACTATTGGACGCTCAAGGAGGCCTATCTGAAAGCCAGGGGCTTCGGGCTGAATCTGCCGCTCGACGCCTTCGCCATGCAGGTGTCACACGAGGCCATCGAGATCAGCTTCAAGCCCGACATCGTCGACGATCCGGACGCCTGGCGCTTCTCGCTGTGCTCGCCATCGCCCGCGCATCGCCTCGCGATCGCCGACGGCTCCCGCACCGACGGCGGCCTTCCCATCAGCCGCCATGCCTGGCCCCTCCGCGAAGCGGCTGAGTGAGGCGGGCAAGCGGAGAGGCGAAGCGATCTCACCGCGCTTCTTCGAATCCTGCCAGCACAGAGGTCAGGTTGGCGCCGAGAATGTCCGAGAGATAGCCGCCTTCCTGCACGAGCACGGTCGGCAGGCCCAGCTTCGCGATGGCCTGGCCGATGCGGCGGAAGCCGGGTGTGGTGACGGCCAATCCCTTGAGCGGATCGTGCTCGGAGGCATCGAGGCCGAGTGCGATGACGAGGGCGCCGGGTGCAAAGGATTCGATCGCCTTGCGCGCGATGTCCAGCGCCTGGAGATAGCCGTCATCGCCGGTGCCGATGGGAAGCGGAATGTTGAGGTTGGTGCCGAGGCCGGGTCCTTCGCCGCGCTCATGGGCATAGCCCCATACGTACGGATAATACGCAACGGGGTCGGCATGGATCGAGATCGTGTAGACGTCGGGCCGGGCATAAAAGATGCCTTGCGTGCCGTTGCCGTGATGGACATCGACGTCGAGGATCACGACGCGCTCATGCTTCTGCCGCAGATGCGCCGCCGCGATCGCGCTGTTGTTGAGGAAGCAGAAGCCGCCGGCCATGTCGCGATAGGCGTGATGGCCGGGCGGACGGCAGAGCGCGTAAGTTGCGTCCTCGCCATCCATCACCATCTGCGCTGCGGTCACCGCAACATCGGTGGCGGCGCAGGCCGCGGCCCACGTGCCCGGGCCGATCGGCGCTGCGGTGTCGGCGGTATGCCAGCCGAGCTTGCCGACGATGTGGGTCGGATAGGTCGCGGCATGGCGCACGGGATGGATATTGCCGATCATCTCCGGGCCGGAATCGCCGAGCGCCGTCCAGGCGTCCCAGGCTTCGCTGAGGAACGACAGGTATTCCGGACTGTGAACGCGTGCGCGCGGACCGGGCCCGAACTTGGTTGGCTCGACCAGTTGATGCCTGCCGTCCTTCAATCCCCTGAGCAGGCGATCGGCGCGCTCGGGCTGCTCTGTGGTGCGCTTGACGACACCACGCACCAAGAAGAATTGCGGATCGTGGCTGCGGTGCAGCTCGGTATGGACGGCTTTCACTCAACACTCCGTGGTCGCCTGCTACTGGACGTGCCGCAGAGTCTTGATCGCCACGGCCGCCGGATGCAAGCAAGAAGAATGCCGTCCATCGTCGCGCTGCCCTGCGCGGAAAGCAGAGCGCTTGCGAAGCTCAGCAACGGCCGCGCTGGAGGCAGTGCTCGCGGCCCTGCTGGTCGGTGCGGAAGGACTCGATGAAGCCACCCTGGCGCTGGGTGACGAAGACGGTCTTGCCGTCGCTGCCGCCGAAGGCAATGTTGGTCGGCTCCTTGGCCTTCAGCGGGATCTCGCGCTCGACCGCGCCGGTCGGCTTCATCAGCGCGATCGTGCCCTTGAGAATGCGCGCGACGTAGAGGCGGCCGGCAACGTCGGTGCGCAGGCCGTCGATAGTGTCGGGCTGAAACGCCTTGACGAGTTTTGCAGCCGTCAGCTCGTTGCCGCTGATCGCATAGGACCAGATCTGGCCGCTGCTGGATTCGCCGACATAGAGCGTCTTGCCGTCAGGGCTGAGGTCGATGCCGTTGGTGGTGCCCATGGCGCGCGGCGTCGACATCACCTGCCCCCGCACCGTACCGTCCGCTCCCCTGGCGATGCGCCAGATGTGGCCTTCGCGCCCCTTCCAGTTCGGATCGCTCGCATAGATCGTGCCGTCCGGCGCGATCGTGATGTCGTTGGGCTGGCTCATCTCGCCGGAGTGAAACCACACCGCGGGCTTGGTCGCACCCTTGGGGATGGCGAAGATGTTGTGCTTCTTGTAGTCGGCGATGAACATGGTGCCGCTGCGATCGAAACGGATCGCGTTGCCGACGCTGCCTTCGGGGAGCGTCGTGAACAGCTCCGAGGCGGCGCCACCAGCGGGCAATTTGCCGATGGTGCCGGGCTTGCCGAGATTGACGACGAACAGATTGCCGTCGAGATCGGCGGCCGGCCCTTCGATGCCGAAGGTGTATTCGCTGGCGGGCGTCACCTGTGCGCTTTCGAACAGTTTTGTTTCGGCAGCGGCCGGCAGCGTCGTGACCAGCAGGATGCTACTGCACAGGCACCAGAAGTTCCTGCCGGATGTAATAGCCATCGCCGTCGGTGCACTCGCCGTTCAGATAGGGATCGGCTGGCCGGAAGAATCGGCTAAAGCCGGGTCTGTCTACAGCGTTCCTTTGTGTCACCACGACGACCTTTCCGGCCGGTATTTCGCCGCATTCCTTGTTGGCCTTGCTGAAAAACTTCCGCTGCGGCGGGCCCGGCTTGATCCGCATCCGCGTGCCCGGAACCATTTTGGCGACGAACAGGTCCGCGGTACCGAGCAGGCGCGTGTAACCGGGTTCTAGCTTCGGCAGGCTCTCGCCGCCCGGCGGCATCAGCTTCTCGGCGCCTAGGCCGCGCAGGCGCGTCCGCAGCCTGCCGGCGTCGGGATCGCCAGGGTAGATCCAGCCGTCCTGCGCCAGCATGAAGTGCAGCACCGCCCTGTCCTTCTCCGCATCCGATTGCCCCGCGCTCAGGCCGAAATCCGAATGGCAGCCGACGCAATGTTTCTCGACAAGGCCCTTGCGCAAGATGGTGAGGCGAACGCTGTTCTGCGCGTCCCTGGCGACGAAGGCTGCGAGTTGGTCGATCATCGCCTGGCTGCGCGTATCGCAGGGGAGCGGCTGAGGTCGCTCGCCGGCCGCGCGATCGATCCGGATCACGGTCCTGTTCTTGTCCTCGACCAGCCAGATCGCGCCGTCCTCCGTCACCGTCATGCCGACCGGCGCACCTTGCGGCCGCGCGCCGTTGACGCGGTGCCAGCCGGCGATCAGCTCTTCGAACGGCGCGGCGGCGACCTCGCCGGCGTCGGTCCGGAAACTGCGGGTCGGCTCGGCCGCGCAACTGACGTGATAGCGCACCGGTGCCGCGCTGGGCTTTGGAAAGCCGTGATCGTCGACGTCATAGACCAGCAGCCGGCTGCCGGTCGGCCGATAGCCGTGCAAGCCGACCAGCAGCTTGCCCTCCAGCTCCGGGAATTTGGCGCCGTGGTAATACAGCATCGCGAGCGGCGCGCCGTGCGGCGGCAGCAGCGAGAGCGGCGCCTTGTAAAGCGCATTGGCCGAGCAGAACGACTTGTACGCGCCCGATTGCAGCACGAGCCTGAATTCGGGGCTCGGCGTCGACAAATCGTAGCAATAGGGCCAGCCGTAGTGCCTGCCCTGCTCGATCGCGTTGATCTCCTCGTTCGGCTTGAAGATGTCGGGCAGGTCGCGGGCGTTCTCGCCTTGCAGGAAGGCGTAGCCAGCGTCCGGAAACTTCGGGTGCAGCACCAGCGCCATCGAGTTGCGCAGGCCGCGCGCATAGACAATGTGCGGCGGGTCGGGATCGCCAGGTTTCGATGCCGGGAAGACGCCGCCTGCGGGCGGCGTGAACAGCCAGATCGATGCCAGCGCGGACACGCCCTCGGCCGCCGCACAGGGTTTTGTGATCGGCGCAGGCGTGATGCAATCGTCGCTGTGCGAGCCGACATTGACGAACAGCCGGCCGTTCCGGTCGAACACGAACTGCTTGAACGGGTGCGCGCTCTCATCGGTCCTCGTGCCATCCGGCAGCGTGATCCGGCGGCCGGGCATGTGACGGATGATGGTCTCGACCGTGCTGCGTGGATTGTCCGCGAGCGGGTCGAACCGGAAGATCGTCTGCGCGGTCGAGGCATAAAGCTTTTTGTCCGGGCCGATGACGAGAGCGAACGGATATTCTATCCCCGTCAGCAGCTCCTTGAAGCGTTGCCCCTGCGGGGCACGCGGATCGAGCAGCAGCAGCCGCCCGTCGGTGTGGCCCCAGCCGCCCATATCGGCGACCACCAAAAGGTCGCGGCCGGGCACCTGGACGATCGAGCGCGGAAATTTGAGGCGGTCCCCCTCGCTGGCGACGAGGCCGGCGCAATATCCCGCCTTCATGTCGATCTGGATCCTGGGAAAGGCGAGATCGCCGCTGCCGCAGGCTTCCGTGCCGATCGCGTAGCCGCTCTTTCTGACCGGCTCGGACGAAGCCGGGGCGAAGCCGAGCAGCGCGGCGGCGAAGCCCGCTGCAAGAACGACCGCTGCAGGCAAGCGCAAATTTGGCCGTTCGCGATCGAATGTGAACTGGTTCACCGTGAGCCGCCTTCCCGCGGGCGTTGTTCCATGCCGCCGCGGTGCCGTCCAGTCATCACCCGCCTGTGATTAAACCTGTAACGACCTTGGGTCCGACCAATATCCGTAGATTTCCTTACCGGGCTCGACCCGAATGTTTCGCGAATGCTTGGGGTGGTATCGCTTTGCCGTCCCGATCGCTTTCTACAGGAGGCGCCTATGGTCCAGGTCTATTTTCACTGCTCCAACACCGAGGGCACGCTGATCGACCGCTACGGCGCCGCAGTCGCCAATCTGACCGAGGCGCGCGACCGCGCCGCTCAGATCATGAACTCGATGATCCAGACCCCCGGCGCCGAGGACTGGCGCGACTGGGTGATCCACGTCAGCGGCTCCGACGGCGAGGATCTGTTCGACCTCCCCTTCACCGCCATGCTCGGCAAGCCGCATTGAGGTGATGCCATGTTGCTCGCTTCATTGAGCCTGCTGCGCCAGCCCCTCAGCTTCGTCGCCACCAGATGGCAGACGCTGATCCGCGTCGCAGCCAATCCCTACCGCCCCGAGCTGCACTACATGCGCGGACCCGGCCCGAAATGGCGCGCCAAGTACCAGGCCAGCCGGCTGGATCGCATGCGCTGAGCGCGCGGCCGTAGAAATCGCACTAATCGTCGTCATGGCCGGGCTTGACCCGGCCATTCCACGTTTTGGGGGCTCGGATAGGAAGACGTGGATGCCCGGGACAGCCCGGGCATGACGGTTGGATGAGAAGCATGCCCACCTCACCTCCCGGTAAACTTCGCCTTGCGCTTCTCCACGAACGCATTGCGGCCTTCCATGGCGTCCGCGCTCTTGCGGATCGTGGCCTGAAGCTCGATCTCGCGGCGGAACTGCGCTTCATAGGTCGCATGCTCGCTCTCCTCGACCAGAGCGCGGGTTGCGACCAAAGCGCGCGTCGGTCCTTCGGCGAGGCGGCGCGCCAAACCTAACGCCTCATCCATCAACTTGGCGTCGTCGACGACCTGCCGGACTAGGCCGATCTCCTGGGCGCGTTCCGCCGTCAGCGGCTCATTGAGCAGCATCAGCTCGAGCGCGCGCTGCCGGCCGATCAGCCGCGGCAAGAGCCAGGTCGAGCCGAGATCGGGCACCAGCGCGATGCGGCTGAACACCTGGATGAAGCTCGCCGACCGCGCCGCGACGATGATGTCGCCGGCCATTGCGAGACTGAAGCCGCCGCCGGCCGCGACGCCATTGACGGCAACGACGACAGGCACTCGGCATTCGCGCAAGGCCTTGAAGGCCGGCCAGTAGAAGCGCATCACGCCGGCCGCGATGTCCTCGCCGAGCGCCTCTGAGGCTTTCAAATTCTGTCCTGAGCAAAATCCCCGCCCGGCGCCCGTGAGCACCAGCGCGCGGATGGCCTCGTCCCCCGTCATTTCGCCGACGGCTAGGGCAAGTGCGCCGAGCAGGTCTGGCGTCATCGCGTTGAGGCTGGCCGGCTCGTCGAGCGTCAGGATCCCGACCGCGCCATCCCGCGCCTGTTTCACACCAGCCATGCCGCGCCTCCCTTTCGATGTTCTCGTTGACGGCAATGTGCCATTGTCCGCGCGCTTCGCCAATTGCGGAGCCTCGCATTCAACGCAGCGAAGCCATCGACGAGCATCAAGACGACACCATGCCTCACCAGTTCAGCCTCAACCAGACCGTCCGCAAGCCCGCCGTCACCTCCAAGGGCGGCATCGTCGCCTCGCAATCGCGGCGGGCGGCCGAAATCGGGGCGCAGGTGCTGGCCGCCGGCGGCGATTGCGTCGACGCGATCGTTGCGACCACGTTTGCCCTCAACGTGCTGGAGCCCTGGAACAGCGGCATCGGCGGCGGCGGTGCGATGGTGCTCTACCGCGCCAAGGAAAATCGCTATGAGGTGATCGACTACGGCATGTGCGCGCCGCAAAGCCTGCGCACGGCCGATTATCCGCTCAGCGGCGAAGGCGCGTCGTCCGACCTGTTTCCCTGGCCAAGGGTGAAGGACGATCGCAACATCCACGGCCCCGGCTCGATCGCCGTACCCGGCGTCGTCGCCGGAATGGAAGAGGCGCACCGCCGCTACGCCAAATTGCCGTGGAAGGATCTGGTCGCGCCGGCAGCTCGGCTCGCCGGCGAAGGCCTGCTGGTCGATTGGTGGACGACGGTGACGATCGCGGGCTCGGCCGCCGATCTCAGGCGATACCCCGCGAGCGCGGCCGCGTATCTGAAGGACGGCCTGCCGCCGACCGCGCCGTGGGGCATCAAGGCTGAGACGCGGCTGCCGCAGGATGCCCTGAAGGCGACGCTGTCACATCTTGCGGACGCGGGCGCGCGTGATTTCTATCAGGGCGATCTCGCCAGGAGCATTGCTTCCGACATCAAGGCCGACGGCGGCTCGCTGTCGGTGGAAGATCTCGCTGCATTCCGCGCCCATGTGCGCGCGCCGCTGGCGATTCCCTATCGCGAAGGCAAGGTGTTCGCGACCCCGGAGCTCACCGCAGGGCCGACGATGGCGCATGCGCTACGGCTGTTGCAGCAGAGCTTGACGCCGGCAGACGCGCCGGATGCCGGCGCCTATGTCGAATATGCGCGCGCCCTGCAGGCCGCCTTCCGCGAGCGTCTCAAGGATATGGGCGATGCCGACGGCAAGCGCTCGCTCGGCGCCGAATATCTGGCGCCGGCCTGTACCACGCATTTCTCGGTGGTCGATCGTCACGGCAACATCGCGGCGGTGACGCAGACGCTACTGTCGTCCTTTGGCTCGCGCTACGTGACACCGCACACCGGCATCACCATGAACAACGGCATCATGTGGTTCGACCCGACAGCTGGCACCACCAACTCGCTTGCACCCGGCAAGCGCTGCCTCTGCAACTACACGCCCGTCATCGCCGAGACCAAGGACGGCAAGCGCCTCGCGGTCGGCGCCTCCGGCGGTCGCCGCATCCTGCCGTCGGTGATGCAGCTCGTGTCCTTCGCGATGGATTATGGGATGGACCTGGATGCCGCCATCCACCAGCCGCGCATCGACGCCAGCGAAGGCGCGGTGGTGATCGGCGATGCGCGCCTGCCGGCGGAGGTGCGCGAGGCGCTGGCCGCGCGCTTCGACTATGAAGAGAGCCGGGTGCAGGCGGTGCCGCAGAAGTTCGCCTGCCCGAGCGTCGTGATGCGAGAGGGCGAGGTCAATTCCGGCGCGGTCGAGATTTTCCAACCCTGGGCCGATGCGGTGGCGGAGGCTTGACTTCGCTCGACATGCCAGCGCGCGTTGAGCGCCAGCGCAATTACGCATCCAGGCGAGCGTCACGACTCCTCCACATTCGCAGGGAACTTACTCTCCCACCGTTCGTTCACTGAATGGACAAATGCGCTCGCCCCCACCGGAGGACATCATGAAGAAACTTGCGCTCGCCGCCTCGCTGATCATTGCGGCCGGCTTCACATTTACGAGCCCCGCACTGGCGAAGGGTGGGCACGGACATGGACATGGTCATGGCCACAAGATGGGCCATCATCACCATGGCAAGTCGTTCGGCTGGTACCACGGTCGCAAGGTCGGCTGGCGCGGTCACGCGTGCCCGCCCGGACTTTGGAAGCAGGGTCGCTGCTAAAGCCGATCTAAGATTCGAGCAAGGCGTCGCTCCTCACCGAGCGGCGCCTTCTTCATATGCCGAGCCGGTCCCGCACCCGGCCCGCGATCACGGCGGTGGTCACGCCGACCGGCCAGAACGCGTGCATCGGGATCGGCTTGATGCCCGTGATGGGCATGTCGATCTCGGCCTTGGTGCCGCCGATCAGGCGGCGGGCGAGCTGCGCGCCCATCGCGGTCGAAAGCGCGACACCGCGGCCATTGCAGCCGAGCGAGATCAAAACGCTCTCGGCGGGCTCGTGCACGTGGGGGTAATGATCCCCGGTGATGGCGAGCCGGCTGTTCCAGCCGTGGGTCCAGACGACGCCCTTGAGCTGCGGCCAGAGTCGCTCCGCATAACGCATGAGATAGGCGACGTCATGCGGCGACTTGATCCAGCGCATCGGGCCGCGGCCTCCCATCAACAGACGGTTCTGCTGATCGATGCGATAGTAGACCGTGATGTGGCCGCTCTCGTAGAGGACGGGGCGCGTCGGCATGATCGAACGGGCGACCGCGTCGGACAGCGGCGCGGTGGCGGCGATCGAGGAAAACACCGGCACGATGGTGCGGCGGAGCGCCGGCCAGAGATCGTCGGTGAAGCCGTTGGTGGCGAGCAGGACTTTATCCGCATGAACCACTGCGCGCGGCGTCTCGATGCGCCAGCGCGTGCCGTCGCGGCGCAGGGACAATGCCGGCGTCTCGCCATGAACCTTCGCGCCCGCAGAGATCGCAGCGCGGGCAAGACCACGGGCGTAGCTCAGGGGATGCAGATCGCCGCCGCGTGCATCCAACATCGCGCCGATGTAGCGGTCGGTGCCCGTCATCTCGCGCAACTGCTCGCGGTTCAGATAATTCACCGGCATGCCGCGGCGGATGCATTGCTGCGCGGTCTTCTCGATCGCAGCGGCGCTGCTCTCGTTGTAAGCCGCGCGCAAGGTGCCGTTCTGCCGCGCTTCGCACGGGATCTGGTAGCGGCGGATCAGATCGTGTGTGAAGTTGGTCGTGCCGTAGGCGAACGCGATCATGCGGCGGCCGAGCTCGGTGCCGAAATCGGCCTCGATCTTGTCAGGGTCGTGCTTCAGGCCGGGATTGGTGTGGCCGCCATTGTTGCCGGACGCGCCCCAGCCCGGCTCCTGCGCCTCCAGCACCAAGGCCTCGACATCCTGCTCCGCCAGATGCAGCGCGGTGGAAAGGCCGGTGTAGCCGCCGCCGACGATCGCGACCGAGACGCTCTTGTCGACATCGAGCGGCGGCGTGGCAACCGGCGCCACGGCGGTGTCGGCATAGAGCGAGGGCGGCAGAGGCAGGCGCGTCATGTCGAAACCGGTCAGAGCGGATGCAGCACGCGGCGCAAGAAGTCCTGCGTCCGCGCGTGCTGCGGTTGATTGAGCACCGATTTCGCCGGGCCCTGCTCGACAATGACGCCGCCATCGATGAACAGAACACGATCGGCGACGTCGCGCGCAAAGCCCATCTCGTGGGTGACGACGACCATGGTCATGCCGTCGTCGGCGAGCTTGCGCATGACGCCGAGGACGTCGCCGACCAGCTCGGGGTCGAGCGCCGAGGTCGGCTCGTCGAACAGGATCGCCTTGGGCTGCATGGCGAGCGCCCGCGCGATGGCGACGCGCTGCTGCTGCCCGCCGGAGAGCTGCGGCGGATGCGCATCGGCCTTTTCCGCAAGCCCGACCTGAGCGAGCAGCGCGCGGCCGCGCTCGAGCACCTGGGCGCGCGGCTCCTTCTTCACGAAGAGCGGCCCCTCGATCACGTTCTCCAGCGCTGTCCGATGCGGGAACAGGTTGAAGCGCTGGAACACCATAGAGACCTGGGTGCGGATGTTCACGATCGAGGGCGCGTCGCGATCGACCCTCAAGCCTTCGACGCTGATCTCGCCGCGGTCGTAGCTTTCGAGGCCGTTGATACAGCGCAGGATGGTCGACTTGCCGGAGCCGGAGGGGCCGATGATGCAGACCACCTCACCCTTCTCGACGCTCGCCGTGATGCCCTTGAGCACCTCGACCTTGCCAAAGCTCTTGTGGACGTCGCTCAGCTCGATCATCGCTTGCCGGCCCGCTTCTCGAAGTGACGGACCAAGAGGATCAGCGGAATGCTCATGGTGAGGTACATCAGGGCGACCAGCGTGAACACGCTGGTGTTCTTGAACGTCGAGGACGCGATCAGCTTGCCCTGCAGCGCGAGCTCGGCGACCGTGATGGTCGAGGCTTGCGAGGAATCCTTCAGCATCATGATCATGACGTTGCCGTAGGGCGGCAGCACGATGCGCACGGCCTGCGGCAGCACCACGCGGCGCATGGTGAGCCACCAGCCCATGCCGATCGACTGCGCCGCCTCGATCTGCCCCTTGTCGATCGCCTCGATGCCGGCGCGGAAGTTTTCGGCCTGGTAGGCCGAATAGGCGATGCCGAGCCCGAGGATCGCGGCCTGCAACGCGCTGAGCGTAACGCCGAGATCGGGCATCACGAAGTAGAGGTAGAACAACAGCACGATGATCGGGATGCCGCGGATCACGTTGATCAGGCTGGCGCTGAGCATCGACAGCGCTTTGATGCCGGAGACCCGCATCATCGCCCAGACCAGGCCGAGCACCGTCGACAGCAACAGCGAGCCGATCGTGACGATGATCGTCAGCGCGACGCCGTTCAGCAGGATCGGGAAGAACTCGACGGCGTCGCGCCAGAAGCCTTTCATCGGGCAGCCTTCGATCAGCTTCTATCGATCAACCTTGTGCTTTCAGGCCCCATTTATCGAGGATCTTGTCGATGGTGCCGTTGGCTTTCAGCTTCGCCAGCGAAGCGTTGATCTTGCCGAGCAGTTCGCTCTCGCCCTTGCGCACGCCGATGCCGACCGAGCCGACCGTGACCGGCTTGTAGCCGTCGACCAGGCGCACCTCGGGGAAGCCGCCCTGCTTCAGATTGTAGGCGAGGATCGGATAGTCGGCGTAGCCGGCCTTGAGTCGGCCGGTGTTCACGTCACGCAGGATGTCCGGGATGGTGTCGTAGGCCTTCACGTCGGAGAACAGGCCGGTCTTCTTCAGCGCGTCGACGAAGGCCGTGCCGACCTGGGCGCCGACAGTCTCGCCCTTCAGGTCCTCCTGCGTGGCGTAAGCCTTGGTGTCGGTCTTCAGCACCACGAGGCCCTCGCCGTAGCTGTAGATCGGGTCGGAGAAGTCGATGACCTCCTTGCGCGGCGGCGTGATGAACATCGCTGCCGCAATGATGTCGATCTTGCTCGAAGTCAGCGAGGGGATCAGCGCCGAGAACGCCATCGGCTCGATCTGCACGTTGAAGCCGGCATCCTTGCCGACCTCGGTGATGAGATCGACCATGATGCCCTGGATGGTGTTGGTCTTGGTGTCGAGGAAGGTGAAGGGAATGCCCGTCGGAGTCGAGCCGACCTTCAGAGCCTGTTGCGCCGCTGCCGGCACCGCTGTGGCAATGGCGAGCGCCGCAACTGCGGCCTGAACAAAACGCTTCATCGCATCCCCCTTTTGGGCCTGGTCGGCGGCGGCGCGCGCATGTCGCGATCAAACGTTGCGGGCCGGCCCGTTTCGGCCTATTTTCACCAATATGAAAATTTGGTCACACTTTCGCGGGTGATGCAAGCGGTTTTCATGCACATGAAGAAAGCGGTTTGACGTGAGCGGTGGCAAAAGAATGCGCAAACCGGCCGCCGCAAAGCCGGCCAGGAACAGGCCGGCCAAGGTGAAAGCCAAAGCCGCTGCCAAACCGGCCGAGCCGGCGATGGACGTCGCGGTCGGCCGCCGCATCCGGGATCTCAGGCGAGTCAGGCAGTTCTCGCTGGAGACGGTCGCCGCGCGCACGGAGCTGTCGATCGGCTTCCTCAGCCAGATCGAGCGCGGGCTGTCGTCGCCGTCGCTGCGGGTGCTGGCGACGCTCGCCGACGTGCTCGGCGTCGGCATCGCCGCGCTGTTCGGCGCGAGCCCGAGCGCCGACGGCGCATCGGATCAGGTGGTGACGCGCGGAGTGCAGCGGCCCGAATTGAAGCTGTGGCGCACGGGCGTGTCCAAGCAATTGCTGAGCCCGGCGAGCAGCGACAACAAGCTCAATCTGTTCCTGGTGCATCTTGAGCCCGGCGGCTCCACCGGCGATGAGCTCTACACCCACGACGGCGAAGAGGCCGGGCTCGTGCTCGAAGGCGAGATGATGCTGACGGTGGACAGCCAGACGTGGTCGCTGAAGACGGGCGACAGTTTTCGTTTCGCGAGCCGACGGCCGCACCGGTTTTCCAATCCGGCGCGGGATGCGAAGGCCGTGGTGCTGTGGGTGAATTGCGTGACGGGGGCGGGGTAGCTGCTTTCAACGCACGCGGCGGGTGGAAGAAATCCGCGGCGTCTCCACGCCGTCATTGCGAGTGCAGCAAAGCAATCCATAGTCTCACCGCGGAGACAGCCTGGATTGCTTCGTCGCAAGGGCTCCTCGCAATGACGAGGGATAGAGCCTTAGCCAAACCGGTGCTTGTACCGCTCCACCGACAACGCACTGACGTCGATGTCCGGCTTCTTGCCCGACAGCATGTCAGCGAGCACGCGGCCCGAGCCGCACGACATGGTCCAGCCGAGCGTGCCGTGGCCGGTGTTGAGGTGGAGGTTGGCGTAGTGGGTCCGGCCGATCACGGGCGGGCCGTCCGGCGTCATCGGGCGCAGGCCGCTCCAGAACGTCGCCTTGGACAGGTCGCCGCCGCGCGGGAACAGGTCGGTCAGCGAATGATCGAGCGTGGCGCGGCGTGCGTCGTAGAGCTTGTCCGAATAGCCGGAGATTTCGGCGGTGCCGCCGACGCGGATGCGATTGCCGAGGCGGGTGATCGCGACCTTGTAGCTCTCGTCCATCACGGTGGATTCCGGCGCGCCGGAGGCGTCCTTGATCGGCACCGTGATCGAATAGCCCTTCACCGGATAGACCGGCAGCGAAATACCGAGCGCCGCCAGGAGCCGCGACGACCAGCTGCCGAGCGCGAGCACGTAAGCGTCCGCCTGCAGCAGGCCGGCGCTGGTGGCGACACCGCTGACGCGCGCGCCATCGGTGACGATACGGTCGA
Source organism: Bradyrhizobium sp. SUTN9-2 (assembly GCF_003122645.1). NCBI lineage: Bacteria > Pseudomonadati > Pseudomonadota > Alphaproteobacteria > Hyphomicrobiales > Nitrobacteraceae > Bradyrhizobium > Bradyrhizobium sp. SUTN9-2. The sequence continues at coordinate 7,471,396 of NZ_LAXE01000001.1, forward strand.
TCGAGGTGTTGAACAGGAAGCGCACGCCGAGCGCCTGGGCGTGCCTCGCCAGCGCCTGCGTGAACATGTGGCAGTCACCGGTCTCGTCCTGCGGCAGGCGGAGCCCGCCGACGAACTTCTCCTTCACGCCGGCAAGTGCCGGCTCGACCGCAATGCAGCCCTCGCGGTTCAGCACTTCGAAGGGAACGCCGTATTGCTTGAGCACGGCGATGTCTTCGGCCGTGCCGTCGAGCTGGGCCTGGTAGCGAAACAGCTGCAGCGTGCCCTGCGAGCGCTCGTCATACTGAATGCCGATGTCGCGGCGCAGATCACGCAAGGCATCGCGGCTGTATTCCGCGATCGGGATCATCCGGCTCTTGTTAACTGCGTAGCGCGCGCTGGTGCAGTTGCGCAGCATCTTGAGCAGCCAGACCCACATGACCGGATCGAGCTTCGGCCGGATCACTAGCGGGCCGTGCTTCATCAACAGCCACTTGATCGCCTTGACCGGCACGCCGGGGCCGGCCCAGGGCGAGGAATAGCCGGGCGACACCTCGCCGGCATTGGCGAAGGAGGTCTCCAGTGCCGGCTCCGGCTGGCGGTCGACGACCGTCACCTCATGGCCGGCACGCGCGAGGTAGTAGGCAGAGGTGACACCGATGACACCGCTGCCGAGGATCAGAACTTTCACGCTTCGTCAAACTCCCGCGGCGCTCGCCGCTGCAAGGACACAACTCGCTAGCGGCGAGAGCAATTATCAGGCCACCTTCTTGATGGCGTCGCCGAGGATCGAGATCATCTGGTCGATGTGGCTCTTCTCGACGATGAGCGGGGGCGACATCGCGACGGAATCGCCACCGGTGCGAAGATAGAGGCCGTTGTTGAAGCATTCGACCAGCATGTCGTAGCCGCGCGCGCCGACCGCGCCGCCACGCGGCGCAAGCTCGACCGCGCCCATCAGGCCGCAATTGCGGATGTCGACGACGTTCGGCAGGCCTTTGAGCGAATGCAGCGCATCGCGCCAGTATTCGGCGAGCGAGGCGCCGCGCGTGAGCAGGCCTTCGTCCTTGTAGATGTCGAGCGTCGCGATGCCCGCGGCGCAGGCGACCGGATGCGCCGAATAGGTGTAGCCGTGGAACAGCTCGATCTGGTTCTCCGGGCCGGTCATCATGCCGTCGTGCACCTTGCGGCTCGCGAACACGGCGCCGCAGGGCACGGTGCCGTTGGTGATGCCCTTGGCCGTGGTCATCAGGTCCGGCGTGACGCCAAAGAAGTTAGCGGCGAACGGCGTGCCGAGGCGGCCGAAGCCGGTGATGACCTCGTCGAAGATCAGGAGGATGCCGTGCTTGTCGCAGATCTCGCGCAGGCGCTGCAGATAGCCCTTCGGCGGCGGCAGCACCGCGGTCGAGCCCGGCACCGGCTCGACGATGACGGCGGCGATCGTTTCCGCGCCGTGCAGGGCGACCAGACGCTCGAGATCGTCGGCGAGCTCGGCGCCGTGCTCGGGCAGGTCCTTGGCGAAGGCGTTGCGGGTGAGATCATGGGTGTGGCGGATGTGGTCGACGCCTGGCAGCAGGGTGGTGAAGGCGCGGCGGTTGGCGACCATGCCGCCGACCGAGGTGCCGCCGAAGCCGACGCCGTGATAGCCGCGCTCGCGACCGATCAGGCGGGTGCGGCTGGCCTGGCCGTTGGCGCGGTGATAGGCCAGCGCGATCTTCAGCGCGGTGTCGACCGACTCGGAGCCGGAATTGGTGAAGAAGACGCGGTCGAGGCCCTTTGGGGCGATCTCGGCGAGACGCTCGGCGAAGTCGAAGGCCAGCGGATGGCCCATCTGGAACGACGGCGCGAAGTCCAGCGTCATCAGCTGGCGCTCGACGGCGGCGGCGATCTGCTTGCGGCCGTGGCCGGCATTGACGCACCAGAGCCCGGCGGAGCCGTCGATCACCTGGCGGCCATCAACGCTGGTGTAGTACATGCCCTCGGCCGAGGAGAACAGGCGCGGCGACTTCTTGAACTGCCGATTGGCCGTGAACGGCATCCAGTACGAATCGGTCTTGATGGTGTTCGGAATCTGATGAAGGGTCACGGCCGCGCTCCTGTGCTGACCCCATAGCTGAGCCATGGCTTGGATGGCGCAACAAGTCCTTTTCTGGTGACCTGCAAGCCATTGATTTAACTGGGGCTGCCGGTCCATATTTGCGCGATCCGCAACACCTGCAACACGGGACCCAGGGCAAGGACCAGAACATGAGCGTCGACATCGGTGGACGGCTGCGATTCATCCGGGCGCGCCACAAGCTGTCGCAGCGCGAGCTGGCCAAGCGCGCCGGCGTCACCAATTCGACGATCTCGCTGATCGAATCCAACCAGATGAACCCTTCGGTCGGCGCGCTCAAGCGCATCCTCGACGGCATCCCGATGGGGCTCGCCGAGTTCTTCGCGCTGGAGCCGGAGTCCAGGCGCAAGATCTTCTACCGCGCCGAGGAGCTCACCGAAGTCGGCAAGAAGCCGATCTCATACCGGCAGGTCGGCGACAATCTGTTCGGCCGCAGCCTGCAGATCCTGAAGGAGCGCTACGAGCCCGGCAGCGACACCGGGCGCGTGCATCTCGTCCATGACGGCGAGGAAGGCGGCATCGTGATTTCGGGCAAGCTCGAGGTCACCGTCGAGGACGAGCGCCGCATCCTCAATCCCGGCGATGCCTATTATTTCGAGAGCCGCCGCCCGCATCGCTTCCGCTGCGTCGGCGGCAAACCGTGCGAGGTGATCTCGGCCTGCACGCCGCCAACGTTCTGACGGTCCCTCCGCAATCGTACGGAGCCGAGGATCTAGCGGATATTGAGCCACCGCAATTTCCGCGAACCGCAGCTTGATATGTTGGGAGCCGTAGCCGAGCAGCCTCGCGCAAAGGTGCTGAGGTTATGGCCCCGGACTCCTAGGCACTCCGGGGCCGCCTGTTTCGGAAGAGCTAGAACTACGTCAGCAGTTCCTCGATCCGGATCGGAAAGTTGCGGACGCGCACGCCGGTGGCGTGCCAGACCGCGTTGGCGACCGCGCCGGCGCTGCCGGTGATGCCGATCTCGCCGACACCCTTGATGCCGAGCGCATTCACGTGCGGATCGTGCTCCTCGACGGTGATGACGTCGAGCGGCGGCACGTCGGCGTTCACGGGGATGTGGTACTCGCCGAGATTGGCGTTCATGATCCGCCCGCTGCGGCGGTCTGTGATCGCCGCCTCGTGCAGCGCGAAGGACAGGCCCCAGATCATGCCGCCGAACAACTGGCTCTGCACCATGCGCGGATTGATGATGCGTCCGGCGGCGAAGGCGCCGACCATGCGACTGACGCGGACCTGGCCGAGCTCGGGATCGACCTTCACCTCGGCGAATACCGCGCCGTGGGCGTGCATCGCATATTGCTCCATCGCCGCAGGGTTCGGCGCGCCGGTGCCGCGCGCCTCCACTTCGGCAACGCCCGCGCGCGCCAGAATCCCGGCATAGCTCTCGCTGCGGCTCTCATCGTCGCGGCGGATCAGCCTGCCGTCGCGCGCGATCACGCCGGCATTGCCGGCGCCGAACAGCGGCGAGCGCTCGTCGCTTGTGGCGAGATCGGCGAGCTTTCCGATCACGGCGGCACCGGCGCTGTGGATCGCAGCGCCTGCGGTTGCCGTGTGCGCCGAGCCGCCGGCGATGCCGGCATCGGGCAGGTCGGACGTGCCGGACCTGAAGTCGAGGCGGTCGATGTCGAGACCGACGGAATCGGCCGCGATCTGCGCCAGCGCCGTCCAGGCGCCCTGCCCCATGTCATGCGCGCCGATCTCCATCACGCCGGAGCCGTCGCGGCGGATCGCCGCGCGCGCCTCGGCCTGGAACATCAGCGCCGGGAAGGTCGCCGTACCCATGCCCCAGCCGACCAGAAGGCCGGCATCGTCGCGCATCTGCCGCGGCTGCAGCGGACGCTTGGCCCAGCCGAAGCGCGAGGCGCCCTGCTCGTAGCAGGCGCGCAGCGCCTTGGAGGAGAACGGCCGCCCCGTCATCGGCTCGACCTCGGCGTAGTTCTTCAGGCGGAAAGCGAGCGGATCCATGCCGCAGGCCCAGGCCATCTCGTCGATCGCGCTCTCGAGCGCGATCGAGCCGGTCGCCTCGCCCGGCGCGCGCATGAACAGCGGCGTGCCGGTGTTGACGCGCACGGCATCGTGCGAAGTGCGGATCGCGGGCGCCGCGTAGAGCGTGTGCGAGGCATCGGCGGCAGGCTCGTAGAAATCGTCGAAGGTGCTCGACACGGTTCGCGCATGATGATCGAGCGCAGTCAGGCGGCCCTCGCCATCGGCGCCGAGGCGCAGGCGTTGGCGCGTCGGCGCCCGGTGGCCGACCGGGCCATACATCTGCTCGCGGCGGAGCACCAGCTTGACTGGCCTGCCGACCAGCTTCGCCGCCATCACGCCGAGGATCTGCGGCCCGGTCAGGAAGCCCTTCGAGCCGAAGCCGCCGCCGAGGAACGGGCTGCGGATGTGAATCTTCTCCGGCGCGAGGCCAAACAGCTCGGCGACGCGGCCGCGAGCCATCACCATGGCCTGGCTCGGCGTGTCCAAGAAGAGCTTGTCACCCTCCCAGCGCGCCACGATCGCGTGCGGCTCCATGGCATTGTGATATTGCGGCGGCGTCTCGTAGATCGCGTCGATCTGCTTGTCGGCCGCGGCGAGGCCCGCCTCGACATCGCCGCGATGGCTTTCCGTGGGATTACCGACGCCGACGACCGGCGGCACGAAGCTCTCGCCGGCATCGAGGCCGACCAGCGCAGGCTGCACCTCGTAACGTGGGGCCAGCAGCGCGGCGCCTTCCGTCGCGGCCTCCAGCGTTTCAGCGATCACGACCGCAATCGCCTGATTGGCGTAGCGGACCTCATTGCTCTGCAACACCTCCATCCGGAATACGAACGGATTGGTCTTGAGGTCGGGGTCGATCGCGAGCGCTGGCTTGTGATCGGGCGTCATGACGTCGACGACGCCGGGATGGCGTTTTGCGGCAGCGACATCGAGCGAGACCACACGGCCCCGCGCAATGCTCGAGACGGCCATCACGGCAAACAGCATGCCGGGCGGATGATTGTCCGCAGCATAGCTCGCCTGCCCCGTCACCTTGAGGATGCCGTCGCGGCGGGTCAGCGGCTGGCCGATATTCGAGCCGTGCCTGAGATGTGCGGGCGCACTGGTCAAATTGAGCTCAGACATGGACGGCTCCGGAGGTCGAGGCGAAGGGAGAGGCCGGCAGCGCGGGGATACGCGCAGGCGTCCCGGCGGCGGCCAAGGTCAGCGCGCGCACGACGATGCGGCGCGCGAGCTCGATCTTGGAGGCGTTGTCGCCGGACGGTTTTGCGCCCTCGAGCGCACGCCGGGCCGCCTCCTGGAACGCGTCCGCCGTCGGCGCAACGCCCTTGAGGACGTCTTCCGCTGCGCGAGCGCGCCAAGGCTTCGCGGCGACGCCGCCGAGCGCGAGCCGCGCCTGTGCGATTCTGCCGTTCTCGATCCGCAGCGCGGCCGCGGCCGAGACGACAGCAAAGGCGTAGGAGGTACGCTCGCGCACCTTGAGGTAACGCGCATGCGCGGCAAAGCCGCGTGCGGCAGGCGGCAGGCGCACGGCGACGATGAGATCGCCGGGCTCAAGCACGGTCTCGCGCTCGGGCGCATCGCCCGGCAGGCGGTGCAGTTCGTCGAGCGCGACCTCGCGCCGGCCGCCCCTGCCCTCGATCTCGACGATGGCATCAAGCGCGACCAGCGGCACGCAGAAGTCGGAAGGGTGCGTGGCGATACAGCTCTCGCTCCAGCCGAGCACGGCATGGCCGCGGTTCTCGCCGTGAAGTGCGTCGCAGCCGGAGCCAGGTGCGCGCTTGTTGCAGCGGCTGGCGGTGTCGTAGAAATACGCGCAGCGCGTCCGTTGCAACAAATTGCCGCCGACGGTGGCGGCATTGCGCAATTGAGCCGACGCACCGGAGAGCAGCGCTTCGGCCACCGCGGGATAGGACCGCGCGAACTCCGCATCATGGGCGAGATCGGCATTGCGCACCAACGCGCCGATGCGCAAAGATCCGTCCGCGAGAGTCTCGATTTGATCGAGGCCATCGAGATGCGTGACGTCGACAAGCCGGTCCGGACGGCTGACGCCGCCCTTCATCAGGTCGAGCAGATTGGTGCCGGCGGCAAGAAAGACCGCGCCCGGCTGAGCCGCGGCCACAACGGCTTCAGTGACCGTGGCGGGCCTGACATAATCGAACTGTTTCATGCGGAACGCCTCTGATTGGTTTCGTCCATTTGTCCTTGCGCTTCCAGCACGGCATCGACGATGCCGACGTAAGCGCCGCAGCGGCACAGATTGCCGCTCATGCATTCGCGGACGCGCTCGGGATCGTTGCCGGCCTGGCCTTCTCTGATCATGCCGATCGCGCTCATGATCTGGCCCGGCGTGCAGAAGCCGCATTGAAAGCCGTCATGTGCGATGAAGGCGGCCTGCACGGGATGGAGCTGGTCGCCGCGCGCGAGGCCTTCGATGGTGAGAATGTCGGCCCCGTCATGGCTAATGGCGAGCGCGAGGCAGGAATTGATGCGCTTGCCGTCGACCAGGATGGTGCAGGCGCCGCATTGGCCGCGGTCGCACCCCTTCTTGGTTCCGGTCAGATGAAGGCGCTCACGCAGGAGATCGAGCAGCGTGACGCGCGGATCGTCGAGGACGAAATCGCGCCGCGCACCGTTCACGGTGAGGCTGATGGAGTGGTTCATACAAGGCTCCGATCAGATTTGGACATGAGTCATCGCGCAGCGCGCCACCGCCGTGGCCGCTGTCGAATAGCGCCGTCCGAACACGATGCGTCCGACGCTTGATCGGAAGATACGGAGGCAGCCTCCGCTTAACAAGGGCGGCGCGGAAAAATCTGGAATTCGTCAAAAGCGCGTGCGTCACCAACGCGATGCAGCCCTGCGCGGGTCCGGCGAGGGTTCAATCTAACCAATTCGTGATCTACATTGCGCGCCATGGACGACCACACCGACCAGACCCGCAAACCCCGCGCCGATGCCGTGCGCAATCGCGAGCGCGTGCTCGAAGCGGCAAAGCTGGTGTTCAGCGCGGGCGGTTCGGAGGCGAGCCTGGAAGCGGTGGCCAAGCGCGCCGGGGTCGGCATCGGCACGCTGTATCGGCATTTCCCGACGCGCGAGGCCTTGTTCGAGGCGGTGTACCGCCGCGAGGTCGAGCAGCTCAGCGAGCTGGCCGAGCAGTTGAAGAATGCCAAGGATCCGGTCGAGGCGCTGCGGCGCTGGCTGCGCTCAGGGGTCGAGTTTGTTGCGACAAAGAAGGGGATGATGGCAGCGCTGGCGCTCGCAGTGCAGAGCGGGTCGGAGCTGCATGCCTTCTCCTTCGAGCGTCTGACCAAGGCGATCGGCTCGCTGCTGGACCGGGCGGTCGCAGCCGGCGAGATGCGCGCCGACATCAGCCCGGAGGATCTGCTGCGCGCCTTCTTCGGCATGTGCTACGTGCACGACCAGCCCGGCTGGCAGGCGACCGCGCTGCGCCTGCTCGACGTGTTCGTCGACGGCTTGCGCGTGCGGCCGCCCAGCAAGGCCCGCTCGTCGATGACGACAAAGCCTGCGACGAAGCGAAAGCGCTAGGCTGGAGCTTGCCGATGGGAGCCGCTGACCCCGAGCGGACTTCGCTAAACATGGAACTGTTGTCACCTAATCCAATTTAAAGGATCATTTGATACATCGCTTCGACTTGCGACATGGCAGGTTCAGGCATGGCGCCAGTTCTCAATTTGCCCCGGCTCACCAATTCGCTCAGACAGGATCGTCTGGCGCTTCAACGTGCCCGCGAGGTCGTGGCGGAGGCGACCGAGGTGCTTCAACGCTGTCCAAAGCCGGATACGTTTCTAGGCCGTAAGACTCAAGAGCCGTTTCCGAATGAGGACGAAACAAAGTTGACCAGGGTGGCGCAGCGTTCAAGCCGCGAGCCGTTTCCAAGAACGTAAAGGCTTCATTAACACACCTGAATGCACTTCCGGGCCGTGGCAGGCATATCGGCCTCATCGGAAAACCGGATTAGACAATGCTGGCCAGACCAGATGCTAGAGCGAGCCGATGGATGCGAAAAGCTTGCTGACCTAACGCGCGACAACGTGGTGGCCCATAGCCTGCGCGAAGCCGCCCGGCAATGGCAAGCCATGGCCGTGCAGCAGGACTTGCTGGAGCGCGAACCGACCTGTCGCAGATCCGTAACCGCTCTGATTAGAGCAACTTCAAAGGATTGCTGCGCCGAGTTTGCTGAGATAACTTGCCTGTCATCACCGGCCAAGGCCGTGCCGTAGGCGTCGGTGGCTGAGAGACCAATCGTGCTCCCGCCTGCATTTATGCATGGGAGCGACAAATGGATCGCGCCATGGCGCTTCGCCATCTGGCGGAAGCCGAAGAGCACATTTCACTGGCCGACCGACACCTTTCCGAGCAGGAGGTTCGAATTGCGGACCTTGAGCTTTCGGGGCACGACACGAGCTTGGCTCGCGCTATCGGCGAAACATTTCGGCTGACACTGGCGCGGCACCTCGCGCACCGCGATCACATTTTGAGAGAGCTGATACCGTAGCTCTCGGCCCGTGCTTTCGAACATCCCTTCGATCAAAACGCCAACTATGGCGCAGTATGATCTCGCCATCGGCACTAAACAGGGTAGCGCCATTTCAACGCGACGCAGGAATCAGCTTCTGGCCGATCGGCGACTTGTACGACCTCTGATGTTTGTGCCGCCGTCAGTTCAGCTGTCCTGACGTGCCGCTGGCGTTATAGGCCGCCTCGCCCTTCCCAGTAGGTTGGCGTTCCATAATACCGGTGAGTTCGCGTTTCCCAGTCTCGATCTTCCCAGGAGTCATCGCTGAACTCAGGCGCATCCCTCAGCTGTTGCTCGGTGATATTGGTTCGAAAGCCGGCAAGCGACGTGTCATATGTCAGAGCGCCCCAGGGAATGGGGTAGTGGCTGTGACCCAAGCCCACAAATCCACCAAAGCTCATGACCGCATAAGCCACGCGGCCTGACACCTTGTCGATGATGAGGTGATCAATCTCGCCGATATTCGTCCCATCTGCTCCATAGACCTCGGTACCCTCAATGTCCTCGCTTGAGATGCAGTGATGATCCGGATGGGCTGTTGCACGGGCCATGACTTTGCTCCCTGACAAGGTGGTTTTGCCGGCTTAACTCGGCCATCGCGGAGCCGTTCCTGTCAAACTAAGGAGAACATGTCGCAGCTGCCTGCTCTTTGTGTCGCTGTCCCGGATGAGTGGGCATCTGGAGCATCCAAGCCCAGCGCGTGATTTCTGAGTGCACGCCCTGGCGCCGCAGATGTGCTAGCATCGCCTCCGCCGGGATACTCAACGCGGAGCCTGTCATGCGCATCGCAGCCTTGCTGGTCGCTCTCATTGTTGCCTGTCATCACGTTTCGGCGTTTGCCGGCGATGTCGCGGCGGCCCAGAGCGTCATCCGCGCCCAGGAGCAGGCCTTCGTTCGCGACGATGCGACGGCCGCTTATTCCTATGCTGCACCGGCGATCAAGGAGATCTTTCCCGCACCCGACATCTTCATGTCCATGGTGCAGAACGGCTACGCGCCGGTCTATCGACACAAGAGTTTCGAATTTGGCGAGAGCAAGAGCGATGGCGGCTGGATCGCCCAGCGCGTCCATATCATCGATGCCAATGGCGAGGCCTGGGAGGCGCTCTACACACTCGAGCAGCAGGGCGACGGCAGCTACAAGATCACCGGCTGCTCGCTGCTGAAGGCGGGACAGGCCGTTTAGGTGGCAAAGCCTGGGCCGGTCTTGACCGAGCCCGTCCGCGCGCGGATCAAGAGCAGCACGACGATGCCGATGTTCAGCGCATTCCAGGCGACGCCGTTGGCGAACGCTGCGGCATACGAGCCGGTGGCATCGAAGATGACGCCGGACACCCAGCCGCCGAAGGACATACCGAACACGGACGCAAAGATCACGATGCCGACGCGGGTCGCGGCCTCGCTCGCCGGCATCGCCTCGCGCACGATGATGGCATAGCTCGGCACGATGCCGCCCTGGAACAGGCCGAACATCGCGGAGATCAGATAGAGCGAGGTCAGGCTGTCGAAGAACAGATAGAACACCAGCGCAAAGCCCTGCGCCAGCGTTCCCACCAGGAGCGTGTAGATGCCGCCGATCTTGTCGGCGAGGTAGCCCGAGCCGATCCGGCTGACGATGCCGCAGCCCATCATCAAGGACAGCATCTCGGCGCCGCGCGCGACGCCATAACCGAGATCGCCGCAATAGGCGACGATGTGCACCTGCGGCATCGCCATCGCCACGCAGCAGGAGATGCTGGCAATCGAGAGCAGCACGGTCAGCGTGTTCGTCGACAGCCTGAGATCGACCCGGGGCGGCGGTGCGTTGGCATGATCGTGAACCGTGTCGCGGCCCATCTGTGCGCGCAGGATCAGCACTAGCACCGTCATCAGGCCGGCGCAGACGATGCCGATGCCGATATGGGTATAGCGCCAGCCGATCTCCTGCGTGCCCCAGCTCACGATCGGCGGCCACATCGCGCCGGCGACATAATTGCCGCTGGCGACAATGGTCACCGCCAGTCCGCGATAGCGTTCGAACCAATGCGAGGCTTCGGCCATCAGCGGCGCAAAGGTCGCGGAGGTGCCGAGCCCGATGAAGAAATATGCCGCCACGAACTGCCAGAGCTGGCCCGACAGCCCGGCGAGCACATTGGCAACGCCGAGGAAGGCGATGCTGATCGCCATCGCCGGCACGATGCCGAACCGGTCGGTGATCTTGCCGGCGATCACACCGCCAAGCCCGAAGCCGAACATCATGAGGGTGAAGGCCAGCGACACCGCGCCGCGCGTGGCAGCGAATTCGGCCTGCACCACGGGAATCACGACCACGACGGCCCACATGCCGACGGCGCCAATCGAGCCGATCACGAGGGCAAGGACGAGCCGCACCCAGGCCTGACGGGAGTCAGGGGTGAAGGCGTCAGGTGTTTGTCCTGGATGATTTGGCGCGTGCACGGGCAGGACCATGTTCGCGGATCGCCGTATGGTCAAGCAGCTTGCCGCGATATTGGGCATGCGCGGTGCGCTGCGGTAATAAGGTCTTGGCGAATGCGTCTTTTGCCATTAGTTTGCAACAAGCGTGTGCAACATTGCCGCGCGAGGAGCCTATCGGCGGGATGTTAATGCGATTGACGCGATCGATGCGGATCAGGGTGGGGCGGATCATCGCCCTCGCCTATCTGTTCTGCGTGCTCGCGCCGGCCGCAAGCCTCGCCTGGGGCAGTGCTGCGCCCTGCCTCGGCGACGATGCCCAGGCTGACCTCGTTCCGGCGCATCACCATATGGCTGCGAGCCATGGTATGGCTGCGAACCATGGCGACGTTCCGCACGAGCATGCGGGCACCTCTTCCCAGACCGCCGCAAAGGACGCGCCAGCTCCGAATCATCATGACGGCAAGGGAACAGTGGGCCCCTGCTGTGCGATGATGTGCGTCAGCGCGCTGCCGGCCGATCTGCCCAGCGTCGCCATGCCGGTCCGGCCGATATCGACCTGTGCGCTCGAGATCGTGCCCAGCCTGCACAGCGCCGCGCCGCCCCAGCACTACCGTCCCCCCATCGCCTGATCTGACACGACGGCGTCGGTTTCGATGCGCGCTTCTGCGCGCGCGAACCTGTGGTCTCCAGATCAGGAATTAAGACATGGTTGCGCTTTCCGGGGCGAAATCTGCCGCATCTGCGGTGGGTGATCGACACTCACGTTTCATTTGGCTGCTGCTGGCCTTGGGTGCCCTGTCCGGCTGCATGCCGGCAACAACGCACATGGCCAGCGCGGATCCCGCCGATCCCGCGGCGAAGGTGGCCCCCGTCGGCTATCGCTCGACCATCGCGCCCTATACCAGCCTGCGGCCTGCGACACCGGCACCATGGCGTGGCCGCAACGAGGCGGTGAAGCCGCAGCCGAAGCAAGAGCGGTAGGAGCGCGCCATGACACCCCACCTTGCGCGAGGCCTGCTCGTCATCGCCGCGCTCAGCATGTCCGGCTGCGCCGCGTTCTCGCCCGACGGCGGCATGACCGACGTCTCGGATCTGACGAGCCGGACCATCAACAAGGACGTCGCCTTCGTGCGCTCGGCCGAGGGCGCCGCCGCGGTCGACGCCCGTGTCCGCCAGCTGCTCTCGCGCACGCTCAGCGTCGACGCCGCCGTGCAGATCGCGCTGCTCAACAACAAGGGACTGCAGGCCGCCTACAACGAGCTGGCGCTGGCGGAGACCGAGCTGGTCGAGCAGAGCCTGCCGGCCAATCCGGTGTTCGCGGTCTCGCGCATCACCGGCAATAGCGCCAGCGAGATCGAGCGCCAGGTGGTCGGCGACATCCTCGCGCTCGCCACCCTGCCGTTCCGGTCCGAGATCGCTCGCGAACGCTTCCGCGGAGCGCAGCTGCGCGCCGCGCTGGCGACGCTGCGGCTCGCCTCGGACGTGCGCCGCGCCTATGTCCGCACTGTCGCCGCCAATGAGATGGTGGGGCTGCTGACCGACGCGAAGGCCACGGCGGAATCGACCGCACAGCTCGCGCTCAAGCTCGGCGAGACCGGCTCGCTCAACAAGCTCGACCAAGCCCGCGAGCAGGTGTTCTATGCCGAGACCACCGCCGACCTCGCCAGCGCGCGACAGGCAGCGGGAAGCGCGCGCGAAAGGCTGGCGCGCCTCATGGGGCTGTGGGACGACGGTCTCGACTTCCGCCTGCCCAATCAACTGCCGCCGCTGCCGCGCCGGCCGCTGGCCCTCCCCACGATCGAGGCCGATGCGGTCGCGCATCGCCTCGACCTGCAGGTCGCGCGGCTTGAGCTGGCCGCGCTGGCGAAGGCGCTGAACCTCACCGAGGCGACGCGCTTTGTGACGCTGCTCGATATCGCCGGCATCTCCCGCCGCACCCAGGATCCGGAAGGGCCGCCGTTCCGCGAGCGCGGCTTCGACCTGCAGTTCCAGATTCCGATCTTCGACGGCGGCGAGGTGCGCGTGCGCCAGGCCGGCGAGACCTACAACCTCGCGTTCAATCGCCTGACCGAGCGGGCCGTTAATGTGCGCTCCGAGGCGCGCGACGCCTATCGCGTCTACCGCTCCACTTACGACATCGCCGGCCACTACCAGCGCGAGATCATCCCGTTGCGAAAGATCATCACCGAGGAGATGCAGCTGCGCTTCTCCAGCATGCAGGTCGACATCTTCGCGCTGCTCACCGAAGCGCGGCAGCGCCTCGCGGCGCTGCGCGGCGCGATCGACGCCAGGCAGAGATTCTTCCTCGCCCAGGCCGATCTGCAGACCGCGGTCAACGGCGGCGGTCTGCCCGCCGGCGGCGCCGACAATCCAACCACCGTTGCCGCGGCAGCTCCTGCCGAAGGCGGCGGCCACTAAAGACGGAGGCCAAGATGTTTTCTCGCCGAGGATTTTTAGGGACCGCCGCGCTTGTCGGCGCATCGGCCATTCAAGGCCGCGTCCAGGCCGCGTCTATCCCGGAAGCCCCCACCATGGACAAGGTGGTGATGCAGCCGCCGCTGCATCCGACCAGCGGCCCGGATTATCGCCCCGTGGTCACGCTGAACGGCTGGTCGCTGCCGTTCCGCATGAACGGCGACTGGAAGGAATTCCATCTCGTCGCCGAGCCGGTGGTTCGCGAGTTCGCCGAGGGCATGAAGGTGAATTTGTGGGGCTACAACGGGCAATCGCCGGGCCCGACCATCGAGGCCGTCGAGGGCGACAAGGTCCGCATCTTCGTCACCAACAGACTGCCCGAATACACCACGGTCCACTGGCACGGCATGATCATCCCGAGCGGCATGGACGGCGTCGGCGGGCTGAACCAGCCGCACATCCAGCCGGGCAAGACCTTCGTCTACGAATTCGAGATGAAGAAGAGCGGGACCTTCATGTACCACCCGCATTCCGACGAAATGGTGCAGATGGCGATGGGCATGATGGGCATGTTCATCGTGCATCCGCGCGACCCGAACTTCCGCGCCGTCGACCGCGACTTCGTGTTTGTGATGAGCACCTATCGCGTCGACCCCGGCACCTATCTGCCGCACGTCAACGAGATGACGGACTTCAACATGTGGACCTGGAACGCGCGGGTCTTTCCCGGCATCGATCCCTTGCCGGTCAGGCTCGGCGACAAGGTACGCGTGCGTATCGGCAATCTCAGCATGACCAACCATCCGATCCATTTGCATGGCCACAGCTTCGCGGTGACCTGCACCGATGGCGGCTGGATTCAGGAAAGCGCGCAGATCCCGGAGACGACCACCGACGTTCCGGTCGGCGCCATCAGGGTGTTCGACGTGCTCGCCGACAATCCCGGCGACTGGGCGTTCCATTGCCACAAGTCGCACCACACCATGAATTCGATGGGACACGACGTGCGCAACCTGATCGGCGTGTCGCGCAAGGATCTCGCCAAGGCCGTCGGCAAGCTGGCGCCGGACGGCATGGCCATGGGCTCGACCGGCATGGCGATGGGCAACATGGAGATGCCCGCGCCCGACAACACGCTGCCGATGATGACGGGCACCGGCCAGTTCGGGCCGATCGAAATGGGCGGCATGTTCACCGTGATGAAGATCCGCGAAGACCTCGCACGCGACGATTACCGCGATCCCGGTCCGTACAAATTCCCGCCAGGCACCGTCGCCTACGAAGTCGCCGCACCCGCCCCCGAGCCGGCGCGGCAGAAATCCGGCAGTCCGCCGATGAAGCACAAGATGTGAGCGTTTCGATGAACCACCAACCGGAGACTACGATGAAGATCACGCTCAAGCTCGCCCTCGCGCTGGCTGCACTTTCGGCCGCGCCGGCCTTCGCTCACGACAAGCACGGGCACGGAAACTATTCGGCCGGCGAGCCCGGCGATCCCAGGAAGCCCGCGCGCACTATCGAAATCCTGATGAACGAGATGGACTACACGCCCGCGAAAATCGAGGTCAAGCGCGGCGAGCAGATCCGCTTCGTGCTGCGCAATGTCGGCAAGGAGGACCACGAATTCCTGCTGGCCACATCTAAGGAGAATCTCGCGCATGCGGAGCAGATGAAGAAGCATCCGCACATGGAGCACGACGAGCCCAATGCGGCGCGGCTTGCACCGAAGAAGACGACCGAGATCCTCTGGAAGTTCAGCAAGCGCGGCACCTTCGAATATTCGTGCCTCATTCCCGACCACCGCGAGTACGGCATGGTCGGCCAGGTCAACGTGAAGTAACGCGAGAGGAGATCCACATGAATCGCATCATCAATATCACTGCCGCGCTGGCGCTGAGCGTCGGCCTCGCGACCGCAACCCTCGCCGCAGAGGGCGCCGCGATCAGCGGCGAGGTCAAGAAGATCGACGAAGGCGCCGGCAAGATCACGCTCAAGCACGGCCCGGCCAAGAGCCTCGGCATGGAGGACCCCATGACCATGGTCTATCGGGTCAAGGATCCCGCCATGCTCAAGCAGGTGAAGGTCGGCGACAAGATCACCTTCGAGGCCGAGGAAGGGTCGTCGGGCTACACGGTGACCAAGATGCAGAAGGCGAAGTAGGGCAGCCTCGCCTGCCCGTCATTCCGGGGCGCGCCTCTTGGCGCGAGCCCGGAATCCGTTTCACCACCATACCTGCGGCCCGATGGATTCCGGGCTCGATGCGCCGCATCGCCCCGGAATGACAACCCGCCCCCGAAACATCCCGGTCTGAACTCCTCCCACCCCCTCCGTTAACCCTTTGCTAACCATACACCCGGCAAGAATTGCCGGGTGAAGTCGAGTGTCGTCGGCCGCGTTTAGAACGGGAGCTCCCGTGGACGCCAGTGCGGTGCCTCACTTTCGGAACGGCGGCCCGTCGGCCGCCGCGCAGACGTTTGGGGCGCGCGGACGGCAGTCGCGCGGGGAGGCAGCTACCATGGTCGACGTCACGGCAGGACAGGGCGTAGGCAGCGCAAGGCCCTCGATCCCTTCCCTCAATGACATCGTCACCGTCCTCAAGCGCGGCGACATCGCGCTGGCGCTCGGCGTTCTCACCATCCTGGTGGTGCTGATCCTGCCGCTGCCCGCGATCGTGCTGGACGTGTTCCTGGCGATCTCGATCACGCTCTCGATCCTGATCCTGATGACGTCGCTGTTCATCCAGACGCCGCTGGAGTTCTCGGCCTTCCCGACCGTCCTCCTGATCTCGACTATGCTGCGGCTCTCGCTCAACATGGCCTCAACCCGGCTGATCCTGTCGCACGGGCACGAGGGCACGGCCGCCGCCGGTCACGTCATCGAGGCCTTCGGCAACTTCGTGATGGGCGGCAATTTCGTCATCGGCATCATCGTCTTCGCCATCCTGATCATCGTCAATTTCGTCGTCATCACCAAGGGCTCGGGCCGCATCGCCGAAGTCGCCGCCCGCTTCCACCTCGACGCCATGCCCGGCAAGCAGATGGCGATTGACGCCGACCTCGGCGCCGGCCTGATCGACGAGAAGGTCGCCAAGGAGCGGCGCAAGGAGCTGGAGGACGAGAGCGGCTTCTTCGGCGCCATGGACGGCGCCTCCAAATTCGTCCGGGGCGACGCCATCGCCGGCCTCCTGGTCGTCTTCATCAACGTCGTCGGCGGCATGATCATCGGCGTCGCGCAGCAGGGCATGTCCTTCGCCGACGCCGGCCGTACCTACACGCTGCTGACCGTCGGTGACGGCCTCGTCACCCAGGTGCCGGCGCTGATCGTCTCGACCGCGGCCGGCCTGCTCGTCTCCAAGGCCGGCGTCTCCGGCGCGGCCGACAAGGCGCTGATGAAGCAGTTCTCCGGCTATCCGCAGGCGCTGGCGATGTCCTCGGCGGTGATGCTGGTGCTGGCGGCGCTGCCGGGCATTCCGACCCTTCCGTTCCTCGCGCTCGGCGCCGGCGCCGGCGCGCTGGCCTGGAACGCCCGCAACCGCAATCGGGTGGCGGCCAAGGCCGAAGCCGCCGTTCACGCCGCGCCCGCGCCGGGAACGCCGGGTGCGCCAGGCGCTGCCGCGACCGAAGAGCCGATCTCGGCCGCGCTCAAGATCGACGACCTCAAGATCGAGCTCGGCTACGCCCTGCTGCCGCTGGTCAACGGCCCCGACGGCACCGACCGCCTCACCGAGCAGATCAAGGCGCTGCGCCGCTCGCTCGCGATCGAGATGGGCTTCGTGATGCCGGCGGTGCGCATCCTCGACAACGTCCAGCTCGAGGCCAACACCTACATCATCAAGATCAAGGAGGTCGACGCCGGCACCGGCAAGATCTGGCCGAACCAGTTCATGGTCATGGATCCCGGCGGCAGCCAGGTGCAGGTGCCCGGCATCCACACCACCGAGCCGACCTTCGGCCTGCCCGCAACCTGGGTCGATGCCAGCCTCAAGGAAGAGGCCTCGCTCAAGGGCTACACGGTCGTCGACGCCGCGACCGTGCTCTCGACCCATCTCACCGAGCTGCTCAAGGCCAACATGTCGGACCTGTTGTCCTACGGCGAGGTGCAGAAGCTGCTCAAGGAGCTGCCGAAGGAGCAGAGCGAGCTGGTCAAGGACATCGTCCCGGGCCAGGTCACGGTCTCCGGCATCCAGCGCGTGCTGCAGCTGCTGCTCGCCGAGCGCATCTCGATCCGCGACCTCTCCACCATCCTCGAAGGCATCGCGGATTCGCTCGCCTTCTCGCGCAACCCTGCGACCATGGTCGAGCACGTCCGCGCGCGGCTGGCGCGGCAGATCTGCGCGCAGAACACCTCTTACGCCGGCTATCTGCCGCTGATCGCACTGTCGGCGAAATGGGAGCAGGCTTTTGCCGAATCCATCATCGGCCAGGGCGAGGAGCGGAGCCTTGCCATGCAGCCCTCGAAACTCTCGGAATTCATGACTGCCGTGCGCGAGGCCTTCGAGCGCGCCGCCCGCGAAGGCGAGGCGCCGGTGCTGGTCACCTCCGCTTCCATTCGGCCCTTCGTGCGCTCCCTGGTGGAACGGTTCCGGGCCCAGACCACCGTGCTGTCTCAGGCCGAAATCCACCCCAGGGCGAGGCTGAAAACCGTCGGAAGCATCTGATTTGCCTTAAGAAGCCGTGTGTTTTTCAGCCACAGGCAAATGGTTTTTGAGTTCCTGGCGCCTTGTCGACCAAGGCCTCAAAAACCCGGCACTAGGCTCATTACAGCTTTGAAATAATTATATAAAAGAACGATCAAGGGTCGCCTTTGATCGCGATCTATCACGTCATATCACGCCCTTGTGATGGCCCCTTGGGAACGAATCCCCCCGATACTAGGTTGATGGGCACCGGAAGCATGAACCTGCCTCAAATGGCCGGCGACTACTTCGGGTAGATGGCGGCAGGAGGCTTCCATGAACCACTCGATCTACAGCGCAGATCGCGCGACCCATTTGAAAATCGTGGTCGTCGCCCTCGTCGCAGGGATCGCGGTGGCTGGCCTCGGCATTACGGCACGCTCGGGTTCGGATGAAGGCCTGACCCAGACCGCCCGCGTCATCAAGGCCGGGAAGCCGGTCGTTGTCACCAGTTCGAACGCGTCCCTCGTTCGCTAAGGAGATCTGACGAGTTTTGTGAATTCACGCGGCTCTTTACCAGCCCCCCAAAGTCGCCACGTGGATATGTAGACGACCCCAACCCCAAGTCGACTACAGAAAGCGCCCGCCCCCCACGGGCGCTTTCCCATTTCTGGTACCTCGTCATTGCGAGCGCACGCGTCCAATTCGTCATTGCGAGCGCAGCGAAGCAATCCAGACTGCCTCCGCGGAAAGACTCTGGATTGCTTCGCTGCGCTCGCAATGACGGAGCAAGCGGCACGCCGTCGCCAACTATCGCGCCCCGTAAGTCGGCGGCGGCGCCTGCACGGTCGGGGCGGCGGCAGCGAACAGCTCGTCCTTGCGTCCCGAGAGCGGCGGATAGATGCGCTTGCGGTTGATGGTCTGTTTGGTCGCCTTCGCGGCCGCGCCGGTGGCACGGACCTCGCGATTCCATCCTTCGGTATAGAGCGCGCCCCAGCCGCCGAGGTCGAGCACGGTCACGTACCAGTCGATCCGCAGCGGCAGCATGGGCAGGCCGACGAGATCGGCGACCACGTTGTGGCCGGCGAAGCGGCCCATGGGACGGGCGAACTGACAGGACATCAATGTCGGATGCAGCCCGTCGATCACGCTCGACGCAACATCGCCGGCCGCGAACACGCCGCCGACATCGGCCACACGCATGAAGGGATCGACGAGCAGGCGCCCGAGCGAATCGCGCCCGCCCGGAAAGCTCGCCGCCAAAGGGCTTGCCCGCATGCCCGCGCACCAGATCACCGTCCGTGCCGGAATGAATTCGCCCGAGCTCAGGCGCATGCCCGCGGCCTCGATCGCGGCGACACGCACGCCGAGCCGCGTCTCGATGTCGAGCGAAGCCAGGGCCGTCTCGATCACCGGGCGCGCGTTCGCGCCGATGCTGGCGCCGACGCTCGGATTGGGATCGACCAGGATGATGCGGCGGCTGCCGGTGATCCCTGCGCGCGCCAACCGGTCCGGCATCTCAGCTGCGACTTCGATGCCGGTGAAGCCGGCGCCGACCACGACCACCGTTGAATGGCCCGGAGACGGCGCGCTGCGTCCGAGCGAAACCAGATGATCTTCAAGGCGGAGCGCCGCGGCATAGGTGTCGACGTCGAAGGCGTGTGCGGCCAGGCCGGGAATGTCGGGACGCATCACCGCGCTCCCGAGCGCCAGCACCAGGCGGTCGTAGTGCAGCGTCTCCGCGCCGGCGCTGGTGACGAGCGAGATTTCGCGCCGGGCCGGATCGACGGCCTCGACCTCGCCAAGGCCGTGGCTGACGCCGATCGGATCGAGCAGTTGCGGAAGCGGAAGCGCGACCTCGGCGAGATCGGCCTCGTAATTGCGCACGCGGATATTGTGATAGGGATTGCGGTCGACGAGACGGATCTCGATGTCGCGATCGCTCGCACCGATCTCCTCGCGCTTGCGCGCGGCGCCGATGGCCGCCCACAACCCCGCAAACCCGGCGCCGAGCACGACGATACGCGCCATCTCCGCCTACTGCACTTTCCCGAGGAAACCTGCGGCCTGCCCGCGGAGACAGACTAGCGCAACAACAGGCGCCGACCAAATGCGGCGGCGTCCGCGCCGCTGCACAAAATCGCGATTTATGCCTCGCGCAGCTCCGACGGCGTCGCGCCAAAGCGCTTGCGGAAGGCGCGGTTGAAGTACGACAGATCGGAGAAGCCGGAGGAATGCGCGATGTCACTGATCTTGCGCATCCTGGCGCGGGGATCGCCGAGCAGCTTGCGCGCATGGAGCAGGCGTTGCTCCAGCACGAATTCAGTAAAGGTCGTGCCGGCCTGCTCGAACAGGCGCTGGGCCTGGCGCGGGCTGAGGCCTGAGCGCGTCGCAACTTCGGCGAGGCAGAGATCGTTACGGCCGAGTGCGGCCATCACGTCGGCGCGCATGAGATCGAGGCGCGCCGCCGCCTGCCCGCGGCCGCGGGCGCGGCTTGCGTGCTCGGCATCGGTGCCGAGCAGGAGACCGACGAGATCGACCATGTGCTGCGCGGTCAGGCGCTGGCCGACCGCATCGAGATGCGGCGCGTGATTGGCGGCGAGCGCGTGGTAGCGGAAGATGGTCTCGGCGACTGCGCCGTCGACGAGCACCTGCGAGAGCTTGTCCTCGGCGCGCGGATTGATGTCGAGCAGCGCACGGCGCGGCATGCGAATGCTGGTGAAGCGGTCTGCCTCGGTGTGGCCGACGGTCCCGGTCACGCTCATGTCGACGAGCACCATCTGGGCGGGCGTGAGCTCGACGGTGTGGCCGTTCTGCCCGACGCGGACGAGCCCTGCGTGGGCCGCGATCAGGACGAGATCGTCGCTGCCGTCGGCAAGGTGGCTCTGCGTGCGGGAATATTGCGCCGAGGCGCCTTCCGGAATGGCGAGCGTGATGTTGTCGACGACGCTGATCTGCAGCCGGCAATCGATGCTGTCGCCATGGCTCGGCCCGATATCGAGGCCGCAGCGACCGACGGCCCGCTCGCGCCAATGCTCGAAGGCCGGACCGTGCGGCAGGCCTGCATATTGGTGAAGGAAGATGCCCGGCGTTCTCGCTGCATCCATCTGATTTTCTCGCCCTTTCCGGCATCAATCGCGTTCAAATTCCGGGAATTTGACGCCGTGGACCGAGGCGAGGTTCAAATCGAGGGCGGATTCGGGGGCACTTGTCGGGCTGCGACAGCGGGATGGACCGTGGCGACAGTCGCCGTGGCACCTATTTCTGCGCGGGCGCCTGCGGTTGGGACGGCGGCACGGTCTCGATCAGCTTGCCGGAAAACACCGGGGCGGAGGTCGGCTGGCCGTTCGGCGAGCCGCCCGCCTGCTCGACGGTGACGGCGAAGGTCGCGCTATTGACGACCTCGGCATCGTAGGAGGCGAGCAGCGGACGCGCGGTGAAATCGCCGGCACCGATCACGCCGAGCGAGCGCGGGCGCGGCAGCTTGTCCGAGATCAGCCAGAGCTCGAAGCTCTTGCCGGGCTCCGGTGTGGCGCCGACCTTTCGCACCGTGAAATTCCGCGTCGCGCCGTCGATGGTGAGGATGAAGGCGGGACCGCCGCCCTGGCCCTGCAGCAGCGCAACATATTGCGCGGAGGCGGCGAGCGGGGCAGCCGGCGTCTTCACCTCCACCGTCTGGATGCGCGGCGGGGGACGCAAGGCGCCCGGCAGCGCGTCGGGCAGGAAGATCTGCAATGACAGCGTCACGAGCAGCGCGGCCGCGAGCGCACTAAGGGCGGATGCGACGTTGCGCCAGCGCTTCATCCGACTCTCAAGGCGAACCACGTTGCTGTCGTCGACCACCGGCGCGTGCGGCGTACGGACGACGTTGGCATCCGGCGCATGGACTTGCGGGATGAATTGCGGCGCGATGTCCGGAACAGCATCAAACTCGGGACGCGGCGCCTCAGGCGCGGCGGCTTCGGGCTGCTGCACCTCAGCCGACTGCGAGCTCTCGGGCGGAGATTCCGCAGCTGCCAGCGAGGACGTCTCGGGCACAGGCGGCTGTGGTGGCGGCGAAGCTTCGGCAGGCGCAGGCGACTCCTGCGCGGCGGCCGCGCGCGCGATCTCCGCCCTGATGTTCTCCCACACGATCGGACGCGGCTCGACCGAGCCGACCATCTGGTTGAGCACGCCGAGTCGGTAGGCCCAGGCCTGCACGATCTCGGCGAACGCCGGGTCCACCGCCATCATGGTCTCGACCTGCGCGCGCTCGTCGGCGCCGAGCGTACCGAGCGCATATTCCGCGGCGAGCGCGATATGGTCCTCCGTATAGGCCATCAATTGCAGTCCAGAACCACCCTCATCATCCAAGCGATCACAGTCCGAGGCACTCCCGGATATCCAACATGCTGCGCCGGAGCCACGTCTTCACCGTGTTGACCGGCGCGGCGAATTTCTCCGCCAATTGCTCGCGGCTCCAGCCGTTGTAATAGGCGAGCAGCACGAGCCTCTGACGGTCCGGCTCGAGCCGGCCGATGCATTCCAGGAGCCGCTTCAGCTCCTCGGTCATCTCGCGGCGGGCCAGTGGATCGGGACTTTCGGCCGCCACCTCCATCGCCTGAGGCTCTTCCTCGATGGAGGCTTCCGACTTCTTGCGGACGATGTCGATGGCGCGGTTGCGGGCGATCGAGGCCATCCACGTGATCGGCGAGGACAGGGCCGGATTGAACTGGCCGGCGCTGTTCCAGATCTTGACGTAAGTCTCCTGAATGACCTCCTCCGCGAGATCCTGCCTGCGCAAGATACGGAGCACGACGCCATAGAGTTTCGCGCGCGTGGCGGCGTAGAGGCGCTCGAACGCGGCCTGATCGCCCTTCGCCACCGCCTCAATCAACCCGACCAGCTCCGCTGGCGTCAGCATTCAGCCCCCCAACACGCGGGCCGTCGCGTTCCGCGTAGACCCCGGCACCGCACCACCATAGCGCGCGGCCAAGCGGACCACCAAGGGGCGCGGCGCCACACTGTGGACAGCACATGCGAAAACCCGGACCTTGCGGGTCCGGGTTTTGGCAATTCCTGGAGGGGCGGGCTAGCGGCTCAGGCGACGGCGCCGATGCGGGCACGCATCAGGCCGATGCTGTCGAGGTCGGCCTGCTCGCGGGCGTTCTCCTCGGCGCGCTCGCGGGCCTGGTCGCGCTCGTCGAGCAGCTCGACCTTTTTCAGCTCCTCGAAGGCCTCGGCCAGTGCGGCCTTGGCTTCCTCGAGCTGGCCCTTGAGCTCGTCGGCCGAGCGGGTCAGGTTCTCGCGGCGCTGGATCGCGGCTTTGGCGTAGGTCGGGTAGGCGAAGTGCGAGGGATCGTTGATCCCGGCGCGCTCCTGCTCGGTCTGGATCTCGCGTTCGAGATCGACCGACATGCGCTGGAAGTCGGCGATCATGGTCTCGATCTGGGTGACCCGGCGGCGCTTCTCGTCGACCTGAAACTTCTTCAGGCGGATGAGGGTATCTCGTGACTTCATCGACTCGTACTCCCCAGAAGTCCCCCCGCTGCACGTGGGACGATACCGGTCACCCCACGGGCCCGAAGGGGGCCCAGACCGGCTCTGCTACTCTGTGGGATCGGATGATGACCGGACAAAGTTAGCGTTCCGTTTCCAAATTGCCGAGGATTTGCGCCAATTGGCGATAGCCCTCCGCGAGCGATGCCTTTTCGTCCTTGCGCTGGCGCAGGAAGGCTTCCAGCGGCTCGTTGAGGCGGATGGCCTCGTCGACCTCGGGACTGGATCCGGCGCGGTAGGCGCCGAGACGGATCAATTCCTCCATGTCGGCATAGGTCGCCATCACCTGGCGGGCACGCTGGATGACCGGCCAGAACTGCGGATCGGCCGATTTCGGCATCGTGCGCGAGACGGATTTGAGGATGTTAATCGCGGGATAGCGACCGCGTTCGGCGATCGAGCGCTGCATCACGATGTGGCCGTCGAGGATGCCGCGCACGGCATCGGCGATCGGCTCGTTATGGTCGTCGCCGTCGACCAGCACCGTGAAGATCGCGGTGATGGCGCCCTCGCCCAATCCCGGCCCGGCACGCTCCAGCAGCTTCGGCAACTCGGTGAAGACGGTCGGCGTGTAACCCTTGGCTGTCGGCGGCTCGCCGGCAGACAGGCCGATCTCGCGCTGGGCCATCGCAAAGCGCGTCACCGAGTCCATCAGGCAGAGCACGTCCTTGTCCTCGTCGCGAAAATATTCGGCGACCGCGAGCGTGAGGTAGGCCGCCTGGCGGCGCATCAGGGCCGGCTCGTCGGAGGTCGCGACCACCACGACTGAGCGCGCAAGGCCCTCCTCGCCGAGATCGTCCTGCAGGAATTCCTGCACCTCGCGGCCGCGTTCGCCGATCAGCCCGATGACACTGACATCGGCATCGACGTTGCGCGCCAGCATCGACAGCAGCACCGACTTGCCGACGCCGGAGCCTGCGAAGATGCCCATGCGCTGACCGCGGCAGCAGGTGAGGAAGGTGTTCATGGCGCGCACGCCGAGGTCGAGCGGGCTGCCGACGCGCTTGCGCGAATGGGCGGGCGGCGGCGTATTGCGGAACGGCATCGGCGAAGAGCCCTGCGGCAGCGGCCCCTTGCCGTCGATCGGCTCGCCCAGCGCATTGACGACGCGTCCCAGCCAGGCCGCGGATGGCCTCACCTGGTTGGCGGCATTGGCGATGACCGCCTTGCAGCCGCGGCGCACGCCCTCGAGGCCGGCGAACGGCATCACCACGGCATTGTTGCCGGAGAAGCCGATCACCTCGCACGGAATGGTGCGGTTGGCGCCGGTCTCGATCACCAGCCGCGCGCCGACCGACATCGCGTGGATAGGGCCGGCCACCTCGACCATCAGACCGCGAACGCCGACCACGCGGCCATAGATGTTGATGCCGTCGATGTCGCCGATCTGTTCGGCCAGCGCCTTCATCGGGGGGCCTTCATCAGCAGCGCACCTTCATATGAGGGTCCTCATGAGATGGTCGCCTTCGGTGATCCCGGGACATCACGGTGAAAACCTTAAGTTTCGCCATATTTCTGAACGGCGCTTAACTTCGTGTTTACCCGCATCATTAATCATTGCGTCACTGTCTTTGAGACTGAGCGTGCCTCCCCTTCAGAAGAAGGCTGAGTCGCGGGAGTCGGTTAGGCCCGTCTCTTAAAGTGGAGCTTGAACGGAATCGGGTAACGAAAGCTGCTTCGTACGCAAGACCTTAGGGCGATTCGACAAAAATTGCACCGGGGGGACTTGCGTTCCAGAATCAGACTTTGTTAACCATCTGTTGTCAGGATCCGAATCAGTTGTTCAAAGGCGTTTTGTTGAGTGCCGCGAATGCGGCCGACCTGACGCCCAGGAGCGGCGACTATGGGGAACTGGCATGCGCGTTTTGCTGATTGAAGATGACAGCGCCGTCGCGCAGTCGATCGAGCTGATGCTGAAGTCGGAGAGCTTCAACGTCTACACGACCGATTTGGGGGAAGAAGGCGTCGATCTCGGTAAACTATACGATTACGACATTATTCTCCTCGACCTCAACCTGCCCGACATGTCCGGCTACGATGTGCTCAAGCAGCTCCGGGTCTCCAAGATCAAGACACCGATTCTGATCCTCTCCGGCCTCGCCGGCATCGAGGACAAGGTCAAGGGTCTCGGCGTCGGCGCCGACGACTACATGACCAAGCCCTTCCACAAGGACGAGCTGGTGGCCCGCATCCACGCCATCGTGCGCCGCTCCAAGGGCCATGCCCAGTCGGTCATCCAGACCGGCGACCTCGTCGTCAACCTCGACACCAAGACGGTGGAAGTCGGCGGTCAGCGCGTGCATCTGACCGGCAAGGAATATCAGATGCTGGAGCTGCTCTCGCTCCGCAAAGGCACGACCCTCACCAAGGAAATGTTCCTCAACCACCTCTATGGCGGCATGGACGAGCCCGAACTGAAGATCATCGACGTCTTCATTTGCAAGCTCCGCAAGAAGCTCGCCAACGCCTCCGAGGGCCGCAACTTCATCGAGACCGTCTGGGGCCGCGGCTACGTGCTGCGCGAGCCGCACGAGGCCGACGAGCGCATCCCCGCCTGATCCCTGGGTTACGTCGCGAGCCCAGTCAGGCTCGCTCCTCCCAGCCTGGACCCCGCCGCAAATGGCGGGGTTTTCGTTTTTGGGGGGACGCTTCATTAGAAGCTTAACGTTTGAACCCCTAGCCTTCCCCTGCCGACGAATGGTCGCTGCACGATGGGGGAACGATGATCCTGCAATCACTCGCCGGCCTGCCCGCCTTCCTGGTCTATTTCTGCACCGGGCTGATCGTGATCGTGGCCTATCTGTTCGTCTACACCCGCATCACGGCGCATAACGAATTCCAGCTCATTCGCGACAACCAGCCGGCCGCGGCGATCGCGCTTGGGCTCAGCCTGCTCGGCTTCGTGGCGCCGCTGGTCAGCGCCATCGCGCATTCGGCCAACGTGCTGGACTGCCTGATCTGGGCGACGATCGCGCTGATCGTGCAGGTCATCGTGTTCTATCTCGTCAAGGTTCCGGTGCCGGACTTGTCGAGGCGCATCGATGACGGCGAGTTGCCCCGGCGATCTGGCTCGGCCTGTCCTCGCTCGCCGCGGGCCTGCTGAACGCCGCCAGCATGATCTACTGACATGGCCGACAAACCCGCCAAGAAGGAGTTCGGCAAGCGCCGGCCAGTCGCCGAGCCGCCGCGACCGCCGGTGAAGCGCTCCGGCCACGTCGCGCTGCTGGTGATGGGCACGATCGCCGTCGGCACCACGGCCTATACCTTGATGCCGCGGCAGAACTGCGAGCCCACGCCCGGCGCCGTGCCGGGGCAGACGACCACGACCTGCACGAGCAGCAGCAGTTCGTCGGGCGGCAGCAGTTCGCGCTGGTCGTCGCGATCGAGCTTGTTCAGCGGCGATTCCTCGTCGGGAACGTCGTCCAATGTCAGCCATAGCAGCGTGAGCCGCGGCGGCTTCGGCTCGTTCGGCCACGGCTTCTCGGGCGGCGGCTGATCCATGCAGCGCATCACCTGCCTCGAGCGCGACGACTGGCGGGAGACCGCCGCACGATGCGGCTTCGTCTTCCACACCATCGACGGCGAGCGCTATTGGGACGAGCGCGCCTATTATGGCTTTACGCTGGAGGAGATCGAGCGAGGCATCGAGGCGCCGACCGGCGAGATCGACGCGATGTGCCTGGAACTCGCCGGCCGCGTTATCGGCGACGAGCGTTCCTTGCGACGGCTGAAGATTCCGGAAGCGTTCTGGGGCCTGATCGTCGAGAGCTGGAAGCGCGACGACCGCAGCCTCTACGGCCGGCTCGATCTGAGGTTCGACGGCAAGTCGCCGGCAAAGCTGCTCGAATACAACGCGGACACGCCGACCTCGATCTTCGAGGCCGCGGTGTTCCAATGGACCTGGCTCGAACAGGCGATCGAACGCCGCGTCATCCCCTCGCGTGCCGACCAATTCAACTCCATCCACGAGCGGCTGATCGCGGCATGGAAGGAGATCGCTGGGAGCCGTCACGTCCATCTCACAGGGATCACCGGCAACGAAGAGGACGCCGGCACGCTCGCTTATCTCGAAGACACCGCGCGCCAGGCCGGACTCTCGACGACGCTGCTCGACATCGAGCAGGTCGGCTGGCGCGATGAGGCCGGCGGCTTCGTCGATCTCGGCGAGAACGACATCGCGCTCGCCTTCAAGCTCTATCCCTGGGAATGGATGTTCCAGGACGCCTTCGGCGCAAAGCTGAAGGATGCGCCAACGCGCTGGATCGAGCCGCCGTGGAAGGCGGTGCTCTCCAACAAGGGCATCTTGCCGCTGCTCTGGGAGATGTTTCCGAACCATCCCAATCTGCTGCCGGCCTTCTTCGAGGACGATCCGCGCGCCGCCGAGCTCGGCACGTCCTATGTGCGCAAGCCGCTGCTGTCGCGCGAAGGCGCCAATGTCACGCTGGTCTCCGGCGGCATGCCGCTCGACGAGCAGACGGGGCCGTACGGCGCCGAAGGTTTCGTACGTCAGGCGCTGGCACCGCTGCCGAACTTTTCGGGCTGCTATCCGGTGATCGGAAGCTGGCTGGTGAACCACGAGCCCTGCGGGATATCGATCCGCGAGGACGAGAGCCCGATCACGGGCAACCGCTCGCGGTTCTTGCCGCATGCGATTTTGTGATTTTGTCATTCCGGGGCGCGACAAAGTCGCGAGCCCGGAATCCATAACCACAGTCGGATGAAATGGCCCTGGTCTAACCGCCTGCCTATTTCGATGGCCTGTGGTTATGGATTCCGGGCTCCGCGCTTATGCGCGGCCCCGGAATGACAAAGAGAACTTCATCTCGCCGCGGCGACCTTCAGCGGCTGCGGCATCAATCCGCCCATCGGACGGCCGGAGCGCGCGGGGTTGAGCTGATAGAGGCCGCGGCGATCGGCGATCGGGCGGAATGCATCGGTGATGCCGACGACGGATTCGGCAGCGCCCAGCAGCAGCGTGCCGTCGGCTTCCATTGCCTTCGCCATGCGCTCGAAAATCACCGCCTTGGTGTCCTGGTCGAAATAGATCAGCACGTTGCGGCAGAAGATCACGTCGAACGTGCCGAGATGGGAGAAGTCCTGCAGCAGATTGAGCTGGCGGAACTGCACCATGGCGCGAATGTCGGCGTTGAGCTGCCAGAGCTCGCCGGTTTGCGTGAAGTATTTCACCAGATGCTGGATCGGCAGGCCGCGCTGCACCTCGAACTGGCTGTAGAGGCCCGCCTTGGATTTCTCCAGCACCTCCTGCGACAGATCGGTGGCGACGATCTCGATGCGCCACCCCGCGAGCGCCGCGCCCATCTCCTTCACGCACATCGCGATCGAATAGGGCTCCTGCCCGGTCGAGGCGGCCGCCGACCAGATGCGAAGCGACTTGCGCGCCGCGCGCGCCTGGATCAGGCCCGGCAGGATGGTGTCGCGCAGGTGATCGAACGGAATCTTGTCGCGGTAGAAGAACGTCTCGTTGGTGGTCATCGCTTCGACCACGTCGGTCGCAAGCCGGCCGTCGCCGTTCCTGATCTTCAGGACGAGGTCGGGGATGCCGGGAACGCTTGCCTTGCGGGCGAGCGGCAGCAGCCGGCTCTCGACCAGATATTGCTTGTCGGCGGAGAGATCGAGACCGGAGCGCTCTTTCAGGAACTTGCGCAGATAGTCGTAATCTGCGGGCGTCACGAGCGGTCTCCAGCGAACAGGCGGTTGACCTTGGCGCCGATCTGGTTGAGCGGCAGGATCGCCGCGCAGATGCCGGCATTGGCCGCCGCGCCGGGCATGCCCCAGACCACGCTGGAGGCTTCGTCCTGCGCAATCACGCTGCCGCCGGCCGCGACGATGTCCTTGCCGCCGCGCATGCCGTCCGAGCCCATGCCGGTCAGGATCACCGAGAGGATGTTGCCGTGCCAGACGTCGATGGCGGAGGTGAAGAGCGGATCGACCGCAGGCTTGCAGAAATTGACGGCGGGGCCGTCGTCGAGCGCGATCACAGGATCGGCGCCGCTGCGCGTGACGCGCATGTGCTTGCCGCCCGGTGCGAGGTAGATCCGTCCCGGCTTGACCGGCTCGCCGTCGACCGCCTCGGCCGCCGGCCGGCGGCTCGAGCGCGCCAGATGCTCGGCCAGGATGGTGGTGAAGGTCGGCGGCATGTGCTGGGTGATCAGCACCGGGAAGCGATCGATCACGGCGCCGAGCTCGGTGACGAGCGACATCAGCGCCTGAGGACCGCCGGTCGAGGAGCCGATCAACAGCACCTTGGGCGCCTGGGTCGAGAACGGACGCGTTGACACCGAGCCTGACGAGGGGGCCGGAGCGGGCGCAGGCGCGGCAGGCCGCGCGACAGGACTGCGCGCGACGGGAGCCGGGCTCGCCGGCGCCAGCGGCGGACTCGCAACCGCAGACTTGCGACGCAGCCGCGCGCCGAGATGGCGGATCTTCTGGATCAGGTCGTGATGGAAAATGTCCGCGGCCGACGCCTCACGCGTCGATTCCGGCTTGGGAATGTAGTCGGCTGCGCCGAGCGACAACGCCTTGAAGCTGATCTCCGCGTTGCGGCGGGTCAGGGTGGAAGCCATGATGATGACGAGATCGCGCTTCTTGGCGAGCAGTTGCGGCAGCGCCGAGAGGCCATCGAGCTCGGGCATTTCGATGTCGAGCACGGCAACATCGGGATTGATGCGGTCGAGCTGGTTGACCGCCTCGAGCCCGGTGCGCAGCGAGGCCGCGACCTCCATGTCGTGCTCGGCACCAATCCAGCGCGAGATCAGACCGCGGATGACGACCGAGTCGTCGACGATCATCACCCGCAGCGGCCCGGTTTCGCGCGACGTGCTCGTGGTCGAATTACCTGCGAACGCAACACTCATTACACACCAACTCAGACTGAAACGGTTCAGTTGAAAACAAGCGCCGAAGGATCCGTTCAGCCTCCGGGAGATCGCTCAGATCAGGCCGACTTCCTGAAATTTCGCCGTCACGATGTCCTTGTCGAACGGCTTCATGATGTATTCGTTGGCGCCGGCGTGCAGAGCGCGCGCGATATGCGCGACGTCGTTCTCGGTGGTGCAGAACACCACCTTGGGCTGGTCGCCGCCGGGCATGCGCCTGAGATGGCCGAGGAACTCGTAGCCATCCATGACCGGCATGTTCCAGTCGAGCAGCACCGCGTCCGGCAGGCCGCGCTTGCAGGCCTCCAGCGCCTTCTCACCGTCCTCGGCTTCGAGGATTTGGAAGTCGAGCCCCTCCAGGATCCGGCGCGCAACCTTTCGGATGACGCTGGAATCATCAACGACGAGACAAGTTCGCATGTGAACCTCTGCTTCCTTCCCCCCTTTGCGGGGGCACTTCCAATCGCAAGTCCCTCGGCGGCAATGCCGCCGTATCAGGCCGCCATCATCTCGGGCG
>NZ_LAXE01000001.1:7505427-7509695 GCF_003122645.1 Bradyrhizobium sp. SUTN9-2
CAGGCCTTCATACAGGAAGGGCGCGCACGAGGCGTGATGCGCCATTTCGGAATGGGGCCAGCTTCACCGCAAAGCGTTTAATATTGGTTGAGTATGTGCAAAAGAACGGCACCAACAAAGAGATAAGGCGCTCCGAACAAGCCGAAGCGCCTCGTAAAGAATCGATTAAGAGGTCGGGCGCGACGCGCCGTTTACGAAGCGGTAACGATGATGGCTTCGCCTTCCGGCTTGAGCGTCACGGTGAGCCCGCAGGCCTGCGCGAGCAGCCGCGTATAATAAGGCTGGATCGCATGCGCATCGGCAGCCGGCCCGCGCTCGCCGCTCAGGAGCTCGGAGATGTTCTGCGGCAGGCGTGCATTGTGTCCGGTCGCGGTGATGCGAAAGCTCATCACCTCGCCCTCGCCGACCGGATCGACCGTCAGCATGCCGCCGCGCGGGATCGTGTGCTGGGCGACGACCAGCATGTTGAGCAGCAGCTTGACGTGGTTCTTCGGCAGCAGCAGCCGCGGCAGATTCCAGGTGATCGAGCACTTGCCGTCCTCGATATGGCCCTTCGCCATGGTGTGGGCATCGCCGAGATCGATCTGCGCGCCGGAGGAGCCGGCCGCGCCGAAGGCAAGGCGGCAGAACTGCAGCCGGGCGGAGGCCGTCTTGGCGCTTTTGCGAATCAGGTCGAGCGCGAACTCGCGGTCCTCGGGCTTGGGATCGTCGTCGAGCACTTCGAGCCCGTTGACGATGGCGCCGACGGGGCTGATGAGATCGTGGCAGACCCGCGAGCACAGCAGCGCGGCGAGTTCGAGCATATCGGGAGCGGCAGTGGTCGCGGGCGACGAAGCGTCAGACATATAATGGGGTCCTGGAGGGTTCCTGGAATTGCACGGCGCTGGACGCCGCGAATCACGCATGCTTGACGGATGCTGCGGGTTCTAACATTCGCAACCCGGCGGCAGCTAGCTTGCGATCGGTTCGAGGCGGCCATAAGCCCAGGCGAATCGATCGGGGCGAATCAGTGGACGAGGAACGATATTGCCGACAGATGAGGCATGCAGGTGAAACGGATCATTGACGGAGCGGCCGCTGCCGGCCTGATGGAGCCGCTGACTGCGCTGGTGGTGAAGGCGGGCGAGGCGATCCTCGCCGTCAACCGCGCGGCCATGCGGATCGACGGCAAGCAGGATGGCTCGCCGGTGACCGAGGCCGACCTTGCCGCCGACCGCATCATCGCGGACGGACTCGCGCAGCTCGCGGGCGACGTTCCGACGCTGTCGGAGGAGCGGACCCAGCTCGCCTCCCCGCCGTTCCAGGGCAGCTTCTTCCTGATCGATCCGCTCGACGGGACCAAGGAGTTCGTCGCCGGCCGCGACGAGTTCACCGTCAATCTTGCCCTCGTGACGTCAGGCGTGCCGGTGCTCGGCATCGTGAGCGCGCCCGCACTCGGGCTGCTCTGGCGCGGCATCGTCGGCCGCGGTGCCGAGCGCGTGAGGTTCAACGGCGCGACGATCGCCGCCGCCGAGCCGATCCGCACCCGCAAGCTGCCGGCGCGCGGGGAGCCTTGGATCGCCGCAGTGAGCCGTTCGCACGGCGATGCCAGAAGCGAGGCGTTCATCGCCGACAGGCCCAATGCCGTCAGGATGACGTGCGGCTCGGCCGTGAAATTCGGCCGCATCGCGGAAGGCGGCGCCGACATCTATCCCCGTTTCGGGCCGACCTCGGAATGGGACGTCGGAGCCGGCTGCGCGGTCGTGACCGCGGCCGGCGGCAAGGTGACCGACGGCAAGGGCGGCGAGCTCCGATTTGGCCAGCGCAGCGATACCGGCTTCATCATCCCGGAATTCATCGCGTGGGGCGACCCGCAGGCGGTAGGCTGCGACTGACCAGGGCTCGTTACTGCCCGAGCTTCTCCTGCAGGGCCGGCCAGCGCTTGCCCGCCTCATAGAGGAAGCGCTCGGGATCGGCGACGAAGGCGTCGCGATTGTCTTCCCGGCTGAACAAATAGAGCCGCTGCGCCACGATCGCGAAGAAATGCGGATTGGCGGGGACGGTGACGCCGCGGGCGATATCGACCGGATCGTAGCCGCCGAATTGCGGTCCGTAGATTTCGGGATGGGCCTGGAAAGAGGCGCGGTTGCCCTCGTTCCGGAAGCGCCAGACGGCCCCCCAGAGGTTCGCCTCGAACTCCGCCGTCCCCTGCACGGCCGCGCCGGCGACGAAATAAGCGACGGGGTCGAAGCCCTCGATGGCGACGCCGCTGAAGCGGTTGACGACGATCCGCTCGGTGGTGGCGGCCCCTGTCGGTCCGCCGGCACCGAGGATCCAAATGCCCGCCAGCAGGCAGAGGCGGCGGGCGATCAAGGCAATTCCGGGGCGCAAAGGGCTATCTTCCTGCCGTTGTGCCGTCATAGTTGCTGCGGATAACATCCGAGTCGAGGGGACATCCGGCGCAACCTAGGGCCATGCCTGTTGGCGTGAGGTTAAGGAAGCGACCGGATTCGGTACCAGGGGTTCTTTTATGACTTTCGCATCACGCCTTGCTGCGCTCGCGCTTGCCGCGATGATCGGCTGGATCGTGCCGGCCTCCGCCCAGCAGGCGCCGCCGCCTGACCTGCCGCCGCCGCAGCGGACCCCGACGCCCAATACCTATGGGCCGGACGAGCTCGTCACCGCCGGCCATCGCTTCTTCGGCAACGTCTCGCGCGGGCTCGCCTCGATCATCGAGAAGGCGGTCAGCCAATGGGGCCTGCCGAACGGCTACATCCTGGGTGAGGAAGGCTCCGGCGCCTTCGTCGCCGGCCTGCGCTATGGCGAGGGCACGCTCTACACCAAGAACGCCGGCGATTTGCGCGTCTATTGGCAGGGCCCCTCGCTCGGTTTCGACTGGGGCGGCGACGGCGCCCGCACCATGACGCTGGTCTACAACCTGCCGGCCACCAACGCGATCTACCAGCGCTTCGCCGGCATCGACGGCTCGGCCTACATCATCGGCGGCTTCGGCATGACCGCGCTGACCTCCAACAACATCGTGCTGGTGCCGATCCGCTCCGGGCTCGGCCTGCGCCTCGGCGCCAATATCGGCTATCTCAAATACACCCCGCGGGCGACCTGGAACCCGTTCTAGGCCCACGTCCTCCCCACTGCCCACCGATCAAGGTTAACGACAGAGCGGGGCTGGCTTTCTGCCGGCCCGCCATGGCATTGTCGTTGGTGAATTTTTCCTTAAGCTTGGGAGTTCTGGCCCATGGTCGAACCGATCATGTACCTGGCGATCGGTTTCCTGCTCTCGATGCTGTGCGGGCTTGCGATCGTGCCGCTGGTGCATAACCGCGCGGTGCGCCTGACCACGCGCCGGCTCGAGGCCGCCACCCCGCTCTCGATGGCCGAGATCCAGGCCGACAAGGACCAGCTCCGGGCCGAATTCGCCATGTCCGCGCGGCGGCTCGAGATGAGCGTCGAGCAGCTCAAGAACAAGACCACGAGCCAGCTCGCCGAGCTCGGCAAGAAGAGCGACGCCATCAACCGCATGAAGATCGAGCTCGGCGAGAAGAACGCCACCATCTTCGCGCTGGAGGCGCGCGAGAAGGCGGTGAAGGAGCAGCTCCGCGCCACCGAGGAGGAATTCGCCGCCAAGACGGCGTCCTTGCGCGAAGCCGAGATCGCGTTGACGGACAAGCAGGCCGAGCTCGCCAAGATCAACTCCGAACTGTCCGACCGCTCGATGATGGCGGAGAGCCGCCAGGTCGAGCTGGTCGCAGTGCGCGCGCAGATCGAGGAATTGAAGCACCGGGTCGGCGATGCCGAGAAGGAATTTGCCGCCACGCAAGCGCGCCTCGCACAGGAGCGCACCGAATCCGAGACCGCCTCGCGCGAACTCGCCGAGGCGCGCGGCCGCGTCGAGAATCTGAGCCAGCGCGTCACCGAGCTCGACCGCCAGCTCATCGTGCAGGTCAAGGAGGCCGAGATGCTGTCGAGCCGCGTCGCCGATCTCGAAGGACGCCTTGCCACGCAGGGCAAGCTGCTCGCCGAGCGCGACTACGAGAACAACCAGCTGCGCCAGGCCAACGAGGCCAACGAGCGCACCATCAAGGAGCTGCGCGTCGAGATCGCGGGCCTCAGCGGCGGCAAATCGTCGGCTGCGATGGAGCAGCTGCGCGCGGAAAAGGCCGCGCTGGAGGAGCAGCTGCGCAGCGCACGCGACGAACGCGCGAAACTCCAGCGCGACATCAACGCGATCCAGCAGCAGGCCGAGAGTTCCTGGGCGACCGAGCGCATGG
>NZ_LAXE01000001.1:7510007-7541617 GCF_003122645.1 Bradyrhizobium sp. SUTN9-2
AAGGCGGTGGAACGCTGGCCGAGCGCATCCGCGCGCTCC
The DNA here is from genome assembly GCF_003122645.1 of Bradyrhizobium sp. SUTN9-2. Lineage (NCBI taxonomy): Bacteria > Pseudomonadati > Pseudomonadota > Alphaproteobacteria > Hyphomicrobiales > Nitrobacteraceae > Bradyrhizobium > Bradyrhizobium sp. SUTN9-2. The sequence continues at coordinate 7,510,047 of NZ_LAXE01000001.1, forward strand.
AGGCCCACGCCTCCCGCGCCCGCCAGCAGGGCGCGTAACCGCCCAAAATCCGGCTTCCCCTGCGGAAGGCGCGACCTGACGAAGGTTTTCCGCCCCGGCGACGGCTTGAAAACTTGACACCTTCGGCCGGCACTTCTAAATCGCGGGCTCCGATGTGCCGGCCGGCCTAAGGTTGCGGCCGCCTGCATGATGGTCCCGGGCGCATAGCTCAGCGGGAGAGCGTTCCCTTCACACGGGAGAGGTCCAAGGTTCGATCCCTTGTGCGCCCACCACGCTTCGCCAAGAGGCTTCGCGTGGCGCAGCCACCCCCAATGGCAGCGAAGCGTGTCCGGCGTAGCTCGAAGAGCGTAGCCGGACTGCGGGTCTTGCTTCCGCTCTGTCAAAAACTCGAAAACAACCCCATGCACAGTAGCCGACCTCAGTCGGATCAATGGGTTGCGACTTTTCCGAATTTTTCTTGCTCCGTCGGGCAAAACAGGGGCATGATGGCATCATCGGCGCGCGCTCGATGAGCATGCTGCGCCTGAGGGCCCGCACGGCATTGCCGGCTCAGAGATTCAGGGATGAGCTGGATGACGCTCCCCTCGCCCTCCTTCGAAACTCTGGATGCGAATCGCGATCGCGGTGCTTGCTGTGGCCGGCATCGGAATCGCGGCCATGGTTGGTCTCATCTGGTTCGCACTCGAAGGATTTGTCACGCGGAGATACTACCCAGCTGGCGCGGGAGCAACGTCGTCGAAATTGCGATGATGCCAGGGGTCGAGGGAGGCTTCATCCGGCGATGAGAAGGTCGGCTCGATCCGGATCGATTACAAATGATCTGCGGGCTCGACGAATGATCACCACTTCATGGAGCCCGAACCGGCAATCTCTGCTCCGCAGCCACGCGCACAGGCGGAAAAGAAACGCAATCCACGACGTCGAACAGCACGCTGATGCTGCCGCTGAATGACTGCGCGAAAGCGATCGCGTCATCGCGCTTTGCGTCGGCGATTTGTGTGCCGAGCGTGCAATGAGGTCGCCAGTTTTCCGGCCGATAATGCAGCCGACACAAGGCTGGATCGATTGCAGCGCTGATGGAAGCGTGCCACCGGACGAGCGTTTCATCGAACTCCGGCTCCGCCCAGAGCACGAGCGGCGGACCTGCGAACCAACAAATTCGCCTGAACGCGACCTGCAATGGCCCTTCGCCTCCAACTGCGCGGAGCATGGTCTCCCACGCGGTCTTCGCGGTAATCTCGGGCGCATCATAAATGGCGAATGTGAAATGCGGCCGATAACCGAGCCCCCTCATCGAAGGCTGGCTCTCAAACGCGGCAACTTCATCCCACAAGGCTTCGATGCGCTCTGCGGAGGAATGGTCGGACCGAATGTTGATAGCCAAAGCCATGCGCTTGGTTGCTCTGTAAAGCAATGGATTTTTGCCTCACCAATGGCGATAAAACCAGGCCTTTTGCGCGCTAGTGAGCCATAAGGACGGAGATATCCGCGTGCTCCATGATATAGCTGGTCGCTCCACCGAATATCATCTGCCGTAGCCGCGTGCGGGTGAAAGCTCCTTTGATCAATAGATCGCAACCGTGTGCCCTGGCGGCATCGAGGACCGCCTCACCAGTTTCGCGCCCGTCCAGCTCAACGCTGATCAAGCTGGCCGCAATGCCATTGTATTGGAGTTGCCGAGCGATCTGACCGGCAGACGGTCCTGGCACCGCTTGGCCGCCGACAACGGTTAGGATCGATACCCTTTCGGCCAGACGAAGCAACGGCATGGCAAATGCGTTTGCCCGAGCTTGCTCGGTACTCCCGTTCCAGTGGATCATAATGTTTGTTGCGACGCTTCTTGGTCCATTCGACGGCGCCAGTAGAACGGGCCTGCCGCTCTCAAACAGCGCGGACTCAATCGCGCGGCGGTGAGGGCCCACCGCATCAATGTCAGACCGCGCCATCACGATCAGATCGAAAGCGCGCCCATAACTTCCGACAAAGTCTTCGCCCTCAGGCGCGGTCTCCAGCCAGCCGAAGCAAGGCGGGTTCGACCCTGCGGTGGCGCGGGGAACATCATGCTTCAGCATGAATGCTTCGAAAAAGCTGCGCATGTCGTTCAGTTCGGCTTCGCTCTTCACTTGATACGTGTCCAGGAGAATGCCGGTGGCCAATTCGGCGGCCGCATATTGAGGGATGCCGAACCGGAGTGGAAAGCCTTCGATATAGGCGCCGGTGCGACGCGCTAGGCCTACGGCCACAGCGAGCGTAGCTGTCATCATCGGAATATTCTGAAGCGGGACCAGCAGCGTCTTCATTTCGAATCTCCGATTTTCTGACGAAGATTGACGGCGGATGCATGCTCTCAATTGGGGCGGCGTCTGCAACACCTTCACTTTGCGAGCCGCTCTGGTTTGCCACCGTCAACGGTTGCAATCATGCGGCCTGCTCAAGCCTCGCATCGATCTCCTGGCGCAGCGCGGCGAAGTCGATTGGCTTGGTCAACAGGTCGGCGGCGCCCTTCTCCAGCGCCTTGCGCTTGGTCTCGGCATCACCGTAGGCCGTGATCATGATAACCGGTACATCGGGGCGGGCCGAGCGCACGATAGGCAGCATCTCCAGTCCGCTCATTCCGGGCATGTTGATGTCGGACAGGATCAGAATCAGGGTGGCATCCGCAATCTCGGCCGCGCGCTGCAATGCCAGGGGCGCCGAGGATACAAACTCCATCAGAAAACGACCGGCGCGCAGATCGCGCCGAAACTGCTGGCGGAACAGCGCCTCGACATCGGGCTCGTCGTCGACCACCATGATATAGACGCTCAATTTCTGCCTCCGCTCTACAATGGTGCCGCCCGCGTACGCGGCAGCGTAATAATGAACTCGGTATATTCGCCCGGCTCGGTATCGACCTCGATGCTGCCGCCGTGCTGCTTCACGATGATGTCGTGGCAGATCGAAAGCCCAAGGCCAGTTCCTTCGCCGGCCGGCTTGGTCGTGAAGAATGGATTGAATATCTTCTCTCTGACGTCGGCCGGGATGCCGGTGCCATTGTCGCGAATGCGAATTTCGACGGCGCCGCCGAGGTCTGTGGTCGTCGCACGCAGCCTTGGCTCGAAGCCGTCACCGACGACCTCCTTTTGTTTGCTGGCCGCGTAGAAACCGTTTGAAACCAGATTGAGGAACACCCGCGTGATTTCCTGCGGATACAGCTCGAGGGCTCCCGCAGACGGATCGAGTTTTCTTTCAAGCGTGATATTGAAGCCGGCTCTTTCAGCGCGGGCTCCGTGATAGGCCAGATTGAGACTTTCTTCGAGGATGGCGTTGATCTCCGCCGCGCGGCGTTCGCCGGACCCCTCGCGGGAGTGCAGAAGCATATTCTTGACAATGGAATCGGCGCGCGTTCCGTGCTGCACGATCTTTTCCAGGTTACCTTGCAGCATGTGGATCAGCGCGTCGATGTCCTGCCTTTCCACCTCGCCGAGGCCGGCTGAGCGCAGCGCGTCGCCGAGCTCGTCGGTCAGTTCGGAGGACAGCGCAGCAAAATTGTTGACGAAATTGAGCGGGTTCTTGATCTCGTGCGCAATGCCGGCGGTGAGTTGCCCGAGCGAGGCAAGCTTCTCGGTCTGGACCAGCCGATCCTGCGTATTTCGCAATTCCTCGAGCGATTGCGACAATTCCATGGTGCGCTCGCGCAGTTCATTCAGCAGGCGTGCATTCTCGATCGCGATCACGCCCTGGTGTGCGAAGTTGGACACGAGCTCGATCTGCTTGTCTGTGAAGGGTTTCACTTCCTGGCGGAAGATCGTGATCGTGCCAATCAGCTCATCTTCCTTGAGCATGGGAACGATGACGAGGGTCCTTGCGCCGGCAAGGTCAGCGAGCGCGCGAACATTGGGGTTGCCTTCGATATAGGGCGGCTGCGTCCTGATGTCGTCGATATGAACGGTCTGATGACTCTTCTCGACGGTGCCGAGCCCGCTCGCGGGATGTGGGCGAATGTTCTGGTAGAGCCGGGTATCGACATAAGCTTGCGGCGCGTTGTGCAATGCGACCGTGCGAAAGCCGCCCTCCTCGTACAGATTCATGGTGCCAAAGCCGGCGCCGCAAATTCGCGTCGCATTCTCCAGCATCTTGTGGAAGACCGGAGCGAGCGCGCCCGATGAAGCGCTTATGATCTCCAGCACCTCCGACGTTGCCGTCTGCCGCGCCAGCGATTCATTCAATTGCTCGAACAGACGCACATTGCCAATGGCGATCACCGCCTGGTCGGCAAAGGTGGCGACGAGTTCGATCTGCTTTTCGGTGAAGGGCTGCACGCGCTTGCGGGCGACCACGATCGCGCCGATCGGCTCATTTTCGCGCAGAAGGGGAACACCGAGCGCCGTGCGCTGACCAGCGATCGTGATCGACGCCTCCAGGCCGTATTCGGGATCGGCAGCGACGTCGAGGATTTGCACCGGACGGCGTTCGAGGACGGCTCGACCCGTGACCGTGCCCCGGCCGGGAGCGATCGGATGAGCCCGCAGAAAGGCAATGTAGTCCTCGGAAAACCCGACCGCTGCTCCGGCCTGATATTCATCGCCCTCGCGGCGCATGATGAAGGCCATCTCCGCCTCGCACAGCCGTGCCGCCGAATCGACCAGCGTGTCGAGCACGGTTTGCAGGTCGAAGGTCGAGCGGCTGATCACCTTCAGCACGTCGGCGGTCGCAGTTTGCTGCTGGAGCGATTCGGCGAGATCGCGCGTCTTCGCCTGTACCTCATCGAACAGCCGCACATTCTCAATCGCGATCACGGCCTGATCAGCGAAAGTGGAGACCAGGTCGATCTGCTTGTCCGTGAACGAGTTCGCGGTCTTGCGGCCCAGGAATAGCACGCCGATCACTTCTCCGGACCGCAGCAGGGGTACGCCCAGAAGGGTGCGGTAACCGCCGGCCCTCTGTTGCTCGGGATAGGCATAGTCGGGATCGGCCAGGACATCCGGAATCTGAACAGCCTTGCCGCACAGCAGGACGCGCCCAACGAGGCTACCGCGTCCAGCATTGAGCCGAACGCCCGCCGAGACCTTGGCCCACTCCGGCGAGAAATTGTACCGAGTTGCGTGATAGAAGGAGCCATCGGCGTCCTGCCGGAGGATTGCCGCCATGTCGGCCCCACACAGCGACGCCGCCGATTCCGTCAGCGTGTCGAGAACCGTTTGCAAATCGAACGCGGAGCGACTGATGACTTTCAACACATCGGCGGTCGCGGTCTGCTGCTGCAGCGATTCCCGCAAGTCGTCGGTACGCGCCTGCACCTCGTCGAACAGCCGCACGTTCTCTATGGCGATGACGGCCTGGTCGGCGAAGGTCTGCAGAAGCTGCACGTGATGCGGAGCGAAGGCCCCCGGCTCTGCCCGCGTGACGCTGATCATGCCGATCACCACGCCGCCAGTCGCGAGCGGAACGAACAACATGCTGCGAAAGCCGCGGGCGCGCGCGATGAATTTGATCTCGTTCGTCAACGCTTCCGTATCGGGGGTCGGCACCACCTTGCCCGCCTGTGTCCTCGCAAAACTCTCGAAATCGGTGATCGGACGCGGAAACATCTTCTTCAAAGCTTCATCGGCGGCAGAATTCGTCGGCGTGAACGCCGCCAAGTGGGCATTGCCGTCGATGAAGCGGAATACGGTCGTCGAAAAGCCGCCGAGCAAGGCATTTGCGCGCCTCGCGATTGCATCGAATACCGGCTTCACCTCCGATGGCGAGCTGGCAATGATCTTGAGAATGTCCGCGGTGGCGGTCTCGCGATCTTGTGCGGCGCGCAACTCGGCCAGGAGCCGCGCGTTCTCCTGCTGCAATTCCGCCACAACGCCCTGAGGAAGCGCGGCCATGATGAAAATCCGTGTCGGCAGCCGGTTCGCGGCCGACGTCAAAATTTAATCAAGAAAGCGCCGGGAATTATTTCACCATCAGGTGCTTCCGACCAGACATACCGTGAGTTGATTTTCGATCGACTACGCGTCAATTCGTCCTCGTGATCGACTGAAGCGGCAAGTTTCACACAATGCCGCTGGAGGCCGATTTACCTCGGGTCCGCCTGGTGCTGGCGCCAGGGGGATCCCGGGACCCACGTGCCGCGAGCGCCGTGGATTGCGTCCCGAAACACCTAGGAGAGCCCCATGGCGACCATATTCATCACCGGCAGCACCGATGGCCTCGGCCGGGCGGCGGCCCAATCGCTGCTCGATCAGGGGCACCGCGTGGTGCTGCACGCGCGTTCAGCCGATCGTGCCGCGGCTCTCGGCGGCCTCACTTCGCGTGCGAAGGGATTGGTGATCGGCGATCTCAGGAGCGCGGCGGAGACGCGGAGCATCGCCGACCAGGTCAACGCGATCGGGCGCATGGATGCGGTCATTCACAACGCCGGCGTCTACACGCGGCCGAGCCGCGGCGCGACGCCGGAAGGCCATGCCGAGACGCTGGCCATCAACACGCTTGCGCCGTTCATGCTGACGGCTCTGATCGCGCGGCCCGCTCGATTGATTTATCTCAGCAGCGGATTGCACCGCGGCGGAGAGGGCTCGCTCGACGACGTCGATTGGACCAAGCGGGCCTGGAACGCCGCCACGGCCTATGCCGAGAGCAAGCTGCACGTCGTCGCGCTCGCCTACGCGCTGGCGCGGCGGTGGCCCGACGTCCTCTGCAACGCCGTCGATCCCGGTTGGGTGCGCACGAAGATGGGCGGCGCGGGCGCCCCGGTCGATATAGACACCGGGCAACGGACCCAGACCTGGCTGGCAGTCAGCGAGGATCCCACGGCCCTCGTGAGCGGGCGCTACTGGCATCGCCTCGAGCAGCAAGCGCCGGCCCGTGAGGCGACCGATCCGAGGTTTCAGGACCGGCTCATCGGCAAATTGACCGAGCTGACGGGCGTCGAGCTGCCGGAGGAGTGACGCACAACGATTCGTTGTCATTGCAGACTCGCAATGACGAAGCAGGCTTCAGGCGGCCTTCGGCCGCCAGGCCGTGTAGAGACCGATCAGTGTCCCCATGGCGACCAGCGCGGCTGCCAGCAGCACCTGCAATTCGCCATCGTCGGTGGGGCCGATGGACGACACCAGCCGGGATACGATGACGAACAGAATGCCCACTGCGGCCGCGGCACCCACGCAGAGATAAGCGAGCTCGCGCGTCAGGCTGCGGCCGAGCAGTCCGAGGGCCGTGAAATACATCGAACAGGCGTTGGGATGAACGAACAAGGCAATGCGCGCATAGCGGCCATAGGCGTCGAACAGGGACTCGCATCGGCGCAAGGCCGCCTTCGAGGCCACCCGCTGCAGAAACGGCCTGAAGAAACGCGCTTGTCCATAGCTGAGAACGGCGCCCAGGATGATGGCGAGCCACGCCGCGAGGAAGACGGAGCCGTCCACGGCCTTCGGACTGAGCGCCACGGACATCAGGATGAGGGCGGTGCCGGGAAAATAGCCGAAATACGGGAAGACCGCTTCCACCAGCACGCAGGCGAACATGAAGACTGGAAACCATGCCGACCCGGCCGCGCCATGGACGATGGCGTTCAGGTCGAACAGGCTCGTCCTGTAGAGAACGAGGTACATGCACATGGCGAGGCCCGCCAGCGCATAGAACGGCAAGGCTCCAGACAAGAACCGTCTCATCCAATCATCAACTTCGTTTGGCGGAGACGACGGCCTCGCGCTGTTCCGGATCTGCTTTAGGCGAATGGGGTTGCTGCTGTCGATGGCGCTCTTTGCCACGCAACTCACCTCGGCTTGCGCACCCCTACGCAATCGACAGGATCTCGATCTCCTGCGCACCTGAACCGACGACGTCGCCGACCGCCTTGCCCATCAGCGACCTCGCGACGGGAGCGACGAACGAGATCGAGCCGGCCTTGGGATCGGCTTCGTCCTCGCCGACGATGCGGTAGGTCTGGACGCGGCCGTCAGCACGGCTGAAGCTCACGGTGCTGCCGAACGCAACGATTTCGGTCGCGACAGGATCGGGCATCACCTGCGCCGTGCGCAAGCGTTCCGTGAGATAGCGGAGATCGCGCAGGGGCACGGCGGACTGCCGGCGCTTCTCGTTTACGTCCTCGATGGCTTGCGCGGCTTCATAGGCCGCCCGCGCTTCGGCGAGCTGCGCCTGCAATGCGTTGAAGCCTGCTTCCGTCACGAGGTTCGGATGCGGCGAGATCGGGCGGTCCGGCAACAGCGTCTCGGACGCGGTTTCGGCGCTCTCTTCCTTGGTGAAGGCGACGCTCAATTGAAGATCCTGTCGAACTGTTTCGCTTGCGACGCCATGGCGCCGACGACCGAGATTATATCTCAAGTTCGACGAAACGGCGGAGCTTGAAGACGAGGTCCGGCACGGCCTGGCGGAACCGGGTTGCGTTCTGGAAACTGGTGGAGAACGGCGCGAAAGTGAGCATCGCGTTCCAGTGCCGGTAACCATAGACCGTGACCGAGACGCCGGAACTCGGGAAGTTGTCCAGCTTGCGCAGCTCGCCGAGCACGAGATCGGCGATCGCCTCCGCCGGCAGCAGCCGCTTGCCGTCCCGCGTGGTTGCGATTTGCGCGGGCGGCTCGGCCGGCTCGGCGGCCGCCGCTGCGGCATCGGGCGCGCTCTCGGCTTCGGCCGCATCGGACCTGAACTCGGGCTTGGACTCGGACCTGGACGTCGCGGCCGGCTCCACGGGATCCGCCGGCACGATCGGCGGGACCTCGGCGAGCGGAGGCGGTGCAACAGGGTCTGCGCGCTTGTTGCCTCCCAGGATGCTGCTGATCATGGCCACAAGGCCGGCATCCTTCACCTCGTCGCTCATCATTCCCCCCGGGCTTCGGCCTACTCTAGCACCGCTCGCGCAGACCGCCACCGGCGATGTGGCGCAATGGAGGGCCGGACGCCGCCGAATGATCGGCGGCACCACGTTCGATCACGTCGCGCCACGGTGCGATCCGTTACTGCTTAGCGAACGGAATGTATTGGTGGTACCGCTTGGGCACCGAGCTGCGATAGCGCGCCGGCACGGTGCCGGTGTCGACCGAATGATCGATCTCCTGCTGGCGGGTCATCTTCTTCGCCGGCTTCTTCGACGCGCTCTTCTTGCCGTCAGTAGGCTGGCTGGACGTGTCGGTGGTCGCGCTTGGCGCTGTGGTCGTCGCAGCCGGCGCAGTGCTTGTCGCGGCAGGCGCGGCGGTTCCGCCCGTGGCCGGCGCGCCCTGCGCCAGCGCGAGCGGCGATTGCATCATGAGCATCAGCGCTGCCGTCGCAGCCAGCAAATACGATTTCTGCATCAGAACCTCCAAAATGCCTGATCCGAATGAGCCAGCGTAGGCCTCCGGCATCGACGCGTGCAAGTCCGCCCACGATAGGCCCGATCGCACGCCGGAACTGTGGTGGGGGTCACACTCCCGGCATGGTCTGCCTTCACGACCTCGCAGCGTGCGCAGGTGCGCAATGGCGCGCTCGGCTATGCGCGAGCTGCGCGGCCGGTCTCCTCCAGTCGCGAGGCGAACCAGCGTGACAGCGGCTCGTCGACGGCACCGCTGACATAGACCTCCGACATCGTCACATGTTGCCTGTCCAGCACCAGGAGCAGGCCGATCCAATAGGGAAACCAGACATGGACGTCGGTCAGCGCCCGCAGCTTGTGCTGGTCGTGATCGAGCGGCGTGTGGTTGCTCGCCTTGCGGATTTCCACGGCGAGCAGATTGTTCGGGATCTCGCGCTGATGCACGACGACATCGGGGTAGATCGATTTGCCGAGATGGTCGTCGGTCGAGATGATGGTGCCGTGCGGCAGATGCAGCGTGCGCTCGCCGAGCCGGTCGTAGTTGCAGTCGACCGACCAGCCCGAGAACTGCTTCTCCAGATGCACGGCGAAACGGTGCGTGACCGCCCGCTCGCCGACGTCCTTCTCGAACAGGAAACCCTCGTGGGCGTAGAAGTCCCTGACAGCCGCGATCACCTTATTCAGCTCGGTCTGCATCGTGCCTCCGGGTCCATCACGTGCGCGCCAAGTTGGTAGCCCGGATGAAGCGTAGCGCAATCCGGGACTCTCGCAAAACACACCAGCCCCGGATTACGCTACGCTCCATCCGGGCTACATGAGACCGGAATTCGCGGCGCAATCGGTCCGGTCTACATCTGAACTTCGATCAGGCGCGGGCCGGGCTCGGCGACGGCCTCTGCCAGCGCCTTGTTGAACTCGTCGGCGTTGGTGACGGCGCGGCCGGGAACGCCCATGCCCTTGGCCAGCGCCACGAAGTCCAGGGTCGGGCGGTCGAGGCGGAGCATGTCATTGGCGCGCTGGCCGGGCTCGCCGGCGCCGACATTGTCGAACTCGCCGCGCAGGATCTGGTAGATGCGGTTGGCGAACACGATGGTGATGATGTCGAGGTTCTCGCGTGCCTGGGTCCACAGCGACTGGATCGTGTACATCGCGCTGCCGTCGCCGACCATGGTGATCACCTTGCGGTCCGGGCAGGCGATCGCGGCACCGATCGACAGCGGCGTCGAGAAGCCGATCGAGCCGCCCATGTTCTGCAGCCAGTCGTGCGGGGCGGCCGCCGCCGTCGGCGGGAAGAAGCCGCGGCCGGTGGTGAGGGATTCGTCGACCATGATCGCGTTCTCGGGGATCGCACAGGCAATGGCCTGCGCGATCGAGGCGAAGGTGAGCGCGCCGGTCGGCTTGACCAGCTCAGCCAGAGCCTGCGGCTTGACGTCCCTGGTGCTGGCCTTCACGGCGCCGGCGAGTGCCTCGAGCGCGGCGACCGAATTCTCGCCCCAGGAGGTCATGCGATGCACCTCGCAGCCCTGCGGCTTGAGCATGCTCGGCTTGTTCGGATAGGCGAAGAACGCCACGGGGTCGTCGGACTCGACCAGCACGATGTGACGGAATTTCGCCAGCATCGGCAGGGCTTGATCGATGACGTAGTGGATGCGGTCGATCGAGAAACGGCCACGGCCGCGCGCCATCTTCGGACGGAAGGTCGGGCCCATCACGGTGCAGCCGGTCTTGCCGGCGATGCGCTCGGCCAGCGCCAGACCCTGCGCGCTCAGCGCGCTGCCGGTCATCAGGAGCAGCGTGCCTTCGCCGTCGCCATGCAGGATCTTTGCGGCCTGCTCGACCGCCTGCGGCGAATAGCCGGCGCGCTGCTGCTCGGCCGGAACCTCGGCGATGCCGTCGGCCTCGTTCCAGGCGGTGTCGGCGGGCAGGATCAGGGTCGCGATCTGCGGCGGCGCACTTTTCGCGGCGGCAATGGCGGCGGCGCCGTCCGCGGCGACCGATTTGGCATCCGGCGAGGTGCGGACCCAGGACGACATCGGCCGGGCCAGGCCCTCGATGTCGGAGGTCAGCGGCGCGTTGTAGCCGATGTGGTAGACGGCGTGCTGGCCGACGATGTTGACGATGCCGGAATTGGCCTTCTTGGCATTGTGCAGATTGGCAAGGCCGTTGGCGAGGCCGGGGCCGAGATGCAGCAGGGTCGAGGCCGGCGTGCCCTTCATGCGGAAATAGCCGTCGGCCGCGCCCGTCACCACGCCTTCGAACAGGCCGAGCACGCAGCGCATGCCGGGGACACGGTCGAGCGCCGCGACGAAATGCATCTCGGAGGTGCCGGGGTTGGTGAAGCAGACGTCCACCCCGCCCTTGACCATCGTCCGCACCAGGCTTTCCGCACCGTTCATTCTGTCTGCTCCCGCAACCTGCCAGTGATCCGTTCGGTCAATCATTGTTCGCGCGGCGCGTCAAAGCAATAGCGGGCATTGCGGCCCTGCCCCGCGTGACGACGCACGGATTTGGCTAACGTTTTCCAGCAAATTGGCGCAGTTGCGATTTGGTAACGTCAGTCGTTAACGATGCGGCCCTCACGGGCCCGTGGCTTGCGAAACGTGCGCAAATATGGCCTCTGGGTCCGGTTGAATCGATTTTTTCTGGGGGAGATGATGATCCGGTTTTTTGCCGCACCGATGGCCGCAATGGCGCTGCTGCTGGCTGGCGCAGCCGACGCGTCCGCGACGGGGATGATAGACTTCACGGGCACCAGTTCCACCAGCTATATCGGCCGCGGCGGCGCGAGCCCGATCCCCCGCACCACCGTCATGTATAACGGCAGCTACGCCCCGGGCACCGTCGTGGTGAACACCGCCGAGCGGCGGCTCTATTTGGTGCTCGGGAACGGGCAGGCGCTGCGCTACGGCATCGGCGTCGGCCGCGACGGCTTCCGCTGGGCCGGGGTGCACAGGATCACCGCCAAGAGGGAATGGCCGGACTGGACGCCGCCCTCGCAGATGCTGGCGCGCCGGCCGGACCTGCCGCGCCACATGAAGGGCGGCATCGACAACCCGCTCGGCGCCCGCGCCATGTATCTGGGCTCGACGCTGTACCGCATCCACGGCTCCAACGAGCCGGAGACGATCGGTCAGGCCGTCTCCTCGGGCTGCTTCCGCATGACCAACGACGACGTCACCGACCTCTATAGCCGCGTCTCGATCGGCACCCCGGTGGTGGTGCTGAACAACTGACCAGGAACCCGCGCGGCGCGTGAATTTGCGCTCTTGTGCACGCGGGGCGAATGCGGCAGCGTCACAGCACGATGAGCGCATTCGTCCCGCCCTCGCCCGGCTTTCGCTTCGCCCTGCTGGCCCTCGCGACGCTCGCCTGCGCGCCTGACATCGCACCCATGGCTGCCGCCGCCGAGCTGCCCGCGGTGTCCTCGCGCCAGCGCGCCGAGAAGAAGAGCTTCACCGACGGCGAGATCATCGAAGGCTTCCTGAAGACGGCATTCGGCGCCGAATACCATCTTGCCGGCCGCGTCGACCGCATCCGCAAGTTCGACGGGCCGGTACGCGTCTACGCCGAGAGCGACCGCGAGGATCGCAAGACGCAGCTCGCCAAGGTCGTGGCCGACATCGGCAAGCGCGTGCAGCATCTCGACATCGCCATGATCGACACCAACGAAGCGGCGAATGTGCGCGTGAAGCTGGTGCGCGACCGCGATCTCTTCCGCACCATCTCGAGCTTCTACGGCGCCGAGAAGGCGCGCGAGATCCGCTCCTCGCTCGATCCGCAATGCCTGTCCGGCTTCCGCAAGAACGACAATTTCGAGATCGAGCATTCCGACGTCATCCTCACCGTCGACAACGGCGATTTCACCTTCCTCGATTGCGCCTATGAGGAGCTGCTGCAATCGCTCGGGCCGATCAACGACACCACGAGCGTGCCCTGGACCATGTTCAACGACAACGTCTCGATGGGCTATTTCGACGTCTACGACCAGTACATCCTCAACCTGCTGTACGATCCCCGCATCAAGGCGGGCATGACCGTGGCGGAGGTCAAGGCCGTGCTTCCCGCCGTCCTCAAGGACGTGCGCGCCTGGGTGAAGCGGGCGAATAATCTGAAGGAGTGAGGCGGTCCAAGGGAGCGATCTACTCGTCGGCGTCTTTCTTCCGCAGCAGATCCGTCGCCAGATCCGACAGCTTCGGCGGCGGCAGGGCCGCGAACGGCAGCGGCCGCGTCACATCGATCGCGGCCAATCCCAGTCGCGCGGTCAGCAGCCCGTTCAGCACGCCTTCACCCAAGCGCTGCGACAGCTTCGCGGCGATGCCGTGGCCGAGCATCTGCTGCACCAGGCTGTCGCTCGCGGCCATGCCGCCGGTGATGGCGAGATGGGCGATGACGTGGCGAAGCAGGCGGATCATGCCGAGCGCGCCTGGGCGGCCGCCATAGAGATAAGCGAGCTGGCGGATCAGGCGCAGCGCCGCCACGAACACGAACAGCACGTCGATGGCGGCGCGCGGGCTCACCGCCGTCACGATCGAGACCTTTTGCGCCGCTGACGACACCAGCCGCCGCGCCTCGGCGTCCAGCGGCGACATCAGCTCGCGCTCGGCGAGACGGATCATGTCGGCGCCGTCGATGATCTCGCCGGCGTGGCTCTCCAGCGTCGCGCGGGCGCGCGCCAGCTGCGGATTCTGGTGCGCGATCTTGAGCAGGTCCTGGACGATGACGCGGCTCTCCTTGCGATCGTCGCTGGCCAGCACGGAAGCTGCGCGTTGGTGCAGCTTCTCGATGGTCGCAAGACGCGCGAGGCCGAACGCCTCGCGCCCGATCACCACCGCAAGCGCCAGCGCGGTGACGGCGGCGAAGGCAAGTCCAACGAAGCCGAGCGTCTGGCTGCGCGCGAACAGATCCTCGACCAGATGCACCACGCCGAGCCCGGTACCGAGCAGCGTCAATCCGGCGAGCCCCGACCAGAACAGCGTGCCCCAGGGAAAGCCGCGCCGCGCCGGGACTGCGGCGTGCACCGGCACCGGCAGCATCGCCGGGTCGGGCTCCGGCGTGATCTGGATGGTGGCGCGACCGAGACGGCCGGTCTCGTCGGCCTCGGCGACGACGACGCCGGGATCATCGAGCCGGAACGTCGCCGGCCGCCGGGGCTTCGATCGGTCGTTCATGCGAGCTTGTCTCCGATCAGGAACTGCAAGGCACGGTCGAGGCGGATGTGTGGCAGCGTCGGCTCGTCGGCACCCTCGCGTTCGAGCTTCGGCGGGCGGAAGCGCAGGAAGCGGAAATCGCTGTTCCCGGCCGCCTCCGACGCGAGCCCGCGGAACGCATCCGTCCCATTGAACAGCGGCTCGGGATCGAGCGGCAGATCGCCCGGAAAGGTCGCAACCTCGGTGTTGCCGTCGAAGAACTCGCCGCCGGCGCTTTCGCCCGCGGCAGGTGTTCCCAGGATCGACGGCAACTTGTCGCGTCCGTGCGCCACCTGTGCTTCGCGCGTGGCGCGCACGGCGGCGAGCGCCACGACGTCGATCGCCGCGCCGGTGTTTTCCGCGCGCGCAACGGCGCGCGAGACGGCGCGGCGCAGCACCGCCTCGAGCCGGTCGTGGCTGGAATGATGCAGATGATCCGCCTTGGTCGCCGCGAACAGGATGCGGTCGATGCGCGGCCGGAACAGGCTGGAGAAGATCGTGCTGCGGCCGATGTTGAAGCAGTCGAGAATGCCCGCGAGCGCCGCTTCGAGATCGTGCAGCGCCTCGGGGCCGGAGTTGAACGCGGCGAGCGCATCGGCCAGCACGATCTGGCGGTCGAGCCGCGCGAAATGATCGCGGAAGAACGGCCGCACCACGACGTCCTTGTAAGCTTCGAAGCGCCGCACCATCATCGCCCACAGCGATCCCTCACCCGCCTGCCCGCCCGCAGGCACGTCCAGCGGCGCAAAGGTCAGCGCCGGCGTATCGGCGAGATTGCCGGGCATCAGGAAGCGACCGGGCGGCAACAGGCTCATCGCAAACCGCTCGTCGCGGCAGGCGCGCAGATAATCGGTGAAGAGCTTTGCGGCCGTCAGCGTCGCCTGCTCGTCCTCGCGCGCTTCAGGCTTGAGCGTCGCGAGATGACTGTGCCACTCGGCCGCGAGATGCGCGCGCGGCGCCTCGCGCGACAGCGCCAGGCTCTCCGCCGACCATTGCTCGTAGCTCTTGTGGAGCAGCGGCAGGTCCAGCAGCCATTCGCCGGGATAGTCGACGATGTCGAGCGTCAGCGTGCGGTCGGCGCCGTTCGGGCGCTGGTAGTCGATCGCGAGCCTGAGCTCGCTGATGTCCACGGTCGAGCTCGGCCAGCGCCGTTCCTCGATCAGCGCGCGCAGATGGCTCTCATATGCAAAGCGCGGCACGGCATCGTCCGGCTGCGGCGCCAGGTGCGCCCGCGCGATCCGGCCCGAGGCGTAGGCCTCGAACACCGGAAACCTGCCGCCACGCGTCAGTCCATGGATCAGCGCGGTGATGAATACGGTCTTACCGGCGCGCGACAGACCGGTGACACCAAGCCGCACCGTCGGGTTGAAGAAGTGCTCGCCATAGTCGATCAGCGCCCGCGCCGACAGCCGCGCTTCCTCGACCATATCCTGGAAACTGAATGCCATATGAACGTGAGGGGATCTCGGGCGAGGGATACGCAAAACGGATTAGTCACAAAAGTGGCAATTGCCTGAAGAAATTCAAGCTTTCATACTTCCACCGCCTTTCTCGGCAAATCAGCCGTTTGAACGACCCGCCGGTCCTGAAACACCCATCTAGAGGGCATTGCCTCGAGCCTTTGCGGATTGCCATGACCGTCTTCCAGTTGAAGCAGCTTGCATCCTCTTCCGTCCACGCCGCAGCCGACGCGATCGGCTGGGACTACGATCGCGCCGAGCTGATCGCCGACGGCATCGTCCACGGGATCGGCGTGCTCGCGGGCATCATTGCCGCGACGGTGCTGGTGGTGCTGACGGCGGTCTATGCCGACGCCACCGACATCGTCGGCGTCTCCGTCTATGTCGCCGGCCTGCTCTCGATGCTGGTGCTGTCGGCGACCTATAATCTCTGGCCGGTCTCGCCGGCCAAATGGCTGCTGCGCCGCTTCGACCATTCCGCGATCTATCTCTTGATCGCCGCGACCTACACGCCGTTCATCCTGGAGCTGAAGGACAGCGTGTTCGCGTTGGTGCTGCTGGCCGGCGTCTGGTGCGTCGCAATCCTCGGCATCGTGCTGAAGCTGCTCTATCCCGGCCGGTTCGACCGCGTCTCGGTCGGCATCTATCTCGCGATGGGCTGGAGCGGCATGATGCTCTACGATGCCGTGGTCAGGGCGTTGCCCACGCTGGTGCTGGGCTTCATTCTTGCCGGCGGCCTGCTCTACAGCTTCGGCGTGATCTTCCACGCCTGGCGGCGGCTGCGCTTTCAGAATGCGATCTGGCACGGCTTTGTCTTGGCCGGCGCGGCATGTCATTATACCGCGGTGCTCGACCTCGTGTTGAGCTGAGAAGTTTCCGCGAAGCGGTATAAGAAGACGAGAGGAGACGTCGCATGCAGGTGACCGGCAAGGTCGTGGTCGTCACGGGCGGCGCAAACGGCATCGGCAAGGCGCTGTGCGAGGCCTTTCACAATGCGGGTGCGGCCAAGGTCGTGGTGGCGGACATGGACGCGGCCAATGCGCGAGCGGTCGCGGCCATGGTCGATGGCGCCGCGTTCAAATGCGACGTCGCGCAGGAAAAGGACATCGTCCACGTCATCGAGGAGACCGAGCGGCAGTTCGGCCCGATCGCGCTGTTCTGTTCCAACGCCGGCATCGGCGGCGGCTTCGACCCGATGTCGGAGAACGCCGGCGGCGCTTCCGACGAGCCGTGGCAGCGCAGCTGGGCGATCCACGTCATGGCGCATGTCTATGCGGCGCGGCATCTCGTCCCCCGCATGAAGGCGCGCGGCGGCGGCTATTTCCTCAACACCATCTCGGCCGCAGGCCTGCTGTCGCAGGTCGGCAGCCCGGCCTATTCGACGACGAAGCACGCGGCGGTCGGTTTTGCCGAGAATCTCGCGATCTCGCACAAGGCCCACAACATCAAGGTCTCGATCCTGTGTCCGCAGGGTGTCGACACCAACATGCTGCGCTCGATTCCCAAGGGCCCGCAATCCGGCGACGGCGACCTGACGCCCGAGCAAGTGGCGAAAGACGTGCTCGCCGGCCTCGAGCAGGAGACGTTCCTGATCCTGCCGCACCCGCAAGTGCTCGGCTACATGCGCAAGAAGACCGAGAATTACGACCGCTGGATCGGCGGCATGGCCAAGATCCAGGCGAAGATGCGGGAGGAGTTCGGGAAGTGACCGTTAGGTGCTCCCACGCTAGACGCTGTCATGCCCCGCGGAGGCGGGGCATCCAGTATGCCGCCCCTGTCGGCTCAACCACAACCGTCTCAGAGTACTGGATCGCCCGCCTTCGCGGGCGATGACACCGAGCGTGTAGAAGCAGCTTCAGCAACCTCGCGCATCACACCACCGCCACCGTCTCCCCCACCCGGCTCGCGCGCAGCGCCTGCGCATAGAGCATCATGCCCTCGCACACCGTGCGCTGCTCGGCCGGCGTCAGCGCCGCCAGCGCGCCGCGGACCTGCTGCCGGCCGAACGCGTGGAGGGCCTCCAGCGTGCGCCGGCCCTTCGCCGTCAGCGACAGCAGCTTGCTGCGCGCATCCGCCTCGTCCGGCGTCTCCTTGAGCTCGCCGCAATCGATCAGCTTGCGCACCAGACGGCTGACGCTGGATTTCTCCAGCCGCAGGAAATCGCCGAGCTCGCCCGACGTCATGGGGCCACGAATGCCGATCTCCAGGATGGTGTGGACCGCCGAGGGCGGATAGCCCGAGGCCGCCACCGTGGCGTCCATGAAGCCGAGTTCGCGCACCATCAGGCGCGAGGCGGCGCGGATGTCGTCAATCAGCGAAAGCTCGGCCATGGCTTGACTCGACCCACATAGTTGTATCATACAACTATATGGGCGCAACGGCGCGCGCAAGTGTTTGGAGTGGACCATGAGCGAAGCCTTGCCGACCGGTCAGCGCATGAGCGGCAAGGTCTGCCTGATCACGGGCGGCGGCAGCGGCATCGGGCGCGCAACGGCGCTGCGGATGGCGGCCGAAGGGGCGGAAGCGATCGTCGTCGCCGGCCGGCGCGAGGCCGAGATCGAGGCCACCGCCGCCGCGTGCCGCGAGCTCGGCACGGAGGCGATCGCGCTTCAGACCGACATCACGAAGGAAGACGAGGTCGCGCGCCTCGTCGGCACAGCCGTCGGGCGCTGCGGCCGGCTCGACGTTGCCTTCAACAATGCCGGCTTCCAGGAGCGCCGCGCGCCCCTGGAGGAACAGGGCACGGAGATCTACGACAGCGTGTTCGACACCAATGTCCGCGCGCTGTTCCTCTGCCTGCGCCATCAATTGCCGGCGATGCTGGCGCAGGGGCGCGGCAGCATCGTCGTCAACACCTCCGTCAGCGGGGTGCGCAATCCCAATCCAGGCTTTTCGCTCTACTCGGCCTCAAAGGCCGCCGCGATCTCGCTGACGCGCTCGGCGGCGATGGAGAACGCGCCGCGCGGCATTCGCATCAATGCGATCGCGCCCGGCCGCGTCGTCACCGACATGATGCTGCGCGCCGGCGTCGGCGATGTGGCGACGGTCAGCGCAGGCCTGCCGCTGCGGCGGATGGGCAGCCCGGAGGAGGTCGCCGAGGCCGTGGTGTGGCTGTCGTCGGATGCGTCGTCGTATGTCGTCGGGCATGTGCTCGCGGCCGACGGAGGTTTTTTGGCGTCGTGATGTCGTAGCCTGGATGGAGCGCAGCGCAATCCAGGGCCGACTCGCCTGTGGCAGGATTCCCGGATGACGCTGCGCTCCATCCGGGCTACGAGACGGTCAATGCTTCTGCCCGTACAGCACAGGCACTGCGGAATCCACGACGACCTCAACGAGGCTCGTGCCCGCATACGCCATGCCGCGCTTCAGCGCTTCGCCCAGCTCCGCAGCCTTCGTCACCCGCACCGCACGGCAGCCCATGCCCTCGGCAAGCCGGACGAAATCGATCCCCGGCAGCTCCAGCCCCGGCACGTTGCGCACCTGCATGACCTGGCTGAACGAGCGCATCGCGCCGTAGCCGGAATTGTTGATGACCACGACGGTGAGCGGCAGCTTGCGCTGCACGGCGGTCCAGAGCGCCTGGATCGAATACATCGCCGAGCCGTCGCCGATCAGGCACACCGTGCGCTGCTTCGGCTTGCCGAGCGCCATACCGACGGCGGCGGGCAGAGAATAGCCGAGGCCGCCGCTCGACATGGTGTAGAAACTGTCCTGGCCGCGCATCGGCAGGAATTTTTGCATCGCCGGCCGGTGCGAGGGCACTTCCTCGACAAGTGATGCATCATCCGGCATTGCCTGCGACAGCGAATGCAGCAGGAATTCGACCGGCAGCGGATCGACGGGCTGCGGCGCCGGCGGCAGCGTGCGGCCTTTTGGCGCCGCGCGCTTGCTCTCCGGCAGCAGGTCGAGCAGCAGGCTCAGCGCCGGCTCCATCGTCGCGATGATGCTGGTGCCTGATGGCGTCACCGCGGCGGCATCCGCGTCATCCGTGATCTGGAAGATGGTCGCGCCGCGGTCGAAGATCGCGGCATGGCCCTCGACATGGAAGGTGAACACCGGCGCGCCGATGACGATGACGACATCGTGCTCGCGCAGCGCGTCGGACAGTTGCGCGGGCGAGGCATGCAGAAAGCCCGCGAATTGCGGATGCCGCTCGGGGAACGAGCAGCGTGCCGAGAACGGACTGACCCAGACGCTCGCCTTGGCCTTCTCGGCAACGCGCACCATCAGCTCCACCGCACCGGCGCGATCGATTCCGGGGCCAACGACGAGCGCAGGGTGTTTGCTTGAGGCGAGCGCCGCAACCAGCGCCTTCATCGGCTCCAGCTCAGGGCCGATCTCGCGGCTGACCCTGCGCGCCTCGACCGGCGCGCAGGCATGGGCCCAGTCGTCGATCGGGATCGACACGAAGGTCGGCCCGCACGGCGGCTGCATCGCGGTGTAATAGGCCCGCGCGATCGCGGCGGGCACGTCCTCCGGCCTTGCCGGCTCGACGCTGTATTTCACATAAGGCCGCGGAAACTCGGAGGCGCGCTCGGCATAGAGGAAGGCCTGTAAGGGCAAGATCGAGCGCGCCTGCTGGCCTGCGGTGATCACAAGCGGGGTCTGGTTGCGATGCGCGGTGTAGATGTTGCCGAGCGCATTGCCGACGCCGGCCGCCGAATGCAGATTGACGAAGCCGGCATTGCGCGTCGCCTGCGCATAGCCATCGGCCATGCCGACGGCGGAAGCTTCCTGCAGCGCCAGCACGTAGTCGATATCGTCGGGCCAGTCGCTCAGGAACGGCAGTTCGGTCGAACCAGGGTTGCCGAACACCCTGTCGATGCCGAAGGCGCGCAGAAGGTTGAGCGTCGCCTGCTTCACGGTGACGGGCTTGGTGCCAGTCTTGCCGTTCTTGGCCATTGGTTCCGTCCCCGTGTTGTTGATTGAGGGTAGCAGCCTCACCCCGTCATTGCGAGGAGCGAAGCGACGAAGCAATCCAGATTATCTCCGCGGAGGGATTCTGGATTGCTTCGCTACGCTCGCAATGACGGGAAGAAACAGTGGTGGCTCACCACACCGCCGTGCCCTTCATCGTCGGCTGCCCCTCCGCGTTCGCGGTCCACAGCTCCATGCCCGCCTGAGTCTCGTTGGCGTTGACCGAGAACTCCGTGCCTTCGAATAGCGGCTGCACGCCGCGATACGAAAACTTCTTCGGCGCCTTGCCGCCACGAAGCTTGGCCGCCATCTCGACGATCAGCGCTGCCTGTAGTGGACCGTGGAAGATCAGGCCCGGATAGCCCTCGACCTCAGTGACGTAGTCGCGGTCGTAGTGGATGCGGTGGCCGTTGAAGGTCAGCGCGGAATAGCGAAACAGCAGCACGGGATCGGACACATGCGTTTCGCGATGCTGCGCCTGCGGCGGCGGAGGCGACGCCTTGCCGCCAGCCGGCGCGCCGCCGGTCATCTCGCGATAGACGATGTCCTGCCGCTCGCGGATCGCCGTGCCCCGCGGTGAGGAGATGCTATGCTCGACCGAGACGAAGCACAGCGTGCCGGTCGATCCTGATTTCACCTGCACGTCGGCAATGCGCGAAGTCCGCGTCGATTCATCGCCGACGCGCAAGGGCTGCAAGAACTCGATCTCGCCGCCGGCCCACATCCGGCGCGGCAGCGGCACCGGCGGCAGGAAGCCGCCGCGGGTCGGGTGGCCGTCAGGACCGAGCATCGACATTGGAAACACCGGCTGCGCCAGGCACCAATGCACCGTGAACGGCGCAGCGTCGCCCGCCCTGGGCTCACCGACCTCCTGGAACAGCGTCGCGCGCAGGCCCTTCACGAGCTGCGCGGTGACGATGTCCGTGGCCTCTTGGCTGCGGCCGATCCATTGCCTGAGATGATCGATGTCGAGCTTCTCGGTCATGACGCCTCGCTCTGTCACGTCTTGGATTGGGGCTTTTCGCCAATGGCGGGCACGGCGCCGTAGCTGCGCGTCTCGCCGACGATGATCGGCGCCGGCGCGGGATAGCTGACGCGGCCGTTCGGCGTGTCGACCTCGATACGACGCAGATGCGGATGGTTGGCGAGGTCGGCCATGGTGTTGACCTCGGCGAATGCGATGTCCGCGTCCGAGAGACGCTTCAACAGCTCGTCGCGCGTCATCTTGCCGAAGATGTCGGCCACCGTCGCGTCGGTGAAGTCGCGGTTGCGCACGCGCTCGACCATGTTGGCGACGCGGGGATCGGCCGGCAGGTCCGGCTGATCCAGCACCTTCGCGCACAGCGTCTTCCACTCGCGTTCGCTCTGGATCGAGATCAGGATGTCCTTGCCGTCCTTGGAGGTGAACACGCCGTAAGGCGCGATCGACGGATGCCGCAGCCCCATGCGCTTGGGCGGATTGCCGGCTTCGGCATTGAGCAGCGGCACGGTGCACCAGTCCGCCATCACGTCGAACATAGAGATGCGGATGTCGGCGCCCTTGCCGGTGCGCCCGCGCGCGATCAGCGCCTCCAGGATCGCGGCATGCGCGGTGGCGCCGGTCGCAACATCCACGATCGACATGCCGACGCGCGAGGCGCCATCGGGATTGCCGGTGATCGAGGCGAGCCCGCTCTCGGCCTGGATCAGGAGATCATAGGCCTTGCGGTGGGCGTAGGGACCTTCGTCACCATAACCGGTGATGGTGCACGAGATCAGCTTGGGATAGTCCTTCAAGAGCCGCTCGCGCGAGAAGCCGAGCTTGTCCATCGAGCCGGGTTTCAGGTTCTGGATCAGCACGTCGGCACTCGCGATCAGCTTCTCCAGCTCGGCGCGGCCTTCCTTCGTGGTGAGATCGACCACCGCCGATTGCTTGCCGCGATTGAGCCAGACGAAATAGCTGCTCTGGCCCTTGGCCGCCGCGTCATAGCCGCGGGCGAAATCGCCCTCGGGCCGCTCGATCTTGATCACGTCCGCGCCGGCATCCGCCAGGCGCGAGGAGCAGAACGGCGCCGCCACCGCCTGCTCGACCGCAATCACCCTGATCCCGTCCAATGCTCCCATGGCCGCAACCTCAGTACGAGCGCGGCATGCCGAGCACGTGCTCGGCGACGAAGGACAGCACGAGGTTGGTCGAGATCGGCGCCACCTGGTAGAGCCGCGTCTCGCGGAACTTGCGCTCGACGTCGTATTCCTCGGCAAAGCCGAACCCGCCATGGGTCTGGATGCAGGCATTCGCCGCTTCCCAGGACGCATCCGCCGCCAGCATCTTGGCCATGTTGGCCTCCGCGCCGCAATCGAGCCCGGCCTCGTATTTGCGCGTGGCTTCCTTCACCATCAGTTCGGCCGCGCGCATCGAGGCGTAGGCTTTTGCGATCGGAAACTGGATGCCTTGATTCTGGCCGATCGGCCGGCCGAACACGGCGCGCTCCTTGGCGTAGTTCGTCGCCTTCGCGATGAACCACTTGGCGTCGCCGACGCATTCGGCCGCGATCAGGATGCGCTCGGCATTCATGCCGGAGAGGATGTAGCGAAAGCCCTTGCCTTCCTCGCCGATCAGGTTCTCCGCCGGCACCCTCATGTCGGTGAAGAACACTTCGGTGGTGGCGTGGTTCATCATGGTGCGGATCGGGCGGATCTCGAGGCCGTTGTTCTTGGCCTCGCGCATGTCGACGATGAACACCGACAGGCCGTCGGTGCGCTTCTTGACCTGGTCCTTCGGGGTGGTGCGCGCCAGCAGCACCATCAGATCGGAATGCTCGGCGCGGCTGGTCCAGATCTTCTGGCCGTTGACGATGTAGCTGTCGTTGCCGTCCTTGCGCGCGAACGTCTTCAGCGAGGAGGTGTCGGTGCCGCTGGTCGGCTCGGTGACGCCGAACGCCTGCAGGCGCAACTCGCCGCTCGCGATTTTCGGCAGGTATTTTGCCTTCTGCTCGGCATTGCCGTGCCTGAGCACCGTGCCCATCGTGTACATCTGGGCATGGCAGCCGCCGCCGTTGCAGCCCGCGCGCTGGATCTCTTCCAGGATCGCCGCGGCCGCCGACAGCTTCAGGCCCGCGCCGCCATATTCCTCGGGGATCAGCACCGAGAGATAGCCGGCCTCGGTCAGCGCATCGACGAACGCCTTGGGGTAGGCCATCTCGCGGTCGAGCTTGCGCCAATATTCGCCGGGGAACTGCGCGCAGAGCTTGGCTACGGCCTCGCGGATGTCGGCGTAATCTTCGGCGTGGTGTTCTTGACTCATGGCGTTTCCAATTCTCAGCGGCAGTTAAAGATAACGCCGGCCAACCCACGGGCGTTGTGAAAACAATGCCCGCCCCCTATGCTCATTTGTTATAGCGTATGAAGTAGCCTTCCAGGATTGGCAAGGATGGATTTCCGGCAGCTCAGGACCTTCAGTTGCGTGGCGGAGCTCGGCAGCCTGTCCAAGGCCTCCGACACCTTGCGCGTGGCGCAGCCGGCGCTCTCCAGGCAGATCAAGCTCCTGGAACACGAGCTGCGCACCGAACTCTTCACGCGCAACGGCCGCGGCATGGTGCTGACCGAGGCCGGCCGCCTGCTGCTCGCACGCACCTCCGGCATCGTGCGGCAGATCGACCAGATCCGCGACGACATCCAGTCGGCCAAGGGGCCGCCGTCCGGCCAGGTCGTGCTCGGCCTGGTTCCGACCGTGAGCTGCGTGCTGTCGGCGCGCTTTGCACGGCGCTGTGTCGAAAAATTTCCCGGCATCTCGCTGCGCATCGTCGAGAGCTACAGCGGGCATCTGGTCGAATGGCTGCATCGCGGCGAGATGGATCTCGCCATCCTCTACGGCCGCTCGGCCGACCTGCATCTCAACGTGCAGAGCCTGGGGCGCGACAACATCGTCGCGGTAGGTCCGCGCGGCTGCGGCTTGGCGCGCAAGAAGAGCGTCGACATCGGCTGGCTGCTGCGGCAACGCCTGGTGCTGCCCTCTCATTCCCACGGCCTCCGCGCGCTGATCGAGCACGCCGCGGCCCAGCGCAAGATCAAGCTCGACGTCCAACTGGAGGCGGATTCGTTTCGCGTGCTGACGAGCCTGGTCGAGGAGGGCCTCGGCTTCGCGCTGCTGCCGCCGTCCTCGGTCCACGGCGAGGTCGCGGACGGGCGGCTGGAAACCGCCCCCGTATCCAAGCCGATGACGCGCGAGCTCATCTTTGCCTCTCCAATCGACCGCCCGGCCTCGACGGCCTCGCTCGCCATCACCGCGCTGCTGCGCGAGGAAGTCGCCGCCTGCCGCAAGGAAAGCGTGTGGGACATCCGGCTGAGTTAGATGGCGTGTCGTAGAACAGCCGCGCGCGGTCGTGCCTTCGCATCTGGCGCGAGCTGTCATGCCGGAATTTTATAGCTGGGGAGTGCCGTGCCTGCCGGTGCGGGCGTGACGAGCAGGTGTGTCCAGGACCCCGTCATGCGAGCGCAGCGAAGCAATCCAGAAATCCCTCCGCGGTGACAGTCTGGATTGCTTCGTCGCTTCGCTCCTCGCAATGACGGTAGGAGAGAGCTCAGCCCGGAATCCGCACCGGCAGCGTCTCATATCCCTTGATGAAGCTCGAATAGATCCGCTTGGGCTCGCCGACCACCTCGATGCGGTCGAAGCGCTTCAGCATCTCCTCCCAGACGATCTTGAGCTGCAGCTCGGCGAGCCGCATGCCGACGCAGCGGTGGATGCCGAAGCCGAAGGAGAGGTGCGTGCGCGGGCGGGGTCGGTCGATGATGAACTCGTTCGGCTTGTCGAACATCTCCTCGTCGCGATTGCCGGAGACGTACCACATCACGACCCGGTCGCCCTTCCTGATGTGCTTGCCGCCGATCTCGGTGTCCTGGAGCGCAGTACGCCGCATATGCGCCAGCGGCGTCTGCCAGCGGATCACCTCCGGCACCATGGAATCGATCAGCTCCGGATTTTCGCGCAGCTTGTCGTACTGCTCCGGGTTCTCGTTCAGCGCCAGCACCGAGCCGGTCATGGTGTTGCGCGTGGTGTCGTTTCCGCCGACGATGAGCAGGATGATGTTGCCCATGAGGTTGTCGGGATCCATGTGGCGCGTGGCCTCGTTGTGGGCCATCAGCGACAACAGGTCGTTGCGCGGCGCGGAGTTGACACGCTCGTTCCAGAGCTTGGACATGTAGGCGTAGCACTCGTCCATCTCGCGGCGGCGCTCTTCGGCGCTGGCGACGATGCCGCTCTTGGGCAGCGCGGTGGAAACGTCGGACCAGCGCGTCAACTTGCGCCGCTCCTCCCAGGGGAAGTCGAACAGGGTCGCCAGCATCTGCGTGGTCAGCTCGATGGAGACGCGCTCGACGAAGTTGAACGTCTCGTTGCGCGGCAGATTGTCCAGCACGGTCTGCGAGCGCTGGCGGATCAGCTTTGCCAGCTCGTCCAGGTGTGTCGGCGTGAACATCGGCGACACCGTCTTGCGCTGCGCCGAATGCCGGGGCTGGTCCATCGCGATGAAGCTCGGATAGTCGTAGCCTTCCGGCACGTCGCGGATCGAGATGCCGCCGAGCTTGGAATCCGAGGAGAAGATGCCGTGATTGGTGTCGACATGCATGACGTCGTTGTACTTCACCACCGACCAATACGGCTCGATCGGCGCATTGGTGCAGTAATGCACCGGCTCTTCCTTACGCAGCCGCTCGAACCAGGGCCACAGCGTGTCGTCCTGGAACAGCCGGGGCGCGCCGGGGTGGAATTGCGACAACGGCGTCGCATAGGCCTCCTCGCGCGCCTTCCGCATGCGTTCGGCCTTGTCCACTTTAACCGGCGCTTGGATGTTCATGATCGTGGCTCCGTTGCGTTCGACTCACGCAGCAATCTTCACCGGCAGCGTTTCGATACCCTTTACAAAACTCGAATAGACCCGAGTGGGTTCGCCGACCACATCAATATGGTCGAACCGCTTGAGAATTTCCTCCCAAATAATCTTGAGCTGGAGCTCGGCGAGCCGCAGGCCGACGCAGCGATGGATGCCGAAGCCGAAGGACAGGTGCGTGCGCGGGCGGGCGCGATCAATGATGAACTCGTAGGGCCTGTCGATCACGTCCTCGTCGCGGTTGCCCGAGACGTACCACATCACGACCTTGTCACCCTTCTTGATCTGCTTGCCGCGGAACTCGAAATCGGACAGCGCCGTGCGGCGCATATGCGCGAGCGGCGTCTGCCAGCGGATCACCTCCGGCACGAAACTGTCGAGCAGGTCAGGGTTCTCGCGCAGCTTGCGATATTGCTCCGGATGCTGGCTCAGCGCGAGAAGCGAGCCCGACATGGTGTTGCGCGTGGTGTCGTTGCCGCCGACGATCAGGAGGATGAGATTGCCGAGGAAGTTCTTCGCATCCATGTCGCGCGTAGCAGTGCCATGCGCCATCATCGACAATAGGTCGCTCTTCGGCGGCTGTTCGATGCGCTCCTTCCACAGCCTCGAGAAATAGGCCGCGCATTCGGCGAGTTCGGCCATCCGCTCGTCCTCGGTGGCGACGAGACCGTCCGGGCCGGGAATCGTGGTGGCGACGTCGGACCAGCGCGTCAGCTTGCGGCGATCCTCCCAGGGGAAGTCGAACAGCACCGCCAGCATCTGCGTCGTGAGCTCGATCGAGACGCGGTCGACCCAGTCGAACACCTCGCCACGGGGAAGATTGTCCAGGCACTCGGCCGAGCGCTTGCGGATGTTGATGGCGAGATTGTCCAGATGCGTCGGCGTGAACATCGGCGCCACGGTCTTGCGCTGGGCGGCATGGCGCGGCGGGTCCATCGAGATGAAACTCTCACGGCGCAGATCCGGATCGATGTCGCGGATGGTGATGCCGCCGAGCGCGGAGGCCGAGGAGAACACCGCATGGTTGGTCTCGATCTCCATGATGTCGTTGTAGCGCGTCACCGACCAATACGGCCCGAACATCGAGTCCTTGCAGTAATGCACGGGATCCTCGCGGCGCAGCCGGTCGAAATAGGGCCAGAACGTATCGGTCCTGAACAATTCGGGGTCGCCGGGATCGAACTGCTCCAGCGGCAGCGACATCGCGCGCTCGCGCAAGGCGTCGAGCTTGGCCGCGCTTTCGATGGTCCCATGCATGACCGTTCTCCCTGAATATGAACCGCGCGTCGTTGAATTCTGCGCTGCGGTATTTGATTTGCAATTACAGCCGGTTGTCTGCGCCGGGGCAAGGGAGAGTTTTGCCTCATCCAGCCTTCACGAGCGCGTTGCACGATCGTCACGGCGCCACGAGAACGTGACCTCCCGCACGCCGAACGACAGAGAATCGTGCGAGAAACCCGCTGGAATCGAGCTAAATCGAACCCGCTCATCTTGGGGATCGACTAATCTCTGATCTATAGTTTGGCCGGAACAGATCCGCATCCCGAGGTTGCCGCCGTGAACGACATGCAATGGACCCCGATCGGGTCCGAACCCTTGCCCCCGCCGCTGCCGGCGACGCGGGTCGATTTCTCCGGCAGCCGCTCCGAGTTCCGCAAAATGGTCACCAAGGGTGCCATGCTCGAGCTCGTGACCTTCGGCTTCTACCGGTTCTGGCTCGTCACCGACATCCGCCGTCATCTGTGGACGCACACCGCGATCGATGGCGATGCGGCCGAATACACCGGACGGGCCAAGGAGCTCCTGGTCGGCTTCCTGTTCGCGCTCGCGATCCTGGTGCCGATCTATCTCGCCTATTTTCTCATTGGCATCGAGTTCGAGCGCTGGCAGGCCTTTGCCTCGACGCCGCTATTCATCGCCTTCTACGCCTTCGGCCAGTTCGCGATTTTTCGCGCGCGGCGCTACCGCCTGACCCGCACGGTCTGGCGCGGCGTCCGCTTCTGGATGGACGGCTCCGGCTGGGCTTACGCGTTTCGCGCCATGCTATGGGGCTTGCTGGTGCTCCTGACGCTCGGTCTCGCGCTGCCCTGGCGCGCGGCGGCGCTCGAACGCTACAAGATGCGGCACACCCATTACGGCGATCTCCGCGGCGATTTCGACGCCGACGGCTGGACCTTCTTCAAGCGCGGCTGGTGGCTCTGGCTGCTCAGCCCGATCGCGCTCCTCATCTTCCCGCTCGCACCGTTCTTCTACGCCGAGTTCAAGGCGCGCGAATGGCGCTGGTGGCTCGACGGCATCCGCATCGGTAGCGTCAGCCTGTCCTCGGAATTGCCTCATGATGCCTTCTACGGCCTGTATTGGAAAGTGATCGGCTGGTGGATGCTGCTCACGGTCGCGTTCGCAGCCTATATGGGCGGCAGCGCCTTCCTGGTCGTCTCGCTCACCGGCGTTTCCGCCGAGGAGATCTTCGCCGGCGACAATGCGACGAAGAGCATCCCGATGGTGGCGATGATGGTGATCGGCTATTTCGCGCTCGCTCTTGCCATCAACATCGTCATGCGGGTCTATCTTCAACGCGATCTTTGGGCCAAGGTGCTGGAAACCGTCGAGGTGCACAACATCTGGGCCGCGGCGGACGTGCGCGGCAGCGGTCAGCTTGCCGGCGCGCTCGGCGAAGGCTTTGCCGACGGACTCGATGTCGCGGGATTCTGAGCTGTGAGTGACGTGTTTGCCGAGACCCCGGCGCAGTCGGAGAGTCCGACCATCTTCTTCGACGGCGTGTCGAGCCGCAGGCGGCAGGTGACGCTGACGCTCAGTGATGCGCTCGAGATCGCCGAGGACGGCGCAACGCCTGTTCGCTGGGCCTATGCCGACCTTCGCCGCGCCGACAGTCCCCCCGGAATCCTGCGCCTGGCTGCGACGTCCGCACCGCCTCTGGCGCGGCTGGAGATCCGCGATGCCGCGCTTGCCGCGGAGGTGGCGGCCCGCTGCACGCGGCTCGACGAGCATCGGACGACGCGCAGCGGCGTCGCGAAAATCGTGAGCTGGTCGGTTGCCGCCGCCGTCTCCATCGTCTGCGTCGTCCTGTTCGGCGTGCCGCTCGCCGCCGACCGGCTCGCGCCGCTGGTGCCGAAGCCCGTGGAACGGCGCATCGGCGATGCCGCCGAAGTGCAGATGAAAACCATCTTCGGCCGCGGCGTGTGCGAAGACCCCGCGGGCAAGGCCGCGTTCACGAAGCTCGTCAACCGCCTGCGCGATGCGGCCGGCCTCAACGACTCAATGACGGCCGGCGTGCTGCCGAGCTCGATACCGAATGCCTTCGCGCTGCCCGGCGGCAAGGTGTTCGTGCTGAAGGGCCTGCTCGACAAGGCCGAGAGTCCCGACGAGCTCGCCGGCATCCTCGCCCACGAGCTCGGCCATCTCAAGCATTACGACAACATGCGCGGCCTGATCTACAATGGCGGCACCTCGTTCCTGATCGGCCTCTTGTTCGGCGACATCACCGGCTCCTCGGCCGTGATCTTCGCCTCGCGCAGCCTGGTCGAAGCGTCCTATTCGCGCGAAGCCGAGACCGGCGCCGACACTTTCGCGATCGAGATCATGCATGCGCTCGGCCGGTCGCCGAAGCCCGCGGCCCAGCTGATGTTCCGCATCACCGGCAAAGAGGGCGGCTCCGGCCTGACGAATATCCTCGCCAGCCATCCGCTGACCGAGGACCGCCTCGCGCGCATGACGAAGGAGGACCGGCCCGCCAGCGGCCCGCCGCTGCTGACCGACAAGGAGTGGCAGGCACTGAAGGGCATTTGCGGCAGCGGGAAGGTGTGACGGCCCGCTCCTGGCGCATCACTTCGCCGGCGCAGCCGGTGGATTCGATCCGGTGGTGACGTTCGGCGCCGTGTTCGGGTTCGAGGTCGTGGTCTGGGGACCGAACTCGCGACCATTGTAGAAGAAGACGGCCGCGACCACGGCGATCACGAAGATCGCGCCGACTGCCCAGCCGACCGGGCTGTTGCGGCGCGCTCTGTCGGCCCTGCGGTCCTCATTCTGATAGGTCATCGTTGCTCTCCATCGCAAAGCAGGAGAACCTCGCGCGGTGGAAGCTGTTCCTAAAACGCGCCCAGCACTTACCGCGTTCCGTAGGCGCGGTCGCCGGCATCGCCGAGGCCCGGCAGGATGAACCCGTTGTCGTCGAGCCCTTCATCCACCGCCGCCGTCCAGATCGGCACGTCCGGGTGCAATCCGCGCAGCCGTTCGAGCCCTTCCGGTGCGGCGATCAGGCAGGCGAGGCGGATGTCCCTGGCGCCGCGCTCCTTCAGCCGGTCGATGGCGGCGACGGCGGTGTTGGCGGTGGCGACCACCGGCGTCACCACGATGGCGAGGCGCTCGCTGAGGTCGGAGGGCGATTTGAAGAAGTACTCCACGGCGGCAAAGCTGTGCGGCTCGCGGTAGAGCCCGATATGGGCGACGCGCGCGGTCGGCACCAGATCCATCATGCCGTCGACGAAGGTGGTGCCGGCGCGCAGCATCGGCACGAATACCAGCTTCTTGCCGGCGATCTTGGCCGAATGCATCGTCGCCAGCGGCGTCTCGATCACGGTGTCGGTGAGCGGCAGGTCGCGCGTCACCTCGTAGCACAGCAACATGCCGATCTCCTTGATCAGCTCGCGGAACGACTTGGTCGAGATGGACTTGTCCCGCACCAGCGTCAGCTTGTGCTGCACCAGCGGATGATCGACGATCGTGACGCCTTCCATGATGAGATGCTCTTGCTTTTCCCTTCTCCCCTTGTGGGAGAAGGTGGCGCGAAGCGCCGGATGAGGGGTATCTCTCCGCGAACTCCAACTGAGAGATGTGCCCGCGGCGA
>NZ_LAXE01000001.1:7541894-7557613 GCF_003122645.1 Bradyrhizobium sp. SUTN9-2
GGTATCTCTCCGCGAACTCCAACTGAGAGATGTGCCCGCGGCGACAACCCCTCACCCGGCTTCGCTTCGCGAAGCCACCCTCTCCCACAAGGGGAGAGGGTTTAAAACACCGTGCCGTCGCTGATCACCTTGAGCGGCGGCGATCCATCGGGACGGCGTGCAAATGCGATGGCGCGGCCCGCCGCCCACGTGCCGCCTTCGAGGATGCTCGCAAGCGGCAAGGTCCGAGGGGTGCGGCCGAGCTTGGCGCGAATGCGCTCCGCCAACCTGTCGAGCAATGCAATTGTCAGCGCGCGCCACTCCACGACGAGCAGCGAATCCACTTCATGCGCACGCGCGGCATCGGCGGCATCGCGCAGGCGCAGCACGTCATGATCGACGAACAGACCGCCGTTGCGGTATTCGGCGAGCCCGGTCAGGCCATCGATGTCGGTCACCTCAAAGCCGGCGCGCTGCAGCGGCTCGATCAGCGAATAGCTCAGCCATTGCGACAGCTTGTGCAGCGGCACGAGGCCTGCCGTGCCGTCGTCCGCCTTGATCGCCGGATGTCGCCAGCAATCGCCGAGCGGCACGCCCGCAAGCTCAAGTCGCGACGGCCAGATCGGCCCGAGCCGGTTCAGCACCGCGGACAGGATCGCGGGCGCAGCGACGGCGCCGCCGATCGCATGCGCTGCGATATGATCGAACAGCCCGCCCGGCCGCGGCGTATCGTGCAAGCCGAACACGTCCGCACGCTCCGAGACCTGCCTGCCCAGACGCCGCAGCAGGTCGGTGCGTCCCTCCAGGCCGAGCAGCGGATTGGCCTCGGTCACCTGAAAGGCGGAGGTGAGTGAGCCAAGAGGCAGTCTTTCAAGCACCTCCGCATCGGCCCTGAACGGCGCACGCGCATCGCGCGAAAACAGCCCGCTCGCGAACATGTCGAGGCTCGCGATCGCGAGCCCTTCCGATCGCCCTACGTCTGCTCCCGTCACGCTGTCGCGATAGCGCCAAGCTGCGCCGGCGCCGGCATCGAGCAGCACGCTGACGATGGCGAGGTCGAACTCGGCGCGCGCTTGCGCCGCGCGATCCGGCCAGGACGCAGCATCGGCAAGCCGGGCCCAGCGGTCGATGCCGCCGAGCACGAAGTGCCGCCAGCGCGCATGAAAGGGAATGTCGAGTGTCGGATAGGCTTTACGGGTCACCGCGAGCACGGCATCGGCAACGCCATCGATGCGGTCGAGATCGACCGTGAAATGGGTGAGCCCGCCGGCAAGGCCGAGCTCGAGCATCTGCCCGGCGCGCGCGCGCACCGCCTTTGCGGTGAGCAGCGCGCGTGCCTGCGATTCCAAAGCGTCCGCCATCGCGATCAGTATTTTTCCAGCGAACGCCCGACCACGCCGTTCACGTCCTTTTCCGGTGCGATGTCGGTCGAGTAGTAGCCCGCGGCCTTCTTGGCGGCGATCTCGACATGGGCGTCGGCGGGAATCAGCTCCAGCGGGATCGGCACACGCTCGACGATGTCGATGCCTTGCGAGGTCAACGCGTCGTATTTCATGTCGCTCATCGACAGGAAGCGGTCGATGCGCTTGAGGCCGAGCCAATGGATCGTATCCGGCATCAATTGCTGGAAGCGCGCGTCCTGGACGCCAGCCACACATTCGGTGCGCTCGAAATAAGCGGCGGCCGCATCGCCGTCCTCCTGCCGCTTGCGCGCATTGTAGACCAGGAATTTGGTGACCTCGCCGAGCGCGCGGCCTTCTTTGCGGTTGTAGACGACGAGCCCGAGCCCGCCCTCCTGCGCGCCGCGCGCGGATTCCTCGATGCCGTGGATCAGATAGGGCCGGCAGGTGCAGATGTCGGAGCCGAACACATCGGATCCGTTGCACTCGTCATGCACGCGGCAGGTGATCCTGGTGCGATGGTCCGGCAGTTTCGTCACGTCGCCGAACAGGTAGACTGTGGTGCCGCCGATCGGCGGCAGGAACACCTTCATGTCCGGGCGCGTCACCAGCTCCGGGAACATGCCGGCGGTCTGCTCGAACAGCGTGCGCCGCAGCTCGGTCTCGCCGGTGCCGAAGCGCGCCGCAAGGCCCGGCAGGTACCACACCGGATCGATCGCGATCTTCACCACCGATACGCTGCCACTGGCGTGCACGACCTCGCCATCGGCGCGCAGCCGCTTTGCGGCGAGCGCATCGCGAATCTCCGGCAGGTCGAGCCGCGCCCGCGTCACCGCGATGCTCGGGCGGATGTCCGCGCCCTCGGCGATCTCCTGGCGAAAATTCTCGGCGACCAGATGCCCCCAGGGATCGAGCGCGACGATTTTTGTGGGATCGGTCCATTGCTCGAACGGACCGATGGTGGCGGCCGGAAAGGTATTGGTGAGGTCAGGACGCCTGATCGGGTCCAGCGCCCCGGCGGAGACCGCGAGCGCGCGGTACATCGCGTAGGACCCGCCATGGCTGCCGATCACGTTGCGATCCCCGGCGCGCGACACCGTACCGATGATCGGCCCGCGCGCGCGCGCATCAGCGGCGCCCCAATGGATGGGAAAGGCGGCCTTCCTGCCCGGCTCCGGATGGGAGGTCAGGCGGATGTGGTCGGTACGGTTGGCACGGCTCATGTCCAGGCTCCCAAAAAGCCAACGGCCCGCCGCTCGGACGGGCCTGGCTCACTTGCGACGCCGAACCGGCGGCGCAAGTTCAATCCAACATATTGTAGCGACCGGCGACGACAGACAAGTTAATCGTGGCCGGGCGCAGGGGCCGTTCGGGGCCAAATTCCCGTCATCGAGAGGGCCGTCAGGCCGTCGCATCCGATGCCAGCGCGCCCATCGCGCTTGCCGCTCGGCTTGCGAGGCCAGTTTAAGGAATTGAAATAGTTCCATTTTTCGTGTTTTCAAGGTGTCGCTTCGTTTCGTGCGGTGGGCTTCAAGTTCGGCGCACCGCGCTGCCCTGCCTTGGAGACTGCTATGCCTGCCGCCAGCTACATCGATCCCCGCAACGGAAAGCTCTATCCCTTGGACCAGCCGCGCTGGTGCTCGGACGAGCGCACGCCGCTGCTGGTGACGCCGGGGGCGGGCATCTCACGCGAGGACATCGATGGCCGGACGCGGTCGCTGTGGCGCTACCGGGCGGCGCTGCCGGTCGAGATCGAGAACCCGATTACGCTCGGCGAGGGCTGCACGCCGCTGGTCCAGCAGGACTGGGGCGCGCTGCGCCCGCTGTTCAAGCTCGAATGGTTCAACCCGACAGGCAGCTTCAAGGACCGCGGCTCGGCGGTGATGCTGTCGTTCCTGCGACAGATCGGTGTCGACGCCATTCTGGAGGATTCCTCCGGCAACGGCGGCTCATCCATGGCGGGGCTGGGTGCGGCCGGCGGCATGCGCGTCAAGATTCTGGCGCCGGCCTCGACGTCGCCGGCCAAGATCGCGCAGGTGCGCGCCTACGGCGCGACCGTGCAGCTCGTGGAGGGCCCGCGCGAGGAATCCGAAGCCGAGGCCATCCGCCAGTCGAACCAGACCTTCTACGCCAGCCACAATTGGCAGCCGTTCTTCCTCGAAGGCACCAAGTCGCTGGCCTACGAGATCTGGGAAGATCTGGGATTCCGCGCGCCTGACAATGTCATCATTCCCGTCGGCGCCGGCAGCAGTCTGCTGGGTTGCGCCTTCGGCTTCCGCGAGCTGTTGAAGGCCGGGCAGATCTCGAAACTGCCGCGCCTGTTCGCGGCGCAGCCGCTCAATTGCTCGCCGATCGATGCAAGCTTCAAGGCCGGTGTCGATACGCCCGTCGCGCGCGGGGTGAGCAAGACCGTTGCCGAGGGCACCGCGATCAAGACTCCCCTCCGCCTGCGTGAGATCATCGCCGCCCTGCGCGAGAGCGGCGGCGCCACCATCGCGCTCACCGAGAACGAGATCGTCGCCGCCCTGCGCCGCCTCGCGCGCCAGGGCCTGTTTGCCGAGCCGACCAGCGCCAGCGCGGCTGCGGCGCTCGACAAGCTCGCCGCAACCGGCGCCATCAATGCGAACGAGACAACGGTCGCCGTTCTCACCGGCACCGGCCTCAAGGCCGCAACCACCGTCGCCGACCTCGTGCAGTAGGCTCGCGCTTACCCTCCCGCTCCAGGCTCCTGGAGAGGCTTGGAGAGAGAACGCGAGCGCCCGCCGGCGTCCGCCAGCACCTTCCACTGGAACAGCGGCGAATCCTTTGGCGGCGAGAGCTGCGGGGTCCAGCCGGTGAGCTTTTCGATCACATAGGTGTCCGTCACGACGCCGCGCCAGCGGCGTTCGACCGTGGCGAGTTGCTCGCGCTGCGCCGGAATGTGCTCCCACAGTGATGCGCGGTTGTCCGGCTCGCGCCCGACATAGATGCCGGCATGGCCCTTGATCCTGTCCATGCCGGGATCGCGGAAGTCCTGGAAGCGGCCGCGCTCGTTGATCTCGATCACGGGCACGCGGCCCCGGAACAGCCAGCGCATCATGGCGTAGGTGCGGTAGTCCGTGGTTGCGATCCAGGTCGCGCCTGTTGCATCGAGGGCGGCTTGGGCCTGCGCGACGACCTGCTCGTAGCCGGCCTCGGCGCCGATCGGGTCGATCTTGCCGAGCAGATTCCAGGGCGCGGCAACGTAGTAGAGGAACACGATGATGACGAAGGGAATGCCTAAGACGATCGCTGTCCTGGCCCAGAACAGCGAGGACCTCAGCATTCGGGCGGACCATCCCTCTTTCCTCATCGTGACGAGGTTGACCGCGGTGGCGGCAAAACCGACCGGCCACATGAACATCGGCCAGGTGTCGCCGACGCGAAGCGTCAGCGACTTGAAGAAGAAGTAGACGAACGGCACCAGCACCGCGCTCGACAAAAGGATCGCGACCGGCTCGCGCGTGCGATAGCCGCGCCACGCCGTCAGCACCAGGCCCATCAGCACCACCGGCAGCAAGACGAAACCGACCAGACCGAATTGCAGGCCGATGTAATCGCCGATCGTACGCAGCGAGATGCCGTAATTGGCGGTGGCGCGCACGCCCTGGAAACGGAACGAGGCCCAGTCGTGCTGCGCGTTCCAGATCAGCACCGGCGAGAACACCGCTAGCGCGACCAGCACGGCGAGATAGGGGTAAGGACTGCGCAGCCAGCGCCAGCGCCAATCCGGCACCAGCAGAAAGGCGGCGACCGCCGGCGCGAACATGACCACGGTGAATTTCGACAGCATCGCGAGGCCCGCGAACAGACCGGCCGCCAACCACCAGCGGCCATCGCCGCTTTGCGCCAGCCGCACCAGCGACCACATCATCGCGACCGCGAACGGGATCATGGCGACGTCGGGCGCGACCTTTGCCATCAACAGGCCGTAATAAAGCGCGGCCTCCGGCATCAGCACCGCGAACACGATCGTGCGCGCATCATGGGTGAGGCGGCGGACGATGTCGGCGAGCAATAGCTGCGTCACCAGCATGGCGACGATGCCGCCGAAGCGGACGCCGAGATTGGTATCGCCGAAGATCGCGGTTCCGAAGCGGATCAGCCAGGCGATGCCGGGCGGATGATCGAGGAAGCTGAGCGCAGCCTCCTTCGACCAGGTCCAGTAATAGGCTTCGTCGGTGCGCAGCTCGATGGCCGAGGCATAGACGATGCGGAGCAGCGTCATCGCGGCGATGATCGCTGCGGCCATGAGGATCAGACGCCGTTCGGCGCCGTCAGGCTTTGCAGAGATGTCGGGAGCGATCGTCACGGCGGCGCTTTTCCCCGACTTGGAAGGGGGAGTCAATGTGGGGCCGTCGTCCCTGTGATCCTGCTGGCTGTCCATATCGGAAATTAAAGGTTACGCTGGCTGGTCTCCTCCAGGACCTGACACAACCGAATCATGGCCACCGCTCCCACACAGATGTCAGTCGTCCGCGCCGCCGGGGTGCGGCAGGTGCGACTCGTTTGCGGCATCATCCTGTTCGCCTTTGTGGTCAGTCATTTCCTCAACCACGCGCTCGGCAACATCTCGGTCGATGCCATGGAGACCGGGGTCTACTACCACACGCTGTTCTGGCAGTTCCTCCCGGTCGCGATCGTGTTCTACACGGCCGCCCTCACCCATATGGGCCTCGGCGTCTACGCGCTGTATCAGCGCCGCCAGTTCCGCTGGCGAACGATCGAGCCGCTCCAGCTCGTGCTCGGCTTGAGCATCCCCGTCCTCGTCATGGGCCATGTCATCGGCGTGCGGCTCGCGCAGACGCTGTACGGACACGAGAAGCTGTATCCGCAGGAGCTCTATTTGTTCTTCGTCGCGGCGCCGGGCCTGCTCTGGCAGATGACGATCCTGCTTCTCATCGCCTGGGTGCACGGCTGCATCGGCGTCTATTTCTGGCTTCGGCTGAAGCCGTTCTTCACACGCGCGGCGCCCTATCTGCTCGCGGCCGCCGTGCTGATCCCGACGCTATCGCTGCTCGGCATCTACCAGGGCGGCCGCAGCGTCGCCGCCGACAGTGACGACGGCGAATGGCGTAAGCAGCATCTCACCCGCAGCAAGGTCGGCACGGTTGCGGAAGGCAACACGCTCGAGCGCATCGCGGGCGGTCTCACCATGGGCTATTTCGGTCTGTTGGGACTGGTGCTGGCGGCGCGCGGCGTGCGCGCTTTGCGCGAACGGCGCGGCGGCATGATCGCGCTGTCCTACGGCAACGGCAAGACGGTGCGGGTCCCCAAGGGCCTGTCGGTGCTGGAGGCGAGCCTGCGCCACAACGTGCCGCACGCCAGCGTCTGCGGCGGCCGCGCCCGCTGCTCGACCTGCCGCATCCGTATCATCGGCGATCATGATGCCCTGCCCACTCCGTCGCAGCGCGAGGCTTTCGTGCTCACCCGCGTCGGCACCGCCGATCCCTCGATCAGATTGGCCTGTCAGCTGCGTCCGACCTCCGATCTCTCGTTCTTCCAGCTCTTCGCAGCTCACACGCATGCAACGGACGGAGCCTCGACATCGGCCAGTATCGGCCAGGAGCGCTATCTCGTCAGCCTGTTCGTGGACATGCGCGGCTCGACGCAGCTGGCCGAGAAGCGCCTGCCGTTCGACACGGTCTTCATCGTCAACCGCTTCCTCGGCGCGGTGTCGCAAGCGGTGATCGAGAACGGCGGCCAGCCGAACCAGTTCGTCGGCGACGGCATGCTGGCGCTGTTCGGACTCGCGGCCGACCCGCAAACCGCCTGCCGGCAGGCGATGAAGGCCGCCGCGGGAATCGCTGCGCATATCGACGAGCTCAACGATCTCCTGAGCCACGATCTGCGCCAGCCGATCCGCTTCGGCATCGGCATCCACGGCGGCGAGGTCATCATCGGCGACATCGGCTATCGCGATCACATCGTCTTCACCGCGCTCGGCGATGCCGTCAACGTCGCCGCCCGCCTCCAGGACATGACCAAGACGCTGGCCTGCGAGGCGATCGTCTCGGACGAAGTGCGCCGTACCGCTGATATTGCCGACGACGCACTGCCGCAGCAGGAGGTCGCCATCCGCGGCCGCGACCAGCCGCTCGCAGTGCGCGTGGTGGCGAATGCGAGGGAGCTGGCGGCGCTGGTCGATCGCAGCAAGCGCGTGGCGGCGTGATTCTTTACCTCTCCCCGTAAGAACGGGGCGAGGGAGCGCACCGTCGTCGCGGCCTACTGCTCGTCAATCTCGTTACGAGCACAACACCGGCCTGCTGCAACGCAGCGGCATGGGCTTGCTGCGAAAGCGCGAATTGACTTCACGCAAATGGTTGCGACAGATGAGCGCAGGATCGTGCTGATGACCGCCGATCCAACGAGAAGCTCCGGGAGGAGAAAGAATGTTCGATCGACGCGACCTGCTCAAGGGAGCAGGCCTTGCCGCCATGGCGGCCACACTGAATTCCACCAAGGCGCTGGCCCTCGACACGGTGACCCTGCCCTTCGCCAATGGCGAACGGCCGCTGGTGAAATATCCGCAGAAGCGGCCGATGATCGGCCTGACCAGCCGGCCGCCGCAGCTCGAGACCCCGTTTGCGGTGTTCAACGAGGGCCCAATCACGCCGAACAACGCGTTCTTCGTGCGCTACCACCTCTCCGACCTGCCCTACGATCTCAACCCCGACAAGTTCACGCTGGAGGTCAAGGGCAAGGTCGACAAGCCGCTGAAATTGTCGCTGAAGGACATCCGCAAGATGAAGGCGACGGAGATCGTCGCCGTCAACCAGTGCTCCGGCAACAGCCGCGGCTTCTTCGAGCCGCGCGTCGCCGGCGGTCAGCTCGCCAACGGCGCGATGGGTTGCGCGCGCTGGCGCGGCGTGCCGCTGAAGAACGTGCTGGAGATGGCCGGCGTGCACAGCGGCGCCAGGCAGGTCACCTTCAACGGCAGGGACGGACCGGTCAACGACAAGACGCCGGATTTCATCAAGGCACTCGACATCGATCACGCCACTGACGGCGAGGTGATGCTGGCCTATGGCATGAACGGCGAGGACCTGCCGTTCCTCAACGGCTTTCCGCTGCGCCTGATCGTGCCCGGCTATTTCGGCACCTACTGGGTCAAGCACCTCAACGAGATCACCGTCATCGACAACGTCTATGACGGCTTCTGGATGAAGTCGGCCTACCGCATCCCCGACACGCCGAACAATGCGGTCGAGCCGGGCACCGCGCCAAAGGCGACGATCCCGATCAACCGCTTCACCATCCGCTCCTTCATCACCAGCGTCCCCGATGGCGCCAAGCTGAAGGCGGGAGCCGTGACCCTGCGCGGCATCGCGTTCGATGGCGGCAAGGGCATCAAGCAGGTCGAGGTCTCCACCGACGGCGGCAAGACCTGGGTCGGCGCCAAGCTCGGCAAGGACCTCGGCAGGTACGCCTTCCGCGAATGGAAGCTGCCGGTGAAGCTCGCGGCCGGCAGCCACGAGCTCAAGGTCCGCGCCACCGGCAATGGCGGCGAGACCCAGCCGGACATGCCGCGCTGGAACCCGGCGGGTTACTTGCGCAACGTCGTCGAAACCGTTCGCGTCAGCGTGGCCTGAAGGAGACTGATCATGCAGCGCATCGTTCTCCTCGCCATCACGCTCGCCGTCGCCGCATTGATGGGCTCGTCACTTGCAGCGCCCGTCAATTACAAGACCCCGGACGAAGTCGCCGCCTTCAAGCCCGGTCCCAATCTCGAGGTCGTGCAGGGCAATTGCAGCGCCTGCCATTCGTCCGACTACGTCGCCACGCAGCCGCCGATGAAGGACAAGAGGGCGTTCTGGCAGGCCGAGGTGACCAAGATGATCAAGGTCTATGGCGCACCGATCGACGATGCCGATGTCGGCAAGATCGTCGATTATCTGACCGCGACCTACTGAGGGATGGCATCACGCGCTCCTGCCATTTGACCGCGAAACGGGCAAAACCGGCAAAAACGCCGCGAAGTTGAGCGGAATTCGGCGAAATGGCGATGTGGTTTGAGCTACCAAGCCTGCCACATTCCGCGTATCCTGTTAGGACCGAACCGGCCGGTTGGCGGGGACTGGCGGTTCGAGATCTCGGAGGAAGACCCGCGGAGAAGTCGTGATGGCTAAAGGTACGGTCAAGTGGTTCAACCCGACGAAGGGTTATGGATTTATCCAGCCTGCGTCGGGTGGCAAGGATGTGTTCGTGCATATCTCGGCAGTGCAGAAGGCCGGTCTGTCGACCCTCAACGAGGGACAGACGGTGGAATACGAAGAGATCGCAAACCGGGGCAAGACCTCCGCGGAAAACCTCAAAGTATAAGCCCGCGCCAGCCTTTGCTGCCTCCCGGATTTGTCCGGGAGCGGGCCAAGAAAATTTAAGAAGACGGCCGGTGCATTCGACGACAGGCGTTGCGATTGCACAAGGATAGCTATTTTTTCCTTGTGAAGACCGCTCATCGAACCACAGCAATGACAATCGCGACTGCACTTCGCTAACCCACCGGCAGCGGTGCGTCGCGCTTGATCTCCTCCATCACCGCATAAGTTCGCGTCTCGCGCACGCCCGGCATCGACAGCAGGGTCTCGCCGAGAAAGCGTCGATAGGCGGTCATGTCTGCAAGCCGCGCCTTCACAAGATAGTCGAAGCCGCCGGCAACCATGTGACACTCCAGCACTTCAGGGGCGAGCCTCACGGCTCGGGCGAACCGCTCGAAATTGTCGGGCGTGGTCTTGTCGAGCAGCACCTCGACGAACACCAGGAGCCCAAGGCCGAGCCGGTGCGGGTTGAGCCGCGCGCCATAGCCTTCGACAAAGCCCTCGCGCTGCAGGCGCTTCAACCGCTCGCCGATCGAGGTCGGCGACAGCCCGATGCGCTCGGCGAGCTCGACATTGGCGATGCGCCCATCCTCCTGCAGGATCGAGAGGATTTTCCGGTCTGTTCGATCGAGTTCCATATCTTATCTGGCCAAATGGGCAATCCTCTTCATTTGCTAAGGCAAACTGGCTAAATTGTCTATCGAACTACGGTTACGCGGGCCTTATCCTGGATTTCAGCCACAGGACACGCCATGCCGAACATCCCGCCCCCCTTCTCCGCGCCTTACGCTCCCGATGATTCCGAGATCGCCGCAAAACTTCTGCCGGCCTCGCATCTCGCCCCGTCCCAGGAGGGCCGGATCGACCGCACCGCGACGCGGCTGATCGAGGCGATCCGCAAGCGCGACGACCGGCTCGGCGGGGTCGAGGACATGCTGCGGGAGTTCGCGCTCTCGACCAAGGAGGGGCTGGCGCTGATGGTGCTGGCTGAGGCGCTGCTGCGCGTGCCCGATGCGCGCACGGCCGACCAGTTCATCGAGGACAAGCTCGGCGAGGGCGATTTCATCCATCACGAGACCAAGTCCACCGCGTTCCTGGTCAACGCTTCGGCCTGGGCGCTCGGCCTGTCGGCGCGGGTGATCCAGCCGGGCGAGACGCCCGACGGCACTATCGGCCGGCTGGTGAAGCGGCTCGGCGCACCGGCGGTGCGCACCGCGACGCGCCAGGCGATGCGGTTGATGGGCAACCATTTCGTGTTAGGGGAGACCATCGAGCAGGCGCTGGAGCGGGCTCGGCCGCGCTCGGGCCAGAAGCCGCGCTATTCCTTCGACATGCTCGGCGAAGGCGCGCGCACGGCCGCCGATGCCAAGCGCTATTTCGACGCCTATGCCAGCGCGATTGACACGATCGGCAAGGCTTCGGGCAACCATCCCCTGCCCGACCGGCCCGGCATCTCGGTCAAGCTCTCGGCCCTGCATCCGCGCTTCGAGGCGATCAGCCGCGGCCGCGTGATGGCCGAGCTGGTGCCGCTATTGCTGGACCTTGCGCAGCGCGCCAAGACGCATGACCTCAACTTCACCGTCGATGCCGAGGAAGCCGACCGGCTGGAGCTGTCGCTCGACGTGATCGCGGCGACGCTCGCCGATCCCTCGCTTTCCGGCTGGGACGGATTTGGCCTCGCGATCCAGGCCTATCAGAAGCGTGCTAGCGCGGTGATCGACTATGTCGATGAACTCGCCCGCGCGCATGACCGCAAGCTGATGGTGCGCCTGGTCAAGGGCGCCTATTGGGACACCGAGATCAAGCGCGCCCAGGAGCGCGGGCTCGACGGCTATCCCGTGTTCACGCGCAAGGCGATGACCGATCTGAACTTCGTCGCCTGCGCGACGAAGCTTCTCGCCTTGCGGCCGCGCATCTTCCCGCAATTCGCCACCCACAACGCGCTGACGGTCGCGACCGTGCTGGAGCTCGCAGCAGATGGCGGCGGCTTCGAGTTCCAGCGCCTGCATGGCATGGGCGAAGCGCTCTACGAGCAACTCGCAAAGGATCATCCTGACATCGCCTATCGCACCTATGCGCCGGTCGGCAGCCATCGCGACCTGCTCGCCTATCTGGTGCGGCGCCTGTTGGAGAACGGCGCCAACTCGTCCTTCGTGGCGCAGGCGGCCGATTATCGCGTGCCGGTTTCGGCGCTGCTGCAGCGCCCGGCGAATGCCATCGGCCAGGCATTGCAGGCACCTCATGCCAAGATTCCGTTGCCGGCAGATCTGTTCGCGCCGGAGCGGCGCAATTCGCGCGGCGTCGAATTCGGTGAGCGTGCCGCCCTCG
This sequence comes from Bradyrhizobium sp. SUTN9-2, assembly GCF_003122645.1. Taxonomy (NCBI): domain Bacteria; kingdom Pseudomonadati; phylum Pseudomonadota; class Alphaproteobacteria; order Hyphomicrobiales; family Nitrobacteraceae; genus Bradyrhizobium; species Bradyrhizobium sp. SUTN9-2. The sequence continues at coordinate 7,553,938 of NZ_LAXE01000001.1, forward strand.
ACCAGCTGCTGACGGACGTGAAGGCCGCGGCGGCCGACCTCAAGCCTGTCGCTGACGCAACACGGGATCAGGCCAACGCGGCGGTGACGACTGCGCGCGCCGGCTTTACTGCCTGGAGCCGGACACCTGCAGGCACACGCGCGGCGGCGCTGGAGCAGGCCGCGCATCTCCTGGAAACCCGCGGCGCCCGTTTCATCGCGCTGCTGCAAGCCGAGGGCGGCAAGACGCTCGACGACGCTCTGTCCGAGCTGCGCGAAGCCGCCGACTTCTGCCGCTACTATGCCGCGCAGGGCCGCAAGCTGTTCGGAAACGATGCCGCCATGCCCGGCCCGACCGGCGAGAGCAATGTGCTTAGCCTGCGCGGCCGCGGCGTGTTCGTCGCGATCTCGCCGTGGAATTTTCCGCTCGCAATCTTCCTTGGCCAGGTGACCGCGGCGCTGATGGCCGGCAACAGCGTGGTGGCGAAACCCGCCGAGCAGACGCCGCGCATCGCGCGCGAGGCCGTTGCCCTGCTGCACGAGGCCGGCATCCCCAGAAGCGCGCTGCATCTCGTCACCGGCGACGGCCGCATCGGCGGCGTCCTCACCGCGCATCCTGATGTCGCCGGAGTAGTCTTCACCGGCTCGACCGAGGTCGCGCGCCAGATCAACCGGACGCTGGCGGCCAAGGACGGGCCGATCGTGCCGCTGATCGCGGAGACCGGCGGCATCAATGCCATGATCGCGGATGCGACCGCACTGCCCGAGCAGGTCGCCGACGACGTCGTGACCTCTGCGTTCCGCTCCGCAGGCCAGCGCTGCTCGGCCTTGCGGCTCCTGTTCGCGCAGGAGGATGTCGCCGACCGCATGGTCGAGATGATCGCGGGCGCCGCGCGCGAACTGAAGATCGGCGATCCCGCGGATGTCGCGACCCATGTCGGTCCGGTGATCGATGAGGAGGCCAAGCAGCGCCTCGATGCGCATATCGCGCGGATGAAGCGCGAGGCGCGGCTGCATTTTGCGGGCACCGCGCCGGATGGCTGCTTCGTCGCGCCGCATATCTTCGAGATCAAGGAGGCCGGTCAGCTCACCGAAGAGGTGTTCGGCCCGATCCTGCATGTCGTGCGCTATCGCGCGGAGAACCTCGAACGTGTATTGCAATCGATTGCGCGCACCGGCTACGGGCTCACCCTCGGCATCCATTCGCGCATCGACGACACCATCGAGGCCATCGTCGACCGCGTCCAGGTCGGCAACATCTACGTCAACCGCAACATGATCGGCGCCGTGGTCGGCGTGCAGCCGTTCGGGGGCAGCGGCCTGTCCGGAACCGGCCCCAAGGCCGGCGGCCCGCATTACCTCGCGCGCTTTGCCACCGAGCAGACGGTGACGATCAACACGGCTGCGGCCGGCGGCAATGCCGCATTGCTTGCGGGGGAGGAGTGAGGCCCTGCGCCACGCGCCGTTGCATCCCGGCAAAACATCGGTCTAATGCTCTCATCACGCGCCCGCGCCAATTCCAGCGCGCGGGAAACGATTGAAGCGAGGGAGCGACGCCGCGATGGAGAAGGGCATTTTTGCAGGCCTGAAGGTTCTGGACTGCGCGAGCTTCATCGCAGCGCCCGCGGCCGCGACCGTGCTGTCGGATTTCGGCGCAGACGTTATCAAGATCGAGCCGCCCGGCACTGGCGACCCCTATCGCAACCTGCCGAACCTGCCGGGCTATCCCTCAGGCGAGCACAATTTCGCCTGGCTGCTGGAGGCGCGCAACAAGAAGAGCATCGCGCTCGACTTGTCGAAGCCGGAGGCGCAAGCCGTGCTCTACAAGCTCGTGGCGGAGGCCGACGTCTTCATCACCAACATGCCGCCGCCGGTGCGCGCCAAGCTCGGCATCACCTATGATCATCTCGCCCATCTCAACGACCGGCTGATCTACGCCTCCTTCACCGGCTATGGCGAGAAGGGCGAGGAAGCCAACAAACCCGGCTTCGACAGCAACGCCTATTGGGCGCGGTCCGGCCTGATGGATCTCGTCCGCGCCGACACCGACACCACGCCGGCGCGCTCGGTCGCGGGCATGGGCGACCATCCCTGCGCCATGGCGTTCTACGGCGCGATCGTCACCGCACTGTATCAGCGCGAGAAGACCGGCAAGGGCTCGCACGTCGCTTCCAACCTGATGGCGAACGGGGTGTGGGCCGCGAGCGTGCTGGCGCAGGCCAAGCTCTGCGGCGCCAAGTTCGGCGAGCGGCGCCCGCGCGAGCGCGCGCTTAACGCGGTGGCCAATCATTACCAGTGCAAGGACGGCCGCTGGCTGATCCTGTCGCTGCTGAATGAGGAGAAGCAGTTTCCGACGCTGGCCAAATGCCTGGGCCGTGAGGATCTGATCAACGACCCTCGCTTCGTCACCAAGGCCGACCGTCACGCCCGCTCGGTCGAGCTGATCAGGATTTTGGACGAGACCTTCGCCACCAGGGATCTCGCCGAATGGCGGAGAATCCTCGACGGTAACGGCCTCGTGTTCGGCGTCGTCGCCATCCTGGACGACATCCCCAACGACAAGCAGATGCTCGACAACGAGGTGCTGGTGCCGTTCGAGAACGACACCATGCTGACCATCAACAGCCCGATCTGGATCGACGGCGCCAAGAAGGTGCAGCCGCGCAAGCCGCCAGCCGTCGGCGAGCACAGTGACGAGATTTTGCGCGGGGCGGGATTTGACGAGGCGGCGATCAAGGCGCTGCGGGGGTCGGGAGCGGTCGGTTAGGAGCGCGCCGCTCTAACCTCGTCATTGCGAGCCAACGGGTCCGCGCGGAGCGCGGCCCGATGACAGGCTCCGCGAAGCAATCCAGAGTGTCTCCGCGGACGCATTGCTGGATTGCTTCGCTGCGCTCGCAATGACGGCGTGGGGCGATCTCGCTTATAATCGCAGCAACAACACGCCTCGCGAGGTCCTATGCCTAGCTACCGCCTGCACTACTTCCCCGAATCCGGCAACAGCTACAAGCTGGCGCTGATGCTGACGCTCTGCGGCGAGACGTTTGAGCCGGTCTGGACCGATTTTGCCGGCGGCGTCACGCGCACGGCGGAATGGCGCAAGGCCGTCAACGAGATGGGCGAGATTCCCGTGCTCGAGATCGACGGCGTGAAGATGACGCAGACTGCGCCGCTGCTGCTGAAACTGGCCGAGCAATACGGCCGTTTCGGCGCCGAGACGGAGGACGAGAAGTTCGAGCTGCTGCGCTGGCTGTTCTGGGACAACCACAAGCTCACCGGCTACATGGCGACCTACCGCTTCATGCGCGCCTTCACCGAGAAGAACGATCCGCAGGTGCTGAAGCATTTTCGCCGGCGGCTCGAAGACTTTCTCGGTATCCTCGACGGCCATCTCCAGCACAATGCATTCGCGATCGGCGCAAGGCCGACGGTCGCGGACATCTCGATGATTGCCTATCTGCATTATCCCAGCGACGAGCATGGCTTCGATTTCGCATCGAGCCATCCCGCCATCCATGCCTGGCTCGGCCGCATGGCCGCGCTGCCGGGCTGGAAGCAGGCCTACGAGCTGCTGCCGGGAAAACGGATGACGAACTACGCGACGTGAGGACTCTCTCTTCTCCCTCTCCCCGTTCTTACGGGGAGAGGGTTGGGTGAGGGGCTTCTTTCCACATGTGAGTTCGTCGAGGGACCTGTACCCC
>NZ_LAXE01000001.1:7557638-7626317 GCF_003122645.1 Bradyrhizobium sp. SUTN9-2
TTCTTTCCACATGTGAGTTCGTCGAGGGACCTGTACCCCTCACCCGAATTCGATCTGCGATCGAATTCGACCTCTCCCCGCAAGCGGGGAGAGGTAAGCAAGCTCACCTCAGCGACAGCCAGCCCAGCGTGAACAGAATTCCGCCGATGATGACGGCCACCGCGACGGCCCAGATGCTGACGCGGGCGCTGCCGGTGACCTGCTTGACTTCCTCGTTCCGCGCGATCTCGCGATTGCGCGCCTTGTTGGCGTTGCCGGTATCCGTCATGGGTCATCCAAATCGCTTGAGACTTTACCTTGCGCGTGATCCTTCGGAAAACCGCTCCACACTTTTCCTGGATCACGCGCTAACGCGTCTTGATGAAGCACATGCCGATGCGGCGCGAGGCCGCGGCGGCCTGGCAGGTCAGACCGCTAGCACAGCTCCATGACGTAAAACTCCTGTCCGGCGTTCCCGATCCCGGATCTTGCAGGGAACAATGCGCGCCCCAGCCGTCCTGATATTCGCTGCCGGCGAGCTCGCGACTGCCGCGGGTCTGCGGCCGACTGGCAAATCCGCGTGAGAAATCAGGGATCTTTCCGGCCGCGAACGCAGTCAGGATGTCGCGGCGGCGGAGCTGGTCGCCGAAGAAGTGTGGCGAGGCCGCCACGATGGCGGCATTCGACGGTCTGTCCGCAAGCCAATCGACGCCCGGGAAATGGAAGCCGCCGATGCCACGGGTCTGGTGACAGCCGGTGCAGGTGACGTCGTTGAGCCGGCGCTGGAAACCTGCGACCGAACGGACGTTCTGCATGTCGAGGCCGCGTGCCGCCGCCTGCTTCAGCGCGCCGACCACGTCATTGTCGGTGAAGACGGGATCGCCTTTGCCCTCCCCCTGCATCATGCCGAACTCCGGCTGCAACGCCGAGGCGTCGAGGCCGGCGGGGGTCGGCACGATTGCGGCCCTGGCCAGGAATTTCTCCGGGATCAACACGGTGCCGCGATCGAACGCGCGTAAGTTCTCCGGCGCGAGCAGCCACGCCTTGAAGTCGCGCCGCAGCGCATCGTCGGCAAGAATGCGATCGCGGTCGATCTGGTTCTCCAGCGTCGATTCCACGAATGTCCTGGTGGCGGCATTGTACTTGAACACCTTGAGAAGATAGTCGGAGCGGAAATCGTGCAGCGCCGATTTCGGCGCGACCGAGACCTGGATGTTGGTCTCGATGCTGTCGAGCATGGCGTCGTCAGGCGGAGCGCGACCGCCGATCAAGCCCTGCCAGTCGCCATTGTCGAGCCAGCGCCGCGCGATCTCGGCGCAGCTGATCGGCTTGCCGTTCGCATCCGTCTGGCGCCCATCGCGCGCCTTCATCACGAGGTTGAATGTCATCGGCAGGCGCGTTGCGGTCTTGCCGCCATTCGGCCCGCTGTCGAAGCGCGCCAGACGATAGATCAGCCGGATCTCGCCACAGGACTCTTCCGAGACATAGGCACGATCCATGCGATTGACGATGCCGGCCAGCACGAAGCGCGCCTCGCGCGATTTCAGATTGGCCCGATCGAACAATTGTACGTCGAAACCCTCGCCGACGCCGATGGTCTCGCCCGGATAGGTCGCCCTGAACCATGCGATATAGCGGTCGAATTCCGCATCGATCGCGGGCAGAATGTCTTTCAGCTGCGGCAGCGAGGCGAACATCGGCTCGGTCGTGAGCGGGACGTCCGAATTCCGCTCCGGCGACAAAAGACGCGAGATCGTCAGCGTGTTGTTCTGGTCGAGCTTGCGCAGGAGATCGGGATCGGTAATCGCGGTGCCGCGCGTCAGCGCGGCATTCTCCGCTGCGAACAGCGAAACCACACCGCCCAGCAATGCGGCGGCAGCAACGAGAATTCGCAAGGCGCGGCCCATGCCTGAGGTAACACCGCGCAGGGACACCTATTCAAGCAAAAAGGCGCCTCACATCGCAGTGAAGCGCCTCTTCGAAAGTCGGATATCGGACGCTCAGCGTCCGGTGATCAGCCCCCTCGAGGTGACGACCACCCAGCGGCCATCCTGGCGGCGGATCGCATCGACACGGCCGACGCCGGGGATGGGGTCGCCGGGATAGACCTCGTAGAGGCCGTCGCGGCCCTCGATCAGCGCGCCGCCATTGCCGGCGCTGCGCAGCCGCCAGCCTTCGATCGTCGGCAGACGCCCAACTTCGGTCTTGGGAGCTGCGGGCGCTGGGACCGGTGCGGCCGCCGCGGTCGCGACCTGCGTCGGCGCGATCGAGCCGGTGGTCTCCTTGGGCACCGCTGCAGCGGCCTGCGCAGGCGCGGCGGGCGGCGTGGCGCGGAGCTTGTCGACGGCCTCGGACAGCTTTGCGATCCTGGCCAACGGCTCGGCCTGCGCCTTTTCGAGCTTGTCCAGGCGGTCGTTGGCCCGGTTGAACTGGGTGAGGCCGGTCTTCGAGCTCTGCTCGACATTGGCCTTCAGGGCGACGAGGTCGGCGTCGATCCGCGCCACGGACGCATCCAGCGCGCTGGTATCGGCGACCTGGACCGGAGCCGGGGCGGGTGCGGCGAAACGCATCATGCCGGCGGTCGCAAGCGCGCCGCTGATCGCGCCGACGCTGGCGGCAATCGCCACCACCGCGGTCATCGCCGACAGCCGGCGCTTGCTGCCGGACTCGCGCGGCTCGTCGGCCTTCCCATGCGGGGCGAACTCCTCGCGCTCCCAGGCGCGGTCGGCGGGCGGCATGACGATGAGCTTGCCGTGCTTCGGCTCAGGCTTGGCCTCAGCTTTGGCGTCAGTCTTGGCGTCAGTCTTGGCTTCAAACTTCGGCACTTCGATCCGCGGCGGCTCAATCTTCGGGGCGTCCGCCTTGACCGGATCGGGCTTGGGCGGCGCTTCGTGGTCGGGGGCGATCGAGGGGGCCTCGATACCCGCGGCAGCCTCGATGGCCTGCGGCGCTGCCGCGTCGATGGCAGCGGAATCCTGGGCAGCCTGCTCGGGCATTGGTTCGCTCACGGCTCAAATACTCCAGTCTCGGTTGACCTTTTGGTAACTTTCATTGCTTGCGAAATCCTTACCTCGGGACCCGCTTACCGAAATTTTAGGAATTCATCCGGGGCCGAATTGGGCCGGGAAAGTGGAACCGGTGTGGCGGGCGTGAAACAGTTCGTAATCGGGGGAAGATGAACGGGGGCGGAATGGCTCCCCATGGCGTCATTGCGAGCGCAGGACTGGTCCGCCGAAGCCTTGGCGAGGGCGGAAGCGATCCAGAGTCTCTCCGCGGAGGCAGTCTGGATTGCTTCGTCGCAAGGGCTCCTCGCAATGACGGAGCGCGCCGCGCGCGCTCCGATCAAATCACTATCCGTCACATCACGACGGGAGCATCCGGCAGCTCGTTCGCATGCGGCCCTTGCTTAGGAAAATGCTTTGCCATTTCGCGCGAGACGGCCTCGATGCCACTGATCACGCCGCGTTCGAACCGGCCCGATCTGAACTCGGCCTCTATCGCGCGACAGATCGTCTCCCAACCCTCCGCGCCGACCTTCGCGTCGATGCCGCGATCGGCGATGATCTCGACGTCGCGGTCCGCGAGCAGGAGATAGATTAGAACGCCATTGTTGTGGGCGGTGTCCCAGACACGCAGATGCGAGAACACGTCGAGCGCGCGCTCGCGGGCCGGCTGGTTGCGGAACAGCGGGCCGCCGTCGAGCGCCCCTTCGACGACGAAGCGGACCTGGCCGGAATGGGTGGCTTCGCCGCGCTTGATCGCCTGCTCGATGCGGTCGAGCACCGCTTGCGGAAAGATCTGCTTCGCCCGCCAGTGATGCTGCACGAGATGTCGGGCAATGCGCTTGATGCTCATGATCGCTACCAGCTCCCCGAGGCGCCGCCGCCGCCAAAACTGCCGCCGCCGCCGCTGAAGCCGCCGCTACTCGACGATCCGCTACTCCATCCGCCGGAGGAGCCGCTCGACCACGAGCCGCCGCGCGAGCGGCCCGTGCCCGGCGTGATCGCCGAAAACAGATCGGCGATGAATCCGACGATGAAGCCGAGGATGCCGACAGCCGCCGCGAGCGCCGCGGAGCCGAGAATGAGCCAGGTTACCGCTGCGATGATGCCCCCGGTCACCAATGATCCGAGCAGCCGCCCCAGGATGGCGCGGAAGAACCCGCCGACGCCGATCGAGGCAAACAGCGCCACCGCAAACACCGGCGCCAGATCATCCAGACTATTGTGGGCGAAGTTGACGCTGCGCGAGGGTGACGGCAGCGGCTCGCCGTCGATCACCCGCAACATGCGGTCCACGCCTGCGCTGATGCCCGCGGCGAAATCGCCACTCCTGAACTTGGGGGTGATCGCCTCGTCGATGATGCGCCGAGAGGTGACGTCGGTGAGCACGCCTTCGAGACCGTAGCCGACCTCGATGCGCAAATGCCGGTCGTTCTTGGCGACGACGAGAATCGCGCCGTCGTCGACCTTCTTGCGACCGATCTTCCAGGCCTCCGCGACGCGAATCGAGAATTGCTCGATCGTCTCCGGCTGCGTGGTCGCGACGATCAGGACAGCGATCTGGCTGCCCTTGCGGTTTTCGAAGTCGCGCAGCTTTTGCGTGAGCGTGGCGATGTCGCTGCTGGAGAGCGTGCCGGTCTGATCGACGACACGGCCGGTGAGCTGGGGGACGGCGACGTCGGCATGGGAGGGGAAGGCAAAGGTGAGGAGGAGGGCGATGGCGAACACAAAAGAGGCGATCGCTCGATGCGCCCACCAAATCCTCGCTGTCATCGCCCGGCTTGACCGGGCGATCCAGTATTCCAGAGACGCCCGTGGGATGCGGAGAGGCTGCGGCGTACTGGATTCCCCGCCTTCGCGGGGAATGACAGCGGAGTGTGGGGCGCGCATTCGAAACGACGCGCTTACTTCGACGGCGCCGGCGCCGCGTTAAAGTCCACCTTCGGCGCGGTAGAGATCGCCTTCTCGTTCTCGACCGTGAAGTTCGGCTTCTCCTTGTAGCCGAACGCCATCGCGGTGAGATTGGTCGGGAACGAGCGGACGGTGACGTTATAGTCCTGCACCGCCTTGATGTAGCGGTTGCGCGCCACCGTGATGCGGTTCTCGGTGCCCTCGAGCTGCGACATCAAATCCTTGAACAGGGCATCGGACTTCAGCTGCGGATAGTTCTCGGTCACGACCAGGAGGCGCGACAGCGCGCTGGAGAGCTCGCCCTGGGCGGCCTGGAATTTCTGGAACGCGGCGGGATCGTTCAGCACCTCCGGCGTCGCCTGGATGCTGCCGACCTTGGCGCGTGCATTGGTCACGCCGAGCAGCACGTCCTTCTCCTGCTGGGCAAAGCCCTTCACCGAGTTGACGAGATTGGGCACGAGATCGGCGCGGCGCTGATACTGGTTCACGACCTCGGACCAATTGCCCTTGATCTGTTCGTCCTCGCTCTGGATCGCGTTGTAGCCGCAATTGGTCAGGCTCAGCGAGGCCAGGGCGGCCAGCACGGTCAGGATCTTGCGCATTAAATTTCTCCCGGTGGAATCCGGCGCAAACTATCAGATTGCGCGCCTGAGAAAAGCAGCAGGCTGACGCAAGCCTCTTGCCTCGCACCGGCCGACATAGTCAACTCCGGCAAAACAAGAGCGGAAACACCAGGGGGAACGCGATGTCCTCGTTCGAGACCATCCTCGTGGAACGGCCTGAGCCGGCGATCGTCCGTGTCGTGATGAACCGGCCCGAGGCGCGCAACGCGCAGAACCTGCAAATGACCTACGACCTCAACGCCGCCTTCGACGCGGCGGTGCAGGACGATGCGGTCAAGGTGATCATTCTCGCCGGGAACGGCCCGCACTTCTCCTCCGGCCACGACCTGCGCCCCGGAGACAAGAATACCGCAGGGGTCGATTTCCCGCCGATTGGAAATTGGGGCGGTTTCGCCGAGCCGAACGCCCATGGCCGGTTCGCCCGCGAGCAGGAGATTTATCTCCAGATCACCCGGCGCTGGCGCAATCTGGCAAAGCCCACCATTGCCGAGGTGCATGGCAAGTGCATCGCCGGCGGCTTGATGCTGGCCTGGGCCTGCGATCTCATCGTCGCCAGCGACGATGCGCAGTTCTGCGATCCCGTCGTCACCATGGGCGTGTGCGGCGTCGAATGGTTCGTGCATCCCTGGGAGCTGGGACCTCGCAAGGCCAAGGAGTTCCTGTTCACCGCCGACAGCTGGAGCGCGCAGGAGGCGCACCAGCTCGGCATGGTCAACCAAATCGTGCCGCGCGCCGAGCTCTCGTCGCGCGTGCTGGAGCTGGCGCGAAGGATCGCGACAAAACCGTCCTTCGCGCTGAAGCTGACCAAGGAGGCGGTCAACCGCTCGGTCGACGTCATGGGCCAGCCGGCCGCGATCGACCAGGCCTTCGCGCTGCATCAGCTCTGCCACGCGCACAATCTCCAGGAGTTCGGCATGATCGTCGATCCATCCGGCCTGCATCCCTCCGTGCGCAAGCCGCCGGCCGCCGCGGAGTAGACGCGATGGATCTCAATCTCAGTGACGAGCAAAAGTTGCTGCGCGAGAGCGCGGAACGATTCGTGGCCGAAAGCTACGATGCGGAGCACCGCCGCAGAATCGCGAATGATCCGCTCGGCTTCAGCCCGGCCGTTTGGAAGCAATTCGCCGAGCTCGGCTGGCTGGCGCTGCCGCTTCCGGAAGAGTTCGGCGGGCTCGGCGGCGGCGCGGTCGACATCGGCATCTTGATGGAGGCCTTCGGCCGGGGCCTGGTTTCTGAACCTTATGTCGCAACAGTCGTGCTCGGGGCCGCGCTGATCGCCAGATGCGGCACCAGCGAGCAGAAGCAGGCGAGCCTGCCCAAGGTGGCGGACGGATCACTGAAGCTTGCCCTGGCGCATTCGGAGCGCGCCGCCCGGTTCGATCTTGCCAAGGTCACGACCAGCGCCAACAAGACCGGACAAGGCTGGCGCCTTTCCGGCAGCAAGATCGCCGTGCTCGACGGACATGCCGCCGACGAGATCATCGTCTCCGCCCATATCCACGATCATCGGGGCCCCTCGGGCCGGATCGGCCTGTTCCTCGTGCAGGCGACGACGTCAGGCCTCGTCATCAGTGATTATCCGCGTCTCGGCGGCGGACGCGCCTGCAACATTGAGCTGTTCGACGCGCATCTGCCGGAAGACGCCCTGCTCGGCGACGGCAGCGACGCCGTGCCCGCGATCGAATGGGCGATCGATCGCGCCATGGCCGCGCTCGGTGCGGAAGCTGTCGGCATCATGCAGACGCTGCTCGACACCACGCTCGACTACACCAAGATCCGAAAACAATTCGGCCGGCCGCTCTCCGCCAACCAGGTGATCCGCCACCGCCTCGCCGACATGGCGATGCAGGTGGACGAGGCCCGCTCGATGGCGCTGCGCGCGGCGTTGAAGGCCGATAGCGCGCCGATCGAGCGTGCCCGGGCAGCCTCGGGCGCGAAGGCGAAGATCGGCAAATGCGCGCGCTTCGTCGGCGAGCAGTCGATCCAGCTCCATGGCGGCATGGGCGTCACCGAGGAGCTTGAGGTCGGCGCCTATTTCAAGCGCCTCGTCGCGTTCGACACGCTGTTCGGCGGCAGCGCGCATCACTATGCCCGCCACGCCGAGCTGAGCCGCAGGGCCATCTCTGCTTAACAAGGAGCGCACCATGGACCTGTCGTTCAATGCCGAGGAGCGCGCCTTCCAGAGCGAGGTGCGCGGCTTCATCGCCAAGAATCTCACCGAGGAAATGAAGCGCGCGACCGCGCTGACGCCATCGGTGTTCTCCGATCCCGACATCGGCATGGCTTGGCAGCGAGCGCTGCACGCCCAAGGCTGGGGCGCGCCGGGCTGGCCGGTCGAATATGGCGGCCCCGACTGGACGCCGGCGCAGCGCTGGATCTTCGAGACTGAATGCGCCCGCGCCGGCGTGCCCAACGTCAACGTGATGGGCGTGAAGATGGTCGGGCCCGTCATCATCGGCTTCGGCAGCCCCGAGCAGAAGAATTTCTACCTGCCGCGGATTCTCTCCGGCGAGGATTATTGGTGCCAGGGCTATTCCGAGCCGGGCTCCGGCTCAGATCTGTCGTCCCTCAAGACGCGCGCGGTGCGCGACGGCGACGACTACATCATCAACGGCACCAAGATCTGGACCACGCACGCCCATCACGCCAACCGCATGTTCGCGCTGGTGCGCACCAGCGATGGGCCGCGGCAGCAGGACGGCATCAGCTTCATCCTGATCGACATGAAGACGCCGGGCATCACCATCCGTCCCATCCTCACCATCGGCGGCGACCACGAGGTCAACCAGGTGTTCTTCGACGACGTCCGCGTGCCCGTCGCCAACCGCGTCGGCGAGGAAGGCAAGGGCTGGACCTACGGCAAATATCTGCTCGAGTTCGAGCGCGGCGCGGGCATCGCCTCGGCCAAGCTGCGCGAAGGATTGAAGGCGGTTGCCGATCTTGCCGAGTCCGACCTCACGGGCCGCGCCATCGACAGCCCCGACATCGCGACGCGGATTGCCGAGGTCGAGGTCGACATCGACGCGCTCGAGATGACGGAGCTACGCGTGCTCTCGGCACTCCAGACCGGCCAGAATCCCGGCGCGGTGTCGTCGATCCTGAAGCTGCGCAACAGCGAGATCCGCCAGGCCGTGACGCGGTTGGGAGCCGACGTGATCGGCCACGACGCCCTCGCCGTCGAGCCGATGCGCCCGCTCTACAGGCTCAACCACGAGCCGGCGACGCCTGAGGAGATGCTGACGGTGATGCCGGAATATCTCAACGGCCGCGCCTACACCATCTTCGGCGGTACCTCGGAAATCCAGCGGGATATTATCGCGAAGATGATGCTGGGGATTTGACGGGCGGGCTGGCGTGGATAGAGCCGCTCGCTCGGTGTCGTCCCCGCGAAGGCGGGGACCCATAACCACAGGAAGATGTGGTTATGGGGACTCGGAGTTGCCAGCTTCGCACGACAACCACTTCTGTGGTTATGGGTCCCGGGCTCGCGCTTTGCGCGCCCCGGGACGACGAGCTGAGTTTGGTGCAATAGCCTGCGCAACAGCTAGCGCACTTACCCCGCCGCCTTCGCGTCCCGGATCGCCTGCCAGATCTTCTGCGGCGTCAGGGGCGTGTTCAGCTGGGTGATGCCGAGCTCGGCGAGTGCGTCCATCACGCCGTTGGTGACGCAGGGCGGGCCGCCGATGGCGCCGGATTCGCCGCAGCCCTTGGCGCCGAGCGGATTGGTGCGGCAGGGCGCGGAATCGTCCAGCGTCACCACGATCGGCGGCACGTCGTCGGCGCGCGGGATGCAGTAATCCTGGTAGCTCGCGGTCAGCAGCTGGCCGTCGGCATCATACGACACGCCTTCATATAGCGCCTGGCCGATGCCCTGCGCGACACCGCCATGGATCTGCCCGGTCACCAGCATCGGGTTCACGGCGACGCCGACGTCGTCGACCGTGGTGTAGCGCACGACCTTGGAGACGCCGGTCTCGGGGTCGATCTCGACCTCGCAGATATGCGTGCCGTTCGGCCAGCTGGGACCGTCGACCTCGCCTTCGGAATCGACGCTGAGCCTGGCGCCGCTCTCCTTCTCGGCGAGATCGAACAGGCTGATGCGGCGGTCGGTGCCGACCACGGTGAGCATGCCGCCCTGATATTCGATATCCTCGACCGAAGTCTCCAGCACGTTCGCGGCCTTCTCGCGCGCCTTCTGAATCAAGTCATTCGAGGAGACCGCAACCGCGGTGCCGCCGACAAACAGCGACCGCGAGCCGACGCTGCCGAAGCCCATGGCAAGATCGGTGTCGCCCTGCACCACGTCGATCTTGTCCATGGCAATGCCGAGCGTGTCGGAGATCATCTGGGTGTAGGTGGTCTGCAGCCCCTGCCCCATCGCCATCGTGCCGGAATGCAGCACAACGCGGCCTTGCGAGGTCGCTTGCAGCGTGACCTTCTCGGTGTGGGCGCGGCCGCCGGTCCACTCGATGTAGGAGGTGAGTCCGCGGCCGTAGAGCAGGCCCTTCTTCTTCGCGGCCTTCTTGCGCGCGGCAAAGCCGTCCCAGTCAGCGAGCTTCACGGCGCGGTCGAGCATGTGCGCGAAGGCGCCGGAATCGTAGACCTGGCCGGCCGCATTGGTGTAGGGCAGCTGCGCCGGTTTGATGTAATTGGCTTTGCGGATCGCGCGCGGATCCATGCCGATTTTTCGCGCAGCGGCGTCGAACAGGCGCTCGACGATGAACACCGCCTCAGGGCGGCCGGCGCCACGATAGGCCCCGACCGGCGCGGTGTGGGTCATCACCGACTGCACCTCGAAGTGCACCAGCGGCAGGTCGTAGACACCGGTCTGTACGAACGGCCCGAGCACCAGCGGGATGATGTTGGCCGCGCCCGAGGAATAGGCCCCGGTGCAGCCGATCGACTTGACGCGATAGGCCAGCACCTTGCCCTTCTCATCCAGCGCGAAGGACGCCGTGGACGTGAGATCACGGCCGTGGGTACCGCCGACGAACTCGTCGGTGCGGTCGCCGCGCCAGCGGATCTTCTTGTTCAGCTTGGTCGCGGCATAGGCGACGATGCCGTCCTCGGGATAGAGATTGGTCTTCTGGCCGAAGCCGCCGCCGATGTCGCCGACCAGCACGCGGACACTGTCCTTGGGACGCTTGAGCACGGCTTCCGCCAGCACGTCGCGGGTCGAGGCCGGCGTCTGCGACTGCACGTGCAGCAGGAGACGGCCGGACTTCTTGTCGATCTCGGCAATGGTCGAGCGCGGCTCCATCGCGGACGGAACGAGACGCTGGCTGACGATATCGAGCTCGACGGTGTGCGCCGCCTTGGCAAAGGCCTCGTCGACCTTAGCGGCATCGCCGTAGCTCATGGCGCCGACGATGTTGTCGGGCGCCTCCGGCCACACCACGGGCGCGCCTGATTTCACCGCCTCGACGGGATCGACCACCGCGGGCTGCACATCGTATTCGACCGCGATCGCCTCGGCCGCGCTCTGCGCCTCCACGCGCGATGACGCCACCACCGCGGCCACGGCCTCGCCGGCGTAGCGGACGACCTCGTGGGCGAGCAGCCGGCGCGGCGGCACGGTCATCGGCTTGCCGTCCGGGCGCTTGAAGATGTTCAGCGTCGGGATGGTGCCGATGTCGTCCTTGACCAAGTCCGCGCCGGTGTAGATCGCGGCAACGCCCGGCATCGAAGCCGCGGCGCTGGTGTCGATCGAGACGATCTTGGCGTGGGCGTGCGGCGAGCGCAGCACGTGCAACCACAGCGCGCCGTCGGCCGGCTTGTCGTCGATGAACTGTCCCTTCCCGGTGAGCAGCCTCTGGTCTTCCAAACGCTTGACGGGCTGCCCCGCTCCGAAACGCAAATTGCCGGGAAGAATGTTCATTCCGCTGTATCCTCGAGATCGGGAAAAACGACGGCGGCGGTTTTAACCGATTTTGCGCGCCAGACAACCGAGCCCCGGCGCATCTGCAATGCGCGTCAGGGCCCCTTGCAGGCGCGGATTGGGCGGCTAGGACCTGTCGATATCGACAATGCTCACATTCACGTCACGGGTGTCCGAGCCGCGCTTGACCGTGAGCCGAACGGTCTTTCCGGCCCCGGCCTGCTCGAGCGCATCGGTCAGGTCGGCAAGGCGCCGCACCGGCTTGCCTTCCACCGCGGTGATGATGTCTCCGACCGCTCCCGTGGAAAAGTTGACACCGCGAATCCCCGCCCGCTCGGCAGGACTGCCGGGGGCCGTCCGGACCACGATCACCCCTTCGACAGCAAGCCGGGTCGACACATCCTCGCCGGCGGCCACGATGCCGATGCCTGGCGTCGGCACGCGGCCGTTGCGGATCAGCTCAGGGACGATCCGGTTCACGACGTCGACCGGGACCGCGAAGCCGATGCCGGCGTTCGATCCGGACGGCGAGATGATCGCCGTGGTGACGCCGATCAGCCGGCCGGCGGAATCCAATAGCGGCCCGCCCGAATTGCCGGGATTGATCGCGGCATCGGTCTGGATGACGTTGGCGATCTCGCGGCCGCCATGGGTCGGGAGCCGTCGCTTGAGCGCGCTGATGATGCCGGAAGTCATCGACTGATCCAGCCCGAAGGGATTGCCGATCGCGAAAGCGGATTGTCCGACTTTCAGGTCGCTCGAACTGCCGAGAGCGATCGGCGCTGGAAGCTGGCGCACGCTGCGGATGCGCAACACCGCGAGATCGTAATTGGGCGCCGTGCCGACCAGGTCGACCTGGGCCACCTCACCCGAGGCAAAGCGCACGGCGATCTCGCCGCCATTGGCGACAACATGATTGTTCGTCACCAGGTGGCCGTCGCGGTCCCAGACAAATCCCGTGCCGGAAGCACCGCCGCCGGCCTGGCTCTCCTCGCCCATGAGGGGACTTGCCGCCGACTTGGCCGCAACCTGAACGACCGACGGCGATACGCGCTCGAAGATGTCGATGGTTGCCTTCTCGCCGTCCCACAGCGGCCCGCGCTGCTCGACGGCACGTGCGGAGGGCGCGGCCCATGGGACATACGAGACGGGGACATGCAGGATCTTCGCGGCCGTGACCGCGACCAGCAGGGCGGCGAAGGCTGCCGCGGCAATCGCATAGCGACGATTCATTGGGTGATCACCGTGTCTTGTGCTGAATGCGGGCTGTGAGATGCACATGCATGAAGTGGCAGGATCTCGCTTACGCAGCAACGTCGCAAACGCGCGGAAGTTTCTCGGTCAGGTATGGACCATTTTGCGCCCGGCACGGATGCCGGGGCATATTGCCGCGTGGCGAGCTATTCCAGCTCGCGCAGCGCCGTTTCCACGATTTTGCGCGCATCCGCCGTCAGTGGCGCCTGCGGCGGGACGGGGCCGCCGACGTCATAGCCCTGGATCGCAAGGCCGGCCTTGATGCACGCCGCGAGATTGAAACGGGCGAAGGCTTCGTTGATCCGCCACAGCCGCCGCTGCAGCGCCATGGCCTCGTCCCAGCGGCCGGCCGTGCATAGATCGTAGAGCATCACGCTCTGGCGCGGGGTGATGCAGGCAGGTCCCGCCATCCAGCCGCGGCCGCCGATCAGCATCACCGCCGCCGGAATGTGGGCGGAGGCGGAGAACACGCGCAAGGAGTCCCCGCAGCGGTTCATGATCGATAGCAGCCGACCGGTGTTGGTCGAGGCATCCTTGATGTAGCCGATGCGCGGATGCTCGGCGAGGCGCGCGATGACGTCGAGCGTGAGATCGGAGCGCTGGAATTGCGGATTGGTGTAGATGACGACGGGAATGTCGACGGCATCGGCAATGGCGCGGAAATAGGATTCGACCTGCGCATCGGCCAGCGGGAAATACGCCTCCAAAATCGCAAGGATGCCGTCGGCCCCACACTTCTGGCAGGCTTTCGCCTGCGCCACCGCATCCGCCGTCGCGGTCGAGGCGACGCCGGCGATAACAGGCACGCGGCCCTGCGCGGCCTCAATCGTGGTCTGCACGACCGCCGTACGTTGCGCGGCGTTTAGGTAAGCGAATTCGCCGGTCGAGCCCAACGGCGTCAGCCCGTGCACGCCGGCGCCGATCAGGTCGTCGCAGAGTTTTGCCAGCACGTTGGTTCGCACCGTGCCGTCGGCATCGATGGGCGAGACGAGATACGGAAAGACACCGTGGAATTCGGACATGCGGCGCGGATCCCGGTCGATTGGTTTGCGGCTGACGGCTATTACCAATGCCGGCGCCGGCGATCAAACCCTGAGCAGACGCACCCGCGTGCCCCAGGGATCGATCGCCTCCACCCCATCCGCAAGCGCCGTGACCTTCACACCGCCTTTGCGCAGCCGTTCTTCCTGCGCGGCGAGCAGCTCCGGCTTCGCCATCACCAGCGAGAACCAGGCAAGACCGGTCGTGGACTCGTCGCGCTGGCCGGCGCCCTGGCTCTGCCAGACATTCATGCCGAGGTGATGGTGATAGCGGCCCGACGCCAGGAACGCCGCGCCGCTGCGGCGACGAGTCGGGTCGAGGCCGACCGTGCCGTGATAGAAGCTCTCGGCCTGGGCGAGATCGCCGACGCGCAGATGCATGTGGCCGATGCGCATTCCGTCCGGCGCCTTGGCATAATCGGGAACGCGCGTATTGGTGAGCGACAACAGGTCGGGAATGTTGAGCTCGTCGGTCGCCATCTTCACGCTGCCCTCGCTCCATTGCCATTGCGAGGGGTCGCGGTCGGCATAGACCTCGATGCCGTTGCCTTCGGGGTCGTCGAGATAGACGGATTCGGAGACGAGATGATCGGCAAAGCCCGACAACGGCACGCGGTGCGAGGCGGCATGAACCAGCCAGCGCGCCAGATCCTTGCGCGTCGGCATCAGGAAGGCGGTGTGGTAGAGGCCGGCGGCGTTGCGCGGCTCGATTGCGGCATCGGGCCGGGCCTCCAGCACCAGCAGCGTGAGGCCTGATGTGCCGAGCTTGGCTGTGGCCGCCGAGCGCTCCATCACGGTGAGCCCGATCACATCGCGGTAATAATCTGCGACTTTGTCGAGGCTCTTCACCCGCAGTGTCACCATGCCGACGCGCATCGGCGTACGGCTGGCAAAGGTCGGGCCGCCGCCCTGCGCTGTGCCCTCGGCACGGGCCGCGGCTGCGGCTGCCATGGCGAGCGAGGTGGCGCCGGCGAGCTGCAGCAGGGTGCGGCGGGTCAAGTCGATGGTCATCGGTCGGGCTCGCTGGAAATCCTTGAGGCCATATGGCCCAATTTTGGGATTGCTACACGTTCCCGTGAGGCGCTCCCAATCACATGTTCGTCGGTCGCGGTCTTGCGGAGGCCGTCCTGGTCCTGGCCACCCGGCCAGTTTCGCAATCGCCCGCGGCATCCCAGATTGAGGACAACTTACGGGAGCCCGCCATGACTGATCTTAGTCCCCTGTCCTCACTGTCGTCCGCGCTCGCGGACATTGTGGCGCGCACCGCGCCGTCCGTCGTCTCCGTGCATTCGCATCGTTCTCGCGCGACCGGCTTCGCCTGGAAGAGCGGCCTGATCATCACCGCCGATGAGGCCCTCGCCGACGAGGGCGAGGTCGAGATCGGCTTCGCCGACGGTAGTCGGGTCGCTGCCACGATCGCCGGCCGCGACCACACCACCGACATCGCGCTGCTGCGCACTGAGGCCGCGGTCGCGCCGGTCAAGCTCGCCGCAACCCTCCCGCCGCTGGGCGCATTGTCGGTCGTGGTCGCGACCAACCGGGAGACACCAAGCGCGGCGCTCGGGATGGTGTCGGCGTCCGGAAAGAGCTGGCGTTCCCTGCGCGGCGGCGACATCGATGCGCGGATCGAGCTCGACGTCCGCCTGCGCGGCAGCCAGCAGGGCGGGCTCGCGCTCGACGCGTCGGGCGAAGCCTTCGGCATGGCCGTGCTCGGACCGCGGCGGGTGCTGGTGATCCCGACCGCGACGATCGAGCGTGTCGCGCCGCAGCTCGAGGCGCGCGGCCGCATCGCGCGCGGATATCTCGGCCTCGGACTGCAGCCGGTGCGGCTCGACGAGGGCATCGGCGCAATGGTGATGAACGTCGACAAGGCCGGGCCTTCGGCCGCGGCCGGCATCCGCCAGGGCGACGTGATCGTGGCGGTCAACGGCCAGAAGTTGTCGGGCGTGCGCGAGCTGTCGCGAACGCTGGGACCTGCAAGCGTCGGCGCGGAGGTCGACGTCGCCGTGCACCGTGGCGGCGAGCCGGTCAGCTTCAAGGTCACGGTCGGCGAAAGGCCGGAGGCGTGAGCGAGGACAAGACGGCCGAGATCGTATTGTCGCTGGAGATCGACGACCCCACACTCGCCGATCGCCTCGCGGCCCTGCTCGGCAATGTCGCCGGGCTTCGCCTCGCCGCGCCCGGCGAGCAGGCCGCCGCGACAATCATCGCCCGCGATCCACGTGTCAGCCCTGCGGACATCGCGCTGACGCAGCGCGAGCTCGACGTGCTGGCGCTGATGGCCGAAGGCGCCTCCAACAAGATGATCGCCCGGCAGCTCGGCATCTCCGTGCACACCGTGAAATTCCATGTCGGCTCGTTGCTCGACAAGCTCGACGCCACCGGCCGCACCGATGCGGTGGCGCATGCGGCGCGCCGCGGCGTGATCGAGCTTTGACAGCCCTAACGGCGCCGCTCAGCCGCTACACCCGCTTGCCGTTGTTCTTCTCCGCCGCGCGGCGCAGCGCTTCGGCGAGCGCGCCGCCGCCCGAAGATTCCTGCTTGCGCGGCGCAGACGACGTCATGCGGCTTGCGTTGCGCTGATTGTTGTCGCGCTGCATGCCGGGGGCGTCCTTCTTAGGCCCGACCTCGTCGTCGAGGCGCAGCGTCAGCGAGATGCGCTTGCGGGCGACCTCGAAGTCCAGCACCTTCACCTTGACGATGTCGCCGGGCTTCACCACCTCGCGCGGGTCCTTGATGTAGGTCTTCGACATCGCCGAGATGTGCACGAGGCCATCCTGGTGCACGCCGATGTCGACGAAGGCGCCGAAGGCGGCGACGTTTGTCACGGTGCCCTCGAGGATCATGCCCTTCTTGAGATCCTTGATCTCCTCGACGCCTTCCTTGAACACCGCCGCCTTGAACGCAGGGCGCGGGTCGCGGCCGGGCTTTTCCAATTCGCGCAGGATGTCGGTGATCGTCGGCAGACCGAAGGTCTCGTCGACGAAATCCTTCGGCTTCAGCGTGCGCACGACGTCGCTGTTGCCGATCAGCGCCTTGATGTCGCTCCTGGTCGCCTCGAGAATCCGGCGCACCACGGGATAGGCCTCCGGATGCACGCCGGAGGCATCGAGCGGATCCTCGCCGCCGAGGATGCGTAAGAAGCCCGCGCACTGCTCGAACGCCTTCGGCCCGAGCCGCGGCACGTCCTTGAGCGCCTTGCGCGACTTGAACGGACCATTGGCGTCGCGATGCGCCACGATGCTCTGGGCGAGGCCGGAGCCGACACCCGACACGCGCGCCAGCAGCGGCGCGGAGGCGGTGTTGACGTCGACGCCGACCGCGTTCACGCAATCCTCGACCACGGCATCGAGCGATTTGGCGAGCTTGGCCTGGCCGAGGTCGTGCTGATACTGGCCGACGCCGATCGCCTTCGGCTCGATCTTGACGAGCTCGGCGAGCGGGTCCTGCAGGCGCCGCGCGATCGACACCGCGCCGCGCAGGGTGACGTCGAGGCCGGGCAGCTCCTCCGAGGCGAAGGCCGAGGCCGAATAGACGGACGCGCCGGCTTCCGACACCACGATCTTGTTCATCTTCAGCTCAGGCAGACCCTTGACCAGCTCGGTGGCGAGCTTGTCGGTCTCACGCGAGGCGGTGCCGTTGCCGATCGCAATCAGCTCGACGCGGTGCTTGATTGCGAGCCGGCCAAGCGTCGCCAGCGACTCGTTCCATTGCCGCTGCGGCTCGTGCGGATAGATCGCGGTGGTGTCGACCACCTTGCCGGTGGCATCGACGACGGCGACCTTCACGCCGGTGCGGTAGCCGGGATCGAGCCCCATGGTGACGCGGGTGCCGGCGGGCGCGGCCAGCAGGAGGTCACGCAGGTTCGAGGCGAACACGCGCACGGCCTCGGTCTCGGCCGAATTCCACAGCCGCATGCGCAGATCGATATTGAGATGCACCTGGATCTTGGTGCGCCAGGCCCAGCGCACGGTATCGATCAGCCAGCGGTCGCCGGGACGCTTGAGATCGGCAATGCCGAACCGCTTCATGATCTTCAATTCATAGGCGCTCGGCACGCCCGGCGGCGGCGCCTCGGCCTCGGGCTGAATTTGCAGGTCGAGAATTTCTTCTTTCTCGCCGCGGAACATCGCGAGGATGCGGTGCGAGGGCAGTTTTGTCAGCGGCTCGGAGAAATCGAAATAGTCGGCGAACTTCTCGCCCTCGGTCTTCTTGCCGTCGCGCACCTTGGAGGCCATGCGCGCATTGGTCCACATCTCCTCGCGCAGGGCGCCGATCAGATCGGCGTCCTCGTCGAAGCGCTCGACCAGGATGGCGCGGGCGCCGTCGAGCGCGGCAGCGGCGTCAGCGACGCCCTTCTCGGCGTTGATGAAGCCTTCCGCCACGACCTTCGGATCATTGCCGGGCTCAGCCATAAGCTGATTGGCGAGCGGCTCGAGGCCGGCTTCCTTGGCGATCTCCGCCTTGGTACGGCGCTTCGGCTTGAACGGCAGATAGATGTCCTCCAGGCGGGCCTTGCTGTCAGCGGCCATAATCGAGGCCTCGAGCGCCGCATCGAGCTTGCCCTGCTCGCGGACAGATTCGAGAATGGCCTTGCGGCGGTCCTCGAGCTCGCGCAGGTAAACTAGGCGCTCCTCCAGAGTGCGCAATTGCGCGTCGTCGAGCGCACCGGTCGCTTCCTTGCGGTAGCGGGCGATGAAGGGAACCGTGGCGCCGCCGTCGAGCAGCGTCACCGCCGCCTCGACCTGCTCGGCGCGAACCCCAAGCTCCTGCGCAATTTTCTGGTTGATGTTTGCCACGCGAGATTCCCTCTAATCCAAGCACGCGGGCGCAGGGGCGAACCACCGGCCGCGGGACGCCGCTTATGGACCAACCAAGGTTGATTCATCAAGGTGCGGTGCGCAACCGTCGACAGAGGATTTTTTGCCCGACCGATGCGATCTCGCCACATTCGTGGGGGCGCGGCGACTTGACATCGGCCCCGCGTTCCGCGCCTGCTTGCTCCCGCCGGGCCAACGAACACTCCGCACGAGGACCAATCATGCGTACCACATCGGTCGGCGTCTTCAGGATCGCCACCGCAGGACCCGGCGACGTCTCCGGCCTGATGGACTTGATCGGCTCAGGCGCGATCGATCCCACCTCGATCCTCGCCGTTCTCGGCAAGACCGAGGGCAATGGCGGCGTCAACGATTTTACCCGGGAATACGCGGTGGCCGCGCTATGTACGGCGCTGGCACCCAAGCTTGGCCTGTCGGCGGAGGCAGTCGAGCAGCGTATCGCCTTCGTGATGTCCGGCGGCACCGAGGGCGTGCTCAGTCCGCATCTTACGGTGTTCACACGGAGCGAGGCCGAGCGCCCGGCAGGCCTTTCCGGCAAGCGCCTCAGCATCGGCATGGCGCACACGCGGGACTTCTTGCCCGAGGAGCTCGGCCGCGCCGCGCAGATCGCCGAGACAGCGAAGGCCGTGCGAACCGCCATGGCCGATGCCGGCATCAACGATCCCGCGGACGTTCATTTCGTGCAGATCAAGTGCCCGCTGCTGACCAGCGAGCGCGTTGCGGCGGCAAACGCCCGCGGCACCACAACGGCAACGACAAGCGCTTACAGCTCGATGGCCTATTCGCGCGGTGCGTCCGCGCTGGGCGTTGCGGTCGCGCTCGGCGAGATCAGTTCCGACGTCGGCGACGAGGACGTGCTGCGGCGCTATGATCTGTTCTCCAAGGTGGCCTCGACCTCGTCGGGGATCGAGCTGATGCATAACGTCGTCATCGTGCTCGGCAACTCGGCATCTTCAGCGAGTGAGTTCGAGATCGGCCATGCCGTGATGGAGGATGCCATCGACGCCGCGGCGGTGGTATCGGCGTTGAACAGCGTCGGGCTTGGCACTGCGCCGCAAACCACCGCGGGCCGCACGCTCGTCAACATCTTCGCCAAGGCGGAGGCCTCGCCTAACGGCACAGTGCGCGGCTTCCGCCACACCATGCTTGAAGACACCGACATCAGCGCGACACGCCACGCCCGCGCAGCGGTCGGCGGCCTGATCGCGGGCCTTGCCGGCACCGGCGCAATCTACGTGTCCGGCGGCGCCGAGCATCAGGGGCCGGCCGGCGGCGGCCCGGTTGCAGCGATCGCACGACTGTCGGATTGATAGCCGGCAGCCCGACCTCTCCGCCGGGCGCAACCCTGCCCCTCGTGGCGCCTCGGTTGATTCACGCGGGCCGTTGCGAAAAAGGTGACGCCGCGGCCTTAAGGGGATTTGACTTCATGACTTTGCCGATGAGCTGGAATGAATGGGCACAGCACGATGGCGTCGCGCTGGCGGGGCGCGTTCGCAAGGGCGAGCTGACGGCGAAGGAGCTGGCGCGCCAGGCCGCCGCGGGCGTTGCCAAGGTCAATCCAGCGCTGTCCGGCGTGGTCGAGCTGTTCGAGGACGTGATCGCCGATCCCGCCAAGGACGGCGCCAATCTCGCAGGTCCGTTCGCCGGCCTGCCCTTCCTGATGAAGGACCTCGGACCGACCATGAAGGGCCGGCTGCAGGAGATGGGATCGCTGCTGATGCGCGGCAATCGCGCGAGCGCCGATACGTTCCTCACCGGCAAATTCCGTCAGGCGGGGCTCAACCTGATCGGTCGCACCACGACGCCAGAATTCGGCGTGTGCTCGTCGGCCGACAATCCTGCCGTCTACGTCACGCGCAATCCCTGGAATACGGACTACACCACCTGCGGCTCATCGGCAGGCAGCGCGGCGATGGTGGCCGCGGGCGTGGTGCCGATCGCGCATGCGACCGACGGCGGCGGCTCGATCCGCATTCCCGCCGGCGTCAACGGCAATATCGGCCTGAAGGTCTCGCGCGGCGTGTTCTCGCTCGCGCCGCACATGTCGGACCTGACCGGCCTCGTCTCGATCCAGGGCTGCCAGTCGCGCTCGGTGCGCGACACTGCCGCCTTCGTCGATCATGCGCGCGGGCCTGCGCCCGGCGAGTTCATGCCGTTCTGGACCACGGCGCAGCCTTATTGCGAGATGATCAAGCGCGATCCCGGCAAGCTTCGCATCGCGCTGTCGCACACATGGGGCAATTACACCGCGACGCCCGAGCTCGCTGCCGAGCTGGAGAAGGCCGGACGCTTCCTCGAAGGCCTCGGCCATCACGTCGACTATGCGCTGCCGGAGATCGACCTCCCGGTCGCCTTCGAGGCGCAGACCACCTGCTACATCTCGAACTTCGCGGTGGTGATCTCCAACATGCTCGCTGCGCGTGGGCTGGAAAAGCCGCCGGAGGATCTGATCGAGCCGATGAACATCCGCATCTGGGAAGCCGGGCGCCACACCAGCTTTGCCGAGCGGGCGAAGATGCAGGCCGTGTTCAACACGACCTCGCGCGGCTTCGGCAGCTTCTTCGAGCAATGGGACGTGATCCTGACGCAGATCACGGCGCTGCCGACGCCGAAGGTCGGCACCAGGGAATATCTCACCATCTCGGACAATCCTGATGTGCGCGACTGGTTCGAGAATCTCTGGCGCTTCTTCGCCTTCACGCCGCTCGCCAATCTCTGCGGCATGCCGGCGATCTCGATGCCGATGGCATCGCAAGACCACGGCCTGCCGCTCGGCATCCAGGCGATCGCCAAGCAGGCCAATGACGGCCTCCTGCTGCAGCTCGCCGCCCAGATCGAGCGCGCGCTCGACGGCAAGTGGAACGGCGGCAAGAAACCGAAGGTGCATGTAGGCTAACTAGAGCGTGATGAGATCAGTTCGATCGCTACGGCGGAGGTGCACTCCCTCTCCCGCTTGCGGGAGAGGGCTGGGGAGAGGGTGTTTCCGCGATGGGACAATCCCCTAGAGGAGAAAGCCCTCACCCGCGCCTTCGGCGCAACCTCTCCCGCAAGCGGGAGAGGTTGCAGCGAGCCCGTGGCATGGATCTCGCTTTAGCAAGTGTGCGATCGCATCGATACGCGATCGCAACAGCCTCAGTTCTTCACCGCCGGTATCTCCTCCGCCACCGGCTGCTTCTGACCCTGCTGATACATCGCGAGCGCCTTTTCGAGGGCTTCGCGCAGTGCCAGTGCTGCGGCGACACTGCAACGCAGATGCGCGGTCTGGACCACGTCGACCCTGACGGCGGCGCCGACCGGCATCAACAGGTTTGCGGCGAGCTCGATCTGGATCGCGCCGTTGTGGTGGCCGAAGCAGGATGCGC
Source organism: Bradyrhizobium sp. SUTN9-2 (assembly GCF_003122645.1). Lineage (NCBI taxonomy): Bacteria > Pseudomonadati > Pseudomonadota > Alphaproteobacteria > Hyphomicrobiales > Nitrobacteraceae > Bradyrhizobium > Bradyrhizobium sp. SUTN9-2. The sequence continues at coordinate 7,579,529 of NZ_LAXE01000001.1, forward strand.
CGTCGAAATAGATGATCGGCGCCCGCTCGGCGCTGGAGGTGGAAATGGTGACGGGCCCCTGGGCGGTCGAGGGCGTTTCGGGGTCGGCCATGGGCGCTCCTTGCAGTTCATCGACGAACGAAGCGCCCACCATCGGCGCTTCGACGCGCCCTGTCGAGACCAAACCGCCCCATGCAGGGCTCATTCGGGGTTTTGCGCGAGGCCCGGCACTGGTCTAGAAGGTCCCCATGAGCACCACGCCGACCACGCTTGCCTTCGAGGAACTCGCCGAGGCCGTCAAGGGCCGCCGCTCCGATTACGGCCATATCAGCGGGCTCCAGCTCGATCGCTTCGCACCTGGCGAGGCGTGGTCCAGCCTGCCCTATCGGCCGGTCTTCGTCGGCGACACCGCGACCGGCGTGCTGCATGGCGGCGTCGTCACCGCGATGCTGGACGAGAGCTGCGGCATGGCGGTGCAACTTGCGCTCGACGGCACCCGCGCGATCGCAACCCTCGATCTGCGCATCGACTACCAGAAGCCGGCGACGCCCGGTCTCGACATCAAGGCGCATTCGGTCTGCTACCGCACCACGCGCTCGATCGCCTTCGTGCGCTCCACGGCCTATCAGGAGTCCGAAGGCGATCCGGTCGCGACCGCGACCGCCTGCTTCATGATCGGTGCCAACCGCACCAACATGCTCGCCGACCGCCGGATGGATGCGCGCAGCATCCCGACGCTGGAGGCGCCCGAGGATCCGGACGGGCCCTTTGCGCGCAGCCCGTTCGCGCGCGCGCTCGGCATCCGCGTCAACGATGACAACACGCTGACGATGCCGTTCTCGCCGCAGATCATCGGCAATCCGATCCTGCCCGCGATCCACGGCGGCATGACGGGCGCCTTCCTCGAGACCACCGCCATCATCGGCGTGGCGCGCGAGCTCGGCGCTGCCGCACCGCCCAAGCCGATCGGCCTCACCGTCAACTACTTGCGCTCCGGACGCGCGCTCGACACGTTTGCCGACGTCTCGATCGTGAAGCAGGGCCGACGTATCGTCGCCTTCGAGGCGCGGGCCTGGCAGGACGATGCTATGAGGCCGATCGCCACCGCTTTCGGTCACTTCATGCTGCGCCCGACGCCTGGAAGTGACGAGGAGTAAGCGCATTTTGACTTGACGGCCGCAGTCCCAGCCCCAACGATTGCGCGCCTTCGCGAGAGAAATTGGATTGCGGCATCCGCTCGACATCGTCGCCATGTTCGCCGCACTCTGGCTGCTGGCGTCGATGGTGCTCGACACGCTAACGCCGAAGGAGCTGACCGCGATCATGATCGGCGTCGCGATCGCCCCGGCCATCGTCATCACCGCCGTGTTTTATTACTTGCGCTGCCCGCGAACCGATTTTGCGGTGATGTTCGCAGCGCTGTGGCTTATCTCCGATATCGCCATCGCCTTAATCTCGCCGAAGCAGCTGCCGCATTTCCTGATCGCGCTCGGCTTTCTGCCGGCGCTGCTGATCGGGATCGTGCTGCACTGGCAGACTTTCACCTCTCCCCGGCGGGGAGAGGTGAACCACCGCGCCGGCTGATATCACCGCGGCAAGAGATTCGTCTTCGCGAGGTCGAGCACCTCGTCGCCGCGGCCGTTCATCACCGCGCGCAGCACCCAGAGGCTGAAGCCCTTGATCTGCTCGGCCGTGATGGTCGGCGGCATCGACAGCTCCTGCTTGGCGGTGACGACGTCGAGCAGCGCCGGCCCATTGTGCGCCAGCATCTCTTTCATCGCGCCCGGAAGCTCGCCGGGATCCTCGACGCGCTTGGCGAAGATACCCATCGCGCGCGCCATCGCGGCGAAGTCCGGGTTCTCCAGGTCGACATTAGTGTCGACGAAGCCCGCCGCCTTCATCTCCAGCGCGACGAAGCCGAGCACGCCGTTGTTGAAGACGACCACCTTCACCGGCAGCTTCTCTTGCGTCAGCGTGATCAGGTCGCCCATCAGCATGGTGAAGCCGCCGTCGCCGGAGAGCGAGATGACCTGGCGCCCGGGCTGTGCAGCCTGCGCGCCGATCGCTTGCGGCATGGCATTGGCCATCGAGCCGTGCACGAAGGAGCCGATCAGCCGGCGGCGGCCGTTCATGTCGAGATAGCGCGCCGCCCACACCGTCGGCGTGCCGACATCGGCAGTGAAGACGGCATCGTCGGAGGCATGGTCGCTGATGACCTTGGCGAGATATTGCGGGTGAATGGGCTTGCTGCCCGGCGTGCCCTTGGCAAGCGAATCGAGGCCCTCGCGGGCTCTCTTGTAGTGCGCGACGGCTTCGTCGAGATGCTTGCGCTGCGTCTTCGTCTTGAGCAGCGGCAGCAGGGCCTCGATGGTGAGCTTGACGTCGCCGACGAGGCCGAGATCGATCCTGCAGCGCCGCCCCAGATTTTCCGGGCGGATGTCGATCTGCGCGATCTTCGCATCATCAGGGAAGAACTGCTTGTAGGGGAAGTCAGTGCCGAGCATCACCAGCGCGTCGCAGGCATGCATCGCGGCGTAGCCGGAGGAGAAGCCGATGAAGCCGGTCATGCCGACGTCGTAGGGGTTGTCGTATTCGACATGCTCTTTGCCGCCGAGCGCATGCACGATCGGGCTCTTCAGCGCTTCGGCGAGCTGCATCAAAGGCGCATGTGCGCCGGCGCAGCCGCGGCCGCAGAACAGCGTGATGCGCTCAGTGCCGTTGAGAAGATCGGCGAGCGCCTTCAGCTCATCCGCCTGCGGCACGACCTTCGGCGGAGCCAATGCAAGACCGCGCGTCGTCGACAGCGCGCGCTTCGGAGGACTCCGGAACGCGACATCGCCGGGCATCGCGACGACGGCGACGCCGCGCAAGCCCACCGCCGCGCGAATTGCGTTCTCCAGCACGTAAGGCAGCTGGCTCGGGTCCGACACCAGCTCGCAGTAATGGCTGCATTCACGGAACAGGTTTTGCGGATGCGTCTCCTGGAAATAGCCGCCGCCGATCTCGGCGGTCGGAATCTGCGCCGCGATCGCCAGCACGGGAACGCGGCTGCGATGCGCGTCGAACAAGCCGTTGATCAGATGCAGATTGCCGGGGCCGCAGGAGCCGGCGCAGACCGCGAGCCTCCCGGTCATCTCGGCTTCGCCGGCCGCTGCGAAGGCCGCGACCTCTTCGTGGCGGACATGGATCCATTCGATCGTGCCGCGGCGGCGCAGCGCCTCGGTGAGCGCGTTCAGGCTGTCGCCGACGATGCCGTAGATGCGCTTGACCCCGGCCTGTTCGAGCGTTGCCACGAACAGATCGGCCACGTTGTTGATCGCCATGTCGGTCTCCTGATTCAGCCAGTCGCATAACACGATGCGCGCATGTCGGCATCGCGCCACCATATGGCAGAATAGACCAAGTCAGGATTACGGCTAGTTTATTGTCGGCTCAATCTTTCTCAATTGCCCGATCGTAAGCGGCAATTGTCACCTCTGCGCGGGCTGCGACATCTGTTGCCGTCATGCCTGGCTTGTAGAGGCTGGAGCCGAGCCCGAAGGCGGTCACCCCGCCCTTGATGTACTCGGCAAAATTCTGGTCGGAGACGCCGCCGACGGCGGCGATCATCACGCCTGCCGGCAGCACGGCACGGATCGCGGCGATGCCGGCAGCGCCGAGCACGCTCGCCGGAAAGAATTTCAGGCTCGACGCGCCCGCGCGCACCGCCAGCAGCGCCTCGGTCGGCGAGAACACGCCGGGCATGGTCACCATGCGATGCTGATGCGCGCGCGCCAGCACTTCGGTGTCGACATTGGGCGAGACCATCAGCCTGCCGCCGACATCGTTGAGACGATCGACATCTGCCGTCGTCAGCACCGTGCCGGCGCCGATCAACACGCCTGGTGGCGCCTGCTTCGCGGCAAGCGCGATCGAGCGGAATGGATCGGGTGAATTGAGGGGGATCTCGATCGCGGTCATGCCGGCCTCGACCAAGATGCCGACGATCGCTTCGGTCTCCTCAGGCTTGATACCGCGCAGGATTGCGACCAGCGGCCGCTGCATCGGCGGAAAGGGAACGCTCATCTCTCGCAGTCCTTCTACTTCGTCCAGATCGCGGCTGCCGCCATCGACAGGCCGCGGCGGACGGCTTCATCCGCATCGACCGGATTTGCTGTTACCGAGAGCGCCTCGAATGCCAGCCGATACAGCACCGCAAGCCGCCCCGCGGCAATCAGCTGGACGCCCGCTTGCGGCACGGCGCCGGAGAGCCCTGCCGCGAGCTCCACACCGATCAACGTGCCCGACAGCGTCTCACGTGCCGCTGCCGGCGTGCCGCCGAACAAGAGCTGTCGCGACCGTGCAGTGAACAGCAGGTTGGCGGCGAAGGCCGGAGCATCGAATGCGGCCTTTACGGCTGCCTTGAAGCTCGCGAAATCTTCGGCGTCATCAGCGCCGGCGACCGCGAGCGACAGGATCGTCTCGCGCGAGACGGCGCTGAACAGCTCGCCGGTCATGAAGGTGGAGAAGCGCTCGACCGTGCCGTCTTTCACCCGCACCCATTTCGAATGCGTGCCGGGCATGCAGACCAGCGCCTCGGCCGCGGCATCGAGGCCGAGCGCGCCGAGCAATTGCGTCTCCTCGCCGCGCATGACGTCCGGTGCCTTGGCATCGCGCTGGGCGATGCCCGGCAGGATGCGAATGTCGCGCGCCTCGCCCGGCACGCGCACGGCCTGTTTCAGGACGGCTGAGAGCTTTGCCGGCGTGTCGACGTAGCCGGCCTCGACCCAGCCGGTCTTGGCACCGGCCATGCCGCAGACCAGAACCGGCAGATGCGCGGGCGCTTCGACTACGGCCAGATGCGCTTGCAGCACGGCGGGAAAACCGGTCCTAGCCGCCGCCAGCATGCCCTCACCGCTGCGGCGCTCGGCCAGCACCTGACCGGCGCGATCGACCAGCCAGAGCCGGAAGCTGCTGGTGCCCCAATCCACCGCGACATAGGCGGGTTCGGTCATGTCAGGTCTCGTCCTCGTCTCATGGCCAAGACGCCGTCTCGCGACACATGAGACGATGTCCTGCAGGCTCCCGTCGAGATATCGGCTATTGCGCGGGCAAACCAGCCCTTTCTCTTAATTTTGAGGCTCCGCCGCGCTGGCACACCGCTTGCTCAAGGTTCATCACTCGACAAGGTTCATCACTCAACTCCGTCAACGCGCGACAAGACGCGTCAACATCAGATGAGGAAACCCATGGAGATCGGCTATTTCACGATGCCTTCGCATCCGCCGGAGTGCGGCCTCAAGGAAGGCAACGACTGGGACTTGCAGGTCATGCGCTGGCTCGACGAGCTCGGCTATCAGGAGGCCTGGGTCGGCGAGCACCACACCGCGCCCTGGGAACCCAATCCCACGCCGGACCTCCTGATCGCGCAGGCCTTGATGCAGACCAAGAAGCTGCGCATCGGGCCGGGCGGCTTCCTGCTGCCCTATCATCACCCGGCCGAACTCGCCAACCGCGTCGCCATGCTCGACCATCTCTCCGAAGGCCGGCTCAATTTCGGCGTGGCGGCGAGCGGGCTGCCGAGCGACTGGGCGATGTTCAACGTCGATGGCATGAGCGGGCAGAACCGCGACATGACGCGCGAGGCGCTGGAGATCATCCTGAAGCTGTGGACCGAGCCGGCGCCCTTCACCCACAAGGGCAAGTACTGGACGGTAACCAAGCCGGACACGATGTTCGATTTCCTCAAGCCCCATATCAAGCCGCTGCAGGCGCCGCATCCGCCGATTGGCGTTGCCGGTCTGTCCAAGAACTCGGACACGCTCAAGCTCGCCGGCGAGCGCGGCTTCATCCCGATGAGCCTCAACCTCAACCCGGCCTATGTCTCGAGCCATTGGGACTCGGTCGAGATCGGGGCCGCGAAGACCGGCCGCAAGCCGAACCGCCAGGACTGGCGCCTGGTGCGCGAGGTATTCGTCGCCGACACCGACGAAGAGGCCTGGAAGCTCTCGACCGGCGACATGATGGGCCGGATGATGAGCGAGTACTTCCTGCCGTTGCTCGGGCATTTCGGCTTCAAGGATTATCTGAAGCACGCGCCCGATGTGCCAGACAGCAACGTCACGGTCGAATATTGCGCCAAGCGGAACTGGATCGTCGGCTCGCCCGCGACGGTCGCCGAGAAGATCGAGAAGATCTACGACGAGGTCGGCGGCTTCGGCGTGCTGCTCGTGTTCGGCTTCGACTACAAGCACAAGGCCGAGGCCTGGCACCACTCGCTCTCGCTGCTGAAGAACGAGGTGATGCCGCGCCTTGGGCATCTCGGCTCCGCGAAGAAGGCGGCTTGACGCAAGCATGATCCGGAAAAGTGCATAGCGGTTTTCCGAAGAGATCATGCTAGACTCTTGGCGCCGGGTGCGGCGCGATCGTGCCGCACCCGCTTCTATTCTGGGAGATTTCCGCGTGATGGTGGACGCGAAGGACTTCAAGCAGGCGATGCGCCAATGTGCCGGTGCGGTAGCGCTGGTCACGGTGGGCGCCGAGCACGGCAGGCGCACGGGGCTGACGGTGACCTCGGCCTGCTCGTTGTCGGACAAGCCGCCCTCGCTGATCGTCTGCGTCAACCGCAACGCCAGCGCCCATGCCCGCATCCGGGAGGAAGGTGCTTTCGCCATCAACTTCTTGCATGAGGATCACGCGCTGCTCGCCCTCACCTTCAGCGGCCAGAAGGGCGTCGACGGCGACGATCGCTTCGCCTTCGGGCAATGGACGCGTGGCGTGACCGGCGCACCGGTGCTGGCGGACGCGGTGGCCGCGTTCGACTGCGTGCTGGCGCAGGAGTTCGAGACAACGACGCATTCGATCTTCGTCGGCGAGGTCCGCAGCGCCTCGCATTCCGCTGCCGTCACGCCGCTGGTGTACTTGCGCAGCAATTTCCACACGCCACGAGAACTCCGCGAGAACGTGACGATCGGCGATCTCGACGCACGACATCTGAGCTGGACGGATTTTTCGTAGGACGAGTGCTCGCTTTCTTCCTTCTCCCCTTGTGGGAGAAGGTGGCGCGAAGCGCCGGATGAGGGGTATCTCTCTGCAAACTCACCAGAGTCATACGCGGAGAGAGACCCCTCACCCGTCTCGCCGCGGCGCGGCGAGCCACCCTCTCCCACAAGGGGAGAGGGCAAGAAAGAGCTACTGCGTCGTCTCGATCTTCAGCTGCTTGATCTTGCGATAGAGCGTCGCGCGGCTGAGCTTCAGTGCGCGCGCGGCTTCCGTCACGCGGCCATCATGCTTACGTAGCGCCGCGACAATCGTCGCACGCTCGGCTGCTTCGAGATCAGGCTCCGTCCGTCCGCCAAACGGCGGCAGATCGAGATCGGCATCGGTGATGACGCCATCTTCCGCCGTGCAGCCGGCGAGCCGCAGCACGTGGCGGAGCTGGCGCATGTTGCCGGGAAACGGGTAGGCCGCGAGCTGCGACCATGCCTCCTCCGAGAGCCGGCAGCTCGGCGCCTCCTCGCGCGCGATCTGGCGGATGATGTCGTCGCGGTCGGCGCGCTCGCGCAAGGCGGGCAGGCGCACTTCGATGCCGCGCAGGCGAAAATAGAGGTCGGCGCGGAAGGCCCCCGCTTCCGCCATGCGGCCGAGATCGCGATGCGTGGCGCTGATCAGGCGAATATCGACGGTGACGGGCTTTAGCGCGCCGAGCGGCCAGACCTCGCGGTTTTCCAGAACGCGCAACAGGCGCGTCTGCAAGCCGATCGGCATGTCGCCGATCTCGTCGAGGAACAGCGTGCCGCCGTCGGCCTGCACGATCAGGCCCTTCGAGCCCTCGCGCCGCGCGCCGGTGAAGGCGCCCGCCTCGTAGCCGAACAGCTCGGCGTCGATCAGGCTTTCCGGCATCGCCGCGCAATTGAGCGCGACATAATTGTTGCGCGCACGGTTGCTCGCACCGTGAATGGCCCGCGCGAACACGTCCTTGCCGACGCCGGTCTCGCCATGCAGCAGCACCGGCAGGTTGTGGTCGCCGATGCTTCGGAGCCGCTTGACGCTCCGGATCAGGCCGGGGTCGCGGCCGGCAAGCCGATGCAAGGCGTCGAAGCGATCGACGGGCGCATCGCGGCGCGGCGCATGCGATCTCGCACGCAGGGGCGGAGCAACATGCCCCTGCCCCAACGGACGGCCGTCGCCATGGCGCAGCTCGACGATCTCGCCGCTGCCACGCGCAGCGTGATGGTCGAACTTGAGGTAGCGCGACAGGTCGATGCCGGAGGCGATCATGCCGTCGGTGAGGCCGAGCAGCGCACGCGCCGAGCGGCAGGCACCGACGATGCGGCGGTCGTCATCATAGGCGACGAGGCCGCTGCCGCCGTCACTGGGCACGGTGGCGATCCAGGCATTGCGGAAATGCCCGCGGAAGATCGCACCCTCCATCCGCCGCGTCGCCTCCATCGTCACCGCAAGTGCAAGCTGATGCGCGGCGCGCTCCAGATCCTCACGGCAGGAGGTGATGTTGACGGCGCCGGCGAGCCGGCCGACCGGATCGAACAGCGGCGCCACCGCGCAGGAGAACATGTGCCATTGCGCCCGAAAATGCTCGTCGCGATGCACCAGGATCGGCTTCTGCTCGGCCAGCGCGGTGCCGAGCCCATTGGTGCCCTCGCAAGCCTCGGCGAAGTTCGAGCCGGTGTAGATCTTCCAATCCAGAAACATCCTTGCATCGGCTTCGCCCGGCAGACGGCTGAACAGCATGGTCGCGTTGACATCGGCGAGATTGACGCAGTAGCCGGCGTCGCGCAGCACACGGGCGAGATCGTCGAGCTCGGGCGTGACGAGCCGGATCGTCTCCTCCATCGGCTCGGCGACATGGCGGATTTCGGCTTCGGTGAGCGTCTGGGGTGGGCCCTGGCGGGCGGGATCGAGCTTGTGGTTGACGAGGCAGCGCCGCCAGGAACTCGCAATCCGCGAGGAGGCATCGACGTCGGCCACATGATTGGCGACGGACAAGACACGGGCGACATGGTTCGAGGCCGAGAGGCTGGCCATCGCGGACGTCTCCACCCTGTATTATTGTGCAAAGTCTGGCAGCAAAGGCGGGGATGTCAATCGGGAACCGGGAAAGCAGCTATTGCTGCACCGCCCTCACCACGTGTCGATGCACGGCCGCTTCTTCGCCGTCCTCGGCTCGGGCTTCGGCACCGTGCGCAAGCCCGCCATGATCCAGCGCCGCGTCTCGGCCGGGTCGATGACGTTGTCGATCTCGAACACGGAGGCGATCGAGACCGCCTTGCCGTTGGCATAGAGCTCGGCGACCTTGTTGCGGTAATAGGTCTCGCGCTCCTCGGGATCGGCGATCGCCTCCATCTCCTTGCGGAAGCCGAGGCGGACGTAGCCCTCCAGGCCCATGCCGCCGAACTCCCCGGTCGGCCAGGCCGCGGTGAAGAACGAGGCGTGGAAGCCGCCGCCGATCATCGATTGTGCGCCGAGACCATAGCCCTTGCGCAGCACGATGCCGAACAGCGGCACGGTGAGGCTGGCGCCGGTCACGAACATGCGTGAGACGTGGCGCACGATCGCGGTCTTCTCCGCCTCGGGGCCGACCATGAAGCCGGGCGTGTCGCACAGCGAGACAACAGGCAGATCGAAGGCGTCGCAGAGCTGGAGGAAACGCGCAGCCTTGTCGCCGGCATCGGCATCGATTGCGCCGCCGAGATGGCGCGGATTGTTGGCAATCAGGCCGAACGGCTTGCCTTCGATTCGGATCAGCGCTGTGATCATGCCGACGCCGTAGTCGCGGCGCAGCTCCAGCACGGAATCCTTGTCGGCGACGAGGTCGATCACGCTGCGGATGTCATAGACGCGCAGGCGGTTCTCGGGGATGGCGCGGCGGAGCAGGCGCTGGTCAGCAGCCTCCCAATCCGCCACCGCACCCTGGAAATAGGACAGATATTTTTGCGCGACGCGGGTCGCTTCCTCCTCGTCCTCGACCAGGATGTCGATGACGCCGTTCGGCGACTGGAATGATACAGGGCCGACCTCAGCCGGATGATAGACGCCGAGGCCGCCGCCCTCGATCATGGCAGGACCGCCCATGCCGATCGAAGCGTTCTTGGTGGCGATGATGACATCGCAGCAACCGAGCATCGCGGCGTTGCCGGCGAAGCAATAGCCGGAAACAACGCCGACGACAGGCACGAGGCCCGAGAGCCGCGCGAACTGCACGAAGGACGGCCCGTCGAGGCCGGTCATGCCGAGCCGGTCGGTGTCGCCGGGCCGGCCGCCGCCGCCTTCGGCATAGAACACCAGCGGCACGCGCCAGTCTTCCGCCAGCGTCAGCATGCGATCGATCTTCTTGTGGTTCATGTGGCCCTGCGTGCCCGCGAGCACGGTGTAGTCGTAGGCCACGACGATGCAGCGCGCGCCTTCTGGCCCGAACTTCTCGGCATTGACAGTGGCGACGCCCATGACGAGGCCGTCCGCCGGCGTGTTCTTGATGAGATCGTCGAGCTTGCGCCGGCGGCGCTGCGCCGCGATCGCAAGGCTGCCGTACTCCATGAACGAGCCGTCGTCGACGAGCTGGGCGACGTTCTCGCGAGCGGTGCGCTGGTTGGTGTTGCGGCGGCGCTCGACCGCAGCGGGGCGGTTCTCGTCGAGCGTGTTGGCCTGGCGGGCGATCAGCTCGGCAAGATCGGGACGGATATGGTCGAGATCGATGTCGGCTTCCGCCACCGCGCTGTCGGCGGCGACGTCGAGCGGCTCGAGATAGAGGATCGGCTCGCCATGCATCAGCGTGACGCCGTCACCTGCGACGAGTTTTGTCACCCGCCCGCCCTGCTCGGCCATGACGAGGTGCTCCATCTTCATGGACTCGATCACGGCGAGTTGCTGGCCGGGGCGGACGATCTCGCCTTTCTTCACCTGGATGGTGACGATGGTTCCCTGCAAGGGGGCCGCGACCATCACCGTGCCTTCGGGTACGGCTGGCGCGACGTGCACCTCCGCGCTGTGACCGGCGCCGCGCTCTGCCGCGGCGAAGTAAAGCGGCTTGGCGGCCCCATCCGATGCTTCCACGAGCCTGGCAATGTTGCGGTCGATGAAATCAGTCGCGATGCGGTTGGTCCTGAAATCGGGATGCGCGAGCACCGACTGGAGGAAGGCAATGTTGGTGACGACGCCATCTATCCGGAACTCGCGTAGCGCACGCAAGGCTTTCGCGACGACGTCATGCCAGGCCTCGCTCGGCGTGTGCACGATCACCTTGGCAAGCAGCGAGTCGAAGGCCGCGCTGGTCTTGTAGCCGGCATAGCCGAAACTATCGACGCGCACGCCGGGGCCCGACGGCGGCTCGAACACGGCGAGGACGCCACCGGTCGGATGCGTGGCGCCGGTCTCGTCCAGCGTCTCCATGTTGACGCGAAGCTGCATGGCATGGCCGCGCGGCTTCGGGATCGATGCCTGCGCGAGACCAAGCGAGGCCAGCGTGCTGCCTGCAGCGACAGCGAGCTGGGCGCGGACGAGATCGACGCCGAGCACCTCTTCGGTCACGGTGTGCTCGACCTGGAGCCGCGGGTTGGCCTCGATGAAGGCGAAGCTGTCCTCGGCGGTTCCGTCGACCAGAAACTCGAACGTGCCGAGATTGTCGTAAGACGCGGCGCCCGCCAGCTGCTTTGCCGCTTCGATGATGCGGCCGCGCAGGGCATCGCTCAATGACGGGCTCGGCGCCACCTCGATCAGCTTCTGGTGCCGGCGCTGGATGGTGCATTCGCGTTCCCAGAGATGGGAGATCGCACCATGGCGGTCACCGATGATCTGGACCTCGATGTGGCGCGCCTGCCGGATCAGCCGTTCGGCATAGACGCCCTCGAAGCCGAACGCCGCCTTGGCCTCGGACTGGCAGCGCGCATAGGCTTCCGAAAGATCGGACGCGTTCTCCACCACGCGCATGCCGCGGCCGCCACCGCCCGCCATCGCTTTGATCACGATCGCAGCATTGCTGCCGAGCGAGGTGAAGAATGCCGTGATCTCCTCGAGGCTGGACGGCCCGCTGGTGCCGGCAATGATCGGCACGCCGCAGCGTTTGGCCAGCTGACGTGCCGCAACCTTGTCGCCGAACAGCTCGAGCGCAGCCGGTTTCGGCCCGACGAAGGTGATTCCGGCGTCGGCGCAGGCTTTCGCGAATGCCGCGTTCTCGCTGAGGAAGCCATAGCCGGGATGCACGGCATCGCAAGCTGCGCTCTTCGCCGCCATCACCACGGCCTCGATGTCGAGATAGGCCCGTGCGCCGCGGCCGGGGATCTCAATCGCCTCGTCCGCAACCCGCCCGTGCAGCGACAGCGCATCGTCGGCGGGATGGATCGCGACCGTCGCAATGCCGGCATCGGCCGCCGCGCGTGCGATGCGGATGGCGATCTCGCCGCGATTGGCGATCAGGAGCTTCTTGAACGACATCGTCTCTCTCACTGGACGGCAGCAGGATTTGGAATGAGGTCCTGCTTCCTGACCTTGCCCGTTGCCGTCAACGGCAGCGCATCGATAACGCGGACTTCCGGAACCTTGTAGACGGCCATGCGCTCGGCGCACCAGGCGCGCAGTTCCTGTTCTGAGACCGTGCCGATCGCTTCCGGCTTGAGCTGGATATAAGCGACCGGCACCTGGCCCTTGTCCGGATCATCACGGCCGACCACGCCCGAGCCCAGCACCTTCGGATGCTGCCCCAGCAACGCCTCGATCTCCGGCGGAAACACGCTCATGCCCTTGACCTTCAGCATCTCCTTGCGCCGGCCGAGGAAGTGCAGAAAGCCGTCCTTGTCGATGGTGCCGATATCGCCGGTGCGCAACCAGCCGTCGACAAGCGATTCCGCCGTCGCCTCGGGCTTGTTCCAGTAGCTCTTGAGCAGCGACGGCGTACGCACGCGGATCTCGCCTTCGGCTCCCAGCGGCAGCAGCGCACCGGTCTCGAAATCGGTGATCTTGAACTCGGCGCCGGGGACCGGCAGGCCGACGAAGATCGGCTGGCTGTTGAGGTCGAAATCCCCGTCCTGAAAGCCAGCGGTGAAAGTATTGGAGGTGTGGGTCTCGGTCATGCCCCAGGCCGCCTCCATCAGGATCGTGCCGGTGAGGTCCTTCCAGCGCCTGCGATAGCCGGCGTTGAGCTTCTTGACGAAGGAGACCACGCGCACCTGTTGCAGCGACGACAGGTCGAACTCGCTCCAGCGCGGATGGTCCATCATCTCGACCGCGCTGTCGACCGGCATCGCCGTCATCGTGACCTTGTACTTGTCGATCGCCGCCATCGCGCCGACAGCGTCCCAGCGCGCGAGCAGAACCAGCGTGCCGCCCGAGAACAGCGGGAAGATCAGACCGGAATTCTCGCCCGCAATCCAGAACTCCGGAAAGAACGACAGGAACACGCTGCTCTCATCCGAGGGAAACGAGATGCCGTAATTGGCGGCGGCCGTGTAAACCATATCGCGATGGGTATGCACGCAGCCCTTGGGCATGCCGGTGGTGCCGCCGGTGTAATTGAGCGCAGCGACATCATCGAGGTGGGGCGGCGGCAGCGGGGTCGGTGCGGGCAGTGCCGCGAGCGCCGGCAGGAGATCAGTTGCGCCGGAGACCGCAACGCGCGGCGTGCGGATCGAGTCCGGCGCGGGAAACGCAGGCGCCGCCGGCACGACATCGGCGAAGCTGGTGACGATGATCTCGCGCAGGCGCACCTCGCAGCGGACCTGATCAACGATAGGAATGAGCTGGTCGAGCGCGACGATCACCTCGGCCTCGGTGTCGTTGAGCTGGTAGGACAATTCGAACGCGCGCGACAGCGGGCTGATGGGGACGTGGATCGCGCCGAGCTTCAGGATACCGAAGAACACGACGTGGAATTGCGGGCAGTTCGGCAGGAAGACGGCGACGCGATCGCCCTTGCGCACGCCCTTTGCCTGCAACAGCGCCGCAAAGCGATCGCTCTTCTGATCGAGATCGGCATAGGTGGTCACATGCCCGTAGAAGATCACCGCGGGCCGCTCCGGACTCCGCTTCGCCCAGGTGCGCAGATATTCCGTCAGAGGAACTTCGCCGTGCAGATAGTTCGGCGAGCGCGGCAGGCCGGTCGGCCAGGCTTTGTCCCACAGGCCGCGCAAGGTGGCGAGGTAGTCATTCTCGTCGAGGCCCGTGTTCATGACGTCCTTCCCGTGTTGCTTTTCCTTTCGCGAGGGACGCAAGGCAGCATCGCTCGACCTCGTTACACGTCGAGCACCGCAGAGTTGATGTCAAGGAAAACAGTTTCCCGCAGCACGGCCGATGCCGCGGCGCGGAAAAACCGGAGGTTACGCCGCGACGAGACGAATGATCCGTCGCACGGCAGATGGGATCGGGGCGATGATTGGCGCCGCGAACATCGGCTGAAGCTCGCGCGCCGCTTCACCCAGCGGCCCGCCGCCGATGATGACCGCTTCCGCTCTGTCTCGCACAATGCAGGCCTCAACCGCGCCGGCGAGCGCTGCGCGCAGCTGCGCTTGATCGCGCATCAGCTGTTGCGGATCACCATCGGCGAAGCGCGTGCCGGTGTAGCTCGCGCGCAAACCCAGCGTATCAGGCAATGCATCGATCTTCGCTTTCAGCAACGGCGTCGTGGTCGCCACGCCGAACCGGCGACCGTTCCCGGCGGCTTCCAGCATCGCGGATTCGCCGATGCCGACGGCGGGCAGCTTCATCGCCGCCTTGATCCCGGCGAGACCGGGATCACCGAATGCCGACACGATGACGCCGTCGCACTCGCCGCCACGGAGACGCGCGATCTCCTCGACCTCCAGCGCAGCCACCTCCAGCGCGTCCGCCGAGACGATCATCGTGGGCGCACGCGTTGCCGTGGCGCCAACGATGTCGAAACCATCGGCGGCAGCGGACCTTGCGATCGCCACCATCATCGTGGTGGTCGCCTCATTGCTGTTCGGATTGATCAGGAGGATGCGCGCGCGTCGATCGGAGCTTTGGCCCATCCTCCCGTTATACTAAGCCGCCCGCACGCCCGCAACGAAGGCGCTGACCTCGTCCTGCAGCGATTGCAGCTTGTGCGTCAGCCGGCCGCTCGATTGCAGTACGAGGCCGGCGGCCTGTCCGGTCTCGGCCGTCGCGTCGGTGACGCCGGAGATGTTGTGCGAGACCTGGTCGGTGCCGGAGGCCGCCTCCTGCACGCTGTGCGCGATCGCCTTCGTCGCGGCGCCCTGCTCCTCGACCGCGGCGGCGATCGACGAGGAGATCTCGTTGACCTCCATGATGGTGGCGCGGATGCTCTCGATGTTGCCGACGACCTGATTGGTCTCGGCCTGGATCGCGGTGATCTGCGCGCCGATCTCGTCGGTCGCCTTCGCGGTCTGACTCGCCAGCGACTTCACTTCGCTCGCGACCACCGCAAAGCCTTTGCCGGCCTCGCCCGCGCGCGCCGCCTCGATGGTGGCGTTGAGCGCGAGCAGATTGGTCTGCGAGGCGATCTGGTTGATGAGGTCGATGACCTCGCCGATCTTGTGCGCGGCGGCGGCAAGGCCCTGCACGGTGTCGTTGGTGCGCTGGCCGTCGGCGGCGGCCTTATCGGCGACCGTCGCGGCCTGTGCCACGCGCTGACTGATCTCGGCGATCGAGGCCGATAATTCACTGGCGGCGGAGGCCACCGTCTGCACGTTGCTCGAGGCCTGTTGACACGCGGTGGCGACGAAGCTCGCACGGTCGCTCGCCTTGTTCGCGGTTTCCGACATGCCCTGCGCCGCCTGCTGCATCGCGCGGGCCTCGTCGAAGACGTCGCGAACGACGGCCTGGACGCTCGCCTCGAACTTGCCGGCGAGATCGGTCATGGTCTTGCGCTTCTCCTCGTCGGCCTTCTGCTTCAGCTCCTGCTGCTCGGCATGCATCCGGCTCACCGCCGATGCATTGTCCTTGAACACGGCGAGCGCCTTGGCGAGGCCGCCGACCTCGTCGCGGCGGTCGGTGTAGGGCACGTCGAAGGCGCTGTCGCCGGCGGCAAGGCGCTCGGTCAGCGCGGTGATCCGGGCCAGCGGCCGGGTGACGCTGCGGCCGATCAGGAAGGAGGCGCCGAGCACCACGACCAGCACAGCGAGACAAATATAGGCGAAAGTCATCGCGTTCTGGCGGAAGGCGGCATCGACATCGTCCAGATAGATGCCGGTGCCGATGATCCAGCCCCAGGGCGCAAAGCCCTTCACATAGGAGATTTTCCCGACCGGCTGGTCGAAGCCGGGCTTCGGCCAGAGGTAGCCGTAGAAGCCCGCACCCTTCTTGTTGACGACGTCAACGAAGCCCATGAACAGCGCATTGCCGGCGGGATCCTTCATCCCGGAGAGATCCTTGCCGTCAAGCTCGGGCCTGATCGGATGCATGACCATCTTGGGGGTCATGTCGTTGATCCAGAAATACTCGACCTTGTCGTAGCGCAGACTCTTGATCTCGGCCATCGCGCCGGCCTGCGCCTGCTCGCGCGAGAGCTTTCCTTCGCTCTCGAGCTTCTGGTAGTGCGCCAGGATGCCGTAGCCAACATCGACCATCTGCTGCGTCTTGGCCTGACGGTCGGCGACCATCTGCGTGCGCAGGGTCGAGAGGGCGACCGGCGCCAACGCGATCATGCCGAGGAGGCTGATGCCGACAATCAGGACCAGCTTGAAACTGATGCGGGAGAAAATCATCGGTGCTCACAGGAATTGGAAGGGCTGATATGCCAGATTATCCCGCTTCTCTTAGCAAAGCTTTAAGCATTCGGGTTCCCGACACTCCGAAATTTTGCGGGGACGTTACCGGCACGCTCGTATGGCCACGAGACAAGCGAGACCGACGTCACCCGAGATACGAATTCTTCCAATCTAGAACACCTCGACATCGCCTCTCCGCGCGTTGACTTGGAGAGCTCTTTGGCAGAACGATCGGCGCAGATCATCCGCGCCAGCGCTGGCGTGAGCGCAGCCGGAGGCCAGAAGCACAATGCATCGATCGACATACACCAGGCCCGTCGATCTTCCTGCGCTGAGCGCAGCGGAGCGTCTCTTCATCTGGGGATTTCGGGCGAAGGCGCGTAGCGGAGGCGCCGTCCCGACGGCGGCCGATATCCAGCAGGTGTACGACCATTTTCGCGTCGGCGATGCCGTGCTGTCGCTGGATTCCATCATCGAGATCTTTGCCTGCACCGCGCATACCGCGATCGAAGTGCACTGCCCCACCTGTCCGCGCATGTCCGACAGCGAGCGCGGAATCTTGCGCGCGATTGCCGCGGCCCAGCAGGACCGCGTCGATGTCGCGCGCGAGCAGTTCGAGCGCTGGCTGCCGCCGATCGGCGCCGATTGGGCGCTCGCGCCGGTCCTGGGGCTTGCGACGATCTTCCGCATGGCCGGCCTCGCCCTGCCCGACCGGCACGTGCAGCCTGTCGAGCATGACGGGATATTGGCGATGAAGAGCTGGTTCGTGGGCAGCGCGACGTTGCATTGACGAGATCGTTCACGATGCGGGCCAGTTGCGATTCCGAGCCGACGTCGGACGCTGGTGAGCCGCTGCTCTGTCCACTCCAGGCCGCGCTTGCGACCCGGCCGGACATCGACAGCTACGATGATTTTTCCCGCCTCGCGCTGGCGCTGCTCCGCTTCATCGGAGCGGCCTATGCGACCGGCGCATCGGATTGCTGGGAAGCGGCCTATCGCTTTGCCGAGGAAGCGCCCGGCATTGCCGACAGCCCGCTGCTGGTCGCGCGCGCGGCCGCGCTCGTCAGGATCCTGCGCAAGGAGCGGCCCTGCGAGCTGTGCTTCATGCCGCCGTCCTGCAGGCGGCTTTCCAAGGACGAGGCGGAATTGATGCGACTGCTGGCGGTCGCGCGCCGCAAGCAGCCGGGCGAGCTCGAATCCACCGTTGGCCAGGTCGTTGGCTCCGGCAAGGAGGATGCTGCGACACGCGCGGTCAACGCGCTCGCGCTGTGCTGACACCTATCCGCCATTCCTGCCGAGCACGAGATCGATCGTGTGCGCGGCGATCTTGCGCAATTGGGGCTCGTCCCCGAAGGCACGCTCGAGCACGGCGAGGCCGCGCGTCACGGTGACGATCTGCAGCGCCGCAGCCGCGGGATTGCCGTCGAACTCGCCCCGCGCCGCGCCAGCGGCCAACGTGTCCTGAAGCAGTGCGGTGATGCGCGAGATCAGGTTCGCAAAAGCCTGGCGCGCGTTGTCGTCGAGCCCCTCGCCTTCGGCGCCGCCGAGCTCCATCAGCCCGCGCGTCGTCGGACAGCCGCGCGGCGGCGTGCCCGAGCGGAAATTGGTGATGGTCAGATCGAAGAACGCGGTGAGGCGCTTGCGCAAGGAACCTGCCCCGAGCGCCTTTTGCAGCTTGGCGAGATAATCCCCCGCGTAGCGTTCATAGGCCTGCAGGAATAGCGCCTCCTTGCTGCCGAAGGCATTGTAGAGACTCCCGCGCTGGACCGCCGCATCGCGCGCAATGTCGGACAGCGAGGTGCCGCGCACGCCCTTGCGCCAGAACTGGTCGAACGCGATGCGCAGAACCTCGTCATGATCGAACTCGCGCGGTCTCAAGCTTGGCTCCGCAAAGTATTTGACATGCCGTCAAGAATATGCTTTCTCGACATCGTGTCAAAAACCGATCGAGATTGATAGTCCGTTTTTCTGAATTGGCCGAGCCGGCGGCGTTCACATCGCCGTGTCAGCCGGGACCGCATGCAAAGGGCCGCGTGATGCCTCTCCTCCACATTTCGATGCGCGCCGGTAAGCCGCAAAGCTACCGGCAGGCGATTCTGGACGGACTTTACCGCGCGATGCGCGAGGCCCTGAACGTGCCCGAAGGCGATGCGTTCATGGCCATCACCGAGCATGAGCCGGCCAACTTCCGCTGCGGCAATGCTTACGGCGTCGAGCGCAGCGAAGACGCCCTGCTGATCCAGATCACCGTGTTCGCCTCGCGCACGGCCGAGCAGAAGAAAGCGCTGTATCGTCGGATCGCCGACCTGCTCGGCGAGAACCCGGGGATCAGGCCCGAGGACGTGTTCGTCAACGTGCTCGACGCGCCCAAGGAGAACTGGTCCGTCGGTCACGGCATCGCGCAGTTCGCGTGAGGTGCACGGCGACGGATTGCCGGTCGAAGACTGAGATTCAGCGTCCCGCATGCGCACCGTGGTGACGGTGATACGCGCTCGGGGTAGGCCAGGTCCAGCCTTTCAGGGCCGTTCGATCCGGCTCGAAGATTTCGATCTTGAGCGGATGGCATGCCGCGGCATCGCTGGAATGGGTTGCGCTGCAGTCTCCACCTGGACAGGCCGACAGCGCGCCGAGCAGGTCGATCTCCGCGAAGAGCTCGATGAAGTCGCCGGGGCGGACCGGACTTGCCTTCATGAAATATTGGTGCGTGTCCCTGGTGAAGCCGGTGCACATGAAGACGTTGAGCACGTCGTGGACATGATGCTCCACTGCGGCCGGATCCGCCTTCAATTCGGTGGCGAGGGCGCGGGACAGGTTGGAGTGACAGCAAAAATCGTAAGCCGTGCCGTTCAGCAGGAGATTTGTGTAGGGATCGCAGCGCGTGCCGATCACATCGTGAATGCCGGCACCGTCCGCGTCGAAGCCGTACCAGCCAAGCGTATCGTGGCTGATGGTCACCATCGGCCGAAGATAGGGCATATTACTCCAGAGCCGGTCACCGATGCCGACATGCGTGCCATGGAGCGCCCGCGTCTTGCCGCTGAAGAAGCGCTCGGAGAGATCGTCTGCATTCCAGAGATTGAGGTCACCGACCTGAGGGCCTTCGATGCTCACGATGCGGAAGAACTGGCCGCGCGCCACGCGAAAGGCACGGGCATCGCGTGGCGGCACGATAAGCTCGTGCGTCTTGACCGCAGCACGGCGGGCTGCTTCGAGCGTAGCCATATCCGGCCCGGGCATCGTCCCGGCCGGATAGACGATGGCCGGCTTGGCAGCGCGGCGCGAGGCGGCATCAGCGGGGGCGAGTGGCATATTTGGCGGCATAGTTCGGCCTCGGATCGACTCGGCAAGAGGAGAGGTGGTGGCTAATGGCGGAAGCGGTTGACCCTACCCCCTCACCTCAGCCGCCGGCAACGCACGCCTCCATGACTTCATCGAGCTCCGCCTTCGAGAGCATGCCAAGCTCGGCAATGAAGACGATGCGCGTCCGCGCCGCGCCCGGTGTCGGCGCATCGCCAGGCGCCAGGGTCGCCCGGCCGGCGGCGAACTGAAACACCATCGTGCGGCCGGGCTGCTCGATGGTTTCGAACAGGCCCTTGGCGCGCGCCAGCTTCGGCGCAAGGCGGCTGATGGCCTGCTGCAGGCGCGGCAGCGAGACCGGCTTATCCGAGGTCCAGCTCAGTGCCTCGAAGCGCTCCTCCGCCGGCCGTTTCGGTCCCACCTCGCGCGGCGCCGGAGCGCGGTCGGCACCGGCGGGAAACAGCAGCGCGGGCGGAATCTCGCCGTGCTGTGCCTCGACCACCACCGCGGGCACGCGCTGGGCGCGGATGGCGTCACGCATCCGCACCCCCGCGCCCGCGCCCGCCAGATCCAGCTTGCTCAATGCCACGATATCGGCGACGCGCAGCTGCGACCGCATCAGCGCGTCGTCCAGAGCCGAAGGCGGTGTCCCTGCGTCCAACACGCAAAGCACCGTCTCCAGCTGCGCCTCGCGCAGGATCACGGGGTCCATTAGGTTGCGCACGATGTCGGCGGGATCGGCAACGCCACTGGTCTCGATGACGATACAATCGGGCTTGGGATCACGCCGCAGCAGCGTCGAAAGCGTGCGGAGCAGATCGCCCTCGAGCGAGCAGCAGATGCAGCCATTGGCAAGGCTGACCACGCCGTCGCTCGCGCCCGCGATCAGCTCCGCATCGATGTTGATGGCGCCGAAATCGTTGACGACGGCAGCGATCCGCCGCCCCTCCGCATGCGCCAGCAGATGGTTGACGACCGTGGTCTTGCCGGCCCCCAAGAAGCCCGTCACCAGGAGAATGGGGACCGCCATGGATCAGCCCTCGACGATTGGGCGGCGCACGGGCCTGCCCGGCCGCGCGGTCACATCGAGCATGCCGTCGCTGATCAGCACCTGGCCGCTGACGACAAGATGCCGGACGCCCTCAGAGGGCCGGTTCATCGCGGTGAAGGTCGCACGGTCCGAGAGCTTCTCGTAGTCGAACACGACGATGTCAGCATCCGCGTCCTTGGCGAGCCGGCCCTTGCTCCGCATCGCCGGCGTGCTCTGCGAGAGGATCTCCGCCGGGATCAGCGCGCATTTGCGCACGCCTTCCAGCAACGACAGGGCTTTACGCTCGCGCACCCATTCACGGATGAACTTCGTGAAGCAGCCGGCCGAGCGCGGATGCGAGGTCGCATCATCCGGCAGCGGCCAGGCATCGCCGGTGTAGGTTGAGCCGTCCGACAGCGTCCACGGCATCGCGTCGGAGGCGATCGCGCCGCCGGGATACAGCACCGACATATCGAGCAGGTCGCGGTGGTGCGCATTGTTCTCGGTGTCGAGAATGTGCCAGAGCACCAGCGAGGACGGCTCCTCGGCCTGCGCCTTCAAGAGCTCCTCGCGGTCGTGGAAGCGGTAGCCGTCGGTGACGCGCTGCACGGAATCGTAACCGGTGCCGTTGCGCTCGACGAACTGGGGATCACTGAAGAAGGCCGCGGCCAGCACGGTCGAGCCGGTGCCGTAAGGATAAGCCTCGACCGTGATCGGCAGGCCCTGTCCTTGCGCCTTCTCGATCAGCACGCGGCAACGCTCGACGTCGGTCTTGCTCGACGAGTTGAAATGGCAGATGTGCATGTGCGCGCCGGTGGCGCCGGCATAGCCGATCAGGCGGATATAGGCTTCCACTGCGCTCTCGGGATCGATGCGCGACATGAAGGCGACATGGGTGAAGGTGGGGACGTCCTGCTTCGCGGCCAGCTGGCACACTGCGGTCAGCTCCTGCACGCCGGCGCCGGGCGCATAGGCGTTGAGGATGCCGATGCCGATACCGCCTTCGTTGAGGCCGCGGGCCAGACGCTCGAGAATGCCCGAGACCTCCGCATCGGTTGCGACATTGTCCATCCAACGGCGGTCGCGCATGGCGTTGCCGAACGCTTCCAGCGAGCTCTCCGCGTTGGAGCCCGTCATCGCGCCGATGCGGGCAAAGGCCCAGTTGGTGGCCGCGCCATAATTCAGCACGCGGCCCTTTCGCGCCTGGCGCTCATACCAGGACCCGACCGGCAGCACGCCGGCCTCGAGATCGAGGGTGGTCGTGACGCCGTCGAACGCCTGCATGCGATCGGCCGGGATCGACTGGCCATGGGCATGCAGATCGATGAAGCCGGGCGCCACCACGAGGCCGGTGGCGTCGATCACCCGTTCGGCGCCGCCGAGGCCCGTGCCGACGGCGGCGATCTTGCCGTCCACGACCGCCACATCCCCAACGGCGTCCATCCCGCTCGCGGGATCCACCACCCGGCCGCCAGAGACCACCAAACCGCTCATCTCGTCACTCCGAAAAGCAAATTGCCAGAATTTCCGAAGGCCCGGCAGCAGCTTCGGAGGCGCATCGGCGCGCATAGTGCATATTCTCGTGAGAACGACCACCACCACTGATGCCGATGCAGCATGCTTGCAAGTGAGGCCGGTGAACGCAGGAAGTGTATCGGACCGGAGCCCAACAATGCCGCTGCGTCAATCCGCCGATCCAATCGGCATACCCTCGCGTTCTCGCGGCTTGATCCGCCCGAGCTATGCTCCGCTTCACACACCCCTCAAGGAAAGGGCGCAGGGAAGACCGGGCGCCAGCTGGCACCCATAAGACCCCTGCGCTGAACGAATGCACACGCAGTGCACAGGGGAGACACAGGGCAGCCGAAACCAGGCCTTCCCTGCGCGATGGTTTGACGGCCTATGCCGCGCTCTCCCGGGAGCCGAGTTCCTTCTGGCCTCCCTCGCCTCCGCAAAAGTCACGGCACCGCGCCGGTTGACGCGATGACGTCTTCGCCAAGGCTTGACCGTAGCAACGACGGCCAGGACCACACGGTTTCGCCGTACGCAGGGGCGCCGTTCGTCTTCGCGGGTCCCGCATGCTCACGAGGTTCATCTCGCCCTGCACGCGCAAGCTCCGCCTTTAACGCCGCCCGCGTCCACCGCAACTTCCAGCCCGCGCTCGAAACGACGTACGACCGCCCCTTGGTGGGCTGGAATGGTCGATACATACGACAAATCCGAATTTCGGTAAGTGGAATATTTTCGGCGGGAGGGGTTGACAGCGGATCGGTTCTTGGCCGACGTACGTGTGCACCTTGTTGAGCGCAACGTGCGCACGTATATCGGACAGGCGAGAACGACACCCGGCGGCTGCCCAACGGACCCCGCGATCAACAAGGCGTCGGCTATCACACTAGCGGTAGACGAGACGCAGCTTGCGAGTTAAAGTTGATTCTTGATCCAAACCTAATTTCCGCGCGCCCGTTGAATTAAGGACAAAGCAGATCTCAATTCGCCACTGGGATAACTTCTTTGAAGGGGACTTTATTGAAAAAGTCATCAACTCCTTGGGCCTCAACCACGCGTACGATCTCGCCCCAAATCGCTTCGGGTCCCTTGTAGCCTTTCCGCAACTCCACGCGGCGTCCAATTCTCACAAATTTGGGCGTGTACTGTCTTCCAAATCGACGAAGCTCCCATTTCTTTTGACCCGAGCAAAACCAAGTGAAGGGCTGCTCTGCCAAAGGCACAAACAATCGGTCCATCTTCGAGGGGGGCTCAGAGGGTGGGGGCCCAGTAGTAGAGGCGCCTATCTCGGCCACCGCGGGGTTTTTGAATTCTTGTGAAGGTCGGTGCCAAGCGAAATCCAGCTGCTTGCAAGAAGTCGCGTCCCGCATTTTCTTTTTTGAGGAGCCTCTGTGCATCTTGCAGCCTCTGACTAGTCATTACTTCGACGTATCTTGATCCTGGCACTAATGAAGCGGCCTGTCGTCTACATTCCTTGACAAGCGCTCGGCCAATCCCGTGAGATTGGACATCCGGTTCAACTGCTATTGCATCTGAAACAACGCTAAATCCGAACTGCGGATGATCGAGCCAATTTTCAAATGATCGCGCTCCCTAAGAAGATCGCGCACGTCTCCGCCCAGACAGACTCCGCGCTCACCGCCAGTCGAAGGTAGCGCGAGGGACAGGCGCCCCCTGATGCGGACCCTGAAATTCCTATGCGCACAAGAACTCCAGACCGGAACGCCCGGAGGCTGCGCGTCGGACAAGCCGTCCACTCAGTTCTGCCGGTGAATGGTGATGTTGATGCGGACGCTGCCAAGAGCACCCAACAGCTTCGAGCCCTTTTGCCTATCGCTTTTGCTCGCCGCCCACTTCACGGCCGCAACCGAGTCGCGCTTTGTCCCGACACCGCCTCCGACACTGGTGTCGAGTTCTTCGACCCGACAGCTCGTCCATGCAACCGGCCGCGACACCACTCTGCCGTCTTCTCGCCCCCATTGTCCTTCAGGGAGCTGGACGGGGCGGCGTTACGGGGGGCAAAGTTCCCGAGGTTCCGTGTGATCGTCCGAAGTCTCCTGCAACGCGACTGCCGTCCTTCCGTTTCGCGCCGCGCTCTCCTTGGCGGGCTCCTGTCGGCGGGCAGCGCGCTGGCGCTCGGCGGATGTGCTGGCCTCGGTGCGACCGGCGCGCGCTACGACGCCTCCTCGCTCTCGGTCGACCCGACATTGCTTGTCGTCACCACGCGCAAGCCCGTGAACGGTGCTCGCGCGAAACCCTGGTTCGGACCGGAGCGTGCCGCAAGCATGACGGTCGCGCGGGCGAAGCTGACGGCGCCGGACGAGAGCCGGCTTTCCCTCGCCTCGGTCGGACTCGAGAACTGGCGTCTCGACCGGATCGAGCCGGTCCCGGCCGACGCCGGCGATCTCGCTGCGCAGGCCGGCGGCGGGGACGTGCTGATCTATGTGCACGGTTTCAAGCAGACATTCGAGACGGCGGTGCTGGATGCAGCCCACCTTTCCGATGGGATCAAGTTCCGCGGCCGGACCATGGCGTTCTCCTGGCCTTCCAAGGCAGGACTGTTCGACTACGCCTATGACCGCGACAGCGCGATGTGGTCGCGCGACAATTTCGAGCGCGTGCTCTCTGCGCTGGTGTCGGCGCCGGGGGCGGGGCGCGTGCACATCGTCGCCCACAGCATGGGAACCATGCTGACCCTCGAAAGCCTGCGCCAGCTCCATGGGAGATACGGCGACACGGTGACGAGCAAGATTGGCGCGGTGGTGTTTGCCGCGCCCGACATCGACATGGACGTGTTCTCGTCGGCGATCCAGCGCATCGGCCCTCTCGCCGGCAAGATCACGGTGATCGCCTCGACCAACGATCGTGCACTGGCGCTGTCGGGGCAGCTCGCCGGCGGCATGACCCGCGTCGGCGCGGCCGAGAAGGCCGCCATCGCAGGGCTCGGTGTGCGCGTGGTCGATGCCTCCCAGGAAGGCTGGGGCATCATCAACCACGATTTGTTCCTGTCGAATACGGAAGTGCAGCGGGTGATCCGCCGCTCGATCGACGGCACGACGGCGTAGGAGAGCGCCGAGCCACGCGAAAAGCCTGCTCCTGCCCACACCCGTTGCGGCTCCGAGGGGAATTGCATTGCAGCTTGCGGATGGAAGACCTATGTTGGGTAGCTAGTCAGGCAGCCGCCCATCGAATGGCGAGAGTCTGCAGGATCGCCTCACGGTGGATGGTTTCCATTCCGCATCGGAGGTGATGCCATGGCCATTGCTCCCACCCTCCAGAAATACCTCGCCGCTGAGAACATCCAGTACGAGGTGATCCCGCACGAACTCAGCATGACGTCCGCCCGAACGGCGCAGGCATGCCATATCTCCGGCGACCGCCTCGCCAAGGGCATCGTGTTGCGGCGCGACGGCGGATACGTGCTGGCCGTCTTGCCCGCATCGCATCACCTCCGCCTGTCGGACCTGAGGACAAGCCTCGGCGACAATGTCCACATGGCCAATGAAACCGAGATCAATCGGCTGTTCAGCGACTGTGCACACGGTGCAGTTCCTGCCGTCGGCAAATGCTACGGATTGGATATCATCGTCGACGACAGCCTCGAGGCACAGCCGGACATCTATATGGAAGCCGGCGATCATGAGACGCTGCTTCACATGGGTCACGCGCAGTTTGCGCGCCTGACGGCCAACGCACCACACGGCCGCTTCAGCGCGCATGACTGAGGACCTGTGCGCCGCCCATTGTCCTTGCGGCCCTGGGCGGGAACTCTAGCCGCAAGTTCGCCGTCATACCGTTCCGCAGGGTGGCGGCGAAAGTGTCTGCGCTTTGTCTGGTCGGAGTTCGGAAGATGGGGGTGCCGCTGCATTGCATCAACGCACTTGAAACCCACGAACGGAGGCTCGCCATGAAAGTCAAAGACGTGATGCACAAGGGTGTCGACTGGGTCAGCCCCGACACCCCAATCACCGAGATTGCCAAACTGATGCGGGCACATGACATCGGCTGCATTCCGATTGGCGAGGATGACAAGCTGGTCGGAATGGTGACCGACCGCGACATCGTCTGCAAAGGACTCGCGAGCCACAGCTTCGATGCCGGCCGCGCGACGGCACGTGACGTGATGACCGAGGGCATCCATTGCTGCCGCGAGGACGATGACCTCGCCAAGGCGATGCATCATATGGAGAAGCTGCAGGTCCGCAGGCTGCCGGTGATCAACAAGAGCAAGCGGATGGTCGGCATCATCAGCCTGGGTGACGTCAGCCATTCCTCATCGGGTGACATGCTCACCGAGACCGTCAGAAGCGTTTCGGCGCATCACTGAAGTTACCGCCAAAACGTATGGCCACGGCTCCTCTCGCGATCCGCCCGAATAGGGTTGAGTGGGAGCCCGAGTCATGCGCTCGTGGTGCAACTATCGCGCGGCGCAGAAGCGACGACGCGATGCGGTTCATTTGCGCCGGAGCGAATGCAAGTTGCGCCGGAATGGATGCAAGGCCCGTTCACTCGATCACGTCATCATCGATGACGCTGCGACGCGCAACCTACCACGATGTGTTTCTTTCGAATGCGGACGTGCAGCGGGCGATCCTCCGCTCGATCGACTGCACTACCGCGTGAAAGAGCGCCTGCGCGGCGTCGGGCTACGCGATCAAGCGCTGCACCAATGCCGACTCGCTCGAATACGTCAGGAGCGCCTCGTGAGTTGCCCGGGTCACCCCGACATAGGTCAGCCGGACACATTCCTCGACGGTCTCGCCGTGGCGGCCGAGCAGGCCCAAGCCGGCGATGGCGACGCAGGGAAACTCCAGCCCTTTCGCGCTGTGCATGCTCAGGAATCGCACGGCGACCCGCTTGACCGAAACCCGGTTGCGATTGTCCTTGGCGATGTCGATCGGCGCACCATGCCCGGCGAGAATCTGCGCAACCCGTCCGCCGATCCAGTGCTCCGGGTAGAGACACGCCATCTGCGACCACTCGTAGCCGGCTTTCTTACGGTCGAGAAACCACTCGGCAACGCAGTGAGCTTCTGCGTCGATGCTCACGCACCGCCGCACATCCGGCTCCAGTCCCTGCCGACCCGCATCTTCGGGCAGCAGGATGGCGTGCTCGTCGTCGGCCGTGATGCCGGGAGCGCCGATGACGTCCGCGGCGAAGCGTCTCGCGAAGGCAACGATTTGGGCGGTGTTGCGATAGTTCACCTTCAGTACGGTCGTTCTGCCCTTTGCTTCAATGCCGAGCTGGCTCCAGACCGGCCGTTCACGCCCCTTATAGATAGCCTGGATATCGTCGTAGACGACCATCAGCGCCTTGGTGCGCGGGTTCACCATCTTGGCCGCAAGCGCGAGCCATTGCGGTTCGAAGTCGTGCGCCTCGTCGATCAGGACCGCGTCGTACTGCTCCGCCGGGATATGGCCGTGATCGACCGCCTTCACGACCTCTGAAACGCTCGCAGCCAGGCGCTCCGCGTAGTCCGGATAGTCTCGCTCGGATGGGGCGGCGATCCCGTACGTCCGCAGCATCCGGTAGCACCACGAGTGGAAGGTGAGAACCTGAACGCGGTCCTCGACGCCCCTGCTCTGCATGGCATCTTCAAGCCGGCCGGCGATGCCGTTGGCGTAACACAGGATCAGCACCGGCTTTGCCGCCGCACGTGCCAGATACTCGGCGCGAAAAGCGAGGATCAGGGTCTTGCCCGATCCGGCGACGCCGCGAATGATGCGATGCCCCTCGCCCAGGCTGCGCGCGAACTGCTCCTGATGAAGGTCCATGACCGCGAGCGTCCGATCCGAAGAATCGGCGCGAGGCGCATCGTCCAAAGGCAGGGCAATCTGTCGTATCCGAACCTCCGGAAACAGCAGCGCGCGCAGGCGGTCGAATTGCGGCATGGACAGCGGCTCTTCGAGACGCGGATGAACCATGCGCCACAATTTCGACCGGAATTCCTCGGGGTCCGCGCCCTCGGTCATCTCGTCCTTGAACAGGCAGAGATGCCCGGAGAACACCTCCTTGAGATCGGTCTGATCGAACTGCTTGCGGGTGATGTTAGTGAACACGGCCCCGAAGCCGAACGGAACGATGGACCGGCCCGCGAGGCGATGTCCCGGCGGAAACAACAATTGCCCGTCGCGCTCCAGCGTGCGCACGACCTCGAATGTATATTTGCGAGCCTGCTCCAGCGGATTGCTTTCCCGCACCACACCACGACTTGTCAGCAGTTCGACCTTCGTCTTGTCGGCCGACACGATCGTCTCCAGGCGCCAATCCTTCACCTCGAGCACGAGCAGGCCGTTCGCGGGATGAATGATGATGAAGTCCGGATGCCGGTTGCGAGGCCCGACAGGCAGGCTGTGCCAAACGACGGCGTTCTCCTCGAGGAAGTCCTTCAATCGTTCCGCCAGTCGTAGCTCACCACGGCTGTCGAAGCGCGCGAAGCCGAGACAGGATAGCCATGTCACGACCGCGAGCACCATTTGCGGACCACCTTGTGAGGCAAAGTGCAACAGGGCGGTCTCTCCAGGCTGACATGGTCGCCTAGAGTGTGCAGGTTTTCAATGGCTTAGGATCAGCTGGCGCTCCCTAGGGGAATCGAACCCCTGTTTCAGCCTTGAGAGGGCCGCGTCCTAACCGCTAGACGAAGGGAGCGTGAGGGCTAGCCAATAGCCTCGAAATTTGTCCGCCGCAAGGACCCCGAGGGGCGTTTTACGGCTCATTGGCGAATTTCAGCCGTCCGGCCGACTTCAGGGTATGGGCATCGAAGGTGCGGATCTCGATGATTCCGCCGAGATCCAGCGTCACTACGAGGCGGTCGCCGGCGACCCCGGTCGAGACGATTCTGGCGCCCTTGGGCAGGGTGGCAGTGACATCGCTTGCCGCTTCGACCGCCCTTCCCTCAGACTTGAAAAGGCGGTAGCCCACCGCGATCAGCACGGCGCAGAACGCCAGCGCCGTGGTCAACCCCGCGATCAGCATCATCCGCCGCACCCGCGCGAACAGCGCGGCCTGCTCGGGGGTCGGTTCGGG
This sequence comes from Bradyrhizobium sp. SUTN9-2, assembly GCF_003122645.1. Taxonomy (NCBI): domain Bacteria; kingdom Pseudomonadati; phylum Pseudomonadota; class Alphaproteobacteria; order Hyphomicrobiales; family Nitrobacteraceae; genus Bradyrhizobium; species Bradyrhizobium sp. SUTN9-2. Next base: position 7,609,043 of record NZ_LAXE01000001.1, read on the forward strand.
AACAGCGGTATCAGACGTCGTCATGGAAAGCCCTGGGTCAGCGCAAAGGTTGGAGGTTGTGGTCGAAGGCTCCGAGGGCTCGGCCCGGCTCGACCGCGTGCTGGCGGCGCGCCTGCCGGAGCTGTCGCGATCGAGGCTGAAAGCCCTGATCCTGGCGGGCGCAGTGCACCTGAAGGCCTCCGCGGTCCGCGACCCCGCTTATCACGTCGCATCCGGCGATACGATCATAATCGACGTGCCGGAAGCGGCGCCCGCCGAGCCCAAGGGGGAGGACATCGCCGTCGATATCGTGTTCGAGGACGACGACATCGTCGTCCTCAACAAGCCCAAGGGCCTCGTCGTGCACCCCGCGGCCGGCCACGAGACCGGCACCTTGGTGAATGCGCTGATCGCCCATTGCGGCGCCTCGCTCTCCGGCATCGGCGGAGTGCGCCGGCCCGGGATCGTGCACCGGCTCGACAAGGACACGACGGGGCTGATGGTGGTTGCCAAGAACGATCTCGCCCACGCTTCATTGACGGCGCAATTCGCCGATCACGGCCGCACCGGCGCGATGCGGCGCGGCTACATGGCATTCGCCTGGGGCGTGCCGAACCGGCACCGCGGCACCGTCGATGCGCCGATCGACCGGCATCCGCATGCACGCGAGAAGATGGCCGTACGCCAGGGTGGCCGCGAGGCGGTGACGCATTGGGAAATCCTGGAGAGCTTTCATGGACGCGACGGCAAGGGCGTCGCCGCCCTGCTCGCCTGCGAGCTCGAGACCGGCCGCACCCATCAGATCCGCGTCCATCTCGCCCATATCGGCCACCCGCTGATGGGCGATGCCGTCTATGGCCCGCATTTCAAGACCAAGGCCAACCAGCTCGGCCCCGAGTCGCAGGCAGCTTTGGCGGCGCTGGGGCGGCAGGCCTTACATGCTTACCTGCTGGTATTGGAGCACCCGAGGACGGGAGAATTATTGCACTGGGAGGCGCCTTTGCCGGAGGATTTGCTTCTCCTGGAACGTGCGCTCAAGGCGGCGCTATGACGCAGGCCGCTTCAGAAAGCCTTTACATTACAAAAAGTTATAGCTGCCACACGGGGACGTGACGTCAGCAATCCTTCCCTTTTTGACCCCCGATGGGGTATATTGCGTCTGCGTTGAAATGACCAACGCGGAACATCGCAGCTACGGCCGGCTTTAACACAGCGGTCGTCTGCCTGGCCCGCCGCTATCGGGGGCCTGAACCTTTTGGAGGGCGCACTATGGCCCGTACCGCTGCTTTGCCGGTCCTCAATGGAGAATCCGGCCTTTCTCGCTACCTCGCCGAGATCCGCAAATTCCCGATGCTGGAACCGCAGGAGGAGTACATGCTCGCCAAGCGTTGGCGTGAGCATGACGATCGCGACGCGGCACACCAACTCGTCACCAGCCATCTCCGCCTCGTGGCCAAGATCGCCATGGGCTATCGCGGCTACGGCCTGCCGATCTCCGAGGTCGTCTCGGAAGGCAATGTCGGCCTGATGCAGGCGGTGAAGCGATTCGAACCCGAGAAGGGATTCCGTCTCGCCACCTACGCCATGTGGTGGATCAAGGCGTCGATTCAAGAGTACATCCTCCGTTCGTGGTCGCTTGTGAAGATGGGCACCACCGCGAACCAGAAGAAGCTGTTCTTCAACCTGCGCAAGGCGAAGAGCAAGATCAACGCACTGGACGAAGGCGATCTCCGCCCCGACCAAGTCAAGTTGATCGCCAAGCGCCTCGGCGTCACCGATCAGGACGTGATCGACATGAACCGCCGCCTCGGCGGCGACGCGTCGCTCAACGCACCGATCCGCGACGACGGCGAAGCCGGCGAATGGCAGGACTGGCTGGTCGACAACACGCCCAACCAGGAAGCCATGATGGCGGAGCACGAGGAGTATGATCACCGCCGTGACGCGCTGAACGGCGCCATGGGCGTGCTCAACCCGCGCGAACGCCGCATCTTCGAGGCCCGCCGCCTCGCCGATGAGCCGATGACGCTGGAAGACCTTGCTGCCGAGTTCGGCGTGTCGCGCGAGCGCGTCCGCCAGATCGAGGTCCGCGCCTTCGAGAAGGTGCAGTCCGCGGTCAAGGGCACGATCGCAAAGGCCGAACAGGCCGCGCTGGAAGCCGCGCATTAAGTGCGGCGGCTCAGCGCCAGAGATTGCGGATCGAAAGAGACGAAAAGCCGGCGGCAACGCCGGCTTTTTTGTTGGTGTGATGCGAACTGCGCCCGATAGCGGTGCGTGTGGGCACACCGCCTACTCCCCCCATTGCCTTGCCATCGTCGCGAGCGTGCAGCCTTCGCAATAGCGGGCGTCCTTGTAGTCGATCCAGTTGTGCGCGTAGACCCGCTCGAGCGGGATGTCGTAGCGCGCGCGCAGCACTTTCACGAGGATCTTCCACGCCGCGACCTGTGCCTCCGTCGGCCCCGCCGTCACGTCGGGATAATTGCCGGCGAACTCGACGCCGATCGAATTGTCGCGCACCACCTGGCGGTAGGTCGGACGGTTGTCGATGTACTTGTTGTCGTTGCGGTTGGCGCCGTCGCCGTGGGTCGGCACGAGGTTCTCGGCGACCGCCCAATAGACCGTGCCGTCGGTCTCGACCCAGACCGTGACGCCGCGCCGCGTCGGGTTCTTCGCCTGCGCCTGCGCGCCGCCGCGGGCCGAGCCCGCCGGTCCCTCGGTCTGGTGCACGATGATGTTGCGCCAGGGTTTTGCGTTGCGGACCTCGCCCCACGGCGCCAGCCAGACGATGTTCAAGCCGGGGATGTCGGGCGTGCCGGAGGCGCGCGCGAGCCTGGCGAGTTCGGCATCCGCAGCAGCGGCGGGGACGATCGGAAGGAGAGCGGCCAACGCGGCCGCGAGCAGGCGAAATATCATCATGCGGGGTCCAATGCGACCCAAGCCTAACAGGCTTTACGCGAATGTCCTCACCGTCCCGACAGACTCGGGCGATAGCGGCGGGGCGGGGTCATAGACCGCAAAATCGTTCTTGCCGTTCTTCTTGGCGGCATAGAGGGCGTGGTCGGCATTGGCCATCAGGCGGTCCGGGAATTGCCCGATGCCGCGGTCCCACTCGGCAACCCCGATCGAGATCGCGATCGGAATGTCGCGGCCGCTGCAGCTGGCGGCATCCTGACGGCAGACCTCGAGCACGCGGCGGGCGATCGCGGCCGCCTCGCGCAGGGACGAGGACGGCAGCACGATGCAGAACTCGTCGCCGCCGGTGCGGGCGAGCATGTCACCGGGCCGCAAGCGCGTCTGCGCCATCAAGGTGAAGTGCTTGAGGCAGGCATCGCCGGCGGCGTGGCCATGGGTATCGTTGATGGTCTTGAAGCCGTCGAGGTCGATCACCAGCAGCGAGAACGGCTCACCGCTGCGCTCCGAACGGGCGCATTCCTCGGTCAGGCGCTGCAAGAGATGCCGCCGGTTGGCAACGCCGGTGAGATCGTCGAGCAACGCGAGGTCGGCTACCTCGCCTCGCAAGCTGTCCATCGCCATCAGCAGGAAGCCGAAATTAAGGGTCATCGACAGGAACAGCAGCCCGAGCACCATGATCGCATGGGCCTGGCCGCCGGCGCGCGCCGAGAGATCGTAGCCGAGCAGATTGCCCACGGTGCGCACGAGCAGGATCGCGATGATGCTGAGGATGACGATGCCGGACAGCTTGGCGCCCGGACTGACGCGGCCTTCCGGCGACAACAACAGACGCAGCGCCAGCACCAGCGGCAGGGCCTGACCGAGCGTGTAGCTCAGCATGCGCAATTGCATGTGCTCGAATCCGACCATGAAGAGCACGACGCCGACAAGGCTCAAGCATCCTGTCGCGGTCATCAGGCGCCACGAGACCGGCCGGTCGTAGAAGCGCTGAATTCCCATGGCGGCAAGGCAGCTCGCAGCGATGACACCGCCGGCGCCGAGCAGCAGCGGCAGGGGAGAGGCGACGAACAGACGGATCAAGGCCGTCATCGCGCCGGCGGCACCGACGAAGGCCGATGCCATCCAGAACCGCGCAGCCGCGAAATTCGGATAGGAACGCGTCACGTAGGCCCAGATCACGCCGAGCGCCAGGAAGTTGACGACGAAGACCGTCCACAATGTCGGTACGTTCAGCATGACGCGTACAGCACGCGCAGCGTCCCGCCCCCCGATCCCGGCAGCCGTCCGTCCATGACCCATCCCCGTTTTCTTGCGGAAGACAATGCGATGGTTGCGCTTAATGGAGTCTCACTGCGGCTCGCGAAAACGCGCCCTTGGTTTTGGATTCATGAACGGCACGCGGCTATTGCCGGATCGTTAAGGCTGTCGCGCCCGATGGCCTGACGCGTGGAGCGGATTCGCGCCAAAAATCACCCGAAAGTGCATCTGAGCTGTGGATAACAGGATGACACGGATGTGACGACGCGGGGCAGCAGGCTCCGAATCTGCTGAGTTTGTCGTCGAGGATGTTGCGAGGCTGGCCCTCCGCCGAGCACCCTCGTGTCGCGTTCCACCATTAACCCTTGAGAGGATACTATGGCTAAGAAAGCGAAGAAGGCGGCGAAGAAGAAGGCGAAAAAGGCCAAGAAGGCGAAGAAGAAGTAACGAGGCTTCTGTTTCTTTGCCCGGGTGGAGTGAGCTCCGCCCGGGCGTCGGGTCGATCGAAAGTGGCGGGCGCAAGGCCCGCTTTTTTATTGTGCGAGAGTTCGAAGTGTACCCGCTCTAACAGCGTCATGGCCGGGCTTGTCCCGGCATGACGAGACCTTTCGAGAGGTGACGAAGACCTACCTTTCCGACAACGCCAGCTTGGCGCCGAGCGCGGCGAAGCCGGCGGCAAAGGAGCGGCGCAGCCAGGCCATGACGGCCGGGCGGGAGATGACGCGCTCGCGCACCGCGGCGGCGCAGAAGCCGTAGAGGACGAACACCGCGAAGGTCATCACCATGAAGGCGCCGCTCAATTCCAGCATGCGCGCCAGCACATGGGCCTCGTCCGCCGCGACGAATTGCGGCAGGAAGGCGAGGAAGAAGATCGACAGTTTTGGATTGAGGATGTTGATCAGGAAGCCGGTGACGATGACACGGCTGCTCGATCTTTCCCTGATCTCGCCGCCAACCGCCAGCGCCCCGGTCTCGCGCAGCGCCTGCCAGGACATGTAGAGCAGATAGGCGACGCCGCACCATTTCAGCGCGGCGAAGGCGAGCGCGCTGGTGTGGAGCACGGCGGCAAGACCGAGCATCGCCGCCGCCATGTGCGGCACGATGCCGAGCGTGCAGCCGAAGGCGGCCGCCACGCTGGCGCGCGAACCGCGGGTCAGCGCCGCAGCGAGCGTGTAGAGCACGCCGGTGCCGGGGGAAGCGACGACGATGAGCGAGGTGAGCAGGAAGGACCAGGTCATGGTCCGACCTTATCACCGCAGGGCGCTGCGAGAAAGCGGGCGCGTCAGGACAGCTGAGCGATCTCTGCCTCGCGCAGCACGTCGAGCGGCGCCCAGGGCTTGGCCCAGAACTTGGCGCCGTCGGGCAAGGCCTGCTTCAAGGGCCGGCCCGAGGTGACGACGACGTCGAGCTTCGGATTGCGGTCCTTGGCGACATGCGCGAGCTCGACGCCGTTCATGCGGCCGGCCAGCTGGACGTCGGTCAGCATCAGGCAGAGCGCGCCGGCGTTCTTGTCGAGGACGCGCTCGGCGGCCTCCGCGCTTTCGCACTGGATCACCTGGTAGCCGCTCTCCTCCAGGAGGACGCAAAGCATCTCCCGCTGCATGGCGTCGTCTTCAACGATCAGCGCTGTCGCGCGTAATGGCGTCGCTTGTCCCATCGGCGGCTCCCAATGCATGCCCTCATAACGGATGTTAAAAACCCAGGCGGACGTGGGTTCGGTTTCATTTCAAAAAAAAGTAATTCATAGTTCCATCATCGGGGACTTGACGGGGGAACTCATGACGACGATTCGGGGCGCCGCCGCCATCACGGGAGCCGCGAGCGGCATCGGCCGGGCGCTGGCGATCGAGCTCGCCCAGCGCGGCTGCGACCTCGCACTGGCCGATCGCGACGAGGGTGGATTGAAGGCGCTCGCGGCGGAGATCGGAACAGCGCGCAAGGTCAGCCTGCATCGCGTCGACGTCGGCGAGGCCGGCGACATCGCGCAGTTCGCAAGCGAGGCGGTCGCCGCGCATCCTTCCCTCGGCATCGTCGTCAACAATGCCGGCGTTGCGCTGATGGGCACATTCGAGGAGATCGACCAGGCCCAGATGGACTGGCTGTTCGACATCAATTTCTGGGGCGTGGTGCACGGCACACGCGCCTTCCTGCCGCACCTGAAGACGATGAGCGAGGCCCACATCGTCAACCTCTCCTCGATCTTCGGCATCATCGCCCCGCCGGGCCAATCGGCCTATGCCGCGGCGAAGTTCGCAGTGCGCGGCTTCTCGGAGAGCGTGCGGCACGAGCTCAGCGTCGCGGGCAGCCCGGTGAAGATGTCGGTCGTGCATCCCGGCGGCATCGCCACCGCGATCGCGCGCAACGCCCGCACCGGCGTCGGCGTCACCGACAATGCTCGCCGCGCGCAATCGATCGAACGGTTCGAGAACGCGGCGAAGACCTCGCCGAAGGACGCGGCACTGCGCATCATCAGGGGCATCGAGCGCAACGAGCCGCGCATCCTGATCGGCAACGACGCTCGCTTCATGGACCTGCTGCAGCGCTTCCGTCCGGGAACCTATTGGGCGCCGCTGCAGCGGCGGCTGGCGAAGGGGATAGAAAAGTAGCCAGGAGCGCAACGGCCTCCACACCCACCGCTGTCATTCCCCGCGAAGGCGGGGAATCCAGTACGCCGTGGCTTCTCGGCTCTAGCCGCGCCGTCTCTGGAATACTGGATCACCCGCCTTCGCGGGTGATGACACCGATGATGTGGTCACTGCCCCATCAGCCGATCGGCGAAATAGCCGATGGTCTTGCGGTACACCACCGCCCTGTTCCACTCGCGCATCGCCTCGAAGTTCGGCGTTCCCTCGCCATAAGGCTGGCCCATCTTGAAGCCGCTCGTGTGCAGGAGGTTCGCGGTCGAGGCGAGCACGTCGGGGATGCTGTGGCGGAGATCGACATGGCCGTCGCCGTCGAAATCGACGCCGTACTTGATGTAGGACGATGGCAGGAACTGGGTCTGGCCGATCTCGCCGGCATAGGCGCCGATCATGTCGCGCAGCTGCAGGTCGCCGCGCTGCACGATCTTGAGCGCGGCGAGCAGCTCGCCCTGGAACAGATCGGTGCGGCGGCAATCATGCGCGAGCGTCGCCAGCGTGCGGACCACCGGCAGCTTGCCGGTGTCGCCCTTGCCGAAATCGCTCTCCAGCCCCCAGATCGCGACCAGGATATAGCGGGGCACGCCGAACTTCTGCTCGATGCGCGACAGCAGCGCGGCATGCCGCTGCAGCATCGCGCGCCCGCCATTGACGCGGCCGGGGCCGACCCGGGTCGAGACGTACTGCTCGAAGGTCTTGTTGAAGGTGTAGCGCTGGCGCCGGTCGAAGGCGAGAACCGCAGGGTCGGGCGCAACGCCGCCGAGCGCCGCATTGGTCACGCTCGCCGAGACGCCGGCGGCCTGAGCCTCCTGCGCCATGCTGGCGATGAAGCCGTTGAAGTCGCCGCCGCAGCGGGCGGCCTGCGCCGATCCGCCGGCCAAAGACAAGACGAAGGCGGCAGCGAGAAGCAGTCTCGGCATGTGGAGCAATCCCCCAGAGAATTCCAGTGCGAAGCAGCGCGCGGATCATGCCCGGGAACGCCGTGAGCGTCAAAGCACAAGGCTTGATCCGCATCAAACCGTCTCACGCCGTGCTTTCTAGACTGAGCCGAGCAGGAGAACCACACATGACCGGAATAACCTTGAGCGCCGAGCAGATCCGCAATGCGCCAGCACCAGTGCGGCAATGGATCGAGCAGGAGGTGATCGCCGCGCTCGGCCTTGCGCCACGGACGCCGGCGGCCGCGCCGCCGCAAGTCCCCCACCTCGTCGCCTGCAGCGTGGAAGACATGGCCGGCGTGCTCGAGCACATCCGCGGCGCGCTTCCGGCCGTGAACGTGCTGTTCGAGCTCGGCCGCCCGGGCATCAGCTTCGGCCGCCCCGCGGTGATGACGTTCCGCCTGATGGACCTCCTGCATCACACGCGCCTCTCGGACGTCAGCGAGGTCATGACGTGCCTCGAGATGATCAACCAGGCGCTGACCGAGGTGAAGAAGGACGCTTCCGTGCGGTTCTGCGGCTTCGACAATGAGGGCCATTGCCTGATCGCGCCGCAGACGCAACAGAGCATCGCGACGTTGTGGCAGACCATGATGGAGCGACAGCAGGCCGCGCGCGCCGCGCCGGCGGCGTGAGGGGAACGTCATCGCCATGCCCAATCGCCAGCAGCCGCAATCAACCCGCTCGCTCCTCCGCATCCCGCTGTTTCGCCTGCTCGCCATCAATCTCGCGATCGGCGCCTGCGCCGCCGTGCTGCTGGTCGGCGGCCTGCTCTGGCTCAACCCCGGACATCTGCGCGAATTGATCTTCGCCGACCGCGCACCTGGCATTGCGCTCGTGCTGCTGCTCGCTTCCTTCCTCATCACCTTCGGCTCGGCCGCGATGGGCAGCGCGATCATGGCGCAGGGACGCAAAGAGCCTGGCGACAAAGGCGGCGGACGGGGATCGCGGCTCGCCGTGCAGGAGGTGGTGCACCGCCGGCGAGATTGAGGCGCGCAGCGCGAAGCGTGCGCGTCGGCGCCGAAACAAAACCGCAAAAACAACCCCATGCACAGTAGAAGTCTTGATGTGATCTTTACGATTTTTCCGAATCAACGTTGACCGTCGGCCAAAACAGTGGTATGGTGCCAACATCGCAAGACTCCATACGCTGATGCCCGCGCGCTCTCGTTGCCTTCCGAGAGCGCAGCAAGATGAACAAAGTACTTCGAGGATCCAAAGCATCTGATTTTCGAAATTGTGGGAAATCGCGATATCCATCAGCTGCATATCTGATGCGCCTGCTGCGACATCGTCGCGCGACGATTTACCTTGCCATCGCGGCGCGCCTTCTATAGCCTTCTATTTTAGGTTGTCGCCCTGCCAGCCCCGGGCGACGCTGAAAAGATAAACGGCGGGCTTCGGCCCGCCGTTTATTGAAGGACATTTATTGAAGGGGCTGGCGACGATCGCGAAGGTCACAATCCCGAAAGTCATTTGACTGCGGCGTCCTGATCGAGGACAAGCCGCCATGGCCAAAAAACCCGGAACCAACCCCAAAGGCGAATTCGCCTTCTTCAACGTCGTCTACGAAGACGATTCCCAGCGCTCCAACCGCCGCGTCCCTTCCGAACTGCTCGGCGGCCTCGACGGCGACGAACCCGCCCGCAACTTCATCATGGAACAGGACCGCGAGATCGCGGAAAAGAGCGGCCGCCCGGCGCTGGAGATCAAGCGGATCGAGCGGGTGGGAGCGAAGAAGAAGTAGGCGGGCACAGCGGGGCGTTCACCAGCGCCCGCTCCATTTATTCCAGGCAAATAGCAGATCGGCAAACCGGTCATAGGCAAACCGCGTGACCGGCAGCGCCACGCGATTGCCGAACAGCACCGCAAGCCACCCCTGTCCCGGCGTCAACCGCCACAGCGCAATCGCGACATCAGCGCCGACGACGAGCCGCCCGGCCTCATCCGTCGCGTGTAGGCGCCGCCTGATGTCGTCGAGCGAAGCGCCAAAGTGCGCCAGTGCATCAGGCTGCTCGTTGATGTCCCTGAACTCGACGGTGCCCGCGCGCACCAGCGCCAGCAGCTTGTTGCGCTGCCAGTCGATGCCGGCGTCGCAGACGGGGCAGCGGGTGTTATAGTAGACGGTGAGGTGGGGTGGCATCGATGCGCCTTTCTCGTCGGAATTATAGTCCGAGAGAAAGCCAGATAAACGCCTTCGGCTGAAGCTGCCGATACAAAGGCACAAAGAAGGACGACCCGACCTCGGCCCGCCGAATTGCGCGGCAGCCTCGACGGCGACGAGCCGGGCGCAACCTCATTGGGAGCAGCATCAAGAGTCGCGTAAAAGAGCGGGAGGTCGGCGCTGGAGATCGAGCGGATTGAAAGGAGGCGAAGAAGAAGCAGGGTTCGGCCCTATCCCCGTCATTGCGAGCGCAGCGAAGCAACCCAGATACGTCTGTGGGGATGGGCGGCAGAGCAGACCTGATTTGCTCAACTTGAGTTCTTCGCATTGACCCGAAGCGGACAGGATGCAGCGAATGACAACTCGACTATCGAGCCCTCCATTGCTCGCGGAATTGCCCGGGCGTCACGCCTGCAACCCGGCGGAATGCACGGGTAAAATGGGCGGGATCTGCGTAGCCCGAAGCAAACGCAATCTCGATGATCTTGGAATCCGTATCTCGCAAAAGCTTTCTGGCATTTTCAAACCTCACGGTATCCAACAGCCGCGAATATGTCATCCCGGCGCGAGATAGCTTGCGTTGAAGGCTGCGTGCGCTGACCCCCGCCATCTCCGCGACTTCCGCCAGCGCCGGAGGCCGCTCGTCCATGTAGGATGGCAGCATCAGCTTAAGTGCGTGGATAAAGTCAAAGTTCGAATGTTCGACAAAGTCGCTCTTCGGATGAGAAGGAGCTTGCTTCAATCTGTTAGGAAGGCCCAGCAATGAAACAGGTACGTCGATCCACGAAGCTTCTTGACCAGACAGGAATTGAGACGTCGGCCAGAAAGACCGACATGCCGGACCCGGCGTGTACCGCGCCTCAAAGGCGATAGTTGCCGGAGCCCAGTCCGGTCCGGCGAATTGGCGGACGATGTAAATCGGGAAAACGTTCTGAAGCCATTGTGAATGCTCGAGATGCTGAAGTCCGGCAGTGCCGGCTAGCTTGCTGCAATAGCGAACATGGTCGCCGTGGCGCTCGACCCAGTTGCTCAAGTTTGAATCTTCGAGCGAAGCTAATCTACAGGCCTGGTGCAGCGCGACGAGCAAAGTCGGAGAATGACTGATTAGATACCTGGTCTTCTCACTAAGGTGTCCGAAATTGAGCGACTTAGCAGCGTGGAATCCAAAATCTTCAATACCTTGCGACCGGCTGGCAAACTCCGCAAATTCGATAGCAGGCAAAATCGGGACGTAATGATCGGCTTTTTCCTCCAGAGAAGCGGGCAGCAGATACTTTTCCAGTAAAGAAGCGGTTGGCGCGCCGAGATTATCCAGAATGTCAGCGAAGGGACTGAGGTGCTGACAACGCGTCAAATGAATCTTTGGCATTGGTGCGTCTCGATCACTTAATTCAGCGCACGAGCGGCGTCGCAGGACGACAACTCCCTAAACAGGGAGCGCCGACGCCTGTCACACGCTTAGATTATCAGGACTGCAAGGCTCTTTGCGTGCTTTTTGTCGCCTGGCTATGCCTCCAGAGGATCGCAGTCTCAGCTCATTCCATTCGACGAACATTTTGGCGCCCAATGGCCAGATGCGCCTCTCAGCTTCCCTAATCCTATGAATCGATTTTCCGCTGTAGGAGCATAGGCTTCAGGCCTGACGTCAAACGATGAGAGCCGTCCGCTTGCCTTCATCCACGGCGGTCCGCACCGTCATCGTTGCATCGCTGCGGCACGGTGACGCAACCCTCGATAGCACAGCGCATGCGCTCAGAATTAGCGGGCGCACATTGCAGCGTCATCTCGAACGCATGGGCACAAGCCACAGCAAGATCCTCGACGAAGTCCGATTAGAGATTGCGTGCCGCCTGCTGGCCGATACGAGTAAGCGCTTGTCGGATATTGCAGAATTTCTCGGATACACGAACGCCAGCAGCTTCAGCCGCGCTTTCGTGCGTTTGATGAAAATTCAACCCATCGTTTATCGGCGGCAGCAACGCGGCCGCAAGCATGATCGGTCGCTCGTCCGCCGACGTTCTCATCCCACCAACCCGTTGGATGATTCCTGACGATTGGCGCGAAATGGCAAGACGCGCCGCGTGATTTGGCGCGAGATGCAGAGATGCCGCCGCCACTAGCGACGCTCTTGTCGCTTCCGAATTGCTCACGTGCTGTTCGAGGAAAAATGACTAGCCTGCAAAGGAGAGGACCATCATGACAATCCGCGTTGCCTTGATCGCGGTCTGCGCCGCTGGCTTAGTGGCAATTCCGCACAAGCTTCTTGCTCAATCTCCGGCCGAACCCAAGCCGCACATTCCGCTCGAGAAATCGATTGGTCAGGCTAAGCCGGAAGTGGTCCCATCGCTGTTTGTCCTCAACTCGCGCGGGGTGAGCCTGAAGGAGGGTAAGCTGGTGCTGAGTGCGATTTCTCCGAATGCGATCGTGTTTGCCGACCGACCGGTTCGTGCCGCCGGGCATGATCTGACCTCCCGGATTATCGAGGACTGGGGCAATGGCAGCGACAACTTCGCTAAAGACCCGCCCAACGCCACGGTGTCAGGATTCAAGAAAGACGGATCGTCGGTGTTGGATGCCGTCGTCGTGTTGAAATCCCCCAAGCTTGAAGGTGATAAGCTGACGTTCGACGTCGATATCCTCGAAGGTGATCTCGCCGGGGCGGACGGGCCGGCATCTGTCTTTATCGATATCATTGGCCGTCCGTTGACGCCGTTGTCTTTCGCCGGCGTCGCTCGCCGCACCGCCTGGCGCGGAGCGTTCTACCGCGGCGCTGCCGTGGCAGGAGCCGCTGCTGTGGCCGGGGCTGCGGCGTATCCCTATTACTCACCGCGCTGCGGCTACTACCCCTATCCGCCCTGCTATTGAACCGTTCGCCCGAGTGGCTCCGTTACAAAGGCGTGAACTGCGAATCCACGTGACTGGTTTTCTATAGGAAGGAGATTAGCGATGAACATCACCCGTCGATCCCTTGCATTTGGCGGAATGGGGCTGCTCGCGGGAGCCGCCGCCACACGACCGGCTCTTGCCCAGGATTCATTTTTCGGAGTGGGACAAGGCCTGGAGGATTTCTGGCTGGCCAGCGACGCCTACATCTTTGGCTACCCGCTGGTGACGATGGAGATGACCCGGCGGATCATCACGAATGTCGCCGAGCCCGTCGGCACGCGCGGTCCGATGGGACACATCATCAAGCTGCGCCAGTATCCCGATGCCTCCTTCAGGGATGTGACGGCACCGAATGCCGACACCTTGTACACGACATCCTTCTTCGACGTCGGAAAGGAGCCCTGGATACTCAGCATTCCGGACATGAAGGGCCGCTATTTCCTGATGCCGATGCTGGACGGCTGGACCACCGTGTTTCACGTGCCAGGTAAGCGCACCACCGGCACCGGGGCGCAGACCTACGCGATCACGGGGCCGGGTTGGAAGGGCACGCTGCCGGCGGGTGTCAAGGAGTACAAGTCGGCCACCAATATCGTGTGGCTGCTCGGCCGCATCTATTGCACCGGCACGGCGGACGATTACGCTGCGGTGCACAAGTTGCAAGACGAATGCAAGCTCGTTCCGCTCAGCGCTTATGGCAAAGCCTACACGCCCGCCGCCGGGAAGGTGGATCCAACAATCGATATGAAGACGGCGGTCCGCGAGCAGGTCAATCGCATGGACGCGGTCTCATACTTCAAGCTGCTTTGCGAGCTGATGAAGACTAATCCGCCCTACGCCGCGGACGCGCCTCAACTTGCGAAGTTTGCCCGCATCGGCATCGTCCCAGGGCAGGATTTTGATGAGAGTAAGCTGAAGGCAGACTTTCTGAGGCGCCTGCCGGAGGTGTCGTTCGACCGGATCATGCTGCAGTTCAAAATCAACAAGGCCATCAAAGACGAGAATGGGTTCGCGTTCACGACCAAGACCGGCATCTACGGCACCGACTATTTGATGCGGGCTTTGGTAACCGCGATCGGGCTTGGTGCCAACCGGCCGCAGGATGCCGTCTATCCGACCTCGCAAAAAGACGCCGACGGTCACAAGTACAGCGGCGCGAACAAGTACGTGATGCGATTTCCGAAAGGTCACTTGCCTCCAGCGGAGGGATTCTGGTCGCTTACGATGTACGACAGCGGCTATTTCTTCGTGAAGAACCCGCTCAACAGGTACTCCGTCAGCGCTCGGGAAGACTTGAAGGAGAATCCGGACGGATCAACTGATCTGTACATCCAGAAGGACTCTCCCGGCAAAGAGAAGGAGTCGAACTGGCTACCTGCGCCTGAGGGAGATTTCATCCTCATGTTGCGTATGTACTGGCCCCAGGAGACGGACCCCTCGATCATCAGCGGCACATGGACGGTCCCGGCCGCCAGAAAAGTTGGAGCCTAGAGCAGGCAATCATGCCGGCGCGCATGCGCCGGCATGATTGCTAGGCCGCTCCCAGATGCCCCACAGCACGCTGTACTCGCTTTGGGTTTTCTGGGGCGAATGACACGGCATTCGCGATGCAGGAGGCCATGATGTCGGCACTTCACCTTGGAAAAGGAAAACAGCGCGTTGGACGGAGCGCGACAAAGCCGTCTCTCTCTTCTGCGTTCAGGAATGCAGCCATTGCCTCGGCAGTCATGACGCTGTCGGTGCCTGCTGCCACGGCTTACGCCGACGAAGGTGGCGTTTCCTACTGGCTCCCTGGCCGCTTCAGCAGCCTTGCCGCCACCCCTCAAGCCCCCGGCTGGTCAATGGCAGCGGTCTACTACCACACCAGCGTAAGTGCATTCGGCACCGCGGCTGCCGCAAGGGAAATTCACGTCGGCAGAATCCCCGCAACAGTAAACGTCGATCTGAACTTGCGTCTGAATGGGCGGGGGGATCTCGTCCTGCTCAATCCTACATACACGTTCGCAACCCCCGTGCTGGGCGGGCAACTGGCCATCGGAGTGACAGGACTGTTCGGACGATCGAGCGCTGATCTAGCAGGAACGCTCACCGCAACTGTCGGCCCCCTGGCCGTGACGCGCACGGGCAGGTTCGGCGACTCGATCACGTCAGTCGGGGATCTCTACCCGCAGGCGACGCTCAAGTGGAATGCAGGCGTCCATAACTTCATGACCTACGTAACCGGAGATGTTCCCGTCGGCGCTTACAGTTCGTCCCGTCTCGCCAATCTCGGCATCGGGCATGGCGCCATCGACGGCGGCGCCGGCTACACCTACTTCAATCCGCAAACTGGCCACGAGTTTTCCGCGGTGGCGGGCCTCACCTACAATTTCAAGAATCCGGATACGCAGTACCAGAACGGCATCGATCTTCACGTTGACTGGGGAGCCTCGCAGTTTCTGTCAAAGCAAACTTTCGTCGGCCTCGTTGGTTATGCCTATCAGCAGATAACTGATGACTTTGGCCAGCATCCCGCCCTAGGCGGCTTTCGGTCCCGAGTCTTCGCAGTTGGTCCGCAGATTGGCTTTCTATTTCCGGTAGGCGATATGCAGGGGTATTTGAATCTGAAGGGATATGGCGAGTTCGCTGCGGAGAATCGGCCGGCTGGCTGGAACACCTGGCTGACGTTCTCAATATCGCCGATAGCGCCGACCAGAACTGTCGCATCAACCCGGCGGATCACAAAATAGCAGCGTGGCCGCTTAGCCGATCTCGCCGACACACCATGGGTCGGTCGAACGTCTCACGTGAACATATCGAACTGAGCTGGTTATCTGCGTAGCCTCGACCCTTCCACCTGCTGAACAAAGCTGGCGTGAAGGTAGTCGAGAAGATCTACCTGCATCGAAATCCCGCACTTTGAAGAAGGAAAGTCGCCCCCCGGACCGGCACTTCCGCTTTCGGCCCATCTCGGAAGTCGGGCACCGTCCGCACTTTTGTTGCTGTTGGAATGGAATCGGACATGGGTAGGGCAATCGCCTGGTGGATTGCTTCGTCGCAAGCACTCCTCGCAATGACGGGGCGAGAGCCGAGTCAAAGAAAAACGGCGGGCTGTTGGCCCGCCGCTTTCGTTCGGATTGAAATCGGATCAATTATCCAAAAAGCTCCGCAGCTTCCGGCTCCTCGACGGATGCTTCAGCTTCCGCAGCGCCTTCGCTTCGATCTGGCGGATACGCTCGCGCGTCACCGAGAACTGCTGACCCACCTCTTCCAGCGTGTGATCGGTGTTCATGCCGATGCCGAAGCGCATGCGCAGCACGCGCTCTTCGCGCGGGGTGAGAGAGGCGAGGACGCGCGTGGTGGTCTCGCGCAGGTTGGACTGGATCGCGGCGTCGATGGGCAGGATCGCGTTCTTGTCCTCGATGAAATCGCCGAGATGTGAATCCTCTTCGTCACCGACGGGCGTCTCCAGCGACAGCGGCTCCTTGGCGATCTTGAGGACCTTGCGCACCTTCTCCAAGGGCATGCCGAGCTTTTCGGCGAGCTCCTCCGGGGTCGGCTCGCGGCCGATCTCGTTGAGCATCTGGCGGGACGTGCGCACGATCTTGTTGATCGTCTCGATCATGTGCACGGGGATGCGGATGGTGCGCGCTTGGTCCGCGATCGAGCGGGTGATCGCCTGCCGAATCCACCAGGTGGCGTAGGTCGAGAACTTGTAGCCGCGGCGGTACTCGAACTTGTCGACCGCCTTCATCAGGCCGATGTTGCCTTCCTGGATCAGGTCGAGGAACTGCAGGCCGCGGTTGGTGTACTTCTTGGCGATCGAGATCACGAGGCGGAGGTTGGCTTCCACCATCTCCTTCTTGGCCTGGCGGGCCTCGCGCTCACCCTTCTGCACGGAGTGAACGATCTTGCGGAACTCGACGATCTCGAGGCCGGTCAGCGCGGCGAGCTGATGCACCTCGTGGCGGAGGTCCTTGATGCGGTCCTTCTCGTGGTGGACGAAGTTCTTCCAGCCCTTGGCCGACAGCTTCGAGACGCGGTTGAGCCAGCGCGGATCGAGCTCCGAGCCGGTGTAGTTGCGCAGAAAATCCTCGCGGGCGACACCGTGGCTGTCGGCAAGGCGCATCAGGCGGCCCTCATGCGAGACGAGGCGCTTGTTGATGTCGTAGAGCTGCTCGACGAGGCTATCGATGCGGGCCTGGTTGAGGCGCAGCGACTTCACCTCGACGATGATCTCGTCCTTCAGCTTCTTGTACTTGCGCTCCTGGTGCGGCGAGAGCGACTCGTTCTGGAGCTGGTTCTGGATGTCCTGCTCCTGAAGCTTGCGCAGCTTCTTGTAGCTGTCGGCGATGCGATCGAAGATCTCGACCACCTTCGGCTTGAGCTCGGCCTCGATCGCCGCGAGCGACATCTGGTTCTCGAACTCGTCGTCGTCCATGTCGGACTCGGCGGCGGCCTCGCCCGGATCCTTCTCCTCGCCCTCGGGGGCGGCCGCAGGCGCGGCGCGGAACGGCGTC
>NZ_LAXE01000001.1:7626525-7682403 GCF_003122645.1 Bradyrhizobium sp. SUTN9-2
CGACATGCGCGGGCGCAGCGGCGGACGCGGTGGCTTCGCCGCCCTCGGCCGAGGCTTCGCCGCCCTCGCCATTGGGTCCTGCGATCATCGCGGCGTTCATGCCGCCCTTGGCATCCGGGCCGGCATAGGTGGCTTCGAGATCGATGATGTCGCGGAGGAAGATCTTGCCCTCGTTGAGCTCGTCGCGCCAGATGATGATGGCCTGGAAGGTCAGCGGGCTTTCGCAGAGGCCCGCGATCATCGCCTCGCGGCCGGCCTCGATGCGCTTCGCAATCGCGATTTCGCCCTCGCGCGAGAGCAGCTCGACCGTGCCCATCTCGCGCAGATACATGCGCACGGGATCGTCGGTGCGCTCGCCCGGCTCGCTCTTCTTGACCTCGGTGACGGCCTTCTGAGTGACCTCGACGAGCTCGTTATCCGTCTCGTCGTCGCCCTCGTCCTTCTCTTCCTCGCCTTCGGTGTCGTCGGCTTCGGTGACGTTGATGCCCATGTCCGAGAGCATCGACATGATGTCCTCGATCTGTTCGGGCGAGGTCTGGTCGGACGGCAAGACTTCGTTGAGCTGATCGAAGGTCACGAAGCCGCGCTTCTTGGCCTGCTTGATCATCTTCTTCACGGCGGCGTCGGACAGGTCGAGCAAGGGCGAGGGCGCGTCCTGGGAATCCTTCTCCGGCGCATCCGCTGCCTTGTCGTCTTTTTCCTTGTCCTTCGCCTGCAGCGTCTTTGCCTTGGTGGCCATCCATTGCTCCTAAACGCGCTTCATGCGAGACGCGCCGCGCCTTCGCGTGAATTCACATGAACCTGTTGCTCGACGCTCTCGCTTCGGCAGCTCTCGACACGGAAAGGGCGGCGCACAAACCTCTCGCCACCCCCAACTCTCTCTCGCCGGAATTGCCTAACGCTTCGTCAGCCTCTTTGTCGCGGCGGATGCAGGTGTAGTGCCAACAGCGATTGCGCGGATTCATTCCTGACGCGTCTGTTATGCCTGCGGCCGCCTCTGGGCCAAAGTGCTACAAGACCGTTAAGCCTCGATTAACCCTGTTTTTGCCGCCAAACCTAGGATTTGGCGAGTCTTTTAGCGGTTCCAGCCGTGGCCGTCCGCATGTTTCTTTCATCACATGCTCTTCTGGAGCCGGCCCGACAGCTCGCCAAAACCCTCGATCAGGGCCTCGGTACCGTCGACTTCACCTATCCGAGCCTTGACGTCACGCAGCCACGCCAAATTGGCCTCGCTGGGATCCTCCCCCAAGGCCAGCTCGGCGTCTTTCAGCTCTCTAAGTAGTGAATGCCATTGCCGATGCAAGGCAACCAGCTGGTGCCAGGTGGCAAGAACGTCGTCCCTCGCCGCGCCCTCGCGGGCGGCCCACACCGCCTGGGTCGTGATGACATTCTCAACCCTTTGAAGAGTTTGAGAAAATCCGCCCTTTTCGAGGTCGCCGCGCATCTTTTCGGCCTGCTCGCCGGGGTCCGGCGAATGGTGATGGTCGTTGGCAAAGGCGGCGATGATGCCGGCCCGGAGCCTATGGGCCTCCGGATGGGCCAGCTCCAGGGCGGCGACCTCCTCCAGATGCTCGTGCAGCAGCCAGGGGTGGTTGATCAGGCATTGCAGGATCAGCGCCTCCCGGCGGGAGATGGCGCTGCGCTGGCCTCGCAGGATCGGGCTTGCCGCCAGCTGCGGGCTCGCCGCCTGGTAGGGGCCGGAGGGCAGCGGGGCCGGACCCGGAGCGCCGCGGCGGCCGCCGAAGCCTTGTCCACCGAATCGATTCGCCCCGCCTCGCGGCTGGAACGGGCGGCCGCCACCGGGGCGGAAATTGCCCCGGCCGCCAAAGCCGCGCCCACCTTCGGGCGCGAAGGTGCGCTGCAGCCGCTCGACGAAGTCGTCGCGATAATAGCGCCGCACCACCTCGTCGCGAATGCCGTTGGTGAGCTCCCTGATGCGGGCCTCGAGCGCGGCGCGCCGCTCGGGCGTGGCGAAATTGCCGCCCTCGAGCTCGCGCGACCAGATCATGTCGGCGAGCGGACGGGCAGCGCCGATGACCTCCTCGATCGCGCCGCGCCCGCCCGAGCGCACGAGATCATCGGGGTCCTGCCCTTCCGGCAGCAGCGCAAAGCGAAGACTCTTGCCGGGCGCGAGGAACGGCAAGGCAAGGTCCGCAGCACGATAGGCCGCCTTCTGTCCGGCGCGGTCGCCGTCGAAGCAGAGGATCGGCTCGTCCGCCATCTTCCAGAGCAGCGCGAGCTGGCTTTCGGTGAGCGCGGTGCCGAGCGGCGCGACGCTGCCGGCAAAGCCCGCGGTGACCATGGCGATGACGTCGACATAGCCTTCGACCACGATCAGTGGGCTGCCGTCATGGGTGGCTTTGCGCGCGGTCTGGTGGTTGTAGAGATTGTCGCCCTTGTGGAAGAGCGGCGTCTCCGGCGAATTCAGGTATTTGGCCGGAACGTCCTTCTCCAGCGCGCGCCCGCCGAAGGCGATGACGCGGCCGCGCAGATCGGCGATCGGAAACATCACGCGATCGCGGAAGCGATCGTAGGGAACGGGGATGTCGTCGCCGCCGATCAACAGACCGGTCTCGACCATGTCCTCGACGGAGACGCCGAGCTTGCCGAGATGCTCCTTCAGTGCGAATCTTTCGCCCGGCGCATAGCCGAGGCGGAACTGCAATTGCGTCGCCGGCGAAATGGCGCGATCGGCGAGATAGCCGCGCGCTTTCGCGCCCACGCGCGAGGCCAGCGTCTCGGCGAAGAATTTCGCCGCGAGATCCATCACGTCATGCAGCGAGCGCCGCCGCTGCTCCTCGCGCGCGGCGTTGGGCGTCACCGCCGGCAGCGGCAGGCCCGCCATATTTGCAAGCCGCTCCACCGCTTCCGCGAACGGCAGGCCGTCGGTCTCCATCACGAAGTTGATGATGTCGCCGTGCTTGCCCGAGGAGAAGTCGTGATAAAAACCCTTCTGGTCGTTGACGTAGAAGGACGGCGTCTTCTCCTGCTGGAACGGCGACAGCCCCTTCCACTCGCGCCCGGCCTTCTTCAGCTTGACGCGCTTGCCCACGACCTCGGAGACCGAAAGCCGGGCACGAAGCTCGTCGAGGAACTGGGGCGTGAAGCGCATGGGGCGAGTTTAGCCGAGCGTTTGAGTTGGGCGAAGGATCAGGGATATAGGGACGGCCCGGTCAAAGGCCAGGTTTGTCGGGCTTATCCGCGCTGTTCACAGCCCTCCGTCATTCCGGGGCGCCCCGAAGGGGCGAGCCCGGAATCCATCGAGCCACTGGAATGCTGGGAGAAATGGATTCCGGGCTCGCGCTTCGCGCGCCCCGGAATGACGAGCCACTTGAACCGCGCCCGGTTCCACGCTTCCATACCGCCATGTTCAGGACCTTTCGGGGCGGCCAGACCGGGGGTTGGCGGGTGACCTCGCTCTCGCCTGTGACGGGCGAGTCCCTGCCCTTCGTGCCGGCGCTGTCGGTGACCGACAGCGAGGCCGTCTCGTTGCCGCTGGTGCCCTCGCGCAATGCCTGGCGGCTGGTCGGCGTTGCCAGCAGCCTGCGCTACACCGAGCGGGCCGAGAAGCAGCAGCTCGTCGCCGTGCAGGCCGGCCTCGGCCGGCTGGAGGCCACCAGCGCGGCACTGATCCCGATCCGCAAATCGCAGGCCTGGTGGGAGCTGACCCAGGAAGAGCGCCGCAAGATTTTTGAGGACAAGTCGCACCACATTGCCAGCAGTCTTCGTTTTCTGCCCGCGATCGCGCGCCAGCTCTATCATTGCCGCGACCTCGGCGGCCCCTTCGATTTCCTGACCTGGTTCGAATTCGCCCCCGTGCACGCCTCGCTGTTCGAGGAGCTGGTGGCGATGCTGCGGCGGACCGAGGAGTGGAGCTATGTCGAGCGCGAGGTCGACGTGCGCGTGGTGAAGGAAGTGCTGTCGGCATAGAGCATGATCCGGAAAAGTGCGCAGCGGTTTTCCGAGAAGATCACGCTCGAGAATATCTAGCGATCAAGGAAGCGCCCGGACTCGATGCGCGGCAGATCGGTAACCGGCCAATTGTAGACGTAGGTCCAGGCCTTCCCGGTGGCGCCGTCGGGCAGCGTCACCTCGATCATCTGCCGCAGATATTCCGTCGGTTCGGGAAAGCCCTCGCCGCAAGCCTCGTACATGTCGAGCTCGCGCAGGAGCTCGTCCGGCACGCGCAGCTGAAACAGCTCACCATGGACGATGTCCGACGGCGTCTCGGAGAGCAGCAATCCCGGATAGTGCTTCACCAGAACGAGCCGGCCGCGACAGGTGGCTTCACTGATGAATTCCGCATGGGCCGCGAGCAGCCGCGCCATCGGGTGGTCGAAGCCGCGCATCAGGGTGCCGTAAACGAAAAGTCGATCCGAGCTCATGCCGTTCCAACGTTGCGGCATCGGTGCGATACCGCTACTCCGTTTACACAGTTTGTCATTCCATAGGCAAATCAGGATGGCTTTGGATATAGCCGACGCAACCGACCAGCTGCTCGGCGAGGGCGACATTCCGCCCGTGCATGAGGTGAATACGGCAGGGACATCGCCGTTCCTGCTCACCGCGGACCATTACGGACGGGTGCTGCCGCGCGCGCTCGGCGATCTCGGCGTCGCGGATACCGATCTTGTCAGGCACATCGCCTGGGACATCGGCATCGCCGGTGTCGCCGAGCGGCTCGCCGAGATGCTCGATGCGCATCTGATCGCGCAGCGTTATTCGCGGCTGGTGATCGACTGCAACCGCCCGCCCGGCGTCGCAAGCTCGATCCCCGTGATATCCGAGGCGACCGCCATCCCCGGCAATGAGGATCTGTCGGCCGCGGCCAAGGAGATGCGCCGGCGCGAGATCTTCGATCCCTATCACCGCCGGATTGGCGCGGCGATCGATGCACGCATCAGGGCGGGCAGGCCGACGGTGCTGGTGGCGCTGCACAGCTTCACGCCGGTCTTTTACGGCGAGCCGCGGCCCTGGCACATCGGCACGCTCTATCACCGCGATACGGTGCTGCCGCGGCTGATGCTGCAGCATTTGCGGGCCGAGAGCGCGCTCGTCGTCGGCGACAACCAGCCTTATGCGGTGAGCGACATCACCGACTACACGATTCCAATCCACGGCGAGGCGCGCGGGCTCGTCAACACCGGCATCGAGATCCGCCAGGACTTGATCACTGAGGAGAGCGGCCAGCAGCAATGGGCCGAGCGGCTGGCGCGGATCCTGCGCGAGATCGAGGCCGCGCTGCGCGAGCAGGGAATGAGTTAAGCGGTCACTTCGCCCGCGTCAGTGCCAGCCAGATGCCGCCGCCGATCATGAAGCCGCCTGAGATGCGCGACACCATCCGCGTGCGCCGCGCCGAGAAGAATTTTCGGGCGCGCCCGGCGGCAATCGCGTAGAGCGCATCGGTCATCACCGCCGTCACCATGAAGGTGGCACCCAGCAGCGCGACCTGCGGGAAATGCGGTTGGCTCATGTCCATGAATTGCGGGATGAAAGCGCCGAAGAACACCAGCACCTTGGGGTTCGACAGCAGCACCAGGAATCCCTGCAGGAAGAAGCCGCCGCGCGGCGGCGGAGGCGGCGCGTCGACATCGACGCCTTCGACCGGCTCCCAGATCAGCTTGATGCCGAGCCAGATCAGATATGCGGCGCCGGCAAAGCGCACCCAATCGAACCAATAGCCCATGGTCGCCATCAGCGAGGTCAGGCCGATCGCGACGATGCCGATGACGATGGCAAGCCCGGCCTGCGCGCCGGCCACGTTGATGAGCGCCGCACGCGTGCCGTGGCGCAAGCCATTGGCGATGACGAGGGTGACGATCGGCCCCGGCAGCAGCGCCAGCGCAATGCAGGCGGCGACGAAGGCGAGATAGGCTTGCATGGACATCATGGGAGGGACTCGCTGCGGTTCGGGCGCATTAATGCATGGCCCAAGCTGGAACGGAAGACACGTGAGCCGTTCCATCTTGACACGCAACCATTTAGTTGCCTATTCTCACCGCCATGGATGAGGTCTTCAAGGCGCTCGCGGATAGCTCGCGACGTTCGCTGCTCGACAGGCTTCACGCCAGAAACGGCCAGACACTGAACGAGCTCTGCGAGGGGCTTGCGATGACGCGACAGGCCGTCACCAAGCACCTTGCCATCCTGGAGGAAGCGAACCTCATCACCACCATCAGGCATGGACGCGAGAAGCTGCACTACCTCAACCCGATGCCGATCCATCAGATCGGCGAACGCTGGATCAGGAAGTTCGAGCGCAGCAAGCTCGCCGCGCTCAACGAGCTGAAACGTCAGTTGGAGAACGGCGACGAGTGAGTCCGCTCAACGAAGGATTTGATGCACGATGAACCTCGATCAATTCAAGCCGCTGACCGTCTACACCATCTACATCGCCTCGACGCCCGAGAAGGTGTGGGAGGCGCTGACGTCCGCCGAGTTCAGCCGGAAATATTTTTCCGGCTTTGCGGTGGAGATGGAGCCGAAGCTCGGCGGCAGTTTCGTCGTGCACGCGCCCGACGGCTCCGAGCACATCCGCGGCGAAGTGTTCGAATACGATCCGCCGAGGAGGCTCACGGTGAGCTGGAACGTCAATTGGCCGGATCTCGTGGAAAAGCTCGGCACCACCATTGTCACCTACGAGATCGAGCAGGCCGGCGAAGCCGTCCGCCTCACCCTGAGCCAACGCCACGACCGCGGGCTCAGCGACGACATCCTTTCCGGCGGCCGCACCGGCTGGCCCGCGATCCTCTCCGGATTGAAGAGCCTGCTGGAGACCGGCAAGGCGCCGCATATCGAGATGTCCCCGCCGGTGCGGTTGCTGGAGGCGCTGAAGGCGATGGGGATCAAGGTGCCTTGAGCGAGGCAATCTCCGCTGTCGTCCCGGGGCGCGCGAAGCGCGAGCCCGGGACCCATAACCACAGGATGAAGTTTGGCGAAGACTCGTGGTTACGACTTCGCGCCCCAACTTCTCCCTGGGGTTATGGGCCCCCGCCCCCGTGCGCAGCCGCGCACTAGGCGGGGGCGACGGCCTACACCGGCGCCACCAACCGGCGGTGCAGGTGCCATGTCGCATGCCCGAGCACCGGCAGCGTGACCACCAGCCCGAGAAAATAGGGCAGCGCCGAGACGATCAGCAGCATCACGATCAATGCGGCCCAACCGATCATCGGCAGCGGGCTCGTCACCACCGCGCGCACGCTCGTCACCATGGCCGTGACGAAATCGACCTCGCGATCGAGCAGCAGCGGGAACGACACCACGGTCAGCGAGAACAGGATCAGCGACAGCACGGCCCCGACCGCATTGCCGATGGCCAGGAACAGCAGGCCCTCGCTGGTCGTCAGCACCACCGTCATGAATTCCTGCAAGCTCGAGAACGAGGCGTTGAGGCCGAGCAGCAGCGCGATCAGGAGCCGCACCTGGTACATCCAGACCACGAAGACGAACAACGTCACGAAGGCCATCCAGCCGATCTCGCTGCGCGAGCGGATCGCGGACCAGATCGCAGCGAACGAGACCGGCTCGCCGCGCTCGCGACGCCGGCTGACTTCGTAGAGGCCGATCGCAACGAACGGTCCGATCAGCGCAAAGCCGGCAGCGAGGGGATAGACCAGGTAGACCATGCCGAAGGCGGTGAGACAGAGCATGATGACGATGCCGCCGGCGGCATAGAGCGCGCCGAAGCAGAGACCGTAGAGCGGCAGCGCCTGGAAATCACGCAGGCCCTCGACCAGCGCCTCGGCGATGTCGACCGCCGCCACGGGACGCACCACCGGATCGACCTTGCCCGAGATGGACATCAGCTTCCTCCGCACATCGGCGCGATCTTCGTCGCGCGCATGCCGCGATATTAGCGCCGCCGCGCGGCGGCGCAACTTGATGCCGGCCGGCGCGAAGGGTGGCAGTGAAAAGACGATGCTCGCACGGCGAAATCGTTAGCCTTTCGCGCGATTTTTGCACCGCCCGCTATGGACGGGGCAGATGATCGTGCCGCAAATTGCACCTCCGAATACCGTCGCCCGAGAGCCGATCGCCCACCGATGAGCCTGCGTACCCGGTTACTTATCCTCGTCATCGCGGCCATGCTCGTGCCGGCGATTCTGGTCGGGCTGCGCTTCGTGCAGAACCGGGCCAGCGAGATCGACGCGGCGCTGGCCAATCTCGCCGCATCCGCCGACGACATCGCCAGCGATCTCGGCGAGAAGATCCAGGGGACTGCCCAGCTTCATTACGGGCTCGCCCGCGCCCGCGACCTCGACACGCGCGACAAAGCGGCATGCTCGGCGTTTCTGTCGGATGTCCGCGAGGAATATCCGCAGTTCACGGGTATCCTGACCATCGATCCCGACGGCAGGCTGTTCTGCGACTCGCTGCGGACCAACCGCACGCTCGACCTGAACGACCGCGGCTATTTCAAAGAGGTCAAGACTCTTCACGGCCTCGTCGCGGTGGAACCGGTGTTCGGCCGCCTCACCGGACTGTCGGTGCTGCAGATCGCCTATCCGGTGCGATCGGATACGGGCGCGCTGAAATTCGTGCTGCTGGCCTCCTTCAACCTGAACAAATTCGCGGAGTTTCACGACAAGCGGCTGCTCGCCGAGAAGGACATCCTGCTCGTCGACGCCAAGGGCACGGTCCTGGCCGCCCCCAAGCGCGGCGGCTGGAGCGTACCCATCGGCGGCTCCATTGCGGGCTCCGACCTGTTCCGCTTCGCGGCAGATCCCGACGGCGAACCATTCCGGGAGATCGCCGATCGCGACGGCCGCACGCAGATCTGGGGCGTTGCCCGCTCGCCCGCGATCCGCAAGGCCGGACTCTATATCTTGGTGGGGCGGTCCAAGGACGGACTGATCGCGGCAGCGAACCGCCGGCTTTACGAGGACATGGCGATCCTGGCGGTGGCCTCGCTGCTGCTCCTCGCCGGCCTCTGGATCCTCACGACGGTGAGCATCGGACGGCAGGTCGGGCGGCTCGCTGCCATGGCGAAGAGCCTGGGGCACGGCGATCTCAGCGCGCGCATTCCGGAGCCCCACCCGGGGGGCGAGCTCGGCGGGTTGATGACGCTGCTCAACAGCACGGCCGAATCGCTCGAGCAGCAGCGCGCCGCCATCGCCGATCTCAGCCACAAGCTCAGCCAGTCGCAGAAGATGGAAGCCATGGGCCAGCTCACGGGCGGCGTGGCGCACGATTTCAACAATCTCCTGACCGTCATTCTCGGCAATTCCGAGCACCTCGCCGACAGGCTTGCGGGCAACGAGGAATTGCACCGGATCGCCGACGACATTGCGACCGCCGCCGAGCGGGGTTCCGACCTGACGCGGAGCCTGCTCGCCTTCGCGCGCAAGCAGCCGCTGCGGCCGCGCGAGATCGACATCGCCGAGCAGGTGACCGGCATGAAGCAGCTTCTGCAGCGGACCTTGGGCGAGCACATCGAATCCAGCTTCACGTTCGCGCCGGATCTCTGGCTCGCCAGCGTCGATCCCGGCCAATTGGCGACGGCCGTGCTCAACCTCGTGCTCAACGCGCGCGACGCGATGCCTGACGGCGGCAAGCTGATGGTCGAGGTGCGGAATGCATCGCTCGGTGAATCCGACCTCGACGTCAACGGCGAGCCGCGGCCCGGCGACTACGTCATGCTGGCCGTGAAGGATACCGGGTCCGGCATGAGCAGCGAGGTGTTGCAGCGCGCGTTCGAGCCGTTCTTCACCACCAAGGAGGTCGGCAAGGGCACC
This sequence comes from Bradyrhizobium sp. SUTN9-2, assembly GCF_003122645.1. Lineage (NCBI taxonomy): Bacteria > Pseudomonadati > Pseudomonadota > Alphaproteobacteria > Hyphomicrobiales > Nitrobacteraceae > Bradyrhizobium > Bradyrhizobium sp. SUTN9-2. The sequence continues at coordinate 7,636,260 of NZ_LAXE01000001.1, forward strand.
GGCCTTGGCCTCAGCATGGTCTACGGATTTGCGCAACAATCCGGCGGACTCGTGCAGATGCAGTCCGAACCGGGTCAAGGCAGCGTGGTCAGGCTGTTCTTTCCTCGCCTGCCGACGTCGTCGAGCGAGGAGCCGTCACCGGCAGCGCGTGTCGCCGCACCCGAGGGATACGAAACGATCCTCGTCGTCGAGGACGACGACATGGTGCGCGCCTATGTCGAGAACGAGCTGAAAGCGCTCGGCTACCGCGTCATCACGACGGCAAACGGCCCCGCGGCGCTGGACGTGCTGCGCCAGTCCGCGGACATCCAGCTGCTGTTCACCGACGTCGTGATGCCCGGCGGCATGTTCGGGCCGGAGCTGGCGAGGCAGGCCGCTCAGCTGCAGCCTGGCCTCAAGGTGCTCTTCACGTCCGGCTACAGCCAGGATCCGGTCAAGACGCCCGACGGGATCGACGCGCGCATTCTGACCAAGCCGTTCCGGCGCAAGGAGCTCGCTGCAATGCTGCGCGCGGCCCTCTCGGAGCCGCCGCGCTAGATCAGGACGCGATCGTGAGCTGCAGCGCCACTGCGAGATTGGCGGCGAACAGAGCCGCATCGATCACGAAGATCCGGAGCATCGGGCCCTTCAACACCGGCCAATAGGCCACCCCGACGCGGCCGCCGCGCATCAGCACCGGGACGTTATAGGCGAACTGGCTGAAATGGCAGGCGGCAAAGAACAGGAACAGCGCGAGCTGCGCTTCGACCGGTTGGAAGAAGGACGGACGGGCGGCCAGAAGATAGAGCGACAAGAGCCCGATCGGCAGATTCATGCCGCCGAGAAACGCGACGCTCGCTGCAAGGGTCGGCGCGATCGGATTGCTGCGCTCCTCTCGCGGCAGCAGGATCTTCAACGTGTTGGTTTGCGCGATGCTGAACTGGATGAACGCGCCCACGAACCAGAGCGTGTTGAGAAGCAGGACGATATCCGAAAATCGCATGGTCATTTCCCGTAGAAGGCTTCGCTGCGCACCACACGGCCCGCATCGTCGAAATCCATGAACTCGCTGGCGCGCGTATCGCCCAACTGCCACCACACCGTCAGTCGCGCGATCGCCTCGTCCCAGCTCCAGTCCAGGATTTTCAGGTCGGCACTTTCGATGTGGCCATAGGCTTTCCGCCAGTAGGCGCGAATGTTCTCGGCGCCGGTGACGGTCGGAGACCCCGTCAGGGTGAGCGCGAGAGGACTGCGCATCTGCGCATCGTCGGCGAAATGGGCGACGACCGCGTCGATGTCCACTTTGCACCAGTTCGCGCACCATGCCGCGACGAAGCTTGCAGCGGCCGCGCGGTCCATTGCCTGTCCGCTCACGACACGAATCCTCCCTTCGGCTTGTGGCCCGGAAGGTGGCAAAGCGCGCGCCTCATGTCAACTATGTTGACTTGAGATTTCGGTCAGTTGTTGTCGGCGATCGCCTCCATCACGCCGATCCATCCGGCCGCACCGCTCGCCCCGGCGCGCGCGAACGCTTCGCGCAGGACTTGGCGCTCGTGGTCCGAGGCCCGCTGCTCGATGCGCCGCCCCGCTTCCGTCAGGCGCAGCAATTTCGAGCGGTGCTGCTCCGGCGAGCGATTCGAGGTCAAGAGCTTGCGCTCCAGCAGCAGATTGAGCGGCCGGTTGAGGGCCTGTTTGGAAATGCCGAGGATCTCGATCAGCGCGCCGATGGCGATGTCGGGCCGGCGCGCCACCACGTAGAGGATGCGATGGTGCGGACGCGACAGGCCCTGCTTGGCCAGATATACGTCGGCCTGCAGCGTCATGCCGCGCCAGCCGTAGTACATGAGCTCCAGCGCCGTATCGAGCTCGTGCAGCTTTGCGAGCGAGGCGCGGTGAAGCCCCGCGGCTTGAGACGTCTTTGCCATGGTCGGAAGCCAGCCCTTGTAAGAAGTCAGCCTTTGGCCCGCAGCTCGCGGCGCAGCACCTTGCCTGTTGCCGTCATCGGCAGCGTCTCCGTGAATTCGACGAAGCGCGGATATTCGTGCGCGGCGAGCTGCACCTTGACGAAGTCCTGAATCTCGCGCGCGAGCGTGTCGCTGCCGGCAAAGCCCGGACGCAGCACGATCCAGGCCTTGATCGATTCGGTGCGGATCGGATCGGGAATGCCGACCACCGCAGCCATGGCCACCGACGGATGTTTCATCAGCGTGTGCTCGATCTCGGAGGGGCCGACGCGATAGCCGGCGGTGGTGATGACGTCGTCCTCGCGGCTGACGTACCAGAAATAGCCGTCCTCGTCCTGCACGCCGAGATCGCCGGTGAGCAGGAAGTCGCCGGCATATTTCTTCGCGGTCGCCTCCGGATTGCGCCAATATTCGAGCATGGTGACGGGGCACGGCTGGCGCACGCCGATGATGCCGCGCTGACCCCGCGGCAATTCCTCGCCCTTGTCGTTGACGATGCGGACATCGAAGCCCGGCGTCGCCTTGCCCATCGAACCCGGGCGGATCGGAAACAGGTTCGCGTTGCTGCCGATCACGAGGTTGCACTCGGTCTGGCCGAACACCTCATGCGCGTCGACACCAAACGTCTCGCGCACCCAGCCGAGCAATTCACCCCCGAGCGATTCGCCGCCGGTGAAGATGCTGCGCAGCTTGACGCCGGAATGCTTGACGCCGGCCTGCCGCATCAGCTTCAGCGCCGTCGGCGGCAGGAAGACGTTGCGGACGGCAAGATCGGCCATCATCTGCATCGCCGCTTGCGGCTCGAATTTCCGCGCGCGATGGCCGACCAGGGGAATGCCGTGGTACCAGAACGCGAGCAGACCGTTGATGAGCCCGCCGATCCAGGCCCAATCCGCCGGCGTCCACATGAGATCGCCGGGCTTGGGCAAGAAGTTGTGGCACATCTCCACGTTCGGCAGATGGCCGAGCACGACACGATGCGCATGCAGCGCGCCCTTCGGGTTACCCGTCGTGCCCGAGGTGTAGATGATCAGCGCGGGATCGTCGGCCGAAGTATCCGCGCGCGTAAAGTCGGGCGAAGCGGCCTTCACCGCATCCCAGAACGATGTCGTGCCGGCGGGCACGCGCGCGCCGACGATGTAGACGCTCCTCAGCTCCGGCAGGCGGTCGCGGATCTTGGACAGCTTTTCCCAGCCAGCTTCGTCGGTGACGATCGCCTTGGCCTCGGAGTTCGACAGACGGAATTCCAGCGCGTCCTCGCCGAACAGGGCGAACAGCGGGATCGAGATCAGGGCCGAGCGAAACGCCGCCATGTGCACGATCGGCAATTCCAGCGACTGCGACAGGAACACCGCGACGCGGTCGCCCCGCACAAGCCCGTCCGCCCACAGCACATTGGCGAAGCGGCGCGACATCTCCGCGATCTCGTCGAAGGTGGTGCGGCTGGTGGCGCCGGTGTCGTCGACATAGATCAGCGCAAGCCAGCCGGTGCCGTCGGCATGGCGATCGCAGCACGCCTCCGCGATGTTGAAGCGCGCGGGGATATCCCAACGGAAGTTGCGGACGAGTTCGTCGTAGCTTGCGGCTTCGGTGAGCATGGTATGGTCGTTTCCGGTGTCTTGTTATTATCGTTCAGTCTAGGGCCGCGGGCGCACGGGACAAGTCCCTCGCCGTCATTCCGGGGCGCCCGAAGGGCGAGCCCGGAATCCATCGGGCCACAGGAAATGCCGCTTGATGGATTCCGGGTTCGACGCTGACGCGTCGCCCCGGAATGACGGCAGAGACTCACCGCACCGTCGCAAAAAATCTTCCGGACATCGCGCACGAACAGCTCCGGCTGCTCGAAGGCGGCGAAGTGACCGCCCTTCTCCATCTCACTCCAATGCGTGATGTCATGGAAGTTCGGCTCCATCCAGCGCCGCACCGGCGTGACGATCTCCTTGGGGAACACCGCGACACCCGTCGGCACCTTCACCACCGGCGTGGTGCGGCGCTTGCCAAAGCTCTCCCAATAGAGCCGCGCCGACGAGGTCGCCGTCTGCGTCGCCCAATAGAGCATGACGTTGTCGAGCAGCTCGTCCTTGCTGAAGATGTTTTCGGGGTGGCCATTGCAATCGGTCCAGGCCCAGAATTTTTCCAGGATCCAGGCCGCCTGGCCGCTCGGCGAATCCGTCAGGCCATAGCCGAGCGTCTGCGGCCGCGTCGACTGCTGCTTGGAATAGCCGGAGTCGAGATCGGCGTAGTGCTTGAGGCCGGCGAGAGCGCGCTTTTCGTCCGGCGTCGGCTCGCCTTCCACTTTCGGCGCTGCGCTGAGGGCGAGCGTGATGTGGATGCCGGCGCAATGCTCAGCGTCCTGCGCGCCGAGCGAGGTCGTCACCGCCGAGCCCCAATCGCCGCCTTGGGCGCCATAGCGCGTGTAGCCCAACCGGTCCATCAGCTTGGCCCATGTCGCGGCGATACGGTCGACGCCCCAGCCGGTGGTCTTCGGCTTGGCCGAGAAGCCGAAGCCAGGCAGCGAGGGGCAGATCACATGGAACGCATCGGCGGGATTGCCGCCATGCGCGGCGGGGTCGATGAGGGGCGCGATCACCTTCTGGAACTCGACGATGGAGCCCGGCCAGCCATGGGTGATGATCAACGGCAGCGCCGAACGCTCCTTCGCGCGCGCATGAATGAAGTGGATGTCGAGCCCGTCGATCTCCGTGGTGAACTGCGCGAAGCGGTTGAGCTTTGCCTCGCGCGAGGGCCAGTCATACTCGTTGGCCCAATAGGTGCAGATCTCCTGGATCCATTTCAGCGGCGCGCCCTGGCTCCAGTCGTCGACCAGCTCGGCGTCCGGCCAGCGCGTGCGGGCGAGGCGTGACTTGAGGTCGGCGAGGACGTCGTCGCTGATGGCGATGCGAAACGGCTTGATGACGGTCATCGGTTGCTCCCGATTTGTTCCTGCCGGGAGAGTAGACCGAACCTATGCGGCATCAAAGGTGCCCCTTCTCCCCTTGTGGGAGAAGGTGGCGCGAAGCGCCGGATGAGGGGTCTCTATCCGCGTGAACTACTGGGAGAGGATCGCTCGCGGAGAAAGACCCCTCACCCGTCTCGCCGCTACGCGGCGAGCCACCCTCTCCCACAAGGGGAGAGGGGAAGAAGCTAGCCCGACAGCGTAGCCTTCACGAGACCAGACGCCTTGCCGAAATCCATCTGGCCCGCGTATTTCGCGCGCAGCACGGCGATCACCTTGCCCATGTCCTTCATGCCGGCAGCGCCGGTCTCGGCAATCGCATCCGCGATCGCCTTCTTCACGTCGTCATCGGACATCTGCTTCGGCAGATACGCCGAGATCACCGCGATCTCCTCGCGCTCCTGCGCGGCAAGCTCGGCGCGGCCGCCCTTGTCGTAGAGCTCGACCGCCTCCTGACGCTGCTTGATCATCTTCTGCAGCACCGCGAGGATGTCAGCGTCCGACAACGGCGGCTTGCCGCTGCCGCGCGCGTCGATGTCGGCGTTCTTGATGGTCGAGTTGACCATGCGCAGCGTGGACAGCTTGCGCTCGTCCTTGGCCTTCATGGCCTCCTTGACCGCATTGTTGATGTCGTCGCGCAGCATGATCGTGATCCCTTCGATATAAACGCCTGATCTAGGCCCTTTGCGGCCGTCGCACAACCTAGCTCCCCAGCCATTCGGTCAGCGCCTGAACCGTCGCCTCCGGCTGTTCGGCTTGCGGCAGGTGCCCGCAGCGATCGAGAATCACGAGCCTGGCGCCGGCGATGCCTTCGGCCATCTCCTTGGAGAAGGCGTTGGGGATGGTGTTGTCGGCATCGCCCGTCAGCACCAGCGTCGGGCATGTGATCGTCGCCAGCAAGGAGCGCGAATCCACCCGTGCGATGATCGCGGTCTGCTGCCGCAGATAGCCTTCGACGCCGACGTCCTCGTCCTGCGCATGCACGAGCCTGAGAATCTCGGCATCGTCGCGCCGCGACGGATGCACGAGCTCCGGAAAACTCTCCTCGCGCACGGCGCGCAGCTCGCCGCGTCTGGCGCGCTCCATCTGAGCGCGGCGGCGCGCGGTGGCCTCCGGCGCGTCGGGCCGCGCCTGCGTGTTGATCAGCGCGAGTTTTGTCACGCGCTCGCTGGCCTGGCGCATGATCTCGAAGGCGATGTAGCCACCCATGGAATGGCCGGCGAGGGCGAAGCGCGGCGGCGCCTCGGCGAGGATGAGGCGGGCGATCGCAACCATGCTGTCGTCGCGGATGTGGTTGGCGACCGTCACCGGCCCGAAACGCCAGAGCGCAGGGATCACGGGCGCATAGATCCGGGCCGAGGACGCCAGCCCCGGAACCAGCACAATGGGGGTGGTCTGGTCCATTATTGCCTCGCAAGCCCAGGAAATTGCCGGAAATTGTGCGTCCGAGCTTAAGGGTGGGAGGAGGCCTGTCAAATATGCAAAAACGCATGTGAATCGGCCCTCTCTCGCTTTGACGTGCACACGCGGGGGGCTTATGAAGCGGGCTCATGACACAACATGACAACGATCCCGCCTGGCCGGACCACAAACCGACCGCGCTCCTCGTGCTTGCCGACGGCACGGTGCTGGAGGGCTTTGGTCTCGGCGCCGAGGGCCACGCCGTCGGCGAGGTCTGCTTCAACACCGCAATGACCGGCTATGAGGAGATCCTGACCGATCCCTCCTATGCCGGCCAGCTCATCACCTTCACCTTCCCGCATATCGGCAATGTCGGCACCAATGAGGACGACATCGAGACGGTGAACATGGCCGCGACGCCCGGCGCGCGCGGCGTGATCCTGCGCACCGCGATCACCAATCCCTCGAACTACCGCGCCACCAAGCATCTCGATGCCTGGCTCAAGGCCCGCGGCATCATCGGCCTCTCCGGCATCGACACCCGCGCGCTGACCGCGCTGATCCGCTCCAAGGGCATGCCGAACGCCGTGATCGCGCACTCGAAGTCTGGCGAGTTCGATTTGCACGGCCTCAAGGAAGAGGCGCGCGAATGGCCGGGCCTCGAGGGCATGGACCTCGTGCCGATGGTGACGAGCGGCCAGCGCTTCACCTGGGACGAGATGCCCTGGGCCTGGGACAAGGGCTTCGGCCGCCAGGACAAGCCCGAGTTCAACGTCGTCGCCATCGACTACGGCATCAAGCGCAACATCCTGCGCCTGCTCGCCGGTGTCGGCTGCAAGGTGACGGTGGTGCCGGCGACGACCCCCGCCGAAGACATCCTGGCGTTGAAGCCGGACGGCGTGTTCCTGTCCAACGGTCCGGGCGATCCGGCCGCGACCGGCAAATATGCCGTCCCCGTGATCCGCGACGTGATCAAGTCGGGCACGCCGACCTTCGGCATCTGCCTCGGCCACCAGATGCTGGGCCTTGCCGTCGGCGCCAAGACCAAGAAGATGCATCAGGGCCATCACGGCGCCAATCACCCGGTGAAGGACGAGACCACCGGCAAGGTCGAGATCACCTCGATGAACCACGGCTTTGCCGTGGACGAGACGACGCTGCCGAAGGGCGCGACGCAGACCCACATTTCCTTGTTTGATGGATCCAACTGCGGCATCCAGCTCGACGGCAAGCCGGTATTCTCCGTGCAATATCATCCCGAGGCCTCACCCGGCCCGCGCGACTCGCATTACCTGTTCCAGCGCTTCGCCGACCTGATGCGGCAGAGGAAGAGGGCGTAAGGCGCGTTCTCCCCGAATACTTCACCACAAAAGTCCGGGCTCGCCCGGATTTTTTCGTCATTCCGGGGCGCGCGTAGCGCGAGCCCGGAATCCATCTGGCAACAGACTTTGCAGCGCGATGGATTCTCTGATGCGCAATTGCGCATCATAGCTCGACGCTGCGGGTCGCCCCGGAATGACGGTGGAACGAGGAACGTCGCCGCACGCGTTTGGTTGATCCCTGCTATTCTTGCGCAGGAGCACAGCCATGTCCGTCGTCCGCGACAAGGCCGAGCCGCTCGCCATTGTTTTCGAGGATGACGGGCTCGTGCCGAACAACATCCTTCCGTTCCTGGTCTACCAGGGCGCGGTGAAGCTCGACCCAAAGCGCCCGGAAGAGACCATCGAGAATCTGTTCGAAGCGAACGGCTGGGGCGGGACGTGGCGCAACGGCGTCTACGATTATCTGCATTATCATGCGACGGTGCATGAGGTGCTCGGCGTCGCGCGCGGCAGCGCCCGCGTGCGTTTCGGCGGCGATTACGGCCAGGAGCTTCAGATCAAGGCCGGCGACGTTGCGATCCTGCCCGCCGGCACCGGACATCAATGCGTCAAGGCGAGCGATGATTTTTGCGTGATCGGCGCCTATCCGCCAGGCGCAAAAATGGAGATCACGCGCGCAACGCCGGAGAACCATGCGAAAGCGCTGAAGACGATTCCGCAAGTGGCGCTGCCGCCGGCTGATCCCGTGACGGGGAAGGACGGCGCGCTGATGCGGTTGTGGCGGTAGCCACACGCGTGGTGCAGTAGGGTGGGTTAGCCAAAGGCGTAACCCACCTCTTCTGTTTCCGCGGACAGAGACAGTGGTGGGTTACGCCTTGCAGATGCGCTTCGCGCTTCTGCGAGGCTAACCCACCCTACGCATCCCGTTACGCCTCGTTGCCGCCCTCCTGCCTCGTCGCTTCAAACAGGAACCAGGTCCGCCGCTCGGTCTCGTCGATGAAGTTCTCCAAAATGCTGGCGCTGGCGACGTCGCCGGCCTCGTCGCAGACGTCGTGCGCCTTGCGCATCGCGGCTGCGACGTGCTTGTTGTCCTGCATCAGCTCGCGCAGCATCTCGCGCGGCGGAACGTAGTCCTCGTTGTTGTCCTTGATGGTCTGGAGCTTTGCGACCTGGCCGATCGACTTCAGCGTGGTGCCGCCGATCTTGCGGACGCGCTCGGCGAGCTGGTCGGTGGTGGCGAAGATCTGGTCGGACTGCTCGTCGAGCAGCAGATGGTAATCGCGGAAGTGGCGCCCGCTGATGTGCCAGTGGAAATTCTTGGTCTTCAGATAAAGCGCGAACGCGTCGGCCAGAAGCACGTTGAGCGCCTCAGAGACTTTCTTGACCCCGTCGGGCGACAGATCCGTGGGGGTATCGAGTTCGGGCGAGACCTTGTTGTTGGTTTTGCTCACGGGAGACCTTCCTGTTAGGACGCGGACATTGACGGCGCGCCGCCGCACCCCTAACGCAAGGTGGGCAGCGCGGTTCCTAGATAGGAACCCCTGGGCGGGATACCAATGGACGATTGGATCGATTATTACGACTCGACGCATACGATCTATGTCAGCAAGCTGCATCGCGACTTGCACTTCCAGATCATTGCGCGGGACATCATCGGCTACATCCCCTCGCCCGATGCGACGGTGCTGGACTATGCCTGCGGCGAAGCGCTGTCGGCGAGCCAGGTGGCGGCCGCCTGCGGCATGCTGATCCTGGCCGAGCCCGCGCCGGGCGTGCGCGGCCGGCTGATCGCGCGGTTTGCCCCAAACACCAAGATCCGCGTCCGCTCGCTCGAGGACGTCCGCAAGATGCAGGATCAGTCGATCGATCTCGTCGTGATGAACTCGGTCGCACAATACATGACGCCGGACGAGCTCGATGCGGCGCTATTGAACACCCGCCGCATCCTGAAACCCTCCGGCAAGCTGGTGCTGGGCGACATTCTACAGCCCAATGTCGGCATGGTCAGGGATGTGATGGCGCTGCTCGGGTTCGGCCTGCGTCACGGATTTCTGAAGGACGCGCTGATCGGGCTGATCAGCACCGCGCTGTCGGATTATCGCCAGCTGCGCTCGAAGATCGGACTGCAGCGCTACAGCGAGGACGAGATCACGGCCAAGCTGAAGGCGGCGGGCTTCGCGGTCCAGCGCGCCCACAGCAATATCGGGCACAACCGCTGGCGCATGACCTTCATCGCGAGGCCGCCTCTGGTCCGTTAAGCATAACGATCAGCTGAGGTGGCCTGGCGCACGCCGATCGGGAATAATCCTGATGGCCCGGTGGCGGAAATGTCTACGCGGGGGCGGTGCATCGCTCTTCATCCTGGTTCAAATCCAGGCCGGGTCTCCACGCTTCGCCCCTGCGGGGCTACGCGTGGCGCAGCCACGCAAGACCCGAAGGGGCGAAGCGTGTCCGGCGTAGCTGGAGCATAGCGGAAGCGGAGACGGACTGCCCGCCCGCCCCGACGATGCCGGCAACGCACCGTCAAACCCCTGAAAATTGGCGGTTGATGGGCGTTTTTCGGGGTTTCGCCGCTCCAAAAACTGGTTTAAGACCCACCCGCGCGCGAGGGAGACCCCGCGCTCTCGCCAAATGGGGACGCGCGGCAAGCGCGCCCTTTTTTTGTGCCCAGATCCCAGCCCGTGAGCGGTGATGCCCAAACGAACCGACATCTCGACCATCCTGATCATCGGCGCCGGTCCCATCGTGATCGGCCAGGCCTGCGAGTTCGACTATTCGGGCACGCAGGCGGTGAAGACGCTGAAGGAAGAGGGCTATCGCATCGTCCTCGTCAATTCCAACCCGGCCACCATCATGACCGACCCGGAATTGGCGGATGCGACCTATATCGAGCCGATCACGCCCGAGATCGTCGCCAAGATCATCGAGAAGGAACGTCACGTCGTCCCCGGCGGCTTCGCGCTGCTGCCGACCATGGGCGGCCAGACCGCGCTGAACTGCGCGCTGTCGCTGCGCCGCCAGGGCACGCTGGAGAAGTTCGACGTCGAGATGATCGGCGCCACCGCCGACGCCATCGACAAGGCGGAAGACCGCCAGCTCTTCCGCGAGGCCATGACCAAGATCGGGCTCGAGACGCCGAAGTCTCGGCTCGCCAACGCCTCCGAGCTGAAGAAGTCGTTCCGCGAGAAATACCAGGCCGAACGCGCAAAGCTGTCGGGCGCCGCGCTCGAAGAGCTCGACCGGCAGTGGACGCTCGGCGAGAGCGAGCGTCGCAAGCGCTACCAGGAATACGCCTTCGGCCAAGCCATGATGGCGCTGTCCGAAATCGGCCTGCCCGCGATCATCCGCCCCTCCTTCACGATGGGTGGGACCGGCGGCGGCATCGCCTACAACAAGGAAGAGTTCCTCGACATCATCGAGCGCGGCCTTGACGCGTCTCCCACCAACGAAGTGCTGATCGAGGAGTCCGTGCTCGGCTGGAAAGAGTACGAGATGGAGGTGGTGCGCGACAAGAAAGACAATTGCATCATCGTCTGCTCGATCGAGAACCTCGATCCGATGGGCGTGCACACCGGCGATTCCATCACGGTGGCGCCGGCGCTGACGCTGACCGACAAGGAATACCAGATCATGCGCGACGCCTCGCTGGCGGTGCTGCGCGAGATCGGGGTCGAGACCGGCGGCTCCAACGTTCAGTTCGGCGTCAATCCCGAAGACGGCCGCATGGTCGTCATCGAGATGAATCCGCGCGTGTCGCGCTCCTCCGCGCTGGCCTCGAAAGCCACCGGTTTTCCGATCGCCAAGGTCGCCGCCAAGCTCGCGGTCGGCTACACGCTCGACGAGATCGCCAATGACATCACCGGCGGTGCCACGCCGGCGTCATTCGAGCCGACCATCGACTACGTTGTCACCAAGGTGCCGCGTTTTGCCTTCGAGAAATTCCCGGGCGCCTCGACCACGCTGACCACCTCGATGAAATCGGTCGGCGAGGTCATGGCGATCGGCCGCACCTTCCAGGAAAGCCTGCAAAAGGCGCTGCGCGGGCTCGAGACGGGATTGACCGGCCTCGACGAGATCGAGATCGAGGGCCTCGGCCGCGACGACGACAAGAACGCGATCCGCGCCGCGCTCGGCACTCCGACGCCGAACCGCATCCTCCAGGTCGCCCAGGCCATGCGGCTCGGCTGGTCAAACGAGGACATCTTCAACTCCTGCAAGATCGATCCGTGGTTCCTCGCCGAGATGCGCGGCATCGTCGAGATGGAGGAGAAGGTCAGGAAGAACGGCCTGCCTGGCAACGCCTTCGGCATGCGCACGCTGAAGGCCATGGGCTTCTCCGACGCGCGGCTCGCCGTGCTGGCCGAGACGACGGAGGCCGAAGTCAAGGCCAAGCGCCACGCGCTCGGCGTCCACCCGGTGTACAAGCGCATCGACACCTGCGCGGCCGAGTTCGCCTCGCCGACCGCCTACATGTACTCGACCTATGAGGCGCCGTTCGCCGGCCTGCCCGCGGACGAGAGCGCGCCGTCCGACAAGAAGAAGGTCATCATTCTCGGCGGCGGTCCCAACCGCATCGGCCAGGGCATCGAGTTCGACTATTGCTGCTGTCACGCCTGCTTCGCGCTGCATGACGCCGGCTACGAATCCATCATGATCAACTGCAATCCGGAGACGGTGTCGACCGACTACGACACAGCCGACCGGCTCTATTTCGAGCCGCTCACCGCCGAGGACGTGCTGGAGATCATCGCCAAGGAGCGCAGCAACGGCACGCTGCACGGCGTGATCGTGCAGTTCGGCGGCCAGACCCCGCTGAAGCTGGCGCGCGCGCTGGAAGCCGCCGAAGTGCCGATCCTCGGCACCTCGCCCGACGCCATCGACCTCGCCGAGGACCGCGACCGCTTCAAGCGCGTACTCGACAAGCTGCGCCTCAAGCAACCGAAGAACGGCATCGCCTATTCGGTCGAGCAGGCCCGCCTCGTCTCCGCCGATCTCGGCCTGCCGCTGGTGGTGCGCCCGTCCTACGTGCTCGGCGGCCGCGCGATGCAGATCATCCGCGAGGAGAACCAGCTCAATGATTATCTGCTCGGCACGCTGCCGGAGCTGGTGCCGGCCGACGTCAAGGCGCGCTACCCGAACGACAAGACCGGCCAGATCAACACCGTGCTCGGCAAGAACCCGCTGCTGTTCGACCGCTATCTGTCGGATGCCACGGAAATCGACGTCGACTGCCTGTGCGACGGCAAGGACACTTTCATCGTCGGCATCATGGAGCACATCGAGGAAGCCGGCATCCATTCCGGCGACAGCGCCTGCTCGCTGCCGCCGCACTCGCTCGATGCGGAAATGATCGAGGAGCTGGAGCGGCAGACCCGCGAGCTCGCGCTCGGCCTCGACGTCATTGGCCTGATGAACGTGCAATACGCCATCAAGGACGGCGAGATCTACGTGCTCGAGGTCAATCCGCGTGCCTCGCGCACCGTGCCGTTCGTCGCCAAGGTGGTCGGCACGCCGGTCGCCAAGATCGCCGCGCGCATCATGGCCGGCGAGAAGCTTGCCGATTTCAAGCTGAAGAAGGCGGCGCTCAAGCACGTCGGCGTCAAGGAATCGGTCTTCCCGTTCGCACGCTTCCCCGGCGTCGACACTGTGCTCGGCCCCGAGATGCGCTCGACCGGCGAGGTCATGGGAATCGACCGCTCGTTTGCGGTCGCCTTCGCCAAGAGTCAGCTCGGCGGCGGCACGCGGGTGCCGCGTAAGGGCACTGTGTTCGTCTCGGTGCGCGAAAGCGACAAGACGCGCATCGCGGATGCCGTGCGCGAATTGCATTCGCTCGGCTTCAAGGTGCTGGCAACCTCGGGCACGGCGCGCTTCCTGACCGACCAGGGCATCCCGACCGAGAAGGTGAACAAGGTGCTGGAAGGGCGGCCGCACATCGTCGATGCCATCACCAATGGCGACGTCCAGCTCGTCTTCAACACCACCGAAGGCCCGCAGGCGCTGGCCGACAGCCGCTCGCTGCGGCGCGCGGCCCTCTTGCATAAAGTGCCATATTACACCACTCTTTCCGGGGCCGTGGCGGCCGCGCAGGGCATCCGCGCCTATTTGGGTGGGGACCTTGAGGTTCGTACCCTGCAGAGCTACTTTTCGGAAACCTGATCGCTAGCGGCAGCGAAGCTTCCGCTAAGTGATTGGCAATGAAGCCACAATGGCCGGAGGAACCGATCCGGCCAGGTGGCAGTTCTGTTCCGGCGCTAAAGCCCATATCTGTCAAGGTCCGGCAGCCCCTCTTTGGGCTCTGGAGGACTGACGAATCAAGGTTGCGGCGCCCATCCGCATTCTGGGGCGCACGATCGAAGGACGAGAGAGACGATGGAAAAGGTTCCGATGACCCAGGCCGGCTTTGTCGCGCTCGGGGAAGAATTGAAGCAGCGCCAGTCCGTGGACCGTCCGCGGATCATCGAGCATATCGCGGAGGCGCGCTCGCACGGAGACCTGTCGGAGAACGCGGAATATCATGCCGCGAAGGAAGAGCAGTCGCACAATGAGGGTCGCATCGCCGAGCTCGAAGACAAGCTCGCGCGCGCCGACATCATCGACATCTCCAAGCTCTCCGGCGACACCATCAAGTTCGGCGCCACCGTGACGCTGGTCGATGAGGACACCGAGAAGAAGACGGTGTGGCAGATCGTCGGCGAGGTCGAGGCGGACGCCAAGAAGGGCCGGATCTCGATCACCTCGCCGCTCGCACGCGCATTGATCGGCAAGAAGAAGGGCGCCACGGTCGAGGTCAACACGCCGGGCGGCGCCAAGGCGTACGAGATCACCAAGGTGGAGTGGCGGTAAGGACTTGCCGCTGCGTCTGCTGACGTTTCGAAAAGGCCGCGCAGTGCGCGGCCTTTTTGGCGTGTTGCTGGAGTTGTGGCGGACACACGTTCTCACCACACGTCATTGCGAGCGGAGCGAAGCAATCCAGACTGCCTCTGCGGAAAGACACTGGATTGCTTCGCTCCGCTCGCAATGACGGAGAGGACCGTGGACTGGTCTTCACCTCTCCCCGTAAGAACGGGGAGAGGGAAAAGACCCTACCGTCGTCCCTTCACCTCGAGCGGCACGGCCGCCTCGTACTTCGAATTGTGCAGCACCAATGACGTGCGCACGTTGCGGACATGCGGTGCCGCCGTCAGATGCGTGACGAAATCCTGGAAAGTCGCCATGTCGGGTGCGACGCATTTCAGGATGAAATCGACCTCGCCGGACAGCATCCAGCATTCCCGCACCAGGGGCTCGGCGCGGACGAACTCCTCGAACGCGCGCAAATCCGCTTCGGCCTGGCTGGACAGGTGCACGGCGGCGAAAACGGTGACGTCGAAGCCCAGCTTGCGTGCGTCCAGGAGGCCGCGATAGCCGTGGATGTAACCCTCCTCCTCCAGCGCCCGGACGCGGCGCAGACAGGGGGGCGGCGAGATGCCGACGCGCTTTGCCAGTTCGACATTGGTGATTCGACCGTCGGCCTGAATCTCGGTGAGAATTTTCAGGTCGATCTCGTCTAGGTTCCGCGACACGTGATTGGAACTCCTGGCCTTTGCGGCGGTATTGGGTGATTTGTCGAAATCCTCATAGCCCAATCCGCACCGCCGGCGCAATTTTATTGCGCGTGCAGCCCAATCGACTTTTGTTCCCTGTTGGAAAAATCCGCCGATAGGGAATGCAATTCTTGCATGGCTC
Source organism: Bradyrhizobium sp. SUTN9-2 (assembly GCF_003122645.1). NCBI lineage: Bacteria > Pseudomonadati > Pseudomonadota > Alphaproteobacteria > Hyphomicrobiales > Nitrobacteraceae > Bradyrhizobium > Bradyrhizobium sp. SUTN9-2. The sequence goes on from NZ_LAXE01000001.1 coordinate 7,651,607, forward strand.
GCCAGATTGCTTAGATTAGCTCTGATATTTCAGCGCCTCCGCTAGGCCTCCCGGCACATTCCGCGCCCGCGCTGCAAATTCCCCGTGAAAGGCGTCCATCGAAATGTCCGCTCCTGTTCATGCAAAGGTCGTCATCATCGGCTCCGGCCCGGCTGGCTACACCGCCGCGATCTACGCCGCGCGCGCAATGCTTGAGCCGATCCTGATCCAAGGCATCCAGCCCGGCGGCCAGCTCACCATCACGACCGACGTCGAGAACTATCCAGGCTTCGCCGACGTGATCCAGGGCCCCTGGCTGATGGAGCAGATGGAGAAGCAGGCGGTCCATGTCGGCACCAAGATCGTCTCCGACCTGGTGACCAAGCTGGAGACGGCCCAGCGGCCGTTCCGCCTCACCTGCGACTCTGGCGACGTCTATCTCGCCGAGACCGTGATCCTGGCCACCGGCGCGCAGGCGCGCTGGCTCGGGCTGCCGTCGGAAGCCAAGTTCCAGGGTGGCGGCGTGTCGGCCTGCGCCACCTGCGACGGCTTCTTCTACCGTGGCAAGGAGGTGATCGTGGTCGGCGGCGGCAACACCGCGGTCGAGGAAGCCCTGTACCTCACCAACCATGCCTCGCAGGTCACGATCGTGCATCGTCGCGATCATTTCCGGGCCGAGCGCATCCTGCAGGAGCGCCTGTTCAAGCATCCGAAGATCAAGGTGATCTGGGACGCCGCCGTCGACGAGATCTGCGGCACCGAGAACCCCAACAAGGTCACCCATGTCCGGCTCAAGAACGTCAAGACCGGCGCGCTCACGGACGTCAAGGCCGACGGCATCTTCATCGCCATCGGGCATGCGCCCGCGACCGAGCTGGTCAAGGATCAGGTCAAGCTGAAACCCTCCGGCTATATCGAGGTCGCCCCGAACTCGACCGCGACCTCGGTGCCCGGCCTATTCGCCGCCGGCGACGTCGCCGACGAAACCTATCGCCAGGCCGTGACGGCCGCCGGCCTCGGCTGCATGGCCGCACTCGAAGCCGAACGTTTCTTGGCCCTTCGCGCCAGCGAGCGCGCGGCAGCGGAATAGAATCATGCCCCGAACACGCGACGGATTTACGGATATGGACTGGGACAAGCTGAAGGTGTTTCACGCCGCGGCGGAAGCGGGCAGCTTCACGCATGCGGGCGAGCAGCTCGGCCTGTCGCAATCGGCGGTGTCGCGCCAGGTCTCGGCGCTGGAGCAGGAGCTCTCGGTCTCGCTGTTCCACCGCCACGCCCGCGGCCTGATCCTTACCGAGCAGGGCGACCTGTTGTTCCGCACGGCGCATGACGTGTTCATGCAGCTGCAGGCGGCGCGCGCCAAGCTGACCGACAGCCGCGAGCGGCCGAGCGGCGATCTCAAGATCACCACCACGCCCGGCGTCGGCATCAACTGGCTGATCCCGCGGCTCGGCGAATTCACCGCGCTCTATCCGGAGATCCGCATCTCGCTGATCGTCACCGACGAGGAGCTCGATCTGTCGATGCGCGAGGCTGATGTCGCGATCCGCACCCGCAAGCCGACGCAGCCGGATCTGATCCAGCGCAAGCTGTTCGCGATGGGCTTCCACGCCTATTGCTCGCCGGAATACATCAAGCGCTTCGGCACGCCGCGCACGCTGGAGGAGCTCGACTCCCACCGCATCATCACGCTCTCGGACGGCAACTTCGCGCCGCACCTGCAAAACCGCAACTGGCTGATCGAAGCCGGGCGCAACGGCTCGGGTCCACGCGAAGCCTATTTCAAGGTCAACAACATCCTCGGTCTCGTGCGCGCCTGCGCGCAGGGCCTCGGCATCGCCGCCCTGCCCGATTACCTGGTCGAGGAGCAGAGCAAGCTCGTGCAGCTGTTCGGCGAGTCGGACTCGATCCAGCTCGACACCTACTTCGTCTATCCCGAGGAGTTGAAGACGGTCGCGCGCGTGCAGGTGTTCCGTGACTTCGTGGTGAGCAAGGCGCAACGCTGGCCGTCCTGATTTCCGCATGACTGACATGCGGCCTCGGCTGTTGCTGCAAGGCACTCGGCAAGCCCATAATGTTTGCACGCTGAGCCTTCGCGTTGCGCATTTGTCCCCCTCCTCCAGTGGCGCGGGAGTTCAGTAATCCCTCTTGGAAGGTGATTGTGTCGGCCTCACGTGGCCAATACCTAAGCCGGGCCCTCGGGTCCGGCTTTTTTTCGTCAAAATGTGCTTCGCTCTCCGCGTGTGTTGACAGTTCCGCGCATACCCCGCATCATTCGCCCATGATCACGAAGTCGTGCGCAATCGTTTCGAAAAAAGGCCCCCATCCCGGGGCCTCGGAATATTGCGCGCGCTAAGCTGACTTCGTCATCGCGAGCCAATCCCGAAAACCCCGCCGCCTGGACGGGGTTTTTTCATGTGCCCTCCGTCTCAGGCATTTTTCCCGAGAAGGAGATGGAAACATGACCGCACTACGAGATCACTTGCACGGGCTGTGGCTGCCGCTGGTGACGCCGTTCCAGGACGGCGCGCTGGACGAGAGGTCGCTGCGGCGGCTGACCCGGCACTACGGCTCGCACGGCATCGACGGCCTCATCCTGGGCGCGACCTCCGGTGAAGGCATGACACTGCGCGCGGCCGAGCTCGAACGTCTCGTCGCCGTGGTGCGCGAGGAGATGGCGACCGCCGGCCGCAACCTGCCGATCTGCCTCGGACTGTCCGGTGCGGACACCTCGCGTCTGCAGGAGCGCCTCGACGAGACCGCGGACTGGCCGATCGACGGTTACCTGATCGCCAGTCCCTATTATGTGCGGCCGTCGCAGCGCGGCCTGCTGGCGCATTTCGAGACGCTCGCCGACCACGCCGCATGGCCGATCGCGCTCTACAACATTCCCTATCGCTGCGCCGTCAACATCACCAACCAGACCATGCTGCGCCTTGCCGAGCACAAGAACATCGTCGGCCTGAAGGATTGCGGCGCGAGCCGGGAGCAATCGATCGCGCTCTTGCGCGACCGGCCGAAGGGCTTTCGCGTGCTCACCGGCGAGGACGCCAATTTCTTCGAGGCACTCAGTGACGGCGCCGACGGCGGCATCGTGCTCTCAGCCCATGTCGAGACCGCAACGTTTGCGGCAATCTATAGCGAGCACAAGCGCGGCAACCACGATGCGGCGCTGGCGCGCTGGCACGAGGTCGCCGAGCTGACGCGGCTGTTGTTCGCCGAGCCGAGCCCCGCGCCGGCGAAGTATTGGCTGTGGCGATCCGGCCTGATCGACAGCCCGGAGGTGCGCCTGCCGATGGTGGAAGTGAGCAGCGAGCTCGCGGCAACGATCGATCGCGAGATCGAGCGACGGGTGACGATCGCGGCGTAGTTTTCTCTCCGTGCACGCTGCTCTTCCTTCTCCCCTTGTGGGAGAAGGTGGCGCGAAGCGCCGGATGAGGGGTTTTCTCCAAGCGCAAGACTGTTTGTGTGGAGACAGACCCCTCACCCGTCTCGCCGCTCCGCGGCGAGCCACCCTCTCCCACAAGGGGAGAGGGTGAAGCGTGCCCGTTTGGTTAACCGCGCCCCAACGGCCTTCGCAGCTGCCGCAATCCGTATCCACGGCTCGTTTACGCAATCGCGCCTATCGTTCTGTCCAAAGTTACCGAAGGGGAAATGACCATGGGGTATCGCACCCGGCCTACGGCCGCGAGCCAGTTCGCGCCCGCCGATCTCTTGAAGGGAATTCTCGTCGTCTCGTCGTTCGGGTTCTGGGCCGTGATGCTCGGCCTGATGCCGGTGCTGCTGTTTCGCGTCTGGCTGGTCGGCTGAAGCTGCGCGCGCGGGATGGTTAATCCGTGGTAGCACCTGTGTTCAAAATGCACGGGCAGATGCGATCCGGATCTTAAAACATCGCTGCTATCACTGACGTCCATAAGCGAAGAAATCGCGGGGGCGTTTGTGAATAGTCAGAATGAAATGGCGTCGCATTTCGACGCCGAACAGCAGGGCTTTAGCACCGAGGACATTCTCTGGGCTGTCGGCATCTGGTCGGTGATCCTGACCCTGTCGCCGGTCATCGTGTTCTACATGCTGATGGTGGCGTGAGCGAAATCAGAAACGCAAAACGCGCGGACTTCCGCGCGTTTTTCGCCGTTCGACATGATCAATGAAAATTAAGCTGCCTGCTTGTGCATTGCGCCGGAGGCCGACGCGGTGCCGCGGATAGCCTTGACCGAACGCTCGATCGCCGCCCAGAGCCTGGCGATTTCCTGAGCCGCACGGCTCTCGGCCTGATATTCGCGCGCGCCTTCGCCGTGGCTGAGCGCCATCAACAAATCCGAACGATTGGTGATCTGGCCGCCCCACACCGGAGCGCGGAATTTCGCCAGTGCTTCGCGGGCGATGGTGACGATCGGGCTTTCGGCTTCGTCGCGCTTGGCCGGGGCACCGTTGAGCACGACCGCATAGGGCTTGCGCGCGGCGCGGCACATCTGGATGGTTTCCTGCACGGCGTTGACGTCGAACACGCCGGGACGCGCCGGGATGACCACCATGGTGGCGTTCTTGATCGCGTCGTCGACGACGGCCGACAGGTTCGGCGGCGTGTCGATCAACACCCATTCATAACCGTCGCGCTTGGCCGCGGAGACGATGCCGCTGACGGAGTTGACGGCAGCCTTGATCGGGGGCTCGTTGGTGCCGCGGAGCTTGTGCCACAGCGTCAGGGAGCCCTGCGGATCGGCGTCAACCAGCATGACCTGCTTGCTCGCCTTGATCTGCGCGGCGAGATGCGCGGCGAGGGTACTCTTGCCCGAACCGCCTTTACGTGATGCGAAAACAATGACGTTCATACCTTCCGCCTCCAGATTGACCCCAGGCCGCGAAAATGAATCAGCGCGCTGATTCGTGAAAGAAAAATTTGTCGGGAGCTGCGCGACAGCCACGAAATAACAAGACGTGTTGGCTTTTGAGTCACACTGCTTCGCAGGACGGAGACACGGGCCGCATCGAAATGCCGCTCGGGCGCGCGTCTGTGCGTTTTTTTAGCAACGCGCGGGACAAAGTGGAATGCAACCTTGCCGCGCAAATCCGCCCGCGCATCTTTTCAGGCGCGCCCGTCGATGGACGCAAGCCTGCGCGTCGTGCGAACAAAACGAGTCCGCTGGCTGCCCGCGAAGCCGATGTCAGGGCCGGAACGAGGAAGGCGCCCGATTGCGCGCCTTCGGCGGAGTTTCAAACCGGAACGCGCTGCTGGGCGCTCAGCCTTGGTCGCTGGACGCTCAGCCTTTGGCCGCTGGGCGCTCAGCCTTGGCTGGATTTCTTCTTCGGGGCCGGCTTGGCGGTCTTCTTCGCAGCCTTGGGCGCGATCTGGGTCGGCTTGCCGGCGCGCTGCTCGCGCGGCGCCGGTCCGCGGCGGAAGAACACCGCGCATTGCGGCGAGAGCTGCGCCTTCTTCTTGATCATGCAGGCGGTGATGGCATCGACGTTCGGGACGAACTCGCCGCACAGCCGCATCGCGTCCGGCGTGCAGGCCTGCTGCTCCTCCTGGGTGTAGGCGAAGCCGGCGCGCGGCAGCGCCAGGATGGCCAGGGCAAGCGCGAGGCTTGCAACGGCCAAGGGCTTTGCAAAGGACTTGAAGCGAAACGCCGGCATCGATCCCCCCACATCACGAGTCAGCGCGAATAGTGGGTGAACGGCGGTTCGTTGGCAACCGAGGGCAAGTGCGAAAGCCGGCACGTGTGCGCTCTCGGCAACAGGTCAGGGGCCTTGGCAGTTCCGGGAAACGAAACGAAGGCGCCGTTGTCGGCCCCAAACCAAAAGTGCGAAAACAACCCCATGCACAGTAGCCAAGTCATTGCAAACACTGAGGTCGCCAAATTTTAGGATTTTTCGAAGCCAAATTTGACTTGTCGGGCAAAACAGGGGCATCATGTCACCCTCAAGAAGATGCGCGTGGGGTGGCCGGCCTGTCTCCTGCGCTGGTCGAAAAGCGCACACGAGGAGGACAATCACATGACGGGGAATGAAGCGGAGCTGCCGCTGTCGGGTGTGACGGTGGTTTCGCTGGAGCAGGCGATCGCGGCGCCGCTGGCGAGCCGGCATCTCGCCGATTGGGGCGCGCGGGTGATCAAGATCGAGCGGCCGGGCAGCGGCGATTTCTGCCGCGACTACGATCACGTCATGAACGGCATGTCGAGCCAGTTCGTCTGGACCAACCGCTCCAAGGAAAGCCTCGCCATCGACATCAAGAGCCCCGAGGGCCGCAAGGTGCTCGACGCCCTGCTGCCGCGCACCGATGTGTTCATCCAGAACCTCGCGCCCGGCGCGGCCGAGCGGCTCGGCCTCGATGCCGCTTCGCTGCTGCGCAAGTACCCGCGCCTGATCGCCTGCGACGTCTCCGGCTATGGCACTGATGGCCCCTACAGCGACAAGAAGGCCTATGATCTCCTGGTGCAGTGCGAGGCCGGCGTGCTCGCCATCAACGGCACCGAGGCGGAGCCGGCCAAGGTCGGGCTTTCCGTCGTCGATATCGCCACCGGCATGTACATCCTGAACGGGGTGCTGATGGCGCTGTACGCCCGCGAGCGCACCGGCAAGGGCACGGCGTTCCAGGCCTCGCTGTTCGACTCCATCACGGACTGGATGAGCTATCCCGCGTTCTACACGCAGAATACCGGCCGGCCGCTGCCGCGCACCGGCGCCAAGCATGCGACGATCGCGCCTTACGGCCCGTTCCGCGTCGGCGACGGCAACACGATCTTTTTCGGCATCCAGAACGATCGGGAATGGCGGTCGCTGTGCCGCATCGTGCTTGATGATGCCGACTTCGCCGACGACCCGCGCTTCCGCACCAATCCGCTGCGCATGCAGAACCGTGACGAGCTGCAATCGCATATCGAGCGGCGCTTTGCATCGATGACCAGCGAGGAAGTGCTGCGGCTGCTGGACGAAGCCGCGATTGCCAACGCGCACCTGAACTCGGTCGAGGCTTTCTTAGCTCATGAGCAGCTGCACGCCCGCGCGCGGGTGAGAAGCGTGGGATCGCCGTGCGGGCCGGTGATGAGCTTCCTGCCCGCGCTCACCATTCCCGGCGTGACGCCGCGGATGGATCCGGTGCCTGATGTCGGCGAGCACAACGAGAAGATCCTCGGCGAACTCGGCCTCGTTAAGGGAACGTGAGAATGACCTCGCAGCGCCCGACGCGGGCCTATCTCGCCGTTCCCGCGCATCGCGCTCGTGTCGTCGCCAAGGCGGCGGCATCATCGGCGGACGCGGTGTTCATGGATCTCGAAGACGCCGTGCCGCCCGCCGAGAAGGGCGTTGCGCTGGAGGAAGCCGCCCGCGCGCTGTCCTCGCTGGACTGGAGCAACAAGCACGTCGCGGTCAGGCTCAATGCGGTCGACAGCCCGTTCATCGCCGAGGAGATCCGTAACCTGGCGGCCCTGCCCCGGCTGGATGCCGTGATCGTGCCGAAGGCGGAGCGGGTGAGTGACATCGTTGCCATCGCCGGTCAGCTGCACGCGGCCGCGCCGGATCGCGCCGCGCCTGTTACGCTCGAGCTGCTGATCGAGACCGCGCTCGGCCTCGTCAATGTCGACGTCCTCGCCGCCTGCCACGACAGCGTGGCCGCGCTGCATCTCGGCGTCGGCGACCTCGCGGCCTCGCTCGGCGCCCGCACCTCCGACATCGGCATCTCGCCGGATGGTTATCGCCACGTCGGCTCCGCGCAAAGCGGCTACGCCTCAGCGCCGCTCGACCTGTTCGCCTATCCGATGATGCGCCTCTTGGTCGCCGCTCGCGCGCACGGCCTGCGCGCGATCGATGGCCCCTGCGGCGCGTTCCGCGATGCTGGGCTGACCGAGGCCAGCGCGCAAAAGGCCGCGGCGATGGGCTTTGACGGCAAGCAGGTGATCCACCCCGACCAGATCGAGCCGACGCTGCGCGCGTTCACGCCCTCGGCCGAAGAGCTGGCCCAGGCGCGGCGGATCGTCGAAGCCATGGAGCAAGCCGAGGCGCAGGGCCAAGGCGCGGTGACGCTGGACGGCAAGATGATCGACTACGCCAATCTGCGCATGGCGCGCCGGATCATCGAGCTGGGGTCGTAGGGGCGTTTGTCCCCCTGCGGCGCATCCTTCGAGACGCCCGCTTCGCGGGCCCTCAGGATGAGGGCGGACTGCGTGGCAGCAGTTTCGCGGGCACCGCTGCCGCTGATCCTCACCCTGAGGAGACCGCCACCGGGTCCGCGCGAAGCATGGCCCGATGACAGGCTCCGCTGACGTCTCGAAGGGCGAGGCGCTGGGCACGCGCGCGTGGCGGTGGCGCTCGTGGTGGCGTTGCTGGTTCTCGCGCGGTCGCGTCCAAGCCACGACCAAGGCAAGCGGGCGACGCCGCGCGGCCTCGGATAGCATTGCCTCGATCAGCGCAGACCCAGGAACGAGAGGTCGCTAGTCTCTCCTGATACGTTCAGGGAGGGGAATATGGCACAACGCGAAGAAATGCTCGCAGTGGTCCGGCGCGCCTATGCCGCACGCGACAATGATGATGCCGAGGGTCTGGTCGCCGCTTTTGATCCCAAGGGTCTGTTCACCTTGATGGGGGACAAGAATGCACTCGAATTGACGGGAAGCGTGGAGGGACACCCAAGCCTGCGTGGTGCCTTCAGCAAATTGATCGAAGACTTCGGTTTCGAAGGCCGCGAGATCCTGGCTGAGCTGGTTGACGGAGATAGGATCGCCATCCATTCCCGCGTCGACGTTCGATATCGTCCGACCGGAAAGGCGGTCAGCACCGAGATCCTGGACCTGTTCAGATTTCAGGACGGCAAGATCGTCGAGTTGATCGAGTTCGCGGATACGGCGCAGGTCAAGGCGATGATTTCCTGACGGACGCTGAGATGGGTTGAAGCGCCCTCGCGCTAGGCCAGAAGATGAATGTCAGTCGGCTCCGGGTCTGCGCCCGCTGCCGTCAACATCGCGTGGACCTGACCTCGGTGGTGGGTTTGGTGATTGAAGAGTTGAACAGCAACCAGCGTCTTTGGCTTCTCGATCCGAGTTGAACCGTCTCCTGGATACCAAACAAGCATCCCGTTCAGGTCTGCGTCGCGCAATCGCGCTGACCACGCTTCGATTTCCTCGTTCCGTTGCAAGCGGAGCGCCTTGAAGGCCTCCCAATCCGAGGGATTTGTGAGGGAATGCTTGATGGTTTCCTCTGGCGCGCGTTCCCTTTCAGCCGCTCCAGTATCAAGGCATCAGCCCAATAGAGATGGTTCAACGTAGCTGCAATCGACTGGAAGAACGCCCCCCGATCCTTCCAGCGATCCTCGTGGGTCAGCCGGTCGGCGGCAGCTACCAAAGAGGCGTTCTGCCAAGTGTTGTAGCGGGCCATAAGCCGGCAATAGTCGGCTGAGATCATTTTCTCGAGCTCCAAGATTGGCGATGTTGGCTGATCTCGGGATGTTGCCCCAGACGTGCGCAAAGCAGGAAACCATCAACCTCAGACTTTGCCCGTTCGCAGCCCAAACAGCCGCTCGTCGTGAGGATAGCGCCCGACATGAGACACGCGGATGCGCGCCGCACCCACGTGTCTCGGATTGATGAGATAGTTCTGCGCAAACGGTACGATGACCGACGGCACCGACACCACGGCCGTGCGCATCTCGTCGAACCACGGCCTCAACACATCACGTGTCACCCCTGGGATTCCCGGCCCAATTCGGCGATACTCTCTCAATATCGCTCAAGCTCACCTTTTCGACAGCCAGGTTATCAGGCACGTCAATACGAAGCAGTTGGTAGCTGGTCGGCAAGTCCTCCACATCAATTTCCAGATGCACCATCACTTCGAGCAGCGCCGAAGCCGGATGATCCGCGGCGTAGACCACGTGCCGGCCGCGATCGTGCCAGCGGCCGTCGGCCTTCAGGCCGCCGATACCGGAAAGATCGTCGAAATTGGAGATCCGCCAGATCCGCACGCCGAATCCTCAAGCGAGGATGCCGTGATCGATCCGATGCAACATCTCCTCAACCACGCGCGCTCCAGCCTCCGTCGCGAGGTATGCGAGCGGCGTCTCTCCGCCCAGCGCCTTCTTCGGCTTGCGCAGCCAGCGGTGCGCCTTTGCCGCATCGCCGAAGACATTTGCGGCGAGCCGGTCGACCCGCGCCAGCCGAACGGCCTTGTCGGTCTCCTCGACCGTCAGCGGCTCGCCGTCCGACAGCCGCCGCGCGAGCGTGCGCTTGGGCACGACGAGCGCGTGGATTTCGTCATCGCTGTAATTGGCAAGGCGTTTGAGCGCAGCGGGCTCGATGCGAAACAATCTGTTGCCGTCGATCACGACGTCGAACAGCTCGGCCGAGGAGTGCGCTTCATCCGCGGTTCTGCCGAGCCCGAGCGACGGCGCATCGGTGATCGTCGAGAGCCCCGTGACCGCATCGAAATGCCCTCGCACGACAACAGCGCCGGGTTGCGGTTGATAGGTCTGGTCCGGCTCAGCGGCGGAGAGGCGTTCAAGCCCTGCCGAAGGAGATTTACGAGACCCCCTCTTATGGTCAGGCCGCTGAGTAAGGGCCGACGCTGCAATCGCCTTGATCTGCTTGCTAGTCTGGGAGCCGGGGGCGCGAACGCCCCGCGAAGAATCTCGAGCAACACCTTTGCCACTACGCTCGTTCTTACCCATAGTTTCTGCCTCGGCAGCCTCTTGCCAAATGCCAAAATAATCTTGCCAATTGGCATCTAAGCACATGCAGTGATGGATTCAAGCGTCGTCGCACTTGGGCTCAAACCGCAGTCCGCGGGCGATCACCAAGTAGCGGTGAGCAATGCCCCGCCAACATTTTGGCTGGTCTAACGATGCGTCGAAATTCAGCGGTCGGAGCAATGCTGCATCGCGCGCCAATCACTGCGATCGTTGGTACAGTTGGGTGGGCTCGAACCACCGACCTCCTGTTCCACAGACAGGCGCTCTAACCAACTGAGCTACAACTGCATCCTTGCGCGCCGCGCCTTGGGCCGCCTGAAAAGGCCTGAGCCTTAAGGGGGCTGGACGGGGCGGAAACTAGGTGCAACGGCCCGGTTTGGCAAGGCCGCAATAGGGTGAAAAACCGGCGGGAATCACGTTCGGTGCAGAGAAATCGAACGCGGTTACCGACATCGAGGGCTGGGCTGCCCCTCGTCCCATCGAGGCAGGTCATCGCATATGAGGCGACGATTGGGCCGCTCAAGCCTCCACATCGTCATGGCCGGGCTTGTCCCGGCCATCCACGGCTTCTGCCCGCGGCACCTAGAACGTGGATGCCCAGGCCTTCGCCGCGCCGAAGCGGCTTCGGCCGCGCAGGCGGGACACGCCCGGGCATTACGACCATTCTTGGATTTCCGCATGGGGAAGCGGGAGAGGCGAAGAAAAACCCGGGCCTTTCGGGCCCGGGCTTCGCATCTCACACCAAACCGGCCTCGCCTCAGGCGGCGGACGGATAGTACTTCGAGGCGCTGGCCTTGATCGGCTCGGCAGTCTCATTGGCGACGCGCTGGGTGAGCTCGACCAGCTCCTTGGCCTGGGCCTGGTAGGTCTCGAGCTGCTTGCGGGCGTGGCCGGTCCACAGCTCCATCGCTTCGGTCGGCGACTTGGCGCCGAACAGCTGCTGGGCGAAGTCGAGCTGGGCGCTCGAATTGGCCTTCATGAACTCGACCAGCTTGGCGGTGTACTCGCTCGCGCCCTTGGAAGCGCAGGTGAACACGGCCTCGACGGTGCCGTTATGGGTCTCGGCGGCGTCCTTGAACTTGGCGTAGTTCTCGCGGGCCTGCGCCGCGCCCTTCTCGGCGAACGCACGCACCTGCTCGGGAACCTCGAACGGGATGATCGAGGCAGAAAACGGATCAGTCGCACCTGTCATGTTGGTCCCTCACGCTAATTGAAAAAATGGAGTGAGCCTTTCTGGCGCGCCCGCCGGCCCCGACCATGGGCCCTGCGCATTGAGCGGGTACGAAGACTGGAAACGCGAAACAATGAGATGGCTCGCCCAGCACCAGAATTATGGCTGCCTATCATGTCAACATTGTGCATCGCAACGCGGCAGAGGGGTGCGATGCGAAATTTAATCTCGGGGAGGATGAGGTTCCGGTATGGGGGAACCGGGGGTTGAGGTAGTGGGATGCGCCCGGCAACACACGCGCTCTTACCCTCCCCTGGATGGGGAGGGTCGGCTCGCAACGCGTCAGCGATGCGAGCCGGGGTGGGGTGATCTCTCCGCTCGGGGACCGCCTGTGGGGAGAGACTGTCACCCCACCTCGGTTCGCTCTCCGCTTCGCTGCGTGCGAACCGATCTACGGGCGAGCTTCGCTCGTCCCGGACCCCTCTAGGGGAGGATGGGGACCGTAGATGCCGCGAGCCCTGCGTCTCTTCGCAAGCGCCCACGCCTTGAATCCCTTGGATGCAACGTCGGCTCGGCTTGCGGGGTTGACGGGATTAAGGTTATCGCCGCTTGGGGATCCATCGCGGGCTTTGGGCCGTGGACCTGGTCGCGCCTTCCGGGCGATACTAACCCTTTCTTAAGGCTGTCATTCCCGGCAGCCGCCAACTCGTGAAGCGTGAGATGCAGCCGGCCTGATGACGCGTTCGGATTTCCAGTTGCGAGGGGTGGGCGATCCGCGGCTGGCCGTGCATGCGACCTCTGCCCTGCCGGCCTGGCTATGGTCGACCGACGGCGCGCGCGTGCTGTGGGCCAATCCGGTCGGCGCAAAACTGTTCGGCGCGGCCAACAGCGCCGGCCTTGCGGACAAGGTGTTCGGCCCCGCCGACAGCCATCGCCGCCAAATCGTCAGGCTCGCCCCCCAGCTGCCGGCGAACGGCGCAATGCGGCTGCAGCGGCTGCGCGGCTTCGGCGCCCGGTTAGGGGCGCTGATGACCTGTGCTTGCGCGCGGCTCGACTTTGCCGATGGCGGCCATGCGGTGCTGGTCATCGCGATGGACCCGACGCTGCGCACCATGCCGCTGGTCGAGCGGCTGCATCGGCTGGTCGCCGGCGCGAAGGTGCCGATGGCGGCGTTCGCGCCGGACGGGCTGTTCGTCGGCGCGAGCGAGGCCGCGCGCCCCCTGCTCGGCTTCCGCGGTCTATTCGAGGCCGGGCTCGACCGCGCCCGCAGCGATGCGCTGGCAAAAGGCCGCGCCGCGACGCCGATCGGCATCGGCCAGATGGTTCTGCAGCGGGTCGGCAGCGGCGCCGATATCGGCCTGGTCGCGCTGATCGAGCCGGCCGCCGCCACGGCGGCGCACGAGGCCGCGCCCGACGTCACGCCCGCGCAGCCTCCGGCCGCGGTGCCGGAGGACGCACAGCCTGCGCCAGACGAGGCACCGTCTGCGATCGCGCTGTTCGACGCATTCACTGAGCCGGCCGAACCGCCCGCCGAGACGATTGCGCCGACGCCGGAGCCGGTCGTCCCCGCGGCGGCCAAAACTCCGGTTGAAAACCAGCCGCAAGCCATTGTGTCGCCGCAGCCCGCGCCGATCAATGCAGGCATGGTCGAGCCGACTTCGGGCCAGGACTCTGCTAGCCACCAAGAGCCGCCCGCACCGCGTCAGCATCCGCTGCGCTTCCTCTGGCAGATGGATGAAGAGGGCCGCTTTGTGCTCGGCTCCGATGAATTCATCCGCCTGATGGGCACGCATACGGCCGCCGGCTTCGGCCGCCCCTGGCGCGAGATCGCCGAGGAATTCTCGCTCGATCCCGAGGGGCGCGTGGCGAAGGCGCTCGAAAGCAAGGATACCTGGGCCGGCATCACAGTGAACTGGCCGGCCGACGGCGGCGAGCACATTCCGGTCGAGCTCGCGGGCCTGCCGGTCTACGACCGCAACCGTGAATTCGCCGGCTTCCGCGGCTTCGGCGTCTGCCGCGATCTCGACGCGCTCAACCGGCTCGAGGCGCTCAGGCGCTTCGAGCTGCTGGTCGAGCCGCCGGCACAGGATCGCTCCACTGAGGCCGTCGCGTTCGATGCGGAGCCCGAGCCTGAAGCGGCGGCGGAAGCTGAGGCGGAGGGCGAAGCAGAGGCACCGCCGATCGCGCCATCCGAGCCTGAGCCGCAAGCCGAGCCTGAACCGCAAGCCGAACCCGACCTGCCAGAGCCCACAAGCGAGACTTCACACCCAACCGAACTGGACACGCCCGTGGAAACGCCTCCCAATGTCGTGCCGTTCCGCGTCGCCGGCGATACGCGGCCGCCGACGTTGACGCCGGTCGAGAACAGCGCGTTCAACGAGCTCGCGCGGCAATTGTCCGAGCGGCTCGAACGCGAGCGCGAGACCATCACGACCGACGCGGCCGGACCAGTGGCGGAGACCAGCGCCGAAGCACCGGAGCCGGAGCCGCAGGCCGCCGCCGAATGGCTGACCGAGCCCGCATCGCCGCCGCGCGGGATGAGCGCGCGCGACCGCACGCTGCTCGACCTGTTGCCGACGGGCATCCTGATCTACCGGCTCGACCGCCTGCTCTACGCCAATCCCGCCTTCCTCGCGCGCATGGGCTATGACGGCCTGAACGCGCTGGAGCATGCCGGCGGGCTGGATGCGCTCTATGTCGAGCCGGGCGTGTCGGCGGCCAGCAGCACCACGCAAGGCGGCACGCCTGTGACGATCAGCGCGACAATCGCGAACGGCGAAACGCCGCCGCCCGCGACGGAAGCGCATCTGCACACGATCGAGTGGGACGGCGACAGCGCGCATGCGCTGATCTGCGCGCTGCCGCAGGCGGCGCCGATCGCGGCGGCTGCCGTCGCAGAGACCGTGGTGGCCGCAGAGCCTGACGCCGCGGACGCGGAGCCCGCGGCCGGCGATGCCGATGCCGAGGATCTCGCCGCCATCCTCGACACCACGGCCGAGGGCATCGTGATGTTCGACGCCGAAGGCAACATCCACGCCTGCAACCGCAGCGCGGAGGCGCTGTTCGGCTATGACGGCGAGGCGCTGCTGCAGCAGAATTTGCTGACGCTGTTCGCCCCCGAGAGCCAGCAGATCGTCGCGGATTATCTGGAAAGCCTGAAGAGCCAGGACATCTCCAGCCTGCTCGATCACGGCCGCGAGGTGCTGGGCCGCGAGAAGAAGGGCGGCGTCATTCCGCTTGCGATGATCATGGGCCGCACCCGCCCCGACGGGCCGAACTTCTTCGCCGTGTTCCGCGATCTCTCGCACGCGAAGAAGGGCGAGAGCGAATTGACGAAGGCCCGCCGCCTCGTCGACGGCGCAGCCAACGCCAAGGCCGACATGCTGGCGCGGATCAGCCACGAGATCCGCACGCCGCTCAACGCCATCATCGGCTTTGCCGAGGTGATGATCTCCGAGCGCTTCGGCGCGCTCGGCAACGAGCGCTACGGCGAATACATGAAGGACATCCGCGCTTCCGGCGAGCGCGTCATCGCCATCATCGACGACCTCCTGGAGCTGTCGCGGATCGAGACCGGCAAGCTCGACCTGAATTTCGCGAACTTGAACCTCAACGACCTGGTCGAAGCCTGCGTGACGGTGATGCAGCCGCAGGCCAACCGCGAGCGCATCATCATCCGCACCTCGCTCGCCCATGCGCTGCCGCAGGTGAGCGTCGATGCGCGCGCGATGCGGCAGATCACCATGAACCTGATCTCGAACTCGATCCGGCTCGCCAGCGCCGGCGGCCAGGTCATCGTCTCGACCGCGCTGACCGATCGCGGCGAGATCGCGCTTCGCATCCGCGACACCGGCCATGGCCTTTCCGAGCGCGAAGTCGCCGCCGCGATGGAGCCGTTCCGCACGCCGCCGCCGGGCGATGCCGCCGACAGCTCGGCGCTGAGCCTGTCGCTGACGAAAGCGCTGGTCGAAGCCAACCGCGCCCGGTTCAACATCAAGAGCGCCGGCCACGGCACGCTGATCGAGGTGGTGCTCGCGCCAGCGCTGGCGGGGGCGTAGGGCGCGGCACGCTCAAGCCGTCATTCCGGGGCGCGCCTCTTAGCGCGAGCCCGGAATCCATCGATCCTCATCAATGGTGGTGCAATGGATTCCGGGCTCGTCGCTTCGCGACGCCCCGGAATGACGGCGGGGCTCACGCCGCCCGCACCGTCTCCAAAAACCTGCTCACCTCGATCTTCAGCCGGCTGCTGTCGTTCGACAGCGATTGCGCCGCGGACAGCACCTGCGAGGAGGCGGATCCCGTCTCGGTCGCGCCCTGGCGCACGCTGGAGATGTTGGCGCTGACCTGCGTGGTGCCGGCGGCGGCGCTTTGGACGTTGCGCGAGATCTCGCTGGTCGCGGCGCCCTGCTCTTCCACCGCGGCCGCGATGGTGGAGGAGATTTCGGACAGGCGCTCGATGGTGCCGCCGATGGTCTTGATCGCGCCGACGGAATCTTGCGTCGCGACCTGGATGCTCGAGATCTGCTGACCGATGTCGCCGGTCGCCTTCGCGGTCTGCTCGGCCAGGGCCTTCACTTCCGAGGCCACCACGGCAAAGCCGCGTCCGGCCTCGCCCGCGCGCGCGGCCTCGATGGTGGCGTTCAGCGCCAAGAGATTGGTCTGGCCGGCGATGGCGTTGATGAGCTCGACCACGTCGCCGATGCGCGCGGCCGCCTTGGACAATTCGCTGACGCGATCGTTGGTCTGCCCGGCCTGGGTGACGGCCTCGCCCGCCATGCGCGCGGAGGCCTGCACCTGGCGGCTGATCTCGTTGACGGAGGCGGTCAGCTCCTCGGCGGCGGACGCCACCGACTGCACGTTGGTCGCCGCTTCCTCGGACGCCGCCTCGACCAGCGTGGCAAGCTCGGTCGAGCGGCTGGCGGTCGTGGTCAGCGACGTCGCCGACGCCTCGAGCTCGTTGGCCGCCGACGACACGGTCTCGACGATCTCGCCGATCGCGCCTTCGAAATCGTCGGCCATCCTGATCATGTCCGCGCGGCGGCGCTCGGCGGCGAGCTTGTCCTGCCTGATCTTCTCTTCGGCCTCCTCCTGCGCCTTCCGCTCGGCGTTGATCTTGAATGTCTCGACCGCTTGCGCGATCTCGCCGATCTCGTCGGGCCGGCCGAGGCCGGGAAGAACGATGGCGAAATTGCCGTTGGCGAGCTCGATCATCGCCGCGCGCATCGCGGTCAAAGGCCTCGAGACCGAACGTCCGATGAAGATGCCGAGGCCGAGCACGCTCGTCGCAATCAGCGCGATCGCCACCGCAATCCAGAACTGGATGCTGGTGCGCTCGGCCTCGTTGAGACGGTCGGCATCGGCACGGATGCGGTCGACCGATGTCGAGACCTGCTCGATCACGGGCTCGACCGACGCGAAGGCCTCGGACATCGCCTTCGATTCAGCCGCCAGCTTCAGCGCGGTCTCCATCCAGGCGGAGAAGTCGCGCTGATAATCGGCGAGCTTCTGGCGCAGCTCGGCCTTGGCGCCGTCGGCAATGGCTGCCGCGTCGAGGCCTGCGGCAAATTCGGACGCGCGCTTCTTCATCTCCTCGCCATATCTGGCGTTCCGACGCAGCATGAAATCCTTCTCATGCCGGCGCATCATCAGCATGATCACCTTGAGCTCGGAATTCTGGAACTGGTCGACCTGGCTCTCGATACCGTGGACGGAAGCGCGCAGGCGGCCTTCGAGCCCGGACTCCTCGTCGAGGCCGAGCCGCTGCCGTTCCTCGACCACCGCGGCGAAGCGGGCCTGATAGGTCTTCAGCGACGCATTCATCGCGTCGATCTTCTGCGCCAGCTCGGGCTGGCCGAGCGCTGCGATCTTGCCGCGGAGCGTCTCGATGTCGAGCGCCACCTGCCGGCCGATCTCGACCTGTCGCTGCGCCCTGGCCGGATCGCTGCGCAGCAGAAAATCCTTCTCGGCGCGGCGCGCCTCGAGCAGCTCGACCGCGATCCTGTTGTTCAGCTCGAACACGGTGCGCGCATCCTCGGCCGCGTCGCGATAGACGCCCATCCTCCGCTCGCCGTAGAGGTGAATGCCGCCGATCAGGACGACGCCGATGACGCCAATGACGCCGATCGCGGTGATCTTGTGAGTGAGTCGCAGGGAGAGGAGCCGCATCTAACGAGAACCCGCTGGTGGTCGATACGCTTGATGAGGCGATAAAGCGTAAAAACTTCCGTTAATTTGCGGGCACGTACGAATACGTGTATTTGTCACAATGCTCGCTTCTGTGCACGGTTGCGTGCACAAGTAGGTTCCAGAAAATGAAACACGGCGCCCAGCGGCGCCGTGTTTGCAACGTTCAAGCCGTGGTTGGATCGGCTCAGCTATAGATCTCGAACAGGCCGGCGCCGCCCTGGCCGCCGCCGATGCACATCGTCACCACGCCCCACTTGGCCTTGCGGCGGGCGCCTTCCTGCAGCAGATGGCCGGTGAGACGGGCGCCGGTCATGCCGAAGGGATGGCCGATCGCGATCGAGCCGCCGTTGACGTTGTACTTGGCGGGATCGATGCCGAGCTGGTCGCGGCAATACAGGCACTGGCTGGCGAAGGCCTCGTTAAGCTCCCACAGATCGATGTCGTCGATCTTGAGGCCGGTGCGCTTCAGGAGCTTCGGAATCGCGAACACCGGGCCGATGCCCATCTCGTCCGGCTCGCAGCCGGCGGTGGCCCAGGCGACGAAGCGGCCGAGCGGCTTGAGGCCGCGCTTCTCGGCGTCCTTGGCTTCCATCAGCACCACCGCGGCGGCGCCGTCGGAGAGCTGGCTGGCATTGCCGGCGGTGACGAACTTGCCGGGGCCCTTCACCGGCTCGAGTTTTGCCAATCCTTCCATCGTCGTTTCGGGGCGATTGCATTCGTCGCGATCGACGGTGTAGTCCACGATCGACTCGGCCTTGGTCTGCTTGTCGACGACCTTCATCTTGGTCTTCATCGGGACGATCTCGTCCTTGAACTTGTTCGCCTGCTGGGCCGCGGCCATGCGGCGCTGCGATTCCAGCGAGAACTCGTCCTGATATTCACGGCTGAGCTTGTAGCGCTCGGCGACGATGTCGGCGGTGTCGATCATCGCCATGAAGATGTCGGGGGCGACCTTGAGCAGTTCCGGATCGACCGATTCCTTCGGCGTGCCGCCGCCGGGAATCGAGATGCTCTCGACGCCGCCGGCGACGATGCAATCGGCGCCGTCGGAGCGGATCGAGTTCGCGGCCATCGCGATGGTCTGCAGGCCCGACGAGCAGAAGCGGTTCACCGACACGCCGGCGGTGGTCTTCGGCAGGCCCGCGAGCAGCGCAGCCTGGCGGCCGATGTTCGGCGCGCCATGGGCGCAATTGCCGAGATAGCAGTCCTCGACATAGTCCTTCTCGACGCCGGCGCGGTCCACCGCGTGATGAATGGCGTGGGCCGCGAGCGACATCGGCGGCGTGATGTTGAACCCGCCGCGGCCGGATTTCGCCAGGCCCGTGCGCGCATAGGAAACGATGACGGCTTCACGCATTGTTTTCTCCCTTGTCGAACGATTTGGAACGGAGCGTCCTAGCGCCATTGGTACACAAAGATTGGGGGTGGGGAAAATGAAAACGCCGCCTCCGGCGATGGAGACGGCGTTGTTCCGCGTGTCGGAATATATGATATGATGATCGTCATTCCGGGGCGTGCGCGCCCGCTCTATCCACACGTCATGCCCGGGCTTGCTCGCCTGCGCGGCCGAAGCCGCTTCGGCGCGGCGAAGGGCCGGGCATCCACGTTCTTCGCGCCGAGCGGCAAGACGTGGATGGCCGGGTCATAGGCGAGCGGAAGCGACGCCGTCCTTCGGACGGCTATGCCCGGCCATGACGCCGGTGGGAGCCGCTCAGAACGTCAGCGCCTTGGCCTGCTTGACCTGCGGCAGGGCCTGCACCTTGGCGAGCACGTCGGCCGGCACCACACCGTCGACCTCGACCAGCGCAATGGCATCGCTGCCCGGAGCGACCCGGCCGAGATGGAAGGTCGCGATGTTGATCTTGGCGTCGCCCAGAAGCCCCGCGAACTTGCCGATGAAGCCCGGCTTGTCCTCGTTGGTGACGTAGATCATCGACTTGCCGAACTCGGCGTCGACGCGGATGCCCTTGATGTCGACGAGGCGCGGCTTGCCGTCTGCATAGACGGTGCCCGAGACCGACCGCTCCTGCCGCTCGGTGGTGACCGTGACGGTGATCAGGCTCTCATAGTCGCTCTGCGCGGCGCGGACGATCTCGTCCACCACCATGCCGCGCTCCTTGGCGACGACCGGCGCTGACACCACGTTGACCTCGCCCAGCATCGGCCGCAGCAGCCCCGACAGCACCGCGGAGGTGATCGCCTTGATCTTCATCTCGGCGACGTGGCCCTCATAGGTGATCTCGACCTTGAGGATGCCGCTCTCGGTGAGCTGGCCGGCGAACGAGCCGAGCTTCTCGGCGAGCGCGATGAACGGCTTCAGCTTCGGCGCTTCTTCCGCCGTGATCGAGGGGAAGTTGACCGCGTTCGAGATCGCGCCGGTGAGCAGGTAATCCGACATCTGCTCGGCGACCTGCAGCGCGACGTTCTCTTGCGCCTCGGTGGTGGAGGCGCCGAGATGCGGCGTGCAGATCACGTTGGGATGGCCGAACAGCACGCTCTTGGTCGCGGGCTCCTCGACGAAGACGTCGAAGGCGGCGCCGGCAATGTGCTTGGCGTTGAGCGCATCGACCACCGCCTGCTCGTCGACGAGACCGCCGCGGGCGCAATTGATCAGGCGCACGCCCTTCTTCATCTTGGCGATCGCGGCCGCGTCGATGATGTTCTTGGTCTTCTCGGTCAGCGGCGTGTGCAGCGTGATGAAGTCGGCGCGCCTGAGCAGATCGTCGAGATCGACCTTCTCGACGCCGATGTCCTTGGCGCGCTCCGGCGACAGGAACGGGTCGAACGCGATCACCTTCATGCGCAGGCCGAGCGCGCGGTCGGCGACGATCGAGCCGATATTGCCGCAGCCGACGACGCCCAGCACCTTGCCGGTGATCTCCACGCCCATGAAGCGGTTCTTCTCCCACTTGCCGGCCTGCGTCGAGGCATCGGCCTGCGGGATCTCGCGGGCGAGCGCGAGCATCAGGGTGATGGCGTGCTCGGCGGTCGTGATCGAATTGCCGAACGGTGTGTTCATCACGATGATGCCCTTGGCCGTCGCGGCCGGGATCTCGACATTGTCGACGCCGATGCCGGCGCGGCCGATCACCTTCAGCCTGGCCGCCTTCTCGAGGATCTTGGCGGTCGCCTTGGTCGCGGAGCGGATCGCAAGGCCGTCGTAATTGCCGATGATCTCGGCCAGCTTGTCCTTGTCCTTGCCGAGATTGGGCTGGAAGTCGACCTCGACGCCGCGATCCCTAAAGATCTGCACGGCAGCGGGCGAGAGCGCGTCGGAAATGAGAACTTTGGGTTTGGTCATGGGGATGATCCGTTGTGCGTGCTGCATTTACGGCACGTCATCCGCGGTCTTGACCCGCGGATCCATCTCTCTTGATTGATGGATGGCCGGGTCAAGCCCGGCCATGACGAGGATTAGGTTTGCTTACGCCGCCTTCGCGAGCGTGGCCTTGGTCTCGGCGAAGGCCCAGTCGATCCACTGCGTCAGCAGCTCGACGTCCTTTGCTTCCACCGTGGCGCCGCACCAGATGCGCAGGCCGGCCGGCGCGTCGCGGTAATAGGCGAAGTCGTAGCCCGCGCCTTCCTTCTCGACGAGGGCCACCAGCTTCTTGCTGAACTCCGCCTGCGCGTCCTCGGAGAGCGAGGTGATCGCGGGATCGGTGAACTTCAGGCACACCGAGGTGTTGGAGCGGATCGATGCGTCCTTGGCGAGGAAGTCGATCCAGGGCGTCTTCGCCTTCCAGTCCGCCAGCACCTTGGTGTTGGCATCGGCGCGCGCGATCAGCGCCTTGAGACCGCCGATCGACTTGGCCCAGTTCAGCGCATCGAGATAATCCTCGACGCAGAGCATCGACGGCGTGTTGATGGTCTCGCCGACGAAGATGCCTTCGTTGAGCTTGCCGCCCTTGGTCATACGGAAGATCTTCGGCAGCGGCCAGGCCGGCTTGTAGGTCTCGAGCCGCTCCACCGCGCGGGGCGATAGGATCAGCATGCCATGCGCGGCCTCGCCGCCGAGCGCCTTCTGCCAGGAGAAGGTGACGACGTCGAGCTTGGCCCAGTCGAGCGCCTGCGCAAATGCGGCGGAGGTGGCGTCGCAGATGGTCAGGCCTTCGCGGCTCGCGCTGATCCAGTCCGCGTTCGGAACGCGCACGCCCGACGTGGTGCCGTTCCAGGTGAAGACGACGTCGCTCTTGGGATCGACCTTCGACAGATCGGGGATCTCACCGTAGGCCGCATTGAGCTTGGTGACGTCCTTGAGCTTCAATTCCTTGACGATATCGCTGACCCAGCCCTCGCCGAAGGATTCCCAGGCGAGCGTGGTGACGGGCCGTGCGCCGAGCAACGACCACAGCGCCATCTCGACCGCGCCGGTATCGGAGGCCGGCACGATGCCAATGCGGTAATCGGAGGGGACCTCGAGCACTTCGCGCGTCAGGTCGATCGCGAGCTTGAGCTTGGCCTTGCCGATCTTCGCGCGATGCGAGCGGCCGAGAGCTGCGTCCTTGAGATTTTGGGCGTTCCAGCCGGGGCGCTTGGCGCAGGGGCCGGAGGAGAAATGCGGCACGGTCGGCCGCGAAGCGGGCTTCGCTACAGTCATGATCTACCCTTCCAGATAGTAAGCCTCCCGTTGGGGGGAGGTGTCCCGCCGCGGCTGATACGGGAATCGGGAAGGTCCGTCAAGGAAGTTCCGGGGCCTCACGCGCCAGTGATGGCGCTTCCGGTGCAATATCAGGGGATTCGACAACAGTGAGCGCGTTCAGCAAGTCCGTGGCATCGCTGATCAATTGCGCCGCCTTGCGGCGGCTTCCGACCTTCAAAATGCATTTGTCATTGGCCTGCACGACGTAGTCGTTGCCGACCTTGATCATCGAATAGCTTGTCATTGAAATGTCCCGAACCGAGCGAGCCCGGTGTCAGATGCCCCCGTAGCACCCTTCGTTCCTTCATCAATGTGAACGACGGAGCGGTAGTTTACCGGCTCTTAACACGACCGAATGAAAAGCCCGCTTTTCGCCGGCTGCGCAGCGCTCGCGTCGCGCTGCCTCAAAAGCGGACAGTCATGCCGACGTGACTCGCCGTGAAGCCGAGCCGCTTGTAGAAGCGCTGCGCATCGACGCGCGTCTGATGCGTGAGCAACTCGACCAGATTGCAGCCGCGCGCCTTTGCTTCCGTCACGGCCCATTGCACCAATTGCTCGCCGATGCCGCGGCTGCGACACTCGGTGGCAACGCGAACGTCCTCGAGCAGTCCGCGGGATCCGCCCTGCGAGCTCAGGCCCGGCAGAATCGCGAGTTGCAGGCAGCCGACCACCCTGCCCTCACTCTCGGCAACCACCAGCGTCAGATTCGGATCGCGCGCGATCCGCGCGAATGCGTCGTAATAGGAGGACGGCAACGGATCCTCCACGCGCTCGCGCGCGCGGCCGAGATGATCGTCGGCGAGCATCGCCACGATCGCGACGACGTCCTCGCGGCGCGCGGGACGGATAGAGACGGCTTCGGCATTCATGTCAGGCGACTCCGCACCTCAGCGCGCCGGCGGAAGGCCGAGAAACGCTTCGACGTCGCCGATCCAGCGGCGGACGGAGGCATAACGGCCGAGGTCGAAGCCACCTTCATGCGCGAGGCGCGTATAGGCGAGCAGCGACACGTCGGCGAGCGACACCTCCGCGCCGGCGAACAAGCGGCTGGCGGCGAGATGCTGCTCCATGCGGTCGAGCGCCGCATAGCCGCGCTTGACCTTTTCAGGATCGAGCTCGGAGGCATCCTTGCCAAGATAGACGATGAGGAAGCGGCACACGGCGATATAAGGCTCGTGGCTGTACTGCTCCCAGAACAGCCATTCGTCCATCTTGGCCGCCGTGAAGGCATCGCGCGGAACCAGCACGCTGTCGCGGGCGACATAGCGGATGATGGCGTTGGACTGCGCCAGCGTACGGCCGTCGTCGAATGCGACGGTCGGCACCTGGCCGGCGCCGTTCATCTTCAGGAATTGCGGCGTGCGCGTCTCGCCCTTGCGGGTGTCGATCTCGATCCACTGGTAGGGCACAGCGAGCTTGTCGCAGACCCACTTCACCTTGAGACAATTGCCGGAATTGCTGTCGCCGTAGATCTTCATCGCTGCCGCCCCGCTTTCGGAACGAGAGAGCATCAGGACGAAGCGCAGCTGTCAACAGGAAGCGGACGGCTCAGAACTTGTAGCCGACGCCGAGGCGCGCGTTGTTCAACGTCACCTGCGTGTTCATGACGGGCGAGAATCTCACATATTCGTATTCGATGCGGGCGAACAAGCCGTCCCAAACGCAGTATTCGAGCCCGAGGCCGGCGGTCCAACCCACTGCGTACGTGTTGGTCCTGTGCTGACCTTGCGTGCCCGACTGCGCAGGAACCGGGCCCCACGTTCCAAGTATCGTCGTGGTGTTGCCGAAGAAATCCGTCGTCGTCGTGTCCTGTCGCATCGAGACGCTGCTGGTCACGGTGCGCGACACGTCCATTCGCCCGACGGCAGCGCCCATGAAGGCATAAGGCATGAAGCTGCCGCCGTCCCAACCCACGCGGCCGCGGAGCGTCACCATGTCTTTGACCTGTGCCGCCGCGGCACCCGTCAGCGTGACGGCATAGTTGTTGGTGACGCCGGGCGCCCGCACCTCACCAGGCGGGTTGACGATGACGAGCGAGTTGGTTCCTGACGTCAATGTCGCCATATCGTTGAAGTAGCTGTAGGTGCCCTCGAGACTGAGAACGGCATCATACCATTGCCAGTTGCGGCCGACGAAGCCACCGAAATTGGTGCTTTGAGTGTTGGTCTTGTTCAGCAGCGACCACGTCGAGGTCGGCCCCTGGAGTACGCTGTCGCGGAAGATGTAGTTGGTCAGTCCGACCACGCTCTGACTGAAATCCGTGGCATCTGCGGTATAACCGCCATGACCGCCGACATAGAAGCCATTCCAATTGACGGAGGTCTTCGACAGACCGTCCGCGAAGCCGCCGCGCAGCACGGGCAGGTCCGGCATGTCGGCCGCTTGCGCGGCAGACACCGTCCCCAACATCGCCGCTGCCAACACCAGCCTACGCATCACCACGCTCCATCGGACTCGAACTGTTGCGATGATCATCGCCTGTTAACCTTAACCAATGGTTGCGCCGGGCGCCTTCGCCGCACCTCGACATGAAAAATACGCAAAGCAAAACGGCGCGGGATGATCCCGCGCCGTTAAGGAGTCCTAACCGATCAGGTTGCGATCAGCCCTTGGTGACCAGCGGCGGCGGCACGTAGGCCGGCGGGCTGTTGAGATCCCAGCGTACGCCGAGCTTGACGTCGTGCGAGGTGATGTCCCTGACCTTGATCGAGGTCGGGCCGGAAGCGCTGTTGTCGAACAAACGGTAGTTGCCGGGCGCGGCATCGCCGAGGTTCATGTAGCTGTAGGCCAGTTCGACGGTGAAGCCGGGATTGACCTTGTAGGCAAGACCGGCGTGAGCGGCCCAGGCGAGGTTCCACTTTCCGTTGTCGGCAAAGTAGGCGACGCTGTTGTTGAGCAGCGGGCTGTAGGACACGCCGTCGTCGCGGAAGCCGCTGAGCTTGTTGTAGGAGCCGCCGACGCCCGCGCCGATGAACGGAGTGACGCACCACCAGGTGCCGAGGTCGACATAGGCGTTGGCCATCACGAGCCACTCGGACTTGCTGCCGCTGTAGTTGTTGACGCCGACGAAGCCGGGTCCCACGACATTGTCGCTACCGTGCAAATTGGCCTTGCCCCGGTACTGGCCGATGACGTCGGCGCGGAACCAGTTGTTGAAGCGATAGCCGACGCCGAGGCCGAACAGCGGCGAGGAGTCGAAGCCGAGGCCTTCCGTCGTCTTCGAGTACCCGGCCGGCAGGGCGCTCTCGATGCGCTTCGCGCTCTGGTTGGTCATGCCGATGTCGCCGCGCAGATACCAGCCGCCGAAGTCGGCGGGCGGAGCCGGCGGCGCGTACATCGGAGGGGGGGCGGCGATCGGCATATCGGCGGCGAACGCCATCGACGAGATCAGGGTTGCCGCACCCGCGGCAAGGAGAGACTTAACGCTACGCATTGGCTTCGTCCTTATGGCCGGTGAGGCTGAATACGAGCGCCTCACGTTCTGGAAACTCACGGGGGGACGATGCCAGCAAATGTTTAAGCGCCACTTAACCCTAATTTTTAAGGTTGATTTTTTCTCACCCTACACGCGCGCGCCGTGCGAGCGTTGCAAAAATGCCGCGCCAAATGCGACATCGGCGCCGCATTCCCTAACGATGTGTGAAGCCGCAACGCGGCAAGAGAGGATGCGTTAACGCGCGTTTCGCGGCAGCTTGGGCAGGAACACCGCGAGCAGCCCGATCGCCGGCAGCCAGGCGCAGACCTGGTAGACGAACTCGATCGAGGTGTGGTCGGCGAGCTTGCCGAGCACGGCCGCGCCCAGGCCCCCGATGCCGAAGGCGACGCCGAAGAACACGCCGGAGATCATGCCGAAGCGGTGCGGCACCAGCTCCTGCGCAAACACGATGATCGACGACGTCGTCGAGGAGATGATCAGGCCGATGGCGACGCTGAGCACCGCGCTCGCAGCGAGCCCGGCATAGGGCAGCGCCAGCGTGAACGGCAGCGCGCCGAGGATCGAGATCCAGATCACGATCTTGCGGCCGAAGCGGTCGCCCAGCGGACCGCCGAGAAACGCACCCACGGCGTTCGCCGCGAGAAAGACGAAGAGATAGATCTGGGCTGCCTGCGTCGACACGCCGAAACGGTCGATCAGGTAGAAGATGTAATAGCTCGACAGGCTCGAAACGTAGAGCTGCTTGGAGAACAACAGCACGACGAGCACTGCGAGCGCTACCGCGACACGGCGCGAGCTCGGCGCACCGGGCTGGGTGTGGACGGGCGCCGCTTTCTTCGTCGCGATCTGCGGCGCGTACCAGCGCCCGATGCGCCAGAGAATCAGGATGGCGAGAAACGCGATCGAGGAGAACCAGGCGATGCTGCCCTGCCCGAACGGCACCACGATCAACGCGGCGAGCACCGGCCCCATCGAGGTGCCGAAGCTGCCGCCGAGCTGGAACACCGATTGCGCAAAGCCGTAGCGTCCGCCCGAGGCGAGCCGCGCGATGCGCGCCGATTCCGGGTGAAACACCGCCGAGCCGAGGCCGACCAGCGCGGCGGCGACGAGGATGACGAGATATTGGTGCGCGACGCTGAGCAGCAGCAAGCCGAAGAAGGTCGAGGCCATGCCGACCGCGAGCGAATAGGGCTGCGCCTTCTTGTCGGTGTAGTGCCCGACCACCGGCTGCAGCAGCGAGGCCGTGAACTGGAACGCCAGCGTGATCATGCCGATCTGCGCGAAGTCGAGCGCGTAGGCGTCCTTCAGGATCGGGTACACCGAGGCGATCAGCGACTGCATGGTGTCGTTGAGGAAGTGCGAGACGCTGATGCCGGCGAGCACGATATAGGCCGGCCCCTTGGCGGCGGCCGGCGCCAATTCGGCGACGACGACGGGCTCGGTCAGCGTTTCCTCTGAGACGACGACAGGCTTGTTCAAGGCGGCAATCCAGCGCGGCAGATTGCCGCGAGGTGCTGATTACGACGCAAGCGACGGTGGGACCAGCGTCAATCGCAAATGGCTGGGATGCGCCTCTTACCCTCTCCCCTTGTGGGAGAGGGTGGCTCGCCGCGTTAGCGGCGAGACGGGTGAGGGGTTTCTATCCTCACGAGCTGTGTTGCGAGCGGATAGAACCCCTCATCCGGCGCTTCGCGCCACCTTCTCCCGCAAGGGGAGAAGGAAGGACTCAAGCCGCGGCCTGCCCCAATG
Source organism: Bradyrhizobium sp. SUTN9-2 (assembly GCF_003122645.1). Taxonomy (NCBI): domain Bacteria; kingdom Pseudomonadati; phylum Pseudomonadota; class Alphaproteobacteria; order Hyphomicrobiales; family Nitrobacteraceae; genus Bradyrhizobium; species Bradyrhizobium sp. SUTN9-2. Next base: position 7,679,445 of record NZ_LAXE01000001.1, read on the forward strand.
CCGAAACAATGGTGTCGACGACGTCCTCGACGAGGTGACGGTCCTCGCCTTCGCCCATGACGCGGATCACGGGCTCGGTGCCGGAGGAGCGGATCAAGAGGCGGCCGTGGCCGTTGAGGCGCTTCTCGCCGTCGGAGATCGCCGACTTGACGTCGGAATCATCGAGCGGCTTGCCGCCCTTGTGGCGGACGTTCTTGAGGATCTGCGGCAGCGGATCGAAGCGGTGGCAGACTTCTGACACCGGGCGGCGCAGCTTCTGCACCACGGCGAGCACCTGCAATGCGGCGACAAAACCGTCGCCGGTCGTGGCGTAGTCGGACAGGATGATGTGGCCGGACTGCTCGCCGCCGAGATTGTAGCCGCCGTTCAGCATCTGCTCGAGCACGTAGCGGTCGCCGACCGGCGTGCGCACGAGCTCGAGGCCCTGCCCTTGCAGGAAGCGCTCCAGCCCGAGATTGGACATCACGGTGGCGACGATGCCGGGACGCGAAAGGCGTCCGTCCTCCTTCCAGCTCTGCGCGATCACCGCGAGCAGCTGGTCGCCGTCGACGACATGGCCGCGCTCGTCGACCAGGATGACGCGATCGGCGTCGCCGTCCAGCGCAATGCCGATGTCGGCGCGCATCTCGCGCACCTTCTTCGACAGCGCCTCCGGCGAGGTCGAGCCGCAATCCTTGTTGATGTTGAAGCCGTCCGGCTCGACGCCGATCGGCACCACGTCGGCGCCCAATTCCCACAGCGCCTCGGGCACCACCTTGTAGGCGGCGCCGTTGGCGCAATCGATCACGACGCGCAGGCCCTCGAGCGAAAGGTCGCGCGGCAGCGTGCGCTTGGCGAATTCGATGTAGCGGTCATGCACGCCGTCGATGCGGCGGGCGCGGCCGAGGCTCGCGCTTTGGGCGAGCCGCTTGTCTAGGGATTCGTCGAGCAACTGCTCGATCTGCCGCTCGACGTCGTCGGAGAGCTTGAAGCCCTGCGGGCCGAACAGCTTGATGCCGTTGTCCTCGAACAGATTGTGCGAGGCCGAGATCATCACGCCGAGATCGGCGCGCATCGACTTGGTCAGCATCGCGACCGCCGGCGTCGGCATCGGGCCGACCAGCAGCACGTCCATACCGACCGAGGTGAAGCCTGCGACCATGGCGTATTCGATCATGTAGCCGGACAGACGGGTGTCCTTGCCGATCACGACGCGGTGGCGGTGGTCGCCGCGCTGAAACGCAAGGCCCGCGGCCTGGCCGACCTTGAGCGCGAGCTCCGGCGTGATCAGTCCGTTGGCGCGGCCCCTAATCCCGTCCGTCCCGAAATATTTGCGGCTCATATCGTCCCCCAAGCAACAACCAGGGACTCCCCTCTACAACCACGGGCTGCCCCAACGGGACCCGCATCCCTGATTTGCCGAGGTCTTATAAAGCTATCGCGGCTAACTTGGCTTCAAAAAATATGATGAATCATTACGGAACCGGCGCCGCGACCGCCCCCGATAACAGATTGTTAACATTGCAATTCCGGCGTGACCAGCGAAAAGCGGTGGAACTCGCCTTAATCCGAGCGCTTCACATGGCCGTCGGCGCGGCTGGGCGCCGGCTGGGTGACATTGACGGGATCGGAGCCCGGGAAGGTCTCCTCCAGCCCCTCTTCGAGCGCCTCCTCGAGATCATGCTTCTCCTTGATCTCTTCCGGCGAAGGTCCTGCGTGCGGCTTCGTCATGACGCTCTCCTTGGCACTCTCCTTCCAAAACGTTCTGCAAACGATTTGGCTGTGCATCCAACCATGCTAGATGACCCCGAAATCTTCCGATGCAAGACTGTTTGGTACGTGACGGGCCGGGGAAACGACATGAAGCATATTACCTGTATCGACGATCTTCGCACGCTGCATCGGCGCCGCGTGCCGAAGGCATTCTTCGACTATTGCGACCGCGGCTCCTACGCCGAGGAGACGCTGCGCGCCAACCGCGAGGACATGCAGGCGATCAAGTTCCGCCAGCGCATCCTGGTCGACGTCTCCAAGCGCGACACCTCGACCACGATCCTCGGCGAGCCGTCGACGATGCCGCTGATCCTCGCGCCGGTCGGCCTGCTCGGCATGCAGCACGGCGACGGCGAGATCCACGCCTGCCGCGCCGCGCAGGCCGCCGGCATCCCGTTCACGCAATCGACGATGTCGATCTGTTCAATCGAGGACATCGCCGCCAGTGTCGAGAAGCCGTTCTGGTTCCAGCTCTACGTCATGAAGGACCGCGGCTTCATCAAGGAATTGATCCAGCGCGCGATGGCTGCCAAATGCAGCGCGCTGGTGCTCACGGTCGATCTGCAGGTGATCGGCCAGCGCCACGCCGACATCAAGAACGGCATGACGGTGCCGCCGGAATGGTCGCTGTCGAAGCTGCTCGACTTCGCCAGCAAGCCGGCCTGGGTCTCCGGCGTGCTGCAGGGCAAGCGCCGCACCTTCGGCAATATCGCCGGCCACGTGAAGAACACTGAAGATCTCAACCGCCTCGCCGAATGGACGGCCTCGCAGTTCGACACCTCCTTGAATTGGAAGGACGTCGAGTGGGTCCGCAGCATCTGGCCGGGCAAGCTGATCATTAAGGGCATCCTCGACGTCGAGGACGCCGAGGAAGCCGCCAAGACCGGCGCGCAGGCGCTGGTGGTCTCCAACCACGGCGGCCGCCAGCTCGACGGCGCGCCGTCCTCGATCGAGGTCCTGCCCGAGATCGCGGACGCGGTGGGGGACAGGATGGAGATCATGTTCGACGGCGGCATCCGCTCCGGCCAGGACGTGATGCGCGCGCTGGCGCTCGGCGCAAAGTCGTGCATGATCGGCCGCGCCTATGCCTATGGCCTCGGTGCCGGCGGCCAGGCCGGCGTCGCCAAGGCGATCGACATCATCCAGAAGGAGCTGCTCACCACGATGGGCCTGTGCGGCGTCAACCGGGTGGACGAGATCGACGATC
>NZ_LAXE01000001.1:7682465-7700100 GCF_003122645.1 Bradyrhizobium sp. SUTN9-2
CAATAATCACTGTCGTCCCGGACAAGCGCGCCCAAAGCGCGCGCCGATCCGGGACCCATAGCCACAGAAGGGTGTGGCAATGGGGGCTCGGAGTGGCCTGCTTCGCGCAACAACTTTTCCCTGTGGTTATGGGTCCCGGACCTGCGCTGACGCTTGTCCGGGACGACGGCGGCATTTCAGGCGGCAGGTGCGCGTCTCACAGCCCCTCACATCGGCGGCGTCAGGCCGTCGCGGCCGACGCTGACGCGGTTGGTCTCGAACGAGCCGTCGGGCAATTGCTTGATGAAGGCGATGACCTTGGCGCCGGGCTTCAGCTCGGATTTGTCGCCGGGCACGAAGGTCACGACCGGCGTGTCGTCGGCGACGAACACCTTCTTCTCGCCGTCCTTGTACTTGACCAGCAGCGTGTGACCGTCATTGCCGACGACGCTCTCCGCGACGGTCGCATTGGTCATGCTGGAGTTGGGCTTGAGGTCCCAAGGGCGCGAGCCTTCGCCGGTGCCGCGCATGCTTTCCGGAAACACGTGCACCTCGACGGCGTTCTGGCTGCCGTCCGGTCCCGGCACGGTGGTGGCGCCGATGAACGAGCCCGGCTTGATGTCGGCGAGCGAGATCTTGGTAACGCCCGACACGTTCACGTCGGAGGCGAGGTGAAGCTTGAGCTCTTCACCGCTGCGCGACTTGACCTGCATGGTGTCGCCATTGACGCTTTCGATGGTGCCGCGTACGCGCGTCGGCACCGGCGCTCTCTGGGCGAAGGCGCAGTAGGTCGAGACGACCACCATCGCGACGGCGATCAGGGGGCGTGTGAAAGTTGCACGTTGAACAGGCATGACGGTCTCCGATTGTCCCACGACGTAGAACTCCAGAGATGGTGTGCTATTCGCCGCGCCCCTCTCAAGACTTCGTGAGATCGGCCTCGACCAATGCGCGCAGCTCGGCGGTGACCTCGGGCCGCCGCCCGAACCACAGCTCGAAGCCGCGCACCGCCTGATGCAGCAGCATGCCGAGCCCATCGGCGGTCTTCAGGCCGCGCGCCGTCGCCGCGGCGAGCAGCGGCGTCACCAGGGGAACGTAGACGAGGTCGGCGACGACGGCATCTTGCGGCAGGCGCGCGAGGTCGACGTCGAGTGAAGGCTGGCCATGCATGCCGAGCGAGGTCGTGTTCACGAGAAGCTTTGCGCGCGGCAGCACGTCGCCGATCGCGTCCCACGGCAGCGGAAGCACGTTCGATCCGAACTGTTGTGCCAGGGTCTCGGCCCGCGCGATGGAGCGATTGGCGACATGCACGCAGCTGATGCCGCGCTCCAGCAGGCCGAACACGACCGCGCGCGAGGAGCCGCCGGCGCCCAGCACCAGCGCTTCCTCGGCCATGTTCCAGCCGGGCGCGCTGGCGTCGAGATTGTTGATGAAGCCTTCGACATCGGTGTTGGTGGAGCGCAGCTCGCCGTCGGCAAACCACAGCGTGTTGGCGGCGCCGACCGCCCTGGCGCGTGCGTCGGGCGTTGACAGCGCCAGCACGGCTTCCTTGTGCGGGATGGTGACGTTGGCGCCGACGAAGCCGCGCAGCGACAGCCGCAGCACGAAATCGCGCAGATCCTCGGGCGGCACCGCCTCGATGACATAGCCGCCCTCGATGCCGAGCGTGCGCAGCCAGTGATGGTGGATCAGCGGCGAGCGCGAATGCGCGGCCGGCCATCCGATCAGACAGGCTGCAGGGGGCTTGGGCGCGGTCATCTTTCCCTCGGGTCGTTTCCGAGGCGATCCATTTCGCGTCGCGCCCGCTCTGTCAAGCGCGCGCGGTCAGCTCGCAGCGGTCTCGTCGGCGGCCCGGCCCTTGATGTCGGCGATGGCGCGCTCGAGGCTCGTGCGGTAGCGCGCGCGCGGCGGCGTGACGCCATGGGTGAGCAGCGCGCGGCGGACCGTGGGCGAGGCCCCCGTGATGAACAGCCGGATGCCCTGGCGGTGCGCCTTGGCGGCGACGCGGCCGAGCACGTTGGCCGCGGTCGAATCCAGGAACGGCACCGCGGCGAAATCGACCACGAAGGCCTTGCGCCTGTCGGCAATGCCGTCGAGCACGCTGCCGATCGCCGAGGCCGCGCCGAAGAAGAACGCGCCGGTGATGCGATAGACCAGCACGTCGCGGTCGACCGCAAGCGCGGGATCGTAACGCACACGGTCGCCGTTGCCGTCGTCGGGGCGATCATCCGCAACCAGCGGCGAGCGCTCCTCGATGCCCGTCATCTCCGCCATGCGATGGATGAACAGCACCGCGCCCAGCGCGAAGCCGACCAGGATGCCCTCGGTGAGATCGCGGAAGATCGTGAGCAGGAAGGTCGCGAGCAGCACCACCGCATCGCCCCATGACGAGCGCAGCAGAGTTGCGAATTCATGCTTCTCCGCCATGGTCCAGGCCACCACCACCAGCACCGCGGCGAGCGCGGCCAGAGGGATGTAGCTTGCAAGCGGCGCCGCGACCAGCATGAACAGCAGCAGGAACACCGAATGCAGCATGCCCGCGAGCGGCCCGCGCGCGCCGGCGCGGATGTTGGTCGCGGTGCGCGCGATCAGCCCGGTGACGCAGATGCCGCCGAACAGCGCCGAGCCGATATTGGCCGCACCTTGCGCCACCAGCTCGCAATTGGAGCGATGACGGCGGCCGGTCATGCCGTCGGCCACCACCGCCGACAGCAGCGATTCGATCGCCGCCAGCAGCGCGAACGCGATCGCATCCGGCAACACCGCCCTTGCCTTTTCCAGTGAGAACGCGGGCAGCGCCGGCGATGGCAATTCGCGCGGGATGCCGCCGAAGCGCGAGCCGATGGTCTCGACCGGCAACGACAGCACCGCGCTGGCGACGGCTGCAAACACGACCGCGATCAGGATCCCGGGCCAGGACGGCCGCCAGCGACGCAAGGCGGCGATAATGCCGATGCTGACGAGGGCGACCGCGACGGCGGACGGATTGATCGTGTTGAGGCCGCCGGCGAGCGCGACGAGCTTGGGCACGAACTCGCTGGGCTCCTTGCCCACGAGCGTGATGCCGGAGAGATCGCGGAGCTGGCTGGCAAAGATGATGACGGCGATGCCGGCGGTGAAGCCGACGGTGACGGGATAGGGAATGAACTTGATGTAGGTGCCGACCCTGAGCAGCCCTGCGCCGATCAGGAGCAGGCCCGCCATCATGGTGGCGAGGATGACGCCATCGACGCCATGCCGCTCCGCAGTCGCCGCGACCAGAACGATGAACGCACCGGCAGGGCCGCCGATCTGGAACCGGCTGCCGCCGAGCAAGGAGGCGATGAAGCCGCCGGCGACGGCGGTGTAGAGGCCGCGGTCCGGCGTCACGCCCGAGGCAATCGCGATCGCCATCGACAGCGGCAGCGCGACGATCGCGACCGTGAGGCCGGCGAAGACGTCGGCGCGGAAATCCGCAAGGCCGTAGCCTTCCCGAAAGACGGTGACGAGCTTCGGCAGATACAGTTCGGCAAAGGTCGGCTGACGCAGCTGGTGCAGCCGGCCTGCCTGATCGCTCGTGATGCTCATGTCAGCAAAGTGCTCCGCTGGCCCCACAATGCTCCGAAGCATCGTGCGTCCTAAGGTGCGACGATGCGCTAGCCCATCTTGATCCCGGGCATGATCAACGCGCGATCATGCTCCGACACGGCGCGGCGGCCCCGGCTCCTTCAAGCGAACGCCACGTCCGCCGCTGTCGCTGCGGGCCTGCTCGCCGATCAGCTCGACGCCGGCCCGGTCGAACGCCTCGACCACCTTGATCAAGGTCTCGACCACGCCACGAACATTGCCGGTGGAGGCCTCCATCCGCTGGATGGTCGGCAGCGACACGCCGGCGAGCTCGGCCAGGGTTTTCTGGTCGATGCCGAGCAACGCGCGGGCTGCCCGCATCTGGAACGAGGTGATCACCTTGGCCTCACTTACGAGCAGTTATAAGTGATATCTGGAACATATACAACGATGTAAAATACATCATACGGTGGCGAAAGCAAGGGAGGCGTCGTCGCAATGACGAAGTGTGGTGCAGTGGCATACGAGAATCTCGTGTCCCGGACGCGCTGCAACGCTCTTGGCGTTGCTGCGCAGAGCCGGGACCTAGAAATTCCGAGCACGCTGATACGTGGGCCCCGGCTCTGCAGCGCACCGCTGAAGGAGCGCTGCGCTGCGTCCGGGGCACGAGATCGCCTAACCGGTCACGCCGCGTGCTGATGTGCGGCGATGATCTGGTCGGCGGCGCGGCCGGTGACTTCGGCCATGTGGTCGAACTGGCGCGTGAAGCTGCCGGCGCCGGCGGTGGCAGAGCGCAGCTCCACGATCAGCTCGCCGATCTCCGCTTCCGGCATCATGGCGCGGACACAGTCCCAGCCGGTCCAGCCCTCACGGGTGTCAAAGCCGAGAATCTGGCCGCGCCGCGCCGACAGGATCGCGTTGATCTTGGCGGTGGCGTCGGTCGGGCAGACGATCTCGACCATGTGGATCGGCTCCAGCAGCACCGGCTGGCATTGCGGCAGGCCTTCGTTGAGCCCGACCCGCGCGGCCGTGCGGAAGGCGAGATCGGAGCTATCGACGCTGTGATAGGAGCCGTCGGTCAGCGTCACCTGCACGTCGGTGACGGGGAAGCCGAGCGGACCGCGCGCCAATCCATCGACGACGCCCTCCTCCACCGCCGGGATGTAGTTGCGCGGCACCGCGCCGCCCACCACCTTCTCGGCGAACTTGAAGCCGTCGCCGCGCGGCAGCGGCGTGATGTCGAGCACGACATCGCCGAACTGGCCGTGGCCGCCGGACTGCTTCTTGTGACGGCCGCGCTGGGTGATCGGCTTGCGGATGGTCTCCTGATAGCCGATCGCAGGCGGATGCGAGGTGATCTTGACGCCGAAGCGGTCGCGCAAGCGCTCGCTGGCGACGCGCAGATGCATCTCGCCCTGGCCCCACAGCACAGTGTCGTGAGTCTTGGCGTTCTGCACGATCATGAGCGAGGGATCCTCCTCATGCAGGCGCGTCAGCGCCTGGCCGAGCTTGACGTCGTCCTTGCGGTCGGTGGCCGCGACCGAGATCGCGAGCACCGGCGGCGTCGGCTCGATCGTGATCAATGCCGCGGGCGCCGTCTTGCCGCTCGAAACCGTGTCACCGGTCTTGACCGGATCGAGCTTGGCGAGGGCCACGGTCTCGCCGGCTTCGGCCGAGGCGCGCTTGGTGTCGTAGGCGCCGTTGACGGCGAGGATGCCGGAGATGCGCCCGGCACCGCCGGATGAGGATTGCAGCGTGGCGCCGTCGTCGAGATGGCCGGCGAGCAGCCGCGTCAGCGACAACTTTCCGCCGTGCTGCGAATGCAGCGTCTTGAAGACATAGCCGAGGGCGTCCTTGGTCTCGGATACGCCAAGACGTTTTGCGGTCTCCGCAACGCCGGGCGCCTCGTGACGCAACGCCTTCATCAGGCGCAAAACGCCGTTTTCGCGCACGGCGGCGCCCAGCAGCATCGGGCAAATCAGCCCTTCCCGCAATTCGCGGGCGAGATCGTCGAAGACGGCATCGCGCGGCGGCTGGATGTCCTCGAGCAGCTGCTCCATCAGCGCATCGTCGTGGTCGGCGAGCTTCTCCAGCATCGAGAAGCGGGCTTCCTTCTCGCGATCGAGATTGCCGCCTTCGAGCGCGATCACCTCGGAGGCCTTGTGCTCGCGATAGATGAAGGCGCGCTCCAGTGCGAGATCGACGAAGCCCTCGATCAGCTCGCCCTTCCAGATCGGGATCTGGCGCAACACCAGCGGCACGCGCGAGGCGGGCTGCAGCATCGCCAGCGTCTCACGGATGCGCTGGCTGGCGCGGTCGATCTTGTTGAGGAATAGGAAACGCGGAATCTTCAGCTCTTCCAGCTCGCGCAGGATGATCTGAAGCTGCGGCAGCTTCTTCTCGTCGGCCTCGCAGACCACGATTGCGGCGTCGACCGCCGGCAACGCGGCGCGCATGTCGTGGGCAAACTCGACGGAACCGGGACAATCGAGGAAGGTGTAGCTGTCGCCCATGAAACTCGTGGTGGCGGCAGTGAGGCCGACGGTCATTTTGTGATGACGGGCCTCGGGCGTGGCGTCGCCGACGGACGTTCCGGCATCGACGCTGCCGGCGCGCGGGATTGCACCCGTTCGCGCCAATATTGCTTCCAGAAGTGTGGTTTTACCGCTTTGGAAAGGGCCCACCAGCGCGATGCACCGTGGACCTCGGGGACTTCTGACGTCTTGTCCCATTTCGCCGCCTCCTTGGTGTGGAGCTCGGCCCGTGATTGGGTCGGCAAACGCCGATGCTCTGCCCCTCCCCGAGATTTGGCAAGCATCAAACGTCGCTGCGGTGCGTCGTCAGCAAAATCGCGCCGCTTCGCGCGGCGCGATCACACGCAGAAGTGTCAACGGCCCGGACGGAGTTCCAGGCTCTCGAGGCCGGCGGCGATGTTGAGGCCGACCTGGCCCTGCACGCTCAGCGGCTGCAGCGCGATCGAATTGTTGGAGCCGCCGACCAGCACGTTGCCCCCCAAGCCGACACCGACCGAGGCGCTGCCCTGCGCGCCGACGTAATTGCCGGAGAGGTCGCCGGGGCCGAGCCGGTCGACCGGCGCGAACACGCCCCAGGCCAAAGCCGTCTCCTGGGTGATGCCGATGTCGAGGCCCACTTTACGGATGGTCGCGACGTAGCGGTCGTCGGGCAAGCCGTCGGCGCGCAGCACGCAGCCGAGATGAGTCACCGATCCCACGATGAAGCCGACGCTGGCGCCGCCGCGGCATTCGAGCACGCCGACCCGCGCCATCCGCTGCTGCGCGCCGGTGTTCACGACGGAGGCGATGAGGCTGGCAGCGGTGAGTGCAGCGAAGAGGAACGAACGGCGCATGAAAGTCTCCGGCGAAAAATGTGACGCGAGCAGAGAGAGCGCCCCACCCGTGTTGCGGGTCTATGCCACAAGAGCCGCGGCCGTGCCAGCTCGCGCGCGTTTAGAATCGAACTTGCGGAGAGACCCCTCACCCCACCCTCTCCCCGTAAGAACGGGGCGAGGGAGTGAGAGAGCCGTGCGTCCCTCACAATGCAACGTCGCCGGCCTTGCTTAACCTCTCCCCGCTCTTCCGCGGGGAAAGGTCGGATCACATCGCAGATGTGATCCGGGTGAGGGGCCGGGCACAACGCCGACCAGAAACAAAAAGTCCATCCGACTCCTCTTATCGAAAAACAACAAAAAAGGCCCGCCGAAGCGGGCCTTTCCGATTCTTGTCGCGACCGTCTTACCGCAGATTGCCGCAGAAGCGCTGGATGCGCTTGCAGGCGTCTTCGAGGTCCGAGGTCTTGGTCGCGTAGGATATGCGGAACGCCGGTCCAAGGCCGAAGGCCGACCCCTGCACCACGGCGACGCCTTCGGTCTCCAGGAGCTCGGTGACGAAGTCCTCGTCATTGGCGATCACCTTGCCCGACGGCGCGGTCTTGCCGATCGTGCCGGCGCACGACGGATAGACGTAGAACGCGCCTTCGGGACGCGGGCACTCGATTCCCTTGGCCTGATTGAGCATGGAGACGACGAGGTCCCGCCGCTCCTTGAACACCTTGTTGTTGGCGGGGATGAAGTCCTGCGGACCGTTCAGCGCCTCGACCGCGGCCCACTGTGCGATCGACGACGGGTTCGAGGTCGACTGCGACTGGATCGTCGACATCGCCTTGATGAGCTGCGCGGGACCGCCGGCGTAGCCGATGCGCCAGCCGGTCATGCAATAGGCCTTCGAGACGCCGTTCACGGTGAGCGTGCGGTCGTAGAGTTTCGGCTCGACCTGCGCGACCGTGGTGAACTGGAAGTCGTCATAGACGAGATGCTCGTACATGTCGTCGGTCATCACCCAGACGTGGGGATGCTTCACCAGCACGTCGGTGAGCGCTTTCAGTTCCGAACGCGTGTAGGCAGCTCCGGTCGGGTTCGACGGCGAGCACAGGATGACCCATTTGGTCTTCGGCGTGATCGCGCGCTCGAGCGCCTCGGCCTGGAGCTTGAAGCCGGTCGCGGCGGTGCAGACCACCGGCACCGGCTCGCCGCCCGCGAGCGCGACCATCTCGGGATAGCTGACCCAATAGGGCGCGGGAATGATCACCTCGTCGCCCGGATTGATGGTCGCCATCAACGCGTTGTAGAGCACCTGCTTGCCGCCGGTGCCGACGATGATCTGGTTCGGCTTGTAGGCGACGCCGTTCTCGCGCTGAAATTTCGCGATGATGGCTTCCTTCAGCTCGGGAATGCCGTCGACCGCCGTGTACTTGGTCTTGCCGGCCTCGATGGCGCGGATCGCCGCCAGCTTGATGTTGGCGGGCGTGTCGAAGTCGGGCTCGCCGGCACCGAGGCCGATGACGTTGCGGCCCGCCGCTTTCAGCGCGCGTGCTTTATCCGTGACCGCGATGGTCGCGGACGGCTTCACACGGTCGAGCGCAGCGGCAAGGAAGGACATCATCATCTCCTGGCGAGCGTCGTGAAGCCCTTCGCCTCACGACTCCAATTGTGGGAATGAGCCACCCTAAAACGTGTGCCGCTGGGCCGCAAGAAACTTCGGCCAGATCCCGGAAAAGTTTACGATTTGGAGCGCTGCGAGGCGCGGTTTCCCGCAATATTCCGTAACATTGCCTCCGGAATTGCTCATATCCGACAAGGCCTGTCCTCGGAGCAATTCTGGATGGTGCACGTCTCCAGGAAACCGCTCGTCGTCATGCCCGGGCTTGTCCCGGGCATCCACGTTCTTCGTGCGGCAAGTGAGACGTGGATGGCCCGGTCAAGCCCGGCCATGACGATTCGGAAACACTGGCGTCCTAATCTCGATCGTCTATGCGGTAGCCTACGTAGAGCGATGTGTCCGCAGATTGACGTACATGTGAACTGAACTGCATCGTCGCGAAAATGATCTTCCCCTCCATTGCAGTGCGGTAGGGTTTTCGAGTTTTTCTATCGGCCGGCACTTGCGGCGGATTCGCATCGGCATCATTGTTTAACCGCCTCGCGGGGCAACGGGCGCCGCGTCTTCTCGTCCTCGGATTTCGAACGCCAGAATGTACAAGCTCTATTCGATGCAACGCTCGGGCAACAGCTACAAGGTCCGCCTTGCGCTGGCGCTGCTCAACCTGCCTTACGAAGCGGTGGAGGTGGACATTCTGCGCGGCGAGAGCCGCACGCCGGATTTCCTGTCCAAGAACCCGTCGGGGCAGGTGCCGCTGCTCGAGGTCGGCGAGGACCGCTATCTCGCCGAGTCCAACGCCATCCTCTGGTACGTTGCCGTCGGCACGCCGCTCGCGCCGGAAAACCGCATCGACCGCGCCGAGGCGCTGCAATGGATGTTCTTCGAGCAGCACGCGCTCGAGCCGAACATCGGCGCGGCCTATTTCTGGCTGTCGCTGGTCAAGGGCGGCCGCGACCTGCAGACCCATTCGCTGGAGGACTGGATGGAGCGCGGCTATGGCGCGCTCCAGGTGATGGAGAATCACCTCAAGACCAATTCCTATTTCGCCGCGCGCCAGCTCACGGTCGCCGACATCGCGCTGTACGGCTACACCCACCTCGCCGACCGCTGCGACTTCGACCTCCAGGCCTTCCCGGCGATCCGGGACTGGCTCAAACGCGTCGAAGCCGCGCCCGGCTTCGTGACCATGGACTGGCGCCCGGCCGACATCGACGACCCCGCCAGCATCGCCGCGAGCGCCTGACGGCGCGTCCGCTCCGGCGAATAGCGGGCATAAGGGCCGCCTCTGCCGCAATCTCGCCACTTTCGGCGCGGTAGCCGCCGCAATATTGCCGGTTGAAACTGGGAAATTCTGGAAAGTCGCGGGTGATTCGCTCGCGTGTTGAAGGATTTAGACCATGATGCGGGCGTCCGGCACAGCGGGGTTTCAGAGCCCATCCGCTACCGTCGCGTCTTCCCGGCTCACCCATGCGGTCGCGGCTTCGCTCGCCGTCGCCGCGCTTTCGCTGTGCCTGATCGTCACCCTGACGGTGTTGTCGACCAAGGCGACCATGGCGATGGGCCTGCCGGTCTGATTACCGTTTCATCCTGGACCAGCCTTCAGGGCGCCGTGCGGCCCGCGCCGACCGGCATCGCGACAGGACGTCGATGAAATCACCTGTGGTAGTCGTTGCAATCACCCTGACTGCGGCCATCCTGGTCGCGGCCTCGCTGCTGATCATCGTCGGCACGCGCAAGGGCACGGGCACGTCGACGCTGCATGCGCCGACGCTGCAGCAGCGCGCGCACATGGTCTAAAGCGCGATGCGATTAGGATGAATCGTCATCGCGCTTTAGGTTATTGTTTGAGCATAATCTTTTCGGAAAATCGCTTCACACTTTTCCGGATCATGCTTTAAAATCATCCGAAAGCCTTACGCTTGCACGCAAGCGCGCCTTAAGCACGCCGCACGAAATCGCATCGCAGTCACGCAACAATCAGCCAGTGTTGCGGCCTTACCTCTTTCGGGAGGAGCGAGACAGGTCCATGCGGTTCGGATGGCGTGCGATCTCCGGTCCGGCGCTGACGGCAGCGACCCTGCTGCTGGCGATGCTGCTCGATCGCTTCGTCCCCGCGCCCTCGCCCGCCCCGCTGTTCGTCGCCATCGTGGCTCTCGCCGGCGCGCTCGCAGGTCTCGCCTCCGCCGTGACGACCGCGATTGTCGCGGTGATCGGCGCGGCGCTGTTCTTCCTCAACCGCCACGGCGTCTCCGGCCATGGCGCCGCCGATCTGGCGCCGCTCGGCCTCCTGGCCGTCACCGTTTTCGGAACCGCCGGCATCACCGGGCTGATGCGCGAGCGGCTGCTCGGCAGTTTCGCGGCCGAGCGCCGCAGCCACGCCATTGCCGCGCGGCTGTCGGCCGCGCTCGACAAGGTCGATATCGGCATCGTGCTGCTCGATGCCGAGACCCGGGCCGAATTCATCAACCGCGCGTTCCGCGACTATTTTGCGGTGCCGGACGAGGTCGCCGAGGCGAAGCCACCCTTCATCGCGCTGATGTATCACGGCCGCGGCACCGGCGCGTTCGCGCTGCCCGAGGACGAGCTCGGCACTTTCATCGCGCAGCGCATGGAGATGGTGCGGGTCGGCGATGCCACGCCGATCAACGTCGCGCTACGCAACGGCGAGGTGCTGCGCTTCGTCTGCACCGCACTGCCGGACGGCGGGCGGATGCTGAGCTACACGCCCGTGACCGACCTCGTGCGCCACACCGACGCGCCGGCGCGCGCCGACTACTACCGCTCGCTGCGCGATCCGACCGGCCGCAAGCTGATCCGGTACTTGCGAGTTGCGGAGTGAGGCGAGTGTGCGATTGATCGGCAGCAGGATCATCACGTATGAAGGGCATGCCTTCATCGCGCACCTCCGAGATCGCGGAAATTCACATGTCGCTCATCATTCGCGCCGTCACCAGGCAGGATTACGATCAATGGCTGCCGCTGTGGGACGGCTACAACGCCTTTTACGGCCGCTCCGGTCCGACCGCGCTCGCGCCCGAGATCACTGGGATGACGTGGCAGCGCTTCTTCGATGCTTATGAGCCGATGCATGCGCTGGTCGCCGAGGACAACGGCCGCCTGCTCGGGCTGACGCATTATCTGTTCCATCGCAGCACCACCGCGATCGAGCCGTCCTGCTATTTGCAGGACCTGTTCACATCAGAGGCCGCGCGCGGCAAGGGCGTCGGCTCGGCGCTGATCCATGGCGTCTACGAACGGGCGAAGCTGGCGGGATCGCCGCGTGTCTACTGGCAGACGCACGAGACCAATCTCACGGCGCAGCGCCTGTACGACAAGGTCGCGGAGCGCTCCGGCTTCATCGTCTATCGCAAGATCTTCTGAGGCGTGCCGGGAGCCTGTGGATAACTCCACCTGTCACCCGCGCGTAACACAGCAAGGCTAGGCTGCCCCTGCGTCTGGTCAGGCCCCCCGTCACCGATCATGCGCCCCAGCGGTCCCCGTCAGTCGCCGCGTCTGACAGGGGCCGCATTTTTTTGCTGGCAGCGTTACTTGGCAGCGTTACTTGGCGCCGCGCCCCACGGTCTGCATCACTTCGAAACCTTCGAACTGGGGATGGCCGAGATAAAGCGGCTTGTTGTCGCCCGCTTTATGATGCGCCGCGCGAAATGCTTCCGACTTGGTCCAGGCCTCAAACGCCGCATAATTCGCCCACACGGTGTGCGAGGCGTACAGCGTGTGGTCCTCGGCTTCCGGCCCGCGCAGCAGGTGAAACTCGACGAAGCCCGGCACCTTGTCGAGATGGGTGTCGCGCGTGAGCCAGACCTGCTCGAAGGCAGCCTCGGAGCCCTTGGCGACGCGGAAGCGGTTCATGGCGATGTACATGGGGTGGTGTCTCCTGATGCTGCGCCATTATCTCGTCATTCCGGGACGCGCCGCAAGGCGCGGGCCCGGAATCCATAACCCCGATCGGGAGTATGGATTCTCAGATGCGCAATTGCGCATCATAGCTCGCGCCAAGAGGCGCGCCCTGGAATGACAGCATCTGTGGGTTAGGTAACCAGTCCCTTCATCGGCCTTGCGCTTGCGCTATCGGGGAACACCGTCTCGGCCAGCGTGCGATCGGACAGGCCGAACTGATCCTGCAGCACGCCCTTGATCACCGAGCGCAGATCCGTGGTCGGCTTGAGGTCACGGCCCTCATACAGGTTCGCGAGCTTGAGGCCGGGCCAGTCCGCGATCACCCGGCCGCCTTGCACCGCGCCGCCGGCGAGCAAGGCGATCGTGCCGGTGCCGTGATCGGTCCCCTCGGTGCCATTGATGCGCGCGGTGCGGCCGAACTCGGTGGCGACAACCACGACGGTGTCGCGCCAGCGATCCCTTAAGCCGCTTTCGAATTCGGCGAGTGCGCCGTCGAGGCCGCCGAGCAGGAAGGCGAGACGCCCCACAGGGCCCCCTTCATTGGCATGCGTGTCCCAGCCGTCGAAGGCGAGCGCGGCGATGCGCGGGCCATCATCAGCCGCCATCAGCTTTGCGGCGCCGCGCGCGACCTGCCGCATCTGCGCGACCGCATTGCCGCGCGTCGCTTTCATGTCGTCGCCGCTCGCGACCTTGTCGAGCTGAAGGCCTTGCGACAGTGCCGAGGCCAAAGCGGGATCGCGGTGCCGATAGAGCTCGACGAGGCGCATCGCGGTGTCGTCGTCGGCCTGCGGCAGCGCGACCGGCGCCCAGCCGACGGTCGGCGCATTGCCGCGCAGCACCAGCGGCGTGGTAGGACCGACCGCAAGCCCGCTCGACACGCGCTCGCCGCGCGGCAGCGCTTCCAGTGCGCGATTGAGCCAGCCGGACTGCACGCGGCCAGGGCCGGCATAGCCGCTTTCGAGCACGTCCTGGCCGTCGAAATGCGAGCGGTCGCGATAGGGCGTCGCCACCGCGTGGATCACCGCCGCGTGCTTGTCGCGATACATGCGCGCAAACTCCGGCATTGCCGGATGCAACGCGAAGAACGAGTCGATCATGATCGCGGGATGGGCACCGTCGGAGCTGAGCGCGATCGATCCATGCAGGCCGGCGTAATCGGGATCGCCCAGCGGCGCGACGGTCGAGAGCCCGTCCAGCGCCCCGCGCAGGATCACCACGATCAATCGCGGATCGCGCCCGTCGGCCGCGCGGGCGAATTTCGGCAGGTAGGCCCAGGCTGCAAAGGACGCGCCGCCGAGCAGGAGACCGCGGCGGGAGGTGAGGAGCCGGTTCTCGACGCAGTCGGTCATCATCATCTCCTCTGCATTTCCGGCGACATCAGCAGCAGCGCCAGCGCCTGCTGCCGCGACTCCGCGCGCTCGATGGTCCGCCGCGTCTCGGCCGAGGCGGCACCGGCGGCGGCGAACTGCAGCAGGTCGAGCGGATCGATGTTGTTGCCGAGCCGCGCGCCGATCTGCGCCGCGATGTCGAGCCTGAGCTTGATGCCTTCCGGCGCGCCCCAGGCGGCATTGCTGTCGGGAAAGCCGTTGGGACCCGGCGGCGACCACAGCGGCTGGCCGAGCAGATTGAGGTTGTTGAGATAGGCCCCGGGATCCTCCGGCACGCGCGCCAGCAGCCGGCCGCTCGCAACGAGGAAATCGTATGGCGAGCGCAGCTTGGTGAGCGGCGCCTTCCAAGCTTCATCGGAATCGACGAGCGTGGTCGCCATCGCCTTGAGATCGCCGTCGGTCCTGACGAAGACGTCGCGCAGGCGCGCAACGAGCGCCGGCGGCGGCTCGTCCGCAACGAAGTGACGGACGAATTTGGTGGCGATGAAATTCGCGGTCGAGGGATGCCGCGCGAGATCGGCGAGCGCGGCTTCGCCCTGCGCGAGGCCCGCCTTATCGTAGGTCTTGCCGAGCAGCACCTGCGGCCCGGGCTGATGCGCATTGGTGTTGAAGACGAAGGAGCCGGGAACCCCGAGCTGTCCTTGCCTGCCGGCAAAGGTCCAGCCGGTGATGATGCGCGCGAGCGAGGTGACGTCGCCTTGGGTGTAGCCGCCGCCGACGCCGAGCGTATGCAGCTCCAGGATCTCGCGCGCGAGATTTTCGTTCAGCCCGCGCTTGCGGTTTTGTCCCGCGCGCGAGTCAGGTCCAAGCGATTGCTGGTTGTCGAGGAAGAACAGCATCGCCGGGTGCTGCTCGACCGCCCTCAGCATGTCGGCGAAGCGCCCGAGCACGTGCGGCCTGATCGCCTCGCGCTCGAACGCGCCGGCCCAGATCCGCGCCAGCTCGCCCTTGCTGGCGGAGATGCAGAAATGATTGGACCAGAACGCGACCAAGCGCTCGGTGAAGCCGCATTCGGCGAGCGTGGCGCGCTGCAGCCGCGCCAACGCCTCGGCGCGAAAGGTTTTCTGGATGACGTTGAGCGGCTGCGGCGCTGGCTTGGCAGCAGGCGGCGCGGCGTTCGGCTGCATGGTCTCGGGCTTCGGTGCGCTGCCTGTGGGCTTCGCATCGGCCATTTGGCCGGTGATCTCTGCCGCGGCATTCAGCGAGAGACTGCGACGCAAGGGCGCGTTCTGATCGGCAGGCGGCGTCTCGGCGGGCGCAGCGGCCTTCGCCGCCTCACGCGCCTGCTTGACCTGATCCTGATAGGCAAACACGGCCTGCCCGAGCTGCGGCGTCGATTGCAGACCCGGCGCTTCCAGCAGCACGCCATTGGGACGCGAAAGCTCCGCCTTCACGAAGCCGCGCGGATCGGAGCTTGCGTTGACGAGATCGCCCGATGCACCGCCGCGGGCGCCGAAGCCGAAGCGGTTGAGCGCGACGAGGGCGGCTTGCGAATCGCGGGCCATCGATGATCTGTCCTTCGCGCGCTGCGAGATGCTTTCCTTTCGACGCGGTCGGCGCGTAATATACTGCAGCGGCAGATGAACCCGCCATGAAAATGACGGCGAAGCTTCGACGTAAAACATGACAAATCCGAAAGAAATCCCGTCAGCGCCGGCACTTGCGCGACGTCTCACCTGTTCCCGTTGCGGCAGCGAATTCGGCTGCGATCTCTCAGGGACTTGCTGGTGCGCGGAGGAGACGGCACGGCTGCCGATGCCGATCGAGGGGGAGGATTGCCTGTGCCGGGAATGTTTGCGGAAAGCGGCGACGCGTAGCCCGGATGGAGCGCAAGCGTAATCCGGGAATCGTTCCGCTAGCACCGGCCCCGGATTTCGCTGCGCTCCATCCGGGCTACGAAGTTTACACCTCATGTCCTGGCGATTTGCGCGCCAAGCCGTCGAATGCATCCAGCAGCTTTTCGCGCCAGGCATAGACCGGATCATCCGCTTCGAGCAGCTTGAACGGGCTGACCACGCGCGCCCATTGGAATCCGCCGAACACGATGTAATCGGCGTAGTTCGGTGCCTGCCCGCCGAGAAAAGGTTGCGTCTTGAACGTCTGCCGCATGATCTCGAGCGATTTGCGGAACGCGACGATGCCGGTGTCGCGGCCCGCCATGATCTCCTCGAGCGTCTTGCCGCCGAAGCGCGCCTCGCGCGACTTGCGGAAATAGGCGGCATCGACCTCATTCAGATTGTTCGGGATATCGGCGATGATGAGCGGAAAGATGCCGCCGACGATGGCGATGTCGCCCCACGCATTGATCATGCGCGCCATCGCGCGGCCGCCCTCGCCGCCGAACAGCGACGGGCGATCCGGAAAAGTGTCCTCGAGATAGTTCGCAATGGTCCAGGAATCGACGATCGGCTTGTCATGATGCAACAGCACCGGGACCTTCTCCGAGCCGTGCGGCGCGATCGCGCTCTTCTCGGTGAAGCGCCAGGGCAGCGATTCCGCCGCAAGGCCCTTGTGCGCCAGTGCCATCCGGGTGCGCCAGCAATACGGGCTGAAGGGGCGCGTGGGATCGGTACCGACGAGTTCGTAGAGTTTGAGCGACATTGACAGTGCTCCGTCATTGCGAGCGCAGCGAAGCAATCCAGACTGCTTCCGCGAAAGACATTCTGGATTGCTTCGCTGGCGCTCGCAATGACGATGTGGAGAGAGGTGCGCGTCACCGCCCGTTGGCGCGCAACAGCCTCTCGCCGCCTTCCGTCACCGCGATGACCAGTCCGAGTCCGGCAATCGTCTCGCGCGCGACGTAGCCGCGCTCGGCGGCGTCCTCCCAGATGGTGAGGCGCGGGCACGAGGTCTTCCAGGTCGCGAGCACCTCGGCGTAGACGCGCGGCTCGCGCGCGACCCATTCGACGAAGTCCAGCACCAGCGGATCGGAGTTACAGCTCATTGCAAACCTCCCTTGTCGAAGGCGGCCAGAACCGGCGCACGCAGCAACAGCCAGCCGCCGTGGACGATGTAGTAGCAGGCGATGGTGGTGATCAGCTTGTTGGACCAGGCGATGAACTGCTGGTCGGTCATGGCTTCGAGGATGCGCCGCGCCAGCGTGGTGCCGAGCATCGAGGCTGCGATGGCGACGGCAGCGAGCACGGGATCGAGCCCCGCGGCCTGGTCGATGATGCCGCCGAAATAGATCAGCTTGGTGAAATGGCTGACGACCTGGCACATCGCCTTGGTCGCAACCTTCTCGCGCCGGCCGAAATCGCCGCCGAGGAAAAAGGTGTCGAGCAGCGGGCCGGAGACGCCGGTCATCAGCATCAGGCCCATGCAGATCGTGCCGTAGACCGTGCCCTGCCAGAGGCTATCAGGGTCCGGCTTGATGTTCGCCGGCAAAAGCCGCGCCATGAACGGGGTGATGCCGAGCAGCAGCAGCGCGACCGGCTTGTCCGGCACGTAGCGGGTCAGCGACCACGCCGCGAGCGCCACGGCCGCGCCGACCATATAGTTCGCAACCGGCCGCCAGCGGATGTGCGCCCGCCACAGGAACGCGCGCCAGCCGTTCGAAGCCATCTGCGTGACCGCATGCAGCACCATCGCGGTCGGCAGCGGCATCAGTGCCAGCAGCACGCCGATCAGGATCAGCCCGCCCGCCATGCCGAACAGCCCCGACAGGAACGCGGTGGCCACCATCAGCAATCCGAGGGCAGCGATCATGATGGGCGTCACGAGGAATTCTCCGGTGATGGCACGGACAGTCAGGGAGGCACGCTGTCTCACTCCCTCGCCCCGCTTGCGGGGAGAGGGTGGGGTGAGGGGGAGTCTCCGCGGGGACGGTGAGAGTGAGACTCGCGGAGA
>NZ_LAXE01000001.1:7700125-7719121 GCF_003122645.1 Bradyrhizobium sp. SUTN9-2
TCTCCGCGGGGACGGTGAGAGTGAGACTCGCGGAGAGTCCCCCTCACCCGGAATTTGCTAGCGCAAATTCCGGCCTCTCCCCGCAAGCGGGGAGAGGCGAAGATCGCGGTGGCCGCCTGGAACACAACTTGGAATTACACTCGTTGTTGTGCCTCGCTTGCGCCTGTTCCGCAAACTGAGATATCTTGCCCTGGCATCAGCTTTCCTGAGGGTGGGTCATTGCGGCGGCTGCTGTTTCTCAACGGCATCAAGGCGTTCGAGGCGGCGGCACGGACCGGCAGCTTTGCTGCGGCCGGGTTGGAGCTGAGCGTGTCGGCGGCCGCCGTCAGCCGCATGGTGCACCTGCTCGAAGAGCGGCTCGGCGTCGCATTGTTCGAGCGCAAGGCCAACAGGCTCGTGCTGACGCAGGCGGGCCGCGCCTATCAGAGCGGGCTGACCCCGATCTTCGATGCGCTGGCGAGCCTCACGGCGCAGGTGACGGCGCCGGCGAGCGTGCGCGTGCTCACCATTGGCGTCGGCCACACCTTTGCGATGCGCTGGCTGATCCCGCGCCTGTCGGAGTTTCGCAGCGAGGAGCCCGACATCGAGGTGCGCTTCACCACCGGCGGCGCCGCGGTGCCGTTCGGCGAGGACTGGAACTGCGGCATCAAGCTCGGCACCGGCGATTGGCCCGGCCTTGTCGCCGAGCCGCTGTTCGCCGGCGACCTCACCCCCGTCTGCGTGCCGCGCCTGGCAGTCGCGTTGAAGCGCCCGACCGACCTGAAGGGACCGAGCCTGATCCGCGTCGCGCACTCACCCGAGGACTGGCCGATCTGGCTGAAGGCGGCGGGCACGGCGAGGATCAACGCGCGCGGGCCCGAGTTCCAGTTCTACGGCCAGGCGCTGCAGGCCGCGGCCGACGGGCTCGGCATCGCGATGGGCATCCGCCCCTATATCGACGACGATCTCGCGGCCGGCCGGCTGGTGGCGCCGTTCGACCTCTCGGTGCCCAAGGGCATGCGCTGGTATCTGCTCTATCGCAGCTTCCAGACCGAGCAGCGCGACTTTGCCGCCTTCCGCCGCTGGATCATGCGGGCGGCATCGGAACCTGCCGCCCGTCCACGGCGGATCGGCCGCGCCGCAGCGCGGAACTGAAGCCCGGCGGGCAAAAAAGCCGCCTGCTTGTGAACGGCTTCACATCCCAAATTCCGCAGACGTGGTCTCGTGACCCTCCGAAAAGAAACGTGGGACCTACACTCATGACGACCCTCTACGACGGCTTTGACATCGAATCCTTCGAAGCTGGCAAGGGGCTGTGGCACGCGCGGATCCGCCGGGCCGATCTCAGCCCGGTGGCCATCGACGGCGTGCTGTTTCCGGCCATGGAAGTCGGCTTCGCTTGGCCCGATCGCGATGCCGCGATTGCCGATGCCAAGCACCACATCGATCGTTTCCGGCGGCGGGCTGGCGACGACGAATAGGCGGTCCGCAGGCCGACCAGAGACAGGGCGGCGAAAAAAAAGGGGGGGGAACCGATCATGTCCATCATCGAAACCGATGCAGCGCGGCCGCGGATCTACGCCCGCGCAGTGCTGTCCAACTGCCCGGAATGCGACAGCGATCTCACGGTGCTCCGTGTGATCGGCGGCCGCGCCGGATGCGAGTACTGGACCATGCGCTGCACCGATTGCGGCGGCATTCATCTCGACATCCTCGAGCCGAATGTCGCGGCCGGAGACGACGAGGGGCCGCTGCCGGCGGCGTGAACCGCAGGGCTGCTGCCAACCTGCTGTCAGCAGCCTGCATGGCTCGGGGCATTCACCCTTTATCGCGGGGCGGACTCGTCCCATATTCGCCTCATGGCGAAGAAACCTGCATCCCCCGAAAAATCCGGCAAATCCCCCAAATCGAAGGCGCATCGCCCCGATGTGCAGCCGATCGGGCCTGCGCTGGCCGAATTGCTGAATCCCGCGATCAATCGCGGCGATGCGGGCTTGGGATCGGGCACCGGCCTGCAGCCGCCGCCTGACAATTCGCGCGACCGCCGTGCCGGGGGCGAGGCCGCCGCGCATCGCGCGCGGGCTTCGACACCGAAGGAGTTTCCGCAAGATGCGGCGCGGCCGATGCCGCTGCGGCCCAATCCGCAGCCGCCGGGCGCCCGTCAGTCCGGCGAGCTTGCCGGGCTGGAGGAGGCACCGCAGGCCAATTACGGAACTGCGGCCACCATCCCGACGCTAGATCCGGAACTGGCGCGGCAGCTCGGCCTGCCCACCGAGGAGGACGATGCCGAAGCGCTGGCGCGCCCGCCGCGTTCCAAGATGGAGGCGCTCGGCGTCAAGGCGACCGCCGATGCGCTGGAATCGCTGATCCGCGAGGGCCGGCCGGAGTTCCGCAAGGGCGACGGCTCCATGAAGGTGTGGACGCCGCACCGGCCGCCGCGCCCGGAGAAGTCCGAAGGCGGTGTCCGCTTCGAGATCAAGTCGTCCTACGAGCCGAAGGGCGACCAGCCGACCGCAATCGCCGAGCTGGTCGAGGGCATCAACCGCAACGACCGTTCGCAGGTGCTGCTGGGCGTCACCGGCTCCGGCAAGACCTACACCATGGCCAAGGTGATCGAGGCGACGCAGCGCCCGGCCCTAATCCTGGCGCCGAACAAGACGCTGGCCGCCCAGCTCTATGGCGAGTTCAAGAACTTCTTCCCCGACAACGCAGTCGAGTACTTCGTCAGCTATTACGACTACTACCAGCCGGAAGCGTATGTGCCCCGCACGGACACGTACATCGAAAAAGATTCCTCGATCAACGAGCAGATCGACCGCATGCGCCACTCGGCGACGCGTGCGCTGCTCGAGCGCGACGACGTCATCATCGTGGCGTCGGTGTCCTGCATCTACGGTATCGGCTCGGTCGAGACCTACACCGCGATGACCTTCGCGCTGAAGAAGGGCGAGCGCATCGACCAGCGCCAGCTGATCGCCGACCTCGTCGCCCTGCAGTACAAGCGCACCCAGGCCGATTTCACCCGCGGCACGTTTCGCGTGCGCGGCGACGTCATCGACATCTTCCCGGCGCACTATGAGGACCGCGCCTGGCGCGTGAACCTGTTCGGCGACACCATCGAGACCATCGAGGAGTTCGATCCGCTCACCGGCCACAAGCAGGACGAGCTCGAATTCATCAAGATGTACGCCAACTCGCACTACGTGACGCCACGGCCGACGCTGGTGCAGGCGATCAAGTCGATCAAGTTCGAATTGAAGCAGCGGCTCGACCAGCTCAACAACCAGGGCCGCCTGCTGGAGGCGCAGCGGCTGGAGCAGCGCACCACCTTCGACCTCGAGATGATGGAGGCGACGGGCAGCTGCGCCGGCATCGAGAACTATTCGCGCTACCTCACCGGGCGTCGCCCCGGCGAGCCGCCGCCGACGCTGTTCGAATACGTGCCCGACAACGCGCTGATCTTCGCCGACGAGAGCCACGTCACCATCCCGCAGATCGGTGCCATGTTCCGCGGCGACTTCCGCCGCAAGGCGACGCTGGCTGAATACGGCTTCCGCCTGCCCTCCTGCATGGACAACCGCCCGCTCCGCTTCGAGGAATGGGACATGATGCGGCCGCAGACCGTCGCGGTGTCGGCAACCCCGGGCAGCTGGGAGCTGAACGAGAGCGGCGGCGTGTTCGTCGAGCAGGTCATTCGTCCCACCGGACTGATTGATCCTCCCGTCGATATTCGCCCCGCGCGCACGCAGGTCGACGACCTCGTCGGCGAAGTGCGAGCCACTGCGCAAGCGGGCTATCGCTCACTGATCACGGTCCTCACAAAGCGCATGGCGGAGGACCTCACCGAATATCTGCACGAGCAGGGCATCCGCGTCCGCTACATGCACTCGGATATCGACACGATCGAGCGCATCGAGATCATCCGCGATTTGCGTCTCGGTGCCTTCGACGCGCTGGTCGGCATCAACCTCTTGCGCGAAGGTCTCGACATCCCCGAATGCGCCCTGGTCGCCATTCTCGACGCCGACAAGGAAGGTTTTCTGCGCAGCGAGACCTCGCTGATCCAGACCATCGGCCGTGCCGCGCGCAACGTCGACGGCAAGGTGATCCTCTATGCCGACCAGATGACGGGATCGATGGAGCGCGCCATCGCCGAGACCAACCGCCGCCGCGAGAAGCAGGTCGAGTACAACAACGCCAACGGCATCACGCCGGAGAGCGTGAAGAAGCAGATCGGCGACATCCTCAACTCGGTCTACGAGCGCGACCACGTGCTGGTCGAGGTCGGCGGTCACGACATGACCGACGACGTCATCTCGATCGGCCATAATTTCGAAGCCGTGCTCGCCGATCTCGAAACGAGGATGCGCGAGGCCGCCGCCGATCTGAACTTCGAGGAAGCCGCCCGCCTGCGCGACGAGGTCAAGCGCCTGCGCGCGACCGAGCTCGCCGTGGTCGACGACCCCACCGCCAAGCAGCGCACCGTCGCGACCAAGGCGGGCGCCTATGCAGGAGCGAAGAAATACGGCGATGCCGCCAACCTCCCGGTCAGCGCCATGAAGAACAAGAGTGCCGCAACTGCGCTCAAGGCCGGCGGCGGCAAAGGCTCCCGCGTGCACAAGCCGCATCTCGACGAGATGCACGGCCCGGAATCGCTGCCCTATCGCGAGAGCCGCGCGCTGCCGTCAAAGCCGTTCGGCAGCACCAGCAGGATCATCCAGCCGACGGATTCGCGGCAGTCGGGACCGGAGTTCGGGCCGGCGCCGAAGTCGACGGGTGGAGCGCCGGGGCGGCGCGGGGGGTGGAAGAAGAGGTAGACGCGTAGGTTTATCGGCGACGTTCGTGGTTACCCCCTCACCCCACGCTCGCCGCCACCACGGCCATCACCGACAGCAGCAGCACGATCGTCACCAATTGCAGCGAGGCGACGGGCTGGGTGCGCCAGGCCGTGATTTTGTCGGAGAGCGACAGATGGGCCTCGAAGAATTTCGGCTCGTAGACGGTCTTGAACAGGTGCGGGAAGCTCGGGCCGAGGGTCACGGCGATCAGGGCGTGGGTGAACGAGGCGAAGGCGACGAAGATGGCGACGCCGGGATCGCCGACGAGGTCGTGGTTGCCAACGAGCTTGAGCAGGAAGGCCGCGGTGGCGAAGGTCGGGAAGCTCTGCAGGGCCGCGGTCAGCGCGAGGCCTTCGAGCGCGTTATGCAGGCGGGACTTTCTGGCATTGGCGATGGTGGCCATGGCACGTCTCCCTGATGACTTGGGGATGACGGTAGCGGCGTCTGGACAGGCGCGACGTGAGATGGATCACGCAGGCCGGCGATGCCGGCTGCGTCTCTCCCCTCCACGTTCACCCAAGCTTCGGCGCACGAGAGCGGGCCGCCTATGTTCCCGGCGCGCGGCTTTGCGGGTTCGTCCACGCGGGCTTGCACACCAAGCAGCCGAAGACGCCGCGAACCCCATGAACCGGGCATTGCGCTCGCACGTCAAAACCTCTGCAAACATCCCTGTGATCTTGCGGATTGCGCCGGCGTGAGACCACGCGCTAGGCTTGCAAAAGGCACAAGACCAAGGAGAGCGGGTGGGAATGACGGTGGAGCAGCTGAATCGCCAACGCGTCGTGCACCTGCTCGATGCCTTCGCGCGCGGCGATATCGAGACGGCGCTGGCCAGCTGCACCGACGACGTCTATTTCCTCACCCACGCCCCGATCGACGTGCTGCCACATCTGGTGCCGCGCCACGGCAAGCAGGAGCTGCGCGAGCTGTGGCAGACGGTCTGGTCGCGCTATTCGGAGGTTCGTTACAAGACGCCGCATATCGTCGCCGAGGGCGAGGCCGTCGCGACCTACATGCACGCTTTTTTCAAGAAGCGCAGCAACGACCGCATCGTGCAGTTCGACATAGCGGTGTTCTACACGTTTCGCGGCGGACTGGTGGCGGAGATGCGCGAGATCATCGATTCCTACGACCTGGTGCAGCAGGTACTGGAACGGGAGATCGGGCCGCTGATTGCCGGGGCGGACTGAGCGCCGGGACCCGGACAATTACGGGGTTGTATTGTAAATCTCACAAAACCCGTTCAAGTGTGCATTGCGAAAACGTGAATTGCGTTTTGGCCGAAATCTGCTAATTTGTTCGTATACAAATGAGTTGAGCCCTGGCGCCTTGGTGCGCATGGGGTTGTTTGCCGTTTTTTTTCCGTAAAGCCAGCTTCAGGACTGCCCCAAATGACAGAGCACAGCCTCTGGCGTTTCTCGCGTGCGTTGCACCGCGCGATCAACGACCGGGATTTTAGGGATATCGAGGCCCTGATCGACGAGGACGTCGAGTGGGCGCTCTACGGCCCGATCGACATGTTTCCGTTCCTCGGCGCGCGCCAGGGCAAGGATGCCGTGCTCGACGTCATCCGCCAGCTCGCCGACAATTTCCAGGTCCGCCGCTTCGACCGCGAGAGCATCATGCTGGGCGTCGATTCCGCCGCCTCGATGGTGCGCTATTCGCTGACGGCGCTGGATTCCAACAAGCCGATCAGCCTGCGCGTGGCGCAGTTCGCCCAGTTCAAGGCGGGCAAGCTGATCAGCATGCGGGTGCTGATCGACACCTTCGACCTGGTCGAGCAGGCACTCGGCCGCGCCATTCATCTGCCGAAGATGACCAGCGTCGGCTAACGCATGATCCGGCCCCGAAGGGCCGCGTTAGCGCAAAGTGCGAAGCGGTTTTCCGAGAAGATCATGCGCAAACAACAACCTGAAGCGCGATGATGATCATCGCGCTTTAGGGGGGACGCCAACGGGCCCCGCTGTTCGGGACCGATGACGAGGCGATCGCGACGTCCTGGCCTCCAGCCCCGCCGGATGCCGTCGCATCACGAACCTGTCATCGGGCGCGCGCCTTTCGCGCGGCCCGTTGGTTCACCTCCCCTTGCGAACCGCCACAATTCCGCAACGATAAACCGGCACTTTCAGCGCCGGAATGGCGCATGGTCATTGCAACCGCTATAGTGGGGCGGACAGCATGCGCTGGGGTTCGCGGGCAGGACGATGGAATTCTCGACAGGGGTTGGCTGGACCAGGCTGCCGTTGCTGGCGGCCGCATTCATCTTGAGCTCGGTGCTGACGTTACAGGCACAGATCATTCCGCCCTTCTCCGCATCCGACGACGAGGCCGAGGCGGCCGAAGCCCCCGACGTCAATGATCCCGACATCATGAAGGGCATCGACGTCGACAAGCTCGACTGGAGCCAGATCTCGGTCGATGCCGGGACAGGCATCGACCCGATGGCCGCCAAGAAGCGCGCGCAGGCCGCCGCCAGGGAAGGCCTCGACTGGTCGTCGAATCCCAATGCCAACGGCTCCTCGGCGGTGACCGTGAAGCAATCGGTGTCCTCGTTCTGGGATACCCGAGTCGGCGCCGACATGACGCTGGCGAGCGAGCCCAGGACGATGTCCGAGCTGCTGGCGCAGAAGGCCACCAACGGCGGCAACCTGCCGCAATCCTCGGGCAGCGCCTGGGCGACGGCAACCGCGCCGGGCGCGGGCGCGATCTGGGACAAGACCGCGGTGGAAGCCAGGGTCGATCCCGGCGCCGAGCACAGCAAGATCGGGGCATCGCTGACCAAATCGGTGCCGCTGTCGGGCGATACCTCGCTGACGCTGCAGAACGGCTACAGCGTCAACCAGCACGGCACCACAGCGGTCCCCGGCATCGGCGGCCACGTCACGCGCAATTACGAGACCGACCAGAGCGCCAAGGTCACCGTGACCGACACCGGCACCAGCATCGTTGCCGGCCAGACGCTGTCGACCACCGACGACAAATGGCTGCGCAAGCTCGGCGCCGAGCAGAAGCTGTTCGACAACGTCACCGTATCAGGCTCGGTCGGTGAAACCTCGCAAGGCACGCTGAACAAGAGCGTGACGGCGGGCTTCAAGAAGAGCTGGTGAGGCCGGCGCCTCTGCCCGCCTGCGGGGAGAAGGCCATCACCGCGGCAGCATTCACCCTTCCCTAACCATACGCCACGGCAAAACCCCCGAATGGTCCGGCCTTGCCGCATCTTGGCCCATTTGCGGTCAAAATCGGACGCCCTGATGCAGCCTGCCTCACAGACGTCGTCGTGCGGGGGACACTCGCGCTGCGCTCAACGCGAACAGGGGAATAACGATGAACGCCATGCGTCCCGAAAAGATCGAAGCCACCGAGACCGAGACGGTCGACACCAACCTCGCCGCCGTGACCGAGGTCGAAGCCGGCATCCGCGACTTCGTCCGCAACGACATCGCCTATCTGCGCCGTCCGGCCGCGACAACCGCCGACGCGCCGCCGCTCGATCCGAGCGCGGAAGCCACCGTCAATAACGTCAACTCGCTGATCCAGCGCGTCGCCGGCACTTCGCTCGCCGAGATCGAGAATTTGATCTCCGAGCTCGAGAGCCTGCGCGACCTGCTCCACGCCGAAGGCCAGCGCGTCCAGCGCGAGATCTCCGGCTACGCCCAGCTCAGCCAGGCCGCGATGAAGTCGACCCGCATGATCGCCGACAACGTCGCGCAGTGGAAGCGCGCCGCCGACGGCCTGCGCAACAGCTGATCGCCGGCACGAACGCATCATTGGCCGCCGCGTTCCGGAAGGGAGCGCGGCGGTTTTGATTTGTTGGTGGGTCACGCAGCCGTTTCTCCAACACAGGTGTCATCACCCGCCTAGTGCGCAATTGCGCACAGGGGCGGGTGATCCAGTATTCCACCAGCGCCGGTGGTTGAATCGATAGGCCGCGGCGTACTGGATGCCCCGGACAAGCCGGGGCATGACAGCGGAGAATGTGGCGCGGCCAACGGCCACCATTGAACCCTCCGGCCCACCCCGGCGACCAACGCCAAGCGCCCGTGCCGTCGCGGCCGGGCTCAGGGGACATTTCAGATGGAAAGCATTCGGCCCGACACCACGGACCCGATCCCGTTGCGGCCCGCGCCGAATCAATTCGGCACGATCATGCTGCGCTTTGTCGGGCTGCTGGCGGTTGCGATCGCCATCCTGGCGTTCGTCTATAGCCGCTGAGCTGCGGCCGGATGCCGGCCGCGATCGTTAACGAATTCTTACCGGGCCGCTTCCGCGGTCGAGGCTTCCAGCGTGTAGGCGCCATCGGCGTAGCCCTTCGCCACCATGCCCGCGACCAGCATCACGGCCAGTGTCGCGGTCGCGAAGATGAATCCAACAAATTTGAGTGCGCCGCGATCAGCCATGGTCCTCGTCCCCTGTCGTCTGCCTATTCGTTTCAAATAGACAGCGACAGGTTCATAATTAGTTAGCAACTGACTGGTTCCGCGAAACTGCTTCGCCGTAACCATGTTGCGCAGGCTTATGGCAGCCACCCGGAATCGCGTCCATAGCGCGCGGGCAACACTCGCGCACTCATTTGCCCGTTCATCTTGGAACAGATCTAACCGCCCTTGCGCAGCGGCACGAAGGCGGAGGCGGTGATGGAATAGACCTCCTCGCCGCGCTGGTTGGTGCCGGTGGTGCGGGCCGTCAAAATGCCCCAGCCGGGACGGGAGGCGGAGGCGCGCTTGTCGATGACTTCATTGACGTAAGCGACGGTGTCGCCGGCGAGCACCGGCCTGATCCAGCGCAGGTCGCGAAAGCCCGGCGACGGGCCCCACACCGCGACCTCCTCGCCGCGCGAGGCGGCCTCGCGTGCCAGGCGCTGGCCGTCGGCGACAAGCAGGCTCATGCAGGCCGAGCCGACATGCCAGCCCGAGGCCGCGAGCCCGCCGAACAGCGAGTTCTTGCCCTCCTCCTCGTCGAGGTGAAAGCGTTGCGGATCGAACTTGGCGGCGAAGGTCTTGATCTTTTCCGCGGTGAACGTATAGGCGCCGATCTCGCGGCGCTGACCGATCGCGATGTCTTCGAAGAACCGCATCAGGCCGCTCCCTCGCGCCGCTTGATCAGGATCGGCGAGATCATCTCGGCGAGCGCCTGCCCCGCCGCATTGCGCGCGGTGCATTTGAACTTGACGATGCCGAGCTCAGGTCGGCTCTTCGAGGCCCGCGCTTCCAGGACATCGACGTCGAGCGTGAGATCGTCGTCGGGCCGCAGTGGCGACAGCCAGCGCACCTCGTCGACGCCGGGAGATCCCAGCGACGCGGCGCGGGTGATGAAGCCGTCGGCCATCATCCGCATCATCAGCGAGCACAGGTGCCAGCCCGAACCGGACAGGCCGCGCAGCATGCTCTCAGCTGCTGCCGCCTCGTCGAGGTGCATCGGCTGCGGATCGAACTCGGCGGCAAAGGCCAATATCTCGTCGCGGGTGACGTGGCGCGGGCCGAACGTTCCGAACCGGCCAGGCGGGAAATCTTCGAAGGTCAGGGTCATCTCGGGAAAGCTTTGCGGGAATGACAGATTGTGGCCGCACTTTGCGGCAATCTCAACCCGCCGGCCCGCATGGCTCGTGCTACATACTTGAGATCGGCGTTGATTTGAGTCGGATCGATCGACGGCCGAAGCCCGATTTGAAGTCCCGATTTGCCTTGCGATTTGCCTTGGGGAGAGCAATGTTCTCATTCAGCGACCTGTTCCAGTGGGACCGCTTCATCACGCCGACGATCATCAAGACCTTCTACTGGCTGGTGATCGCGCTGATCTGCCTGTTCGGGCTCTCCGGCATCTTCTCAGGGTTGGCTGCGATGGCGATCAGCCCGTTCGGCGGCTTCCTGGTGCTGCTGTCGTCGATCGCCAGCGTCGTGGTCGGCATCGTGTTCTCGCGCATCGTCGCGGAGCTGATCCTGATCGTCTTCCGCATCAACGAGCATCTCGGCGCAATCAGGGATCAGGGATCAGGGATGCGGTGATTCCCGTCATTCCGGGGCGCCTCGAAGAGGCGAGGCCCGGAATCCATTGAGCCACAGAACAAGCGTATAGATGGATTCCGGGCTCGCGCTTCGCGCGCCCCGGAATGACCAGCTCCTACGTATTAAACCTGAAATGCATCACGTCGCCGTCGGCGACGACGTAATCCTTGCCTTCGAGGCGGAGCTTGCCGGCATCGCGGGCACCGGCTTCGCCGCCGAGCGCGACGTAATCGTCATACGCGATGGTCTCGGCGCGGATAAAACCCTTCTCGAAATCGGTGTGGATCACGCCGGCCGCCGCCGGCGCCTTGGTGCCGCGATAGATGGTCCAGGCGCGCGCTTCCTTCGGGCCCACGGTGAAGTAGGTGATGAGGTCGAGCAGGGTGTAGCCGGCACGGATCAGGCGGTCGAGGCCGGCTTCTTCGAGGCCCAAAGTCTCCAGGAAGTCCGCGCGCTCGTCACGCGAGATGGTCGCGATCTCGGATTCGATCTTGGCGGAGATGACGACGGCAACCGCGCCCTCCTTCGCCGCCTGCTCCTCGACCGCCTTGGAGAAGGCGTTGCCTGTCGCGGCCGAGCCTTCCTCGACGTTGCAGACATAGAGCACGGGCTTGGACGACAGCAGGCCGAGCATCGAGAAGGCCCGCTCCTCCTCCGCCTTGCGCTCGACGAGGCGCGCGGGCTTGCCTTCGCGCAAGAGCACCAGGGTGCGGTTGACGAGATCGAGCTGCTCCTTGGCGTCCTTGTCGTTGCCCTTGGCCTTCTTGGTGAGATTGTCGACGCGCTTCTCGAGGCTGTCTAAGTCGGCGAGCATCAGCTCGGTCTCGATGGTCTCGATGTCCGCGAGCGGGGCGATCTTGCCTTCGACATGGGTGATGTCGGAATCTTCAAAGCAGCGAACCACATGCGCGATGGCGTCGACCTCGCGGATATTGGCGAGGAACTGGTTGCCGAGGCCTTCGCCCTTGGAGGCGCCGCGCACGAGGCCGGCGATGTCGACGAAGGTCAGCCGGGTCGGGATGATCTGGCCCGACTTGGCGATGGCCGCGAGCTTGTCGAGCCTGGGATCGGGCACGGCGACCTCGCCGACATTCGGCTCGATGGTGCAGAACGGATAGTTCGCGGCCTGCGCCGCGGCCGTCTCGGTCAGCGCATTGAACAAGGTCGACTTGCCGACATTGGGCAATCCGACGATCCCGCATTTGAATCCCATGGTGGTCCTTTGAGTCCTAAGTAGGCGAGCTGCGGTTACCGCGCTTGCCAAAGCCTGCAGCCTGCAAAGCGACGTGCACCTTGTTCTGAAAGCTTGAATCTTGATTGCGGGTCAGCAGTCCAATGTTCTCCACGATCGAATCGATCATTGGACTTAGCCATTCCATGTCCAGAGTCGTAAAGTTGCCAAGGACGTATCCTTCAACCTGGCTCTTATGTATTGGTCGTCCGACTCCAATGCGGACACGTCGATAGTTCGGGCCAATCCGTTCGGTGATTGAGCCCAAACCATTATGCCCCGCATCACTCCCGTCCACTTTGACGCGAAATCCGGCGGGCGGAAGTTCAATTTCATCGTGAAATACAGTTAAGTCAGATCGGTGCAGCTTGTAGAAGCTGAGCACACTCAGCACAGCTGATCCTGAAGCATTCATGTAGGTCGAGGGCTTCAGAAGCATGACCTGCTCGCCGTCAATCATGCCGGTAGCCAATTCACCCTCAAAGCGAGGATGCTGGCGCCACTGATTGAAACGATAATGCTCCGCTATCGCGTCGACGACAATAAACCCGACATTATGTCGGTTGAACCGATACTGTGCGCCGGGATTGCCGAGCCCAACAAAGAGTCGCATGACGCGGCGCGCCCCCCGCTCGGCGCGCGGTCAAGGACCGCGCGCCAGCTTCGAGAGATTACTTCTTCTTGTCGCCGCCGGCGGGAGCCTTGGCAGCAGCGGCAGGAGCAGCAGCCGGAGCCGCAGCACCAGCGGCCGGAGCAGCCGCAGCGCCCGGGGCCGCACCAGCAGCGGCAGCCGCAGCAGCGGCCTTCTGCTCTTCGGCGTAACCGGACGGCGGCACGATGGTGACGAGGGTCGCGTCCTCGCGGGTCAGCGCCTTGACGCCGGCCGGTAGCTTGACGTCGGCCAGATGCAGGGAGTGACCGATCTCGAGCACGCCGACATCGGCCTCGATATATTGCGGGATGCTCTCGACGCCGCATTCGAGCTCGATCGCGTGGGCGACGATGTTGACGGTGCCGCCGCGCTTCACGCCCGGGGAGGTTTCGGCCTTCACCACGTGCAGGGGAACGCTGATGCGGATGGTGGCGCCTTCGCCCAGCCGCATGAAGTCGACATGGATCGGGAAGTCCTTGACCGGATCGAGGTGATAGTCGCGCGGAATGACGCGGTGCTTCTTGCCCTCGAGGTCGATGTCGACCAGCGTGGTCAGGAACCGGCCGGCAAGGATGCGCTGGCGCAGTTCACGATCCTCGATCGAGATCGTCAGCGGGGGCTGGTTGTTGCCGTAGATCACTCCGGGCACTCGCCCGGCGCGACGCTCAGCCCGGGCGGCCCCCTTGCCGCTCTTCGGACGCGCGGTCGCCTTCAATTCCTTGACGGTCGTCGCCATGTCGTTAAGTCCTTGTTTTTGCAAAAGTTAATGGGCCGCAAGGCGGCCCATGGCATAGTCCACAGCAAGCCTCCAGGGGTGCGGGGGCCGCGGACGTGGCGGGCTTTTACCCGGAAGCTGCGGAAATGACAAGGAGAATGGGCTGGTACCCTCCCCTGGAGGCCCGGGTCCTTACCCTCCCTTGGAGGGGGAGGATCGGCTCATATGGAGCGTAGCAAAACGTGAGCCGGGGTGGGGTGACAGTCTCTCGATCGAGGCGGTGCCCGAGTGGAGAGATCACCCCACCCCGGCGCTACGCGCCGACCCTCCCCCTCCAGGGGAGGGTAAGAGACCGCGCTTTACGACGTCGGGGTCCCCCCGAGCTTCGCCTCCAGCGCTGCGAGCCGCGCCTTCAGGGCTTCGTTCTCCTCACGCGCAAGGCGCGCCATGTCCTTGACCGCCTCGAACTCCTCGCGCTTGACGAGGTCCATGTCGCGCAGGAATTTCTCGGCCTGGCTGCGCATCACGGAATCGAACTCGCGCTTGACGCCCTGGGCAGCACCGGCGGCGTCGTTCATCAGGCGGCCGATCTCGTCGAAAAACCGGTTGTTGGTCTGGGTCATTGTGGGCCTCCGATAAACTTTGCGCGAACACGCAGAATGACAATGGCAATCCGACGGGGCCGGTTCAAGAGCGAAGCGGCGGTATCCTTGTCATGCGCCGGTTTCCTTGCAATCGTATTCAACGTCCCTGCATAAGAGGAATCACGGGGCGTCTGCCGGCGCCGACCGCCGCGATCCCGCTTGGACACAGAAGGCGCGATGCCGTTTCTGCTCATCGACTTCCCCGCCTTCAACCCGATCGCGCTCGAGATCGGTCCGTTCGCGATCAAATGGTATGCCTTGGCCTATATCTGCGGCATCGTGTTCGGCTGGCTTTATGCCCGCGCGCTGCTGAAGAGCGAACGCCTGTGGGGCGGACCCGCGCCGATCTCGCTGCTTCAGATCGACGACTTCATCCTGTGGGTCACGCTCGGCATCATCGTGGGGGGCCGCGCCGGCTACGTGCTGTTCTACAACCTGCCCTTCTTCATCGATCATCCCGCCGCGATCTTTAAGTTGTGGGAGGGCGGGATGTCGTTCCACGGCGGCTTCCTCGGCTGCGTCGTCGCGGTGATGTGGTTCGCGTGGAGCAATGGCATCTCGATCCTGTCGCTCGGCGACATCACCACCGCGGTCGCCCCGGTCGGGCTGTTGCTCGGACGCATCGCCAATTTCATCAACGGCGAATTGTGGGGCCGCGCCACCGACCCGACCCTGCCCTGGGCGATCATCTTCCCCAACGATCCGACGCAGTTGCCGCGGCATCCGAGCCAGCTCTACCAAGCCGGCATGGAGGGCATCCTGCTGTTCACGGTGCTCGCGATCATGATCCGGTTCGGTGCCTTGAAGCGCCCCGGCATGATCCTCGGCGCCTTCATCCTGGTCTATGGTCTGGCCCGCATCGCCGGCGAGCATTTCCGCGAGCCGGACGCGCAGCTCGGTTTCCTCTGGGGCGGATTAACCATGGGCATGCTGCTGTCGATCCCGATGCTTATCGTCGGCCTCATTCTTATTGTATTGGCAGTGAGGCGCGGTGCGCCGACGCCCGTCCAGGCCATTCGTTAATTCATTTCGAGAAGATCGCCGTGACCGACCAGCCGCTGCTCAACGAGATCAAGGCGCTGATCAAATCTTCCGGGCCCATGCCGGTCTGGCGGTACATGGAACTGTGCCTGATGCATCCGCGCTACGGCTATTACGTCTCGCGCGATCCGCTCGGGCGCGAGGGCGACTTCACCACGGCGCCCGAAGTCAGCCAGATGTTCGGCGAGCTCTTGGGGTTGTGGACCGCCTCGGTCTGGAAGCAGATGGGCTCGCCGCAATTTGTGCGGCTGATCGAGCTCGGCCCCGGCCGCGGCACCATGATGGCGGATGCGCTGCGCGCGCTCCGCGTGCTGCCCCCGCTCTACCAGGCGCTCCACATCCACATGGTCGAGGTCAATCCCGTGTTGCGGGACCGGCAGAGCGCGACGCTCGCCAACGTGCGCAACATCGCCTGGCACGACAGCATCGACGAGGTGCCGGAGGGCCCGAGCATCATCCTCGCCAACGAATATTTCGACGTGCTGCCGATCCACCAGATGGTCCGGCTCGAGAACGGCTGGCACGAGCGCGTGATCGAGATCGATCCCAACGGCAAGCTTCAGTTCGGCGCGGCGCCGGAGCCGACGCCTCGCTTCGACGTGCTGCTGCCGCCCCTGGTACGCGCCGCCCCCATCGGCGCCGTGTTCGAGTGGCGCCCCGACGGCGAGATCATGAAGCTTGCCACGCGCGTGCGCGACCAGGACGGCGCGGCGCTGATCATCGATTACGGCCACCTCCGCAGCGACGCCGGCGACACGTTCCAGGCGATTGCGCGCCACACCTTCGCCGATCCCTTGAAGGCGCCGGGCCAGGCCGACGTCACCGCCCATGTCGACTTCCAGGCGCTGGCGCGCGCGGCCGAGGACGTCGGCGCGCGCGTGCATGGGCCGGTCACGCAAGGCGACTTCCTCAAGCGGATCGGCATCGACACCCGCGCCGCCGCCTTGATGCAGAAAGCAGCGCCCGACGTCGCCACCGACATTTCGGTGGCGCTCAAGCGCCTGACCGATACCGGGCGTGGCGGCATGGGCTCGATGTTCAAAGTGCTCGGCATCTCCGAGCCGCGGCTGGCAAGCCTAGCCGGCCTCAGCGATCTCGAACAGGCAGGAGAGGCCTCATGACGATAGCTTCGTCGCTGCTGTCGGCCGTGCCCGGCCTGCGCCATGCCTTCTTCACCCGCGAAGGCGGCGTCTCCGGCGGCATTTATTCCGCGCTGAACGGCGGGCTCGGCTCCAACGACGATCAGACCCTGGTCGCCGAGAACCGGCGCCGCATGGCCGAGCATGTCGGCGTTGCGCCCGAGCGCTTCCTCAGCCTGCACCAGATCCATTCGCCCGACGTGCTGGTTGCCGAGGCACCGTGGCCGAGCGGGCCACGGCCGAAGGGCGATGCGCTGGTGACGAAGACGCCAGGCATCGCGCTCGGCGTCTCCACCGCCGATTGCGGGCCGGTGCTGTTCGTCGATCCCCAGGCGCGCGTGATCGGTGGCGCGCATGCGGGGTGGAAGGGCGCACTGACGGGCGTGCTGGAATCCACCATCGCGGCGATGGAGCAGCTCGGCGCCACGCGCGGCGGCATCATCGCCGCGATCGGCCCCTTGATCCGCCAGGACAGCTACGAGGTCGGCAACGAGTTCGTCGCGCGCTTCATCGAACAGGATGCCGAGAACGCTGTGTTCTTCATCCCCTCGGTGCGCGAGGGCCACGCGATGTTCGATCTCGCCGGCTTCATCCGCAAGCGGCTCGAGGCCGCCGGCATCCTGATGATCGACGATCTCGGCCTCGACACCTACGCCGACGAGCGCTTCTTCAGCTATCGCCGTTCGGTGCATCGCAAGGAGCCGGATTACGGCCGTCACGTTCACGCGATTGCGCTGGATGGGTGAACACAGGGGCAACTCCGTGTCACTCCGGGGCTCGCGAAGCGAGAACCCGGAATCCATCGTGCGGCAATTCACGCGGCGAAATGGATTCCGGGTTCGATGCTTGCGCATCGCCCCGGAATGACAGTGGGGATGTGTCGCGCCTGCCCTAGACCTTAATCGATTTTAACGATATCGCTGCCCTCCATAATGAGGGACGCGTCATTCATCTTCCACCGCGCGGGTTCGCGCGTGCTGGCGGTCATGCTGCTGGCAGCGGCGGCCGCGCTGGGCGGCTGCGCCGGCGGCGGCAGTGCCGTCAATTCCTATGCGATGGCGCCGAGCGCCGGCAGCGGGGCCACCATCGCCTTCGAATCAATCGACGGGCCACCGCCGCAAGTGTTCGATCGCATGGTCGGCGTGCTCGACAGCGAATCCAAGCTGCGCAGCCTGTCCGTGGTCTCCCGCGAAGGTACGGCTGCCTATCGCGTGCGCAGCTACCTCTCCGCCCAGGTGGTGCGCGGCAAGACCGTGATCGCCTGGGTCTGGGACGTCTACGACGCCAACCAGCAGCGCGCGCTGCGTCTCTCCGGCGAGGAACCGACCTCGGCCAAGGGCGGGCGCGACGCGTGGTCGGCTGCCGACGACCTCGT
This sequence comes from Bradyrhizobium sp. SUTN9-2, assembly GCF_003122645.1. Lineage (NCBI taxonomy): Bacteria > Pseudomonadati > Pseudomonadota > Alphaproteobacteria > Hyphomicrobiales > Nitrobacteraceae > Bradyrhizobium > Bradyrhizobium sp. SUTN9-2. Next base: position 7,717,742 of record NZ_LAXE01000001.1, read on the forward strand.
GCTGCGGAAGATCGCCCAGGCCGGATTCAGCGGACTTTCCAACATGATCAACGGAACGCCGGATGCACCCGGCGCGGCTCCGGCATTGCGGGGACCGGCGGTGGCCAGCGTCGTCAAGGACGCTCCCGCGCAGGACATGCCGGCATCAGCGCTCGGCTATGCCGAGCAATAACCCCCGCTAAACCACGGCCTCAACTTGCGGCCAAGCCGTTGGCCCGACTCAGGATTTTCGAAGGGAAAACGTAGCATCCCGGGTTGCCATCGCGGCCTTCCGCCTGATATTTCCTCGCCCGTCGTAACCGTGCTGCCAGCGGGTATTCTCAGATGTTGAAGGTCGTATCCAGCAAAGCGCGGGAGGAAGCGTCCATGTCGGCCAAAAACGGCTCCATCAAGCTCGTCGCCGGCAACTCCAATCCGGCCCTCGCCCAGGCGATCGCGCAAGGGCTCGACCTGCCGCTGACCAAGGCGGTGGTGCGGCGCTTCGCCGACATGGAGATCTTCGTCGAGATCCAGGAGAACGTCCGCGGCTCGGATGCCTTCGTCATCCAGTCGACCTCGTTCCCCGCCAACGACCATCTGATGGAATTGCTCATCATCACCGACGCGCTGCGCCGCTCCTCGGCGCGCCGCATCACCGCAGTGCTGCCCTATTTCGGCTACGCAAGGCAGGACCGTAAATCAGGCTCGCGCACGCCGATCTCGGCCAAGCTCGTCGCCAACATGATCACGCAGGCCGGCGTCGACCGCGTCATGACGCTCGACCTGCATGCCGGCCAGATCCAGGGCTTCTTCGACATCCCGACCGACAACCTGTTCGCCGCGCCGCTGATGGTGCGCGACATCAAGGACAAGTTCGACCTGACCAAGACGATGGTGGTCTCGCCCGACGTCGGCGGCGTCGCCCGCGCGCGCGGCCTCGCCAAGCGCATCAACACCCCGCTCGCGATCGTCGACAAGCGCCGCGAGCGGCCGGGCGAGTCCGAGGTCATGAACGTGATCGGCGACGTCTCCGGCCACACCTGCATCCTCGTCGACGACATCGTCGATTCCGGCGGCACGCTGGTGAACGCGGCCGATGCGCTGCTCGCCAAGGGCGCCAAGGACGTCTACGCCTACATCACCCACGGCGTGCTCTCCGGCGGCGCGGCGGCGCGCATCGCCGGCTCCAGGCTGAAGGAGCTGGTGATCACCGATTCGATCCTGCCGACCGACGCGGTGACCAAGGCGCCGAACATCCGCACCCTGCCGATCGCCAGCCTGATCTCGGATGCGATCGCGCGCACGGCGGCGGAAGAATCGGTGTCGAGCCTGTTCGATTGATTTTCTTCTTCGCCTCTCCCCGCGTGCGGGGAGAGGCCGGATTGCATCGCAGATGCAATC
>NZ_LAXE01000001.1:7719278-7952407 GCF_003122645.1 Bradyrhizobium sp. SUTN9-2
AGATGCAATCCGGGTGAGGGGGCTCTCCGCGAGTCCAACTCTCACCGTCCCCGCGGAGACTCCCCCTCACCCCACCCTCTCCCCGCAAGCGGGGCGAGGGAGTGCACGGTCCTTCCGGCCCTTACTACCCCACGATCCCCGCTGCGACCTGGCCGCGCAGGCGCTCCAGGCCGTGCAACGTCTCCGCGCAGGCGGTCGCGACCTCGACGCCCTTGATCGCAAAGTGCTTGCGGAAGAAATCGTAGTGCACCTCGGTCTCGTGGAATTGCTGCGGCGTCAGCACGGCCGAGAACACCGGCACCTCCGTGCGCAGCTGCACGTCCATCAGCGCCTTGATCACGGTGTCGGCGACGAATTCGTGGCGGTAGATGCCGCCGTCGACGACGAGACCAGCCGCGACGATCGCGGTGTAGCGCCGCGTCTTGGCGAGGACCTGCGCGTGCAGCGGGATCTCGAACGAGCCCGGCACCTCGAACACGTCGACATGGGTGAGGTGGCGGGCTTCTGCCTCCTTCATGAAGGCGATGCGGGCTTCCGCGACCACGTCGCGGTGCCAGCAGGCCTGCACGAAGGCCACCCGCTGCGGCTTCGCGAAGCGCGGATGCGCAGGGGCCGGATCCACGGGAACCGGCGGCGGCGTTTGGGACGTTTCGGTTTGGGGGTCTTGCAGCATCTGATTCATGGCTTTCCTCGGTTTAAGGACCAGAATCAGGGCACACGGAACGACAAACAGCCGCATCGTCTCGATGCGTCTGCCAGCGACCGTTCTCTTTCATCCGGACTTTAACCGTCGGCTTCGGAGTTGCACCGAATCTGCTGACCCTTCCGTTCGGGATAAACCCTTGCGGAAGGCGCTCGCGGGCTTGGGCCTGTCGACCCTTACCGCCGGTGGGGACTTTCACCCCGCCCTGAGAACATCGGCCGTCCGGGATGAACGGCCTATCAGGAAATATGCCGCCGCCGGGCAGTCGCGGCAAGCGTGTTCCGCATGGGCCAAGCGCATGGTCCCATGCCGCGGCGGCGGTTCGGCCCTCGCCCCACGGAATTTGCGGCGAGCTTTTTTGCCGAATCCGATTCCGGTTTGTTCTCGTCCGTTAAGAATTGTGGCGGAGATGAGCTGTGGACGAACGAGTCCTGGCTTGTGGACGGACTCGCGACCCCGTTGCGCAGATTCCGCAAATCACATCACTTGATCCGCGACAGGCCCGCGCTGATCCGAGGATCGCAACAGCGACTCCGAGGGGATTGCAAAGGCTGATCCGAGGGACGCCGCAGCGACGTTTTAGGGAGTGCGCGCCGGGCCCAACCGCGTGCGTATCAAAGACAACAAGAAGGCAAGAGGTCGAGACGGCATGTCCCTGCTCGAAGGCACTATCGATTCCAGAAACCATCCGCTCGCGGTGGTCGAGGACATCGCCGCCAGCAACAACTGGCCGTTCGAACGCTCCGGCGAGGACGAGCTCACGATTGTCTCCAAGGGACAATGGACCGACTACCAGCTCTCCTTTACCTGGATGGGCGAGATCGAGGCGCTGCATCTGGCCTGCGCCTTCGACATGAAGATTCCGCCCGCGCGCCGCGGCGAGGTGCAGCGGCTCGTCGCCGCCGTCAACGAGCAGCTGTGGGTCGGCCATTTCGACCTGTGGACCACCACCGGCATGGTGATGCACCGCCAGGCCCTGGTGCTGCCGGGCGGCCTTACCGCCTCGCCCGCGCAATGCGAGGTCATGCTCGCCGGCGCCATTCATGCCTGCGAGCGCTACTTCCCGGCGTTCCAGTTCGTGGTGTGGGCCGGCAAGAGCACGGCGGAGGCGATGGACGCGGCGATGTTCGATACGGTGGGGGAGGCGTAGGGCCTTCCCAAGGCGCAAGGGCGGCAGCTCGCTCCCTACGTCATCCCGGACAAGCGCGCCCAAAGCGCGCGCCGATCCGGGATCCATACCGCGTGATGGCCACTTGTGGCACGCGGCTTGTTGCCGACACCTCGATCCACTAGAACCGCCTGTGGTTATGTGACGAGCAATCGCTCGCGCAGGGATCCCCGCCCCCCGTGCGCAATTGCGCACTAGGCGGGGATGACAGCAAACACGTGGCAACGGCGATGGCAAACAACCCTCTTCAAAACATCACCGGCACCATCCTGCTCGCCGGCGCCGGCAAGATGGGCGGCGCGATGCTGACCGGATGGCTTTCGGGCGGGCTCGATCCGCGCCGCGTCGCGGTGATCGAGCCGCACATTGCGCCCGAGATCTCCGCGCTGGCCGCCAAGGGCGTCGTGCTCAATCCTGATGTGAAGACCGCAGGCGCTGTCGAGACGCTGGTCGTGGCGGTGAAGCCGCAGATGTTCCGCGAGGCCGGCGCCAAGCTGAAGCCGTTCGTCTCGGACAAGACGTCGGTGGTCTCGATCATGGCAGGCACCACGATCGCCTTGCTCCAAGAGGTCTGTGGCGGCGCCGTGGTGCGCGCGATGCCGAACACGCCGGCAGCGATCGGCCGCGGCATCACCGTCGCTGTTGCCGCGAACAACGTCAGCGCCGCGCAGCGCGCGGTGGCGGATGCGCTGCTGCGCGCCACCGGCTCGGTCGAATGGGTCGAGGATGAAGGATTGATGGACGCGGTCACCGCCGTGTCCGGCTCGGGCCCGGCCTATGTGTTCCTGCTCGCCGAAGAGCTCGCCCGCGCCGGCGTCGAAGCGGGATTGCCGGAGGCGCTGGCGACCAAGCTCGCCCGCGAGACCGTCGCCGGCTCCGGCGAGCTGCTGCACCAGTCGGAGCTGCCGTCCAGCGCCCTGCGCCAGAACGTCACCTCGCCCGGCGGCACCACGGCCGCCGCGCTCAGTGTGCTGATGGGCGAGCCGGGCCTGCGCGAACTCATGATCCGCGCCATCGCCGCGGCCACGCAGCGGTCGAAGGAATTGGCGAAGTAGACGGATCAGAGCGCTTCGGCGGCCGAATGCGCGGCGATCCCGGTCGTTGCCGATAGGGAGAGCAATCGTGAACCTCTACGCGAAACTTCTCGAACGACAGGCCGAGCGGCGCCCCATCAAAATCGGACTGATCGGGGCGGGCAAGTTCGGCGCAATGTATCTCCATCAAGTCCTGCGTACGCCGGGCGTCCATCTCGTTGGAATTGCTGACCTGTCCCCATCGCGTGCCCGCGAAAACCTGTACCGGGTGGGGTGGCGCCCGGAGCAGTTCGCCGCGACCTCACTCGGGGATGCTCTCAAGTACGGCACGACCTTCCTGACCGACGATTGGGAAGCGCTTGTGAAGTGCGAAGGCATCGAGGTGATCGCAGAGTGCACCGGCAATCCTGTCGCGGCGGTCGAGCACTGCCTCGGCGCCTTTTCTGCAGGCAAGGCCGTCATCAACGTGACCGTCGAAGCCGACGCCTTCTGCGGACCGATCCTCGCGCAGAGAGCCAGGCAGGCCGGCCTGATCTACAGCCTGGCCTATGGCGATCAGCCGGCTCTCGCTTGCGACCTCGTAGATTGGGCGAGGGCCTGCGGTTTTCCCGTCGTGGCAGCGGGCCGTGGCCACAAATGGCTGCCGCATTACCGGGAATCGACGCCCGAAACGGTCTGGGATCACTGGGGATTGTCTGCAGAGCAAGCTGCGCGCGGGGGCATGAATCCAAAAATGTTCAACGCGTTCCTCGACGGCTCCAAGCCTGCGATTGAATCTGCCGCGATCGCGAACGCAACCGGCCTGGAGGCGCCCTCGCATGGCCTTGCATTCCCACCGGGATCGGTCGACGACATCCCCACGCTGATGCGCCCCCGTTCGGAGGGCGGCATCCTGGAATCCAAGGGCCAGGTCGAGGTCGTATCCTGCCTGACGGCCGAAGGCAGGCCCATCCCCAACGACATCCGCAAGGGCGTGTGGGTCTGTTTCGAAGGCGACAGCGATTACATCCGCAACTGTTTCCAGGAATACAGCGTCGTCACCGATCCGAGCGGTCGTTACATGAGCTCCTACAAGAAGTGGCATCTCATAGGGCTGGAGCTTGGAATTTCAGTTGCCTCGATCGCTCTGCGCAATGAGGCGACAGGCGTCGCCACGACGTTCAACGCCGATGTTGCTGCCACAGCCAAGAAGGACTTGCGCGAGGGAGACATGCTCGACGGAGAAGGCGGCTACACCGTCTTCGGCAAACTGACGCCCGCCAGCACCTCCCTTGAAAAGCGCTATCTGCCACTCGGGCTTGCGCACAATGTGCGATTGACCAAGGCGGTAGCCAAAGACACGTGCATCACCTGGGCGGATGTGGCGATTGACGAGAGGCTGTCTGCCGTGCGTCTCCGCAGGGAGCAGGAAACGTCGTATTCGTCTCCAAAAGCGCGGAAGGTGGATTAGGCGAAATCCACAGCCGCGTTAAGCCCCGAGCCGCTTGTTGAACATCTCGACATTGACGAGCCCGCGGGCGTGGCGGCCTTCGCCGAGCTTGCGCGGGCCCTCGAATGCCTCAACCTCGAAGCGAATGACGCGGCGCTCGACCGCGACCACCTTTGCAGTGGTCCGCACGGTCGCACCGACGAGCGCGGCGGCAAGATGGCGGATGTCGACCTCGGTACCGACAGTGACCCAGCCCGGCTGAAGCGCTGAGCGGATCGCATCACCCGATGCCATCTCCATCTCCAGGATCATCATCGGCGTCGCGTAGACAAAAGGCATGCCTGACACGAAATGCCCGACGGTGCGCTCCACCGGGACCACCAGCGTGCGCTCGGCGCTCATGCCTGTTGTGATGAAGTCGCGTGCGTCCATGGACCCCTTACACTCAGTGTCGTCCCGGACAAGCGCGCCTTAAGCGCGCGCAGATCCGGGACCCATTACCACAGGATCAAGTTTGGCGAAGGCTCGGAGTTACCAGCTGGCCCAATACCACTCCCTGTGGTTATGGGTCCCGCCTTCGCGGGGACGACAGCGGTGAATGCAGAACCGTCGACCGCTACTTCTTCGCCGCCGCCGCACGCTCCACGAAGGTCTTGCCGCCCTTCATCTTGTGACGGAGCGGGGCTTCGTTGATCTGGATGACGACGGCATCGGCATCGACGCCGAGATTCTTCACCAGCGCCTGGGTGATGTCGCGCATCATGCCGGCCTTCTGCTCGTCGGTACGGCCTTCGGCCATGCTGATGGTGATCTCAGGCATTGTTCTCTCCCTGCTGCTGTCGTCATGGCCGGGCTTGTCCCGGCCATCCACGTTCTCTTCTATCAAACAAGACGTGGATGCCCGGGACAAGCCCGGGCATGACGCGGCCTGCGAATAGCTAGCCCCACTTCACGTCATGGCGGCCCAGGACCTCGCGCACTTTTGCGACGAGATCGGCTTCGCTGCACGAGAACTGCGCCGGCCGGGTCTCGCGCCATTCCTGGTTGGAGGCGATCGCAGCGGCCGCCTTGGCGCCCTCGATCAGGTCCTTGACCTGCACTTCGCCGCGCGCCTTTTCATCCGAGCCCTGGATGATGACGCAAGGTGAGTTGCGGCGATCGGCATATTTGAGCTGGTTGCCCATGTTCTTCGGGTTGCCCAGATAGAGCTCGGCGCGGATGCCCGCGGTACGCAAGCTCGCGACCATCTTCTGGTAGTCGGCCACGCGGTCGCGGTCGAACACGGTGACGACGACCGGGCCGAATTCGGGCCGCGTGTCGAGCTTGCCGAGCAGCGTCAGCGCGGCCTGCAGCCGCGATACGCCAATCGAGAAGCCGGTTGCCGGCACCGGCTCGCCGCGGAAGCGCGAGACGAGGCCGTCATAACGCCCGCCGCCACCGACCGAGCCGAAGCGCACCGGGCGGCCCTTCTCGTCCTTGGTATCGAGCAGGAGTTCGACCTCGTAGACGGGACCGGTGTAATATTCGAGGCCGCGCACGACCGAGGGATCGATCTTGATACGATCCGCACCATAGCCCGAGGCCGTGACCAGTTTTGCAATCTCTTCCAGCTCGCTGACGCCGGCCTGACCGACTTCGCTCTTGGCGAGATAGGTTTCTGCCGCGGCAATTGCTTCTCTCCAATCCTCGCGCGGCTTGGTGATGGCGAGAACAACATCGGCTTCCGCCGCACTCAAATTGGCGCCTTTGGTGAAGTCGCCCTTGCCTTCCTCCCCGCCATCCCAGCGTCCGGGACCGAGCAGCTTGCGCACTTCATCGGCGGAAAACTTGTCGAGCTTGTCGATCGCGCGCAGAACGGTCAGTCGGCGCGCCGCATTGTCCTCACCAGCGAGGCCAATGGCTTCCAGAACGCCGTCGAGCACCTTGCGGTTGTTCACCTTCACCACGTACTGGCCGCGCGCGATGCCGAGCGCCTCCATCGTGTCCGCCGCCATCATGCAGATCTCGGCGTCCGCCGCCGGCGTCGCCGAGCCGACGGTGTCGGCATCGAACTGCATGAACTGGCGGAAGCGGCCGGGGCCGGGCTTCTCGTTGCGGAAGACGTAGCCAACGCGGTAGCTGCGATAGGGCAGCACCAGACCGTCGGTGCCGTAGCGCTCACCGACGTAGCGGGCCAGCGGCGCAGTGAGATCGTAGCGCAGGCTGATCCATTGCTCGTCGTCGTCCTGGAACGAGAACACGCCCTCGTTGGGGCGATCCTGGTCGGGCAGGAATTTGCCGAGCGCGTCGGTGTATTCCATCGCCGGCGTTTCCACCGGCTCGAAACCGTAGAGTTCGTAGACGGCGCGGATCTTTTCGACCATCTCGCGCGTCGCCCGGATCGCGGCAGGGTCGCGATCCTCGAGCCCGCGCGGCAGGCGCGCCTTCAGTTTCTGGGGTTTTTTGGGTTTCTCGGCCATGCGGGCGTTTACCAGCCGCGGCGCGGGGCGGCAACTGCCCTACGGCTGCTCGATTCGCGCCCGGAGCGCGTCCGCGTCGGCCTTCGGCAGCGATTTCAGCGTCGGCTTGATGGTCTCGCCGCCGACGATCTTGCCGTTGCGCATGAACATCCAGTCCGAGATGTCGGCCTCCGCGAACTTGACCTTATCGCCGGCTCGCTTGCCCGGCAGATCGCGCGGCTCGTTGGCGAAGACGCCGGTCAAGGTCCCGTCGGGCAGCTTCTTCACCTCACCGATCCAGATGTGCTCCCCGCCCTTGCGGGTCGTAAAGCGCACCTTCAAAGCGTGACCAGACTCGGACGGCTTGGGCGATTCATAGGAGGCCCAGAAGGTCGGCAGCGAGCCGCGGGCGCGAGCGATCGCGGTGTTCATCTCGGGATCGCCGGTGCGCACATCGACGATCGGCGAGCGGTCTTGCGCAGCAACCTCGTGCGTCGGGCCGACGGTCAGGATGCCGAAAACGCAAACGCCGGTGATGGCGGCGAGAACGACCCATTTCATGGGTTGGGAGAGCTTTGTTGCCATGATCGCGATGTCCGGGACGCTTGTTGTGTCCTGGCTTTGTCGCACGTCGGCAGCAGCACGTTCAGTGCGCAATAAGCCACAAACGTTGCGCTTTTTACCCTCCCCTGGAGGGGGCCCGGGACGAGCGTAGCTCGCCCGTGGTCGGCTCGCATCTGAGCGTAGCGAAGATGAGAGACGGGATGGGGTGAGGGTCTCCACATCGAACACTGCCCGTGTTGAGAGATCACCCCACCCCGCTCGCGCTGCGCGCGATCGACCCACGGGCGAGCTACGCTCGTCCCGGACCCCTCCAGGGGAGGGTGATCAAAACACCTTGCGGATCCAGTCGTGGGGATCGTTGGTGCGGCCGTACTGGATGTCGACGAGCTGCTTGCGCAGGCCCATGGCGACGGGGCCGGCGGCGCCGCCCGAGATGTCGAAATCGCCGCTGACCGAGCGCACCTTGCCGATCGGCGAGATCACCGCGGCGGTGCCGCAGGCGAAGGCTTCCTTCAGCCTGCCTGAGGCCGCGTCCTTGCGCCACTGCTCGAGCGTATAGGGTTCTTCGCGCACCGTCTTGCCGGCGTCGCGGGCGAGCGTGATAATGGAGTCGCGGGTGATGCCGGGCAGGATGGTGCCGAGCGGCGGCGTCGACAGCGAGCCGTCGTCGAACACGAAGAACACGTTCATGCCGCCGAGCTCCTCGATGTAGCGGCGCTCGACCGCGTCAAGGAAGACGACCTGGTCGCAGCCGTGCTGGATCGCCTCGGCCTGGGCGCGCAGACTCGCGGCGTAATTGCCGCCGCATTTGACCGCGCCGGTGCCGCCGATCGCGGCGCGCGTGTAGTTCTCCGACACCCAGATCGAGACCGGCGCGGGCCCGCCCTTGAAGTAGGAGCCGACCGGCGAGGCGATCACCGCAAAGATGTATTCGGACGACGGCTTGACGCCGAGGAAGGTCTCGCTCGCGATCATGAACGGACGCAGGTAAAGGCTGCCCTCGCCGCCCGGCATCCAGGCGCGGTCGATGCGCACGACCTGCTCGACCGCCTCGATGAAGACGTCTTCGGGCAGCTGCGCCATCGCCATGCGATCGGCCGAGTCCTTGAAGCGGCGCGCATTGGCGTCGGGACGGAACAGGTTCACCCCGCCATCGTCGCGCTTGTAGGCCTTCAGGCCTTCGAAGATCTCCTGGGCGTAGTGCAGGACCGCGCCGGCGGGATCGAGCTGGAAGTTGGCGCGCGCCTCGATTTTCGCCTCGTACCAGCCGCCCTTGGCCTGGTTGTAGCGGACGATTGCCATGTGATCGGTGAAGACCCGCCCGAAGCCGGGATCCACCAGCTTGGCGACGCGGTCCTTCTCGGGCGTCGGATTGGATGCGGGCTGGATGTCGAATGTCATGCTCATGTCCTTGCCTCCCGCTGCCGGTGGCGGCGCTGTTTCTCGCGCCCGCCTGCCCGTTCGGGCCCGGCTGGCTTGATTGGTTTCTGGCCGGACCGCCGCCAGCCATGTTACGGCCGGTTTCCGCAGCCAGCATGTCATCGAGGACATGCTTTTGCGGAAGGCGGAAGTCCAGTATGTTTTGCCGAAATGCCGCTCGACAATCGCACGGTAGATCTGCTTCGGCCGTCGCCGCCTGTCCGGCTCTCTCCGGCCGTCCTGCTCCGATGCCACCCGGCGCGAAACGATCTAAAATTTCGTGCGGGTCGATCGTTTTGTAACATTGAACCCAAGATACGTCAATATGCCTGACATAAATTTCGCGACTCCTTCTCAAGACGCTGCCGCGCCCCGGCCGGCCGCAGGCGATGGAGGCAATTTGCGCTGGGATATCATCGAGCTGCTGTTCTTCGCCTATCGCGATTTCGTCGGCGATCCCGACCAGGAGCTGGAGGCGTTCGGCTTCGGCCGGGCCCATCACCGGGTCATGCATTTCGTCTACCGCTATCCCGGGCTCAAGGTCGCCGACCTGCTCGACGTCCTGCGCATCACCAAACAGTCGCTCGGCCGGGTGCTGAAGCAGCTCCTGGACGAGGGTTATATCGTGCAGAAGACCGGCGACAACGATCGTCGCCAGCGCCTGCTCTACGCGACGCCGAAGGGCGAGGCGCTGGTGCAGAAGCTCGCCGGGCTGCAGACCACGCGGATCACCAGGGCGCTCGCGGAGATGGGTCCGCAGGACGCCGAGACGGTCAAGCGATTCCTGCGCGCGATGATCGACCGCGACGACCCGGACAAGGTGCTGGAGACGATCTTCGCTTCCGTCAAACAAGACGCCAAGGAGTGACCGTGCCGCTCGCTGCCACGCTCGCCCGCCCGCCGGTGCAACCGGCCGACGATGCCCCGCATCTCTTGCTGGTCGACGACGACCGCCGCATCCGCGACCTGCTCTCGCGCTTTCTTGCAAGTGAAGGCTACCGCGTCACCACCGCGGCGAGCGCCGGCGATGCGCGCTCGAAGCTGATGGGCCTGCATTTCGATCTCCTGATCCTCGACGTCATGATGCCCGGCGAGACCGGCTTCGACCTCGCCCGCTTCATCCGCACCTCGTCGTCGGTGCCGATCGTGATGCTGACGGCGCGCCACGAGGCGGAAGCCCGCATCGAGGGCCTGCAGATCGGCGCCGACGATTACGTCGCAAAACCGTTCGAACCGCGCGAGCTGGCGCTGCGCATCAACAACATCCTCAAGCGCGCCGCGCCGCCGCCGCAGGCCACGACGATCGAGAAGATCGCCTTCGGCCCCTATGTCTACCATCTCGAACGCGGCGAATTGCGCCAGGGCGAGGAGGTCATCCACCTCACCGACCGCGAGCGCGAGATGCTGCGGATTCTCGCGGAGACGCCGGGCGAGACCGTGCCGCGCAGCGCGCTGACCGGCAATGGCACCGTCAACGAGCGCGCCGTCGACGTGCAGATCAACCGCCTCCGGCGCAAGATCGAGACCGATCCCGCCAATCCGCTGTTCCTGCAGGCGGTGCGCGGCATCGGCTACCGCCTGGTGGCCTCGCCCTGAACCGCAGTGAAGCGCGCCAGATGAGCACGATCGATACCGGCCTGACGCTGCTGAAGAGCGCCGCCGGCCGCGTCTCGGCCGCCAACGGCTGGATGGGCAACGCGTTCAAGGGCTGGATGCCGACCGGCCTCTACGCCCGCGCGCTCCTCATCATGATCGTGCCGATGGTGATCCTGCAATCGGTCGTCGCTTTCGTGTTCATGGAGCGGCACTGGAACACGGTGACGCGCCGCCTGTCGGCCGCAGTGGTTCAGGACATCGCCGCACTGATCGACGTCTACAAGGGCTATCCGCAAGATAAGGACCGCAACGAGATCCGCCGCATCGCGCAGCAGCGGCTCGGCCTCGTCGTCGATTTCCTGCCTGCCGGCGACATGCCGCCGCCGGGACCAAAACCGTTCTTCTCGCTGCTCGACCAGACGCTGTCGGTGCAGCTCGGCCGCCAGATCGGCCGCTCGTTCTGGATCGACACGGTCGGCCGCTCCAACCTGGTCGAGATCCGCATCCAGCTCGACGACGCCGTGATGCGCGTGTTCGCGCAGCGCAGCGCCGCCTATGCCTCGAACTCGGAGATCTTCCTGTTCTGGATGGTCGGCACGTCCTCGATCCTGTTGATCGTCGCGGTGCTGTTCCTGCGCAACCAGATCAAGCCGATCCTGCGCCTCGCCGATGCCGCCGAGAGTTTCGGCAAGGGCCGCGAGGCCCCGAATTTCCGCCCCCGCGGCGCGCGCGAGGTGCGGCGCGCGGCCGTCGCCTTCCTGGAGATGAAATCGCGCATCGAGCGCACGATGGAGCAGCGCACCGCGATGCTCGCCGGCGTCAGCCACGATCTGCGCACCATCCTGACCCGCTTCAAGCTCGAGCTGGCACTGATCGGCGACAGTCCCGAGCTCGAGGGCATGCGCAAGGACGTCGACGAGATGTCGATGATGCTGGAGGATTACCTCGCGTTTGCCCGCGGCGATTCCGGCGAACAGTCGCAGCCGACCGACATGGCGCAGGCACTCGAGGAGCTGCGCAGCGATGCCGAACGTCACGGCCATACCGCGACCGTCGCCTTCAACGGCCTGCCCGTGGTGACGGTGAAGCCGGCCTCGTTCAAGCGCTGCCTCGCCAACCTCGTCACCAACGCGGCGCGCTACGGCAAGAACATCGCCATCACCGGCCAGCGCGATCACCGTTATTTGACCGTCACCGTCGATGACGACGGCCCGGGCATTCCCGCGCACTTGCGCGAAGAGGTGTTCAAGCCGTTCCTGCGGCTGGACAACGCCCGCAACCAGGACGAAGGCGGCACCGGCCTGGGGCTCGCGATCGCCCGCGACATCGCCCGCTCCCATGGCGGTGACATCACGCTCGGTGACAGCCCGATGGGAGGATTGAGGGCGAGCGTGCGGATACCGGTGTAGGTGGGGTCTTCCCTTCTCCCCTTGCGGGAGAAGGTGGCGCGAAGCGCCGGATGAGGGGTATCTCTCCGCGCGTCCAAGCCTCATTGAATTCGCGGAGAGAAACCCCTCACCCGTCTCGCCGCTTTGCGGCGATCCACCCTCTCCCACAAGGGGAGAGGGAAAGAGTACACCTACTTCGGCAGCAGCGCCTTCAGCTTGTCCATGTCGCGCGTGTTCATCTTGAAGCCGCCGGGCATGACGATGTCACCGGGCTTCTGATCCGGCTTGCAGGCCCCGAGCCACTTGGCTTGCAGCGTCGTGGTGCTGTCGCGCCCCGCCGCACCGGCAACGCCGCCTTTTGCGTGCGAAGTGGTCTTCACCGTGTAGGCCGAGTTGAAGTCTCCGGTGATCTCGGCATGCGAGGTCGTGCTGACGCCGGCGACGCTGCACTCGGAATCGCTGACATAGCCGGTCGCGGTCTTCTTGATCTCCTGCTTGGCGCAGATCTGCTTGGCCATCGGGGAGACGTTGTTGCTCATCTCCTTGTCGACGGTCTCGTCGGTGCAGTGCTGCATGGTCATCTCGGGCACGGGCGAGCCTGATGTGACCAGCTTCATCTCCCAAAGACCGGCCTTGCGCAGGGGCAGTTCGTCGGCGCCGGCACTGCCTGCCGACAATGCGAGGCAAAGCGTCGAGCCGAGCAAAGCGAGTTTGCGCGTCATGAGGGAAGCTCCCGGCTGAGAGAAGTGCGGCGCTACGACAGCGCCTCAGTACAGTGTGCGGATCGGCCGGTCGGCGGCGCCATAGGGCACCCAGCGGCAGGAGAACGAGATGTAGCCGCCCTCATAGCCCTGCACGGCCAGGAATTTCGCCACCTTGCCGTAGCGGGCGCAATGATCGACCGCGACCTGGCGCGCATCGACCCGGGTCGCCATCGAATAGGCGATGATGCCGCCGGTGTCGTTGCCCTTGAACGGCGGCACGTAATCGGCGCGCGCCGACTGGCTCGCCATCATGCCTGAGACAACCAGGCTGGCAAGAAGGCCCGCGGCCGCAATGATTCGCATTCCCGTCACTCCAATTGGCTGGCGCCAGTTTACGGTGCCGCGACGCACGTGAAAAGAACCGAACCCCTGTTGGCCGCGACACTTGGTCAAGTCCTTGCGAAGTGTTGCCGCGCTGCACTTGACCTCCTCCAACCTTCGCGGCACCGTCCGGCCTTCGCAAGACCTTAGCTGCCCGGATTGATCATGCGCGCCCCCTTCGAGAAATCGCTCCGTTTCGCCGCCGTGCTCGGCCTCATGTTCGGAGCATTGTCACTCGGCGAGGCCAGGGCCGCCAATCCGCTGGAGCTGAATTTCTGGCTGAGCGGGCCGCGCTATGACGGCGCCGTCGCCCCTTGCGACTGGGCTCTGCCGAGGATCGTGCACGAATTCGCCGAAAAGGAATCCAAGTTCTGGAATTCTTCGTTGCAGATCACCGGCTTCTCCGCCGTTCGCGAAACCGCGTTCCGGCCCTGGCAGTCCGACAACATTCCGCGCCGCTATTGCACCGGCGAGGCCATGCTCAATGACGGCAAGCCGCGCAAGGTGCATTTCTCGATCATCGAGGATGGCGGCTTTGCCTCCTACGGCAACGGTGTCGAATGGTGCGTCGTCGGCGTCGACCGCAACTGGGCCTACAATCCGGCGTGCCGCGCCGCCAAGCCCTGATTCCAGCAGCGGCTGGCTGGGCTGATCAGCCGGCCGACGACAGCTCCAATTTTGTTCTTGAAATGTTCCCATCGCCTGCTAGGCTGTGTGCACAGTCTAGTTGAGGGGCGTCGCCATGTTTTACTCCAGATTGCGTTCGTTGTCCCGTTTGATGATCTCGCTCACTCTTGCTGCGGGGTTGGCTAGCCTCGCCGGCGGTGCGAAGGCACAGGACAAGCGGCAGAACGCCCCGGGCGAGTTCGATTTCTATGTGCTGGCGCTGTCGTGGTCGCCCTCGTTCTGCGAGGAAGCAGCCGAACGCGGCGGCCGGTCCCAGATGCAATGCGGCGGACGGCCCTACGCCTTCGTGGTACATGGGCTGTGGCCGCAATACGAGAACGGTTTTCCGGAGTATTGCCAGCGCCCGGCGCCGCGGCTGAACCGCAACATCGTCTCCTCGATGCTCGATTTGATGCCGGCGCCGGGCCTGATCTTCAACGAATGGGACAAGCACGGCACCTGCTCCGGGCTGGAGGGCCGCGGCTATTTCGAGATGATCCGCAAGGCGCGCGCTGCGATCAAGATCCCGCCCGAATATCTCGATCTGGCGCAGGCCAAGACCGTCGCGCCGGCGGAGGTCGAGGAGGCCTTCATCAAGGCCAATCCGGGTCTCAGCAATGCCGCCGTCTCGGTCACCTGCAACCGGACACGGCTGTCCGAGGTCCGCATCTGCCTCAGCAAGGACCTGCAATTTCGCGCCTGCGACGAGATCGAGCGCCGCGCCTGCCGCCGCGACCAGGTGACGATGCCGCCGATCAGGGGCGGGTAGCTCAGTCATTGCGAGCGCAGCGAAGCAATCCAGAGTGCCTCCGCGGACGCATTTCTGGATTGCTTCGCTGCGCTCGCAATGACAGGGGTTAGGATCGCGCCAGACAACGTAGTCCTCTCCGCCATGAACTACCGCCACGCCTTCCACGCCGGCAGCTTCGCCGATGTCATCAAGCACATCGTGCTGGCGCGCATCCTCACTTATCTGCAGGACAAGCCGGCAGCGTTCCGCGTCATCGACACCCACGCCGGCGCCGGCCTCTACGATCTCGACAGCGACGAGGCGCGCCGCGGCGGCGAATGGCTGACCGGCATCGCGCGGCTGCTGCAGGCGCGCCTGTCCAACGAGAGCGCAGCGCTGACGAAGCCCTATCTCGACATCGTCCGCGCCTTCAACCCAAAGGGGGAGCTCAAGGCCTATCCGGGCTCGCCGTTGATCGCGCGCGGCCTGCTCAGGCCGCAGGACCGGCTCGTCGCCTGCGAGCTCGAGCCGAAGGCCCGCAAAGCGCTGATCGATGCGCTGCGCCGCGACGAGCAAGCCCGCGTGGTCGATCTCGACGGCTGGGTGGCGCTGCCGGCCTTCGTGCCGCCGAAGGAGCGGCGTGGCCTCGTGCTGATCGATCCGCCCTTCGAGGCCAAGGACGAGTTCGAGCGGCTCGGCGAAGCCTTCTCGGCAGCGTTCGCGAGATGGCCGACCGGTATCTACGTAATCTGGTATCCCGCCAAGAACCGGCGCGCCACCGACACGCTGGCGCAAACCGTGGCGCGGCTCGCAGCTGCAGCAAAGCCGCCTGGAAAATGCCTGCGCCTCGAATTCAGCGTCGCGCCGCAAGCCGACAGCGCCGCCCTCACCTCCACCGGTCTCCTGATCGTCAACCCGCCCTACACGCTGCACGGCGAGCTCAAGACCATTCTGCCGGAGCTGGAAATACCGCTCGGCCAGGGCGGTGCTGCCAGATTCCGGCTGGAGGTGCCCAAGCCTTAGCGCCAAGCATTGACGCCAAGCCGTAACACTCCGGCATTCTTGGGAAAAATATGCAGGACCGGTAGTCAATCTGCAAAGAACCGTATTATGCTATTTCCGTGACTGGCTTTACGTTCCGCTTCCGCGAATGGTTGCGGCGGAGTGAAGGCCCTAAGAAAGATCCCGCCGGACCGATCAGGTCCGTCCAAGGATGGCCAGCTCCCGGGCTCCGTAAGGCCCGGTCATGTCGCGACGTGAGTCTGCGTCGCGACGGAGGAGCAATGAGGGGGAGTTTCCCGATGGCCATGACGGGAACGGTCAAGTTCTTCAACGGCGAGCGCGGCTACGGCTTCATCAAGCCTGACGACGGCGGTCGCGATGTTTTCGTTCACATCACCGCTGTGGAGCGGGCGGGACTGAAGGACCTCGCCGAAGGACAGCGTATTACTTTCGAAGTCGAACCGGACAAGAAGGGGAAGGGACCGAAGGCGGTCAATCTGGTGATCCTCTCCTAGCAAGCCTGGCGAAAAAAAATCCCGGCCGCGAGCGGCCGGGAGGCTGGTCCGGTATTTTCTTCTTTGGATGTCAGAAGCGATAGTTCACGCCTGCGCGGACAACGTTGGCGCTATAGCCGTTTGACACGCCCGTGATTGCGAACTGGCTGGTCGACAGATCGATGTAGAGATATTCGAGCTTGGCGCTCCAGTTCGGCGCGAGGCCGACTTCCGCACCGGCGCCGATGGTCCAGCCGGCACTGGTGTGCGACTCCGACCAACCGAAGGTTTGTGCGCGCAGCTCGCCGAAGGCGAGACCGGCGGTGCCGTAGAACAGCACGTTGTTGAACGCATAGCCGGCGCGGCCGCGCAGGGTGCCGAACCACGGGTTGGAGAACTTCCACGGCGCAAACGTGTCGTCGGCGCCGGCGGCCTGGATGTCGCCCTCGACGCCGAACACCCACGGGCCGTTCTGGAAATTGTAGCCGGCCTGCACACCGGCGACGAAGCCGGACGGCTTGGTGGGGTTGTTGTCGACCGAGCCCCATTCATAGCCGATATTGCCGCCGAGATAGGGACCCGCCCAGCTATAGGCATTGAGCGGCTGATTGACGGTATAGGGCGCGCGCTGCCCGTATTGGAGATCGGCGGCCTCTGCCGAAGCTGTCCAGCCGGCTGCAACCAACGCGGCTGCGCCCACAACGAGCCTCTTCATCACTCACTCCAACGCCACTGTCGCAACCCGAGCGATGCCCGCGCCGC
Source organism: Bradyrhizobium sp. SUTN9-2 (assembly GCF_003122645.1). NCBI lineage: Bacteria > Pseudomonadati > Pseudomonadota > Alphaproteobacteria > Hyphomicrobiales > Nitrobacteraceae > Bradyrhizobium > Bradyrhizobium sp. SUTN9-2. Next base: position 7,735,757 of record NZ_LAXE01000001.1, read on the forward strand.
CGCGCGAGCAAAATCGCATGGTTACGGAACCAAGAGCTTTTCGCGCAGGATTTATCGAGAGTTTTAAGTTAAAGGGCTGTTAAGCCGGGTTACCGCCTGCTTAACAGACTTAAGGAAGCGTTACCGGGAGCTGCCCGCCATCCTCTGTGCGTGCCGCATGGCCGGAACTTCAAATCAGTCCCCCCAGCGCCTAAATTCGTCCCATGGTTCACGATTCCCCCGACAATCCGGACGACCGCGCGCGCAAGGCGCCGCCGGCTGCGAGCGACACGCCGCCCGAGCCGCTGGCCGGGCCGGACGTAGATCCCGCGGCGGCAGGGGGCGATGACGAGGACGATGCCCTGCTGCCGGACATCCTGGAAGAGAGCGGCGCCGTCGGCGAAGGCCCGCTCGCGACCGGTCACGAGGCGATCGAGCGCGCGGTCCGCCTCGCACCGACCTCGCCTGGCGTCTATCGTATGCTCAATGCGAACGCCGACGTGCTCTATGTCGGCAAGGCCAAGAACGTCAAAAAGCGCCTGTCCAGTTATGCGCGCCAGAGTGCGCCGCTGCCGGCCCGCATCCTGCGCATGATCGCGGCCACCGTCACGGTGGAGATCGTCTCGACCACGACCGAGACCGAGGCGCTGCTGCTGGAAGCCAACCTGATCAAACAGCTGCGGCCGCGCTTCAACGTGCAGCTTCGCGACGACAAGTCGTTCCCCTACATCCTGATCACCGGCGACCATTGGGCGCCGCAGATCCTGAAACATCGCGGTGCGCAGACCCGGCCCGGGCGCTATTTCGGCCCGTTTGCCTCCGCCGGCGCGGTCAACCGCACCATCACGGCGCTGCAGCGCGCGTTCTTGATCCGCTCCTGCACCGATTCCTTCTTCGAGAGCCGCACCCGGCCCTGCCTGCTCCACCAGATCCGCCGCTGCGCCGGACCCTGCACCCGGGAGATCGATTTCGGCGGCTATTCGACGCTGGTGCGCGAGGCGAGCGATTTCCTCTCCGGCAAGAGCCATGCGGTGAAGCAGGAGCTCGCCGGCGAGATGGAGAAGGCCTCGAACGAGCTGGAATTCGAGCGCGCCGCACTGTACCGCGATCGCCTCGCCGCGCTGTCGGCGATCCAGTCGCAGCAGGGCATCAATCCGCGCACGGTGGAGGAAGCCGACGTGTTCGCCATCCACCAGGAGGGCGGCTTCTCCTGCGTCGAGGTGTTCTTCTTTCGCACCGGACAGAACTGGGGCAACCGCGCCTATTTTCCGCGCGCGGAGAAGAGCTTTACGCCCGAGGAGGTGCTGGGGTCCTTCCTGGCGCAGTTCTACGACGACAAGCCGCCGCCGAGGAACATCCTGCTCTCGCACGATATCGAGGAGAGCGAGCTGCTCGCCAACGCGCTATCGATCAAGGCTGGCCACAAGGTCGAGGTCACCGCGCCCAAGCGCGGCGAGAAGAAGGAGCTGGTCACCCACGCGCTGACCAATGCGCGCGAGGCGCTCGGCCGCAAGCTCGCGGACACCGCGACGCAAAGCCGGTTGCTCGAGGCCATGGCCGCGACGCTGAGCCTGCCGCACGTGCCCAAGCGCATCGAGGTCTACGACAACAGCCACATCCAGGGCACCAACGCGGTCGGCGCCATGATCGTCGCGGGCCCAGATGGCTTCGTGAAGAACCAGTACCGCAAGTTCAACATCAAGTCGGAAGGGATCACGCCCGGCGACGACTTCGCCATGATGCGCGAAGTGCTGGAGCGCCGCTTCAAGCGCCTGATCAATCCGCCCGAGGATGCCGCCAAGGAAGGCAACAAGGCCAAGGACGACGATTTCCCGCAATGGCCCGACCTCGTGATCATCGACGGCGGCCGCGGCCAGCTCAACGCCGTGCGCGAGATCTTCGCCAATCTCGGCCTGACCCAGGTGTCGCTGATGTCGGTCGCCAAGGGACCGGACCGGGATGCCGGCCGCGAGACCCTGTTCATGCCGGAGCGCGAGGCGATCAAGCTGGAGCCGCGCGATCCCGTGCTCTATTTCATCCAGCGCCTGCGTGACGAAGCCCACCGCTTCGTCATCGGCTCGCACCGCAAGCTGCGCAAGAAGGACATCCGCGAGGCTGGTTTGCAGGAGATTCCGGGCATCGGCCCGTCACGCAAACGTGCCTTGCTGCACCATTTCGGAACCCTGAAGGAGATCGAACGGGCCTCGATCGCCGATCTCGGCAAGGTTCCGGGGGTGAGCGCCGAGAGCGCGCGCAGGATTTTCGAGTATTTCCATCCCCAGCCGGGATGAACTAAAGGGGGACCGCAGTCATATGATCGTCGTGTCCGCACCTCATTTGGGGCGCGGGACGGTTGACGTTCAGGCAGCAGCGGTATTGGTAGGACGGATGAACATCGCCACCACACGAGGGACGACCAGCCGCGCGATGTCCCTCCCCAACATCCTGACCTATGGCCGGATCGCCGCGATCCCGGTCGTGGTCGGATGCATCTATGCGCAGTCGATTCTGGATCAGCCGCTCTGGCTGCGCTGGCTCGCGGTCGCCCTTTTCATCGCCGCAGGGGTGACGGATTACCTCGACGGCTACTACGCGCGGATCTGGAATCAGCAATCGGCTTTCGGCCGCATGCTCGATCCGATCGCCGACAAGCTGCTGGTCGCCTCCTGCCTGTTGATGCTGGCCGCGGACGGCATCATTCACGGCTGGTCGCTATGGGCCGCCATCGTGATCCTGTGCCGCGAGATCCTGGTCTCGGGCCTGCGCGAATATCTGGCTGCGCTCCGTGTCAGCGTGCCCGTGACCAAGCTTGCGAAGTGGAAAACCACGGTCCAGCTGGTTGCGATCGGCTTCCTGATCGCCGGCCCAGCCGGCGATCAGGTGGTGCCGGTGGTCTCGATGATTGGGCTCGCACTGCTGTGGGCTTCGGCGATCCTCACCATGTACACCGGCTACGACTATTTCCGCGCCGGCATCCATCACCTCATCAAGGAGGACGAGGGATGAAGGTGAAGTATTTCGCCTGGGTGCGCGAGCGCGTCGGCAAGGCCGAAGAGACGATCGAGCCTCCCGCGAGCGTGCGCACCGTCGAGGAGCTGATCGCCTGGCTCTCCGGCCAAAGCGAAGCCTATGCGTACGCGTTCGAGAAGCCGAAGGTGATCCGCGCCGCGATCGACCACGCTCACGTCAAGCAGGACGCCGCCATCGCAGGCGCCCGCGAGATCGCGTTCTTCCCGCCCATGACCGGCGGCTAGCCTCATGACCTGCCCCGTCACCATCCGTATCCAGGAAGACGATTTCGACATCGCGCGCGAGATCTCGGTCCTGACGAGCAGCCGGACCGATATCGGCGCTGTGGTGACATTTTCCGGCATCTGCCGCGCCGACGAGGACAGCGCCACGGTCGCCGCGCTGACGCTCGAACATTACCCCGGCATGGCGGAGGAAGAGATCAGGCGCCACGCCGACGAGGCCGTCTCGCGCTGGCCGCTCAACGGCATCACGGTGATCCACCGCGTCGGCCGCCTGATGCCGGGCCAGAACATCGTGCTGGTGGTGACCGCCTCGCAGCACCGACAGGCGGCGTTCCAGGCCGCCGAGTTCCTGATGGACTATCTGAAGACCAGCGCGCCGTTCTGGAAGAAGGAAGAGAGCGCCACCGGCACCGGCTGGGTCGAGGCCCATGCCCGTGACGACGAAGCCGCCGCACGCTGGACCAAATCCTGATGGCCAAGCCAACGAAAAAGACCGCGCGCGGCCGCGCCGCGCCTAACCTCGCGAAGGTGGGACCCGGCGAGCTTCTCACGCTGCTCGACTTCGTCCGCTATGCGGTGAGCCGCTTCGTCGAGGCCAAGCTTTCCTTTGCTCATGGCACGACCGACCCCGTCGCGGAAGCCGCGTTCCTGATCTGCGAGGCGCTGCATCTCAATCCCGACCAGTTCGAGATCTTCGCCAACGCGCGCGTCAGCGCCGCGGAAGGCAAGATCCTCCTTGACCTCATCCATCAGCGCGTCACGACGCGCAAACCGGCCGCCTATCTCGTCAACAAGATCTACATGCGCGGCCTGCCCTTCTATGTCGACGAGCGCGTCATCGTTCCGCGCTCCTTCATCGGCGAGCTCCTGGAGTCGCATTTCGGCGCCCACGGCGAGGCCGGATCGCTGATCGACGACCCGACGGCGGTCGAGCGCGTGCTCGATCTCTGCACGGGCTCGGGATGCCTTGCGATCCTCGCCGCGCATCATTTCCCGAACGCCACCATCGACGCCGTCGACATCTCCAAGGGCGCGCTCGAGGTCGCTGCGCGCAATGTCGGCGAATACGGGCTCGAGGACCGCATCAGCCTGTATCGCGGCGATCTGTTCGCCCCTCTCGGCGGCAATAGATACGACCTGATCATCACCAACCCGCCCTACGTCGACGCCGAGGGCATGGCGGCATTGCCGCCGGAGTGCCGGGCCGAGCCGAAGCTCGCCTTCGATGGTGGCGCCGACGGTCTCGACGTGGTGCGCCGGATCCTACGCGATGCGCCCGACCACCTGACGGCGGATGGCGGGCTGATTTGCGAGATCGGCCGCGGCCGCGAGCTGGTCGACGAGGCCTTTCCGGAACTGCCGCTGCTCTGGCTGGACACCGAAGATTCCGAGGGCGAGGTGTTCTGGATCGCGGCCGCCGATCTCGGCTGATTCATCGCGGCCGATCACGCTCCGTCGGAACAAGTCAAATATCGCCACGTTCATCCCCCGATGAATTTTCTCGTCTTGGGAGGATGTCCGCATGCTCGCGCCATCGGGCGAATTGCTGCGCGCCGGGATGGCGCTCAAGCTCAATCACGTCAAACGCGCTGCTCAATCCTATCTGCGTGACCAGACCAGCCAGGCCACAGGCAAGGTGACATCTTACGCGGTGGCCGGCGGGCTGTTCGCGGTCGCCGGCCTGTTCGTTGTCGCGGCATTCTTCGTCGGACTGATCGCCCTGTACCGCTGGGTCGGGATCACCTACGGGCAGTTCTGGGGATTTGGCGCCGTCGCCGCAGTGCTGCTGGTGCTGGCTGCGGTCTGTGCCGGGGTGGCCATGGCCCAGATGAAACGCAAGGCCAAGCCGGTCGTGCCGCTCGCGAGCCGTCTGCGCGTGGCGGTCGCCACGCCCCGGATCCCGCGTGGAACGGTCAAGGAGGCGGTGAAGGAGGTCGCAACGACGATTCCCCTCGCGCCGCTCGCACCGGGCGAGCGCGGCGGCATCAAAACCTGGCCGGCCCGCGCCAACCGTCCCGTGCAGCTCGGCCTGATGCTCGCGGCGGTCGGCCTGGTCGGGCTGACGGCCGCCCGGCGGCGACGCAACAGGCATAGTCTGGAGGCGTGATGCTGGCGCGGCGCTCCGAACAGATCGACTCCTGGCTGCTGGTGGCGGCAACGGCCGTGTTCGTGCTGACCGCGGAGCGCTACTTTCAGGATTCCGGCCTGGCGAGGCCCGGGCCTCCGCGACACCACCGCAAGGGCGAAGCGAATTCCCCGGAAACGCACCCGGCCGGTGCGGCGATGCAGCCGGGCCGCGGCCGCCGGGCGAAAAGCCCGTTCGAGATCCCCTGGGCTGGCTGGAAGGACATTTTCTGGCGGACCTATCAACGCATCGACGAGGATCGCCTGCTCGCGACGGCGGGCGGCGTCGTCTTCTTCGGGCTGCTCGCGCTCTTCCCCGCAGTCACCGCGCTCGTCTCCTCTTATGCCCTGTTCGCCGATCCCGCCACGATCAGCGCCAATCTGCACACGCTTGCGACCATGCTGCCGGAGGGCTCGTTCCAGATCGTCGAGGACCAGGTCGCGCGCGTGGTGTCGAACGGCAATGCGACGCTCGGCGTCACCTTCCTGGTCGGCCTGCTGCTTGCGATCTGGAGCGCCAATGCCGGCGTCAAGGCGATCTTCGACGCCATCAACGTCGCCTATGAGGAACGCGAGAAGCGCAGCTTCATCCGGCTGAACATGGTCTCGCTGGCCTTCACCGTCGGCGGCATCGTGGCGCTGCTGTTGATGGTGGGAGCCGTCGTCGCCTTCCCGCTTGCGCTCAATCATCTCGGCATGGCGCCGGAAAGCAAGCTGATCGTGGCGCTGGCACGATGGCCGCTGCTGTTCATCATCCTGCTGGTCGCACTCGCCATCCTCTATCGCTTCGCGCCGAGCCGCGATGCGCCGCGCTGGCAATGGCTGAGCCTCGGCGCCGTGATTGCCGCGATTCTCTGGATCGCGGGCTCTGCCCTGCTGTCCTGGTATCTCTCGGAATTCGCCAATTACAACGCAACCTACGGCTCGCTGGGCGCGGCGATCGGCCTGATGACGTGGATGTGGATGTCGGCGATCGTCATCATGTTCGGCGCCGAGCTGAATTCGGAGATCGAGCGGCAGACGCTGCGCGATACCACCACCGGGCGGGCGAAGCCGCTCGGCACCCGGGACGCCGTCTCCGCCGACACCGTCGGCGCCACCGCGCCATTTTGATCGGTGGCGGTCGGGCCGAAGCTGGCCCGACCGCATCCCAGGCGCGATCAGCGCTTGGTTATCACGGCTTCCAGATATTCGCTGTGCACCACGATCGTGCCGTCATCGGCGTGGTTGAACTCTTCTAGCAGCGCCAGGAGATCGCGCGCCAGCGCGGCCTGCCCGTTCGCGTCGAGCGCGGCAAACGCCTTCAGCGTGGGGCCATAGAAGGTCTTGAAGATCTCGAGCCAGTGGTCCGGCGAACGATAGCGGAACACGAACATGCGCGGCTCGGCGGCGATCTCCGCGGCCACGCCGCCGAACATCTCCTCGAGCCGTGCCGGTGTGCCCCACATGGCGGGCGATTTCACCCCGGCCGGCGGCGGCAAATGCTTGCCGATGGTCTTGAACAGCTGGCCGATGAAGCCTTGCGGCGTCCAGTTGGCAAGGCCGATCTTGCCGCCGGATCTGCAGACCCGCGCGAGCTCGGAAGCGGCCTTGTCCTGATCCGGTGTGAACATCACGCCGAAAGTCGAGAGCACGACGTCGAAGGCGGCATCCGCAAACGGCAGCGCCTCGGCATCCGCCTCGCGGAACTCGATGGCGAGGTGTTCGGCCATGGCGCGCTCGCGCCCGCGCTTGAGCAGCGCCGGCACGTAGTCGGTGGATGTGACGTCACACCAGCGCCGCGCCGCCGCCAGCGTCGCATTGCCGTTGCCGGCTGCGACGTCCAGCACCTTGCTGCCGGCGCGCAGGTCGATGGCCTCGCAGAGCTGTTCCCCGACGATCTGCAAGGTGGTGCCGACCACGGCATAATCGCCGGACGACCAGGCGCCGTGCTGGCGCTGCTTGACGGCGGCAAGATCAGGTTGGGGGGCGGCTGGCTTGAGCGCGGCGGATGTCGACATGGCAATCTCCTGCGGTTGAAAACGCCGGGACGATAGGGCGCATGCGGCGCGCTGGCCTTGAGGGCGGCATGATTTTCCGCTGAGAGCGTCTTGATTTCCGCACCTGAGCCGGCAGACGTGTGACGAAACGCTTTGGGCGCGCGGGCCTGAATAGGCTCCGACACAGTCCTATCCCCTCGAATCAACAATGATGTTAGGCTGATCGAAGCTTGGGGGAGCATGAGGCGTGACGAGGTCGAGCGACCCGTGTTTTCCCCGGGTGAGGCAGTCAGCTCTTAAAGGCATAACGCGCGGCATGATTCGCATTTCGACGATCTTCATCGCCATCTGCATGGTCCTGGTCGCGGCCTCGCTCGGGCTCGTGCTCTATTCGGTCGCCGGCATCAGCGGAACGGAATCGGCGATCGTGGCGCTGACCGCGCTGACCTTCCTGATCCTCTACAACGCGGTGTCGATGCGGCTGCGCGACCGCAGCGACGTCGGCGGCCAGATCGCCGATCTCTCGCGCGGCACCGCCGACCTCGCCCGCCAGGTGGCCGAGTTCGGCCGCCGGCTGGCTGCGGTCGAGAGCCGCATCGCCGCGTCCAATTCGACCAATTCCGACCGCATCCAGTCGGTCATCGGCGAGATCAACGAACTTGGCGGATTGGTCAGGCAGCTCGCCACCACCGTGGCGGCCCATGAGGATCTGCTCGCCGGCCACGCGTCGGCCCCCGCACCCGCCCCGGTCTCAAGGCCCGAGCCGGAAACGCCGATCGATCTGGCTGCCCCGTTCGAGGAGAAGCCGCTCGCTCCTCCTCCGCTTCCGCAGCCCCCGCTACGGCCGGCGCCGCCGACGGTGCAGGTCCAGGCCGCCCCCCCGGTTCAGACCGCCAATGGACGCAACCAGACCCAATTGCTGGCGACGCTGCGCAATGCGGTCGACGAGAACCGCATCGATATCTTCCTGCAGCCGATGGTCACGCTGCCGCAGCGCAAGGTGCGGTTCTACGAGGCGGTGACGCGCCTGCGCGACGAGCGCGACCAGCTGATCGCCGCCGAAGAGTTCATCAGCATCGCGGAAGCCTCGGGCCTGATCGGGCGCATCGACAACATGGTGATGCTGCGATGCGTGCAGGTGCTGCGGCGCCTGATGGTGCGCAACAAGGACGTCGGCGTGTTCTGCAACGTCGCGGCGTCCACGCTGGGCAATTCCACCACCTTCGCGCAATGTCTCGATTTCCTGGAAGCCAACCGCGCGCTGGCGCCCTCGCTGGTGCTGGAGTTCAAGCAGTCGACCTTCCGCAATCTCGGCCCCGCCGAGACCGAGAACCTCGCGGCGCTCGCCCAGCGCGGCTTCCGTTTCTCGATCGACCATGTCACGGATTTGCGCATCGAACCGCGCGAGCTGGCCGATCGCGGGGTCCGCTTCATCAAGGTGCCTGCCGCGCTGCTGCTCGATCCCAAGCAGGCCTCCGCCTCCGACATCCACCCGTCCGACCTCTCCGACCTGCTCGGCCGCTTCGGCATCGACCTGATCGCCGAACGGATCGAAGGCGAGCGCGCCGTGGTCGACCTGCTCGACTATGACGTGCGGTTCGGCCAAGGGTTCCTGTTCGCGCCGCCCCGGCCATTGCGGCCGGAGGGGGCATCTGCTACCGGCGGGGCCTCGCCGAACCAGGCGCAGGACATTCAGGGATCCAATGGCTCCGCCACACCCAGCTCAGGCGCGACCTCTTCGGCGCCTCCGCCCCAACGCATCACCGGAAACGCAGCGCTCGCGCGCCGCATCTGATCGGCCGCGCACGTCATGACCGCGCTGCATTTTGCCGAAGGCCTGCGCGAGCTCGTGGGCGGCGTGGAGGTCGTGCTCAGCGATATCTGGGGCGTGGTCCATAACGGGCTGGAATTCTTCCCCGAAGCCTGCGAGGCGCTGCACACCTATCGCAGCCGCGGCGGTACGGTAATCCTGATCACCAACGCACCGCGCCCTGCCGACTCCGTGCAGCGGCAATTGCGCAAGCTCGGCGTCCCCGATGAGACCTATGACACGATCGTATCTTCAGGCGACCTGACCCGGCTCTACGTCGCCGAGCATCCCGGCCGCAAGATGTTCTGGCTCGGCCCCGAGCGCGACAACTCGATTTATCGCGGCCTCGATGCGGTGACCGCGCCGCTGGAGCAAGCCGATTACATCGTCTGCACCGGCCTCTACGACGACGAGACCGAGACGGCGGAAGACTATCGCGGCATGATGCTGCAGGCGCGCGAGCGCAAGCTGACGCTGGTCTGCGCCAACCCCGACATCGTGGTGGAACGCGGCGACCGGTTGATCTACTGCGCCGGCGCCATCGCCGAGCTCTACCGCGAGCTCGGCGGCGAGGTGATCTTCTACGGCAAGCCGCACCGGCCGATCTACGAGCGCGCCATGGCGCTTGCCGGCGAACGCCAAGGCTACCAGATCGACCGGAAGAAGGTGCTGGCGATCGGCGATTCCGTCCGCACCGACTTAACCGGCGCCCGCGAATTCGGCATCGACTGCCTGTTCGTCACCCGCGGCATCCATGCCGAGGAGTTCGAGGGCCTCGACCAGCTCGACCCGAATTCGGTCATGGAGCTGTTCGGCCACCCGCCGAAGGCGCTGATGCGCGAATTGAAGTGGTGACGGCGGAGCGCGCGCAGCTGCAATGGACTTAGACCAATTGGCAAGCCTCAGACGCCGTCATGGCCGGGCATAGCCGTCCGAAGGACGGCGTCGCTTGCGCTCGCCTATAACCCGGCCATCCACGTCTTCCTTTTTTTGCATCCAAGAACGTGGATGCCCGGGACAAGCCCGGGCATGATGTTCCAAATGGAAAATTGTTGTCCGGCGAAGAGCGCCCTTACGCGCTCGCCATGTCCGGGAAGACCGCCTCGATCTTGGTCTTCAGCGTCGCCGCGTTGAACGGCTTGACGATGTAGTTGTTCACGCCGGCCTTCTTGGCCGCGATCACGTTCTCGGTCTTGGATTCGGCCGTGATCATGATGAAGGGCGTGGTGGCGAGGTTCGGATCCGCGCGGACTTCGCGCAAGAGGTCGTAGCCCGTCATCGGCTCCATGTTCCAGTCGGAGATCACGAGCCCGTACTTCTTGCCGCGCATCTTGTTCAGCGCTGCCGAACCGTCGCTGGCATCATCGATATTCTCGAAGCCAAGCTGCTTCAGCAGATTCCGGATGATACGGATCATGGTGCTGTAGTCATCCACCACCAGAACCGGCATCGACAAATCAACCGCCATCTCGACTCCCCCAACGCAAACCCAGGAATATTACGATCGGACCTGCCAGGCCGGCGCCCGGCAGTTCCACGCCTCAAGGACTAGCACCAAGGCCTTAAACAGCGCGTTAACTGCGGTCAGCTCCGAAGGCTTGAATCGTGTTCAATGTCTGCCCGCCCCGCCGCTTGACTTCGCGGTGCCGGTCGCGCCACGGTCCGGGCCGGTCCTGCCCGGTTCGAGAATTCCCCTGATGGCTCCGCCTTTTACCGTCATCCGCGATACAACGCCGGATTCCGCGATTCCGAGGGGCGCCGTGGTTGCCATGGGCAATTTCGACGGCGTGCATCTCGGCCATCGCGCCGTCATCGCGGCTGCCCTGGAGATGGGCAGGGCGCATGGCCGGCCTGCGCTGGCCTTGACCTTCGAGCCGCATCCGCGACGGTTCTTCAGCCCCAACACCCCGCAATTCCGCCTGACGGACGAGCGGGCCAAGCTGCGGCTTCTGGCCGGTACCGGGCTTGCCGGCGCCGTGGTCATGACCTTCGACAAGGCCCGTGCCGGAACCAGCGCGCAAGATTTCATTCACCATGACCTGATCGGGCGGCTCGGCGTCAGCGGCATCGCGGTCGGCTACGACTTCCATTTCGGCAAGGGTCGCGTCGGCTCCCCGAGCCTCTTGGTCAACGAGGCGCCCCGGCTCGGCATCGAAGTCGACGTCCAGCCGCATGTCGATATCGACGAGCGGCCGGTCTCCTCCAGCGCGATCCGGATCGCCCTCGCCGAGGGCCAGCTCGACGAGGCCACGACCATGCTGGGCGCGCCCTGGTTCATCACCGGCGAGGTCATCCACGGCGAAAAGCGCGGCCGCGACCTCGGCTATCCCACCGCCAACATCCGCCTGGACGCCAATTGCGGCCTCAAGCACGGCATCTACGCGGTCCGGGTCGGCCGCGGCACCGAGCGGCTGGACGGGGTGGCCAGCTTCGGCCGCCGCCCGACCTTCGACAATGGCGCCCCGCTGCTCGAAATCTTCCTGTTCGACTTCAAGGGCGACCTCTACGGGCAGGCGCTCGACTGCGCCTTCATCGGCTTCATCCGCGATGAGCTGAAATTCGATGGTCTAGAGGCCCTGATTCACCAGATGGACGACGATTCCGCCCGCGCCCGCGCCATGCTCGCCGCCGCCCCGGACGCGTTTCCGCGCCTGGGCGTGATCGATTGAGAGGCGAAACCGGGCCCCCGGACCTTTGCGCTTCCTCCGCCCCCCTGCTATGGAGAGCCCATGTTTGCGCGGCGCATCATAGGGATTAGCGGCCCGGCTTCCGCCTGAGCCTGAGGGCTCGGCGCAAGACCGGGATTTCGTCGTTTCACCCGCGATTCCGCATCGCCATCCGTTCCCGCGCCCCTTCCGAGCCAGTCAGCCTCATGTCCGAAAAGCCGCAAAAGTCCCAAAAGTCTGAAGCCAAGGACTATTCGAAGACCCTGTTCCTGCCGCAGACCGAATTCCCGATGCGCGCCGGGCTGCCGCAGCGCGAGCCGGAGATCCTCAAGCGCTGGTACGAGATCGGCCTCTACGAGAAGCTGCGCCAGAGTGCGAAGGGCCGCGCCAAGTTCGTGTTGCATGACGGCCCGCCCTACGCCAACGGCAACATCCATATCGGCACGGCGCTGAACAAGATCCTGAAGGACCTCGTCACCAAGAGCCAGCAGATGCTCGGCTTCGATTCCAACTACGTGCCGGGCTGGGACTGCCACGGCCTGCCGATCGAGTGGAAGGTCGAGGAGGAGCATTATCGCAAGAAGGGCAAGCAGAAGCCCGACTTCCGCGACAGCGCCGCGATGATTGATTTCCGCAAGGAGTGCCGCGCCTATGCCACGCACTGGCTCGGCGTGCAGCGCGAGGAGTTCAAGCGCCTCGGCGTGATCGGCGATTGGGACCATCCCTACGCCACCATGAGCTATCCGGCCGAAGCCCAGATCGCGCGCGAGCTGATGAAGTTTGCCGCAAACGGCACGCTCTATCGCGGCTCCAAGCCGGTGATGTGGAGCGTGGTTGAGAAGACCGCGCTGGCCGAAGCCGAGGTGGAGTACGAGGACCACACGTCCGATACGGTCTGGGTGAAATTCCCGGTGACCTCGCCCGCGCACGGTGCGCTCGCCTCGGCGAGCGTCGTGATCTGGACCACCACGCCCTGGACGCTGCCGGGCAATCGCGCCATCTCGTTCTCGCCGAAGATCGCTTATGGCCTCTACAAGGTGACGGACGCCCCCGCCGACAATTGGGCCAGGAACGGCGACCTCCTCATCCTCGCCGATGCGCTCGCGCAAGACGTCTTCAAGCAGGCGCGCGTGACGGCTTATGAGAAGGTCCGCGACGTCCCCGGCGACACCATGGACGCGATCGAGTGTGCCCATCCGCTCAAGGGCGTCGGCGGTGGCTACGACTTCATCGTGCCGCTGCTGCCTGGCGACCATGTCACCGATGACACCGGCACCGGCTTCGTGCACACGGCGCCCGGCCATGGCCGCGAGGACTTCGATGTCTGGATGGCAGAGGCGCGCGATCTCGACGCGCGCGGCATCAACACCGCCATCCCCTATACCGTCGACGAGAACGGCGCCTACACCGATCATGCGCCGGGCTTTGCCGGCAAGCGCGTCATCACCGACAAGGGCGAGAAGGGCGATGCCAACGAGGCCGTGATCAAGGCGCTCGTCGAGAAAGGCATGCTGCTCGCCCGCGGCCGGCTGAAGCATCAATATCCGCACTCCTGGCGCTCCAAGAAGCCGGTAATCTTCCGCAACACGCCGCAATGGTTCATTGCGATGGACAAGGACATCGCGGTGGGCGGCAAGACGAAGAGCGGCGACACGCTGCGCGCCCGCGCGCTGCAGGCGATCTCGGTGACGCAATGGGTGCCGCCGTCCGGCGAGAACCGCATCAACGGCATGATCGAGGCACGCCCCGACTGGGTGATCTCGCGCCAGCGCGCCTGGGGGGTGCCGATCGCCGTGTTCGTGCGCGAGAAGGGCGACGGCTCCGCCGAGATCCTCCAGGACGAGGCCGTCAATGCGCGCATCGGTGAAGCCTTCGAGAAGGAAGGCGCCGACGCCTGGTACGCGACCGGCGCGCGCGAGCGCTTCCTCGGGCCCCGCGCGAACGAGGACTGGCAGAAGGTCGACGACATTCTCGACGTTTGGTTCGATTCCGGCTCCACCCACGCTTTCGTGCTCGAAGATCCCGTGCAGTTTCCCGGGCTCGCCGGCATCAAGCGCAAGGTCGACGGCGGCGCCGACACGGTGATGTATCTGGAAGGCTCGGACCAGCATCGCGGCTGGTTCCACTCCTCGCTGCTGGAAAGCTGCGGCACGCGTGGCCGCGCGCCTTACGACATCGTGCTGACCCACGGCTTCACCCAGGCCGAGGACGGCCGCAAGATGTCGAAGTCGCTCGGCAACACCATCGAGCCGCAGGCCGTCATCAAGGAATCTGGCGCCGACATCTTAAGGCTCTGGGTCGCGTCGAGCGACTATACCGACGACCAGCGCATCGGCCCCGAGATCCTGAAGAACACCGTCGAGACTTATCGCAAGCTGCGCAACACCGTGCGCTGGATGCTGGGGACGCTGCATCATTACAGGCCGGCCGATGCAATCGCGCCGGCCGAGATGCCCGAGCTCGAGCGCTTGATGCTGCACGAGCTCTCAGGTCGCGCCGCCGCGATCGGCAAGGCCTACCGGGAGTTCGACTACAAGACCGTGGTCGCGATCCTGTCGGCCTTCCTGAACAGCGAGCTCTCCGCCTTCTACTTCGACATCCGCAAGGATACGCTGTATTGCGATCCGCCCTCGTCGCTGACGCGCAAGGCGGCGCTGACGACCATCGACCTGTTGTGCGCTTCGATCCTGAAATGGCTGGCCCCGATCCTCAGCTTCACTGCGGAGGAGGCGTGGCGCATGTACCGGCCCGACGCCGAACCGTCCGTGCACCTGACGCTGTTCCCGACCGATCTCGAAGCCTTGCGCGACGACAAGCTCGCCGCGAAATGGGAGACGATCCGCAACGTGCGTCGCGTCGTCACCGGCGCACTCGAGCTGGAACGCGCCGCCAAGAACATCGGCTCCTCGCTCGAGGCATCGCCGGTAATCTATGTCGTCGATCGCGCCATGCTGGCGACCTTGTTCGACATCGATCTGGCTGAAGTCTGCATCACCTCGAACTACGAGGTGCGGGAGGGCGAGGCGCCGGCCTCGGCGTTCCGCCTCGATGCCGTCCCCGGCGTCGCGGTCGTGGTGGAGAAGGCGATCGGCACCAAATGCGCCCGCTCCTGGAAGATCTCGCCGATGGTCGGCGAAGACGCCGAATACCCCGACGTCACCCCGCGCGACGCCAAGGCGCTGCGCGAATGGAAGGCGCTGGGGGTGAGCGTCTGATCGGTCGGCCATGACCCCGCTCCGCGCCGGCATCCTCGCGGCCATGGTCACGCTCGTGGCCGACCAGGCCTCGAAGCTCTGGCTGTTGAACGTGTTCGACCTCGCCCGTCGCGGCGCAGTGCGGGTGACGCCGTTCTTCGACCTGGTGCTGGCCTGGAATATCGGCATCAGCTTCGGCTGGCTCCAGAACGACAGCCAGGCCGCGCAGCTCGCGCTGATGGCCGTCAAAGTGATCGCGGTGGTTGCGCTGGCGATCTGGATGGCCCGCTCGCACACCATGCTCGCGACCGTCGCGCTCGGTCTGATCATCGGCGGCGCCATCGGCAACGGCATCGACCGCCTGGCCTATGGCGCGGTGGTGGATTTCGCCCTGTTCCACATCGAGATCGCCGGAAATACCTATAATTGGTATGTGTTTAACCTCGCGGACGTGGCCATCGTTGCTGGGGTGGCAGCGCTATTGTATGATTCCTTCCTGGGGGTACCCGCCGCAAAAGCGCCCTGATCCCGGCCGATACGGACCGGCAGCTGGAACCCGCCTTTTGCAAGGGTCAAGCCGCGTGTGGGCGGCAATCTGCTACAATATGAAACAGGTACGGTGATGCGCAGCTCGAAGACCAGCGGTTCGATGGTTCGGGGCTCCCAATCGGGGGGCTGGCGGGCACTAAAATTGGCCGCCGTCGCGCTCGGCATCGGCCTCGTCATGTCGACCGGTGGCGCCCGTGCTGCCGACGATGACGACGACGACGACATGACCTTCGAAGAGAAGCTCATCGACAACCTGATGACTGGCCTTGGCGCCCGGAGCATGGAAAAACCCGGCATCGAATACCGCGAGCGTTCGCCGCTGGTCGTGCCGCCCAAGCTCGACCTGCCGCCGCCTGCCGCCGCCGAAGCCGCGGCTGCGCCGAACTGGCCGAAGGACCCCGACGAGAAGCGCCGCAAGGAGGCCATCGCCCAGCGGAAGAAGTCCGGTAACAAGGCAACGGAGTACTGGAAGAACGCCCAGCCGCTGTCGCCCGCCGAGTTGAACGCCCATAGGACGGCCGCCGCCGACAGGACGAGCAATGACCCGGTCCAGCCGGGCACCAACGTGGCCAATCCGACGATGAGCCCTGCCGAACTCGGATATACCGGAGGGCTGTGGAAACTCTTCAAAGGGAACGGGCCCGAGTCCAAGCAGTTTACGTCGGAACCGCCACGCCAATCGCTGGTGGAGCCGCCGCCGGGATATCAGACGCCGTCGCCGAACTACGCCTACGGCGCCGGCCCGGATAATTCGAAGCGGACCTATTTCGACGTCCGATCCGGCAAGGAGAAGGAACAATAGCGTTCCTGTCCTGTCGCGACATTCTGACCCACGCGAAGCGAGGGTCGGCGGTGCATGTCCGCCCACCTCGTTCAAAATTGCTTATCAGTAACTTGCCTAAGCGTTGAGTTCTCTGCTTCGTGACGCGAAGCCTCAGCCGCACGGTGTAGCCTGCCGTGCCCTCCGAGCCGGAGATCCGGGCTCGGCACCTCACAACCAGGGATCATGATGTCCTCTTACCGATCGGCTGCCTGCCTCCTTGCCGCGCTGCTTTCGACGAGTGTCCTTTCGGCCGGCGCCGCCCTTGCCCAGACCACGGTGACATCGGCTCCGCCCGCCAGCTTCACGCTCGCCAACGGCATGCAGGTCGTGGTGATCCCGGACCGCCGCACCCCCGTTGTCACCGAGATGATCTGGTACAAAGTCGGCTCGGCCGATGAGACGCCCGGCAAGTCCGGCCTCGCGCACTTCCTCGAGCACCTGATGTTCAAGGGCACCGCGAAGCATCCGGCAGGCGAATTCTCCCAGACCGTGCTGCGTGTCGGCGGCAACGAGAACGCTTCGACCTCGGTCGACTACACCAACTACTATCAGCGCGTGCCGAAAGAGCAGCTGCCGACCATGATGGAGTTCGAGGCCGACCGCATGACGGGCCTCGTCCTCAAGGACGAGAACGTGCTGCCCGAGCGCGACGTCGTGCTCGAAGAGTACAACATGCGCGTCGCCAACAATCCGGATGCGCGGTTGAACGAGCAGATCATGGCCGCGCTCTATCTCAACCATCCCTACGGGCGGCCGGTGATCGGCTGGCATCAGGAGATCGAGAAGCTCGATCGCGAGGATGCGCTCGCCTTCTATCGTCGCTTTTATGCGCCGAACAACGCGATCCTGGTGATCGCCGGCGACGTCGACGCCGCCGAAGTCCGCCCGCTGGTCGAGCGCAATTTCGGCTCGATCCCCGCACAGCCCGCGATCCCGGCGCGGCGCGTTCGTCCGCAGGAGCCGGAGCCCGCCGCCCCGCGCACCGTCACGCTGGCCGACCCGCGCGTCGAGCAGCCGAACATGCGGCGCTATTATCTCGTGCCCTCGGCAACCACGGCCGCGGCCGGCGAGAGCGCGGCCCTCGACGTGCTGGCGCAGTTGATCGGCAGCGGCAGCAATTCCTATCTTTACCGCGCCCTCGTGGTCGACAAGCCGCTCGCGGTCTCCGCCAGCGCCAGCTATTCGAGCATCTCGCTCGACCCGACCCAATTCGCGATCTCGGCTGCACCGAAACCCGGCGTCAGTTTTTCGGAGGTCGAGCAGGCGGTCGACGGGGTCCTCGCCAACGTCGCACAGAACCCGATCCGCGCCGAGGATCTGGAGCGGGTCAAAACCCAGCTCATTGCCGAAGCGATCTACGCCCAGGACAACCAGGCTGTGCTGGCGCGCTGGTACGGCGGCGCGCTGACCACCGGCCTGTCGATCGAGGACATCAGGAGCTGGCCCGATCGCATCCGCGCCGTCACCGCCGAGCAGGTTCGCGCCGTTGCGCAGAAATGGCTCGAGAAGAAGCGCTCGGTGACGGGCTACTTGATCAAGGACACTGCAACCGCCAAGCGCGAGGAGAAGCGCTCGTGACCTATTCCTTCGTTCGCCGCATTGCATTCTCCGTTGCCGCCGGCGCGGTCCTCGCATTCTCTGCGGTCTCGCCGTCGCAGGCCGCCGCAAAGATCCAGCACCTGATCTCGCCGGGCGGCATCGAAGCCTGGTTCGTGCAGGACGCAACCGTGCCGCTGATTGCCATGGAATATTCCTTCGCCGGGGGCTCGGCGGAGGACCCCAAGGACAAGCCGGGCGTTGCCAATCTGGTCGGCTCTCTCCTCGACGAAGGCTCAGGCGATCTCGATTCCAAGACGTTCCATGAACGGCTCGACCGCCGCGCCATCGAGCTGTCCTTCAATGCCACCCGCGACACCCTCCGGGGCAGCCTTCGCATGCTGCGCGACAACAAGGACGAGGCCTTCGACCTGCTCAGGATGGCGCTGACCTCGCCGCATTTCGACACGGCCGACGTCGAACGCATCCGCTCGCAGGTCATCTCGGGCCTGCGCCGCGAGACCACCAATCCGACCTCGCTGGCGAGCCGCAAGTTTCTGGAGCTCGCGTTCGGCGATCACCCCTACAGCCGGCAGAGCAACGGCAACCTCGACAGCGTGCCGACCATCACAATTGCCGACCTGAGGAATTATGTCGGCCGTGTCCTCGCCAGGGATGGCCTCAAGATTGCGGTCGTCGGCGACGTCGATCCGGCTACGCTCGGAAAGCTGCTCGACCACACCTTCGGCAGCCTGCCCGCCAAAGCCAATCTGACGCCAGTCCCCGACGTCGAGGCTGCAAAGCCGCCGCAACGCGCCTTCGTGACCCTCGACGTGCCGCAGACGGTGATCACCTTCGGCGGACCCGGCGTGAAGCGGACTGATCCGAGCTTCATGGCGGCCTACGTCGTCAACCACATCCTCGGCGGCGGCGGCCTATCGTCCCGGCTCTATCGCGAGGTGCGCGAGAAGCGCGGACTGGCCTATTCGGTGTACGAGTCGCTGCTCTGGATGCAGCACTCGGCGATTTTCATCGGCAATACCGGCACCCGCGCCGACCGCGCCGGCGACACCATCGAGGCCATCGAACAGGAGGTGCGCCGCATCGCCGAGGAGGGCCCGACGCAGAAGGAGCTCGATGAGGCCAAGTCCTATCTCAAGGGCTCGCAGATGCTGGCGCTCGACACCTCGTCCAAGCTGGCACAGGCGCTGCTGCAATATCAGCAAGACAAGCTGCCGATCGACTATATCGAGAAGCGCAACGCCATCGTCGACGCCGTGACGCTGGACGATGCCAAGGCGGCCGCCAAGCGGCTCTGGGGCCAGGGGCTGCTGACCGTCGTCGTCGGCCGGGCCCCGCAGGCCGCCGTGCAACCGGCGGCTGCACCGGCGACGAAGTCGAACTGATCTCTTTTCTCGACGTTTCCTGAATGGCCGGAGCCATCCCGGCCATTTGCGTTTCACGGCAGCGCCATTGCTGACGACGGATGTCCGCGGTATGTCCTGACATCACGAATGGTGCCAGCATGCTGCGGATATCCCGCGATCTCGTCATCGACGAGGACGACATCGAGATCGGCTTTGTCCGCGCCTCCGGCCCGGGCGGGCAGAACGTCAACAAGGTCGCGACCTCCGCGCAGCTGCGCTTCGACACGCGCAAGCTGACCTTGCCCGAGGATGCGGCGCTGCGCCTTGCCCGCATTGCCGGCCAGCGCATGACCAAGGACGGCGTGATCGTGATCCACGCCCAGCGCTTCCGTACCCAGGAGCGTAACCGTCAGGATGCCATCGACCGTCTCGTCGAGATCCTCAAGGAGGCCATGGTCCGGCCGACGCCTCGCCGTGCGACGCGGCCGACCTTCGCCTCCAAGCAGCGCCGGCTCGAGGGCAAGAAACGCCGCAGCGACATCAAGGCCGGCCGCGGCCGGAGCTTCGACGATTGATGCGAAAAACCTCCGGTCGCGCGAGCGACCGGAGATTTGCCGTTCGCGAGCTGGCGTCAGTAGCGCTTGCCGCCCGCAGCACCGCCGGTCGCCGCATCGTCCGTGGTGCCCTTGCGCGTCGCGCTGCCGGTGGTCCCGACGGACCCCTTCGTGCCTTTGCCCGACTTCATGCCGACCTTCTCGCCGGCTGCGCCCTGCTGTGCACCGAGATCCTCATCGTCGCTGCCTGACGCGCCTCCTTGCATGGGCTTGCTTTGTACGGTGCCGCCAGGCCTCGTCCCAGACGAGGTGCCTTGGGCGAGAACGGGCGTTGCAACGAGGGCCGCGAGAGCGCAAGCGATCGCAGAGGTCTTCACCAACTTCATCCATTTCTCCTGGAATGTCGCGATGAACCGTCGGTTGCCTTCTGCACCGTTCGCCTGCACCGGACCGGTTCATCGCAAAGAGAGTTCGAACGGCGCGGTGTGATGCAAGCCGCGTCGTGTGGTGATCGTTTAGGGTTTTCGCGGCGCTTTCGCGGAATTGTGCTCCTCATATGCGGCGGCGCGGAACATGCCAAGCATTCCCGACGGACGAGGCGCGCCGAAAATGTCCCCCATTTCGGGTGTGGGAAGCTCGACCTGACCCATGCATTTGTCGCTGCGCGGCATTAGACTTGAGAATATTCGCCGAGTGAGCCTCATGCCCGTCCGCCAGCTGCCAGAACAGGTCGTCAACCGCATCGCCGCTGGCGAGGTGGTCGAACGTCCGGCGAGCGTGGTCAAGGAGCTGGTCGAGAACGCTATCGATGCCGGCGCGAGCCGCATCGACGTCTTCACCGACGGCGGCGGGCGGCGGCGAATCGGCATCACCGACGACGGCAGCGGCATGATCGCAAAAGACCTTGCGCTCGCCGTCGAGCGCCATGCCACCTCCAAGCTCGACGACGAGGACCTGCTGCAGATCCGCACCCTCGGGTTTCGCGGCGAGGCCCTGCCCTCAATCGGCTCGGTGGCGCGCCTCTCCATCACCACGCGGCACGCCAGCGAGCCGCACGCCTGGGCGTTGTCGGTCGAGGGCGGCGAGAAGTCCGGGATCATGCCGGCGGCGCTGGCGCATGGCACGCGCGTCGAGGTTGGCGACCTCTTCTACGCGACGCCGGCGCGGCTCAAGTTTCTGAAAACTGACCGCACCGAAGCGGAAGCCATCCGCGAAGTGGTACGGCGCCTCGCGATGGCGCGGCCCGACATCGCCTTCACGCTCGCCGGCGAGGAGCGCGCACCGGTGACCTGGACCGCGGCGCTGCCCGGCGCGGCCGGACGGCTGACTCGGCTTGGCGACATCCTCGGCGCCGAGTTCCGCAGCCACGCCATCGAGGTCCATGCCGAGCGCGAGGGCGTCGTGGTCGCCGGCTATGCTGCGGCTCCCGCGCTGACCAAGGCCAACGCACTCGGTCAATATCTCTTCGTCAACGGCCGGCCGGTGCGCGACAAGCTCATTCTCGGCGCCGTGCGCGCGGCCTATTCCGACTATCTGCCGCGCGACCGCCATCCGGTGCTGGCACTGTTCGTCACGCTCGATCCGCGTGAGGTCGATGCCAATGTGCATCCGGCCAAGACCGAGGTGCGCTTCCGCAATGCCGGCCTCGTCCGCGCGCTGATCGTGCATGGCTTGAAGGAAGCACTCGCACGCGAGGGCCGCCGCACCGCGGCCAATAGCGGCGAGAGCGCGCTGTCCTCGTTCCGGCCCGCCTTCATGCCGCCCCGCCCGGCAGGCTGGGACTGGCGCGCCTCGCCAGCCGCCCCGGTGGCGCCGATGCCGTCGTTCGAAGGCGCCGCCGCGCCCGCCTTCGCCGAGCGTGCGCAGGCTGCCTTCGACGTCGGCGCGCCCAGTGCTGACGTGCGGATCGAGAGCCAACCCGCCGGCGATCTCGTCGATCGCCCGCTCGGCGCGGCGCGCACGCAGATCCACGAGACCTACATCGTCTCGCAGACCCGCGACGGCCTGATCATCGTCGACCAGCACGCCGCGCATGAGCGCATCGTCTACGAGCGGCTGAAGGCCTCGCTCGCCGCGAACGGCGTACAGCGGCAGATCCTGCTGATCCCTGAGATCGTCGAGATGGACGAGGCGACGGTGGAGCGCCTGCTGGAGCGCAGCGAGGAGCTGGCATCGTTCGGCCTTGCCATCGAATCCTTCGGCCCCGGCGCGGTCGCGGTGCGCGAGACGCCGTCGCTGCTCGGCAAGACCAATGCCGGAGGCCTGTTGCGCGATCTCTCCGAGCACATGGCCGAATGGGACGAGGCGCTGCCGCTCGAACGCCGCCTGATGCACGTCGCGGCGACCATGGCCTGCCACGGCTCGGTGCGCGCCGGCCGCCGGCTGCGGCCGGAGGAGATGAACGCCCTGCTGCGCGAGATGGAGGACACCCCAAACTCCGGCCAGTGCAATCACGGCCGGCCGACCTATGTCGAGCTGAAGCTGAGCGACGTGGAGAAGCTGTTCGGGCGGCGGTGACGGTGCCGTAGGGTGGATTAGCCGAAGGCGTAATCCACCTCTTCAGCTTCCGCCGTGAGAGACAGTGGCGGATTACGCTTTGCTAATCCGCCCTACGCAAGAACACAAACTCCGTGTCGTCATAGGCCCGCCGCTCCAGCTCCTCAAAACCTTGTGGCGTCACGAACTGCGCGGCCTTCGCCTCTTCCACCACCAGCAGCGCGCCCGGGGTGAGCCAGCCGCCGTCGCGCAGGCTCGCGAGCGCCTTCTCGGCGAAGCCCTTGCCGTAGGGCGGGTCGAGAAACACCAGCGAGAACGGCTCGACGGGATGCGCGGGGCCGAGATCGGTCGCATCGCGGCGGTAGACCTTGGTGACGCCGCCGAGGCCGAGCGCCTCGACATTGTTGCGCAACAGCGCCCGCGCCTCCGCGCCGTTGTCCACGAACAGCGTGAACTTGGCGCCGCGTGATGAAGCTTCTATGCCGAGTGCGCCGGTGCCGGCGAAGAGATCGAGCACGCGCGCGTCCTGGATCGGATCGTCATAGGCGTGCACGAGGATGTTGAACACGGACTCGCGCGCCCGGTCCGCCGTCGGGCGGATGTCACGCGAAGACGGTGAGGCGAGATTGCGCCCCTTCAAACGACCGCCGACGACGCGCAACTTCAATCCTCCCGCGGCGTCAGGTCACGCTTGCCGTGATAGCCGCGCTTGGGACGGCGCGGCGGGCCGTAGCCGCTCGCCTCCATCTCGTTGCGCTCGCGCGCCTCCTCGCTGCCGGTGCGCTGCACCAGTACGCGGCGACCCTTGCGGTCGCTGATCACCGCGCGCTTGCTGGCGGGCTTCTTCTCGCCCGGTGCATCATCGGCGCGCGAAGATGATATCGAGGGCGCGTCGAACTGCGCGCCCGACTTCTCGATCACCTTGTCGCCGAGCTGCTCGCGCAGCACGCGCGCGCGGATCTCCTCGACCTGACCTTCCGGAATCTCGCCGAGCTGGAACGGGCCGTAGGAGACGCGGATCAGCCGGTTCACCTCGAGGCCGAGATGGGCGCAGACATTGCGCACCTCGCGATTCTTGCCTTCGCGGATCGCGAACACCAGCCAGACATTGGCGCCCTGGTCGCGTTCCAGCGTGGCCTCGATCGGACCATACTTGACGCCCTCGATCTCGATGCCGTTCTTGAGCTGGTCGAGCTGCGCCTGGGTGACGTCGCCATGGGCGCGGACGCGGTAGCGGCGCAGCCAGCCGGTGTCGGGCAGCTCGAGCGTGCGCGCGAGGCCGCCATCGTTGGTGAGCAGCAGCAAGCCCTCGGTGTTGAAGTCGAGCCGGCCGACGCTGATCAGCCGCGGCAGGCCTTCGGGCAGATTGTCGAACACGGTCGGACGGCCCTCGGGGTCGTCATGCGTCGTCATCAGCCCGCGCGGCTTGTGGTAGAGAAAGAGGCGCGTGCGCTCGCGCTCCGGCAACGGCTTGCCGTCGACCATGACGACGTCGTTCTTGGTGACGTCGAGCGCGGGCGAGTTGATGACGCGGCCGTTGACGGTGACGCGGCCCTGCGTGACCATCTCCTCGGCATCGCGGCGCGAGGCAAGCCCGGCGCGGGCCAGCACCTTGGCGATGCGCTCGCCGGCCTTCTTCGGCTTCGGCGCGTCGTCGCGGCGCGGCCGGCCCTCGAAATCACGATCGCGCTCGCGATAAGCGCCGCGGCCGCCGAAGGCGGGACGCTTCTCGAAGATCCTGCTGTCGTCCTCGTTGTCGCGGCGCGGACGGTCGCGGAAGCGGCCCTCGTTGCGGGGATGCTCCTGCCAGTCCATGCGGCCTTCGGGGCGCTGGCGTGGGCGATCGAACTTCGGACGGTCACCGCGTTCGCTGTCGCGGTCACGGGGCCGATCGAATTTCGGCCGCTCGCGGAACGGGCGGTCACCGGATGCGCGGTCGTCGCGCGAACGAGAGAAACGCGGACGGTCCTCACCGCGACCGCTCTCACGGCGATCGTCGCGCTGACGCCAGGGCTTCTCGTCGCCGCGATCGCGGCCGCCGAAATCCTTGTCGAAGCTCTTGCGCGGGCGATCCCCGCGCGGTGCGCGATCACCGCGATCGAAATTCGGGCGGTCTCCGCGCGGCTTGAAGCTACGTTCGCCACGATCCTCGCGCGACCCGCGATCCCCTCGGTCGCGTCCGCGATCCGGCCCGGCCTTCGAAAATTTCCGTTCGCCGTCGAACTTGCGCTCTGGACGGTCGCCGCGCGGCGCGTAGGGCTTCTTGTCGCCGAACTTCCTGTCGCTGGAGCGGCCGGCCGAGCGTGCATCGTCGCGATCCCTGCGGGGCGGACGATCGTCGCGGCCAAATGACGGGCGATCGCCGCGCGGCTTGAAGCTGCGCTCGCCGCGGCCTTCACTGCCGCGGTCGTCGCGCTTGAAGCGGGGACGGTCACTGAAATCGCGGCGCGGTGCGTCGCCTTCCTCGCGGCGGCGGAATGGACGGCTGTCGCGGTCGCCACGCGGCGGGCGGCTATCGCGCGCGCCCTTACCCCCACCCTTGCCCTCGAAGCTGCGCTTGGCGAATTTCTTCTCTGGCCCGCGCGGCTTGCCGCTACGGCCTTTGGCCGGGCCTCGCCGGCCGCGGGAATCGTTGTCTTTGTCGCTGTCGCGAGGCATGACTAATCTCACTTAAGGGGTGGCGCGAGCATTGTGCGCGCTCGCTGCGAGCGGCATGCTCAGGCAAAATCGGTATCCACTCTTGCTGAAGGCGGAGCTAGTAGCAGGTTTCTGGCGATGATACGAGGCATGAAAGCCCCTTCTTTCATGGATTTGGCGCTTCTGGCGGCCGAAAATGCCGGAAAAGCGGGCGAAGTTCCTGTTGGCTGCGTAGTGGTCCGCGATCACGAGGTGATCGCCACCGCGGCCAACCGGACGCTGATCGACCGTGATCCGACCGCGCATGCCGAGATCGTCGCGCTGCGCGCGGCCGCCGCGAAGATTGGCAGCGAGCGGCTGGTCGACTGCGACCTCTACGTGACGCTGGAGCCCTGCACCATGTGTGCGGGCGCGATCTCGTTTGCAAGGGTGAGACGGCTCTATTACGGCGCGGCCGACCCCAAGGGCGGCGCGGTGGAGTCAGGCGTGCGGTTCTTTGCCTCGCCGACCTGTCACCACGCGCCGGACGTCTATTCCGGCGTCGGCGAGAGCGAGGCGGCGCGGCTGCTCAAGGAGTTCTTTCGGGAGCGGCGGTAGGTCCGAGTCGCGTAGCCCGGATGGAGCGAAGCGCAATCCGGGACAGTGCCGCGGCGAGGAGAGAATCCCGGATTTCGCTGCGCTCCATCCGGGCTACAAGATCGTCAGGCCAAGAAAAACTCGCGCAACGCCCTCGCCGTCACGTCAGGATTCTCCTCCGTGAGGAAGTGCCCCGAATCCACCGGCATGCCGTCGACGTTGGTGGCCCATTGTGTCCACGTCTCCAGCGGCGTCGCGGCGGCCTGGGCGATGCCAGCATTGCCCCACAGCGCCAGCATCGGAATCGTGATCTTCTTGCCGGCCTCGAAATCGGCCTTGTCGAGGTCGTAATCGAAATAGGCGCCGGCGCGGTAATCCTCGCACATCGCGTGGATGCGGGCGGGATCGCGGAACGGGGCGAGGTAGTGCTCGAGCGCGCGCGGGTCGATCGCATCGAGCGTCTTCGACCTGGTCTGGCTCGCCATCTTGAAGCGCAGGAAGAACTCGCCTTGGCCTGCGATCAGCGTCTCCGGCAGCGGATAGGGCTGCGCCAGGAAGGTCCAGTGATAGATCTTCAAGGCATAGGCGCGGTTCATCCGCTCCCAGTAATTATAGGTCGGCAGGATATCGAGCACGGCGAGCTTCGACAGCCGGCCGGGATGGTCGAGCGCCAGCCGATACGACACGCGGCCGCCGCGGTCGTGGCCGGCGAGCGCGAAATGCACGTGGCCGAGGCGCTCCATCACCTCGACCATGGCTTTCGCCATGGCGCGCTTAGAGTAGGGGATGTGCAGCGCATCGCTCGCGGGCATGTCGGACCAGCCGTAGCCCGGCAGGTCGGCGATGATCAGCGTGAAGTGCTCGGCCAGCTCGGGCGCCACCTGGTGCCACATCACGTGGGTCTCGGAGAAGCCGTGCAGGAGCAGCAGCGGCGGGCCCTTGCCGCCGACGCGGGCGAAGATGCGGCCGAACGAGGTATCGATCCATTCGGCGGCGAAGCCCGGATAGAGGTCGGCGAGATCGGACATCTTGTTGCATCCTTGTTGGCCGGTGGCGGGGCCGCTCGACAAAAAGTGTCGAAAACAACCCCATGCACAGTACCGGTATTATCGTCGGGGCAACTAACCCCAACTGACGATTGCATATTCTGGAGTGTAGATGTGGCGGCGCGGTGACGCGAACGTCGCGATTCCGGACCGGCGCTTTTGGGGCGCCGTCCGCAATGACGCGCTAATTTTTGGCCTTTTCCGCCTCCACCGCCTGCCAGCCGATGTCGCGGCGGCAGAAGCCGTCCGGCCAGTCGATGCGGTCGACGGCTTGATAGGCGCGCGCCTGCGCTTCGGTCACGGTCGCCCCTAGCGCGCAGACATTGAGCACGCGGCCGCCATTGGCGAGGACCGCGCCGTCCTTGGCCACCGTGCCGGCGTGGAAGATCTCGACATTGTCGACCTTGGCAGCCTCTTCCAGCCCGCCGATGCGCGTGCCCTTCTGGTAGTCGCCGGGATAGCCCTTCGCCGCCATCACCACGGTCAGCGCGGATTCCTTGTGCCAGCGCAGGTCGAAATGCTTCAGCTCCCCGTCGCAGGCGGCGAGCAGCGCCGGCACGATGTCGCTCATCATGCGCAGCATCAAGACCTGGCACTCGGGATCGCCGAAGCGCACGTTGAACTCGAACAGCTTTGGCCCCTGCGTCGTCAGCATGATGCCGGCATAGAGCACGCCGCGGAACGGCGTGCCGCGCTGCTTCATGCCAGCGACCGTCGGCAGGATGATTTTGGCCATGATCGCGTCGTGGACGGCGGGCGTGACCAGCGGCGTCGGCGAATAGGCGCCCATGCCGCCGGTGTTCGGGCCGACATCGTGGTCGAACACGCGCTTGTGGTCCTGGGCGGAGGCCAGCGGAATCGCCGTCTCGCCGTCGCACAGCGCAAAGAAGCTGATCTCGCGGCCCGGCAGAAACTCCTCGATCACGACCTCGGCGCCGGCCTCGCCGAAGGCGCCCTCGAACATCATGGCGATGGCATCCTCGGCCTCGCGCACGGTTTTCGCAACGACGACGCCCTTGCCAGCGGCAAGGCCGTCGGCCTTGACCACGATCGGCGCGCCCTGGCTCTGCACATAGGCGCGCGCGTCATCGGCGTTGGTGAAACGCTTGTAGGCACCGGTCGGAATGCCGAACTCGGTGCACAGCGCCTTGGTGAAGCCCTTGGAGCTTTCGAGCTGGGCGGCCACCTTGCTCGGCCCGAACGCCTTGATACCGGCTTTGGTGAGATCATCGACGATGCCTGCCGCCAGCGGCGTCTCCGGCCCGACCACCACGAGCTCGACCGCGTTCGTCTTGCAGAAGTCGATCACGGCGGCATGGTCGGCGACATCGAGCGCCACGCATTCCGCCTCCCTGGCGATGCCGGCATTGCCGGGCGCGCACCAGAATTTGGTCACCAGGGGAGAGGCTGCGATCTTCCACGCCAGGGCATGTTCGCGGCCGCCGGAACCGAGGAGGAGAATGTGCATCGAAGGCTCAGGATAAGGGGTTTTGCTGGGGGCGGAGGTCGCATGAATCGGGGTGGGGCTCAAGAGGAAACGGCGCGAACTCCCCGCCATTCGATGTGCTCGATCATTCCAGGCGCTTGCTGGCGGATGACTTTTCGCCATGCGAGCGATCGGCTACACGGGAATTGCATTTCCCCGTGTGCTCGCGGGCGCTGATCCAACAAGGCCCAAAGAATGACTGAGAAGCCGCAAGCGGGCGCGCCCGCCCTGGAGAAAGGGCTGGACCTTCTGGAGGCGCTGGCGGGCGCGGCGCGCGGCATGAGCCAGAAGCAACTCGCTGAACACGTTGGGCGCTCCGTCAGCGAGATCTTCCGGATGCTGGTGGCGCTGGAGCGGCGGGGTTATGTCGCGCGCGACCCGGCGACCGGCGAATACACGTTGACGCTGAAGCTGTTCAGGATCGCCTCGCAATTCCCGCCGACCGAGCGGCTACTGAAGGCGGCGCTGCCGGTCATGGAGCAGCTCGCCTCGCGCGTCCAACTGTCCTGCCACCTGACGGTGCTGCACGGCGAGCAGTTCATGGTGATCGCCCGGATCGAGCCGGAATGGTTGATGGGCTGGTCGGTCAAGGTCGGCGCGGTGTTTCCGGTCACCCAGCAATACGCGTCGGCGAAGGTTCTGGCGGCCTTTCAGCTCGAGGGCCGGCGCCAGGAGCTGGCGCGGGTCATCGCGACCAATGACCGGATCAGCACCAAGAAGGCGCTTGCGGCGCTCGACCGCATTTCCTCGGAGGGTGGAAACTTCTCCAATGACGATGGCTATACGCGCATCCTTGCCTATAGCTGCCCGATCATCGAAGTCTCCGGCCGGGCAGTGGCCGCGATGACCGTCCCGCTGGTGAGGCAGGATCAGATCCCGGCAACCGAGGCCAGCACCATCGCCGCGGAGCTGCGTAGCGCCGCCAGGATCGTGTCCGAGAAGATCGGCGGCGTTTCCTGACGCGATAGCCGACATTGTAGGCGCCGCCATGCCTGGACATGGCGATTCCAGGAGAAGCCTTCGAGGGAGTCCCTGTGATATTATGATCCGATGCAGCTAATTTTCATCTATGGGCAAGTCGCCTCAGGAAAACTGACTATCGCGCGCCATCTTGCCTCCGGGACAGGGATTGCGCTGTTTCACAATCACCTTGTCGTCGATGCAGTTGGCGCGGTGTTTCCGTTTGGCACGGAGGCATTCGCGCGTTTACGTGAACAATTCTGGATGGCCGTGTTTGAGGAAGCTGCCAAGCAGAGGCGATCGTTGATATTCACATTCGCCCCCGAGCCAACGGTGGCTGGCGATTTTCCGATCCGAGTACAAGAATTAGTGGAGCGCAATGGCGGTGAGGTCATCTTCGTAGCACTTCACCTGGAACAGGCAGAGCAAGAGCGACGCCTGGTCGATGAAGATCGTGCCGCATTCGGCAAGATGCGGGACCTGTCGCTACTGCGCACACTCCGACCGCAGTTCGATGCCTGCATGGCATCAATGCCCCAGCCCGCCCTCACCCTCGATGCAGGTCATCTGAAGCCGTCCGAGAGTGCCGAGGCTATCTCAAGCCTGATCTCGGCAAAGGCTAAGTGAGAGACCTAGACTAAAGCGTGATGAGATCAGGTTTGATTGCGGCCTGGATTCACTCTTTTTGTTTCTCTTCTGCGCTTTCTCCATCGGAGCTTTTCGAGCGCTCTTCGAAACGATCGGCTCCCTTGGCTAGATCATGCCCCATCTTGCTCTCGTTTTTCGCTTCGTCCTTGGAAGTTGCTTCCCGCAAGCCTTCAGCGGCCCGTTCCCCCGCCTTTGATGATTGTCGTTCGTCATCCATTGGTGGCTCCTCCTGATAGGACGCCTCCCAGGAAGCTCGCAGCTCTATCCCGGATTGGACGTACCGACGTTCCAATCAGATCACCTGGACATTGTTCCCGATTCCGTTGACGCCCTTCGTCGAGCCGCGGCACATGCCAGCCGAACAGCCAGGCCGGCATCGATGCGCTCAGCACGGCTCGACGGGCCCAACAGCGCTCGCTCAAATGTCTCCCTGGATTCAGCGCCGGCGCCGCTGGATCAGGCGACACGCACCGCTGCGGGCCAAACGGCGACATGCTTCGTCGGTTCTGATAACCCTACTTGCGCGGAGAGTTATCGATGCAAGCCATGAATAACGTAAAGCAGGGATTGCTGGTTGCAATCTCGGTTGCGTCGCTGATTATCGTCGCGTATTGCGCGTATTTCCTTTTCAGGTATCCTAGTCTCATTTCGCTCATCACCTTCTTCGTAGTCGTGCCGGTGTTTCTGATCGTGGGGCTTGGCTTCTTCAGGATCGCCAGAAACCGGCACTAGGCACTCCGCCGGATCGAAACAATGCGGTCCATTCTGCGAATGGGTGGTCCAAGGACCGAAGGGATAAAAAAGGCCGACGACATGTGCTTCATTCTACTGGACATAGATGCGTGGGGTGCATTTTGGCTGGTGTTTTACGCCGCGGCCGCCGGTCTGAAGGCCAGAGCGCACGACTTGTGGTTCTGGGTCATAGTGGTGTTCATCGCCTACTTGGCGTTCGAATTTACTCGGGCTCACTTTCGGCAGCGCCGTCGGGCAAGTAACCGAGGTTGAGTTCCAAGACTCGAATACGCGAGATCCATCTGCGTTTTGCTTTCGAAGACGACAGATGAAGGGCACCGGTCATCGCCCGCCTTCGGTCCACAAGCGGTAATGCTTGGCCGATCACGAGATATCCGCTTGTTCCTCCGGACGCCGACATGCTTTGATGCGGACACGCCTCACGCCAGCGTCATCCCGCCATCCACGACCCAGGCGGCACCGTTCACGTGCGCAGCCTCGTCGGAGGCGAGAAAAGCAACGACGTTGGCGACATCCTGCGGCCGCCCATGAGTGCTTGCAACGTTTCGGCGCAACGCTATGTCGCCGTCACGCGCCTGGCTTTCCAATTCCCGGATCATGCGCGACTCGACCGGCCCTGGCAGAACGGCGTTGACCCTGATCCTCGTCTCCGCGACATCGAGCGCCGCCGTGCGTGTCAGCCCGAGCACGGCGTGCTTGGAGGCGACATAGCCGGCGAGTCCTGCGCGTCCCCGGATTGCGGATGTCGACGCAGTGTTGATGATCGCGCCCGTCCCGCGTTGCATCATCCTGGCGATCACGTGCTTGAGGCCGAGAAAAACGCCCTTGACGTTCACCTGCAGCAATTGATCGAACGTTTCGTCGGGATATTCGTGAAGAGGAGCGACGACGCCCTCGATGCCCGCGTTGTTGGCGAAGATGCCGATCGGCCCCAGACGTGCTTCGGTCGCCTCTACGAATGCGATCGTATCCTGAGCGAGGGAGACATCCGCGCGGATGGCGAGCGCCCTTGCCCCGGCCTTCTCGACCAGCTGTGCGGTGGCGCGTGCAGCCGCTTCGTCGCGGTCGACGATCGCGACCGCAGCGCTCATCTGCCCCAACTTTAGCGCAATGGCGCGCCCGATATCGCCCCCGCCGCCCGTGACCAGCGCGACCGGCCGATCCGTGCCACTCACGACTTCAGGAACTCGCAGCCGCCATCCGCCACAGGCCGCCAGGCCTCGGACGGCGCGATGGTCTTGACCAGCTTGTAATAGTCCCAGGAATATTTGGAATCGCTGGGGGTCTTCACCTCGAACAGATACATGTTATGCAGCTTGCGACCGTCGGCGCGCACGCTACCCTTGCCGAAAAGAGGATCGTCGGTCGGCAGCTTCTTCATCTGTTCGACCACCGCCTTGCCGTCGCTGGAGGCGCCAAGCGCATCAACGGCCTTCAGATAATGCAGCGTCGTGGCGTAGGCACCCGCATGCAGCGCGGTCGGATAGCGGCCGTTGTTGCGCGGCGCGAATCGCTTGGTCCAGGCACGCGTATCGTCATTCAGATCCCAATAGAAAGCTTCGGTGAACTGCAGCCCCTGCGCAATCTTCAAGCCGAGCGAATGCACGTCGCTGAGATACAGCACCGTCGCCACCACGCGCTGGCCGCCTTGCGGAATCCCGAATTCGACGGCCTGCTTGATGGAGTTGATGGTGTCGCCGCCGGCGTTGATCAATGCGATGATTTCCGCCTTCGAAGACTGCGCCTGCAACAGGAAGGATGAGAAATCCTGCGTGTTGATCGGCGTGCGCACGCCGCCGAGAACCTTGCCGCCGGCTTTCTGCACGACATTCTTGATGTCGCCTTCCATGGCGTGGCCGAAGGCATAGTCGGCGGTGAGCAGGAACCAGCTCTTGCCGCCGCTCTCGACGACGGCGCGCGCGACCCCCGACGAGAGCGCGTAGGTGTCGTAGGTCCAGTGCACGAGATTGGGCGAGCAGGACTTGCCGGTCAGGTCCGACGACGAGGCGCCGGAGACCAACAGCGTCTTGTTGTTCTGCTGCACGACGTTGCGCACCGCGAGGGCGACGGCCGAGTTCGGCGCATCGACGATGACATCGACGCCTTGCCGGTCGATCCACTCGCGCGCGATATTGGCGCCGAGATCAGCCTTGTTCATGTGGTCGCCGCTGATGATCTCGATCGGCCGGGTCATCCTGGGAGACGATGCCTGGAAATCCTCGACCGCCATCCTTGCCGCCAGCAGCGAGCCCGGGCCGGTGACATCGGCATAGAGGCTGGACATATCAGTCAGCACGCCGATGCGGAGCGGCTTTGCTTCTTGCGCCCGTGCACCGAGCCCCGTCATGCCCAACGCCAATCCGCCGGCGCCAGCCAGCAGCCGGCGGCGGCTCACTCGAAATCGTGCTGCCATGGGCAGACCCTCCTTTGTCTTGTGCGTGTTTCTTCCCAATTTTCGCCGCCCGCATGTACATCGCACGCAGGCTGATCTTGTCGTTCAGGGCGTGAGGCGCTCGACGAGCCTGCGATCCTCGACCTCGAATCCGCCGCCATAGACGTCCGACACCATGAAATGCGCGCCGAGGATCTCCGGCTCGAGCTCGGCGATCGGATCGTACGCGCTGGCGTGCAGCGTCATCGCGGCACGGCCCGGCACGGGCTTGGAGTATTTCAACGGCGTGCGGCGATAGGCGATGTCGGCATAGGCCGTGCCGAGCCGCTCGGGATGCGGCAGACGGCGCACATGGATCTCGCCGGCCGGCAGCTCGTCGCCGTCGACGATGCGGACGACCGGCGCCGATGGATCCGGCGTGAAGGCGAAATCGGCGAGCGGAATGCCGCGGCGGCGGACCCATCCAGTGATCGATCCATCGGCATGCTCGTCGAACGCGTAATGCGCATCCTTCTTGGTGTAGCCGAACACCTCGCGCCCGGCGCAGATCCCCATGGGATCGCTGCAATACATGAAGATGTGCGTCTCGGTGAACAGCCCCTTGTAGCGCACGGGCACCGAGATCATCAGGTCGAACATCTCGCCCGCGTGCACGGCGAGGGAATGGCCAGGCGAACGCATGAAACGAAAGGCCACGCGGTCGCTGGCGATTTCGAACGGCGTCTCTGCGAGCAAGGTCGCGACCTTGCCGGGCGCGACACGGGTCATGATCTCGACGGTGCGCAAGGTGCAGCCCCACTCCACTGGATAAGCCGGCGAATAGGGCGGATTGACCCCGCTATTCGGCTTGAGCTGGTACTGCCCGAACATGCGTCCGCGCGGGTCGTCGGGATCGGTGACCACAGCCATGGGGCCGCTTCCTCTGATTTATATATGATTTGTAAATTTCATATATGAAATTTAGGTCGAGTCAAGTTGCCTTCCAAGCTGCGGTTCCTTGGGTCTACCGAATCGATTGGCGCTGCGGCGCGAAAATCCTTAACGTCGGGCCTGACCCCGAAATGCCGAATCGTTTGCTATGCCGCCTGCGGAACAACTGCTCAACGCGCCTGAATTCACCGTCTCCGAACTGTCCCTGTCCCTGAAGCGGACGGTCGAGGACGCCTTCGGCCATGTCCGCGTCCGCGGCGAGATCTCCGGCTTTCGCGGCGCCCATTCCTCCGGCCATTGCTATTTCGCGCTCAAGGACGAGAGCGCCAAGATCGAGGCGGTGATCTGGAAGGGCGTGCATAGCCGCATGCGCTTCAAGCCCCAGGAGGGGCTCGAGGTGATCGCCACCGGCAAGCTGACGACCTATCCGGGCTCCTCGAAATACCAGATCGTGATCGAGGCGCTCGAGCCGGCCGGCATCGGCGCGCTGATGGCGCTGATGGAGGAGCGCAAGAAGAAGCTCGCCGCCGAGGGCCTGTTCGACGAGGCGCGCAAGCAGCTGCTGCCGTGGCTGCCGGAGGTGATCGGCGTCGTGACCTCGCCGACCGGCGCCGTCATCCGCGACATCCTGCATCGGCTGGAGGACCGCTTCCCCCGCCGCGTGCTGGTGTGGCCGGTCAAGGTGCAGGGCGACGGCTCGGCCGAGCAGGTCGCGGCCGCGATCCGCGGCTTCAACGCGCTCTCCGAGGGCGGCAGGATTCCGCGGCCCGACGTGCTCATCGTCGCGCGCGGCGGCGGCTCGCTGGAGGACCTCTGGTCGTTCAACGAGGAGATCGTGGTGCGGGCGGCGGCCGAGAGCATGATCCCGCTGATCTCGGCGGTGGGGCACGAGACCGACATCACGCTGATCGACTTCGTCGCCGACAAGCGCGCGCCCACGCCGACGGCGGCGGCCGAGATGGCGGTGCCCGTGCGCAGCGACTTGTTCGTCGAGGTGGGCGATCTCGGCCGCCGCACCCGCGCCTGTTGGCAACGCGCCCAGGAGAGCCGCCGCAGCGAGCTGCGTGCCGCCGCGCGCGCGCTGCCGGCAGCCGGCGATCTGCTCGCGATCCCGCGGCAGCGACTGGATTCGGCGGGCGCCTCCCTGCCCCGCTGCCTCAAGGCCAACACGCACGCGCATTTCCGCAGGTTCACCGCCGCAAGCGCGAAGCTGACGCTGCGCGTGCTGCACGGCCAGATCTCGCAGGCCGATCATCGCCTCACCGTGTGCGGCGAGCGGCTCGGCCTCTCCACGCGCTCGCTGCTGCGGCGGCGGCGCGACCGCTTTGCGGGGCTGGAGGTTCGCTTACGCGCCTCGAAACTTGCGAATGCGCAGGCGCAGCGCAATGCGATTGCCCGCCAGCGCGAGCGCACGCATCGTCTGACTGAGCGGGCGCAGCGCGCGCTTGTCACGCTGCTGCACCGATTGGAGGCGCGGGTCGAGAACAGCGGCAAGCTGCTCTCCGCGCTGTCCTATCGCAGCGTGCTCGCGCGCGGCTTTGCGCTGGTGCGCGACGAGGCCGGCCATCCCGTGCATGCGGCTGATACGATCGGCCCCGGCGCGCGGGTCGAGATCGAGTTCGCGGATGGCCGCGTCGGCGCGACGGCGGATGCGGATCGTGCGGCGCCTGCGGAGAGGCGCGCGCCGGCGCAGCCCAAGCCGGTGGCGGAGACGAAGCCGGCGCCGAGGCGGTTGGCCAAGCCGGTGGATCAGGGCAGCTTGTTCTGAGGAGGGAGGACGGGCTCTATCCGCGTCATTGCGAGGAGCCCTTGCGACGAAGCAATCCAGACTGCTTCCGCGGAGGGATTCTGGATTGCTTCGCTGCGCTCGCAATGACGATGTGGCGACAGCGCGTCTCCCATTCAAATCTACTTCAGCGACACGACAATCCCGCCTCGATCGTGGTCCAGAAGCCGCAATGGTCCGGCGCGCGATGGGAGGCGTGGGCTTCGAACAGCAGGATCGCGACGGTGAAGACGACCAGGGCGGAGGCGAAGAGCGTGATGCGGCCATGCATGTGAGATGCGTTTAATCGACATCGTGGTCGAACTAAGGCGAGGCCAAGCGCGGCGGCACCACCCTCACCGCGCCAGCCATTGCGCGACGTCCTTCTGCGAGGCGGCGCGGGCCTCGGCATCCCCGTGCTCGGGCGCAGCGGCGGCGTGCAGCGGCGTGCTGGCGCGGTCGAAATCGTGATCGGCGCCGGGATAGACCACGATGCGCGCCAGCGCGCTGCGGCCGCGCGCGCCGTCCACCATCTGGCGGCAGGCCGGCGGCGACGACACCTCGTCATCGGCGCCGATCAAGACCAGCGTCGGCACCCGCGTGCTCCAGCCGAGGCCCGCCGAGATCCGGCAATCCGGATAGAACGCAATCGCGGCGCGGAAGTCCGGACCGTGATCGCGCCCCGCGCTCTGCGGACGCACGG
Organism: Bradyrhizobium sp. SUTN9-2; assembly: GCF_003122645.1. Taxonomy (NCBI): domain Bacteria; kingdom Pseudomonadati; phylum Pseudomonadota; class Alphaproteobacteria; order Hyphomicrobiales; family Nitrobacteraceae; genus Bradyrhizobium; species Bradyrhizobium sp. SUTN9-2. The sequence continues at coordinate 7,771,984 of NZ_LAXE01000001.1, forward strand.
CCCAGAGCAGCGCGCTCGCACCATTGGCCCAGCCGATCAGGCTGACACGGTCCCGCGCCACGAAAGGCTGCTGCATCAGCCAGGCGCGCGCGGCCGCGATATCGGCGACGCGTTCGCGCCGCGCCTTGACGTGCATCTCCTTGACGCGGCATTGCGGGCCGAGCTCGCGCGAGCCGTAGCTGTCGGGCAGCAGCACGGCATTGCCGGCCTTGAGCAGGCGTTCAGCCCAATCGCGATAGCGCGGCAGCACGGGATCGGAATGGCTACCCAGCCCGCCGCAGCCGTGCAGCGCGATCACGGCCGGGAACGGCCCCTCGCCCGCGGGCTTGTAGAGCTGCGCATGGAGCACCCCGGAGGCGAGCGGAATTTCGACCGGCTGCGGCGCCGGGGCGGCGTGCGCGGCCGACATCAGCAGCGTCAGGAACAAAGCGGCGAGGCGAAGGCGCATCGGACTCTGCGGCAGGAGCTGCCGGAACCGGCGCCCCTTCGACCGAAGCCTTATCATGCGAAAACGGCGGCAAATCATCACGAACCGGTGGGTTTAACGGGCGGACAAGCCACCCCATCTATGCTACATCCCGTCCAACACATCGTGCCTTCCACGGCGTTCCTGGAGAGGCCCCCACGGAGACTTTCGACCGTGCTGAACAAGTTCGGCCCCTCGGGCCATGGCGAAGCGCAGGTGCAATATCTCGACGGCGATTTCCGCGTGATCTCGCCGGGGACCTTCGTGCGCTGCGCGATCACCGACGTCCGCATCCCGCTCGACGAGCTGAAGTACTGGAGCGTCGATCTGCAGGAGGCCTATGCCACGCCCACCGCGGTGCTGCAGCGGCATTTTCCCGGCACGCTGAAGCAGCCGTGATTCTTCGGCCCTCGTAACTCCCGTAGCACGGGCAAAACCGGCAGACCTATGAGTCTGGTGGTAACAATTGCAGACCGCAATTTCATCTGACACTCCTGGACGCGGCTTCATTTAATAAGATTGCGGCCATGAATGCCGGCTGAATGTTCGCCGATATCTAAAATTGTCAGGCTTCCATTGGGGCCCATTTAAGCCGGCCCGCACCACATTGCCTCGGGATAAAGTGGCAATCGGGCAGGAAGCATGGACCTCCGGAGAATTTTCAGCCGTTCGTTCGGTGTACCTTCGAGCGCTAGGGATCATTTGCTCGAACGGTTCATCCGCGACGAGACGGGCAGTTACGTGCTCATTTCTGCGCTGCTCATGCCGGTCCTGGTCGGCACTGCCGGCCTCGGAACGGAAGTGGGCTGGTGGTACTACAAGCACAAGAACATGCAGAGCGTTGCAGATTCCGGCGCAGTCAGCGCTGCGACGGCTGCCAGTGTCGGCGGCGACCCCTCGTCGGAAGCCAAGGCGGTCGCGGCAAATTATGGTTACACCGACGGCGCGAACGACGTCACTGTCACGGTGAACCAGCCACCGAAAACAGGCAGTCAGGCGTCGAACGCACAGGCCATCGAAGTCATCGTCAGTCAACCGCAGCGTCGGCTGCTGTCCGCCTTGTTCGGCTCGGATCGCGTACCAATCACCGCGCGCTCGGTCGCCCTGCCCAATTCCGGGACGGGCTGCGTCCTTGCGCTCAACAGGAGCGCAAGCCCCGCTGTCAATGTCAGCGGCGGCAACCAGCTCAACCTGATCAAGTGCAATCTCTACAGCAACTCGAGCGCAAGCCCCTCGCTCAACGTCGCCGGCAGCGCCACGGTTGCGGCAAACCAGGTCGGCGTGGTTGGCGACGTCTCCGGCGCGAGCAGCATCACGGCGACCAACGGAATCAAGACGCACATCACGCCCGTCGCCGATCCCTATGCCGACGTCACTCCGCCGACGCGGCCGAGCTGCAGCAATGCCAAGATCACGGTCAACGCCAACGGAAAGACGAACTCGCTCGACCCCGGCTGCTACATGGGCAGCATCACGGTCAACGCCGGCGCAGTCCTGAACCTCAATCCCGGCATCTACTATCTGGACGGCGCCAGCTTGAGCGTCGCCGGAAATGCCACCATCACCGGCAGCGGCGTCACCCTGGTGTTCACGGGCTCCGGCAGCGACTGGGGCACCGCCTCGATCGGCAGCAACGCGACCGTCGACCTGACCGGGCCGACCAGCGGCCCGACGAAGGGCATCGTCATGTACGGCGACCGCAACATGCCGGCCGGGACCAATTTCAATCTCACCGGCGGTGCTACGCAGAATTTCGGCGGTGCCATCTACCTGCCAAAGGCCAATCTCAGCTTCAGCGGCGGCAACGGCACCAGCACGTCCTGCACCAAGATCATCGCGGATACGCTGACGTTCAGCGGCACGTCGAACCTGCAGGTCAATTGCACCGCGCTCGGCACCGCGACGATCGGTTCGCAAACCGCGCAGCTCGTCGAATGAGGTTTGGAGCGATGCAGATCCAGAATGTCTCATCCAGGTTTGGCCGTCGATGGCTTGGTTATCTGGCGCGGCACGTGCGCAATGCGGCCGGTGATCAACGGGGCGTCGCGGCAGCCGAGTTCGCCATCCTGGTTCCCCTGCTGTCCCTGATGGTCGTCTCGGTCACGGACATCGGGCTTGCGCTCTATCGCAAGATGCAGGTCGAAAATGCCGCGCAAGCAGGAGCCCAGTACGCGATTGCACGCGGCTTCGACACGAGCGGCATCGCGAACGCCGTCGCAAGTGCCACCAGCGCGACGAACATCACCGCCTCACCTCCGCCGGTCCAGTTCTGCGGATGTCCGACGAGTGCGGGCGTGAGCGCCACCAGCTGCGGAACGGTCTGCACCGGCGGTGCGCCGGCCGGGACATATACGACGGTCTCGGCGCAAGCGACGTACTATACGATCATCGATTATCAGATCGTGGCGGCCACCTACACATATACCGCGCAGTCCACCACGAGGCTGCAGTGAAGCTCACCGAATTATGGCGGGACACGCGCGGCACCACAGCGCTGGAATTTGCGCTGACCGCTCCCGTGTTCTTCCTGTTCATATTCGGGATCATCGAATGCGGGCTGCTGTTCTGGACTCAGCTCGGAATCCAGCATGGCAGCGAAATGGCCGCGCGCTGCGCGAGCGTCAACAACACGCTCTGTCCGAGCAGCGGCGCGATCACGACCTACGCTGCCCAGCAGGCCTACGGCCTCACGCTCCCCCCGGGGACATTCACCTTTGCCACGGCCGCATGCGGCAACCAGGTCAGCGCGAGCTATTCATTCGAGTTTCCGCAGATCATCAACCTGTCTCCGATCACGCTGACCGCGCGAGCCTGCTTCCCGAGTTGAGGTCGCCGACAGAAAAATGGATTCTGCCATGCCAATCGCTTGCGTTCTACATTCCTTGCAGCCGTGGGTGAGTCGTTTCGCCCTGTGGTTGGATTCTTTGTTGCAATTCCGCGCCCTAGAGTTGTTTGATGAAGTTCTGCTGAAACAAAGCACTGCTATAGTGCACGTTAGGTAATTGACCCTGTTCTTTTTTTATCGCACAGACGATCCGGTCAACCAAACAGCCATCGAGCGTTGGAACTGGCGCGGTCTGTGAACGGGCTCATATCGAAGAGCCATCTGACGGGCGACGATCACCTTGAAAATTCGCGGTGGAATATCTGTAAATCGACAATCAAGCGATGGGGGTAATCATGCCCGCCATTTTCGACCTGCTCTATCGTGAATATTGCCGCGCCCGTCTCGCTGAGATGCGCAAACAGCTTCTGATCGCAGCTGAGCGCGCTGAAGCTGTCGCAGCGGATCATTATCCCGCGACGCTGAGTGACGATGAGAGAACGGACCCGCACCGCAAGACCGGTCTCGGCCTGCCGAATTGAAGCGGCTCCAAGACCGGCGATCACTCCCGCGTAGCAGTGACCAAGCAATTGGCAACAGTTTGGGAGACGGCAATGAATACACCCGAATGCTACACCGTCGTCGTCGCCTGCATGTCGTGCCTCACCATCATCGGATTGATGGCCGCCGGCGCGTGGTGAGCATGGCTCGTTGCAGACATGATTCCGACTTCGACATGAGTACAGCCGCCGCGTCGTCCGACGGCGGCGGCTGCGCTTTGGATCCGCAGATCAGCTTCCCGGCGGCGAATACGACACGTTTCGCGACCAGAGCAGAGACGTTGCCTCACGTTGCGCGATCAGCGCGCACTGAACCTTCGCTCGCGCGCTCTGTATAGATGATCGCTGATCAATTGCCGCAGCTTCGCCAAGTCATCGAACTCGAGCTGAACGGCGAACGGCACGATGCCGTCAGGCACGCCTGCGCGGCCGCGCAAGCGTGCAAGATCCTTTTCCGTGGTCACCAGCGTGAGCTGCTCGCGCTGCGCCTCGGCTGCGAGCGCTGCGATCTCGCCGTCCGAAAACATGTGGTGGTCGGCGAAGGCGCGCGTGCGAACGACGTCGATCCCGCTCGCACGCAGGGTACGAAAGAAACGCTCGGGATCGCCGATGCCGGCGAAGGCGAACACCCGCTTGCCGAGCAGCTGCGCGAGCGAGGCCGCATCCGGCATCAGGCGCGCACGCAGCTCGGGCTTGTTCCGCTTCGCGATCTCCGCCGCGACGTCGTTGGCGGCATTGCCGTCGCCGATCAGCACCAGCGCATCGGTGCGCGCGAGCTGCACCGCGAGCGGTGCGCGCAGGGGCCCTGCGGGAAACACCGCGCCGTTGCCGAGGCCGCGCTCGCCGTCGATCACGATCAGCGAGGCGTCCTTGAACAGGCGCGGATTCTGGAAGCCGTCATCCATCAGGATCACGGTGGCGCCTTGCGACTTCGCCAGCGCGACGCCGTCGAGGCGGTCGCGCGCGACCACGACCGGGACGTCGCGCGCCATCATCATGGGTTCGTCGCCGACGTCGGACGCATCGTGACGCTCGCGGTCGACCATCACCGGCCCCTTCAGGCGCCCGCCATAGCCGCGGCTGAGCACGACCGGCGTCTCGCCGAGCTCGCGCAAGAGCTTGGTCAACACCAGCACCGTCGGCGTCTTGCCGGCACCGCCGACATGATAGTTGCCGACACAGATCACGGGGATGCCGGCGTCCACGCCCTGGCGCAGCATGCGCCGTGCAGTGATCGCGCCGTAAAGCGCACCGAGCGGCCATAGCGCGTACGATTGAAGGGAGCGTGGCCGGTACCAAAAGGCCGGCTCACGCATTGGCGGCCCCCATCTCGATCCGCAACTGCAGCAGATAGGGCTCGAGCGCGGTCATGGTGCGATCGAGCGCACCGCCAAGCTGCTCGACCACGCCCGTGCCTACGCGCTGCATCTTGTCGCGCATGGTGGGATCGGCCAGCAACTGGCCGAGCTGCTTGACGAGCGCCTCCTGCGTGTCGGCTTGCCGCGCCCCGCCGCTGGTATCGAGCGCTTCATAGACGTCGGCGAAGTTGAACACGTGCGGACCGTGGACGATCGCGGCGCCCAGCTTGATCGCCTCGATCGGGTTCTGCCCGCCATGGTGGATCAGCGATCCGCCCATGAACACGATTCCCGAGAGCCGATAGAACAGGCCGAGCTCGCCCATGGTGTCGGCGACATAGACGTCGGTCGTCGCGGTCGGCAGCTCCTCGCGCGAGCGCAAGCTGGGCTTCAGGCCCGACGCCGTGACGAGGCCTGCGATCGATGAGCCGCGATCCGGGTGCCGCGGCACGATCACGGTGAGAAGCTGCGGGAAGAAGCCGACCAGGCTGCGATGCGCCGCGACCAACATCTCGTCCTCGCCCGGATGGGTCGAGGCCGCGACGATGATCGGACGCCCGCGCGTCATCGCCATCAGCCGTTCGAGCTTGGCGGGGTCGGCCGGCGGCGCGGGCACGTCGAGCTTGAGATTGCCCGTCGTCGCGACGTCGCGGCCGCCGAGCGCGGCAAAGCGCTCGGCATCTTTCTTCGACTGCGCAAGACAGATGTCGAACCGCGACAGCAGCGCCGAGATGGTGCCGTGCATGCGGCGCCAGCGCGGGAAGGAACGCGGCGACATCCGCCCGTTGATCAGCACCATCGGCACCCGGCGCGCCGCGCCGGCGAGGATCAGGTTCGGCCACAAATCGGATTCAATGAACAGCGCCAGCGACGGCTTCCAATGATCGAGGAAGCGCGCGACGTAGCGCGGCGAGTCATACGGCACGTATTGATGGATGACGTCGGGGGGAAAGCGTTTTGCGACGACCGCGGCCGAGGTGACCGTGCCCGAGGTGAGCAGGATGCGCAGATTGAGATCGCGCAGGCGCTCGATCAGGGCGGCCGCCGCCAGGACCTCGCCAACGCTGGCACCATGAATCCAGACCAACGGGCCGTGCGGCCGCACGTCGGCGGACAGGCCGCGCCGCTCGCCGACGCGGGCGGGATCCTCCTTGCCCTGCTTCAGCCGCCGCTTGATCAGCGCAGGCGCGAGTGGCACCAGGCCGGCGGCCAGGCGCCGATACATCCGCAGCGTGATCGGCAGCGCAATGGGCAGCGACTTAGGCATCTTCCGGTCCCGGGCGGCCGAGCTGCGCATAGGCGCGCCGGGTCGCCTCGTTCAACGTGTCTTCCAGCTCCTGCCGCAACGTCTCCATCATGGCGGCGTCGGCATCTGCGGGAACGTGGATTTCCTTGATGCCGACCAAAGCGCCCCGCCCGAATGGCAAATTGATGGTGGTGCGATCCCAGTTCTTGAGCCGGACGAAGCGGCTGGTCGCCATCGCGAAAGGCATGATCGGCCGTCCCGATTCCCGTGCCAGCATGATAATGCCGAGCCCGACCACGCGCGAGCGCTTGGGGACATCGGCGGTCAACGCGACATTACAACCGGCCTGGAGCGTCCGCACCATTTCCTTGAAGGCGCCGACGCCACCTTTGCGGTGGAACGCGCCGCCATGGTCGCCGGAACCGCGGATCGTGCCGATCCCGAGCCGCTCGGCGGCGATGGCATTGAACTCGCCGTCGCGGTGCCGGGAGATCAGCACCTTGGCCCGATAGGAGGCCTTGTTCTGGTTCTTGATGAAGGGCGTCAGGAAATGCTGGCCGTGCCAGAACGCGAAGATCGCAGGGAGCTGCGGCTCGACGCGCTCGTAGACGTCGGGCGGATCGAAGGTGAAGGTGTTGGTCCGCCAGACCAGACGCAGATATTCGGCCGCCAGGACCCCGACGGCACGCTGAAACCAGCTGCTTCGCAGCGTATTGCGAAGCAGTTTCTTCAACGCGCCGGTTCTTGATTCGGATCGAGCAGCCGATGCAGGTGGACGATGAAGTAGCGCATCTGCGCGTTGTCGACCGTGCTCTGCGCCTTGGCCCGCCAGGCGGCGTGGGCGCTGGCATAGTTCGGATACAGGCCGACGATGTCGACCTCGTCCAGATTCTTGAAGGTGTTGTGCTCGAGATCGACGAGCTCGCCGCCGATGACGAGGTGGAGTAGCTGTTGCGGGGCGCTATCTGGCATGAGTTCTGTTCCTAAGGGGCTGCCCGGCAAAGCAGTGTTCGAGAAGCACCACGAATGCGCCTTAGGCTATCGGACGGTTGCGAAAATGCGCGACAATGCCCGCATGACGTTCGCGTCCCGCTGCCACCAGCACCCCGTGCGCCACTTCCCGGCGGTTATAGAGGATGGGTTCTCCGGAGAGGTCGCTCATCCTACCATCCGCTTCCTGCACGATCAAATCGGCCGCCGCAAGATCCCAATCATGGCTGTTGCCGCCCGCAAATGCCGCATCCAGCGCGCCATCGGCGACCCGGCACAGCCGCAGCGCCAGCGAGCCGATCCGCCGGTGCAGCTTGATCTCGCCGAGTGACGGCTTCAGCCGCTCGACCAGCGGCTTCGGGCCGGCGACGCGGGCGAAGTCGAGTTCGGATCCGCCTGTCGCGCGCACCGGCTTGTCGTTGAGCGTCGTGCCCTTGCCGCGCACCGCGAAGAAGAATTCGTCGCTGGCCGGGGCGAATACTGCGGCGAGCACCGGCGAAGCGTCCGCCACCAGCGCCACGCTGACGCACCATTCGTCATGGCCGCCGAGATAATTGCGCGTGCCGTCGATGGGATCGACGATCCAGGTCAGCCGCCGCGACAGCCGCGCCGCATCGTCGGCGCTCTCCTCGGACAGCCAGCCATATTCGGGCGTTGCAGCACGCAGGCGCGATTCGAGCAGATCGTTGACGGCGATGTCGGCCTCCGACACCGGCGAGGACGCGCCCTTGGTCCACTTCCTCAGCTCGGTGCGGAACATCGACTGCGCCAGCGCGCCCGCCTCCCGCACCGTGTCCTTCAGCAGCGCCGCGTCGCGGGTCAGGAGGGTGTGGTCGAGAGAATGCGCGTCAGCGTCCGCCAAGCGTCAAACCCTCGATGCGCACCGTCGGCGCATTGATGCCGTAGCGGAATTCGAGATTGTTCGCAGGCTGCATCGACCTGAAGATCTCGAACAGATGGCCGGCGATCGTCACCTCGCTGACGGGATAGGTGATCTCGCCGTTCTCGATCCAGAAGCCGGAGGCGCCGCGGCTGTAATCGCCGGTGACGCCGTTGACGCCGGAGCCGATCAGGTCGGTGACGTAGAAGCCCTGCTTGATGTCGGCGATCAGCTCGGCCGGCGTTGCAGAGCCGGGCTCGAGATGCAGATTGTACGGCCCCGGCGAAGGCGAGGAGGACACGCCGCGATGGGCGTGACCGGTGGTGGTGAGGCCGAGCTCGCGCGCGGTGGCACAGTCGAGCAGCCAAGTCGTCAACACGCCGTCGTCGACCAGCGCGGTCCGCTTCACCGCGACGCCTTCGGCATCGAAGGTCTGCGAGCGCAGCCCGCGCTTGCGCAGAGGATCGTCGATGATGCGGATGTTCTTCGCAAACAGCTGCTGGCCGAGCTTGTCCTTCAGGAAGCTGGTCTTGCGCGCGATCGAGGCGCCGTTGATGGCGCCGACGAGATGGCCGACCAGCGAGCCGGCGACGCGCGGATCGAACACCACCGGGACCTTGCAGGTCTCGACCTTGCGCGGATTGTAGCGCGCCACGGTGCGCTCGCCGGCGGAGCGGCCGACGACCTCCGGCGACAGCAGATCGGCGCCATGCGGCGCCGAGGTGAAGTCGTAGTCGCGCTCCATGCCGGTGCCTTCGCCCGATATGGCGGTGGCTGAGATGCCCTGGCTGGAGCGCAGATAGGAGCCGTGGAAGCCGGTCGAGGTGACGAGCACCATGCCGCCGATGCCGGATGAGGCCGAGGCGCCGCCGGACTTGGTCACGCCCTTGACGCCGAGCGCGGCAGCTTCGGCCGCGAGCGCGCGGCGCTCGAGCTCGGTCGTCGTGGGCACGGCGGGATCGAGCAGGTCGAGATCGGGAAAGTCGCGCGCGAGCAGCGCGGGATCGGCAAGGCCGACATATTTGTCGTCGGGCGCGACGCGCGCCATCGCAACCGCACGCTCGGCGAGCTTGGTGACGGCATCGCCGCTGACGTCGTTGGTGGAGACCACCGCCTGACGCTGACCGACCAGCACGCGCAGACCGACATCGTCGCCCTCGGACCGCTCGGATTCCTCGACGCGTCCGTCGCGGACCTCGACGCCCTGCGAGACACCGCGCACCGCGACCGCGTCGGCCGCATCCGCGCCGGCGCGCTTGGCCGCCTCGACCAGCCGCTGCGCGAGATCGGAGAGCGCGGACTGATCGAACAGGTCGCGATTGGCGGAAGGCGAAAGCGTCGGGCTTGGTGAAGAGTTCACGAACGAAATCCTGTTGGGGCGGGTTCGGGACCGGAACCCACAGATGTGCCCTGATAGCGCGGACTTCAAGCATTTTCAGCCCGCCAAAAGCTCAGATTCGCGACGTCGGCGCAACGTCTCGTCAATCATGCACGCCAAGGTCTTGTCAATCATGAGGAGCGAGTGACGGTGGGTTAACCAGCCTTTTTAAGCGGTTTCGGACCGCCCGGCGCTAAGGTCCTCGCATCGACCGGGAACATAATCCTGGCGGGGAGAACAAAGCCGTGAGGCGTCAAACAGCAACATGCGGGGCCCACCCCGCCGGGTCGAGCCGCTCCTTGCGGCTCGACCCTCTTTCCCTTCCGGTCCGCTTCGATGCGCATGATCCGCGCGCCGACGGGCATGTCAGGCAGATCGAGCTTCATCGCGAGCGTGTCGTGCTGCGCCGTGCCGTGCGCGGCATGCAGATGGCGATCAACGTGCGCGTCGCCGACTTCACCGGCGTTGCGCTCCGCGGCAATGACGAGACGCAGACGCTCGTCCTCGTGCATCGCGATCCTTCGCTGTCCATCCCGCTGCTGATCAGCACTGACGCGGACGAGATCGCGCAGGCCTGGGCGATCTGGAGCGAGATCTTTGCGCTGCCGCAGCTCGACGAAGGCGCGCGCAAACCCGCACCGCGTCGCCGCCGCACCAACGCGATCCGCGCCCGTCGTCCGAAATTCTTGATGCGCCGGCGCACCGCAATGGCGCGCGAGCTGCCGGTTCATCAGGGCGAGCGCGAGATCATCGCGAGGAATTAACGGTGCCGTAGGGTGGGTTAGCCCGAAGGGCGTAACCCACCTCTTTGCTTTCCGCGCAGATAGGAGTTGGTGGATTACGCTTCGCTAATCCACCCTACGCATTTCGCGTCACGCCGCCCGCAGCACCGCGTCGGCGAGCAATCCCGCAAACAGCAGCAAGCCGGCATCGCGGTTCGACTTGAACAGGCGCAGGCACAGCTCGGGATCGTTGATGCGCAGCCGCACGATCTGCCACACCAGATGCGCGGCGAAGGCGGCAAGCCCAAGCCAGGCCGGCCAGCGCGCATCGCCGGATGCCAGCGCGACGCCGATCAGCATCACCGCGAGCCCGTAGAACAGGACCAGCGCCTGGCGCGTATGCGCGCCGAACAGGCGCGCGGTCGACTTGATGCCGATCAACGCGTCGTCCTCAGTGTCCTGATGCGCGTAGATGGTGTCATAGCCGATCACCCAGGAGATCGCGCCGGCATAGAGCACGAGCGCGGTGGCGTCGATGCGGCCGAAGGTGACGGCAAACCCCATCAACGCGCCCCAGGAGAAGGCGAGCCCGAGCACGATCTGCGGCCACCAGGTGATGCGCTTCATGAAGGGATAGATCGCGACGATCAAAAGCGAGGCGATGCCCGTTGCGATCGCGAAGCGGTTGAACTGCAACAGCACCGCAAGACCGACCAGCGCCTGCGCGACCATGAAGACCAGCGCCTGCCTAGTGGTCACCTGCCCCGACGGCAGCGGCCGCGACCGCGTGCGCTCGACCTTGTCGTCGAGGTCGCGATCGGTGATGTCGTTCCAGGTGCAGCCGGCCCCGCGCATGACGAAAGCGCCGATGAAGAACAGCACGATGGTGAGCGGCAGGCCGCGAATGTCATGCGCCATGCCGGCGGCCAGCGCCGCCGACCACCAGCATGGCATCAGGAGAAGCCAGGAGCCGATCGGGCGATCGAAGCGGGACAGGCGCAGGTAAGGCCGCGCCCATTGCGGCGCGAGCGTATCGACCCAGTTGCCGGTAGAATCGGCAACGCGGGCGGATGTATCGCTCATCTCGTTAGGACGTTGCCGTTGAGCGTATCGAAGGTGCTGCCGCCCTTCTTGCCGGCATTGGCCTCCGGCGCCGAGCCCGAGCCCAGCACCTCGCTCAGCGACGGACCGGCCGGACCGCGCGGCTGGTTCTGCATCTGCTGCGCGACGTTGCAGACCTTCGTCGCCATGGCCTCGGTGTTCTTGTGACCATCCTTCAGCTGTGCACCGATCTGCGGCGGGATTCCACATTTGGCGGCGTTGGTCTCGATGTACTTGATCATCTTGACTTCAGCCTGGCTGAAATTGCGGATCAGCTTGCAGGCCTCGTCCGGCGGCGCGTGACGGTCGCTCGCGGCCTTGATCAGCTTGCCGCGCTTCTCGGCTTCCTCGCGCAGCGGAATGAAGGCCTTCATGCAGTCCTCGCCGGGACCAGCCTGCGTCGGCGGAGCCGCGCTGAAGGCGCCCGCGCCGCCGATCGGGGCAGCACCGTTCACCGGAAAGGACGATTGCGGAGGCGCACCGAGCGAAGCGGCCGGTGCCGAACCGTTGACCGGAGGAAATGGGGAATTGGCGGCAGGCTGGTTGGGCAGCGGCGCCGGGAACGCGCTTTGCGCAGTCGCGCCCGCAGCACCCATGGCCACCATGGCGGCAGTGATCGGAACCATCAAATGGCGGATCATCAAGACAGTCTCTCCGGCAGGAGCTTACGGGTTCAGGGCTTCCCAATTGAAGCGCGACCAGCGTGTTCGCGTTTTTACGATTCCCGCCGGCGCTTAACAACCCGTGGAATAGGGCGAGAGCGCGGCGCTGGGACGCACCAGTTCGGCAATATTTACCCCCGAAATGGCGCCTTTCGGTTAAGAACGGCCGGTAATCGGATCCCAAGCGATGCCTTCCCACGATTTTCGCGCCCCCCGCCTGTTCGTCGATGCCACCCTGGCCCAGGACGCCAGGGTGCCGCTCGACCGCGACCAGAGCAACTATCTCGGCAATGTGCTGCGGCTGGCGGCCGGGGCCGAGGTCCTGGCCTTCAACGGCAGGGATGGCGAGTGGCAGGCCGCCATCGAGGGCCGCAAGCGGCCGGACGGCCTCGTGATCCTGCAGCAGACCCGGCCCCAGGACCATCTCGCCGACCTCACTTACGTCTTTGCCCCGCTCAAACATGCCCGGCTGGACTACATGGTGCAGAAGGCCATCGAGATGGGCGCCGCCGCCCTGCAGCCGGTGCTGACCCGGTTCACCCAGGCGTCCCGGGTGAACACCGAGCGGATGCGCGCCAATGTGGTCGAGGCGGCCGAACAATGCGGCATCCTCAGCATCGCCAGCGTGGCCGAGCCGGTGCCGCTGGAGCGCTTCCTGAGCCAGCGGCCCGCCGACCGCCTGCTGATCTTCTGCGACGAGGCGGCGGAGGTCCAGAATCCCATTCAGAGCCTGCAAGGCGCGCGCGAGGTCGGACGCGGTATCGACGTGCTGATCGGCCCCGAGGGCGGTTTTGCCGAGGAAGAGCGGGCGCTGTTGCTGCGCCAGCCCAAAATCCTGCAGCTGGCGCTCGGCCCCCGCATCATGCGGGCGGACACCGCCGCCGTGGCCGCGCTGGCGCTGGTGCAAGCGGTGCTGGGGGATTGGCGCGGCAAAAGCGCCTGATCCTGCGCATTGCCCACCCGTTAAGCGATTGATCCTTTGGAGGTCGAAACCGCTGTCGGGCCATGCTAAGGGCTGCGCCAATTCGCCTCCCCTTGCCTACCCGGTTCCGCCGGGACGATGGACCCGTGAGATGACCGCGACTGCCACCTCAAATGCTGCCGGCTCCGCCGCCTGGGCGGATACGCTGCTCTTGTCGTTTGCGCAGGCCGGCTACGTCAGGGCCGAGCCCGCCATCCTGCAGCCGGCCGAGCCGTTCCTGGACCTGTCCGGCGAGGACATCCGCAAGAGCCTGTACCTGACCACCGACCTCTCCGGCGAGGAGCTCTGCCTGCGCCCGGACCTGACCATTCCTGTCGCGCGCGACTATCTGGCCTCGGGGCGCGCCGGCCAGCCGGCGGGGTTCAGCTATCTCGGTCCGGTGTTCCGCTACCGTAGCGGCCAGGCCCGTGAATTCCTCCAGGCCGGTATCGAATCGTTCGCCCGTCAGGACCGCGCCGCGGCCGATGCCGAGATGCTGGCGCTGGGGCTGGAGGCGACGGCCGCCTTCGGCGTCCGCGACGTCGAGATCCGCACCGGCGATGTCGCCTTGTTCAATGCGCTGCTCGACGCCCTCAATCTCTATCCGGTCTGGCGGCGCCGCCTGGTCAAGGATTTCAACCGCAAGATCAGCCTGGAGCAGGATCTGGAGCGGCTGGCGGCCGCGACCACCGCGACGCGCAGCGAGTATGAGGGCGTGCTGGCGGCCCTTGCCGGCTCCGACCGCAAGGCGGCGCTCGCCTTCGTCACCGATCTAATGTCGATCGCCGGTACCACCAACGTCGGCGGCCGCACCACGGCCGAGATCGCCGACCGCTTCCTCGAGCAATCGACGCTGAAGGGCGGCGCGCTGCCGCGCGAGGCCATTGCCGTGCTCAAGCGCTTCTTATCGATATCGGGCAATCCAGACGATGCCATCGCCGAGCTGCGCGCACTCACCACCGACGCGAAGCTCGATCTCGCGTCCGCGATCGATCAGTTCGAGAGCCGGGTCGGCTTCATGGCCGCCCGCGGCATCAACGTGAGGCAGATTCGTTTCTCGACTGCCTTCGGGCGCGGGCTCGATTATTACACCGGTTTCGAGTTCGAGCTGCATCACAGCGGCAACGGCACCGAGCCGCTGGTCGCCGGCGGCCGCTACGACGGGCTGATGACCCAGCTCGGATCAGCTGAGCCGATTCCGGCGGTCGGCTTCTCGGTCTGGGTGGAGGCGCTGAACCGGATCGGCCGCAAGGTGGGAGCTTAAGTCATGAGCGCGCCATTCGTTCTGGCCGTTCCCTCCAAGGGCCGCCTGCAGGAGAACACTGAGGCCTTCTTTGCCCGTGCCGGCCTCAAACTGTCGAAGGCCGGCGGCGCCCGCGACTACCGCGGCACCATCGCAGGCCTCGACAATGTCGAGGTCGCCTATCTCTCGGCGAGCGAGATCGCCGCGCAATTGTCGCGCGGCTTCGCGCATCTCGGCGTCACCGGCGAAGACCTGGTGCGCGAGAACATCGCCGATGCCGACAAGCGCGTGTCGCTGATCGACGGGCTCGGCTTCGGCTATGCCGACGTCGTCGTCGCGGTGCCGCAGGCCTGGATCGACGTCCGCACCATGGCCGACCTTGACGACGTCACCACCGGCTTCCGCGAGCAGCATCACATGCGGATGCGGGTCGCGACCAAGTTCGTCAACCTCACCCGCGGCTTCTTCCAGGCTCACGGCATCAGCGATTACCGCATCGTCGAAAGCGCGGGCGCCACCGAAGGCGCGCCAGCGGCCGGCAGCGCCGAGCTGATCGTTGACATCACCACGACCGGGGCGACGCTCGCTGCCAACGGCCTGCGGGTGCTCGACGACGGCGTGATCCTGCGCAGCCAGGCCAATCTGGTGGCCGCCAAGGAGGCCGACTGGTCGCCGCAGGCGCGCGAGACGGCGCGTGTCATCCTCGATCACATCGCAGCACGGGCGCGGGCCAACAAGTACCGCGAAGTCCGCACCCGCTTCCGCCAATGCGATGCCGCCCTGCTCGGGGAAGCCCACAGCCGGTTCGGCGTGGAGGCCCCGTTCGGCGGTCCGACCTCGTCAGGCATGCTGACCCTGCACTGCCCACCGGGGCAGCTCTACGCGCTGGCGAGCTTCCTGCGCGAGCATGGCGCCGAGACCGTCTCGGTGGTGTCGCTCGACTACGTGTTCGACCGCGAGAATCCGCTGTTCGCCAGGCTGGAGGCGTTCCTGCGGCGGTGAGCCCAAGGTTTGTTCAGCTTTGCGACAGCAAACGGCAGCTACCATATGCGGTTGAGAAGACCTAAACACCTCTGGAACCTTGATCGATGACGCTGGGCTCTGACGTATCCGGCATGACGACCACCGCAGCCAGCGCAGCCGCGAAGGGGCTGTCGATCGTCGTTCCCGTCTACAACGAGGCGGCGGGCCTCACCGCTCTGCACCAACGCATCTGCGAGCTCGCCAAGACCCTGCGGCAGCGCTATCGCCTGTCCTGCGAAGTCGTCTATGTCGACGACGGCAGCAAGGATGCGACGCTGGCGATCGCGCGCTCGTTGCCGGCCGACGCCATCGACGTCCAGGTGGTGTCGCTGTCGCGCAATTTCGGCAAGGAGGCCGCGCTGATGGCGGGCCTCGACCATGCCCGCCTCGGCGCGGTGATGTTCATGGACGGCGACGGCCAGCATCCGCCGGCGCTGGTGGAACAGCTGGTGCGGCACTGGATCGATGACGGCTATGACGTCGTCTATACCGCCAAGGCGCATCGCGACAACGAGTCCTTCCTGCGCCGGGTCGCGGTGCACGGCTTCTACGCGCTGATCAATTGGGGCGCCCGCCAGAAGATTCCGGAGGACGCCGGCGATTTCCGCTTGCTGTCGCCGCGCGCGGTCGCGGCGCTGAGGCAGCTGCCGGAACGCAACCGCTTCTTTAAGGGCCTCGCCAGCTGGATCGGTTTCCGCCAGATCCGCGTCGACTACGAGCCCGCAGCGCGTGCCCATGGCGTCACCACCTTCAACGCCGCGAGCCTGCTTGGCCTGTCGATCGAGGGCCTGACGTCCTTTTCAGTGGCGCCCTTGCGCTTCGCCAGCCTGCTCGGCGTCATTCTCGCAGGAGGCGCCTTCCTGTTCGGCCTTTCGATCCTCTGGGAAGTGTTCACGACCGGCAAGCAGGTGCCCGGCTATCCCTCGCTCGTGATCGGACTGATGACGATCGGCGGCGTGCAGCTCATCATGATCGGCATCGTCGGCGAATATATCGGCAAGATCCTCTCCGAGCTGAAGGCGCGCCCGATCTACTTCGTCGCCGAGCACAGCGAGAAGCATTCCGAAGCTGATGATGCCGCGAGCAGGACGGCAGCCGAATGAGCGTGGCCGCGAGCCCGCGGCGGATCTGGCTCTGCGCCGACGATTACGGCATCAGCCCGGGCGTCAACCGCGCCATCCGCGACCTGATCGAACGCGGCCGCCTCAATGCGACGTCGGTGATGATGGTGGGGCCCGCGATCGCGCGCGGCGACGTCGAGGCGCTGCAGGCTTCGGCAAAGCAAAGCCCGCGCTGCGCGATCGGGCTGCATGTGACGCTGTCGGCGCCGTTCCGGCCGCTCACCATGCATTTCCGCCCCTTGGACGGCGACATGTTCTTCGCCTTTCCCAAGCTGCTGCGCGCCGGTCTGATGCGCCGGCTCGACCGTGAATTCATCCGCAACGAGGTGAAGGCACAGCTGGCCGCCTTCATGGACGCGTTCGGACGCACCCCCGACTTCGTCGACGGTCACCAGCATGTGCAGCTCTTCCCGCAGGTGCGCGACGGTTTTGTCGATGCGGTCAGCGAAGTCGCGCCGAACGCCTGGGTGCGCCAAGGCGGCCGCGACCTGCCGCTGCGGCAGCGGCTGGCCTCCCCCAAGGCCATGGTGCTCGATATCCTCAGCGCGCAATTCCGCCGCCGCGCCGGCAGCGCCGGCCTCAGCTTCAACCCCGGCTTCGCCGGCGCCTATGATTTCACGCGCGCCGCCGATTTCGGCGCGCTGATGCAGCAATTCCTGGACGGCCTTCCCGATGGCGGCCTCGTGATGTGCCATCCCGGCTTTGTCGATGATGTCCTTACCGGCCTCGACCCCATGACCGACGTGCGCGAGCGCGAGCACGCCTATCTCGCGGGCGATGCCTTCGCGCGCCTGCTGGCCGACAGCAACGTGACACTGCAGTGAACGGCGAAAAGCGGCCCAGAGGCAGCTTGTCGCATACCGAATTTTAATCCGGCCGGCACTGTTGGGGCCATAATGGAACCCTACATCTCCTCTCGCGCTTGGTTTGGCGCGAAGGAGACAGATCATGACGCCGCAGGAACGCCAGCTCGTCGACGACCTTTTTGACCGGCTTTCTAAGCTGGAGAATGCACAGCGCGATCCCGATGCGATCGCCGCGATCTCCGACGGGCTGCGCAAGGCGCCCGGCGCCATCTACGCGCTGGTGCAGACCACGCTGGTCCAGGACGAAGCGTTGAAGCGCGCCAATGCCCGCATCCAGGAGCTGGAAGCGGCCCACGCGCCCGAGCAGGCGCAGTCCGGCGGCTTCCTCGACACCATGCGCGACACATTGTTTGGCGGCGGCCCGTCCCGCGGCTCGGTGCCGAATGTGCCGCAGCGTGAGCAGCGTCCGGCTTGGAACACCGGCCAGGCGATGCCGCAAGGCCAGCCGGGTTACGGCGCGCCGCCTTACGGACAGGCTTACGGCCAAGGTCCGGGTCAGGGCGCTCCGCCGATCGGCGGTGGCGGCGGCTCGTTCCTCGGCACGGCGGCGGCAGCCGCGGCCGGCGTCGTCGGCGGCTCGCTGCTGCTCTCCAGCATCCGCGGCATGATGGGCGGATCGCACCAGCAGGGTTTTGGCGACAGCAACGCGCTCGGCGACCGCAGCGCTGGTGGAAGTCCTTGGGGCGGCGGCGATCAGTCCGGCGGCTCGCTGGCGCGCGAGGCCGGCCTCGATGACATTGGCTCGAACCGGGAATCCCGCCAGGGCTTCTTCGACCAGGCGTCGAACGAGCGCGACAACTACGACCAGAACTACGGCAACGATCACGACGACAGCTTCGACACGGCCGACAACAGCGATTTCGGCGGCGACGACGACGGCGGCAGCGATTACGCGTAGGCCATTCGACCGACAGATGTGGAACGGCCGCCTCCGGGCGGCCGATTTCTGTTCAAGCAGAGCTCAACGCACTTCTGCTCTGCCACCACACGCCATGATGCCATTCGATATAATATGACTAGTGCGTGCGTTGTCGGACAGCACCGTGCAGAACGTCACGAGGTGCGCCTGACTTCACCATGCCGGGCGAAATCGTCCTCCGACACACGCCGCCGTAGACTCCCGGATTTCCAAATTTGGACATGGGTGTTCAATTGGAAGAACACACTGCTTATGCCACACATCGTGGCTGCCTCTCTTGGCTACAGTCGGAGGTTTTAAGAATGAGTTCACTTCAACAGCGCATCGCGACCCTGAGCGACGTCACGACCCATCTCATCACCGAATTGTACGAGTTGGAGGGACTGCACGAGCGCCTCAGGAAGGCAGAGCTGTCGGTGCGGCGGCTGAACCGCTCGGCTCGCGCACCGCATTCGGCTTCATCAGCTCGTCCTCGCCGCGCCGCTGTCCCTCGTCGCGGGTCGAGGCACCGTCAGCGGACGTAGGACTATTCAGGCGGACGTTTGGCGGCGGCAGCGTCCCTTCGACGCCGCGCATTTCGAGCCGACGCGGCACCCGGACTTGATCGCTCCATCGAGCGCATGACGCTTCACATCACCACGACCTTGGTGCCGACATTGACGCGGCCGTAGAGATCGATGACGTCCTCGTTGCGCATGCGGATGCAGCCGGAGGAGACGTTGGTGCCGATGGTCCAGGGCTCGTTGGAGCCGTGGATGCGATAGAGCGTCGATCCCAGATACATCGCACGGGCACCGAGCGGATTTTCCGGGCCGCCTTCCATGTGCCTGGGCAGATCGGGCCGGCGCGCGAGCATTTCCGCCGGCGGCGTCCAGTCCGGCCATTCGCGCTTGGCGGTGATCGATTTCACGCCGGACCAGGTGAAGCCGGGACGACCGACGCCGATGCCGTAGCGCAATGCCCGGCCGTTGCCCTCGACGAGATAGAGGAACTTGTTCGGCGTATCGACCACGATCGTGCCGGGACTTTCCTTGCCGCTATAGTCAACGAGTTGTTTCTCGAATTTCGGATCGAACGGACGCTGCCGCGGATCGACCGCCTCCTGCTGCAGAGACGCGCCCTGCTGATATCCGCCTTGTTGATACCCACCTTGCATCTGCGGCTCGCCCATCGGCGGCAGGCGCCGCTGGTCGTAATAGCCCGGCTGCTGCTGATACACCGGCTGCTCCGGCGCGTAGGCCGGGCCGCGGCCGGGGCCATCGCCGAACAGGAATTCGATGAAGCCGCCGCCCATGTTGGAATGGGACGCCACGCGCACCGGCGCCGGCGGCACGCGCGGCTGGTACAGCACCGCGGGCGGATCGTTCGGCACGCTGTTGTCGAAGGCGCCCGCGTCGTTCGCGCCGGCCATGAAGGTGCAAGCGCTGCCGAGCAGCGCGACAGACATTTTCTTGAACATCGACGTACTCTGTACTGTTTCGTCTAGATCACATGCGTCGTGGAGAGCCGGTGGCTGATCCGCGCTCTTCGACGTGGTCAATAAAAAGCAAAAGCCGTTTTGTTTGGTAAACGGACAGCGCGTTTGGATTCACCACGTCGCGAGCGCGCCTGCAATTTGGCGATCAGCGTTTATTTTCGATGAACGCCGCGCGGCCATGGTTAATCGCTTCTTTGCGCCGCGTCGCGCGCGGCCGATCAGCAGTTCCTGCTGTGAACTTCGTGTTAAATCGCTTCTGCCTACAAAGACGCGTGAGTGAGGTGGGGGGAGTATCCTGATGGCTGTTCACCGCAAGCGTTTTCGCGTCGAAGATATCGTCGGTGGCGAGATGCCCATTGTAGACGTAACCGAAGAGGCACTCCCGATGCATAGCGAGATCATGGCCGAGCTGCGCGCGATCCGCGCCCAGATGGCGAAGGGCATCGTCGCGGCCCCGCTGTCCGGCAGCGCTGCCATGGCGGCGATCGACGCCTCGACCGCGCACGAGCTTGCCGAAGCGCGCACCATGCTCGAGACCTACCGGGCGCAGATCGAGCAGTGCGAGAAGCTGAAGGTCGAGCTCGACCTCATCCACGACGCCATCGACCGCACCAAGCGCGAGATCGCGACGCTGCACGGCAAGAGCTTCGACGGCGGCGAGATGGCCAAGGTCAACGGCGAGCTCGGCGCGGTGGTCGGCGGCACCGAGCAGGCGACCCAGCAGATCCTCGAAGCCGCGGAATCGATCGACCAGGCCGCCAGCGCGATGTCGAAGGTGGACTCGATCGATCAGCAGAAGCGCCTTGCCGACGACATCCAGGAACGCGTCATCTCGATCTTCGAAGCCTGCAACTTCCAGGACCTGACCGGCCAGCGCATCAGCAAGGTCATGGGCACGATGAAGTTCATCGAGCAGCACATCAACGCGATGATGGAGATCTGGGGCGGCGTCGACGCGATCAAGTCCCATGTGCCCGCGCAGGTCGACAACCGCAGCGAGGAGGAGAAGCTCCTCAACGGCCCCAAGCTCGCCGGCGACGTCGGCCACGCCTCGCAGGACGACATCGACGCGCTGTTCGACTGAGCGGCGACGACATCGGAATAACAAAACGCCGGCCTTGGGCCGGCGTTTTTTGTTTTGGCCGGTGCAGATCGTGAACTCTTCTTCCCTTCTCCCCTTGTGGAGAAGGTGGCGCGAAGCGCCGGATGAGGGGTTCTCTCGACTCGCAAGACCGTTCGTGAGGAGATAGACCCCTCACCCGTCTCGCCGCTACGCGGCGAGCCACCTCTCCCACAAGGGGAGAGGGTAAGAGACCGTCACGCCCTCGGCGCGCAGCGGACGTAGACCATGTTGCCGTAGCGGGTGCCAGCGTCCTTGTCGATGAAGCGGGTGATCATGACGCGACCGTCGAAGGAGACGATTTCGCGGTCCTGGTCGCCGGGGGTCGGGCCGGCCGGCCCGATGTAGTTCTTGCCGCTCGGCGAGCCCTTCAGCCGCAGCTCCTGCGGCGTCGCCTGGTCGGCGAGATGCATGATCACGCCACCGGAGGAACCGGCGGTGATCACGTAGGGGTTCCTGCATTGCTCACGCGCCATCTTCTCGGTGCGGGCGCGATCGGCCGGGTTCTGGAACGAGGCGAGGCCCCAGCGGCCGACGATCTCGTCGGCGCGGATGCTGGCGGGCATTTCCGGAGCGACGCCAGGTTCGGCTTCGGGCGGCGGCGGGGACGACGTGAGGGACGGCAGGTTGAAGCCGCCGCCGCAGGCGCCCAGCAGCAGCGCCAGACAAGAGGCGGCCGCCAGATTGGCAACCGTGCGCGCGTGAGCCGAACTGATCATGGCATTCCCCCGAACAAGACCATGGCCGCACCCCTCCCGCAGCCAAGCGCAAAACCGCTGCCGGAGCAATGACGTCGTTCTTTACGGCGACGCCCCGAGCGAGTTTCCAATGCCACCATCCTATATCCGCCTCAACAATCGCTTAACCACCTTTGCTTGACAGGATCGCGGCCAAGCCATATTTCCGGACCCACTATTAGCACTCGGAAAGCCCGATTGCTAAGCGCGCCGTTCGATCCTCGACGAGAGGGGGACGGAAGCGCCGCCCCACCGACCCCACTACTTCCGAAGCGAGCCTCCAAAGGGAAACGTCATGGCTAAATCCAAATTTCGTCCGCTGCATGACCGTGTCGTGGTCAAACGTATCGACGCCGAGGAAAAGACCAAGGGCGGCATCATCATTCCGGACACGGCCAAGGAAAAGCCGTCCCAGGGCGAGGTCGTCGCCGTCGGCCCCGGCGGCCGCGACGAGACCGGCAAGCTGATCCCGATCGACCTCAAGGTCGGCGACCGCGTGCTGTTCGGCAAGTGGTCGGGCACCGAGGTCAAGATCGACAACGAAGAGCTCCTGATCATGAAGGAGTCGGACATCATGGGCGTGCTGGCCTAAGGCCGTCCGCCTGAACAGCCGCTGAATGTCATGCCCGGATCCAGGCGATCCGGGCATCCATCGTTCCGCCGCACGGCACAAGACAACACACATCACATAACACGAGGGATTGCAGACCATGGCTGCCAAAGACGTCAAGTTTTCCGGAGACGCGCGCGATCGCATGCTGCGCGGCGTCGACGTTCTCGCCAACGCCGTCAAGGTGACGCTCGGCCCGAAGGGCCGCAACGTCGTCATCGAGAAGAGCTTCGGCGCCCCCCGCATCACCAAGGACGGCGTCACGGTCGCCAAGGAGATCGAGCTCGAGGACAAGTTCGAGAACATGGGCGCCCAGATGGTGCGTGAGGTCGCCTCCAAGACCAACGACCTCGCCGGCGACGGCACCACCACCGCGACCGTGCTGGCCCAGGCCATCGTGCGCGAAGGCGCCAAGGCGGTCGCCGCCGGCATGAACCCGATGGATCTCAAGCGCGGCATCGACACCGCGGTTGCCGCCGTCATCAAGGACATCGAGAAGCGCGCCAAGCCGGTCGCCGCCTCCTCCGAGGTCGCCCAGGTCGGCACCATCTCGGCCAACGGCGATGCCGCCATCGGCAAGATGATCGCCCAGGCGATGCAGAAGGTCGGCAACGAGGGCGTCATCACCGTCGAGGAGAACAAGTCGCTCGAGACCGAGGTTGATATCGTCGAGGGCATGAAGTTCGACCGCGGCTATCTCAGCCCCTACTTCGTCACCAATGCCGAGAAGATGACCGCCGAGCTCGAGGACGCCTACATCCTCCTGCACGAGAAGAAGCTCTCGGGCCTGCAGGCCATGCTGCCGGTGCTGGAAGCCGTGGTGCAGTCGGGCAAGCCGCTCGTCATCATCGCCGAGGACGTCGAGGGCGAGGCGCTGGCCACCCTGGTCGTCAACCGGCTCCGCGGCGGCCTCAAGGTCGCGGCCGTCAAGGCGCCGGGCTTCGGTGACCGCCGCAAGGCCATGCTGGAGGACATCGCGATCCTGACCGGCGGCCAGCTGATCTCCGAGGAGCTCGGCATCAAGCTCGAGAACGTCACGGTGAAGATGCTCGGCCGCGCCAAGAAGGTGGTGATCGACAAGGAGAACACCACGATCGTCAACGGCGCCGGCAAGAAGCCCGACATCGAGGCCCGCGTCGGCCAGATCAAGGCGCAGATCGAGGAGACCACCTCGGACTACGACCGCGAGAAGCTCCAGGAGCGCCTCGCCAAGCTCGCCGGTGGCGTCGCGGTGATCCGCGTCGGCGGCGCCACCGAGATCGAGGTCAAGGAGAAGAAGGACCGCGTCGAGGACGCGCTCAACGCCACCCGCGCCGCGGTTCAGGAAGGCATCGTCCCGGGCGGCGGCGTCGCGCTGCTCCGCGCCAAGAAGGCGGTCGGCCGTCTCACCAACGCCAATGACGACGTCCAGGCCGGCATCAACATCGTGCTGAAGGCGCTGGAAGCCCCGATCCGCCAGATCTCCGAGAACGCCGGCGTGGAAGGCTCGATCGTGGTCGGCAAGATCCTGGAGAACAAGTCCGAGACCTTCGGCTTCGACGCCCAGAACGAGGACTATGTCGACATGGTCGAGAAGGGCATCATCGATCCCGCCAAGGTGGTGCGCACCGCGCTGCAGGACGCCTCCTCCGTGGCCGGCCTCTTGGTGACCACCGAGGCCATGGTCGCCGAGATGCCGAAGAAGGAAGCTCCGCCCGCGATGCCCCCCGGCGGCGGCATGGGCGGCTTCTAAGCCTTCCGTTCCGTGACAGAGTTGCGAAGGCCGCCTCCGGGCGGCCTTCTTTTTTGCCGACCCTGCCCGTTTCGCTTTCCGATTCAACCAGCGGCCAAAACCCACTACGGTGGCGCGCCGATTCTGATTGTTCGGGCATGATCCTAGAGACCGCTTCACGCTTTCCGGATCATGGCCGTTGCGCGAGGATGTCATCGATGCGTGCGCTTCTGGTTTGCTCCACGGCCGTTCTGGCCCTGCTCGCCGTTCCGCCGCAGGCCTCCGCCCAGATGAAGCTGTCGCCGAAGGCGACCGCGCCGGGGGGAACCGAGACGCGCTATTTCACCGCGATGGACGGGCTGATGGACGGCAATGCCGACGTGATCCTGAAGGAGACGCGCCAGGGCAAGACGCTGACCGCGGCGGTGCTCGACGTCTGCTACCCCATCGCGAAGAACTCCGACCGCAAGGACCGCTTCGTCGTCAACCTCCAGGTCGCCGGCCAGACGCTGACCGGAACGACGCAGAGCATCAGTGAGAAGTCGCCGGTCAGCGTCAAGCTGACGCGCAAGCAGTCCGGCGACATGTTCGAATTCCGCGGCCAGATCGCGGTCGGCCAGGCGGTGACCGACGTGACCTCGCCGGACAATTCCGATCTCAGCGAAAAGGAATTCCTGGACAGTCAGGCCTCCGACGACGGCATCACGCCGCAGCCGAAGGATTTCACCGACGTCTCGCCGGAAGCGATCGCGGTCAAGGTCAAGCTGGATGCGGCGACCGACTTCCTGAAGAGCCTGAAGGGCCAGGAGGTCGAGGTGACGCTGGCGAGCCTCAATGTCGGCTGCGACGCGCTGCGCGCGGGCGAGCAGACCATCACCATGTCGGTCGATCCCGAGCGCGCCGGCGCGCTGCTGGCGAAGTTCAAGGCAATGCCGGGCGTCACCGCCGCAGGCTGGACCGCGGGCATGACCGAGATGGACCGCACCATCCGCTTCCCTGCGGCCGACTGGCGCGAGGGCGACAAGATCAACAAGGGCAAGCTTGCAACGGCGGTGGCGAGCGTGCTGAGCAGGACGCTCGCGGCAAAGCCGGTCACGCAAAACTTCAACCCGGCCACCGGCAGGCTCAAGCTGGTGTTCAAGCGGCCGAACCAGGACTTCCCGGCGCTCGAGCTCACCGACACGATCGAGGTCGCAGGCCTGGTCTCGCCCGACAAGCCGGGCACCACCGACAAGCTCATGCTCTGGATCGGCAGCCCGGCGACCACGACGGCCGACGAGGGCAGCGGTGCCAGGCTCAATCTGTCCGACGATGCGAGCCTCGACGAAGAAGGCGATCTGCCCGACGACAACGGCTCGATCGAGGCGCTCGTCAAGGAGCTGAAGGGCCAGCGCTGGGACGCCGACAAGTCGGTCTGGAAGTAGGCTTGACTTCCAGTACTCCGAGACAGCAGCGATGGAATCGATAGGCTGCGGCGTACTGGATTCCCCGCCTTCGCGGGGAATGACAGAGGCCTAATTCCCCGTCGTCCTGAAGCGCAGCGGCTTCGGGCCGATCAGCGTCAGCACGTCGCCCTGGCGCTTCCAGGTCTCGACGCTGCCGAGGGCTGCGACGAGCTCGTCGTCGGCCTGCGCTCTCGCCGGCGGACAGTTGCGGTTCTGGATCTGGCCGGGCACGAAGATCACGGTGTTGCCGGCGACCGAGAACTGGCCCTTGCCGCCCTTGCACCAGAGCTCCAGCACGACCTCGCCATTGTCGCCGATCTCGATGTTGGGAATCCGCTTCGAGCCTGCCTGCGGCAACGCCTCCAGCGTCATCTCGGTGCCGAACGGAAACCCCTCCTGAGCACGCGCGAGTGTGGACATCGCGAACATTGCAACCGCCGCACACACCAATCGCTGGAACGAAACCATGAGACCTCTCGACCGACCTGACTTGCCGCACCTTCTATGAGACGGCGGGGGCGTTGAGAAGGTTCGCGCATGGTCGATGCAGGCGCACCGGCATGGCGAAGCCCGGGGCGCCTTCGAAGACCACGCCGAACGAGAAAGCGATCGGCAGCCAGTTGCAGCCGCGGCGCGAAGTTCTCGCGCATCCGGCGGTTCCCGGCCGCTCACAAGGTCGCGAAATCCCGGAGCACCCTGCCCCGCACCGGCGGGCACCATGCTAGGGTTGCTGGCTGCGACAATCCAACGCAAATTGCAGAACTTGCGACTTTAGTCTAAGCGCGCCCATTTCCGCCATCGCCTCAGCTATTTGGCTCTGGGCATCGTGCACATCCCCTGAGGAGATCCAGCTCTGTGAACAACATCCGCGCCACGCTCGCGATCGTCTGGCGAATCGCCATCCCTTATTTCCGGTCAGAGGACAAATGGGCCGGCCGCGGCCTGCTCGGCGCGGTGATCGTGATCGAACTGCTGCTGGTCGCCATCGATGTGCTCGTGAACCAATGGTACAGCCGCTTCTACAACTATCTCCAGGAGCGCGACTGGAACGGCTTCGTCTGGGAGCTGGGCGTCTTCACATTGCTCGCGAGCGCCAGCGTCGCGCTTTCCGTCTACCAGCTCTATCTCAATCAGTGGCTCCAGATTCGCTGGCGGCAATGGCTGACGCGTCACTATCTGGGCGAATGGCTGAATAGCGCGACCCACTATCGGATGCAGCTCAAGGGCGATGCGGCCGACAACCCGGACCAACGCATCACCGACGACGTCAGGAGTTTCGTCGAGCAGACTCTCAATATCGGCATCGGACTGCTCTCCTCGATCGTCACGCTGCTCTCGTTCGTGGTCATTCTGTGGGGGCTGTCGAACGCGGCACCGCTGCATATCTCCGGCCTCGACTTTCCCATTCCCGG
The DNA here is from genome assembly GCF_003122645.1 of Bradyrhizobium sp. SUTN9-2. Classification (NCBI taxonomy): domain Bacteria; kingdom Pseudomonadati; phylum Pseudomonadota; class Alphaproteobacteria; order Hyphomicrobiales; family Nitrobacteraceae; genus Bradyrhizobium; species Bradyrhizobium sp. SUTN9-2. The sequence continues at coordinate 7,798,816 of NZ_LAXE01000001.1, forward strand.
CTATTTGGTGTGGGCGGCGCTCGTCTACGCGATCTTCGGCACCGCGCTGACGCACTGGATCGGTTCGCCTCTCGTCAATCTCAATTTCGAGCAGCAGCGCTACGAGGCCGACTTCCGCTTCAACCTCGTCCGCGTGCGCGAGAACTCCGAACAGATCGCACTGCTCAAGGGCGAAGGCGCCGAACGCGAACGACTGCTGCACCGCTACGGCTATGTCGTCGGCAATTGGTACGCGATCATGAGCCGGACCAAGCGTCTGACTGCTTTCACGGCGAGCTATTCCCAAGCCGCCGTGATCTTCCCCTTCATCCTCACCGCGCCTGCCTACTTTGCCGGTAAGATTCAACTTGGAGGGATGGTGCAGACCGGCTCCGCCTTCGGCAGCGTGCAGAAGGCCCTGTCCTTCTTCGTGAGCGCCTACCGATCCCTGGCCGAATGGCGTGCGGTGGTTGCCCGTCTCGATGGCTTCGAGATGTCGGTCGCCTCGGCGGTCAATCTGCCGGCGCATGAGCCTGCCATCGCGCTGGAAGTCGCCGGCCGCCATATCGACCTCGAGCAGCTCTGCGTGAACCTGCCCAACGGCACGCCGCTGGTGGCCGCCAAGGCCTTCACCATTCAGGCCTCGGAGCGCGTGCTGGTGACCGGACCGTCCGGCTCCGGCAAGTCCACGCTGTTCCGGGCCATCGCCGGCATCTGGCCGTTCGGCACCGGCACGGTTGTGGTCCCGGAAAAGGCAAAGCTGATGATGCTGCCGCAGCGGCCCTATTTCTCGGTCGGTGTGTTGCGCGATGCCGTGGTCTATCCGGCAGCGCCGGGCGCGTTCGACGCCGCGCAGGTCCGCGAGGCCCTGATCGCGGTCGGGCTGCCCGATCTCGCCGAGCGGCTGGACGAGGACGGCCACTGGAACAGGATGCTCTCGCTCGGCGAGCAGCAGCGTCTCGGGCTAGCGCGCGCGCTGCTGCATGCGCCCGACTATCTGTTCCTGGACGAAGCCACCGCCTCGCTCGACGAGCCGTCGGAGGCCCGGCTCTACCGGCTGCTGGCGGAGAGACTGCCGCAGGCCACCATCGTCTCGATCGGCCACCGCTCGACGCTCGATGCCTTCCACACCCGCAAGGTGGCGCTGGTGAAGGACGGTGCGATCCACGTCGTCGGCGGCGAGCGGACTGCGGCGGAGCCGAGCGCCGCGCGCTGAGGCGAGCGCTGGGTAGCCGCTGATCATCAAGTTCGAGTCGTCACTCCATACACGCGTCATGTCCGGCCATGACGGCGTGGAGAAAAGCAAAAGGGCGGCAGGTTGCCCTACCGCCCTTTTGAAGTCGTTTCGGGAAGAAGCTTACTTCAGATTGCTCATCGCCGTCAGGTCGAACGAGAGCTTGGCCACGCCGGCCGCGCTGCACCAGTTGGAGCCGAAGCCGCCCGGGTTGATGGGGGTGAAGCTTCCGGTGAACTTCGCGGTGTGATCGCTGGTCAAGGCGTTGCAGTCGCCCTTGTTCAGGTCGGTGTCGTGATAGCGCAGATCGAGCGTGAATACCTTGTAGGTGAAGCCGACGCCGACGTTCCAGGTGTTATAGCTCGGCTCCTTGATGCCGTTCGCATAAACCGGATCGCCCGCGATGCCGTAGAAGATGTCGGAAGTGCCGAACCACTGCCGGCCGAACTCACCCGACACGTACATGCCGACGCCGCTGGCACCGAAGATTGTGCTCGGGGCGGTCCACTTGGCCGTGATCGAGGCGTAATTGCCCCAGGCGCCGAGGTTCAGGAAGTTCGGCGAGTAGTACTCGTTGAAGCCGACCGTCCACTGGTCGTTGATGACGACGTTCAGCTTGGCGTAGGCTTCGAAGAAGCTGGCGTCCTTCTTGGCGAAGTTGCCGTTGATCGGAAGGCCGATTGCCCCCTGCGAGTAATCGATGTCGCCGCCACAATTGCCCTGAGCCAATGTGTACTGCGAGCCGAAGCATTGTCCGCCCGGATAGAGGTAGCCCCAGAGACCGAAGTCGAAGGCGAACATGCCGAAGGTCGGGCGGATACCGCCGTAGAAGTCGACTTCCGCCGCAGCGCGGTTCGGGAAGGAGATGCTCGAGGCGGACGTACCGACGTAGAGCTGCAAGTCCTTGGTGACGTTGTAGCGAGGCTCGAAATAGGCCGTGACGGCCGGCTTATGGTTCGACTGGGTGATGCCGCGGAAGACGTAATCGCTCATGATGCCGCCGCCGAAGGCGATATCCCAAGGATCGAACGCCGGGGGCGGCGGGGCCTTCAATGCCTTCACGCGCAGATCTGCCGCGAACGCCGAACCCGTCGTCACCATTGCCAGCGCCGTTGCCAACAAAGCCACTTTTTTCATTTCGATCCCCATCTACCCGTTCTTACTTAGCAGTCGCCCCCGGAAGCCCCCCGGGGCATGCGGCCTACCTGCAAAATTGCGTCACTGCGGCAATTTGGATCGATGGACAGGAACCGTGAAGCAAAAAGCACGGGCATCTGCCGACTTTTTAGGCGTTTTGACGAATTCACGAAAGGTTGTCAGGCTGTGTGGCTTCTCGATCACATTATTTGCATTCCAAGGTGCAGTGCAGACCCGTGTAAACCCGGGGATCGCCAGGCGGCGTGACACCTTCGCTACGAATCAGGGTGGGCCCGGAGCGCCAGCCGCCAAGGGCGGCTTCCGCGATGCAAAAAGGCCGCAGCACCGGTGCCGCGGCCTTCTCGTTACAATCCCAAGTAACAATCCCGAGTAACAGTCCCGAGTGACAGTCCGAAGGCGATGAGAGACCGCCTTCCTACCCCTGCCCCTCGGCCGGCGCCGCTTCCGCAGAAGACGAAGGCATCGCCCAGCTTGTCTCGGCGGGCGCGGGAGTCTCCGCCGGTGCCGACGGCTTCGGAGCAGGCGCTGCCTTCGCCTTCTTCGGTGCCGCCTTCTTCGCGGCCTTCTTCGGAGCAGCCTTCTTGGCCGCCGACTTCTTTGCAGTCGTCTTGGCAGCCTTCTTCGGGGCGGCCTTCTTGGCAGATTTCTTGGCAGACTTCTTGGCGGTCTTCTTGGCCGCCTTCTTCTTCGTCGCCTTCTTCGCGGACTTCTTCGCCGCTACGGCCTTCTTGGCCTTTTTGGCCTTCTTGCTTTTCTTCTTCTTCGCTTTCGCCATCGTGGTCCTCCTGTTGCCGCCGAACAATGCTTGATCGGGCGTCTTCAGTCGTCGCCTCGGGAGGACAGTTCGGGCTCCTGAAAGCTCAAACCTGCGCGTTCAGTGCCGGCCGCGCCCCGCCCGTCGCCCAATCGAGAAGCTCAATCGTGTGTACGACCGGAACTGACGTGCCACTGGCAATCTGCACCATGCAGCCGATATTGCCCGCGGCAATCATGTCCGGCTTGACGCTCGCGATGTTGGCGACCTTACGATCACGCAACCGACCCGCAAGCTCGGGCTGGAGAATGTTGTAGGTCCCCGCCGAACCGCAACACAAATGGCTCTCGGGCACATCTTTCACCACGAATCCATTCTTGGAAAGCAATTCTTTCGGAAGGCCTGTGATTTTCTGTCCATGCTGCAACGAACACGCGGAGTGATAGGCGACGACGATGTCGTCCGCTCGCGCCGCCGTCGCAAGCTCGAGGCCGGCGACGTATTCGGTGATGTCCTTGGCGAGCGCCGAGACCCTCGCAGCATCGGCCGCGAACGCTGTGTCCTCGCGCAGGAGATAGCCGTAATCCTTGATCACCGTGCCGCAGCCGGAGGTCGTCACCAGGATGGCATCGAGCCCCTCGCCGGCCATTTCCTTCCGCCACGCCGCGACGTTGGCGCGAGCCCGTGCCAGCGCATCCTCGTCGTTGCCGAGGTGATGGGTCAGCGCGCCACAGCACTGCTCGTCCTTGACAAGGACGACCTCGATGCCGTGGCGGGTCAGGAGACTGATGGCGGCCTGGTTGATGCGCGGCGCCAGCACCTGCTGGGCGCAGCCCTGGAGCAGTGCCACACGGCCGCGCTTCTTGCCCAGCGCCGCGAACACGCTGCCGGCGGCGGGCCCTGCGGGCGGCAGCCGGTCCGGCGCCAGCGCCAGCATCGCCTTGATGCGCTGGATCAAGCCCGGCGTCGCCGAAGGCCGCGGTGTCGGCAGCAAGACGCCGAGCGGACGGGCGAGCCGCGCCAGCCACATGCTGATGCGAAAACGCTGCGGGTCCGGCAGGACGAAGGCCAACACCTGGCGCAACAGTCGCTCGGTCAGCGGCCGCCGATAGCGCTGCTCGATCCGCACCCGGGCCTGGTCGACCAGGTGCATGTAGTTCACGCCCGAGGGGCAGGTCGTCATGCAGGCAAGGCACGACAGGCAACGGTCGATATGCTTGACCACCTCGCCGGTCGGCGCCTGGTCCTTCTCCAGCATCTCCTTGATCAGATAGATGCGGCCGCGCGGGCTATCGAGCTCGTCGCCGAGCAGCACATAGGTCGGGCAGGTTGCAGTGCAGAAGCCGCAATGGACGCAGGCGCGCAGGATCTTGTCGGCTTCCGCGATATCGGGGTCGGCGAGCTGCGCGAGTGAGAATTCGGTCTTCATTCAGCCAGCGCTCCGTGTGAGCCGCCCCCGGTTGAGAATGGTCTTCGGATCGAAGCTGGCGCGCACCCGCTCGCTCAGCGCGGCAATGCCAGGTGCCTGCGGATGGAACACGTCGACCTCGCGCCTGACATCCTCGGCGGCCCGGATCAGCGTGGCATGCCCGCCGACGGCGTTGGCGTGGGCACGCACGGCCGGGGCATGCGCGTCCGGCTTCGGCGGGAGCGCCGCCCAGATCAGCCCGCCGCCCCAATCGTAGATCACATCGCCGCCCGTCTCGCGCGCCAGCTGCGTGCCCAGCGCCGCGCCCGAGGCCGGCGGGCAGACGATCCGCCAGACCGGCCAGGCGCCGAGCGCGCCGCTCGCCGCGAACGGCAGCACGTCGCGGATTGCGGTCCACAGGCCTGCCGATGCGGCGTCCTCGATCAGCGTCGCGGCTCCAAACGGCGCCAGCAATTCGCGCAACGAGCCGGCGCGGTGCGCGGCGGAGGCGGTGATGCCCTCGAGCCGCAGCACGGTCAGCGCCTCGGCCTCGCCCTCGCCTGCAACGTCGTTGAGCCCCTCGGCGCCGGCGCGGAACGCGGATTTCGGCAGATGGGCGGCGGCGGAGACGTCGAACGGCGAGCCGAGCGCCGCATTCATGGCCTTGTTGGCCGTGGCGTCGTCGAGCCCGCGCAGCAGCAGCGTCCGCTCGGCCTCGGGCTTGGGCATCACCTTGAGCGTGACCTCGGTCATCACCGACAGCGTGCCCCAGGACCCCGCCAGCAGCTTGCAGAGGTCGTAGCCGGTGACGTTCTTCACCACCTTGCCGCCGGTCTTGAAGCTGTCGCCGAAGCCCGAGACGGCATGCGCGCCGAGCAGGTGGTCCCGTACCCCGCCCGCCCGGATCCGCCGCGGCCCGGCGAGCCCGGCCGCGATCATGCCGCCGATGGTGCCTGTTGCCGGCGTGCCGAGCAGCGGGGCGGTGTTTACAGGCTCGAAGGCGAATTGCTGATTCTTGGCGTCGATCAGCGCCAGCACGTCGGCCAGCGGCGCGCCGGCCTGGAGCGTGATGATGAGCTCGTTCGGCTCGTAGGCGGTGACGGCATTGAGCGCGGAGACGTCGAGCACGGCGTTGGTCGCCATGGCGTGGCCGATGCCGCGCTTGCCGCCATGGCCGATGATCTCGAGCGGCTGCTCGCTCGCGATCGCCGCGCGCACCACCTCTTCGACGTCTTTGGCGTCTCTGACCTTGAGCGTATCCACGGGAAAAGGCGGTAGCGAAATTCGCGCAGGAAATCAATTCGACGCGCGATGGAACGCGCTGGGGCTGGATCAAGCCCCGGCCTTGCACGTGATCCCGCCGTCGACAACGAGCTCGATGCCCGTCACGTATTTCGACTCGTCCGAGGCCAGGAACAGCGCGGCGTTGGCGACGTCGAATGCATCGCCCATATGGCCCATCGGCACCTGGGCGTCGCGCGCGCGCCACATCGCCTCGACATCGCCCTTGGCGTAGCTGGCGGCGAGGCCGGCGGAGTGCTCGACCATCGGCGTCTTCATCAGGCCGGGCAGGATCGCGTTGACCCGGACGTGATGGCGCGCGAACTCGATCGCTGTGGTGCGCGTCATCTGGTTCATCGCCGCTTTCGAGGCGCCGTAGGTAACGTAGGAGATGCCCATGTGGCGGATCGAGGCGATCGAGGAGATGTTGATGATCGAGCCTCCGCCCTGCTTCACCATGACGGGAACGACGTGCTTCATGGTGAGATAGGCGCTCTTGAGGTTGACGTTGAAGACGCGGTCCCAGCTCTCCTCGCTCACCTCGACCACGCTGCCCATCTCGGCGATGCCGACATTGTTGTCGAGCACGTCGATGCGGCCATAGGCCTTGAGGCACGCCGCGACCATCGCCTCGATCTCGCCGGCGCGCGCCACGTCGGCCGTGAACGCAATCGCCTTGCCGCCCTCGCCGCTGATGATCCTGGCGGTCTCCTCGGCCGCGGCACCGTTGCGATCGACGCAGAACACCTGCGCGCCCTCGCGCGCAAAGGTCACCGCGGTCGCCTTGCCGTTGCCCCAGCCGGGACCGATCGAGCCGGCCCCCACCACCATCGCAACCTTGCCCTTGAGCCGATCCATCGCGTGTCTCCCCGTGTTGTTGTTCTTCTTGTAGCCCGGATGGAGCGCAGCGCAATCCGGGGCAGTGGTCCCGGATTACGCTTCCGCTCCATCCGGGCTACGGTTCTTTGCAGATGCTCATCGCCATGACGTTAGCACCAATGGGATGCCCGACAATCTCGGACAATGTCCGGCACGTCCCGTCATGGCACAGTCGCCATTCTCCGGCCGCGCCGGAATTGCCGAGCACCAATTCCGGCATCGGCGCACGCTGCGGCCGCCATTGAAACCAGCCGTCGACCAATCGTGCTTCGGCCGGCGGCTCCATGCCGGGGCCGGTGCCCTTGACGCGGGCTTGCACCAGCTCGAGGCCTGATGGCGTGAGGCGCCAGTCTTCCTGCCATTCGACCTTCGCGATCGAATGCGTCCAGACAAGCGTGAACGCGGACAGCGTCAGCGCTTTCACGCCGCCCGCTGTCGCAAGACAGAGGCTCACACCGCCTCGACCGGCGCCGGCGGACGCTGCCGCCATTGCCACAGCACCAGCGCGGCGGCGAGCACGAAGCCCGCAGTATCGCTGAAGGGGAATTCGCCGAGCAGGCAGAACGCGGCGCCGAGCGCGACCAGGCGCTCGATCAGCGTCAGCCGCGTGAACAGGAAGCCGATCGCGGCCATGCCGAACAGGCCGATCGCCACCAGCGCCTTCAGGCTCGCCAGCGCCACCGCGCCGTAGAAGCCGAGCTTGGCCGCCATGGGATCGCCGGCCTGCAGCATCAAGGCCGGCGAATAGACGAAGATGAAGGGAATGACGTAGCCGGCGAGCGCGATGCGCATCGCCTCCCAGCCGATCTTGTCCGGATTCTCCTTGGCGATCGGCGCGGCCGCAAGCGCGGCGAGCGCCACCGGCGGCGAGAGGTCGGCCATGATGCCGTAATAGAATGCGAACATGTGGCTCGCGATCAAGGGCACGCCGAGCTTGGCGAGGGCCGGCGCGGCGAGCGCGGCAGTGATGATGTAGGTCGGGATGGTCGGAATGCCGGTGCCGAGCAGGATCGACAGCAGCATGGTCATGACCAGCGCCAGGAACAGGCTCTTCTCGCCGAGCCCGATCACCCAGCCGCCGAAGATGGTGCCGACGCCGGTCTGCGACATCATGCCGATGATGACGCCGACGATCGCGCAGGCCATGCCGACGGTGATGGCGGATTTCGCGCTCTCGGCCAGCGCATCGCGGCAGGCCCGCAACGCCGCAAAGCCGCCGCGCACGAACGCCGTGATCACGATCAGGCCGACCACGACGGTCGCGACCGGCACGATCTGGAGGCCGTCGCGCGACAATGCCGCGACGACGAGCGCGAGCCCGACCCAGAAGATGGTGCGGATCACGTTCGAGGAGGCGCCCGTCGTGATGGCGGTGCCGAGGATCAGCGTCACCGTCAGCGCAAGGCCCATGCTGCCGGCATAGAGCGGCGTAAAACCCTCGAACAGCATGTAGACCAGCGCCGCGAGCGGCAGCACGAGGTACCAGCGCGTCACCAGCGCCTTCCAGGCGCTCGGGATCTCCGAGCGCTTCATGCCGACGAGGCCGTGCTTGCCGGCTTCCAAATGCACCATCCAGAACGCGGAGGCGAAATAGAGGATCGCGGGGATCGCGGCGGCCTTGACGATCTCCGAATATTGCACGCCGAGCGTCTCGGCCATGATGAAGGCGACCGCGCCCATCACCGGCGGCATGATCTGGCCGCCCATCGAGGCCGTCGCCTCGACGCCGGCCGCGAAGGCGCGGCGGTAGCCGAACCTGATCATCAAGGGAATCGTGAACTGGCCGACGGTGACGACGTTGGCGACGCCCGAGCCGGAGATGGTCCCCATCATGCCCGAGGCGAACACCGCGACCTTGGCAGGTCCACCGCGGGTGCGGCCGAACAGGCCGAGCGAGACGTCGGTGAACAGCTGGATCATGCCGGCGCGCTCCAGGAACGAGCCGAACAGGATGAACAGGAAGATGTAGGTCGCGGAGACGTAGACCGGCACGCCGTAAAAGCCTTCGGTGCCGAACGACAGATGCGTGACGATCTGGTCGAAATCATAGCCGCGATGGTTGAGCGGCGACGGCAGGTACTGACCGAAGAACCAATAGACGAGACACGCACCGCACATCAGCGGCAGCGCCGCGCCCATCAGCCGCCGCGTGCCCTCGAAGATCAGCACCGCGAGTAGGGTGCCGACGGCGAGATCGAGCCTGGTCGGATCGCCGTCGCGCGCGATCAGGTCGGCATAGAAGATCCATTGGTAGAGACCGCAGTAGAAGCCGGCGGCGCCGATCGCCCAGCCCAGCGCACGGCCGAAATTGCTCTTCGCGGTGAAGTTGGCGATCAGGCCGAAGGTGAGCAGGAGCAGGAAGCCGACATGGACGCCGCGCACCACCTGGCTCGGCAGATAGTTGAAGGCGGCGACGTAGAGCTGGAAGATTGCGAACGCGATGCCGATCCAGTAGGCGAGCCGGCCCCACCAGCCCGGGCCGAAGCCTTCCGGAAAACCATGCTCGAAATTGTCGAACTCGACCTTGACCTTGTCGGGCGCGATCTCAGTCCCCTCTGCCTTTTCCACCATCTCAGCCCATCCCCAATCGTCGAGCGCTTGTAGCATTGGCACGGTATGTCCCGAGCCGTCATGCCCGGGCTTGTCCCGGGCATCCACGAAACTTCCATGCACAGCCGCAGAACGTGGATGGCCGGGACAAGCCCGGCCATGACGTCCGACGACAGGAGCTGATTACTTGATCAGCCCCTTTTCCTTGTAATAGCGGATCGCGCCGGGGTGCAGCGGGACCGGGCTGCCGGTGGCGGCGGTCTCGAGCTTGATCTCCTTGCCGGCCGCGTGCGCAGTGACGAGTTCGGGCAGCGATTCATAGACCAGCTTGGTCATCTGATAGGCGAGATCGTCCGAGACGGCGGAGCTGGTGACCAGATAATTGATCACGGCCGCAGTCGGCACGTCCTTGTCCTGGCCGGTATAGGTGTTGGCCGGAATAGTCGCCGCCACGAAGGGCGGGCCGATCTTGTCGACGGTCTCCTTCGGCACCGACACCACCGTGATCGGGCTCGAGGTCGAGAGGTCCTTCAGCGAGGCGACACCGAGCCCGGCCGATTGCAGCGTGGCGTTGAGCTGCCGGTTCTTCATGAGATCGACGGATTCGGCAAAGGGCAGATATTCGACCTTGCCGAGCTCCTTGTAGCTCATGCCGGCAGCGGCCAGGATCGCGCGGGAGTTCAGCTCGGTGCCCGACTTCGGTGCACCGACCGACAGGCTCTTGCCCTTGAGATCGGCGAGCGTCTTGATGCCGCTGTCGGCGGTCGCGACGATCTGGATGTAGTTCGGGTAGATCGCGCCGATGGTGCGGAGCTTGTCGAGCTTGGTCTTGAAGCCCGCCTCCTCCTCGCCCTCCCAGGCGGCTTTCAGCGAGTCGCCCAGCGTGAACGCCAGCTCGCCGCGGCCCTGCTGCAGCAGGATCAGGTTCTCGACCGACGCCTTGGTGGCCTGCACCTGCGTCTTCACGTTCGGGATCTTGTCGCCGTAGATCTTTCCGATCGCGACCCCGAGCGGATAGTAGACGCCCGAGGTGCCACCGGTCAGCACGTTGATGAAGGATTGCGCCTGGGCGCAAGGTGCCGACGCCGCCAGAGCCAGAGCCGCGGCCGCGCCGAAAATCGTCCGTTTCATGGTTGTTGTTCTCCCCAAACCGGCGGCGAAATTGGCCGGATGAGGGATGCGGGTCAACCCATCCAAAAGATAAAGCTGGGCTGCAGTAAACGGCCGATCCGGTTGGATTTATTGGGAACCTGCTGCGGCGAGGTGGCGCAGTGGTGACGATCGGATCGGTGTGGACAGGGGCCACAGACAGCCGCACAGCGTCATGGCCGGGCCTGTCCCGGCCATCCACGCCTCTCCACGCTACACGGAGAACGTGGATGCCCGGGACAAGCCCGGGCATGACGACCTCGCTGAATGTTCAAATGCGATTGTGCTGCCCGCACGCGGGGAGAGGAACCCTCACTGGAACGTCATGTCCAGGCATTTGGAGATGTCGGAGCCGAGGCCGGAGGAGATGGTGATGCAGCCGCGCACCTTCTGCGCGCCGACGTCGGCGGCCCAGACCGAATAGCCGCCGGGGCCGAAGAACGAATTGGTGTTCGGCGGCTCGGTCTCGGTGGCGTCGAAATCGTACTTGCCGTCGGTCTCGAAAATGCGCGGTTTCTTGGTGCAGCCGCCGTCGGTCTGGACGTTGATGACTTCCTTGTTGTCGCGGGTCAGCGCCAGAGAGACCTGGCAGCGGAAATATTCCGAGGTCCTGGTGTTGAAGAGATAGGTGTAGGACTTGCAGGTCGCCGTGTTCAGCTTGCCCGGGGCAAGGCCGCGGCTGCACGAAATCCGCTGGTTGTGGCTGAGCCGGTAGTCATCGGCTTGGGCGGCCGGCGCCAGCGCCGTGAGCAACAGCGCGGCAGCCGAGCAGGCTTTGACGACTAGGTTCATTCGAATCATCCCCACCAATATTTTTGTCGAGTTGCGTTCTAAACGGAAAGCGGAACATAGTCGCGAGGGGACGGAGGGAAAATCACAAACTGCTGGGCAAGACGTGATGCGCTGCGGCGCTATCGCAAGTTGACCGGGACGCATCGTTCGTGATTTGTTCAATCATGGAATGTCCCGATCTTGGGAGGATGGGATGACGGCATTTTCAATCAAGACATTTGCAATCGCAGCCGCCCTCGGCGCATTGGCAGCGCCCGCATTGGCGCAAACCGCAGCGACGCCCTGGGAGCTGAAGACCGACACCGGCTACGTCTACGACAGGGAGGGCAAGACCTATTCCTACAAAATGGGGACCAGCAACGCCGGCGAGCTCTTGAAGGGCGCCAAGAAGGTGCCCAAGGGCACGCTGTTCTTCATCGGCCAGAACGGCCAGCTCTACATGCGCACCGGCCCGTATCTGGAGGGTGACGGCAAGTTCAAGTTCGGGCCGGATCAGTAAGCGGAGAAGGCGGGCGGCTGCCCCGCCACTTACTCGGTGTCATCGTCCGCGAAGGCGGACGATCCAGTATTCCAGAGCCCTTGTGGTTGAATCGAGAGGCCGCGGCGTACTGGATGCCCCGCCTTCGCGTGGCATGACAGCGGAAAATGCGGCAAGAGCGAGCGCTCCTAGAACGCCCCTGCCAATTCCCTTGCGCCGGGTTTGCCGCTGTTCACGTCCATGCGCTCGTCGGTCACGGCCAGCAGCTTCGCCACCGTGTTGTGGCGGATCGCGACCGGGTTGCGCTCATAGCCGCCGCGCTGGAAGAAGTTCGAGGTCGGCACCCGCTCGCGCATCGCTTGCGGCATCGTCACCATGTCGAGGCCGGTGCCGTCGCCGGTGAGGTTCATCATCTCGAGCTCGGCCGCCGACAGCGGGCGCGAGTGTCCCTTGGCGCGGGCGAAATGCACCGAAGTCAGCAGCTTGTGGGTCTGCAGCATCGGTCCGATGTCAACGTCGAGCACCATCGCATGCATGGCCCAGCCCTGCGGGGTGGCGCCCATCTTCTCGTGCTCCGACCAGGTATCGGGCACCGACTTCGCGTGCGCCACCATCTTCTTCAGGACAGTGAGCTTGTGCTCGAGCGCATGCCGCGCCGGTCCAGATGTGCGCGTCACCTTCTCGGACAGCGCGCGGATCAGTTCATGGCCCTGCTCGGCGAGCAGCTCGACGCTGTTGGTGGTGAGCAGCTGGTTGTAGCCCATCGCGGTCGAGATCGCGCGCTTGCCGCCATGCTCGATGCCCGCCTGCACGTCGTAACTGCCGGTGCCGCCGGTCTCGAACGAATAGACCCGCACCGCCTGCTCGCGCGTCAGGCCATGGGCCAGAGCGTAGCGCGCATAGGCGCGCTTGAACTCGAGCTCGCTGGACGGGCGTTGCGGCGTGAACTGGTAGAGTTCCTGCGCCGCACGCAGGAAATCGGCGACCACGGGGATCGGTCTTCTCGCGGGGCGATCCGGCGTTTCCTCCGGCTCCGGATTCACCGGCTTCTTCGGCCCGGTATAGAGCGGCGGATGCTCCAGCACGTAGTCATCGAGCGTGATCTGCTGCCCATTGCGCCGCTTGGCGTTCCGCGTCTTCCGCTTCTCGGAGATCTGGCTCCAATAGGCGCCGGCCTCGGCATCGAAGGCGGCGCGCGCGGCCTGATATTCCGCGAGCTTGCGGCGATATTCGAGCATGGCCGGCGAAGCCCCCCCGCCTTGCGCGAAAAACTGCGACAGCAGCTGGGCGTTGGCATTTCGAACGGCGGGCGGCAGCGCCTCGGCCTCGGCGCCGCGCGCCGCGGGCGAGATCAGGACGAGCGCGAGCGGAACCAGCGCCAATTTGTTTCGAATCGAATGATGCATGCTGCCTTCTTAGCAGGCATCCGGTAACCGTCGCGTTAACGCGCCGTTTACCATCGTCACGTCCAGGCGAATACCGGCTGTTCCAGGTCGGTGACGCGGGTGTGCCGCCCCGCCAGCACCTCGCGGAACTGGTAGATCAGCGCCGCGGTCGGGGCATGGATCAGGCTCATCTGATGATGGAAGCGGATCACGCGGCGGTTGCTCTCGGGGATCTCAGTGAAATCGAAGGCATCGTCGCGCTCGATCGTGGCCAGCGCGATGCGATGAACGGAGGCGACCTCGTCCGGGTTCGGGCGGATCGCAGCACTATCGGCCGCCCAGACCACGACCGGCGTGATCAGATAGCCCGAGCGCGTCGGATAATCGTCGAGCAGGCCGAGCACCGCATCGGCTGACAGCGCGAGTGCGAGCTCTTCGTCGAGCTCGCGCAGCGCCGCCTCGACCGGCGTCTCGCCGGCATCGCAGCGTCCGCCGGGCAGCGCCCATTGGCCGCGATGGGCGCGCAGGTGCGAGGCGCGCCTGGTGAGCAGGAAGGCGGTGTCGCCACCGTCGTCGGATTCGGTTAGCGCCAGCACCACCGCGGCGCGCTTCAGCGCCGACGGCTCGGCTGTGTCGGGCAGCCGCGCGAAGGCCGCGCAGACCTCTGCGATATTCCGTCTGGTGGCATCGTCGAACGTTCTCATGATGCTTGACTACACCAGGACTGCATCTGATGAAACGAGGAGACATCGCGTTGCAAGGACGAACGACGACATGACCAGCAAGGCCGCCGCAAGGTTGAAATCAGAGGGCTGGAGCATCCTGGAGACCACGGGCTTCCTGCATCTGATCGGCCCGTTGTGGGAGCGCAAGGTCGACGGCCATTACGAGTTCGCGCTCGCGACCGAGGACAAGCACCACAACCGCCGCGGCATGGTCCAGGGCGGCGTGATGATGACGTTCGCCGATCGCACCTGCGGCATGACGGCCCGTTACGTCTCCGGCAAGGAGTACTTGGCGACGGTGCAGCTCGACACCCATTTCGTCGAGGCCGGCCAGATCGGCGACACCCTGATCTCCCGCCCGCGCGTGGTGCGCTCTACCCGCAGCCTGATCTTCATGAGCACCGAGGTGACCGTGGACGACCGCTGCATCGTGATGGCGAACGGCGTGTTCAAGATCTTGAAGGGGCCGGGGTAGCTAGTCGGGCTGCGACCGCCCTCTCCCCGTCATTGCGAGCGCAGCGACTTGTCCGCCGAAGCCTTGGCGAAGGCGGAAGCAATCCAGCATCCCTCCGCGGACACATCTCTGGATTGCTTCGCTGCGCTCGCAATGACGGACTTTGCTGGCTATGCTGCCGTCCACCAACATCGAGGACTCGCCCATGCAATACCGCCAGCTCGGCCGCAGCGGCCTCAAGGTCTCGCCGATTTGCCTGGGCACCATGATGTTCGGCGGGCCGACCGATGAGGCCACGTCGAAGCGGATCATCGACAAGGCACGCGACGCCGGGATCAATTTCATCGACACAGCGGACGCTTATTCCAAAGGCGCCTCCGAGGAGGTCGTCGGCCGCGCCATCGCGCGCAATCGTGGTGCCTGGGTGCTTGCCACAAAGCTCGCAAACCCCATGGGGGACGATCCCAATCGCGGCGGGCTGTCGCGGCGCTGGGTGTTGCAGGCGGCGGACGAGAGCTTGATGCGGCTCGGCACCGATCACATCGACATCTACTATCTGCACAAGGAAGACCATGCCACGCCGTTGGAGGAGACGGTGCGCGCCATGAGCGACCTGATCCACGCCGGCAAGGTGCGCTATTTCGGCGTCTCCAACTACCGCGCCTGGCGCGTCGCCGAGATCTGCAACATCTGCGACCGACTCGGCATCGACCGGCCCGCGGTGAGCCAGCCTTATTACAACGCCATGAACCGCATGCCGGAGGTCGAGCACTTTCCGGCCTGCGCCTATTACGGTCTCGGCATCGTGCCCTATAGCCCGTTGGCGCGCGGCGTGCTCACCGGCAAGTACAGGGTGGATGCAGCGCCCGACAAGGAGACGCGCGCGGGGCGCAACGACACCCGCATGATGCAGACCGAATGGCGGCCGGAATCGCTCCAGCTTGCGCAGGAGATCAAGGCTCACGCCGAGAAGAAAGGCATCACCGCCGGCCAGTTCGCGGTCGCCTGGGTGCTCAACTCCGCCTTCGTCTCGTCGGTGATCGCCGGTCCCCGCACCGAGGAGCAATGGGACGGCTACATCAGCGCGCTCGATTATCGTTTCACCGCGGAGGACGAGGCGCTGATCGACCGCCTGGTGACGCCAGGCCATCCCTCGACGCCAGGCTACAATGATCCGGCCTATCCGATCGAAGGCCGCCGCGCGCGGACGGCGTGAGGGGGGCCTTCGATGGCGCTTCAAGACCGCTACGGCCTGCCGCTCTCCACCACCTCGCACGAGGCAGCATCCGCCTATCGCGACGGCGTCGACCTCATGCTCGCGGGCTGGACCGGCACGGCGGAGATGCTGGAGCGCGCGATCGCGGCCGACCCTGATTTCGCGCTGGCCCACATCGCCCGCGGCCGCGTTCATGCCTTCTACCAGCAGGGCGATCTCGCGCGGCAAAAGGCGGCACGCGCGCGCGAGCTCGTGGCCGAGCGCGGCAGCGAGCGCGAGCGCTCGCATGTCGAGACGCTGGCGCTCGCGATCGAGGGCCGGCTGCCGGAGGCGATCGCATCGACGCTGAAGCATATCGACGCATGGCCGCGCGACGCCGTCGTGCTGTCGCTGCCGCTCGGCGCGTTCGGCCTGTTCGCCTTCTCAGGCATGGCCGATCACGACCGCGCCCGGCACGAGCTCTGCGAACGCGTCGCCCCACATTACGGCGAGGACTGGTGGTTCCTCACCATGTCCGGCTGGGCGATGACGGAGAATGGCGACGTCGCGCGCGGCCGCGCCGTCACCGAGCGCGGCTTCAATCTGCGCCGGGAAAATGCCCACGCCGCGCACGCGGTGCTGCATGCGATGTTCGAGGACGGATCGATCGAGGACGCCGATCGTCTCGTGGACGAATGGCTCCCGGCTTATGACCGCTCCGGAATCCTCCACGGCCATATAAGCTGGCATCAGGCGCTCGGCGCGCTCGAGCATGGCGATGCGGCGCGGGCGCTCGCGATCTATGCCGACGTGCTTCGGCCCACTGCCACGCAGGCGCCGCCGCTCAACGTCATCACCGACAGCGCTTCGCTGCTGTGGCGCCTGTCGATGTACGGTCATGCGGTGCCGAAGGCGCTGTGGCAGGAAGCCGACGCCGCCGCGCAAAAACTGTTTCCGAAATCGAGTCTGTCCTTTGCCGACGTCCACATGGCGCTATTCGCAGCCGCGACGCAGAATCGCGAAGCGCTCGCCGCCCGCCTTGCGGCGATCGAGCAGCGGCTTGCCGACGGCAAGCTGCCGGCGGGCCCTGTGGTGCCGGCGATCTTCCGCGCACTCGCGGCTTTCGCCGATGAGGATTACCGGACTTGCGTGCAGATGCTCGCGCCGGTGCTCGGCGAGGTCGTGCGCATCGGCGGCAGCCACGCCCAGCGCGAGCTGATCGAGGACACCTATATCGTCGCGCTCATGCGCAGCGGTGAGCTGCCCCGCGCCCGCGCCGTGCTGGACGCCCGCCTCCACCGCCGCCCCTCCTTCCGCGACACGCGCTGGCAGGCGGCAATGGGTTAGGTTATTGTTTGAGCATGATTTTTTCGGAAAACCGCTACGCACTTTTTCGGATCATGCTCCGCCACGAAAAAAACACCGCCCTGATGGCATGTGGCCGCCGGGACGGATCGGGCGATTTGGACGAATCGCCCTCGGGGTTGACGCGGTGATATTCCAGACGGGATTTGCAGCACAAACGGGATCGCAACCAACTTGCGGCTCGATGGCTATGGTGCGGAACTCTTCCGCCATGGCCCCCTGGCTCATGAGCCCGACGACGCGCCTTCGCCGATTGGTCCTCGCCGCGTTGCTCGTGATCGCGGCAAGTCCTTGTTTTGCCGAGACTTCCAAACCCGTTCCGGTCAATAATCCGCCCGCGCAGCCGAACGCCTTCATCGATCTCCTGGCGCTGATGTCCGGCCACTGCAAGACGTTCAGGGTCGCCGGCCGCACCTTGCCGTGCAAGACGGTGGCCTATGCCCATGGCGACACGGGCCGGGTCAATTTCGCCGTCGCGGTCGACGATCCCTCCGATGACAGCCACGTGGTGTCGTTCTCCGGCGAGAACGGCAAGCGCGCCGACGACAATTCCTACGAGCTGCGGATCGACCGCGTGCTGCTCAACTCCAAGAACCGCCCCAAGGTCGACGGCCTGCCCGTGCCCGCCGAGCAGACCTCGACCGGCATCTGCCGGCAGACCGGCAACTTCGCCGCCAGAAAGGTGAACGACGTCACCTGCTCGGCGACCGATAGCGAGGGCCGCAAATACGAGCTGCTGTTCGTCTCCGACGGCACCCCGGTCAGCGTGCGCCGCATCCGTCAGTCGGCCCCGTCGATCCAGGACCCGTTCAAGTAGGTCCGTGTCCGCTGGCGTCAACGTGTGCGATCGCGATGATGCCACGGAGCCCTGGCACTGCGCTCAGCTATCACGGTCGTACATTCATCGCAGACAGGACGCGATCCTCGCTGCGCTCTCCGAGCGGCACCGCTTTCCTAATCCGCATCCGTGACAGTTGCGAAAATCTACATGCGCCACTCTCGTGTCCCGGACTCGCACTGCATCGTCGAAGAGACGCTGCGCTGCGTCCGGGGCACGAGTCGCAAGCCACGGCTCTTCATGCGACGATAGATCGCGCGGCCTTCGCTCGTTCACAAACGTTAACGTGCGTTCATCGGGGAACTGAAAATCTGCGTCGTTTCGACGCCCGCAGTGGCTGGAACGCGCGGGATACTCATGTGTTGTCACACGACCTTCAACTGGAGTGATGACATGAAATATCTCATTGCCGCGATCGCCCTTGGTGCTGCGGCGTTGGCCGGTGGATCGGCGAGCGCGGCCGGCAATACAAGTGCCAAGCAGACCGCGCAGGAAAGCCAGACCACCGACATCAGCGCGCACCGCAGGCATTACCGCCACCATCATCATTGGCGGCATCATCACGGCTATTACCGGCCGTATTACAGGAGCTACGGCTATTACCCGCGGCACCACGGCTATTACGGCGGCGGGCCCTACGGCTATTACGGCGGAGGCCCCGGCGTGACGTTCAGCTTCGGCGGCGGACGCTGGTAAGATCTGGAGACACACGCGACGAGAGGCCCGCATCAGATGCGGGCCTCTTTTTTTATCGTCCCCGCAGGATCATGTCCGCCGTCTCCAGGCCGCTCGCCAGTGCCGCCTCGACCGTGCCCATGTCGCGGCCGCGATAGAGCGCTTCACCGGAAAACAGCACCAAGCCGTCGCCGCGCGCGAGGATCGCCTGTGCCGCGCGCGTGCGCGGCGTCGCCCACGAATAGGCGCCGCGCGCGAACGGATCATGTGCCCAGTTGGTCGCGGCGGACGCCACCAGCTCGCGCGCGATGTGATCGCGCGGCAGGCCGAAGATTGCGGCGAGCGAGCCGAGCCCGGCATCGATCAATGCTCGCGCGTCGAGGCTTTCCAGCTCCGCCGTGCGCGGGCCGCCGAACCAGCCCGTCAGCACGGGATGCTTGTCCGGATAGCGCGTCCACCAGACCGGGATCGCCTCGTCCGAGAGCAGGAATGTCATGTCCGCAAGGTCTTCCTTGCGCTCGCGCCACCATGGCCGCGCGAAGCGCAGCAGGATCTTGATGACGTTGCCACAGCCGATGTCGTCGACAGCAGCCAGCTTGGCACGCGCGCCTGCCGGTAGCGCGATCTCGCGCAGCAGCGGCAGCGGCACGGTGAGGATCATGCGGTCGCAGGCGTGCACGTCGCCGCCGGCGCAGCGAACGATCACCGCGCCGCCCTCCTCCGCAATCGCCGACACGACGCTGCCGAGGCGGATGGTGACGCCGTGCCTGCGGCAGTCGGCCGTCATCACGTCGATCATCGCGCCGTAGCCGCCTTCGATGCGCGCCTGCGGAGCGTGCCCGCCGTCCATCCATTCCGCGCGCAGCGCCAGCGTGGAGGCGCGTTCGGGATCGGCCGCGTCATAGCCTTCGACCATCCGCTCGATCGAATGGCGCAGCGGCGCGTAATTGTCGCCTGCAAAATGCCGGCGCAGGAAGTCGGCGACCGTGAGGTCGTCCTTCAAGTCCGCCAGCTTGGCCTGAAGCTCCGCTTCATGGGGATCGTCGCGCTCGCGCGTGAGCTTCGTCCCGTCAAAGCGCCACTGCTCGCCTTCGATCTCCTGAAGAGACAGGCCGGCTTCGCGCAGCAATGCGCGTGTGACCGGCGCCTCGCCATGGACGAACTCGGCGCCGCCGTCGGCGGCATAGCCGAACTGCGAGGCCGGCAGCGGATGAATGCGGCCGCCGCAGCGCTGGCGCGCCTCCAGGATCGTCACCTTGCGCCCCGCACGCGCCAGCTCGCGCGCCGCCATCAGGCCGGCCGCGCCGGCGCCGACGATGACGATGTGCTCGGACGGATCGGACATGGCCGCGCCTTACCGGCTCACGGCTTGCGGATCGTTCTTGATCAGATAGCGCAGCAGCAGGACGCCGCCGCCGAGCTCGCGCGTGCTCTCCAGCGTCATCGCGGCGATCGGCGCGCGCCGGTCGCTGTCCGCCTCGGTGGAATCGAACACGAAGGGGGCGCCTTTTGCGCCGTCGATCGCGGGGCTGAGGATCAGGTTGAATTCGTCGATGAGGCCGGCGCGCAGGAACGCGCCGTTGGCAACGCCGCCGCCCTCGACCAGCAGGCGCTTCACGCCCAGCTCGCGGCTGAGGATGTCCAGCGTCAGTGCGAGGTCGATCTCGGATTTGCCGGCAAAGATGTAGGACACGCCCTCGCCGCGGAGGCCAGCGAGATGCGAATCCGGGACATTCTCGGTCAGCACGACGACGATCGGATCGCCGCCGATCTCCGCGCGCCCCCAGCCGATCTTGCCCTCTGCATCGAGCACGACGCCGTAGGTCTTTGCATCGCGCCGGGCGAACCAGTTTTCGCGCGGAACTTTCGCGTCTGTCGGGGGATAGGGCCTGCCCTTGGCGAACTCCGAACCCGTGACGCGGCCGATCACCCAGGCATCGCCGCCGAGCTCATCGTGGATCTTCTCGAACCAGTCCGTGCCCGCGCCCTTCGGACGCCAGCGGCTGGGATGCGTGCGCCCGTCGAGGCTGGAGTGCATCAGGCAGATGACATACGGTTTCATGCAATCCTCAGGGCAGCGCTCAGGCCGCGGGTCCACCGCGCGCGGCACGATCGTTCACGATCGCCGCCAGCGGATTGAGCCTGGGTGGCGCTATGAGCTGGAGCGTGTTGGTGTCGTGGTGATTGAACGGTGCGCCGCGCACGAACAACTCGGTCTGGATCAGATAGGTCCAGCTGCCGTCGTCGTTGAAGGTGATGTCGCAGCGGTAAGCATCGGTGCGAAAGGCCTGCTCCAGAAAATCGGTCGAGCAGATCCCGTAGGCGGTGTCGCCGCGCTTGGCGGTGACCGAGATCGTCTTGTCGTCGGGCCCGGCCTTGCCCGAGGCCAGCAGCACCTGCCCGCGCGGGATCGCCAGGGTCTGCATGATCAGCCCGGTCGCCGGCTCCCACAGCCAGTAGCCGACCTGGTCGTGGAAGGTAATGTCTTCCTCGGGCGTGTTGATGTGGATGTGGTACCGCAGCCCGTACAGCAGCTGCGGCCCGTTGGCCTGCGGATCGATCGGATCCATGCGGATGTGCTCGATGAAGGTCCGCCGCTCCGGCCCTTCGGCCTTCGGATTGATGTCGATGCCCTTGTCCGCCTGCCAGGTGCCGGCAAGACGCCGAAGCGGGCCGAGATTGGTCAGGCCGTCGGGCGAGACGTCCTCGGGTTCGGTGAAGATATCGGCGGGAATGGGGAGCATGGCGGCCTCGCGGGGGTGCAGAGACCAGCCATAACACGGGCAGGCGGCGGCCTGAATTCAACTGTTAGCGGCACAGCGCCGAAGGCATTCGAGCCATGCGAGGATGCGCATTGCATCCCGCCCGCCTCTGGCGCTGCAGTCGGCCGGTTGAGGAAGTCGTCGAGGCTGGCGCGCCCCGCGACCGCTTCAGGCCGCTTCCGACACCGATCTCGCACGCTGCTCGAGCACGCCGATTGTCGCGACCAGATTGTCGCGTCGGGCGCGAAGGTTGGCCGCGAGAAGCGGATAGGTCGGCTGAGCCGGGTCGAACACCCCGGCGCGCGCCTCTTCCTCGAGAAGGTCGGTATTAATCAGCCGAACGCGCCACCATAAATCGGCGATCAACGCGTCGAGCCGGAGTTCGTCAGCAGCACCAGAACGGGACACTTCCTGCATCACTTGCCTCAACCTGAAACGGCCTCTCCGCCGAGGCCTGGACTTGGGTCATGGATGAGCAAGCGGAGTGCCAGGACCGGCGGCGCGCAGGCGCAGGCTTCGGAACCGACAATTGAGCAGCTCACAGTGATCTGACGCCCGTTCCCGCCCGTTCTCAGCCTCAGAGGTCGCTTGTCGAGGCGCTATGATCGCTGCTATCCGGGCTTTAGACGTGCCAATCCGGGCTGAAGCTGGTTTGACCCGGCGGTTTGAGGCGCGGCGGTCGATTGGTACGAGCAAAGGGCCGAAGGCAAAGGTGGACTGGGCTGATTTGATCGGACGCGTCGCCTCTCACCACGACCGGGAGGCCTTCAAGCGGCTATTCGAGCATTTCGCGCCCCGTATCAAGGGGTTGATGCAGAAGGCCGGGTGCAGCCCCGACGAAGCAGAAGAGATCGCGCAAACCGCGATGTTCGCGGTGTGGCGGAAAGCTGGCCTGTTCGATCCCGCCACAGCGGGAGCGGCGGCCTGGATCTTTACGATCGCGCGCAATCTGCGGATCGACCTGCTGCGCCGCAGAGCACGGACCGACCGCCTGGAAGCCGTCTCCGAGCTGCCTGATGCACCGGACCCGGCCGAACCGGCGGACGCCGTCATTTCGCGCGGACAGGACGCCGCCCGCATCGAGTCCGCCATCAAGCAACTCTCGGCAGAGCAGATCATGGTGGTCAGGCTGTCGTTCATCGAGGAGAGGGCGCATCCTGAAATCGCGAGCCTGCTTGGTATTCCCCTCGGTACGGTGAAATCGCGGATCAGACTGGCGATGAACCGGTTGAGAGACATATTGGACGAAGACACATGACGATCAGCCACCATCCGCCTGAAGATCTTCTGGCCGATTTCGCGGCCGGCAAGCTGGAAGAGGCCCATCAGCTGGTGGTCGGGGTGCATGTGGCAGGATGCGTCCGGTGCACCCGCTTCGTGCGCGCCATAGAGCAGCTTGCGGGCGCGGCGCTGGAGGAGGTCGAGCCGGTGCCGACCGCGCCGGATGCGTTCGACCGCGTCATGTCGCGAATTGAGAATTCTCCCGCCGCTCGTGCGGCACCTGCCCCCGCCTCCGTCACGGATCATGAGGTTCCGCCGGCCCTGCGAAACTACCGCATCGGCAAGCGTCGGCGCGTCGCACCCGGTCTGAGCATGCGGCCGATCGCGCTTTCCGGTTCGGGCAAGGCGCGCGCCTTCCTGCTTCGGTCCGCGCCGGGATCGCGCATGCTCGAGCACACGCACACCGGCACCGAGCTCACGCTCGTGCTCGAGGGCAGCTTCAGCCACGAGGGCGGTCGGTTTGGTCCCGGTGATTTCGATTACGGCGACGACGAGGTCGAGCACCGTCCGATCGTCGGCGACGAAGGCCCATGCCTCTGCCTGGTCGCGATGACCGGCGACCTGCGTATGAACGGCTTGCTCGGCCGTCTGATCGGGCCATTCGTGCGGCTTTGATTCTCCTTCCGTCCTTTCCGTCGGAGTGATCCGGGCCTGTACCCGAAGCGTTCAGGAAGAAAACGCAAGGGAGACAGGACATGGCCTGTTCAAGCCTGGCAAGTCAGGTGCGGAGCGAGAGGTTACCCGAACTGCTGGCGCGCGTTTCCTCAGGTGAGGTGCGAGCCTTCGCGGAGCTTCATGCGCTGACACGCGCCAGGTTGCGCAGGATCGTGCTGGCCGTTGGCGCCGCGCCTGACGACGCCGACGACATCCTTCAGGAAAGCTTTCTCAAGATCTGGCGCAACGCTGCGCGGTATGATTCCAGGCGGGCCCCGGCTCTTGCGTGGATGTCCGCGATTGTCCGCAATACCGCAATCGACCATTTGCGGATTCGAAGACAGCCGACTTACGAACTGGACGAGGCGCTCCTGTTTGCATCGGCGTCCACTGCCTCGCCCGCCGAGGATTTCGATTACGCCAGCGCCGAACCGATTGCACGCGCAGTGCTGGCGCGGCTTCCGGAAGATCGCCGCAGGCTCGTCGCTCTGGCTTACCTCAAAGGCGAGAGCCGCGAGAGCTTGTCGCGACGCTTCGGTGTGCCGGTCGGCACCGTCAAGACCTGGCTGCACCGGACCATCGCGGCAGTACGCAAGGATTGCCTCGCGGCATCGGCCGCGGCCTGAAGCCGGAGAAATGCTGGCATGGCCGCGGACATCATCGAGTTTCCCGAGCGTGGGCGCGAGGACCGGCTTGTCGCTTCCGTCGCGCGGCTCGAAGCCATCATCAGTGAGGTCGAGCGGTTTGCGCCCGACGATCCCAGGGCCGGCCTCGATGGACTCCTTGCCGCCATGGAGCGCATGGGCCATCAGCTGGTCGACCTCGCATGCCTCCTGCTCGACGATGAGACGAGAGCGCAGGCCCAGAATGCACTCATATCCTTGACCGACAAGATTGCGGAAACCAGGGACACGTTCGACCGGCTCGGAGGGCGAAGCTCGACCTGACTTGCCCTGCACGATTGACCGAAATCAACTCGGCTTTGCGCGCGGCAGGCGGCCCATGTTCAGTGGGCCAGCTTCTGGGCGACGAGAAATCCAATCAAGGAGCTGACCCCGGCCAGCAAGGATCCCCAGCAAACGTCCGCAAGTGTCAGTCCGGTCGACCAATTCCGCAAGGTCGCCTGATTGGTGAGATCATAGGTCGCATAGGTGAAGCAGCCGAGCAGCAGGCCGGACGTGAAAGCGCGCAGCGCGCTTCCGTCATGATGCGCCGGCAGCACGGCGAACCAGATCAAGCCGATGGGATACAGCAGATAGAAGACGGCGGCGGCCGCCAGATTGGGCTCGGCACGCAACATATCGCCCAGCACCGGCCGGTAGAGCCGCGCAACCATGATGTTGAGCCAGACCATGTCGACTGCAACGAAGGTCACGGCCACGGCAAGATAGGTGAAGAGAAGATTCATGTCCGCATTCCCGTGCACTGCATCTGGCCGATTGTCGAGCCGGCCAGCAGATAACGCCCGTAGATTCAAGCCGGATCACACGAGCGCAGGCATGTCCGTCATGGGCGTAGCGGCAAAACAAATCACAGCGCCTGTTTGGGTGGCCATGGGAAGAAAGCGTTGGTCCGGGCCTGATACTGCCGCTACAGGTCGCCGCGCGATTGCAGCATCTGCTCCTCAAGCGGCGGTATCCCGGTCACATGCACAAGGATCCAATACATGATCGCTGGCGCCGCCAGGCTGGCCCAGCCCCAGGCGTATCCGGGCGCGAGCGCGATGACGGGGTAAGCCAGCCATCCCAGCCATTCGAAGAAATAATTCGGATGACGCGACCAGCGCCAAAGCCCGACATCGCAGACTTTTCCCTTGCTCGACGCGTCGTGTTTGAAGCGCCGCAGCTGCCGGTCTGCCAAGGCCTCGCCGGCGACGGCAACCAGGATGATGACCACCCCGACATAATCCTGCAGCCGCAGTCCCGGCGCCGGCGCGTGGCCTGCGAGGAACACGGCGAATGGCAGCGGCAGTGAGACCAGCGCCTGCGATTGCAGGAAGAAGAACATCCGGCGCGGGGCATCCGCGCCCCATTCGCGCGCATAGTTTGCGTATCTGGGATCGTCGATCCCGGCCAAGGATCGACGCGCGATGTGCGTCCCCAGCCGCAACGACCAAAGCAGCACCAGCCCTGCAACGAGCGCTTGGCGAGCCGGCAGGGAGCCGTCAAGCGGCCACAAGGCAGCGGCAGCGCCGATGAGACCGGTCGCGTAGGACCATGTCGCATCCACCCATCCGGAATTGCCGGTGCGCTGCTGGACGACCCAGGCCAGTCCCATCAAGAGACAGAAGGCCAGCGCAATGAAGCCGATCGCCTGAACCTGCATGAGAACCATGCTTCACCCATATTAACCTGCCCTCGATACGTCCGCAGTGCAAACCGGTTTCGCGCCGCAAGGCGGGGCGCACCTGGCCATGTGATCCGCGCCGTCCCGCCGAACGTTTCTCACGAAACTGATTGTCGCAACGACCGTAGCTGGCGATACAGCATTGGGGGCGAGAGGTATGCGTTTGGCCGTGATCGGGACGGGAATTGCCGGCAACGCTGCCGCGTGGCTCCTGTCGAGGCGCTATGCGGTGACGGTGTACGAGCGGGAGCTGCGGCCGGGCGGGCATAGTCATACCGTTCGCATCGACTATGATGGAGAGGCCATCGATGTCGATGTCGGCTTCATCGTCTACAACGAGACGAACTATCCGCAGCTGACGGCGCTGTTCGCGCATCTGGGCGTGAAGACTGTCGAGACCTGCATGAGCTTCGCCATGTCGGCCGACCATGGTCGGTTCGAATGGCGGGGTGGCGGCGAGACGGCCCTGCAAACGGCCTGCGGCCTGTTCGCGCAACCGCGCAATCTCGTCTCCCCCTCATACTTCCGCATGCTCGGCGAGGTCGCGCGGTTCAACCGGCAGAGCGTGTCCGATCTGCGCACCGGCAAGCTGCACGGCCTGACGCTCGGCGAGTATCTGCGCAAGCAATCATTCGGACCCCGCCTGTTCGCCGATTATCTCGGACCGATGGGAGCGGCCATCTGGTCGTCCTCGTCGGCCGACATTCTGTCCTTTCCGGCAGAGAACTTCGTCGCTTTTTTCGACAATCACCGGCTCTTGCACCTTGACCGGCCGCGCTGGCGGACCGTCGAGGGTGGCAGCCGGCGCTATGTCGACAAGCTCACTGCTTTGTTCAAGGACAACATTCGGCTAGGCTGTGCCGTGACGTCGGTCAACCGGGCGGAGCATGGCGTGACCATCCGCGACAGTCATGGCGGGGCGGAAACCTACGATGCCGTGGTAATGGCTTGCCACAGCGATCAGGCCTTGGCTGCGCTGTCGGATGCCGATGCCCGCGAGCGGTCCATTCTCGGCGCGATCAGGTATGCTCCGAACGCGATCTATCTGCATCGCGATCGCAGTCTCATGCCCAGGCGCCGGCAAGCATGGGCTTCCTGGAATTTCCTGCAATGGCCGCGACAAACGCCGGCCCAGAACGACGTGGCGGTGACCTATTGGATGAACCGGCTGCAGGGCATCGACGACCGTAAGCCATTGTTCGTCAGCCTCAACCCTCCTTTCGAACCGGCGGCCCACCTGACGTTTGCAAAGTTCAGCTTTGCTCATCCTCAATACGACCTGGCTGCGTTCGCGGCGCAGCGACGGCTCCCCGCAATTCAGGGCCGACGCCGGACCTGGTTCTGCGGTGCCTGGACCGGCTATGGCTTTCACGAGGACGGCTTGCAGTCCGGCATCTCCGTTGCGGAGGCCTTGGGCGGCCAGGTTCCCTGGCGACGCTCGGACTCGCTGCTGGTCCAAGCTGCCGAGTAACCCCGATGGTCCGAACCAACCCCGACAAAGCGGACGATGCGACAATGCCCGCCGCGCTCTACTGGGGAAAGGTGATGCACGCACGCTGGCGGCCTGTGCATCACAGGTTCACCTATCGCGTGATGAGCCTCTTGATCGACCTCGACCGCTTGCATGAAGCACCTCGCCAGTCCTGGCTGTTTGATGTCAATCGAGCAGCCGCCTTCAGCTTCCACGAGCGCGATCATGGCGACCGCAAGGGCGCGGGCCTCAGCCAATACGTCAGGCGAATCGCCGCGGAGCGCGGCATCGACCTCTCGGAAGGCCGCATACTCCTGCTGTGTTATCCCCGGGTTCTGGGCTACGTGTTCAACCCGCTTTCGATCTACTTCTGCTATGGGGCATCGGGCGATCTTGCGCTGCTGATCTACGAGGTCCGCAACACCTTCGGAGAGATGCATTCCTACGTGCTGCCCGTGCAGGACGCGCGACCGGACTGCGCAATCAGGCAGAGCCAGGCCAAGGAGTTCTACGTATCACCCTTCATGGAGATGGGGACGCATTACCGCTTCAGCATTTCTCCGCCGGAGCAGAATGTAGCGGTCAGAATCGTACAGACGGGCGATCAGGGCGCGATGTTCGCCGCAGCCTTCCGCGGACGACGCCGGGCGCTCACCAGCCGCGCCCTGCTGGCCGCGCTCGTCGGTCTGCCCTTCCTGACGTTCAAGGTGATCGCAGCCATTCACTGGGAAGCGATGCGGCTGTGGCTCAAAGGCGTTCCGTACTTGCCTCGTTTGAAACAACGCGGGATTTGATCCATGGACCTGGCAGCCGCTCATCAAGCCGCTCAATTCGATGGTGTCCCATTCCTTGCCCGGCTGGCCTTGCGCCTCGCATCGCAGCTCCGGCGCGGCACCCTCCATGTGCGCCTTCCCGACCAGCGAATGGTCACGTTGCGCGGCCAGCGTCCGGGTCCGTCGGCCACGATCGAGCTGAAGAATTACAGGTTTGCCCGCAGCCTCGTCATCGGCGGCGATATCGGCATGGCCGAGGCTTACGTCCGCGGCGACTGGACCACGCCCGATCTCGCCCAGCTTCTCTACGTATTGTGTCTCAACGACGATCTGGTCGACAATGCCTTTGCCGGAAGCATGCTGGTGCGCCTGTGCCGGCGGGCGCTCCATCGCCTCCGCCGCAACACCAAAGGCGGTTCGCGGCACAACATCCACAAGCACTATGATCTCGGCAACGAGTTCTTCGCTGCGTGGCTAGATTCGAGCATGACCTACTCATCGGCTCTGTTCTCGGCCGAGACACCCGACCTGCCGGCCGCGCAACGGCACAAATACGAACAGCTGGCGAAGGCGATCGAATTGCGGCCCGGCCAGACCGTGCTCGAGATCGGGTGCGGCTGGGGCGGCTTCGCCGAATTTGCCGCAAAGACTTACGGCGCCAGCGTATTGGCGCTCACCATCAGCAAGGAGCAGCACGAATTTGCCAGTCGGCGAATCCACCAAGCCGGGCTCGCCGAGAAGGTCGAGGTGCGGCTGCAGGATTACCGGGATCAGGAAGGCCGTTTTGACCGCATTGCCTCCATCGAGATGATCGAGGCCGTCGGCGAGCAATTCTGGCCTGCCTATTTCAGCCAGCTGTACCAGCGGCTGCAACCGGGCGGTCTGGCGGGCATCCAGGCCATCACGGTCCGCGACGAGCTGTTCGGCCTTTATCGGCAGCGCGTGGACTTCATCCAGAGATACATCTTTCCAGGAGGGATGCTGCCTTCGACCAACATCCTGCACGGGCTCGGCGAACGCTTCGAGCTGCCCGTGATTCGCGAGCGTGTGTTTGGACAGGATTATGCCAAGACACTTTCACTCTGGCGGGACAATTTCAGCCGCGCATGGATCGACCTGACCTCTCTCGGCTTCGACGAGCCGTTCCGCCGGCTGTGGGAATATTACCTGTGCTACTGCGAGGCCGGGTTCAGGGCCGGAAAAATCGACGTCAGGCAGCTGGTGTTTGCACGGCGGGGGTGAGGCAACTCACGCCACCCGCCGCTTCCGGCGCGCCGTGGGGGCTTGCCAGGAGAGTTCGGTGAGCGGCACGGGCTTGCTGAAGTGAAATCCCTGGCCGAGCGGGATGCCGAGTGATTGGAGCCGTCTGACCTGTTCGGAGGACTCGACCCCCTCGGCGACGATCGACAGCTTCAGCGTCTTTGCGAGCTGCACGATGGATTTCAGCACGGCGACGGTCTCGCAGCGATCGATCCTGTCGATGAAGGATTTGTCGATCTTGACCTTGTCGAAAGGAAAGGCCGTCAAATAGGACAACGACGAGTATCCGACACCGAAATCGTCGAGGGCAATGGAGACGCCGAGCGCCTTGAGGCGCTGGAGCGTCCTGAGGTTCTCCTCGGTGTCGGCGAGAAATACGCTTTCGGTGATCTCGAGCTCGAGCCGGGTCTGCGGAAGCCCGCTCTGCGTCAACGCAAAGGTCACGGTGTCGACGAGATTGGCGCTGGCAAATTGCAGGGCGGAGAGATTGACAGCGACCTTGATGTCGCCCGGCATGCTCATCGCATCGCGGCAGGCCCTGGCGAGCACCTGGTGGCCGAGCTCGACGATCAGTCCCCCCGCCTCGGCAACCGCAATGAACTCCGCCGGAGGGACGTAGCCCCTGGTGGCGTGATGCCAGCGCGCCAGGGCCTCGACCGATTTTACCCGACCAGTGCCGAGCTCGATCACAGGCTGATAAAACAGCTCTATCTCCTCACGCCAGATCGCTTCACGCAGCTCGATCTCGAGCACGTTGCGTTGATCCGCTTCCGCCTTGAGCTCCGGTGAATAGACGTGGAAGCAGTTTCTGCCGGCATTCTTTGACCTGTAGAGCGCAAGATCGGCGTTGCGAAGGATCTCGTCGACCCGCGTGCCGTGCTCGGGCACGAGCGCAAGGCCAATGCTACAGCCGCTCACGACGGGGTGGCCATCGATGTGAAAGGGTTCGGCAATGGCCTCGACCAGCCGCGCGGCCAGGCTTTCAGCGCCGTCGCGCATCGCGGCCCCGCCGGGTGCGACGATGACGGCAAATTCATCGCCGCCGATTCGCGCCGCCGTATCGGCATCACGGATCTGCGCCTTGATCCGGTCGGCAACCTGCTTCAGCAACGCGTCGCCGCATTGGTGGCCGAGCGCATCATTGACCGACTTGAACTTGTCGAGATCGAGCAGGAGTACGGCGAACGCGGGCTCCGGCCGGCGCGGGCGGGCCAGCGCCTCGTCGATGCGCTCCTTGAACAGGTTGCGATTGGCAAGGCCGGTCAGGCTGTCGTAATGCGCGAGCCGCTCGATGCGGTCCGCCGACGCCTTGCGCTCGGTGATGTCCTCATGCGTGGCAACCCAGCCGCCGCCCTCGCGCCGGCCGTACGAGATGTAGACGACCCGTCCGTCCGGAAACTGCACGGTGTTCGAGATCTGCTCCGACTGGGCGAGCCGGTTCTTCAAATCGACGAGGTACGCTTCGACGTCGAGCACGGCGGTCTGCTTCGCGAACACCTCCCGGAAGTCCATGCCGATCCGGATGTCTTCCGGCACGAGGTTGTAAAGTTCGAGCCATTGCCGGTTGAACGCGATCAAACGGTCGCGGCCATCGAACATGCTCAAGCCCTGGGGAAGGTTCCTGAGCGCATCCTCGAACTTGCTGGCAAGATCGCGCCGCTCACGGTGGGCGCGATCCAGCGCCTGCTGCCGCCGCCAATGGAATGTCGTCGCGGCGAGGATGATGAACGTGAGCAGCAGCGCGCCGCCGAGATAGACCTTCTGCCTGAAAGCGGAGCGGGAATAGATCTCCTGCTCCGAAATGCCGACGGTGAAGATGAGCGGAAATGCGCGCGACCTGCGCGCCGTGATCAGTCGGTCGCTGCGGTCCGGCCGGTTCTCGTTCCAATATTGCGCATGGAAGCCGTCGCCCAGTTCGCGCTCGACGCGGCTCGGCGCGCTTTGTCCCAGCACGGAGCCCTGGTCCACGCCCCGGGCGGCGAGCACGACGTAGCTCGCGTTCCTGAGCATCAGCGTTCCTCCGACGCCGAGCTTTGCAGTGTCGTAGAACCTGCCGACGACGTCGACGCTGATCGAGCCGACGACCACGCCGACCGGATTGCCGGCGAGGTCGAACAGCTTTCTCGCGAGCTGTATCGTCCACTTTTTGGACGCGCGGCCCAGCACCGGCTTCGCCACGTAAAGGCGATCGTCGACCTGAGACATGGTTTGAATGAAGTGTTCGCGATCACCGAGATAGAGCGGCGGACCGGAATAGCCCGCCGTCGTCTCGATCATGTATCCGTCCGATCCGATCAGAGCGAACTGGACCACATCGCCGGTGGCGATGCGGGCTTTGTCGGACCAGAACTTCAGGCGGAAGGCCCGCGGATCCTGAGCGTAAAGTGCCCGTACCACCAGCAACGACTGATCCACGCGCTCGAAGATGCGCTCGGTGTTCTCCTCGAACAATTCGGCGACGCTGTTGCCGTGCGACCGCGCCTGCTGCATCGCATCCATCCGCTCAGAGGCGGTGATTGCGAAATAGCCGATCCAGACTAGCGGCAGAAAGAACAATGCGATCTGCAGCGGACCATTCCGCAGGATCGCTCTTCCGGCTTTGCGGACTGCCCCTGCGGGAATCACGACGCGCACCCCCGCTTCGGCCGCCAGGGCAGAACTGCGTTCGCCCGCAGTATTGGCATTGCTTATCTCCGCCTCGACTGCACAGGGGCACCCGCGGCTCGAAGCCGGCGCGGTGCTGTTCATGGCGCAAAGCTAACTGAAACAGCCTTAAGCTTTTGTTGGGGCAAAGCTCAATTCTTCAGTTCAAAGCATCCGTATCATCACGGAGGTCGGATGGTTTTGGGCGATCAGGCACATCGGCATGTCGCAAGCGGCACATTTTAACCGTCTTTGGACCGCTTTTCACATCGCGCGCGCAAGGACGATCGAGCCGGACAGGATGAGGAGCGCGCCTGCCGCATAACTCAATCGTTGGCCGAACGGCAGCAGCTTCTCGGCGGCCACATAGAGCGCGATGCCGATGATCCAGGCCAGGTTCATCACGCCGCCGACGAACAGCAATACCATCAGAAACCAGCAGCAGCCGACGCAGTAGCTGCCGTGGCGAAGTCCCATCCGGAATGCGCCGCGCGTGCCGGGCCGCCAATGCCGGCTGAGAAACAACAGCGGACTGTCGCAGTAACGGAGGCAGGCCTGTTTGAGCGGCGTGAACTGATAGAGCCCTGCCGCAATCAGCACGCCGCCGCCCAGAATCGCGCTGGTGCTTGCCATCGCCATCGACAGCAACCCGAAGCGTTCGAATGCTGCTTGCACCAGGACCGCAGCGAGACTGAACCCGGCCCACGTCACGAGATAACCGGCGAGAAAGATCCAGCTATCGATTGCGGCGCGGGAGGCAGTCTCCTGCCTTCGCTTGACCGTCGCATACAAGAGAACGGTGGGCACCGCACTCGGCGCCATCATCGCGACCATCATCACCCACCACATCACGAACAGCAGCGCGCCATAGAACGGCGTCCACGGCATCGGCGCCATGTCCGGCATGTCGGCCATCATCTCGGTGTCCATGCCGGCGCCCGCAGCGAGATAGGCCCAGGCGAGCGCGACCACTGCGGCGGTCCCGATCGCGACGATCAGCCGGTCGCGGTGGAGCAAGTGTTCGAGTATCGAGCGCTCCTGCATCGACTTGTCCATGGCGACGAGGAGCTGACACCGAGATCTCGTGTCGGTGTCAGCGCCGCATCATGCCGCAACGCCCTTGGGCGTCTGCACGACATTGGCGAGCGAGCTATGCGTAGCGCGGGTCTCGAACCGGATCGCGCCGGTCGAGCGGATGTCGGCGGATGCGACCTCGGCCGCCCGATGTTCGAACCCTTCGGGCATGACCACCTGGATGCGGTGCGGATCACCGGTCACCGGATTCTTGATCGGCTCGACATCGGTCTCGAGCACGCCCTTGGCGACGAGTCTTGCGACGCGTCCGTCCTTGTCGAAGGAGAACTCGAACGGCACAAACACGGGATCATGGATCTTGGTGACGATCATGCTGACGATCTGGAACAGCGTGCCTTCGGCCGAATGCTTACCGGAGAAGATATCGAACAACGCCTGTCGCTGCTCCGCCGTGGCGCGTTCGTCGATGATGGGCTGGATTGTCCCGTTGCCCTCATGCAGCGGCCCGGGGAAATCGACCGTGATCGCAAAGCAGAGACCATCGAGCCTGGTCCCTTCGAAATGTCCCTTGGCGATCCGCATGGCGACCAATCCCTTGCAATAGCCTTGGGTCGGCCGTGCGTTGAAATCGCAGGGGCAGCCGAACGCACAGGTGCAGTTCTTCATCCATTCGCCTTCGAGACGCCAGTCCGATGCAGCCATGGCACATCTCCTGATGTGAGCGGGGACGCGGCAGCCGTTGACGAATTTGTTCAGCGTTCTTGTCGAAGCAATGCGAAATGGCGCGAGCGGGATCGAGGTCCGATCAGAAGGCCGGCATCGCAGAAAAGTATGGTGGCGAGCTGCCGTTTACCGTCGGAGGATCATATCAGCGGCCGCCGGCTACGTATAGCGGACGAGGGTCGTGGCTCGGGGGCAGCTACAGCTCGGGGGATGTCCGACGTCGGGGGCGTTGGTGCGCAGGGGCGGGATGCGCTCTCCGACGCTCTTGTAATTGAAATATCGAGAGAATTTCTAGCAAGCAACAAGAACGTATTGGCATGAGTGAGCACGTCCGGCTTTCCCTTCGGATTCCAGAGGATGCCAAATTGGTGAAGCCGCGCCGTGAGGAACGAGAACTGCCGAAACCGATCGAGGCCGCCATGGGCTTCGATCGCCAGTTGCTGAAGATTGGCATCGATCTCTTCCCTCACTCGTCCAGGAAGGTTCGGCAATGGGCGACGAACCTCGCTGGATACTGGAACAGCGCGCCGTGGCCGGAGTCCGGATAGAGAACGAGCTGGGCGTTCTTCATAGCCTTGAACATGTTGTAGGCGTTGATGCTCGGAAACATCGTGTCGTCGCTGCCGTGCACGATGAGCGTAGGCTGCGCGATGGCGCGGAGCGTCGCTTCGCCTTCATGCTTCCTGGCGCACCAGCCAATGATTGCCTTCGCCTGCGCGTTGCTGACATCCTCGCCGCTGTCCGGATCACGATCCTCCTTGCGCATGGTTGCGCGGGCGACGAAAGCGCGGCCGGCGCGCTGACTTTCTTCGGAGGGTGTGAAGAACAGGGGGCAACCGCACATCCGTCCCGCTTTGAGCGAAGGCTTCGTCGACTACGGCGAGCAGATGTTCCTCGCCCCCGCGCGGTGCAGCGCCGGCGATGATGAGCTTGCGGATCAAGCCGGGGTGCTGCACGGCAAGCACTTGGGTGAGCATGCCGCCGAGGGAGAAGCCGAGGAGGTCAACCTTTGGCAGATCAAGGCCTCGTATGAATGTCTCGGCATCCGAGGCCATCTGCTCCACCGTGTCGGGCGTCCGGCCGGTGGAGGTGCCTATGCCGAGATTGTTGAACGCAATGACCGGCCGCGTTTCAGCAAGGCTATTCACCACTGCCGGATCCCAGGCATCCATCGTCCCGGTGAAGTGCTGCAGCAGGATGAGCGGCGTCCCGGCCGTCGGGCCGAGCCGCCGGAAGGCGAAGCGCACATCGCCGACGTTCAAAGATTCTGTTCTAGCGGTTTCGAGCGACATGGTTGCTCCTTTGTGAGTTGCATTTGCTTGATGCGGAGTCGATCCTGATGATTGGCAGCGCATCTACATGGTGAGGACGATGCGAAAGCGGGCTTCGCCCGCCATCATCTTGCGATACGCTTCCGGCGCGCGTTCTAGCGGCATCGTCTCGATCATGGCGGCAACGCCAGCGAGCGAGCTGAACCGCAAGGTGGCATCGGCGGTCGCTGGATCGCCGGTCAAGGCGCCTTCGATCGAACGCTCGCCGAACAGGAGGTCGGACGTCGCGATCTCCGCAGGTTCGGGAGATGCGCCGAGCGCGATGATCCGGCCGCGCGGCCGAAGCCCCTTCACCGCGTCTGCCACAGCTCTACCACCTGACGCGGTGATGACGACGAGCTGCGCGCCGCCCAGATCCTGCAGCGCGGAAGCAACCGCGACGCTCGAGCTGTCGACATAATGGTGGGCGCCAAGCTTTCCGGCGAGACCACCTTTGTCCGGTCCGCGCCCAATCGCCACGACCTCGAAGCCCATGCGCCGGGCGAACTGCACGGCGAGGTGCCCGAGGCCGCCAATGCCGATCACGGCGACCAGATCGCCGGCGCGAGCGGGAGAGTTGCGGAGCGCGCTGAAGGTCGTCAGTCCGGCGCAGAGCAGCGGAGCGGCGTCTTCCGAGGCGAGCCCATCGGGAATCGACACGAGGCCACTTGAGCGCGCGAGCATGTACTGCGCGTAGCCCCCGTCATGATGAACGCCGGTGAACTCCTGGTTCCGGCAATTGACGAGATCGCCGCCGCGGCACTCTGCACAGTGTCCGCAACTACCTCCGAGGAAGCCGATGCCGACGCGCTGCCCGAGCGTCCAACCCTCGACGTTGCTGCCGACCGCGTCGATCACGCCTACAGCCTCGTGGCCCGGCACGCGCGGCCATTGGATCGGAAAAGCCCCTTCGACGGTCGCGGCGTCGGAGTGGCAGACACCGCAGGCCTCGACGCGAAGGCGGACCTGCCCGGGGCCGGGATCGACAAGCGGCTTTTGCGTCAGTTCGAGCTGTCCCGGCGCGACGGCCTGAACAGCGCTGTATGTCGTCGGATCGCTCGACATGAAAGCTCCAAGGTCTGAAAAACCTGTCGGAGCGCTACCAGCGGCCTGCCCAAGCCGACAGGACGTAGATGCCATCATTCCGGCCATGCATGGCGAAACATCGCTGGAACGACCATCTAGGCGATTAGCAACCGTCGCGGAGAAAGCATGAAGATCGGCCTCGTCCTTTGCCCGAGTTTCCAACCCGTCTGCTTCGGAGCCGTCGCAGCGTTCGACGTGGCCAACAAGCAGGCCGGCGAGAAGGTCTATGACGTGCGCGTCCTCTCGGAGGAAGGAGGACTGGTCGCCTCGTCATCCGGCATGCAGGTCATGACGGACCCAATCGACGATGCTCGCTATGACACGCTGATCGTCGCCGCGGGCCTGGAGATACCGACCTCGTCCCCGGGATTGGTCCGGCTGCTTCGCGCTGCTGCTCGCGACGCGCGCCGCGTCGCCGCCATCTGCCTGGGCTCGTTCGTCCTGGGAGATGCGGGCTTGCTGAACGGCCGGCGCGCCACCACGCATTGGCGTTACACGCAGGCGCTGCAGGACCGTTTCCCCAGCTGCGAGGTCGACATGGACAAGATCTTCATCGCGGACGGACCGATATGGACGTCAGCCGGCATGACCGCGGGAACGGACCTGGTCGTGGGCATGATCGAGCGCGACCACGGCTCCGATATTGCCCGTTCGGTCGCGAAGGGCATGGTCATGTACCATCGCCGCTCAGGCGGACAGTCCCAGCATTCCACTTTGCTGGACCTCGGCGCGAATGAAGATCGGGTCCAGCGCGTGCTGAACTACGCTCGTCAGAACCTTGCCGAAAACCTCACCGTTGACGAGCTTGCCGAGGCCGCGTGCCTCAGCCCCCGGCAGTTCACGCGGCTGTTTCGGGCGGAAACCGGCACCACGCCCGCAAAGGCGGTCGAAGCGTTGCGTGTCGAAGCCGCGAAGTTGATGCTGGAACAAAGTCGGTTGCCGATCGAGGTCATCGCTCGCGAGGTGGGGTTCGCGAACCGAGAGCGGATGCGTCTGGCGTTTGCGCGCGTGCTTGGGGAGGTCCCTAGAGCCATCCGCAATGATGCCGGACCGCTGGCCGCACTATGATCGACGCGCGACCGCGGCAATGCGTGTGAGAAGGCGGCCCACGTCGGATCAATCGTCATAAGGCCACCGGCTTCTCACGCCGTCGAGTTTGGATTCCAAAGGCTCATCGCTAGCTGAGCCGGATGTTGGAAAGATCGATCGAAACGACGAGGGGCTCGGTGCTGAAGCTGCCGTCTGGCTGGCGGGAATAGATCCGGCGTTTCGTCGGGAATTTGATGCCCGAGACTTCCGTGTAGTCTTCGATGATATGCGCGCCGGGCGTGTTGCCGGAGATCTCGACGTTGTAGTCGTGGCGCTTCAGCAGCCCCTCACCGTCGAAATAGAGCGTCTGCACGGTGCTGTGCGTCGCGATCTCTGCCGGAAATCGCACCGCAAGGCGGCGCCAGTCTCCGCTGTCGGTCGGCCAGGGCTCCAGTTCCTCGGTCTCAAGTCTCGGCCAGGCAAGCAGGAACGGCATGTTCAGATAGGTCCACATCGCGCAGCCGGCGAAGTAGGCGAGTTGCAGTTCAGTCCACGACGTT
The DNA here is from genome assembly GCF_003122645.1 of Bradyrhizobium sp. SUTN9-2. Classification (NCBI taxonomy): domain Bacteria; kingdom Pseudomonadati; phylum Pseudomonadota; class Alphaproteobacteria; order Hyphomicrobiales; family Nitrobacteraceae; genus Bradyrhizobium; species Bradyrhizobium sp. SUTN9-2. The sequence goes on from NZ_LAXE01000001.1 coordinate 7,836,048, forward strand.
TGCAACTCATGGCCGGCAAAGCTCGCGCGCGGCTCAAGCAGCTCTTCGAGAACCGTTCCGTTGTCTGCTTCCAGAGCCACCCGGCTCGGCTCAAAGCGCGAGCGGCGATGGTCAGCGCCGAACGGAGCGTGTGACGCCCACTGCCTCTTCAGACCCACGGTGACGTTGGTCCGCTCGAGGGTGACTGCCTGTCCCTTCAAGGACCACAGGACGCCGCCCTGCACAAGATCGGCCGACACCTGCTCGAACTGCCGCCACCGATCGAGGCCTCCATGGGCTTCGATGGCTATATCCTTGAGTTGCTTCATGGTTGGGCTCCTGCGGAAGCCGCGCGGGATCGCGCAGCCTTTAGCGGGAGCCTAGGCGGTCGGCCAAGCCTGCCGAACGACTTAGATGCCTTGATTCCAGACGCCGCCGCGCGCCGGGTTTTCCAGATGCCTCTTGGCAAGCTCCAGGAAGAGAAAAGAAAAACGCGAGCGCGCTTCGCGCCGGTCATCTGGCAAGCGCCATCGTACGAGATCGTGCTTCAGTGTGGAAAAGCGTAGATTGGTGCCCAGGGGCGGAATCGAACCACCGACACTGCGATTTTCAGTCGCATGCTCTACCAACTGAGCTACCTGGGCGTGCTCCAAGAGAGGGGCCAAAGCCCATCGAGCGGGCGGTTTATAGTGGGCTCGGAGCGGCCTGTCCACCCGGCTTCGCCAAGTGGCTGCGCCGGGCGCGGCCCTTCTGTGCACAAGATCGGGCGGGGTTGCTGCGGCTGCTGCTCGGCGCTTCAGCGAGGCAATTAAATCTTTGATACAGCTCGATTATTCGACGTCGTCGGTTTCGTCGTCGCGGCCGGGGATGATGTAGGAGCCCTTCAGCCAGCGGTTCAGGTCGACGTCGCGACAGCGCGAGGAGCAGAACGGACGGGTGGCCTGCGTCTGCGGCTTGCCGCAGATCGGGCAGGTTTTGAGCGGGCCGGTGGGCTTGTTGACCTGGTCGTCCATGGATGTCGGCAGCTTACACGGGGTGACGGGGTTCAAGAGCCTGCCCGGAAACGGGTTCCCGGTGCAGCTGCGCATGCGCCGCTGGTCGGACCCGGCGGGGCCATTCTACTGTGCATGGGGTTGTTTTCGAGGTTTTTGTCGGCGCGGCCCTTGGGCTCACTTGGGCTCACTTGGGCTCACACCGCGGTGGTATTGAGCCAGCCGAAGCGGATCGGAAAGCCCTCGCCGCCGAGCAGTGTCGTGGTCTCGTAGAGCGGCAGGCCGACGACATTGGTGTAGGACCCGACCATCTTGACCACGAAGGATCCGGCGATGCCCTGCACGGCGTAGCCGCCGGCTTTGCCGCGCCATTCGCCGGAGCCGATATAGGCCTGGATGTCGTCCTCGGACAGGCGCTTGAAGCGCACGCGCGTCTCGACCAGACGCTGGCGGAAAGCCTCGCGCGGCGTGACCAGGCAGATCGCGGTGTAGACGCGGTGGTTGCGGCCCGACAGCAGCCGCAGGCACTGCGCGGCCTCGTCGACCAGATTGGCCTTCGGCAGGATGCGGCGGCCGACCGCCACCACCGTGTCCGCGGCGAGGATGAAGGCGCCGCGCAGCTCGTCGTCGAGCTGCACCGACTTCAGCGCAGCGTCGGCCTTGGCTCTGGCCAGCCGGTTGGCACAGGCGCGCGGCAGCTCGCCCCGCCTCGGCGTCTCATCGACGTCGGCCGGCCGGAGCGCATCCGGCTCGATGCCGGCCTGGTTGAGCAGCGACAGCCGACGCGGCGAGCCGGAGGCAAGTACGAATTTGGGGCGGCCAAGCATCAGGTGATTTGGAAGATGAGGCAGGGGTGAATTGCGCGCGGAACCTATCGGAAGGGGGCTGATTTCACAACCCGGGAACCGGAGTTTGGTGATTCGAGGTATCCGCCACGGCTGTGCCTGCTCTCTGTGACGCGGGTGTTACGGCGGGCTGATGCTACCCGCTCGCCGCGCCGACCTTGGCGAAGCGCCGCCGGATGCGCATCAGGAGCTGATCACAGACCTCGCGATAGGCAGCTAACTTCTGGTCGCGGCTGCCTTCGATGGTGGTGGGATCCTGCGTCGGCCAGTATTCGACCTCGGCCGCGAGCGTTCGCGTCAGCTCCAGCGCCTTGTGATGCGCCTCGGGCGAGAGCGTGATGATGAGGTCGAAATTCAGTCCCTCCCAATCCTCCAGCTCCTCGAAGGTCTGCGGCTTGTGGCCGGAGATGTCCTGGCCGAGCTCGCCCATCACGGCGACGGCGAAGGGATCGAGCTCTCCCTTCCTGGTGCCGGCCGACTTCACATAGAGCCCTTGCGGAAACATGTGCTGCAACAGGCTCTCGGCCATCGGCGAGCGCACGCTGTTCATCGCACAGGCGAACAGCACCGACTGAGGATCGCGTGCGCGTGGCGGATCCGCCATCGCGCTCAGCCCTTCCAGTGCAGGACAGTAATGAGCGTGAACAGCCGGCGCGAGGTCTCGAAGTCGACCCGCACCTTGCCTTTCAGCCGCTCCTGCAGCGTGCGCGATCCTTCGTCATGGATGCCGCGGCGGCCCATGTCGATGGCCTCGATCTTGTCGGGGGTCGCGGTGCGGATCGCCTGGTAATAGCTGTCGCAGATCATGAAATAGTCCTTCACGATCCGCCGGAACGGCGTCAGCGACAACAGATGCGCGACCACGGGCGTGCCGTCCTCGCGGCGGATGTCGAACATCAGCCGGTTGCCGGTGATGCCGATATGCAGCGTGAACGGGCCCTTGCCGTCCGCACCCTCGGGCGCAAACAGGTTCTGCTCGATCAGATCGTAGATCGCGATCGCCCGCTCGTGCTCGATGTCGGGCCCGGAACGGCCGATGGATTCCTCGTCCAGCGTGACGCCGACGATGCGATTGGTCGAGTCGTCCTGTGCGGGCGGCTTTGTCATGACAGATTGAGGCGCAATCCAATCGAGCGGGAATGGGCATCCAGCCCCTCCGCCTTGCCGAGCGTCATCGCGGCAGGTCCCAGCGCACGCAATTGGTCGGGCCCGCATTTCAGGATCGAGGTGCGCTTCATGAAGTCGTGCACCGAGAGGCCGGAGGAAAACCGCGCCGAGCGCGCCGTCGGCAGCACGTGATTGGAGCCGCCGACGTAATCGCCGATCGCTTCGGGCGTGTGCGGCCCGAGGAACACCGCGCCGGCATTGCGGATTTTCGCAGCGAGCGCGTCGGGATCGACGGTCATGATCTCGAGATGCTCGGCCGCGATGGCGTCCGCGAGCGGGATGGCCTCGCCCAGGTTCTTCACCAAGATGACGGCGCCGAAATCGGCCCAGGACGCGCTGGCGATCGCGGCGCGCGGCAGCGTCTTCAGCTGCGCCTCGACCGCCTTTTCGACGTCGGCGGCAAGGCGCGCCGAGTCCGTGATCAGGATCGACTGCGCGCTGGAATCGTGCTCGGCCTGCGCCAAGAGGTCAGCGGCGATCCAATCGGCGTTGCCGGTGTCGTCGGCAATGACGAGCACCTCCGAGGGGCCGGCGATCATGTCGATGCCGACCTTGCCGAACACCAGCCGTTTCGCGGCAGCGACATAGGCATTGCCCGGGCCGACAATCTTGGCGACCGGCGCGATGGTCGCGGTGCCATGCGCCAGCGCGGCCACCGCCTGCGCACCGCCGACACGGTAGATCTCGGTGACGCCGCCGAGATGGGCGGCCGCCAGGACCAGCGGATTGAGCTTGCCGTCCGGCGAGGGCACCACCATCACGAGGCGCGACACGCCGGCGACTTTCGCCGGCACGGCATTCATCAGCACCGAGGACGGATAGGCCGCCGTGCCGCCGGGGACGTAGAGGCCGGCGGATTCGATTGCGGTGTAGCGCCAGCCAAGCTCGACGCCGAGCGGATCGGTGAAGCGCTCGTCCTTCGGCAGCTGGCGGCGGTGATAGGTCTCGATACGGTCGCGCGCAAGCTCGAGCGCATCCAGCGTCGCAGGCTCGCAGGCCTTCACGGCGGCCTGGATCTCGGCGGCGGAGACGCGCAAGGAGGATGCGTCCAGCCTCAAGCGGTCGAACTTGGCCGTCGCCTCGAGCAGGGCGGCGTCGCCACGCTTGGCCACGTCGTCGACGATCGCGCGCGCGGCGGCCTCGACGTCGGCCGACGCCTCGCGCTTGGCGGCGAGGAAGGCTGCGAATCGCTGGTCGAAATCGGCGCTGCTGCGGTCGAGGCGAACGGGCATGTTTCGCTTGGCTTCCGGCTGGTCTTGAGGGGCGGATCGGCGCACCAGGTCCCCTGCTCAATGGCGCGGCGGGAAAGCTGCGTCAACCCTCGGCAGATGCCATCCCAGCCAGGGCCCATTCGGCTGGTATACGGCCTCTTCAGCCCTCCCCCTGGACTCCAGTGCCCAGCGTGTCGGCCCCGAGGTCGGTCAGCTCGCATTCCAGACACTCGACGTCCAGGCGGATGGCGCCGCCCTGGGCGAACAAAAGCAGGGCGCTGCCGCCGGGCTCCTCGGCTCGGCCGTCCCGGGGGTGAAATTCAATGCCGACGAGATCCAGGATCTTGTCCGGCGCGGCGAGGTCAATGTTGCGCGACTTGCAGGCGAGCACACGGTCGAAACGGAGCGCTGCGACCAGCCGGCGCGGCTCGGTCTCGCCCTCCAAGGTCTGCTCCCAGTCCAGCCGGCTCATTCCGACCACAAGCCGTTTCTCGCCCTGCCGCCAAATGATATCGGAAGCCTGGACGCGGGCGTCCTGGACATGGGTCGAGATCACGGCGAGGTCGTCGGCGTCGAGAGCGATCAGTTTGAGCTGGGGCGACATCGCCGCGCCTCTCCTTGAGTGGACGGGCTCAACGCGCACGAGCCCCGAAATTTCCACACACAAGTTAAGCCCTCGTCCGGCTCGCCGCTACGCGGCGAGCCACCCATTCCCACAACAAGGGAGGGTGAGAGTCGTGAAACCTCACTCCCTGAAGAACGCCAGGAGATCCGCGTTGATCGTCTCGGCATGCGTGGTCGGCATGCCGTGGGGGAATCCCTTGTAGGTCTTCAGGACGCCTTTCTTGAGCAGCTTGGCCGAGAGCGGCGCCGAGTCCGCGTATGGCACGATCTGGTCGTCGTCGCCATGCATCACCAGAACCGGCACGTTGATCTTCTTCAGATCCTCAGTGAAATCGGTTTGCGAGAACGCGACGATGCCGTCGTAATGCGCTTTCGCGCCACCCATCATGCCCTGGCGCCACCAGTTCTCGATCACCGCTTCCAGCGGTTTTGCGCCGGGGCGGTTGTAGCCGTAGAACGGGCCGGCGGCGATGTCGCGGTAGAAGGCCGAGCGGCCGGCGGCAAGCTGGGCCTGGAAATCGTCGAACACGCTCTTCGGCAGGCCGCCGGGATTGGCTGCGGTCTGCACCATCAGCGGCGGCACCGCCGAGAGGATCGCGGCCTTCGCGACGCGGCTCTCGCCGTGACGGGCGATGTAGTGCACGACCTCGCCGCCGCCGGTGGAATGGCCGACATGGAGGGCGTTCTTGAGGTCGAGATGCGCGGTGAGCGCGGCGAGATCGTCGGCATAATGATCCATGTCGTGGCCGTCGGCGACCTGCGCCGAGCGGCCGTGGCCGCGGCGGTCATGGGCGATGACGCGATAGCCGCGCGTGACGAAGTACATCATCTGCGCGTCCCAATCGTCCGAGGACAGCGGCCAGCCATGGCTGAACACGATCGGCTGGCCCGAGCCCCAGTCCTTGTAGAAGATCTCGACGCCGTCTTTGGTGGTGATGGTGGGCATGGTGGGGCTCCTTTTAATGAGAGACGTCATTCCGGGACGCGCGTCAGCGCGAACCCGGAATCTGGAGATTGATAAATCGGGATTCTCTGGTGCGCGATTGCGCACCAGAGTTTATCGCTGTGCGATGGCCGGAATGACGAGAGGGGCCAATCAGGCAAACGCCAGGGGCTTGTAGCGGCGCCAGGCGCCGATGGTCAGCACGACGAAGAACACCAGCACGATGCCCTGCACCACGGCGAAGACCGGCCCCGATGGCGGCGCCGGGGGCACGGCGGGCGCGAGCGCGGCAAGTGCGGGCACCTTGAGGAACGACTGGATCACCAGCACGAAGACGTTGAAATAGAGCGAGATCATCGCGGTGACGATGTAGACCGGGCGCCAGACGCCGCCGAGCTTCATGCCGTAGAGCGCGAAACAGGCAATCGCGAGCAGCACCAGCGAGATGATGCCGATGATGTGCGAGGGCAGCAGCTCCTTGAATGGAAACAGGAAACCAGTCGCGCTGGTGAGAATGGTGAACAGCAGGAAGATCGCAGTCAGGCCCGGCATCGACTTCGAGCCAAGCAGGCCGAACATCACGACAAGCCCGGCGACGATGGCAATCAGGCTGATGATGACATGGATCAGCGTAAGGGCGGGCAGGCTTAGGCCAAGCACCATGACATCTCTCCTACTCTCGGCGTTGAGGTGACGAGAATAGTATTACGGTCCTCATCGGATTACCACCTGCGTTGTCGTCACATGCATGAGCGCAGCCATGCGTCATCGTGCGAAATCGAAAAACGCATGGCTGAACTTTTTGCAGCGCTGTCACAAACGACGGCAGGCTTTCGACGAAAGTTGAATCGAACTCATACGTTCTTGGTATCGAAGATCAGGATGTCGGCACCGCCGCTGGCGAATTTCGGCACGTCGGCGCCGGTCGCCTTGCCTTCCGGGCTGGCAAAGGCGGCCTGAACGTCGGCCACGCTGTCGAAGGTGAGGATGGCGACGAGATGGATTCCGGAAGGGCCTGCGGGAGATGCGACCGGCCCTTTGCTGACGGCGTAGTTCTTCAGGCCGGGAAGTTTCTTGGCGAGTGGAATGTGCGTCTCGGCATAGTACTTGTCGAAGGCGGCAGCATCCTTGGGTGTCTTGTAGAGCACGACGACTTCAGCCATTTGGTCCTCCCGTTGAATCGTTGTTTTTTCCGCGCGCGATTTGCCTCGCGACGAGGGGATAGTCACGCATTGCGCAGCAAGATGACAAGCCGGATTTGGCTTGCCATTGCCTTGCCTTGTCCTTGACTAAAGCGCCGGTTTTGCGGCGTCGCCGAGATAGCCATGCAGGGAGGCAACGACCTGCGCGCCCTCGCCAATGGCGCCGCCGACGCGCTTGACCGAGCCGGAGCGGACGTCGCCGACGGCGTAGACGCCGGGCACGGAGGTCTCGAGCGGCGCCACCAGCTTGCCCTGGTTCTGCTCCGACTGCGCGCCCGTGACCACGAAGCCGCCGCGATCGAGCGTCACGCCGCAACCGTCGAGCCAGGACGTGGCGGGATCGGCGCCGACGAACAGGAAGAGATTGCGGATGTCGGCGGAATCCTCGTCATCCGAGAGCCGGCTCTTCCAGCGGATGCGCCGCAGCAGCGAGGCCTCGTCGCCCTCGAGCGCGGTGATCTCGGTGTTGAACATCAGTTCGATGTTCGGGGTCGCTTCGATGCGCTCGATGAGATAGCGCGACATGCTGGCGCCAAGGCCGCCGCCGCGGATGATCATCAACACGCGTTTGGCATGGCCCGACAGGAACACGGCCGCCTGGCCAGCCGAATTACCGGCGCCGACCAGAGCCACCTCCTCGCCGGCGCAGAGTCGCGCCTCCACGGGCGATGCCCAGTACCAGACGCCGCGGCCCTCGAACTTGTCGAGGTTGGCGATATGGGGACGGCGGTAGCGCGCGCCGCTGGCGACCACCACCGAACGGGAGCGCAAGGTCTCGCCGCAATCCAGCGCCAGCGCGAAGGTGCCGTTGGCGCGCGAGCAATCCAGCGAGCTCACCGACAGCGGAATCATGATGTCGGCGCCGAACTTCTGCGCCTGGGTGAAGGCGCGGCCCGCCAGCGCCTGGCCGGAGATGCCGGTCGGGAAGCCCAGATAGTTCTCGATGCGCGCACTGGCGCCGGCTTGGCCGCCGAAGGCGCGGGTGTCGACGACCGCGACCGAGAGACCTTCGGACGCAGCGTAGACCGCAGTCGCGAGCCCCGCCGGCCCGCAGCCGACGATGGCGACATCGTAGATACGGTCGTCCTTGGCCCCGCCGATCATGCCGATGGCGCGGCCGAGCTCGGTCTCGCTGGGATTGCGCAGCACCGTGCCGCCGGCCGTGACGACGAGCGGCCAATCCTCCGGCTTCGGCGAGTAGCGCGCGATCAGTTCGGCGGCGTCATGCTCGCTCTCGGGATCGAGCAGATGATGCGGCTGGCCATTGCGGGTGAGAAAGCCCTGCAGGCGCACCACGCCGGCGGAGTTCGAGGGGCCGATCAGCACGGGGCCGCCGATGCCGCCCTGGATCAGATTGACCCGGCGCAGGATCAGCGCGCGCATGATGCGCTCGCCAAGTTCGGCTTCGGCCACCAGCAGCGCGCGCAGCCGGTCCGGCGGGACGAGCAGCACCTCGACATTGCCTTCGGCGCGGCCGTCGACCAGCGCCGGCCTGCCCGAGAGCTGGCCAAGCTCGGCCAGGAATTGCCCCGGCCCCTGATCGATCACGGGCGTGACGTGGCCGAGACCATCGCGCTGGGTGATGGCGACGTGGCCCGCCAGCACCACGAACATGCCGGGCCCGGGCTTGCCGGTCTCGAACAGCAATTCGCCGTCCGCGTAGGTGCGGATTTCGCCGAAGTGCCTGATCCGTTCGATCTCGGCGGGCGTCAGCGCCGGAAAGGTCTGCTCGGGGCGCGTGAACCGCAACAGCTGCGCATCACGGTCGGTTCGTTGTGTTTCGTCCTGCCCCATGGCCACTGCATGCACTCCAAAATCTCCAGCCGCCGGCGTTCAACGAGAGGTCTTGCCGGCGGCCCCCTCATTTAGGGAACCATCGTCGTTCTGCGAGGGGTCGGTGCTTGCGGCGCGTTCGCGCGCCTGCAACTTCCGCCGCTTCAGGTTTTCGCGCAGCGCCGATTTCAGCCGGTCGTCCCGGGACGCCCTCGCCTGCCTCGCGCTCTTGTCAGTCTCGTCGCCCATCGCGGCTCCATCACAGCAACCGGCCACAGGATGCCATCGAAGTGTGGCAGCTCAAGAGGGTGAGGCGATAGGACCCTTGCGAAACGCGAGATGGATCGAATCCGGCTCCCCGGCCAACTGACCAGTTGGGCAGGGATATCAGACCCCGAATCGGCATGAAGGCGGTCAGTCCGCACGAAAACGGGCATTTTGGCGCCGATATCGGCCCGATTTTCTCGTTTTGGCGGGGCTAGCAAGCTTGCGCAGGAGGGGGGCTTGTGGCAGATATCGGCCCGCTTGGTAGGCCCCTCGGGCGGCCGATTCTTTGTCCCAGCACATGCTGCCGTAGCTCAGTGGTAGAGCACTCCATTGGTAATGGAGAGGTCGACAGTTCAATCCTGTCTGGCAGCACCAGCTTTCCTCACCGACGCGAGCCGTGTTGAACCAAGCCTTGTTGAACCAAGCCTTGTGCCTGGCCAGCGCGCCCGCAACACCCATGGATGCGATCGTGATCACACGCTCCCTGCCCTATGAAGGACTGCTCCACGAGATCGTCGAGCATAATGGCGTGCTCTATCTCGGCGGCATCGTCCCTGAAGATGCCGGGCTCGACATGGCCGGCCAGGCCGAGGATGTGCTGCGCCAGTTGAAGACCCTGCTCGAGGGGGCCGGCTCCGATCTGTCCTGCGTTCTGCAGGTGACGATCTTCGTGGCCGACCTCACTGAGAAGGCCGCGTTCAACCAGGTGTGGAAGCGCTATTTCACCGCGGAGCATCTGCCGGCGCGGGCCGCGATCGGCGTTGCGGATCTCGGCCCGGGCGTCAAGCTGGAGCTGACGGCGATCGCCGCGCGCCGCTGATCCTCACGGGCGAGAAGAGCAAGCTCGGTCGTTTCGTCAGTCTTCCACACATGGCTTGGCATTCTCGCGGCCCGAAACGCCCGAGTTTTGCTCGTTTCCTTGTCCCTCTTCTATGAAGAGGGCGCAGGGAAGGCCGGGTGCCGGCTGGCACCCACGGTCCGCTGTGCGACAGCACACGCAGAAAACTGCACAGCGGCATACAGGTGAAGCCCAACACACGGCCTTCCCTGCGCAGTGGTTTGACGGCTTATGCCTGCTCTCCCCGGAGCCGAGTTCCTTCTGGCCTCCGTCACCTCGCGAATTGACGATGCCTCAAGGCCCGGTTGAGCCCAGATGCATCTCCGCAAGGCTTGACCGTAGCAACGACGGTCAGGACCACACGGTTTTGCCGTACGCAGCTTCCGGCTCCGCCAAGAGGCTTCGCCGGATGTTGGCGCCGTCCGTTCCGCACGCTGTGAGACCTCACGAGGTTCATCTCGCCCTGGTCCCGCCCTGCGTGCCCGACGCAGCCGCGTCCACCGCACCCTGGCCCTCGTTCGTGACGACGTACGATCGCCCCTCTCCCTGGGCCGGGATGAGCGATGGATACTGCAATTCCGAATTTCGGTAAAGTGGAATATATTTGCGGGAAGGGATTGACGGGGGCTGCGCGGGAGAGGCGGTGTTTTGCCCGACGGGCCAGAAGCGTTGCGATCGGTGTCCTTCCGGTTGCGCCTCTTCGAAAGGTTGCGGCCACACGGCACGTTGACCCCTCATTTCATGGTGCTAGTCTTTTCGCTCGCGACCTGTCCGGGAGGACACGATGGGATGGTTCGACCGCCTGTTTGGAAGGATGTCGGAGCCGACGATTCCTCTTCTTGCGAGATTTCGGCGGAAATCAAAAGCACCGACCGATCCTGATCTTTTGAAAATCGCCAAGGACCGGAAGGGACATGTTTCCCGCAGAGCCGTCAGGGACGAGTATAATCGGCTGGTCCTGGAGAAGTACGCGCACGACAAGTCGTGATGCGGGTCGAGGATCTCAGTAGCCCGTAGGATGGGTAGAGCGAAGCGAAACCCATCTGCTCCTTGTCGAGCCACGAAACATGATGGGTTTCGCAAGGGCTCTACCCATCCTACGCACTGCGCACCATCAATGGTCGCCATTCATTTGCAGTGCTGCGAAGCGGTCGTCCGAACGGCGCAACCGCCGGCATAGCTCGCGATTGATGTTCTGCAGGACGATCACGTAGGCGTGGATGTCGGCCTTGTAGCAGGCATAGAGCTTTTGGGCCGTCAGCTCGTACAGCACGGTCGGCGCCTCCGCGATAACAGTGGCGGAGCGGTTCTGCATTTCGATCAGCGTCATCTCGCCGAAGAAATCGCCAGGCTCCAAACGCGATATCGGGATGACCCTGCCCGCATGCGTGCGTTTGCTCACCGCCAGCCGGCCGGACTTGACGATGAACATCGAACGTCCCGGCTCGCCCTCGGCCACAACGGTCGCGTCGGCCTCGAAGCGGCGCTCGACTAGCATCGAGATCAAGAGGTCGAGGCCTGCCTCCGAAAGCCCGCCGAAGAACGGCGTCGCCAGCAGGAACGCTTTCAGATCGGGGGACGTGACGAGCATTGCGCGAGGTTACGCCCGGTCGAAGGCTGCGGCAAGCTAAGCGGTGCAGCCAGGTTCCGTCATTGCGAGCGTAGCGAAGCAATCCAGGAATGTGTCCGCGGAAACAGTCTGGATTGCTTCGTCGCAAGGGCTCCTCGCAATGACGCGGCGAGAGATTTCACCTCTCGACTCTGGACCACTGCCGCGCGCAGCGAAACCCATCAGACTCGTGCGGTGGCGAAGATGATGGGTTTCGCAAGTGCTCTATCCATCCTACGGGCCGCACAGTGCGAGCTATTTGGGCCGGCGCCCCGTGATCGCGTGCGCGCGCGCAGTGCAGGTGATGCGACCGTCCGCATGCGCCGGCAGGCCCGCACGCACCCGCGCTATGAGCGTCTCGACGTCCGCGGGCCTCATGGCGGCAACGGAAGGCCGGAGCGCGGGGGACTTCAGACTGATGGCCCAGAAATCATCGAAACCTGAGAACGTCCGTTGCACCGTAATCTCTCGCGTTTGCACGTCCTCGAGACCTGCTCCTCGCCACAGGTCCCGCAACGCTTCCATGCGAGAGGCGTCCATCCGCGGCGGGCGCGTTGCCGGAATGCCCATCGCCTTCATCTCGTCGTAGATCGGGGCGAGCGGAAAGCCGCCGCCCAACATGTCCCACATATACGTCATGACCGCACCGCCGGGGACAACGACCCGCACCATTTCGCTGACGCCCCTGGCGGGATCCGGAACGAATACGAGAACCAACGCCATCACGGCCGCGTCGAAGCTGGCGTCGGCGAAAGGAAGTGCCATCGCATCGCCCTGGTGAAACTTTGCCACGCGCGCCGTAGGTCGTGTGCGCGCAAAAGCAAGCTGCTCGGCCGAGGGGTCAATGCCCTGGACCTCGGCGGGGTTGCAGCGCTCGACCAGGAGTTCAGTGAAGGCGCCGTTGCCGCAACCGATGTCGATCCACCGCAAGCCTGCAGGAGGTGCCAGCCAATCAAGGAATATCTCGCCTGCGAACCGGCTCCAGATTCCCATCATCTGCTCGTAGGCGGCACCGTCGTCGAAGCGAATGGTCTGCTCTGCCATGTCGAGATCCTCCCGGCCCGATGACGATGCTTGGCGCGCGCCATTCTGCGCACAAGAGATGGGACTGGGGAAGTCCCCAGGTTATCGCAGATGACTCGTACCAGCGGCCAGCGCGCACGCCTCGTCCTTCGAGACGGCGCTGACGCGCCTCCTCAGGATGAGGCTAATCAGCATCAGTGCTCGTTGAAATTTGCTGCCGCGCACTCCACCCTCATCCTGAGGAGCCCGCCCAAAGCGGGCGTCTCGAAGGATGGCCGCGGGGAAAACTCCCAAATGCGATAGCCCCCTGGGGAAGTCCTGGAGCTGACCAGATCCGCCGGATTATTGCCGTGCGACATTCTCCCCGCGCGGCGCCTGTCGCTTCCGCCACACCTGCAGGTCAATCATGACTTTCACGGCCGCCGCGAGGACGAGCGCACAGAGTGCCACCTTGGAGATCGTCTCCATCGTCCCCTCGATCAGCAGGCAATGGACCACGCTACCTGCGACGATGACGATGGCGAGGGGAATATGGATGATGCGCCAGGTTCGCGGCCGCAATCCCAACCGCCTTCGCAGCAGAGCCAGGAACGCAACCGCGAAGATGGCCCACATCGCGATCACGCCGAAGGGAGAGAACGGCGTCGGCGATGAGAAGGTCAGTGCGTCCACCATGTCGGGCGGGCTGGTGATCCAGAGGCCGGCGACGTGGATCAGAATCGCGAGAGCAAGCGCGCCGCCGATCCAGTGATGGGCGCGCCTGCCGCGATAGGCCGACAATCGCGGCAGGTAGCCGCCGATCAGCAAGGGCTGCACGAGCACGAGACCGAGGGCGATGATCCCGGCGAAGCCGGCGATAATGTAGACAGGATCGCGCCATGCCAGCTGCTCGCTGGCCGCAGCAAGCGCAACCGGCACGCCGATCGCCAAGCCAAGGGCGCCCCAGATCAGGGGCGCCCGGGCCGATCTCCATCGCGTCATCTGCAAGTCGGGTTCAAGCCGGCTGCAGCACGAAGTGCGCCTCCAGGCTGGTCTCCTTGGCGCTCCGCATCACCGGCCGCAGGAAGACGGTCTTGAACTCGCCGCTGTCATAGGCGAGGTGGCCGTGCGGCTGGCCGAAGATCGGAATGATCTGCGGCATCTCCAGCCGGAACCTGCCGTCCTTGTCGGTGAGCGTTGCGCCGTGGCTCTGCGGCTCGTGCTCCCGCCCTTCGACGGTGTGCGCCCAGATCTGGATGCGCTGCCCGGCCAGCGGAGCCCCGTCGCCGGCGCGGCGCACGGTGCCGCTCATCCAGAAACCGCCCTTGCCGATCCGCTCCACGATCGCCGCGCCCTTGCGGTAATTGTTCGCGCCGCCCGACATCGACTCGGTCGGTGCGAGGCCGCTCGCACGGGCGGGCAGCAGGACGCCGGAAGCGCCGGTTGCCAGAAGGCCCGTTGCGAGGACGGAGCCGCCGGCAGCGAGGAGGTTGCGGCGGGTGAAGACGACCGTGGTCATGTCAGTTCCTCCTGGCAGCAGCGCAGCTGCTTCCCGCAAGCTACAATACCAGGTGTAAAACGCCCAGTTGGCGCGAGGGGCGCGAGGGCCTGCAATAACAGTGTTGTGAACGGCCGTCTTCGCGGCGTGCATCTCTCAGATGAGCTGACAAGAGGGGCCCGCAAGTGCTCTACCTATTCGGCGCGCTGCCACTACATGTGTGTCCTGCAAGCGCGCACCGTCACGCGGCCCCTCCACACCGGCAGCCCTCCCATGATCCCCTTCTCCGTGCTCGACCTCGCCCCCATCTGCCAGGGCGGCGACGCGTCGCAGGCGTTCCGCAATTCGCTCGATCTGGCCCGGCATGTCGAGACGTGGGGCTTCAAGCGGTTCTGGCTGGCCGAGCATCACAACATGACGGGCATCGCGAGCGCGGCGACGTCGGTAGTGATCGGCCACATCGCGGGCGGAACGAAAACGATCCGCGTCGGCTCCGGCGGGATCATGCTGCCGAACCACTCGCCGCTCGTCATCGCCGAGCAGTTCGGCACGCTGGAATCGCTCCATCCCGGGCGGATCGATCTCGGGCTCGGCCGGGCGCCGGGCACCGACCAGTTCACCGCGCGGGCGCTGCGGCGCGACCTCGCCACCACGTCCGAGAACTTTCCGCATGACGTGCTGGAGCTGCAGGCGCTGCTCGGCGACGTGCAGCCGAACCAGGCGATCCGCGCCGTGCCCGGCATGGGGACCAAGGTGCCGCTGTGGATCTTGGGATCGAGCACCTTTGGCGCGCAGCTGGCGGCAATGCTCGGCCTGCCCTTCGCGTTCGCCTCGCATTTCGCGCCGCAGATGATGATGCCGGCGCTGCGCGAATATCGCGCCCGCTTCGAGCCCTCGGCGCAGCTCGACAAGCCCTATGCGATGATCGGCGTCAACGTGTTCGCGGCCGACAGCGATGAAGAGGCACAGCGGATGTTCTCCTCGCTGCAGCAGCAATTCATCAACCTGCGCCGCGGCACGCCGGGGCCGCTGCCGCCGCCGGTGGAGGACATGGACGCGTTGTGGTCGCCGGCCGAGAAGGCCGGCGTTGCGCAAGCGCTGTCGTGCTCAGCGGTCGGGTCGCCCGATGTGGTCGAAGCGAAGCTGAAGGCGCTGATCACTGAAACCGGCGCGGACGAATTGATGACGACGGGGCAGATCTACGACCACACGGCACGGCTGCGCTCGTTCGAGATCGCCGCGGAGGTGCGGGATAGGCTCGCGAAGCAGCCGGTGGGGTGAGGCGCAATCGCGCCCCGAGCGAGCTGCTCAGTCCAATCCTCTCATGCCCTAATCCGCAAAGCCGAACAGCTTGGCCGGATTGCGCACCAGGATCTTCTCCAGCTCCGCCTGGTCGGGCGCGTAACGGTACATCAGCTCTAACAGATCGGCATCGTTCGGTGGCTGCTTCACCGAGACCGGATGCGGCCAGTCGCTGGCCCAGACGCAGCGATCGGGAGCGGCCTCGATATAGGCGCGCGCGATCGGGATCACGTCGTCGTAAGGCGCGCCGGCCTTCGAGGTCTTCTCGCCGAGCGAGAGCATCACCCAGAAATTGCCCTTGGCGAGCAGCTCCAGCATCTTGCGCAGATTCGGATCGTTCCTGCCGGCGTCGGGGTCGGGGCGCGCCATGTGGTCGATCAGCACGGGCACGTCGAGATCTTCGTATTTGGCGACGCTCGACATGATGCCGTCCTTCTCGGGCTGGATCTTGACGTACCAGCCGAGCTCGCGGATGCGGGCGATGGCGCGGGCGAAATCGGTGTCCGACAGCACGGCGCCGAGCTCCTGGCGGAAGCTGAAGCGCGCGCCGCGCACGCCGGCATCATGCAGTTTTGCGAGATAGGCGTCGCTGGCTTCCGCGAACACCAGCGCATTGGCGCAGCCGCGATAGTTCGGGCCCATCGCGGCAAGGCCGTCGAGCACGACGGCATGGTCGGCGCCGTAGGTCGTGGTCTGCACGATGATGCCGCGCTCGATGCCGAGCGTCTTGTGCATGCGCAGCGCCGCTTCCCAGGTCGCGCTCGGCATTCGATAGGCGGCGCCGGGACGCTCCGGATACTTCTCGATCGGCCCCAGCACGTGGAACTGGCTGTCGATGGTCTTCGGCGGCGGCGCCTTGATCGGGCGGCGCGGATTGGGGTCGAACGGCAGATAGGTCGGCATGGAAGCGCTCCCTCAGTCGATCACGGCGGTGAAGTCGCATTGCACCAGCGCGCCGCCGTCCATGTTGTCCATCGGCAGCGCGTGACGTGCGGGGCGTGAATGCTCGTCCGGAAACATCTTGAGCCATTCGACATTGACAGGGCCGCGCTGCGTGCGGTCCTTCAGCCACACCGTCATCTTGATGATGTCGGAGGTCGAGCCGCCGGCGGCCTCCACCGTCGCCTTCATATGCGCGAACATGTTGGCGCATTGGGCATCCAGGCTTTCGGGCATCGCATTGGTCGCGGGATCGCGGCCGAGGATGACGCCGGACATCACGAGATTGCCGATGCGGCAGGCGTTCGGAATCGGGTTGACGTGCTTGAAGCCGCCGATGTGGATGCTCCTGCGCCGCGTTTGACCACTCATGGTGCGCTCCCTGCTTGTTATTGCTTCAGACGAACTGGCACGACACCGAGCCGAAGGCACCGTAATCGGCATGGAAAGTGTCGCCGCGGCGGATGTCGACGGGACGCGTGAACGATCCCGCCAGCACGACCTCGCCGGCTTTGAGATGCTCGTCATGCGGTGCGAGGCGGTTGGCGAGCCAGGCGATGCCGTTGGCGGGGTGATTGAGCACGCCGGCGGCAAGGCCGGTTTCCTCGACCTCGCCGTTGCAGAACAGCAATGCGCCGATCCAGCGCAGGTCCGCATCCATCGGGCGGATCGGCCGGCCGCCGAGCACCAGCGCGGCATTGGCCGCGTTGTCCGAGATCGTGTCCATCACCTTGCGGGTCCTGCCCGTCTCGGGGTCGACGCGGTGCATGCGCGTCTCCAGAATCTCCAGCGCAGGCGTGACGTAGTCGGTGGCGTTGAGCACGTCGAAAATGGTGCAATCCGGTCCGCGCAGCGGCGCCTTCAGCACGAACGCGAGCTCGACCTCGATGCGCGGCGCATGGAAGCAGTCGAACGGAACAGGCGTGGCATCGGCGTAGAACATGTCGGCGAACAGCACGCCGTAATCGGGCTCGTTGATGCCGACCGCGTTCTGCATCGCCTTCGAGGTCAAGCCGATTTTGTGGCCCTTGATGATTCGGCCGCGGCCGAGCTGGAGTTTCGTCCAGGCGCGCTGGACCGCGTAGGCATCCTCGATGCTGAACTCCGGATATTCTTTCGTGAACATCGGGATCAGCGTCTTGGTGCGCTCGGCTTCATCGAGACGTGCGGCGAGGCGTTCGATCGTGGCGGAATCCAGCATCGTTTACTGCTCCGCCGCCACGGTGTTGCGCAGCACGCCGATGCGGCTGGACTCGACCTCGACGACGTCGCCGTCCCTAAGCCAGCGTGGCGGGTCGAACCGGGCACCCGCGCCGGTCGGTGTGCCCGTCACGATCATGTCGCCAGGCTTGAGGGTCGCGAAGGTCGAGAGATAGGAAATCAGGAAATCGAACGGGAACATCAGCCGTTCCGTCGTGTCCTGCTGCCGCACCTCGCCGTTGACGCGCGTAGTGATGTCGTGAGGCCCGCGCGGGTCGAGCTCGTCAGACGTCACGATCCACGGGCCGATGCTGCCGGAGCGATCAAAATTCTTGCCCTGCGTGACGTTGAACTTGCCGTGGCGCAGCCAATCGCGGATCGTGCCCTCGTTGCACAGTGTCATGCCGAAGATGTGCGACCACGCTTTTTCGCGCGGAATGTGGCGGCCGCCCTGCCCGACCACGATGACGAGCTCGCCTTCATAGTCGAGCTGGTCCGAAACCTTCGGCTTCTCGATCGGCTGGCCGGAGCCCGTCATCGAGGACATGCTGCGCACGAACAGGCTGGGATATTTGGGCAGGTCGGAATTGTCTTTATACTCCGCATTGCGCTCGGCGTAATTGACGCCGATGCACCAGAGCTTCTCCGGCGCCAGCACCGGCGGCAACAGGACGAGCTTGTCCAGCGCATGATCCGGCTTTTGCCCCGCGACGGCCTCCTGCGCTTCGGCGAGTGCGTTGGCCGCGATCAGCGCCTTGACGTCCGAATAGTCGCGGCCGATGCGCCTGGTCAGATCGACCACGCCGCCGTCCACGGCCGCGCCGTAGCGCGCCTCGCCGTCCAGCAGATAGCTCAGCAGTCGCATTGTATGTCCTCCGATGATCTTGGGGCGGCGGCCGGCGATGAGGCCCGCACGCTCAGTCTTTCGACTTGGGAGTCTGGAACACGCTGCCCAGCGTCACGATCTCGCCGAGGCGGGCGTAGCGCGGCCCGCCGATGCGCGCGATCGGGTCGAGCGCCCTGGTCTCGACCTTGCCGTCGTTGACGAGACCGTCGCGCAAATGGAACAGCACGACCTCGCCGACGATGAGCCGGCTCTTGGCGTCACCGAATTCGAGGCACTGCCGGAATCGGCACTCCATCGCGACCGGCGCGGCGGCAAGCCGCGGCACCTTGATGCGCTCGCTCGCGAGCGTCTCCAGGCCGAGATGCTCGACCTCGCTGATTTCAGGCGGATGCTCGACCGATGAGTCGTGCACGGCATTCATCAGCGGCGTATCCGCGATGTGGATCACATATTCCTCGGTATCGAGGATGTTGTGCGCGGTGTCCTTGTAGTCGGCGCCCTTGCGGCCCACGCTGATGGCGAGCATCGGCGGCTTCTGCGAGACGAAGGTGAAGGCGCTGAACGGAGCGAGATTGAGCACGCCCGTAGCTGACAAGCTCGTCACCCAGGCGATCGGGCGCGGCACCACGATGCCGGTCATCAGGCGGTAGATGCGCTCGGCGCCAAGCTCGGTCGGATCGATCCGCATCGATCAGTCCGCCCTGATATTGGCCTTGCGCACCACCGGAATCCACTTGGCGTCCTCGCGCTCGAGATAGGCCCTGAATTCGGCCGGCGTCATCGGCGTGGCTTCGCCGCCGAGCTTTTCGAACTTGTCGACCACGGCGGGGTCTTTGAGAATCGCGACCAGCGTCTCGTGCAGCTTCTCGACGATGGGCGCAGGCGTGCCAGCGGGCGCGAACAGGCCGGTGAAGGTCTGGCCGTCGAAGTCCTTGTAGCCGAGCTCGGCGAAGGTCGGCACGTCGGGCAGCGATTTCAATCGATGCGGTGAGGTGACGGCGAGCGCGCGGAACAGGCCGGCCTTGATGTGCTGGAGGCTGACCGTGAGCTGGTCGAAGGCGAACTGCACCTGACCGCCCAGGAGATCGTTGATGGCCGGCGCATTGCCGCGATAATGCGCCGTGACCCATTGCAGGCCGAGATTCGACTGCATCAGCTCGCTGAGCAGATGGTTGGTGGTGCCGGGACCGGGCGAGGCCATGGTCAGCTTGCCGGGCTCGCGCTTGGCGAGGTCGAGAAACTCCTTGAGCGTGGTCGCCTGCACCGAGGGATGAACCTCGAGCACCAGCGGCGTCATCGAGATCGTCGAGATCGGGAGAAAGTCCTTCTTCCAATTGTAGGCGTCGCGCTTGTTGATCTCGGTCGCGAACAGCACCGGGCCGTTGGCGCCGACGAACAGCGTGTAGCCGTCGGGCGCCGATTTCGCGAAGGCTTCGCCCGCGATCATGCCGCCGGCGCCGGCCTTGTTCTCGATGACGAAGGGTTGGCCGAGCTTTTCCTGGAGCTTGTCGGCGACGATGCGCGCGGCGCTGTCGACATTGCCGCCGGCGGGATAGGGCACGATCAGCTTGACGTTGCGCGCCGGCCATTGCTGGCCGGAGGCGGGTCCCGCCAACATTGCGGCTGCTGCAGCGATGGCAATCCAGATTAATCTCATGTTAACCTCCCGGCGGCGCTTCCAATTCCATATCGGGCGCAGACTTTCGTGCATGGCATCCCGATCGGAGCGCAATCTCCAGATGCGCGCTTGCCCTGTCGAGCGAATTGTGGCGTTCTTGTCCATATTATGGACAAACGACGCGCAACGAAATCCACCCGCAGCGCCGTGGAGCCGCGACATGGCGCGCAGGCGATCCGGCGCGCGCTCGCGGTGCTGCGCATCCTGGCCGCAGGGCGCGAGGACGGTGTGCCATTGGCCGAGGTGGTCCGCACGACCGGGCTCACCCGCCCCACCGTGCATCGCATCGTCCACGTGCTGATCGAGGAAGGCATCGTCGAGCGGCACGGCCGGAGCGGCCGCTACGCGATCGGCAACCAGGTACCGGAACTGGCGCTGGCGCGTCCGCGGCCATCGCGGCTCTTGGTCGCCGCAAATCCGTCGCTGCAGCGCGCGTCCGCCGCGATCGGCGACACGCTGTTCCTGACGGTGCGCACCGGCAACGACACGCTCTGCGTCGATCGCCGGATCGGCGTCTACCCGATCCAGGTGCTGTCGATCGAGGTCGGCGCGCGCCGGCCGCTCGGCGTCTCCAGCGCCGGCGTTGCCATTCTCGCCGCAATGCCGGCGCAGGAGGCGCGAAAGATCGTCGCGGCGAACGAGAAGCGGTTCGAGGCCTACCGGACCGACGTCGCGACCGTGCTCGGCGAGGTCACCGCCGCCAGGCGGCTGGGATATGGCATGAGAGAGATCGGACTGGTGCAGGGGACAAAATCGATCTCGACCTGGATCAAGACGCCGGACGGGCAACCGGCTGCAGCGATGACGGTCTCCGCCGTTCGCACGAGGCTCGGGCCAAGGCGCGAGCAGGAGGTCGCGGAGATCCTGCTGCAGGAGGCGCGGACCATCGAGCAGGCGATCGGGGGGTGAAGCGCGGACGGCGCCTCTTCGCCTCTCCCGCTTGCGGGGAGAGGCCGGAAATTTGCGCAGCAAATTCCGGGTGAGGGGGAGCCTCCGCGAGTCCAGCTGCCACCATCTTCGTGGAGAGAGCCCCTCACCCCAACCCTCTCCCCGTAAGAACGGGGCGAGGGAGCGCACCGCCGGCGCGGCTGGAGCTCGCTTCAAACCCAGCGCTGTCAATGGGCTGACGTACCGCTCCGTTTTGTGGCACAACGGCCGCCATCGCCGACCGATCAACGAGGCCACGCATGCCCGCGCCGAAACCGCCTGCCTTCGAGACCCTGAGCCTGCATGCGGGCCAGCATCCGGATCCCACGACCGGCGCCCGGGCGGTGCCGATCTACCAGACCACGTCCTACGTGTTCCAGGATTCCGATCACGCCGCCGCGCTGTTCAATCTGGAGCGCGCCGGCCACATCTATACGCGCATCTCCAATCCGACCACCGGCGTGCTGGAGGAGCGGCTTGCGGCGCTGGAAGGCGGCGTCGGCGCGATCTGCACGGCGAGCGGCCAGGCGGCGCTGCACCTCGCCATCGCCACGCTGCTCAATGCCGGCGACCACATCGTGGCGTCGAGCTCGCTCTACGGCGGCACCATCAACCTCTTGGCGCACACGCTGCCCCGCTTCGGCATCACCACGACGTTTGTGAAACCACGCGATCTCGACGCATTCCGCGCGGCGATCAAACCGAACACGAAGCTCGTGATCGGCGAGACCATCGGCAACCCCGGCCTCGAGGTGCTCGACATCCCGAAGGTTGCGGCGATCGCGCATGAGGCCAAGATTCCGCTTCTGATCGACAACACCTTCGCCACGCCCTATCTCAGCCGTCCGATCGAGCTCGGCGCCGACATCGTGATGCATTCGGCGACCAAATGGATCGGCGGCCACGGCATCGCGATCGGCGGCGCCATCGTCGACGGCGGCCGCTTCGACTGGCGCTCCTCCGGCAAGTTCGGCGTGCTGACCGAGCCCTATGGCGGCTATCACGGCATCGTCTTCGACGAGCAGTTCGGCACCGCCGCTTTCATCATGCGCGCCCGCACGGAAGGCCTGCGCGATTTCGGCGCCTGCCTGTCGCCGACCAACGCGTTTCAGCTGCTCCAGGGCGTCGAGACGCTCGGCGTGCGCATGGACCGGCATATGCAGAACACGCATCTGGTGCTGGAGGCGCTGAAGTCCAACAAGGCCGTGGACTGGGTGCTGCACCCGTCGCTCGAGGATCATACGGACTACCAGCTTGCCAAGACGCTGCTGCCGCGCGGTGCCGGCTCGATCGTCTCCTTCGGCATCAAGGGCGGCCGGCCTGCCGGACGCAAGTTCATCGAGAGCTTACGCATGATCAGCCATCTCGCCAATGTCGGCGACGCCAAGACGCTGGTGATCCATCCGGCCTCGACCACGCATCAGCAGATGGATGCCGAGCAGCTCAAGGCGGCCGGCATCGGCGAAGAGCTGGTGCGGCTCTCGGTCGGCATCGAGACCGCAAGCGACATCATCGACGACCTCAACCAAGCGCTGCGCATCTCGCAAAAGGCCTGACACCATGAAGCTCTCCGTCAACGGCACCGATGTGTTTGTCGCAACCGGCGGCCGCGACTTCGACAAGTCCCTGCCCGCGGTCGTCTTCATCCACGGCGCCGGCTTCGACCATTCGACCTGGGCGTTGCATACGCGCTGGCTCGCCCATCACGGCTTTGCCGTGCTGGCGCCCGACCTGCCCGGCCACGGCCGCTCTACTGGGCCTTCGCTCGGCAGCATCGCCGAGATGGCCGACTGGACGGCGGCGCTGCTCGATGCGGCGGGCGCCGCAAAGGCGCATCTGATCGGTCACTCCATGGGCTCGCTGATCTCGCTGGAGACCGCCGCGCGACATCCCGACAAGGTGTCAGCGCTGAGCCTGATCGGCACCGCCGCGACCATGACGGTGGGTCCGGATCTGTTGAAAGCCGCCGAAGCCAACTCGCAGGATGCCAACGACATGGTCTCGATCTGGGGCCTCGGCTTCAACGCGGAGCTCGGCGGCAGCCTGGCGCCGGGCCTGTGGATGCATGGCGGCGCGCAGGCGGTGCTCAGGGCATGCGAGCCGGGCGTGCTGTTCAGGGATCTGTCGGCCTGCAACTCCTATACGAATGCGCTTGCCGCTGCGGCGACCGTGAAGGTGCCGACGACGCTCATCCTCGGCGAGCGGGACTTGATGACGCCGGCGAAGGCCGGCAAGGCGCTCGCCGCGGCGATCCCGCATGCAAAGACCGTCGTGGTGCCCGGCGCCGGCCACATGATCATGGCCGAGCGGCCGGACGAGCTGCTGGCGGCGCTGAGGAACTAAAGTTGTCTACGTATGATCTTTCCGGAAAACCGCTTCGCACTTTTCCGGATCATGCTTTAGGCGGATCAATCTTCCGTCTTGCGCGTTGCGGTCAGACATCCCTCTCACTCAAGAAGGGAACTGGACCATGCCGAGACAGGAAGTCATTCGCAAAGCCAGGCAAGACAAGCGCGCCGGCAAGTCGGCCAGCACGCAGGCCGGCGAATTCGTCAAGGACGAGATCGACAGGATCCGGAAAGGCAAGCACGGCGCACGCTCGACCAAGCAGGCCATCGCGATCGGCCTCTCCGAAGCGCGTCGCGCCGGTGTCGATCTGCCGCCGCCGCGCAAAGGGCGCACCAAGAAGGCGACGCGCCGCAGCGCCAAATATGCCTATGAGGTCGGCCAGGGCAAGCGCACGCCGAAGCGGAGGCCGAAAGTATCGCGCGCTGTCGAGCGTGTTCTCAAGAAGGAACCGCGCTCGACCGCGTCGCGCAGTGCGCTGTCGAAACAGGCCAAAGAAGCCGCAAGCCGCCGACCCGCAGCATCCCGTTCAGCCGCCGCGCGCAAGGCAAGCCACACCAAGGGTGCCAAGGTCCGCTCCGCCGCCGGCAAGAAGGCGGCACGCACCCGCGCGCGCCGCCGGAGTTGATCAGTTGCGCCGGTTCAGGAGCCTGGATTCCATTTCCAGACGATGTCGGAGACGCTGACGGGCTTCGGGATCAGGCCGAGCCTTGCAAAACGGTCGGCGACCGCCTGCTGGCTTGCGATGATCTCGGCATCCAGCGGCACCACGCGGAAGTTTGAGCGACCCACGAAGCGCCTGACGGCCTCGATGTCGACGCCGGTCGCGTCCGCCTGGGCTTTGGCGACGTCCTCGTGGTGCTCGTTGGCCCAGACGCCTTCAGAGGCGAAGGTGGTGTTGAGCTTCGCCACCAGCGAAGGGTATTTATCAACGAAATCCGTGTTGGCGATGTAGAACGCATTCGGCTTGTGCACGTCCTTGTCGAAAGCGATGACCCGCGCCTTTTCCTTCAGCTCGGCGAGCGCGAGATAGGGATCCCAGATCGACCAGGCATCGACCGAGCCCTTGACGAAGGCGGCGGTCGCATCGGCGGGCGCGAGCGGCGCCGGCGTGATGTCGGACCAGGACAGGCCGGCCTTTTCGAGCGTGGCAACCAATAGATTATGCGCGCTCGATCCCTTGCCGAAGGCGACGCGCTTGCCCTTGAGATCGGCCAGCGTCTTGATGGCCGAGTCCTTCGGCACGATGATCGCCTGGGTGTTGCCTTCCGATTTCACCGCGGCGACGTAGCGGATCTTGGCGCCGCCGGCCTGCGCGAAGATCGGCGGGGAGTCGCCGACATAACCGAAATCGACGCTGCCGACATTGATGGCCTCCAGCAGCGGCGGACCGAACTGGAAGTCGACCCACTTGATCTCGATGCCGAGCGGCTTGAAGGCGTTCTCGAGCGTCTGGCGCTGGCGCACCGCCGGGAAGAAGCCGCCCTTCTGCGTGCCGATGCGGATTTCGGCCGGCTTGTCCTCGGCGTGAGCGGGTGCAGCAAGGGCGGTTGCAAGCAGGAGCGTCGTTGCCAGAATGTGTCGTCGGGTGATCATGACGCGGGTCCTTTCGGTGGGATCAGTTGGGGAAGAGTTGCGAGCTTGCGCGCCCGCTCCGCGCGGAGAAGACGGCACGGGCGGCACGCTCGGCCTCACGGGCCGAACGGAACTGGCGGCCTTCGAGGCTGTCGAACAGGCGCTCGGAGGAGAAGAAGCGGAAGCCACGCTCGTCGCGCGTGATGATGCCGGCGGCGCGATCCTGGATCTCGATGATGTAAGCGTTCGACTGGGGCTGGGACATGACTGCTCGTCCGCCGGAAATTCGGCGTTCCTGTCTTGGGATTTCGATGTGAGGTGCTGCTAGGAGACGGTCAGCAACAACAACAGGCGCCCGTTGCCGCCGAGAAACAGCGCCGCGTCATGCACGCATGCATGGCGTTCTGATTGCGCTGGTGATCGGTTTTCATCGTGCGGCTTCAGGCTCGAGGAGCAGTTTCGATGGCTCGAATATCAAGCGATCGGCACGATTGGTCAATGAAATGGCTATCCATATTTGGGGCGCGCGCGCTCGGGTGCTTCTCCCACCGCAAGCATTGACAGACGGATTCATCTCGCGATGAGTTCAACGCGCGCGAAAGGCAGGCATGCTACGCTCGACGCATCACAAGGCCCTTGATTTGGGAGGTTCCAGGCATGGCGGATGCTTTGAGGGGGCGCACGGCGCTCGTCACCGGCGGCTCGCGCGGAATTGGCGCGGCCGTCTGTCGCGCGCTGGCCGACTCAGGCGCGGCAGTGGCGATCAATTGCCGCGAGAGAATTGGCCAGGCTGAACAACTCGCAGGCGAGATCGGCAAGCAGGGCGGCCGCGCCATCGTGGTCGCCGCCGATGTCTCGCAGCGCGAGGCCGTGGCCGATATGGTCGAGCGCGTCACCGCCGGGCTCGGGCCGATCGACATCCTGGTCAACAATGCCGGTATCGCCATCACGCGCGGCGTCGACGATCTCACCGAGGACGATTTCGATCGCACCATCCTGGTCAATCTGAAATCCGCCTTCCTGTGCACGCAGGCCGTGCTGCCATCGATGCGCGCGCGGACATGGGGCCGCATCGTCAACATCTCCTCGGGTGCAGCGCGCGGTGCCGGCTCGATCGGGCCGCACTACAATGCGTCCAAGGCCGGCATGGAGGGCCTGACGCGCGGCTATGCGGCGCGGCTCGTAAAGGAGGGTATCACCGTCAACGCGGTGGCGCCGTCGCTGATCGAGACCGACATGATGAGCGGCCAGCCCGCACTCGTCGGCCGCATCCCGCTCGGCCGCTTCGGCACGGCGGATGAAGTAGCCAAGGCCGTGATGCTACTGATCGACAATGCCTACATGACCGGACAGACCATCGCGCTGAGCGGCGGGATGGCGTTTAATTGAGGGCACTGTCATTCATAGCAGGCTCCCCCTTCCTTCTCCCCTTGTGGGAGAAGGTGGCGCGAAGCGCCGGATGAGGGGTTCTCGCCGCACACTACTCTCATTGTGAGGAAAGATACCCCTCGCCCGTCTCGCCGCTGACGCGGCGATCCACCCTCTCCCACAAGGGGAGAGGGGAAGAAAGAACTCACCACATCGTTGCCGCGGCACGCTCGGGCCAGACGCGGTCGTACTCCGCGCCGCCGACCTTGTTGTCGCTCATCTCCGCAAGAATCTGCCCCGGTGTCGGCAGCGTCTTCGGATCGACGCGCTTGTCGGGGTTCCAGAGATCGGCGCGGACGATGGCGCGGGCGCACTGGAAGTAGATCTCGTCCACGTTCATCACCATGACGCTACGCGGCGCCTTACCCTCGACCTTGAACGAGGCCAGCAGCTCCGGATCGATCGACAGATGCGCGCGGCCGTTGGCCCGCACCGCATTGCCCGAGCCGGGGATCAGGAACATCAGCGACACGCGCGGGTCGCGCACGATATTGCGCAAGGAATCGACCCGGTTGTTGCCGCGGCGGTCGGGCAGCATCAGCGTCTTGGGGTCGTGGATGCGGACAAAGCCGGGCAGATCGCCGCGCGGCGAGCAGTCGATGCCTTCGGGCCCGATGGTGGCGAGCGCAGCGAACGGCGCCTTCTCGATGAAGATGCGGTAGAGCGGGGTGACGTGGTCGGCAACTTTGACGGTCGAGGCATCGTTCGTGACGCCGTAGATGGCCTCCAGCTGCTCGACCGTTTCAATCACCGTCATTCCACTCTCTCCGTGTTATTGCCCGCAACTAATCTTGCCAGCCTTGCTTCCTGATCACGCGCACGAGCTGGCGGCTGTGATAGTCGGCGCTGCCGGCATTGAGGATGGTGACATCGGCGTGTGCCGAGGCGTCATCGACGCTGCGCGACAGCCGCTCGGCGATGTCGCCATCGCTTTTCCGGGCGCGCGCGGCAAGCCGCTGCGCCAATACGTCCGGCGGCGCCGTGATCGCGACCACCACGACGTTGGCATAGGCCCGGCGCAAGGCAGCGATCACGGTGCGTGAGACGTTGGCAACGATGGTGCGGCCCGCGCGGGCGTCGTCGTTGATCTCGAGCGGCAGTGCATAGGAATGCCCATGCGCCTCCCAGTGCACGGCAAAGTCGCCGTGCTCGCACGCGCGGCGGAATTCGTCGGGACTGACCGCGATATTGTCTTCATCGGCCGAGGACGCACGCGTCACGATGCGGCGCGGGAAGACGATGTCGGGATCGTCGCTGCAAGCCGCCTGGGCCAGCCGCAGCAAGGTATCCTTGCCGGCGCCGCTGGGGCCGACCACGAGCACGAGCCGGCCGGGGCCGATCGCACCCGTCTCGCCTTCGCCCGTGGCCGCCATCTCGCTCATGCGACGCGGTGTCCTTCGCGCCAGACGCTGCGGACCACGGGAACGTGGCCTGCGACATGGACGCGGATCAGATCGGCGCGCTTGCCAGTCGCGACCTCGCCGCGGTCGGTGAGGCCGACCGCCTCGGCGGGCGCTTTCGTCACGGTGCGGACCGCGGCCGGAAGGCTGATCGCGGGCACATGCTCGGGCAATTGCAACGCGGCCATCAAAAGGCTCGACGGGATGTAGTCCGACGACAGGATGTCGAGCAGGCCCTCGCGGGCGAGATCGACCGCGGCGATGTTGCCGGAGTGCGAGCCGCCGCGCACCACGTTCGGCGCGCCCATCAGGATGTCGATGCCGGCCTGGTGCAGGCCGCGCGCGGCCTCAAGCGTGGTCGGGAATTCCGCGACGGAGACGCGGTCGCGCACGGCGTCCGCGACGTTCTCCTCGGTGGTGTCGTCGTGGCTCGCCAGCGGAATGTTGTACTCATGCGCCAGCGCCACGATCTCGCGCATGTTGGCCGCGGCATAGAGCCTTTGATATTCGAACCGCTTTGCGAACAGCTCGTCGAGCTCGGCATCGGTCTTGCCGCCGCCCTTGCCGCGATAATAGTCGCGCAGCTTGACCTCGTCGCGAAACTGGCGCTGGCCCGGCGTGTGGTCCATCAGCGACATCAGCTTGACGTCGGGACGGTCGATCAGCTCCTTGGCCTCCTCGACCACGCTTGGCATCGGGATCTCGCAGCGCAGATGCAGGAAGTGATCGGCGCGCAGCAGGTTGGCCTCGCGCGCGGTGGTGATCGCGGCGGCGAGCACGCCGGCGCGGCCATCGACCTCCTCGGCGCCGTCCTCGCGCCAGACCCGGAGCGAATCGAACACGGTGGTGATGCCCGAGGTCGCGAGCTGGCCGTCATAGGAGATGACGGCGGCGACAGGATTCCAGAACACTTTTGGCCGCGGTACGTAATGCGCCTCGAGATGGTCGGTGTGGAGTTCGATCAGGCCGGGCATGATCAGATCGCCGCCGGCATCCTCGGCACCCGCGGGCGCCCTCCCCTCGCCGATCTCCGCAATGCGGCCGTCGGCAAGCGCGAGCCAGCCCTGCTGGATCACCCGGTCAGCCAGCACGATCCTGGCGTTGGCGATCACGGATTCCTTCTTCATTTCCCCATTCCTTCAGGCCGCGGCGGCAAAGCCGGTGACGTCGACGATGCGGTCGGCAATCAAATGACGGATTTCGTCGTCATGGACAATGGCGACCATGGCGACGCCCTGACGTTTCTTTTCAGCGACCAGCTCGACCACCACGGCGCGATTGGCCGCATCGAGCGAGGCGGTCGGCTCGTCCAGCAGAAGGATCGGCAGGTCGGAGATGAAGCCACGGGCGATGTTCACGCGCTGCTGCTCGCCGCCGGAGAAGGTCGCGGGGGGAAGCTGCCAGAGCCGTTCGGGGATGTTGAGACGATGCAGCAGCTCGCCGGCGCGCGCCTGTGCGTCTGCCCGGCTCATGCCATTCGCGATCAGCGGCTCCGCGACGACGTCGATGGTGGCGACGCGCGGCACCGCGCGCAGGAACTGGCTGACATAGCCGATGGTGGAGCGGCGGATGTTGAGCACCTGGCGTGGCTCGGCGGTGGCAAGATCGACCACTTTGCCGCGATGGCGGATGCCGATGCAGCCGCTATCGCAGCGATAATTGCCGAAGATCATCTTCAGGATGGACGACTTGCCGGCGCCCGACGGCCCCGACAGCACGACGCACTCGCCTGGATTGACCTGGAAGGTCACGCCACGCACGACAGGCAGCTCGATGCCGCCCTGCAGGTGCATCGTAAAGGTCTTGCCGGCGTCAGTGATGTCGATCATGGCGGTCATTGGAAAGCTCATATCGTAAAGTTCATGGCGGCAGGATCGAGGAGACGAGGAGCTGGGTATAGGGCTCGCGCGGGTCGTCGAGCACCTGGTCCGTGAGACCGGTCTCGATGACGCGGCCGCCTTTCATCACCATCACGCGGTGCGACAAGAGGCGCGCCACCGCGAGATCGTGGGTGACGATGATGACGGCGAGGTTCAGCTCGGCGACGAGGCTGCGCAAGAGATCGAGCAGGCGCGCCTGCACCGATACGTCAAGGCCGCCGGTCGGCTCGTCCATGAACACGAGCCGCGGCTCGGTAACGAGGTTGCGGGCGATCTGGAGGCGCTGGCGCATGCCGCCGGAATAGGTGCGCGGCGCATCGTCGATGCGCGCGACGTCGATCTCGACGCGCGTCAGCCAATCCGACGCGGTCTCACGGATGCGGCCGTAGTGATTCCACCCCACCGCCATCAGCCGCTCGCCGACATTGGCGCCGGCCGAGACTGCCATGCGCAGGCCCTGCGCGGGGTCTTGATGCACAAAGCCCCAATCGGTGCGGAACAGGAAGCGGCGCTCGGCCTCGCCGAGCGTCGTGAGATCGCGGGTGACGCCATCACGCATCCGATAGGACACATGGCCTGCACTCGGCGCGA
The DNA here is from genome assembly GCF_003122645.1 of Bradyrhizobium sp. SUTN9-2. Classification (NCBI taxonomy): domain Bacteria; kingdom Pseudomonadati; phylum Pseudomonadota; class Alphaproteobacteria; order Hyphomicrobiales; family Nitrobacteraceae; genus Bradyrhizobium; species Bradyrhizobium sp. SUTN9-2. Next base: position 7,866,111 of record NZ_LAXE01000001.1, read on the forward strand.
GCTGGCCCGACAGCATTTGCAGCAGCGTCGACTTGCCCGAGCCGGATTCGCCGACGATCGCCAACACCTCGCCGGGATAGAGCGAGAACGACACGTCGCGACAGGCATTGATGCGGCCGAACGACTTGCTGAGGGATTTTGCGACCAGCAGCGGCTCGTCGTTCTCGACCAGATTCTGATCAGCCATTCGCGGCCTCCTGCGCCTTATCCTTGTACGGCGCGGCACTGAGGCTGCCGTGATGGCCGGCGGCCTGGCGGCCCTCGCAATAATCGGTATCCGAGCACACGAACATGCGCCCGCCCTTGTCGTCGGTCACGATCTCGTCGAGATAGGAATTCTCCGCGCCACAGAGCGCGCAGGGCGCGTTGAAGCGGTAGGGCTCGAACGGGTGATCCTCGAAATCGAGCGACACCACCTGGGTGTAGGGCGGGATGGCGTAGATGCGCTTCTCGCGGCCGGCGCCGAACAATTGCAGCGCCGGGGAATTGTCCATCTTGGGATTGTCGAATTTCGGCGTCGGCGACGGGTCCATCACATAGCGCGCGTTGACCTTCACCGGGTAGGCATAGGCCGTGGCGATGTGGCCGAAGCGTGCGATGTCCTCGTAGAGCTTCACATGCATCAGGCCGTATTCGGCGAGCGCGTGCATGCGCCGCGTCTCGGTCTCGCGCGGCTCGAGGAAGCGCAACGGCTCGGGGATCGGCACCTGATAGACCAGCACCTGGTTCTCGTTCAGCGCCGTCTCGGGGATGCGGTGACGGGTCTGGATCACGGTTGCCTCGTCCGTCGCCGTCGTGGTCGCAACGCCCGAGGTCTTGGCGAAGAATTTGCGGATCGAGATCGCGTTGGTGGTGTCGTCGGAGCCCTGGTCGATCACCTTCAGCACGTCCTGCGGCCCCAGGATCGCGGCCGTGACCTGCACGCCGCCGGTGCCCCAGCCATAGGGCATCGGCATTTCCCGGCTGGCGAACGGCACCTGATAGCCGGGGATTGCGATCGCCTTCAGGATCGCGCGGCGGATCATGCGCTTGGTCTGCTCGTCGAGATAGGCGAAATTGTAGGCGGGCGCGTTCATTCCGCGGCCTCCTTCATGGCATCGGGCGCATTGGCATCGGCGAACTCCTGACGCAGCTTTCGGAGCAGGCCGAGCTCGGACTGGAAGTCGACATAGTGCGGCAGCTTCAGGTGCTCGACGAAGCCGGTCGCCTGGACGTTGTCCGAATGCGACATCACGAACTCCTCGTCCTGCGCCGGTGCGAGCGCCTCCTCGCCGAGCTCACGGGCGCGCAGCGCGCGGTCGACCAGCGCCATCGACATGGTCTTGCGTTCGCTCTGGCCGAAGGCGAGGCCATAGCCGCGGGTGAAGCACGGCGCCTCGGTCGCCGAGCCCTTGAACTGGTTGACCATCTGGCACTCGGTGAGCTCGATCGCACCGAGCGGCACGGCGAAGCCGACGTCTTCCGCGACGAATTCGACCTCGACCTCGCCGAAGCGGATCTCGCCGACGAAGGGATGGTTGCGGCCGTAGCCGCGCTGGGTGGAATAGCCCATCGCGAGCAGAAAGCCTTCGTCACCGCGCGCGAGGTTTTGCAGGCGCAAATCACGGTCCGCGGGGAAATTCAGCGGCTCGCGGGTGAGATCGCCGACGCTGGCGCCGTCCTCGGCTTCCGGCGATGATTCGATCAGCCCGTCGCGCCCGAGAATGTCTGTCACGCGCGGCGTCGGCGCGGTGGAGGCTTCGGCCGCAGCCGGCCTCTCCGGCACAAAACCTTGGGCGAGCGATGGATCGAGCAGGCGGTGCGTGTAGTCGAAGGTCGGCCCCAGGATCTGGCCGCCGGGAATGTCCTTGAAGGTCGCCGACACCCGCCGCTGCACCCGCATGATGCCGGTGTCGACCGGCTCGCTGGCACCGAAGCGCGGCAGCGTGGCGCGGAAGGCGCGAACCAGGAAGATCGCCTCGATCAAATCGCCGCGCGCCTGCTTGATCGCAAGCGACGCGAGCTCGCGGTCATAGAGCGAGCCTTCGCTCATGACGCGATCGACGGCCAGGCCGAGCTGCTCCGAGATCTGGTCGAGCGTGATTTCCGCAACGCTCTGGTCGCCGCGCCGCTTATGCGCGAGCAGGCGATGGGCGTTCTCGATGGCGCGTTCGCCGCCTTTGACTGCGACATACATGCTTCTAGCTTCCCTTGCTCACGACGCGCGTGGTGCGGGGGATCGCGACCACAGCGTCATCGGCGACCAGCACCACATCGATGCCGCGCGGAAACAGCGCCTCGTTGACATGCAGGCGCTCGAACAGGTCGAAAGGCTTGATCGACGCCTGCAGCGTGGCGACACCGTCAATGCCGGGGCCGCGCAGTTCGAAGCTGCGCCCGGCGGCGAGGCTGTCGACCTGGATGACCACCGTGGTCGAACGGTCCGGATACTCGCTGGTGCCGAACGCGAAGCGCTCGAGCGCAGGCAAGGCGCCGCCGTCACTGATGAGCGCGAAGGAAGCGATCGACGAATCCTGCACGACCGGCGCGCCGGTGTGGAACTTCAGCCACTTCGTCACGTCCGAGCTTTCCGCCATCCGCGCATCGAGCCAGAGCGGCGTGTCGTGATCGAACAGCGTCAGCGCGATCGCTGCGGTGCCGCGCATCATCGGCCCTGGCGCGCCCGCCATCGGCACGATGCGCTGGACCGAGCCCGGCCGCGCCATGGCGTCCATGACCGAGCGAAAGGTCGATTGCGCCGACAGCACCTTGTCGGCGAAACCCGGCGGCAGTTCCGCAATCGTGGTCATGATCTCACCCCTCACCGCGCACCATGGTGTAGAAATCAACTTTCGTTGCGGCGGCCGCTGCCGCCGCCTGCTTGCGCCTGACCATAAGCTGCTCGCGCAACGGCGCGATAACGTCGCGCTCCACCGCGCCGCCGAAATCGCGGGACTGCACCAGCGCATCGCACAGCGCGATCAGCCGCGCCTTCTCACCGTCGCGGCCGAGCGTGTAGCCGAACCCGACCTCGCCGCTCGCAAGCCGCACCGCGGCGCGCGACACCGTGGCTTCGCCGAGATTGAACGGCGCGCCGTCGCCGCCGACCCGCCCGCGCAGCATGACGAGGCCGTTCTCCGGCGTGCGCAGATCGTGGTGATCCGGGAGAGACAAGTTGCGGAGGCGAGCGGCGATCTCGCCCGCCTCCGCGTGCGCCAGCACCGCCATTGCGGCCTTGCGCTGGGCTTGCTGGTCGTTGTGCTGGGTCACCTGGTCCACCGAGCTTTTTGACAGAACTTGCCGCGTCGAAGTTGTCTATGATAATAGACAACTTCATACGGACGCGCCATGACTGTTTCGTGACAATGCTGTGATTTCTGGAGTAGGTTTCCCGCGACATGAGCATGCAGGACACAGCCTCCTCGGGCGTCGCGCTATGGCGCCTCGTGGCCGATGGCATCGAGCGCGGCATCGCCGACGGCCGCTTTGCGGCCGGCGACAAATTGCCGGGCGAGATGGAGATCGCCGAAACCTATCGCGTCAACCGCCACACCGTGCGGCGCGCGTTGGCAGCCCTCGCCGAGCGCGGCCTGGTGCGCGCCGAGCGCGGCAGCGGAACCTATGTCGAGGCGCAAAAGCTCGCTTATCCCTTGCGCTCGCGCACGCGCTTCTCCGAGATCGTCGGCGCCGATGGCCGCGAACCGCATGGCCGGCTGATCGAGGCGACCGATGACGTTGCGACGCGCGAGCTCGCACGAGAGCTGGGATTGAAGACCGGCGCGCCGCTGGTGCGGATCGAGGCGATTCGCCTCGCCGACCGCACCCCGATCTGTGTTTCCACCACCTGGCTCTCGGCTGACCTGTTCCCGGATGCAGGCGCCGTGTTCGCGGCAACGCGCTCGATGACGAAGCTGCTGGAGCATTTCGGCGTCCGCGATTATCGCCGTGGCGCAACGAGAATCACCGCGGGGATTGTCGACGCGAGCGACGCCGCACGGCTCGACCTGGCGCTGGGGCGGCCGATCCTGGTGGTCGACGCCACCGACCACGATCTCACGGGCAAGCCGCTGGTGACGAAGCACTCGCGCTTTGCGGCAGAGCGGGTGGAGTTTTTGGTGGAGAACGCTTAGATCAGAGCGTTTTCCAGCGAAGCCTGCCCTCGGGACTGATCCGGGGTGGAAACGATTTGCGTCGAGAAAACGCGTCAAAACAAAAATCAGAGCTCCGTTCCGATCCAATCGGAACGGATAAGACTGCAGCACGACGTTAGGCGACCGTCCGCTTGCCGATGATCGCGAAGCGCAGCTTGCCGGAAATCCAGTCGATCGACGATACAGTTACCAGGATCAGCAGGATCAGAAACGATACCTTCTGCCATTCCAGCACCCGGATCTGTTCGGCAAGCTGAAGGCCAATGCCGCCAGCGCCAACGATTCCGATGATCGTCGCCGATCGCGTATTCGACTCGAAATAGTAGAGCACCTGGCTCAGCAAGACCGGGAATACCTGCGGCAGCAATCCGAAGCGGACGCTGTGGAGATGGTTGCCGCCCGATGACCGAACGCCTTCCGCGGGGTTCTTGTCGGCGACCTCGATCGCTTCCGAGAACAGCTTGCCGAACGTTCCGAAATCGCTGCAGATCACGGCCAGGATGCCGGCAAACGGCCCCAGCCCCACGACGCCGACCCAGATCAGTGCCCAGATCAAAGTGTCGACTCCCCGGATGGTATCGAGGCCACGACGCGTCAATAGGCGGATGATCCGGTTTGCAACCACGTTGCGCGCCGCCAGCAGGGATACCGGCAGCGCGAGCAGCGCGCCGCCAAGGGTGCCGAGAAACGCGATCGACACCGTCTCTCCGAGCGCATGCAGATATTTCAGAACCTCCGCCCAAGAACCCGGGCTGGGCGGCAACATGAGCTGGACGAATTCGCCCAGCCTGACCATGCCCTGGGAGAGCCGATTAAAGGGAATATCGAGCTGGACGATCCCGAACAGGAACAGCCCGACCGTCCCGCCGACGAGTATTGCGATCCTTCCCCGCTGCCACCAATCGGTCCGGAAGACGTCGGGATACCGTTCGGCAATGCCGGTCCGGTTTTCAAAACTGAAGGAGCTCATCGGGTGCTTCCCTCCAGCCCGAGCAGGCGGTGTCGCAACCGTTCCGTCAGGAAGTCGATCAACATGACGGTAAGGACGATGAGCAGCAGGATGGCGCTGACGTCGGTGAAGTAGAACTTGCGAACCGCCTCGATCAGATCCTGACCGATCCCGCCGGCGCCGACGAAGCCCATCACGGCGGCGCCCCGCACGTTGATCTCGAACCTGAGCAAGGCATAGCTCACGAAGTTCGAGAGGACCTGAGGCAACGCGCCGAACCGAACGACCTGAACCCAGCTGCCCCCGCTTGCCGCCACCCCTTCGACCGGCTTGCTGTCGATGTTCTCGACAACCTCGGCGAATTGCTTGCCCAACGCTCCGGCGGTATGGATTGCAATCGCCAGAACGCCCGGCAGCGGCCCGAGACCAAAGGCTAGCACGAAGATCAGGGCAAACACGATCTCCGGCACGGTCCTGAAAAACTCCAGAGCGCGCCGGGTGACGAAAACAGTCGTTCCTGATTTCACGAGATTGGCCGAGGCGAGGAAGCAAAGTGCGAAACCGCACAGCGCACCCGAGAGGGTGCCCATATAGGCGATCAGCAACGTATCCCCGAGAAGCCGTGCCCAGCGCGGCAATCCCCACAGCCAGTCCGCCAAATCGCTCCATGCGGTCGCGAACGAAAATTTGGGTGCGATGCTGACGAAATAGGCCGGGAAGCGCCAGAAGTTCTCGACAAAATTTCCGAGACTGACCTCGCCCATCCAGCCCGCGGCAATGGCAACGGCGATCAGGACGGCGGCACCGAGCCATACGCGCCGGCGCTTGGCGGCAATTGCAGCCGCATAGCGATCGGCAAGCTCACGCAGCCTGGCTTCCGGAAATTCGGGAACTGCTGTTCGCATGGGATGTTGGCGAGAGCCGACGGGCAGATCTTGCGATCTGCCCGACTTGTCCAACCCTTCGTTTCCCTCAGGATTTCTGCTTGCGAATGCTGTCGACAAACTTGGTCAGTTCGATCACGGCGTCATACGCCTTGTGGTCGACCTCGACGTAGGGCAATTGCTTCCCCTCGTAAATCTTGTCGAAAGCCGCCTTGTCCTTCACCGCAATTTCCAGCACTGCTTTCTTGATCGCCGCCTTGAGGTCGTCAGGCAGGCTGCTGAGATAGGCCATCGGCGAGTTCACGATCTGCTCGGACTTCATGATGATCTTGAAATCCGCGGCCTTCGCCATGCCCTTCCGTTCCATCCGGAGCAGGTTCGATTCCTTCTCGTCGTTCCACCAGTTGAACGCCGCGTCGCAGGTGCCCTGGGAAAGCCCGATCACCGCGTTTTCATGGCTCCCCGAATAGACCACCTTGGCGAAGAACTTTTCCGGGTCGATGCCCATCTTGTTCATCGCGAAACGCGGCACGTTGTTGCCGGAAGTCGAATTGGGATCGACGAGGCAGAGGTTCTTGCCTTGCAGGTCCTTAATGTCCTTGTAGCTCGAATCGCTTTTGACATAGAGAACCGAGTAATAGCCTTTGGTGCCGTCGCCGTTCACCTCGATCGCGAACGGTTCGACCTTCGCGCCAATGATGTAGGCACGCGCGTAGGACGCCGGGCCGTACATCGCAATGTGAATGTTTCCTGCACGCTGACCTTCGATCACCGCGGCGTAGTCGTTGGCGATGCGCAGCGTGACCTTGGTTCCAAGCTCGCGGGACAGGTACTCCGTCAGAGGCGTCCAGCGGTTGGTGGTGCCGGAGGCATTCTCGTCGGGGACTTTTGCGAAGATCAACTCAGGATATTTTGCCTTCCAGTCCTGCGCCGCAGCGGCTGAAACTGAAAATGCCAGGGCCGCCGCAGCGGCAACGATCGTACGACGGTCTATCATGACGTCTCCCATTTCAAGGTTATGAAACTGTCGAGTTCCGGCTCTACGACCAGGCTCGATTTAAAGAAGCAGCGATCAGGCCACGGCAACCGTGCGGAGGGCAGGAACTGCCGTGCCGACCGATGCATCCGCGGGCGCAACATCCATGACTTCATTCGCCTCGAGATCGTACAGCTCGCGCGCGATATGATCGGTCAAGGCCGCCGGCGCGCCGTCGAACACCACCCGCCCCGCGGCCATCCCGATCAGGCGGTCGCAATAGCTGCGGGCGAGATCGAGCGAATGCAGGTTGCAGAGCACGGTGATACCGAAATGCTTGTTGATGCGCAGAAGCGCATCCATCACGATCTTGGTGTTGCGGGGATCGAGCGAGGCGATCGGCTCGTCGGCAAGGATAATGTCGGGCTGCTGAACCAGCGCCCGCGCGATCGCCACGCGCTGCTGCTGACCGCCCGAGAGCTGGTCGGCGCGCTGGGCCGCGATGGCAGCCATGTCGAACTGCTCGAGCGCCGACATCGCGATGGCCTTGTCTTCTTCGGGCCAAAGCTGCAGCAGCGACCGCCATGTCGGCACCGTCGACAGCCGCCCCATCAGCACATTGGTGAGGACGTCGAGCCGGCCGACGAGGTTGAACTGCTGAAAAATCATCGCCGACCGCGCACGCCACTGCCGCAGCTCCTTGCCGCGCAGCGCGGTGACGTCGACGCCTTCGAACAGGATGCGGCCTTCGGAGGGCTCGGTGAGGCGGTTGATGGACCGCAGCAATGTCGACTTGCCGGCGCCGGATCGCCCGATCACCCCGACGAAGCCGCCGGGGGAAACTTGAAACGAAGCATCGTCCACCGCGGCTTTCGCGCCGAAGCGACACGTCAGGCCTTCAACCACCAGCATACAGGAGCTCCAGAGTAGCTGGAGCCAACCGCTAACCCTCGTGCTTAACACTTGTGTGACAGCGCTGCTGCAGTGCGGCCATCCTACGCACATCATCCCCTGTCATCTCGCTGTCATGACATCGTCATCCGGCCGCTCGAAGAGAGACGCCCGCCCTCGCACTTCGGATGCAACATGGCCGCCAAAGCTCTTTCGGTTCAGCCGACCGTCGATCCCTCGGCCAAGCTGCATGAGACCAGGCTCGGCGCCTACACCGAAGTCGGCGCGCGCACGATCCTGCATGAAGTGGCGATGGGCGATTATTCCTATGTCGTGAACGATGCGCAGATCACCTACGCCACCATCGGAAAGTTCTGCTCGATCGCGGCGATGACCCGCATCAATCCCGGCAACCACCCGATGCATCGCGCCACTCAGGCGCATTTCACTTACCGATCCAGCGCCTATTTCGAACGTGAGAGCGACGATCTCGAGTTCTTCGACTGGCGCCGCCGGCATCACGTTCATATCGGCCATGACGTCTGGATCGGCCATGGCGCGATCGTGCTGCCGGGCCGCAACATCGGCACCGGCGCGGTGATCGCCGCCGGCGCGATCGTCACCAAGGACGTGCCGGCCTACAGCATCGTCGCCGGCAATCCGGCCCGCATCGTGCGGCGGCGGTTCTCGGAGGAGATCGCCGGACGGCTCGCTAGGCTTGCCTGGTGGGACTGGGATCACGACAAGTTGCGCGAGGCGCTGCCCAATTTCCGCAAGCTCGGGATTGAAGATTTCCTCTCGGCATACGAAGCAAAAGCGAGCTCACTCGCCAATTCTCCTGCCAGCAAACGAAGCGCGGTCGCGTGACAGACATATTCATCGAAGGCGGCCGGGCCCTGATCGGCGCCGAGCTCGTCGAAACCTCCCTTCTCGTCTCCGGAACAGACATTGCAGAGGTCGATGCTTCTCGCGGCCGGGCGCGGCTGGCACTGGATGCCCGTGACCTGCTGGTGCTGCCCGGCATCGTCGATCTGCATGGCGATGCCTTCGAGCGGCAGATGATGCCGCGCGCCGGCGTCGACTTTCCGATCGACGTCGCGCTCGCCGACAGCGACCGCCAGGCGATCAGCAACGGCATCACCACCGTGTTTCACGCCACGACCTGCTCGTGGGAGCCGGGCCTGCGAAGCGCCGACAATGCGCGCGGCCTGATGGAGGCGATCGAGCGGCAGCGTCCGCAGTTCGCTGCCGACACCCGCTTCCACCTGCGGCACGAGACCTTCAATCTCGATGCCGAAGCGGAGATCGCGGAGTGGCTCAGCGAGGGCCGCGTCGACCTGTTCGCCTTCAACGATCATATGGACGGCGTCGTTGCCGACATCTCCAACCCACGCAAGCGCAACCGCATGGTGGAGCGCACCGGTCTGTCGAGCGAAGAATTCGACCGGCTGGTCGAGCGCGTGGTCTCGCGCGCCGACGAGGTGCCCGCCTCGGTGTCACGCCTGGCCGCCGCGGCCCGCGGGGCCGAGGTGCGGATGCTCTCGCACGACGATTCGAGCCCGGCGATGCGCCGGGACTTTCGCGAGCTCGGCGCCTTGATCGCGGAGTTTCCGATCAACGAGGAGACGGCGCAGGCTGCGGCCAGCCACGGCGATGCCATCGTCTATGGCGCGCCGAACGTCGTGCGCGGCGGCAGCCACACCGGCTGGACCAGGGCCTCCGACATGATCGCCAAGGGGCTCTGCTCGGTGCTGGCGTCTGACTATTATTATCCCGCGCAGCTGCTCGCCGCGTTCCGCCTGGCCGCCGATGGCGTGGTGCCTCTGGCTCAGGCCTGGGATCTGGTCTCCGCCGGCCCGGCGCGCGCGACCGGCCTCACCGATCGCGGCCTGCTCGCGGAGGGACGCCGCGCTGACATTCTCCTCGTCGACGACAACGTGAAGCTGCGGCCGCGGCTGATCGCGGTGATCTCAGGCGGCAGGCTCGTGCATCTCACCGACGCGACGCGGCTGCTCACCGCAGTGGCGGCCCCGCGCGAGACTGTCGTCGCGGCGTAAATTGGTTATGCTGAGGCAATGACAGGTTTCCCCCGCTACGCGATCTATTATGCCGCAGGCCGCGACAGCGCCCTCTCCCGCTTCGGCGCCGAGCTGCTCGGCTATGACGCCTACAGCGGCGGCGAGATTTCGTTTCCAGAGCAGGCGCTGCACGCCGCGCCCGACTGGCGCGAGGTCAGCGCCGATCCTCGCAAATACGGCTTTCACGCCACGCTGAAGGCGCCGATGGCGCTGGCGCCTGGCAATACCGAAGCCGAGCTGCTGGCCGCCTGCGCGGCCTTCGCGGGCAGGACACGTCCGATCCCGGCGATCCGACCAGTGGTCGATGCCATCAGCGGCTTCATTGCCGTTATTCCGGCCGAGCCGATGGAAACGCTCCAGCAACTTGCCGCTGATTGCGTTCGCGAGTTCGACCCGTTTCGCGCCGCGCTGACGGCGGAAGATCGCGCTCGGCGCAAGCCGGAGAAGCTCAGCGAGCGGCAGCGCGATTATCTCGACCGCTGGGGCTATCCTTACGTGATGGAAGAATTCCGCTTCCACATGACGCTGACGGGGCGGCTGGATGCGGAGCGGCGCGGGCCGATCCTTCAGATGCTGCGAACACGGTTTGCGGCGCTGGGGATCGAGACGCTCGCGATCGATCGCATTGCCCTGTTCAAGCAGGATGATGCCAAGGCGCGGTTTCGCATCATCGGCGAGTGGGCTTTGGTGCGGTAGACCTCAGCGCGAGGTCGCAAGATTGAAAGCGAGCGCCACCGCGCCAACCAGAACGAGGCTGATCGCCCAGACTGCATCCAGGTTGAACCAGCTTCGCGAGACGAACCTCAGTCCCAGATGGCGGTAGACCAGCCACGCCAGACATCCGCCGGCGCCGACCATGGCGGCAACGTGCACCAGCGACACCAGCACCGCCATCCCGAGATTTGCCGTCATCAGCGCGCCCGCCGCCTGATGGCCGGCATCGAGCTCGAAGGCCTGGCAGAGCCCGAGATAGATCGGCACGAGCATCAGGGCAGCGCCGTGAGCGATGGCGACGGCAAATGACCAGAGCACCAATTGCGTCGGCGGAATTCGTGCCAGCGCGCGCGGATGACGCCGGTCGATCAGCCGGTAGACGCCAAAGCCGATGACGAGAAGACTCGCGACGATCTGGATTGGACGCTGCCATTCGGCCAGTACGAGCAGGAAGGCGAACGGCAGCAGCACGAGAAGTGTTGCCAGGAGGTGCCCGGCCGCCAGAGCCCACAATGCACGGAAGAGCGCGAGGGGGCTCTTGTCCATGAGCCCGGCCGAAACGGCGAGCGGCCATCCCATTCCCGGATTGACCCCGTGGTAGAGACCGCTCGCAACAAGCGCGAGCCACAGCCAGCCAAGGGCCGGGCTCGCCTGCGTGCCATCTAGACCGACGGGTAGCAAAATGAGTCCGTCGAACAGTCGCCGCCCTCGAGCCTGATCTGGTGCGCACGATATCCGTCGGGGAAGCTCACGAAATAGTCCTTGTCGAGCTCGAGGCCGCCGTTGCGACCGACATTGGCCATGACTTCCACGCCCGGAACCCCGTCGGGATAGAACTGGTCGTCCCAGGTGGAATAAAGCGAATTGGTCCAGTACACGCGCCGGCCGTCGCGGCTGATCTCGACCATCTGCGGACCCGCCGCAAAGGGCTTGCCGTTCGGATGGGGCGTGCGGCGCGCGATGCCGCCGATGTGGACTGAGCCCGCAAGCTTCGGCTTTCTGGGATCGCTGACGTCGTACTGGCGCATCTCACCCGTGCCCCAGCACGAGACATAGAGAAACCGGTCGTCCATCGACAGGTCGATGTCCGTCACCAGCGGCGGCACGGCGCCAAATCCCTGCAGCAGCGGCGGCAGCTTCTCCTTGGGAGCGGGTTCGGGAGGGATCGTCGCCGTCTTCTCGGCATGGAATTTTCCGTCCTGGCGCCACCAGGTCCAGATCGATGCTTCGAGGTTGGTGGTGTCGACCACGACACCGACGAAACCATACTCGCGAACCGGATCGTGCGCGGGGCGCACCTCCAGCGCCATCTGATGATTGGCGCCGAGGTCGATGGTCTGGACGTTGCGACGGGCGCGAAGGTCCCAGAAGTGGAGGCGATGGCCATATTTGTTCGCAAGCAGATCTTCCGGGACGATCCCGTTCTCGAACTGCGGCGGTAACGCCCATTCGCTCGTCACCATGTAATCGCGCGGCAGATTCCACCAGAAATCATAATGCAGCGTCTGCGGGCCACGGTCGATCTCCCATCGTCCAAGAACTTCGAACGTCTCGCAATCCATGATGAAGACGCCCGGAGGTCCATTGGTGCCGTCCTTGCCGCCGCCGCCCAGCGTGCTCACGTAAATGCCGTCCGGCCCGCAATGGATCGTGTGCGGCCGCGAGTAGCCGGTCTTCTTGAAGACCTCCTCAGGCTCGATGATCTTGTGGATCTTGGCCTTCGTCGGATCGGGCTTGGTATCGATCACGTAGATCCGCGACGAGCGCAGCCCGGGGATAATGAGATAGCGCCGCTCGATGAAGGCGTGTCCGGCGAGCGGCGACAGGGCGGAGGAGCAAGCATTCCAGCCGAAATGATGAAACTCATCACCCTTGTTGGGCATCGCTACGGTATGGACGATCTGGCTATAGGTCGGCGATCCCGGCTTGACGTCGATGACCGCGAGAGCATCCGGCTTTGAGAAATCCGGACTGAGCAGCAAGGTGTAAGCAAAATTCTCCGCAGGCGCTTCCATCGCAAGCTTGGGCGATGCGTGAAAGGTAGGATCCGGCCTCATCGTCATGGCACTGCCTCCCTGTTCTGTCGGTTTGCACCAACCTGGCTCGGGATAGTGGCAAAAGAAGAGCTGTTGCGCGATGTCCTGGGAATCTCCGCAAGGCGCCGGTTGGCGCGCGTACATTATGCCATCGCGGGGCTATGGGGAACGGCCCGGAACGCGCTAATTCGACGCCTTCAGGCGAAATGGGCATCCCTCGTTCATTTCGAGCGAGGGCGCACAAGTCGCTCCTCGCAGCCTTCGTAGGGTGGGCAAAGGCGCAAAGCGCCGTGCCCACCGCTCTTCCCGCGGGCGCGCAAGTTGGCGGGCACGCTTCGCTTTGCCCACCCTACGACAGCTTCACGCAATGACGGGGAGAGAATTACTTCCCCCACCTGAGCGCCAACGCGTCGCGCTCCTTGGCGAGCTCCAATAGCCCGGCGCGCGTCGCCGGATGCAGCGGCTGCAGCGGATGGCGCACCGCCTCCGACTTGATCACGCCGCCGGCCTGCATCATCACCTTGCAGGCGATCAGGCCGCATTGGCGGTTCTCGTAGTTGATCAGCGGCAGCCAGCGCTCGTAGGCGGCCTTCGCCTTTTCGCGATCGCCCGCGAAATAGGGATCGATGATCTGGCGGATGCCGTCGGGATAGCCGCCGCCGGTCATGGCGCCGGTGGCGCCGGCGTCGAGATCGGCGAGCAGCGTGATCGCCTCCTCGCCGTCCCAGGGGCCCTCGATGTCCTTGCCGCCCGCCTCGATCAGGCTGCGGAGCTTCGAGGCCGCGCCCGGCACCTCGATCTTGAAATAGCGGATGTTGGAAAACTCGCGCGACAGCCGCGCGAGCAACTCGACCGACAGCGGCGTGCCGGCAACCGGCGCGTCCTGGATCATGATCGGGATGTTGATCGCGCCGGAGAGCACCTTGAAGAATTCGACGATGCCTTTCTCGGGGACGCGGAAGGTCGCGCCGTGATAGGGCGGCATCACCATCACCATGGCGGCGCCGGCCGCCTCCGCCTGCTTGCTGCGCGCGGCGCATACGGCCGAGCTGAAATGGGTGGTGGTGACGATCACGGGAACCCGGCCGGCCACATGGTCCAGCACCGCATGCATCACCGTGTCGCGCTCGGCATCGGTGAGCACGAACTGCTCGGAGAAATTGGCGAGGATGCAAATGCCGTGCGAGCCGGCATCGATCATGAAATCGATGCAGCGGCGCTGACCCTCGAGGTCGAGCTCGCCGCGCTCGTCGAAGATGGTGGGCGCGACCGGGAACACGCCGCGATAGGGGCGTTGGGCCTTGTGTGGGGTGACCGGCATCGAACTCTCCATCCCTGATGTGTCTTGCGTCTGCCGCCGCGCCCGTGGGAGCGAGGCGGCACAGATGTACCCGCAGTGCCGAGCTGCGGCAATGCCCGCGCGACGTCCGATGGAAAGAGTACGAAAATCAGGCGCTCTTCACGGCGCCCAGGAAACCCTCGACCGCGACGCGAAGACGATCGGCATCCGCCGACATCTTCTTGACGGACTCCGACAGCACCGTGCCGGCATTGCCGGTCTCCTGGTTGAGCCTGGCGACGCTGCCGATGGTATCGGTGACCTCGCGGGTGCCCTGGGCCGCCTGCTGGAAGTTGCGCGAGATCTCCGTCGTGGCCGCGCGCTGCTGTTCGACCGCGGCGGCAATCGCCGTCATCTTCTCGTCGATGCCGCCGATGGCGCCGCCGATCAACCGGATCGCGGCGACCGCCTGGCCGGTCGCGCCCTGGATCTCCTCGACCTGGCGCGAGATCTCTTCCGTCGCCGTCGCGGTCTGCGCCGCAAGGCTCTTGACCTCGCCTGCAACCACCGCGAAGCCGCGGCCGGCCTCGCCGGCGCGCGCGGCTTCGATGGTGGCGTTCAATGCCAGCAGATTGGTCTGGGCCGCGATCGCGTTGATCATCTTCACGACCTCGCCGATGCGGCTCGCCGTCTGATCGAGGATCTCGACCGTCGCATTGGTCTGCTCGGCCTGGGCCACGGCCTCGCGGGCCTCGCGGGCGCTCGACTGCACCTGCGCGGAGATCTCGCCCACGGATGCGGAGAGCTCCTCGGTCGCGGCGGCGATGGTCTCGAGATTATTGGTGGCCTGCTCGGCTGCCGAGGACACCGCCGCGGTCTGGCTGCTCGATTCCGTGACCAGCGAGCGCACGCCGCTTGCGGTAGCGTCGAGCTCCCGCGTCGAGGCCGCAACGCTCTGGATCACCGCCTGCACCGTGTCGTCGAAGGTGCGGCAGGCGGCATCGACGGTGCCGGAGCGGGCGAGCTGCAGCGCCTGCTGCGATTCGCGTTCCTGGCCGAGGCGTTCCGCAGTCGCCGCGCTCTCGCGCAGACTTTCGAGCGCAGCCGCCATGGTGCCGAACTCGTCGGGATGCCGCGACTGCGGCACCGGCGTCGCATAGTCGCGCGCGCTGATGCGGGCGATGGCGTCGAGGATCGTGCGCACCGGCCGCATGAGGCGGTTGCGCACCACGAACACACCGGCCAGGGTCACGGCCAGCGCGAGCAGGAACGCAAAGGATTGCACGATGAGATTGGTCAGCGCTTTCGCCTGAACCGCCTCCGCGTGCGCGATCGACAGGTCGAGCGCCTTGCTCGCGACCGCGACGATGGATGCGAACGGAGCTTGGCACAACGCGTTCCATTCCGCGGCGGGCATCGCGGGACGGCCGCTGCCGTCGAAGCCCTTGGTGATCTCGCTGATCTGCTTGAGGGCGCCGTCGGTCTTGGCCCTCGCCTCCTTGGCCGTGTTGACGAGGTCGGCCGGCGCGTCAGGCGCAGCCAGCAGCTCCTCCATGCCGGTCCAGCCGGCGGTGACGACGCCGTTCCATCCGGCCACTGTCTGCTTCTGGGCGTCGTCGAGCGGCTTGCTGGCGTTGACGTTCGGCCGCAGGGTCGAGCACTGGATGCCGTAGCGGTCGCGCACCTGCCAGGCGAGACGGCGGGCCTGGATCATGCGGGCGATGTAAGGATCGTTCATCCAGGCACGGTTCGACACCGCGGTGGACGCGAGATTGGCGGTCTCGATCACCTTGGTGACCGCATCGTACCAGGGCGCGGTACGCTCCAGCTTGCGCTCGGCGCGCGGCAGCTTGGCCTCGTCGTAGAACAACTGGAATTTTGGCGCGGCCTCGCTCCAGCGCTGCTTCAGCGTGCTGGCGAGCTCGTCGCGGCGGGCGAACTCGACGGTGGACAGCGCGGCCCTAATGGCATCGAAGCCGGCTTGCTCCGCCTTCTCCGCAACACCGAGCTTAGCGCGCGGATCGTCCTCGCCGAGCAGGGCGCTCTGGGCATCACCACGATTGCTGCGCAGGGCAACCACGCCATGGAAGATCGACTTGTCGGCATTCGCGAGCCGTTCGGTCTCCAGACTGTCGCTGTAGCGGCCGAACGCCCCGCCCATCTGGATGGCCGTGCTCGTCAGCGCGCCGGCCGCCAGCAGCGTCATCAGGACCAGGAGGAGCGTGCTTACCGAATTCTTAAAAATGGACATGGGTCGAGGGACCTAACTCTCAGGAGAGGCCCACCTTGCACCGCCACGTGCCAATGTTTCGTTAAGGTTTGAGTTGAATCGAAGCGATCCAACCTGCAGGGATTCGGAATACTATCCTATTCTGGTAAAATCCGGCGGGCGGCGCTCTGCAAACGCCGTGAACGCCTCGCGCGCCTCGGCGGTGCGCAGGCGCTGCGCGAACTGCTCGCCTTCGGCCTGCATCTGCGCGACCAGCGCCTCGCCGTTGCGCATCAGCCGCTTGGTCGCGATGAGGGCCCCGGCCGGCTGGCGGGCGAGACGCTGCGCCAGCCCAAGCGCTTCGGCATCGAGCCTATCGAGCGGCACCACACGGTTGGCGAGTCCCCATTCCAGCGCCAACCTGGCCGGCACGGTTTCGCCAAGCGCGAACATCTCGTAGGCGCGGGCATAGCCGATGCGCGCCGGCATCAACAGGCTGGAGGCGGCTTCAGGCACCAGCGCGAGGCTGACGAACGGCGTCGACAATTGCGCGTTGTCGGCGAGCACGACGAGGTCGCAATGCAGCAGCATCGTGGTGCCGACGCCGACGGCACGGCCCTGCACGGCCGCGACCAGCGGCCGGGTGCAACGCGCCAGCGACTGGATAAAACGCACCACGTTGCGGCTGCCTTCGGACTTGCCGGCCGCGACCGCCGCAAACTCGCCGACGTCGTTGCCGGCGGTGAACATGTCGCCCTCGCCGCGGATCAGAATCACGCGGGCGGACGGGTCGAACTCGGCGGATTCGATCGCGTCGGCGAGCTTGCCGTACATCGCATCCGTCAGCGCGTTCTTCTTGTCGGGACGTGCCAGCGTGAGGGTGAGGATTCCGCCGCTATTCTCGATCCGGACCTGCTCGGTCATTGGTCTGCTCCGTGTTATTCGTCTGAACGTCTTGGAAACTTGTCCTGAATGCTCGTCAGCCAGCGTGCGACGATGTCGATTTCCGCGGCCGTGAAACCTTCCGTCAGCGCCGCATTGACCTCCGCCGCGCTGGTCTTGGCCTGCGCCAGCGCGGTGCGCCCCTTCGGCGTCAGCCAGATGCGAAAGGCGCGGCCGTCCTCGCGATCGGCCCGCCGCTCGACCAGCTTCGCAGCCACCGTCCGGTCGACGAGACCCGAAATGCCGGCCGGTCCCATGTCGAGCGCCGCCCCAGCCTCGCCCATCAGGACGCCATCCTGCTTGCCAAGGATGAACAGTAGCCCCGCCTGCGCCGGCGTCACCGCGCTCTCGGGCCGCGCCGCCATCCAGCGCTGCAGCCGGCGCTGGGCGACACTCAGCAAGTAGATCAGCCGATGGTGCTGCGCGCCGGCGCCGTTATTTCGCATGCGAAATAGATAGTGAAACGCAGGCGCGTTGTCAAACGGGCCCTCTTGGTTATGGTGCGCAGGTGAAGCTCGCCGCTTCCGTCACCGGGCCGCTCTTGTAGTGCGGCCAGGCCGGCCAGCGGCACAGCGGCAGCGCGCGCGTCGCGGCAAACGACGGCGCCTCGACCTTCTGCTCCCTGACCTCTAAGTCGCCGGGCGCTTTGCCATTCTCGACCCAGTCGACCAGAACGCTCAGCATGTCGACATTGGCGGGCGCGCCGGAGCCGACATGGTCGACGCCGGGCGCGGTGTAGAGGCGCGCGAACTCCGCAGTCTCGGCCTTGCCCATCTTGCGCTCGACGCTCTCGAAGTAGCGGATGCCGGCATAGGGGCTCTGGGCGTAGTCGGCCATGTGCTCGAGCACGATCAGCCGGCCGCCCCGCGCCCGGAACCGACTGAGATCGGGATCGGTGGAATCCATCAGGCTGGAGACCTCGAGCAGCCGCGCCTTGTGCTCTTCCACCTTGTAGGTGGTGACGTCGAGCTTCGGATCGCGCGCGAAGACATATTGGATGCCGCCGGCGCCGTAGATCCAGGCGATGCCGTTGTTCGGCGCGGGCGGCTGCGCCGGCGGCGCGGTGCCGAGCCACCAGGAGACCCAGCCGCCGGTCGGCCCGACCGCGGGGATGTCCTCGCCGGAGACGCCCCAGCCCGGATAATCGTCGAGACCATTGGCGAGCGCGAAGGGGAATTTGTAGGTGGCGTGCAGCGTGTTCACCGCCTTGATCTGTGCATCGGTGAGACACTGGTCGCCGCTCTGCCCGGCCGCGCAGCGCAGCGTCTCGACCTTGAACGCCGCCTTGCAGCCGACGGGATCCTGCACCAGCGCATCGTCGGAGCCGTCGGCCTTGTCGCAAGCCGCGCGCACGGCCTCGCCTACGAGCTTGACCTGCGCCGGGTTGATCCAGCCCTCGCCCATGGTGACGAGACCCGAGCGCGTGCCGGCATGCTGCAGCCCGACCCAGTTGATCACGGGCACACGGGCGAAGATGCCGTCGAAATCGTCGGGATAGCGCTGCGCCATGGTGAGGCCTTCGCGGCCGCCCTCCGACGAGCCCATGAAGTACAGCTTCTCCGGCTTCCTGCCGTAGGCGCGCTGCATCAGCCCGACCGCGGCGTCGCGCACCTTCTTGTACGCCCGATGGGCGAAATTCTCGAACGCTTCGTCGTTCAGCGCAAAGACCTGCGGCGGCTCGCCCTGCTTGGTCTCGTGGCCAGAGTCGGTGCCGTAGGTGACGAAGCCGCGCGCCAGCGGCGAGGGCCTGTCGAAGGGATAGGCCGGCGGCAGGGCAAGGCCCGTGATCAGCACACCGTTGAAGCCGCCGCCGCCATATTGCAGCGAGCGCCCGTTCCATTCGACGGGGAGGTTGACCTGGAATTTGATCGGGGGCGCCTTGGGATCGGTGGGATCGATATGGCCGAGCACCTTGCAGAAGCGCGGATTGGCCGGCGTGATGCGTGCTGACGGCGTCGGCCCGCGCTCGGCCACGGCCAATTGCGACGGCGCCTGCAGGGTCGCGGAATTGATCTTGACGGCGTCAGCGCCGCCGACGAGGCCTTTGCAGACGGTCTCGGCGTCTTCGGCCAGCGTTGCCGCTGAGGCACCACTCGCGCTCATTGCGGCCGCAGTGCCCACCAGCCATGCACACAGCTTCGCTCTGTTGCGCTTCATCGTTTCCACCCGGCTTGTCCTGTTGCGTTCGGCACTTGGCCGCATTCAATGCAACCTTCGCCCGTCCGTCAATCGCTGACGCCGGCTTTCCGTCAGAACGAGCCCAGCGCAGTGCCCAGGGCGATCACCGCCAGCAGCGCCAGGAGCGAGGTCACGATACCGACCATGACGATATCGAAATAGCTGTCGCGATGGGTCAGGCCGCAGATCGCGAGCAGGCTGACCACCGCACCGTTATGCGGCAGGATGTCCAGCGTTCCCGCGCCGATCACCGCCACGCGATGCATCAGCGCAAGGTCGATGCCGTGGCGCGCGGCAAGTTCGACATAGGTCGGGCCGAGAGCATCGAGGGCGATGGTCAGGCCGCCCGACGCCGACCCGGTCAGCGCGGCCAGGATGTTGGTCGCGACGGCGAGCGAGACCAGCGGTCCCCCTTCGATCGCCAGCACCCAGTCGCGCACGATCGTGAACGCCGGCAGCGAGGCCACGACGGCGCCGAAGCCGACGAGGCTGGCGACGCTGAACGCAGGCAGGACCGACGCATTGGCCCCGGCGTCCATGGTCCGGCGCAGCACCGGCAGGCGCGCCCAGTTCAGCGCGATGGTCGTGACGATGGCGGCAGCCAGCGCCACCGCGACCGACCACACGCCTGCGACCGCCGCAAGCGTCGTGTCGCCAAAGCGCGGCTCGGCGAGACAGCTGACATCGAGCCGCGGCAGCACCACCAGCGACATCACCAGGTTGACGGTCACGACAACGACGAGCGGCGCCATGGCGTTCAGCACGGGCGACGGCCGCTCGCTGCGATGACCGTGCTGTAGCTCCGCCGGATCGAACTCGCGGGCAGTCGTCGCGCGCTCGCGCACGAGCTCGTCAGCAGCGGCCTGCTCGATCGCGCCCTCGGCGTCGTCGCCATAGCCTTCACCGGCGCGGCGCGCCGCAGCTTCGGCGCGATGCAGCCACCACAATCCCGCGCCGAGCATGATGAGCGAGCCGACGATGCCGAGGCCCGGCGCGGCAAACGGCGTCGTGCCGAAGAACGGCATCGGAATCGCATTCTGGATCGACGGCGTGCCAGGTAGGGCCGACATGGTGAAGGTCGACGTTCCCAGCACGATCGCGGCCGGGATCAGACGACGCGGAATCGAAGCGGCACGAAACAGCGAGCGGGCCATTGGAACGATGACGAAGAACGCAACGAACAGGCTGACACCACCATAGGTGACCAGCGCGCCGGCGAGCACGACCGCCAGGATCACGCGGCGTTCGCCGAGGCGCTCCGCCATGAAGCCGGCGACCGACGTCACCGCGCCACTGTCGTCCATCAACTTGCCGAAGACGGCACCAAGCAGAAAGATCGGAAAGAACTGCGCCAGAAATCCCGCCGCGTTCACCATGAACACCTGGGTCAGGTTCGCGAGCAGCGGCTCACCGCCGAACAACGCAGCAATGAGTGCGGCGAACGGCGCGAGCAGCAGGACGCTCCAACCGCGGAAGGCGAATAGGACGAGCAGACCGAGTCCGACGAGGAGGCCGAGGAGACCCATGCCTCAGCACTCCGACAGCAGGACATCGAGATCGGCGGTCGAGCGGCGACCGATCTCCGCGCCGTGCTCGGCGAGGAAGTTGTCCGCGGCCATGCGTCCCTCGGCGCGCAGCATCGAGACGAACTCCCACTCCGCGTTGAGCTTCGAGGAGGCCCCGAACTTCGCCAGCATGTCGCTCTTGATCCGGTGCGTGCGCATCTTCGCCCAGCGCGCGCCCTCGCCGCTGCCCGGATCGGCCGCCTGGCGCAGCAGCGCGATCATGCGCAGCTCCTTCATCAGCGGCGAGTTGAAGGAGATTTCGTTGAGACGGTTGAGAATCTCCGCAGCCGTCCGCGGTTGCTCCGGCCGCTCGGTCGGATTGATCTGGACGAGAATGGTGTCATGCGCGTCGCTTTCGCGGACCAGCGGCGTGATGGTCGGGTTGCCAGCATAGCCGCCGTCCCAATAGGGCTCGCCGTCGATCTCGATCGCGCGGAACATGGTTGGAAGACAGGCCGATGCCAGCAGCACGTCGGCCGTGATCTCCGCGTTGCGGAAGATACGTCCGCGCCCGGTGCGTACCCGGGTCGCGGTGATGAATAGCTGGATCGGCGAGCGCACGAGCCGTTCGAAATCGATGCTCTCGGCCAGCACCGCGCGCAGCGGATTGTAACCGGTAGGATTGAGGTCGTAGGGCGAGAGCACACGCGACATCAAATCGGTGAGGATGTAGAACGGCGACGTATCGAGGGTCCAGCGCCCCATCAAGCGGTCGAGCGGAGAGCGCTGTAGCGGGCTGAAGGCCGCGGCCTTCGAGATACGACGCCAGTATCGGTCGAGCGCCTCACGCGCCCCCTCGGCGCCGCCGGCCGTCCACCCGTCCGCCAGGACCGCCGCATTCATCGCGCCTGCGGAGGTTCCGGAGATCGCGGCGATCTCCAGCCATTTCTCTTCCAGAAGACGGTCGAGCACACCCCAGGAGAAGGCGCCATGCGAACCGCCGCCCTGCAGCGCGAGATCAATCAGTACGGCGTCCCGTTCCATGGCGGACACTCACGCAACTGAAGCTCAAATCCGACGTGACTGGAACACGTCGAATTCGACCGCAGTGTGGGAGCACCGGCCGCAAGATGCAACCGGAACGTGGGCGGTTTAGTGCTCGAATACCAGCCGCGCCCCGACCGTTCCCTCGAGGCCGCGGATCTGCCGCAGCAGCTCGCCGGAATCCTGACCGCCGAGATCGGCGTCGAGCACGACGTAGCCGAGGTCGCCGGCGGTCTGCAGATATTGCGCGGCGATGTTGATGTCGCGCTGAAGGAAGACCTCGTTCAGCCGCCGCAACATGCCGGGCACGTTGCGATGGACATGGCTGAAGCGTGCACCGGAGGGACGAAGATGCAGCTGCACCTCCGGGAAGTTGACCGCGCCCATGGTCGAGCCGGTAATGAAATAGTCGACCAGTTTTCGCGCGACCTCGCCGCCGATGCGCTCCTGCGCCTCCTCAGTCGACCCACCGATATGGGGGGTGAGGATGACGTTCTCGATGCCCTGAATGGGACTATTGAAACGATCGGCATTCGACGAAGGCTCGACGGGAAAGACGTCGACGGCCGCACCGGCGAGATGACCGTCGCGCAAGGCACGCGCCAGCGCATCGAGATCGACCACGGTGCCGCGGCTATTGTTGATCAGAAACGAGCCCGGCTTCATCGCCCGCAGCTCCCTCTCGCCGATCATGCCCGCGGTCTCCGGCGTCTCCGGCACGTGCAGGCTGACCACATCGCTCTGCGCCAGCAGATCTTCCAGCTTCTCGACCGGCTCGGTGTTGCCGTGGCGAAGCTTGTCGGTGCGGTCGAAATAGATCACGCGCATGCCCATGGCTTCGGCCAACGTCGAAAGCTGCGAGCCGATATTGCCGTAGCCGACGATGCCGAGCGTGCGGCCGCGCACCTCGCGGCTGCCCGCCGCCGATTTGTCCCAGCCCCCGGCATGGGCCGACACCGAGCGCGGAAAGATCCGCCGCAGCAGCATCACGATCTCGCCGATGACGAGCTCGGCGACGCTGCGCGTGTTGGAGAACGGGGCGTTGAAGACGGGAATACCGCGCTTGCGCGCCGCCGAAAGATCGACCTGGTTGGTGCCGACGCTGAAGCAGCCGACCGCGAGAAGCTGGCCGGCCGCCGCCAGAACCTCATCCGTGATCTGCGTGCGCGAACGGATGCCGAGCAGCGACACGCCCTCGAGCGCGTGCCGCAGATCCGCGCCGTCCAGCGCCTTGGTCAGCCGTTCGACATTGGTGAAGCCGGCGCTCGCGAACAGGTCGACAGCGCTATCATTGACGCCTTCGAGCAGCAGCGCCTTGGCGCTTCGCTCAGGGCTTTGGCCTGGGGCGGACATGGCAACTCCGTAGATGGCAGCTTTGCCTGAGCACATAGACCGCGGGCGGTGCGCAGCACAATAGGGCACGGATACGGGGAGAAGACGGCCGGAGCTGAGGATGCGCTTGGCATCCCAGAGCTCGGTCAAATCACATAGAACCCGTGCGTGCCGTCGCGGCGGAGCTGCTCGACGAGGCCGTATTCCCAATCGAGATAGGCCTGCATCGCGGATTCGGCCACATCGGTGCCTTCATAGGGCCGGCGATAGCGATGGGCCGGGTTGGGCTTCGGCAAGACCTGCGGTGGACCGATTTCCAGCGCGCAATCATAGCCGCCCTCGAGCACATAGACTTCCCAACCCATCTGCGCCAGCCAGGACGCCGTCATGTCGGCGCGGACGCATCTGTCATCGGTCAGGACGATGCGCGCGCCGCGCACGGGCGCGGCCATGTCGGTTTCCTGCACGAGCTGGCCGCCGGGATAATGGCGGAAGCCGGGGAGATGGCCGGCCGCATAGTCCTCGGCATCGCGCACGTCGAAGCGATACAGCGTGCGATCGGTCTCTGCGACCAGCGCAGCCATCTCGTTCGCTCCGATATGGCGAACACCGGCGCGATAGGCGACGTCGCGGGCATTGGCTGGACCGCCCTCGAACGGGCCGATCGCGCCGCGCCTGTCGGCGCCGTGATTGAGCCCGTGCCGCGCCAGGGTCCAGCCGATGGTGCCGTTGCGCAGCGCCCGCACCTTGTTGGGCACGCCGGCATTGATCAGCGATTGCGTGCCGATGATAGAGCGGGTGCGGCCGGCGCAATTGACGATGATGGTGGTTTCAGGATCGGGCGCGGCCTGGCCTGCCCGCAGCACCAGCTCCGCGCCGGGCACGCTGACCGAGCCCGGGATGTTCATGGTCGCGTATTCGTCGAAGCGGCGGACGTCAAGGATGGCGATGTTGGCCTTGTCGGCGATCAGCTTTGCCACCTCATCGGCACTCAGCGAGGGCGTGTGGCGACGCGACTCGACCAACTCGCCGAAAGCCTTGGAATAGGAATTGACGTCCTCGAAAATCTCGAAGCCCGCATCGCGCCACGCCTTCAGCCCGCCCTCGAGTGCGCTGACATTGCTATAGCCGAGTGCAGCCAGACGCTCGGCGCCGGTCGCAACCAGCCCCTCGCCGTCATCATAAAGCACGATCGCAACGTCCTTGCGCGGCAGCCGCACCTCGGCCTCGATCGCGATCCGGTCGGCGGCCATGTTGGCGGCGAACAGCGGATGGCCGGTGGCAAAGGCAGCCTCGTATCTGAGATCGAGCAGCGCGATCTCTTCGCGCAGGAGCAGGGCGCGGCGGATATCGGCGGGGGTGACGGTCGGAAGCTTCATGGCGAAAACCTGACAAGGACGTGCCACGGGCTTTTGAACGATTGTCGAGGTGTTGGCTAGCCTCTTCGGCTGCAACTCACTCGCCCGGAACGAGCCGCCCAAGCGGCGGCTGCGCCGGGCGCCGCAGCTTGCGGCGCGACAGATAGAGCAAAATGCCGGTGACCGAGAACAGCGGCATCAGTGCCGCGGCAATCATGAAGGCGAGCTTGCCGGGCCAGCCCAGGACCGCGCCGCGATGGATATCGAGCATGTTGGCGATGATCTTCTCGCCGAACGTCTTGTCGGCGTAACGTTCCGTGGAGGCGACCTGACCGGTGACGGCATCGATGCGGAATTCATCGCGCGTGGTGTCGAGCGTCGAATCCTTCCCCCACGACCGGATTCGTATCACCGTGCCGGGGCTGGGCGGCAGCGTCAGCAAAGCCCTGGCGAAGCGGTCGCCCTCCTCACGCCGGAACGTCGTCCATGCCGGGTCGAACCCGATCGGCTGGGCCGGCTCGGAACGAGCCGCCGCACGCGGCGCCTTCGCGGACATTCTTGGCTGCATCTTCGCGGCAGAGACTTCTGGACGCGACAGCAGCCAGACGACGCCGTCCTTGTACCAGTCGAACGAGTACCACAGGCCCGTGAGCGTCATCACCAGATAGACCGGAAGAACCCAGGTGCCGATCACCGCATGCAGCGAGCGATGCAGCCCGCGTCCGCTGAGACCGAGATTGGGCTTGAGCCACATCTTCACGCTGCGCACGCGGCGGGGCCAGCGCAGCACGAGGCCCGAGACCAGCATGACGATCAGGCCGAGTGCGGCCACACCGGTGATCTGGCGGCCCCAGCCCTTGGCATCGCCAGGGATCAGCAGCCAGCGATGCAGCTTCCGAACCGTCGCGAAGAACGCCTCGCCGCGCGGCGCACCCAGCACGCGCGCATCATAGGGGTCGACATAGAGCGAATTCCGCCGCTCGCCCTGCTCGTCGCGCGCGAAGCGGACCCGCACGGCCGCAGTCGGATCGCTCGACAACATGACGGCCGAGACCTGACCGAAATTTTGCCCCGCCCCCAGCCGCGCGACCAGTTCGTCCGGCATCAGCGCCGGCATCTCGCGCGGCACGACGTGCATGATGCCGGCGTTGAGATGATCGACGATCTCGTCCTCGAAACTCATGATCGCGCCGGTCAGCGCGATCAAGGCTAGCAGCAGCGCGAGCACCAGGCCTGCGATGGAATGGACCTGGAGCAGGACAGTTTTGATCATGTGCCCGGGCCGCGTGGCCATGGCTAGAACTTCACCGTCGCCGAGAGAGACACCCGGCGCGCGTCGCCGATAGCGACGTTTAAATTATTCACGGCTGAGGGATAGTAGACCGTGTCGAACAGGTTCTTGACGTTCACCTGGTACACCACCGGAAACTGCTCGTGTTTCGTCTCGTAAGTCGCAAAGAGGTCTGCGACGACATAGGACGGCAGGAAGAAGCTGTTGATCGAATCGCCGGGACGATCGCCGACATAGCGCGCCCCGCCGCCGAGACGGAACTGGCCGGGCAATGCGGTGCCGAAGTCGTGGACCAGATAGAGCGAAGCGGTGTTCAAGGCGACGTTTTGCAGCTTCTTGCCGAGCAACGTCAGATCCTCGGAGGCCGTCACGCGGGCGTCGGTATAGCCATAGCTCCCAATCAACGCCCAATCGTCGGTGAGCCTGCCGGTGACGTCGATTTCGAGGCCGCGCGAATGAGCGCGGCCGACGGTGTGAAGCTCCACCACGCCCGCGCTGTTCGTCTTCGTCGTTTGCACATTCTTCTTGTCGAGGTCGTAGAATGCGACGGTTCCGGAGATGCGCTGGTTGATGTCGAACTTCACGCCGGTCTCGTACGACACACCCTCCTCGGGCGCGACCCTGGAGTCGATCACCACGCCGATCGGCGCAATCGTCGAATTCGGCTTCAGCGATTCGGTGTAGCTCGCATAAAGCGAGATCTGATCGGTCAGCTTGAAAATCGCGCCGCCAAGCGGGAGCACCTTGTCTTGCGACACGTTTGTGTTGGTGTTGAACGGCTTTCCGCGTCCGGCGATCTGATCGTAGTCCATATAGCGCACACCACCGACCAGTGCGAACCGCTCGGTCAGATGCAGCGTGTCCTGGAAGAACAGCGACCACTGGCCAAGCTTGTCGGTCTGGGCGCTGTCGGGGTTCGACACCCTGGTTCCAGGCCCGATCAGCCCATAGACAGGATCGTAGACGTTGAAGGCGGGAGTTGTCTGCCGGATCAAGACGTCGCGATAGATCGTGCGATACTGACCGTCGCCGCCGAATAGCACCTCGTTGCGCATGTCGCCGAGCCAGAAGCCGCCCGAGACATAGGATGTCCCATAGCTGACATTGCTTAGCGAGCTTCCCGTGCCGTCGTTGCTGCGCGTCTCGACGCCGGTCGTGAAATTGATGCCGGTGATGCGGAGCTGGTTGGCGCTGAAGGTTTCGGTGTTGTAGCTGTAGCCTGCGTAGAGCTTCCAATCCTGGTTGAAGCGGTGCTCGACCGAAGCCTGGATCAGATCGGACGTGCCCCAGGTGTTGTTGAAAGGCTCATCCAGCCGGCGCGTAGCGGGCACGGCCAGCGGCGCCTTCGTCACCGGATTGAACGCGGTGCCGCGGTCGAACGGATAGATGAACTCGCGGTGCTCGTAGTTCAGCTGCACCGTGGTGTCCTGGCCGTACCACGCGAGCGAGGGCGCAACCAGCATCTCACGGTGGCGACCGAAATTCCGCCAATAATCCTCGCTGACGCCGTAGCCGATGAAACGATAGGCGAGCCCCTGGTCGCCGATCGGACCGGTGACGTCGAGCAGGCCGTCGGCACCGGTCTTGGAGGCACTGAAGGCCGAGCCGAGCAGCGTGACCGAGCCGTGCTGATAGAGCTCAGGCCGCTTGCTGATGGTGTTGACGATGCCGCCGGGATCCATGATGCCGTAGAGCAGCGAAGCCGGACCTTTCAGCACCTCGACGCTTTCGACCGCAGGATTGAGACTGCGGCCCTGCACCAGCGGCATGCCGTTGCGCATGATCGAGCCGTCGCGGTTGTCGCCGAAGCCACGGCGGATCACCGCGTCCTGGCTGCCGGCGAGCGTGTTGGTCTGGGTGACGCCGGAGACGTTGCTCAGCGCGTCGTCGATGTTGCGCGGGAGCTGGTCCTTCAGCACCTGCGCGGGCACGACGTTGACGGCCTGCGAGGTGTCGAGCGGCGAGGCGCCGCTGCGCAGCGTGGTCGCGCTCGGCATCGCGCGGTAGCCGAGCTTTGCGGCTTGCTGTGCGGCGGCTACGGCAGCGGCGCGCTCGGACAGCGTCGGCGCCGCGGGTGCGGGATTGCGGCTGGGCTGGCGGCGCGCCGCCGTTTGCGCGCGGCGTGACGACTGCTCCGATGCACGTGCCGGCTTCGGTCGTGGCGCCGGCGCCTCCACCGTCACCGGCGGCAGAGCCGATTGCGCCTGTGCGCTCGTCGTGATGGAGGGATATTCGATGAGCAGCACCGCTGCTCCCATGAGAAGACCTGCACTGCTCTTGCCGGCACGGGTTCGATGGCCGTTGTCACGTTGGCCATCCACGAAGGCACGCACTTTCATTCCACTTCAAGTCAGGAGCATTGAAGTGTGCGCCTGTAACAGCCGCCGAGATCGAGGAGAACCGTAGCCGAGCTTGAATCGCTCTAGTGTTGAATTGTTCTAAGAGGAGGCGGATGCTGAACAGCAATCATGAATTGCCGGTGCACCGCGCATGACACGCTGCACGAGAAATCGTGGCCCGATATTTCACGGATCACGCGATGGCGGGAGCGATCAACTCGTCGAGCTTCCGCTTGAACGCACTGCCGTCCGACAAAGCGCAGAGCGGCGGACGCACGCGCAACCAACCTGCATCGCCGGTCTGCGCCGCAAGGATCGCCTTCAGCGTTGCGACAAGGGAGGGCGTCTTCAGCACGACGTCGACCGCCGCCTGCATGCGCGCTTCGACGTTCTTGCCGTCAACCATCGCCTTGACCAGCTCCGGCGCAATGTTGGCCATGCCGCAGATGGTGCCGGCGCCGCCCGCAGCGATCGCGCGGGCGATGTCGGGTTCGTTGCCGACGGTGATGGCGAGCTCGGGCGCGGCGGCACGGAATGCCTGGAACTGCTTGAAGTCGCCGCTGGAGTCCTTCAGACCGGCAACCACTTGGCCGTAGCGCTTGCGCAGGCTTGCGGCGACTGTCGTCGGGATCGCAACGCCCGAGACTTGCGGAATGTGGTAGAGCGAGGCGCGCAGGCGATCGTCGGCAACACCGTCGATGATGGCGGCAAAGGCGTCCTCGATGCCTTCATGCGTGACACTCCGATCGAAATAGGGCGGCAGCAGCAACACGTCGCGCAGGCCGAGGCCGAGCACGGCGCGCGTCAGCGCAATGCTGTCGGTGATGGCCGGAAAGCCGCCGCCGATTCCGATGCGCTCCGCCGCGACCCCGGCCTTGAGCATCGCTTCGATCGTCGCAATCCGTTCGGCGGCGTTGAATGAGGTCCCCTCGCCGGTGGTGCCGAACAGCACGACGCCGTCGACGCCCTTGCCGAAGAGGTGCTTGGCGTGAGAGGCGAGCTTGGCGGCGTCGACACTGCCGTCCGTCGCCAGCGGCGTCGCCGACGCCACCCAGAACCCGCAAATTGCCTCGGCCATCACACCACCCTTTGCTGCCGCACCCGGCCAAGCCGCTGATCTCCAACGATCTTTCGCGCTTGCCGAGACCTTGTTTTCACTTTACTTTTACTCTTGTACCTTACATACAACGTTCATGCAAATCCTCCGCGCCATGTGCGCGGCCAGATCTTGAGGAGGTCTCGCATGGACATGGTGACCCCCATCGGACGCCCCGACCAATTGCTCGGCGCGTTGCGCGACAGGCTCGGCGCGCTGGCAGTGCTTGTTGGCACAGATGTGCCGGCGCGCAATTGCAACGACTGGAGCGCGAGCCTGCCGCAGACGCCGCGCGCGGTGATCCGCCCCGTCGATGCGCAGGGCGTTGCCGACGCGATTACGACTTGCCGGCAGGCGCAGCTGCCGTTCGTGCCGCAGGGCGGACTGACCGGACTGTGCCGCGGCGCTTCGCCGGAAGCGGGCTGGGTCGCGATCTCGCTGGAGCGCATGACCGGCATCGAGGAGATCGATCGCGCCTCGATGACGATGACGGTGAAAGCCGGCACGCCGCTGGAGACGATCCAGAGGGCGGCCGACGAAGCCGGCTTCTTCTTTCCGCTCGATCTCGGCTCGCGCGGCTCCTGCGCGATCGGCGGCAATCTCTCGACCAACGCCGGCGGCAACCGCGTGATCCGTTACGGCATGACGCGCGAGCTGGTGCTTGGTCTTGAAGTGGTGCTGCCGGACGGCACCATCAT
This sequence comes from Bradyrhizobium sp. SUTN9-2, assembly GCF_003122645.1. Lineage (NCBI taxonomy): Bacteria > Pseudomonadati > Pseudomonadota > Alphaproteobacteria > Hyphomicrobiales > Nitrobacteraceae > Bradyrhizobium > Bradyrhizobium sp. SUTN9-2. Next base: position 7,896,040 of record NZ_LAXE01000001.1, read on the forward strand.
CACCAGCCTCAACAAGCTGATGAAGAACAATGCAGGCTATGACCTGAAGCATCTGTTCATCGGCTCGGAAGGCACCCTCGGCATCATCACCCGCGTGGTGCTAAAACTGTTCCCGAAGCCGCGCTCGACCATGGCCGCGCTGTGCGCGCTGAAGGATTATGCCGCGGTGATCGAGCTGCTCGACGCCGCGCGCTCAGGGCTCGGCCCGCTGCTGTCCGCCTTCGAGGTGATGTGGCCGGATTATTGGGACGCGATCACGAATCGCGCCGGCGTGAAGCCGCCGGTCGCCCCAGGCCACGGTCTCTACGTGCTGGTGGAAGCGCAGGGCACCGACGAGAGCATCGATGCGCCGCGCTTCCAGAACTGGCTCGAGGAGCTGATGGAGCGCGGGCTGCTGGCGGATGCCGCGGTGGCGCAATCGCTGGCGCAGACGCAGAGCTTCTGGCGCGTGCGCGACATCTGCGCCGAGTTCGGCCAGGTGCTGGGGCCGCACATCTCCTACGACATCGGCCTTGCGGTGGCACGGATGGACGAGTTCGTCACACGCTGCAAGGCCGCGCTCACTTCAGGCATCAAGGGTTGCGAGAGTGTCTATTACGGCCATATCGGCGACGGCAATCTGCATCTCGTCGCCTGGGTCACCGGCCTTTCCGTCGCGCAGCAGCCGAAGGAGGAGATGGACGCGATCATCTACGGCCTGGTCCGCGAGCTCGGCGGCAGCGTCTCCGCCGAGCACGGCATCGGCACCTTGAAGAAGCAATGGCTGGGCCATGCGAGGGGCGAGGCCGAGATCGCGCTGATGCGCACGCTCAAGGCGGCGCTCGACCCCGATCACCTGCTCAATCCCGGCAAGGTGATCTGAACGCACGATGCGATCTCTCAAGCTCGATACGCCGAAATCGCTGTCGCAGCGGGTGATGCTGCGGCTGCGCCAGGCCATCATCGACGGCGAGTTCGCGTTAGGCGCTGCCATCTCCGAGGAGATGGTGGCCAATTCCTTCGGCGTCAGCCGCACGCCGGTGCGCGAAGCCATGGGCCAGCTGCAGGCGCAGGGACTCGTGGTGATCCGCCCCCAGGTCGGTAGCTTCGTCTTCACGCCGAGTGCGGACGACATCCATGCGCTCTGCACCTTCCGCATTGCGCTCGAGCCCAAGGCCGCCGAGCTCGCCTTCGGCAATGACCGCGACGGCGCGATTGCGTCCATGAGCGCGGCGATCGCGGCGATGGAGCCGGCCGTCGCGGCAAAGGACAACATCGCCTATGGCCGCGCCGACACCGCTTTTCACGAGGCGCTGTTCGCCCATTGCGGCAACCGCTATCTCGCCGAATCCTATCAGCTCGTCTCCGGCCGCGTCGCCGCGCTGCGCACCAATCTGACCTCGCCGATCGACGTGCGCACCCGCACGTCCTTCGACGAGCACCGCAAGCTGCTCGATCTGTTCGCGCGCGGCGAGTTCGCCGCCTTCGAAGGCCTGATGACGACGCACATCACGAATTCGGGAATGGTCTATGCCACGGCGCTGAAGGTGGATTGAGCGCGTCTACCGCTCCTCCTTCGATCCCGGCCTGTCCAGAAAATCCAGCGCGGTGGTTGATCTGCTCGAGCTGGTGCTCGATTCGGTCGCGATCCTCCACCGATGGCGCCTGTTCGAGCTGTTCCACCAGCTTCTGCTTCCGCATCAGCAAGTTCTCTATGACCGTACCCACGATTCCCCCATCGCCAGAGGCGACGTCACGGACGCCGAAACGATGGAGGCGCGCGCAACCCGGGCCCGCGTCGAACCCTCAATCTGAATGTTGCTGGGAGCGATTGGTTCCTCCGGCGCCGTGCCGGATCGCACTACTTCTTGGTGATGTTCCAGTAGACCGGGACCGCTCCCTTTACGAGGCCGTCAACGTTGCTGCGTACCGCCCGCACCAGATAGAGCTGTGCAGCCGGCCAATACGGCACATAGTCGACGGCGCGGAGCTGGAGGTCGGCTGCGATCTTCTTTTTCTGCTCGGGATCTGTCGCCAACGCGAATTCGTTGCGCAGCTTTTCGATCTGCTCGTCGCAAGGCCAGCCGAACCAGGCCTTGTCGCAGTTTGCGCGCAGCCCAAGGTGGCCGACCGGCTCGAACATGTCGGCGCCCGTCGGTCCCGACATGAACAGTGACCAGCCGCCCTTGTCGACGGTTTCCTTGGACGCGCGCCGTCCAACCAGCGTGCCCCAGTCCATCGCCTGAGGTTCGACCTTGAGGCCGATCTGACGCATCAACTGCTCGGCAACGAGGCTGAACGTATTCGTGGGCCCGCTTTCGGTCGCATGCAGCACCACGACCGGCGTACCGTCATAACCGCTCTCGGCAATCAGCTTCTTGGCCTTTTCGATATCGGGCTTGGTCCAGCCGGCGGCCGTGAAATAGGGTGACGAGCACATGTAGAAGCTCGGGCAGCTCTTGTAGAGCTTGGGGTCGCTGACATAGGCTCGCGCGAACTTGTCCTGGTCGATCATGTAGCTGATCGCCTGCCGGACCTTTGGATTGTTCAACGGCGGGACCGAAATGTTCATGCGGAACACCATCTGCATGCCGAGCGTGTCCTGCGGCATCGTCTTGATGTCGGGATTGCCGGCAAGCGTCGGCAGGAAGTCCGGCGGCACCTCCTCGAAAATGTCGATCTCGCCGGCCTGCAGTGCATTGAGCGCGGTCTGCGCATCCGGGATGTAATGCCATTCGACCCGGTCGACCTTGGCGAGCTTGCCGCCGGCAAGCCCGCTCGCCGGCTCCGCGCGCGACTTGTAGGACGGGCTCTTGACGTAAACGACCTTGGAGCCCGGAACCCACTCGTCCTTCTTCATGATGAAGGGACCCGAGCCGGTCGCATCCGTGATGGCGGTGTCCGCCGGCGTCGCAGCGATCCCCTTCGGCATGATGAAGGGCACATTGGAGCTCGGCTTGGAGAGCGCCTCGATCACCAGCCCCCACGGGCGCTTGAGCTTCAGTTCGAAGGATTTTTCGTCCTTGACCGTCAGGCTGTCGCTGACGGAGGCAAGCTGTTGGCCAAGGCCATCGCGCTGCCACCAGCGCTTCAGCGATACGACCGCATCCTCCGCGGTGACCGGCTGGCCGTTGCTGAAGGTCAGGCCGCCGCGCAGCGTGAAGGTGTAGGTGAGTTGATCGCTGCCGACCGCAAAGGACTCCAGCATCTGCGGCTGCGCGACGAGCTTCTCGTCCAGTGAGAACAGCGTGTCGTACACCATATAGCCGTGGTTACGAACCATATAGTCGGACGTGATCACGGGATCGATCTGCTTGAGATCGCCGAAGGGGCGGATCTTGAGCACCGTCTCCGCAACGGCAGGCGATATTGCACCCAGCCAGCCTGCCGCCATCATGACCGCAAATATTCCGTTCGGCGATCTCATTTGATACTCCTCCCGTTTTCTGTTTCTAGGCAACTGCGTCGGGGGCTACGGCCCGGCCCGGACCCGGCGCGTCGAAGCGTGGCAGCGATCCTGCGTGATGACAGGCGACGGCATGGCCGGGCGTGACTTCAGTCATCGCCGGCGCCGCTTGCGCGCAAATGTCCGTCGCGAACGGACAGCGCGTGCGAAAGCGGCATCCGGACGGCAGCGAAGCGGCACTCGGCACCTCGCCTTCGAGAGCCGCGCGGCGGCGCCGGTTGCGCGGGTGGACCGCAGGGACCGAATCGATCAACGCCCGCGTATACGGATGCGCCGGTGCAGCGAACACGGCCTTCGCCGGCCCCTGCTCGACGATGGCGCCGAGATACATCACCGCCACGTCGTCCGCGAGATAGCGCACCACGGCGAGATCATGCGAGATGAACAGATAGGAGATCCCGATCTCGCGCTGGACATCCTTCAGGAGATTCAGGATCTGGGAGCGGATCGACACGTCCAGCGCCGCGACCGCCTCGTCCGCGACGATCAGCGCGGGATCCGCCGCGAGCGCCCGCGCGATGCCGAGGCGCTGCCGCTGTCCGCCCGACAGATGATGCGGCAGACGTGCGCGAAAATGTTGGGGCAGTCCGACCTGGTCGAACAGACGCGCGACCTTCCGCCGTCGCGACACCGCATCGCCGATGCCGAAATTCTGCAAGGGCTCTTCGACGATCTCCGCCGCGGTCATGCGCGAGTTGAGGCAGGCGAAGGGATCCTGGAACACCATCTGCACCTGCTGGCGCTTCCTGCGCAGCGTCTCGCCGGAGAGATTGCCGAAGTCCTCGCCATTGATGTGGACCGAGCCGGCCGTCGGCCGCAACAGGCGCACGACCATGCGGCCGATCGTGGTCTTGCCGCAGCCGCTTTCACCAACGAGGCAGAAGGTACGTCCGCGCGCGACGACGAAGCTGACGTCGTCGACGGCGCGAAGATCGCGCCGGCCGAACAATCCGAACGGCCCCTGCCGTGAGGTGAAGATCTGGGTCAGACCTGAGACCTCGAGGACGGCGCTCATGCCGGCACCATCGCGCCGGCCTTGCCCAGCCAGCATGCCGTCAGGTGCTCGTCAGCGCCCGACAACAACGGCGGCTCCGAGTGACACACCGGCATCGCCGCGCCGCAGCGCTGGCGAAAGGCGCAGCCCATGCCGAGCGAGACGGGGCTCGGCACGCTGCCGGGAATCTCGGCGAGACGATCGCGGGTGCCGCTGTTGAGCTGGTCGATCGCCCCAAGCAGGCCGCGCGTATAGGGATGGGCCGCGGCATCGAAGATGCCGTTGACGCCGGCCTGCTCGACGATGCTGCCGGCGTAGAGCACGACGACCCGGTCGGCCATTTCCGCGACCACCCCGAGATCGTGCGTGATCAGGAGCACGGACGTGCCGAACTCGCGACGCAGATCGTCGATCAGGGTCAAGACCTGGGCCTGGATGGTGACGTCGAGCGCGGTGGTCGGCTCGTCGGCGATCAGCAATGCAGGGCGCAGGGCGAGCGCCATCGCGATCATCACGCGCTGCCGCATGCCACCGGAAAGCTGGTGCGGAAATTCGGAGGCCCGTCGCCGCGCATCCGGAATGCGGACGAGATCGAGCAATCCGACCGCCTGCCGCCGCGCGTCCGCCTCGGACACGCCACGATGCTCGACGATCACCTCCGCGATCTGCTCGCCGACCCGCAGCAGCGGATTGAGCGACGTCATCGGCTCCTGAAACACCATGGCGAGACGGTCGCCCCGGAGCTTGCGCAGTTCCTCGGCGCCGAGCGTGACGAGATCGCGCCCCTCGAAGAGGATGCGGCCGGAAGCGACCTGCATGACGCTTTGGTCGAGCAGGCCGATGATGGAGAGCGCGGTCAGGCTCTTGCCACAGCCGCTCTCGCCGACGAGGCACAGCGTTTCACCCGGGTCGATTGCAAACGAGACGTTGCGGACGAGCGGCACCGGGGCGCCCCGCGTGTTGAGCGTGATGGAGAGGTTCTCGACGGAGAGCAGCGGCGCGTTCATCGCATCTCGCCTCCCGCAAAGCTCGGATCGAGCAGGTCGCGAAGCGCATCGCCGAGCAGGTTGGCGGCGAGCACCGTCATCGCCAGCATCAAGGCTGGGAAGCCGAGAATCCACGGCGCGATCTGCAGGAACTGCCGTCCCTCCGACATCATGTTGCCCCAGCTCGGCACGTCGGGCGGCGTGCCTGCACCGAGAAACGACAGGATCGATTCCAGGATCATCGCGGAGGCAAAGACGTAGGTCGACTGCACCATGATCGGCCCGGCAGCGCCGGGCAGGATGTGACGATGCAGGATGGTCACGGTACGCCCGCCACAAGTGATGGCGGCCTCGACATAGACGCGTTCGCGCAAGCTGAGAACGCTGGCGCGCACCACGCGCGCCATGCGGGGAATTTCCGGGAGGCTGATCGCCGTGACGATCACGATGGGCGAAGCGCCAATCAGCGCCACGAGTGCGATCGCGAGCAGGATCGCGGGGATCGCCATCACCGCATCCATCGCGCGCATTACGATCTTGTCGACGCTGCGGAAATATCCGGCGATGACACCGATGCACACGCCGATCAGCGTGGTGAGAGCCGCAACGGCAATGCCGACCGACAGCGAAACCCGCGTTCCCACCAGCGCGCGGGCAAACACGGAACGTCCGACTTGATCGGTGCCGAAGGGCTCCGCCGGCGACGGCGGCTGAAGCCGGTTCAGCGGGTCCAGCGCAGCGGGATCCGCGGTGATCCACGGGCTCACGACGGCCGTCACGCCAAAGGCAAGCAGCAGAACGCAACTCAGAGCCAGTATGGGCTGGCGAACCGGCAGGCTCGCGATCTGCGCAAACCGGTTGACACCGATGTCCGGCGCATCGAGCCCTTCAGCTGCGTGGGTCATCGCCATCGGCTCGTCCTGCATCAGTACCGGATCCGCGGATCGACGACGGCGTAGAGAATGTCGACCACGAGATTGACGACGACATAGACGAAGGCGAACAGCAGGATCAGGGCTTGCACCACCGGATAGTCGCGCCGGAGAATGGAGTCTGCGGTCAGCCGGCCGAGGCCGGGAATGGAAAACACCGTCTCGGTAACGACGACGCCGCCAAGCAGCGCGGCAAATCCGATGCCGACGACCGTGATGATCGGGACTGCGGCATTGCTGAGCACGTGCCGTACGATGATTTTGCGGGCCGCGAGCCCCTTGGCATGGGCGGTGCGGACATAATCTTCGCGCAGCACCTCCAGCACCGCAGCGCGCGTCACCCTCGCGATCAAGGCGATATAGAGGAAGCTCAGCGAGATCGCGGGCAGCACGAGCGAATGCAGGCAGGCCAGCACGCCCTGCGACAGCGGCTTATAGCCCTGCACCGGAAACCAGTGCAGGCCGAGTGCGAGCGTATAGACAAGCGCGAAAGCGACGACGAAGACCGGCAATGAGAAGCCGAGCACCGCCCCCGCCATGGTCAGGCGCGCGACGAGCCCCCTCGGACGATAGGCGGCGACGAGGCCGAGCGGCACGGCGACGACGACCGCGATCGTGATCGTCATGAGAGAGAGAAGCAGCGTCGGCTCGATCCGCTGGGCGACGAGCTGCGAGACCGGGATGCGGCTGAACAGCGACAGGCCGAAATCGCCGCTCAGGATGCGGCCGGCCCATGCGAGGAAACGCGGCAGCAGCGGCAGATTGAGTCCGAGCGCCTGGCGCACCGCCTCCACCTGTGGCGGCGAGGCGAAGTCACCGGCGATCAGCACGGCGGGATCACCCGGCACGAGGCTGAGCAGCAGAAAGACGAATACCGCGACGGCGAGCAGCACGGGGATGGCCGCGAACAGCCGACCGACCACATAGCCGGTCATGCCGAGCGCCTGCAAATGCAGACCGGCGATCGCCGGACGCCATCCAGCCCACGCACCATTGCCTCCCTGGTCTTAGTTAAACGTTTTTCTAATGAAGCACGGAAGCTGGTCTATCGCAACGGTATTGCATACTTCTCATGCTCTTTTGGCTTGCCTCCAGTCAATCCAACCAATACAAAAACGTTTAACAGGAGAATGGTTGATGCCGGCAGGGCCATTGCCCACTATCCACGAGGTCGCCCGGCTCGCCGGTGTCTCCGTGGCCACCGTGTCGAAGACGCTCAACCGGTCGGGCAAGGTCAGCGAGCTCCTCCAGGCGCGCGTCAATGCGGCAGCACGCAAGCTCGGCTATGCACCGCATGCCAGCGCCCGCAGCCTGCGCAGCGGCGCCACGCGCATCCTCGGGCTGCTCGTGGCGGATCTCGCCAATCCCTATTTCCTGAAGCTGGTCGAGAGCATTGAGCGGTTATCGAGCGCCGCGGGCTATTCCGTCATTCTCTGCAACAGTGCCGAAGACCCCGGGCGCGAGGAGCGGCATCTTGCCATGCTGCTGTCGCAGCGCGCCGACGGCGTCATCGTCATCCCGACCCGGCGCGGCTGGAGCGGACGCCAGGCCGCGCTGGCGGACTTGCCGATGCCGGGCATTCTGGTGGACCGACGCATCGAGGGGCTCGACCTCGATTCGGTCACGACCGACAACGTTGCGCTGGGACGGCTCGCGGCCGAACATCTCGACGATCTCGGCCATCGCCGCATCGCCGTGATCATGGGATCGCCCGAGCATCAGATCGCGCGCCACCGCCTCGATGGCCTCCGAAGCGGCCTGGCCTCGCGCGGCACCACCCTCGACGAACGGCTGATCGAGAAGGACAATTTCTCCGAGGCCGCCGGCCATGCCGCCGCAATGCGGCTCCTGCGGCATGCGCAGCGACCGACCGCGATCTTCGCCACCAACAATCATCTTTCGCTCGGACTGCTTCGTGCCATTGCCGAGAGCTGGCTCACCATTCCCGACGACCTCTCCGTCATCGCGGTTGACGAGCCTCCGTGGGCCGGCTTGGTGCGGCCGGGCATGACCATCGTGACGCAGCCATCCGAGGCGATTGCCCAAACCACGGTCTCGACCCTGCTGTCGCGAGTTTCGGAGGGACGTTCCGGCGTCGAGGGAGAGGCGAGATCGATCCAGCTTCAGCCGGCGCTGGTGGTGCGCGGGTCCACCGCCGCGATCCGGACATAGAGATGAGTGATGCGCCCGGCCTTGCGCCTTCCACCGGCATTCTTGCGCTGTCCGCCGTCGACGCCATTGCCGAGATTCGCAAAGGCCATCTGTCGCCGCTCGACGTGGTCGATGCCGCGATCGACAGGATCGAAGCGACGGATGCGGGAATCAACGCGATTCCGGTTCGCTGCTTCGAGGCCGCACGGGGTGAAGCACGGCGGCTTATGGAGAAAAAGGCGGCCGGTGAGGACTGGCCCCTGCTCTGCGGGCTTCCGCTCGCGGTCAAGGACAACACCGATGTCGCAGGCGTGCCGACCAGCGGCGGCAGCGCGCTGACGGCCCGCGGCGCCCCCGAGATATCGAATCCCGCGATCGATCGTCTCCAGCGCAATGGCGCCATCGTCGTGGGCAAGAGCAATCTGTCGGAGCTCGGCGGCGCCAACACCACCAACGCGCTGTTCGGCGCGACGCGCAATCCGTTCTTTCCTGCGCTGACCGCGGGCGGCTCCTCCGGCGGATCGGCAGCGGCGCTGGCCGCGCATCAGGTCTATCTCGCCCATGGCAACGATGTCGGCGGCAGCCTGCGCACGCCGGCCGCATTTTGCGGTGTTGCGGGGCTGAGGCCCACACCGGGCCTCGTGCCGAGAAAGCCGCTCTCCGATCCGTTCGACACCGTTTTCGTCGAGGGACCGATGGCGCGGACGATTCCCGATCTTGCCTTGATGCTGGATGCGATGGCCGGCTTCCATCCGCCCGATCTGTTGTCGCGCGAGCATCCCGCATCGTTCCGCAACGCCGCCGCACGACCCGGATGGGCGGGGCGCATAGCGGTGTCCGAGGATCTCGGCCTGCTGCCGGTCGATCACGACATCCGTTCCGCCTTCCGCGGCGCGATCGACCGGCTTCAACCCGCCGGCTGCAGGATGAGCGAGACCGCCCCTGATCTCGCCGGGCTGCCGCGCGTGATCCGCGCGCTGCGTGGTCTCGCCTATCTCGCCACCTGGGGCAGGCTTTGGCCGCAATCGCGCGAACGCTTCACGCCTGAGGTCGCCGGCGACATCGCCCATGGCGAAAGCCTGTCCGCGAGAGACATCGCGGCCGCGATGGAGCAGCGGGCGGCGATCTATCGGCGCATGCAGACCTTCTTCAGGGAGTTCGACATCCTGATCTGCCCGACCGTGCAGGTCGCGCCCTTTCCGGTCGAGATCATGTGGCCGGCCGAGATCGAGGGGACCGCATCGAAGATCTACATCGACTGGATCATGATCACCTATGTCTGGTCGATCCTCGGCTGCCCTGCGCTGGCGGTGCCCGCCGGCCGCGATGGGGCCGGCATGCCGGTCTCCTTGCAGGTCGTCGGCCCACCGCACAGCGAGGAGCGCCTGATCTCCTTCGCGGCGCGGATCGAGCAGGCGTTTTCCTCGCCATCCTGAGGGAAAGGCGATGTCCCGCGGAACCTGATCTTTCACGCGCCCGTCGGTTGAATTCATGGCCTCGGAGCCCTATGCGTAGGCGCCATGGACACCCAGATGATTGCCGCCGAAAAGCCGCTGATGGCCCAGGCCCGCCCGCGCAAGCCGGCGCCGTTCCTCCCCATGAGCCGCGCCGAGATGAACGCGCTCGGCTGGGACGCCTGCGACATCGTGCTGGTGACCGGGGATGCCTATGTCGACCATCCGAGCTTCGGCATGGCGATCATCGGCCGCCTGCTGGAGGCGCAGGGTTTTCGGGTCGGCATCATCGCGCAGCCGGACTGGCATTCGGCGGAGCCGTTCAAGGCGCTCGGCAAGCCAAGAGTGTTCTTCGGCGTCACCGGCGGCAACATGGATTCCATGGTGAACCGCTACACCGCCGACCGGCGCATCCGCAGCGACGACGCCTATACGGCGGGCGGCGAAGGCGGCAAGCGGCCGGACCGCTGCACCATCGTCTACGCCCAGCGCTGCCGCGAGGCGTTCAAGGACACCCCGATCGTGCTCGGCGGCATCGAGGCCTCGCTGCGCCGGATCGCACATTACGATTACTGGTCCGACAAGGTGCGCCGCTCGGTGCTGGCGGACGCCAAGGCGGACTTGCTGCTCTACGGCAACGCCGAGCGTGCCGTGGTCGAAGTGGCGCACCGGCTCGCGGCTGGCGAAGCGCCGCGCGAGTTCGACGACATCAGGGGCGTGGCGCTGTTCCGAAAAGTGCCGGACGATTACACCGAGCTGCACGCCGACGATCTCGAGTCCGCCGACGAGGGCGCATCGCGCCAGAAGGGCTCAACCGTGATCCGCCTGCCGGCGCTGGAGCAGGTCGAGCAGGACAAGGAAGCCTATGCGCGCGCCTCGCGCGTGCTGCACCGGGAGAGCAATCCCGGCAATGCGCGGCCGCTGGTGCAGCGCCATGGCGACCGCGACCTCTGGCTCAATCCGCCGCCGATCCCGCTCACGACGGAAGAGATGGACGCGGTCTACGATCTGCCTTACGCGCGCGCGCCGCACCCGTCCTATGGCGATGCCCGCATCCCCGCCTGGGAGATGATCAAGTTCTCGGTGACGATCATGCGCGGCTGCTTCGGCGGCTGCACCTTCTGCTCGATCACCGAGCATGAGGGCCGCATCATCCAGAACCGCTCGGAAGGCTCGATCCTGCGCGAGATCGAGCGCATCCGCGACAAGACGCCCGGCTTCACCGGCGTCATCTCCGACATCGGCGGCCCCACCGCCAACATGTACCGGATGGCGTGCAAGGACCCGAAGGTCGAGGCGGCGTGCCGCCGTCCTTCCTGCGTCTTCCCCGAGATCTGCCCGAACCTCAACACCTCGCATGACGATCTGATCCGGCTTTATCGCAAGGTGCGCGAGACCAAAGGCATCAAGAAGGTGATGGTCGCCTCCGGCGTGCGCTACGACCTCGCCGTCGAGAGCCCCGAATACATCAAGGAGCTCGTCACCCATCACGTCGGCGGCTACCTGAAGATCGCGCCTGAACATACCGAGCGCGGCCCGCTCGACAAGATGATGAAGCCGGGCATCGGCGCCTACAACAAGTTCAAGCGCATGTTCGACGAGGCGGCCGAACGCGCCGGCAGGAAATATTACCTGATCCCCTACTTCATCGCGGCGCATCCGGGCACGACCGACGAGGACATGATGAACCTCGCGCTGTGGCTGAAGAAGAACCGCTACCGCGCCGACCAGGTGCAGACCTTCCTGCCCTCGCCGATGGCGACCGCGACCGCGATGTACCACACGGGCGTCAACCCCTTGCGCGGCGTGCGCCACGGCGGCAGCGACAAGGTCGAGGCGATCAAGGGCCTGCGCCAGCGGCGCCTGCACAAGGCATTCCTGCGCTACCACGACCCCGACAATTGGCCGCTGCTGCGCGAGGCCTTGATCGAGATGGGCCGCCGCGACCTGATCGGCTCGCAGCCGCACCAGCTCGTCCCAGCACATCAGCCGCCCGGCACCGGCAAGGCCGCCGGCACCAAGCGGCCAATGCGGCCCGGCGGCAAGACGCAGCGGTTCACGACCAAGGGCCTGCGGGTGATGAAGTAGCTAGAGGCGGATCGGGCGAGCTTGGGTGGCGCTTTCGCGCCCTCCAAAACAAAAGCTCGAAAACAACCCCATGCACAGTAGGCGGGCTTAGCAAAATCAACGGCTTACGTGCGCGATGCGATTGGCGAGACCGCCGACCGCAAATCGAGGCATGATCTGCCCCGGAAAATGATCGATTTCCGTTTTTACGAAATTTTGCTTGATCGTCGGGCAAAACAGGCGTATGATGCCATCATCGCGGAACCTGGGGTGAGGTCAGCGAGCAGCGTCAGCTAGTCCGTGTCGATATCCTCGAGCTTCACACCACGTCCGGCGCGCAGGCTGCTCCGCGCCTGTTCGACCCGCTGCAGAAAGCGGGGATCGTGCTCCAGGCGATATTCGAACCAGTCGTCCTCCGACTCGAATCCGGTCAGCACGCCGGCCGGCTTAGCGTGACGCGTGATGACGATCTCCTGCGTCTCGGCTTCACGGAGATAACGGGACAGATCATCCTTGACCTCCGAGAGCGGGACCTCTTTCACTCCGGATTTCCGAACTGTGCGAGCCATGACTCAGCCTCCGATTTGGCAACGACCGCCAGAATCTCGACCATCGTGCCGGAAACGTCGTAGAACACCCGAATGTCGTCCACACGCAGCCTGTATTGAGGTCGACGCACCCCTCGCAGCTTCTTGATCCGGCTGCGGACTGGTGATTGAGGGCCAACCGCAACGGAAGGCACGCAGACGAGCGCAGACGCCTAGTTTAGCGGACTGGTGATCGAGGGCCAACCGCAACCGGGGCGCGTGGGGTCTGACAGAGGTCCGCTCATCGCTTCAGAGCGCGACCAGATCTAGGAAGCCTTAGCTCGTGCGTTTTGGTCCATAGCGGACTCCAGACCTGTCGCCGGCCCTTGTTTCGAGGTTGAATCGCCACGATCGCTCTGTATAACGACACATGGGTGCTCGTTGCATTGAGCAGCGACAGGTCGAGCGATGGTCGGGCCGCCACGCGGATTGAGTGCGCCCATGCATAATAGACCAACGTTCGACGATGTGCCCAAAGCCCAGCGGCTGGCAGAACAGGCCTTCAGCACTCTCCATCGGTTTTTGCATGTTGAGGCTGTCAGCGGCGTTGCGCTTCTCGTAGCCGCCGCAGCGGCGCTGTTTTGGGCCAATTCTCGATACGATCACAGCTATCACGATTTCTGGAACCTTCAGCTCTCAATCGGCTTTGGGGACTACGTCTTTTCACGGTCGCTGCATTTCTGGGTCAACGACGTTCTGATGACCATCTTCTTCCTCGTTGTGGGAATGGAGATCAAACGCGAAATCCATGAAGGCGCCCTCAGTCGATTCGACCAAGCCATTCTGCCACTGATCGCCGCAGCCGGTGGCGTCATCGTCCCGGCGCTGATCTATCTGAGCCTCAACCACGACCCGGCGGGCGGGCGAGGCTGGGCCGTGCCAACGGCAACCGATATCGCTTTCGCTGTCGGAGTACTTGCCCTGCTTGGGCGCAAAATCCCAGTCAATGTGCGTGTCTTGCTGCTGGCTCTCGCGATCATCGACGACATCATCGCAGTGATGATCATCGCCTTGTTCTACTCGACTGGTCTTCAGCTTGGTGGATTCGCCATCGCGTCGATCGGCGTTCTCGGGGTTTTAGGATTACAGCGGATTGGGATCGGTTCTGCACCTTTGTACGTGCTGCCTGGCTCTTTGGTATGGATTGGCTTCATGGTGGCAGGAATCCATCCAACCCTCGCAGGCGTTGTCCTCGGACTGATGACTCCCGCGCACGCGATACCGATGCGTGAACCACCGCTGGAGGTGCTGTCGCGAGTACTAAAGCAGTTGCGAAGCAGCGATGCAGTGAACGCGAAAGATCCGCACCGGTTAGAGCGACCGCTGCGAGATCTTCGCGTCGCTCACCGCGAAATTTTGCCGCCGGTTTCCCGAGTGCAGATGGCACTACATCCGTGGGTGGCTTATGGCGTCATGCCGGTCTTTGCGCTGGCGAACGCCGGAGTCGGCATCACCGGCGCTGATCTCACTTTTGGGGGGCAATTGGTGATGATGGGTACATCAATTGCCCTGGTCGCCGGCAAACCGCTTGGAGTCGTCGGCGCGAGCTGGGTTGCGGTACGACTGAGCTGGTGTCGCCTTGCTCCCGGTGTTTCTTGGGGCGGCGTCTGTCTGGTCGGCCTGCTGGCTGGCATCGGTTTCACGATGTCCATTTTCATTTCAATGCTGGCCTTCTCCGATGAAGCACTACTGAGGGCAGCGAAACTGGGCGTACTCCTCGGCTCGCTTGTTGCCGCCACGCTCGGCCTCGGCTGGGGCGCCATCTACGCGCGATGGCGGTGAGCAGATCAATGGCCTTCAAAGCTCAACACGTATCGTTCGTATCATTCGCCGTTGAGGTTCTATCACCGGGGACCACCCAGGTGATGATCGTCGAAACTGGTTTGCATCTGAATCCGAAGCATCCTTTGTACAACAAAACCGCCGTGGAAAATCTCATCTCGGCCGCGCAAGAATATGTTCGCTCCAACGTCGAAGGGCGTGCCGCCATTCGGCTTGTTTCGACCCGGAACGGGGAGATCTAACTGTCTGCTTATCGTTGTTTGCCGGTGGTCCGTCGGCAATTTACGCCCGAGGTCCTGTTGATTCCGAACAACTACTGCGCCGTTCGCGAATGCTCGCTTCAGCGTGGGGTCTCAGACCCCCAGCTCAGCCATCCTCATTCAGGAGGAAGATTTGATCATGAATAGTCTCTGGATGGGCATCACGATGTTCGCTATTGCGGCGGTCCTCATCATTATCGGTCGGCCGAACAAGGCGGGCGAGCATCCTTGGTTCTTGCGCTTTGAAGCATCGTTGGTCCTGTATCCGCCCATTGTTCTAATATTTATTGCGCTCGGATCTGTAGCCTTGATTTCGAGCTTGCTAAATAAGTAGGAAACCTACGACCCAAACATCGAGGATAGCGCCAGCTTGTCGGAGATTTCTGGTCATGGTGCCTGGCGGGCCGTCACACGGTTCGATCTACCAAACCGGAAACACCGGCTCGGTCTTCCGAAACCGGAGCGCTTCGCGCCGGCAAGCCGAATGTCATATGTCCCCTTTTTTGGCGACCAACCGTTCTGGGGAAGGAGGATCGATGATTTGGGCGTCGGACCAACGCCGATAGATGCGAGGAACCTTTCAGCCGACTGCCTGGCCGCCGCGATCGCAGAGGCCACCGGAAATCCGTCGATGCAACAACGAGCGAACAAGCTTGGCGAAGCGATCCGTATCGAAGACGGCGTGGCCAGCGCGATTGGCTTTCTGAGAAGACGACACCTTCTGAGTTGAGGGTCGGATTGCAAACGCCGACAAGCCCCGCTCGCTCCTCCTTCTCGGGCGTCATCATGACCATCGCGGTCCGAGGGGGTGCTTGCGCAAAATTGGGATCACCACCTCCCGATCATCTGCGTGCTCGCCACCGCAGTGCAGGACCTTGGCCAATTCAAGACGTGAAAAGCCGCCCGTCATGAATAAGGGGCTTGCTCGGTCCTCTGGAAGACAATTCTTAGCTGCTTCTCTGCCTCGATCACCGCGAAGAATACTACGCCGACCGCCACGATGAGCATCCCATCGAAGAAGGGTACCGGTTGCGTGCCGAACACCTGCTGGAGCGGTGGAAGATAAGTGACAGCGAATTGAGCCAGGGTGATTGCGATCACGCAAATCCACACGACGCGCGTTCCCCGCACCGCTTTCAAGGTCAATGACGTGCCGTAGATGTTGCGGATGAAGAAGAGATGGAAGATCTCCAGTACCACGAGCGTGTTCAGGGCGATGGTCCGGGCGAGGTCTGGCGCATGTCCTTTGTCGATTGCATAGGTGTACATGCCGAAGACTGCCGCAAGGAACAGTGCGGAGACGAGAATGATGTGCCAGATCAGCGCGCCAGTCAGCAATGGCTCCTTCCGTGACCGCGGCGCCCGCTTCATCGTGTCTTCTTCGGTCGGCTCGAATGCCAGCGCAATGCCGAGAGTGATCCCGGTGATCAGATTGACCCACAGGATCTGCACCGCTGTGACGGGCAGCGCCATGCCGAGAAACAGCGCGGTGATGATTGTTGTCGCCTCCCCCGCATTGGTGGGCAGCGTCCAACTGATGACCTTCTTGATGTTGTCATAGACCGTGCGCCCTTCGCGGATCGCGACGGCGATGGATGCGAAATTGTCGTCGGCAAGGACAAGATCGGAAGCTTCCTTGGCGGCTTCGCTGCCTTTCTGCCCCATGGCGATACCAGCGTCGGCGCGCTTGAGTGCGGGCGCGTCATTCACTCCATCCCCGGTCATGGCAACCGTCAGTCCGTGCGATTGAAGCGCGGTCACCAGTCGCAGCTTGTGCTCTGGGCTGGTTCTCGCGTAGACGTCGGTATCGACGACGACGGCCGCGAGTTCGGCATCACTCATTGCCTCGAGATCGGCACCGGTAAGCACCTTGCCGGGGTGCTGAAGGCCGACCTGGCGCGCGATTGCTGCTGCGGTGCCGGCATGATCGCCAGTGATCATCTTGACGCCGATTCCCGCGCCATGGCACTCCGCAACGGCGGCGATGGCTTCCGGACGAGGTGGATCGATCAGGCCGATCAGTCCGACAAGCACCATATGGCCGTCGAGATCGGCAGTGTTCAGGACAACGTGATCCGGCGCCGTTGAACGTGCGGCAAGAGCCAGGACGCGCTGGCCCTGCGCGGCAATGTCGTCCATCCGCTTGCGCCAGTAGTCCGCGTCGATCGCGTGAGTGCTCCCATCTGATGTCCGCTGAACGGAACACATGGCAAGGATCCGTTCCGGAGCGCCCTTGACGTGGATCCAGGCATGCCCTTCATGATCGTGATGGAGGACGGCCATGTACCGATGCTTGGCGTCGAAGGGGATGGTGTCGGTTCGCGTCCAATTGGCGAAGGCCGCAGCGCCCTGGCGCGTAATCTTGCCGGCCAGAGCCTTGAGCGCGCCTTCCATCGGATCGCCCACGACCTTCCACCCTTCGTCACGGCTGTGCAAGGCGGCATCATTGCAGAGAGCACAGGTTCGGGCGAATTCGAGCAGCAGCTCATGCTCCACCGGGTCGACGTCCGCATCGGCGAGTCGGATAGCGCCTTCGGGCGCATACCCGTCTCCCGCGACCGAATAGATGTGATCGGCGCTGGCCAGGGTTGTCACCATCATCTCATTGCGAGTGAGTGTTCCCGTCTTGTCGCTGCAAATCACGGAAACAGACCCAAGCGTCTCGATTGCCGGCAGGCGGCGAACGATGGCGTTGCGGCGAGCCATCGCCTGGACACCTACGGCCAGCGTGATGGTCAGTACGGCTGGTAGCCCCTCCGGAATTGCAGCGACCGACAGCCCGACGACGCTCATAAACAACTCGGCGAAGGGCAGGTGTCCTACGAAATAGCCGTAGACGAGCAGCACGCCGCCGATCAGCAGGATCAGGATTGTCAACCATCGCGCGAACCCGTCCATCTGTCGAACCAGTGGCGTGGTCAATGTCTCGACTTGGGAAAGCATGCCGCTTATGCGGCCAATTTCGGTTGACGCTCCGGTGGCCACGGCCACGCCGCGACCGGCGCCGCCGGCAACGAGCGTCCCGCTGAAGGCCATGCACGATCGGTCGCCGATCATCGCTCCGCTTGCCACAGGCTTCGTTTCTTTGTCTGTCGGTACGGATTCGCCGGTGAGGATTGCCTCCTCGATCCGGAGGCCGGTCGCCTCTACCAGCCGCAGGTCGGCAGGAACTCTCTCACCTGCCTCCAGCAGCACGATATCGCCCGGAACGACCGAGGCGCTATCGATGCTGTGCCGTTCGCCATCGCGCATCACGGAGCATTTCGGAGCCAGCATCTGGCGGATGGCATCCATCGCCTGTTCCGCGCGCCCTTCCTGAATGAAGCCGATAATCGCATTGGCAATCACCACCGCCAGGATGACGCTCGAGTCGACGAGATGCCCGAGAGCGGCAGTGATCGCCGCCGCGCCCAGCAGCACATAAATCAGGAAGTTGTGGAAGTGGGAGAGGAAACGCAGGATCGCACTGCGTCGAGGCGGTTCCGGAAGCCGGTTGGCTCCGTACCGGCTTAGGCGCCGCGCCGCCTCGGGAGCAGAAAGCCCGCTCGCATGGGCCTCGACAGCGGCGAGGACCGCTTCCACGGACATTGCGTGGTAGTGTGCTTCGCGCTCGTTCGTGCTCAATTGTGAGACCTGGAATTGTGTTTCGGTTGAGCTTGCTATCCGCTACGTTGTCAGGGCGAGATCGCCACTTCGAGGACGTGCTCGCGCTGGTTGGCGCATACGTCGTAAGCCTCCTCGATTTGCTCAAGCTTGAAGCGGTGCGTCGCGCCCCGGCGCGTATAGAGACGGCTCGACGCGATCACCGCGATGAGGCGAGACATGCATTCCTGCCCGCCTGGGCTTCCGCGGCCGTCGTGATGACGGGAATATTCATCATAGCGGTGCTGTACAAGCCCGAGACACGGGTCCGCGGCACGGTCGGTTGGGTTATCATCGCCCAATTTGCCGTGTATCTGTTCGGTGTGTAAGGCGCGCACCTGCACGGGCACGGACGCCGGTTCTAGTGGAAGAGGAACAGGGGACAAGGCGGCCGCTCGACCAGTCGCCGCGTCGTCGAGCCAAACAGGGCATTACTCCAGCCGCGATGACCAAATGCGCCCATCACCAGCAGACCAATGCCCCGATCAACGACTTCAATTCGGATCGCCTCGGACGGGTCCACCCTTGTCTCGATCGGAACGACTGTACAGTGTACGTCATGGCTACGTAAGAAGTCGGCCGCAGCATGAGCGCGTCGGGTAGCAAGCTGCAATTCCGCTGCGATAGACGTCACGTGCACGCGGGCCTCGCGCCACAGTCCCAGAAGTGCGTACATTTGCAAGGCGCGCATGGCGGGCAGACTGCCATCATATGCCACCAACACGTCGCGCGGACGGCGATACTCGTCGCCGCAGACGACGACTGGCCGTGGCGAGAGCAACAGAAGGTTAGACAGCAATTCCGGCAACGAGGCAGCCCGGTCGACCGAAAAGGTCGTATCGTGACCGGTGACGATCAAATCTCGCGTCTCGGAAGCAACGCGGAAGGCCTCAGCCGGATCACCTTCGAAAGAGAGCCAGGAGAACTCGACGCCCCTCGCATCACATGCTTCAGCATATGACGCGTGTAGCCGCGCGTTATTCTCGCGCGCTTGCCGCCCCCGCATCTCCTCGAGCTTGGCTTGATATGCCGACGCGCCAATCCCGCCAATCATTGGAACAGTGAGGGAAGACAGATCGATACCAGAGAGGCCGGAAACAGGTAGTCCGCCAGGACGGGCGAGATCGAATGCAAACTCCCGGGCGCTAAGCGAGGACTCCGTCTCGCCGAGAAGAAGGAGAATGCGCATTGATCCCTCCGGTGATTTGGGCCGCAACTCTGCTTGTGAACCGGTAGGTAGTCTATAGGAACATCAAGGCAAGTTTCATGATGCAGATCAACGAGCATTCACATTTCAAAGTCGGTTGCGAACCGCCAGCATAGCCAAGTAACAGTGCGACCCAGATATTCCGGTGGGTGTTCCTTTAATCTCAAAATCTAAACCTCGCGCTCGGGCCGCTGAACGCTCGCTTATGTGCCGCGAGTGGAAGGCGCCGCCGATTGGCTTCTCTGGTACAAGGTGCATCTGTCCCGACCCCGGACATTCCGACCTGATGTCGCTCGGATGCAGGATCGTGGGGTAGCCGGTACGGCGAGAAATAGGAGGTGTGGCTAGTGTGATCCCAACGTACCCCTCCTGTCCGCGGCCCACTTCTGGCCCGTAGCCGAAGATCCCGGTGGCTGTCGGCGCGTCGGTTGCCTCGTGTAGAGCGGAAGCCGCTAAGATCGGATCCCATTTGCAGCATATGCGCCCCTGGCCGCCCCCACGAGCGTCCTCCGCCAGGAAACGCTTGTGACTCAAAGGGGGGACTCATTGGGTGCGAGGCAGAAAGCCTGCTCTCGTTCACCACATTTAAACCTTAAGATTGTACGAAGAGTGCTCACCCACGGGCCGCAGGACCATGCCAACAGCCTTCGTACAGAAGCCATCCGGTGACTTCGGGCAATGAAGGCCTGGCAGACCAGCTGCATCGTGGCTGTTCTCGCATCCGTGGGACTCTTTCTGGCCGCCGCTAACAGACCGGCCCCGACGTTGCCGGATCTCATGTCGGAAGCGGCAGCGAGCATACCGGCTGCAGCAAGCACAGCGGCCCCTGTGAACATAGTGACGCCTGCGGCGTACGCAGACGCAGCCGCCAGACTTGCGGCGGCGCTTCGGGCGGAACGAGCAGAGCCGGGCGCGGTGACGTCAACAGCTTCCGGGCCGCTGCGCACGGAAGCCGAGATTGTCGATGAACCCGTCGCGCCAAAGTTGGCCTCGTTGGGACAGGATGTCGTCCAATCGCTGCCGCCGGAACGCGATGCGTCCAACGGTGCTCCGGAGCCGGCGTCGACGCAGGATTTCCGTCATCTGGCCTACTACGTCTGGTCCGAACTGCCGCCCGCCGAGAAACCGGCGGAGATCGTCTTGCGTGCGTTCAGGGATATTCCGCTGGGAACGCCGACCGAAGAAATCAAGCGCGCTGCCGACGCGTTTGGTCTCGATTTCAATTTCATGATGGCGGTTGCCAAGATCGAATCCGGTTTCAACCCCAATCAACGCACCGGGTCCTATATCGGGCTGTTTCAGCTGAGCTATTATGAGTTCGGGAAGTTCGGCTTCGGGCAGATTCGCAGTCCGCGGGATAACGCCGTCGCCGCCGCCTACAAGATCATTACCGAGGGCGTCCTGTTCGAGTGGATCACCCACCGTAAGCCGGACATGAGCGATCTCTACCTGATTCATCAGCAGGGCTGGGAAGGCGCCGCCGAGCACATCAGCCGGCCCGCTCGCGCCGCGTGGAAATCGATGTGCGCCACCAGCGAAGGCAAGGAGAAGGGTGAGCGGTGGTGCAAACGCGCGATTTGGGGCAATGCACTTCCGGCCTTCAAGCGCACCTGGAAATCGGTCGACAACGTGACGTCAGAAGCGTTCGTCGGCATGTGGCGCGGCCGGGTCGCCGAATTCTACACGAAGTATGTGGCGACTGCTGCGGCGGCGGCAAACCAATAAGTCGGTCGTCGGCAGCGCCGCGCATGCTTGCTTTGTCTTTAGCGCAACTCGCCGGCCGTCGGCCTTTACCCAGGGTGTGTTGGGCCCTCACCTGAACGGGTTATTGGGCCGTGTAAACGCAACGAAACCCGATATAGACCGCGTGAAAGTCGGCCGATTTCCACTGTACGGCTGACGCTTTTGTCTTGTCCGCACCATACCACCACGATCCGCCGGCCGTCAGTGCCTCATCGCCCCGCCGATCCGCGAGCCATTCCCAGACATTGCCACCCATATCGTACAGACCGTTGACACCCCGCTTGGTGGTACCCACGGCTGCATGCCGCGGCCAGCGATCTCTATCGGATGTGTTCATGCCGTCAGGTCTATCGCCGACAGGATAAGGATAGGTGCGTCCATTTACGAAATCGTCGGTAGGATTCGCACGCGTTTCGGTATAGGCGGCTCTTTCCCATTCTTCCAGGGTCGGCAAGCGTCCGCCCACGGCTAAGCAGTAGTCACGAGCTTCGTTCCACGACACATGCACCGCCGGCTCATCGTCGCTGCCCGGTTCTCCGAAAGGTGTCGCCCATGTCCAGCCGCGGCGACGGATCCAGCCGTCCGCGAATTCGTGTCCGCCTCCCTCCTGTTCGGCCGCGGTCTTCAGAGCTTTGTCAGCCGCGAAATTGCGAAACTGGCCGATCGTGACCTCGGTCCGGTCGATGGCAAACTTGCCCAGATTCTCGCGTTGGGCAGGATCGGCGAATGCAACGCCGGTAACGGCCATCAAGCCACATCGCAAAGCAATCGAGCGCCATTTCATGTATGAACTTCTCCTGTATTGCTTCCAGGTGAGAAGGGCAGGCGTCGACCCTGCGCGCCTGCCATTCATCGATCAACTCATGCGCTGACGCAATGCCGCCTGCGAACGGCGGATGACGCCCTGGTACATGCTCTGCTTGTCAGGATACCATTGCATCGACGCGAGATTGGCGAAGCCGGGAATGCTTTCCATATGCCGTGCCATCCGCTGCCGCATGGATTGATCCGGCTGAGGACCGCGCAGCGCGCCGACATTCTCGGCCGCGTGATCCGGGTTCGATGTCGCGGCAAGAACGGTCGTCACCGCCGGATGGCCCATGACCCATTTGATGAAGAACTGCGACCAATTCTCCGCAGCGATATCGCGGGCAAAATCGGGCAGCGGCCGGCCCTCGACGATCTTGTGCAAGCGGCCTTTTTCGAGCGGCATATTTGTGAGCACGCCGACGCCCTTGTCGCTCGCCGCGCGAAGGACGCGCTCCTCGGCGTGACGATTGAAGATCGAATAGTTGACCTGGATGATGTCCACCAGATCCTTGTCGATCAAGCCTACGAGAATGTTGTGATAGTCATTCTCGTGGACCGAGGCGCCGACATAGCGAATCCTGCCCTCTCTCTTCCATACGCGCAGCAGTGGCACGATCGCGTCGACATTGACCAGGCTGTGGCAGTGGAGCACGTCGATCTTGTCGCGCCACAGCCGAAGCTTCGACTGCTCCATGCTGGCCAAGGCGTGGCTTTCGTCGGCCAGGTAGTCGCCGGTCGACCAGATCTTGTTGCTGATGAACATGTGGTCCGTCACGCCCATGGCGCCGAGAAATCCACCGACGCTGACCTCGCCGGTACCGTAGAGCGGCGATGTATCGATCACCCGGACGCCGGCATCTATATATTTCCTGGTGACCTCTCGCAGCGCGTCGCGATTGCTGCCGGGCAGCAGGTCAAAAGTCAGAAACGTTCCCAGTCCGAGCGCGGGCAGACTTTCGTTGGTGCGGCCGATCGTTCGGGTGAGTACCGGCCCCGCCGCAGGCGCCCGCGATGCAGTGCCGGCTGGCGCTTGCGCACTGGCGCTCGAAACGCCAACCGCAGTTGCGTGAACAGCTGTCGCCGCGATGGCGCCCATCGCGGTGGCGGCGCCGAGAAACTGGCGGCGATCGGTCGCCGTCGGCCAATCCTGTGGTGTCTTGTCCATCGCAAATCTCCGTGATTTCGCCTGCGGCACTTGTCGCCTGCCAATAGAAAAGATCGTCCTCTCGCTTTGTCGCGCGGGATTCTGACCAGATCACTCCGATCCTGACGCGACGATGCTCCCTTTCCGGCCTGCAAGGAATTGCGGTTCCAAGCTTGTATGTGTATTCAGGCAACGTCGCTGCGCAGGAAGTCGCGATGCAACGTGTCCTTGAGAATGCGTCGACAATCGATCGGTTGAGCTCGCGGCCGGATGGCTGGCGGCGCACCCAATGGGCGAACGGCGCATTCGAAACGGCGTATCGGCCGATGACCTCCATCGTCGAAGGACGCATCCTGTCGCCAAATCATCTCATCATGGCGACCCTGTCCGGCGGCGCCGAGCGACATGAAATCTTGGCCGATGGCGGGCATCGCTATGACGGCCCCGATCTGCCGTCGACCGTTTCATTTCTCCCGGCTGGCTGCGAACGACGGCTTCGGCTTCACAATGTGGGTTGGCGATGGGCAGCGATCGCCCTCGACCCCGCCAGGATTTCAGCAATCGCCGGCGCATCGATCGAAGGACTCGGCCCCCTGTCGGGCTCGGAAGACAGCTTCGTCTGGAACATGCTCGCGGAGTTCGAACGAGTTGACGCGCTGGAGGGAGGTCTCGACGCGATCTATTGCGACACGATGAGCCTTGCTCTCGTTGTATACCTTGCACGCCGATACGGTGGTGCAAGAGCGAAGGATACATCGATCAAGCTGCCGGCGTGGAGGCTACGGCGCGTCACCGAATTCATCGACGCACATCTAAGCGCGACAATTCGGATTGCCGATCTCGCTGATCTTGCGCAGCTCTCGGAAGGCCATTTCCATCGCGCATTCAGGGCAGCGACGGGGCAGACGCCGCTGGCATTCGTCCATGCGCGGCGAGTCGCAATGGCAAAACAACTGCTGGCGAGCAGCAAGCTTTCGGTCGCGCAGATGGCGCTACGCGTCGGTTTTATCAGTCCCGCGCATTTTGCCCGCGTCTTCCGGTCATTGACCGGCCAGAGCCCATCCCAATATCGACGCTCATTCCATCTTTGACGGGGGAAAGTAACTCCTGACGCCCTGGTTTCGCGAGGCTTATGAATACAGGTGGCGACCACGTCCGTTGTTGGCCCATCGCTTCCGTCAGGGGCCTGGCGGCGAGTTCGTGGAACCAACGAGGGTGTCACGCGTTGCCGCGCTGCTCTCGAAGGTGACGCGGCTGAAGCCGGGCCGCCTTTGCTGGGCCAATCAAGACGGGAAAGCCGGGCGAGCCAAACCAGATGCGTCGTATCCGACTCGTGATCGCAGATCGCCGTCCGATCGTCTTGCAGGGTTTTGCCACGCTATTTGCGACCGAACGTGACTTCGAGATCGTTGCGTCCTGCATCAATGGAGCCGATTGTCTCGAAGCAGTCCGGACGTTGGCGCCGGACGTCGCGCTTGTCGAGGATGGATTTCCCGATCTGACGGCCGCAGCCATGCTGGCCGCCGTCAACACCGAACGCCTTCCCACACGGCTGGTCTTCTACACCGCATCGATCGCGCGCGGCGATCTCGCTGCCGCCGTCGCAGCGGGTGCCTGCACGGCCATACCGATGCGCGAGGAGCCCGAAAACCTGTTGCAGTCGCTGCGGCTGGTGGCGCCGGCTGCGGACCGCAAGACCGGCAGTCGCGCCTTTGGCGAAAATAGCCTGGCAGCACTGACGGACCAGGAGCACAAGATTATCCGCCTGGCCGCCAGCGGCATGTCGAACAAGGAGATTGCGCGCCAGATCAAGGTCGCCCCAGCCAGAGTTGAGGCGCGAATCGAACAGATATCTGCGCAGCTTGGCATCAAAAACCGAACGGAGCTCGCAAGGTTCGCCCTGTCGCGGCTTTACGGCGGGGTCGGCGCGCTTGCAGCTCTGATCTGGGCCGTGCTCGACGACCTTCAATCCGCGAACGCGGCCGCGGCCGATCATGCGGGTGCCGATAACGTCACGGTCATGACCGCAGATGGCACCGGCGCGGTCGTGACGATCAAGATCACCTCCGCAAAAACGGCCCCTGCTCCGGGCAAGATGGCCAGAGCCGTCCGTATCGAGAACTCCCCGACGGACATGCCGACGCGGGCCGCCAAGCTCATCGAATCCCGAGCCGATATTGCTGGCAGCACGATCACAGTGCCGCCACTCAACCCTGCAAGGCCGGGCTTGAGCAGCGCCGGCACGTTCATGATGACGGCAGTCGGAGTCTCGCTCCTGAGCAGTCACGCCCAGGCGTTCACTGCTTGGGAAAGACCGAGCGATGTCTTTGCGTGGGCTGACGCGAACGCCCCCCGCGAGTTGGTCGCCCTCGGTAGTCCCGGCAGGCCCGATCTCGACGGCTTCGACAAGCTGCCCTGGTTCGATCCCGACACACACCATGAATCATTCGCGTTGGAAGCTGCCCGAGGCGACGCCATGGCCAGAGCCGACGAGGTTCAGATCATCGATGCGGCCGCGCGCGAGGACGGCTTCGGCGACAACGGCAACCCTCATATCGGATCCGGCGCCATCGACGCTCTGAGTGATCATGGCGGCTTGGAACAGGCGGCCGCAACGGGCGCGAGGAATGCCGAACGCGGCACGACACAGGCAGCGGCGATCGACGCACGCGATCATGGACAAGCGCAGCGCGATTTGCACGCTTCGGAAGACGGCGCAGCAGCCGGCAAGCCGGAGACCGAGCACGGGCCACCCGACCACGCATCAAGCCAGGGAAAATCGCACGCTTCGGAGAAGGATGCAGCAGCCGGCAACAAGCATGAGCTCGGCCCGCCGGAGGGCGATTCCGCTCGTGGACAATCGCAGCGTGATTTGCATGGTTCGGAAAACGGTGCAGCGGCCGGAAAGCATCAGGACAAGCAGGGCTCGACCGGGCACGACCCCCATCATGGACAATCGGATCACGCTTCGGAACCCGGTTCCGCAGCTGCCAAGCAGCTTGCCGACGATGACGGACCCGCAAGCCATGCCAATTCCGGCCAATCGCAGCGTGACTTGCACCAGGCGCATCCAAACGCTTCTCAAAATCCGCATGCAGAGCCGGGCCAAAAGGCTGACGGCCACAACCCGGCGAACCACGGCGCCGGTGCAGCACAAGCGGCTGCCGCGCCCGGGGCCGGAGATTCCTTTCATTTCAGGAACGATATGCCATCGGCCAAGGGTTCGGATCATCGCGAGAGTGGCTATGGCACCGACACGGCAGAACATGGCCCGCACCGCGCCGGACATCCCGAACTGTCGCTGATCCCAGATGCAGACCTGATTGGCCATTCGCACGCGGAGCAAAGCGCCGTTGATCACGCGAGGGGCGTTGAGCATCATCCAGTGCATGATTGGTTTGTGTAGCTGACCAAGCAGAAGCTGCCAAAGCAAGAGGACGAATGACGCCGCTTCGCTCGACGGTCTCCCGCGCGGCCGCCACGGGCTCAGCCGGCGTTAACCATGATCGACGGTTCCGGTCCCAGCGAAATCGCTTCGAAGTTTCTTAAATGTTGCTGGGTACTCCTCCTGGGCGTGGCGACCTGGGAGAAGACATGAGCAAGCGGGCCAAACGCCGGAAGGTCGAGACGATCGCACTGCCGATGGCAGCGAGAGTCGGAATTGGCGCCGTGGCCATCGCAGCATTGGGGTATGGCCTGCTGGGCGCCCCGGGAAACGTGCAACCGGTGCGGAAGCCGTCCGCGCCCCAGGCCATGGCATCGTCAACGCCGGTCTACGTGGCACCGCAGGTTCACGCAGCTGCGCCCGCGCCGCCCCCGGTTCCTACTCCGGCGCCGCTGGTCGAACCGCCCAAAGCCGACGCCGAAATTCCCGGAGCCTTGGTCCGACAGGTGGTCGACTATGCCAGCCGCCAGACGCCGGGCACCGTGATCATCGATACCAACAACACGTTCCTCTATCTCGTCCTGAGCGACACGCAGGCGATGCGCTACGGCATCGGTGTGGGCCGCGAAGGTTTTGCGTGGTCCGGTGAGCAAACCGTGGCGCGCAAGGCAGAATGGCCGGATTGGCGCCCGCCTGCGGAGATGGTCTCGCGTCAGCCTTATCTGCCGCGGTTCATGGCGGGCGGCCCCGGCAATCCGCTCGGCGCCCGCGCGATGTATCTCGGCGAGACCGAATATCGCATTCACGGCACCAACAAGCCCGAGACGATCGGCAAGCGGGTGTCGTCCGGCTGCATCCGCCTGACCAACGAGGACGTCGTCGACCTCTATGAGCGGGTGAAAGTCGGTGCGAAGGTGATCGTGCTTCCGACGAATGCGGCCCGTCGACCGTCCCAGGGTACGCCGCCCGATGCCGCATCCCGATCTCCGGACCCGGCCTCGCCGTCGAACCGGCCGTCGGCAACGAGCGCACAGGTGCCATCACCCGGACCGAGGATCGCCGAGGTGCAGTAGTTCGGTCCTTCCTCCTGGCTCTGCCCCGAGGACAAAGAGCAATTCAAGTCGTCACTTCACGTCGGTAGCCACGGCCGAACAGACCATCTTGCGCGACCAAAGCCGGTCTGCGTTGGCAAGATGCGGCACCGAATTAACCCTATCGACAAATGATTGCCGTTGGGCGGCGGCCGCCGGCAAAGTTGCCTCATTGACGCGCAGAATTTTCAGCGGCGCTAACCTGGGTCAGAGGCGCGTTATGCTGAGAATGGCGTTGTTGGGCCTCCTCATCCTGTTGAGTGTGGGAATGCTGTCGGCCATGGAGCTGAGCGCTCCACCTCGTCGCATCGCCGCCACGGTCCAGCCGCCTGCCGAGCAGAACGCGAGCATCCCCGCTTCGCACGATGCGCTGGCGAAGGCCGACCGCCTCGAGGTTGCCGCTGAGAGCCGCGCGATGCCGACACAGACCGCTTCGGTGGATAACCCGGTTGCTCCGCAGGACGTGCATGTCCGTTCATTCGCGCCGACGCCGATCGTCCGTCCGCGCAGCAAACCGAAACGGATCGCGACCGCTGAACCTCCCAAGCCGAAGCCAAAGGCATTTGGCGTCAAACGAGCCGCCACTGTTCAGCGCGCAAAGGCCGCCAACGAGACCGAGCAGTGTCGCCTCAAGGCGTTCGGCGGCCTGCTCAAGGCTTTGAACTTGACCGGCTGCGAAATCTGAGGCCGCCTCCAGGAACGTCTCGCAAACTCTTCCGATCAGCCATATGTTGCCCGCATGAAAAAGATCGGATTTCTCTCCTTCGGGCACTGGACGCCCTCGCCGCAATCCCGGACGCGCTCGGCGGCGGATACGCTGCTGCAATCGATCGAGCTGGCGGTCGCGGCCGAACAGCTCGGGGCCGACGGCGCCTATTTCCGCGTGCATCATTTCGCGCGGCAGCTGGCCTCGCCGTTTCCGCTGCTCGCGGGCGTCGGCGCCAAGACCAGCCGAATCGAGATCGGCACGGCCGTGATCGACATGCGCTACGAGAACCCGCTCTACATGGTGGAGGACGCCGGCAGCGCCGATCTCATCGCCGGCGGACGGCTGCAGCTCGGCATCAGCCGCGGCTCGCCAGAGCAGGTGATCGACGGCTGGCGTTATTTCGGCTATCGGCCGGCCGAGGGCCAGAGCGATGCCGACATGGGGCGGCGCCATGCGGAGGTCTTCCTCGATCTCCTGCGCGGCGAAGGTTTTGCCGAGCCCAACCCACAGCCGATGTTTCCCAATCCTCCCGGGCTGTTGCGCCTGGAGCCGCATGCGCCGGGCCTGCGCGAGCGGATCTGGTGGGGCGCCGGCTCGAACGCCACCGCGGTGTGGGCGGCGCAGCTCGGCATGAACCTGCAGAGCTCGACGCTGAAGAACGACGAGACCGGCGAGGCCTTTCACGTGCAGCAGGCGGCACAAATTCGCGCCTATCGCGCGGCGTGGAAGGAAGCCGGCCACAGCCGCGAGCCCCGCGTCTCCGTCAGCCGCAGCATCTTCGCGCTAATGGACGAGCGCGACCGCGCCTATTTCGGCGGCGAGCGCGGCAGCGAAGACCAGATCGGCTTCATCGACCCGCGCACGCGCGCGATCTTCGGGCGGAGTTATGCGGCCGAGCCGGACGTTCTGATCGAACAGCTGCGCCAGGACGAGGCGATCACCGAAGCCGATACGCTGCTGCTGACGATCCCGAACCAGCTCGGCGTGGATTATTGCGCGCATGCGATCGAGGCGATCCTCACGCAGGTGGCGCCGGGGCTGGGGTGGCGGTGACCTGAAAGGCGTGACACGACCGCAAGTCGTGATTGACTTCATGCACCACCGACGCCAATGATCCCTCGGGGCATTGTTGGACTGATCGGGGGTTGAATGGGCTTGCGTCCAGGAATTTTCGTTGCAGCATTCTTGCTAGCGGGGTGTGCGTCAGGGCCGATGGGCAGCTCGGCGCTGACAGAGAACGTCAAGGCCAACACTGCGCGGCTTGTCATCTATCGCTCGTCCGCCCTCGGTTTTGCGATCCAGCCAAATTATGCGGTCGATGGAAACGTCGTTGGAGGCAGCCAGGCTGCAGGGTTCGTCGCCTGCGAGCTGCCTCCGGGCCGCCACGAGGTTGCGGTCAACAATCTTCCACTGAGTACCAACCTGTTCGGGCAGGGAAGCGAGAAAGTGAGCCTCGATCTGCGCGCCGGCAGCACCACCTACCTCTCCGCCCAGCCACAGGTGGGAATCATCACGCCCGGTGCGATCACGTTGGTTCAGGTCACGGAAAGCCAGGGTCGTGCCGACGTCGCCAGCTTGCATCAGAGCAACAGCTCATGTGGCAAGGCGTGATCTGAGGCTCTCCGCGGCCGAAACGCGGATGAAACGCCTTATTCTGCAAATCGTCTTGCGCCTTGGTCGCTATGCGGTGCTTCCCGTCGTCGCGCTGGCATGCACGATTCTCGCCATCTGGCTGATGATCATGGACCGCTACACGATTGCGGCGCTGGCCACGGCACCGATTGTGTTCACAAGCTCCATGGCCACCATAGCACTCGCAATTGGGCTCCTGTTCCTGCCTTCGCGCAAGCATGGCGGTTTCGAAGCCGACGAACAGACCGCCCCGGGGCTTTGGGCCGCATGGAGGGAGCTCGATCGCAGTTTTGTCAGATCGAACCGCACTCTGCTGGTCGACACCGATTTCAACGCTTCGATCTCGGAAGAAAGCCGGTATGCGGGCGTGTTCGGGCAGCATGTCACGATGACCATTGGTCTGCCATTGTTGATGATCCTGGACCAGCGATCGGTTCGTGCCGTTATCGCTCATGAAGTGGCGCACGCCCGGCTTCGGCACACTTCGGGAGGCACCAACCTCGCCGATTTCATGGCGGCCGCGGAGAACGTTTTCTTCTACGCCGATCCGGAGCACACGATTACCGGATACATTGCTCGCATCCTACTCCATTCCCTGCTCGAAAGGCTGGAGAAGGAATACAAGGCATTGTCACGGGAGAACGAGCTTGCCGCCGATCTGGAAGCGGCCGAGCAGGTTGGACGCGAGGAGATGGCACGCGCGCTGGTGATGATGGAGGTTTGTGGAGCACGTCTGGCCGATCTCGTCATCGCTCCCCTGCAGAAGGAGGTGCTCGGCGCAATCAAGGCGCCATCGCCGCCATTCGCGCGAATCTTAGATCAGATTCCAGCTATAAGAGCGCCCGGATTCATGACCGCCGCCGTCGCCAGTCTGAGCCGCCAGCACGATCCCGATTCGACACATCCGCCTTTTGGCCAGCGGTTGGCCAGCCTCGGATACATCGACGTACCTGACGTTGGCGAGATACAAATGTCCGCGGTTGACCAACTTCTCTCACCGGACGCTGCCAACCAACTCACCTTACGATTCGATGAGGAATGGCGGAAGAAGGTCCAGGAGTGGGTCAGCGTCGGCAGATGAACGTGCGGGCTCTGGCCGAGCGAACAATTGCTCGACGATCTTCGTGTGTCCGTGCTAGCTCTTGGGACCGGCGGCAGGATCACGCGAGCTGGACAGTGTTATGCTATCCTGTCTCCTCCACAGCGAGCTTGCCGCCATTCGCCGGGTCGCGCGATGAATCAGCGTCTGTCACTCGTCAGTCTCGTGGTCGCCGACTATGATGAAGCGATCGCCTTCTTCACGCGCGCTCTGGATTTCGAGCTTTGCGAGGACACGCCGCTCGGCGGCGGCAAGCGCTGGGTGGTGGTGCGGCCGCGGGGCAATCCTGGTTCTGGCCTGCTCCTGGCGCGAGCAGACGGGCCGGCGCAGACGGCGCGCATCGGCGACCAGACCGGCGGGCGCGTCTTCCTCTTCCTGGAAACGGATGATTTCGAGCGCGATCATGCGCGCATGATTGCCGCCGGCGTGCGCTTCGTCCGGCCGCCGCGGCACGAGGCCTATGGCGTCGTCGCGGTTTTCGAGGCTCTGTGCGGCAACCGTTGGGACCTCATCCAGCCCTCCAGCCGCAGTTGACGCCCGACGACGCCGCTTCCGCGACGCTTACCCCGTCTTCGTCCCCGTGATGATGGCCAGCGCCTCGACGAGGCGGTCGAGATCGGCCTCGTCGGTGAAGAGCGCCGGAGTCACGCGGATGCACTGGCCTTTGGCGACGCCGGCGCGGCGCACCGTCATGATCCGGTAGCTGTCCCGAAGCTTCGCAACGATGGCCTCGTTGTCGGTCTTGCCGGTCTTGCCGGCGAGGCGGAACGACGTGATCGCGCCATATGAGCCGGCCTCATCCGGCGTCAGGATCTCGATGTCCTTGAAGCCGCGGACGCGGCTCACCCAATAATCGCGCAAGTGGCGCAGGCGCGCTTGCTTCGCCGCCGCGCCGATCTCTTGATGCAGCGCCAGCGCCGTGGGCACCGTCAGCATCGTGGCGAAATTGACCGTGCCGGTATGCACCCGCGAGCGGATATCGCTTTCCGGAAAATCCTCGTCGCACATGTTGCGGTCGATGGCGGCGAGGCGATCCTTCCTGATGTAGAGGAAGCCGACGCCGAGCGGCGCGCCGAGCCATTTGTGCAGATTGAAGCCGACGAAATCGGCCTCGAGCTCGCTCACCCGGAAGTCGAGCTGTCCCCAGGAATGGGCGGCATCGACGATCGTGTCGATGCCTTTGGCCTTGGCCATGCGGGCGATCTCGGCGACCGGCATGACGAAGCCGGTGCGGTGGCTGATATGGGTCAGGAGCAAAAGCCTCGTCTTCGGGTTCGCCTCGATGGCGCGGGCATAGGCGTCGAGCACAGCCTGGCGGGTGGCGGGCTCCGGCACGTCGAACTTGACCACTTCGACGCCACGGCGCGCCTTCAGCGCGTTCATCGCATATTGCATCGAATCATAATCGAGATCGGCATAGAGCACGCTGTCGCCCGGCTTCAGCCTGTTGTAGCCGCCGATGAGGAGCTGGAGCGCTTCGGTGGCGCCGCGGGTGAGCGCGATCTCAGCTGGAAGCGCGCCGACCGCCTCCGCCACCTTGGTGCCCACCGCCTCGAAATCCGCACCCGCACGCAGCCGCGCGTAATAGGTGTTCTGATAATTGACCATGTCGGACTGGCGGATGAACTCGCGCCGCACGGGCTCGGCCATGATGCCCCAATAGCCGTTCTCGAAATTGAGGATGTCGGGCGTCACGGCATAGAGCCCCTTCACGGCCGCCCAATAGGACTTGTCGGTGGCGATGGCAGCCACTGAGCCGGTCGGCTGCGGCGGAAGTCCCTCGGCGGCAAAGGCCGGCCCCGCAAGCGGCGCCACGGCTGCTGCCGTGAGGCCCTTGAGCATCGCGCGGCGGTCCGCTGAAAACGTCCTGATCAGTTGCATGTCAGCTCTCCCCAGAGCGTTTTCGAGCGAAGCGGCGTCGGGATCGCATCGCGAAAACGCCAAACGACGATCCAGAGCTCCGTTCCGACGTCACCGGACGAAGCAGGCTCTGGCGCGCGGGACAAGAGCAACGGACGATGCAGCGGAGATGACCGGAGCGTGACAATGCGATGATCGGAAGCCGATGGCGACGGCGCGGCCGGAGCACCGGCCTCGACGCGCGCGAGCGGATGTGGGGTCCGGTTTCTTCCTTTGTCCGGAAACCGGAACCTTCACATTCATTGCAGGTAGCCGATGAGATAGATGCCGCCGCCCAGGACGATGAGCGCGGGCACCGCCCAAAGAATCAACACAGGCATTTTCCTCTCCTCCAGTTGAGTGCTCCCGGTGAGAGAACGGGAAAAAACGGCAAACGTTCCGGGTTTTGCCGGAACGGCGCAGCTGATGGCGAGTTCATTGCAGCGCCGCATGCAGCGGCGAGGGAGAACGCAATGAAGAAGCTCATGTTGATTTCGGCCGCCGCTCTGCTCGTGTCGACGGGCGCGATGGCACAAACCACCGTCACCACCACGACCGGAGCCGGGCACGGCGCGGCCGTGCAGATCGAACCGGAGTACCGCACCAAGATCCGGTCCTACGTCACCGAGCGCAAGATCCGTCCGGTCGAAACGCGCGAAAAGATCGTCGTCGGTTCGCCCGTGCCGAGCGACGTCGAGCTCGCAGCCGTGCCGAGTGACTGGGGTCCCTCGCTCACCAAGTACCGCTACGTCTATGCGGGCAACCGCGTGATGTTGGTCGATCCCGGCAGCCGCATGGTCGTCCAGGAGATTGACTAAACCGCCGCACGGCGGGTCGTCGAGGCGGCCCGCCCGTGCATTCTTTCGACAGCTCGTTTGCGGTAGCGCCTGATGCCGATCGTCCGATACGTCGTATTTGCAAGCATTTTCGCGGTGGCGCTGCTCTTGTTGCTGGATCGCTCTCTGCCGCAGCCCGCGGAGCGTGCTGCCGGCCCGGAGGCCGCTCGGGCCACCATTCGCATCCACTCCGCACGGGCGCTGCCTGACAAAATCATCTTCGACACATCCACTCGGATCGCCGCCACCGTCTCCACTCCCCTGCTCGCCGCCGACGCGCCTGATCGCGGTACGAGCGGCGCATTGACGATGCTTGAAACGCGAACGCCGGACGTCGCGGCATCTCGGCGCGACACGGCGCACGCAGCCGGTCTGCATTCGAATCGGAATGGCCGCGCGGCTTCCTCTCGCCTCTCCACGCGTCAGGTGACGGCCGGAGCATTCTGAGAGCCGGCGATCGTAGCGAACGCGACTCCATGGCCGCAGCACCAGATGAACGCTGAATGAATAAAAGCTGTGCGGTTCGCGTCGCGGAACTGTCTCAGGCTGAATCGAAGCGTCAACGTGTCCGACACAAGGAACGTTTCCGCGATTGCCAATTTATCCCGGGCCTGATTGGCGATTTGATTTTTGGAAACCTGGAGGAAATGCACATGAGGATCCTGAAGCTCTCTGCGGCTGCGGCCGCGCTGCTGGCCGGCACGGCGCTCGCCGTTGCGCAATCGAGCTCGACGGTCGGCACCGGCGGTTCATCGGCCGGCGGCGGCACCAGCTCTTCGACGGTGGGCACCGGTGGCTCTTCGGCTGGCGGCAGCGGGTCAGGCTCTGCTTCGACGCTCGGCACCGGCGGCTCGTCGGCCGGCGGCGGCACCAGCTCTTCGACCGTCGGCACCGGCGGATCGGCGGCCGGCAGTGGCTCGGGCAGCGGCTCGGCCTCGACGCTCGGCACCGGTGGTTCATCGGCGGGCGATGGCAAGAGCTCATCCAGCGTCGGCACTGGCGGCTCGGCTGCGGGCGGCTCGACCGTTGGCCAGTCCGGTTCGTCGAAATCGCCCGGCATGGGCGACGGCAAGTCCGGTAGCCACGCCAGCGACATGGGCCTCGAAAAGGGCAAGGGCCATAACAAGGACGAGTGGAAGAAGGACAAGCACTAGTGCCTTGACCAGGAGCGGCAGCGATGCCGCTCCTTCGTCTTTGTTGGAGGAGAACTCGCATGAACAGATCAATCATTGCGATCGCAGCGTTGGCACTGACGTTTAGCGCAGCTCAGGCGGCTACCATGGAAAAGACCGGCAAGACGGCGTCGGGCGAGACGTGCAAGGTGACGGTGGTGAAGCATGCGGACGGCAGCATCACGGCCGCGGGCGCATCGGGTTCAGGCACGACGGGCTCGACCGCATCGAGCGGCTCGCTGTCGAGCTCGAGCTCTGCCGGCGGATCGTCGGTCAATGTGCAAGCGGGCGGCGGCCACGTCTCGAGCTCCTCGTCGACGGCGGGTGGGCCCGGCTCCACCAGCGCCAGCACCATCACCGTCAACGGCTGCACAATCTCGACCTCGTCGCCTTAAGGCATAGAAAGGATTGAAAACATGAGAACGCTCGTTACGACCTCGGCGGTCGCGCTTCTGCTTGCCGCCACTTCACCATTGCTGGCGCAGACCAGCATCACCGGTGGCAGCGGCGGCTCGGCTGCAGCGGGCGGCACCTCCGCCTCCACCGTCGGCACCGGCGGAACGTCCACCTCGGCGACGGGCCGCACCGGCTCTTCGATCGCGGCCGGCGGAAGCGCCGCTACCGTCGACGGCAAGACCAAGACCGGCGTCAGCATGAACAAGGGCAACGGTCCGGTACTGAACTCCAACGCCCGCGCGCAAGCCCATGATGGCGGCACGTTCAGCCGCTCGCACACCCGCACCAAGGTCAAGGCCGGCGAGCAGGTCGGCTCGACCACCAAGACGATGTCGCATGTGCCGGGCTCGAAGCCGACCATGTCAAGGACGACGACGACGGCGCGCTAGCATCGCGCGGCTCTATTCCTCACCACCTGCTGCCCGGCTTGGCCCGGGCAGCTTTTCCGTTTGCGACTTTCCGTCTTGCGAGCCGGCTCAGCCACCACGCAGGCTGTGGCTGATCCGGGTGACGACGGCATCCCATCGCCGCTTCTGGGCGGCCGGATAATTGATCAGAACGCAGTGCACATAGCCGCGCGCGAAATTGCAGCGGTTGTACCAGATCTTGTCGCGCTTGATGCTCGAGACCACGAAGAAGTTCGAGCTGATCCGCTTGTAGATGATCCCCGTCGGCGGATTCTTGCTGGCGAGGAATTCGGCCGGCGACACACCTTGCCGGTTCTCGACGGCCTGAACGGTGAAGTCGGCATTGCCGTCGGAGCTGCGGAAATGCTGCCCATATGCGTCAGGCTTGCCGGCCGGTTCGGTGAAGATCGCGGCGGGAATGTCGACCGACGTTCCGGATTCCGGGATGCGGTAAGTCCTCCAGCCGCTTGCCGAGGCGATCGAGAATGTCGCACAGAGCGCGATGATTGCGGCAAGCAATGTCTTCATGTCCGCCCCGTCATTTGCGCGGCGCCAGTTGCAGCTCCATCAAGGCCATCCTTTGCAGGTTGGAGACGTCCCGCTCGCCAGCGCCGGCGGTGCGCAGGATGGATTCGGCGAGCGCGTTGACGTGCGAGGAATGCACGGGATCCGGCAGGGTCGCAACCGCAGCTTCCAGCGCGGTCGTCATGATCTCGATCACCTCGGGAGAAAATTCGGCGTTGGAAAAATTCTTCATCGCGTGCGTCGGCCGCTTGTGCGGGTCGTGTTCAACGCCGGGAAAAACCGGAAGTTCCTGGATGGGCACGGTCCCGAGTACTGGGACCGTCGGCAGCTCACGCAGCCGGCTGATAGCCGGTGAGCCGAGCGGGCTCGGCATCCTCGTTTGCAACGCTCTGCACCCTCGCATGGCTGCCGATGACGAGACCGGCGAGCGAGAGCATCAGGCCCAGCGCGAGCGGCGCGAACAGGGCCTCTTCCTGAAATAATCCGTTGAGCAGAACGACGAGCACGCCGAAGCCGGCGAGGCCCTGCGTCAGATATCCCGACGACGCGTAGAGGCGCCAGGCCTTGAGCGCCATCGCGAAATAGAAGGCCAGCGGCACGAAGGCCGCGATGCCCATCTGGTACAAGAGGACGCCGATCGCGCTTTCGACCGCGCCGTCGATCGTGCCGGCCGCCTGCGCAGCGCTCCAATCGATCGAAAAATAGCTGTCCGACAAATTGCCGCCGATGCCGAGGCCCCGGCCGTAAGGTCTCTGCACGAATCCGTCGAGGCCGCCCATCAGGCCGATGACGT
This sequence comes from Bradyrhizobium sp. SUTN9-2, assembly GCF_003122645.1. Lineage (NCBI taxonomy): Bacteria > Pseudomonadati > Pseudomonadota > Alphaproteobacteria > Hyphomicrobiales > Nitrobacteraceae > Bradyrhizobium > Bradyrhizobium sp. SUTN9-2. The sequence goes on from NZ_LAXE01000001.1 coordinate 7,933,248, forward strand.
GATAGTCGCCGATCTGCAGGCCGATGCGGATCGCCAGGATCGCAAAGGCGATCATGCCGGCGAGCCCCAGCAACAATGTCGCTACGGCACCGATGAGGCGAGTCCCGATCCAGCCTGCACCCACGAAGATGACGGTGATGAGCGCTCCCTTCACGCTGCAGAAGACCAGCAGCGGCAGGGCTGCCAGGGCGAGCAGCGGGCGTCCGACCGAGAACAGGAACAGGGCGAGAAAGCCGATCCCGTAGGCGAAGCTGATCGGGTGCATGTTCGGGCCGTGAATGCGCAGCATCTTCGACAGGCCGAAGCCTTCGAGCAAGGGCGTGTTCAGGAAGTCGAAGCTGAAGCGATCCTTGAGTGTGACGGGCACGTTGCCGGTCTGCCGCATCTGGGTTTCCCAGACGCCGGAATGGGTCGCCTTGAGCTCGTCGAAGCCCCAGAACGTATGGCCGTTGGTGACGGCCAGCCAGACATCGCGCAAGACGAGCTCGACATAGCCGCACAGCATGAGGATGACCGCTAGCGCGACCAGGAACGGCGTGATGCGCACCTCAAAGGTTGCCGCGGTCAGGAGCGACAGCTGAAACAGAAACAGCGGCAGAACGATGTTGCGCAAATAGACCGCCGCCGGCTGTCCGTCCTGGACGAAGCCGATCGCGAAATAGAGCGAGACGACGGCGAGGGTGACGACGCCCCAGCGCATGATCTGATTGATTTCCCTCGACTGGCTCCTCTGGCCCAGCACGTAGAGCGCAAACGTCGCCAGCCACATCACGGAGCAAATCAGGAAATTGTAGCCCTTGATGAAGTCGAGATCGGAGGGGAGCGGGACCAGCGGCGACAGGATGGAGACGAACAGGTTCTGGAAGAACAGGACGAAGATCGCGACCGCCGGGGCCCAGGTCGGGACCGCAACGACGATGGCGATACCGATCAGGACCTCGATGATGATGGCCAGCGCGGGATTGGCAAGGTGCAGAACCGGCGCAGAGCTGATCGTCGCGATGGCGATGCAGAAGGTCGCGGCCAGCTCGCGCCAGGCCGGAGGCGACGGCGCGGCCTGCACGCTCTGGCCTTGCGGTGAGTACCCGGCGCTCATCAATCGTCCTTTACCATCGCGCCGGACACGATAGCCGCGCGAGGGGTAAGGATCCGTTAACGATCGCGGCGCGCAGCGGGAGCCCGTTCAGGCCGGCCGGGCGCGCCGAGCAGCGCCCGCATCACGTCGGGATCGGGCTTGCCGGTTGCGGCGTCGACCAGGCCAAAGCCTTGCGCCAGTTCCCAATGCGCCCAGCCCCAGCAATGCGCGCGGGCATAGGCAGTGACCTCCGCCAGCCAGCGCAACCGGCTCTGCCGGGGGGCGCCGGCTTTCAACACGCCGAACTCATTGACGATGATCGGCCGCGAAACTTGCTGCTGCCATGCGAGCGCCGGCGCGAGCCAGCGATCGGCTCCCGGCTTCTCCTTGGCGGCGCCAATCGCGGTATCGAGCATGGCGAGCGCCTTGACCGCGCCCCTCGCCTGCAAATCCTGCCGAAGCGCCTGAACCTTGGGATCGCCGGCATTGATCGGATAAGGCAGATCCATGATGTCGTGCAGCGGATCGCGCGCGTCCCAGTGCCCCTGATGGGTGAACACCATCGGATCGTAGAAATGGATGGCATAGACGACGTCAGGGTCCGCCAGCGGGCGAAACCGCGGCAGCGAGTCCGCGCGCTGCCAGTTGACCGGGCCGACGATGAGCGTGGTGGCGGGCAGCAACCGGCGAACGAAGGCGGCGAGCGCCTCGACCTCCTTTTGCCATCGGTCCGCTTCGATATCGGGTTCGTTGAGCAACTCGGCGAAGACTAGATCGGCTGGATATGACCGAATGACCCCAGCAAGCGCGCGCCAGGCCTCCTGCATCTCGCCCATCGCTGCATCCGGATCATCCTTGTGCAGGCGATTGAAGCGCTCGCCCGGATGAAGGTCGACGGAGCTGGAATAGCCGAGCGAGGTCAGCTGCTTCAACGCGCCGTCTAGCACGCGCAGCGTCGCCTCGCGCTCGTCCTTTGCGGCAAAGCGCGGCATCACGCGTTCCGCCGGCACCGGCAGGCGGACATGGCTCATGCCCGCCTTGCGCAGCTGCTGCAGCAGCGCGCGGCTCGGTGGCGCACCGTTGATCCAACCGTCGGCGTTGAAGCCGCGCGAGAGGGCGGCCAGCCGCCCGGGCGAAACCGTCGACGGCAGTGGCACGCAATCCTCGGCGAATACCGGACGGCCGAACGAGATCGACAACAGCATCGCCGCAGCCAGCAGACGGCAGCGCAAGGCTGTCATCGTCACACCGCAAGGCCCAAAGCGCCACCGTCGGGCTGAGCCACCATTGAATCAGCGGGCACGTGATTGACGACGAGGCCGGTCGGCACCGCCGCGTATCTTGCCAGCGCCGCGGTCACCCTGCGCATCGCCGACGAACCAAGCTCGCCGGCGCGCGCCACCAGGACGATCAGGTCGGCATGCGCGGCCAGCGCAATGGCATCGGGCTGCAAGGCGAGATTGCCGGCGTGTACCACGATCAGGTCGAACTCCGAGCGGATATCGTCCTCGGGCCGCGCATCGGGCTTCCGCCCGGCACTGAGCAGCTCGTCGATCGACTGAAGTCCCGCCGTGGTCGAACCGTCCTGCCATTCGGTCACCGGGGGCTGGGTGCCTGCAAATTCCGGCTGGAGCCGGATCAGCACGCTCATCATGCCGCGGTTGACGGCGGCGCGATTGAGGGCGCGCGCCACGGTGTTGCCGCCGGCGCTCTTGCCGACCGACAAAACCAGCGCGACCTTGCAGCCGCGCACCGGCACGCGGTCGATGCGTTCGAGCAACGGCCGTAAGTGAGGGCCGAGATCGAGCTCGGCCGACGCGCTGACCGGTCTTTGCCAGACCGTGTTGATCCCGGCGCCTGGCGCCAGCTCGGGAATGCGGGCCCAGACAGGAAGGCGGGCCATCGCCTCGGCTGGGCGCGCGGCGGCAGCAGGAGGGGAAACTTGCCGGTTGGGCGTCTCCTCCGCTTCACGTGAGACAGGCGCCTCAACGGATTCGGGCTTGTCGGCGGACAGGCTCGTCGTCACCGCAACGGCGGCGGTCGACGTCAGCAGCGAGCCGATCGCCAGCGCCGCGAGCAGCAAGGCGAGCGGCGGACGCGTCGAGCGCAACGGCGGGATGGCAACCGATGCGATCTTGGTCTGGGACGCCTGCAGCTGACGCTGCTCATTGGTGGTCTTGAACCGCGACAGGAACTGCTCGTAGATGTTGCGGTTGGCATCGGCGTCGCGCTGCAGCTCCTGCAGCTTCACCAGCGCCTGGCCGTCGCGCAGCATCTTGGTCTCGACCGCCTTGAGCTGCTTTTCCAGCGCGTTCTGCTGCTCCAGCTGAGCCTCATATTCGGACTTGGCCGTATCGATGTTCTTCTTCCGCTCGATCTCGATCTGCCGGTTGATATCCGCCAGCTGGCTGTAGGAGATCGCAAGGTCGGGATGGCGGTCGCCATAAACCGCCTTCTTCTGCGCGATCTGGTCGTTCAGCGCCGAGCGCTGCGCGCGCAGCATGCTGAGGAGATCCTGCTTCACCGGCCCTTCGACATTGGCCTTGACGTCGCGCTGCACCTGCTCGTAGCGCGCCTTGGCCTCCTCAGTGCGGGCGCGGGCGGCGGAGACCTGCTGGGTCAGATCGGTCACCCGCAATTGCTGCGTGGTGGATTCCTTGCCGGCATTGACGATGTTGTGCTCGAGCCGGAAGGCGGCGACGGCGTCTTCCGACGCGCGCAGGCGCTCGCTCAGCGTTTTCAGCCGGTCCTGGAGCCAGCCGGCCGCCTCGTCCGTCGCCTCGGTGCGGACGCGGCCCTGGCTGGCGACGAAGGCCTCGGCGATGGCATTGGCATAGTAGGCGGCGCGATCCGGCCGGTTGGAGGTGAAGGAAATCGCGATGACGTAGGTCAGCCCGCGCCGGGTGATCTCAAGGCGGTTGCGGAATTTCTCGAGCAGGCGCGTCATGTCGGTATAACCGCCCGCGATGTCCTCGTCGTCCGCGATATTGAGCTGCTCGATCAGGGGGCGGAGGAAGCCGTCGGATTTGGCGATCTCGATCTGGCTCTGCAGCGCCGCGGCATCCTGGCCGATGCCGGGCAGCACGTCCTGCTCCGAGGTCACGCGCAGCTCGCGCGGATCGAGCACGACCAAGGCCGTCGCGGCATAGCGGACCGGAAGCACCATCAGGGCGACGACGCCGAGGGCGAACAGCGCCAGCGCCAGCGCCAGAATGCGCCGGCCGTTCTCGCGCAGAAAGGACAGCGTCCCGGAGACGGTCAGCGATCCCTTGGTCAGTCCCGGCGAGGCGCCGTCAGGCTTCGCCTTCGCAGCGCGCGGCGCTTCCCACGAAGCCGCTTGCTCCGTCGGGGCGATGCTTCGCGGAGATGCGCGGCTACCGAACGCCATGGGTTGGACTCGAAATCAACTGACAGTCATAGCTCAGAGGCTTGCTACACCGTAAATATCCATGGTTAACCGCCGGTTACGGCTCGGCTGGGCTGGGATTGTCTTGGGCGGTGAACGATTCGTTAACGCGACGCGGCCAGCCATTCAGGCGCGGCGCACATCGGCGGCGCTGCCTGCGCTCGCCTCGATGTGCGACCGCTCACAAGCCGATGACATACCCGTCCCGCCTCGGATCGGCGGCACCCGTCATCACGCCGGTGACCGGATCGAGCGCGACGGCCTGCATGCCTCCGCAGAGCATGGTCCATCCGGTGTCCAAGATCTCGATCTCGTGGCCGCGGCGCTTCAGTTCGGCGATGGTCTCCGGCGCGATGCGGTTCTCCGCCTGAATGAAGCGGCCGTCCCACAGCCGTGAACGCGGCGCCTCGATCGCCTGCTGCAGCGGAAGGCCGAACTCGATGTGCTGCACATAAGCCTGGGCCTGGGTTTGCGGGATGCCGTAGCTGCCGGGCGTCCCCAGCGCGAGTACCGGACGGCTGCCGCGCGTCGCAATCGACGGTGCCAGCGTCACCGGCAACGCATCGCCCGGCTTGGCGAGGTTCGGGCTTCCCGGCTGCACGTCGGCCCAATGCAGATGATTGTTGAGGCAAACGCCGGTCCCCGGCACCACGACGCCGCTGCCGAACGGGCTGCCGAGACTTTGCGTCATGCAGACCAGATTGCCTTCGGCGTCGGCAATCGAGAACGAGGTGGTGTGGCCGGGATCGGCACGATCCTGCGGCATCCATTGCTCCGTCGGGCCCGTGATCGGCCGGCCGTCGCTCACACGCTGGCGAAGCCGCGCGATCGTCGCCTCGGACATTGCTGCAGCGGCTTGATCCGGTCCCAGATTGCCATGGGCGATGCGCTCGCCGGCGGCGAGACGGATCGCGCGATAGACCGTGTCGAGATGATCGGCGCCGTCCTTCGGCAGACGCCCGAGGTCAAAGCCTTCAAGGATCTTGAGGGTCAGGGCGAACTGGAAGCCGCCGCATTGCTGCGCCGGGACGTGAAGCTCGAGCCCCCGATAGGACACGGTCAGGGGATCGAACCAATGCGGCTTGACGGCGATGACATCGTCCAGCGTCAGGCTGCCGCCGAGCGTGGCGAGATAGTCCACGATCCGCCGGCCGAGCTTGCCGCCATACAGATGCTCGGGCCCCCATTCGGAGATCTCGGCAAGAGTCTGCGCAAGATCAGGCTGCGCGACGATGCTGCCGAGCTTCACCGGCATTCCATCCGGGAGATAGTTCCTGACCAGTGCGGCGTGCAGCTCCGGCCAGGGTTCGAGCAGCGGCACCTGCTCGTTGATCTCATCAACACCGAAGTCCGAGAGCGCAAAGCCGCCCTGCGCCAGCGTGATCGCCGGCGCAAAGACGTCCGGAAGCGATTTGCGTCCATAGCGCGAGAGCAGCTCGCACCAGCCCGCGAGATCGCCGGGCGTCGAGGCCGCCTGCGCACCGCGCTCGAGCTCGAATCTGCTGGTGTATCTGCCGACCGGGAAGCTTGCGGGCATCGGCGGCGCGAAGTCGAGCACGCGAATGCGCTGCTCGATCGCCACCCAGATCGTGGCCAGTCCAAACCCGGCAAGCCCCGACATGAACGGCTCGACCACGTTGAGGGCGGCCGCCGTGGCGACGGCCGCATCGAACGCATTGCCGCCCTGCATCAGGATTCGTGCACCGGCCTGTGCCGCGAGCGGATGCGCGGCGGCGACCATGCCGTGCTGCGAGAACAGCGTCGGACGCCCATATGTCCTGGCGAGTTGCATCCGGAAAAGGCCTTCCCCGATCAGTGCGTCGTCGCAGCAGCCTGGATCGCCTCCGACATGATCTCGAGACCGCGATCGATTTCGGCCTCGGACACCGTGAGCGGCGGCGCGATGCGGAATACGCCGCCCATGCTGGGCAACTTGACGATGTTCATGCTGAGACCGCGACGCATGGTCTCCTCCATGATCCGCGCGCCGAGTTCAAACCCCGGCGTCTTGGACTGCCGGTCGACGACGATTTCAAGACCAAGCAGAAGCCCGCGGCCCCTGACGTCACCGACGCATTCGAACTTTTGCTGCAGCGACAGCAATCCATCCCGGAGCCTGTTGCCCCTGGCGGTTGCCTGCGCCACCAACCCGTCGCGCGCGACAACGTCGAGCACCGTGACGCCGATCGCGGCGGGCAAGGGATCGGAGACATGCGTGGTGTAGAACAGGAAGCCGCGCTCGAACGCGGTCTGCTCGATGGCCTTTGTCGTCATGACCGCGGCGAGCGGCAGACCGGCGCCGAGCGTCTTCGACAGCGTGAGAATATCAGGCACCACGCCGTCACGCTCGAAGGCAAACATGTGCCCGGTGCGGCCGATTCCGGTCTGAGCTTCGTCGAGGATCAGCAGCATGCCGCGCTGCTCGCATTTTTGCTTCAAGGCCGCGAGATAGCCGAGCGGCAGTTCCAGAATGCCGCCGCTGGAGAGGATCGGCTCGGCGATGAAGGCCGCCAGACTACCGGTCGACTGGCTGTCGATCAGTGCGAACGCATCGTCGAGCTCGGTCTGCCAGTCGTTGCTGCCGTCGACGTTCCTGAAGCGCGGCCGATAGGCGTTCGGCGCGGGAATGACGAACGATCCGACCGCGGCCGGCCCATAACCGCGCCGGCCCGCGCTGTAGGTCGCCGACGCCGCCGCGCCGGTCATGCCGTGCCAGCTTTGCGCGAAGGCGACGATTTCGTGCCTGCCGGTGACGAGCTTGGCCATCCGGATCGCCGCTTCATTGGCTTCCGCGCCTGTCGTCAGCAGCTGCACGCGACCGAGACCGGGCGCAAGCGCAGCGAGACGCTCGGCCAGCGTCACCACCGGACGCGAGAGCATGCCGCTGAAGAGATGAGCGACCGCTCCCATTTGCCGCGCGACGGTGGCAACGATGTCGGGATGCGTGTGCCCCAGCACGGCGCTCATCTGACCCGAGGTGAAGTCGAGGATGGCGCGTCCGTCGGCGTCGTAGACGAAACTGCCGGCCGCACGCTCGATGATGACGGGTTCGAAACTCGGCCCATAGCGGGTCAGATGCGTGTTGGCGGACGCCCAGAAATCGGAATCAGCGTTCAAGGTCATGACAGCCACCTCTCGCTTGGGGGACGTCTGAACCTCTAGTCAAGAATTTGACTTCAGGCTAATTGATATAATTCAATCTGGATATCAATCTTCTTGATGTCGATGCTGGATCTCAACCTTCTGAGGAATTTCGTCGTCGTGGCCCGCACCGGCTCGATCAGCCTGGCGGCCTTGCAGATTGGCCGGACACAGTCCGCGCTCAGCATGCAGATGCAACGGCTGGAACAGACGATCACGCAGCCGCTGTTTCACCGCAGCGGATCCGGCATGAGACTGACCGCGGCCGGCGAGAAACTGCTCGCCCACGCCGAGATGCTGCTGGCGCAGCACGACGAGATTCTCGCCGACATGAGCGGCGAGAGTCTCAAGGGGACGCTGAGCCTGGGCTGCCCGGAGGACTATTCGATCGCTTTCCTGCCGGCACTGCTGAAGGGGTTCTGCGCGCTGCATCCCAATGTCGAGCTGCGCATGGTCTGCGCACCGACCTCCGAGCTGCGCCCGATGCTGGCGCGGCGCCAGATCGACATGGCGCTGGTCTCGCTGTCCGATGCCGGAGCGCGCGAGGTGATCCGCGAGGAGCGCTTCGTCTGGGTCGCGAACGAGGCCGAACCGAAAATACTGACGCAGGATGTGCTGCCGCTGGCGCTGGCGGCGCCGATGAGCCTGGACTACCGCGCCGCCTGCGCCGCGATGGACGCGGTCAATCGGCGCTACAGGGTCGCCTACGCGAGCAACAGCCTCGCCGGCCTGATCGCGATCGCGCGGTCCGGTCATGCGATCAGCGTCCTGACACGAACCGCGGTCCCGTTCGATCTACACGTCGTCTCGGCCGGACTGCCCCTGCTTCCGACCATCGGCATCGCGCTCGAATTCTCGGAGGCGAGGCCCTCGCTGCTGGCGACGACGCTGGCCGAGCACGTCCGCACCGCATTGCCCGGACTGAAGACCAAGGCGGAGATCGATTAGTGACCTATTGCACTCGATGTTCGCGCGTGCGCGGCGAGCATAGCGCTCAGCTGATGTTCAGGAGGATCCGTCCCGATGTGCCGCTGCGCATCAGATCCAGGGCGTCGTTGATGTCGTCGAGCGCGAATTGGTGGGTCACGATGCCGCGGTAGCTCACCTTGCCGGCGTCGCTGAGTCGCACCAGGCGCGGGATATCGCGCGCGGGCTGGCATTGCCCGCCTTCCGAGCCCTTCAGCACCTTCTCGAAGTGCAACGGCAGGGTATAGATCTCGGCCTTCTCGCGGGGCACGCCGACGAGGATGCAGCGGCCTTTCTTGGCCGTGATCTCGTAGGCGAGCTCGATCAGGTTCTTGACGCCGGTGGTCTCGACGACCTTGTCGGGGCCGTCGGCCCCCGTGACGGACCGGACCTCGGCGGCCACATCCTTCACGGTCTCGGAATTGACGATGTGGGTGGCGCCGAAATCCTTCGCCATGGCCAGCTTGTTGTCGAGGCGATCGATCGCAATGACCGGCCATGCGCCGACCATCGCGGCGAATTGCACGATGTTCAATCCGACGCCGCCGACACCGAATACGACGACGGCTTCGCCGATGGCGATCTGCGCATCGTTGTTGACGACGCCGAGCGCGGTCGTCACCGCGCAGCCGAGCAGCGGCGCACTGGTGCGGTCGATCGTATCAGGAACGGGCGTGACGCGATTCTCCGACACCACGGCATATTCGTTGAAGGTGGTGACCCAGCCCGCATTGAGGCGCTTGCCGCGCCAGGAATAGACCGGCGTGTTGGACTGGATGCCCTTGCCCGGCCGCCAATGCATGACGACGGTATCGCCCTGCTTGCAGGAGACGACGCCGGGTCCGGTTTCGACGATGGTCGCCAGCGCCTCGTGCCCCAACAGGTGCGGCAGGAACTTGTCGACGCCCTTGACGGCGTCGATCTCGTTGATCTGCGCGCCGCAAATGCTCGACGTGTGCACATGGGCGAGCACCTGACCGTGCTCGAGCCTGTCGGGCAGATTGAACTCGTCGACGATCAGCGGCTTGCCGGATTCGACGAGGATCGCGGCCTTTGCAGTCTTGATGTCCATGGGTCGCGCGCCCGGTCACTCGAAATAGATGAATTCGTAATCGCCGGTGTAGCCAAGCTTGCCGTAGAGCCAGATCCATTCCGAGGTGTGCAGGATGGATTCTGCCGTCAGCGCCCAGCATTCGAGGTTGTGCAGCTCGGTGACGTTCCGGTAGCCCTCGACCATGACGTATTTGTTCTTGCCGACCCGCTCGATCTCCTTGAGCGCGGCCTCGAGCTCGTAGAGCCTGAGATTGTGCAGGGTGCCCAGCGAGATGACGAGGTCGAAGCTGTCGTCGCCATAGGGATAGACGTCCTGGGCGCGATAGTTGAACAGATACGGCTTCACCTGCTCGTGTGCATTGGCAAGACCATGCTTGGAAATGTCGAAGCCGGTGACCTTCAGACCCGGCAGGATCTTCTGCATCTCGTACAGCAGAAAACCCTTGCCGCAGCCGACGTCGAGCACGCTCGACCCGTCCTTCAGGCCATAGGTCTCGATCAGCGCCTTGGCGACGGGGGCCCAGCGCCCCTCGATGAAGCGGTAGCCGCCATAACCGAAACGGCGATCGCCGTCCCAGTAATCGGCCTCGTACTCCCGCGCCTTCAGCGAGCAGCCGATCTTGTCGTCGTTCATGCGGCCCATGTAGTCGCGCTTGGTCGCAGTGTGCAGCGGCGTTACGATATTCAGCAGTCGTCCCATTGAGCCCTCGGATTTCATCACGCGCGGAGATTGTCTTGACCGGCCTGGGGAGCCTCGCACGTGACCTGCGACTGGCCCTAGCATTTGTCGCGAAGACCATCATTGTTTCAGATCAATGATGTGGAAATGCTGCCGCGGCGCCGGTCAAGATCCGGCCGATGAATCGCCAGTGCCGACCAAGCGCCAGGTTCCAGCCGCGGCTGCCGGCGGCCGTGACATGGCGACGCTGGAACGAGATGCGCCGCACGGCGTTCGGCAGCGAGGAGAATCCTGCCATGCCGACCAAGCCGACCATCGCCCGCGTCTGGCGCGGCCGTACCCGCCGCGACCTCGCCGACGCCTACCAGGCCTATCTGCAGGCCGAGGGCATCCCGCCGCTGCGAAAGACCGCGCTCGGCGTGCAGCAATTGCGCGAGGACCGCGACGAGGAGACGTGGTTCACTACCATTTCCTATTGGGCGGACATCGCAGCCATGACGGCTTTCACCAAGGGCGAGCCGACCAAGGTCCATCATCTCGCGCGCGACGCGGAGTTTCTGATCGAGCTGCCGGAGCGCATCGAGATCCACCGCATCCTGATCGACGAGCAGGGCCTGCGGTGAAGGGCTCGCTCATCCGCTTGTCCGTGTCTTGATTCCGCGCTCCGCCGCGCTATACGTTCCCGCCATGAAGTTCATCTCCACATTCTTCCCGCTGATCTGAACGGCAGAACGTCGTTCCGGCGCTCCTGCGCCACTCAGATCAAACGGCTACGCGCGCTGCGGTAGCCGAACGGAGAGATGTGCAATGCCCAAGACCGAACAGGTTGGCCTGACGCCCCGTCAGGTCCAGACCTTCATCGACGACGGTTTCGTCAAACTCGAGAATGCCTTCAGCACCGACCTTGCCAAGCAATGCAGGGACGAGCTGTGGGCGGATATCGGCCTGTCGCCGGACGAGCCCGAACATTGGACCCAGCCCGTTGTCCGGGTCGGCGCCAAAGCGACGCCCCCCTTCATTGAAGCCGCGAACACGCCGCGTCTGCACAAGGCCTATGATCAGCTCGCCGGCGAAGGACGCTGGCTTGCGCCCAGGGGCCTCGGAACCTTTCCGATCCGCTTCCCGTCATCGCAATCGCCAGGCGACGATGGCTGGCATGTGGACATGAGCTTTGGCACAGCCCATGCCGACTTCATGGAATGGCGTGCCAATGTGAAGAGCAGCGGCCGTGCGCTGCTGATGCTCTTCCTGTTCTCGGACGTCGGAAACTATGATGCGCCCACGCGAATCCGGAAAGGCTCGCATGCGGCCATCGCGCGGGAGCTACTGCCCCATGGCGAGGCGGGCGCAACGCTCCGGCAACTTGCTGCCGGCGACTGGGCGTCGACAAGGGATCGCGAGGTTGAACTTGCGACCGGCAAGCCAGGCACCGTCTATCTGTGCCACCCGTTCCTGGTTCATGCCGCGCAACCCCACCGCGGGAAAGAGCCGCGCTTCATGGCACAGCCTCCGCTGCTGCCGAAGCGCGAATTCGATCCGGCGCTGCCACCTTCGCCGATTCAGATCGCGATCCGGCGGGCTTGCGGGCTGACGGTGTAGGCGGATGGCATCCGGGGCCGCTGGGCGGTCCCGGATGTTGCTGTCGCCTTGTGTCGTTTGCGAAACCGCATCACGCCGGCAGCGGCACGCTCAAAGGCACGGATTTTTCACCGGTGGTCGCTTGACGGACAAGAGCGTGTTCAAAGTTGAAACTCGCAAGTCGTGCGAAGCGGACCGCAATGCAATGCTCATGGGACGAATAGGGTTGGCTTCGCACAGCTTGCGGCGATCGTCGTCGGATTGCCCGCGCACCACGTCCCCGACGTGCTGCTTACGTTGCCGAATGGCATCCTGAAGCTCCGATTTGGTCACGGGAACGATGCTGTTCTCAACGATGAACTCGTTCATGCGAGCTATCGCATCGTCCAGATCGGCTTCAAAGGCTTGATCTTCGCTCGGCTGGCAAACTTCGGTGTAGGCTCGAACCCCGACATAAATCTCCCAACTGCATTGCACGGCTCCGCGTCCGCTATTGTCGAACCCGGTACTCATGATCCGGTCGCCATCGCGCTCCAAAAAGAAGGACACCCCCGAGGAGAGATCTATACGTCGCGTCGCCTTGCCCTTGTCATTGACGCCATCAACCACCTTTGCGTCAGACCGCTTCGTCAAGGCATCCCACAACGGAGACCACTGTGCCTCCTGGGCATCGGCGGTGAGGGCTGATAGCAGCAGCGCGGCAGCGACACAGATCAAGTCACTGGCTGCGGAGCATGTGCGACGCTTAGACATCAAGGGCTTTCCAGCAGACCGTGCGGTGTGGGACGATAGCTGCGCCCGCGGCAAACGCAATCCAGAATTGCGCGACGCAAGTGTGACTCCGACCACCGTCGTCACAGTTTCCCATACACCCGCGCGGCAACCGCCTTCAGGCGCTCGACCGAGCCGGACTGCGGATGCGGCTTGACCGGGGCGAACAGGATCGAAGCCTGGCGGCCGTTCTTCCAGACATGGATGTGGACGGCGTTGCCGTTGCCCTTGGTGCAGGAATGCTCGCCGAAGGCTTCGCGGCCGAGCTCGGGGATCGCCACGTGCGTGCATGGCCCTGCACGCTTCATCATGCCGATGGCGGTATCGCGCGAGGTCGTGATCACCGCGACGGTCATGGTGTTGGCCTCACGATCGAACATCATGCAGCTGCCTGCCCCGGTCCGCTGCACCGTCAGCGTGCCGTTGTCGAGAAAGCCGTCGGCATCGGCGGCCGTGAGCCACTCGCAATTGCCGAACCGCTCGCTGCTCCTGCTCACATTGCCGACGGCAACGCGCGCGGCCTCAGTGATCGGCGCGAGCAGCGCATCATCGGCGCGCCGGCCGATCGGATAGACGCTGATCTGCAGGATGTAATCGCCGGACAGGGCGACGACCGAGGCCTCCTGGCGTTCCGCGCCCGCCGCGCTCGTTCCACCCTGGCCCTCGTCGCCGATTCCGGACACTGCGCCCAGCGGCATGCGTTCGCCAAGCGTCTTGACGAAGGTCGCGTACAATTCCCTGGCGCGGTCCTTGTCGGGATTGCGGAACACGGAGAGCATCATCGTGTCGCCGCGCCCGGCCTGGTAGATGCAGCCGCGGCCGTCCTGGTTCGAAATCAGCGACCATTTCAGCGCCGGCATCGCCCGGGCGAGCTCCTGGGCGCTGATGAACGGGCAGGTTTCGGCCGCGCGCGCGGGAAGCACCGGGGCGGCTGCGATGGCAAGGAATAAAACGAAGCGGGAGAATAGATGATCGATCGTGCGCATCGGACGAACTTACTATCGAAACGGTGCGCCCGACGAGATGAAACTGAACAAAAATCCTATTACGCAGCCCCCGGTGCCTTCGCCACCGTCAGGTCCTTCAGGAACTGCTCCATGAGCGGCTTGTTGCCAAACCGGCGATAAGAGCGCTCTGCCTCCAACGAAAATGTCGGTTGGGCCCCTACCAAGCTTGCCATCGTCAGCTGCGCCGCTTCTATATCACCGCGCCGCCCTTGCAGCGCAGCCTGGATGAGCAGGCAGTTGGCATCGCGCGGCGCCCTTACAAGGCATTCGGAGATCACGGTAGCCGACTCATCGCGACGATCAGCGGCGTAAAGAGCCTGGCCATGCACATAGGCGTAATATTCCGGTGCCATGGGATGAAGGCGACGTGCCCGTTCGGCATTGGCAACGGCGTCCGCGTAGTCCCCGAAACGGACTTGTGCTTTTGCCAATGCCATCATGCTATCCGGGTCATTGGGATTCAGTTCGACGGCGCGCTTGGCGGCCTGCAAGCCGCCCGCATAATCGCCCTGCACCGCCAGCCCGAAGCTGATCACCTGATAGCCGAGCGAGAGATTGGGATCGAGGCGCACAGCCTGGCGCGCTTCGCTAAGACCTAGTTCCAGCTCATGCGCTGTCGCCCGACCACTCGACCTCTTGGCCACATCTGCGATGTAAGTGAGCGCCAAGCCCGCACGAGCGGCGGCATAGGCCGGGTCCATTTCCAGCGCGCGTTGATAGAGGCCGCGTGCCTCCATGAGTGCTTCCGCATCCTGGACGCCATGCCGGTATCGATGACGGGCCCGCAAGAGAAAATCGTAAGCCTGGAGGTTGTCGGTCGGCCGTTGCGCGGCAGCGATGGCTTCACTTCGGCCGATATACGGCGCGAGCTGGGCGACGATTTCCGTGGTCAGCTCGCTTTGTACGGTGAAGACGTCGGCAACCTGCCTGTCGAAGCTGCGCGACCAAAGGTGCGCGCCCGATTTCACGTCGATCAGCTGCGCCGAGACGCGAAGCCGGTCCCCCTCGCGGCGCGCGCTGCCTTCCACCACGTAGGAAACGCCCAGCTTTGCCCCGAGCTTGCGCATATCGCTGTCTTGCCCGCGCACGGCATAAGTGGAGTCGCGCGCGATGATCTGAAGCTCGGAATTCCTTGCGAGCGCCGTGGTCACATCCTCGGTCAGCCCGTCTGCAAAGTACGACTGGTCCCCGCCCATGGTCGCAAAGGGCATGACCGCAACTGACGGGCGCGGGTCGGCGCGGGTCTGGTCGAAAGATAGCGCGGCCGGGAGCCGGCTGACCATCGCCGCCAGGGAAAGCGGTTGGATTTGGGTGCCGATGAGGACAAGGGCTACGGCGGCGACGCCATACGACCAGCGCGCAGCGGTACCGCGTAGAACGCGCGGGACTTTTCGCCAGCGAGACCACGAGGATTGCGCGCGTCGGACCCGGTAGACATTAAGACGCTCGGGAATGTTTTTGGCGCGCCTGCGGCCCACACGCGCGAACACATCGCCGCGATTGCGGTCTGCGGCCATGACGACAGCGCCGCTAACAAAGATGCTGCCGGGATCGGCCATCGTCTCGAGCCGTGTGGCGACATTAACGCCGTCGCCGTACATATCGCCATTATCCTCGATGACATCACCGAGGTTGATGCCTATGCGCAGCTCAAACGGGGCGTTGTCGAACCCTTGCTGGATGGCAGAGCCCGCATCAACGGCTTCGTTGACGCTGGGAAACATCGCCAGAAACCCGTCGCCGGTCTTCTTGAAGATGCGTCCACCATGCTGCGCGACTGTGGGCTCGATCAGATTGTCGAAGACCGTGCGCAGCTCTTTATAGGTGGAGGCCTCGTTTTCGGCCATCATCAGGCTGTAGCTGACGATGTCGGCGGCCATGATCGCGGCGAGCTTGCGTTCCATCAACGGTTTCCCTGGACAGGGGCCAAGCACAACTGGCATTGCGGACATTCTACGCCAGCTTGAAATTAAACCTTCCAACCCGCATGCGGTTATCAACACAGCTCATATATTCGTGAGCAATGAGACCCGCGCGCAAGCAGCACCACTCCGCTCATACGGCTGATCCTGAGTTGCCCTGCGGGTTCCCATATGGCGACGGTGAGGCCGGCGCTGGGTCAGCGGGCCGTCGTCACCGCCCCTGATATTCGGCCCAGCAATCCGCCGTTTCATAAACGCGGACCGCCCACAGCTGCGGCAGGCTGGGCTTCAAGCGGTCCCAGATCCAGACCGCGATATTCTCGGCGGTCGGATTCGCGAGGCCGTCGACCTCGTTCAGGCACTGGTGGTCCAGCGCCGCCATGATGCCGGCGAAGCTTTTCTCGATATCGAAGAAATCAGCGACGAAGCCGGTGTGCGGGTCGACCGGCCCATCCAGCTGGACCTCAACCCGATAGGAATGACCATGCAGCCGGCTGCACCTGTGAGTCTCGGGCACGTTTGGCAGCCGATGCGCCGCCTCGAACTTGAACGCCTGCGATATCCTCATCCAGCTCCCCACACGGCATGGCCATCCGGTCTCGGGCCGGTCTGGCGACCAGATGCTGTCCTGTCCTGACCTTTCGGCAAAGAATGGCGCGCCCGGAACGATTCGAACGTCCGACCCTCAGATTCGTAGTCTGATGCTCTATCCAGCTGAGCTACGGGCGCGTGTTTCGCAAACAGCGCGGGCAGGGCCCGCAAGCAGCCCCCGGCGGAGCCGGAGGGGGTGCGAAAGAGCGCTCTGACTAACCGCTCTTGTCCCGATTGGCAAGGTCCGGCTCGCCGGTATTTTGGGGCATTTCCGCACTTCTCTTCGTCATTCCGGGGCGCGACGAAGTCGCGAGCCCGGAATCCATAACCACCAGCCGGGGTTATGGATTCCGGGCCCGACCCTTCGGGTCGTCCCGGAATGACGGAAGGAATGGCGATGGCCCAGCTCGTTTCAGTCGGCCGCTGGCCTAGCCTTAAGCCCTCTGGCGCTCGTTGCGGATGGAGAGCAGTTCCACGGGACGGTCGGGGATGACGATGCGGAACGTGGCGCCGATGGTGCCCTCGACCAGGTGGATCTCGCCGCCATGGGCGCGGACCAGCTCGGCGGCGATGGCGAGGCCAAGGCCGCTGCCGCCGGGGCGGCCCGAGGTCTGGAAGGCCTCGAACAGGCGCTCCCGGGTCTTCGGGGGAACGCCGGGGCCGGTGTCGGAGACCTCGAGAATGGCGACGGCGCCTTCGCGCTTTCCGGTGATCCGGATCTGCTGCACGCGCCCCTCACCCGCCGCATGGCTTTCGAGCGCCTGGGCGGCGTTGCGGACGAGGTTGAGCAAGACCCGGAACAGCTGGTCGGGATCGGCGTCGACCGCGAGCCCGCGCTCGATCGCGGCGACCCAGGCGATCGAGGCGTCGTTGGCGAGCCCCGCGGTCTCCCGCACCTCCATCACAACAGGCTCGATCAGGATCATGCGGCGGTCGGGTGCGGCCTCCTGGGCGCGGCCGTAGGACAATGTCGACTGGCAGAAGGCGATGGCGCGCTCGAGCGAGCGCACGAGCTTGGGCGCAAAGCGCTGCACGCGCGGATCCGGCACGCTGGCGAGCTGATCCGACAGCAGCTGGGCCGAGGCGAGCAGATTGCGCAGATCGTGGTTGATCTTGGAGACCGCGAGGCCGAGGGCAGCGAGCCGGCTCTTCTGATTCAGCATCGACATCAGGTCGCGCTGCATGTCGGACAATTCGCGCTCGGCGACCCCGATCTCGTCGCTGCGCTGGCTCGGCACGATGATGCCGGCCGAGCTCTCGGGATTCTCGTGGAAGCCGACCAGGCTCGCGGTCAGCCGCCGCATCGGGCGCACGAAGAGATAATGAAGCGCGAGATAGACGAGGCCCGCGGTCAGCACCGCGATGATCAACGCGACCACGACGAGGTTGCGGGAGAAGCGGTACATCTGCTTCCGCAGCGGCAGCTCATCGGTGACGATCTCGATGAACTGTGCATTGCCGACCCCGGGGCCGACGATGCGGATGGCCTGGTTGCCGGTCTCCAGCATCATCCGGAACGAGCCGGTGATCGCCTCCCAGGCCGTCATGTCGCGCAGGTCGATGTCGTGCTCGATGGCGGCGGGAATGTTGTCGCTGGCGAGCAGCCGGCGCTGCTGGCCCATCTTGATGGCGACGGCGCGGGCATTGATGCTCTTCAGGATCTGCCGCGACAGCGAATCGGGGACCATGCCGAGCGGCGCCGCATCCAGCACCAGCGCCGCGGTGTTGGCCGCCGCGACGCGATCATTCAGCCGGTTGACCCAGAAATTCGCGATGGCTGGCACGTAGAGCAGCACCGCGGCGATCATCACCAAGGGAATGGTGAGCAGCAGCAGCTTGCCGGACAACCCGAGCCCGCGCGAGCCGCGGGGCCGCGTCGCCGGCTGGTCTGGCTGATCCAGATCCTGGATCGGCTGGCGATCTGTGGCTGGCACGAAACTCGCCCCTGTTGGCCTTGGCTGATGGAGGATGCGACCCGACCGATGTCCGGTCAAATTACGGATCGCTAATCTGCCGAGGTGTGATGTAAGCGCTGATAGCGCGAGTCGCCACCTCAAGGGTTAAAAACGCCGCGCAAACAGCGATATTCACCACAATCGCGCGCTTGTGCGGCGTTGACGAAGACAAGGCGCTCCCTTATAAGCCGCGCGAATTGTCCGCGATGACCCGGTGCGACACCGGGAGCGGCTCTCTTGGGGCCGAAAAAGGGCCCGTTTTGGGCCGTATCTTCCGGACTTTACCATCAATTCTACAGGCAAATTGCCCGGTCAGCGGAGAAAAACCCGTGAAGCGGACTTATCAACCCAGCAAACTGGTGCGCAAGCGCCGTCACGGCTTCCGCGCCCGTCTCGCCACTGCCGGCGGCCGCAAGGTTCTCGCCGCCCGCCGCGCCCGCGGCCGCAAGCGTCTGAGCGCCTGAGCCGGACCCCCTTTTTGGGATTTCATCATGGATCGGCTGAGGCAGCGGGCGGATTTCCTCGCCGTTGCCAATGGCGCGCGGGTGAATAGTCCCGCGTTCGTCCTGCAAAGCCGCCGCCGCGATGATTCCGGCCCTGTCAGGATCGGCTTCACCGTCACCAAGAAGAACGGCAACGCCCCCGAGCGCAATCGCATCCGGCGCCGGTTGCGCGAACTGGTGAAGCGGCTCGATCCGACATCGATGCAGCCCCACCATGATTATGTCCTGGTCGGACGAAAGGACGCGCTCTCGCGCGACTTCGCCACCATGCTCGACGATCTGCGCATAGCGTTCACGAAGCCCGCGCGGCATACGGCCAAAGCGCGCGGCCACAGGCCGGGTCACGCCGCAGCGACCAGCCGCAAACCGGATTGATGACGAGACAATCGAGATGACCGACAATCGCAATACCATCCTCGCCGTCATTCTGTCCGGCCTGGTGCTGATCGCCTGGCAGTACTTCTACAATGTGCCGCAGATGGAGAAGCAGCGCGCCCAGCAGCAGGCGCAGTC
>NZ_LAXE01000001.1:7952432-7984866 GCF_003122645.1 Bradyrhizobium sp. SUTN9-2
GTCAAGATCGAGACGCCGCGGATCGCCGGCAGCATCTCGCTGAAGGGCGGCCGCATCGACGACATCGCGCTGGTGCAATATCGCGAGACGGTCGATCCGAAATCGCCGCCGATCGTCCTCTATTCGCCGTCGGGCACGGCGGAGCCCTATTACGCCGAGTTCGGCTGGGTCGCGGCGACGGGCGTGACGGCAAAGATGCCGGATGCACAGACCGTCTGGCAGCAGGAGGGCAGCGGCAGCCTGACGCCGTCGACGCCCGTGGTGCTGAAATGGGACAATGGCGACGGCCTGACTTTCCGCCGCACCATCGCCGTCGACGACCATTATCTCTTCACCATCAAGGACGAGGTGAGCAATGTCGGCAACGCGCCCGTCACGCTCTATCCGTTCGCGCTGATCTCGCGCCACGGCGCGCCGCATGTCTCCGGCTACTATATCCTGCATGAGGGCCTGATCGGCTATCTCGGCGAACACAGGCTGCAGGAATATGCCTACAGCAAGATCGACGAAGCCAAGCAGGTGAACTTCAAGGCCACCAATGGCTGGCTCGGCATCACCGACAAATACTGGGCCTCCGCGCTGCTGCCGGATACCAACGCCCAGCTCCAGGCACGTTTCTCGTCGAACCCGGTCGGCAAGGTCCATACCTACCAGACCGACTATCTGCTCGACCCCGTCACCGTCGCGATCGGCGGCACCGCGACGGCCAACGCGCGGCTGTTCGCAGGCGCCAAGGAAGCCGGCGTGGTCGGCATCAACTTCCCGCTCGCGGGCCTCGGCGGCTACAACAAGGCGCTCGGCCTCAACCAGTTCGACCTGCTGATCGACTGGGGCTGGTTCTATTTCCTCACCAAGCCGATGTTCCTCGGCCTCGACTTCTTCTTCCGCTTCTTCGGCAATTTCGGCGTCTCGATCCTGCTCGTCACGGTGATCGTGAAGCTGTTGTTCTTCCCGCTGGCGAACAAGTCCTACGCCTCGATGGCGAAGATGAAGTCGATCCAGCCGCAGCTGCTGGCACTGAAGGAGCGCTATCCCGACGACAAGGTGAAGCAGCAGCAGGAGATGATGGAGATCTACCGCAAGGAGAAGATCAATCCGGTCGCCGGCTGTCTGCCCGTGCTGATCCAGATTCCGGTGTTCTTCGCGCTCTACAAGGTGCTGTTCGTCACCATCGAGATGCGGCACGCGCCGTTCTTCGGCTGGATCAAGGACCTCTCCGCGCCTGACCCGACCAACCTCTTCAACCTGTTCGGGCTGCTCCCGTTCGATCCGACCACGATTCCGGTGTTCGGCTATTACCTCGCGCTCGGCATCTGGCCGATCATCATGGGCATCACGATGTGGATCCAGATGAAGCTAAATCCGACGCCGCCGGATCCGACCCAGCAGATCATCTTCAACTGGATGCCGCTGATCTTCACCTTCATGCTGGCGGGATTCCCGGCGGGCCTCGTGATCTACTGGGCCTGGAACAACCTGCTCTCGGTGGTCCAGCAGGGCTACATCATGCGCCGCAACGGCGTGAAGGTGGAATTACTCGACAATCTCAAGGCAACGTTCGCGAGGAAGGCGACGTAAGCGTCGTCATTGCGAGGAGCCCTTGCGACGAAGCAATCCAGAGTCCCTCGGCGGATACATTTCTGGATTGCTTCGCTTCGCTCGCAATGACGCAAGGAAACAGCGAGGCTTCGCATGACCGACGACAAAGATGCGAAGCTGATCGAGGCCGGGCGCAAGCTGTTCGCCCGCGACTGGCAGTTCATCTGGGCCTCGCCTTCGATCGAAACGCTGCCGCCGATGGCGGGGCTGGAGATCGCCTTTGCCGGGCGCTCCAATGTCGGCAAGTCGAGCCTGATCAACGCGCTCACGGGCCGCAACGCGCTGGCGCGCACCTCGCATACGCCGGGCCGCACCCAGGAGCTGATCTTCTTCGAGGTCCCCGGCAAGAACGACCTGCGCCTCGTCGACATGCCCGGCTACGGCTATGCCAAGGCGCCGAAGAGCCAGGTCGCGTCCTGGACCGAGCTGATCCACAAATTCCTGCTGGGACGCGCCAGTCTCGCGCGCGTCTACGTGCTGATCGATGCGCGGCACGGGATCAAGGATGTCGATCTCGAGGTGCTGAAGACGCTCGACCGCTCCGCCGTCAGCTACCAGATCGTGCTGACCAAGGCCGACCAGGTGAAAGTCGCCGAGCTGCAAGCACGCATCGCCGAGACCGAGGCCGTGCTCGCCAAGCATCCGGCCGCGTTCCCGACCGTGCTCGCGACCTCGTCGCGCAGCGCGACCGGCATGGCCGAGCTTCGCGCCGCGATGGCGAAGCTCCTGGAAGAGCGGGCCTCGTGATGGCAGCGCACCGCCTGCTGATCGGGCTTGCCGGCTTGATGGGCGCCGCCGGCGTCGCGCTGGCCGCCGCGTCCGCCCATGGTGCCGACGCGAGCCGTCTTGCCTCCGCCAGCGCCATGCTGCTGTTTCATGCAAGTGCCATACTTGCGACCATCGCCTTGCTCACGCGCGGCCTTCTGCACGGCGGAATTGGACTCGTGGCGACGTTCGGCTTCGCGATCGGTGCCGCGCTGTTCGCAGGCGACCTCACCTTGCGGCAGTATGCCGGGCACGCGCTGTTTCCGATGGCGGCGCCGACGGGCGGGATGGTGATGATTGCGAGCTGGCTGGCGGTAAGCGTGGCGGCGGTGGCGGCGAAGCGCTGAATCCGTAGCCCGGATGGAGCGAAGCGCATCCGGGGCCGGTGTCTGCGGCGACGAATCCCGGATTACGCTGCGCTCCATCCGGGCTACATAGCTGCCACACCTTTGCGCTGTCCCCGCCAATCGGATAGAACGCGCACCATTCGACCCGCCAGCGAGACCGCGACATGACCGACATCTCTCCGCTCGACCAGGCCCGCATCCTGTCCGAAGCGCTGCCGCACATGCAGCAATATGACGAGGAAACCATCGTCATCAAATATGGCGGCCATGCCATGGGCGACGAGGAGACCGCGAAGAACTTTGCCCGCGACATCGTGCTCTTGGAGCAGACCGCGATCAATCCGGTGGTGGTGCATGGCGGCGGGCCGCAGATCGCGACCATGCTCAAGCGTCTTGGGATCGTCTCGGAATTCGCCGCGGGCCTGCGCATCACCGATGCCGCGACCATCGAGATCGTCGAGATGGTGCTCGCCGGCTCCGTCAACAAGCAGATCGTCGGCTACATCAACGAGGCCGGCGGCAAGGCGGTGGGCCTGTCCGGCAAGGACGGCAACATGGTGAAGGCGACCAAGACGACGCGCACCATCGTCGATCCCGACTCGAACATCGAGAAGGCGATCGATCTCGGCTTCGTCGGCGACCCCGAGAAGGTCGACCTCACTTTGCTGAACCAGCTGATCGGCTACGAGCTGATCCCGGTGCTGGCGCCGCTCGCAACCTCGAAAGAGGGCCAGACGCTGAACATCAACGCCGACACCTTTGCAGGGGCCGTCGCCGGCGCGCTGAAAGCCAAGCGCCTGCTGCTGCTCACCGACGTGCCCGGCGTGCTCGACAAGTCGAAGAAGCTGATCCCGCAATTGTCGGTGAAGGACGCGCGAAAACTGATCGCCGACGGAACCATCTCCGGCGGCATGATCCCGAAGGTCGAGACCTGCATCTACGCGCTGGAGCAGGGCGTCGAGGGCGTCGTCATCATCGACGGCAAGATGCAGCACGCGGTGCTGCTCGAGCTCTTCACCAACCAGGGCACGGGCACGCTGATCCACAAGTGATGCGGGAACGCGAGCAGCGGAAGAAGGTCGTCATGCCCGGGCTTGTCCCGGGCATCCACGACCTTTCTTCTCGCGGCAAAGACGTGGATGGCCGGGTCAAGCCCGGCCATGACGATTTGAGAGAGCGTCATCCACGCCGCTCCCCCCTCACCCGCTTCCTGATGACGCTGCCTGCCGCAACTGTCTCCTTCTTCTTCTCCTCGGCGCCGGCGATCGCCGACCTCAAGATCTGCAACCGCATGTCCTATGTGGTCGAGGCCGCGATCGGCATCGACGACAAGGCGGCCACCGCGACGCGCGGCTGGTTCAGGATCGATCCCGCCGCCTGCCGCGTGGTGGTGCAGGGCACGCTGACCGCCGACCGCATCCTGCTCAACGCGCGCGCGCTCGGCGTCTACGGCGCGTCCCCGATCCCGCAAAGCGGCAACGACATGCTGTGCGTCGCGCAGGACAATTTCGTCATCGCGGCGGCCAGGCAGTGCCGCAGCGGCCAGACGCAGGTTCCCTTCACACAGGTGACGCCGACGCAAAGCCCGGACGGCAACCTCGTCGCTTATCTCGCCGAGGATTCCGAATATGACGACGAGCAGGCGCGCCTCGCCGGCATCCAGCGGCTCCTGGTGATCGCAGGCTACGACGCCGCGCCGATCGATGGCGTCGACGGGCCGAAGACGCAGAGCGCGCTGGCCGCATTCCTGAAGAGCCGGGGCTTGTCGTCCGACATCGTGGGCTCGCAGAACTTCTTCAAGACCATGGTCGATGCCGTGCAGACGCCGTCCGCGACCGGCCTCACCTGGTGCAACGACACGCCGCACAAGGTGATGGCGGCGATCGCGACCGACGACGGCAAGGCCGTGACCAGCCGCGGCTGGTATCGCATCGATCCCAAGACCTGCCTGCACCCCGATGTATCAGGCCAGCCGAAGCAGATTTTCAGCTTCGCCGAGGCGGTCGACGCCGACAACCGAATCGTCAAGCTGAAGGACAAGCCGCTGAACTGGGGCGGCGACCGGCAGCTCTGCACACGCGAGACCAAGTTCGAGACCAGCGAGCAGACCGATTGCGGCGCGCGCGGCTTTGCGCCAACGGGCTTCGGCGCGGTAGACATGTCGAGCGGCGGCAAGACGCTGCGCTTTGCCGTGCCGTGAGATTGGCGCAATGATCAACACGCAAGCATCCACAAGCTCCGCCGTCGTCCCCGCGAAGGCGGGGACCCATAACTCCAGGGAGTGGTTGCGGAGGGAAGCTGGTCACCCCGAGTCTTCGCAAAACTCCTCCCTGGGGTTATGGGTCCCGGGCTCGCGCTTCGCGCGCCCCGGGACGACAAGTTGAGAATGCCGATATGACCTTCCCCCGCAGCTTCAACCATGTCGACACCTGGGTGTTCGACCTCGACAACACGCTCTATCCGCATCACGTCAATCTGTGGCAGCAGGTCGATGCGCGGATCGGGGAGTTCGTCTGCAACTGGCTGAATGTCGGCCCGGAGGAAGCGCGGGCGATCCAGAAAGACTATTATCGCCGCTTCGGCACCACGATGCGCGGCATGATGACCCTGCACGGCGTCTCCGCCGACGACTACCTCGCCTATGTCCACAAGATCGACCACTCTCCGCTGGAGCCGAATCCGGCGCTTGGCGCGGCCATCGCAAAGCTGCCGGGCCGCAAGCTGATCCTCACCAACGGCTCGGTCGACCATGTCGATGCCGTGCTGGCGCGGCTCGGCTTCGCCGACCATTTCGACGGCGTGTTCGACATCATCGCCGCCGAGTTCGAACCGAAGCCGGCGGAGCAGACCTACCGCAAGTTCCTCGGCCAGCATGCGGTCGATCCGACCCGCGCCGCCATGTTCGAGGACCTCGCCCGCAACCTCACCGTCCCCTACCGGCTCGGCATGACCACCGTGTTGGTGGTGCCCGACGGCACCAAGGAGGTGGTGCGCGAGGACTGGGAGCTGGAAGGCCGCGACGCCGCCCATGTCGACCACGTCACGGATGATCTGGCGGGGTTTTTGGCAAAGTTGTCGGGGTGATTTCGTAGCCTGGATGGAGCGCAGCGTAATCCGGGGCTGGCGTAGTTGCGGAGAGACTGTCCCGGATTGCGCTTCGCTCCATCCGGGCTACGGGTCTTCCCGGGTGGTGATCCAGAACGCAGCCTTGACTCCGCTCCGCCAAATCCCGAAAAAGCGCTCCAATTCTCGCGAAACCACGCGCTTCCCAGAGGAAATCACGATGTCCCTTGCAGCCCTCGAATCCACCATCAACAGCGCCTTCGAGGCGCGTGAAGGCATCTCGACCACGACCAAGGGCGAGGTGCGCGAGGCCGTCGACCAGTCGCTGGAGATCCTTGACAAGGGCGAGGCGCGCGTTGCCGAGCGCGGCAGCGACGGCAAGTGGAAGGTCAATCAATGGCTGAAGAAGGCCGTGCTGCTGTCGTTCCGCCTCAACGACATGGACGTCATTGGCGGCGGCCCCGGCAAGGCAAGCTGGTGGGACAAGGTGCCCTCGAAGTTCGAAGGCTGGGGCCCGAACCGCTTCCGCGATGCCGGTTTTCGCGCGGTGCCCGGCGCGATCGTCCGCCGCTCGGCCTTCATCGCCAAGAACGTCGTCTTGATGCCGTCCTTCGTCAATCTCGGCGCCTATGTCGATGAGAGCACGATGGTCGACACCTGGGCCACCGTCGGCTCCTGCGCGCAGATCGGCAAGCGCGTGCACATCTCGGGCGGCGCCGGCATCGGCGGCGTGCTCGAGCCGCTGCAGGCCGAGCCGGTCATCATCGAGGACGATTGCTTCATCGGCGCGCGCTCGGAAGTCGCCGAAGGCGTGATCGTGCGCAAGGGCGCGGTGCTGGCGATGGGCGTGTTCCTGGGAGCCTCGACCAAGATCGTCGACCGCGAGACCGGCGAGGTCTTCATGGGCGAAGTGCCCGAATATTCCGTCGTGGTGCCCGGCGCGCTGCCCGGCAAGCCGATGAAGAACGGCCAGATCGGCCCGAGCACCGCTTGCGCCGTGATCGTCAAGCGCGTCGACGAGCGCACGCGGTCGAAGACCAGCATCAACGAGCTGCTGCGGGATTGATGCAAGGCGAGTAGCGAATGGCCAGTGGCGAATAGGGCGCCAATCCTACTTGCCATTCACCATTCACCATTCGCTGCTAGGATCGAACCCACCCTCCCTCCATCGCGACCAATTTCCGGGCGGCCATTCCGCCCGGAGCCACTCGCATGGACTGGATCTGGTACCTATTCCGCTTCGACGGCCGCATCAATCGCGCCCTGCTGTGGCAGGCGCTGCTGATCGTTGCGCTGCTGGCAGGCTTGCTGGAGGTGATCGGTCAGATCATTCATCTGCCCAATGCCGACGGATCGTTGAAGCTCTCGCTCAAGCTCGATTTCGGCCTTGGCGATCTGTTCAAGCTGGCCGATCCCCGGGAACACCCTTCACTCGCGTCTACCGACCGCGCGCCTCTGATCCTGAGGGCATTCGGCATGTCGCTGTTCCTGTGGGTCTATCTGGCAACGGCGATCAAGCGGCTGCACGACCGTGACAGGAGCGGCTGGTGGCTCGTTCCGTTTTTCCTCGTGCCCGGCCTGTTCAACCAGTTCTCGGACCTGCTCCCCGACACCAGCGTGATGCTTCTTTTCAACCTCGCCGCTTCGATGCTGTGGCTGTGGGGTCTCGTCGAGATGCTCTGCGTGCCCGGCACTGTCGGCGATAACCGGTTCGGGCCTGATCCGCTGGCCGGGATCGCGTATGAGTCCACGCCCGCCTCGCCGCCTGCGAAGAGCTGGGACCAGGGCCGCGAGATCGAAATTGTTCCGCCCAGCGCTAGCCCACCCGGCGGCATGCATGTTAAGCGGGGCGCATGACCGATGCCCTCTCGATCGCCCGCGACCTGATCCGTTGCCCTTCAGTCACTCCGGCCGATGCCGGCGCGCTCGGGGTGCTCGAAAAAATCCTGGGCGCTGCCGGTTTCACCTGTCACCGCGTGACCTTCAGCGAGGAAGGCACCGCCGACGTCGACAATCTCTACGCTCGGATCGGCACCGACGGTCCGCACATCACCTTCGCAGGCCACACCGATGTGGTGCCGCCCGGCGACGAGAGCGCCTGGAGCGTCGGCGCGTTCTCCGGAGAGGTGAAGGACGGCGTGCTGCATGGCCGCGGCGCGGTCGACATGAAAGGCGGCATCGCCTGCTCGGTCGCCGCGGTGCTGGAGCATCTCGCCGCCAACGGCGGCAAGCCGCGCAGCGACGGAAAGGGCTCGATCTCGTTCCTGATCACCGGCGACGAGGAAGACGTCTCGATCAACGGCACCATCAAGCTGCTGAAATGGGTCGCCGAGCGCGGCGAGAAATTCGACCATTGCGTGCTCGGCGAGCCTTCCAACGTCGAGACGCTCGGCGACACCATCAAGATCGGCCGGCGCGGCTCGCAATCCGGCACGCTCGTCGTCGACGGCGTGCAGGGCCACGTCGCCTATCCGCACCGCGCCTCCAATCCGGTGCCTGATATCTCGCGGCTGATCGTCGCGATCTCCGACGAGCCGCTCGACCATGGCAGCGCGCAATTCCAGGCGTCCAATCTCGAATTCGTCTCGGTCGACGTCGGCAACAAGGCCTTCAACGTCATCCCCGGCGAGGCCCGCGCAAGATTCAACATCCGCTACAACGACAACCACACCCAGGCGAGCTTGCGTGAATTGGTGGAGACGCGTCTCGCCAAAGCCTGCGGCAACCGCATCAAGGCCCGCATCGTCTGGGAGCCCTCGAACTCGAACGTGTTCGTGACCAAGCCGGGTCCGTTCACCGATCTCGCGGTCTCCGCGATCGAGGAGGTGACGGGGCGCAAGCCCGAGCTCTCGACCTCAGGCGGCACGTCGGATGCGCGATTCATCTCCTTCTATTGCCCCGTGATCGAGTTCGGCCTGGTCGGGCAGACCATGCACCAGATCGACGAGCGCGTGCCGGTGGCGGATCTGGAGAGGCTGACGAAAGTGTATCGCGGGATTTTGGCGCGGTATTTTGCTTGAGGCAGTGTTGCCTCCATAAACACGACCCTCATCGCCCGGCTTGACCGGGCGATCCAGTATTCCAGAGACGGCAGTGATTGAGCCGAGAGGCCGCGGCGTACTGGATGCCCCGGTCAAGCCGGGGCATGACACCGAGGTTTGGCGAGAGCGTGCCCGCTCTCTGCGCCGCTCGCCTAATAATCCACCTTCATCAAATACAGCCCCTCGGGCGGGGCGACGATGCCGCAGGCGGTGCGGTTGCGGGCTTTGAGTGCGGCGGAGAGATCGTCGGCGGTCCAGCGGCCCTCGCCGACCCAGACCAGGGATCCCACCATCGAGCGCACCTGGCTGTGCAGGAACGAGCGCGCCGAGGTGATGACGTTGATCTCGCGGCCATCGCGGATCACGTCCAGCTGGTCGAGTGTCTTCTCCGGCGATTTGGCCTGGCACTCGGTGTCGCGAAAGGTGGTGAAATCGTGCTTGCCGAGCAGGCGCTGCGCCGCCGCGTGCATTGCGTCGGCATCGAGCTTGCGCGGCACGCGCCAGGCGTGGCCGACATCGAGCGCGAGATTGGCGCGAGTGTTGACGATGCGATAGCGGTAGTGGCGCTTGACCGCCGAGAAGCGCGCCTCGAAATCGTCGGGCACGATCTCGGCCTCGAGCACCGCGATCGGATGCGGGCGCAGATGCGCGTTGAGCCCGTCGCGAAAACGGCCCGGCGGAAACTGCTTGTCGACGTCGACATGCGCGACCTGGCCGCGCGCATGCACGCCGGCATCGGTGCGGCCGGCACCGTGCACGCGCAGATCCGCCCCGGTCATCGCCTTCACGGCCGCCTCGAGCGCGCCCTGCACCGACGGCAGCGTGTCCTGCACCTGCCAGCCGAAGAACGGCGCGCCGTCATATTCGATGGTGAGCTTGTAGCGGGGCATCGTGTCCAGTTTCGTCGTCATTGCCCGCCTTGTGCGCTGTTGCGCACTGGGGCGGGCAACCCAGTACTCCGCAGCTTATCCGATTGACCGAGAAGCCTCGGCGTACTGGATACCCCGCCTTCGCGGGGTATGACAGTGTCAGGTGAATTTGGATCCCGCCTTTAACGGCACGCCGCGCAGGAAGTCCGCGGCCTGCATGCGGGCCTTGCCCTCGCGCTGCAGCTCGATGATGCGGATGGCGCCGTCGCCGCAGGCGACGATAAGCTGATCGTCGAGCACCTCGCCAGGCGCGCCGGCGCCTTGCGCCAACTCGCAACGCAGGATTTTGACGCGGGCATCGTCAAGCTCGCTCCAGGCGCCGGGGAAGGGCGAGAGGCCATGGACGTGGCGCAGCACTGCGCGCGCCGGCTTTGTCCAGTCGATCCGCGCCTCGGCCTTCTCGATCTTGGCGGCGTAGGTGACGCCGTCCGCGCTCTGCGCCTTGAGCTGGAGCCCGCCGCGTTCGAGCGCGGCCATCGCGCGCACCATCAGGTCGGCCCCCAACCGGGACAGGCGATCGTGCAGGTCGAGCGCGGTCATGCCGTCGGTGATAGCGATGCGCTCGGCCATGGCGACGTCGCCGGTATCGAGGCCGACATCCATCTTCATCACCATCACGCCGCTCTCGGCGTCACCTGCCATGATGGCGCGGTTGATCGGCGCAGCGCCGCGCCAGCGCGGCAACAGCGAGGCATGCAGATTGTAGCAGCCGAGTTTTGGCGCATCGAGGATCGCCTGCGGCAGGATCATGCCGTAGGCGACGACAACGGCCGCGTCGACATCGAACGCGCGGAACTCCGCCAGCGCCTGCTCGGACTTCAGCGTCTTCGGCGTCAGCACGGGAATGCCGAGCTTTCGCGCGGCCTCCTCGACCGGCGTCGGCTGCAATTGCAGGCCGCGCCGGCCGCCCGGCTTGGGCGCGCGGGTGTAGACCGCCGCGATCTCGTGCCCATGCGCGACCAGCTCGAGCAGCGTCGGCACGGAGAAATCGGGCGTGCCCATGAAGATGAGGCGAAGGGGCATTTGACGAGACAATCCTTGAAACGAGCAAGGTACTCGTCATGGCCGGGCTTGTCCCGGCCATCCACGTTCGTCCTGCTCGCGGCGGCAAAGAACGTGGATGCCCGGGACAAGCCCGGGCATGACGGCGGAGGAATTATCACTCCGCCGCGCGCTTGGCGGCTTTCTCGAACTTCTTCATGACGCGGTCGCGCTTGAGCTTGGACAGATAGTCGACGAACAGCACGCCGTTGAGATGGTCGATCTCGTGCTGGATGCAGGTGGCGTAGAGGCCTTCGGCATCCTCCTCGTGCACCTTACCGTCGAGATCGGTGAAGCGCACGCGCACCTTCGCGGGACGCTCGACCTCCTCATAATATTCCGGGATCGACAGGCAGCCTTCCTCGTAGACCGACAGTTCCTCGGACGAGGCGATGATCTCGGGGTTGATGAAGACGCGCGGCAGCGGCTTGGTCTCGCCGTTCTCGTCGCGCTTGGCGAGGTCCATCGTGATCAGACGCAAGGGCTGCGCAACCTGGATCGCCGCCAGCCCGATGCCGGGCGCGTCGTACATGGTCTCGAACATGTCGTCGGCAAGCTTGCGGATCTCCGCCGTGACCTTCTCGATCGGCTTGGAGACCAGGCGCAGCTGCTTGTCGGGCAGGATGATGATTTCTCTGAGGGCCATGGCCGCGATTTAAGCCGCGCGCCGGATGCGGTCAATGCGGCCCGGAACCCCTTAACCCCTCGCTAACCATAAAACTTCACCTTTCATTAACCATGAAAATTAGGGCCCGGTTAACCCAGAATGTTCCCTCTTCGTTCGCGAGAGCGCAGCGAATCGGCTACAAGGCGGCATGAACGAGATCATTGTCATGCTGGGCGACTGGCCGGTGCGCATCGTCGATGCGCTGATCGGCTTCGGTGCGCTCGTCCTCATCCTGCTGGTTGTGATTGCGGTTGTGATCGCGCGCTCGGGGCGGCGTGGCGCGGAACTCGCCATGGCGAACGCAATCCGTGCCGACGAGCTCGAGGAGCGGCTCGCCCAGGTGCTGCACGCCCAGAGCGAGGCCTCGGGGCGGGTCGACGCCATGACCCAGGCGCTCGCCGGCCGCCAGGCCGAGATGGCGCGCGCCGTCAACGAGCGACTTGATTCGGTGACGCATCGGGTCGGCCAGTCCATGGAACATTCGACCCGCAACACCATGGAGAGCCTGCGCGCGCTGCATGAACGGCTCGGCATCATCGACAACGCGCACAAGAACCTCACCGACCTCACCACGCAGGTGACCACCCTGCGCGACGTACTCGCCAACAAGCAGTCGCGCGGCGCGTTCGGCCAGGCGCGGATGGAGGCGATCGTCCAGGACGGTCTGCCCAAGGGCTCCTACGAGTTCCAGTTCACGCTCTCGACCGGCAAGCGGCCGGACTGCGTCGTGTTCCTGCCCGATCAGCGCCCGCTCTGCATCGACGCGAAGTTTCCGCTGGAGGCGATGACGGCGCTGCACGACGCCCGCACCGACGAGGAGCGGCGCGTTGCCACGCAGCGGCTGCGCGGCGACGTGATGAAGCATGTCAGCGACATCGCGGAAAAATACCTCGTCACCGGCGAGACCCAGGAGATGGCGCTGATGTTCGTGCCGTCGGAATCGGTCTATGCCGAGATCCATGACGGCTTCGACGACGTGATCCAGAAGGCCTATCGCGCCCGCGTCGTGCTGGTGTCGCCGTCGCTGCTGATGCTCGCGATCCAGGTGATGCAGCAGATCATGAAAGACGCGCGCATGCGCGACGCCGCCGACCAGATCCGCACCGAGGTGATCAAGCTCGGCGACGATCTGGGGCGCCTGCGCGACCGCGTGCTCAAGCTGCAAAAGCATTTTGCCGACGTGAACGAGGACGTCCGCCAGGTGCTGATCTCCGCCGACAAGATCGAAAAGCGCGCAGGGCGAATCGAGGAGCTCGATTTCAGCAAGAGCGATGCGCCGGAGGCGCCGCGCCTGGTGGCGACGGGAGCGGCAGAGCTGTTTCCGCGCAAGCTCCAGGCGGGGGAGTGAGACTAGGGCACACTGTCGTGCCCCGCGAAGGCGGGGCATCCAGTACGCCGTGACGATCGTTGTTAAGCCGACGTGCCGGCGTTTACTGGATCGCCCGCCTTCGCGGACGATGACGGCGGAATGGAAGGCGAAGATGGATCCACGCCAGTACGACGTGTACATTCTCGCCAGCCGAATTGGCGGCACGCTCTATATCGGCGTGGCGAACGATCTCATCCGCCGGTGGCGCAGCACAGGTTGAAGGTCATCGAAAGCTTCACGGAGAAGTACGACGTTGCCCGACTTGTCTACTTCGAGCAGTTCGACCATCCCGAGAATGCGATCAAGCGGGAGAAGCGGTTGAAGAAGTGGAATAGGGCCTGGAAGGTCCGCTTGATCGAGCAGCATAACCCAAACTGGGATGACCTCTATCCTGGGATAGCCGGACCATCATGATGGCGTCATGCTCGATGTCATGCCCCGCGAAGGCGGGGCATCCAGTATTCCGCAGCCCGTGTGGTTGAACCGAGACGCCGCGGAGTACTGGATCGTCCGCCTTCGCGGACGATGACACCGAGCGTGTTGGAAGCTCTCCCGTCTCACCAGCTACCGCGAGGGTCTTTTCCCCCAGAATCTGCTAACACGCCCCCCATGACCGCACCCGACGCGACCTCCCCTGCCGCGGCTTCTGCCGCCTCGTCCTCCTGGCGCGACAGCCTTGCCGTTTACCTGCAGCCGCGGGTGCTGATCGTGCTGTTTCTCGGCTTCTCCTCGGGGCTACCGCTGGCGCTGTCGGGATCGACGCTGCTGGTGTGGATGGCCGAGGCCGGGGTTGATCTTGGAACGATCGGGCTGTTTGCGCTGGTTGGAACGCCCTACACGCTCAAATTCCTGTGGGCGCCGCTGGTCGATGCGCTGCATGTGCCGTTCTTCACGCATGCCTTCGGACGCCGCCGCGGGTGGCTGGTGTTTTCGCAGCTGCTGCTGATCGGCGCGATTCTGCTGTTGGCGCTGACCGATCCGGCACGTTCGCCGCTGCTGGTCGCGCTTGGTGCGCTGCTGGTCGCGACGATGTCCTCGACGCAGGACATCGTGGTCGATGCTTTCCGCGTCGAGAGCCTGCCCGAAAGCGAGCAGGCCGCCGGCATGGCCGCCTATGTCGCCGCCTATCGCATCGGCATGTTGGTATCGACCGCAGGCGCCCTGTTCATCGTCACCGGCTTCGAGGCGATCGTTCCTCGTGGCGCTGCCTGGATGTGGGGCTATGTGGTGATGGCGGCTCTGGTGCTGATCGGCACGGTGACTGCGCTCGCCGCTACCGAGCCCGCACAATCCGCGCGCGCCGAGGCCGCCACGCAGGACGAGGGCGCGCTCACGCGGGTGTTCCATGCGGCGCTGGGCGCGTTCTCGGAATTCCTGCGACGCAAGGAAGCATGGGTCGTGCTCGCCTTCGTCGTGCTGTTCAAGTTCACCGACGCGTTCTCCGGCAACATGACCGTGCCGTTCGTCATCGATATCGGCTTCACGCGGAACGACTATGCCGTGATCGTCAAGGGCGTCGGCATCATCGCGACCCTGGCCGGCGGCTTTGCCGGCGGCTTCGTGGCCCGACGCTATTCGCTCGCGACCAGCCTGTGGATCGGCGGCATCGTGCAGGCGATGTCCAATTTGTCGTTCTCGTGGCTTGCGATTGTCGGCGTCAACGAATGGGCGCTGACGCTGGCGATCACCTCCGACAATTTCTGCAACGCCATCGGCACCGTGATCTTCGTCGCCTATCTCTCGGCGCTGTGCCAGAACCCGCTGCACACGGCGACCCAATATGCACTGCTGACGGCGCTCGCCGCCGTAGGACGGACCTATTTGTCGTCGGGCGCAGGCTATCTGGCGAAAGCGACGGGCTGGCCGATGTTCTTCGCGATCTCCGTCCTCGTCGCCATCCCGAGCCTGATGTTGCTGGCGTACTTGCAGAAGCGCGGGCATTTCGAGGCACTGGGGCCGGTGCGGGTGTAGGCACCCCTGTCATGCCCCGCGAAGGCGGGGCATCCAGTACTCCGAGACAGTCGTGATCGACCGAGAAGCTGCGGCGTACTGGATCGCCCGCCTTCGCGGGCGATGACACCGGAATCGGGGAGACGACTCCACCCCTACTGCTTCTTGATCAGGCTCCACTTCGTGATCACGGCCTCGCTCATCTGGCCGGGATCGCTGGCGCAGGCGACCTCGTCCACCTTCACGGAGATCTCCTTGCCGACGAAGGATTTCAGCTGGGCGGCCTGCGCCTCGCTGGAGGTGACGAGCTGGAACGTCTCGGGGCCGGTTTCGAGATTGCAGAGCCCGTTCGGCGGCGGCAGGCGGCGCGGTTCCGACGTGATCTGGTAGGTCGCGACGCGCTTGCCGTTCTTGACGTCGCGCACCTTCATCGCGTTGAGCTCGCCGGAGAGCACATCGCCAGTGTTGATCGGCTTGCCGGGCTTGGACGGCGGCAGCGCCGCGTCGCCCTGCTGCGCGGAGATGGCCGGGGTCACCAGCATCAGCATCGTCGCGACCAAAGCCCATCGCGTGGCGAAAAGTTTCGTCATGTCGTCCGTTCCGTAAAGTCTGGATGGAGATTCCTGTTTTGACGCGTTTTCTTCACGCGAACCGGTATCCACTTCGCTCGAAAACGCTCTAGAACAGGGTGCGCTGCCGCATCGCAGCCGATAGCGTACCTTCATCGAGATAATCAAGCTCGCCGCCGACGGGAACCCCGTGGGCGAGCCGCGTCACCTTCACATTGGCGTCCTGAAGCAGGTCGGTGATGTAATGCGCCGTGGTCTGACCGTCCACCGTCGCATTCAGCGCTAGGATGATTTCATGCACTTGCGAATCATGCGCGCGCGCCACCAGCGCGTCGATGGTGAGGTCCTGCGGGCCGACGCCGTCGAGCGGCGACAATGTCGCGCCGAGTACATGATAGCGACCCTGGGTCGCATTGGCCCGCTCCAGCGCCCAGAGGTCGGCGACATCGGCGACGACGACGATGATGGCAGGATCGCGCTTCGGATCGGTGCAGACCGTGCAGGGATTTTGCGTGTCGATGTTGCCGCAGGTCTTGCAGACCTGGACCTTGTCCAGCGCCACCTGCAAGGCGCTCGACAACGGCATCATCAGTGCTTCGCGCTTCTTGATCAGATGCAGCGCCGCGCGCCGCGCCGAGCGCGGACCGAGGCCCGGCAGCCGCGCGAGCAGCTGGACCAGCCGCTCGATCTCGGGACCTGCAACAGCGCCCATCTTATTGGCCGAACAGCCCCGGCGGCAGGCCGAGCCCGCCGGTGAGGGCCTGCATCTTCTCCTGCATGGCGGTCTCGGCCTTGCGGCGCGCATCAGCGAGGGCGGTGACGAGCAGGTCTTCCAGCACCTCGCGCTCCTCGGCCTTCATCAGCGAAGGATCGATCTTGATGCTCTTGACGTCCATCTTCGCGGTCATGCGCACGGCGACGAGACCGCCGCCGGAAATGCCTTCGACCTCGACGTTGGCGAGCTGGTCCTGCATCTCCTGCATCTTGGATTGCAGCTGCGCCGCCTGTTTCATCATGCCGAGAAAATCAGCCATGGGTGCGTGTCCTTGGAAAGAATGGTTCAGAGATCGTCGCCGTCGGAACCGTCGGGCGGATCGTCGCTGCCATAGTCGGTGTTAATATCGGTTTCCGGCGTCTCGGGAGCAAGCCTGCGGACCTCGACGACCTTGGCGCCGGGGAAACGCGACAGCACCTCCTGCACGCGCGGATCGGCTTCCGCGGTACGGGCATGCTCCTGCTTAGCCGCCTGGTTCACCGAGCGCAAAGTCGGCTGGCCCTGCTCGTTGGAGACGATCACGGTCCAGCGGCGGCCGGTCCACAGCTCGAACTTCTTCGCAAGTTCCGAGATCATGGTCTTGGAAGCGTTGGGCTCGAGCGCGACTTCCAGCCGCCCCTCCTCGAAACGGACGAGGCGCATGTCGCCTTCGAGCGCGCTCTTGGTCATGATGTCGCGCTTCTGCCCTGCGAGCGCAACCAGCTGCGTGAAGCTCGCGATGCGCAGCTGGGGCGCCGCCCCTTGCGTATCCGGCGCGGGCGCCGCCATCTGCGGCCGGGCGCCACCGCCAAACGCTGGAGCCGAGGCTGTCGGCATGCGCACGGGCGCAGCCGACATCGGCGCTGCGGAGGCAACCGGCGCGGCCGGCGCGGCCGGCGCGCCGCTGCGCGCGCTACTTCCGCCGTTCACGACCGGCGAGCCGCCGCCGTTCTGCTCCAGCATCCTGATCGCTTCGTCGGGCGTCGGCAGGTCGGCGACATAGGCGATGCGCACCAGCACCATTTCGGCCGCGGCTGCGGGACGCGTTGCGGCCTGCACCTCAGCGATGCCCTTAAGCAGCATCTGCCACATCCGCGACAGCACGCGCATCGAGATCTTGGAGGCGAACTCCTTGGCGCGCACCCGCTCGGTCTCGCCATAGGCGACGTTGTCGGCGGTCGCCGGGATGACCTTCACACGGGTGACGAAATTGACGAACTCGGCGAGGTCCGAGAGCACGACGATGGGATCGGCGCCGACATCGTATTGGTCGCGGAACTCCTTGAAGGCGGACGCGATGTCGCCGCGCGCCAGCGACTCGAACAGGTCGATGACCCGGGTGCGGTCGGCAAGGCCCAGCATCTGCCTGACGGCATCGGCCTTCACCTGCCCCGCCGCATGCGCGATCGCCTGGTCGAGCAGCGACAGCGAATCGCGCACCGAGCCCTCCGCGGCGCGCGCAACGATGCCGAGCGCTTCCGGCTCGATCTCGACGTTTTCCTTCGCCGCAATGCTGGCGAGGTGCTTCATCAGCACGTCGGCCTCGACGCGGCGCAGGTCGAAGCGCTGGCAACGCGACAGCACGGTGACCGGAACCTTGCGGATCTCCGTCGTCGCGAACACGAACTTGGCGTGCTCCGGCGGCTCCTCCAGCGTCTTCAGGAAGGCGTTGAACGCCGCCGTCGACAGCATGTGGACTTCGTCGATGATGTAGACCTTGTAGCGGGCGCTGGCGGGGGCATAACGCACGCTGTCATTGATCTGGCGGACGTCGTCGACGCCGGTATGCGAGGCGGCGTCCATCTCCAGCACGTCCATGTGCCGGCTTTCCATGATCGCCTGGCAATGAACTCCCAACGTCGGCATGTGGATGGTCGGCCCCTTCACCGATCCATCCGGCACCTCGTAGTTGAGTGCGCGGGCGAGAATGCGCGCGGTGGTGGTCTTACCGACCCCGCGGACGCCGGTGAGAATCCAGGCCTGCGGAATGCGGCCGGTCTCGAACGCATTGGAGACGGTACGGACCACGGCCTCCTGGCCGATCAGGTCGTCGAACGAGGATGGGCGGTATTTGCGCGCCAGCACCCGGTAGGGCGCATTGCCGGCCTGGCCGGCGCTGTCGGGATCGGGAGGGGCGCCAGCGTCGGTCATCGGTCGATCCGCAATGAAATGTCTCTTGGCCGGCTTTTGCGGAAAGGAGCGCGCTGGCGGCTGGTGCCGCCGGCGCTGGTTCGCTCGAAAAACAGGTAGGAGACTGACGAGCGACCCGATCCGGACCTCGTTAGGGCTGCTTCCTTCCGGACCTGACCCGGTTGGCGAGTGGCTCGTCCACCGCCAATCTCCCGGTCCCTATTTGGGGCCAAAGGGAGCGGAAAGCAAGCGGGGTCTGGGGCTGATCCGACGGCGCTTGAGGACTTCCGGCGCCGAATTCGCCCTCATTCGACCTGTCCAACCGGGTCCGGCGCATAAGGACCACGGCGCACACGCATGTTGTCTGGGGGCGTGGTCTCTGCGACGGTAAGAATCAATCCAGAGAAGCCTTCATGCCCGAACCCGCCTGGTCGCTGCACTCCCGCCTGAAAGAGGACACCATCGATATCGGCGACCTGCCGCTGTCGAAGGTGCTGGTCATCAAGGACGCGCATTATCCCTGGCTGCTGCTGGTGCCGCGGCGCGCCGACACGGTCGAGATCATCGATCTCGACGAGGTGCAGCAGGCGCAGCTGATGACGGAGATCGCCCGCGTCTCGCGCGCGCTGAAGGAGATCACCAAATGCGACAAGCTCAACATCGCCGCGCTCGGCAACCTCGTGCCGCAGCTGCACGTCCACATCATCGCGCGCCGCACCAGTGACGCGGCCTGGCCGCGGCCGGTGTGGGGCGTGATGCCGCCGCTGGCGCATGACGCCGCGGAGGTTCAGAATTTCATCAGCGCGCTTCGCCGCAAGATCTGGTTGGGTTGAAAGAACGATAATGTCAGCATTCAACGCGTTTCCGCTCGGGCAGCCGGCCTTCGTCACCAACGTCCTCGACCGCGCCGCGCATCTGCGCCGCGACGACGAAAAGCTGTTCGCGCTGGAGCAGAAGCCGTCCTCGCGCGCCTACGTGGTCTATCGCGACTCGCTGCTGGTGAAGCGCGAGGGCGACAAGGTGCGGGCGCTGCTCGGAATCGACGAGGCGCTGAAATGCGGCGCCAATCCCGGCACGGTGTTCCTCGGGCTTCGCGACGGTGCGGCCGTGTTCGGCATGGGCCTGTCGCAGGCCGCCGCCGAGAAGCTGGTCGGCCGCGAGGATTATACCGTGACCGAGCTGCGCGGCATGGCGATGCAGGGCGCGATCCCGCCCGAGGAGCTCTCGGCCGTCGCGATGGCAAAGTCGATGGTGGGATGGCATCAGCGCCACGGCTATTGCGCCAATTGCGGCGTACGCACCAGCATGAAGGAAGGCGGCTGGAAGCGCGACTGCCCGAGTTGCAAGGCCGAGCATTTTCCGCGCACCGATCCGGTCGTGATCATGCTGGTGGCGTCTGGCGACAAGTGCCTGCTCGGACGCCAGAAGCAGTTTCCGGCAGGGATGTATTCCTGCCTCGCCGGCTTCGTCGAGGCTGCCGAGACCATCGAGGACGCGGTGCGCCGAGAAATCTTTGAAGAGTCCGGGATCCGCTGCACCGACGTGCAATACTACATGACCCAGCCCTGGCCCTATCCGTCGTCCCTGATGATCGGCTGCAGCGCGCAGGCGCTGAACGAGGACATCGTCGTCGATCGGATGGAGCTGGAAGACGCGCGCTGGTTCACGCGCGAGGAGGCGGCGAAGATGCTGACGCGGACGCATCCTGACGGGCTCGCCGGCCCGCATCCGTTCGCGATCGCCCATCATCTGCTCGGCCGCTGGGTACACGACAAGAGCAGCTGAGCCGAACGACGATGGCCGGGACCGCGCCGCGCATCCTCTGCATCGGCATGCCGGTGCGCGACCTCATCCTGCGCGTCGAGGCCTTGCCCGAACGCGGCGGCAAGGCGAACGCCAGCCATCTCGCCGAAGTGTGCGGGGGCAACGCGCTCAACGCTGCCATCGCGATGGCGCGGCTCGGCGGCCGCGTCGCGTTCGCAGGTCCCATGGGCGATGCGCAGGAGACGTCGAGCGCCTTCATCCTCGCGCAGATGGCGCAGGAGGGCGTCGATAACACTCACATCGTGCGCATGCCGGGCCTGAGCACGCCGGTCTCGGCGATCATGATCGAGCCCTCCGGCGAGCGGACGCTCACCATCTATCGCGATCCCGCGCTGTGGACCGTGAGGCTACCCGAGGCCGACGCCTTGCTGGCCGATTGTCAGGCGGTGCTCGTCGAAAGCCGCTGCGCGGCGTTCGCGACCTCGCTTTGCGCCGAGGCACGCCGGCGCGGCATTCCCGTCATCGTCGGCGTCGACCGCGCGATGGCGCTGCAGGACGGCCTGCTCACGGCCGCCTCGCATCTGCTGTTCGCCAGCGCCCAGCTGCAGGAGACGGCCGGCATCGCTGACGACGGTGCGGCCTTGAAGCGCCTGGCGGAGCTGACGCCCGCCTTCCTCGCGGCCACCCGCGGCCCGCGCGGCACGATCTGGCTGAACCAGGCGGGCGCGCTGGAGGAAACACCAGCCTTCCCGGTCCAGGCGGTCGATACGCTCGGCGCTGGCGACGTCTTCCATGGCGCGTTCGCGCTCGGCCTCGCTGAGGGTAAGGGGTTGCGGGAAGCGATGCGATTCGCCACGGCCGCCGCAGCGTTGAAATGCACCCGCCATGGCGGCGGCCTGGCCGCCCCACAACGCGTTGAAGTTGAAAGGTTTTTGCGCGATCGTCCGTAGAGCGATTCCATGGAAGCGCTGAGATTATGGGCTTGCTGTGGAAAGATTTTCTCTATATCAGGGAAATCTGCCCCTGAAATGAAACAAAGTTCTTCAAATGACTGATGTCGCCGTCCAAATTCCCGAGACCAGCCGCCGCCTCGACGCCATCGACCGCAAGATCCTGATGGTGCTCCAGGAAGACGCCTCCCTTTCCGTCGCCGAGATCGGCGACCGGGTCGGCCTGTCCTCGACCCCCTGCTGGAAGCGCATCCAGCGCCTGGAGGCCGACGGCGTGATCATCAAGCGCGTCGCGCTCGTCGACCAGAACAAGATCGGGCTCGGCATCTCCGTGTTCGTGTCGGTCGAGAGCTCCGATCATTCGGATGCCTGGCTGAAACGGTTCGCCGAGGCCGTCAGCGCCATGCCGGAGGTGATGGAGTTCTATCGCATGGCTGGCGACGTCGATTACATGCTGCGCGTCGTGGTCGCCGACATGCAGGCCTATGACGTGTTCTACAAGAAGCTGATCAGCGCCGTGCCGCTGAAGAACGTCACCTCGCGCTTCGCGATGGAAAAGATCAAGTCGGTGACGGCGCTGCCGATCCCGGCGGTGGTGGCGGCTTAATTTACGCCACGCGGAAAGTGTCATCGCCCGATTTAATCGGGCGATCCAGTATTCCAGACGCCGGTGATAGAATCGAGAAGCCGCGGGGTACTGGATGCCCCGGTCAAGCCGGGGCATGACAGCGGAGCGAGAGGGACGGATCGCGCCTCTCTCAGGTGCTCCTCAAATCTTCTGATTGTACTCGCCGACTTCGGGATGCGTGCGCAGCACGCTGTTCACCATCTCGAACATGTCGTGCATGCGCTGCTCGGAGACCGGGCTCTCGACCACGACGACGAGCTCGGGCTTGTTGGACGAGGCGCGCACCAGGCCCCAGCTGCCGTCCTCGACCGTGACGCGCACGCCGTTGACGGTGACGAGATCGCGGATCGCCTGCCCCCCGATCTTCGCACCCTTTGCTTGCAGGTCCTCGAAGTGCTTCACCACCTTGTCGATGACGCCGTATTTGGTCTCGTCGGCGCAATGCGGCGACATGGTCGGCGACGACCAGGTCTTCGGCAGCGCGTTCTTCAGATCGGCCATCGACTTGCCGGGCGCGCGGTCGAGCATGTCGCAGATCGCGAGCGCCGAGACCAGGCCGTCGTCATAGCCGCGGCCATAGGGCTTGTTGAAGAAGAAGTGGCCGGACTTCTCGAAGCCCGCGAGCGCACCGGTCTCGTTGGTACGGCGCTTCATGTAGGAATGACCGGTCTTCCAATAGGCGGTCTTTGCGCCCTGCTTCTGCAGCACGGGATCGGTGATGAACAGGCCAGTCGATTTCACGTCCACAATGAACTGCGCGTCCTTGTGGATCGCCGACATGTCGCGCGCCAGCATCACGCCGACCTTGTCGGCAAAGATCTCCTCACCGGTGTTGTCGACCACGCCGCAGCGGTCGCCGTCACCGTCGAAACCAAGGCCGACATCAGCCTTGTGCTGCAACACCGCGTCGCGGATCGCGTGCAGCATCTCCATGTCTTCCGGATTCGGATTGTATTTCGGGAAGGTGTGGTCGAGCTCGGTGTCGAGCGGGATCACCTCGCAGCCGATCGCTTCCAGCACCTGCGGCGCGAACGCACCGGCGGTGCCGTTGCCGCAGGCCGCGACCACCTTGAGCTTGCGCTTAAGCTTCGGACGAGAGGTGAGGTCGGCGATGTAGCGCGCCGGATAATTCTCGTGGAACTGATAGGAGCCGCCGGCCTTGTTCTTGAACTCGGCGTTGAGCACGATTTCCTTCAGCCGCGTCATCTCGTCGGGGCCGAAGGTCAGGGGGCGGTTGGCGCCCATCTTCACGCCGGTCCAGCCATTGTCGTTGTGCGAGGCCGTGACCATCGCAACAGCGGGCACGTCGAGATCGAACTGTGCGAAATAGGCCATCGGCGTCACCGCAAGGCCGATGTCGTGCACCTTGCAGCCCGCCGCCATCAGGCCGGAGATCAGCGCGTATTTGATCGAGGCCGAGTAGCCGCGGAAATCGTGGCCGGTGACGATCTCCTGTTTGACGCCGAGCTCGGCGATCAGCGCGCCGAGCCCCATGCCGAGCGCCTGCACACCCATCAGGTTGATTTCCTTCTGGAACAACCAGCGCGCGTCGTATTCGCGAAAGCCTGTCGGCTTCACCATCGGCTCGGATTCGAAGGCGTAGGTGTTGGGCAATAATACGGATTTCGGCTTCGGGAACATTGAGTCGGTCTCGTGAAAGGGGGGCGGGAGTTGCTGCAGGCTTAGCGAATGCCAAACCGCAGCGAAAGGCGGGAATGAAGGCTTATGGCCGATAATTGCGGCAGTTTGGTAACGAAGAAACGTTACGGAAGGGCGGCCGGAGCAAGAATAACTTCTTGAAATTGACGACTGCGCGGTCGCGCGGGCAGCGCCTCTACTGCTCCAGCACCATCTGCCCGTTGGCGTACTCAAAACGCTTCAGGCGGGACAGGAAGGAGAGGCCGAGCAGGTTTTCCGACAGCGCCTCATCCGGCAGGACCATTGCATCGACGTCGCGCACGATGAGACCGCCGACGTCGAGCATGGCGATGCGGGTGCGCGCGGCCTTGATGGTGCCGTTGGCGGTGGAGACGGTGGCGTTGTACTCGCCGCGCGAGGGACGGAGACCAAACCGGGCGGCCGAGGTCTCGTTCAGCGCAACGACGGAGGCGCCGGTATCGATCATGAAGCCGATGCGCTGGCCGTCAATCCGGCCCTCGGTCTGGAAATGACCGCGGGCGTCACGGCCAATGGCCAGGCTGCGGCCGCCGGCCGGCGCTGTGGCCGCGACTGCGACCGTCGTGCGCGGCACTGACGTGGCGGAAGCCGAGCTCATCTTGTCCGCCATCTGCGCCATGAAGGTGCCGAGGCCGATCATGACGGCCGCGATGATCATAATGTTACGCATCACACCACTTCCGAGCCGAAAGCTCGATTTCATCACGCGACGAGGCCGGCGGCGAGCGAAGGCACGCCGGGGCTCCTGTCATTTTGACGAAAAGGATGAGCGGAGGGTTAATGCCGGTTGCGAGTTCTCACGTCCCGCGCGGCTTCGCCCGCCTTGTCGGCACGGCGCTCGCGGGATCGTCGGGCCAGGGGTGACGCGGGTAGCGGCCGCGCAGGTCGGAGCGGACGGCGGCGTAGCTGCCGCGCCAGAAGCCGGGCAGATCGCGCGTCACCTGCACCGGACGCTGGGCCGGCGACAGCAATTCCAGCACCAGCGGCACCTTGCCGGCGGCGATCGAGGGATGGGTGTTGAGGCCGAACAATTCCTGCAGCCGCACCGCGATGGTCGGTCCCTGCTCGGCCTCGTAGTCGATCGCGAGCACGCTCCCCGTAGGCGCCTCGAAATGGGTCGGCGCCTCGCGATCGAGCCGTGCGCGCATCTCCCACGGTAACAGCGCCATCAGGGCATCGGAGAGATCGCCCGCGGAGATGTCCTTGAGCGCGATCTTGTCGTAGAGCGCCGGCACCAGCCAATCATCGCGCCGCGCGATCAGGCCGTCTTCCGACAGGTCGGGCCAGCTGTCGCCCTCGGCCTTGCGCAGGAACATCACGCGATCACGCCATTGCTTGGCGGCCTTCGACCAGGGCAGCCGGTCGAGGCCGGCCGCAATCAGTCCTTCGGCAAAGATGCGCGCGGTGTCCTCCGAGGGCGACACTGAAAGCGTCGCCTCGGACAGGGTGATTGCGTGCAGCACGCGCCTGCGCCGCGCCCGCAGCGCCATCGCGCCGCGATCAAAGGAGATCTCGTCGGCGGTCTCGATATGCTCGGCGAAATGCCGCTCGATCTCGTCCTCGGCGATTTGCGCGG
Organism: Bradyrhizobium sp. SUTN9-2; assembly: GCF_003122645.1. NCBI lineage: Bacteria > Pseudomonadati > Pseudomonadota > Alphaproteobacteria > Hyphomicrobiales > Nitrobacteraceae > Bradyrhizobium > Bradyrhizobium sp. SUTN9-2. The sequence goes on from NZ_LAXE01000001.1 coordinate 7,977,252, forward strand.
CGAGCAAGATGCGTCCGCTCGCCGCCGTCCCCGTCATCTCACCGATCGCAATGTAGGGCGCACGGGCGAGTGAGGAGGTCTGCTCGACAGAGGCGCCGCGACCGTTGGCCAGCACGAAGCTGCCATTGCCGCGATTGCGCGCGACGCGGTCCGGGAACGCATAGGCGAGCATCAGGCCGGTCGAGAGATCCTCCTGCTGCGCCACCTTCTCCGACGCCGCGACCTGCGAAGCCCAGCGGTGCGCGAGATCGCGCGCGCTTGCCGCGCGTGGTGAGCGGTCGCGGCGGAACTGGTCGCGGCGGTGCTCGAGATCGACGCTGTCGCCGCCAAGGCCGCGCTCGGTGATGATGGCCGCGATCTCGGCGGCGGCCTGGCCCTCGCCGGCGCGATGCGAATCCACGATAATGCGCGCCAGCCGAGGCGGCAGCGCCAACGCACGCAAGCTCTTGCCTTCGGCGGTGATGCGGCCGTCGCCGTCGAGCGCGTTTAGCTCGCTCAGCAGGCTCTTGGCTTCCTTCCAGGCCGGCTGCGGCGGCGGATCGAGGAACGATAGAGCCGCGGGATCGCTGACGCCCCATTGCGCCAGATCGAGCACCAGCGAGGACAGGTCGGCGCTGAGGATTTCCGGCTGGGTGTACGGCGCGAGCGATGCGGTCTGCGGCTCGTCCCAGAGCCGGTAGCAGACGCCGGGCTCGGTGCGGCCGGCACGGCCGCGGCGCTGGTCCACCGCCGCGCGCGAGGCACGCACGGTCTCGAGCCGCGTCAGGCCGATATCGGGCTCATAGCGCGGCACGCGGGCAAGACCACTATCGACGACGATACGCACGCCCTCGATGGTGAGCGAGGTCTCCGCGATCGAGGTTGCCAGCACCACCTTGCGCGTGCCCTTGGGTGCCGGCGCGATGGCGCGATCCTGCACGGCGGCATCGAGCGCGCCGAACAGCGGCACGATCTCGACGGAGGCGTCCTGCACGCGCTCGGAGAGGAAATTCTGCGTGCGGCGGATCTCGGCGGCGCCTGGCAGGAAGGCCAGCACCGAGCCGCTATCGGCGCGCAGCGCAGATGCGATCGCATCCGCCATCTGCCGCTCGATCGGCGCGTCCGCCTTGCGGCCGAGATAGCGTGTCTCGACCGGAAACGCACGGCCCTCGCTCTCGACGACGGGGGCATCGCCGAGCAGCCTTGCCACCCGCGCACCGTCGAGCGTCGCCGACATCACCAGGATGCGCAAATCCTCGCGCAAGCCGGTTTGCGCATCACGCGCCAGCGCGAGGCCCATGTCGGCGTCGAGCGAGCGCTCGTGGAATTCGTCGAACAGGATCGCGGCAACGCCTGTTAGTTCGGGATCGTCGAGGATCTGGCGGGTGAAGATGCCCTCGGTCACCACCTCGATGCGCGTCGCGCGCGAGATCTTCGAGCCGAAGCGGACACGATAGCCGACGGTTTCGCCGGCGCGCTCGCCGAGCGATTTGGCCATGCGGTCGGCGCTGGCGCGCGCGGCGATGCGGCGCGGCTCCAGCACGATGATCTTCTTGTCCTTGGCCCAGGGCGCATCGAGCAAGGCCAGCGGCACGCGCGTGGTCTTGCCGGCGCCGGGAGGGGCCACCAGCACTGCGGCGTTGCTAGCCTCCAGCGTACGCGACAAATCGACGAGCACGGCATCGATCGGGAGGGGCGTGTCGAAGCTGCGGGGCAAGGAAACATCCGGTCGTCATGCCCGGCCTTGTGCCGGGCATCCACGTTCTTTCAGGCGAGAGTGAACAAGACGTGGATGGCCGGGACAAGCCCGGCCATGACGATTTCGTTGAACGAGAATATGCAGCAATCAGCCCTGCACCGGCGGGCGCCCGACGCTTTCGTAGACGAAGCCCGCGGCTTCCATGTCTTCGGGGCGGTAGATGTTGCGGAGGTCGACGACGATCGGCTTCGCCATGGTCGCCTTCAACCGGTCGAGATCGAGCGCGCGGAACTGGACCCATTCGGTGACGATGACGAGCGCGTCGGCGCCTTGCGCGCAGGCATAGGCGTCCTCGCAATAGGTGATATCGGGCAATTCGCCCTTGGCCTGCTCCATGCCGACGGGATCGAACGCCTTCACCTTCGCGCCCATGTCGATCAGGCCTGTTACCAGCGGGATCGACGGCGCATCACGCATGTCGTCGGTGTCGGGCTTGAAGGTGAGGCCGAGCACCGCAACGGTCTTGCCGCGCAGATTGCCGCCGAGCGCCTGGCTCACCTTGCGCGCCATCGCGCGCTTGCGGTTCTCGTTGACCGCCAGCACCGATTCGACGATGCGCAAGGAGACGTCGTAGTCCTGCGCGATCTTGATCAGGGCCTTGGTGTCCTTCGGGAAGCACGAGCCGCCGAAACCGGGACCGGCATGCAGGAATTTGGTGCCGATGCGGTTGTCGAGACCGATGCCGCGCGCGACCTCCTGCACGTTGGCGCCGGCCTTCTCGGACAGGTCGGCGATCTCGTTGATGAAGGTGATCTTGGTCGCTAGGAACGCGTTGGCGGCATATTTGATCATCTCGGCGGTCCGGCGCGCGGTGAACATCAGCGGCGCCTGGTTCAGCGACAGCGGACGGTAGATGTCGCCCATCACCTTGCGGCCGCGCTCGTCGGAGGTGCCGACCACGATGCGATCCGGGAATTTGAAATCGCGGATCGCCGCGCCCTCGCGAAGGAACTCAGGGTTCGAGGCGACAACCACGTCGGCCTTGGGATTGGCCTCGCGGATGATGCGCTCGACCTCATCGCCGGTGCCGACCGGCACGGTCGATTTCGTCACCACCACGGTGAAGCCCTGCAGCGACTGCGCGATCTCTTTCGCGGCGGCATAGACGTAAGACAGGTCGGCGTGTCCGTCGCCGCGGCGCGAGGGCGTGCCGACCGCGATGAACACGGCATCAGCATCGGCGACCGGCTGCTTCAGGTCGGTGGTGAAGTCGAGCCGCTTGGCTTTCACGTTGTTCGCGACCAGCTCGTCGAGCCCGGGCTCGTAGATCGGGATCTCGCCGCGATGGAGTGCCGCGATCTTCCTCTCGTCCTTGTCGACGCAGGTGACGTCGTGGCCGAAATCCGCAAAGCAGGCGCCGGACACCAATCCCACATAGCCCGTGCCGATCATCGCAATTCGCATGAAAAATCCTGTTCCAGCTTGGTTAACGGACGTCCAACTCGGCCCAATCCGGGGCGGTTTAGCATTTTCCCGAGGCCATGGAACAGTCCGCATGCAAAAACCGGCCCGCGATTTGAACCGGTAAAGAAGTCGGAAACTACTGGGCTCCAAACTGCCCCAGGCCCGCACAGGCACGGGCGGAACGCGCCTCGAAAAGGGACACCATGGCACGATCAGGCACAATCGCGGCGGCCAGCCCCTCCACGGCCGCTTCGGGCGCGCGTATCGACTGGGTCGACTACGCCAAGGGTATCTGCATCGTCATGGTGGTGATGATGCATTCGGTGCTGGGGGTGGAGCTTGCCGCCGGGCAGACCGGGTTCATGCACGTGCTCGTAGCCTTCGCAAAGCCGTTCCGGATGCCGGATTTCTTCCTGATTTCGGGCTTGTTCCTGTCTCTGGTGATCGATCGGGACTGGCGAACCTATCTCGACCGCAAGGTGGTGCATTTCGCCTATTTTTATGTCGTCTGGGTAACAATCCAATTCGGCTTCAAGGCCCCGGCCTTTGCGGCCGAGACCAGCTGGCAGCATGTTGGCCTGCTGTATCTCGAATCCTTCATCGAGCCGTTCGGCACGCTGTGGTTCATCTATCTGTTGCCGGTCTTCTTCGTCGTCACGAAACTGACACGCAAGGTCCCATCGCTCGCGGTCTGGCTCGTCGCCGCCGCGCTGGAGACCGCGCACATCACGACCGGCTGGACCGCCATCGACGAGTTCTGCGCACGCTTCGTCTATTTCTATTCGGGCTATTTGTTCGCGCCCTACGTGTTCGCCCTGTCGGATCAGGCGCGGAAGCATCCGGCGCTGGCGCTTGCAGCGCTCGCTGCCTGGGCGCTGATCAATGCCGGCCTCGTCGCAGCGGGCGCCAGCGAGTGGGCGATCGTCTCGCTCGCGCTCGGCTTCGCCGGCGCCTGCGCCATCATCGCGGCGGGCACGCTGCTCGCGCGGGCGCACTGGCTCAACTTCCTCCGCTTCTGCGGCGAGCATTCGATCGTGATCTATCTCGCCTTCTTCCTGCCGATGGCGGCGACGCGAACGCTGCTGCTGCGCACGGGCATCATTCCTGATATCGGCACGGTGTCGCTGCTCGTCACCGTCGTCGGCGTGCTCGGTGCGCTGGCGATCTGGCAGGTCGCGCTCCGCCTCAATGCGCGCTTCCTGTTCGAGCGGCCCGATGCGTTCTGGATCGCGCCGAGGAAGGCGGGCGTGCGGTTACAGGCAGCGGAGTAGCTGCCCTCTCGGTGTCGTCGCCCGGCTTGACCGGGCGACCCAGTACGCGGAGGCGCCAGCGATTGAACCGAGAAGCCGCAGCGTACTGGATTCCCCGCTTTCGCGGGGAATGACAGCGGGGATTAGTCGCGCTACCGGCCCAAAAATCCACCTCCCAAGGCTGTCAAAGTCCGCAAAAATTCATACATTGCGGCCATGCCCAAGACATCTCCGAAGACCACCGCCAAAGCTGACACCAAGGCCGCGCCGAAAGCTGCCGCAGAGACCAAGCCCGCTGTTGCCAAGGCTGCTGCCAAACCGGTCGCGGCGAAGGCGGCCGGAAAGGGCGACCATGTCTTCCTGGTCGACGGTTCCTCCTACATCTTCCGCGCCTATCACGCGCTGCCGCCGCTGAACCGCAAATCCGACGGGCTCCAGGTCAACGCCGTGCTCGGCTTCTGCAACATGCTGTGGAAGCTGCTCCGCGAGATGCCCGAGGACAATCGGCCGACGCATCTGGCCATCATCTTCGATAAGTCGGAGATCACCTTCCGCAACAAGATCTATCCGGACTACAAGGCGCACCGGCCGCCGGCCCCCGACGATCTCATTCCGCAATTCGCGCTGATCCGCGAAGCCGTGCGCGCCTTCGACCTGCCCTGCCTGGAACAGATCGGCTTCGAGGCCGACGATCTCATCGCGACCTATGTGCGCCAAGCCTGCGAGCGCGGCGCCAGCGCCACCATCGTGTCGTCCGATAAGGACCTGATGCAGCTCGTCACCGATTGCGTCACCATGTACGACACCATGAAGGACCGCCGCATCGGCATATCAGAGGTGATCGAGAAGTTCGGCGTGCCGCCGAACAAGGTGGTCGAGGTGCAGGCGCTCGCGGGCGATTCCACCGACAACGTGCCGGGCGTACCCGGCATCGGCATCAAGACCGCGGCGCAACTGATCACCGAATATGGCGATCTCGACCAATTGCTGTTCCGCGCCGGCGAGATCAAGCAGCCCAAGCGGCGCGAGGCGCTGCTCGAGAACGCGGAGAAGGCGCGCATCTCGCGGCAGCTCGTGCTGCTCGACGACAAGGTCGAGCTGGAGGTGCCGCTGGACGACCTCGCCGTCCACGAGCCCGACGCGCGCAAGCTGATCGCCTTCCTCAAGGCGATGGAGTTCACGACGCTGACGCGGCGCGTCGCCGAATATGCGCAGATCGATCCCGCCAATATCGATGCCGATCCCGGCTATGCCAGCGGCGCCAGCGTATTCACGACGTTGCCGCCCTCGGACGTGGTGCCCACACCGGGCACGGGAACTCCGGCGCCGGCCCGGCCGAACCAGCCCAACAAGTCGGCAGGCAAGGAGGACAAGGCTGCGAGCCCGAAGGGGGCACCGATCTCCCTCGCCGCCGCGCGCGAAGAGGCGCTGCGCAAGCTTCCTGTCGATCGCGGCAAATACCAGACCATCAAGACGCTGAAGGAGCTCGACGCCTTCATTGCGCGCATCCATGACGCCGGCCATGTCGCGATCGAGACGAGAGCGAGCTCGATCGATCCGATGCAGGCCGATCTCTGCGGCATCGCGCTGGCGCTGGCGCCGAACGAGGCCTGCTACGTGCCGCTGGCGCACAAGCAATCCGGCGGCGGCGCCGGCCTGTTCGATGCCGGCCTTGCGCCGGATCAGGTCAAGCATGACGACGCGCTGCAAGCGCTGCGGCCGGTGCTGGAATCGACGGGCATCCTCAAGATCGGCTTCGACGTCAAGTTCACGGCCGTGATGCTGGCGCAGCACGGCATCACCCTGCGCAACATCGACGATGCGCTGCTGATCTCCTACGTGCTCGATGCCGGCCGCGGCTCGCATGCGCTCGAATCGTTGTCGGAGCGCTGGTTCGGCCATGCCATGCTGAAGGACAGCGAGCTGCTCGGCAGCGGCAAGGGCAAGATCACCTTCGACCAGGTGCCGATCGACAAGGCCGCACCGCTGTCAGCCGAAGGCGTCGACATCGCGTTGCGGGTGTGGCGCGTGCTGAAGCCGCGCCTGGTTTCCGAGCACATGAGTGCGGTCTACGAGACGCTGGAGCGGCCGCTGGTCTCCGTGCTTGCGCGTATGGAGCGGCGCGGCATCTCGATCGATCGCCAGGTGCTGTCGCGTCTGTCCGGCGACTTCGCCCAGACCGCAGCGCGCGTCGAGGCCGAGATCCAGGAGATCGCGGGCGAGCCGGTCAATGTCGGCAGCCCCAAGCAGATCGGCGACATCCTGTTCGGTAAGATGGGATTGCCTGGCGGCACCAAGACCAAGACCGGCGCGTGGTCGACCACCGCACAGGTGCTCGACGAGCTAGCCGAGCAGGGCCACGACTTCCCGAAGAAGATTCTGGAGTGGCGCCAGGTCTCCAAGCTGAAATCGACCTACACCGACGCGCTGCCGACCTACGTCAACCCGCAGACCCACCGCGTGCACACCACCTACGCGCTGGCTGCGACCACGACGGGGCGCTTGTCGTCGAACGAGCCGAACCTGCAGAACATTCCGGTGCGTACCGAGGACGGCCGCAAGATCCGCCGCGCCTTCATCGCCACGCCCGGGCACAAGCTGGTCTCGGCCGATTATTCACAGATCGAGCTGCGGCTGCTGGCCGAGATCGCCGACATTCCCGTGCTTAAGCAGGCGTTCCGCGATGGGCTCGACATTCACGCCATGACCGCGTCGGAAATGTTCGGTGTGCCGATCAAGGGCATGCCGAGCGAGATCCGCCGCCGCGCGAAAGCGATCAATTTCGGCATCATCTACGGCATCTCCGCCTTCGGCCTCGCCAACCAGCTCGGCATCGCGCGCGAGGAAGCCTCCGCCTACATCAAGAAGTATTTCGAGCGGTTCCCCGGCATCCGCGCCTATATGGACGAGACGCGCGATTTCTGCCGCAACCACGGCTACGTCACCACGCTGTTCGGCCGCAAGTGCCACTACCCCGACATCAAGGCTTCGAATGCCTCGGTGCGCGCCTTCAACGAGCGCGCCGCGATCAACGCGCGGCTTCAGGGCACCGCCGCCGACATCATCCGCCGCGCCATGACGCGCGTGGAGGATGCGCTCACCGAGAAGAAGCTCTCGGCGCAAATGCTGCTCCAGGTGCACGACGAATTGATCTTCGAGGTGCCGGACGACGAGGTCGAGGCAACGCTCCCCGTCGTGCAGAAGGTGATGCAGGATGCGCCGT
>NZ_LAXE01000001.1:7986078-8053483 GCF_003122645.1 Bradyrhizobium sp. SUTN9-2
ACAGGTCTCTCGACCATCTCGCATGGGGAGAGAGGCCCCTCACCCCAACCCTCTCCCCGTAAGAACGGGGAGAGGGAGAAGAGAGCTTAATCCAGCTTCGCCTCCATCCCCCGCTTCACGGCCGGGCGCGCCATCAGGGCCTCGTACCAGCGCTTGACGTTGGGGAAGTCGGCCAGATCAACCTTGTGGCGAGGATGGCGCCAGGCCCAGCCCAGGATGGCAAAATCGGCAACCGAGAGCTCGCCGGCGACGAAGTCGCGCCCCTCGAGGCGGCGGTCGAGCACGCCGTAGAGCCGGCGCGTCTCGGCCATGAAGCGCTTCAGGCCGTAGGCCCGGTCCTGCTCGTTCTCGAGTGCGATGAAATGGTGTACCTGGCCGGGCATCGGGCCGAAGCCGCCCATCTGCCACATCAGCCATTCGTAGACCGGGATGCGCTGGATAAGCGATTTCGGCAGGAATTTGCCGGTCTTTTCGCCGAGATAGAGCAGGATCGCGCCGGATTCGAAGATGCTGACTGGCTTGCCCTCAGGCCCCTCGGGGTCGACGATCGCGGGGATCTTGTTGTTCGGCGAGAGCTTGAGGAACTCGGGCGCCATCTGCTCGCCCTTGGTGATGTTCACCGGGATCACCTTATAGGGCAGCCCCATCTCCTCCAGCGCGACCGAGATCTTGCGGCCGTTCGGCGTGTTCCAGGTATAGAGCTCGATGGTCATTCCGTGTCCTTCCCCAAGAGGCGTGCCCCCTCACCTACTCCAGAAGGTTGCACCCTCACAACCTTTGGGCCGGGATGGCCGATCCCTGTTGACGGGAGACGCCCCCTCTGGAATGTCGCGTCGGTCGCGGATAAATTCCGCCCCCACCAAAAACGCTGTTCGAGGGACCGCCGTGTCGAAATCCGCCTCCCGCGCCCGCCTGTTCGAGATCATCCGCCGGCGCTCATTCGGCCGCGGCGAGGTGACGCTCGCGTCGGGCCGCAAGAGCGATTTCTACTTCAACCTCAAGCCGACCATGCTCGACCCCGAGGGCGCAACGCTGCTCGCCGAGCTGACTTACGAGGCGCTCAAGGACGACCAGCTGGATTTCATCGGCGGGCTAGAGATGGGCGCGGTGCCGCTCGCCGGCGCGCTGGCGCAGATCTCCTGGATCAAGGGTCATCCGATCGCGGCCTTCTTCGTGCGCAAGAAGCCGAAGGAGCACGGCGCGAAGCTCGCGATCGAGGGCCTGCCCAAGGGCGAGACGCTGGCGGGCAAGCGCGTCGTGATCGTCGAGGACGTCACCACCACGGGCGGCTCGGCGATGAAGGCGGTGGAATCGGTGCGCGAGGCCGGGGCCAATGTCGTGCTGGTGCTGACCATGGTCGATCGCGAGGAAGGCGCCACCGACACGTTCGGTGCGGCTGGCCTGCCGTTCCGCTCGCTGTACAAGGCGTCGGAATTCTTGAAGGGGTGAAGTGGCGGAAATTTCTCCGCCGTCATGCCTCAATGTGTCCCGGTAGCAACCACCCGTCCAAAGCTGCGCCCGGCCTTAAAGAGGCCACCGCCTCGTCTTGAAACCGCCTACGCTCAACTGCTCATTTACCATCCCGCTTTATGGTGAATCGTGTGCTGAGATCGCTCGGTCCCAGCCGATTCAGTAGCGTCGGGTGGAGTAAGCGTTGCGTACAGTCATGTCCCATGCGCGCGGCGGCGTCGCGCTTCGCTTGTGGCCGCCATGCTGGCAGCGCCGCTGCTGGCGGCGCCGACCTCGGTTGCGGCCGAAGGCCTGTTCGATTTCCTCTTCGGCGGAATGCAGCAGCGGCCGCAGCGCGAGGTGCCGCCGGCGAACTCCCACGTCGATCCCTTCAGCAGCCAGCAGAATGGCGCCACGCCGCAATATGTGCCGCCGACCCGCTCGGCCGCGGCCGGTGGCTCGGGACCGGCCTTCTGCGTACGCAGTTGCGACGGGAAATACTTTCCGCTGATGCGCGGTCTCGTCTCACCCGCGCAGATGTGTCAGGCGTTCTGTCCTGCCAGCGCGACCAAGGTCTATTTCGGCTCGTCGATCGACGGGGCCTACTCCCAGACTGGCGAGCGCTACGCCGACAGCGAGAACGCGTTCGCCTATCGCAAGGCGCTGCGCGCCGACTGCACCTGCAACGGCCGTGAACCCGTCGGTCTTGCCCCGGTCGACCTTGCGCTGGATTCCTCCCTGAAGGCCGGCGACGTGATCGCCACCAGCGACGGCCTCGTCGCCTATACCGGCGTCCGCGTCGGCAACGACCAGGCTGCGGATTTCACCCCGGTTGCCTCCTATCCCGGCCTCACCGCGCAGGTTCGAGCGCGGCTCGGCGAGATGAAGGTGGCGCCGGTGCGCGCCGAGACGGTGTCGGCAGATGCGCCAGCGTCAAACGAGTTCGTGCGCGAGCCGCTGCCGGACGTGACAGTGCCGAAGACCGCCGCGAAGCCGGCGAAGCGGGCGGGGTTGGATTAAGCCTCACCTGTAACCACACCGTCATTGCGAGCGTAGCGAAGCAATGACGGAATTTGCGGCACTACCTCCCGATGATCACGCCGATCACATTCGGCGCCGCCAGATATTTCTCCTCGATCGCGGCGCGCGCGGAGGCGCGGTTCTCCGGCGTCAGGAGGCCGCGCTTCTCGGCCAGGATCATCCAGCAGAAGCCCCACCAATCGGTCAGCATGCCCTGATCGCCGACGAGGTCATAGCCCTGCTCGGCCGCGAAGATGCGCGCATGCGCTTCGTCCAGCGTGTCGAGAAACAGATGGTCCTCGGGCGAGAACAGATCGTCGCTGACGTCGTCGATGGTGTAGCCCCAGATCGACTGGCAAACCGCGTTGAACTCGCGGTCGAACTGGTCGTCATCGACCCTCTGGCGCCGCGCGGCCTGATGCAGCCGTGACAGCGAGCGCGCGAAATCGGCGATCCGGGTGAGGGCAAACTGGTCGAAGGCAATGGTGGACATGTAGTCCTCGCAAAGTCGGACAGACGCTAGATATTGTATCGGCGAGGCGCCGAATCACAATGATATATCAAAGACTTGCTAAAGTGTTCTTAATTTGTTCTGGGCGCGCGTGGAATCGAAAGGGGCCGCCCGAGGCGACCCCTTTGCCGGTTGCAATCTTGTTCGGGATGAAATCCAGCCCCGGCAAGCGCGGACGTTAATACCGACAGCGGGCTTTGCGCGATTCCGGAAAAATACCGGTCGTAGTGCTGTCCTAATGCAGCCGGCGCCTCAATGGCAGCGCGAGGCCGCAATGGCGTGGACGCGGCGGTCGCCGAGGAGATGGGCGACAAAGCCATTCGCCGGAAAGATCTTTGCGAAGGCTGGATCGCGGACGCTGAGGCCCCCCGCGTAAGCACCGAATGCCGGCATCACCGCCCGCATCCCGTCGCTGGCGAAGCAGCGGCGCTCCATCGAGCGGCCACGCGCCGAGACACGCGCCTTCGGATGCAGATGACCGGCGATCTCGCCGTGGGCGCCGGTCGGCTCGTGGCGGAAGGTGATCGGGCCGATCGCGACTTCGTCCGCGATGGTGCCGCCGAGATCGCGCGGCAGCATGGGGTCGTGATTGCCGGAAATCCAGATCCAGTCGCGGCCGGTCTGGAGTGCGGCCAAGGCGTCGCGGTCCTCGGCGGACAGGCGCTCATGCGCGCTGCGGTCGTGAAAACTGTCGCCGAGCGCGATGACCACTCGCGGATCATGGCGGGAGATGACAGCAGCGAGCCGGCCGAGCGTCGCAATGGTATCGTAAGGCGGCAGCAGGACGCCGCGCGTGGCGAAGCTCGAGCCTTTCTCGAGATGCAGGTCGGAGACGACGAGCAGGCGCTGCTCGTCCCAGAACAGCGCGCCGGAGAGATCGGCCGCAAAGGTCACATCGCTGATCGTGACTCTGGAAACGCGCATGTCCTCGACATCTCCCGAAATCAGCGCGCCTGCCGTCACGTCTTACCCGCTTCTATCCATCGCCTCTTTGACGAGCTCGTCGGCGGCTTCCGCCAAAAGCTCGTCTGCAGCTTCGCCATAAACTGACTCGCGGCCGATTTCCAGCATCACGGGCACGGCGAGCGGGGAGACGCGGTCGAGTTCCCGGTGCGTGATGCGGCCGTGGATGCGCATCAGCATGTCGCCGAGCCGGCGCAAATCGAGCAGGCCGGTGGCGGCATCGGCGCGCGCAGCGCGGAGCAGGACGTGATCGGCCTGGTGCTTGCGCAACACGTCGTAGACGAGATCGGTCGAGAACAGCACCTGACGGCGGCTCTTCTCCTCCCCGGTGTGGCGGCGCGCGATCAGGCCGGAGATGATGGCGCAGTTGCGGAAGGTTCGCTTCATCAGCGCGGATTCGGCGAGCCAGGCTTCGAGATCATCGCCGAGCATGTCAGGATCGAACAGCGCGTTGAGGTCGATCCGCCCATCGCGGATCATGAAGGAGAGATCACCGAGCCCCCAGATCGCCACGGCATATTCATTGGCGACGAAGCCGAGCGGACGCGCGCGAGCGCGCTCCAGCCGGCGCGTCAGCAGCATGCCCAAGGTCTGATGCGCGAGACGGCCCTCGAAGGGGTAGCAAACGAGATAATGCTTGTTGGCCCGCGGAAAGCTCTCGACCAGCAGCTCGCGGACCGCCGGCACTCTGCTGACATCCTTCTGCAGCGACAGCCAGTCGCGCACCTGCTCCGGCAAGCCGCCCCAGGCGCGGCCATCATCGAGCAGGCGGCGCACGCGCTCGGCGAGATAGGTCGAAAGCGGAAACTTGCCGCCCATGTAGGACGGCACCTTCGGGTCCTTGTCATGCGCGCGCGAGACATAGACCTGGTCCTCGACCAGGGTCTCGTAGCGCACCACCTCGCCCGAGAACACGAATGTGTCGCCGGGGGAGAGGCCCTCGATGAAGGCTTCCTCGATCTCGCCGAGCAGTCGGCCGCCGCGTGCGATCACGCCTGTGGATCCTGCACCGCTGCCGCGCGAACGCACCAGCCGCACCTTCAGCATGTCGTCCTCGACGATGGTGCCGACATTCATGCGGTAGCTCTGCCGCACCTTGGGATTGGCGACGCGCCAGCGTCCCTCCTTGTCCTGCTTGATGCGAGCAAAGCGCTCATAGGTCTTCAGCGCATAGCCGCCGGAGGCGACGAAATCGACGACGTCGTCGAAATCCTGCCGCGACAGGCTTGCGTAGGGCGCGGCGGTGCGAACCTCGCCATAGAGCTCGTCGCTGAAGAACGGCTCGCCACAGGCACAGCCCAGAACATGCTGAGCCAGCACGTCGAGCGCGCCAGTGCGCAAGGGCGGCGTATCCTGCGCATTCTCGGCGATGGCGTCGATGGCGACGCGGCACTCCAGCACTTCAAAACGGTTGGCGGGCACCAGCACCGCGCGGGAAGCCTCGTCGAGGCGGTGATTGGCGCGGCCGATGCGCTGCATCAGACGCGAGGAGCCTTTTGGCGCGCCGATATTGACGACGAGATCGACGTCACCCCAGTCGACGCCGAGGTCGAGCGAGGAGGTGCAGACCACGCCGCGCAGCCGGCCCGCCGACATGGCGTCTTCGACCTTGCGGCGCTGGGCGACGTCGAGCGAGCCGTGATGCAGCGCGATGGCAAGGCCATCGTCGTTCATGCTCCAGAGATTCTGGAACAGCATCTCGGCCTGGCTGCGGGTGTTGACGAAGACCAGCGTGGTCTTGTTGGCCTTGATCAGCTCGTAGATTTCAGGGAGCGCGTGACGCGCGCTGTGACCGGCCCAGGGCAGCCGCTCGCGCGTATCGAGCATCTCGACCACGGGCGGCGCGGCGCCGCCGGCGACGACGATGTCGGCTGCCCGCTCCTTGCCGTCGGGCTGCGGCACCAGGAAGCGCGCGAGCTGCTCTGGCTCGGCTACGGTCGCGGACAAGCCGATCGCGCGCATCTGCGGCGCGAGGCGCCACAATCGCGCCAGCCCGAGGGAGAGCAGATCGCCCCGCTTGGACGTGACCAGCGCGTGCAGCTCGTCGAGCACGATGCGCTTGAGAGAGGAAAACAGGAACGGTGCGTCGTCGGAGGAGAGCAGCAGCGCGAGCTGCTCGGGCGTCGTCAGCAACACGTCGGGCGGATAGCGCCGCTGCCGCTGACGGCGCGACACCGGCGTATCGCCGGTGCGGGTCTCGACCTTGATGGGCAAGTCCATCTCGGCGATCGGACGCTCGAGATTGCGCGCGATGTCGACGGCGAGCGCCTTGAGCGGCGAGATGTAGAGGGTGTGCAGGCCGCCGCTGCGCTGCACGCTGCGGCCGGTGGAGACGAGGTTCTTCTTCGCACCCGCGTCGCGTGTCAGCGGCTGCGTCGACAGCTCGACCAGCGTCGGCAGAAATCCGGCCAGCGTCTTGCCGGCGCCGGTCGGCGCAATCAGGAGAGCGGACCGGTCCTCGCGCGCCTTCTCCAGCAGCGCCAATTGATGCGCGCGCGGCGACCAGCCGCGGGCTGCGAACCAGGCCCGAAAGCGATCCGGCAGCAGGGCGGCCGGCTCGGTCGATGTTTGGAGGATACGGGGCGGCACGGCATGACAGGTAAGCCGTAGGGATGGCTTCGTCGAGGGGGGCTATGGCCTGCGACAGGGCGATCGCACACGCGCTGTCCATTTGAGGCACGATAGACTCGACATCGTCATGGCCGGGCTTGTCCCGGCCATCCACGTCTTACCCGCGGCACGAAGAACGTGGATGCCCGGGACAAGCCCGGGCATGACGACCGCTTGTGAGGTCCAAATTTCGGTCCTCTCCTCGCCTGCGCGACGAGGGCCAGCGCTCTCACGCCCCGGCCGGGACCTGATCGAGAAATCCGGTCACGCTTCTGATCCGGCCGTCCTTCAGCACGGCGAAATCGGTGCCCTTGATCGGGCTGTCGGCGCCGTCAGGGCCAAGTCCCCACGAGAAGCGGATGTGATCGCCGTAGCCGTTGGGCTCGCCGATCAGCTTGAATGTGAAATCGGGAAAGCGCTGCTGCACACCTGCGATCAGCGCCTCGATGCCGTCCTGGCCGTCGCCCTTCATCACGGGGTCGACGTAGCTCGCATCCGTCGTCCAGCTTTCGCTCAGCAGCTCGCGGCGGCGGCCGGCGGTGCGCTCGTTCCAGAGCTCGATGTAGCGACGGGCGATGGTGACGGGGTCGGTCATGGTTCTCTCCTTCGATGGCGCCGTGTTGTCCGGCTGACCGTGACTATCGAAGGTTCACGCGCGTTGATCGATTACCTCGGAGGTCATCAACGCGCGTGAGGTTTTCGCAAAAATTACTTCGCCGCCGTCACCATGATCTCGACGGTGTATTGCGGGGCGGCCAGCTTGGCTTCGACGGTGGCGCGCGCAGGCGTATTGCCGGGCGAGACCCAGGCGTCCCACACAGCGTTCATCTCTGCGAAGGTCTTCATGTCGGTGATGTAGATCGTGGCCGAGAGCAGCTTCGACTTGTCGGTGCCGGCCTTGGCGAGGTGACCGTCGATGGTCGCCAGGATGTCCTGGGTCTGCTTCGTCACGCTTTCGCCGGCCGCCTTGTTGGCGACGACACCGGCGAGATAGACGGTGTTGCCGTGCACGACGACCTGGCTCATGCGCGGGCCGGTTTCAAAACGCTGAATGCTCATCTGGATCTCCTGGCTGGAATGGCGGCCCTGTCTAGCCCAGCGGTTTGCACTGTGCCACCCCTTGGCACGCGTGCGTTGCCTGCCACGCATGCGTTGCCCGGCACGCATGCGTGGGGCAGCAACGCCGTTCACGGAAACCGGCTGAAGAACGTCCAGATCGTTTCGGCGCCGTCGATGTCGCCGTTCTGCGGTCCGAGCAGGTTCCTGGCGACCTTCGGGAATCGGGCATCCGGAGCAAAGCCTGGCATGCGGTGGCCGCCGTGGTTGATGCGATAGAGCACGACGTCGTGCCCAGCCGGACAGCGCGAGCTGATCCGCGTCACCGTGGACTGGTCCGCCGGCGTCGCGTCGGGCATGTCGGTGATCCCGGCGTCGTCGGTCTCGCAGCCATTGAGCCTGCGCCAGAACGCCAGCGTCTCGTCCGTCGACCAGAATCCCTCTGCGGCAAAATAGCTCGATCCGCGCCCGCCCTCATAAGGGACCAGCGGATCTTCGGTCCCGTTCATGAGCAGCATCGGCAGCGGCCGCGACGGATGACAGGTGACGGCGGCTTCATCGTTGAGGTTCATGATCACACTCGCAGCCGCCGCAAACAGATCGGCCCGCGCGCAGGCCATGGTCATCGCCATGGCACCGCCATTGGAAACGCCGGCGACGTAGACGCGCTTCGCATCGGCCGTGCCGTCGGCCACCAGCTTCTCGACCAGCCTTGCGATGAAGGCGACGTCATCGGTGCCGACCGGTGGTCCGCGCAGGGCCGGCCCCGCCTTGGTGCGCGCGTCCGCCCATGCGTTGTTGAGCCCGTCCGGAAACACCACGGCGAGGCCCTCGCGCTTGGCGACCTGCGGCCAGGCCGTCCGTGTGACCATGTCGGCGCCGCGCTGGGTCTTGCCATGCAGCACGATTACGAGCGGTGCGGGCCGCTTGGCTGGCAGTTGCGCGGTGTAGGAGCGCTTCACACCGTTGACATCGACCGTATCGGCGGACGCAGCCGAAGCTGCCGTCAAAGCAGCGATCAGCGTGGCGATGCGCATCCGCCGCCGCATGGTCTAGCCCACTGCCTTGGCGGCGGCACGGCCAGCATTGCGGCCCGAGAACAGGCAGCCGCCCAGAAAGGTGCCTTCCAGCGAGCGATAGCCATGCACGCCGCCGCCACCGAAGCCGGCGGCCTCGCCGACGGCGTAAAGGCCGGGAATGACGCGGCCCTCCTCCCCGAACACGCGGGAGTCGAGATCGGTCTCGAAGCCGCCCAGCGTCTTGCGGGTGAGGATGTTGAGCTTCACCGCGATCAGCGGTCCATGCGCGGGATCGAGGATGCGGTGCGGGGAAGCGGTGCGGATCAACTTGTCGCCGATATAGCGGCGCGCATTGTGGATGTTCATGACCTGCGCATCCTTGACGTAGGGATTGGCGATCTCGCGGTCACGCGCCTCGATCTGCATCCTGATGTGCTCGAGCTTGAGGAGATCGCTGCCGGCGAGCTTGTTCATGGCCGCAACGAGCTCATCGAGCTTGTCGCGGACAATGAAGTCGACACCATGGCTCTTGAACGCCTCCACCGGCGCCGGCGCGCCCTTGTTGGTGGCGCGGCGAAGCGTCATGCGCCAGCTCTTGCCGGTCAGGTCCGGGTTCTGCTCCGAGCCCGACAGCGCAAACTCTTTCTTGATGATGCTCTGGGTCAGGATGAACCAGGAATAGTCATAGCCGGTCGACATGATGTATTTGAGCTGGCCGAGCGTGTCCGAGCCCGGGAATAGCGGCGCCGGCAGCCGCGTGCCTGTGGCGTCGAACCACATCGAGGAAGGACCCGGCAGGATGCGGATGCCGTGGCGCGGCCAGATCGGGTTCCAGTTCTGGATGCCCTCGACGTAGTGCCACATGCGGTCGCGGTTGATCAGCCGTGCGCCGGTCTTTTCCGTGATGCCTATCATGCGCCCGTCGACATGCTCGGGCACGCCGGAGATCATGAACTTCGGGGGCTCACCGAGCCGCTCCGGCCAGTTCTGCCGCACCAGCTCGTGGTTGCCGCCGATGCCGCCGGAGGCGACGATCACGGCCTGCGCCTTCAACGCGAAGTCACCAACCACGTTGCGCGAGGAGCTCTTACCGCGCTCTGCATCATCAGGCGCAAGAACGACGCCGCTGACGCCATCCACCGTGCCATTGGTGACCGAGAGCGCATCGACGCGATGGCGAAATCGGAAGATCAATCGGCCGGTCTTCATCGCCTCGCGCGCGCGGCGCTCGAACGGCTCGACGATGCCCGGGCCGGTGCCCCAGGTGACGTGGAAGCGCGGCACCGAATTGCCGTGGCCCATCGCATCATATCCGCCGCGCTCGGCCCAGCCGACCACGGGAAAGAAGCGATGGCCCATCGCGCGCAGCCAGCCGCGCTTCTCGCCGGCCGCGAAGGCCACATAGGCTTCGGCCCATTGGCGCGGCCAGAAATCCTCGTCGCGGTCGAAGCCGGCGGTGCCGAGCCAGTCCTGCATGGCAAGCTCGTAGGAGTCCTTGATGCCGAGCCGGCGCTGCTCCGGCGAATCGACCAGGAACAATCCGCCGAACGACCAGAACGCCTGGCCCCCCAGCGACTGCTCGCCTTCCTGGTCGATAACGATCACGCGCTTGCCCGCATCAGCGATCTCAGTGGCGGCAACGAGGCCCGACAGTCCCGCACCGACGACGATGACATCCGTTTCTTCAACCATGCGCTTCCCCCTCCAAGTTCTTCTCCTCCTCAAGGGTTCCCCCCTGTAGTTGCCCGGATTGAAGCCAGCGGTTGCAACTGAGATCAAGGGTATGGCGCGCAAGACCTCGTTAACTTGTTCCACTTTGGGATGGAGACCGGCCGGGTGCAGCGCGGACGCAACACTGGATTTAATTTGTTTTGAGCCAGCAGGCCTGCCTAGACAAAGCCTCGGTTACGACCGACGCTAGCCGTGCATCATCACCTGACACACAGATTCGAATTCGACTGGGGCGGGGGAAAATGAATTTTCTGACGGGGTTGCTTGCGGCGGTTCTCTTGATCGCAGGCATGGGGGCTTCTCACGCGGTGGTTCGGATCGCGGACGACCGCGGCGGCCGGATCGGAACCTACGTCGACAAGTACCAGGACCTCAGGCAATCGGGCGAGACGGTCATCATCGATGGCCTCTGTGCCTCGGCCTGCACCATCGTCCTCGGTGCTATCCCGCACGACCGCATCTGCGTGACCTCGCATGCGACGCTGGGCTTCCACGCCGCCTGGGATTTCGGCGCCAACGGCCGCGCCATCACCAATCCCGAAGCGACCCAGATGCTGTACGCGATGTATCCCTCGCAGATCAGGCGCTGGATCGGCCAGCGGGGCGGCCTCACCCCGCGGATGCTCTTCCTGAGGGGCAAGCAGCTCCAGGCCATGTACAAGCCGTGCTACCTGGACGCGCAGGCCTCGACGACCAGGCCGTCGCGCCGGTCGCTCCCGCAAGCGGAGCCGCTCGAATCCGCCCGGGGCCAGCTCCTCCACTGACATCCACAGGCTGGCGGCGTCCTTTGGCGCCGCCGCGGCGTCTTGCCAGCTGGCGGAGCCTTGCCTGCTGGCGGCGCCTTGCCGGCAGCCGGCGCAAAGCCTATCTGAAAGCCAGGGAACCGGGGCCTTCGTCCCGATCGTTGTCATGGCTCAACCGCTGCACCCGGCACATCGGCTATCGGACAATTCGCCCACTGCCGGGCGGATGCCATCCGTGCTGCTGTGGGCGGGCGCTGCAATCGGCGGTCTCGCCGTGATCGGCGCGCTGGCGCTCTGGTTCCACTATGGCAGCCAGGTGTTCTTCGAAATGATCAGGACCGGCTTTGCCGCCTGCTTCTGACCTGCGACAGGAAGTTTTCCGCCCATGAGCTCCGCCACCCGTCCGCTGGTGATCGCGACCGCCTTCGCTACAAGCCTCGTCGTCGGCCTCCTGATCATGTTCTGGGCGATGGGCGGGGTCGGCAAGGTGGCACAGCCGGCCGCGATCGGCGGCCCGTTCCAGCTGACCGACCAGAACGGCAAGGCCGTCACCGACAAGAGCCTGAAGGGCAAGCCGACCCTGATCTTCTTCGGCTACACCCATTGCCCCGACGTCTGCCCGACCTCGCTGTTCGAGATCTCGGAAGTGCTGCGCGCGCTGGGCAAGGACGCCGACAAGGTCAATGCCATCTTCATTTCGGTCGATCCCGAGCGCGACACGCCGGCGACGATGAAGGATTACCTGTCGAGCTTCGATCCGCACCTCCAGGGCCTGTCCGGCGACCCCGCCGAGACCGCCAAGGTGATCTCCTCCTACCGGGTCTATGCCAAAAAGGTCCCGACCAAGGACGGCGATTACACGATGGACCACACCGCGCTGATCTACCTGATGGACCGCGAGGGCAGGTTCGTCTCGCCGTTCAATTTGAAGCGGACGCCGGAAGAGGCAGCGGTTGATTTGAAGCGGTATCTCTGAGCTTCACGCTGGCCACAATCGGCGCTCGCGTTCCCGGCGGGATGGTCTATAAGGCCCTCCGATCCCGACGAAATTCATTCCTTCGGCCGATGGCTCCATCGCAACAGGCGAAATCGCTCAAATCTGTCCGTGGCTTGCTGGCAGGGCTGGCTGCTGGCCTTTGCCTGCTCGGCGGCCTCACCGAGGCGAACGCGCAAGCTCCCGCCAAGCGGCCTCCGGCTGCGCCACAGACCACCCCTCAGGCGGCGCCCCAGGCCGCCCCGCAGGCGGTGCCCGGGTTCTGGGACCCGCGCCGGCGCCCCGAACGGCCGGACCTGTCCCGCCTGACCGTGATCCGCTTCCTGACCGAGACCGACTATCCGCCGTTCAACTACACCGGTGCGGACGGCAATCCGGCCGGCTTCAACGTCGATTTCGCCCGCGCCCTGTGCGAGGAGATCAAGGTCACCTGCACGGTGCAGATGCGGCGTTTCGAGACGCTGGTCGATGCGCTCACCTCCAACCGGGGCGATGCCATCATCGCCTCCATGGCGGTGAGCCCGCAGCTGCGCGCCCGCGTCGACTTCACCGATCCCTATTACCGCGTGCCGGCGCGCTTCGTCTCGCGCAAGGATGCGGTGATGCCGGAGATCCGCCCCGAATATCTCGAGGGCAAGAAGGTCGGCGCCATCGCCGGCTCGGCGCACGAGGCGTATCTCAAGGCGATGTTCACCGACGCCGAGCTGCACGCCTACCCCAATGACGATGCGATGCGCGCAGCTCTGCGCAGGGGCGAGGTCGACTTCATCTTCGGCGACGCCATCTCGCTGGCGTTCTGGATCAACGGCACGGATTCGGCCGATTGCTGCGCCTTCTCCGGCGGTCCGTTCGTCGAGAGCCGTTTCTTCGGCGAGGGCATCGGCATCGCCGTGCGCAAGGGCAACGACGTGCTGCGCCAGGCCCTGAACTGGGCGATGTTCCGGATCTGGGAAAAAGGCCGCTACACCGATCTCTGGCTACGGTATTTCTCGGTCAGTCCGTTCTGACCTTTCGCCTCTCCGCCTGCAGCGGGAGTGCGGACGATCGCAGAGATCATCACGCGCGCGTCATACCCATTCACCACGCCTGAAATTCCCGGTCCCGCCCGCCCGCGAATTCCGCTATTGAAGGACGCGGCAATCGTTCCGTCCTCTCCGCGAGCATTCCGCGTTCGTCGATCCGTCTCGCCGGTGCGCAGGTTCAATGCAGCTTTACCTCCCGATCGCCGATCTTCCGGTCAACGTCTTCCTGGTGCTCGCCATGGGCGCGGCGGTCGGCTTCGTCTCCGGCATGTTCGGCATCGGCGGCGGCTTCTTGATGACGCCGCTTTTGATCTTCATCGGCATCACGCCGGCGGTCGCGGTGGCCTCCGTGGCGAGCCACATCGCGGCCTCCTCCTTTTCCGGCGCCCTCTCCTATTGGCGGCGGCGCGCGATCGATCCGGCGCTGGCGAGCGTGTTGTTATGCGGCGGCGTGACCGGCACGACGCTCGGCGTCTGGACCTTCACCCAGCTGCGGGCGCTCGGCCAGCTCGACCTGATGATCGCGCTCTCCTACGTCGTGCTGCTCACCACGGTCGGCAGCCTGATGTTCTCGGAAGGATTGCGCGCCTTGATGCGGACCCGGCGCGGGGCGCTGCCGCCGCGCCGCACCCACAACTGGATCCACGGCCTGCCGCTGAAGATGCGGTTCAAGCGCTCGAAGATCTATCTCTCGGTCATCCCCGTGGTGATCGTCGGCATCGTGATCGGTTTCATCGGCGCCATCATGGGCATAGGCGGCGGCTTCATCCTGGTGCCGATCATGATCTATCTCTTGAGGGTGCCGACCTCGACGGTGATCGGGACCTCGATGGTTCTCACCGTCGTCACCATGCTGTTCGCGACCATGCTGCACGCGGCGACCAATCACCTCGTCGATGCCGTGCTGGCGCTGATCCTGATGGTCGGCGGCGTCACCGGCGCGCAGTTCGGCGCCCGTGCCGGCCAGAAGATCCGCGGCGAGCAGCTGCGGCTGCTGCTGGGCTTGCTCATCCTCTCGGTCGGAATCCGCTTCGCGATCGAGCTGGTGATCCAGCCCTCCGATCTCTTCACCATCCGTGAGCTCGGAGTGAGCCGATGAGGCGCATGCTTCTCGCCATCGTCCTCGTCCTGCTGCTCGGCGGCGCTGCGCGGGCCGAGCGGCTGATTGTGTCGGTCTCGAATCACCGGGTCACGGTGACGCCGAACTATTCCGGCGAGGAGCTGGTGCTGTTCGGCTCGGTCGAGAAGGATACGACGACGCCCGCGGACCGCACGGCCTACGACCTCGTCGTCACCGTGATGGGCCCGCGCGCCGACATGGTGACGCGGCGGAAGGAGCGCACCTTCGGCATCTGGATCAACACCGACTACCGCCAATTCCTGCAGGTGCCGAGCTATCTCGCGCTGTTCGCCAACCGCCCGCTCGACGCCATCACCTCGCCCGAGATCGCGCGGCGGCAGCAGATCGGGCTCAACAACGTGCTGCTGACGCAGCGGGTCAGCGGCGACTTTGCCGACGTGGTGCCCAACGATGCGTTCCGCTCGGCCTTCATTCGCCTGCGCACCCAGCGCGGGCTCTACCGCGAAGACGGAAGCGCGGTCACGTTCCTGACGCCGACGCTGTTCCGCACCGGCATTCCGCTGCCCGCGGAGGTGCCGATCGGCACCTATGAGATCGAGATCAAGTTGTTCGCCAACGGCGCGTTCATCGGCAAGACCGAGACTGCGTTCGAGATCGTCAAGGTCGGCTTCGAGCAGTTCGTCGCCACCACCGCCCGCCAGAACGGCCTGATCTACGGCCTCGCCACCGTTGCGATGGCGCTGATGACGGGGTGGATGGCCTCGATCGTGTTCAGGAAGGACTAGCCCCCCGTCATTGCGAGCGCAGCGAAGCAATCCAGACTGCCTCCGCTGCGGCAGTCTGGATTGCTTCGTCGCAAGAGCTCCTCGCAATGACGATAGTGAACAGCGGGGCCTCCACCTACACCACCGCCTTCGCCGGCCGCGTCACCAGATAGATGCCGAGCGCGACCGGAATGATGCCAAGCAGGTCGCGCGCCTCGATGTGCTCGCCGAGCACGAGGAATGCGAACAGCATGCCGAGCGGCGGCATCAGGAAATGATAGGCGCTGGCGGCGGTGGCGCCACACGTCTTCAAGAGACGAAACCAGAGCCAAGAAGCGATGATCGAGCCGCCGAGCACGAGAAAGGCGAAGGCGCCGATCAGGCTCGGCGTATAGTCGATCGCGTCGACATCGGCGAAGGTGAGCGCGACCGGTGTCAGTACGATGCCGGCCGCGAGGTTCTGCACGCCATTGCCGATCCACAGGGATCCCTTCGGCGCCAGCAGCTTGAACAGGATGGTGCCGGCCACGATCGAAGCGAGCGAGGCCAGCGTGAAGACGATGCCGTGCAGCGAATCGGTGCCGACCGACAGGCGGTGCCAGACGATTGCGGTCACGCCGATGATGCCGAGCAAGAGGCCGCTCGCCTTGCGCCAGGTCATGCCTTCGCCGAGCAGCAGCGCGGCAAGGCCCGCGGTGAACACCGGATTGGCTGACACGATCAGGCCGCCGAGGCCGGCGGAGACCGATTGCAGGCCGGTGTAGCCGAGGCCGAGATAGAGCGCATTGTTGGCGATGCCGAGCACCGCGAAGATCGCGGCATCGCGCCACGACAACGACCAGGCTTCGCCGCGGATCAACGTGGCGCCCAGGATCAAGATACCCGCGAGCGAGAAGCGCGCGGCGAGCAGGATCAGCGGCGGGCAATGGGTGACGCCGATCTTGCCGGCGATGAAGGCGTAGCTCCAGAGCAGGCAGAACAGGCCGATCGCGAGCGGCAATGTGTTGAAGCGGCTGCGGGGGGCGGGAAGCGAGTTCGCGAGCGACATGAGGGGCATTCTCGGATGTTCTTTTCTGCCCTCGATCTAGGGAGGCCGCTTGCCATTTGGAAATTAAATGATTAACTCGCGCCCAGTGGATTTCTTAATGGAGGCGGCCGTGCTCGATCTTGAGCTGCTGCGCAGCTTCGTCTCGGTGGTCGAGGCCGGCGGCTTCACCCGCGCCGGCGAGCGCGTCCACCGCACGCAATCGACCGTGAGTCAGCAGATCAAGCGGCTGGAGGAGGATGTCGGTCAGGTGCTGCTGCACCGCGACGGCAAGGACGTGCGCCCGACCGAGGCCGGCGAGCGGCTGCTGTCCTATGCGCGGCGATTGCTCTCGCTGGCCGAGGAGGCGCGCGACGTGCTGCGCCAGCCTGATAGCGATGGCGCGATCCGGCTCGGCATCCCCGAGGACTTTGCCGCGTACCGGCTGGCAAAACTGCTGGGCGCGTTCTCGCGCTCGCATCCGGGATTGCGGCTGGACGTGCGCGCCGACCAGAGCAAGCATCTCGCCCGCGATCTCCAACGCGGCGAGCTCGACCTTGCGCTCTACAAGCGCGAGGCTGGCGCGAAGGACGCGATCGCGGTGTGGCCGGAGCGGGTGCACTGGGTCACCAGCAAGAGCCACCCGGTCGACGTCAACGTGCCGTCGGTGCCGCTGATCGGCTTTCCGCTCGGCTGCATCTACCGCGCCGGCGCCATCCACGCGCTGGAAACGGCCGGCCGCGCTTGGCACACCGCCTACACCTCATCGAGCCTCGCCGGCATTCAGGCCGCGGTCGCCGCCGGCATGGGCCTCAGCATCCTGTCGGAGATGGCGATCCAGACCGACCACCGCGTGCTGACGGCGAAGGACGGCTTTGCGCCGATCAACAAGACCGAGGTTGCACTGATGGCTTCGCCGGATGCGAGCCCGGCGACGCTGCGGCTTGCGGACCGTCTCGCGGAGTTTTGCGATGCGGTGCAGAGCAAGGCGGCTTGAGCTCGCCAAAGCTCCTACGGCTCTCAATTCGCTGCGGATATCAGCTTGTCGCCGCACGCGCTTGCGTAAAACTTGCCGCCGCATTGGCGCTTGATCGCAGCGCAGCGGGCTGCGGGCGACGCCTTCTGCGGCGCTGTGAAGCCGCAGCTGAGGCCATCGGCGCTGCGACCGGTCGTGCCGGCGGCAAACGCCGCACTGGTGGCGCTGATGCAGACGACGAGCAGGGCCGCAGTGGCGATTTCGATCAGCAGTCTCACGGTCCGCTTCTCCACACTGATGGCTGAATCTTTCGTAATCTAGCACCGAATCTGGGTTTCTCCGTGCTCCTCCGGGTTCCCAATTCGGCCCATTCCTTGCATAAATTTGCGCCAGCGCAGTGCACGACCTCGCGGGCGACAGTTCCGGTGCAAGGGCAGGACGCGTAGAGTTAAGAGTTGTTTCGACCTAGGAAGTAACGGCTTTGCAGGATTCATCGTTCCAGCCCAGTTATCCGGCCCCCGGGCAGCCCATCGACGAACTCGCGCTGGCCGAGATCAAGGGCGCAATCCTGGCGAAGCTGCGCCTTGCCATCGGCAAGGACGCTGGCATGGCGACCAGGCACGATTGGTACCAGGCCGCGGCGCTCGCGCTGCGCGACCGCATCGTGCATCGCTGGCTCACGGCCGAGAAGCACAGCTACGACGCCGGCCGCAAGCGGGTTTACTATCTCTCGCTCGAATTCCTGATCGGCCGGCTCTTCACCGACGCGCTCAACAACATGGGCCTGCTCAAGATCTTCGAGGTCGCGCTCGGCGATCTCGGCGTCTCGCTGCCGGAGCTGCGCAAATGCGAGCCGGATGCGGCGCTCGGCAATGGCGGCCTCGGCCGGCTCGCCGCCTGCTTCATGGAGAGCATGGCGACGCTGTCGATCCCCGCGATCGGCTACGGCATCCGCTACGATTACGGCCTGTTCCGTCAGATCATCAATCAGGGCTGGCAGCAGGAATATCCTGACGAATGGCTGAGCTTCGGCAACCCCTGGGAATTGCAGCGACCCGAGGTGATCTACGACGTCAATTTCGGCGGCGGCGTCGAGCATGTCGACGACAAGGGCCGCGACCGCTCGATCTGGCATCCTGCTGAAACCGTGCAGGCAATCGCCTATGACACGCCAATCGTCGGCTGGCGCGGCCACCACGTCAACGCGCTGCGGCTGTGGTCGGCGCGCTCGCCCGATCCGCTCAAGTTAGATGCCTTCAACAAAGGCGATTACGTCAGCGCCAGCGCCGAGCAGGCGCGCGCGGAGGCGATCTGCAAGTTCCTCTATCCGAACGACGAGAGCCCGGCGGGCCGCGAGCTGCGGCTGCGCCAGGAATATTTCT
Organism: Bradyrhizobium sp. SUTN9-2; assembly: GCF_003122645.1. Classification (NCBI taxonomy): domain Bacteria; kingdom Pseudomonadati; phylum Pseudomonadota; class Alphaproteobacteria; order Hyphomicrobiales; family Nitrobacteraceae; genus Bradyrhizobium; species Bradyrhizobium sp. SUTN9-2. The sequence continues at coordinate 8,004,424 of NZ_LAXE01000001.1, forward strand.
TCGTCTCCGCCTCACTCCAGGACCTGGTGAAGCGGCATCTCGCCTCCGACGGCCAGCTGCGCAACCTCGCCGGCAAGGTCGCGGTGCAGCTCAACGACACCCATCCGAGCCTTGCCGTCACCGAGCTGATGCGGATCCTCGTCGACCTCCACAATTTCCGCTGGGACGAGGCCTGGAAGATCACGGTCGCCACCCTCTCCTACACCAACCACACGCTGCTGCCGGAGGCGCTGGAGACCTGGCCGGTCGAGCTGTTCGAGCGGCTGCTGCCGCGGCATCTGGAGATCATCTACCGCATCAACGTGCAGCATCTGGCGCTCGCCGAAGCGCGCTGCCCGGGCGACATCGACTTCCGCGCCTCAGTGTCGCTGATCGACGAGAAGAGCGGCCGCCGCGTGCGCATGGGCCAACTCGCCTTCGTCGGCTCGCACCGCATCAACGGGGTCTCGGCGATGCATTCGGACCTGATGCGCGAGACCGTGTTCCACGACCTCAACCATCTCTATCCCGGACGGATCACCAACAAGACCAACGGCATCACCTTCCGACGCTGGCTGATGCTGGCGAACCCGAAGCTGACCGATTTGTTGCGCGAGAGCTGCGGCGATGCCGTGCTCGACGATCCGACCCAGCTCTCGCTGATCGAGGCGCGCGCCAGCGACGTCGAGTTCCAGAAGAAGTTCCGCAGCGTCAAGCACCACAACAAGGCCCAGCTCGCCCGCCTGATCGGCGAACGGCTCGGCATCAGGGTCGACCCGGGCGCATTGTTCGACGTGCAGATCAAGCGCATCCACGAGTACAAGCGCCAATTGCTCAACGTCATCGAAACGGTCGCGCTGTACCAGGCGATCAAGGACGAGCCCAACGGCAATTGGGTGCCGCGGGTGAAGATCTTCGCCGGCAAGGCGGCGGCGAGCTATCGCTACGCCAAGCTGATCATCAAGCTGATCAACGACGTCGCCGAAATCGTCAACAACGATCCCGCGATTGGCGGCAAGCTCAAGGTCGTGTTCCTGCCCGACTACAATGTCAGCCTCGCCGAGGTGATCATTCCCGCCGCCGATCTGTCCGAGCAGATCTCCACCGCGGGCATGGAAGCCTCCGGCACCGGCAACATGAAGCTGGCGCTGAACGGGGCCATCACCATCGGCACGCTCGACGGCGCCAATATCGAGATCCGCGACCATGTCGGCGCGGAGAATATCGCGATCTTCGGCATGGAAGCCGGCGACGTGATGATCCGGCGCAAGCAGGGGCTGGATGCTTCCGACGTGATCCGCCGGTCGCCGAAGCTGCAGCGTGCCATCAACGCGATCGGCGCCGGCGAGTTCTCGCCCGGCGACCCCGGCCGTTTCGAATCCATCGCGCACGCGCTGCGTTACCTCGACCATTACATGGTGAGCGCCGATTTCGATTCCTACTACGAGGCGCAGCGCGCGGTCGATGCGCGCTGGCAGGTGGCGCCGGCCTGGACCCGCGCCTCGATCCTCAATGTCGCGCGCATGGCCTGGTTCTCCTCGGACCGCACCATCCGCGAATATGCCGAGGAGATCTGGAACGTGCCGGTCAATCCCACCACGCCGCTGCTGCCGAATTTGCGCGACGCCGCGGGCTGATTTTTCCGCGGCGTGGAAGCGGCGTTACCTGCGAGGTTATTGCATCCTTCGCGAGGGATGATGATATGATCGTCATCATCCCCTAAGCGGCGTTGTGACACGACGCCGCAACCTCAACCGCCGTCATTGCGAGCGCAGCGAAGCAATCCAGAATCTTTCCGCGGAGACAGTCTGGATTGCTTCGCTGCGCTCGCAATGACGGCTGTGGAGGCATCGAGGACCAACAATGCACGCCAAGCTCCCGCACCCCTTCGACGAGGCCACGCGCGTCACCGCCGGTGACTCGAGCTGGCAGGGGCACACCAGCGACGATTACTGGGCCTTTGTCGGCCCGTTCGGCGGCGCCACCGCTGCGACGATCCTGCGGGCGCTGATCGAGCATCCGCAAGCCGCCGGCGATCCGCTCGCCCTCACCGTCAATTATTGCGCGCCGATCGCCAAGGGTCCTTTCGATCTCGACGTACGCCTCGTCAAGGCCAACCGCTCCAGCCAGCACTGGAGCGTCGAGCTCAGCCAGGGCGGCGGCGAGGTCGCAACGCTCGCCACCGCGGTGTTCGCCGAGCGCCGTCCGTCCTGGGAGCACAGGGTGGCGCAATATCCGGATGCCAAGCCGTTCGAGCAGACGCTGCCATTCCCGAAGATCTCGGCATCCTGGGCCAACCAGTATGAATTCCGCTTCGTCGAGGGCGAGATGCGGATCGGCCCGCCGCAGGCCGAGCCCGCCAGCACCTACTCGAAGATCTGGATCAGCGACCGCACGCCGCGCAAGCTCGACATGCTATCGCTGATGTCGATGTCGGACGCCTTCTTCGGCCGCATTTTCCACGCCCGGCGCGAGCTGGTGCCGTTCGGCACGGTGTCGCTGACGACCTACTTCCACACCGACGCCGAGGAGCTTGCGGCTGAAGACATCACGCGCGTGCTCGCGACGGCGGATTCCAAGATCATGCACAAGAGCTACGCCGACCAGAACGCCGAGCTGTGGTCGCCGAACGGCCGGCTGCTCGCGACCACGACGCAGATCGCGTATTTCAAGGCGTAGCTTTCTCCTCCCCTCTCCCCTTGTGGGAGAGGGTGGATCGCCGCGTAGCGGCGAGACGGGCGAGGGGTTCTCTCCGCGGGCACTTCCCTCGCACTTGAGTTTGCGGACAGAACCCCTCATCCGGCGCTTCGCGCCACCTTCTCCCGCAAGGGGAGAAGGAAAGAAAAAGGGCGGCCTTTCGGCCGCCCTTTCGCAATTCAAACAACGAGACCTTACTCCGCGGCCAGCTTCACGTCCGGGGCAGCCGCGCGCACCTCGGCGTCCACCTGTGCTTCGAACTTGGCAAAATTCTTCTGGAACATGCCGACCAGCGCGCGGGCGGTCTTGTCGAACTCGTCCTTGTCCTTCCAGGTATTGACCGGGTTGAGGATCTCGGCCGGCACGCCCGGCAGCGCGGTCGGGACCGCAAAGCCGAAATACTTGTCGGTGCGGAATTCGACGTTGCGAAGCGAGCCGTCGAGCGCGGCGGTGAGCAGCGCGCGCGTCACCTTGATCGGCATGCGCGAGCCGACACCATACTTGCCGCCGGTCCACCCGGTGTTGACCAGCCAGCAATCGACATTGTGCTGGGCGATGAGGTCGCGCAGCATGTTGCCGTAGACGGATGGATCGAGCGGCAGGAAGGGCGAGCCGAAGCAGGTCGAGAATTCCGGCTGCGGCTCGTTGCCGAGGCCGCGCTCGGTGCCGGCGACCTTGGCGGTGTAGCCGGACAGGAAGTGATACATCGCCTGCGCCGGCGAGAGCTTGGCGATCGGCGGCAGCACGCCGAAGGCGTCGGCGGCCAGCATCACCACGTTCTTCGGCTGCGGCGCGCGGCCGGTGCGCGAGGCGTTCGGGATGAAGTCGAGCGGATAGGCCGAACGCGTGTTCTCGGTCTTGGAGCCGTCGTCGAAATCGACGACGCGGGTGTCCTCATCGAGCACGCAGTTCTCGAGCACCGCGCCGAAGCGGGTCGAGGCGGCATAGATCTCCGGTTCGGCTTCCTGCGACAGCTTGATGCACTTGGCGTAGCAGCCGCCTTCGAAATTGAAGACGCCGTTCGGGCCCCAGCCGTGCTCGTCGTCGCCGATCAGCGTGCGGTTGGGATCGGCCGACAGCGTCGTCTTGCCGGTGCCCGACAGGCCGAAGAAGATCGCGGTGTCGCCCTTGGCGCCGACATTCGCCGAGCAGTGCATCGGCATCACACCGCGCTCGGGCAGATAATAATTCAGCGTCGTGAAGACCGACTTCTTCATCTCGCCGGCATAATAAGACCCGCCGATCAGGACGATCTTGCGGGCGAAATCGATCGCGACCACGTTCTCCGAGCGGCAGCCATGGCGTTTAGGATCGGCGCGGAAGCTCGGCATGTCGATGATGGTGAGCTCCGGCACGAAGGTCGGCAGCTCGATCGCCTCGGGGCGGATCAGCAGCGTGCGGATGAACAGCGAGTGCCAGGCGAGCTCGGTGAAGACGCGCGTCTTGATCCGGTAGGCCGGGTCGGCGCCGCCATAGAGGTCCTGCGCGAACAGGCGCTTGCCTTCGGCGTGCTTGAGGAAATCCTGGTAGAGCGTCTCGAATTGCTCTGCGGTGATCGACTGGTTGCCGGCCCACCACATCTTCTTGTCGGTGGTGGCGTCGCGCACCGTGAACTTGTCCTTCGGGCTGCGCCCGGTGAACTCGCCGGTGTCGGCGCAGAGCGCGCCGTCGGCGGAGAGCACCGCCTCACCCGCTGCCAGCGAGTATTGATAGAGTTGTGGCGCACCCAGATTCCAGTGAACCTGCTTGAGATTCTTTAAGCCGAATTTGTCGGCGCCGAAGGCACCGTTGCGCACGCCCGTCTCTTGCACGAAAAATCCCTCCTAGAACCCGCGACATCAAGCGCGGCCAAGTTTGGCGCCGTCGCGATCACCGTGAATATGGGCCGTTCGGCCTCGGCTGAACGACCTAATAATGATGAACGCCGGCGTTGCCAAGCTGATCCCGCAGGATTTGGTTTATTCAAGGACCGCGCCAAACGCCGCGCATGTCAGCTCTGAAAGGCCGCATTGAGAATGTGCGGATGATCGCGCAACCAAATGCACATCTGCGCGTTATGTCCGGTTATTGCGACGCACAATCACTGCGTCAACACCCCTATCTTACCTCGCCCTCTCCGATCAACGCGAACGGTCCCCACATCGCGGGATAAGCGTTGCGCGGCGACGAGGCGTCGTCGAGATAGGTTAACATCGCGCGGCGCAAGGCTTCGGCGCGGCCGAGCTTTGGCTCGTTCTTCAGCAGCTCGAACGTCGACGTGGTCAAGCGGGTCGCAGCCTCCGAATCCACGGCCCAATGCGACACCAGGAGCGCGCGAGCACCTGCGTAGAAGAACGAGCGCGCCAATCCCGACAACGCCTCGGCACCGGGCTTGTCGCCCGCGATGGTGTTGCAGGCGGACAGCACAACCCAATCGGCATTGAGCTTGAGCTGGGCCACTTCGCTCGCGGTGAGAAGACCATCGTCGAGCTCCGTCGGCTGGTCGGGGATGGAGAGCGCCAGCGAGGGCTCCCCCAATCCCTTGACATCGCCGGCGACGAGGCCGTGGGTGGCAAAGTAGATGATGCCGTATTGGGCAAGCGCTGCACGCTTGAGCGTCGTTTCGCTGGCGTCGCGGCCGAGATGGATGTCAGCCTCGGCAGCGCCGACGTCCCTCGCCACCGCGTTCAATTCGTCGGCGGTATCGGGCAGCTGCGGCAGCGCCTGGGCCAGCCGCGCACGATCCACGCCTGCGCCGCGCCAGAAGTCGGCATAGGCGATCGTCGCGATGTTGCGTGCGGCGACCTTGCCGTTCGCGGCACGCCGGTCGGCAGGCCCTTCGGCTGCAGGGTTGAACACGGGATCGCCGAAACCGGTCATCGGCTTGACGCTTTGATCCCTGCGGGCAAAAGCGCGCAGCGATTTCAGGCTGATCACTGACGGCAGGACCGAAACGGCCTGACGCCGCAGCAGCCAGGCAGCACTGCGATAGCCCTCGAGCCGGTCCGGGATCGCAGCCTGTGGCTTCTCCGTGACCAGCAGATGAAACGGCATTGCGGTCAATGCCGCCGACGGCACGACCAGCAGGTTGCGCTTGTCCTTGGTCAGCGCCTCAACCGGGCCGAGCAGCGCGACATAGAGCTCGTTGGCAAGACCGAGGTCGAACAATCCCGATTTGCCGGATGCTTCGCGCGCCTTGCCGACATCGAGCCCCCTGCGGAAGGCCGTGACCTTCTGTGCGACCGCGTCCGCTCCGAGCGGAATCTCCTTCCAGTCGACGCTCTCGCCCGTGATCGCGACGACATAGCTCCGCCTGTCGACGACGGAATAGACCACCATCGCCTCGTCGGACGCCAGCAGCGGCTGGATGTCCTTGACGGTCAGCGGCAGCGGGTTGGATAGCGAGGAATAGTCGGGAAACTCGACGGCGAGCGTCTTCTGCAATCCATTGCGCGCGCCCGCGATCGCCGCGATCCGCACGCGGCTGCGCTGCTCGGCCGCGACGTCGCGCTGCGCCGATGGCTTCGACACTGCAGCGATGATCGCCTTGTCGAGCGCTTCGGACTCGGCCGCGAGATCCTGATCCTTGCGCACGAGCTCGGCGAGCCGGTCGCTGCCGGCGGCGAGCCGCACCGCGAGCTTGTTCACGGCAGAAGCGGCAGAGGATTGCGTGCCGCGCTGGATCGCAGCGAGCGCATCGTCGAGCGCCTTCTCGCTCGCCAGCAGCGATTGCTGCCGTGCCGCGAATAGGATCGGCAGCACGACGCGCAGCTGCGCACGATTGGCCGCGAGCGTCTTCTGCGCCAACGGCAAGGCATCCGCCGTCCGCCCCGTCGCCTGCAGAAAGTCGGCAAGATTGCTCGTCGAAGTCGCAACATCAGGGTGATCCGGCCCGAGCGCGCGTTCGCGGATCGCCAGCGCGCGACGATACAGCGGCTCGGCATCGGCAAAACGCTGCTGGTGCTGGTAGAGCCCGGCGAGATTATTGAGCGAGCGCGCGACGTCGGGGTGTTCAGGCCCCAGCACCTTTTCGCGGATCGCGAGCGAGCGCTTGATCGGCGCTTCGGCACCGGCGTCGCGATTGAGGTCGCGCTCGACCTGTCCGATGTTGTTCAGGACCGTGGCGACCGCGGGATGCTCGGGACCGGCAGCCTTCTGATAGATCGCGAGCGCACGGCGGAACAGTGGCTCGGCATCGGCCGGACGCTGCTGCTTGGCGTAGAGCGTGGCGATATTGTTGAGGGATTGACCGACGTCGGGATGCTCGCGCGGCAGCGCCTTCTCGCGCACGGCAAGTGCACGCTTGAACAGCGGCTCGGCCTCTGCGAAGCGACCCTGCCGCTGATAGAGCGCGGCAAGATTGGTCAGCTCGGCCGCAACCAGGGCGTTGTCGGAGCCGAGCGATTTTTCCATGAGTGCGATCGCGCGCTTGTAGAGCGGCTCAGCCAGATCGTCCCGTCCCTGACCGGCATGGACCTGGCCGAGATTGTTCAACGCGCCCGAGAGATCGCGGCCGTTGTCCTTCTCCAGGCTGGCGACCATCGCCTGCGCCAACGGCAGCGCTTCCGAATATTTTCCGGCACCGATGAGCGCGGTGAGCCGCGCGCTCTCGGCGGCGAGACCTTTCTGCGCAAGGGCTGGCGTGGCGAGCAAGGTGGTGATGGCGAGCGCGAGAGCCGCCGTCCATGCCAAACGTTGACGCGTCATGACCCCTCTCGCTGCGAGCCCGAAAACCATCACGGTCATGGGTCGCGGCGATCGGTAGCCGCGTTCAAGCGGTTGCGCCCTGGTCCACCTTCGTGCGCGCTTCGCCAGCGAGGCGAACCAGCATCTTGCGAAGCGCCGTGCCATCCGTCACCCGCTCCGGGAAGTCCAGCCGCAGCGTTGCCTGGCCGACCTGCATGTCGAGGCCTTCAGGATCACAGCCGGTACAGCGCCAGTCGCCCTCGGTGGCGCCGAGCAGCTTCGTGGCATAAAGATTGAGGGCGTCGCGATGGTCGGCGTTCATGTGCTCGACGGCGCCCTCCTCCGCCGCCAGCAGGTCCTCGGCGCCGGTGAGGTCCGTCAGGAATTGCTCCGGCTTGAGGTCGACGATCCGGCCAAAGCCGGCGACCAGATGTGTTCCCGTGGGCCGGATCCGGAAGAAGGAGAAATCCTTAAAAGAAACAAAGCCTTCTGCCGAGGGATGAGCACTCAGATACCGTCGCTGGAGCAGATCCTTGTTGGAATCGGCCTCCTCGGCCCGGCCGGACAGCATGATCCGGGCGCCTTCCAGGGGATCCCCGGCCGCGCGCTCGTCCAGCATCAGCGAGACCCTGGAGTCCGCGAGGACGTTCTTGGTGTGCACGGCGAGGCGCGAGATCAGCAGGATCGGCGAGCCGTCGGGATGGCTGGCCAGATTGACCAGGGAACAATAGGGATCGCCGTTGCCGACCATCAGCGTCGCCAGAGCCCCCTGCCGGGACCGCCTCAGCAGCGATTTGGCGAGCTTTGCGGGGTCGAAATTGGGGGTCGGTTGCATTGGCTTTCTCGGCTCAGGTGGTTGCAAGGAGGGCCTTTTTTCGGGTAAACGGGGGCCCGGTTATGGGTCGAGATGCGGCGAATCTGCCGTGTTTCGTGGAACTTGGTCACACTTCAGCCCAGCTTGCATTGCTCGGTGACAAGGTTCGAACGCCACTTCGGCACCCATGTATGCGGCGCATCACTGATTGCTCGCCGTTTCAAGCCACGACCCAAACGGAAAGCAGAAAGCAGAGAGGCTCATGCCCACAATCGCTTTGGTCGACGACGACCGCAACATTCTCACATCCGTCTCGATCGCGCTGGAAGCCGAAGGCTACCGTATCATGACCTACACCGACGGCGCTTCCGCGCTCGACGGTTTCCGCACCACCCAGCCCGATCTCGCCATCCTCGACATCAAGATGCCGCGCATGGACGGCATGGAGACGCTGCGCCGTCTCAGGCAAAAGTCCGACCTGCCGGTGATCTTCCTCACCTCCAAGGACGAGGAGATCGACGAGCTGTTCGGCCTCAAGATGGGCGCCGACGACTTCATCCGCAAACCGTTCTCGCAGCGTTTGCTGGTCGAGCGCGTCAAGGCGGTGCTGCGGCGCTCGGCGCCGAAGGATCCGACCGTCGCGCCGAAGGAGAACGACGCCAAGGCGCTCGACCGCGGTCTGCTGCGCATGGACCCCGAGCGCCATACCTGCACCTGGAAGAACGAGCCGGTGACGCTCACCGTGACCGAATTCCTCATCCTGCAGGCGCTCGCGACCCGGCCCGGCGTGGTGAAGAGCCGCAACGCGCTGATGGACGCCGCCTATGACGACCAGGTCTATGTCGACGACCGCACCATCGACAGCCACATCAAGCGGCTGCGCAAGAAGTTCAAGGTGGTCGACAACGAGTTCGAGATGATCGAGACGCTCTACGGCGTCGGCTACCGTTTCAAGGAAGCCTGAGGGCGCCTCCTCCACGGCGATCGAGAGCATCTCCGGTTCTCGTTCCATCGGGACGAGGATCGCTCTAGGATGCGGGGACCTTCGCACGGGCCGTCCTAACGCGGGCGTAAGCATTGCTTGACCGAACGCAGCCTGACCCTAACCAGAGCGCCGGGGATATCGCATCCGACGGCGTTCAGGAGCACGTTGCCGACAACAAGCCGCAGGGCTTCCGGCCGCTGAACTGGTTGAAACGCGCCGGGCAGTTCTTCTTCGCGCTGTCCTTCTCGAGCCTGACCCGCCGCATCGTCTCGCTCAACCTCGCCGGCCTCGTCGCGCTTGTGGCGAGCATCCTGTACCTGTCGCAATTCCGTGCCGGCCTGATCGACGCCCGCGCCCAGAGCCTGCTGGTGCAGGCCGAGATCATCGCCGGGGCGATCGCGGCCTCTGCCACGGTGCAGACCAACGCCATCACCATCGATCCCGACCGGCTGCTCGACCTCAAGCCGGGCGAGACCTATGGCGGCTCGGACGAGTATTCGCCGCTGGACTTCCCGATCAATCCGGAGCGCGTCGCGCCGGTGCTGCGCACCTTGATCTCGCCGACCAAGACGCGCGCCCGTATCTACGATCCGAACGGCAGCCTGCTGCTCGACAGCCGCAACCTCGAAAACGTTCTGCGCTTTCCGCTGCCTCCGCCGGCCGAGCAACCCGGCATCATCGAGCGTGGCAAGGTCGCGGTGCGCACCTGGCTGAACCGCGGCGACCTGCCGCTCTATCGCGAGCTCGGGCCCGAGAACGGCAACGGCTATGCCGAAGTGGGCGACGCCCTCCAGGGCCAGAAACGCTCGATGGTGCGGGTCAATGCACGCGGCGAGGTGATCGTCTCGGTCGCCGTCCCCGTGCTGCGCTCGCGTGCGATCCACGGCGCCTTGATGCTGTCGACGCAAGGCGACGACATCGACCAGATGGTCACCGCCGAGCGCCTCGCCATCCTGAAGGTCGGCGGCGTCGCCGCCGCCGTCATGATCATGCTGTCACTGCTGCTGGCGAGCACGATCGCAGGTCCAGTGCGCCGGCTCGCCGACAGCGCCGAACGCGTCCGCCGCCGCATCAAGGCCCGCATCGAGATTCCCGATTTCACCCGCCGCCGCGACGAGATCGGCCACCTCTCCGGCGCGCTGCGCGACATGACCAGCGCGCTCTACAGCCGCATCGAGGCGATCGAGATGTTCGCTGCCGACGTTGCCCATGAATTGAAGAACCCGCTGACCTCGCTGCGCTCGGCGGTCGAGACGCTGCCGCTGGCGCGCAACGAGAACAGCCGCGCCCGCCTGCTCGAGGTGATCGAGCACGACGTCAAGCGGCTCGACCGGCTGATCTCCGACATCTCCGACGCCAGCCGCCTCGATGCCGAGCTGCAGCGCCAGGATATGATCCCGGTCGATTTGCGCCGGCTGCTGACGACGCTGGTGTCCGTCGCCAACGAAACCAAGCTCGGCCACGACGTCGCGGTCGAAACGCGCTTCGAGGGCCGCAGCCCGACCGACACCTTCGCCGTGAGCGGCCACGATTCCCGGCTCGGACAGGTCGTCTCCAACCTGCTCTCCAACGCGCAATCCTTCTCCGAACGCGGCAGCAAGGTGCGCCTCACCTGCCGCCGCGTTCGCTCCGAGATCGAGATCGTGGTCGACGACGACGGCCCCGGCATTCGCGAGGACGCGCTCGAGCGCATCTTCGAGCGCTTCTACACCGACCGCCCGCATCAGGGCTTTGGCCAGAACTCCGGCCTCGGCCTGTCGATCTCCAAGCAGATCGTCGACGCCCATGGCGGACGGATCTGGGCGGAGAACCGCCCTGGCCCGCCGGACGCCGACGGCACTCCGACAATTGCCGGTGCGCGCTTCGTGGTCAGGCTGCCGGCGCTATGAACGAAGGCGGGCCCAGCGTTCACGCCTCTGCCGTCAAGGTCGGGCCTTACGCCGTGCTGATCCGCGGGCCCTCGGGGTCCGGCAAATCGCGGCTTGCCTTCGATCTAATCATGGCGGGGCGCTCAGGCGTCGTGGAAAGGGCCGTTCTGGTCGGTGACGACCGTGTCCATCTGGCGACACTCGGCCACGAAATTGAGGTCCGCCCCGCGCCTCGCCTGGCGGGCCTGATCGAGATCCGGGGCCTCGGAATCCGCCGCTGCGACTTCGTGGAGCATGCGACTGTCGGTCTCGTGGTCGATCTGGCCGCAGTCGACGCGGAGCGCCTGCCGCCGGCTGAAGCCCTTAAAACCAGCATTTTTGGTGTCGAAATACCGCGAATCCCTCTTGCCCGCGACTATTCGCCCCTTCCCCTGGTTGTTGCGGCCTTGACCACTACCAAGAGTTCATCTTCCGTTAACCCATCAGGCGATTGTTTGAAGGGAAATGGTAACCATATGAACCCCACTATCGCGACCGAATAGACCGGCGCAGCTCCCCTCATCCATCCGTCTAGATTCAGGGAGATACGCAACATCCCCTCTTGCGCGGGGGCTCTGGATGGTCAAAGTGGCGCGTTCGTGCGGTGCACCAAAAGCGCCCGCGAGGAGTTTTCCGATGATTGGTCTAGTACTTGTGACCCACGGGCGCCTTGCCGACGAATTCAAGGCAGCGCTTGAGCATGTCATGGGCCCACAAAAGCAAATCGAAGCGATCACGATCGGCGCCGAAGATGATTCCGATCTCTGCCGAAGCGACATCATCGAGGCGGTCAACCGCGTCGATTCCGGCGACGGCGTTGCGATCCTCACCGACATGTTCGGCGGCACGCCGTCGAACCTGGCAATATCCTGCATGAGCCGGCCCAAGGTCGAAGTGCTCGCGGGCATCAACCTGCCCATGCTGGTCAAGCTTGCCAAGGTGCGCGAGGAGCGACCGCTGCCCGACGCGATCGCGATGGCGCAGGAAGCTGGCCGCAAATACGTCACCATCGCCAGCCGGGTGCTCGCCGGCAAATGAGCGAGGAGGCGCCACAAGCCGCGACCGGCGTGCCCGCGGGCGCGATCTCCAAGGATCTCCTGATCATCAACAAGCGCGGCCTGCATGCGCGCGCCTCGGCGAAATTCGTCCAGGCGGTCGAGCGCTTCGATGCGCAGGTGTGGGTGACGCGCGGCGGCGAGACCGTCGGCGGCACCTCGATCATGGGCTTGATGATGCTCGCCGCGGGTCCCGGCACGACGATCACGGTGGCGGCGGCAGGGACCGACGCCGAAGCCGCGCTCGCGGCGATCACGGAGCTCGTTGAAAGCAAGTTCAACGAGGAAGGGGTTTAGGCCCTTCTCTCACCACGCGGCCAGGTGCGCTCCCTCGCCCCGTACTTGCGGGAGAGGTGAAGAAATCACTTCCCCGGCGGCGCGAAGTAGATGTTCCAGCTCATCGACGGGCCGGCCTTGCCGTTGGTGAAGCGGCGCGTTGTCATCACGATGCGCTCGGCGTTGGGCGCAACCTCCGACACCCATTTCTCGAACGCGGGCAGGCGGCCGTCGGTCGGATCGAACACGCCGATGAAGCCGTACTTCCTGGCGTCGTCGCGCGAGGTCAGTCCGGAATCCCAGGCCTCCAACGGCAGCAGCGCGGACGGATGATCCGGGCTGTAGAACACCAGCGGCTGGATCTGCTCCATCGTGCCGGCAACGACGGCCCAGCGCGAGCCGAAGCGGGTGTGCCAGGCCTGGGTCAATTCGCGCGCGAGCTCCGAGCGCGCGCCATAGATCTGGGCATTGCCGGCATTGGCCGCCATCTCGCGCGCGGCGATCCAGGGCGAAGCGGCGAGCGTCGCGGCGCTGAGCACGAGCCAGATCGCAGCGATGTTGAACAGCGCGGCGCTCTGCACGCGCAGCGTCGGGATCGCGACCAGTGCGAGCGGCACCAGGAAGAACAGCGAGATGCCCCAATCCGTCTTCATGTAGATGCTGAAGGCGAGCGCCCCGAGCGGCGGGCCGACTGCGACGATGGCCTGGACGATCCAGACATTCAGCGCCTGCGAGACATTGACCCCTGCATTGGCGCCACGCGCCCAGGCGCGCGTGACGATGCGCAACGGCGCAGCCAGCAGCAATCTGCCCCATGGCGGCACCAGCGCCATGGCCAGCGCCGCGAGCGCCACCGGCAATGCCAGCAGCGCGAAGTTGTGCAGCACATAGCCCGCGACGAGCTGATGCACCTGGGCCTTGTCCTGAAGGCTGTAGGTGTCGCCGGCATAGGTCAGCGGCACGAAATGCGCATCCGCCAGCCAGACGAGGTGCGGGATCATCGCCGCGACCATCGTGGCAATCGCGACCCACGGCGCGGGCGACGACAGGAAGCGCAACCGGTCGGGATGGATCAGCGCGGCGAGGCCGATCGCGCCGATCATGGTCAGCACCCAATATTTGGTCATCAGCGCCAGCGCGCCGGCAAGCCCGAGCAGGATTCCGGATTGCCAGCTCCGCTTCTCGAAGGCGTTGAGATAAGCGAGCACCAGGAGCGGCAGCGTGACGAGCTGCAGCAGGTCCGGGTTGTACTTGAAGCCCTTGAAATTGAAGATCGGGTAGAGCGCGATCATCACCACGACCAGGAACGCGCGGCGCGCATCCACCACGCGCAAGGCGATCAGCCAGCAGATCACCATGCCGACGCTCACCGTCGTCATCGCCAGCGCATAGGTCGCCCAGTCCGCCGCCGGGAGCGCCTTGAACCAGAGGCCGGCCACCCAGCCCGACAACGGCGGGTGCTTGCCATAGCCCCAGAGGAATTTCTGGCCCCAGCCCCAGGCTTCTGCGACGTCCATATGAACGTCCTGCGCCGCCTTCAGATTGATCAGGATGAAGGTCCAGAGCACCGCATGCAGGATGGCAAATTGGATCACCAGCCACAGGCGCGCCTCGGGGCGGACCGCACAGGCAACCAGGAAGGCCCGGAAGCGGTTGTAACTCAAGCGGGTCTTTGCCCGCGCTCCGGCAGTGGGAAGAGAGGTCGTGGACATGGCCGTGCGTAGCGCGTTTTGGCCCGTCATGGAATCAGCTTGGCGTGAACAAAGGCCCTGAAAATACAGCAATATGGTTGCCGCACGGGGATGTGAGTGGTATCCCGCGCCCATGACGACCGTCCCCATTTCCAACATCCGCAATTTCTCCATCGTCGCCCATATCGACCATGGCAAATCGACGCTGGCCGACCGCCTGATCCAGATGACCGGCGGCCTCTCCGACCGCGAGATGGCGGGCAAGGAACAGGTGCTCGATTCCATGGACATCGAGCGCGAGCGCGGCATCACGATCAAGGCGCAGACGGTGCGCCTCGCCTACCGCGCCAAGGACGGCAAGGACTACATCTTCAACCTGATGGACACGCCCGGCCATGTCGACTTCGCTTACGAGGTCTCGCGGTCGCTGGCGGCCTGCGAGGGTTCCCTGCTTGTGGTCGACGCCAGCCAGGGCGTCGAGGCGCAGACGCTCGCCAACGTCTACCAGGCGCTCGACAACAATCACGAGATCGTCCCGGTCCTGAACAAGGTCGACCTGCCCGCGGCGGAGCCCGAGAAGGTCAAGCAGCAGATCGAGGACGTCATCGGCATCGACGCCTCGGACGCGGTGATGATCTCGGCCAAGACCGGCCTCGGCATTCCTGATGTGCTGGAAGCCATCGTCACCCGCCTGCCGCCGCCGAAGGGCGACCGCGACGCGACCTTGAAGGCGCTCTTGGTCGACAGCTGGTACGACGTCTATCTCGGCGTCGTCGTGCTGGTGCGCATCGTCGATGGCACGATGAAGAAGGGCCAGCGCGTGCGCATGATGGGCACGGGCGCGGCCTATGACGTCGAGCGCGTCGGCTTCTTCACGCCGAAGATGCAGCAGGTCGAGGAGCTCGGCCCCGGCGAGATCGGCTTCATCACCGCCGCGATCAAGGAGGTCGCCGACACCCGCGTCGGCGACACCATCACCGACGACAGGAAGCCGGTCGCCGAGATGCTGCCGGGCTTCAAGCCGGCGATCCCGGTGGTGTTCTGCGGCCTGTTCCCGGTCGACGCCGACGATTTCGAGACGCTGCGCGCGGCGATGGGCAAGCTGCGCCTCAACGACGCCAGCTTCTCGTTCGAGATGGAGACGTCGGCCGCGCTCGGCTTCGGATTCCGCTGCGGCTTCCTCGGGCTGCTGCACCTCGAGATCATCCAGGAGCGGCTGTCGCGCGAATTCGATCTCAACCTGATCGCGACCGCGCCGAGCGTCATCTACAAGATGAAGCTCACCGACGGCCAGGAGATCGAGATCCACAATCCCGTCGACATGCCTGATGTCGTCAAGATCGCCGAGATCGACGAGCCCTGGATCGAGGCGACGATCCTAACGCCCGACGAATATCTCGGCAGCGTCTTGAAGCTGTGCCAGGACCGCCGCGGCGCGCAGAAGGAGCTCACTTACGTCGGCTCCCGCGCCATGGTGAAGTACGACCTGCCGCTCAACGAGGTCGTGTTCGACTTCTACGACCGCCTCAAATCGGTCTCCAAGGGCTACGCCTCGTTCGACTATCACCTCACCGACTACAAGCCGGCCGATCTCGTCAAGATGCAGATCCTGGTCAATGCCGAGCCGGTCGATGCGCTCTCGATGCTGGTCCACCGCACCCGCGCGGAGGGGCGCGGCCGTGCCATGGTCGAGAAGATGAAGGAGCTGATCCCGCCGCATATGTTCCAGATCCCGATCCAGGCGGCGATCGGCGGCAAGGTGATCGCCCGCGAGACGGTGCGCGCGCTGCGCAAGGACGTCACCGCGAAATGCTACGGCGGCGACATCACGCGTAAGCGCAAGCTTCTGGAGAAGCAGAAGGAAGGCAAGAAGAAGATGCGGCAGTTCGGCAAGGTCGACATCCCGCAGGAAGCTTTTATTGCCGCGCTGAAGGTCGACAGCTGAGGCGAGGCTCGGGACGGGCCAGCCGGGTCGCCGGGGCCGGCAAACAGGCGCTCTCCCGACGGCAAACAAAAAAGTGCGAAAACAACCCCATGCACAGTAGCCGCCCTCTTGGCGGCATTGTGCTTTTTCGATTTTACGAAGTCGGTTTGACCCGTCGGGCAAAACAGGGGTATGGTGGCATCATCGAACGCTTGCCTCTCAGCCGTGTATCTATTCCTCGCCCCTCTTCGCGATCCTG
Source organism: Bradyrhizobium sp. SUTN9-2 (assembly GCF_003122645.1). NCBI lineage: Bacteria > Pseudomonadati > Pseudomonadota > Alphaproteobacteria > Hyphomicrobiales > Nitrobacteraceae > Bradyrhizobium > Bradyrhizobium sp. SUTN9-2. The sequence continues at coordinate 8,020,676 of NZ_LAXE01000001.1, forward strand.
ATGCCCTCGATGATCCGGTCGCTCGGGTGCAACACGACGCGATCACCTGCAGCTAGTCCGGAGAGAACTTCGGCCACGCGGTTATTCCGGTGGCCGATGCGGACCGGGACGGTTCTTGCACGGCCGTTCTCGTCGGCGAAAACCGCCCATTGGTCGCCTTTTCGGAACAAAGCGCTCACCGGCACGGTCAGCGACTCGGTCGCGCTCCATGTCGTCACGTGAACGATAACACGATAGTCGTGCCCGAGCGTGCCCCACTTCTCGGGCGGGTCGGTGAAATCGATGGTCACGCGGACCCGCTGCTCCTCGGTGCCGAGTGCGGAGACTTTCAGGAAACCGGCCGGGTCGACCCGGACCACCTTTCCCGCGATGGGCTGACCGCCCCAGCCATCGATCCGGACCGGCGCGCCGACCTTGATCTGGACCGCGTCAGTCGAGAGCAGGTCGGCCACGACCTCGAGATCGAACGGGTCGCCGATATCAACCAGCGGCGTCCCGGGCAGAACCGTCGTCTCGCTGTCCTGGATGATCTTCAATACCCGTCCGCTTGTCGGCGCCAGCACACGGATGCAGCAGGTCGGCTCCGCGGGAGGGATAGCGCTTGCCGGGTCCATCAGCCGGGCCGCCAGGCTGGTCCGCACTGCGCGGCGCATCTCGACCTGGGCCTTGGCACCTCTCAGGGCGGCCTCGTTGGTGGCGACCTCGAATTTCGCCTTGTCGTAGGCCTGGGCCGAGGTGGATTGCGTCCGCAACAGCGTCTGCACCCGCTGGAACTCGGTCCGCGAAAAATCCAGCGCGGCTTCGATCCGCTGCACTTCAGCTTCCTGCTGCTGGATCGCGGCGTCTGCGGCCAGGACCTCCGCCTGCAGCTGATCGCGCGATCGCGCATCGATGAAGCCGGGCAGCGTCGGTTGCATCAGGGCGACGGTCTGGTTAGCGACGACGTCGTCGCCGACATGGAGCGAAGGCCCCTGCTCGCCGAGCGGATGCGAGATTCTCAAGACCTTGCCCGCGATCGGCGCCGACACCGTGTAGACGTGGCGCACGCGGGTCTTGCCGTCGTCGTCCGCCGTGACCTCGATCGCCCCCTTCGCGACGGTCGCGAGATCGACCAGAACCGGTCGGGGCCAGGCGAACCAAGCGAGCCCTGCGAGGATCGCAGCAGCGAGCGCGGCGCCGATGATGCGTTTGGTCCAGTTGGCGGGCATGGCTAATCTCGCGTCTTGAGGACCGCAACAAGGTCCAATCTGTCGATGCGTTCTCGGATCACGGCGGCGGAAACGATGGCGGCCAGCACCACGACGGACGTGGCGATCACGTAAGTCGAGTGCTCGACGACGAGGCGGACGCGCATCAACTCGCCGGCGAGGTTCGTTTTCATTACCCAGGCGAGGCCGTAGCCCATCAGCCAACCGGGCGGTTGGGCGGTCAGGGTGAGGATGGCGAGCTCAAGCAGCAGGATGCGCAGCACCTCGCCGCGCGTGAAGCCGAGCACGCGCAGGCTGGCCAGTTCGCGCGCCCGTTCGGACAGCGAAATGCGCGCATTGTTGTAGACGACGCCGAACGCGATCACGCCGGCAAGGCCCGTGTAGATACTCGCCATCGTGGTGACGAGCAGCGCGACGGTCTTGCGGAAGTTCGCCAGCGAAACGCGCTGCAGCGCCACGCCGCCGACCGTCGGTATGGACTTCACCGCCGTGTAGAAGTCCTCCGTCCGGTTCTCGTCGAGGCTGAGATTGACGCTAGTGACGACGGGCGCCTCGCGCATCAGCTTGTGCAACGCCTCGATCTCCATCATGCCCCTAATCCCGAAGTAGTCCTCGACGGTCGCGACGACCGGCACCGTCACGGATCGCCTGGCGCCCTCCAACAGATCGACCTCGACGCTATCGCCTGGTCCGACGCCGAGGATATGCGCGAGCATGCCGGAGATGGCGAGGCCCGTCTCCGGCAGGATGACCGGCCGAAGCTCGACGTCGATGATGCGCCTGAGGTGGGCAGCAGCCGGTCGGCCGCTGATGACGATGCGCCGTTCGACGTTGCCGTGGCGGATCCGGACCGGCACCTCGCGGAACGGCTCGGCGGCGAGAACGCCCGGAAGCCGGCTCACCTGCTCCACGACATTTGCGATCCGCTTCTCGGCAAAGCCGATGGTTGCGTCCTGCCGGTCGGCGAGGAAGTAGGTCACATCGGTCAGATGCTCCATGCTGTCCCGCGTGAACAGCGAGACGACTAGGATCGCGGTGGCCAGCGCCATGCCGAGCGCCGTGAAGAAGGCCCGTACCGGATGCCGGGCGATGTTGCGGATCATCATCAGCGTCGGCTGCGACACGATCCGGTCGAGCTGGATGCGCGCCGAAAGCAGCCGGCGATAGACCGGCGGGGCCGGCGCCTGCATGGCGACGGCCGGGGGCAGCTTCACCACCTCGCGCAACGCACGGAATGCGCCGATCGCCGCAGCCGCCGCGCTAAGCGCACCTGCCGTGAGATAAACGTCCGGTGCCTTCGCGAACACCAGGAACGGAAAGTGGAAGAAGTCGCCGAACAGCGCGGTGACGTGCAAACCGAGCCAGGTGCCCACGATGCCGCCCAACACGATGCCGACCACGACGATGAAGGCAACGAACTTGAAATAGTGCAGCACGATGCTGCCGTCTGAATAACCCAGCGCCTTCAGCAGGCCGATCTGCTCGCGCTCGAGCGCGACCAGCCGGGTCAAGGTGAGATTGACGAGGAAGGCCGCGACCAGCAGGAAGATCGGCGGCAGCGTGCGGCTCATGTTGTTGAGCATGTCGAGTTCATGATCGAGCCAGGCGTGCGAGGTCTGGTCCTTGCGGCCATGCGCCGCCTGCCCGCCATAAGGATCGAGCAGGGCGTCCAGTCGCCGGACCACATCGCGCTCGGAGGCGCCGGGCTGCAGCTTGACCGCGACCGCCGAGAAGGCGCCGTCGAGATCGTAGGCAGCGCTAAGCACCTTCTCCGACATCCAGACGATGGCATAGCGGCGATCGTCCGGCATCAGGTCGCCCGGTCCGACCGTGTAAACGAACTCGGGCGACAGCGCGATGCCGACGATGACGAGCTCGCGCTTCCTGCCGTTGAGGATGGCGGAGAACCGCGCCCCCTCGACGAAACCGTGCGCCCGAGCGAACGGCTCGTTGACGACGACCTCTTCAGTCCGTCCCGGCGCCGGGAACCGCCCGGAGCGCATGTAGAGCCGGTTGAGATGCTGCTCACCCGTGTCGGCCAGCGAAACGAACTGCGCGCTGGCCGGCGCGGAGAAACCGGGAATGTCGAGTAGCGCCGGCTTGGCGATACGGGTGTCGATGGCGGCGACTCCTGGGATCTCGCCGATCCTGTCGGTGAGCGCCTTCGGTGCCCGCTTCGCCTGCGCGAACACATCGGCAAAGCCGTAACGCTCGTAATAAGCGATCCGGGTCTCCTCCAGCGATCGGTGCGAGCCCACCGCGAGCACCAGCGTCGCAACCCCGCCGCCGACGACCAGCGCGACCGCGAGCACCTGCGCCCAGAGCCGTCTGACGTCACGAAGCAGCTTGATGTCTAGCACCTTCATGTCGTCACCAGGTGAGCTCGGCGGCCTCCCGCCGGGCCTCGTTGGTCCGGATGCGGGAGATGCGACCGTCGGCGAAGAACAGCACTCGGTCGGCGACCTCCTGGATGCTGGCGTTGTGGGTGATGATGACTGTAGTGGTCCCGAGCTGCCGGTTGACGCCAAGCAGCGCCTCGATGACGCGGATGCCGGTCTTCGAATCCAACGCCCCGGTCGGCTCGTCGCAGAGCAGCACCGCCGGCCGCTTCGCGATCGCGCGGGCGATGGCGACGCGCTGCTGCTCGCCGCCGGAGAGCTGGGCGGGAAAGTGATGCATCCTCGCTTCGAGTCCGACCAGCGCGAGGGCGTCGGCCGGCCGCATCGGATTCTTGGCGACTTCGGTGACCAGCGCGACGTTTTCGTAGGCCGTGAGGCTGGGCACCAGATTGTAGAACTGGAAGACGAAGCCGACGTGATCGCGGCGGTACTTCGTGAGTTCGCGGTCCTCCAGGTCCGTTAGGTCCAGATCGCGGAAGAACAGCCGGCCGCTGGTCGGACGGTCGAGGCCGCCCATGATGTTGAGCAACGTCGTCTTGCCGCTGCCGGAGGGGCCGAGCAGCACGACCACTTCCTTCTCGGGAATGTCGAGGTCGACCTCGTTGAGGGCATGCACCATCACTTCGCCGGAGATATAGATCTTAGTCAGCGCCTTTGCGGTGAAGACGGGAACGCTCATTGACGTCCTTTAAAGCTAGCGCCGTTTGCAGGCATCTCCTGGCGAAGGTCAGCCGTGACGATAGCCGCCAGAAGAGCTATGACCGGATCGCCGGTTGAGATGGGGAATGAAGGCCGGCACCTGCGCGGCATACCGGGCATAGGCCTCGCCGAACTCGCTCCGGGCCTCACGCTCCTCGTCCCTGGCGAGCTTCACGTACATGACGGTCAACACCGGAAACATCGCCAAGGTCAGAATCGTCGGCCATTGCAACAGGAAGCCGAACATCACCAGCACGAAGCCGACATATTGCGGATGCCGGACGTAGCTGTAAGGACCGGTGGTGGCGAGGCTCCGGGTCTGCTGCGCCTCGTACAGCGTCCTCCAGGCGAGGGAGATCAGGATGAACCCGGCGCCGATGAAGATGAAGCTGACGACATGGAACGGCCCCGTGTGGGGATTGGTCTTCCAGCCGAACATCATCTCGAGCAGATGACCGGCGTCGTGCGAGAACCAGTCGACGTTCGGGTAGCGCGACTGCAGCCAACCCGACAGGAAATAGATGGTGAGCGGAAAACCGTACATCTCCGCGAACAGCGCCACCAGGAACGCGCTGAAGGCGCCGAAGGAGCGCCAGTCGCGCGAGGTCTGCGGCTTGAAGAAGCTGTAGGAAAACAGGATGAACACCGCCGAGTTGACGGTGACGAGGCTCCAGAGGCCGTAAGCAGGCGGAATGTCGTGCATCACGCGCTCCTCGAATCGTTTGGCCGGCCGCCACCGTGACGGTGACCATGGCCGCCATGCATGAAGAAATGCATCAGCGGACAGGCAAGGAGCGGCAGCCAGACCAGGAGCCCCAGCACGTGAGCCCTGTGCTCGCTGAACAGCAGCACGCCGGCGATGGCCAGGAATCCGATCAGGACCAGGCCAGCCTTGGCTCTCATGGACATGCCCGCGGCATGCCGCTGTCGATAAGCGGAATGATCCTGCACCGGCATGGGCGCGCTCCTCTCGATCCCCGCAGCATAGGAGCACCGCCGCCATCGCTTTTGACGCAGATCAAAGGCTCGCGGGAGCTGAGCGCGCGAGACAATTAGCAACCGATCGTACCTTGAGATTCGTCAAGACCGACGTTGCGCCGATGCGTATCGTGGACCTTCGCAACCTGGAGGACCGAACATGACCACCAAGACGCTTCTCGCCACAATCGGCATTGTTTCCCTGCTGGCCGTACCCGCCACGGCTCAATCCACCGACAAGGAAAAGAACGGCCATCACTACAGCGGCGGACCCAAGACAGAAGTTCCGCACCACATGGGCAAGAAAGAAAAGACCGGCACCTCTGCCAACGCTCAATCAGGCGGTCATCACTACACGGGCGGCCCCGGCACGTCGTCGCCTCATCACATGGGCAACAAGAAATAGTTCGATCTTAGCGGCACGCGAAGGCAAGAAGAAGATGCGGCAATTCGGCAAGGTCGACATGCCGCAGGAAGCTTCATGGCCGCGCTGAAGCATGGCACCTGCATCGCAGCGTGTGCGATGCAGGCATCCACGTTCGCTGCTAATCGATCACGATTTCCTCTTTGCCTCGACGTATCGCGCAAAATTGTCGAGGATCGCCTGCCAGCCGCCCTGCTGCTGTTCGACCGAGTGCGTGGTTTCGGCGTCGAAGACGACACGGACGACAACACTCTTCGGGCCGGGCACGAACTCGACCTCGGCCTTTCGATCGCCGAACGCGTATTCGATCCGCTTGTGCTCGACGATCTTGGTGTAGGTGCCGGCGAAGTCGAAGCCGATGCTGCCGTCCTTGGCCTCCATCCGCGACGAGAAGGCGCCGCCGTCCCGCAGGTCGACCGTCGCACTGGTCGTATGCCAGTCGTCGGACGCGGCATTCCACTTCACGATGTCGGCTGGCGTCGTATAGGCACGCCAGACCTGATCGATCGGGGCGGCTACGCTGGTTTCGACGGTGATCCTCATGGGCATTGCTCCAGTTGCGACTTTGACGCTCGAGTTGACGGAATCTCGCCAGCGTGCCGGGTCCATTTCCTGCACGACCGGGACGTGTCGACCCGAGGACGATCGAGACCGGCCCATGCCGACATGGTTCGGCGTCAATGTGCCAAAAAAAAGTTGGAGAAGTTGTGGTGTGGGCAAGCGAAGTGTGCCTGCGCGCACGCCTCGTCCTTCGAGACGACGCTGACGCGTCTCCTCAGGATGAGGCTCATTGGGCGTCGGTGCCTGTTGAAACTGCTGCCGCGGACTCCGCCCTCATCCTGAGGAGCCTGCTCAAGCGGGCGTCTCGAAGGATGGCCGCAGGGAAAAACTCTCTAATGCGATAGCCCTGCCCGCCAGCTTCGCTCTTCGGGCTGCGGCGGACAAGTCGCACTACCATCCTGCGCTGCTCGTCAGATCGGCCTCGTCTTCCCTCGGATGGCCATCGACCGCTTCAGGGCCTGCTGGGCATCGGCATAGCGGCCTTGATACTTGTAGAGACCGGCGAGGTTTTCCAGAACGCCGGCGAGATCCGGATGGTCAGGGCCGAGGGTTTTCTCGAAAGTGGCCGCCGACCGCTTGAACAGCCGCTCGGCCTCCGCGTTACGGCCCTGACGCCCATAGAGCGCAGCCAGATTGTTCTGTGCCTGCGCGATATCGGGATGATCCGGGCCGAACGCCTTCTCGGTCACCGCCATCGACCGCTTCAGCAGGCGCTCGGCATCGGCATAGCGATGGCGATTGATATAGGCGTCGGCCAGATTGTTCATCAGCACCGTCGCTTCGGGGTCGTCGGGACCGAGCGCCTTCTGCAGCACGGCGAGGCCTCGCTTGAACAGCGGTATGGCCTCATCGTATCGGCCCTGATGGCTGTAGACGGCGCCCAGATTGCTCAACGCCATCACGATCGATGAATCACCGCTTTTCTCGTGAATGGCGATCGACTGCTTGAGCACCGGCTCCGCTTCGGCGTAACGCTCTTCCGCGCGATAGAGGTCGCCGAGATTGTTCAGCACCATCGCGACTTCGGCATGATTCGGACCGAGTGTCTTCTCGTCAATGGCCAGCGCGCGCTTGTACAGCGGTTCGGCAACGGCGTATTGGCCGAGATTGTAATGGATCGTGCCGAGGTCGTTCAGCGGCGTCGCGACCTGCGCATCATCAGGGCCGAACTCCTTCTCGCGAAGGGCCAGCGACTTCTGGGCCAGAGGCAGTGCTTCCATGTACTTCCCGGCCCGATAAAGCTGCTTCATCTGCCGGGCCAGCGTGCCCGCCTCGTCCTCTTCGGCATGGGACGGCACGCCGAACGACAGACTCAAGGCAAGCGCAGCAACTGCAACGCAGATCGATGCTGTCAAGGTCCTCATCGCGCCTTCCCTCGTCGCGGCTATTGGGACTTACGCGCCATTGGTGCTCCCGGAAGCCGGACAGGTTCAATGCAACCGCGGCTTTCCGACGCGACCGACCGCGCCTGCGTGGCTATATGCCATTGGCAGGCATCAGCAATTGATCATTGCCCGAGCTGTTGAAGCACAGCAGACCACAACGCAAGCGGCTCCCGGAGCGCGCCAGGCTCGGACGGCTTCTGACGAACGGCCGTGTGCACCATGACGAGCTTGGACGCGGGATCAACCAGGATGAGCTGACCGCGAATGCCGATGAGGGCAAATCCGCGCTGCTCGCCGGGGAGGAGCCACACCTGATAGCCGTAGCCGAAATAGCGCGTGGCCACGCGCGGAGCGAGATGACCGTCCTCTGGCCTGACGGTCGTGGCATCCAGCAGCCACTGCCGGGGGATCAGCTGCCGGCCTTCCCAGGCGCCGTCATGGGCGAGCAACCGGGCCAGGCGCGCATAATCGCGCAAGGTTGCGTTGAAGCAGCAATAGGCGATCTCCTGCCCGGTGCCGTCGATCACCCAGGAGGCGTCCGCCTCGGTGCCGATGGGGTCCCAGATCCGGTCGTGGAGATAGTCAGCGACCGGCGTGCCCGTGGCGGCGCGCAGGACCAAGCCGAGTATCTCCGTTTCAACGCTGGCATAGTGGAATTTGGTGCCCGGCCGCGCGGTCCGCGTGTTGAACTGCGCGACGATGGCGGCGGGATCTTTCGGCGGGCCGGCGAACAAGGCCCGCCCAAGCCGGGCGATGTCGTCGTTCCCGTCATAGACTTCCGAGAATTCGACGCCCGACGACATGTTCAACAAGGCGCGGATGGACGTGTTGCCATATTCCGTGCCTGCAAGGCCGCCGACATAGGTCGAGACGAGGTCGTCGATCGACTTGATCCGTCCCTCCGAGACCGCGATCCCGACCAGCATGGCCACCAGCGTCTTCGCCATGGACTGCGAGACAAAGCGGTGGTGGTCGGTCCGTGCATATTGATAGTGCTCGTACAGGATGGTGTCGTCCCTGGCGATCAGGAGGCCCGTCGCCGGGTTGCGCTTGAGGTAGTCCGCAATGCCGAGCTTTTCGGTGCCAAGACTGTAGGTGACCTGTGGCTCCGGCGCGCGCTTGAATTGCCAGGGCGCCGTCGCGCGAGCGACCCGGCGCGAGGGATAGATCTCGCCGAAATGGCTGTAGCTGCCGACGAGCTTGTCGAGCGGGGGAGCGGCGCCCCGCGTGCCGACCGGATAGCCCTCAGCCGCACCGTAGAGCTCGGCATCGGGACCGCTCTCCGAAAAGACCGGCCCCGGCGCGGCGGGCGCGCTTCGGACGTCCTGCGCGCACGCCAGCGGCGACCAGATCGCGGAAGCAAAAATGACGGGCAGGAAAAGCCGGCGGCACCCGCGCGGCCTAAACGACGCTCCCCAGTTCATTGCACTTGCCTCCCCGCATGTTGGTGGGTGTGCGCTTCACGAGAACAACGTCGCAGGCTGGTGACGCGCGGCATGCTATCATTGCGGGCGGGCCGTGTCAGCCTGCGGTGGCAACCCGCCTTGCTCTCGCCCTGCAGATAAGCCACCATCCTCTCCGCGCCATCAACAAAACCAACAGCGCTGAGGAAACGCATGAGCAAGCCGTCACGCTTCGACTATGGCTGGGTCGTTGTCGCCGCGGGCGCGCTGATGACCTGCATCGGGTTCGGCACGATGCTGTCGCTGGCGGTGTTCCTGCAGCCGATCTCGGAGGCGATGGGCTGGTCGCGCGCCGGGGTGTCGGCTGCCGCGACGCTGGATTTCCTCTTTATGGGATTCGCCGCATTCCTATGGGGCACGCTGTCGGACCGGTTCGGCACCCGCATCGTGGTGCTCTCGGGAAGCGTTCTGCTGGGACTAGGTCTCGTCACAGCGAGCCAGGCCGCAAGCCTGTGGCAATTCCAGCTTTGCTTCGGCGTGCTGATCGGGATCGCCGTGGGCAGCTTCTACGCACCGATGATGGCGCTCGCGAGCGCCTGGATCGAAAAGAACCGCAGCCTCGCCGTGGCGCTGGTCTCGGCCGGCATGGGCGTGTCCCCGGTGACGGTCGCGCCGGCCGCGAGCTGGCTGATCACGGCCTATGATTGGCGCACCGCGATGCTGACGATCGGCATCGCTTCGTGGGCGCTGTTGATCCCCGCCTGCTTCCTGGTACGTCCGGCGCCGCCAGCCGCTGGCTCCGCAACGACGGACGCGGCGCCAGAGGTCGAGATGGGCGCGGCGCAGGCGCTGCGCACGCCGCAATTCATCGCGCTCGCAGCGGCGCATTTCGCCTGCTGCGCGGCGCATTCCGGCCCGATCTTCCACATGGTGTCCTATGCGATGGTCTGCGGCATCGCTCCGCTCACGGCGGTGACGGTCTATAGCGTCGCCGGCGTCTCAGGCCTCGGCGGACGCCTGCTGCTGGGCGTGTTGGCCGATCGCATCGGGGCGAAACCGGTCCTTGTCGGCGGGCTGTTCGTGCAGGCGATGTGCATCGCGACCTATCTGGCCGTGGCGCAGCTCGGCGAGTTCTACGCGCTCTCGGTCGTGTTCGGCCTCGCCTATGGTGGGGTGATGCCGCTCTATGCGGTGCTGGTCCGCGAGTTCTTCGGCGCGCGCATTATGGGCACGGTGTTCGGTGCCGTGTCGGCCTTCGCCAGCCTCGGCATGGCGCTCGGGCCCTGGGCCGGCGGGATCGTGTTCGATACTTTCCAGCAATACACCTGGCTGCACGCCGGCTCCTTCGCGATCGGGCTTGCGGCGGTCGCGGTGGCGCTGAGTTTTCCGACGCGGCGCAGGCCATCGCTCGATCTTGGCCGCGCGACGGCGTGACACCGGATAGTGGCGATTGCCGGATCTGACTTTGCATCAATGTAGGTTTGATGGATTTCGCCTCCCTCGGTCATCCTACTTCCTGCCTTCTGGCACCGATTATCTTCGTGTACCATTGCCCTTGTGATCAGATCGTTCTGGCATCGCGAGAGGCCAAATGAGGCGGCGGACGTTTCTGAGCTTCTTGGGAATGACGGCGATATCGGCGCGCGAAGCCTTGGCCCAAAAGCGCATTCCGGTCGTGGGATTCGTCGGATTTGCCACGCCGGACATCGACAATGCGGTGCTCGTTCCGTTCCGGAAGGCGCTTGCCGAGCTGGGTTACGTGGAGGGCCGCACCATCGTCATCGAGGCCCACTCGACGGCCGGCGATGTGTCGCGGGGCCTTGCATTGATCGACGACCTCGTGGCCAGACAGGTGGACGTGCTGCTTTCGCCCGGCCCGGCCGCAGCACGCGCGATCATCAGGAAAACCAATATTCCCGTCGTCGCCGTGGCGCTGCCTGCGGTGCAAAGCGACCCTGAATTGTTTCAGAGCCTCGCGCGGCCGGGCGGCAGTCTCACCGGCTTCGCCGCGTTCGGCGAGGAGATGTCGGCCAAGCGCATCGAGATGATCCGGGAGATCCTGCCCTCGCTGAAGCGGATCGGCGTCTTGAACAATGCGACGGACCCGACGTTCAGCGCCTGGGGCGCGCAAACCATCGAGGAAGCACGACGCGCCGGGCTGGAACCGGTGCGCCTCGGACTGACGAGCGCGTCGCCGGCGGCGGTTGCCGAGCAATTCAACGTGCTCGCGGCCGCCGGCGGCAACGCCGTGATTGTCATTCGCGACTACATGACCGCCGCGATGCAGGACGCAATTTGCCGTATCGGCATCGACATGAAGATCGCCGTCATCGGCCAGCAGAAGGAGTTCGCCCATGCCGGCGCTCTGATCAGCTATGGTGCCGACATCGGCGACCTGTTTCGTCGCGCGGCGGGCTATGTTGATCTGATCCTGAAGGGACAAAAGCCGGCAAATATGCCAATCCAGCTGCCAACCAAATTCGAGCTGGCCGTCAATCTCAAGACTGCGCGTGCGCTTGGCGTGACGATCCCGCCCACCATCCTCGTGCTGACGGACGACTTGATCGAGTGACGGGTCGTTGAAAATCCGCCGATTGCCGCGCCGTGAGGCGGGCTCAAATCCAGTCATTCGCGAAGCTTCGGCGGAGCAGTTCATGGAATGCAGCATCCGGCCCGCGCTCGACGATGACGCCGCGGCCATCAGCGCGGTCATCTTGCGTGCGCTGCGCGAAACGAATGCAAGGGACTATACGGCGGAGATCATCGCGCGGATCGAGCCCAGCTTCGGCCCGGATGCCGTGCGCCGGCTGATCGGGCAGCGCACCGTTTTCGTCGCCACGATCGGCGGCCGCCTGGTCGGAACGGCAAGCCTCGACGGAAGCGTCGTCCGCACAGTCTTCGTTTCTCCGGACGTTCAGGCTCGCGGGATCGGCAAGCTACTGATGGCCGAGATCGAGCGCACGGCGCGCGAGCGGAACATTCCGTCCTTGACGGTCCCTTCATCGGTCACTGCAGAGACCTTCTATGCGCGACTGGGGTTCAATGCCGTGCGCGACAGCTATTATGGGGACGAACGCACGATCATCATGGAGCGGGTGCTCATCGAGCGGACCTAGACCTGGTCCACACCATGGCAATCGCCGCGGAGAGCCCGACGCGTGGTGGTAGTTCGAGCTCTTGCGGAACCCATCGCCGACGGACGGGCGCGAGTATCTCGCCGTTCTTGCCAGTTCTGATTAGTAAGCACGAAGCCTGATGGTCCGGTCTCGATCTACCGATACGAGCTGAATTGCGCCAGTTGTGTTCGATGCGCGATTTGTAGCCGCAACGAAAGTCGAGTCGCGCTTCGAAAAGTGGAAATTAGTTTTGCGACATAATCGTAATGACTCCGACGCAAAAAAAGAAAATAGGGTGCAATCAACAAGAATATAATGGGAGGAGCAGATGGATACTGCGGGTCGCCTGCGCGCGATGGCATTATTGTGCCGTCAGACAGCCGCGCGTCATCCGGATCGAGGTTGGAAACTACTCGCGGAAGCTGAATATTGGGAGCACTTGGCCAATGATGCGCCGCTCGAGCATGTCGACCATTGCTCGGTTCGCTCACCGCTTCACCGTGAGCACGCTATGATACAATCGGCCACGGCCGACGCGAGGTGAGAGCGAAACAGAATAATTTGTTAGCTTCTGTGTGCCTAACCTGAAGAGTGCCGCCCACCGCCGATGCGGCACATTGGAATGGGAATGCCGGCCCCGGCTGTTACCCCATCCTGCGGCTGGGGCCGTTTTGAACTTTCGCAGCATCGTTCAAACCCGATCCACAACCATGCTCAGAAGCATCGCTATAGCGCTCTTCGGAAAAGGCATCTTGTCTCGGCTCGATCGAGCGCTCTCCCATGGTCGCAGTACTGAGGCTGCGCCCAGCCTTGTGCGGGACATCGGCCGAGGCTTCGGGCTGTAGGGCGCCGTCCACGCGCCTCGTCGATCAGGCAGCGCCTGCCCTACCGGCGACTATTTCTTCAACAATATTCCTTTCGCTCGCGCCATTCGCCTGACTGATCCGGCGTGGCGGCCCAGTTCGGCGGCAATCTTCGATACCCCAATGCCCTGCCGGGCCAGCGTGACCAGCCGTCGAACCTCCTGCTCGGCCCATTGCTTCGGCTTCGGTGTCTTCATGGTGCGACCCCACGACCGCACGACTTAACGACGGCAGCTGACGGTCCGCACTTGGGAAATTTACGGGTGGCGCGCCCGGGCCATTATCCGTCCGAACCTCCAAACGGAAATTGACCGACGCCGCGCTGTCATGCGCCCCGGCCTTTGGCCTCGTTGTTGAGGCAGATCAAGGCTGCTGGCGCCGGGCAAGGCGGGAGAGGCCGATCGGCGAAGCGGTGCGTTCTTAGATATCGTGGAGGCGAGCGGTCACGCCACCAGCGCGGCGTCCTCGTTGCGGTCGATGCCGCGCTGTGCGGCCAGCAGGCTGACGATCTCCGCATTCGGCCGGGCCTTGCTGAACAGGAAGCCCTGGCCCTCATGGCAGCCTTCGGCGCGGAGGCAGCTGAGCTCGGCTTCGGTCTCGACGCCTTCGGCGGTGATGGTGACGCCAAGGCCCTTGCCGAGGCTGACGATCGAGCGGATGATCGCCTGGGCCTCGCGGTTGGCCGCGAGATCGCGCACGAAGGACTGGTCGATCTTGATCTTGTCGAACGGGAAGCTGCGTAGGTAGCTGAGGCTGGAATAGCCGGTGCCGAAATCGTCCATGGAGATGCGCACGCCGAGCGCGCGCAGCGCATGCAGCGTCGCCAGCACCTGCGCGCTCTTCTCCAGGAGCAGCGTCTCGGTGATCTCGAGCTCGAGCCGCCGCGGCGCCAGGCCGGAATGTTTCAGCGCGTCAGTAACCATCGAGAGCAGATTGCCGCTGCGGAACTGGAGTGGCGACAGGTTGACCGCGACGCGGACGTCGTCGGGCCAGGCCGCGGCGTCGAGGCAGGCCCGGCGCAGCATCAGCCCGCCGAGCGGATTGATCAGGCCGGTGTCTTCGGCGACCGGAATGAACTCGGCCGGCGACACCATGCCGCGCTCGGCATGCGGCCAGCGCACCAGCGCCTCGAAGCCGGTGATGCGGCCGCTCGCGAGGTCGATCAGCGGCTGGTAGTACGGCCGCAGCACGTCATTCTGGATCGCATCGCGCAGCTCGACCTCGATCTTGCGGCGGCTCTGCGCCTTCGCGTCGAGTGCGGCCTCGAAGAAGGCGAAGCTGCCGCGCGCGTCCAGCTTGGCCCGCGACAGCGCCATGTCGGCGCTCTTGAGCAGCTTTTCGGAATCCTCGCCGTCGCCCGGCGCCATCGCAATGCCGATCGAGGCACCGATCACCACGGAGTGACCGTCGAGCAGATAGGGATCGGCAATGGCCGCAAGGAGGCGTTTTGCGAGACCCACCGCATCTTCCGGCCGAGCCAATCCGCTCTGCAGAACCGCGAACTCATCGGAATTGAGCCGGGCCAGCCCATCCTCGTCGCGCAAGGTGGAACGCAGCCGCTTGGCGACGCCGCGCAGCAGCTTGTCGCCGACCGCGTGCCCCAGCGTGTCGTTGACCGCCTTGAAATTGTCGAGCCCTAGTATCAGCAGCGCGACCTTCTCGGAGCCGCGGCGCGTGTGCAGCAGCATCTCGTCCATCTGCTGCCGCAGCAGGCTGCGATTGGGCAGACCGGTCAGCCCGTCATGCTGGGCCATGAAGGCGAGTCGCGCCTCGGCGCGCTTGCGCTCGGTGATGTCCATCAGCGCGAGCAGCACCGCGGGCCGCTCGCCATAAATCAATTCGCGGGAATAGATCGCAAGGTCGATCAGCCCACCGTCGGCCTTGACGTGCTTCCAGGTGCGGCCGGCCTGATTCTCGCCGGTCCCATCGACGGTCCAGGGCGGCTCGCTTTCGAACGCCTGCAAAGACCGGATCTTCAATCGCTCGAACTCGGCGCGGCTGTAGCCATAATGCGCGACCGCGGCATCGTTGACGCCGAGGATGCGCTCGTCGTCCGGCGCGCAGACGATCATGGGCACGGGATTGCCGTCGAACAGCAGGCGGAACGAGGCCTCGCGCTGCTTGAGCTCGGTGATATCGACGCGCAGGCCGACGACGCCGCCGTCATCGGTCAAGCGCTCGTCGATCAGGATGACGCGGCCGTCCGACAGCTTCTGCTCGTGGCGCGCGCCGGGCTTGTAGAGTTTTTGCAGGCGCTCTGCGATCCAGGCTTCTTCATTGCCGATGGCCTCGGGATAGTCGCCGCGGGCGACGCCGATGCGCAGCGTGTCCTCGAGCCGCGCGCCCTCCTCGAACAGATCGGCGGTCTTGCTGTAGATCTCGGCGTATTTCCTGTTCCAGAGGACGTAGCGGCCTTCGGCGTCGAGAAACACGATGCCCTGCGGCAGGATGTCGATGGCCTGGCGCAGGCGCTCATGCGACTTGCGCGCCTCCGCGATCGCGGCTTCCGCCTCGGCACGGCTGCGCAGGATTTCGTCGTGTTCGGAAAGGGCACGGTGCGCGCGCGCGAAGCGCGGCTTGCGCGCCTTTTGGCCGGCGCGGGCAAGCATGCTTTGCTTTCGCTTTCTTGTTCTTCGAGACCCCAAACTCAACTTCACTCGTCCCAGTCGCGTCCAGCGGCCGCAAGTTTTGAGGCAAGTGTCTGAAAAAAAAGTAATCTTAGCCCGCCGCGGTCCGCGCGCGGCGCGCTTACTGCCTGTTTGCGCGGCGTGGCGAGCGGCGGCAGGCGCCATCAGACTGAGTGTGGCGCCGCAATCAATGAGCGATCTGGCGCAAAATTGCGCGCACGCCTGAATCGGTTCCGAAATTGCGCGCGATTGCATGCGAACCGCAAAATTTTCTGCGCGCTGCGCACGAATTTTGGTCAATGCAGGATACGGTTATTACACCCTTAAGAAACGGCGGGTCGAGACGCGATTCGGGGCGCGCTGCGATGAGCCGGCGGCGGGCTCGTCGCCTCGTTCTTAACCCTGGTGCAGCATTGGGTTATAAGAGCGTCAGCATGAGTCGCCGCGGCATCACCCTCCTCCTGCTCTCGTTCGTCTGCCTGGGCGCCGGTGGCGCGCTGGCCCAGGACCGTGGCAGCATCAACCCGAAGCCGCTGCCGCCGCTCGCCAATCCCAACGACCCCGATCTCGCCGCCAAGGAATTGTTCGCGCGCAAGCTGCTGCCATCGAAGGGGCCGGCCCATATCATCGGCTCCTACACCAGGGGCTGCATCGGCGGCGCCGCGCAGATGCCGGTCAACGGCGACAATTGGCAGGTGATGCGGCTGTCGCGCAATCGCAGCTACGGTCATCCCGACATGATCGCGCTGATCAGGCGGCTTGCCGCGAAGGCGCACAAGGACGCAGGCTGGCCCGGCATCCTGGTCGGCGACATCGCCCAGCCGCGCGGCGGGCCGGCGCTGTCAGGCCATGCCAGCCACCAGATCGGTCTCGACGCCGACATCTGGCTGACGCCGATGCCGGACCGCCGGCTCTCGCGCGAGGAGCGCGAGGAGATGTCGGCGGTGATGATGGTGCGCCAGGACCGGCTCGACATCGACCCCAAGGTGTTCACACCAAGCCACGTGCTGGTGCTGCGCGCTGCGGCGCGAGAACCCGCCGTGCAGCGCATCTTCGTCAACGCCGCGATCAAGAAGGCGCTGTGCCGCGAGGCCAAGGGCGACCGCGCCTGGCTGTCGAAGATCCGCCCCTGGTGGGGCCACGACTACCACTTCCACATCCGCATGCACTGCCCGGCCGGGGCCGGCGAATGCGAGGGCCAGCCGTCACAGGCCGAGGACGAAGGCTGCAAGCCCGCCGATCTCGCCTACTGGTTCTCCGATGCGGTGCTGCACCCCAAGCCGCCGCCCGAGCCGCCCAAGCCGAAGCCGCCGATGACGCTTGCGCAGATGCCGGCAGCCTGCAAGGCGGTGCTGCATGCAGGGGATGTGAAGCCGTAAGGGCTCGCCCACGGACGTCGTCCCGGGGCGCGCAGCGAGCCCGGCACCCATAACCACAGGGAGTGATACTTGCGCGAAGCAGGTCACTCCGAGTCTTCGCCCGACGCAATCCTGTGGTTATGGATCCCGGGCTCGCGCTACGCGCGCCCCGGGATGACGAACTCGCCGGCCCGATAGAAGCTGGCCGACAAACGGCCGGCTTTGACCTGCGGCTACGGCCTGCTATGTTTGCACTGCGATATCCCCGCCGGCCGTAAGCCGTCGCTTGGGACCGTGGAACAGCGTGTCCGCCCGTCGCATCTGACCAGCCAACGCCAGATTTCGCGCGTGCAACCTTGCGCGCGCGAGCCCGCACGGAGCGCATCCATGTTTCGTCTATCAGGACTTTTCACCGCCTTCGTCATTCTCGCCAGCACGGCCGTCGCGCCCGCCGCGGCCGAGGACAAGACCATCACCGTGTTCGCCGCCGCCTCGATGAAGAACGCGCTGGACGACATCGACGCCGCCTACACCGCCAGGACCGGCGTCAAGTTCAGCGTCAGCTACGCCGCTAGCTCGGTGCTGGCCAAGCAGATCGAGCAGGGTGCGCCGGCCGACGTGTTCGTCTCGGCCGACACCGACTGGATGGACTACGCGATCGCCAAGAAGACCATCAACGAGCCTTCCAGAGTGAATCTGCTCGGCAACAGCATCGTGCTGATCGCGCCGAAGGATTCCAAGATCGACAGTGTGACGATCGCGGCAGGTTTCGATCTCGCCAAGCTCGCCGGCGACGGCAGGATCGCGACCGGTGACGTCAAGTCGGTCCCTGCAGGCAAATATGCCAAGGCGGCGCTGGAAAAGCTCGGGGCCTGGCAGGCGGCAGAGCCGAAATTCGCCATGGCCGAGAGCGTGCGCGCGGCGCTGACACTGGTCGCCCGCGGCGAGGCCGTGCTCGGCATTGTCTATTCGACCGACGCCAAGATCGAGCCGGGCGTGAAGATCGTCGGCACCTTCCCGGCGGATTCGCATCCTGCGATCATCTATCCGGTCGCGGCGACCAGCATCGCCAAGCCGGAGGCGAACGGCTATCTCGCCTTCCTGCGCACGGCGGCGGCCAAGGCCATCTTGGAAAAATACGGCTTCAAGTTCCTGATCAGCCCGACGACCTGATTGTTGCGACCTGACTGTTGCAACCTGATTTTACAACCTGTTTTCTGCGACCTGATATGACGACTTGATGTTCGAGATCTCTCCCGCCGAATGGACGGCGATCCTGCTTTCGCTCAGGGTCGCCGTCATCGCCACGCTGGTCGCAACGCCGTTCGGCATTGCGCTGGCGTGGCTGCTCGCGCGGCGTGATTTCTGGGGCAAGTCGGTGCTCGACGCACTCGTGCATCTGCCCCTGGTGCTACCGCCCGTCGTCACCGGTTATCTGCTGCTGCTCAGCTTCGGTCGCAAAGGCCTCATTGGCAGCTTTCTCGCCGACCATCTCGGCATCGTCTTCGCGTTCCGCTGGACCGGTGCTGCGCTCGCCTGCGGCGTGATGGCGTTTCCGCTGCTGGTGCGGCCGATGCGACTGTCGATCGAGGCGATCGACCGCCGGCTTGAGCAGGCTGCGGAGACCCTCGGCGCAGCGCCGTGGAAAGTGTTCTTCACGGTGACGCTGCCGCTGGCGCTGCCGGGCGTGCTCGCCGGCATGGTGCTGGGCTTTGCCAAGGCGATCGGCGAGTTCGGCGCCACCATCACCTTCGTCTCCAACATTCCAGGAGAGACCCAGACGATTTCGTCCGCGATCTATTCGCTGATCCAGACGCCGGACGGCGATGCCGCTGCGGGAAGGCTCGTGATCGTCTCGATCGTGCTCGCGATCGGTGCGCTGATCGCGGCCGAATGGTTCGCCCGCCGCGCCACGCAGCGGCTGCACGGGAATTGACCATGCTGCGCGTCGACGTCGAAAAACAGCTCGGTGAATTCTCGCTGTCCGCTTCCTTCAGCAGCGAGGGGCGCGTCATCGGGCTGTTCGGCGCCTCGGGCGCCGGCAAGAGCTCGCTGGTCAACATGATCGCCGGCCTGCTGCGGCCCGATCGCGGCACCATCGCGATCGACGGCGAGATCGTCGACGACACCGCGGCCGGCATTCACGTGCCCACTTACCGCCGCCGCATCGGCTACGTGTTCCAAGATGCGCGGCTGTTTCCGCATCTGAGCGTGGCGCAGAACCTCGACTACGGACGGCGAATGAACGGGCTTGCGCCCGATCCGGCGCAGCACAAGCGCATCATCGACCTGCTCGACATCGGCGCGCTCAGGGATCGCCGTCCCGGGAAGCTGTCCGGCGGCGAGCGCCAGCGCGTCGCGCTCGGCCGCGCGCTGCTGTCGAAGCCGCGCCTCCTGCTGCTCGACGAGCCGCTCGGCGCGCTCGACGAGGGCCGCAAGCTCGAGATCCTGCCCTACCTGGTGCGACTGCGCGACGAGGCCAATGTGCCGATGGTCTATGTCAGCCACGACGTCGCCGAGCTGCGCCAGCTCGCGACGCAGATCGTGATGCTGAAGCAGGGACGGGTGACGTCGTTCGGCGGGGTGAAGGTGCTGACGTGATCGGGCCAACCCCCGCTACCAGCCGCGGTCGACGTTTCGCACTTCGCCGGTCCGGGCATCCACATCGACCTCGATCCAGCGGCCGGCGCGGTCGCGGCCCTCAATCTGCCATTCGTCGCCGAGGAAGTTCGTGTGCGACACCGTCGCAACGCCAAGATCGGTCGCGACGTCAAGCGCAACCTGCATCGAGATCTGATCGCCGGTGTCGTAGGCCATAGCCGGCGCCGCTGCGCCCAGCACGAGGACAGTCGCGATCGGAAGGGCGAACTTTCGCATTGGCGTACTCCTGTCAGTCCAAACTTCTATACAGCTTAGAACGAGAGGCAATGCGGAGCGTTCCGGATCCGGATGTCACGAAGCCGCGCAAAACTTCGGCGGTTGCGGCGATTTGGTGGCAGTTCCTCTTCGCAAGTCAAACTCCGGCGACCGAAGTCCAGACATCGGCGAGCTTCTTTCTCACCGCCTGCGCGCGGGTCAGCGGCGGCGGCGTTTCGTCTTCTTCCGGCAGACGCAGGCCGACGACGTTGACGCGGCCGCCGGAGATTGATCGTGCGACCAGCACGATCTCGTCCAGCGGCAGCTCGGCGCCCTCTTTCGGCGCGTGGTCGAGATGGACGTCGAAATAATCTGCCAGGGTCAGCTTGCCGTCGTCCTCGCCGACCTTCACACCGTAGATCGCGGCGAGCTCGGCGAGCGTGTGCTCGCCGGAGACCATGAAGTCGCCGAGCAGATGCGGATCGGGCGCGGTGCTCGGCTGCATGTCGACGAAGAAACGGTCCAGCGCTTCGGCCTTTTCCGGCGGCGCCAGCAGATAGATGTAGTCGCCCGGTGCGATTGGATCGGCCTCCGTCGGCGTCAGGATGTGCTCGTTGCGGATCACCAGTGTCGGCTTGGACCAGGACGGGATCAGGCCGCGGCGGAAATACAGGCTCTTGGGCCGCACCGGATAGCCGACCAGCTGCTGCTCGAGCTGGCCGGGCAGATCGAGCTCGACGCGGCGGGGGCCGCGGTCGGCACGGGGCAGCGCCACGTGCAGCTTGCGCGCGGCCGGCGCCAGGGTCCAGCCTTGCAGCAGAAGCGAGATGATGACGACGACAAAGGCCACGTCGAAATAGAGATAGGCCTTGGGCAACCCGACCAGCATCGGGATCGAGGCCAGGAAGATCGCGACCGCACCGCGGAGGCCCGTCCAGGCGATGAAAATCTTCTCACGCCAGTTGAAGCGGAACGGCGACAGGCACACGAACACCGCGAGCGGGCGCGCCACCAGCATCAAGACGAGCGCGACGGCGACCGCTGGCAGCACGCTGGAACCCAACCGACTCGGCGAGACCAGAAGGCCGAGCAGCACGAACATCACGATCTGCGCCAGCCAGGTCGCGGCGTCGAGGAACGTCACCACCGAATTATGCGCGCGGGTCGGCCGGTTGCCGATGATGATGCCGGCGAGATAAACGGCGAGGAAGCCGGAGGCGTGCATGATCTGCGAGCCGCCGAAGATGACGAGCGCGGCCGTGGTCACGAAGGGCGCATGCAGGCCCTGCGGTAGGGCGACCTTGTTGAGCGCGATGACGACGAGGCGGCCGCCGATGACGCCGACGACGGCGCCCAGCACCGCCTCCTGGATGAACTCCATCAGCACATGGCCGGGCGAGCTGGTACCGACCGAGATGTATTCCACCAGCATCAAGGTGAGGAAGATCGCGAAGGGATCGTTGGTGCCGGATTCCGCCTCCAGCGTCGCGCCGACGCGCGGGCGTAGACGCAGGCCCTGGGTGTGCACCAGGAGGAACACGGCCGCAGCGTCGGTCGAGGCCACCACCGCCCCGACCAGCAGCGACTCCGACCAGTTGAGGTCGAGCGCGTATTTGGCGAACGGCGCCGTGACCAGCGCGGTCAGCAGCACGCCTGCGGTCGCGAGCACCACGGACGGCGCAAGCACGGTGCGGATGCTGGCAAAGCGCGTGCGCAGGCCGCCGTCGAACAGGATCAAAGCGAGCGCGACGGAGCCGACCAGATAGGTGGTGCGGACGTCGTCGAACTGGAGCTGACCTGGGCCGGAATCGCCGGCGAGCATGCCGATGATGAGGAAGACGAGCAGCAAGGGCGCGCCGAAGCGCAGCGCAAGCAGGCTGGAGAGGATGCCGGCCATGACGAGGACGGCGCCGAGCAATATGGCGAGACTGACGGAGTCGAGGGAAGCCATCCACCTTCCGGGTAAGAAATCGCTGGAATTTCATCCTTATCGTCGGTGGACTCGCGCGCCAACCCATTTTCGCTCTTCGCGGCAATCTGCCCGCATTTTACGGCCTTAACGCGCTTCACTTCACGGTGTATCGATGGCCCGGCCGCGTCCTTTGTGGGATTGTCCGGCGCCCTCGAATCAATTCCTCCCCGCTTGCCGACGAGACCCGATGGACATGGACCTCAAAGACTTCATGGAGCTCGTGCAGACCACCGCACGCAGCGTCGGGGCAGAATTCTCCTCACCCTGGTTCTACCTGCAATTCGGCCTCATCCTGGCCGCCGCCGGCATCGCCTATGCCGCGGAGGCCGCTATTCGCAGCCGTGTCGACCTGACCTCGCTGGCGATGCGCTGGCCGCTGCCGCTCCGGCATTTCGTCCGGGTCATGGTCGCCAGCGCCTCGACGGCGGTGTTCACGCTGCTCGTGATCGTCTCGCGCGTGGTGATGTATCACGCGACCTGGCCGAGCCGCTCCTATCTGCTGATGGTCGCAGCCAAGCTGGGTTTCGCCTGGCTGGTGATCCGGCTCGTGACCTCGGTGCTGCGCAACGCCTTCATCGTCAAGCTGGTGTCGATCACGGCATGGTTCATCGCCGCGCTCTCCATCGTCGGCCAGCTCGATGCGACGGTCGACCTATTGGATTCCTTCGCGATCGTGCTCGGCGGCCTCAGGCTGACCCCCCTCCTGGCGCTGAAGGCCGGCGCGCTGCTGCTGATCGCGCTCTGGCTCACCAACATCGCCAGCAATTTCGCCGAGAGCCGGATCAATTCGACCACCGATCTGACGCCGTCGGTGCAGGTGCTGCTGGTCAAGATCATCCGCATCGGGCTGCTCACGGTCGCCATCGTGATCGCGCTCGGCGCGGTCGGGATCGACCTGTCGGCGCTCGCGGTGTTCTCCGGCGCGGTCGGCGTCGGCATTGGTATCGGCCTGCAGAAGATCGTCGCCAATTTCATCTCGGGGATCATCCTGCTCGCCGACAAATCGGTGAAGCCCGGCGATCTCGTCACCATCGGCGACAACACCGGCCGCATCAGCGCGATGAAGACGCGCTATATTTCCGTCGCTGCCGGCGACGGGCGCGAATTCCTGGTCCCGAACGAGGATCTGGTGACGCAGAAGGTCGTCAACTGGACCTATACCGACAAGAACACGCTGGTGAAGATCGCCTTCGGCACCAATTACGACGCCGACCCGAAGCTGGTTTGTACGCTCGCCGCCGAGACCGCCGCCGCTCATCCGCGCGCGCAGAAGGGCAAGCCGCCGACCTGTCTCCTGACCGAGTTCGCGGAAGCCGGGATGAAGTTCTCGCTGACCTTCTGGATCGCCGACCCCGACGGCATGGACAAGGTCAAGAGCGACGTGATGCTGGAGCTATGGGACGCCTTCAAGCGCGAGGGCATCCGGGTTCCCTATCCCGTCCGCGAAATCCGTATCCGCGGCGGCGCCCTGCCGGTGGAAACCGCCGTGGAAGTCCCGAATTAAGACGCTTTCGTAAGCCAAGGCTGGTAGCCTCGGCTTGCATGAAGGCCGCCAATCATTAAATTGGGGCGTGAAATCAAGCCTTTCCGCCGATATCGAGATTAGCCCGAGAAGACCTGACACGCATGAGCTACGTCGACGCCACCGAGACCTCCCTGCGCAAGACCGGACAGATCAAGCTGCACGGGCCTGCCGCCTTTGCCGGCATGCGCAAGGCGGGCGCGCTGGTGGCCAGGTGCCTGGACGAGCTCACCGACATCGTCGGGCCGGGCGTGCCGACCTCCAGAATCGACGAATTCGTCCGCGACTTCGCCTTCAGCCATGGTGCCTATCCGGCGACGCTGATGTATCGCGGCTACCGCTACTCGACCTGCACCTCGCTCAACCATGTTGTCTGCCACGGCATGCCCGGCGACCGTCCGCTGAAGGAGGGTGACATCGTCAACATCGACGTCACCTTCATCGTCGACGGCTGGTATGGCGATTCCAGCCGGATGTATGCGATCGGCCCAATCGCCCGCAAGGCGGAGCGGCTGATCGAGGTGACCTATGAAGCCATGATGCGCGGCATCGCCGCGGTGAAGCCCGGCGCCACCACCGGCGACATCGGCCATGCCATCCAGAGCTTCGTCGAGCCGCAGGGCATGAGCGTGGTGCGCGATTTCTGCGGCCATGGTTTGGGGCGCATGTTCCACGACGAGCCGAACATCATCCATATCGGCCGGCCCGGCGAGGGCGTGCAGCTCAAGCCCGGCATGTTCTTCACCATCGAGCCGATGATCAATCTCGGCAAGCCGCACGTGAAGATCCTGTCCGACGGCTGGACCGCGGTGACCCGCGACCGCTCGCTGTCGGCGCAGTTCGAGCACTCCGTCGGCGTAACGGCGACCGGCGTCGAGATCTTCACGCTATCGGCGCGGCACGGCGAGAAGCAGATCGGGTGAGCCCGGTGCGTCAGCTATTGCTAGCGGCGGCCCCCTTTGGCGGGTGGCGATTCTGCCTTTGCGCACCAACGCGTCGAGGACGCGCTTACTGACCTAGGCCCGAGTCCGGGTCTCGGTTGATCGTCCCAGATCTTGCCTTCGCCAGAAGGCCCCCCACAACAGCGCTGAGACGCACGCGACGGGCAACAGGCGGCCGACGTCGAGGTGAAAGCACGTGCATGATAGGAAAAGCATGACCACAATCACGTCGGTTTCGCTGACTGCGCAGGGAGTCGCACCTTTCCATGATCCGCCTCCGGTGTTCTAATGCAGGCGTCTTGACTGGGCATGGAGATATGGTCATGGCGGGTTCTGTCGAGCGGTGGCGGACGACATGAAGATCTACCTGCCGGACAACGAGCAGGCGCGGCAGCAAGCCCTCGAAACCTATCGCATTCTCGATACGCCGCCGGAGATCGCCTATGATGAACTGGCGGACTTGGCGGCGCAGATCTGCGGCTGCAGCGCCGGGCTGCTGACCTTCCTCGACGACAAGCGACAATGGCTCAAGGCCAAGTGCGGCCTGCCGCCTGACCTTACGCACGTGCCCAAGGAGATCTCGATCTGCCAGGCGACGATCTGCCATGACGATCTCATGTATGTGCCTGACCTCACGAAGGATCCGAGGTTCAGGGATTCGCCGTTGGTCGCCGGCGAGTTCGGGCTGCGCTTCTATTGCGGCATGCCGCTGATCAGCGAGGAGGGATACGCGCTCGGAACGCTTTGCGTCATCGATTTCGAGCCGCGCGAGCTCAGCTTCGAGCAGCAAGAAGCAGTGCGGCGGATCTCGCGTCAGGCCGTGGCTCAGCTCGAGCTCAGACGTAGACTCCGCGAGCGCGACGAGATGCTGGCCGAGCTCGACAAGGCGCGCGCAATGGCGGAGGCGGAGCGGAGCAAATCAGATGCGCTCCTGCTCAACATCCTCCCCCCTGCGATCGCCGAGGAGCTCAAGGCCAACGCGAAGGTGCGGCCGCGCTTCTACCAGTCGGTCAGCATCCTCTTCGTCGATTTCGCCGACTTCACCCGGCACGTCGAGGCGATCGAGCCGGCGCAGGTCGTGCACCAGCTCGACGAGTACTACAGCACGTTCGACGAGATCATTGCGCGCCATCGGCTCGAAAAGATAAAGACCATCGGCGATGCCTATCTCTGTGCCGGCGGCCTGCCCGAGATCAACCGGACGCACGCTGTCGATGCCGCGCTGGCGGCGCTCGAGATTCAGGACCTGCTCGCCAAGGCGAACCGTCAGCGCGAACGGCTGAGGCTGCCGCTCTGGATGGCGCGAATCGGCATCAACACCGGCCCGGTCATCGCTGGCGTCGTCGGAACGCGCAAGTTCAGCTACGATATCTGGGGCAACGCGGTGAACGTCGCCGCGCGTCTGCAGGCGGCCGCCGATCCCGGACGGATCAACATTGCCGAGGCGACCTGGAACCTGGTCAAAGCGCGCTTCACCTGCGAACCGCGCGGCAGCATCGAGGTGAAGGGCAAGGGGCCCACCCCGATGTACTTCCTCGATCGTATCAGGCCGGACCTGGCTGCCGATCCCGCAGGCGTCGTGCCCAACGATAGCTTCTGGCGTCACCAGGGCCCATGATCGCCAGCTGAGACGAAGGGCGGGAAAAACGGTCGGCTGATCATCATCCGCTTCATGCCGGAAGCGCACCTATGCAAGGCGCGCGCAATTGACGGTTGCAAAAACCACCATCCCCGGCAATGCTGGCGGCCGATGCCCGCCAAGCCGGACCACGACAAGAGCAGACCTGACGACACGCCGCACTATCACGGCCATCGCGAGCGGCTGCGCGAGCGCTTCTATAGCGCGGGCGCGGATGCGCTCAGCGATTACGAGCTGCTCGAGATGGCGCTGTTTGCCGCGCTGCCGCGGCGCGACACCAAGCCGCTGGCGAAGACGCTGATCAAGACCTTCGGCTCGTTCGCCGAGGTCGTGCATGCGCCAGTGGCGCGCTTGCGGGAGGTCGAGGGGGTCGGCGAGTCCGCGATCAACCAGCTCAAGCTGATCGCCGCGGCCGCGCATCGCGTTGCCAAGGGCGAGGTCAACAGCCGCAACGCGCTGTCATCCTGGAACGAGGTGATCGCCTATTGCCGCACAAGCATGGCGTTTGCCGACAAGGAGCAATTCCGCCTGCTCTTCCTCGACAAGCGCAACCAGCTGATCTCCGACGAGGTGCAGCAGACCGGCACGGTCGACCACACCCCGGTCTACCCGCGCGAGGTGATCAAGCGCGCGCTCGAGCTGTCCGCGACCGCGCTGATCCTGGTGCACAATCACCCCACTACCCCCCTTCGCGATTACGCTTGGTCACGCTCGATACCTTTAAAACACCTATAAAATTAGTACTTTTAGCGCATTGCGCACTGGGGGCGGCCATGGCAAATTGGGAGCGGTTAGAGGGGTAGAGCACGGCCTTCCGATCCCAGCAAACGATCCCCGTTTCTCCCCGACCGATCCCAGTTGCGGAACAGAAAAAACGCCATGCCAAGCCTGACCGACACCGCGATCCGACACGCGCTGAAGCGCGTCGAGCTCAACCGGAAACAAGAAAACCTCGCAGATGGTGAAGGCCGAGGTACCGGCCGACTCGTCCTCGTCCTCAAGCCGATGCCGAAGCGCGTGACGGCCGACTGGATGGCGCAGCAATGGCGGGACGGCAAACGTGCGAAAAAGAAGCTCGGCGCTTATCCATCCACGTCCTTGGCTCAGGCGCGCGAGATCTTCAAGCGCGACTACGCCGATGTGATCCAGAAGGGTCGGAGCATCAAGATCGCAACAGATACCCGCCCCGGCACCGTCGCTGATCTGTTCGAGGGCTATGTCGCGTCGCTCAAGGCCGCCGCCAAGCCGTCCTGGAAGGAGACAGAGAAAGGGCTTAACAAGATCGCCGACACGCTCGGGCGCAACCGACTCGCGCGCGAAATCGAGTCTGAGGAGATCGTCGAGCTTATCCGACCGATCTACGAGCGTGGCGCCCGCTCGATGGCGGATCACGTGCGATGTTACATCCACGCGGCATATAGTTGGGGGATGAAATCGGACAACGACTATCGGAACACATCCCCGCGCCGCTTCCGTATCCCATACAATCCGGCCTCGGAAATTCCGACCGAACCCAAGGTCCAGGGCACGCGCTGGCTCAACGAAGAAGAATTCGTTCAACTCTATCGCTGGCTGGAATGCCCCGATACGCCGGTTCATCCCTCCTATCCTCGCGCTGTGCAGCTGATCATGCTGACCGGTCAACGCGTCGAAGAAATCGCGCGCTTGCATGTCGATCAATGGGATGCGCCGGAGAAGATCATCGACTGGTCCAAAACCAAGAACCTTCAGCCGCACGCCGTCCCAGTGCCGTCGATCGCCGCCGAACTGATTGCGTCGATCAACCCAAATAAGTACGGCTGGTTCTTTCCCTCAGCGAAGGACCCATCCAAGCCCGTGAGCCACGGTACGCTCTATAGCTTCGTTTGGCGCCAGCGAGACCGCGGCGTGATCCCGTATGCAACAAACCGGGACCTCCGGCGAACGTTCAAGACTCTGGCCGGCAAGGCTGGCGTGTCGAAGGAAATTCGAGATCGTCTTCAAAATCATGCGCTGCAAGACGTCAGCTCTAAGAACTACGACCGCTGGCATTACATGCCTGAGAAGCGTGCCGGTATGGCAAGATGGGACAAGTTCGTCCGCTCTATGCTCACTAAGAAGCGCTTGAAAGCAGCGGCATGACCAAGCGCCCCTCCGGGCCCGCGGCTCCGCGAAAGGGCGCGCGACCGGCGACCGAGATCGACGCGCAGAGCTACTCGGCATTCGTTGGCGATCTCAAGACGAAGATTGCCGAGGCGAGGCATCGTGCTGGCCTATCGGTGAACCGCGAATTGATCCTGCTGTACTGGACTGTCGGCCGCGACATTCTCATTCGGCAAGAGAAAGAAGGTTGGGGCGCCAAGGTGATCGATCGCCTGGCCGACGACCTTGGCCGCGCCTTCCCCGAGATGACAGGTCTGTCCGCCCGAAATCTCAAGTATATGCGCGCCTTCGCGGAGGCTTGGCCCGACGGCGAATTCGTGCAACAGGTTGTTGCACTATTGCCTTGGGGCCATAACGTCCGCCTGCTGGATGCCCTTAAGACGCGCGAGGAGCGCACCTGGTACGCTCGGCAGGCTATTGAACACGGGTGGAGTCGTAACGTCCTTGTCCACCAGATAGATAGCAAGCTTTTCGCCCGGCAAGGCAGCGCACTCACCAATTTCTCGCGGACCCTACCGGCCGAGCAATCCGAGCTTGCGCAGCAGATCCTCAAAGACCCCTATACGTTCGACTTCCTCTCGCTTGGCCCAGAGATGCTGGAGCGTGATCTCGAACACGGCCTGATCGAACATCTACGCTCTCTCATCCTCGAACTCGGCAAGGGCTTCGCGTTCGTCGGCAGCCAATATCATCTCGAAGTCGGCGGGCAAGATTATTACCTCGACCTCCTATTCTATCATCTGCGCCTTCGCTGCTTCGTGGTGATCGAACTGAAGATCGAGGACTTCAAACTCGAGTTCGCAGGAAAGATGAACTTTTACCTGTCCACCGTGGACGAGCAATTGCGTCATCCTGACGACAAGCCGACCATCGGCATCATCCTGTGCAAGGGGCGCAACGAGGTAATTGTCGAATACGCCCTGCGAGATTCCAGCAAGCCGATGGGCGTCGCCCAGTATCAGCTCTCCGCCGCGCTCCCGCCCCAGCTCGAGGAGGATCTCCCGACGGTAGCGGAGTTTGCTAGAGAGTTCCCGTTGATGTCTGTGGTCAAGCTACGCATCGAAATCGAGCGCGCGGTGCGCGACCTCGCCGACAAGAGAGGCGTCGTCTTCGATCGGCCCGTCGGCATCATGAACATGCTGCGCGACCTACGCCGACAAGGGTCGGTGCCGGCCAGCACCGAGCAGATGCTCAGCACTCTGCAAACTATGAACGCAGCCTCGCACGGTGTGGACGTCAACTCGGAGGCCGCGAAACGGGCGGTCGAAATCGGCACGGTCTTCCTTGCCGAACTCAAGGCACTGAACAACAACGGATGAAAATGATAACGCGAAAGCCGTCTATCGCGACCCCCATAGAAGCATAGGACCCACCTCGTGGAAGACAGTTGGCCGACGTGGCTCAAGGTTATGGAAAATGGCATCGTCGGAGAGGCACGCACGCGCTCGTTCCTGATCGATCGGTTTTGGGTGCTTGAGCGCAGCGTCGACACCGACGGCGCCGATTTCCTCATCCAACGCCGCACCACGACACAGCGATTCACGGACAAGGTTCCGCCTCGTGTCGGCGCAACCCAAGCCAAATACTTTCAAGATCGGCGTACGACCCACCACATCCCTAAAAGCTATGTCGTTGATGTCGGCGGAGCTCCGCTCGAAGGGTTTTTCGCACTTCTCCACGTCGGAAAAGAGGACGAAGGCGAGATGCATCTGCTATCTGCACGGCAGATAGTCGATACGTTGTCGATAAGCAGCACCCATTCACCCGTAAGCTATGTCGTCGGCACCACCGCGCTCCAGGACGCCTTCCGCATCAAAGCGCGCAAACTCGCGCTCGATCAGATCGAGCACAGCTTGAAGAGCCAGACCTACTATCAGTCGGCCGCTTTCTTGGACCAGCTCAACATCCCATATCGACGCTTCAGTGAAAACGACATCGAATTTCCCTGGACACTTCCGCTCCCAAATCCCGTCGGCGAAATCCCGAAGATGTTTGTGGAGCAGAAGGAAGAGCTGAGAAAGATTGTCTTCGATATGGAGGAAGTGTTGGGAGCCATCGACGCGGTCCTAACCGAAAAAGATCCGCGCCGCGCCGTCGAGCTGATGGATGCCCTACGCGACCATGTTGACGGTTACGGGAAGATCACCTTCGGGGGCAGAGCGGACTTTCACTAGGGCGACTTTCCGAGCGCACTCGACACGCACGATCGTTGGCTACTGGGCCTACAGGCAGACGGCCTCCTAGAACCGTACATCGCCATGGGAGACAAACTGCAGAAGGCCCTCATCTCGCATACGACGGCTCATCCCCTTATCGACAAAGGCGATTTCTTGCAGGCAACTCTCGAGTACGACCCGACCGCACTCATCGTCGCCAATCTGTCCGTCAAATCGGGCAAACCGCCCGCGAGAGAGCCAGAGATCAAGGCTCCCGGGCATGTTCGCATAGCAACAACTCTTAGCGATTTGGTCCCGCGCAAAATGAACCCGATGGACTACACGATCGAGAATGTCTGGTGGAACATCATGCGCTACGTCATCGAGCAGCGCTATCCAGATCCGGACTTCGATTAACACTGCTTACGGATCACCAAGCTCGAAACCGCGCCCCTCAACCTCGCCAACGAGCGGCGGCGTTTCGGCTATTGCCGGTTGTTCGTCTTGCTGCGGCGGGAGGGCGAGGCATCGGGGATCAACCGGATCTACCGGCTTTACCGCGAGGAAGGGCTCACCGTCCGCAAACGGCGGGCTCGCCGCAAGGCCGTGGGGACCCGTGCCCCGATCCTGGTCGAGGCGAGGCCGAACGCGCGCTGGTCGCTGGACTTCGTCCACGACCAGTTCGCCAATGGCCGACGCTTCCGCATCCTCAACATCGTCGACGACGTCACCAAGGAATGCCTGGGCGCCATTCCGGAGACGTCGATCTCGGGGCGGCGCGTGGCCCGCGAACTGACGGCAATCGTCCAGCGACGCGGCAAGCCAGGAATGATCGTGTCCGACCATGGCACCGAATTCACCTGCAACGCCATGCTCGCTTGGTGCAAGGACGCAGCCATCGATTGGCACTTCATTGCGCCGGGAAAGCCGATGCAGAACGGCTTCGTCGAGAGTTTCATGTATAGACGGCCCCGCGGATGCAAGGGATTTTTGCAGCATTTTGGATATCGGTCGGGTGCGTTCATGTATACGGCCTGTCATTGCGACCGATAGCATGGCCGCTGGCCCTGATGGAGATCGCGGATCGAGGCCTCATCAACGGGTCGCGCTTGTTGCGCTTAAAACTCTTCGGGCTTTCTCGATCCCCAGCTCCGCCGGTTTCCATCACGCTGTCATCTGCCCTCACACCTTAGGGTGGCCAGGAATCGCGGCAGCTCAGGCCGCGAGCTTAGGCCGATAGAACTCACCGGTCGTCATCATTGCCCAGATGATCCGAGCCAACTTGTTGGCAACAGCGACAGCAACAACCATGGGCCGACGCCGTTCAAGCAGAGCTTCGATCCAGCCATCTCCGATCCGGGACCGGGCCTTTGGATACCGAACGACGTTGCGTGCCCCGATGACAAGCAAGTGCCTGAGATAGGAATCGCCCTGTTTCGTTATCCGGCCGAGCCGATCCTTCCCGCCGGTGGAATGCTGCTTCGGCGTCAGGCCTAGCCAGGCCGCGAACTCCCGCCCGGAGCGGAACATTGTTGCGTCCGGCACGGTCGCGGCGAGAGCCGTGGCCGTTATCGGACCGATCCCGGGAATTGAGGACAGCAACTTCGCCATCGGATTTACTCGCTGGATCTGAGCTAGCTCGCGCTCGATGGCCTCGACCTGCCGGTCCAATTCCTTCAGTTGGTTCACAAGGACGGCTAGTGCGATGCGGGCGTGGGCCGGTAGCGTCAGTTCCTCGTCATCCAACAAGTCCACCAGACCATCCACCCGTTGCCGGCCTTGCCCGACGATGATGCCGAACTCAGCAAAATGAGCTCGAATGGCGCAGGCTGTCATGGTTCGTTGCCGGACCAACAAGCCTCTTGCACGATGAAGCATCAAGAAGCCCTGGTTCTCGCCGCTCTTGATGGGAACGAAACGCATATTGGGACGGGTGACCGCTTCGCAGATCGCGGCCGCGTCAGCGGCGTCATTCTTGGCTCCTCTTCGTACGTAGGGTTTAACATACGCCGGCGGGATCAATCTCACATCATGTCCAAACTGCCGAATCTCCCGCGCCCAGTGGTGAGCAGTCGCGCAGGCCTCAATGCCGACTAGACAAGGTGCAAGCGAGGAGAAGAACGACACGATCTCGCCTCGCCGGAGGCGTTGACGACCGGCCACTTGGCCTTGGCCATCAACTGCATGGATGTGAAATACGTGCTTCGAAATGTCCAACCCAATTGTCGCGACTTCCATAGGTGAATGCTCCTGTTAGCGGGTTCGTCCATCGCCAGTAATATCGCCGGCGCCGAGGGAGCGGGGCCGTCTTCCCCATCAATGGCCGGATGCGCGATGAGTTACTCAACGAGACCCTGTTCTTCGATCTCGATGACGCCCGCGCCAAGATCGCCAACTGGGTCGCCGACTACAATCTCCAGCGTCCCCACTCGTCGCTGAAATACCTGACCCCCGCGGCCTACGCCGCCCACCTCACCGCAACGGACGATCGGCTGCGCAACCCCGACCAGCTCCGCCGATCGTCCGTTGCTCCATCCGCGCCACTTGGCGTACAAGAAA
>NZ_LAXE01000001.1:8058543-8060204 GCF_003122645.1 Bradyrhizobium sp. SUTN9-2
CCCACGTCGATTGCGCGCAGGTCCAAACAAGGGAGACCTCCTGTGGGCGCCGCCGAATCATGCGCGCATCCTGCAGGTGCTCCACAATCCACGCTACGCCGGCGCCTTCGTCTATGGGCGCACGCGCACACGGTACAGACCCGACGGCGGCAGCAGTGTCGTCAGGGTTGCTAAGGCGGACTGGCAGTTCGTCATGCCGGGCATGTACCAAGGCTACATCGACTGGGAACGGTTCGAAGCCAATCAGCGGCGGCTCGCCGACAATGCCCGCGCCTTCGGCGGCGAACGGCGGTCGGGGCCGGCACGCGAAGGACCGGCGTTGCTGCAAGGTCGCGTGGTCTGTGGCCTCTGTGGCGAACGCATGGGTGTGCGCTACAGCCAAGAGCACAGCCGCATAGTGCCGACCTATGTCTGTCAAGCTAATGCGGTGCGGCGCGCGGGATGGACATGCCAAACGGTTCCCGGGAAGCTCGTCGATGCCGCGATCGCCGCCCTGATGATCGAGCTGATGACACCGATGAGCCTGGCGGTCACTTTGGGGGTTCAGCGCGAGCTCGAGGCGCGCGCCGCGGAGACTGACGCAGCGCGTCGCCAGCATGTCGAGCGGATGCGGTATGAAGCTGAGATCGCGCGTCGGCGCTACATGAAGGTCGATCCCGACAACCGCCTTGTCGCCGATGCGCTCGAGGCGGAATGGAACGAGAAGCTGCGCCTTCATGCCGATGCGGCCGAAGACTACGAGCGCCGCAGCAAACAGCAAGCCGCAGCACTGAACGCCGAGACCCGACGGCGCATTCTCGATCTTGCCGAGCAACTGCCACGAATCTGGCACGACTCGCGTGTCGACGTCCGCGAGCGCAAGCGTATTGTGCGTCTACTCATCGACGACGTAACCCTGATCAAAGCGGAGAAGATCACTGTTCACGTGCGCCTGTCGGGCGGCGCGACGCGCTCCTTGGTGCTCGAACGGCCGTTGCCTATCGCACAGATCCGCAAGTTCAAACCCGAGCTCGTCGCCGAGGTCGATCGTCTCCTTGACTATTACTGCGATCGTGAGATCGCTGAGATTCTCAATCAGAACGGATGGCGCACATCGGAGGCAAAGCCGTTCAATCTGAAGAAGATCGCCTTCATTCGAGGTGCCTACAAACTGGCGAGTCGATACGATCGACTGCGCCACTGTGGTATGCTCACGACGCGCGAGGTCGCAGCGAGGTTTGGCATTGCCAAGACCACCGTGCAGGAGTGGGGCCGTCAGGGGCTCATCAAACAGTGCTACGCTGACAGCCTTAACCGTGGTCTCTGGGAGATCCCATCAAATACGATTATCCTTAAAGGCCGCGGCGGCCGCCGCTCCCGCAAACCGCGAACAACATCTATCACCGCGCAACTGTCAGGATGAGGTGCAATATGAAGCAATCGCCTTGTCCCGTGGCCGTCGCGGCCTGGCCGGCAGAATGGCGGTGCCGTAATGCGCCGCCATGTCGGCATAGCTGCGATTGATCCTGGGATCGTAGAGACAGGCTTTGATCACAGCGACTTTGGTGTTGTCCGGCACCAGCAGCGCCGGGACGCCGCCGATCGCCGCGAAGGCGCCAACATGGGCGCTGATCCAGTCGGCGAGTCCCTGCGTCCACGTCGCCTGCGCGTAGGTGAAGCTC
>NZ_LAXE01000002.1:0-13014 GCF_003122645.1 Bradyrhizobium sp. SUTN9-2
TTTGGAAGGGGGTCGAACGATCTGGCCCGACCCCGCCCTGTGAGCACACGTAGATGAAGCCTCATCGTGCGCAGAGGATTTGCGATTACCCCGCAACTTCAACCTCGAGATCCGTAGCGCGCAGGCTCGATAGTGGTACATGCTGCCACTTCTGAGCGACTGTGCCGTTCTCCGGATAGAGCCAAATTGGGTTGCCTTCTTGCTGTCTGCTATTATTGTTATCGATGCACAGGTTGCGATTGACTAAGCTGTAGATAGGACCTGGGTTCTCCCCAAATTCCCACTGCTGGTTAGGGTTGGCAGCGTCGTAGAACTGAAGGTAGAGCCTAGCTTCCCTGATGGCATTACCGCTTGGCGCGAGTGCAAGCCGATCGCTTGCGTGAAGCCTAATGGAGCCGGCGTCAAGGTCGATATCCCAGACAATATATCGAAGGGCGGCATGTCTTTTTCGAAGTACAATTGGAGCACCCACTGCCTGATCGTGCACGCCGATCACGTAGTCCTCATTCGCCTTGTATTTGATTATAAAGCTTCCCATTTGTATGTATCCTTGCTTTCCGAAAGCGCTGTCCACCGCGCGATGAAGGTCTTTGAGCCTCACCACCCTTTGCAGCAATATACGTGCCACCGGAAAATGTTCTGTGCATTTAGAGAAAGGCGCGAGATCGTGCGCTTCCCTGTGCCCAGCGGGATGCTTACATCTCAATGTTGGCCTCCCGACGCACAATGTCTTCAGTCGGACATGGCTGAATAGTTAGACCGTATGCGCACCTCTTGCGGTGAGATGGCTCGCCCTACACTGCGCGTCCTAAGGTTGCACGGGCGTACCGAGCCGATCCTCATCACGAGGACGAGCCGTGGCAGATTATAGGAAGGCCTTTTGTCGGAATCGATGTGGCCAAGCTGAGAAATGCCGTCGGGATTGCGGATGTAGGCCGGGAGGGCGAGGTTCGGTTCTTGCGAGGTCGATGCCTTCATTGTCAACATGCGCCGCGTCATAGAGCGGATTGCCAACCGGTTTGACGCGTCCACTTCTGTTACGAGCCGGCCCAATTGGCTATGGTCTTTATCGCCTGATCCGGTCGCTCGGCCACGAATGCACTGTGATGGCGCCATCATTAATCCCGAGGAAGCCGGGCGATCGTGCGGAGACGAACCGCCGGGACGCCGTTTTCTCGCGCGGCTGCTACGCGCCGGCGAGTTAACGGCTTGTGGCTGCCTGATGAAGGTCACGAAGCGATGCGCGATCTCTTCGCGTCGCATGAGCAGCGGCTGAGATGCCGCGCGGCATAGAGCGGAGTGTGCAGGCCTGCATCTCCGCCATGATCCGCGCCTTCTCCTCGCCCATCCATCCTCGCCGCCGACGTTCCCCGGTGATCACCTCGACACGACGATAGGAATCACCTTCCAGCCTGCCATCAATATGGCACTTGCCATCGTTCCACCTCCACCGATCCGCTCATGTCAGGCTGTATCGTGCGCTAGCCGAGGGACAGCTAGATAGGGCCTCAGGCCGGTTACTGTCTTCAAGAGTAGTTCGATTAGGAACCAACGGCTCTAACGGTAGAACATCTGGTGAGCGACGTCAGGACCGAATGCGCGCGACCCACGTGACCGCGATGAATAGGCTGAGCTGACCCGCGACGTCGATCTTCGTGCAGAAGTTCGGACATCCGAGTCTTGAACCAGGCACAGCTGAAGACCCAAAACGCCTCGCCTCGACCACAGATTCCAACCAGCTGCTGTTACAGATCCAGGCACAGTTGAGTTTGAGCTGAGCATGAGCTTATCCTTTGCCTTATTGGACTGATCCGCCGTTCGACTTTCCGGCATCTCCGCCAGTGCTCGCGCGGTTCTCGCGCTTACGAATGAACGTCTCATATCCCTCGGGATTAACCTCCTTTAGGCGATCTAGCGCGCGCTCAGCTTCCAGATCGGCGGCCTTGCTATGACGCTGTTTGATCTCGTTTACTTTTGCTTCCATCCCTGTGAGCTGCCCCATTGCTGTTGTTGCATCCTCGGATGCGATCTTGAGCTTCGCGCCTGGTGTCTCCTCGATGCCTACGAGCATCGTCCTAAGCTCTTTAACGGCCTTGGAAAGAATGACCAGCTGTTCAGCTAAGCCAATCTCAGCACTTGCGTCATTATCGACTTGCCGGTGAAAATTCGGTGCGATGTCCTGCACCACCGACCCGCTGAGTGGCGCGAAAAATGGAAAACTCAACCAAGAGAACCAATTAGGGTTTGACATTGATATCCTCTCGGCCATCTTGGTGTTCTTCCTCAGTATATTCCAGCAATTGGCGTGCCAATCGGCCTTGGTATCGACGACGGCGCAAAGTACAGATATCATTTCCACCGGGCATGCGAACCTAGCGCGGCCCGGATGCACAGCTCGGCTTGTGGCCGCAGGTTAGGCGGTACCGTCAAGTTAACGAAAGTGATCAGCTATGCCGTTTGGTTGTATTTCCGGTTTCCCTTAAGCTTGCGCATGGTCTGGAAATGCTGGCGGCGCGTGGCATCGGCGTGACCTATGAAACCGTGCGCCAGTGGGGGCGCAAATTCAGCAAGCCGTTCTCCGGCTTTCAATTACCCACATTTCCAGCCGCGGCGATTTCGGCGCCGAGTTCGATGTCTGCGAGTCGGGAGAGGCCGCGCCAGATGACAACGTTTCCGGGTGGCGGACCGCCCGCCCTGGCCAAGTAGCCACCTAGCAGGCTGTTGAAGAACTCAGCTGTGTTCGCAAACGAAGGCCGAATCGTCGCCATTGTGTATGTAGAAGTGGCCGACGAGCCTGCCGGCAGTGCCGATCATGGCCCATCCGCGACCGCAGGTGGGGTCATTCTCATCGTGCCCCTGCCATGAGAACTCCGCGCAGGCCGAACCGTCTCGCGTGCCGTAGCGGACGTCGAGGAAGCCCTTCAGCGCACCGAAGGCAACTTCACCGTCGGACTTGCCCTTGAAGGTGAGATGCGCCTGTTCGACGAGATCGAGGAAGTCGCCGTCCCAGGTGTCCATTTCGACGATGCGCCAGCGGCCGGCAAAGGCCTTGGCGAAGCCGGGCACCTTGGCCATCAGCCGGCCTCCGCGATCAGCTTGGGCAGCCGCACCAGATTGTAGGCGGCAGCAGCGAAGGTAAAGGCCCATCCGACGCGTTCACGGCCACGGAAGCTGGTCTTCTCTTGCCCGGCGACCGTCTTGATCCAGCCGAATGCCTCCTCGATCCGCTTGCGGATGCGCTGGCTGACGGCATAGCCGCCGTGCCGGGTCGTTCGCCCGTCGATCGCAGAGCTGCGGCCGCTGGTGTTCTGCGCAACATGCGGCGTCACGTTCATCGAGCGCAGCTCGTTGACGAAGTCTTCTGCGTCGTAGGCCTTGTCGGCGCCAAGCGTGGTCATCTCGTCGCGCCACCGAGTGTGCGGCCGCGCCTAGCGCAGGCGAAGCCTGCGGCGCCTGAGCCGTGTCTGGTGCCCCTTTCGCCATCGCCGGCTCCGCTGCCGTGGCCCCTCGCGCCATCGCCAAAGCCGGCCGACCTCACGCTCGATCCGTCGCGCGACGACTTGTTGACGTCGTTCGGCAAGCTGACGCTGACCGACCGTTATCTGCTCGCCGGCGAAACTTACCAGGACATGTTCGGGCGGGTGTCTTGCGCTTTCGCGGACGATGTTGCGCATGCCCAACGTCTCTATGATGCGATGTCCCGGCTATGGTTCATGCCGGCCACACCGGTGCTCTCCAACGGCGGGACCACGCGCGGCCTGCCGATCTCCTGCTTCCTCAACTCGGTGGCGGACTCGCTCGAAGGCATCGTCGGTACCTGGAACGAGAACGTCTGGCTTGCTTCCAACGGCGGCGGCATCGGCACCTACTGGGGCAATGTTCGCTCGATCGGCGAGAAGGTGAAGGGCGGCGTCACTTCAGGCATCATCCCGTTCATCCACGTCATGGACGGCCTGACGCTGGCGATCAGCCAGGGCTCGTTGCGGCGCGGCTCGGCGGCGGTCTATCTCGATATCCACCATCCCGAGATCGAGGAGTTCCTCGAGATTCGCAAGGCGTCCGGCGACTTCAACCGAAAGAGCCTCAACCTGCATCACGGCGTCAACGTCACCGATGAGTTCATGCGTGCCGTGGGCGCCGGCACCGCGTTCGCTCTGCGGAGCCCGAAGACTAACGAGGTCGTCCGCCAGATCGATGCCCGCCAGCTGTGGCAACGCATCCTTGAGAACCGGCTCCAGACTGGCGAGCCTTATCTCTTGTTCATCGACACCGTAAACCGCGCGCTCCCCAAGCATCAGCGCGAGCTGGGCCTCAAGGTCTCGACCTCCAACCTGTGCAGCGAAATTACCCTGCCGACCGGCATTGATCATCGCGACGAGGAGCGCACCGCGGTCTGCTGTCTGTCGTCGCTCAACCTCGAGACCTGGGACCAGTGGAGTGAGGAGCCCACCTTCATCGAGGATGTCATGCGCTTCCTCGACAACGTGCTCAGCCACTTCATCACGGTGGCGCCGGACGGCATGAAGCGTGCCCGCTACGCTGCCCTGCGTGAGCGCTCCGTCGGCCTCGGCGTCATGGGCTTCCACTCCTTCCTGCAGGCCAAGGGCATTCCAATGGAAAGTGTCATGCAAGTCGTTCAATCTGAACATGTTCCGAAAAATCCGTCGCGACGCCGACGCGGCATCCGTGACGCTCGCGCGCGAGCGTGGTCCGTGCCCGGATGCCCTGGAACGCGGCGTGATGGCGCGCTTCAGCCATAAGATCGCAATCGCGCCGACCGCCTCGATCAGCATCATCTGCGGCGGCACCAGCGCCTGCGTCGAGCCAATCCCGGCCAACATCTACACCCATAAGACATTGTCCGGCGCCATCTCGGTGCGTAATCCGCATCTCGCCAAAGTGCTTGCGGCGAAGGGCGCCGACACTTCGGCGATGTGGCAGTCGATTATAGCACACGAAGGATCGGTGGCCCGTCTCGACATCTTGTCGGAGCACGAGAAAGCGATCTTTCGCACCGCTTTCGAGATCGACCAGCGCTGGATCGTCGAGCTTGCCGCCGACCGCGCCCCGTTCATCTGCCAAAGCCAGTCGATCAACCTCTATCTCCCAGCCGATGTCGATAAATGGGACCTTCACATGCTGCACTGGACGGCATGGCAGTGCGGATTGAAAAGCCTCTACTACTGCCGCTCAAAGTCTATCTCGCGCGCGTCGTTCGCCGGCAAGATCGGCGACAGCGACGAGGTGGCGGCGCCGCAGCCGCAGCGTACTGATTATGAGGAGTGCCTTGCATGTCAGTGATCGATCTTTCGGCCGTCGATCCGCGTACGCTGATCGGCAAGGGACGAGTGGGGCTGCTCGACTCGACCGGAACCTATGATGTCGATCGCTACGCCTGGGCTTACGAGCTCTGGAAGCGCCAGCAGCAGACCCATTGGATGGGCGAGGAGGTGCCGCTCGGCGCCGACCTCAAGGACTGGGCGTCGGACCGCGTCACCGCCAGCGAGCGCGCGCTGCTCACCCAAATCTTTCGTTTCTTCACTCAGTCGGACATCGAGGTCGGGGACAACTATCTCAAGCGCTACATCCCGATCTTCCAGCCGCTCACTGTTCAGATGATGATGTCGGCCTTCAGCAACATGGAGACGGTCCACATCGACGCCTATGCGCTGCTGCTCAAGACGCTCGGCATGCCCAAGACCGAGTTCGAGGCATTCCGCGGCTATGCCGAGATGCGCGCCAAGGCGGACTACATGCACGAGTTCGGCGTCGACAGCGTGGCCGATGTCGCTCGGACCTTGGCGATGTTCGGCGCCTTCACCGAAGGCATGGCGTTGTTCGCGAGCTTCGCCATGCTGCTCAACTTCCCGCGTCACAACAAAATGAACGGCATGGGACAGATCGTAAGCTGGTCAGTGCGCGACGAGAGTCTGCATTGTGAGGGTATCATCATGCTGTTTCACGAATGGCACCGCGAAACCGGCGCGGTGACGCGCGCTGTCCGTGACGACATCGTCGACGTCGCCAAGACCATGGTGAAGCTGGAGGAGAACTTCGTCGACCTCGCCTTCGGGCTCGGCAAGATCGAGGGCATGCGAGCTGAGCAGATCCACGCCTACGTCCGCTATGTCGCCGACTGGCGACTGACCCAGCTGCGGATTGCCCCGGACTTCGGCTTCTTCGAGGCCAAGGAGGGCGGATTCATCCAGCTCAAGCCGCATCCATTGCCGTGGCTTGTCGAGATTCTCAATGGTGTCGAGCACGCCAATTTCTTCGAGCAGCGCGCCACGGAGTACTCCAAGGCGGCGAGCCGCGGCAGCTGGGACGGCGAAAACGGG
This sequence comes from Bradyrhizobium sp. SUTN9-2, assembly GCF_003122645.1. Lineage (NCBI taxonomy): Bacteria > Pseudomonadati > Pseudomonadota > Alphaproteobacteria > Hyphomicrobiales > Nitrobacteraceae > Bradyrhizobium > Bradyrhizobium sp. SUTN9-2. The sequence goes on from NZ_LAXE01000002.1 coordinate 6,339, forward strand.
GTGTGGGCGGCTTTCGGCCGTATCTAGCCCATCTTTATTCATGAAGGGCCTGTGGGTGGCTGGCGAATGTGGTGTAAGCCGCCGATGGGACGTGGGATTCGGTTGCTGAGACCAATTCTGCGCTGACATCATCGAGGTAACCATACCGGCCATGGTCGATGATACGATTCTGCCCTTCCTGTTTCGAGCGGTCAGGCGCAAGACGATCACAGCCGCCTTTGATGGGGGGCGGCTGTTTTCAGCGGCTATGATGTGGAGGGCTCTACGACCCGAATCCGCTCGAATGCGACAGGGGACCAGAGGACTTCTCGTTCCGTGGATTCATAGCACCCGAAGGATCATTGAAATTCCTTGGCTGCGTCCAAAGGGCGCCATCAATGCGGGGCAGGGGCCCTTGCCGGCCCGGCTTAGATGCGTTCAGTCTAAGGCATGAGGCTTGGAGGTTTTGAGTGATGACGGTGCTGTCGATGAGCCGGGCTGAGATCGACCGGGTGCATGTGTTGCGGGATGTTGTGGCGGAACGGATTGCAGTGCGATGGCAGCGCAACTGCTTCGGGTCACATCGCGGCAGGCATTCCGGCTGCTGAAGGCCTATCGGATCGGAGGCCCTGCGGCACTGCTGTCGAAGAAGCGTGGCAAGCCGAGCAACCGAGCCTATCCGGCGGCGTCCCCACCATCGACCGCGCCTCCGCCGGGTCGAACATAGGGCCATCAGGCCAGCCTAGCTGTCCTCTCACCGATGACATTTCTAGTGAGCGGAACCTGCGACTTGTCTATCAGGCGCCGACACCGCGAATTTGGTGAGACCCTGCGCGGGACTGCCGAACTCGCCGTCGATCGTCGCGGACACTCCGCGGTGAGTAAGCGTCGTTCCGCTCCCACCTTCTCGCGGCGCATGGGATAGGCGAGCTTCACGATCTCTTTGAAGGGATCGGCTTGTGTCTATGCTTGACCATACGCTTAAGTCGGACGTGACGGCGCGCCGGCTGGAGGTGATCACGGAGACGGGACGCCGTCGTTGGTTCTCCAAGGACGACAAGACCCGGATCGTCGAGGAGACGCTGGCACCAGGGGCGGTCGTTTCCGAGATTGCCCGTCGACACGGGCTGAGCCCGCAGCAAGTCTTCACCTGGCGCCGGCAGGCGCGCCGGTCGCCGGCGCCGATGGCTGACGATCCGCCGTTTGTACCGGCGGTGGTAGACGCCACAGTGCCGGCGGTGGCTGTTGGCCATGAGCGCAAGACAGCACGACGCAAAGCCAAGCCGAATGTCCGGGCTCGCCGTTGCGACGCTGGGGACATCGAGATCGAAGCCGAAGGCGTTACGATCCGGGTCGGCCGAGGCGCGGACGTGGTGATGATTGCGGCCATCGTCCATGCGCTGAAGGCAGGCCGGTGATCGGCCCGTCCGGAACTGTCCGGGTGATGGTGGCAACCAAGCCGGTCGACTTCCGCAAAGGAATGGAGGGGCTTGCGATGCTGGTACGCGAGCACATGAAAGCCGATCCGTTCTCGGGAGCTGTTTATGTGTTCCGTGCCAAGCGGGCGGACCGGATCAAGCTGATCTTCTGGGATGGTACGGGTTTGTGCCTGTTCGCCAAGCGGCTCGAGGAAGGCCTCTTCCGCTGGCCGAAGATCGAGGATGGCGTGATGCGTTTGTCGGCGGCGGAATTGTCGGCGCTGCTCGAAGGGCTGGATTGGCGGCGTGTCCACGCGGCACGGGAGACGGTCGTCCCGACGCAAGCCGGATAATTGTGGGCCGCGCTGCGGCGAAGTGAATCAGAGGTATCGAGCACATCGTCAGGCGGGCGCGAATATGCTCTGATTTGCCTGTGAGCGATAACCTTCCTGATGATCTTCAGACGCTGAAGGCGATGCTGCTTGCCGAGCGGCACGAGAGCGAGCGGCTGCGCCAGATCATCAAGGAATTGCAGCGTCATCGCTTTGGCCGGAAGGCAGAGTCGCTTCCTGAGGAACAGATGCTGCTGGGCCTCGAGGACGTCGAGCAGGTCGCGGCCTCTACCGAGGCCTGTCAGGACGAGACCGCCCCGGAAGGCCGGGTGGAGCGCGCACGCAAGCGCCGCAACAATCGCGGCGCACTGCCGGCGCATCTGCCGCGGATCGAGGTCGTCGTCGATATTGACGACAAGACCTGCCCCTGCTGCCAGGGCGAGCTGCACCGGATCGGTGAAGACAAGAGCGAGCGGCTGGAGATGGTGCCGGCGCAGTTCCGCGTTGTTGTCACCCGGCGCCCCAAATACGCCTGTCGCGCCTGCGAGGACGGCGTCATGCAGGCCGAGGCTCCGGCCCGGCTGATCGAGGGCGGACTGCCGACGGAGGCAACCGTCGCCCAGGTTCTGGTTTCCAAATATGCCGATCATCTGCCGCTCTACCGGCAGGCCCAGATCTATGCCCGCCAAGGCATCGCTCTCGATCGATCGACGCTGGCGGACTGGGTTGGGCATGCCGCCTTCCATCTGCGCCCGCTGCATGAGCGCCTTCTCACGGTGCTTCGCGCGAGGTCCAAGCTGTTCGCCGACGAGACAACCGTGCCGGTGCTCGATCCCGGTCGAGGGCGCACCAAGACCGGCCAGCTCTGAGCCTATGCCGCCGACGACAGGCCCTGGGGCGGTCTCGATCCGCCAGGCATCGCCTATGTCTATGCACCCGACCGCAAGGCCGAGCGGCTGTTCAGCCATCTTGCCGGCTTCAAGGGCGTCCTGCAGGTCGATGGCTACATCGCATACCCAAAGCTTGCCGACCGCAGTGAGGTCGAGCTCGCCTTCTGCTGGGTGCACATGCGGCGCAACTTCTACGAACTCGCGACAGCCGGCCCCGCGCCGATCGCAAGCGAGGCGCTGAAGCACATTGCCGCATTCTATGCGATCGAGAAGGAGATCCGCGGCCGCAGCGCCGAGGAACGTCGCCTCGTGCGGCAGCAGAAGAGCCGGCCACTGGCTGATGCCTTCGAGGCCTGGCTGCGCGCCAAGCTGGCCCTCATCAGCCAGAAGATCAAGCTCGCCGAAGCCATCCGCTACGCCCTCTCGCGCTGGCAAGGCTTAACGCGCTTCATCGAAGACGGCCACATCGAGCTCGACAACAATACCGTCGAACGGTCAATCCGTGGTATCAAGCTCAGTCGCAAGAACGCGCTGTTTGCCGGATCCGACGGTGGTGCCGAACACTGGGCTGTCGTCGCGTCCTTGGTCGAGACTTGCAAGCTCAACGACGTCGATCCGCTCGCCTATCTCACCGACGTCCTGACCAAGATCGTCAAAAGTCATCCCAATCGCGACATCGACCAGCTACTGCCCTGGGCCTACCGCACTCAATCCCTCAAAGCCGTGGCCTGAAAACGACGCTTACCGCGGTGAGCTGCGTCATCCAACTACAACAGCGATTGTGAGAAACTTCACGATACAACCTCGGCCTGAGGCTTAGGTTAGGGTGCATCGAGTAGTGCTACGGATGTGCTGGCCCCTATTTGGTCACCACTTTGCATGTCCCGCAGCGATAAGCGATCGAGGCATCTTCGGGTTTCGCTTCCCTCGGAGTTTCAAAAGCGGGAGAAGCACATGGTGGGACGTCTTCCAGAACGTCGGATTGATCTAAAAGCGCGGCTCGAGAGTGGCGGGCCGCGCAAACATCTTGCCATAGACGGGAGCGGAATCCGAGGGGGCCTCTCGTTGAAAATTCTAGAGGAAATCGAGCGGTTGCTAACCAAGGCAAGCAACCGCGCCGACTATCGTCTGGCGGACTATTTCGACTATGTCGCCGGAACCAGCACCGGCGGCCGCGCCGGAGAGCGCCGCCAAGCCTGAACCAACGAACCACGCCGTCTTGCTGTCCACACCAGCGGGCTTGCGGGGGCGAGCATAGGCTTCGTAGTTCCCACTGCTGTACTACATCGCAACCTCAGATCTTGTTTTATGTGACAATTGATCAGCTGCTAGTCAGAAGATGCTTTCGGGCGCCTGACACTTGTACGGGACGCCGATCGTCAGACCGCCATCGACGACGATTTCGGAGCCCGTAAGATAAGAGGACTCGTCACTGAGCAGGAACAACACTACCTGTGACACTTCCGGCGGCTCGGCTGCCCGCCCAAGCGGAATGGGAAAACTGGAAGAATCGAAGTCCTTTGTCATCCAGGTGTTGATTAACCCCGGATGGACTGAGTTTATTCGAACCCCAGACGCAGCGGCCTCCAAAGCAGCGGACTTGGTAATGCCGCGCACGCCGAACTTGGAAGCAACGTAGGCGTGAAGCCCTGCACTACCCCTCAGCCCCTCGACCGACGAGATGTTGACGATCGAGCCTCCGCCCGCGCGGCGCATGGCCGGCAGGGCAGTCTGCATTCCCAAAAATACACCGGTGAGATTGACAGCAAGGGTCTTCGTCCACTGCTCAAGCGGAAACTGCTCGATAGGAGCAATACTGGCTATGCCGGCATTGTTGACGAGGCCATGCAGCGCGCCAAACTTGCTCTCCGCAGCCGCGATCGCTTGGCACCATTCCTCTGGCTGAGCGACGTCTTGACGCAGATAGATCGCGGATGTGCCAAGGCCGGCCGCGAAAGCCTCGCCTTCTTTACGAAGAATATCGGTGATCACGACTTTAGCTCCCTCCGCTACCAGCAGGCGCGCATGAGCGGCCCCCATCCCTCGAGCCCCGCCGGTCACCAGAATGACTTTTTCGCTGACACGTCCCATAATTTCGCTTCCTCGACAGTGTGGTGGTGCAAGGTCTTTGCGACATCCACTATGCACTATGTCAATCGACCCCTGGTCGATCTGCTGTGTCCCGCTGCGATGCCCAAAGGCTGTGCGTAGTGCCGTGTAACTCGGCGTGAAAACCAACTCGATAACGATTCCACGTCGTGGACACGCGTCCGCCGTTCATACATTACCGTCGGAGTGTTGAATTGGCATCACGACATTGGGCCACCTTGTTGAGCCCGACGAATCACGACCGAGTTTCCTCCGGAAGATGCGCGTGGACTGCAGGCGACGCAACGCCGGTTCCGCACAGATGCACCGTACTGAGCTCTTCGTGGCTGGCCGCGGGAGTGGGGCGCAGAACGCATGAGGTTCTCCGAGTCTTGCGAAGTGGAGTATCCATCCTGTGCAATCGGCGCGCCGAGAATCTCGTACGAATGCAAACTCACGCAACTCTTGCAGAGTTGCTACAGCTGTTCCGATCTTCTTACGCGACCTGGGTATCCGCTAGCATGCGTTTCGGGCCATGCACAGCGATAGCGTTTCGACATTAAAGCTTAGTCGAGCCTCCCAAAACTGCGAGGCGTGCGAACTCGTCATGCGTTTACGTCCCAATTGATCATGTCGGACTTTCGACATTCCGCGTGGCCAATCAAACAAGGGGGAAGGCAACAGCAGAAGAGGCGACGGTTGTCGGCGGCCTTCTCGTACATCTTCATCCGAGCGAGTCCTCTAACACCGAATGAGGTGCTTGGCATCGACGTTGCATGCGACAGATAGAGAGGCCTATCGAGTTATCATCATCGTCGGTGAGCATACTTCACGGGAATGAACGCACGATCGTCAAGCTCATTCTGCACCACAGAATTGGGGTGCAGCGCGCAGAACTGTACGCGTCGTCGGCGAGACGATCATGATCAGCGCTCTATGAGCCGAGGGATCACCGAGCTGCATTGGAGGTTGCATCATCGAGGTTGCATCATCACAGTCTCTTCAGGATGCTTCAAAAACCGAGCACTGTTGCTGAGATGAGTTAGCTGAATCTACAGTTGCGTCCAAACACTCCAAGAGCGACGAGGAATGCGATGCCCGAGGTAAAAGGTATTCCTCTTGATGCGCCTCTCTACCGTGGGAGCAGAGACCGTGGCAGCGCGTTTCTCGGCTGCCAAGCCATAAACCTTGTATTCAGCGTGGGGAGCGAGGTGTCCTCTCTACTACCGAAGGGATTAGTACCCGTAGCAAACCCTGCAATCGCCGTTGTGGGGGTCGCGAGCTATCCCTCAAGCACTGTGGGGCCGTACTTGGAGTGCTATTCAGGAATTCAAGTTCGTGATCCCGGCGGTGAGACCGGCTTTTACATTCCTTACATTTACGTGACAACGAATGATGCAGCGCTTGCCTCCGGACGAGAGGTTCTTGGTGCTCCAAAAAAGCTGGCGCACATTACTCTGATTAGAGAAGGTGGCCTAATTCAGGGTACGCTCGAGCGTCCAGCTGGCAAGCGCCTGCTGACTCTTACCGCTCAACCGGACCAGCGCATGAGCTCGAGTTCGCAACAGATGTTTTCTGCGCGGACGTATTTCTACTCGGTTCGGCATTTGCCCCCCATCAATGAGCGCGGGAAGGGCGCAGTAACGCAGCTCGTCAAATGGTGCACCGCGCGAACGTTGCGACGCGACGAGCTTGGCGATCAAGTTCAATTTACTGGACCCATCTCCCTAACTTACGACTCACCCTCGATTGTCGATCCCGTGCACAATATTGCACTTGGCGAACCCATGCTTGGCACATACGAGGAGTATGACGCCAAGCTCGAGGTCATTGATATCCTTTCGGAAACCGCAACTCCAGGCAAATAGTGTCGATAAGCTTTAGGAGTTCATCCAATCCTGAGTTCAGCCGCGGGCTCTCGGCGTGCCCATTGATGGGCCATTACAGCGACGCAAGCTAGGGTCCTAAC
>NZ_LAXE01000002.1:15729-20992 GCF_003122645.1 Bradyrhizobium sp. SUTN9-2
TCCTAACGCACTGCATGAAACACGCAAGGGAGAAGGCTGCCGCGTGCGCCCGCCGCGGGGCGACTTCTCGGTGGCGACTCGACGGAGAACGTCCGCCTTTCATCGCCATCTAACGCCCGAGACCATCAACGCCGTCTACGCCGACGGCTATGAAAGAACCCGTTGGCTCTCCTATGCCAGCTATGCTGCGCTGGTGCCCCTCCACAGCTGCCGAGCAGCCGCGGGCACGTGCGTTGCGTCGTTCGGAACTAGCCGCTTGGTCAGTGCCATGCCAGCGGCGACCTGGTCCCCGCGCAGCGACGTGGCGACCAACGGGTGCCAGCCTCGAAGCGAAGAAGACTGCTCATGCGGCATAATCCGGCTTGCGGCATAATCAGCGAGCTCGCGGATGAAAAGCGGTGATCATCACTGCTGCAGACTGCGAATATGAACAACGTCGATCATTCGCATGATCACCACAACGCTTCAGCGTATCCCTAATGGCTGGCCCAGGACAGAAATCGAGGCGCTAATGCCAAGGAACCCACGCCGCCAGCGGCCTTTGGCTCGCGGCTTCCGAGTTCTTTCAAGGTGCGCCTGCAGCCACGGTGCGGACCGGCACATAAGCAATGCTGTCGCTGCTCCGATCGTGGCCTTATAATACAAATTGCGGGCACCAATGCCTGGACGGCCTTCCTGCTCTTACACCCGCGTCCGTTTTCAGCAAACGGCGACAATGAGCTGACCACCGGCCGCTCGAAAATGCTTTGCTTTACCGAAGGCGCATTGCCATCAGAACTGGCCGATCAGACGATCTTGGGAAAGTACTAGGCGACGGCCCCAAGCTCGTCGTCGCTTATATGATCTACACGATTCGACTGCTCAACGCTGATGTTGTTGTATCTTGAGATTATCCAACAACTTCGAGCCTTCACTGAACGATCTCGACCAAGATCGCTCTGCCAAGTCCAGATAGCTTTTCAGCAACTCGGAGGGCGTTTTGACCTCAGCAACGACTTTTAGAAAATTGGCGTGATCGTGCAAAGAGGAAGCAGTCAATCTCAAACCGTCTTTCAAAGCCGCCGCGAAGAAGTTTGTCGTTGCTTCGATCGACTTCTGCCAATCTGCAAACACGAATGAAGCGCGCGTGGCTGCCGTCGACTGCTTAGTGTGCTCGGCGGCGCCACCTGGCCCAGCAGCCGATGCCTGGGTCACTTGCGGCGCTTGCTGTGTACGGCGTTTCTCGTCTTCAGCTACGCTCGATGCCATTGAACGTCTCCTCTCTGAACTGTAACGTTGTGATTGGTTTCGCGGCTCAGCTCAATCAACCTTCAGAGGGTAACACGATCTCCAATATGGGACACCTGCCACTTTTGGTAGCCCTGATCGCAAGGACCTGACTTAAGGACGACATTTGACGTGACCAATGCTGGAGGCGGTTTGTTCAGTCTGCCAGATTCCCGGTAGGTGCTCCGATGGCTATATTTCGCGGAGAGTCTGAATCGGCATGTCGCAAAAGCCGTGTAGAGAGCGACCAGTGGGTCTATGGCGTCGGCGAAGATGGTGTTCAGGCGTTCTGCGACTTTGGCATCGAAAACCTGATCGAGCTCGTCAGGTTCCACAAAGAAAACCCCAAGCTGCTCAGCGCTGGCACGGGAATGAACCAACCAGCCTGTGGCCTACACCGGCTACACCGGATCGGCGCACCGGCGGGTGCTTTCGCGTACAGCGGCGCATCCGACCATTGCGCCGTCCATGGGTCGGAGCCAAAATGGTAGTTCAAGCCGATCTTTCCGATGTGATAGTTGCTGGAGAGGCCCGTTGTGTTCGCCGGAAGAATTGCGAACGGCGGGTTCTGCTCCGTCGGAGGAGTCGCGACACTCGGTCCGCCGAAATGCAGATAGTCATTCACCGACCATGCAGGCGTAAGCGCTTGCTCGACGCCCAGCCCGATGGTGGCGCCAAGGCGACCATAGTCGAAGTGGGCTTTCTCCTGTGGCGACCCGCCTTCGAAGTTGTTGACGACGTCGCCCCGGTTGTTTTGCCAAGCGACGCCTCCCTTGAGATAGGCCGGCGTGTGGCCCAGCGCGCCAAACGCGTAACCGACGCGACCGGTCCCGGTGGCAAAGACGTTGGGACCTGCCTTGCAGTTTGCGCTCACAATAAAGCCGGAGGCGGCGAGGCAGGTATTTGTCCCGTCGGAGACAGCACCGCTGGCATCCAGTTCGACACCAAATACCCAACCGTTCTTCTGCCAATTGTAGCCGATCTGGCCACCGGCGAGGAACACTGGGGTATCGACGACATCGCCATAGATCGACGGACCGTAGGGATTGCTGAAGGAGGTGCGGCCGTAGCCGCCGCCGACGTGCCCGCCAATATAGCCGCCGGTGGCAGTTTCACTCCTGGCTCGAGGTCTGCCGCATTCGTTGCATCGGTTGCGACGAGCGCAATTGTCGTGGCTCCCAAAAGAAGAACTCCAGATCGCATCCAACACGTCCCTGTATTTTCTCGGTCCACGACCGAGCGCCCTTAAGTTATCGCGCAGCAAAACCGTCGGGGCGGACCAGACGCTAACACCGACGCGCGCCGAGTCCGTCCCGAAGACCATCGCACTGCGATTGGTGATGATGCGGCAAAGAGAGCAAGTCGCGTGCCGAAGTGAATTCGCGGGCTCTGCAGGCACTTCGTCGCGGCGTCCGGCGTCAAGTTGCTGACAATGGTCTCAATGCCGACAGCCAGCGCAGCCGGTGCAGTACGTTCGGCTACCGGGACCAAGCGCTCAAGATCGAGCTGGCCGGATTAGACGAGACCTGCGCCGACAAGGGCACGGCCGATGATCGTGATCGATGCGCCGCACTTCCACGCTGCTGTAGTCCTAGGACCGACAAGCCGCGTGATCCGAACACACCCCATCCTCAGCTACATGCTCGGCTGGGATCGGCAGCGCGTGGTCTCTGATGCCGAGCGCAAGGGATGGCGCGCGACGTGGGTCGATTGACCCGCGCGAGGCCGCCGAGGGCAATCGGTTGCAAAGGTACTTTGGGAAAGCCGAGGCGGCCCGGGATCGCGGGACTGCGCACCTTGCGCATATCTCGCGCTTTCCCTTTCGGCCTTTGACTGCGCTGCGAACCAGCTAGAAATCGGCCAGAAGACGCGAGGAAAATTGGCGCGGAAATGGACGCACAAAGCCGCAGTCGAGCTGTGGCTCATCGGGCGAATGCGGCCTTAATTAGCGCAATTTGCGCCAGCAGTCGCCAAGGCGTGTTTCAGAAAGACCCATAAGACGACGTGAGTGTCTTTTGTCCGTGTTGTGTAGCACCAGTGTTCGTTCCCCTAGCGGAAGACGTGCGTACGCTCGCCCCGGGCCGGGAGGTATTTTGGCAAGCCCGACTCTCACGTGCATGTGCCAATCTGGCGCCTTCATCGTATGCCTACGGCGGCGAAGCACTAGGTCATTCTTCAAGCTCATCAAGCAAGATGCGCTTGTCGTGGAGCTCCCTGAGGTACTCGGCAATCGAACGCTGCGTCTCCTGCCATTCGATGCGTTCTTCCGCGGTCCAAAGGAAACACTCAAGTTTGAAGCGAGCTTTCTCAGCCTCTGCGAATTCATTGTAAAGCGTGATATCTCGCTCCACTTCTTCGAGCTGTTCACGAATGGTCCTTGGCATAGCCGGCCTCTGGGGCTTTGCCTCCAGCCAGTGGGCATATTCATCTCAATTTGCGCGATTTAGCAACTACTCATTTTCTCGGTGCGGGAAGCTGACGCAAGGCGCTACTACCGCAAAACAGGCTTCGTATTTGGCTTCACGAGGGCTGAATAACGGTCCGTGTTTTGGAACGCCACCCCGATAAAGTCTCCCTGTCGCCACATGAGGCGACAAGGAGAGGTGGTGCGAAACCCATCGAAAGAAAGCGAAAACTCCGTCGGCAGAAGCGTGAGTCCGTTAAGCTGAATGCCAGCGCCTCTACTGGATAGATCACGCACCAGGCATGGCTCGGAGGTGATGTGTCCCGGAATTGAGAGAAGAACCTCTCGCCACACCGACTGCCTTTCGAGGGACCGCCGGGACCAATTCTTCCCTTCGCGTTGACGGACCTTTTCTTGCAAATCCTTTAGCTCTCGGTACTGGCGCTCCAGGCTCATATCCCTCATTCTCCGTTATTCTTGTTGGCGCTTCCCACATTATTCCGAAACCCAATAACCATCGCGATAAATTCTAGAGCGATCCTCAGGTTGAGGGAATTCCGGACGACTACCGTTTGTGGCCGATCGCGATTTCGCGGTTGGACCCGTAGCTTTCCGGGCCTTGAATGGCACTGCTGGCCTCAACGGTGGAGATGGCGGCAATGGTGCAAAATACCACGGTAGGCCTGTGGCCGCTCGCCGCAGAAAGGACTGTCAGTGGCTGGGGTGGAGGTGTTGTGTAAAGACGATTGTGTAAGGCAAATTGTCCTCCCGGTGTGTTCCTTCAGTATGTCAAAAGGCAGGATTGAGCGGATGGTATTGCCACAGCAAGGCCGTTAAATCTTCATAATACCCCACCATCTTGGTAGGTGCGTCGCAGTTCGCCTTTGGCGATAATGCCTCATCGCGACCGTCACTCGTAAGGGGCGGAAGCATGTGAATCTGCCCACCAAGATCGCCCCCTCGAATTAACGCCAAGAGATCACCATCCAAGCCGCTAGAATAGCTTTCGCGATAGCCATGACGGCAGTGGTAGCTGCGGGGGCGTTCTTTGCTATCCGCCTTTTGATTCGATTCTACGGATAGGGTCCCGCCGCTGCACCTCCAGCCGAACCGACCACAAATGGAGGCCGTGTCGTGATGGCGAATGAACAGGATGTTATCATTGGACGTATTGCCGAGATCGAGATCGACAAGTCGGCTGCCATCATAGTTGAGCAGATAGATGATGAAATCTCCATTGCCATCGCGAGCGTCGTCGGCGTTCACCTCCAGGTGACGGCGGGGCAGGCACGTGAGTTATCTCGATCCTTAGCTGTGGCCGCGGAGAATGCTGAAAAATTCCGCGCGTCAGCCAAGACGTAGTGGCGCCCGCTCCACTATCACCGCGGGATTTCAGTCAGGTTGCGCCATACAGGTCGGCCCGTTGCCCTAGTGAAGCGCGGCAATCTCCTCCAGGTTCTCATCGTTGTCGGTTAAGATGATGACGCCCTCAATCCAATCCTCAATAATGCTGGTTACTGCCGTGGGCACTGGCCAAAGGGGCCGATGGTGATTTCGGGCCCTCGTTCCAATGAGCGTCGCGGCGTACCAGCC
>NZ_LAXE01000003.1:0-3027 GCF_003122645.1 Bradyrhizobium sp. SUTN9-2
TGAGCGTCACGAGAGGAGCACTGGTGCTCGGGCTTGACTTGCGCGGAATGCTCTGGATAGCGCGGTCGGGATGATTGACGCTGCCGGCGCGCGGTGATGGGGTGATCCCGGTTCGGGGCGGACAACGGGGATCAGAATGACCAGCGAATCGCAGCTGCGCGAGAAGCTTCGGAAGATCGAGGCGTTGTTCGCGGGTGCCGGAACTGCCGGTGAGCGCCTTGCGGCGGAAGCTGCGCTACAGCGGGTGCGTGCCCGGGTCGCGGAGCTCGCTCGCCACGATCCGCCGATCGAGCAGCAATTCTCGCTTCCTGACCAATGGTCGCGGCACCTGTTTTTGGCGCTTTGCCGCCGGTACGGGCTGCGGCCGTTTCGTTATCACCGCCAACGACGCAACACGATGATGATCCGTGCGTCCCGAGGCTTCGTCGACAAAGTTCTGTTGCCAGAGTTCACCGAGCTGGAGAGGGCGTTGCAAGTCTATCTGCACGAGATGACGCTGCGCGTGATCCGCGAGGAGATCTATGACGACACCAGCGATGCGCAGGAAGTTCCAGACGCCCTGCCGTCGAACTGATCAGGCGACGAGCTTTGCCAGCGAACTGTCGCGCTCGGCCTTCCAATTCCACGGCAACAGCATGTGTAGCTGATTGATCTTTGTACGTCCGGAGACGATGCGCTCGAGAACGTCGGTCAGATAATTCCGTGGGTCGATATCTTGCAGCTTTGCCGAGTTGATGAGCGACGCGAGAATGGCCCATGTCTCGGCGCCGCCTTCGCTGCCCGCGAACAAATGGTTCTTCTTTCCAAGCCCTATCGGCTTGATGGTGCGCTCGACCGTATTGTTGTCTATCTCAATGCGTCCGTCATCGATGAAGCGCGTCAGGCCGTCCCAATGGTTAAGGGTGTAGCGGATGGCTTTGCCCAGACCGGACTTCTTCGAGACTTCCAGCAGTCGCGCTTCGAGCCAGGGTTTGAAGTCCTCGATCAGTGGCCTGGTGTCGGTTTGCCGCACCGCAGCCCGATGCGCCGCCGGCAGACCGCGGATGCGACCCTCAATGGCGTAGAACATCGCGATCCGTTGCAGCGCTTCCGCGGCCATCGGCGACTTCGTCGCGACGTGAACGTCCCAGAACTTCCGCCGCGCATGCGCGAAGCAGAACGCCAGCTGCACCAGACGGCCGCCGTTCTTGATCAGCCCCTTGTAGGCGGCATAGCCGTCGACCTGCAGGATGCCGTGGTAGTCTCCGAACAGCTGCTTGGCGCGGATCGCCTTGCGATCCTCGGCGAACACGTAGACCACCGCCGGCGGTGCCGGGCCGCCCCACGGCCGGTCATCGGTGGCGATCGCCCAGAACTGGCAGATCTTGGTCCTGCCACGGCCAGGATCAAGAACCGGCAGCGGTGTCTCATCGGCAAACAGCCGCGGGTAGGAGCTCACCGTGTCGCGCAACAGCGCGTGAAGCGGCCTCAGCCACCAGGCGGCGCGGCCCATCCATGAGGCCAGCGTCTGCCGGTCAAGCGTGATGCCTTGCGCGGCGAACATCTGTTCCTGCCGATACAGCGGCAGCTGGTAGCCGTATTTCATCACCGCGATGTGGGCCAGCAAGGCTTCCGTCACCATCCCGCCCTCGACCGCCTGGGCCGGCGCGGGTGCCTGCAGCACACCTTGGCGGCATCCCCGGCAGCCGTAGCGCGGACGCACAATGCGCTTGACCTGGTACTGCATCGGAATGACGTCGAAGGCTTCCTTGACGGTCTCCCCGATCTTGTGCAGCCGCTCGCCGCAGCAGGGGCAGATGAGGCTCTCGATATCGATCACGACGTCGATGCGCGGCAAATGCTCCGGAAGCCTCCCCCGGTTGCGTCGCGCCGGTCGCTTGCTACGGCCTTCTGCTCCATCAGGCAGCCTGCCTCCGGTCCCGTCGTCATTGGCGGCGGCACCTGCCGCCTGCGCCGTGATGGTGAAGAGAGACAGCTGTCCGGGATCCAGTGTCTCGGAGCGGGGACCGAAGATCGTGCGCTTGTACTGGGACAGGATCATCAGGAGCTTGTCGTTCTCCTGGACTGCAGCATCGCGTTGGGCGATCGCCACATCACGCTCGGCCGCCAGCGTGCTGCATTCCGCCGACAACACGGCAAGCCGTGACGACAGTGCCGTCACGGCTTGCCGGAGCAATGCTGGATCGGAAGGCAAATCAATCATGCAACCTGTTTCTACTACAGCTCTGCATGAATGACGAACTACTCTTGACGATGATCAGCCAGCTCGTGTTGGTTGATCCACAACCCGCATCGGCACACGCTTCCAGTCCGAGCCGTCGAGCAGCACCGAGAGCTGAGCATGAGATAGCGGCATGACGCCTTCCTTGATCGGAGGCCAGCTGAACTGCCCTTCGATTCTCTTGTAGTAGAGAACAAGGCCACTTCCGTCCCAGGTCAGGATCTTCACGCGATCTCGGCGCTTGGATCGAAACACCCACAGCCCGCCGTCGAACGGATCGGCTCCAAACGTCTCGCTTACCAGCATCGCCAGCGAGTCCATGCCGCGACGGAAATCGACCGGCTGCGTCGCGATCCAGATCGATAACCCAGCGCGGGGCCCGATCATCGGCCGACCGTCCCGACTGCCGCAAGCACCTCGCAGAGTGTTCGCCGGTCGACCGTTCCCATGACACGGATGCGAACTGCGCCGACCTCGATCTCAATCGCTCCCTGCTCCTGGCATAGCGGCAATTTGCCTCCACAGTCGGTGATTGCGATCGGCACAAAGCCTAATGGCACGCCTCCATCCCTGCGCTCCGCGAGCTTCGCCCGCGTTGCCTGACGACGCCAAAGAAACAACAGGCTCGGGCTGATGTCGTGTCGCCGCGCCACCCCGGAAACGCTTGCACCCGGCGCAAAACTCTCCGCGACAATCGCCGCTTTCGCATCGGTCGACCAGCGCCGTCGTCGGCCGGTCCCCGTGATGATCTCGACGCGCCGCAGCGTGTCGGAGCCGTCCTCAAGGATAGGCGTATGCCTATCCTT
>NZ_LAXE01000004.1:0-2775 GCF_003122645.1 Bradyrhizobium sp. SUTN9-2
GATCATCTCGGAATCCTGGGCGACATCGATCGGAATCCGCAACCCTACAAGCACGCCACTCGAATCGGTTGGCTCCTCCGTGGGTCCTCTAGAAGCGCGCGTATGCGCGCCGCGATCTTCCGTGCCTCCTCGGGCCCGGGTTCGAGCTTCACGCAATCGAGGATGCTGAGCAGCGCCTGGGCCTCCTCAGCATTAAACGTCGCGACTTGTCGATCTGCCAGGCTCAAAGATTGATCGGCCGCCCGGGCCTGATTGGCTGCAAGCACCGCAAGCGCCTGCGAGCGTAGGGAGGTGGCGTGTCGCTCCAAGGTGTGCATTCCGTTTGGACCTGCAAGGTGGCGTCGCAAGCGATGGTGGCCAGCCCGTCCTCGAAGACTGAGGCTGACCACCTTTGCTCCCGAGAGGCTGAAATTCTCAAGATGCTACCAATTTGTATTCTGAGAACAGTTGGAGAGCACCTGCCAGCACGAGGGGGTTGCCGCATCCCCGCGTGCCTGTATAAAATGCTCGGCCTGTAACTGTTCGAGCTGGCTCCGCTCATAGGAGTAACGCCTTGCCCAGGACCGAAGTGGCAATCCGAGCATTCACGGACTACGTCCGTAGGCCAAGCCATACACCGGCAGAAGACACGTACGGCCCACAGCGAACTAAAGAACAGCTGGCCGATTGGCGATCCCGGGTTGAAGTTATCCGCTCAAAAATGGACGCGGTGGCGGATTGCCCGATTTCGACCTTATCCGAATTCGAGGCGCTCAGACGCGAGATGGGGACAGATTTTCCCGCAACGCCACCCGCTTTACTTAACCGTGTAGCGGACGCATTTTTACACCGTGGTTCGGCGGATGCCCGACCCTCAATCAGGACGGAGCCGGATGATGCCTAGCACATTCTCGCTGCACAAGATCGACGAAGCGATACGCGACCTCGAAGAAAAAGTTGCTCACGGTGCAGAAATCAGCCGCGAGGAGCTCGCGAGCAGCATTCTGCGGATTACGAAGCGTCTTCGAGATGAACTCGAAGCGGCGGTCACGGTAGTCGATAGCCTCAAGGATCACACCGGACTCACGGTGGCAGCCGCGCGACCTAAACAGCGGGAACGTTAGCGGCCACTTGACTCGACGCTTGGAAGTGGACCAATAAAGTGCTGTCCCTGCCACTCGCTAGTGACTTCTACGCAGCCAGCCTCAGCGACGAAAGAAGCTGACGGGGATACATCATCCCGACGAATGCCCTAGCGCAACTACCAGGATAGGGCGGTGACTTGGCGATCAGTCCCGGATCGTAGGCAGCACGGGCGCGGCGCGCTGGCGAAAGTCTCACAGGCATCCCACCCGAGAACCGGCTGGTACGGGGATGTCCCGGGTTCTGTTGAATTTCTGAAGAGGTCGGCGTTGCTCACCTTGAGCCGGTAGGCTCGGGGTGCTGATTCCACAAAGGAGAGCAACGCCATGACGAGAGATATCACACCGGCTGGTTCGCCGGCGACTGGGGCTGTGGACGAAGCGTTTGCGGAAGTGCGGGCGAGCTTTGATCGGTTCTGCCTTGCGGCGGGGATCGAGGCGCTCGGCACGATGATGGAGGCGGATGTGACGGCGGCCTGCGGGCCGCGCCACGGTCGCGATGCGGTGCGGCGGGCGCACCGTTGGGGCCGAACGCGCGGACGGATCGGTTTCCATGGCGGCAAGATCGAGGTCGAGCGCCCGCGGGTCCGGGGCGTGAACGGCCGCGAGGTCACGATCCCGAGCTGGGAAACGGCGGCGCAGGAGGACTGGCTCGGTCGCTGGGCGATGAACCTGATGCTGATCAATGTGTCGACGCGCCGGTTCGGCCGCGCTGTCCGGCTGCCCGAGGGTGACGTGCCGGCACCGCCCGGATCGGGGGTTTCGGAGTCGGCGGCCTCGCGGAGGTTCGTAGCGCTGTCGGCGGCGCGGCTGGCCGACTTCATGGCTGCCGATCTGTCCGCGCTCGACCTTCTGGTGGTCCAAATCGACGGGCTGCATCTCGGCGACGATCTCGTGCTGGTCGCCGCGATCGGGGTTGACGGCGAAGGCAACAAGCATCCGCTGGCGCTGGTGGAAGGGGCGACCGAGAATGCCGCAACGGTTCAGGCCCTGCTGGACAACCTGGTCTCGCGCGGGCTCGACCCGACGGTGCCAAGACTGTTCATCGCCGACGGCGCGAAGGCGTTGTCGAAGGCGATCCGCCGCACCTTCGGTTCGGCCGCTGCGATCCAGCGCTGCCAGATCCACAAGGCGCGCAACATCATGGAACGCCTGCCGAAAGAGCATCATGCGGCCACCCGTCGGGCGCTGCGCCAGGCCTGGGAGCTCGATGATGCCGACAAGGCCGAAAAATTGATCCGCAATCTCGCGCGTCGACTCGACCAGCAATGGCCCGGCGTAGCGGCCAGCATCCTCGAAGGCCTCGACGAAATCCTGACCGTCGTCCGGTTGAAGTTGAAGGAGCTTCGTCGATCGCTCGCCTGTACCAACATCGCCGAGAACATGATGGGCACCATTCGCCGCGTCACGCGCAACGTCAAACGCTGGCGGGATGCCGGTATGGCCTTGCGATGGGTCGCGGCCGGCATGATCGAGGCCAACAAGGGCTTCCGACGATTGAAGGCGCATAAGCAATTGTCGGTTCTGCGTGCGGCTCTTCAAGCTCGCCACAATCGCATGACGATCAACCCCGTTGCCCACGTCACGAGGGCCGCGTAACATTCATTCCGGCAACGTCGATCCGACCTAGTTCAACAGCGATCGGGACATCCCC
>NZ_LAXE01000005.1:0-2700 GCF_003122645.1 Bradyrhizobium sp. SUTN9-2
CCCCGCGGGTCACTTCAAACTCCCCCGGGTAGGGTCAGTCAAACTCCTCCACCCCGAAGGCAGGACAGAAGTGGATTGTTAGTTTGACATTGTTTCGCGGGCAAGGGCTTCGGCGGCCTCTTTGAGGCGATAGCTTCGTCCATCGAACTCGAGCAGGTGGCAGTGGTGCATCAGGCGATCGAGGATCGTCGAGCTCATGGTGTTGTCGCCCAGATATGTCCCCCAGTCCTGCACGACGCGATTGGAGGTGACGATGACGCTGCGGCGCAGTTTGTAGCGCTGATGGACCATGGTCTGTAGCAAGGCGCCGGCGTCGTCAGGGATGGTGCGGGCGAGGAAGAGATCGTCCAGCACGAGGAGATCGCAGTCGATGATGGTTCGCAGCCGGAGCTCGCGTTGCGCCGGGGAGTTCAGGGTGTGGCGGTGGAAGAAGTCATCGGTCTCAAGATACTGGACCTTGTGGCTTTGCATGATCGCCTGATAGGCAATCGCCTTGGCGATGTGGGATTTCCCGGTGCCAGGTTTGCCGACGAGCAGCGCGTTCTCGCCGGCGGCAATGAACGCCAGGGTGTTGAGCTGGAAGCAGGTCTGGCGCGGCAATTTGGGATTGAAGGACCAGTCGAACTCGGCGAGCGTCAGCTTTTCGTCGAGCCCGGATTGCTGGTATCGGCGCTCGATAAGGCGGGATTGGCGGCGATCCAGTTCGTCCTGCAAGATCAGGGAGAAGGTCTCGAGGAAGGATTGGTTGGCACCCTGCGCCTGCAGCACACGCGTCTGCAGCGTGTCGCGGACGCCCGACAGACGCAGCTGTCGCAGGCAACGCTCAATTTCCGGCATGGTCATCATGTGGTCGGGTCTCCAGTTTGAGGTGAGAAGATGCAGTGGGAGCGCTCGTGGCGCCGGAGCTGGCCGGGGTTGCGCAGGCGACACGAGCGCGGCTGTCGTGAGCACCGGCCTGCCGGGGATTGTCGTCGGCGTCGTGCCGCGCAGCACGGCTGAAGAGATCGCCGTATTCGGCCGGGGAACGGATCAGCGGATGATCCTGGGTGAGCGGCGATGCCGGTCGTGGCGTCGCTCCAACCAGCTCGATCGCCTGTTCGAACAGCCGCTCGACGGTCGCACGCACGTGCTTGTAGCGGTAGATGCGGTTGTCGATGGCGTGTGCGCAGGCCTGCTCGACCAACCGCGCCGGATACTTCCGGCTCAGCCCGACAATGCCCCACATCGCGCGTTGTCCGGGGCGCCCCTCGGTGTCGAACATCTGCTGACACAACGCCCGGGTCTGCGGCCCGATGCGCTCGGCGCTCGCCAGCAGCACGGTGGTTTGCCGCGACGGGTTGAACGGCCGCTCGCTACTCGGCAGAACGACCGAACCGGGGTGCGTCATCCGGGGATGAACACGCAGCAGCGCATGGCTATGGCAATCACGGATCTCGATAGTGGAAGTGTAGATGCGCACCACGACCTGGCTGCCGATGGGCGCGGGCCGCGCGGCGTAATAGCTGTTGTCGACCCGCACGGTGGTGTCGTCGCAGACGGTCCGAACGACTTCGGTAAAGATGCGGAAGGCAGCCACCGGCAACGGCCGCAGGTGGGGCTTCTCCTCCTGGAACATGGCCTCGACCTGACGACGCGTGCTGCCGTGGATGCGTTTGGAGGCCCAGGTCTCCTCCCAGTGCCTCAAGAACTCGTTCTGGGCTTCCAGCGTCTCGAAGCGCCGTCCGGCCAGCGCGGTGCTCTGGGTGTGTTGAATCGCATTCTCCACGCATCCCTTCCGATTGGGATCGGCCACCCGCGCGGGATCGGCGACCACGGCGTAATGAGCCAGCATCGCGCTGTAAATCGGGTTGAGCTCGGGCTCGTACAAATCCGGCTTGAGAACGCCTTCCTTCAGGTTGTCGAGCACGACATAGCTGGGGACCCCGCCAAAATACCGGAACGCCTCTTCGTGAAGCTGCGCCCAGACTTGCTGGCTGGATTGCCAGACCACCCGCCGGAAGCTGCGCCGCGAGTAGCGCAGCGTCATCACGAACAGGCGGGGACGACGGTAACGGCCGCTCCTGGGATCAATCGTCAGCGCGCCCTCGCCATAGTCAACCTGGGCCTCCTCGCCAGGCAGGAACTCGAGTCGATCAAACTGCTCGGGATCAGCGTGCCGCAACGTGCGCACGAACCGCTTGACGCTCTGGTAGCTGGACAGGAAGCCAAATTGATCGACCAGGTCCTGGTAAATCGCCTGTGCATTCCGCCTCAGGCGGACCTGTTCTTCGATCCACGCCCGATATGGTTCGCAGGCCGAGCGGGCCAGGCTGCTGGCAACTGTCGCTTCCGACACCCCAAAAGCCGGTGGTCGGGGTGGGGGAATTTGGCTATCCGCGCCCGCCGAGCCGGCGGTCACCCCGGGGGAATTTGCCTTCGTACCAGCCCGCAGCGCTTGGTAACGCCGGATCGTCTTGCGATCGATACCCGTCAGCCTGTGGATCTCGCGCTGGCTGGCGTTGCGATCAAGTAATGTAAATACAGTGCTTTGCAGATGCGCCTTCAAGACGTTCAACTCCCAGTCCCCTTGCTGGATAAAAGGGGACGAAAATAAACATCCTGCCTGACCCGGCTACCGCTGTTCAGCGGCGCTGCCGGAGATCATCAGGTGGGGGAGTTTCAGGTGACCCTACCCGGGGGATTTTGACCGACCCGCGGGGG
>NZ_LAXE01000006.1:0-2557 GCF_003122645.1 Bradyrhizobium sp. SUTN9-2
CGAGCTCGAGGACGCGGTCGACGTCGAGGACGACCATGAGCTGTCCGTCGAGGCGGTGGACGCCGCCGGCGAGCTTGGCCATGCGGGGGTCGAGGTTGACGGGGTTTTCTTCCTTACCGTCCTCGGGCAGGCGCAGCACCTCGCCGATCTGGTCGATCAGGAGGCCATAGGATTCGCCGCGCAGGTCGACGCCGACCGCCATCGCGGTCTTGCCGTCCTCGTCCTTGGGCAGGCCGAGGCGCGAGCGCATGTCGACCACGGTGACGATGCGGCCGCGCAGGTTCAAAACGCCTGCGATCTCGCGCGAGGCCAGCGGCACGCGGGTGACGCGCTCGGGCATGAACACGTCCTGGACGCGGGAGATCGGCAGGCCGAACAGCTGGCCACCGATCATCGCGGTGACGTATTCGACCATGGCGCCTTCGCTGGACTGGGTCTTCTTGCTCATTTCAGTGTCTCCTGGTCCATGCCGCTCAAGGTTTAAGCCGCGGCCGCCCGGCTCAGCTCGGAGGCGCCGGCGGCGCCCGCGGTCTGCTCCTTCAGCGCCGCGATCAGGCCGGGACGGTCGAACTTGGCGACGTAATCGTGGAAGCCGGCCTGACGGCCGCGTTCGATCGCCGCCGGCGACACCAGCGCCGAGAGGCCGATGATCGGCGTCGCAGCGAGGTTGTTGTCGGAGCGGACGACTTCCGCGAACTCGAACCCGTTCATATCGGGCATCTCGATGTCGGTCAGGATCACGTCGAAGCTTTGGGCGCGCAGTGCCGCGAGGCCCTCCTGCGCGGTCGGCGCGGTGCGGACGCGGTAGCCGGCGGCCTTCAGCACCGGCGCCAGCATGTTGCGGAAGAAGGCCGAGTCGTCGACCAGCAGCACCGACTGCGAATGCAGCGACGGCTTCATCTCCTTGCGGGTGAACCAGTCGGCGAACGCCATCGGCAGGAAGTGGCCGACGTCGATCACCTCGGTGGCCTGGCCCTTGATCACGGCCGAGCCGAGAACGCCGGAGGAGGAGCCGCCGACCTCGATGTTGAGGCGTTCCTCGACGATGTCGATGATCTCGTCGACGACGAGGCCCATGGAGCGGCCGTCGTCGGCGAACACCAGGATCGGCTGGGCGCCCTGGCTCGCAATGGTGACGCCTTCCATGGCCACCAGCGGCATCAGCTGCTCGCGGTACTGCACCATGTAGCGGCCGTTCGAGAACTCGATCTTGTCGGCCGGCAGCTCTTCCAGGCGCGTGACGAGGCCGAGCGGAACCGCCTTGGGCTGCGACGAGCCGGCGCGGAACACCAGCAGCGAGGTGGTCTGCTCGCCACTTCCGATGTGATGGCCGGCCGCTTCGTCACCCATGCCATGGGCCGAGGAGCCGGCGGCGCCGAGCGCCTTGGCGATGCCGTTGGGATCGATGATCATGATGACCGCGCCATCGCCCAGAATGGTGTTGCCGGAGAACATGTCGATGTGACGCAGTTTTGTCGACATCGGCTTGACCACGATTTCTTCGGTGTGGAACACGCCATCGACGACGATGCCGAAGGTCTGGCTGCCGACTTGCGTCACCACGATGAAGCCGTTCTCGGGATCGGAGGCCGCGCCGTCGTCGATCTTCAGGAGCTTCTTCAGATGGATCAGCGGCAGGAGCTTGTTGCGCAACCTGAGCACCGCGGTGTCCTTGATGCGCTCGATCCGGTGCTCGGAGTTGGCGCGGGCACGGACCAATTCCACCACCGAGAGCTGCGGGATCGCAAAGCGGTCGCCGGCGGCTTCGACGATCAGCGCCGAGACGATGGCGAGCGTCAGCGGGATCTTGATGGTGACGGAGCTTCCTTCGCCGGCCACGCTCTTGATGTCGATGGTGCCGCCGATCTGGTCGATATTGGTGCGGACCACGTCCATGCCGACGCCGCGGCCCGAGACCGAGGTGATGGCAGCGGCGGTGGAGAAGCCCGGCGCGAAGATGAACTTGTGGATCTGGGCTTCGCTCATCTTCTCGAGCTCGGCCTCGGTGACGAGACCGGACGAGAGCGCCTTGGCCTTGATCTTCTCGGTGTTGAGGCCGCGGCCGTTGTCGGCGATGCAGATGATGATGTGGCCGCCCTCGTGATAGGCGGACAGGCGAATGGTGCCCTGCTCGCCCTTGCCGCTGGCGAGGCGCTCGGCGGGGGTCTCCAGGCCATGATCGGCGGAGTTGCGCACCATGTGAGTGAGCGGGTCCTTGATCAGATCGAGCACCTGGCGGTCGAGCTCGGTGTCGGCGCCGTGCATCTCGAGCTCGATCTGCTTGCCGAGTTCGGATGAGAGGTCGCGGACGATGCGGGGCAGCTTCTGCCAGGCATTGCCGATCGGCTGCATGCGCGTCTTCATGACGCCTTCCTGCAGCTCGGCGGTGACGTTGGAGAGGCGCTGCAGCGGCACCTTGAACTCGGTGTCCTCGTTGCGGCGGGAGATCTCCAAGAGCTGGTTGCGGGTCAGGACCAGCTCGGAGACCATGGTCATCAGGTGCTCCAGCGTATCCACGTTGACGCGGATCGACTGGTTGGCGATGCGGTCGCCCTCG